>NZ_CP110001.1:0-2400000 GCF_025947185.1 Flavobacterium sp. N2038
TTTTCTCCCAATTCAAACATATCACCTAAAATCATTACTTTATTCTCACTGTCTAATTGAAGAAAATTAGTAATTGCTACAGCCATACTGCTTGGATTAGAATTATAAGCATCTAGTATAATTTGATTTGATCCTTATTTAATAACTGAGATCTGTTATTAGCAGGAATATAGTTTTCTATGGCCTCTTTTATGGCTTCGTCATTAACTTTAAAATAGGTACCTATAGAAACTGCAGCATTTATATTATTTGCATTATAAAGTCCTATTAAATGAGATTTAATAACAAAATCACTATAGTCAATAACAACAAAAGGATTGGCGTTAATGCTTTTAATGCTAAGATCTGCCGTAGCATTATTTACTCCAAAAGTAAACTTTTCAATTCCATTTGATTTATCTATCTGAATAGGATCTTCTAAATTAACAAAGACAACTTTGTCATTTTTTGCAAGATACTGGTACATTTCACTTTTCCCTTCAATCACGCCCTGAACACCTCCAAAACCTTCAAGATGCGCTTTTCCAAGTTGGTGATATAACCAAAATCCGGCTGGGCAATTTCACATAAAAATTCAATTTCTTTTTTATGATTTGCTCCCATTTCTACAATTCCAATTTCAGTTTCTTTTGTAAAAGAAAGCAACGTAAGCGGAACTCCGATATGATTGTTTAAATTACCAACTGTGGCTTTGGTTTTGTACTTTTTAGACAAAACAACATTATAAGTTCTTTGGTTGTAGTTTTTCCATTGCTGCCCGTTAAAGCGATTATCGTAACTTTAAATAGCTTCGGTGAAATTTTGCAAGCTCCTGCAATGTTTCTAAGCTGTTTTTTACCAAAATTGTTCTTTCGTCTATCAAATACGATTCGTTGTCAATAACAACAAACAAAGCACCTAATTTCAAGGCTTCTTCAGCAAAAGTATTAGCGTCAAAATTCTCCCCTTTAATAGCAAAAAACATTGATCCTTTTTCAATCTTTCTGGTATCAATTGAAAGCGAATTACATTGCAAAAATAAACTATGAATGTCCTGAATACTCATTTATATAATTTTTTATAGGTGATAAAAGTAGAAAAAAAAGAATAAAAAAATTCCAAATTCCATACTGAATATTCAGCTTTTGGAATTTGGAATTTTTTATTAAAATTTCTAAATCTTAGTTCCTTGGTGATTTTCTTTTTTCAGCTTTAGAACCTACTCTAGACATTGCACATCTGAAACCAATGTAATCAGTTGCCATATCCTGAGGGAAATATCTTCTTTGAGCCGGATCTAACCAATATGCTCTGTCTCTCCAAGAACCTCCTTTGTAAACTCTTACTTTATCATCGATTAAAGTTGTACGTTTACTAGAGTTATCATATTTTCTGATCATTTTTCCTAAACTGTCAGTTGTAACATTATGTTTAGGAGAATTGTACATTGCCTGATCTGCTTTTGGACCTGACTCTGAATCTCCGAAGTCAAAATATCTAGAAGATTGTTTATCACCATCTCTGTAGTTGATATTATCACTTTGACTAAAGTTTTGTCTTAAATATGTTTCTTGTTCATCAACAGGTATCTGAGCAATTTCACCTGGAAGGTTTCTTGCAATCACTTTACCGTTGCTTAAAGTATCGTATTTAATGTTAGCTGTAAAACGATTTCAATTTTACCGTCTTTACCAATTTTATTTTAGCATATTGATTTCCTCTATAGTAGTTAAAATCATTTGCTTCGTTATCAATAATAGGTCTGTAAACATCGGCACCCATTCTGCAACGTTACCAGCCATATCGTATAATCCGAAATCGTTTGGTGCGTAGCTTTTTACAGAGTTTGTGATATCTGCTCCATCATCAGACCACCCGCAATTCCACCGTAATCACCGTTTCCTTGTTTAAAGTTAGCCAATTGATCTCCTTTGTTTTTACGTTTTGACGAACGAGTATAATCTCCGGACCAAGGATATTTCTTTTGTCCTTTGTAGATGTTATATTCTCTTTGTCCAACATCAGCAGCGGCAGCATACTCCCACTCAGCTTCAGTTGGAAGTCTGTATTCCGGTAAGATAACTCCTGAAGAACGTTGTGCATACACATTTTTCTCTTCTGGAACTACACCGTCTTTTCCTGCTTTAGGTCTTCTTCCGTTAGGGTTTTTCTTTAATACTAACTCTTCATTTCCTCCATAAGTTAGATGGAGACGCAACGTAAGCTTCAGTATTAAATAAACTTTCAGCACTTACATCATTTTTTTAGCACCTTTTTAAGATAACCGTTTTTTTCTAAAACTGCCTCGTTCACACGGTCAGTTCTCCATTTACTAAATTCAACAGCCTGAATCCAGTTTACACCAACTACAGGATAGTTTGCATAAGAAGGATGTCTCAAATAGTTGTTAGTCATCGTTTCATTATATCCTAAACGATTTCTCCAAACTAATGTATCTGGTGATGCTCCTTCGTAAATGTTTTTGTAATTTTCTTCTGTTGGAGGAAAACTTTTTTCAACCACTCCAGGTATTCTAAGTACATACCATTGGTAACTTCGGTTTCATCCATATAGAATGACTGAACGTGTTGTTGGTTGGTGTGTTATTCCAATCGTGCATAACATCATCCTGTACTTTACCCATTGTAAATGTACCTCCTTCAACAAAAACTAAACCAGGACCAGCCTGTTGTTTTTTTCCTGCATTTCTAGCAGCCGTTCCATTTTGACTATCTACATCCCAGCCAGTCGCTCGAGAAGCGTGAGTGGAACTCGATTTTTTGCTACAACTAGCCGTGCCCAACATCAATACCATTGACATCATTAATTGCAAGGCTACAATTTTGTTTACTTTCATACTCATTCTTAGGTGATAAATTTAGGTGCTGCAATATAATAATTAACATTTAATTAGCAACATCTGTTCTAATAATTTTATTTAGCTGTTTTTTACCAGAAAATAACCTATAGTTACGAACGCAAAAAATACTTTTTATTATTTACTATAACATGAAATACTATATTTTTACTTACTAAAATATTTCTTAAATAATTTCATTTTCATTACCAATGAAACAAGCCTTAATATTAAGTTTTTTTTTAATTCCATTTCTTTCGTTTTCTCAGTTAAACGGCAGCTTCACGGTAGATTGGCAGAGCAAAAAAGAAATGACTTATGGTGATTTAAAAACAACCATTCCTTACTTTTCGGGCAATAGTTTTCGATATGATACTACTAAAAAAAGCATAACATTACTCTTAAACGTTAGCGAATCGGGCAACTCAACCAACTCTTCGGTTCAGATTTCCAACGTAAATTATGAAGCAATTTCTATTAATGATCTTGGCGATTTAACAACCGAAAATATTCCCGAAAAACCAAATGAAACGTTAAAAATCGCCTCGTCAAGAGATAAAAAACAAATTTTTCTATCGCTTTCACCTATTATTAAAGACGAAATGGTTTCAAAAGAATTCGTTCTTTTCTTATTCCTCAAGCAATACTACATCAAAAAACAGCAACACTTTTTCCACACAAAAATCAAATGCCATAGTCAACTCTGTATTAGCCTCAGGAGATTGGTATCGCTTCTACGTAGAAAAATCAGGTGTATATAAAATCTCCAGATCTTTTCTGCAAAGTTTAGGGTTTGATCCCGGAAAAACAGACCCAAAAAGGATAAAATATACGGAAACGGCGGAAGAATGCTTCCTTTAGCAAATAGCACATACTACCCGGAAGACCTGACAGAAAATGCAATCCAGGTTATTGGAGAAAATGACGGCGTTTTCAACAATGAAGATTACATTCTTTTCTATGCCGAAGGAGTTGAAAACTGGAACACAGAAAGCCAGACCAATCTTAACCTATTTGACACAAAATCCTACTACTATATTACTGATGCCGGCAACGAAGGAAAAAGAATCTCTACTATAATTCAACCATCCGGCAATAGCACTCTCGAGCTAAACACGTTTGATGACTATCAATACCACGAAATCGACCAAACCAACATTGCACATTTGGGACGTCAGTGGTTTGGAGAATCATTTGACATAAATCAGGATCAGGATTTTGCCTTTACATTTCCAAATCTGGATACTTCTGTACCTGTAAAAATAGCCGTTACTGCGGCTTCAGCTGCATTTACCCCTACTTCATTTGCAGTAAGCGCAAACGGACAAAATATTGGAACTATTTCTTTCAATGCTTTAGTTTCAAGTTCCGACGTTAAGTTTTACACCGGAAAACTACCAGCAAATGCCACATTTACCGGCTCCGAAAGTGTAAAAATAAAACTAACCTATAATAACAATGGTGTTCCGGATCAAAAGGATACCTGGACTATATCAATTTAATTGCGAAAAGAAAACTACTTGGTATTGGGAAACAATTTAAATTCCAGTATGATTTAGCGGATCAACTGCTGGAATTGTAAATTACACAATTGGCAATGCAACAGCAATTTCTCAGATCTGGGATATTACGGATATATATAATGTATCAAAAATCGAAAACAACAATCAGGCTACTTTCAGCTTTAAGGCAGCATTAGGAGAAGTTAGAAAATATATTGCTCTCGATGGTTCAGATTATTTTACTCCTTTAAAAGAAAGTCTGCCAAAAGTTACTAATCAAAACTTAAAAGGAACACTTTTCAAAAACGCTCAAAATACTTTTCAGGATATCGATTATGTAATTATTACACCCAAATCTTTAATCTCACAAGCCGAAAAATTAGCTGCTTTTCATCGCAGCCATTCCAATTTAAATGTAAAAGTAATCACATCAGAAAGCATCTATCAGGAATTTTCTTCAGGAAAACAAGACATTTCAGCCATTAGAAACTGTATTAAATACATCTATCAAAATGCTTCCTCGACCGATAAACGAATTAAGTATGTAAATTTATTTGGAGATGCCTCGTTTGATTACAAAGACAGAATCTCAAACAACACCAATATTGTACCTATATATCATTCCCTAATTAGTAATACAATTGGCGAATCTTCATTTGCTTCTGATGATTTTTACGGGCTTATGGATCCAGATGAAGGAAATATAATTTCTTTTTTTGGAGGAATTGACATTGCCGTTGGAAGAATGCTGGTTTCCAGCAGTGCACAAGCTGCAGAAATGGTAAATAAAGTTCTGGAATATCACGACATTAAATCTTACGGAAACTGGAGAAACAACTTTGTCCTGGTTAGTGATGATTCTGATCAAAGTTCTGATGCCTCTTTGCAATCAAGACAAAATGCACTTGCAGATGTTATTGCGACACAAAAACCTTTTTTCAATATTGACAAAATAATTTTAGATTCCTATACACAAGAAGCATCAGCCGGTGGCTCGAGATACCCAAAAGCCAGAAGCGACTTTTTTGATGCTTTTGAAAAAGGAGCTCTTGTCTTTAACTATCTGGGACACGGAGGAGAAGATGGTTTAGCAAGCGAACGAATTTGGGAAAAATCGGATGGACAAAATTTAAACAATCAATTTAAATACCCATTATTCATTACAATTACCTGTGAGTTTTCCCGTTTTGATGACCCAACAAGACCAACTGCCGGCGAATATACTTTTTGGAATCCAAAAGGAGGTGCTATATCAATGCTCACAACAATTCGTGCCATTGGTCAGTTTAATGCCGAAAACTTCAACGATAATCTAAGCAAAAACCTTCTTTCTTACGGATCAAATCAATACACAACTATTGCTGAAGCTCTTCGAATTTCAAAAAACGAAAACCCAAGCTCATCCAGTAATGTTATTTTTTACATTGGAGATCCTGCATTAATGCTTGCCATTCCAAAACCGAGAATTAATTTAACAAAAGTAAATGATGTTGTTATATCACAACCAATCCCGGATTTAAAATCCCTTTCAAAGATTAAAATCTCAGGTGAAATTACCGATGAAAACAACACGCTTTTAAGCAATTACAACGGTGAATTGGCAACTGCAATCTTTGATAAATTAATCACAGCTACTACATTAAATAATGATGGATATAGCCCTGCAATGTCATTTAAAACTTTAGGCGAAACGATCTTTAGAGGAAATGCCTCTGTAACCAACGGTCTTTTTGAATTTAGCTTTGTTGTACCCAGAGATATTCGTATTCCCGTTGATTACGGACGAATTAGTTTTTATTCGAAGAAAAATCAGGCTTTAGAAAATCAATCCGGCTTTAATACCACTATAAAAATAGGAGGTATAAATGAAAATGCACCACAGGACAATATAAGTCCAAAAGTTAAGTTATATATGAACGATGAAACATTTGTTTCGGGTGGTATTACAAATGATTCTCCTTTCCTTTTAGCCTTTCTTGAGGACGAAAACGGAATTAATACAGCAAGCGGAATTGGGCATGATATCGTTGCTACATTAGACGGAGACGTAAGTAATCAGTACGTTTTAAACGATTATTATCAGACAAAATTAGACGATTATACAAATGGTAATTTGCGTTTTCCGCTTAGAAATTTAAAAGCAGGATTACATACCATTAGCTTTACAGCATGGGATGTTTATAACAATCCTGTAACAAGTGAAATACAATTTATTGTTGTTGGAGACGAATCATTATCTTTAACCCACGTTCTTAACTATCCAAATCCGTTTTCAACTTACACACAATTTTGGTTTTCGCACAACAGACCTTATGAACCCTTAGAAGTTCAGGTACAGGTTATGACTATTACCGGAAAAGTAGTCTGGACCAAAAATCAGATTATCACCACCGAAGGGTTTCTTTCCAGAGAAATAACATGGGACGGAAGAGATGATTTTGGGGACCGGATAGGCAAAGGAGTTTACATTTATAAACTCACCGTTAAATCAAATTTAACAAATAAAAAAGCAGAAAAATACGAAAAGCTTGTCATCTTATAATAATATATATATTTGCAACATAAATACCATTAGTCCCAAAAATGAAAAAATTATCACTTTTATTAATTTGTTTACTAGTTATTTCTTTCGCAAAAGCCCAAGACATTGAGCGCCCAATCACAACCGGAGTTCCATTTTTATTAGTAGCAGCTGATGCGAGAGCTGCAGGTTTAGCAGATCAGGGTGTCGCAACTTCTGCAGACGTTTTCTCCCAGCAATGGAATCCTGCCAAATATGCATTCTCAATAGACAAGCAAGGTCTTTCAATCAGCTATACTCCGTATTTAACAGATTTGGCAAATGATATTTCTCTTGGTCAATTAACGTATTATAACAAAATAAACGAACGAAGTGCTTTCGCAGGAAGTTTTCGTTATTTTGGTTTTGGAGACATTGAGTTAAGAAGAACCGGAGATCCAAATGAAGTTCCTAATATTGTATCTCCAAACGAGTTTGCTCTGGACGGATCTTATTCATTAAAATTAAGCGAAACATTTTCTATGGCGGTTGCAGCGAGATATATTCGTTCTAACTTAAAAGTAGCCTCAGAAGATGTAGACGCTACCGCTGCTAAATCATTTGCAGTTGACGTTGCCGGTTTTTATCAATCTGAAGAAATCGCTTACAATGACTTCAACGGAAGATGGAGAGGTGGTTTTAATATTCAGAATTTAGGACCAAAAATCAGCTACGACAATGACGATTTAAGCTCCAATTTTTTACCTGCTAATTTACGAGTAGGTGGAGGCTTTGACTTTATCTTAGACGACTACAATAAAATTGGTGTTAGCCTTGAATTCACAAAATTATTAGTTCCAACACCTCCGGGAATAGGAACACCTGTTGACACAAACGGAGACGGAGATTTTACAGATCCGGAAGATATTACACAAGAAGAAGCCACTACAATTAGCTACAACAAATACAATGATATCGGCTGGGTAGAAGGAGTTTTTAAATCTTTTACAGATGCACCAGGCGGATTTAGCGAAGAATTAAAAGAAGTAACCTATAGTTTAGCCGGAGAATACACCTATCAGGATGCATTCTCAGTAAGAGCAGGATATTTCCACGAGAGCCCTCAAAAAGGAGCCAGACAATTCTTTTCTTTAGGGGCTGGTTTCAAGTACAATATCGTAAAAGTTGACGTTTCCTATTTATTCTCAACTTCAAAAGTTAAAAATCCGTTAGAAAACACCCTTCGTTTTTCTTTAACGTTTAACTTTGGCGACAAATACGAAGAATATTAAAAAGACCAAATAAAAAAACATATAACAATCCAAATTTCTAATTTTTTAGGAATTTGGATTTTTTTTCCCTTAAAAACAATGAAAGAAATCAGCATTACATCATCCTTTAATGTATATAACAGCATAGAAGAACTCTCAGAAGAAATTCAAAATTTAATGCAGCAGGCTATTGAAATTCGTAAAAAAGCATATGCACCTTATTCTCAATTTAGAGTTGGAGCCGCTTTATTACTGGATAATGGCAAAATAATTTTAGGTTCAAATCAGGAAAATGCAGCATATCCATCGGGATTATGTGCAGAACGCGTAGCAATTTTTCATGCCGGAAGTATTTATCCGGAAGCCAAAATACTAAAAATAGCGATTACTGCAGCTTCAGACACGAATCAGACTACAGCGCCAATTCCACCTTGTGGCTCTTGCCGTCAGTCAATTGCAGAATACGAAATTAAACAAGACACCCCTATCGAAATTTATTTTATGGGAGAAATTGGTGAAGTTTATAAATCGGCATCCCTAAAAAATTTGCTTCCTTTTATGTTTGACAAAAAGTTCTTGTAAAAAAAAGCCAAAAAGTATCGTTTAAATTTTAGTTCTTAAATGTAATGTCTTATTTTTGCATCCCGACCTTTCGGGCGCAAATTTGTGGGAGGAAACTATTTTGCGTTATAGGCAACAATTGATAACACAAACAAACTTTAGCAAAAGAAAGAATTCAGATGAAAGAAGTTACAAAAGAAGTATATTTAAAGTGGTACGAAGACATGCTACTTTGGAGAAAGTTTGAAGACAAACTTGCAGCATTATACATTCAACAAAAAGTTAGAGGTTTTTTACACCTATATAATGGTCAGGAAGCTGTATTAGCGGGCGCTTTGCACGCTATGGATCTGACTAAAGATAAAATGATTACTGCTTACAGAAATCACGTTCAGCCAATTGGTATGGGAGTTGACCCTAGAAATGTAATGGCAGAACTTTTAGGAAAAGTTACAGGAACTTCTAAAGGTATGGGAGGTTCTATGCACATTTTCTCTAAAGAACACCGTTTTTACGGAGGTCACGGTATTGTTGGTGGACAAATTCCAGTTGGAGCTGGTTTAGCTTTTGCTGATAAATATTTCAACACTGGCGGTGTTACTATGACTTACTTTGGTGATGGTGCTGCTAGACAAGGTTCTCTTCACGAAGCTTTCAATATGGCCATGTTATGGAAACTTCCAGTTGTATTTATCGTTGAAAACAACGGTTATGCAATGGGAACTTCTGTAGAAAGAACCGCAAACCACACTGACATCTGGAAATTAGGTTTAGGTTATGAAATGCCTTGCGGACCTGTTGACGGAATGAACCCTGTAAAAGTTGCTGAAGCAATGCACGAAGCGATCGAAAGAGCGCGTCGTGGAGACGGACCAACTTTCCTTGAAATGAAAACGTACCGATACAGAGGACATTCTATGTCTGATGCACAATTATACCGTTCAAAAGAAGAGGTTGAAGAGTACAAAAAAATCGACCCTATTACTCAGGTTCTTGATGTAATCCTGGATCAAAAATATGCTACAGAAGAAGAAATTGAAGTAATTGACCAAAGAGTTAAAGACTTGGTTGAAGAATGTCAAAAATTCGCTGAAGAATCTCCATATCCAGACTTACAGCAATTATACGATGTAGTATACGCACAAGAAGACTATCCATTTACACCTCATAAACTATAACATCATGGCGATTAAAGTAACAATGCCTCGTTTGAGCGATACTATGACGGAAGGAACGGTAGCGACTTGGTTAAAAAAAGTAGGCGACAAAATCAGCGAAGGAGATATCCTTGCTGAAATTGAAACAGACAAAGCAACGATGGAGTTCGAATCTTTTAACGAAGGAACTCTTTTACATATCGGAATTCAGGCTGGAGAAACTGCTCCTGTTGATTCATTATTGGCCATCATTGGTAAAGAAGGAGAAGATATTTCTGCTCTTTTAGCTGGTGGTGACGCTCCTGCCGAAGCACCAAAAGCGGATGCTCCTGCTGCAGAAGCAAAAACAGAAACTGCTGCTCCAAAAGCTGCAGCTGAATTACCAAAAGGTGTTATTGTTGTAACCATGCCTCGTTTGAGTGATACAATGACAGAAGGTACAGTAGCAAGCTGGCTAAAAAAAGTTGGCGATACTGTAGCTGAGGGTGATATTTTAGCCGAAATTGAAACAGACAAAGCTACTATGGAGTTTGAGTCTTTCAATGCCGGAACATTATTATACATCGGAATTCAGGAAGGAAGCACTGCTCCTGTTGATAGCTTATTAGCTATTATTGGACCTGCAGGAACTGACATTTCAGGAATTGCCGATAACTTTACTGCCGGAGGTGCTGCAACTGCAAGCGCCCCTGCACAAGAAACCAAAGCTGCTCCTGCTGCTGAAAAAGCAACAGAAACTGTAGCTGATAATTCAAACGGAAGAGTTTTAGCTTCTCCATTAGCTAAGAAAATTGCATCTGACAAAGGAATCCAATTATCACAAGTTAAAGGATCTGGAGAAAACGGACGTATCGTAAAAAGCGATATCGAAAACTTTACTCCATCTGCACAAGCACAACAACCAGCTGCAACTACAACTGCTGCTGCGCCAAAAACTGAAACTGCCGCTCCTGCTGCACCAAAAGTTTTTGTTCCTGCCGGAGAAGTGTTTACAGAAGAGATCAAAAACTCTCAAATGCGTAAAATCATTGCTAAGCGTCTTGCAGAGTCTTTATTTACAGCTCCTCATTACAACTTAGTAATCGAAGTAAGCATGGATGAAGCAATGCAGGCAAGAGCTGCCATCAATAGCGTTCCGGATACAAAAGTATCTTTCAACGATATGGTAATCAAAGCTTGTGCTTTAGCATTGAAAAAACATCCAAAAATTAACTCTACCTGGAAAGAAGACGCTATCATCATCAACCACCACGTAAATATTGGTGTTGCTGTAGCTGTTGAAGACGGATTAGTAGTTCCTGTATTGAAATTTACAGATGCTATGAGTTTATCTCAAATTGGCGGAAGCGTAAGAGACCTTGCCGGAAGAGCTAAAAACAAAAAATTAGGACCACAAGAAATGGAAGGAAGCACATTTACAGTTTCTAACCTTGGAATGTTTGGTATCACTGAATTTAATTCAATTATCAACCAGCCAAACTCTGCAATCCTTTCTGTAGGTGCAATTGTTGAGAAACCAGTAGTTAAAAACGGTCAAATTGTAGTTGGAAACACAATGATGTTATCATTAGCTTGTGACCACAGAACAATTGATGGTGCAACTGGCGCTCAATTCTTACAAACTTTAAAACAATACATCGAAAGCCCAGTTACAATGTTGGCATAATTTCAAATTGTCAGCCTGAGCGAAGTCGAAGGTTATTATTCATAATTAAATCCCGTTTTGTTTATTCAAAACGGGATTTTTTGTTTAATTTTCATCCTCAAATTCAAAACCACACAAAATGAAGAAATTAATTCTTGTTACTTTATTTCTGACTGCTATTGCCTGCCAGAAAAAAGAGCAAACAGAAAAACCAACCAGCATTGTAGATGAACACAGCTATTCTAAACCAGAACTTGCTGTAGTTAAACACCTTGATCTTGATATTAAAGTTGATTTTGATACACAGACAATTTCAGGAAAAGCATCGTGGACAATTGACAATGTTAGCAAAGGAAATGAAATTATTTTCGACGAAAACACACTAAACATTACAAAAGTAACTTTAGGCGACGACGAAAAAGAAACAAAATTTGAACTTGGAAAAGATGTTGAATTTCATGGAAAACCACTTCACGTTACCATTGAACCAACTACAACTAAAGTAAACATTTACTACAGTACAACAAAAGATGCTATTGCATTACAATGGCTCACACCAGCTCAAACTGCAGATAAAAAGAAACCTTTTGTTTTTTCTCAGGGAGAAAGTATCTGGTCACGTACCTGGATTCCTTGTCAGGATTCACCGGGAATTCGTTTTACTTATAACGCAAAAGTTACCGTTCCTAAAGATTTATTGGCAGTAATGAGCGCAGTAAATCCACAGAAAAAAAATGATACCGGAGTTTATACTTTTAAACAAGACAAAGCAATTCCGTCTTATTTAATGGCAATTGCAGTTGGAGATATTGAATTTCAATCTATCGATAACAGAACCGGAGTTTATGCAGAACCTTCAATGCTAAAAAAATCGGCTTGGGAATTTGCAGAACTTGGAAAAATGGTTGTGGCAGCCGAAAAATTATACGGCCCATACCGTTGGGGACGTTACGATGTATTAGTTCTTCCACCGAGTTTCCCTTATGGCGGAATGGAAAATCCAAACCTAACTTTTTTAACTCCTGGTGTAATTGCAGGAGATCGCTCTTTAACAAGTTTACTGGCACATGAATTAGGACATAGCTGGAGCGGAAACTTAGTTACCAATGCAACCTGGGATGATATTTGGTTAAACGAAGGCTTTACAACTTACGTTGAACACAGAATTGGCGAAGAAATCTTCGGCGAAAAAGAATTCGAAATGCAAAATGTTATCACTCGTAAAGAATTACTTGATAACGTAGCCGAATATGGAGATACAAATCCGGACACCAGACTAAAAGTAAGTCTTACCGGAAGAAATCCTGACGACGGAATCAGTATGATACCTTATGTAAAAGGATATGCCTTTTTAAGAGTTATCGAAAATGCCGTAGGACGCGAGAAATTTGATTCGTTTATCAAAAACTATTTCGATTCGCACGCCTTCAAATCAATTACAACAGAAGACTTTGTTAAATACATCAATGAAAACCTTATTAAAGACGACAAAGTTTTAGCTGATAAAATCAAATTAGAAGACTGGATTTACAAACCGGGAATCCCATCAAATATAACTCCGGTAAGTTCCGCAGATTTTGATGCCATTGATAAAATCCAAAAAAGCTGGAGAGAAACTGGCGTACAAGGATTAAGCAAAAAAATCACAACAACTACAGAAAAACAACATTTTATAGATCATCTTCCAGCAGATATTACAGTAAAAGAAATGGAAGCTCTTGATAAAGAATTTAACTTTACAAATGGCGGTAATTTTATCATCAAACGTCAATGGTTTGTACAGGCAATTCGCCATCAATACAAAGCAGCAAATCCTGCAATTGAACAATTTTTAATAGGAAGCAGCAGGACCGGATCTGTAATGATGCTATATAAAGAAATGGTAAAAACACCAGAAGGAAAAGTTTGGGCAAACCAAATTTTTGATAAAGCAAAATCTGGTTACCACGCTACAACTATTCAAGATATCAAAGGCACTTTAAAATAGTTTTTAATTTCACATTAAAACTTAAAATCTCCAATTACAATTGTAATTGGAGATTTTTTTTCTTAAGACTAATGTTTAGTTTTTATTCTTAGCTTCAATCCATTTCGACATATACATGGTGCTCCTAAAAGCATGATGCTGCAATAAATTACCCATAAAATTATGCAGGCGATGCTCATCAGAATTCATCAATAAAGATTTTACTTTTATGATTAAATCATCAGCATAATTATTCTTCTGATAACATTCATTAATGATTACAACACCATTTTTCTGAGCTTGTTTCCAAAGATTTTCATCCTCATACAAGAGAACAGCCTGTTTTGCAAACTCTTGTATATCATCTGTAATAAAACCATTCCAGGGTAGATTTGCATGCATTGCTTCTGAACCAATAGATGTAGTAATACTTGGCGTTCCGCATTGCATAGCTTCTAATAATTTTCCTTTTAAACCAGCTCCAAAACGAATTGGCGCCAAAACAATTCGGGCATTTTTAACCACTTCTATTGCATTTGCCGCCCTTCCCATAATATAAAATCCATTCTTGGGCTGATGCAATTGCAAAACCTTTTGAGAAGGGTAAGCACCATAAACTTCTAAAACAGCTTCCGGCAATTGCTTTTTTATCAAAGGCCAAATTGTTTCTTTTAAATACTGAACTGTATTCCAATTAGGCTCATGAAGAAAATTACCTATAAAAACAAAATGCTTTCGTTCACTAAACAAAGGCAATTCCAAAAGATTTTTCTCTGACATTTCATCTACTAAAAATGGCAAATAATGCAATACAGCTGAATCAATTTTAAAGACATTTTTTAAAACTTCCATTTCAAATTCAGAAATCATAAAAGACAAATCACATCTTAAAACACTGGCAATTTCACGTTTAGCAACTTCTTCCGAAAGTAAATCTGTCAATTTAAAAACCCTGTTTTCTTTAAAAGCTTTTTGCCTCGCAGTTCGCAAACTATGTAAATCTTCTGTATCTAAAAGACGAATGGCTTTTGGGCATTTCTCAGTAACACGCCAGCCAAATTGTTCTTCGATCATAAAGCGATCAAATAAAACAACATCAGGATTTAATTCGACTATAAAATCATCAAAAGTTGAACTATTTAAAGCTATGTTCTTTTTTTCGACTCCAAACGCGTTTAAATCAACCATGAAATCACTATCCAGAGCCGGACTTGCAAATGTAATTTCAAATCCGTCTTTTTTAAAAATAGAGATCAATTGCATCATTCTGCTTCCTGCAGCCGATGAATTTGGTTCCGGCCATACAAAACCGATAATTAAAAGTTTTTTTATTTGATTCATAATCTTTGTTTCATATTACAAAATAATACTTTTTCCGCGGATTTGCACCCAATTTTCAGAGATTCGGTCGTAAAAAATCACTAATTTTGCAAAATCTAAATTCTGTGAAATTATGTTAGGACTAAAATTAGCTACGGACCCACGCTGGGTAAATATTGTTGAATCGAATATCGAAGAAATATTAACGGATCATGCCTGGTGTGAACAAAAAGCGGCTTCAAATGCAATTAGTTTAGTCACATACAACTCCGAATTAGAGGAATTAGTTACCGAAATGCTTGTTATTGCAAGAGAAGAATTAGAGCATTTACAAATGGTTCACGACATTATCAAGAAAAGAGGCCTGACGCTTGGGCGTGAAAGAAAAGATCATTATGTGAATGAACTTTTTAAATTCATGAAGAAAGACGGAAGCCGAAAAGACGCCCTTTGTGATCGTTTGTTATTCTCGGCCATGATTGAAGCCCGAAGCTGTGAGCGTTTCAAAGTCCTTTCAGAAAATATAAAAGACGAAGAATTAGCCAAATTCTACAGAGATTTAATGATTTCAGAAGCCGGACACTATACTACTTTTTTAGGCTTTGCAAGAAAATATACAGACAATATAGATATAGACAAACGTTGGAAAGAATGGATCGAATATGAAGGTTCAATCATTACCAATTATGGAAAAAAAGAAACTGTACACGGATAGTCTACAGTTTCTTTTTCTTTAAAACATGTTCTCCTTTTAAATATCACAACGTATAGCACTTTTTTTATGTCAAAAAACAAAACAAAATCCGTCTTGTTAAAAATAGCAAAATACACAGGAATTACTCTTGCTGTACTTATTGCCTTATTATTTTTAACACCTGTTATTTTTGCTGATAAAATTAAAGAACAAATTAAGAAAACAGCAAATGAAAAACTTAGTGCAGAACTAAATTATTCTGATGTTTCTGTCTCATTTTTTCACCACTTCCCTTCCCTGACTTTAACACTGGACAACTTAAGTCTTAACGGATCTGCGCCTTATACAAACGAAAAATTCATTACAGCCAAAGAAGTTTCTTTTGGAATTAATATTGCCAGTTTAATCTTTAGCAAAGCCGTAAAAATTGATCAGATTTACTTGTCTGACTCTTTTATTAATGTAAAAGTAAATGCCAAAGGAGAAGCAAACTACAATATCTACAAATCTACTGCTAATGCAAAACCAGCGGACAGCACCGAAACCGCTTTAAAACTGGAGCGAATTGAGATTTTAAACAGTAAAATAATATATGATGATCTTTCTACCAAAGTACATTTTGATGCTTTTGGATTTGATTATTTAGGAAAAGGTGATTTAAACAAATCGATTTTTGACCTTTACTCTAAAGCCAAAATAGAAAAACTGAATCTGATTTACGAAGATGAACCCTATTTGATGAACAAAAAGGTAAATGCCGACTTAATCACAAAAGTAAATGTAAACTCATTATCCTTTTTCTTCCAGCAAAATGACCTGAAAATCAATCAGCTTTTAGTTGATTTTAAAGGGAAATTTGATTTCCTGAAAGATGGCTATAACATGGATTTTGTTATAAAATCCAACAACAGTAAGCTGTATGACGTTTTTACTGCTCTTCCTCCTAAATATATTACCTGGCTTTCTAAAACTGAATTAAAAGGAAACACAAACCTTCTTTTAACCTTAAAAGGAGATTATATTGCATCTCAGAATATTGCCCCTGAACTTGATCTTGATGTAAAAATCGACAGCGGATTTGTCAATTATAACAAAAGTGCTTTTCCGGTTTCGAACTTAAGTTTAGATGTTAAAACCAGGCTTCCGTCATTAAATCCGGATCTTGCCATTATTGATGCAAAAAACGTATCGCTTAATATAAATAAGGATTATTTAAAATCGAAATTCTACGTAAAAGGCATAAATACCCCGGAAATTAATGCTGATTTTAAAGCTAAAATTGATCTTGAAAAACTGACTAAAGCGTTAGGAATTCCTGAAATAGAATTAAAAGGAAATTTAGCAGGGGATATTAAAGCAAACGGAAAACTTGATCCAAAAAACAAGCTTCTTCCCGTTACAAATGGCTACATTAATTTAGAAAACGGATATTTAAAAACAAAATACTACCCAAATCCAATTACAAACATTATTGTAAAAGCTGATATTAATAATCCAAAGGGAACTTATGATGATTTGAAGATAAAACTAAAACCTGCTCAATTTACTTTTGAAGGAAAACCTGTTTTTGTAGATGCCGACCTGAGCAACTTTAATGATTTATCTTATGACATTAAGGCAAAAGGAGAATTGGATGTCAATAAAATTTATAGAGTTTTCTCTCAAAAAGGCCTTGATTTGGATGGTTTTGTAAAAGCAGATGTGGTTCTAAAAGGAAAACAAAGCGATGCCGAAAAAGGCAACTATAGCAAACTTCATAACAAAGGAACACTTGAATTGCGCAACATTGGCATTACATCAGAATATCTTCCTAAAAGATTCATTATTAAGGAAGGTGTTTTCAAAATCAATCAGGATAAAATGTATTTCAATAACTTTTTGGCTGCCTATGGTCAATCCGATTTTAAAATGAATGGTTATTTACAGAATGTTCTTAATTATGCTACAACCAACACTGGTGTTCTAAAAGGTTCGTTTAAGTCGTCATCAAGATATATAAATGTTGACGAATTCATGTCAAGCACTGATCCGAATACTTCTGTAACACAAAGTTCTGCTCCAAAAACAGAAGCAAAACAAACTGAAACAAAACAGACCGGAGTTATTATTATTCCGTCTAATCTGAATTTACAGTTTACAGCAAATGCACAAAAAGTTTCATTTGACAAGCTCAAACTGCAAAATGCAACCGGAAATTTGAGCATGAAAAATGGAAAACTAAACATGCAAAACACTGGCTTCAATTTAATTGGCTGTAATGTTACCATGAATGCCAATTATCAGGCAGTAACACCTAAAAAAGCCAATTTTGACTATGCAATAAAAGCAACAGATTTCGACATTAAAAGAGCTTACAACGAAATTGAAGTTTTCAGAAAAATGGCAAGCGCAGCAGAGAAAGCACAGGGAATTGTTTCTTTGGATTATCAACTAAAAGGCCGTTTAAATGCAAACATGGAACCTGTCTATCCATCTCTTACCGGAGGCGGTATTCTTTCTATAAAAGATGTAAAAGTGCGCGGATTGAAAATGTTTAATGCAGTGAGCAAGGAAACAAATTCGGAGTCGATGAAAAACCCCGATCTTTCTAAAGTTGATATTAAAACTACAATCAAAAACAATATTATGACTGTAGAACGTTTTAAATTTAAGTTTGCAGGCTTTAGACCGCGAATTGAAGGCACAACAACTTTGGACGGAAAACTGAACTTAAAAATGCGTTTAGGACTACCTCCATTAGGTATATTTGGAATCCCGTTAACAGTAACCGGAACTCAGGATAATCCAAAAATAAAAGTGGGAAGAAAATCCCAGGATTTAGAAGAAACAAAAGATACTGAGGAATAAATGTTTTAAATTCCAATTAACAAAATTCCAAAATCCAATTTTTCAAAAATACTTATCAGCCTTTGTCAAAGTTTTCAAACTCTGATAAAGGCTTTTCTTTTTATAGTGCTCAAGTCGCAATAAACAGCATTTCAGAGACATATAATATTCCTTTACCCATAAGCCATAATAATCCGGCTAATCCCATCAATTTCCAGGCCCAGCCCCTTCCTCGTTTCCAGTCAGAAAAAAACGAAAAGACTTCGAGATATTTTATTATAATAAACATACTTGCTGCTATTAATGAAAACCAGATAATTTCATTTAAACGAACAAAATAACTATAAAATAAAACGACAAGAAGAAAAACAACAGTAACAAACTGCAAATAGCAATAATTCCTAAAACTGTACTTATGATTTATTTTACAAGATAAAATCAAAAATGATAGTATTAACAAACTAACTAATGCCGCATTTATATTATTAAAGACAGGATTCAACTGAAAAGCAAGCACAACAACTACAACAACAGCTATAACAGTACAAGCTCCAAGCGAATTAATACTTCTATCCCTATTATAATCTGCAGTGAACGGAAATAAAACCGGATAGATATATTTTTCTAAAGAACGCCAAAAAGGCAGCGCATAGATCGCAGCAATACCAGAAATAACTATTTCATAATTATAGAAAATATCTTCCGGAACATTAAACAATACATACAAAAGTGCAAGAGTTACAATAACAGCAGGAAAACTAATTGTTTTTATTGTTTCCCACGGATCTGATCCCCAAAAATTATTTTCTATTTCATAAACATATTTTTTTACCCAGTATTCTTTGGTAAAAATAGCTGTCGACTGACTCCACAACAAAAACAAACCCAAATGAATAATTACGGTTCGCAGCACAAACTCTTCAATTATGCATCCATAAAATATACAGGCTGCACCAATTAAAAGCAATTCGTAAGTTAACAAAACCGGTGAAAATAAAAATTTAAACAGAGGCGCCAGGCGATTAATCAAAAACTGAATCAGAAGACTCCAATATCTTTTAAACAAAGCTATCAGAGCGCAAATAGCAATAAAGGCCGACAAATAAAACATCCAATTGGTTAGCAATTGTGTCTGCATCCAAAATTGAATTGCTGAATCTTTGGGCGGAGAATAAACTACCTGAGAGTTTACAAAAACCTGTCGGGCTAATTCGTCCCTCACTTTATCATCAAACTTCGGAAACTCATCTTTATGTTTCAGCCAGAATTGATTGGTATTAAAACCATTCTTTTTAAGAACTGCTAATTCATACAAAACATTTTTCTGCTCCTCATTTAACAAACTTAGATGACTATTAATACTGTCTGAAACAGTTTTCCCGTACATACTGAAACAACACAGAAATATAAGTAATACTATTTTTTTCAACTTTTAAAATTTAAGAGATAACACACAACCCAAACTAACAAATGTAAGTTTTAAAGTTTATGTAAAAATATAAAAAACAAAAAACCCGTTCATTTCTGAACGGGTTTTCTATAATAATTTATCTTAATGATTATGCTTCGAATGGAAGGATAGATACATAAGATTTGTTATCTTTTTTCTTTTGGAACTTAACAACTCCAGCTACTCTTGCGTGTAGAGTGTGATCTTTACTAATGTAAACGTTTTCACCTGGATTATGTTTTGAACCTCTTTGTCTAACGATGATGTTACCAGCAATAGCAGCCTGACCACCAAAAATCTTAATACCTAAGCGTTTTGATTCTGATTCTCTACCATTCTTCGAACTACCGACACCTTTCTTGTGAGCCATGACGTATGAGTTTAAATATTGTTATTATTCTTTAGTAGCTTCTTTTTTTGCTTTTGGAGCTGCTTTTTTAGCTTTAGGAGCTTCTACTTCTTCAGTAGCTGCATCTTCTGCCACAACTGCTTTTTTAGCTGCTGCTTTTTTAGTTCCTCCTGCTGCAGTAATACCTTCAATTACAATTTGAGTAAGATATTGTCTGTGACCATTTCTTTTTTTGTATCCTTTTCTTCTTTTCTTTTTGAAAACGATAACTTTATCACCTTTTAAGTGTTGTAACACTTTAGCTTCTACTGAAGCACCTTCTATAGCTGGGGCGCCTAAAGTTACATTTCCATTATCGTCTAATAAAAGAACTTTGTCAAAAGAAACTTTTGAACCTTCTTCGTTAGCCAAACGGTGAACATAAACCTTTAAGTCTTTGCTTACTTTAAATTGTTGCCCTGCTATCTCTACGATTGCATACATACCAAATTGATTTATTGATTTTTAAGGTTGCAAATATACAACTAATATTTTACTGTGCAATCCCTAATTCTAAAAATATTTAATTCGCTTTAATTGCTGTTTTTCAAGGTGTTTTGCACTTCTAAAAAACGTATTTGAAAGTAATTAACTGTTAAATTTTATCAAAATAAGCAAAGACTTTTAAATCATAACTAAAAAAAGGTATTTTTGATGTAACTATAATTAAGTCTTGACTACCTATTTATTTCAGGTAAATAAAAATTATTAATCTCTATGAAAAATTCAATAATGATGTTAAGTGCTGCACTAATGCTTGGCGGAGTTGCTCATGCTCAAAAAGTAGCTTTTGAAGAATACAATTTAGACAATGGCATGCATGTAATTTTGCACAACGATCCTTCTGCTCCGGTTGTTATTACATCGGTAATGTACCATGTTGGTTCAAAAGACGAACGTCCGGATCGTACCGGTTTTGCACATTTCTTCGAACATTTATTATTTGAAGGAACTCAAAATATTAAACGCGGAGAATGGATGAAAATCGTTACCGCAAATGGCGGCGTAAACAATGCCAACACTTCAGACGACAGAACTTATTATTATGAAGTTTTCCCATCAAACAGTCTGGAATTGGGGTTATGGATGGAATCTGAGCGTTTAATGCATCCTATAATCAACAAAATTGGAGTTGAAACGCAAAATGAAGTTGTAAAAGAAGAAAAGAGAATGCGTTACGACAATCAGCCTTATGGAAATATCTTGCCTGAGGTTAAAAAATACATGTTCAAAAATCATCCGTATCGCTGGACAACTATCGGCTCAATGAAAGATCTTGATGCTGCAACTTTAGAAGAATTTCAGGCTTTCAACAAAAAATTCTACACCCCAAACAATGCTGTATTGGTAGTTGCCGGAGATTTTGATAAAGTTAAAACCAAAGAGTGGATTCAGAAATATTTTGCACCAATTCCAAGAGGTGAAGAGGTTAAAAAGCAAACTTTTATCGAAGAGCCAATCACACAGACTATAAAAGCAACTTACGAAGATCCCAACATTCAGATCCCGATGGTTGTAGCTTCGTACAGAACGCCATCTATGAAAACAAGAGACGCAAGAGTTTTAGATTTAATATCTTCTTATTTAAGTGATGGAAAAAGCTCTAAGCTATACAAAAAAATAGTAGACGATAAAAAAATGGCGCTACAAATTGGCGCAGTTGGCTTTAGTCAGGAAGATTACGGAACGTATATTTTATACGGATTACCAATGGCTCCAAACACAACCGCCGATATCTTAAAAGAAATGGATGAAGAGATTGTAAAAATCCAAACCGATTTGATTTCTGAGAAAGACTATGAAAAATTACAAAATAAATTCGATAATAATTTTGTGAATGCAAATGCAACTGTTGAAGGAATCGCAGAGAATCTGGCTTCATACTATTTACTTTACGGAGATGTTAATTTAATTAATACCGAAATTGACCTTTACCACTCTATAACAAGAGAAGAAATTAGAGAAGTTGCTAAGAAGTATTTAAACCCAAATCAGCGTTTAATTTTAGATTACATCCCTACAACTAAAGTTCAAAATTAAGAGTCTCGAATCATGAAAAAAATACATACAGTTTTAATCCTTTTATTCCTTACCGGAATTATGCAAGCACAAGACAGACCACAACCAAAACCAGGAAATCCGCCTGTAGTCAACATCAAAAAACCACAAACTTTTGTTTTGGCAAACGGAATGAAAGTTTTGATTGTTGAAAACCATAAACTACCAAGAGTAAGCTTTAATCTTACTCTGGATAATGCACCTTTTACAGAAGGAAACAAAAAAGGTGTTGACGACTTAACAAGCAGTTTAATTGGTAACGGAACTAAAAAAACAACCAAAGAGGCTTTTAATGAAGAAATTGACTTTTACGGAGCCAGTATTAACTTCTCATCTCAGGGCGCTTATGCAAGTTCACTTTCAAAATATTCAGGACGTGTATTAGAGCTTTTAGCAGAAGGAGCTTTACAGCCAAATTTCACCCAAACTGAATTTGACAAAGAAAAAGCAAAAATAATCGAAGGTCTTAAAGCCGATGAAAAAAGCGTTCCGGCAATTGCAAACCGCGTAGTGGACGTATTAGCTTTTGGAAAAAACCATCCTGCCGGTGAGTATTTATCTGAAGAAACAGTAAAAAATGTAACCCTTGCAGATGTTCAGACAAATTATGCTACTTATTTTGTTCCCGAAAACGCTTATTTAGTTATTATTGGTGATATCAAATTTAAAGAAACCAAATCGGCAGTTGAAAAGCTTTTTAGCGGATGGAAAAAACAAGCAGCACCAAAAAATACATATCCTAACCCGGAAAATGTTTCTAAGCTTCAAATTGATTTTGTAGATGTTCCAAATGCGGTTCAATCTGAGATTTCGTTAGTAAATACAGTTAATTTAAGAATGAGTGATCCTGATTTTTTCCCTGCTGTAATTGCAAATCAAATTTTAGGAGGTGACTTCAATAGTTATTTAAACATGAATCTGCGCGAGCAGCATGCCTGGACTTATGGTGCAAACTCAAGTATTGGAAGCGGAAAATATGTAACTAAATTCAAAGCTTCGTCTGCTGTAAGAAACACAGTTACAGACAGTGCCGTAGTTCAGTTTATAAAAGAAATCAAAAGAATTCGCACCGAAAGAGTAGATCCGGAAGTTTTAAGAAATGTAAAAGCAGGATATATTGGTCGTTTTGTAATGCAGGTCGAAAAACCTCAGGCGGTTGCGCGTTACGCATTGAATATTGAAACCGAAAAACTTCCGGCAGATTTCTACGAAAAATACATTCAGACTATTAACAATGTTACCGCTGATGATATTTATCGCGTAGCCAACAAATATTTCCTTTTAGACAATATGCGAATTGTAATTGCAGGAAAAGGTTCTGATGTAATTACTGGTTTAGAAAAACTTCAAATTCCGATTTTCTATTTTGATAAATACGGAAACCCAATCGAAAAACCGGTAACTAAAAAAGAAGCACCAACCGGAGTTACAGCAAAAACCGTTTTTGAAAACTACATAAAAGCAATTGGTGGCGAAAAAGCAGTTTTGGCAGTAAAAACATTAGCGATGAACGGAACTACCACAGTACCACAGGCACCAGCTCCTCTGACTTTTACTTCTAAATTGGATTCTAAAGGAAAAATGATGGTTTCGCTTGCAATGGGAACCATGAATTTGATGAAGCAGGTAGTTAATGATAAAGGAGCTTACATAGAACAACAAGGACAACGCAAAAACCTTGAAGGTGATGATCTTAAAGAAATGAAAGCAAATGCGGCTCCGTTTGAAGAACTTCAATTAGTAAAAAGAACTGATTTAAAGGTAGACAGCATTGAACCTATTAACGGAAGCGATGCTTACGCAATAAAAGACGGTAAAACGACTTACTTTTATGATGTAAAATCAGGATTGAAAGTAGCAGAATCTAAAGTTCGCGAACAAGGAGGAAAATCAGCCACACAAATAACAAACTTCAACGACTATAAAGAAGTAAAAGGCGTAAAAGTTCCTTTTAATTTAATTCAGAATGTAGGTTTTGAATTAGACATCAAAATGTCGGATATTAAAATCAACGAAGGAGTTTCTGATTCAGATTTTCTTTAAAAAGATCCAAAGGTTCAAAGGTCCAGAGGCTCAAAGCGACAAAGGTTCTGAGTTACTGAGATACTAAGATTTTAAAAGCCTTGTCAAAGTTGAAAACTTTGACAAGGCTTTTTTATTTTTTAGCAGTTTTTTTGTCAGGCTGAGCGAAGTCGAAGCCCTATTCCTATTAGCACGTTCTTTAACTTCGCTCAGAGTGACATTCGTTGGAAACAATCAATTATTTCTTAGCCGACAAATAAACTCCAATCAAAATAATAAACGCTCCAAAAAACTGAATTGGGGTAAGCATTTCATTATCTAATAACCCCCAAAAGAAAGCTACAATCGGAATTAAATAAGTTACAGATGTTGCAAAAACAGGTGATGACATTTGTATCAGTTTAAAGAATAAAATATTAGCAATTCCGGTTCCTAAAACACCTAAGATCATTACAAAAAAGACAGAATGCTGTGTTATATCAATATTTATTCTATTAGAAATATCTGTTGTACTTAAAATAATTAAAGCCGGCAATAACAAAACTGTAAAATTTCCTGTTGTGATACTTACCGAATTTAAATCAGATAAATATTTCTTTATTAGGTTCACGTTTATTGCATAACAAAGTGTCGCAATTACAACCAAAAGAACATAATAGTAATTTTGTCCCGGATGTGCTGATGCTCCGCTTAAAACCAAAAGTAAACACCCTATTAAACCGACAAAAACACCAACAACTTGTCGCTTCTGAAACTGAATTCCAAAAATAATAATCCCCAGAACCAAAGTATTAAGAGGCGTCAAAGAATTTAAAATTGCCACAATCGAGCTATCAACCTGAGTTTCGGCAATGGCAAAAAGATAGGCGGGAGTAAAAGTTCCGAAAAAAGAAGTTATAGCAACAAATTTCCACTGACGACGTGAAATTTTCTTTAAACTTTTAAAACCAACAAGTAATAAAAACAAGGCTGCAAAAATAATTCTAAATGAACCTACCTGAATCGCCGTTAAACCAACAAGCCCTCTTTTGATTAAAATAAAAGAACTTCCCCAAATAAGCGAAAGAACCAGCAAATAAGCCCACTTTAATTGTTTTGCATCCATATACAGTCTTTTACTGCAAAATTGTACTATTTTTATGAACTGACCTCTTGAATTTTATTAATTTTGCAACAAACATATTGACAACTTAAAATCATATATAATGAAATTTACAAAAATCATAGCAGCAGTAGCAATAGCAAGTTTAACATTAGTTAGCTGTAAAAAAGAAGAAGACAAAAATCTGGCAAACATAAAACCTTTAGAAACAACTTCTAAAGAGCACAAAGCAATTGCCGCTGAAAATGTACAAAAAGCAAGTTTCGAAATCGAAGGTATGACTTGTGCAATGGGATGCGCCAAAACAATTGAAAAAGAACTATCAGGTCTTGACGGAGTTGAAAAAGCAACTGTTGATTTTGATAAAAAAACAGCAACCATTACTTTCGACAAAACGGTTCAAAATCAGGAATCTTTAACTAAAGTCATTCAGGCAACAGGAGACGGTAAAACATATAAAGTTTCGAATTTCAAATCTTAAGACTTAAAAACTCAACTATTAAAAAAAGGAATCCAATTGGATTCCTTTTTTTATTTATTTCCACTTCAATGTTTCCATAATACGTTGCATATCATTTTTGATATAACTTGCGGCTGGCATAACCGAATCGAAATTTGGTTTAGCATAAAAGTAAACCGATCCTGTTATAAAATGCTTTGTACTGTCTGTAACGTAAAATTGTGAGTTTGTAGCAGCGTTTCCGTCTACCTGATAAAACATTCCGTAAACCTTTTTTTCGGGGTTTAAATACGGTTGTTCCAGAATATCATCGGCTTTTATTACGTGTTCGTATGTCAGCTTTTGAGCATCTTTTAAAAGCTTTTCAATATCGCCATTCACAGGTTTATAAGTCAGATAGATTGTCGCTTTCATTTTTGGATATGTAATCGCAAATCCACAGTTTTTCTCGCCTTTTATAGTCGCATCTTCATTCATATCAAAAGCAAAAGGACAATTGTTTTCAAAATGCACATATTTTGCTTCGGGATAATCTAAACGTAAAAAACTTGCCGGTTTTGGCAACACATCATCTTTACAACTTACAACAGTTAATGTCAGTAAAATTACCGCTGCTGAAATTATCTTTTTTAACATCTTAATCTATTGTTACTTTTATTTGTTTTATACGCTTTTTATCGACTGTTTCTATGGTAAAAATACAGTTCTGAAAAGCTATTTTTTGATCTTTTTTAGGGAAATTACCCAAAATTTCCAGAATAAATCCGGCCAGAGTTTCTGCTTCGCCTTTATGAGCTTCAAAGATATCTTCATCAACATCAATAATTCTGTAGAAATCTTTGAGGTTAATTTTTCCTTCAAACAGAAAATTCTTTTCATCTATTTGTGAGAAATTCAGATTTTCATCATCAAACTCATCGCTTATATCCCCTACTATTTCCTCAATAACATCTTCTAAAGACACCAAACCTGAGGTTCCGCCATATTCATCCACCACAATTGCCAAATGGCTTTTCAGGCCCTGAAAATCCTTTAATAAGTTGTCCAGTTTTTTATTCTCCGGAACAAAAAAGGCTTTTCGCATCAGAGATGGCCATTCAAATTCTTCTTTGTCAATATGAGGCAATAAATCTTTAACAAACAAAACGCCTTCAATCTGGTCAATATTGTCTCTGTAAACCGGAATTCTCGAAAATCCTTTCTCAATAATTTTAGGACAAATAGCCGAAAATGGTTCAGAAATTTCCAAGGCAAAAATATCAATCCTCGGACTCATAACCTGCTTGGTATCTGTATTACCAAAAGAAACAATTCCTTCCAGAATTTTCTGTTCTTCGGTTGATGTTCCTTCAGAATCTGTAAGTTCCAACGCCTGAGAAAGCTGATTTATCGAAAAACTATTTTTCTGTTTCCCTAATTTATTGTGCAAATATAAGGTAACGCTGCGCATGGGCAAACTTATTGGTGAGAGTAATTTATCCAGAAAAGCAATTGGATAAGCTACTCTTTTTGCAAATTTTATATTGTTTCGGCTTGCGTAAACTTTTGGCAAAACTTCAGCAAACAGCAAAATCAGAAAAGTTACAAGAATAACTTCGAGAATAAATTTTAAAACCGGAGAATCTACATCAGAAAATATATTTCGTCCTATAAAAGAAAACAAAATAACAACTCCAATGTTTAAGAAATTATTTGCCACTAAAAGCGTAGCCAATAGTTTTTTAGGTTTATCCAAAAGATTGGAAATAATTTTTCCTTTAGAGAGATTTTCGTTCAATGTCTCATCAATATCTTTTTGAGACAAGGAGAAAAAAGCGACTTCGGCACCTGAAACAATCGCCGATAAGAGTAACAAGATAAATATTCCGACAAAACCAATAATTAAATTGATGTCAAAAGTGGTATTAAGAAATAAACTGGGCTCTGGGTCCAAATTAAAAAAGATTAATTAAACAATCAAAAAGGCAGGTCGTTTATAGGCAAGCCTTCATTCGTTGCGTCAAAGGTAGTATTTTTTGCGGATTCCTGTTCTTGATTAGGTTTATGATTTCCGGTTTCTTTTTTGGTAGTCAGGAAGGTAAACTCGGTAACCTGAATTTCGGTAGTATATTTTGTTGTACCGTCTTCTGCTTGCCACTGACGTGATTTTATGCGTCCTTCAACATAAATTTTATCTCCTTTAGATAAATATTTTTCACAAATTTCTGCCGCTTTATTGCGAACAACTAAATTATGCCACTCCGTTGAAGTTATTTTTTCATTGGTTGTCTTATTAATATAAACTTCATTTGTAGCCAGCTGAAAACGCCCTATGCAATTCCCGCCATCAAAATAATGCATTTTTACATCATCTCCTAAATGGCCAATTAGCATCACCTTATTTAATGTTCCGTTCATAGTTTTTAAGTCGTATTTCTACCAAAGATACATTTTTTTAGCAATTTATTTCCTGCTTTTCAATAAAATTATAAATCACAATTGGAAACGGAAATTTTTTTAACTCACTGACAACCAAACCGTTTTCTAATTTTTCAGCAATTTTAATCTTCCAGAACTGAATATGAAGATGTTGATGCGAAAGTTTATGAACCACGGTCGCTTCATCACACCCTTCTATACCTATTATATTATATGTAGAAAACAAATCGTTCTGAACAGCATTTGAAACTGTCGTAAAATCGGCAATATCAGTGGTTTCAAAAAGCGGGAATTCGTATAAATTATGCCAAATTCCTTTCGCCTCTCTTTTCTGTATTAAAGTATTTCCTAAAACATCTTCTAAAATCAAATAATTAAAGAAACGATTGGTCACTTTTAGCTTTTTAGATTTTACAGGCAATGCAGGCACTTTCTTTTTTTGGAGAGCCGCACAACTTTCATTAAAATCACATACTTTGCAATCCGGACTTTTAGGTACACATTGCAAAGCTCCAAATTCCATTATCGCCTGATTAAAAATTGCAGGAGTATCTTTTGGCATTAATTCGAATGCCAGTTCCGTAAACTCTTTTTTAGTAGCCGATAAAGCAATATCCGACTCTATATCAAAATAACGGGAAAGCACTCTGAAAACATTTCCGTCTACAACAGGAACAGCTTCATTATAAGAGAAAGAAGCGATTGCAGCGGCCGTATATTCACCTACTCCTTTTAATTTTAATAACTCTTTGTAGTTTTCAGGAAAAACTCCATCTAACTCATTTGCGACATATTGAGCCGTTTTATGCAAATTTCTGGCACGAGAATAATACCCTAAACCCTGCCAAAGTTTCAAAACCTGCTCTTCTGAGGCATTTGCCAGGCGAAAAACTGTAGGAAATTCTTTTATAAACGAAAAAAAATAAGGCATTCCTTGCGCAACTCTCGTTTGTTGAAGCATAATTTCTGAGAGCCAAATTAGGTAAGGATCGGTCGTATTTCGCCATGGCAAATCACGTTTGTTTTGTAAATACCAATTTATCAATATGTTATGAAAATTCATCGTAAAATACTTAGAATACAAAAGTAAATGTTTATGTAATTAAAATTTAACGAATTAGCTTGATTAATTATTTTTTTAATTCCTATATTTGCAAACTCAAAAAAATAGTACATCATTTATAAAATAAAATAGGAAAGAAAATGACGAAAGCAGATATCGTAGCGAAAATTTCAGAAAAACTAGGTCTTGAAAAAGGAGATGTTCAAGCAACAGTAGAAACTTTTATGGAAGAAGTTAAGACTTCATTAGAAACTGGTGATAATGTTTACCTAAGAGGTTTCGGAAGCTTTATCGTTAAAACCAGAGCTGAAAAGACTGGTAGAAACATTTCTAAAAACACTACAATTAAAATTCCAGCTCACAACATTCCAGCATTTAAACCTGCAAAAGTTTTTGTAGAAGGAGTAAAAACGAACAACGAAGCAAAATAATACTATTAATTAACATAAAATCTGACACGATATGCCAAGTGGTAAAAAAAGAAAGAGACATAAGGTAGCTACTCACAAACGTAAAAAAAGAGCGAGAGCTAACCGTCACAAAAAGAAAAAGTAGTTTTAAACTACTTTTTTCTTTTTAAAAGTTCATTGAAATTTGGGAAATTTAAAAAATTCCAAAAAATAAAATCCAAAATCCAAAGATTAAGAAATCAAAACTGATTTAAATTTGGATTTGGAATTTTAAAATTGAGATTTAACTTTTCCCTCCGGGTTAATACCTGTTAAAAAATATTGTTTAATCCATCTGTAGATAAGATTTTAGATCTTAGATTTTAGATTTTAGATTTTCAAATCTATACTCTTCTCTCTATATTCTATTTTCTGAAAAAACAGATAAAAATTTACAGTGTGAATAAAGAATTAATCATTAGATCTAGTTCTGAAGCCGTAGATTTTGCCTTATTAAAAGATGGAAAACTAATTGAATTGCACAAAGAAGAAGAGAAAAGCAACTTTCAGGTTGGTGATATTTTTATTGCCAAAATCAGAAAACCAGTTGCCGGACTTAATGCTGCTTTTGTAAATGTAGGCTTCGAAAAAGATGCCTTTTTACATTATCACGATTTAGGTCCAAACTTAGCTTCCCAACTGAAATTCATAAAACTTGTAAGCGCAGGTAAATTAAAAGATTTCTCCCTAAAAACCTTTCAGTTTGAAAAAGAGATTGACAAAGATGGCATCATTACTGATATTTTAAGTGCCAATCAATCTGTTTTAGTTCAAGTAGTTAAAGAACCTATATCAACCAAAGGCCCAAGAATAAGTGCTGAGCTTTCATTGGCTGGAAGATTTATCGTTCTAGTTCCTTTTTCTGATCGTGTTTCTATTTCTCAAAAAATAGAAGACAAAAAAGAAAAGGATCGTCTAAAAAAACTTGTTCTATCGATCAAACCTAAAGGATTTGGTGTTATTGTTCGTACAGTAGCCGAAGGCAAAAACGTAGCCGAATTAGAAAAAGATTTGCAGAACCTGCTTGGCAGATGGACTGCAATGTGTAAAAAATTACCAACTGCTCATCATCCATCAAAAGTATTAGGAGAGCTTAACAGAGCTTCTTCAATATTAAGAGATGTTTTCAATGATACCTTTAGTGGTATTCAAATAGATGACGAAGAGTTGTACCATCAAACGAAGGAATATTTGCAAGAAATTGCCCCTTCAAAACAATCGATTGTTAAGTTTTATCAATCAAATGATACTCCCATTTTCGAGAAATACAATATAGAGAGACAAATCAAAACTTCTTTTGGCAGAACAGTTTCCATGAGTAAAGGTGCTTATCTTATCATTGAACATACTGAAGCACTTCACGTTATAGACGTAAACAGCGGAAACCGTTCAAACAAAGCAACCAACCAGGAAGACACCGCCATGGAAGTGAATATGATTGCCGCAGCAGAAATCGCAAGACAACTTCGTTTGCGAGATATGGGCGGAATAATCGTAGTTGATTTTATCGATATGTCTAATCCTGAAAACAGGAAAGTCTTGTTCGACTTCTTGCGAGAAGAAATGAGCGACGATAAAGCAAAGCATAAAATATTACCGCCAAGTAAATTTGGTTTAGTCCAGATTACCAGACAGCGAGTAAGACCAGAAGTTAATATTAAGACCAGAGAAGAAGATCCTAACAAAGAAAATGGCGAAATCGAAGCGCCAATTTTAATTATTGATAAGATCACCTCTGATTTAGAGAGACTTTTAAAAACCCACAATAAAGTTGTGCTTAACACACATCCGTTTGTGGCTGCATACCTCAGCAAAGGTTTTCCATCATTACGTTCAAAATGGTTTTTTGAACATAAGAAATGGGTGAAAATCATACCTCGTGACGCTTACACGTACTTAGAATACCATTTCTATGATAAAAAAGGAAATGTTATTTCAGAATAAAAAACAAAAACCGCCTCTCGAAAGATTGGCGGTTTTTTTGTGCTTTTTTTTTAGCCACGAATTCACGAATTAATTTTTATAATGATTCTTCAAACTGATGTCACCCTGAGCGATCCCGAGGCTTCGGGAGAAGGGCGCTCCAATTTACAAGTGGGCTTCGACTTCGCTCAGCCCGACACACCATAGCCTGCATAAAGAAGCAAAGTTTGGAATTTGGAATTTCAAAAAATTGGAATTTTCTTTTAAATTTTATTCCCTTACAATCTCAATTCTCCTTCTAATTTCATTTCCGGAAGCATCTACAACTGTAATATAATGTATTCCTGTTGTTGGTGTAATGGGCAATTCATGAAAGGTTTTAGTTGTTGCTTTGTACACATTATCAACATACCAAAACAACTCTTTATCTCTTTCAGAATACGCTACTTTTAAAATTACCGGCTGTACATTGCTGTTAAAATCCTTCGTTAAATAAATTTTACTGTTTGCTTTTGGATAAATAAAATCCATTGTTGTCGTTTGCGTTCCCTCACAACCCTCCTTAAAAGGCGGCAAAGGCAAATATTCGATATGCTGACTTTTGTAATACCAAGCCATTACGGGAGGTAAAACAAACCAGTTTTTAGTCACGATGTTCTCCACATTTTCGCAACTGCTGTTAACTTGAAATTGTTCCGTTTTATCTAAATGAACCGTTTTATGATACGGACAAACCACTGTAGATTTTCCTTTTTTGAAACCCATTGTTTGATTTTCGGACAATTATCTTTAGCCAGATAACCACTTAAACGACAAACCTCAACTTCTTCTAAATCTTTATATGGCGTATCAAACCATCTTTGTCTTGGTAATAAATTAAAAACGTCGAATAAAATTGGCGCAGCACTGGTAACCCCGGTTAATGTTGGACGCCCCTCTCCTGTTGCATTCCCAACCCAGATTCCCACAACATATCTGGAATTGGTTCCAATTGCCCACGCATCTCTGTTTCCAAAACTGGTTCCTGTTTTCCAGGCAATTTTAAGTGAACTGTCATAAAATTTCCATGCCTCATCTCCTTCTGGCCTGTTCACTTCTTCCATTGCGTTGTACGTTAACCAAATTGATCCTGCACCCAAAATATTCTTCTGATCTGTCTCTGAACCAAAATCAGGTATAAAATCATTTTTATAATTTAGTTCCGTAAATTCATTCGTTCGGTATTTACTATTGTTTTTGGTGTAATAATTTACCGTAGAGGAAAGATTGGCATACGTTCGGCATAAATCCCACAAATTACTTTCGGCACCGCCCAAAATAAGCGACAGGCCGTAATGATCCGGTGTTTTATTAATATTCTTTAGTTTGAATTTCTGCAGTTCTTCATAAAATTTATTCACTCCAAATTCCTGTAGCATTAAAACTGCCGGAATATTTAATGATCTTGACAAAGCACGATGTGCCGGAACGGCTCCATCAAAAGTAAGATTAAAATTTTGCGGAGTATAACCTGAAATTTGCGTTGGTATATCAGCAACGAGAGTATTTGGCAATAACTCGCCATCATCAAGCATAGCACCATATAAAAGTGGTTTTAGAATACTTCCTGTACTTCGTGGAGCATCAATAATATCCACATCTTTTTGATGATCTGCATCGGCAGGAGAATTCCCAACATAACTTATTACGTTTCTATTTTGCACATCGATTACCAAAATGGCCAGATTATGCACTTCATTTTGCTTGTATTGATTGTAATAATATCGCGCAATTTGATTTACACGATTTTGCAATGCATAATCAATCGTAGTTTTTACTCTTGTTCCTTCTTCATTTTTGGCTACTCTTTGAAGTAAATGAGGTGCAATTTGCGGCAGATCATACGGTTTTTGAGGCAATGGTTCTTCTATTGAAAGTTCGTATGTCTGTTTGTCTATTATCCCTTCCTCATGCAATTTCAGCAAAAGACGGTTTCTTTTATTTAAAAGTTTTATTTGATTTTTTCCCGGATAAATTAAGCTTGGCGCATTAGGTAAAACTGCCAAAACAGCATTCTCAGCCCATGATAATTGATTAGACTGAACACCAAAATAACGCCATGAAGCCATTTCTAATCCCACAACATTTCCTCCAAACGGAGCGTGTGCTGCATACATTTCGAGAATTTCATTTTTAGAATATCCTAATTCTAATCGCGTGGCGAGAATAATCTCAATAAGTTTCTCAAAATAAGTTCTGTTTTTACCTTTTCGCGATAAACGAATAACTTGCTGTGTAAGTGTACTTCCTCCTCTGACTACTTTCCCCGCTTTTCTGTTTTGTTTAAAAGCATTTACCATCGCTCCCGGATTAAATCCCGGATGTTTATAGAAGTATTCATCTTCAAAGTAAACAATGCATTTTTTGAACTTATCGGGCACACTGTCCTGCGCGGGAAAACGCCATTGACCGTCACGAGCAATTTTAGCTCCGAGTAATTCTCCTTCTTTACTTTCTATAACAGTCGAATACGGCTCTTTGAATAAAGTTCGGGGTATCGAAAAATAGTAAATCAGCAAGAGCAGAAATGCAATTGCTGATTTTACTTTGTTTCTTTTTATCCAGTTTATGATGCGTTGGAAAAACGCTTTTAATTTATTTTTCAATACTGATTATTTTACCGCAAAGGCGCTAAGTTATTCGCAATCCCGATAGCTATCGGGACGCAAAGATTTTTCTTCTCGCAGATTCCGCAGATTTAGCAGATTTTACTTTATCTGCTTGATTTGCAAAATCTGCGAGAAACTTTATTTTTTTGCCCACGGATTTTACGAATGAAACGAGTTTACACGGATATTTTTAATATAATCTGTGCGAATCTGTTTCATCCGTAAAACCCGTGGGCTATTTTATTTTCTACTTCACAACCTCAACCCAGAATCCTTTTGTTCTGGCTAAGAATGTATTATCATACATGGCTTCGCATTGTAATCCAGGTAAATAATAATTTCCTAAATACGATGCGTTTAACAGAATTCGGAAAACTTTGGTTTCTCTGGCTTTCATTCCGAAGTAGAAATTAGTCCTGTCATCTCGAATATCTATATAATCAGCAATGTTGTTTACTGCATCTCCGTAATCGGTGAAACGAGTGTTTACAATTTCGAATCCTGAAGGCAGAATTTGAGATAACGCTACATTCTGAACACTTTCTCCTCTTTGGTTTTTAATGGTAACTTCAGCAACAAACTCCGTTCCCTGGCTGATTTTTGAAACATTTATTACACTTCCTTTTCTGTTTTTGAAAACAATAGAAGCCGTAACATCGCTTTGTACAGCATTTTCTTGTCCGATTGGTAATATTCCAGTGTTTAAAACACGAACATAAACAGTGTTGTTTTTATTGTTTTTCAGTGTAATACTATTTGTTCCGGAAGCAACTGCTATACTGCGATCTGCAACTGATTTATTTGTATTGATCGTCTCGCCCTTTCCATTTTTACTAAACTGGATATTAATTCCTTTTGGACCATTACTAATCGCAAATTTAGACATTGCATACAGGCAATAAGCGGTGGTCTGCGTGCTCATCCATTGGTTGGCAGACATTTCTTTGGCTAATTTTGCTGCTGTTGCGAATGATTTTTGCTTTTGATCTAAAAGAATCATTGTTTCCAGAGCCATTGCACGATTTCTCTCATCTGAGCCATAATAGTAATAACTATAACCATCTGAACTGCCATCGATACTGGTACGTAAAAACAAACTTTGTCCCGCTGATTTTTGTCCTGCCAACACATAAGCAGCAGCCAAACGAAGCATGCTTTCATTCGAAATACCTTTTGTTTCCCGCAATCTGTTCATTGACGATAAATCGGCACTTCCGGCTAAAGCCAAAGTATATAAACGATAAGCCTGAGCTAAGTCATTTCCGTATTTTGGTTCAAAACGCCATTGTTTTGCTTCTTTTTGCTGATACCCCAACCATTTTGATTTAAAATTGATTGGCAATACATATCCCTTTTTCTCTGCCTCAATCAGGAAATGTCCTGCGTAAGAAGTTCCCCAATCATCTGCAATTGCATTTCCTTGCCAATAAGGCATCCCTCCATTTGACAATTGAAAGTTCCCCAATCTTGCGATTCCAGCCGTTACATTCTTTTGAATTAATCCTTTACGAACAGCATCAATATCAGCAACATCTCCCAGATACAATTGTGGGAAAACAGATGAAGTAGTCTGTTCTACACAACCATGTGGGTACTGAATCAGGAATTGTAATCTTCCATTCAAATTCATTGATGGCATTGACGAAACTTCAAGTCTTGCTTTATTACTTCCGGCAATACCAAATGTTTTCCATGAAATTGTTTTTGAGCTATTTGGTGTTAAAATAACATCTGTAAAAGTACTTGTAACCGGATTCGGATTCGTCATATCAATTTCTACATCATAAACCGATTTTTCGCTTCCGGACGTTGCTATAACCTGAACTTTTGCAATTCCGGTAGCAGCACCTACAACTAAATTAAAATAAGCCATTTTTTCATCTGGCTCAGTAAAACTTAGTTTCTGAACTGTACTTCCCATTATCTTCAAACCATTGCTGGTTTTTACCTGAATGGAAACATTTTTGATTTTATTTTCAGTTGCAAAAACGGTCACCGGTAGCGTTACTTTTTCTGATGGTGAAATTTTTCTTGGCAACGAAGCCAAAACCATCAACGGACTTTTAACCGGAGTTGCTTTTTCAACACTTCCGTAAGCGCTTGTCGCCGCATCTCCCGCCACAACCATTGTTCGGACTGAACCAATATATTTCGGGAGTTTTAACTGATGAGATTTCGTTTCTCCTTTTCCTAATTTAAATGGACCGTAATACAATACAACCGGTTTAAAACGGTTTGCTTTTTTGGCTTTTCCGCCACCTAAATCCTGATCTCCTCCAATACTGAAAATCTGATTTATTTTTCCTCCATATGCTCCAATTACATCATCATAAACGTCCCAGGTTTTTACCCCCAAAGCTTCACGAACATAGAAACTATCCCAGGCATTTGGAGTTTTAAAACGTGTTAAATCCAAGAGTCCTTCATCTACAACCGCAATGGTATACGTCATTTCTTTTCCTGATTTTTCGCCCACTTTTACTGTAAAAGCCTGTTCCGGTTTTAGAACGTCTGGCATTGAAAGCGTTGGAGTAAGAATGGTATTTTTGTCCACCACTTCAATCGGAACGATTCCGTACATACGAATAGGCGAATCGTTTTTAGTTGAGGCATGTGGCTGTAGTAACGTAATATTAAAATATACATTTGGCGCCATTGCACCGGTAATTGGAACTTCTACTTTTGTTTCTCCATTTTTAGTTTCGGCCCAAATAGTCTGAACCACTCGTGATCCGTTTTCGATAGAAATCAGAGCACGTCCGCCTTCGCTTGAAGGGAAAGATATCTGCGCTTTTTCTCCAACAGCATAGTTTTTCTTATCGGTAGAAAATACCAGCATATTTGCTGTAGAAGCGTCTCTGTTACGTGTTTTACCAGACCAGATTGGCCAGTCGATATTTACCGTTAATGCTGTTGCATGTCCATCTTCCTGATCTGCAACCCGAATGAGATATCGTCCCCATTCTTCATCTGTCAAAGAGAACTGAATACTTCCTTTTCCGCTTGAATCTGTATTGATTACATAGGTTTTATAAGATGTTGTTGCATTTGACGAATTATAATTAGACAAATTATCGCTCGAAGAGTCCCACCACCAGCGCCAATCTACTTTAAATACTTTTACTTCCAGATTTCGCACCGCTTTTGGTCTTCCGTTTTCATCTACAGTAACAATATCAAAACGGTTTGCTTTTCTGGTTTCAAGCATATTATATTTATTCAGCTCCGGAGATTTAATTCCAACGTAGGTTTTATACGGAGAATAAGTTGTAGACATAACGTCGGTACTAAAGTCTCCTCCTTCTTCATACACTTTGGTAATAAACGAAGCGCGAAGCATTCCCGGCGCCTGACCTTGTAATCTTGGCTGAATGTTTACAGCAGCTTTTCCGTTTTCATTTAATTTTCCGGAGAAAACATTGATTTCTTCTGTACTAAACTGACGAACTAAATCATCAAAAGTATATTTCTCATACCCTTTAAAAGTTGTGGTTTGCTGCGAAAACTTTGCCTGCATTTCAACATTTAAATTCTTGGCAATTGCACCGTGCAACCAGGTCACTTCCAGATTATCTGTATTTGGATAAGAGGAAGAAAGTGTTTTTCTGCTAAATGTATTTTTGATTTTTAAACGATTTGGTTTTATCGTTTCGATCTTGATGCTTTTATAGAATTTTGCCCCTCCAACGCTTACCATTGCTTCCCAGTTTCCTGTTGGAGCATCCTGATTTGTTGGAACTATAAAGACGTAATGATTCAAATCGTTTGTTTTCTGAACCGTCTGATAAACTGTTTTCCCATTCGGATCGTTTAATCTGAATTTAATTGGATGCGATTTTGGCAATTTGTTTGCTGCATCATTCAAAATAAATGACAAATACAAATTATCTCCCGGGCGCCAAACACCTCGTTCGCCATAAATAAATCCTTTTAATCCTTTTTGTAAAGTTTCGCCGGCAACATCAAAATTACTGACAGATAAAGAAAGCCCATCATCCAGTTTCACATAAGTAGACTGATCTCCTAAAGTTACAATAGCAAAATAAGCGAATTTATCTAATTGAAAAGAGGCAATTCCCTCACTGCTTGTTGCCTGAGTACTTATTTTTTGTTGCTGAAAGTTATACAGATCCACTCTTGCGTTTGAAACCGGCTCTGTTGTAACGATATTATTTACTGCAAATAAATAGGATTTGTTTTCTCCTCTTTTGGCAATAACTCCCAAATCTGACGCTAAAATATTGGTTGCGATTTTAGCATTGTAATAATACGATCCGGAGCAAGGGTCCTGACTTTCTCTCCACTCATAATCATCATAATAATAATCGTCGTAAGAGTTTCCGCTGTAGTTTACATCATTCTCATCCACTTCTTCTTCCTCGGCTTCATCATCGTTTCCTTCTGATGTTTCGCATTTATAGAGCGAATATTTCTTTTTATATTCAAATTCTACTCTGTAAATCGCTCCCGGCTCGGGTTTGATAATTTTAGATAAATCTAACGCATACGTATTCCATTTCGTCAGGTTTACAAGCGTACTTTCTTTTAAATTCAGTGTCGTTTTGGCAATTGGCTGCGCAACTTTCTTGAGGTTTTGTCCTCCGTTTAATTCGTTGTATTGCAAAAACTGCAAAATATTATTTTTGTATATTTTATAGACTTTTACATCGACAGCACTCAAATTTACTGCTTCAAAATTCAATTTTAAATTGTTTGAACTTGGTAGAATGGTTCCATTTTTAATAAAACGAACGTTTGGTTTGATTTGATCAAAAGAAATTTTCTCTGTATAATTTGCTTCTAATTTTTTGCCATATTGACTTTCAATTCCCTGAAAAACTTCTAGTAACAATTCACCTGTTACAACTTGTTCCGGTTCTTCATCAGGGACAACTTCAACAATATCTTCTGCCACGGCAGCGGCAGAATCTACTACAACAGCAGATGAGTCTACGGCAACAGCTGCAGAATCTACAGTAACAACCGCAGGTTCTTCGACAACCTGAACCGGCTCTTCTTGTTTAGGTGTATTCTGGTTTGTAAAATATACTTTTAGTAAATTTCCCTGAGTAGAAAATTTCAGATTATTAGTATTTTGAATGGATACTAATCCTTTAAAATCCTGCCCTTTCTCTAAAGGCTCAGAAAAATTAATTAAAACCGATTGATTATTTCCATCCGGAACTTCAACTTTTATGATTTTAAACTCGTTGATGCTTGTAATCGGAAAATCGATTTGTCCTTTTTGTTCAATATCAAAATCGCTTCCATCATAAATAATCTCCAAATTTGAAACTTCTGACTGACGTTGAATACTGTCAATTATAAAGCGAAATTCTTTCCCTGTACCTGAATTTTGCTCAAATTTAATTTTAAGGTCATTCCCGTTATGTTTGGCTTCAACTAATTTTCTGGCGGTTTCAATATCTATATTGTCTGCCGTTTTTAAAACACAGTTCAGATATTGGTATTCTTTGCTGTATGATTGAATATCGCCCGTATTTATGGTAAAATCCTGCTTAACTGTTTTAACTGTAAAGTTGAATTTGGACAATTCTTTTTCCTTCTCTTTTGGAATGGCAGTAAGTTTGTCTAAGTTTAAAGTAACCTGATATTCTGTGCCGGGTTTTAATTTTTTCTCCGGAATAAAAGCAATTGTATTGGTAGAAAGTGCTACTACTTTTCCGCTTACACTTGGCGAGATATCAAACAAATCATCGTCTAATTCCTGATTAGGTTTCCAATCGTTTTTATTAAAAGCCAAAACCACACGAATATCAGAATCTGAAGAAACGATTCCGCCTGTAAAACTGGTAATGTAATCTTTAAATAATGAAAAATCGGAGTTAAAATCTGCGGCTGATTTTCTGCCACAAGATTGAAAAATAAAAAACACAAAAAATACGAGAATCAATCCTTTTGCTTTCACTTTTACGTAGAGTTAAATGGTTAACAACTAAAATTTCTACCGTCAGCTATTCAAAACCAGAATAGTGACAACATAATCTTAATTTAACATAAAAGTATAATATTTTCTAATTGCTTTAAGAAGAAAATTCTCTAATAATGATTATTTAACTTTTGTTGAAGTTTAAACTGAATTTTAAAGCTCTGAGCCTAACTTGGATAAGATTTTGTTCATCTCAAGAAAATGGTTTTCTGTATTTGAAGCATAAAAAATCTGATTATTATTCATGACCATAATTACATCATCATCATAATTACCATAAAATTTAATTCCGTCAGTCCATTGTTTAAAAGATACATTTTTATCTTTAAAATTTTCAACAATTAATTCTATCTCTTCCTGTTCTAATTCATAAAAACATTCGCTCTGGAATTTAAGTGCAAATCCCGATTGAAGAAAAGCCATTGCAGTAAAAAATTCTGATAAAGTTTCGGCTTCCAGTTCCCATTTCTCTTTATCATAACTCATATATACAGGCGGGTCTGAACTTAGCAAATCGTCTTTGCGAATTCCCCAAACGCAGGCATGCTGGTTTTCTGTATAAAAAATTAAATAGTCACTGTTTTGATAGTACTGAAATCTTTCGGGTACAACCAATGAATCCTGCGTGTGATTTAAATCCTGATTCTTTCCTAATTCGCTGTAATAATCAATAAAAACCTGCGGAAGTTCTCCGGAAATATCTTTTATAATCTGAATTTCTTCATTGGTAAAACCTGCAGGTTCTGTGATATGAAATAGTTTTTTTATTATTGAAAAATCGGTCATAGTTTCCAAAGATTTATTCCCTTACTTACGTCTTTCCAAAAAGAAACGTTTCATTAAATCTGCCGCTTCATTGGCCATTACACCAGAAACTACAGTCGTTTTTGGGTGTAGTTTTGTTCCCATTGCCAAAAAACCTCTTTGTTCGTCGCGTGCTCCAAAAACAATTTTAGAAATCTGACTCCAATACAAAGCTCCCGCACACATCTGGCAAGGTTCGAGCGTGACATAAAGTGTACAATCTTTCAAATACTTTCCGCCCAGAAAATTAGCCGCTGCAGTAATAGATTGCATTTCGGCATGAGCAGTAACATCATTTAGTAATTCTGTCAGATTATGACTTCTGGCAATTACTTTATCGGCAACGACGATTATAGCTCCAACAGGAATTTCGCCTTTTTCATAGGCCATTTCTGCCTCCTGCAAAGCTTTTTTCATGAAATACTCGTCGGTAAAAGGATTTATCATAATTGCAAAAATACTATTTTACTATTTATTTTTTATTACATTTATTTTTTGATATTCTTACAATGTATAAAAAGTACAAATTATCGATTCCGGAACCCTGTACAGAAAACTGGGAAAAAATGATCCCAAATCAAAAGGGTCGGTTTTGTTTGAGTTGCTCAAAAACTGTCATCGATTTTACTGAAATGTTGCCGGAAGAAATTCAACATTTTTTCATTCAGAATTATGGTAAAAATATCTGCGGAAGAATACGAAAGTCACAATTAGACTCTATAACTATTCAAATTCCGGGTAGTGTTCTTTATTCGCAAACTCATTATCATAAAATGTTTTTACTGGCTTTGTTTATAGCTATGGGAACGACATTGTTTAGTTGTCAGGATAAAGACGGAAACAAACAAAAAATTGACAAGATCGAAGTCATTGAAGACTCATACCCTAAGACAAGCATCTCTAATCCAGACAACAAAACAAGTAAAGATGAATCCCAAAAATTTGAAAGCTCAAAATTTGCAAAACATAAAACTCACACAACTTACAAGAAAGTAAAATTTGTTCCGCCTGTAAAAACAAAATGCGGAGAAATAACAGAAAATGTTTACGAAGAAGACACTATGGTTTATGGAGGTATGGGAATTGATGTTTTGCCTGATTACCCAGGTGGAATAGATATATTTTATGAAAAGTTTAAATCAGAATTTGAAATACCTAGAAAGTTAAAGAGGTCTATTGGCGTAATAAAAATGTCTTTTGTTATTGAAAAAGACGGACAACTGAATGAAATAAAAATTATTGAAGATCTCGGTTTTGGAACTGGAGAGCAAGCTACTAGAGTTTTAGAAAAATCTATAAAATGGACACCGGGAGAAACCAAAGGAAGGAAGGTTAGAACTTTTTACGACCTGCCTATTATATTTGAACTCGATACTCTGAATCCAAAAAAAAGAAAAAGAAAATTTTCAAAAATTACCTCCATGAAAATTTTTAAAACCGGAGAAAGCAATGAACAAACTGAACTAAGTTTAAAACCATAAATTACAATTAGCGATTTTTTTTTCAAATTAATTTCTGGTATTTATTTTTTATTAAATTTATTCTCTGATATCTAGAAATGGAAACAAAACATAAAATAACGATTCCCAAACCATGCCATGAAAACTGGGACAAAATGATGCCAAAAGAAAATGGCCGTTTTTGTATGAGCTGTTCCAAAACTGTTGTCGACTTTACTTCTATGCTTCCGGAAGAAATTCAGCATTTCTTTATTCAAAATCAAAACAATAGAGTTTGCGGAAGATTTAAAAATGAGCAATTAAATGAGATAAATATTCAGATTCCATCTCAAATATTATACAGTCAAATCCATTATCCAAAAATGTTTTTATTGGCACTTTTTATAGTTATGGGTACTACATTATTTAGCTGTCAGGACAAGGACGGAAATAAACAAAAAATAGATAAAGTTGAAGTTGTAGAAGATACTAAACCAAAAACACAAATTCTTACAGGAGCTCCAGTAGTTAGTACAGGAATAGAAAACATCGAACATTCTAGACCTGGAAGTTATGGAGTTATTTATAATTCAAATGATTTAGACGTTGCAGCTGGTCCAAAAAATGGAATAAAAAAATTTAATTCTAATTTTTCAAAAAACCTTATCGCCGCGAAACAAGGAGAAATATCGGTTTTATTTGTAATTGAAGGTGATGGAAGTCTGAGCAATTTTAATGTGCTCAAAAATACAACTTCAGCAAGTGAAAAAGATATCATAAGCATTTTAGAAAAAACTCCAAAGTGGATTCCAGGTAAACGAAAAAATAAAGTTGTTCGATCCACTTACACTTTGCAAATTCCATTAAAGTAATTTAAAGAATGAAAACTAAAATAACCATTCCTGAACCATGCCATGAAAACTGGGACAAAATGACACCTACTGAAAATGGTCGTTTTTGTTTAAGCTGTTCTAAAACGGTTGTAGATTTTACGCCAATGCTTCAGGAAGAAATCCAACATTTTTTTATTCAAAATAAAAGCAACAAAATTTGCGGAAGATTTAGAAAATCGCAATTAGATTCTATTATAATTCAAATTCCTAGCCGAGTCTTATATTCACAAACAGGTTATCATAAAATGTTTTTGTTAGCATTATTTGTGGCAATGGGAACAACATTATTTAGTTGTCAAAATAAGGACGGGAGAAAGCAAAAAATTGATAAAGTTGAAATCACCAAGGATAAATCTAAATCAGACAGCACCATTGGAAAAGCTTTAATTAGCAAAAATGATTCTACCTGCACTGTTCCGCCGCCGCCGCTACCACCGTCCAGAAAAAATGAGAATGACATACATTCCGAAAAATATAAAAAAATGGTAAGTGGTGAAGTGATTTTAGAAGACCATAAAGAATCTGAGAACAAGTTGAAAAATCAAAAAAAAGATAAAACACTTTCAACAAACAACGTCAAAAAAGCTGAATCTGATTTTCTGACGGGTACTGTAATGCAGACAAATGCAGAATTTCCAGGCGGTATTGACCAATTTCATAGCTTTTTTATGAAAGAATATAAAAACCCTGAAAACGTAAATTATTGGAAACTCAATTTTACACTTGCTTTTGCAGTCGAAAAAAATGGCACTGTATCTTTTCTTGAATGCTCCCCAACAGTTGAAGAACCTTTAGAAAAAGAAATTATCCGGGTTTTAAGTTTATGTCCTAAATGGATGCCTGGTGAATCAAATGGAAAAAAAGTCAGGATGCTCTATTCTGTTCCTATTTTATTGAAATAAGACTCCGCAAGAAAATTAAATTTAAAACCGTAAATTTGCTTTTTACCTTACAATGAAAAGCGATTTACTTTCAAACATATACAACCCTGCTGATTTACGTTTACTAAACGAAACTCAATTACCTCAACTCGCAAAGGAATTACGAGATTTTATCATTGATATTGTTTCTGTAAAAGAAGGTCATTTGGGCGCCAGTCTGGGCGTTGTAGAATTGACGATTGCTTTGCATTATGTTTTTAATACTCCGGAAGATTTATTGGTTTGGGATGTTGGCCATCAGGCTTACGGACATAAAATCCTGACTGAAAGAAGAGAAAATTTCGACACCAACAGACAAATAAATGGCATCTCCGGTTTTCCTAAAAGAAGCGAAAGTGTTTATGATACTTTTGGCGTAGGTCATTCCTCTACTTCTATTTCTGCTGCGTTGGGAATGGCGATTGCTTCTCATATAAAAGGCGATTTCAACAAACAACATATTGCAGTTATTGGCGATGCTTCTATTGCATCCGGAATGGCATTTGAAGGTCTAAATCATGCGGGAGTAACCGATGCCAATTTGCTGGTTATTTTAAACGATAATGCTATTGGAATTGATCCCAGCGTAGGTGCATTAAAACAATATCTTACTGCTGTAAAAGAAGGAAAAAATCCTAAGAAAAATAATATGATCAAGTCTCTGAATTTTGATTATTCAGGTCCAATTGACGGTCATGATCTTCCTGCTCTAATTAAAGAACTCAATCGCTTAAAAAAGATTAAAGGACCAAAATTCCTTCATATTGTTACCACTAAAGGAAAAGGATTGCAACAAGCTGAAGAAAATCAGGTAAAATATCATGCGCCTGGTAAATTTGATGCCTTAACGGGTGAACTTCAACTAAAATCTGAAGAAAATCTTCCTCCAAAATATCAGGATGTTTTTGGTTTAACCATTTTAGATTTAGCCAAAAAGAACGAAAAAATTATCGGAATCACGCCGGCAATGCCATCCGGGAGTTCGTTAAAATTTATGATGGACGAATTGCCCGATCGTGCTTTTGATGTGGGGATTGCAGAACAACATGCTGTAACGCTTTCTGCCGGAATGGCGACTCAGGGCATGATTGTATATTGCAATATTTATTCGACGTTTTTACAGCGCGCCTATGATCAGGTTATACACGATGTTGCTTTACAGAATTTACCTGTAATATTTTGTCTGGACAGAGCCGGTTTGGTTGGTGAAGACGGAGCAACTCATCATGGTGTTTTTGATATTGCTTATTTAAGAGCAATTCCGAATATGATTATCTATGCGCCAATCAACGAAATTGCACTTCAAAACATTTTATATACCGCTCAATTGGGCTTAAATCATCCAATCGCAATTCGATATCCGCGTGGTCGGGGCGTGTTGCCCAATTGGGAAGTAGAAAATTTCGGACATTACGATAAAATTAAAATTGGTCAAGCAAACTGCCTGAAAAAAGGAAATCGGATTGCAGTTTTATCAACCGGAACGATCGGAAATAATGTTATAGAAGCGCTCAACGAATGTTCCAATTCAGACGCTATTGCGCATTATGACTTTCCATTTATTAAGCCACTAGATAACAATACCTTAAATGACGTTTTTACACATTTTGAGACTATAATTACCATTGAAGACGGAACTGTAAACGGAGGTTTCGGAAGCGCAGTTTTAGATTTTGCAGCAGCCCATAATTTTAAAAACAACATCAAAATTTTAGGTATTCCGGATGAATTTATTGAGCATGGAACCGTGTCCCAGTTACAACAATTGTGTAAAATTGACGTTAAAAGTTTAATAAATCTTTTTTCTAATGATGTAAAATAATTATTTTGCAGCTCCAAAAACTAAAATAAGCCTAATGAAATTATTGCGTTCTGCCCTTTTGCTTTTATTGCTATTGTGTACTTCGAATAACTTTGCACAAATCATACAAACTACATTAGACCCAAATCAATTACCGGCACTACCATCGAACTGGGCCAAAAAAAATCAGTTAGGTTTTGACATTTCAGAGATTGCTTTCGTCAACTGGAGCGCGGGGGGAACAAGTTCTGTTTCTGGATTATTTAAGGGCGAATTCAATAGAACTTATCAAAAACAAAACCATAAATGGGTAAACGAACTTATCGTAAAATATGGTTTAAATAAGCAAGACGGAATTGAATTGAGAAAAACAGATGATGCTTTTCAATTTAACTCAACTTATGGTTTTAGAAAAGATACCATATCAAACTGGTACTATTCTGCTAAATTAAATTTCAACACACAATTTTCTGATGGTTATAATTATCCCAACAGAGACGTTGCTATTTCTAAACCGTTTGCCCCTGCTTATATTTTCCTTGGAGCGGGAGCTGAGAACTCAAATAAACAAAAAAACAGAACCTTTTATTTCTCTCCAATTACGCTAAAAACAACTTTGGTTTTAGATCAGACTTTAGCCAATCAGGGTGCTTTTGGGGTTAGAAAAGCCGTTTATGAGACTGATCCTTTAGATCCTGCAAATAAAATTTTAGTTGAAGAAGGACAAAAAGTAAAAGCCGAATTTGGTATTCTTTTTACAGCATACACGAAAAGCGAAATTTATAAAAATGTTTTCTACGAAAACCGACTAAGTTTATATACCGATTATTTAAACAAGTTTGGAAATGTCGACATTGATTATGACACCCGATTAGACCTTGTTGTTAATGCTTATGTAAAAGCAAATATTGGTGTACATTTAGTGTATGACGACGATATTAAAACCAAAAAAGACGTAGTTGATCCTGTGTCAGGAGCAACGAGTCAGGTTAATGACGGACCAAGAATGCAGTTAAGACAAGTTTTGGGTGTAGGTCTTGTTTATGCTTTTCAATAATAAATTTCCAGAATTAATTGGTTTTTCTGCCATTAATGGTTTCAAATAATTCTAAGGCGTTTCCGTCTGTTAACAGCGAAACATAATGACAAATATGAAGCAAACGCTCATATAAATTCGTTTTTTCTAAATGATGTTTTTCCGGCAGCATTTTTAAAAGTAATTTATCATAGTTTGAGGCTGTCCCTTCATATTTGTTATTGAAAGCTGTTATAAATTTATCCAGTAAAGTCTGGATGATTTGATAACCAACGATTTCTTTCTCGATTACTTCACGACTTTGATAGATTTTCTCAATACTTAAGTTGATAATATCATTCATCTGCGCTTTGTATTTGCTCTTGTCTGTTAAAGCAAAAGGAAATTTGCCCGCCATAATTGCTTCTTCGTTTTCGATAAAAACATCTACAGCATCATTGATTAAAGAACCAATCGCAAGTGCACGCAAGTAGCTAATTCGGTCTTCTTTTGTTTCAAGTGTTTTATATTTTGCGACACCGATATTGTCTTTTACCAGTTTGATTAAATACTCTAAAGCATAATCTTCAGAAACTAATCCTAAATTGATTCCGTCTTCAAAATCGATAATGGTATAGCAAATATCATCTGCAGCTTCGACCAAATAAGCCAAAGGATGTCTTTCAAAACCAATATCTTCACCAGATTTATTGGCTATCATTCCCATATCCTGAGCAACTTCTTCAAAAAAAGCTTTATCAGTCTGGAAGAAACCGTATTTTTTATCTGCAATATTATTTGTTGGCTTTTTAGGAAGGCTTTCTTTTGGATATTTCATGAAGGCTCCCAAAGTAGCATACGAAATTCTAAGTCCGCCTTCGATTCCCGGACGACTTGCCGTTAGTACCGAAAATCCATTGGCATTTCCCTCAAAATCAATCAAATCTTGCCATTCTTTGGCCGTTAGCTTATCTTTAAATTTGGCTCCGTTCCCGATAGAAAAATATTCTCCAATCGCTTTTTCGCCAGAATGTCCAAAAGGTGGATTCCCAATATCGTGTGCCAATGAAGCCGCAGCCACAATAGCCCCAAAATCATTCATATGATAACCATGAACTTCTTTTAGATAAGGATATTTTTCAATAATCTTTTTTCCAACCAAACGTCCAAGCGAACGTCCTACAACCGAAACTTCCAGACTATGTGTTAAACGTGTATGCACAAAATCTGTTTTAGACAGTGGAATAACCTGGGTTTTATCTTGTAAACTTCTAAAAGCAGCAGAAAATATAATTCGGTCATAATCGACTTCAAAACCTAAACGGGTGTCATCTTGTTCTACACGTAATCTTTTGCTTGTATCTCCCTGACGTTTTAATGATAAAAGTTGTTCCCAGTTCATTTTTATATTTTAGATTTCTGATTTTAGATTCTAGATTTTCATCTAAACGTCAAAAATACGTTTTATTTTAGGATAATATTGAATAAAAATAGGCCGCAGATGACATTAAATATTTTTGTTCGTTACAAATTATAATCTGTTTATTAAAACTCCAAAGCAGTACTGTGCTTGATTTCTCCCATTACAAAAATACTATTTGTATTACCAATGTTTTCTATGGTTGACAGCTTATTCATAACAAAATCCTGATAACTAGCCATATCCTTTACTAAAATCTTCAGCATAAAATCATAATCGCCCGCAATGTTGTAGCATTCTATAATTTCAGGAAGTGCTACAATGTCTTTTACAAAATTACTTCCTACATTTTTTGCATGTTCTTTTAGACGTACATTACAGAAAACTGTCATACCACGATTCATTTTATTCTTATCCAGAAGAGCCACATATTTTGTAATGTAACCATCTCTTTCCAGCCTTTTAATTCGTTCATAAACGGGAGTAACTGTCAGAAATAATTTACTGGCAAGGTCTTTTGTGTTGATATTTGAGTTTTCCTGAAGGTGTTTCAGGATCAATAAATCTGTTTTATCTAGGTTTTCCATAGTTTTTTTTACGGCTAAAGTTCCACTAAAAAGGTTTTCACAGTAATAAAATCTTTTAAAAATACATTTAAAAACACATTTTACTGAAATAAAACTCAAATATAAGTTATAAAAACCAAGAACGTAAATTTGTTCAGTAAAAAATACTGAATCAAAAATGAAAACAAACAACTTAGGCTATCCAAGAATAGGCAGCAACAGAGAACTCAAAAAAGCAAGTGAGCTTTACTGGGCAGGACAAATTTCGGCAGACGAACTTATCGCAACCGGAAAAGACATTCGCAGCAAAAACTGGCATTTACAATCGGCGGCCGGAATAGATTTAATTCCGTCTAATGATTTTTCTTTTTACGATCAGGTTCTCGATTTGACTCTGGCTGTTGGAGCAATTCCGGCACGCTATCACGAACTGGCAAAAAGCAACTCTTCTCTGGACTTGTATTTTGCTATGGCGAGAGGTTCTCAAAAAGAAGGTCAGGATGTTGTTGCCATGGAAATGACAAAGTGGTTTGATACGAACTATCATTATATTGTGCCTGAATTTACCAAGAATCAAAAATTTGAATTGTTTTCAGAAAAAATAATCCACGAATTTAAAGAGGCAAACGCTTTAGGAATAAAAACAAAACCGGTTCTAATTGGGCCTGTTTCTTATTTATTATTGGGAAAAGAAAAAGAAGAAGGTTTTCACCGAATTGACCTTATTGATGCTATACTTCCTGTATATTTTGAAATTTTCGAAAAACTTCAGGCCGAAAATGCTGAATACATTCAATTAGACGAGCCATTTTTAGCGCTAAATTTAACTGATAAAGAAAGAAAAACGTATACTGAGGTATACAACGAAATCAACATTCGTTTTCCGAAACTTAAAATTGTTTTAGCGAACTATTTTGATTGTTTTGGAGAAAATTTAGAAACTGCTTTGGCGCTTCCGGTTGATACATTTCATTTAGATTTAGTTCGTTGTCCTTTACAATTAGATGATATTTTAGACTCTGGAAAATTAGCTTCAAACGTAAATCTTTCTCTAGGAGTTGTTGACGGCAGAAATATCTGGAAAAACGATTTCAAACCATCTTTAGAATTAATCAAAAAAGCTGTCGATGCTTTAGGTGCAGACAGAATTTTAATAGCTCCGTCTTGTTCTTTAATTCACAGTCCGTGTGATTTAGACTTAGAAACAAACGATCAGACTCTTACTCCGGAGATTAAACAATGGCTTGCTTTTGCTAAACAAAAAATCAATGAAGTCGTACTTTTAAAACAATTTGCCTCAAACGAAATTGACGTAAAAAACTCTGTTGATTACGAAAGAAATAGCATTGCAAATAACAATCGTAAAACTTCAAAATTAATTCATAATAACGAAGTAAAAGCGCGGGTTTCGGGAATTACAACTTCTGATGATAAACGCAAAAGTGCATTTGCAACAAGAAGAAAAAGTCAGATTGAAGCTTTAAATCTGCCCCTTTTTCCAACTACAACCATTGGATCTTTCCCCCAAACTGCTGAAGTAAGAAGCTGGAGAGCAAAATTCAAAAAAGGCGAATTAACAACTGAGGAATACCATAATTTAATCGAAAAAGAAACTGAAGCTACCATTCGTTTTCAGGAAGAAACCGGAATTGACGTTCTGGTTCACGGAGAATTTGAACGTAACGATATGGTGGAATATTTCGGTGAGCAATTGGCCGGATTTACGTTTACCAAAAACGGCTGGGTACAGAGTTACGGAAGCCGCTGTGTGAAACCTCCGGTTATTTACGGAGACGTTTCCCGTCCTAAACCTATGACAGTAAAATGGTCTGAATATGCGCAGTCTTTAACTCCAAAATGGGTAAAAGGAATGCTTACGGGACCTGTAACTATTTTGCAATGGTCATTTGTTCGTAACGATCAGCCTCGTTCCGAAACTTGTACGCAAATCGCTTTAGCTATTCGTGATGAAGTTGTAGATCTTGAAAAAGCCGGAATCAAAATTATCCAAATTGATGAACCTGCAATTCGTGAAGGTCTGCCTTTGAGAAAAGAAGAATGGGCAAACTATTTAGACTGGGCTGTAAAAGCATTCCGTATTTCAGCAAGTGGTGTTAATGACGATACACAAATTCATACGCATATGTGTTACAGCGAATTTAACGATATCATTCAAAACATTGCCGACATGGATGCTGATGTTATTACAATTGAATGCTCCCGTTCGCAAATGGAACTTCTGGATGCATTTGCCAATTTCAAATATCCAAACGAGATTGGCCCCGGAGTTTACGATATTCACTCACCACGTGTACCATCAAGCACAGAAATGGTTCGTTTGTTAGAAAAAGCAGCTGCGGTTATTCCCGTAGATCAACTTTGGGTAAATCCGGATTGCGGTTTAAAAACACGTCATTGGGATGAAACCAAAAAAGCATTGATCGAGATGGTGGCAGCCGCTCAGGAAATGAGAGCAGCAGTTGAAAATCCTGTGACTTAATACCTTTAAATAGTTTTTGTTTTTTATGCCAGCAAGTGAGGCCGAATTTAGTTATGATTCGTTTCGGCTTCATTTTGTTGGTATTTATTTATTTTTTTAGAAGCAGGACATCTTCGCATTCAAAACAACGTTCGGTCCCGCTATTCACTATATCTTTTGTGTTGAACCCCAACACAAAAGGATGCCGTTCCTATCAGGGCTAAGCTGTAAATTTTAGTTTTCAGAAGAACTTTTACAAACAAAAAAAAAACGCTCTAAATAGAGCGTTTTTCTATTTCCATAAAACCTAAAACTAGAAGTTTTTAGAAATTCCTATGTTTACTGTTTTTCCAAAATTGACGAAAAATTTACTATAATCAGCATCATCCTTATCGTAACTTAACGTTTCATATCCTAAACCACCTATACTGAAGTTTAACCCAAAACCTTTCTTCATATTAATAAAAAGAGCTGGAGTTAAACCTGTATAAAAGCCGTTGGCTTTATTATCTGAAATAAGTGAGCCATTTTCGTAATTTTTGATTTTTTGATTTTGATACCCGGCTCCTAAATCAGCAAAAACAGAAAAAGTTTCGCTCAACGGCATTGTATAGCGCACAAAAGCTCCTGCTTTAAAAGTATTGCTTTTACCTTCACCCTCTCCAAGATTAGTTTTTGAAGATTCTACCGAGAATTCGGCTCCAGCTGTCCAGTTATCATGAAATTGATATCCAACCTTTGGAGAAAACTCAAAAGTATTGTTTTTTGCAGAGGCAATTTCCCTGTCAATTTTTTCAGAAGTATAACCAATATTTCCTCCAACTAAAATTGTTCCCTTTTGGGCATTTGCAAAGCTAACCATAGCCAATGCAAGAATAAGTAGCATTTTTTTCATATGTGATAATTTATTAAGATTTCACATACAACAAACAATTAAAATACCAATATAGAATCGTAGTTATTTTCTTAACGATTAATTAAAAACAACTCAATTTAAATAGGTTAAAAATTAAAATAAGAATAAGAAATAGTTATAAAAAAAAGCGCCCCATTTGGAGCGCTTTCTGAAATTGAATATTTAACTTAAGATTAGAAGTTTTTAGAAACTCCAATGTTAAATGCTTTACCAAAATTAAAATCAAAGTTTTTGTATTCTGGTCCATTATTTTCGTAGCTGATAGTGTTGTATCCTAAACCACCAATGTTAAAGTTTAAACCAAAACCTTTTTTCATATCAATGAAAAGAGCTGGAGTTACACCAATATACATACCATCACCTTTTGCAGTTGTAGTAATTGGTCCTGCATAAGTTTTGTTTTTCTCACTTTGAAAACCAGTTCCTAACTCAGCAAAGAAAGCAAAAGTTTGGTTTAATGGCATTGTGTAACGTAAAAATGCACCTAATTTAGTAGTATTAAATCTCTCTTCGTTTGTTCCTTGTTTTACTTTTTCTGAACCAAAAGAAGCTTCACCTCCTACAGTCCAGTTTTCGTGAAATTGGTAACCTACTTTTGGAGAAAAGCTAAAATCGTTGTTTTTAACTTCATTGTTTCCAAGAGTTCTAGTGTTTGAAGTGTAACCAATACTTCCACCAACTAAAATTGTACCTTTTTGCGCGTTTGCAAAGCTTACTACAGCTAATGCAACCATAACTAACATTTTTTTCATTTGTATTATTTAAAATTTAATATCCCTTTAACAATAACGATGCCGATTTTAACATTAAAAATTAAATTGTTTCCGAAACAAAATTTAGCAATCGAGACTATTTCTGTTTATTTTTGTGGCAAATAAAAAGTCATGTCGATAGAAGTAAACAACATATCAAAAAGTTACGGAACTCAAAAAGCGCTAAACGAAATTTCATTTTCGATTCAGAAGGGAGAAATTGTTGGATTTCTGGGCCCAAATGGAGCAGGAAAATCTACTTTAATGAAAATTTTGACGACTTATTTATTAGCCGATGGCGGCTCAGCCCTTGTAAATGGTCACGATGTCATGACAGACACTAAAGCGGTACAACGCTCAATAGGATATTTACCAGAGCATAATCCGCTATATCTGGATTTGTATGTTCGTGAGTATTTGGCTTTTAATGCCGATGTTTATAAGGTTGAAAAATCAAGAATTGAAGAAGTAATTCAACTGACAGGACTGACACCGGAAAGCCATAAAAAGATTGGGCAGCTCTCTAAAGGATACCGCCAGCGTGTTGGACTTGCCAATGCTTTATTGCATAATCCGGATGTTTTAATTCTGGATGAGCCAACTACAGGTCTGGATCCGAATCAGTTAATGGAAATTAGAAATGTAATTAAAAATGTTGGAAAAAATAAAACTGTTTTTCTGTCAACACATATTATGCAGGAAGTCGAAGCAATTTGCGATCGTGTCATCATTATTGACAAAGGACAAATTGTAGCGGACAACAAATTAGACCATTTAGTTGCTGCAAATAAAGAACAAGTTATTGAGGTACAATTTGATTATCAGGTAGAAGAACAGCTTCTGTCCAAAATTGAAAATATTTCTACATACATCAACACGCATGACATGACCTGGGAACTTACTTTTATTACCGAAAAAGACATGCGTCCGGCCATTTTTGATTTTGCCAATGAAAACGGATTGAAAACTTTGCAATTAAATCAGAAGAATAAAAACCTTGAAGCTGTATTTAGAGAAATTACGAAATAGGCTTTCGCTTTTCGGTTTTCAGCCTCAGTTTTAATTCTATCCAAATTATATTAAATCCTGTTTATTCTTTACCAGAATAAACAGGATTTCTTTTTTAGTCTCTTTAGCTTATTACTTCTCTAAACAAAAGATCGTTTTTTGGCTAGTTTTAGCAACTCGTTATCAAACTATTGACATTTCATTGCAAAAAATTATTTATTTTTATTTAGACTTGATATAAATAGTATTATATTTGCTTCCTGAAACCCAATATTTACTCGAAAATGGAGTCATCAATTTTTTCTAAAATCAATTTTATCAATTCAGTTTTAAGCTCCATTGAAAATATTCAAAAGAAAATTTCAGATAAAATGGAGCAAATCATCCTGCAGTAATAAAAAGCCAGTTATTATAATAAAAGCCAAATACCACATGAAAAATATAATTACCTCAATGATGCTTGCATTTTCTGTTTATTCTTATTCCCAAACCGAAAAAGAAAGTGACAGCATTGTTGAAACCTCTATAAATGTCTTGGATGAGATTGTTATTACAAAAAAGAAAGTTTTATACACCCAAAAATCAGACAGACTGGTTTTTAACGTCGAGAACAGTATTGTATCGGAAGGCGGAACTGCTCTGGATGTTTTATCACGAGCACCCGGGGTTATTGTCTCTCAGGATGGCTATTTATCTATTCGCGGACAACAGGGCGTTGCGGTCATGATAAACGGCAAATTAACGCAGCTTTCGCAGAAAGAACTGGCTAATTATTTAAAATCGACAACCTCATCAAATATAAAGCAAATAGAAGTTATCACGAATCCTTCTTCTAAATATGATGCAACAGGAAAAGCCGGAATCATAAATATTATCCTAAAAAAACCAGGTACAGGAGGCTTGAAAGGAACTGCATTTGCCAGTTATGGAAGAGGCCGAAAAAACAGAACTAATTCTGGTGTTAATTTAAGTTATAATAAAGACAAATTTGGCATTTACGGTAATTACAGTTACACTTTTAGAGGTGAAGAAGAACGCAAAGAGTTTGGTCAGATTCAGTATACAGATGTCACACGTAAGCAAATTTCAACAAAAAATCATCAATCTTCGGTTACAGACGAGCCTTTGACTTCAAACAATTTTAAAATTGGAACTACTTACGAGATTTCGACTAAAACCAATTTTGAAGTATCTGTTGATGCCAAATTGGGGCGTTATGAAAATATTGCCAATGGTCAAAATACATTGCTAAATGCGCTAGATCAGGTACAGTTTGATGCATCGACTTACAACGACAGCAAAGAAAAATGGAATGACTATACATATGCTTTCTCCGGAGTTCATAAATTTAATACGGAAGGAAAAAATATGTCTTTTGATTTTGAATACGAAACTTCAAAATTTAGATCAAACCAATTTCAGAGTGCACAAAATATTGCCCCTTCAAATACAGCTGAAATCAATGACAGAAGAGGGTATATTCCGTCGCAGTTGAGCGTTTTTACAGGGAAAGTAGATTTTACTAATCCATTAAAAGAAAAACAATCTATCGAATGGGGATTTAAAGCAAGTTTAAAAAACAACGACAATCCTTCTGTTTATGAATATTACGAAAATAATCAATGGCTTATTGATCCCACCTCAACCAATCATTTTGAATACAAGGAACAGATTTATGCGGCCTACGCTAATTATAAGTATCAGATAGGAGATTTTAATATTCAGGGTGGTTTAAGATCTGAATATACAGCAATTAATATTCTGCAAAAAACCTTACATGAAGAACATAAAGATGATTATTTAAAATGGTTTCCCAGTATTTCTATGAAATATGAATTGACTGCCGATCATTCGCTGCATACCTCTTACAGCAAAAGAATCAACCGACCGAGTCAGTTTGATTTGAACCCATTTCGCTTTTACGACGATTCATTTAACTATTCTCAGGGAAATCCAAATTTGGTTCCTGAAATCACACATGCAATAGAAGCGGGATATGCCTGGAAAAGTGTGTTTATGGCATCAGTATATTTTAATACTACAAAAGATGTTTTTACAGAAGTCTATGATTATAATCCTGATACTAATACTACTGTAACATCACAAATAAACATTTCTAAATCGTACAATTATGGCGTAAACATAACGCATTCGGCTGAACTTTATAAATTCTGGTCTGTAAATACATTATTCAATGTTTTTGAAAATCGTTTTATGGGGAATGTTTTAAACGCTGCGACTATTGATCCCATCGTGACTTTAAATCTAAATGTACAGAACTCTTTTACTTTATCTGAAAGTTTAAAAGCAGAGATGAATGCCCAATACCAATCAAAATCTAATTTAGGCATTTACGAACGAGATTCTTTCTTTGATTTTAGTATCGGAATTTCAAAACAAATCCTTTCGAACAAAGGCAACATCAAGTTGAATATTACCGACATTTTCAATACTAATAATTTCCACATTAATTCAGTCATAGCGCAAACGAGTATCAATAAAAGATATGATCTTGATAACCGTATTGCAACATTATCATTTACCTATAGAATCTAATATTTTGAATCTTTAGTTTCCTTGTTTTTGTTTTTTTTTTGATGGAACTGAGCCTGCTTGTTTAAGCAGGCTCTTTCTATTTTTAGTCGAATGGCACACGGGTGACACGGGTTTAAGCTGATTTACGCTGATTTTTATTTTATTTCAATATTTACCTTGACAACTCCTTTTGAATTGAAGCTTTCCTTTCGTTCTTAAACAAGAAAAAAGTCTCTTGAAGAATGTTACTTCTCACAAAAGACTTTTAAACACTAACTAACAAAAAAACCAAACAAAAATTTATAGCTACACTCGAGATTTTTGTTTTTTCTTTCTTCCCCACCAAATGTAAAAACCGGTTAAGGGCAGACTGGCACATATTAAACTGGCGGTAAAATAAATAATCTTAGTAGATAATCCTCCAATAGCACCAATATGAAGACTATAATTGGATCGCATTAACCAATCTGAAAATCGTTCGTTACTAATGTAGTTTTCTGATTTTGGCAATAACTGTAATGTTTTGGCATCAAAATATAAATCTCTCCAAATTCCTTTATGCATATCTGTGCAGGCATAAAAATCATCCTTTGGATCATCCGGAAAATGTATAATAACTGCTTCTTTATTTTCTTTGGCAATCTCAGTTCGGACCTTTTTCCAGATAAAATCGGCTGCCTCCAGCTTATCTAATTGTTGTTCGGATAAATCATCATTTTTAAGAGTAATTGTTTTTTCTGTTTTATCTTTTTCAGTAACCCATCCGCCACTTATCCAATAAGTACTTTCCCGAAGCCAATGAAAACTCATTAATAATCCGGTAAAAGAGATCAGTATTGCTAAAATGAGCACATAAAACCCCATTACATTATGCAAATCATAATTGAGACGTTTGAATTTGGCATCCCATTTTATTTTAAAACTATTTTTAATAGTGGTTTTATTCCATTTTTTCGGAAACCAGAGAATCAGTCCGCTTATAAGCAAAAAGAAGAAAATAAAGGTTGCCCAGGCTGTTATTTGTGATCCAATATCCCGATCCAGCCAAAGATTACGATGTCCTTCATCGACAATATGAAAAAAATCTTCATGATCTACCATTCCGGTAATCTGACCGTTATACGGATTTACATAAATCAAAGAGTCTGATTCGATATCTACTTTTATTGATTTATCTAAACCATTATACCAAACGCCATGAATTTCTTTGTTCGGCAATGCTTTCTGAACAGCGGCATAAATTTGAGATGGTGGTAATAATTTCTCAGGACTTTGAACTTCAACATTGAGCCAGGGAGACGTTAAGGATTTTATTTCCTGCTCAAAAACCAGAATACAACCTGTAATGGCCATTATAAATACAATTATTCCTGAGGCAAGTCCGAGCCACAAATGCAGCCAGGCATTGATTTTACTAAAACGTGATTTTCCTTTATTTGGAGGTTTATTTGAGCGGCTTTTAAAAATATTCATTGAAAATGTAGTTTGAGAAAAAGATATTACGAAAGACAAAAAACCTAATACATAAAATGGCCTGAGCATTACATTAATAATACCTCAAGCCATTTCTTAGTAATTTATTTAGTACGTTAGTTTACCAATTGTTGGCAAATAAAGACCTTCTTTTATAAGAGCTCCTGCCTTTGCAACACCGGTAGCAATATCAATTTGATAAACGCGGGCTTCATTGCCGGTAACAAAACTTTTATATGCTTTTCCGTTTTCAACAAACAAACTTCCAACTCCAAAAAATTCATCTCCACCATGATCCGGTAAACCCGTTACGGCAAGAATAGTTTTAGCCGATAAGTCTAAGATAGCCGATTTGAAAATTGTTTTTGTATTTAAGAAACTGTAAACTGAATTTGCAGCATCAACATCATTAGGAATATAAGAGATAAAAACTTTTTCTCCTCCTAACGGATATGCCGCCAGAACTTTTCCTTTTAAAGTACTCGTCTCAATATCAAAAAAGTATCCGGGATCAAACTTAGCATCTCCTTTTTTGATACGCAAAACTCCGGAAGCAGCTGTTGTAACAGGATAACCTCCTGCACGAGCATTTGAAGAAAATGTGTAAATATCTCCTGACTCTGTCTGAACAATTCCTGTATTGGTGTAATAAATTCCAATTGCAGTTGTTCTGGTGTCTTTTATTGTAGTTACATATTCTAAAGAAGGGTATTTATAAACTCTCATAGTAGCATCAGACGATAATACTTTATTTGTTCCGTCGGTTACATCTTTAGTATAAACAGGAACAAAAAGTTTATCTCCTGATACTGCAGCTCCGGTTGGCCAGTATAGAATCTTTTTATTCTCCTGACTTACAGCAAAATCGTTAAACTTACGTCCTTCTATAGAAATGGTAGTCGGGTTATAAATCATAAGCTCATAATCAGAAGAACTTCCGTCCCAGGTAGCTCCAATGTTGATTAGTTTTTTATCATCAGTATATCCCACTGCGTACGAAGATTCAAAAGCTAGTTTACCTCCTTGCACTAGTTTCCCTGCACTGTTAAGGCTAAACGAAGCTGCTCCTTCGTCGTCTGTACTTAATGCAAAAAAAGTATTAGCAATAGGAAAACAACTTCCGCCCTGCTCGATTCCCACGCCTTTTGCACTAATTTCGCCGTTCATTAACTGATCTGTAGAATTAAAATCAAGAATATACTGTGTGTAATCGTCCAGCCAGTAAGAGGCAACATATTTAGTACCGTTTATAGCTGGTTCAGTCGAAGGTGAATCACTATCACTACTGCATGAAAAAATAGATAGTGACAGACAGGCTAATGCAAAGCATTTTGCGAATTTGTTTACAAACATGATTAAATTTATTAAGGGTTATTATTATTGTTTAATTATTGAAGAAAATATCTGAACTTAATCGAAAAGGCTCTTCCTGGTTTTTGTACTTTAAAATAGTCGTAGACCTTTACATCAGTGATATTTCTACATTCAAAAGCCAGATTATATTTTCCGTTTAAGAAAGAATAAGCAATCATTGCATTTTGAGTAAACTGTTCCGGAATTGCTTTTTTAGTTTCCAGATTTCCTAAAACCGGCCAGGTCAGGTAAAAAGCATCGATATAATTTGCACTTGCATTTACAGAAAGTCGGTCACCCTGATATTTGATATTTTTAAAATTAAAAGTCAGATCTGCATTACCAAAAAAGATTGGAACGTTTGGCAATTGTGCATCATACAAGGCATCGGGACTGGTTGTTCCTGTTTTAAATTTATTCTTGTTCAGGCTTTTTTGATAGGTTCCGTTTATTTCGAAAGTAAGCAACTCATCATATCCATATCTAAAAACACCGTCAACTCCTGTAATTTGTACATTTTGAAGATTTTCAAAAACAGTTTTGTCTCCTTCTTGTTTCTCTCTGATAAAATCTTTTGCTTCTCTGTAGATTAAACTGGTTTCGGCACTGAAATGATTCTTGTTTTGCTGCGTTAGAAATGCCAGTCCTAAATTGGCATTGTCGCTGCTTTCCGGCTTCAGACCAATATTGCTGTTTATTGTTAAACCATCTCCCAGCATTTCGGTCGCTGAAGGCAATCGATATGCATGTTCATAGGATCCTTTTATTTGAAGTTTATCTGATAAATGATACGCCGAAGTAGCTCCATATCCATAATTTGTTGACGATGCTGACTGGGTAATCGAGTTGGCAATCATTTTAGTAGACAAATCATACATTTTACCAAAAGCAGAAATGGCTAATCGGTTTTCCAGTCCGCTAAAGTTGTAACCGAAACCTAAAATATTTTTATCAATACTGGGTTTTCCAAGTTCAACAACCTTTAAATATTCGTCGGTTTCTTTACGTGTATATCCTAAATACGTGTAATTGAAAGCTATCGAATGTTGCTTACTTAACTCGTATTTTAAATTTGATGTTACCTGCGAATTGGCCTCGTCATACACATATATTGTTTTGTTGCCCAACTCTCCTTTGTCATTGGCTCCCGCAAATTGCCTGTACACATAATTTCCTGTCCAGTCATACACTCTCGAAGAGGTATCTACAGAACGATTGTTTACTAAAGCATAAGTAGTATTAACATTAAGTGATAAACCTTTAGTAAAAAGATTGTCTTTCTTGTATTTTAGGGAAGTAATAAAGCTTTCACTGTCTGTAAATGCCTGTCCAACGACTTTTTGCATGGTTCTCCCCTGCTGAATTTCTTTTTTATTTCCGGCAACAGCAAAACCTACAAGCAAATAATCTGCAAAACTTTTATTCTTAAATCCTGCTTCGGCCATTATGGTTCCCGATTTATAAGCATCGTGAAAATGCTTGTATTGCTGTTCCGGCAAAAACTTTGAAGTATTTTTATCTACAACGCTTACATCAACTTTGTAATCGTTATCAGAATAATTGGCAAAAGCATTAACATTGGCAATAAAACCATCTCTGCCTGAAAATCTTGTATTTACTGCTGCTCTGTGTGTATTAAATGAACCATAACTATATGAAGCATCAACATAACGATTCACATTTTTATTGGTTACAATATTAACCGCTCCTCCCAATGCATCTGCACCTAATTCGATTGGAACAACCCCTTTGTAAACATCAATTCGTTCGGCCATATTAACCGGAATATTATTTAGGGTAAGCGCAGAACCATAACTATCCATAGGAACTCCGTCCAGAAAAAATTTGACCTGATTTCCGGAAAATCCATTCAGTGAAAAATTAAAAGCAGATCCTAATCCTCCATATTCCCGAATACGAACCCCGGTTGTTTTATTTAAAACCTGATTTAAATCTGCAGAGGTATTATACGTTTTTTTAAGATCTACTGCTGTGATATTATAAGCCTGTTCACGTACTCTTTGCACTCTAGATTTACCAATCACGGCAACCTCATTTAAAGCCGCCATATCTTCCTCTAGTGTAATATCCTGTTTCGACAGAATTCCTTGCTTTAAAAAAATAGCTGCCTCTGTTGTTTTATAACCAATATGAGTAACAAGTAAAGTGTAATTACCTGCTTCGGCATTAATCCTGTACTCGCCTTTGCTATTGGTTAAAGTGGTGTAAACTGTTCCTTTTAAAGCTACCGAAACTCCTTCGGCAGGTTTGCCAGGACTGGTAAAAATGATTCCGTTTAAACTAGCTTTGCTTTTTTGTGAATACCCTTGAAGTGAAGTGAATAGAATTGTAATCAAGAGCAATAACTTACTTATTTGCATCAGATAAATTTTGATTTGAAAATTAAATTTCAACAAAATTAAGCCCTCAGAATAGTTTTTCCTAATTATTTTTAATTATTCTAAATAAGAATAGTAATTAACTTTTTAACCTAAATATCAATAAAAAATAGAATGGTTCTTAGACAAAAACCATCTTTATCTTAAGATTTGCTTAAGATAATTAAATGAAAAAGTTAAATTTTCAAGCCGATTTTTAACTCTAAAATCTGAAAATGGCATAAAAAAAGCCCATTTACAAAATAAATGGGCTTCTAAAAATTCTATACTTTTTTAGATCTCCAGATCTAAAAGTGTTTCTTTCATCTCTTCTATAATAATTTTAATATCATTCTCTGTAGTACGCCAATTTACAAAAGACGCTCTGATTCCTTTACGGTTCTGATAAACTGTTGGTGTCATAAATACTTTTCCCTTATCATTTAAACGTGCCAAAAACTCACTTACATTTTCCTGGTTCTGATTGCCTTTTAATGTAAAACAAACGTTATTAAGATGAATTGGGGCCATTAATTCAAAACCTTCTGCTTCAATTAAGGCATTTCCAAAATGAAGTGCCAATGCCGTACTGTTTTCAATAATATCTTTGTATCCTTCTTTTCCATATGCTTTTAAAGAAAACCAGGCTGGAAGTGCTCTTAATCGTCTGGAATTTTCAGGCAATACATTTAAGTAATTAAAATTCTCTAACGGATTTCCTAAATACGGTGCATTAGAATTCTGAAAAGTTTCAATCTGTAACATTACATGCTCTTTTTTAATGAGATAAAAAGCACTTTCATATGGTACATTTAGCCATTTATGGCAATCAATTGTAATACTGTCTGCTCCATCCCAACCCTCAACCAAATGTTTAAACTTATCTGAAACCGCTGCAAAACCACCAAATGCAGCATCAATGTGCCACCAGAATTTGTACTTTTCTCTTAGCTTACCAATAGCTTCAAAATCATCAAAGTCTGCTGTATTAACGGTTCCTGCACTCGAAATCAAAATAAAAGGTTGACCATTTAACTGTTTTATTTTTTCTTCTAAATCTACCAGATCAATTGCTTCACGATTATCTTCTATCGTTTTTACAACAGTATAGTTTTGGCTTCCGATACCTAACATAGATAAGCATTTTACAGAAGAGGAATGTGGTGTAGCTGTCAAAATATGAACTGGTATTGAAATTCCTTCCTTTGCAAAATCCTTTCCGGATTGTTTTCCAAACCATTGTCTTGCAACTCCCAAACAAGTGAAGTTTGACATTGTTGCTCCGGTTACAAAACCACCTAAAAAAGTTTCCGGTAATGCTAACAACTGCAACAATAAGCTAATTGTTTCAAATTCTATAAGTGCCGAAGCTCCACCTTGTGCTTTTATTGCCTGTGTATTTTGATCGTACACTGCCGCTAACCAATCACCTACAACAGATGCCGGCGTTGAACCTCCTGTAACAAACCCTAAATATCGTGGTCCGGGTGACGATACCATCAAAGGTGCTAATCTTTCATTAAATTCTTTCAGTGTTTCTAATGATCCTAAACCGAATTCATTCAGAATCTGATTGGGGTCAACAGATGCTTTACTCGAAGTGGGAATTGTATCCAGGTTATTTAAAAATTTAATTCCTTGCTGTTTTGCTTTTTCTAAGATATTTTCAAAATCGTTTAGATCTTGTTGCAGTATTGAATTCATAAGTTTGTTGTATTAGTTATGTTCACGCAGATTGCGTGGATAAAAGCAGATTTATAAAGATTTTATAATTTTAGTTAAAAAAAACTACCATTTGGTTTTTTCAGAAAACCTTGAAACAAGCATAGATGAAATCACATCTCCATTGGCATTTAACAAAGTAGCGATTGGATCAACCAAGGTGCCTAAAATCATGGCAACAGGTAAAGCCTGCTCCATTGGGAAACCATAAACAGTAATTGCCAGAACTTCACCAATATAACCTCCGTTTGGGATTCCGCCTTCTACAATGGAAACAATAATAGTAATTCCTAATGCCAGAAGTATGGTTGAAGGCTCTGTAAAATCTTTTCCAAACATGGCAAACAGAAAAGTGATTTTAAGAATCGATGACATACTCGAACCGTCTTTATGCAATGGTGCTCCGAGCGGAATAACCAGATTTCGAACGTGCGCCGGAATTCCCATTTTTTGTGCTGCATCCAGATTGGCCGGAATCGTTGCAATACTGCTGCAGGTTCCTATTGCGGTTAAAGAAGGTGTAATGTTATTACTCCAAAAAACTTTAAAAGCTCTTTTTCCGCCAGCAATAAGTGCATATAAACTGAAAAATGTAAAGAAGTAAAATACACAGGCAGCATAATAAACCGCCATAGGTTTTGCATAAATTCCAAACAATTGAGGTCCAAAAACACCAACCTGGTAGGCAAAATAAGCTCCTAAACCAATTGGCGCAAATTTCATTATGATGTTTAAAAGTTGTTTCATAACCTCGTTTCCTGAATCCAGAAAACTTTTGAAAGCATTTCCTTTTTCTCCAGATTGTAAAGTGGCAAAACCAATTAGAAATGAAAATATTATCAGCGCCAGCATGCTTTTTCGAGATAACAATTCGAAAAAATCATTTGCAGTAAGCAATTTTGCGATTTGATCTCCAGCAGATCCTGATTGAATTTCTTCAAACGGAACTTTGGTAATTGCTATATCCTGATGAATTGGAAAAAGATATACAGCACAAATCATGACAATGGCCGAAATAAGAAGTGTAGTCAGAAAAACCAATACCATCACAATGAATAGCTTTCCCAGTTTTTCTGTTCGTTCCAGATTAGCAATCGAAGAACCAATTGTAAAGAAAATCAACGGAATAATAGCGGTAAAAAGCAAATTCAGAAAAATATCTCCCAATGGTTTTATGACCAAAACTTTTTCTCCAAAAATTAACCCAAAAACACTTCCGACTACTATACCGCCAAGAAGTAAAAGTATACTGCTGTAACTTTGTAGAAAATTGATTTTTTTAACTTCCATGATTTTAATGAGGATTATAATTCAGAAAGATTAATAATAAAGAATGAAAGTACTAAAAAAAACTGCGAGAATTATTTTTTGCCACAGATTAAAAGATTTAAAAGGATTTTTTAATCTGCGTTAATCCTTATAATCTGTGGCAAAAAACTTTTATTTTTCCAGAACAATCGTTGTAAAAGCTCTATCAACCAATTCTCCTGTTTTGCTTTTTACTTTTTCGGTCTGACTTTCGGTGTGAACAATTTTAAAAGCTGTTTTCTCAATTAGTTTCTGCGCTTTTTCAGTACTGTAAAGCTCAAATTCAAATTGTGTAAACGGAAGTGTCTTCATAAAATCTTCTTCAGCAAATGTCAAACAGAATTTTCCATTTGGCTTTAAAACCCGATAAATTTCTGAAAGTAGTTCTTCAGGTTTCTGCCAGAAATAAAGCGTATTTACTGTAAATATTTTATCGAAAAATTCAGTCTCAAACGGAATTTTGTTTCCATCATAAAGCGAGAAGAAAGCTTGTTTTTGGGAAACAAAATTTCGGTTAATCTGGCGTGCTTCCTGAAACATTAGTTCAGACATTTCAAGTCCGTAATATTTTAGGTTTTCAGCCAGTTCGAAAAGAAATTCCAGATGTCCCCCGTTTCCGTGACCCAATTCCAAAATTTTATTTCCTTTGGATATATTTAGATTTTGGATGGAATGCCGAGTCATATTGATGTTTGTTTCGTGCATCATATTGGCCATTTCGATTCCTTTTTCTCCCGATGGATGTTTTAATTGAGAGGCAATGGCTTGTAATTCTTCTTGTTTCATAATCGTTAAAGTTAAATTCCAAATAATCCCGATAGCTATCGGGACCAAAATCCAAATTAAGCGCTTTCTTGTCATTCCGAGGAACGAGGAAGCACACAAGACTCGAATAACTTTGTCAAAATTTTAAACTTTGACAAAGTTCAGTGTATCATTAAAAAACCTGGCTGGCGATCTGACGAATATTCTCAGATTTACCCATCGAATAATAATGCAAAAACGGAACCCCGGCTGCTTTTAATTCTAATGATTGCTGAACAGCCCACTCAATTCCAACTTGTTTGATCTCAGCGTTATTTTTGCATTTGTCAACCGCATCAATTAAATCTTCCGGTAAATCGATTCTAAAAATCTGCGGTAAAATTTGTAAGTGTCTTTGAACAGCAATTGGCTTAATTCCTGGAATAATTGGAATTGTAATCCCCATTTCTCTTGCTTTTTCAACAAAGTTGAAATATTTAGCGTTATCAAAAAACATTTGCGTTACCACATAATCGGCTCCGGCATCTACTTTTTCTTTTAATCTCTTTAAATCCGATTGTAAAGATGGAGATTCTAAGTGTTTCTCCGGATAACCTGCAACACCAATACAAAAATTTGCTTTGTTGTCGATATCCATAACTTCATGCAGATATTTTCCGCAATTAAGATCGTTTATTTGTCGAACCAAATCAATGGCATAGTGATTTCCTCCAGCTTTTGGGGTAAAAGATTGCTCATCTTTCATGGCATCACCACGAAGTGCCATTACATTGTTGATTCCTAAATATTGACAATCAACCAACATATATTCCGTTTCCTCCTGTGTGAATCCGCCACAAAGCAAATGCGGAACAGTATCAACATTATATTTATGTTTTATAGAAGCGCAAATTCCAAGTGTTCCCGGACGCATACGAGTCAATTTTTTATCCAATAGCCCGTTACCACGATCAATATAAATGTATTCTTCACGAGAAGTCGTTACATCAATAAACGGCGGATTAAACTCCATCAACGGATCGATATTATCGTACAATTCCTGAATACTTTTCCCCTTTTGAGGCGGAATAATTTCAAATGAAAATAATGTTTTCCCTTTGGCGTTTTCTATATGTTCTGTTACTTTCATTTTTAAGTTATGAGTTATGAGTTATGAATTTTGAGTTTTAGTCTGTGTAAAAAATCTGAAATCAAAAAACGTAAATCAATCTTTATTTAGTTGTCGGTTGATGGTTGTTTGTTGTTGGTCATATAGCAACTGAAAAATAGTAACCTCAACTATATTATTTTTTTATAATAGTTAATAAATCCGTTTAACAACTTTTTACAAGTCTGAATCTGGCCAAGCGCAATGTTAAAATTATTTTCTTCAATATATTTTTGATCAAATGCTAAATAAAATTGGGTTTCCAATTCATATAACGATCCTCTTGAAATATGAAGAAAATGTATCGTTTCTTTTGATGTTTGTCTTCCACAACCTTCAGCTATATTTGAGGGTATCGAAATTGCTGCTCTTCTCATCTGATTAGTCAACCCGAACAATTCCTCTTTCGGAAACAATTTTGAAAAATCATACAATAGATTCACCAACTTCCTAGCCTCAAGCCACACTTCTAATTTACTGTATTCCATTTTAGTTGTTCGTTAATCGTTGTTGGTTGATGGCCCTTTGAGTTCAAATCTATCAACCAAAAACCATCAACCATCAACCAAATTAATCTGCTATATTAGGATTCAACCATTTCATTGCGTAATCAGTTGGAACATTGCGTCGTTTGGCGTAATCTACTACCTGATCTTCTTTTATTTTTCCTAGTCCGAAATACCTGCTTTTTGGGTTTCCGAAATAATATCCAGAAACTGATGAAGCCGGCCACATCGCCATACTTTCTGTCAAGGTAACTCCAATTTCTTCGGCTACATTTAAAAGCTTCCAAATCGTTGGTTTTTCCAAGTGATCTGGACAAGCAGGATAACCTGGCGCCGGACGAATTCCTTTATAATTTTCTTTAATCAATTCTTCGTTGGTTAACGATTCTTCTGAATCATAACCCCAGAAATCTTTACGAACTCTCTCGTGAAGATATTCGGCGAAAGCCTCAGCAAAACGATCGGCAAGTGCTTTCACCATAATCGAGTTGTAATCGTCTAAATTCTTTTCATATTCCGCTGCCCATTCATCTACACCAAAACCTGTGGTTACGCAAAAAGCGCCCATATAATCTTCTATTCCGCTTTCTTTTGGCAGAATAAAATCGGCTAAAGCGATATTTGGAGCGCCTTTCGTTTTTTGTGACTGCTGGCGAAGCGTTAAGAATTTCTCTAAAACTTTTCCTTTTTCATCACGCAATTCGATATCGTCATCATCAACCTGATTCGCAGGAAAAATTCCGTAAATACCTTTTGCTTTTAATTTTTTCTCTGCCAAAATCACTTTCAGCATCGCCTGAGCATCTGCAAAAACAGAAGTTGCTTGTTCGCCTACAACCTCATCCGTTAAAATCGCCGGATATTTTCCGTACAATTCCCAAGTTTGAAAAAATGGTGTCCAGTCAATATACGGAACCAAGACATCTAGTTCTATTTCTATGGTTTGTGCTCCAATTACTTTTGGTTTAGTTGGCTTATATTCAGACCAATCCAACGGTAATTTATTTTTACGGGCATCTTCAATCGTCAGGAAGTTTTTATCTCTCGAACGATTTAAAAATGTTTCTCTAAAAGAATCATATTCTGCACGAATATCTGCCGCATATATTTTTCGGTTATGATCTAACAGATTACCTGCAACGGTAACGGCTCTCGAAGCATCGTTTACGTGAATTACTGTTTCTCTGTATTGTGGTGCAATTTTCACGGCTGTATGCGCACGCGAAGTTGTTGCCCCACCAATCATAATCGGGATTTTAATTCCTTGTTTATCTAATTCTTTGGCTAAATACACCATTTCGTCAAGCGAAGGTGTGATTAGTCCGCTTAATCCAATAATGTCTACTTCATGTTCAATCGCTGCCGCAATGATTTTCTCTGGAGGCACCATAACACCAAGATCTACAATCTCGTAATTGTTACAAGCCAAAACTACCGAAACGATGTTTTTACCAATATCGTGAACATCACCTTTTACGGTTGCCATCAAGATTTTTCCGTTTCCTTGTTTGTCTCCTGCTTGCTTGCTTGCTTCAATAAAAGGCAATAAATAAGCCACCGCTTTTTTCATTACACGAGCCGATTTTACAACCTGAGGCAAGAACATTTTTCCACTTCCGAATAAATCTCCAACGACATTCATTCCCGTCATCAAATTGATTTCGATAACTTCAATTGGTTTTGTTGCGGCCAAACGTGCTTCTTCAACATCTTCTTCAATAAAAGCATCAATTCCTTTTACTAACGAATGCGTAATACGCTCTTGAACCGTTCCAAAACGCCATTCCTGAACCGCTTTTTCATCTGATTTTACTTCTCCTTTTACATTTTCAGCAAAATCCAAAAGTCGTTCTGTGGCGTCGTCACGTCTATCTAAAATTACGTCTTCAACGTGTTCTAATAAGTCTTTCGGAATATCATCGTAAATCGTAAGCATCTCGGGATTTACGATTCCCATCGTCATTCCGTTTTTAATTGCGTGGTATAAAAATACCGAGTGCATCGCTTCACGAACCGTGTCATTTCCTCTAAAAGAAAACGAAACGTTACTTACTCCGCCACTGATATGCGCGTGTGGAAGATTTTCACGAACCCATTTTGTTCCTCTAAAGAAGTCCAAAGCGTTTAAGCGATGCTCTTCCATTCCCGTTGCAACCGGGAAAATATTCAAATCGAAAATAATATCCTGCGGAGGAAAACCAACTTTGTTCACCAAAATATCATACGAACGCTGACAAATCTCCACTCGACGATCGTAATTATCGGCCTGACCTACTTCGTCAAAAGCCATGATAATTGCCGCCGCTCCGTAACGTTTGATTAGTCGCGCGTGGTGAATAAAAGCTTCTTCTCCTTCTTTTAACGAAATCGAGTTTACAACGCTTTTTCCTTGTACTACTTTAAGACCCGCTTCGATGATTTCCCATTTCGAACTGTCGATCATAATCGGCACTCTCGAAATGTCTGGTTCTGCCGCAATTAAATTCAAAAATTTAGTCATTGCAGTAACTCCGTCAAGCATTCCTTCATCCATATTAATATCGATGATCTGTGCTCCACCTTCTACTTGTTGTCTTGCAATATCAAGTGCCTCGTCATATTTCTCTTCCTTGATTAATCTTAGGAATTTTCTTGAACCTGTTACGTTTGTACGCTCACCAACATTCACGAAAACACTTTCCGGCGTGATAATCAACGGTTCTAATCCTGATAATACAAGGTCTCTTCTTTTTTCTGTCATTTCTTTTTAAGTTTCTACCCCGATAGCTATCGGGGCTAAGATGCTTAGATTCTAAGTTTTTTATTCTATTTTCTTTCCTGCGAGGTTTTTAAAACCTTGTAGGTATATTCATTTTCAATATTTTAATTTGGGCGTGTTTCGCCGCGGCGAACCGGGCTATCCGTTACAAGTCCTCGCACTTCCTTCGTCAGGCTGTGGGCTTTTCACTTCTATCCCTCACGCAAATTTGGTTTCATAAGACAATTTCTCTTTCCCCAGTTTCAATTTTATTTTTTGATGAAATAAATTCTCATCATACATATTTCGTTCCTTACGAACTTTCATTCTTTTATGGCTCTTTTATATAAATTTAATTCTTTACCCATAAAAGTGACGATGGATTCGTAGGATAGGTGTCTTCTTTAATAGGAAAATCAAAAAGCTTTTCAAATACATTTTCTTTAGGCTTGTATCTAAAAAAAACACCGCTTCCAAATTCTCCTCCAAAAGAGGTTACTCCATAAAAATCATTTGAATGATAAGACAATGGCCCCACTAATACGCTCCCTGTTGTTTTTACATTGAATGTCTCAGCCTTGACAAATCTATTCTTATCATTTTTCACATAAATAGCTGCCAAATCATATGGTTTACCTGAAGTTTCATTCTTTAATTCATTAAAATTAACTACATCAGGTACTCCAAAACAAATTACACCTTTCGCAATACCATCTTGCAGAACATTTTTACACAATAGATCAAAATGCATAGGGAAATTATAAAAAACTTTTTTTCCATATCCGTTGATATATCCCTCTGGTCCTTTTCTTTTATCATCAAAATAATTATTGCTTATAACTGAAGTAGAATCGATTTTTCCTTCAGAATTTGCATACAAGAGATTTCCTTTGTTATAAATTAAGTTTCCAGAAACCCCATGCCCAAAATATTCAAGAACTCTAATTTTTTTTGATTTCAAATTAAAATTAAAAATTCCCCCATTTTTTGGAGTATCATTTATATCAAATAAACCGTATAAATCTTCCCCTACAATTACTGGAGCTCCAATAGGTTTCTCAAATAGATATTTAGAATCTTCTTTTCTGCCGATAATTATAACGGCGTCTGCTTCTAATTTTTCTTTATTTAAATCTATATATTTAGGTTTTTCAGTTATTTTAACTACTACCTGATTATTATTTCTATTTTCTAATATTTTTGAGTCATCTTGAGACATTGATTTATCTGGTAATGCATCGTTTCCAAATTTTAATAGCACTACAATTTTATTGTTTTCTGGATTATAATAGAATACTTTAGGCAATGATTTTGGGTCTGAACTTCCTGCAAATCCATACATTTTTCCATCAAAATCTAAACTCAATCCATCAGAAGGATTTGAAATATGATAGTCATGTAAATCAATTACTTTTTCAAACTTATTATCTTTTACAGAAATCCTATAAATTGTTCCTGCATCACTTTTACCTCCTTCGTTAGTTATACCATAAACATAACCTTTCCAGTATAATAGATTTCCGATTGGCTTTCGTCCATCTGCACTATTTTGGAAATTTAGTAATTGTGTATAGCTCTGATCTTTTAAATTGATCGTAAATATGTTTCCGTAACGTGTAAATTGTCCTCCTTCAGTTGCTACACCAATAACCGACCATTGATCTTGAAAAATAAATCCGTTATTAAATTCATAGCCTTTCTGTGTATCAAAATGCATAAGCACCTTAAATTCTTTTTTTACATCACTATAACTAAATGCTGTCCCGCAATTATAAAGTCCCCCTTTTGATAAAAGACCTAAAACTTCTCCATTATCAGAAAGGCTTAAAACTCCTTTTGATTCCTTACCCGTTTCTTTTTCAGAAAGATTAAAAAGAACTTTGTAATTAGACTTTTTTAAATCGTATTCAAAAATAACTCCCGAATCATTCTTTCCTCCATAAGTTGTAACACCAATCAAAGTTGAATCGTTTAAAGAAATTATTTGCGATTGTACAAAACTTCCTTCCACTTTGTCAAAGGATAAGATAGGTGACAAAATATTTTTTTCTGGCTCAAACTCAAACAATTTCCCATCTTTATTTGAGAGTCCTTGAGAAGTTGATCCTATAATTTTTCCTGATTTAGTAATTGTCAATGGTGCTAAAGGATATGCTCCAATTTTTCCATCAAAATCAATACATTTTTTATAAATATTCTTTTCTAGATTGTATGAATACAAAGTACCTTTATCATATTCTCCTCCATTTTTTGTCAAACCATATAACGTATTATTTAATACCACTAATTGCGTTTTAGCCCCAATATTAGAATATTGATTTATTCCATCAAAATTATGCAATACCTTTAAGGTGTTCGTATACAAATCAAAACAGTAAATAATTCCTTTACGATTTGTTCCTCCTTCATAAGTCACTCCATACAACTTATTATCCAAAAGCAATAATCCTCCTTCAGGTAACCAGCCGTCATTATTACTAAAATTAAACAGTACTTTATAATTTTTAGACAACGGATCAAATTGAAAAATCAAACCGCCTCTATATAAACCACCAGAAGCAATTCCGTAATAGGTGTTTTCATTTTTTTTACATAAAACACCTCTTGGCCACTCGCCTACAACTGTTTCAAAAGAATGCTTTACTTTAAAGTTGTCTCCTTTTTCATTTATGCTATAAACAGATCCACTATAATATTCTCCACCAGTTTCTGATATGCCCCAAAAAGCATTATTTTGTGAATAGACATCGCATTGAAAAACGACAATAAAAACGATTAGAAATAATCGTTTCATTATCAATAACAATTTGTCATTATTTTTCAAAGTCTTCAAATTCATAAATGGGAACTACTAAATTTCTCCTGATTAGATATATTTATATATTATTGGTAATTAAAATTATTCAATAACCGGTGCCACTCTAGGCTTGTAATCCTTCGCAACCTCAGCCATTAATCGAATATGATCTGGAGTTGTTCCGCAACAACCGCCAATGATATTAATTAAATTATCATCTAAATATTCTTTTATGAAAGCCTGAGTTTGTTCTGGTGTTTCATCGTATTGTCCGAAAGCATTTGGCAATCCTGCATTTGGATGCGCCGAAACATTAAAACTTGTGTTATGTGCTAATGTTTTTAAATACGGTTTCAACAAATCGGCTCCAAGTGCGCAATTGAATCCTACACTTAATAACGGAATATGCGAAACTGAAATCAAAAACGCTTCAACTGTCTGCCCCGAAAGTGTTCTTCCTGAAGCATCTGTAATCGTTCCTGAAACCATGATTGGAATATCAAGGTTACGTTCTTCTTTCACTTCTTCGATCGCAAAAAGTGCAGCTTTTGCATTTAAAGTATCAAAAATCGTTTCTACCAAAAGTAAGTCGCAACCACCGTCCATCAATGCTTCTGCCTGTTGTTTATAGGCAATTCGTAAATCGTCAAAAGTTACCGCTCTGTAACCTGGATCGTTTACATCTGGTGACATACTTGCTGTACGGTTTGTCGGTCCAATTGAACCTGCTACGAAACGTGGTTTTTCGGGATTTTTTGCGGTAAATTCATCGGCTACTTGTCTTGCGATTTTTGCCGATTCGTAGTTTAACTCGTAAACCAAATCTTCCATGTGATAATCGGCCATACCGATTGTAGTTCCGGAGAAAGTATTCGTTTCTACGATGTCAGCACCAGCTTCATAATAAGCGGCATGAACATCGCGAATCGCTTGTGGTTGTGTTAGGGATAGTAAATCGTTGTTTCCTTTTAACGGATGCGGGAAATCTTTGAAACGCTCTCCTCTGAAATCTTCTTCGGAGAAATTATAGCGTTGCAACATTGTTCCCATTGCTCCGTCAAGGATTAGGATATTTTTTTTTATTGCTTCTTGAATTGTTATTGCCATGGCTTTTTTCTTTTAGCTTCTAAGACTATCCCGATAGCTATCGGGACTAAGATGCTAAGTTTTTTTATTATGATTGTGAAGGTTCTTTTAAACCCGACAGGTTTTTAAAACCTGTCGGGTTTGACCTTCGATATTTTTTTACATTAATTCCAAAAGTGCCCTATTGCTAGCTCATTAGCCCCGATTGAAGTGGAAATCCTTTTGATTTTTTTCTTTAAAAAAGCAAAAGATTGCAACGTAAAGCGGGAACTACTGACTGCAAAAATGCGCCAATGATTCGCTCCTGATACAGAATCTGTTTCAGTAAATATTGTATGTTGTCTGGAAAAGTTTTGAGAAATACGAGTATGTATTTGTGTTATCTATCTTTAATACTGGAAAATGTCGTATAAAGTAGAATTTAGCACCTTCTTTATGATAAAGGGTTGCTAAGGTTTCATCGGGTCTATCCCTCCGCCTTTCGTGATAACTGACAATAATTTTAAGAACAGTGCAAAGGTATGAAATAGGGTTTCGATTTGCAAATGTTTTTTTTTAAGATGCTGAGAGGCTAAGATGCTAAGGTTCTAAGTTTATAATCTTAGTGTTTAGGTTTTTGTTTAGTTCCTCTAAAATTGATAATTGTAATGATATTGGATTCTTTGTCAATGCTGTAAACCAAATAATTGTTTTTGTCTACAATTGCTTTATATAGTGACTTATTTTTTTCGGATTTTGGGAATTGATTGGGGTTAAGATTGATTTGATTTATTACTTGCTAGATTTTATTTTCTAGGTTTAAAATCTCTTTTGATGTCCATTTTGCTTCTAGATAATCAACAACTTTATTAAATCCTTTTACAGCTTGTTTGGTCCATATAAATTTTAATGCCATTTCGAAAATCTTTTCATAACATCTTCGTGGCTTACAACTTCTCCTTTTTCAGCTTGGTCGAGTCCAATCTGAATTTCAGCTTTCTCTGATTCTGATAAATCATCAAACCAATCATTTTGATTTGCTTTCAAAACCAATTCCAGTTTTTCCAAAACTCTCTCATCTTCCACCTTAACCAATTCTTGAATAAATTGATATTTTCTAGCCTCTAAATTCATGATAATCAAAATTTATAATTACAAAGATACGTTTTTTTTTTAGGTTCTGAGATGCTAAGGGACTAAGCATAAAAAAGCCCAAACTAAAAGTTTGAGCTTTGTATATAAAAACCTTAGCACCTAAGTCCCTTAGAACCTCAGCACCTTCGATTAAACTATCGCTTTCACGACTGCTTTCGGAGCTTCTTTACGAGTTCCGTCGAAACCGTCAACACCAGAAACTGTTGTATATTTCAATACGTATTTTTTACCTGGGTTGATGATTTGGTAAGCTGCTTGGCACATTAAAGTTGCTTCGTGGAATCCGCAAAGGATCAACTTTAATTTTCCTGGATAGGTATTAACGTCTCCAATGGCGAAGATTCCCGGAATGTTTGTTTGGTAATCTAAAGCATTGTTTACTTTGATGGCATTTTTCTCGATTTCTAATCCCCAGTCTCCAATTGGACCTAATTTTGGTGTTAATCCAAAAAGTGGGATGAAATAATCGGTTTCGATTTTACGGTGTGCACCGTTTTCTTCGATATCTAATGATTCAACGTGCTCAGCACCATTGATTCCGATAACTTCTGCCGGAGTGATTAATTTGATTTTTCCAGCTGTTTTTAATTCCTGTACTTTTTCTACAGAATCTAAAGCCCCTCTAAATTCGTTTCTTCTGTGAATTAAAGTTACTTCTGAAGCTACATTTGCCAAGAAAATACTCCAGTCTAATGCTGAATCTCCTCCTCCTGCAATAACAACTCTTTTGTCTCTGAATTTCTCAGGATTTTTGATGAAGTATTTTACTCCTTTATCTTCATAAAACTCGATATCTTCGATAAGTGGTTTACGAGGCTCAAAACTTCCTAAACCTCCAGCGATTGCAATAACCGGCGCATGAAATTTAGTTCCTTTATTTGATGTTACAATAAATGATCCGTCTTCTTGTTTCTCGATCGTTTCTGCACGCTCACCTAAAGTAAAACCTGGCTCAAATTGTTTGATTTGCTCTTGCAAACCATCAATTAAATCTCCGGCTAATACTTCTGGGAATCCAGGAATATCATAAATAGGTTTCTTTGGATATAACTCTGATAGCTGCCCTCCTGCTTGTGGCAAGGCGTCTAAAATGTGGCATTTTAATTTTAACAATCCTGCCTCAAATACGGCAAATAAACCTGTTGGTCCTGCTCCAATTATAAGTATATCTGTTTTAATCATTATGGTTGTTGTTTATAATCATTCTTAATAATACAAAGGAACGAATAATTTATTCTATTTTCAATGATTTTTATCATTCATTTCTTTGGAAATTTTTACTCTCTATTTTTTAGTGAAGCGGTAATTTCATTCATCCTTTTCACTTTTTCTTCAAAATTACCTTTTAGGCTTTTTCGGTATTCATTTAGATTTTCAACCATTTGATTGATATCTTCCGGGATTACTTCCTCAAAAAATTCCCGAAGTCTTTTTGCCGTTGTTGGTGACTTTCCGTTAGTCGAAATGGCTATTTTCACATTTCCTTTTGTTACGATTCCGCCCAAATAATAATCACATAAATCTGGTGTATCAGCGATGTTACAAATCAAATAACGCTTTCTTGCTAAATCGTATACTCTTTTATTTACTTCCAGATTATCCGTACAAGCGATAACCATATGGCGCTTTTTGAGCATTTTCTTTTTAAACTTCGATTTTGTCAATGTTATCGAAGGATGATTTTCTGCTAAAACCTGAATTTCTAAATGAAAATTAGGTGCAACAACCTCAACATTTGCATTCGGACTTGACTTTAGCAAGAAAGAAAGCTTTTCCAGTCCTACATTACCTCCGCCTACAATCAATACATTTAAATTGTGAAGCTTTAGAAATATTGGATATAATTCGTTTTGTTCCATTTTAATTTAATTTCATCTAAACAAAATTAGATGATTTTATTGAACATTAGGAAAATCTAATATTGCAATGTTTATCGTTTTCCCCGGATTAAAATCCGGCGCTACAATATGAATCGTTCTTTCGGAACTTTATCTTGCGATTTCTTTTGATAGAAATTCTTCATAAAATCCTTTTAATTTATTGCTTTCTCTTACAACTTCTCCAAGAACAATAATGGCTGGCGAACCTAGTTCTTTTTCTTTTACAATATTTAGAATCGAATCTACAGTTCCTACACCTACTTTTTCTTCTGCTGTTGTTCCGTTTTGGATGATTGCAACGGGCAAATTCCCTTTATCTTCTTTTTGAAACAAATCGATAATTTGAGGCAATTTGTGCATTCCCATCAAAATCACAACTGTTGCTGATGATTGCGCCGCTAAAGCCACGTCTGAAGATAATTTTCTATCAGATGTTGTTCCGGTAATCGCCCAAAAGCTTTCTGAAACGCCTCGTTTTGTAATCGAAATTCCCTGACTTGCAGGAACTGCAACTACAGATGAAATTCCAGGAACTACAATAGTTTCTATTCCAAAACTTTCTGCAAATTCTACTTCTTCGCTTCCTCTTCCAAAAATAAACGGATCTCCGCCTTTTAATCGAACCACATTTCCGTAAGTCAAAGCATTATCCACAATCAATTGATTGATTTGATCCTGCGTGTAAGCATGATTTCCGATTCTTTTTCCAACAAAAATTCGAATCGCATTTTTAGGCGCATAATCCAGAATTTCTTCATTGGCCAAAGCGTCGTACAAAACCACATTAGCTTCAGCCAATGCTTTTACAGCTTTTAGCGTAAGTAAATCGGGATCGCCCGGACCTGCACCGACTAAAGTTATTTTGGGTTTTATATTAAGCATTTTCTAATTCCTGAGCTCTGAAAGTTTCAATTTTGTCAAAGAAAACTACTGCCTGAGCAATGTAATCTTTAGCGAAAGCTTCTGATGGTTCATTTTTATTGATTTGGTAAACCAAGTCTTTAAAAGTTGAGTTTAATTCGATTTTATTATTTTCAATAAAAACAGTATCAAACAAGTCTACAATTCCTGCGTGGTGATTTGTTTTTTGGTTTTCTGACAACAATAAAGCTTTTGCTCCATTTACAAATCCTGCGTAAGCATGATAGATTGCATCTGACCATTTTTTCTCGTCGAAAGATTCCTGAGCTAAAAACAATTTCTCTTTAGCTTCAAACAATAATGTTGCTACTAAATCGATCACAACTCCGGCACATTCTCCAACTCCAACTGCTTTTACGTAATTGTCTGCGTTACCCCAATCCACAAAATCTGCTTCTGTTAAATTGGTTACATCTGCGAAAGGTTTTAAAATTTCGTAGAAATATTTTTCTCCTTTTGTATCATAATAATCAAGGAATTTTTGTCCGCTTCCGTTAGCATCAAAATCATTTAAAATGGTACGCAATGCATCAGGACCTCTACGACTAGGCACTTTAATTACTTTATCAGCAAAACGTCCCGCTCCATTTCCTAATCTTCCTCCGCCAAGCAAAACCTGTAAAGCCGGAGCTACTAGTTTTCCTGAGTTGATAGACATTCCTTGGAATCCAATTGCAGACATATTATGTTGTCCGCAAGCATTCATACAGCCTGAAATTTTGATTTCGATTTCGCGGTTGTTTAAATACTGAGGATATTCAGCCGTTAAAACTCTTTCTAATTCTTCTGCAATACCGGTACTACTTGCAATCCCCAAGTTGCAAGTATCTGTACCCGGACATGCCGTAATGTCTCCAACTGAATTATATCCTAGCTGAACAAAATCCAACTTGGCTAATTCTTGGTAAAAGAATGGTAAATTGGCTTCTTTTACGTGACGTATTACAATATTTTGACGCAATGAAAAACGTAATTCATTTGCTGCGTAATTTTTAATTAAAGCGGCTAATAATCTGGCTTTATCAGTATAAAAATCTCCTAATAAAACCTTGATTCCAATGGCATAATAACCGTCTTGTTTCTGCTTGATAACATTCGAATTTTTCCAAGCTTCATAAGCTGCAGTATCTTCGATTGTAACTTGCGGAACTTCTAATAATGGTTCTGGGATTGGTCCATCAAAAGCAGTTGTATCAATTTCATATGTTTCAAAAGCGATGGCTTTTTTCTCTTGTTCAACCAAATCAAGGAAAACATCTCTTCCCATTTCTTTGATTAAGAATTTCATACGCGCTTTCATTCTTTTTGCACGTTCACCGTATCTATCAAAAATACGGATGATTCCTTCTGCTGTTGGAATGATTTCGTTAACTGGAACAAACTCTGAAAGTAATTCGGCATGTGCTGGCTGAGATCCTAAACCTCCTCCAAACATGATTTTGAAACCTTTTTGTCCGTCTTTAATTTTCGGAATAAATCCTAAATCGTGCAAGTAACTCAAAGCGGTATCTTCGTCTGAAGAAGAGAACGAAATTTTGAATTTACGTCCCATTTCCTGACAAATTGGGTTTCTCAATAAATATTGAAAAAGTCCGTGTGCATAAGGCGAAACATCAAATGGTTCGTTTACGTCAACTCCAGCCAATTCACTTCCTGTAATGTTTCTTACTGTGTTTCCACAAGCTTCACGAAGCGTAATATCGTCTTTAGCCAAATCTGCCCAAAGTTCTGGTGTTCTGTCTAAACTCACATAGTGAATCTGGATATCCTGACGTGTTGTAATGTGCAAACGCCCTGTAGAATATTCATCAGAAACTTGTGTAATACGTACTAATTGCTCGCTGGTCACTTTTCCATAAGGCAGTTTGATACGAATCATTTGAACACCTTCTTGGCGCTGACCGTAGATTCCACGCGCTAAACGAAGGCTACGAAAACGCTCATCATCAATTTTTCCTCCACGGAATAAATGAATCTTTTTTTCTAATTCGATAATTTCCTTCTGAACTACCGGATTTTCTATTTCTGTTCTAAAACTTTCCATTTCTCTTTAGTTGTTGGTTGTCAGTTGTTGGTTGTTGGTTTGCTGGCAGATAACTATCAACCAAAAACCATCAACTATCAACTAGCGAATGAATCCTACTCCTGCTGTTGTGTTTGTTGCTGTATCAATTAAGATGAAAGCTCCGTTTGATTTGTTTTCGTTGTATGAATCAAAATATAACGGTTTGCTTAATTTGATCGTTACTTCTCCAATTTCGTTGATGGCTAATTGTGAAGCTTCTGTCGTTCCTGAGTAATCTGTAGCAATTGTATTTTTGATGCTTTCTACTTTTGCTAAAACTCTGTTTGTATTATGCTGTACTAAATATTTAGTTCCTGGAACCAGTTTTTTACTGTCCATCCAACAAACTGTTGTGGTAATATCTTTTTCAATTTTTGGAAGTTCATCTGATTTTACAATCATGTCACCTCTCGTTACATTGATATCATTTTCTAATTCGATTGTAATTGAAGAACCTGCAACGGCTTCATCAAATGTTTTATCGAAAAAGTGAATTTTAGAAACTTTTGACTCTGTTAAAGAAGGAAGAACCGTTACAGCATCTCCAACTTTGATTGAGTTTCCGTATAATTTTCCTGCGTAACCTCTAAAATCGTGGTATTCTTCTGTTTTTGGACGAATAACTGTCTGAACCGGAAAACGTGCTTTTCCTGCTTCAAAAACATCATGAGCATGCAATCCTTCTAAATGTTCCAATACCGTTTGTCCGTCATACCAAGGCATATTCTCTGATTTATCAACCACGTTTCCGCCGTTGATTGCACTTAACGGAATGTAACTTACGTTTTGCTCTTTGAATGTGCTTTTTGCATTTAATGCCTGGAAATCTGCTTTGATTTTATTGAAAACTTCTTCAGAATAATCAACTAAATCCATTTTGTTAATCGCAACAATTACCTCTTTTACTCGCAATAAATTATTGATGAAAAAGTGACGGTAAGTCTGCTCGATAACGCCTTTTCTCGCATCAATTAAAATAATAGAAACCTGAGAAGTTGAAGCTCCTGTAACCATGTTTCTTGTATATTCTACGTGACCCGGAGTATCGGCGATAATGTAACTTTTCTTTGCAGTCGAAAAATAAATATGCGCAACATCAATCGTGATTCCTTGTTCTCTCTCTGCCACTAATCCGTCAGTTGCCAAAGAAAAATCAAGATAATCATAACCTTTTTGTTTACTGCTTTTTTCGATTGCTTCTATTTTATCAGTCGTCAATGATTTTGTATCATACAATAATCTCCCGATCAAAGTACTTTTCCCGTCATCTACACTCCCTGCTGTTGCTATTTTTAAAACTTCCATTCTTTTTATGTTGTTGGTTGTTGGTTTATGGTTGTTGGTTTTTCTAAAACATCAACTAAAACCATCAAAATATTTAATCTACTTTTTTATGTTGTTGTAATTATTGAAGTTTTAAGCTATCAACTAAAAACTATCAACCAACAACTTAAAAGTATCCTTGTTGTTTTCTCTTTTCCATTGCGGCTTCAGAACGTTTATCATCAATTCTGGCTCCTCTTTCTGAAATCGTTGATTCTCTAATTTCACCTACAACTTCTTCTATTGTTGCTGCGTAAGATTCAACTGCTGCTGTACAACTCATATCTCCAACGGTTCTGAAGCGAACAATTCTTTCTTCGATTTGTTCGTCTTCTTCTTGGTACACAAAAGGAGAATGCGACCAGATTAAACCGTCTCTCAAAAAAACTTTTCTTTTATGTGAAAAATAGATTGATGGAATTTCGATGTGTTCTTTTTCGATATAACTCCAAACATCTAATTCTGTCCAGTTTGAAATTGGGAAAACACGAACGTTTTGTCCATTTTCTATTTTTCCATTTAAAATATCAAACAACTCAGGTCTTTGATTTTTCTCGTCCCATTGTCCGAAATCATCACGAACTGAGAAAATACGTTCTTTAGCTCTTGCTTTTTCTTCATCACGACGTGCACCACCAATACAAGCATCAAACTTAAATTCTTCAATTGCATCTAAAAGTGTTGTTGTCTGCAGGCTGTTTCTACTAGAATATTTCCCTGTTTCTTCTACTACTTTTCCTTCATCAATAGCATCCTGTACATTACGAACAATTAACTCTAACCCTAACTCTTCTACCAGTTTATCTCTGAATGCTATTGTTTCAGGGAAATTGTGTCCCGTATCAACGTGCAATAGAGGAAACGGAATTTTTGCAGGGAAAAATGCTTTTTGTGCTAAACGCACTAATGTAATAGAATCTTTTCCTCCTGAGAAAAGTAAAACCGGTTTGTCAAACTGTGAAATTACTTCTCTGAAAATGTATATCGCTTCACTCTCTAAAGCGTTTGTTTTTAATACTGAACTCATTGTTTTTTTGTTTGATATTTTTGTTGTGGAATTTTTTGTTTCAGGTTTAAAGTTTCAAGTTTTTCACCTAACCTAAAATCTCCACTCTTTATTCTATTCTTTTTATTCTCCATTGGGTTGAAACCCAACATTGCAATATAAATCTTCCGTCTCCATCGGGTTGAAACCCGACGCTACAATATAAATTGTCCCTCCGGGACTTAAAATCTATACTCTTTATTCTATTCTCTATATTCTTGCCTCTTGCTTCTTTATTCCTTCTTAGCACTATGCAAACCACACTCCTTATGGCTTGATTCCCACCACCATCTTCCGGCTCTGATATCTTCGCCAGGGAAAATCGCTCTCGTACAAGGCGCACATCCAATACTTACGAAACCTTGTTTGTGCAATGCATTTTGCGGAACATTGTTTTCAGATAAATACGTTTCAACTTCTTCTAAAGTCCATTTTAGTAACGGATTAAATTTTATGATTTCGAAGTTTCCGTCGTATTCAAACAAATGTAAATCTTGTCTGTTTTCTGATTGTTCTGCTCTTAATCCCGTAATCCAAACTGAATTTCCTGCCAAAGCTTTCCTTAACGGAACCACTTTTCGAATAAAACAGCATTCTTTTCTATTTTCAACTGAATCGTAAAAGCTGTTTGGTCCTTTTGCTTTTAGTAAATTCTCTACAGCTGCTGCTTCAGGAAAATAAACTTCAATAGGTCTTTTATACTTTTTTAATGTTTTGTGAAAAACGTCGTAAGTTTCCTGAAATAATCTTCCAGTATCTAAAGTAAAAATGGTAATGTCAGTATTGCTTTTTGCTATAAAATCTGTAATTACCTGATCTTCCTGACCGAAAGAAGTAGAAAAAATCACTTTTCCCGGAAATTCTTTTGCTAAAAAAACTAAGGTTTCGTCAAGCGAAAAGTCATTAGTTTTCTCTAATAGTTCTTGTACAATAATCGCACTCATAATCTTTCTTCTTTTCTAAAATTATTTTTAAAATAATTTAGATAATGTTTTTAAACTCAATAATATAATTAGAATACCAACCGCAATCATCATTGGTTTTCTTTTGATTTTATTTACTAAATATGCTGCTAATGGTGCTGAAATCACTCCTCCTAAAATCAGTCCGATAATCACTTGCCAGCCATGAATTCCGCCAAAAAGCATAAATGTTATACCACTCGCAAATGAAATTGCAAACTCAGCTGCATTTACTGAACCAATAGTATATCTTGGATTTCTCCCTCTTCCTAATAATGTTGAAGTTACGATTGGCCCCCAGCCTCCGCCTCCAACTGAATCCATAAAACCTCCAAAAAGAGCCAAAGCGCCTAATTTTTTGGTTTTCTTTTTTACAATACTTTTTTTCAGCGCTTTTTTGATAATGATAACTGCTAAAATAATCATGTAAACTGCAATAAATGGCTTGATAACATCTCCATTTATAACATCTGATAATAAATAAGCCCCTATAATAGAACCTAAAACACCCGGAATCAATAAATGTTTTACCAGTTTTTTATTGATATTTCCAAATCGGTGATGTGATAGTGCCGACGCCCCCGTTGTAAACATTTCAGATACGTGAACCGCAGTACTACTTACAACCGGCGGAACTCCATAAGCCAATAAAAATGAGGTTGAAGTAGCTCCGTAACCCATTCCTAATGTCCCGTCAACTAATTGAGCAAAAACTCCAATGGCAAAAAAGATTAAAAACTCCTGATTAAATCCCGCTATAAAGCTTTCTATAGAAAACTCTGTATAATGATTGTAAATCAATGTTGATAATAAACCTACTAATAAAACAACAGGAATTACAACCCAAAGTTTTTCTTTTATTGACGTGTCTGACTTAAAGCCTGCACTATTTATTTTCAGTTCTTTCTCCATACCAGCGATTGAATTTGTTTTCAAACCCATTACCCTATCGGGTTAATAGATTACTTTGCAAAAATACTACTTATTTGTAATAATCAAAACAATATTTCGATTTTTTTAAAGCACTAATTACTCCCATATTACATTCTAAAAGAGATATTTAAAACCTGGAGGAATTAATTTCACAAATAATACAGTTTTACCGGATATTTAAACAATATAAATTCTTAAAATGCTTGCGTATTAAATAGAAATTTTAATCTCTACAACATCTATAGGATAATTATAAAAATGTCGTATTTTAGCGCCAAACTTTTTTTATGGATTTTCAGATTGGTCTTGTCATTGCGGGTTTAGTCGTTGGATTTATTGTTGGATTAACTGGTGTTGGAGGTGGTTCTTTAATGACTCCCATTTTATTATACTTTGGCATTCCACCAACTAAAGCCGTTGGAACCGATTTACTTTATGCGGCTTTTACAAAAGCCGGAGGCGTATTCGTTCACAACAAAAAGGGCAATATCAACTGGAAAATTACTGGTTGGCTTACTTTAGGCAGTGTTCCTGCAGCACTAGCTACTTTGTGGATACTAAACAGTATTAAAACCGATATTGAAACTATCAATCGCGTAATTAAGTATAGTTTAGGTTGGGCGTTATTATTTACTTCAATTGCTATTATATTCAAAAAGAAGCTCTTAAATTTCTCTCAAAAACATGCGGGAGACAAATTCCACAGTGAAAGTACCACTCAAAACATGCTGACGATTGGAATTGGAATTCTATTGGGCGCAACTGTAACCTTAACTTCTATTGGAGCCGGAGCATTGGGAACTGTAACCTTATTTTTCCTTTATCCGCTTTTACCTACACCTCGTTTGGTAGGAACAGAAATCGCTCATGCAGTACCTTTAACACTTGTTGCAGGCCTTGGTCATGCTTCTATGGGAAATTTAGATTTAGCTTTATTAGGGCAGTTATTACTAGGATCACTTCCCGGAATATATTTAGGAAGTAGTTTAAGCGGAAAAGTTCCTGATTCATTTCTTAGAAATTCGATCGCTGTAATGCTTTTTATGGCCGGATATAAACTTATCTTTTGAGAATATTACAATAAAAAATGACCATTTCAGAAATGTGAAATGGTCATTTTTTATTTTTAAAGTAAATCATTAAAATGCAATATCTGCCAACGAATTACTTTCTAATATTTTAAGTGTATTATCTCTAACTTCTGTCATTAAACGTCTTGCCGCACAGGTTGATTCATCATCACAGTCATCACATCTTTCGTAGAAATTATGACTTGCACAAGGAAGTAAAGCAATTGGCCCTTCAAGAATACGATAGACTTTTGCCATACTGATATCCTTAGGATCTTTGATCAGATAATACCCTCCGCCTTTGCCTTTTTTGGCACCAAGAAAACCAGAATTCCTAAGAAGCAACAGAATACTTTCTAAAAACTTAATCGAAATGTGTTCGCTCTTTGCAATTTCAGCTATTTGTACAGGTTCGTTATTTTCACGTCTGGCTAGGTAAGTTAGAGCTTTAATTCCGTATTTTGTTTTCTTTGAAAGCATTTTTATATTTTAGATTGTCGACTGCAACTTCTTTGCTGCGCGCATTAAAAAACAGTCTCCTTATTTTTCTGCAACAAAAATAAACTTTTTAAATGAGATAATAACAGATTGGAAGTTTATATTCTACTAATTTAGTATAGTTTAACTAATTTCCCTCCTTTATTCCTATCAAATTGAATTCATGAAAAGTTTTCACTTCTTCTGCCAAAGCTTTTTTATTTACTACATAGGTATCAGAAATAGAATCATGCCATCCTCTTGAACCTCCCAAATAAGTTAAAGCATCAAACGGAATACAACGGCATAGACTTCTTTTAATTATAGTTCCAAAATCCGGTTTTTCTCCATTTTCATCTACAACAGCACTTCCGGTCACAAATTTCCCGAGTGTTCTTCCAAAAAACCCTTCCATTAAAATGTAATAAATTAAAGTTAGGATAATCGCGATAACATTCCATCCAAAATCTCCTAAGCCATCAATCCATATTGATAAAAAATTCATATCAAATAATGCCGTAAGGATTCCGACACAAACTCCAAACCCGATTAGGAGAACCATAATAGCTATCAGATCAATAATATAATTTAGAAAACGTGCCCCAACAGACACCATTAATTTGTCATCTAAGACATAAGTAGAATTGCTCATTTGTGGTTAAATTTATTTGTTTTGATTAGTAAATTTTGTCTTTATTAACAGCAAAAATATATTTTTTACTGAAATAACCACTAAAAGAATTGGCAATTTTTAACACTAATTCATTTACAGCAAAAAAAAGTTACTTTATGAATGTCAGCATAATGTCATCACAAATTAATTGAGCATTATTATTTTCCAAATACAATTGATGTTTTTGGTTATCGAAACTTTTATAGGAAACATTTAAATTCAAAAACCATTCGGGATTGGGTTTATTTAAATCTTTCTCCCCAAAATATAATTTGACACTACATTCTGGCAATTCATTTTCATATCTTAATCTGGTTGATGAAACTGCAAACAAGCAATCTGTTTTTAAACCTTTTAAAGCTGCTTTCCATGCAATTGTTCCGCCAATACTAAATCCCAGAATTGTTACCCTTTTTGTTTCTAATCGAAGTAAACGCTCTACCGCTCTATCCATACCTCCATTTAAAAATTGATTATGAATATCGGTCTCATCATGTGAAGAATTTATATTAGCTAATTTTAAAACATCATAATATTGAACATCAAATTTGGAATTTAATATCTCAACATAACATTTAATCCATTCGGGATTACCTCCAAATAAGTCCGACAATAACAGTAATCTTGGTTTTACCATATTCTACAAAAAACTAAAATGTATTAAAAAAGCTATATTAAAAATACAAAAAAGGGCTATTAAAAAAATAGCCCTTAAATTTATTATATTTTATGTTTAATCAAGCGCCTGCTTCAAATCTGCAATAACATCTTCAACAGTTTCTAAACCAACAGAAACACGAACTAAACCTTGTGTGATTCCAACCGCTAATTGATCTTCCTCAGATAATTTACTGTGCGTTGTTGATGCCGGATGTGTAACAATCGATCTTGTATCTCCAATATTTGCTGATAACGAACAAAGTTTTATCGCGTTTAAGAATTTTCGTCCTGCTTCGATTCCACCTTTAATTTCAAATGCGATGATGTTTCCACCCGCTTTCATTTGTTTTTTTGCAATCTCATATTGTGGATGCGATTTCAGAAACGGATATTTTACACTGTTTACATTTGGATGGCTTTCTAAAAACTCAGCCACTTTTAAGGCATTTTCACAATGTCTGTCCACACGAACTGCCAATGTTTCTAAACTTTTAGATAAAACCCAGGCATTAAACGGTGATAAAGCCGGACCAGTATTTCTTGAAAACAGATAAATCTGTCTGATTAAATCAGCGTTTCCAACTGTAATTCCACCTAAAACTCGTCCTTGTCCGTCGATTAATTTAGTTGCAGAATGTATTACCAAATGTGCGCCAAATTTAATTGGCTGCTGTAAATATGGCGTCGCAAAACAGTTGTCGATTATTAAAATCAGATTGTGTTTTTTGGCAATATTACCCAACAATTCCAAATCGATTACATCAACTCCTGGATTTGTCGGAGACTCAGCGTATAATATTTTGGTGTTTGGCTTGATAAAACTTTCAATAGTTTCTGGCTTATTAATCTCAAAATAAGAAGTTTCGATGTTCCATTTTGGAAAATAAGTCATAAACAAAGCATGAGTAGAACCAAAAACACTACTAGCAGAAACAATATGGTCTCCAGAATTTAATAACGCAGCAAACGTAGAATATACTGCAGCCATTCCTGTTGCAAAAGCATATCCAGATTCAGCACCCTCCATTTTGCAAATTTTCTCTACAAATTCAGTTGTGTTTGGATTGCTGAAACGGCTGTAAATATTCCTTTCTTTTTCTTCTGTAAAAGAAGCTCTCATATCTTCGGCATCTTCAAATACAAAGCTTGACGATAAGTATAATGGCACCGAATGCTCTAAATACTGAGATCTTTCTAATTGTGTTCTGATGGCTTGTGTTTCAAAACCAAATTCTTCTGTACTCATTGTGTTGTTTTGTTTTTTTTGTTTGCTTCGCCAATTCGGCTAAAGCCTCGTGTCAGGTTTCAAGTTTCAAGTTGTTACCGAACTTAAAATTCAAACCATTTAGAGAAATTATCTAATTCTCAAATTGACTAATTTTCTAATTCTATAATTGTTCGTTGTTCAGGACAACCTTGTATTTAATAGTTGCTGTTGGTTCGATTGTCTTAGAAACTGAGCAGTATTTCTCGAAAGAAAGCTGTGCTGCTTTTTTAGCTTTTTCAGGATTGATATCCCCTTCTAAATGAAAAATGACATTAATTTCTTTAAAAGGTTTTGCTTCTCCAACCTGCACACGCTCTCCTTCGACCTCAGCATTAAAAGAAGTGATTTCCTGACGCTGCTTTTTTAAAATCGAAATCATATCAATAGCACTGCATCCCGCAACTCCCATCAATACTAATTCCATTGGACTTGCACCTAAATCGCTTCCGCCAAATTCGGCTCTGCTGTCCACATCAACTACATGACCACGTTCATTTTTGAGTTTAAAATGAAACGCGTCGTTTACTCTGTTTAAGGTTACTTTCATTGTGTTGTTATTTTTTTGTTTTGTTTTTCCTGTGTGGTTTTCACAATCTTGTCATTTCGACTGAAAGGAGAAATCACACTCGGGATTCGACAAAGATTGGCGATTTTGATTACGGAGTTTCGTGTGAGATTTGCTTCGCCTATTCGCTATCGCTCGAGTCTCGTTCCTCGAAATAACAAACTAGACTCAATCTAAAATCTGCAATCTATAATCTAAAATCAAATTATCCTTTATCAGACAATCTCAAAATATCTCCAAAAACTCCTCTCGCTGTTACCGCAGAACCTGCACCGGCTCCCTGAATAACGATTGGACGATCTCCGTATGATTCGGTGTAAATTTCAAAGAAAGAATCAGAACCTTTTAATCCGCCTAAAGCCGTATCTGATGGTACTGAAACTAATTTTACTTCCAGGTTTCCTTTGTCATTTTGTAAATCACCAGACAATTCACCAATGTATCTTAATACATGATTTGGCTGTTGATCTGCTTTTATTTTAGCATAAATTGGGTCAAACTCTTTTAATTTTGTTAAGAAATCAGCAGCGCTTCCTTCACGTAAATGTTCTGGAATTAAGTTTTGAATTGAGATTTCTTCAAACTCATTTTGCAAATCTAATTCTCTTGCCAAAATCAATAATTTTCTTCCTACATCATTTCCGCATAAATCCTCACGAGGATCTGGTTCTGTATATCCGTTATCGATCGCTTCCTGCAGAATTTCGCTAAACGGAGCGTCTTTTGCAGAGAAATTATTGAATAAGTAACTCAATGTTCCAGAGAAAACTCCTTTAATCTTAGTGATGTTTTCACCTGAAAGATGCAGTAACTTTATCGTATCAATTAATGGCAACCCTGCACCAACATTGGTTTCGTACAAATAATTTTTCTGGTTTTCTGCTAAAGCTTTTCTCAATTCTTTATAAAAACCATACGTCAATGTATTGGCTACTTTATTTGAAGAAATTAAGTCGAAACTGCTTTCTACAAGCGGAATATAGTTTTCTACGAAAGTTGCACTTGCTGTATTATCAATCGCAATTAAGTTTTCTAAATGATATTCATTTGCATAAGCAATAATATCTTGTATTGTGTAAGCTTCACCCTTTGCTGCAATATCATTTTTCCAGCTTGAAGTTACGCCATTTTTATTTAAAAGCAATTTTTTAGAATTTGCAATTGCAAATACATTCAGCTTAACATCTTTACGCTTTTCGATCGCTGCAGCCGATTCTAAAATCTGATTGATTAAAGTTCCGCCAACTAATCCGTGACCAAAAATAGCGATGTTGATTTTTTTAGAAACTCCAAAAATCTCCCCGTGAATTACATTAAGTGCTTTGTTTAATTCTTCTTTTTTGACAACCAAACTCACGTTTTTACCTGTGACAGTGTTGTTGAATAAAATTGGAACTATTTTATTTTTGATTAATGCTGTGTATGGTTTGTGAAAAGTGCTCAAGTCCTGCCCGATAATTGAAATTACCGAAACATTATCTGTTACTGTAATCTGGTTTACATCTTTAGAATAAAAGTCGTTTTCAAACTCTTTTTCTAACTCAACCATTGCAAGTGTAGCTTTATCTTTTGCCACAACCAATCCGATTCCTCTTTCTGAAGAACCTTGTGAAATGATACTTACACTGATATTGTGATCACCCATCACCTTAAAGATTCGGGCATCAACTCCAGATTTCCCTAATAATCCACGACCTTCCAAATTCACCAATGATACATTTTCTAAAACAGAAAGTGTTTTGATTCCTTCTTTTTGAGAATTTGAAGTAATTAATGTCCCGTGATTTTCGTGATTAAACGTATTTAAAATACGAAGCGGAATATTTTTTTCTAATAATGGAATAATGGTTTTGGCATGCAAAATTGTTGCTCCAAAATTTGCTAATTCATTTGCTTCATTAAACGACAAAAATTCGATCTTTTTAGCGTCGGCAACCAAATCTGGATTTGCTGTGTAAATTCCGTCTACGTGTGTAAAGTTTTGCAACTCTTCGGCATCTAGATAATTTGCAATCAACGAAGCCGTATAGTTACTTCCGTTTCTTCCCAAAGTTGTAGTGTCGTTGTTATTGTTTGAACCAATGAAACCTGTAACGATATTTACCGTTTCTCCGTTATGAAGTTTAAAATAATTGATTACGTTTTTCTTAGAAAGCTGCTCTAAAGGCTGAGCATCTCCAAATTTCGAATCGGTTTTAAGTAATTCCCGTGTATCAACAAAGTTTGCAGGAATCCCTTTTTCAACCAAGATCGCAGTCAATAATTTAGCCGAAAGTAATTCACCTTTAGACAAAATCTGATCTTTAATTTTATTGCTGTAATCTCCAATCAGACTCACACCTTCAAAAAGTTTATCCAGAATATTAAATTCTTCAGACAGATCAACCTGAGTAAAATCAGAAATCTGATATGCTTTGAAGCTTTCTAATAATGGTTTATAATTTCCGTTTTTAGCTGCAATTCTCAAGATATCTTCCAATTCGTCTGTAGCATTTCCGCGTGCAGAAACTACTACGGCTATTTGCTCACCTTGATTTATTTTATCTGAAATGATTGAAACTACTTTATTTAACCCTTCTCCGTTTGATAACGATTTACCTCCAAATTTTAATACTTTCATTTTATTTTGCTATTGTTTCTGCCTTAAAAATATCGGCAAGTAAATGATCTAATTGTTTGTACTCGATTAAAAAAGCATCATGCCCGTGAACAGAATCAATCTCGCTGTACGTAACATTTTCTTTAAACTTTTTTAATTCATTATAAGTTTCCAGATTTTCCTTTGGTGTAAAAAACAAATCTGAGTTTATGGCAACGATATGAATCGATGCATTTGATTTAGACAGTAAGGTTTCAAAATCATCACTATTTCTGGTAATATCGATGGTTTTCAGCAATTGATTCATCAATTTATAAGATGACAATTGATACCGTTTCTGCAATTTCCTGCCGTGGTGTGCCAACCAGCTTTCTATATTAAAGATTGAAAGATCAGAATGAACGGTTCTCTTAAATTTTTCTTTGAATGATTCCGGAGAACGATAACACAACATGGCATGAATTCTGGCGTCTTCAACCGGTTTTGAAGAATTGTTCAGGATTTGCTCCTGCAGGTAACAATTGGCAATCATCCAGTCGGTCGATTTCCAGTCGGTTGCAATCGGAATTAAGTGTTCTGTAATGTTTGGCTCTAATGCAAGGATTTCCCATGCAATTCCGCCTCCAACAGAGCCTCCAATTATGGCAAACACCTGCTCAATTTTTAAAGCCTTTAAACCTTTAATAAAAATGCTCGCAATATCTCTTGTTGTAAAGTCCAGATAATTTTCGATTTCAAACGAATCGTTTCCGTTTCCGGGAACATTAAATGCCAAAACGGTATATTTAGTAGTGTCGATCGTTTTTTCATCGCCAATTAAATCATTCCACCAGCCATTTTCTCCGGTAACTTGCGCATTTCCTGTTAAGGCATGATTTACCAAAACGATTGGAGCGGTATGCAAAGGCAAGCCGGAAAGTGTAAAACTTAACGGTAATGATGAATATATCGCACCACTTTCTGTGATGAAATCCTGAATTATAATGGGACTTGGTATATTTTCCAATTTCAAATCTTTTTATTATTGATTTGTATGTGGAAATATTAGAAAGAAAGTCTAGAAGTTGAAACTAGAAAAATTCTTGTTGTTATCTTTCCACGTTTGGGCGTGGTAGAATGCAGCACCTTCTTCGACTTAACGAAGGGTTGCTAAGGATTCATCGGGTCTAATCCCTCGTCCTTTCTTTATAACATTTCAATACGTTTTTGAACTTAAAGGTACAAATTAACTACTAATTTCTTAAACAAACAAATTTTATTGAAACGATTCCTCGATTTCTTAAACATTATTCAATCAAAAACTATTATACGCAAAAATTTACCGAACAATTTGCCCAGTAAAATTATGCAGGTTTCACCCTATTTTATGATACTTTTTAATTTAAATAAAAAGTGTTTCATTCTCTTTTGAATACATCAAAAACAATAAAGAATCAGCTTCTTTTTTCACCTCTTTTTTGTCTGTCTCAGTTATTCCGAATCTAGGATGAACTAATTCATTGGTTGGCGGTGGCGGATTGTTTCTTTTAGCTCTCAAGCTTTTCAATGTCAAAAATGTTTTTGATAAGTAGTTTAATGTGCTCATGATATTTAAGTTTAAGTTAGTTTGCGTTTTATAATCTTTACTTTTTCTTTAATTCTTTGTTATGCCAGATAAATGGAATAAAAAAACCCTTTTGGGTTTTTAATACCAAAAGGGTTTAAGTTTTTTACAACTTATATATACTTTTAGTATCAACAGACGCATACACAAATACGTGCGACGTTAAACATCTTGTTCATCTGTAGGGATTTATTCATCTGTGATTTATTTGCTATTTTAAAAAAATCTTGCATTTATTTTTTCTATTAGTTGGCTTTTTGATTTGATTAAGATCTAAAAGCAATCATTTTATTTAACAATTAAGCGACTGTTTTTAACAGATCTTACTTGCCTTACAAATTTGCGATTTTTTTTTTTATTTACCAAGTTATAAAAGCTTAATTATTCGAAAAAAACGTTAAAAAACATCTTTTTATCGTTAAAAAACATCTTACAAAATTAACATTTAACAATAAAGAAGTTTTATCTTACAAAAAATTAACTAACTTTTCTGTCTCAATCTGTCAAAGAACTATTATTCTATTATTTTAAAACCACTTAAAGCCAAACTGCTTCCTTATTTTTTATTTTCTCTGCTACTTTTAAAATATCAGTGATTATACCTCTGGAAATTGCCTGTTTGCATGGTGAAGCGCTTTTAATTACTATTGGAACCTCAGCATAAGATTGCGTGTAAATTTCGAAAATAGAATCTGAACCTTTTAACTGACCTATCGCAGATGTAACAGGTTCTGATACTAATTTTACTTCGAGTTTATTTTTAGCTACATCAAATTCTCCTATATATCGCAGCACATGATCGTCTGATTGCGCAATTTTTTCAATTTTAAACGATTTGTCAATGGCATCTTTATTAAGGATTCCGTTTTTCTCTAAATGCTCTTCCTTAATAATAGAATTGATTTTTATATCTGAAAGGTCAAAATCCTTCCCAATTTCTCTTGTCAAAATCAGTAGTTTTCTTGCAGTATCATTTCCAGATAAATCTTCTTTAAAGGTCGAACGCATTAATCCTAATAAGCTGGCATCTTTTAATATGGACGAAAAAGAATTATCCTCGTTGGAAAAACGATTAAAAACATAACTCAGATGATCCGAGAAAACGCCTCTGATCTTGGTGATTTTTTCGCCCGAATAATACAAATCTCTTAAAGTTTGTAAAACCGGAAAACCTGTATCTACCGAAGTTTCATACAAAAACTCTTTGTCGTATTTTTTTAGATTTTCTCTTAATTGTTTATACAAATCAATTGGCAATGTATTGGCTTTTTTATTTACCGCTACAATATTGAATCCGTTTTCTATTAAGGTATTATAATGGCCAATCAGTTCATCGCTGGCTGTGGCATCTACTGCAATAAGATTTTCAAATTCATTCTCTTTTGCAAACCCAACAATATCTTCGACCTTAAAAGGAACAGCTAATTCTCTGAAATTAGTTTCCCAGGCATATCCAACACCTTCTTTCTCGAAAAAAGCAACTGTAGAATTGGTAATAATTGGAAAGTGGAAATCGATATTTTTACTCTGAAGAAAAAACTCCTGACTTTCAATAATTTGATTAATTAATGTACTTCCGATATTCCCAATCCCGAAAAGGATAATATTTATTTTAAGCTTTGACATAATTTTAATTTTTTTAAAACATATCTAATTTTATTGAACCATATAAGTGATGTAAGTTCATTTAATATCAATGTTTATAATTTTAGACGCACTGTGTTTTCGAATTAGACGCACTTCAGTGCGCCTCTACTAAGATGAACTTATATTACTTATATGGTAAATTGTTATATGGTGAAAAATCTTTTCATAAAAAATCACCTCTAGCAGAACTCACACTGCTAAAGGCAATTTTTCAAACAAAAAACAAAAAAACCTAATTTTTATTGATGCTATATTGTGACTGCGTGATGTTTTCAAAAACAGTTTGCAGATCAGCAATTAAGTCATCGATGTCCTCAATCCCAACAGAAAGGCGAATCAAATCTTTTGAAACTCCGGTTTCCAGTTGCTCTTCATCAGACAATTGTTGGTGGGTTGTGCTCGCCGGGTGAATAATGAGTGATTTTGTATCACCAATATTGGCTAAGAGTGAGAAAAGTTTTGTTTCGTCTACCACTTTTTTGGCTGCATCAAACCCGCCTTTTAGTCCAAAAGTGATAACGCCACTTTGACCTTCCGGTAAATATTGTTTGGCTAAATCATTGTATTTACTTGATTTTAAACCCGGATAATTTACCCATACCACCTCTTCTCGTTTCTCTAACCATTCAGCCAGAGCCAAAGCATTTTCGCTGTGTTTTTTAATTCGAATGGGAAGTGTTTCTAATCCCTGAATAATCTGAAAGGCATTAAACGGACTCAAAGCAGCACCAAAATCACGCAGACCTTCAATTCGGGCTTTTGCAATAAAGGCCGCATTTCCTAAAGCTTCATGATATACTAATCCGTGGTATCCTGCTGATGGTTCCGTAAACTCAGGAAATTTTCCGTTAGACCAGTCAAAATTTCCGGCATCGATAATAACACCTCCTAATGAAGTTCCGTTTCCGGAGATATATTTAGTTAAGGAATGAATTACAATATCGGCGCCATATTTAATTGGGTTTAATAAATAAGGTGTCGCAACTGTATTATCTACAATAAATGGCACTTTGAATGCTTTGGCTTCTGCCGAAATTCCTTTCAGGTCCAAAACATCTAATTTTGGATTCCCCAATGATTCAACAAAAAATGCTCTTGTGTTTTCTTTAGCCGCCTTAGTAAAATTTTCCGGTTTTGAAGGATCTACAAAAGTGGTCGTAATTCCTAATCTTGGCAAAGTCACTTTTAAAAGGTTATATGTTCCTCCATACAAACTATTAGAAGCTACTATATGATCGCCTGCTTTTAGCAAAGTCAATAATGTTGTAGAAATTGCAGAAGCTCCAGAGGCTGTAACCACTGCTCCTATTCCGCCTTCAAGTGCTGCGAGTCGTTGTTCTAAAATATCGTTTGTTGGATTGTTTAATCTGGTGTAAATAAATCCAGCTTCGGCAAGACCAAATAAATTGGCAGCGTGATCAGAATTATTAAAGACATAAGATGATGTCTGATAAATTGGCACTGCTCTTGTTCCTGCATTTTTGGTAACGTCGTGTCCTGCGTGTAGTGCGTTTGTTGCAAATTTTTGTGTACTCATGATTTCTTAGTTTTTAGATATTGTTAATACTATATATTGTTATTGTAATTGTAATTGATATTGTTATTGTTATTGATTTTTGAAATTGTCACAGAGATCGATTTAAACAAAAAGATCTTCTTCTTCATGATCGTACATTTGAAAAAGAAGTGAACTTGATTCATTTGAATAAATTTCTCCTTTTAAAAGATTCGTTTTTTGTGTATAATTTTCGTCTGTTTCTATGTTTTCAGGAAAAACACTTTCTTCGATTTTATATATTGATTTCATGGTTTTAATTTTAAATAAATGAATAAAAAAAGCCCTTTCGGATGGCAACCAAAAGGGCTTATAGTTTAACTATAACAAAGATTTTATCTTTCACTTTTGGCAACAGCAGGTCGGGACACACATTGGCATCATTCTACAACACATCATATTTCTTCCTGCTATTGTTTTCATTTTAATTAAAATTTAATCTCATTTTTAAATTCGACTAATTCGATAGAGTAAATGTAGTAAGTATTTATTTAACTGCCAAACAAAATTTTAATATTTAACAATAAAATTTTTATAGGTCTGTAAAATAAGATCTTCCTCTTTAAAAAATAGCCCAAAGATTATACGGATTAAACAGATTATTACGGGTTTTCTCTTTTATTTAATTTAATACTGAACCTGTGTATTATAAAAAACCATTTACATGGGTTGAAAAATTTTAGGCACTCCCGATAGCTATCGGGAGCGGCCTGTTTTTTCAATTACATTGATTCAAAAATCAGCATTAATCTGTTTAATCCGTATAATCTTTGAGCTACTTATTATTTAGAACTTAAAGCTCAAACGAGCAAAACCAAATCTTCCGTTCAATCCAAATTGAGATACTGCTCTCGAATATGCAAACTGGTTTGCATTACTCAAGTCTGTACTTGGTGCCGGAGATAATGTTGGCGTTGTATTGGTAAATGCCGGAGTTGCAGGATTGTTTCTGTCCGGATAAACATCACCTATATTATTAAACCCGATTGTAGCTCTAAAATGTTCGTTGATTTGATATCCTAAAGATAAATCTGTTACTAATTTTGCGCTGTATTCCGGATGTTCGTACACAGATGAAAATCCGTCCAGGTTTACATCTGTTGCTCCGGGATCTGTCACTTTACCAAAATAACTGTTTCTCAAATAAATATCCAGTTTCTTGATGCTAAAAGTGGTCATTAAATTTGCTTTTAATTTCGGAATTGCTTCTTCTAAATACACTCTGCTTGACTCTGGGAAAAACGAATATTTATATGGCTCTCCACCTGCGTCAATAATAGATTGCGGAACATTTAAATCTCCCACTCTTTTAGTTTCGTTATAACTTAAAGCAAAATCATTTCTGATTATAAAATCGGGAATAACATCATATTTTTGAGAAATTACCAAATCAATCCCTTTTGTTTCAGAGTTGATTCCGTTGGTCCAGAAAGATGCTCTTTCGACTCCTTTTGTATCAAATGCCTGTTGAAATAAAGTTAATGCTTCAGCTTGTTCAGGAGTTGTAGCTGCAGCAATCTGTGCATCTGTTGGTCTTGAATACTGACCTGTTAAAACGATTCTGTCGTCGATTCTTGTAAAATAAGCATCTGTTGCAATTGTTATGTTTGCCTCCGGAATTTTAAATGTAAATCCTGTACTGATACTTTTTGATTTTTCTGGTTTCAAGTTTTCTACTCCAATACTTTTTGCTGCTTCAGAATCATTTGTAAAATAACCTACCTGATATGGCGCACCGTTTATGAATTGTGTCGAGCTTGATTCAAAATATTTTTGCTGTAATGAAGGCGCCCTAAAACCTGTTTGTCCTGAAATTCTCCAGTTAATATTGTCGTTTAATTTTAAAAGAGAAGCTAATTTAAAGATTACTGTACTTCCAAAATCAGAATAGTTTTCATAACGTAATGCTCCGTTTACAAGCCATTTTTCGGTTGCATTTAATTCCAGATCAACATAAGCCGCACCACTTTTTCTATCTTTCTCTTTAGCATCTGAAGGCTGAAATCCTGAAAATCCCTGCGCTCCTGCTCCACGTTTGTTTCCAAAAAAGTCAGTAACGATTAAAGGAGAATTACTTGGCAAAATTCCCGAAACAAAATCTCCGTTTACATCATACAATCCGTAAGAGGCTTCTTCTCCAGCTTTAATCTGGTAATTTTCATATCTGAATTCACCTCCAAAAGCAACATTCAGACCAGCAAGAACATCATATTTTTTACTAAAATCTAAATTGGTTGTACTTTGTAGAAATGAAACTTTTCCGGCATCAAAACTAAAAGGAGAGTTGGTTCCTAAAGTTGCATTAATAGTATTGTTTACATCATACTTAAAAGAATTTGTCCCGAGGTTTGTACTCAAATCGGTATCAAATCCAAACAATTCTGTATTAACACCTACGGCAGCAGAAGCATCTAAGATGTCTGATTCAATTTCTGGTAAAAATCCGTTTTCATAAACCTGAGTAAAAGTTCCTGAACCATTTGGCAGCCTGTTAAAAGCATATGATTTACCATTTCTATAAGATACTCCACCAAAAGAATATAAAGATGTTGTTTCTGTTAATGGATATTTTGCATTATAATAGGCTTGTCCTGAGGCTAGTTCTGACTGTCCTACACTCATATTATAATCACTTCTTTCCTGCCCTCTGTAAGCAAGTTCATTATTAGTTACATCAAAATTCAATGCGGTTTGCATTTGTGTAAGTGTTGTAGCTCCGGCGATAGCGGTTTGTTGTGCCGCAGTAAAATAACTTACCTGAGGCGCATATTGCTTTAATGAAGTTAGAATTTGTGCCGAATTTGGTGTTGTATTAATATTACTAAACAAGGAGTTTATTTCAACACCATTTTGTGCAGCTCTGTTCTCGACAGCATTATAGGCATTAAAAATCGCATTGCTTCTAATTCCTGCTCTGCTGGTGGTTTGTCTTGTTACAGCACTACCGGTAACATTTAGGAAACTTCCCGTTTGCCTAATGAAGTTCCGTAATTTAAATCGACTTGTACGGTTTGTCCGTCTGCTCCACCTTCAAAATTATTTGATCCTGAAGATAAATTAGCTCCATATTGGATTCCTCCCGAAATAAAATTAGCATTCTTTTTAAGCACGATATTGATTACTCCCGCAATAGCATCAGAACCGTATTGTGCAGCGGCACCATCTCTTAAAACCTCAATTCTTTCGATGGCAAAAGACGGAATAGCATTTAAATCTGTACCTACAGATCCTCTTCCCGGTGATCCGTTTATATTTACCAAAGAGCTTGTATGTCTTCGTTTACCATTTACCAAAATTAAAACCTGATCGGGTCCCAAACCTCTTAATTGCGCTGGATCGACGTGGTCTGTTGCATCTGCTGTTGATGTTGCATTACTGGTAAACGACGGTGCAACGTAGTTTAAAATTTGTGTTACGCTCGTTTGCGGCGCACCTTTTGTTATTTCGGTTACGTTAAAAACATCAACCGGAACCGGTACATCTGTCTTAACTCTATTTTTACTTCTGGATCCTACAATAGTAACTTCAGATAATTCATTGTTTTTCAAAGTATCCTGCTCTTTTTTATTTTCCTGAGCTTTAATCCCCGAAAATGTCAAAAGACCTAAAATTATTAGTACATTTTTCTTCATTTCTTTAACTGATTAATTAGTGTTTTTGGCTTTAAAAAAAATTATGGTATTCCTGTTTTTGAACAAAAAAAAACCTCTGCAATCTGCAGAGGTTCTATATGAATTTTTGAAAAAAAATTACAATAGTGTCTCTGCGGAGAACTCCGGCATCTTACAAGACATCATATTGCAAATTGTTGTTTTCATTTTTTTTCTATTTTGATGAGGCAAATTTGCGAACTATTTTTCAATCAGCCAAACAAAAACCAAAATAATTTCTATTACCCTATCAATTTAGTATGTTTATGTTAAATTTCTGCCTATAAAAATAAAAAAAGTTGAACTTTAATTTGCAAATCAAAATGGTTTTATACCTTTGCACCCGAATACAGAGGAAAAATTTGAACTGATTGCAACCTCTTCATAATGAAATGATTCGTTGTGAATGCTGAAAGATTCATTTCAGTAGTAAAAAATGCTAAAGCAGAAACTCTTCTTTAGCCCTTTTTAGCAATTATTTTCCTCGCTTAATTTTAAATTTAATCATTATTATGGCTTATTTATTTACGTCAGAATCTGTTAGTGAAGGGCATCCAGACAAAGTTGCAGATCAAATTTCGGATGCATTAATTGATAACTTTCTGGCATTTGATGCTGACTCAAAAGTAGCTTGTGAAACTCTTGTTACAACTGGTCAGGTAATTTTAGCAGGTGAAGTAAAATCAAATACTTATCTTGATGTACAACAAATTGCTCGCGAAGTAATCCGTAAAATTGGATATACTAAAAGTGAGTATATGTTTGAAGCGAATTCTTGTGGAATTTTATCTGCTATTCACGAGCAGTCTGCAGACATTAATCAAGGTGTTGACAGAGCTAAGCCAGAAGAACAAGGTGCTGGTGACCAGGGAATGATGTTTGGTTACGCTACAAACGAAACTGAAAACTACATGCCATTGGCATTAGATTTATCTCATAAATTATTACAAGAGTTAGCTATTTTAAGACGTGAAAACAAAGAAATCACGTATTTGCGTCCAGATGCTAAATCTCAGGTTACTTTAGAATACAGCGATGATAACAAACCAACTCGTATTGATGCGATTGTTATCTCTACTCAACATGATGATTTTGATGAAGAAGCTACAATGTTGGCTAAAATCAAAAAAGATATTATCGAAATTCTTATTCCAAGAATTATCGCTAAAAATCCAACACACGCACATTTATTCAACGATAAAATCAACTACCATATTAACCCAACAGGAAAATTCGTTATTGGAGGACCTCACGGAGATACTGGTTTAACAGGAAGAAAAATCATCGTTGATACTTATGGTGGAAAAGGTGCTCACGGTGGTGGTGCATTCTCTGGAAAAGATCCAAGTAAAGTAGACAGAAGTGCTGCTTATGCTACACGTCATATCGCTAAAAACTTAGTAGCTGCCGGTGTTGCTGACGAAATCTTAGTTCAGGTTTCTTACGCAATTGGAGTTGCTGAGCCAATGGGAATTTTCATTGAACCTTACGGAACTTCTAAAGTAAACTTAACAAACGGTGAAATCGCTAAAAAAGTAGAAGCTATCTTTGATATGCGTCCTTACTTTATCGAGCAACGTCTAAAATTAAGAAATCCTATTTATAGCGAAACTGCTGCTTACGGACACATGGGACGTAAACCAGAAACTGTAACCAAAACTTTCTCTGCTCCGGGTGGAAACGAAAAAACAGTTACTGTTGAATTGTTTACATGGGAAAAACTTGATTTTGTTGACCAGGTAAAAGCTGCTTTTGGATTATAAAATTTAGATCTGTAGACTAACTTAGATCGTTAGACATCTTCGCATTAGCTGAACATAAAAAAGCCGATTTCTAAAATATTAGAAATCGGCTTTTATTTTAGGCTGAAAATCCTTTATTAATAAGTTCCGTTTTGCATTTTAGCCAGAACTTCTTTAATTTCATTTACTGTTTCCTCATCAACATTGCTGTCTAAATATTTTACTGCCAAAGTTTGTATTGCAATCGCTTTTTCTTTCTGACCGTCTTTATAATATAGTTGTGCCAATGTATCTAAATAATAAGGATTGTTTTTGGTTACCACTAAGCTGTATTCAGACCATTTAATAGCATCTTTAATAAAGTTTGCATTTTCAGGTTTTAAAACAACAGTCCATGCTGCCGAATTACACAAATTAGAGTGATATTCTTTAAATGAATTCCATCCGTTATAAGAATAATCAGAATTTGAATCTAAAGCAGAAAACATGGTGTCTAACTTTTCGATTGGACTTACAGAAGCTAAGTTTGCATCAAAGTATATATTGAATTCTTTTAAGAAATCTGCGAATGCTCCTTCTTTATTCTCTGCTCCTTCTAAATAAGAAAAATAATTTCGGTAGGATTCAAAATTACCTTTTCCGGCATCAATTATCTTTTTGTAAACTGAATTTACTTTGTCCTTATTAATATCTCCCGAAATATCATCCTGAGTTACATAAAGATTTTGCTGCATAGCATTAGATACTTCAGATATCACATTTCCTACACTATGTACTTCTCCTTCTTTACCGTTGAATGCAGCACGATTGTTTTCAATTTCTTCTGAATGTTTCAGTAAATAGTCAATCGCAAGAAAATCAGTATCGTTTAAAATTTTGTCTGTATTAAATATTTGCTTTGTAAATCCTTGATTTTGGATTTCTTTCAAAATGGTTTCCACCAGATACATATTTGGTTTTGTATCTTTTTGGTGTGCTTCGATTAACTTTTTCCAGGTTTGCGCCACTTCTTTTTTATCTAAACCTAGTTTAGTTACAACAAATTCCGTTGTATTTGGATCGCTCACAGTATAATCCGGATCATAATCATAATTAGTCTCTAGAACGGAAGCCTTATTAAAAGCTGCAATTAAATCTGCATCTGTTGCTTTTTTATTTTTTAAGGTTTTATCGATTGAAATAAAAGCATCTGTTCTTAAAAGTTTACGGTAAAAATCTCCATAATAACTAAACTCGTACTGTTTATCTTCTATACTTGATTTTGAAACTGCCAATACATCTCCGTTTCCGTTTACAACAAAAGTGCTTGGATCATCCTTAATTTTATTGTTTTTTAGCCATTTTTTATCATCAGCATCCGTCAGGTAAAAATTAAAAACATCATAAAGCGGATTGTATGCATCATACATATTGTATCCTATTTGTGTTTCCTGATCTTTTACGAAAGTATCAAATCCTGCTTTATTTTTACTGTCAACAGCAACTACTAAAAACTTTGTCTTTGCTGTTTTTGTTGCTTCGAGTGCATTTTTCAGGCTCTTTTCGATCTTTAGTTTAAAGTCATATTTAGTATAACTTGAATCAACCGTATAGTCTGCTACTGCAGCGGCACTATCAACTGCAACAGCAGCTGCTCCAAAATCTTCATTTAACAAAGGTGCTTTTCCGGGATAAGTCCAGTTTGAAATGGTCTTATTTTCAAGAGGAAGAACTTTTGAAGCGCTATCCGGCTGAGCATCTTTTTCATTTACAAAAACTAAAGGATTTTTTCCTGAATGTTCAGAAATTTCCAACTTGTTAGTCTTTCTGTCAAAAAAACCGGCAATATTTAAATCTCCCAGAACTTCCATTTCATAACTAATTGTTACCTGAGCAACATCTTTTGGAAGTGCATATTTACATACATTACTCTGTCCTGTATAATCTTCATATACCAAATACAAAAAGTCTGCTTTTTCGATATCAAATTCTAAATCAGTATTTACCCAATTTGGATCTACTTTGCCTCTTATATCAGATACATTCTGATATTGAACTTCTTCTGTTCCTTTTTGTGTACCAACATAAAAGGTATAATAGGAAGGATCTAAGAATTTAATTTTTATGTTTTTTGCTTTTTTATCTGTTGTAAAAGAAAGATTAAAATTATTCTCTGATTTTATTTTCTTAGTAAACAAAAGTGAATCTCCTTTTATCTCATATTCACCAGAATAAAAAACCAATTCATACTTATTATTTTCTGATAAGTTTAGTTTGATTTTTTGACCTTTATTGGTAGATAAGTAAGTTCCCTTTTCTATTCCTTTTGTCTGAGCAAAAGAAGAAAACGTTAAACAGAAAAGCACAGAGAAACTCCAGATAATATTGCGCATAATTAAGTTTTTGGTTGTTAATATTCCAGCGCAAAGATATTCGATTCTTATCGAAAAAACGTATCAAAAACCCGAAAATTGTACTTAAAATACTATAAATTGTATTTCATAGAAAAGATGATATATCGAGGCTGTACGGTATACTGAGACACTCTTGTAGAGAACTGTGAAAAGCTATCGTCGTTGAGATAAGTAGTGTTTAATAAATTGGTTGCTGATACTTTATACTCCCATTTACTGTTTTTCTTTTGATAAATTAAACTGGCGCTCAAAAAATCATATTCATTATCAACCGATTTATTTCCGTTGTAATAATGATAAAATTCGTATTCTGAAACAAAAGAAAAACTGTCCAGAAAGTAATAATCTAATCTCGCAAAAGGTTTATCTGTGTAATAGGTTGAACCACTATATTTATTAATCAAAGCATTGTAACCCAATTCTAAATTGGGGAAGTTTTTATAATTTGTTGCTGCTTTGACGGTATAACTTTGGCTAAAACTTTCAGTCGTTGCTAAAACATTATTCTGAATATTATTAAATTTTGACCAGTTGAAAGTGGCATTTACAGATGCTTTATAATTCTTAAGAAATGAACGTCCATAATTTCCCATTCCGGTAAAAGTTTCATCTGCTAAATTTGAATTATAAGGCATTGAGGATTGATTAATTCCGTCAAAATTGGCTTTTGTTTTAATAGCATCAACTTTTTTGGTGTAAGTTGCGTTGGCAAAAATGTTCTCAAAATTGAACATATTGTATTTAAAATAACGAAGTGAATGCACTTGCGAAGTTGCATTTTCGAGGAAACGATTTCCTCTGAACAAACTACTGTAATCTGACAATACATAACCCGCCGCAAGCTGATTTATATCGGTAAAATCATTTGATAAGGAGAAATTATACGTCAATGTCTCTGATTTTTTAATTTGATATAAGGCAAAGAAATCCGGTAGTACTTTTGTAAAATTTTGAGAATAATTGGTTCCCAGCTGCGTATTTGTCATTGTGTACGAATGCAGACTTATTCCCGGTGTCAAAGTAAATTTTCCTGTCAGGATTTTGTAATGAAACCCAAGAAAAGCATCATTAAAATTATAATTTACCTGATTATTATTTTCCGGAGTATTTAAATCATTTCTATCTCCATTATCCAACATTTGAAAAATATGCGAATTAAAATCCTGATACGAATAGGTATTCCCTAAAGTAATATTGATATTACTTTTTGGCGTTACCATATAATAGTAATCCAGTTTAGCATCTAATTTATTGGTTTTCACAAATCGATCCTGATTCAGATCATTGCGATTCTGTCCTGAAATGTAACCTGATAAATCAAATGGCTGGGTTCTTAAATTAGCATTATAAAACGGATTTTCTTCCTGATACAAATGCTGCATTTCAAAAGCAAAAATATTTTTATCACTTTGCGTATAATACAAACTCAAATTTTGATTTATAGAAGTTGGATCTTGTTTTTTAGTCGTAAAAATAGTCTCGACTGAAGAAACATTATTTACGACTGATTCTCTCAATAAATCTCCGTTCTCATCCTGTTTTGACAATTTGGTCAGGATATCATAATCGAACTGAAATTTGTCGTTTGGTTTATAGGTCGAGCTTAATTTAAAAAGTCCCAGATTATTTTTCTGATGCGTTAACTCATCTCGTTTTTGCTGATCTCCGGAATCTAAAATCGTCGTTTGTGACTTAGTTTCCAAATCTGTTTTTGAAGCAGAGAGAATTCCAAAACCACTAATATTCCATGTTTTTGTAACCGAATAAGCAAAGTTTGTTGCGCCAAATTTTGTCTCGATTTCTTTAGCGCGATTGTTTCTTAAAATTGAGATTCCCAGATCATTTGATGAAACATTAAAATTGCTTCCGCCTTTTTTCATCATGTTTTTAAATCCCCCTGTGAACTTAAAATAATCCTGAGCTGTTAAAGGCAGTTCGCCAATATTATTAAAATTGGTAATCAGATTTATACTGTACTTTGGACTGTAATAAAATAATTTCGGATTAATAATATAACGGCTGTCAAGTTCTCCAACACCAATTCCTGCTGTAATATCTCCAAACCAAAAGTTCTTTTTACCCTCCTTCAGCTTAATATTCATGGCAACATTATCCTGATCGTTTTCAAGACCTTTTAATGCACTGACTTCATTATAGTTTCTAAGAACCTGAACTTTATCAATCGCATCGGCTGGAATATTTTTAACGCCAAGTTTAGTGTCTCCGTCAAAAAAATCTTTTCCCTCCACCATTAATTTACTCACTTTTTTGCCTTCAACTTCAATTTCTCCATCTGCATTTACCTCAACTCCGGGCAGCTTTTTCAAGACATCTTCGAGTTTCTTTTCAGTTCCGGATTTAAAAGAATCTGCATTATAAACAATGGTATCACCTTTTATAGAAACGGGCATTTCGCGAACAATTTCAACACCTTCAAGTTCTATTCCGCTACCATCCATGACAATATTCTGAGCTATATTTTCAGATTTAGTCAAAAGCGTAATTTCTTTCGATTTCATTCCCAGATAACTTACTTTTATCGAATACGAAGTGTTTGGCTTTAGCGTTAACTGAAACTTTCCTTTATCATTGGTAATTCCGTACGAATCCATTGCTTTGGTTCCATTATTTACAGCCATAATATTGGCCATTTCTAACGGATTCTTTTGCTCGTCCTGAATAAATCCATCAAAACGGATACTTTGAGAAAAGCATATAGAAGTAAAAAGAAAGGCAAATACAATAAGTGTCTTATTCATTATCAGAATATTGGAAGTTTGGACCCGAGCGATAGCGAACAGGCGAAGCAATTTGAGATTTAGATTTTTATAAATTTTATCTTCCCATTGGCGGTGGCCCTCCAACACGACCACGATTCATCTCTCTAAATTCTTCCATCTTTTTTATAACGGTATCATCATAATCTTTCTGAGAGATTACTTTTCCTTTTTTAGAGGGTTTTATTTCTGCTTTATCTTTAGCATTCAAAACGATTTTCGAACATAAAATGGTTGTTTTCCCGTCATTGATTTCTAAAATCAATCCAGGTAAACCCCAATAATTTTCCGGCCCCTGATTTACAGGGATTTCCGGTGAGTACCATGCTGTTACCGTAATTTCTTTTGGCATCTCAAAATTATCCTCAAAATTGGTTTTGGTCTCTCCGGAAGTCTTTTTTACTTCCACTTTTTTATCGTCATTATTCTTAGGTCTGAAATTTCTAAAATCGGTCTTGCTGGCTTCTTTTACTGCTGTTGCCTTATAACAATTGTAACCCCCAATTTGTTTGGTTTCAGATTCTAATTTCCAGTTTAATTTTGGCAGAGAATCAACAACCAGAAATTCTTTACCCATAAATTCTTTATCAACCGTGTACGTTTTGCTTTTTACATCTTTGTAAAATGTTCCGCCTCCACCCATAAAAGAATTCATCATAATACGCATTCCGCCTCCTTGTTGTCCCGGAGTTTCGAGCTTTTCTTCCTCTTTATAAATTGATGCTGATTTGTCAAAGTTTAGAATGAATGTTTTTTCTAACATTTTTTTCATGCGCTCTTCCATGTTCTTTTGCATTTCGGGTGTGATATCGCGATTTCCTGGTCGCATTCCATCAAACTTTGGCGCCTGAGTTTTAGACTCATAAACGGCCATTCCCTGAAAATCTTTTTGAGCCTGAACCTGAAAGAAAGCAAGAAGTAAAATTATATAGGATAGTTTTTTCATTTTATCTGGTTTGTTTTAATGAAAAGTTTAGAAAAACTTATTCTTCAAAATTATTATTAATTTTAAGATCCTGAAAGTTAAATATATCAATCCCAAAATGACATCGACAAAATGCTGTCTTTGTAAGACTATTGGAACTTGTAAAGGTTTAAAACTAAAAAAGCTAAATCTCTAATTTTAAGTCAGTCTTTAAACTGGATTTTGTAATTTGGCCTTTCGAAATAATAACCCAATGAGAAAAAAAGTGCGCCAAATTTTATTACTGCTATATATTGCATGCTCTTTTTCAAATTTTTACGGGCAAAGCCAAAAAATAAATCCTACTCTGATTTCAAAACTTAAAACGGATGTGGATGAATTTGTGGGCTATGATTCTTTTGGCTATAAATATCAGATACTGAACAACGTTTTTAGTAAAATAAAAGGAAGTGAGATTTTCGAATACAAAAACGTTTCTTTAGGAAACATTACTAAAGTTGATATTCAAAACCCTCTTAAAATTGTTTTATTTTATGAAGATTTTAATAGCGTTGTTTTGCTGGATAATCAACTGAATAAAATGACCGAAATTAACTTTTCGCAAAATACAATTCCAATTGTTGTAAGCGCTATTGGCATGTCGACACAAAATCAGCTTTGGATTTACAACACACTGAATCAGCAAATTGGGCTTTTTGATTATTTAAAAAATGAATACAAAACTGTCTCTGTTCCGTTAACCGAAAGCTTTAAATATTACCAAACCGACTTTAATACTTTTTATTGGATTGATAAAAACAACCATTGGTTCTCATGCGATATTTTCGGAAAAATCTCTAATCTTGGGAATGTATCCGATTTTGATAAAATCGAAATAATTGATTCTCAAAAGTATCTTTTTAGCAAAGCTAATTTGTTGTATATAAGTAACATTAGTAAATCGAATATGAGGACAATTTCAGAAATTGAAATTTTAGAAAAATCGTTTGACAAATTTTATTACAAAGACCAAATTTTATCTATTTTTACGGATAAAGAAATTGTAAATTATAAAATCGTAACACCGTAATGCACATAGCGATAGCAGGAAATATAGGCGCAGGAAAAACAACTTTAACTAAATTATTAGCTAAACATTTTAAATGGGAACCTCATTACGAAGATGTTGTTGACAATCCGTACTTAGATGATTTTTACCACCAAATGGAACGTTGGTCGTTTAATTTACAAATTTATTTCCTTAACAGCCGTTTTCGTCAAGTGCAGCAAATTCGCGAAAGCGGAAAAAAAATCATTCAGGACAGAACGATTTATGAGGATGCTTATATTTTTGCTCCCAATTTGTACTCAATGGGATTGATGACAAGCCGTGATTTCGAGAATTATACTTCTTTGTTTGAATTGATGGAATCTCTTGTAAAAGCTCCGGATTTATTGATTTATTTAAGAAGTTCTATCCCGAATTTAGTGGGACAAATTCACAAACGCGGACGCGAATATGAAAATTCAATTTCTATCGATTATTTAAGCCGTCTGAACGAAAGATATGAAGCCTGGATTCAGACTTACACAAAAGGAAAGCTATTAATTATTGACGTTGACAATATTAACTTTGTTGATAATCCGGAAGATTTAGGAAACATCATTAATAGAATTGATGCTGAATTAAACGGATTGTTTTAAACACGAATTACACAGATTTAAATGAAATAAAAAAATGCCTCTAAATAATTTTAGAGGCATTTTCTTTTGATTATCACAACAGATTTCTTAAACCTGTCAGGATAATGATTATTTATTTTACAGCATCAATTTTTGCCTGAACTTCTTCTTCTGTACCTTCATAAACTTCTGTAGTCGTTTTACCATTTTCAGTTTTAGTTACAGTTCCTTTAGTTTTTCCGTCTATGTTTGTAATTTCAACACGAACAGATTTTTTCTCATATTTACTGGTATCAAAACAATCTGTTTTTTGATGCACATATTTTCCGTTTTCATCATAATGTGCCAGACATTTTGCAGTTTCTTCTGCAGAACATCCTTTTTCTTTGCACATTTTAATACATTCTTCTTTTGTCATTCCAGATATGTCACCACATTTAGAAACTCCACTTGCATGCATCTCCATTTTAGCACAACAAGAACCTTTTTCTGTCATACCAGAAGACGAATGTCCGTCACCTAAAATTGGTGCAACAACTAATCCAATCAAACAAGTCAATTTGATCAAAATATTCATAGAAGGTCCTGAGGTATCTTTAAACGGATCCCCAACTGTATCACCGGTTACTGCAGCTTTATGTGCATCTGAACCTTTATAAGTCATTTCACCGTTGATCATAACTCCGGCTTCAAAAGATTTCTTAGCGTTGTCCCAGGCTCCGCCGGCATTGTTTTGAAAAACAGCCCAAAGTACGCCCGAAACCGTAACACCTGCCATGTATCCGCCCAACATTTCAGCAATCAACTGATTGTTATCTGAGTAAACTAATTTTCCTAAAAGTACAATTGCAATTGGAAAACCAATAGTTAATATTCCTGGAAGCATCATTTCGCGTAACGCAGCTTTTGTCGAAATTTCAACACATTTTCCGTATTCCGGTTTTCCGGTTCCTTCCATAATTCCCGGAATTTCCTTGAATTGGCGACGAACTTCATACACCATATCCATTGCTGCTTTCCCAACAGAATTCATCGCTAAGGCTGAAAAAACCACCGGAATCATTCCACCAACAAACAACATGGCCAAAACTGGCGCTTTGAAAATATTAATTCCGTCAATTCCTGTAAAAGTTACATAAGCCGCAAACAATGCCAAAGAAGTTAAAGCTGCTGATGCAATTGCAAATCCTTTTCCTGTTGCTGCTGTAGTATTTCCAACAGAGTCTAAAATATCTGTTCTTGTACGAACTTCTTTTGGCAATTCGCTCATTTCAGCGATTCCTCCTGCATTATCAGAAATTGGTCCGAAAGCATCAATTGCTAATTGCATTGCAGTTGTAGCCATCATTGCCGAAGCTGCCAGCGCCACTCCATAAAATCCAGCTAGAGCATAAGAAATCCAAATGGCGCCCGCAAACAATAATACGGTTGGGAAAGTAGAAATCATTCCAGTTGCTAAACCTGCAATAACGTTTGTTCCCGCTCCTGTTGACGATTTTTGAACAATTGCCATAACTGGTTTTGTTCCTAATCCCGTATAATATTCTGTTACTGATGAAATAGCTCCACCAACAACCAATCCAACTAAAGTAGCATAGAAAACACGCATAGAAGAAATTTGCTGTGATCCTTCTCCAAAAAATTCCATTGTCATTACTTCAGGCAACATGTGCTGTACCAAGAAATAACAAGCAATTGCAGTTAAACCAATAGAAACCCAGTTCCCTATATTTAATGCTTTTTGAACCTGAGCTTCTTTAGCATTATCATCTGAAATTTTCACCAACATTGTTCCAATAATCGAAAATAAAATTCCGAAACCGGCAATTGACATCGGAAGTAAAATTGGTCCAATTCCGCCAAAAGCATCATTAATGCTTCCTCCCATATCTTTTATAACATAGTTTCCAAGAACCATTGCAGCCAAAACGGTGGCCACATAAGATCCGAATAAATCAGCTCCCATACCGGCAACATCTCCCACATTATCCCCTACGTTATCTGCAATTGTCGCAGGATTACGCGGATCATCTTCCGGAATTCCAGCTTCAACTTTACCAACTAAATCGGCTCCAACATCAGCTGCTTTAGTGTAAATTCCACCTCCAACTCTTGCAAATAATGCAATTGATTCTGCACCTAATGAAAACCCTGCTAAAGTCTCTAAAACAACCGTCATTGTTTCGGTATCTTTCCAGACACCGCCAGATAATAAATGAAAGAATATTATAAAAAAAGCCGTTAGGCCTAAAACTGCCAATCCTGCAACACCAAGTCCCATTACAGTTCCTCCGCCAAAAGAAACTTTCAAGGCCTGCGGCAAACTTGTACGAGCTGCCTGTGTTGTTCTAACGTTTGTTTTGGTTGCGATTTTCATACCTATGTTTCCTGCATAAGCTGAAAATAATGCGCCAAATATGAATGCAATTACTATAAATAAATGTGTTTTTACTCCTGGAATAAAAGTAATCCCTGCCAAAGCTAAACTTGCAATAATTACAAAGATGGTTAATAGTTTATATTCTGCTTTTAGAAAGGCTAAGGCTCCTTCGTAAATGTAATCTGAAATCTCTTTCATCTTACCATCTCCAGCATCTTGTTTTAAAACCCAAGTCCTTTTTATTCCCATGAAAAGTAATCCTAAAATTGCCATGACAATTGGCAAGTAAATCATAAATGCATTCATAATATATTAATGGTTTTGGTTAATAGTCAATAAACTAACTAAAACGAATTTAAACAAAAAAGCAATACTCCTAACGGAGTATTGCTTTTTTTATAAATTATGAAGGCTAAAATTATTTAATGCTAAATAATCCTTCTGGTTTGTTTTCGATATCATCAAAACGTTTTGTGCACTCAGCAATAATTGCATAAGCTTCGTTAACGTCTCCCCATCCTTCTACATCAACTTTTTTGTTTTCAAGATCTTTATAAACCTGGAAGAAATGCTCGATTTCTTTTACTAAGTGTGGGTTCATATCTGAAAGATCATTTAATGAATTCCAGATTGGATCTGAAACTGGTACACAAATAATTTTTTCGTCTGGTCCTTTATCGTCTGCCATGTGGAAAACACCAATTGGCTTAACTTCCATTACACAACCAGGAAAAGTTGGTTCGTTTACTAAAACCAATACATCAAGAGGATCACCGTCTAAAGCTAAAGTTTCAGGAATAAATCCGTAATCTGCAGGGTACATCATTGAAGAGAATAACATTCTGTCGAAACGCATTCTTTTGATTTCAAAATCGTACTCATATTTATTTCTGCTTCCTCTTGGTATTTCGATTAATACATCGAAAGTCGTTAGTTTGTCTGCGGTCATTTTCGTTTTTTATTATATCTATAATTTCGGTTGCAAAAGTAACCAAACATTCTATTTTTACAATAAAAAAACAGGTTAAATTATCTCTATTATCTATTAAAAAACAAGCATTTAATACGTAATTGTCCGATTTCGCTTTTTTAGGTAATAATGCCAAAGCAAATATGTAGCATAAGAGCGATACGGACTCCATTGTTCTGCATGAATTTCCATTTCCTGCTTGTCATGAATATTCAATAATTCCTTGATTGTATTTATAACCGCAATATCACCCAGCGGAATTAAATCCGGCTCCTGAAGGCAAAACATTAAATATATATCTATAGTCCAGTTCCCTATTCCTTTTAGTCTGATAAGTTCTTCACGAACTTGTTTTGCAGATTTCTCAGCCAAACTTTCAATATCTAATTCTTTGCTTAAAACAGCCTCTGCCAGTATTTTAATATATTTTGTTTTCTGACGGCTTACGCCCAAATTTCGAAACTCTTCATCAGAAAGCAAAACCATATTTTCCGGATTACACGTTGTGTAAGATTTAATTTTCAAAAATGTGGCTTTAGCCGAATCTATAGACACCTGCTGTTCGAGTATCAATAATACCAAAGTTTCAAAACCCTGAGGACGTTTTGGAATTAGAGGTAATCCGTATTTTTCGATTATTTCCTGAAATATCGGGTTTTTATTCGTTAGAAAATCGATGGCTTCCTGCATTACTTTGGTTTTTAAGTCTATTCCAAAATTAGATAAAAAAAGAATCTCGCAAAGTCACAGAGGCGCAAAGTTTTTTCTCTCGCAGATTTTGCAGATAAAGCTGATTAATTACGATTTTAAATAAATCTGCTTTATCTGCAAAATCTGCGTGAAACAAAAAAAGCCGCAAAGATTTTAAACCTTTGCGACTTTGTAGCTTTGTATCTTTGCAACTAAGAATATTAAAAATAGAACCCGAAAGATCCTTTTACTGCAAATTTATTAGCATCCGGAGCGTTTAAGTAACTTCCTCTCCAGGAGAAATCAATCCTAAATACTTTGAATATATTTCCTATTCCGGCATTATATTCCCAGTATACATTTTCTGGCGCATTATACGGTTGTCCTGAAGCATTGATTGCACGGTTTGCATCAGAAATTGTTCCGTGAACGGCTTTAATACCAACAAATTCTCTCCAGTTGAGCTTTCTCATAAAAGGAACTCTGGCAAATAATCTTCCTCCAAAATCATGATTCCACTGCAAAGTGGTATACTGATCGGTTATAAATTCGTAGAAATTCAGGTTACTAAACGTGTTTTCAATTGTAAAGTAGGTTTGGTTTCCAGGAATTACACTCATTAAACCTAACGGAATTGTTCCAAATGTTTTTCCTGTTTCCAGGATAATATTTGATCTTCCTAATGGTCCAATTATAATAGGTTGTTTGTAGTATATCTGAATTTTTTCGTAAGCAAAATCGCTATTTAAAACTCCTTTTAAACCATAGCTGAAATTTATGAAGAAATGACTAAAAGGACTGTCAACAATATCACGTTCTACACCAAAACCAATAGTTTTGCGATTTGGCATATATTCAAACTGAATGTTTGCTTCAGATTGAGTTACCATACTTTCTACAACTCCGGCTGGATTAGCAGCACTTGGCAACGTTGTATAATAATCCAGACTAAATGTTGGCGACGCAGATTCGAGCGTTCGATATGAAAGACCTGTCTGAATAATAAAATTCTTTTTGGCCTCTATTTCAAATGATATATTACTCAGATTGATATTGGTTAATTTTCCGTTACTGCCTGTTGTAAATAAAGCCGAAGACGCAAAACTTCGTCCCAAAATATCATTGGTTGTAGTTAAACTGGCACCTATTTGTTCTATATCACGCCTGTTTCCTCCGGAAATAATGATTCGGTTTTTCTTATCGATCATCCATTTTCCCGAAACTCCGTATTTAAATTTGTTATCGTCAAAACCATAAGCGGTATAAGCTTGTATACGCCAAGGATCATTTGGTCCAAAATATGTTCTTCCTCCGGCACGAATTCTCAAACCTTCGACTTCATTATAACCAAAGGTTGAAAAAATAGGTCCAAAATCAAAGTTCTTAAACTCGACATAACCACTTCCTAAAATAGAGACGAGACTATACAATTGCTTAAATCGTTTAACAGTCTGCAAGGTGTCGAGCATTTTATAAATACCCTGTTCATCTTTATTTAATTTCTCGAAACGATTTTCTTCCCAGAATTCAGGAGGCCTGTCATATACGGCATTATCTATAAAATTGACTTCCTCTTTATAGAACTTCTCGGGCTTTTGAATATTGAATTTATGGTTGCGATATAAAGTGGTTCGTTTTCCATAAACTCCTTTTGATTTTTCTTTTTTATTCAAAGCAAAATCAGACATCATATAATCACGTGTCAGAAGAAAAACAGAATCGTTTTCGACTTCAAATTCCTGCTCGATATAAATATCTTTTACCCAGTTAATATTGGCGCTTTTGGTTACACCCATATTAATTTTCTTGATCGCAAAAGTGGTATCGTTAACCCAAAAATCTCCTTTAAACGTTAATTCGTTTTTACGTCTGGGATAAAAAACAATATTATAACACCATTTTTTGTCAATGTAGGCACTATCTTTCAGGACATAATTATACACATCGATTCCCGTTTTTGAAAGCGGACTTGTAAAACTCTTATCAAAAAATTTAAGGTGATTGTCGTAAATATTATAATCTGAATAAAGATCTTTTACGAAAGATAAAATCTGTTGATTTCCATTGAAACCGGACATTTTATTTCCATTCAGATTTTCTTTTACTTTCTTTAATTTATTATCACCATAAACATCGTAAACAGATTCATTAATAAAAATCGGAAGATATGTTTTTCCGGTAACCTCAGAAGTATCAACGTGATTAAAGACAAACTCCATTCCTTTGAACAGCTTGTTTTTCATAAAAGCACTATCAATCGTGTTCATATCAAACTCGACTTTTTCGTACTTCTCCATCTGATATTGATTGAATTGGTAAAGTCCGTTTTTACGCTTTCTTTCCCAAATTTTTCTCAAAATATCTAATGCGGGATTATTCTTTTTAGATGTTTTTCCGGTATAAATTACAACTTCGTTTAACACTTGTTCTTCAAATAAAACAATTTTAAAATTGTAATTAACTGCTTTTTCCAGAGGAACTTCTTTATCTGTAAACCCTGCTGATGTAACTAATAATGCTGTATAGGTATTAGGCGATTCAAGATAAAAACGTCCGTCTTCATTAGAAACGATTCCGGTATTTGAACCTTTGAAAACAATATTTGCAAAAGGTACTGGCTGATTAGATTTGTCCAAAACAATTCCACTCACTTTTGTTTGTGCAGTTCCAAGATTCACAAAGGCGAATACAAAAAATAGGCTGAGTAAAATTATTCTTTTTATCATTTGGCAAAAAAAAACTTCATCAATTAATTATGACTGATGAAGTTTTATAAGTATTGTTGATTTTTTTATTTGTACATTACTTTCTTTACTGCTTTTACTACATCAGCTGCATTTGGCAACCAGTCTTTTAGTAAAACAGGAGAGTAAGGTGCAGGAGTATCAGCAGTTGTAATGCGCTGAATTGGCGCATCAAGAAAATCGAAAGCCTGTTCCTGAACGATATAAGTGATTTCAGAAGAAATACTGGCAAATGGCCAAGCTTCCTCAAGAATTACTAGACGGTTTGTTTTCTTAACAGAAGTAAGAATAGCATCTTTATCCATAGGACGAACTGTTCTTAAATCGATAATCTCGCAAGAGATACCTTCTTTAGCTAATTCATCAGCAGCGATAAAAGCTTCTTTGATGATTTTTCCAAAAGAAACAATTGTTACATCTTTTCCTTCACGCTTAACATCTGCAACTCCTAATGGAATTGTATATTCTCCGTCTGGCACTTCTCCTTTATCACCATACATTTGCTCAGATTCCATAAAAATTACAGGATCGTTATCGCGAATTGCAGATTTTAAAAGCCCTTTTGCATCATAAGGAGTTGAAGGTACAACAACTTTAAGTCCCGGAGTATTAGCAAACCAGTTTTCTAAAGCCTGAGAGTGAGTAGCTCCTAATTGACCTGCAGAAGCAGTTGGTCCGCGGAAAACGATAGGCACATTAAATTGTCCCCCTGTCATTTGACGCATTTTAGCAGCATTATTTATAATTTGATCAATACCAACTAAACAGAAGTTAAAAGTCATGTACTCTACAATTGGTCGGTTACCATTCATAGCTGAACCTACCGCAATTCCTGTAAAACCAAGCTCAGCAATTGGAGTATCGATTACTCTTTTTTCGCCAAACTCAGCAAGCATTCCTTTTGAAGCTTTGTATGCTCCGTTGTATTCCGCAACTTCTTCGCCCATTAAATATATGGATTCATCGTGACGCATTTCTTCGCTCATCGCTTCGCAAATGGCCTCTCTAAATTGTATTGTTCTCATATTTATATTGTATGTTGAATTTTCTGAAGAGCAAAAATAAATATTTTAAATCACTTAAAAGCATAAATTGAATTTAAAATCTTACTTCCCTATCCTTCAATTCTGCTTTTTCTGATGTAACTTTTAATGTAACTTTTACGAAATCGATATAATTGTTCTTATTTCTTCCTAAAAAGCATTTTTCAGACAAACTCAGCTTTTTTTGTTTGATTCTGATTCTTCAAATTCTTTTGGTATAACTCAACAATTCATAAAATATTATAATCCTTACAAATTTTAACACCTACCCCTTACCAGGGCATTACGAAATTACTAACAATCAGATAAAATGAATGCATTTTTGCTTTTTTACCAAGATAAATCACCCTGTAAATTTCACAATCTTCGAAAACGTAATAGTTTTAAAAAAATATTATGCACGCATAGTATATTATTTCGATTTTAATTTCTAAATTTGTCAAAGCATATTATAAATTATAAAATATATACTTATGAAAATATTAGTTTGCATCAGCCATGTGCCTGATACTACTTCAAAAATCAACTTCTCCAATGGTGATTCAGAATTTGATACCAATGGTGTACAATATGTAATTAATCCTAATGACGAGTTTGGTTTAACACGTGCAATCTGGTTTCAGGAACAACAAGGTGCAACGGTAACTGTTGTTAATGTTGGAGGACCGGATACTGAACCAACTTTGCGTAAAGCACTGGCAATTGGAGCAAACGAAGCTATTCGTGTAAACGCTAATCCAACTGATGGATTTTTTGTTGCAAAACAACTTGCCGAAGTAATTAAAAATGGAGGTTACGATCTTGTAATTGCAGGAAAAGAATCTTTAGATTATAATGGTGGAATGGTTCCTGGAATGATTGCAGGAATTTTAGGTTCTAACTTTTTAAACTCTTGTACAAGTTTAACTGTTGATGGAAACAACGTAAAAGCGGTTCGTGAAATTGATGGTGGAAAAGAAACTGTAAGCACTACTCTTCCTTTGATTATTGGTGGTCAAAAAGGTCTTGTAGAAGAAAAAGATTTACGCATCCCAAACATGAGAGGGATTATGACTGCCAGAACAAAAGCCTTAACTATTCTTGAGCCAGTTGACGCTCCAGTAAATACAAAAGCAGTAAAATTTGAAAAACCAGCTCCAAAATCAGCAGTGAAATTAGTTTCTGCAGATAATTTAGATGAGTTAATCAATTTATTACACAACGAAGCAAAAGTAATCTAGTAATCAGTTTTCAGTCGCAGTTTTCAGCTCACAAACCTGAAACCTGAAACTTTAAACTTTTAAACAAAAACATTATGTCTATATTAATATATGCAGAATCTGCAGAAGGAAAATTTAAAAAAGTTGCTTTCGAATTAGCTTCTTACGCTAAAAAAGTAGCAGAAACTTTAGGAACTACAGTTACAGCTTTAACTGTAAACATTAGCGACGTTAGCGAATTGGCAAAATACGGAGTTGATAAAGTACTAAAAGTAAACAACGATAAACTAGCTGGTTTTACTGCAAAAGCTTATGCTGATGTAATTAAACAAGCTGCTCAAAAAGAAGGAACAAAATTGGTTTTACTTTCTTCTACAACAGATAGTATTTACCTTTCATCATTGGTTGCAGTAGCTTTAGAAGCTGGTTTTGCATCAAATGTTGTGGGATTACCTTTAAGCACTTCTCCTTTTCAGGTAAAAAGAAATGCTTTCTCAAACAAAGCGTTCAATATTACAGAAATCAGTACAGATGTAAAAGTTCTTGGACTTGCTAAAAACTCTTACGGAATTTTTGAAAGTGCAGGATCTGCGACTGAAGAAGATTTTAACCCTACAATTGGTGATAATGACTTTGGTGTAAAAGTAGAATCTGTTGAAAAAGTAACCGGAAAAGTTTCTATTGCAGATGCAGATATCGTAGTTTCTGGCGGACGTGGATTAAAAGGCCCTGAAAACTGGGGATTAGTTGAAAATCTTGCTGCTGTTTTAGGCGCTGCAACGGCTTGTTCTAAACCAGTTTCTGATTTAGGATGGAGACCTCACAGTGAGCACGTTGGACAAACAGGAAAGCCGGTTGCAACAAACTTATATATTGCAATAGGTATTTCAGGAGCGATTCAGCATATTGCCGGAATCAACTCATCTAAAGTAAAAGTGGTTATCAATAACGATCCGGAAGCTCCTTTCTTTAAAGTTGCAGACTACGGTATTGTTGGTGATGCATTCGAAATTGTACCTCAATTAACAGAGAAATTAAAAGCATTCAAAGCGCAACATTCTTAATCTAAGAATTCTCTATAATATAGCTGCCTAAAAACAAGATAATCGTATCTTTGTTTTAGGTAGCTTTTTTGTTCCATATTTTTTGATTAAAATTGCACCATTATTTTCCAATCAAAAAAAGTATTAAAATGAGGCATTAAATGCCCTTTTTTACCCATATATATGAGTCTAGTAAAATTATCTATAAAAGGAATTTCATACAGTCAAACTCAAAATGGCGCTTATGCCTTAATTTTGAATGAAGTTGATGGCGAAAGAAAGCTGCCAATTGTAATTGGCGCTTTTGAAGCTCAATCTATTGCCATTGCCTTAGAAAAAGAAATTAAACCACCTCGCCCATTAACACACGATTTATTCAAAAACTTTGCAGAAAGATTTGATATTGTGGTAAAACAAGTGATTATCCATAAACTTGTTGACGGTGTCTTCTACTCTAGTCTGATTTGCGAGAGAGACAAAATTGAAGAAATTATTGATGCCCGAACTTCTGATGCAATTGCTTTAGCGTTGCGTTTCAATGCTCCAATTTTTACTTATAAAAACATTTTAGATAAAGCTGGTATTTATTTAAAATCGAATACAGCAGATGCAGATCAGGGTTCTCAGGAAATAGATGATGTACTTTCTAATCCTGAAACTTTTGGACACGAAGAAGAAAGCAACCAATCTGGAGATGTATATGCAAAACATAGCCTACAAGAACTTAACGAACTTTTAGATCAGGCAGTTTCTCAGGAAGACTATGAAAAAGCAGCAAAAATTAGAGACGAAATCTCTCGAAGATAAATATGTTTAATCGTTAAACCGTTTATTCGTTAAGTCGATTAAACGATTAAACAATTAACCGAATAAACAATCATGAAGCAATACTTAGATTTAGTAAAACACGTTTTAGAAAACGGCAATCAAAAAGGAGACAGAACCGGAACCGGAACTAAAAGCGTTTTTGGTTACCAGATGCGTTTTGATTTAAGTGAGGGTTTCCCAATGGTTACAACTAAAAAACTTCATTTAAAATCTATCATTTACGAATTGCTTTGGTTTTTAAAAGGCGATACAAATATCAAATACCTTCAGGAAAACGGAGTTAAAATCTGGGATGACTGGGCTGATTCTAATGGTGATTTAGGACCTGTTTACGGACATCAATGGAGAAACTGGAACAGTGAAGAAATCGATCAGATTTCTGAATTAATTACAGAATTAAAAACGAATCCAAACAGCCGCAGGATGCTGGTTTCTGCCTGGAATCCTTCGGTTTTACCAGACACAAAAAAATCATTTGAAGAAAATGTAGCAAACAACAAGGCCGCTTTGCCTCCTTGTCATGCTTTTTTTCAGTTTTATGTTTCGAGTCCCGATCTTGAAAAAGGGGAGACAAAAGGCAAACTTTCCTGTCAGTTATATCAAAGAAGTGCTGATATATTTTTGGGAGTTCCCTTTAATATTGCTTCTTACGCGTTATTGACTATGATGATTGCCCAGGTATGTGATCTTGAAGCTGGTGATTTTATTCACACCTTTGGAGACGCACATATCTACAATAATCATTTTGATCAATTAGAATTGCAACTTTCAAGAGAGCCAAAACCACTACCAAAAATGATTTTAAATCCAGAGATTAAAAACATCTTTGATTTTGATTTTAATGACTTCACACTTGTAGATTACGAACCACACCCTGGCATAAAAGGAAGTGTTGCTGTATAAATAAAATTCAAAAAGAATCCGCTATTTGAGCGGATTCTTTTTATACAACTAATACGCCATTTTCGCTTCCGGCAAAATCATTCCATTTATAAGAATCTGCTTCCGGATCGTTGATATAGATCCCATCAATTACATACTTAAACTCGTAAATTGCATCTTTTACTAAGTCGTAAGTTGCTTTAAAAGTTCCGTTTTTTAATTTACTCAGCGCCCCTTCTTCTGCATTCCAATTATTAAAATCCCCTACCACAGCTGCTGAATTTGCGTCTTTGGCTTCTACAGAAAATGTAACTTTACATACTGGCTTTGTTTTGATAAATTGCTTCTTTAAAGACATAACTATTTAGTTTTTAGATTTATACATCTAAATTACATAAAAGCCCCTGAACTTTCAATAGACCAATGTTCGATTTGTGACTATAGCAAAAACACAATATATTTTTTACAGTACCCATAAATTAATCTGTTAAAAATTCTGAAATTCAGATTCTTAACTACCGTTAATCCAAATATTCTATTGACAGAATACCGTGATTTCAAAATAAATTCTAACTTTATAACCTCATTCATTTATTATCTTATGGAAAAAGAAGTACACGAGCAATATGAATATGCAAGAAGAAGACTCAGACAAAAGAAAATCTTATATTTTCATTTTGTACTTTTTCTAATAGGCAGTCTGTTTTTATTTGTTGCCAACAGATTTTTTGGCTTTGGAGCCAATACAAACCAAAACTGGTGTATCTGGGGAATTACGATATGGCTTTTTCTGTTTATTCTACACTTTATAAAAGTATATATTACAGACCGATTCATGAATAAAAAATGGGAAAGAGAGCAAATTGACAGACTTGTTGCTTTACAGCAAAAAAGAATTAGTCAATTAGAATCAAGAGTAAATGAGGATACTGAAAAATAAAATTTAGTTTTAGAATGCCATGATTATAATGATAGCGGCTGTTGCCGAAAATAATGCCCTTGGAAAAAACAATGAATTAGTTTGGCACTTGCCAAATGATTTTAAGAGATTCAAATCACTTACAACGAATCACCACATCATAATGGGAAGAAAAACTTTTGAAAGTTTCCCAAAACCGCTCCCAAACAGAGTTCACATTGTGATAACGCGCCAAAACGATTATAATCCTGAAGGATGTATTGTAGTTGACAGTATTGAAAAGGCGATCGCTATGTGCCCGGAAGATGAAGATTCATATATTATTGGAGGAGGTGAAATCTATACTCTTGGATTACCTTACAGCGACATTATAGAAATAACTAAAGTGCATCACACGTTTGATGCTGATACTTTTTTCCCAAAAATTAATGATAACGAATGGCTTCTGGTAGAATCTGAAGAAAATTTCAAAGATGAAAAACATCTTTATGATTACACTTACGAAACCTACATTAGAAAATAAAAAAAAACATCCTCTTTTGAAGGATGTTTTTTAAAAAAGATTGATTTTTTTGATTGAACTTACTCAGGAAATAATTTTGATAAAAAAAATCACAAATGTTAAAAACATTTGAAAACTGAATAACATTTAAAATTGAGAATTAATCTCAAAAAGGGCCTTTAATAACAAATACCACTAAGATATTAAAGGCAAGAAAATTAAAATTTCCAAAAACAAATTTAATCCTAAGAACGTACTTTTGCACTTTAAAAAAATAGTATTGTAATTTAAGTAACAACACTTCCAAAACTACTTACAAGAACAAATGAATTACCAGCGCAAAAAAAAGCATTCATTTGATTTAAGTTCTTTCTGTTTAATCAATCATTAAAATTTTCATCATTTTATCTTTAGCAAATGTGGGCATAAATTCAGCATCCCACAATACCCACTTTTAGTGATTTTTTACAAATACCAACATTTAGCTAGGCCTGATAAGCACTAAAAATCAAAAGACAAACCCGGCTTAAATCTCTTCTTTTTAAACATTTAGTTTACAATTTAAAAAAGCCAATTACAGTTAAGTCAGATTGTATTATATTTGCGTAAATAAAAAAAATGTCTGAAAAAATAACTCCATATAAAGACTCTTCTTTAGGTAAAAAAGAGCAGGTTGCCCAAATGTTTGACAACATCTCCGGGAACTACGATAATTTAAACCGTGTTATATCATTTGGTATCGATGTCAAATGGCGCAAAAAAGTATTAAAAATAGTATCTGATACTAAACCAAAAATTATTCTTGACATTGCAACTGGAACTGGTGATCTTGCTATTTTAATGGCGCAGACTAAAGCTGAAAAAATTATCGGTTTAGATATTTCTGCCGGAATGCTTGAAGTTGGAAAAAAGAAAGTTGAAGAAAAAAAGTTATCCAATATTATTGATTTAGTTTTAGGCGATTCCGAAAACATTCCTTTTGAAGACAATTATTTTGATGCGATAACTGTGGGATTTGGAGTTCGAAATTTTGAAAACTTAGAAAAAGGTTTTGCCGAAATATTGAGAGTTTTAAAACCAAATGGTGTTTTTGTTATCCTGGAAACTTCGGTTCCTGATAAAACTCCTTATAAACAAGGTTACAACTTTTACAGTAAAAACATCCTTCCAATTATCGGAAAACTATTTTCAAAAGACAACTCAGCTTACGGATATTTATCAGAATCAGCAGCAGCTTTTCCTTATGGTGAAGCGTTGAACAATATTTTGAGAAAAATTGGGTTTATAGATGTTGTGGCTATGCCTCAAACCTTTGGAGTTGCAACCATTTATTCTGCTTCTAAAAAATAGTATGAGAAAAACAGTAATCGTAATTTTATTAGTCTTATCGACAAAAGGATATTCGCAATTTGCTAAAAGCATGTTTAGCAAAGATCCCATTATTAATTTAGAGAACTGGCAAAAACAACGCCTGTACTTTGGTTATTACTTAGGCTTTAATAGTTTTGACTTTAAATTCGATTACAAAAATCCTGTTCAGGAAGATATTCAGGTAAAAAAAACTACCGGCTTTAATGTTGGTGTTGTTGCCGATCTAAGATTGCAGGAATATATCAATTTACGTTTTGAACCGGGTTTATACTATACAAAACGTGATTTATATTTTCCTGGAGTTGGCAATTTAGAGAAAGATTATTTAAGAGAAGTAAACAGTACATACATCCATTTTCCTTTATTACTGAAATTTTCAGCTTTACGTACGGGAAATATTCGTCCTTATTTAGTGGGCGGAATGTCTACTACTTTAAACTTATCAAGTAACTCAAAATCTCAGGATGATAACTGGCAGCAAAAATTCAGAGTTAAACCATGGACAGCTGCTTATGAACTTGGTTTTGGAATAGATATTTTTACCGAATATTTTATTTTCTCGCCTTCTGTAAGAGGTATGTTTGGCATTACCGATGAGTTAATTCGCGACAATGTGACTGCTGAACATCCTGTAAGTCCATACACAGATAATATAGACTCCATGAAATCCAGAGCTATTTTAATAAATTTCACTTTTCATTAAAACAATTGCTTAACTATTTCGTTTAAACTCACTAAGAATAATTGCTGTTGCGGTGGCTACATTTAAACTTTCGGTTTTTTGAAGTTCCCCAAATCTTGGAATTGTAAGTCGGCTGGTTACCATTTTTTCAATTTCTGCAGAAATACCATTTGCTTCATTACCCATAATAATGATACCATCTTGTGGCAAATCTGTCTGATAAATGTTATCTCCGTCCATAAAAGTTCCAAAGACAGGTAGTTTCGCTTGACTGATAAAGGTTTTCAGATCAACATAATTTACATTTACTCTGGCAATAGACCCCATTGTAGCCTGAACCACTTTTGGGTTATAAATATCTACTGTTTCTTTAGAGCAAATAATTTGTTTAATTCCAAACCAGTCACAAAGACGCAAAATTGTTCCTAAATTTCCGGGATCACGTATATCATCTAAGGCAACAATTAAGCCGGAATCGATTATTTTGTTTTCGGCAGGAATTTTGAAGACTGCCAAGCAGGAATTTGGAGTCGACAAAGCACTTATTTTTTTAAGTTCCTGGTCATTAATAAGTGTTCGTTTTGAAGACTGAACAGTTTCAAAATCATTTTGTGTGGTGTATAAATGCTCTAATTCAAAATTGGATTGCAACAATTCTTGAATTACTTTTACTCCTTCAGCAAAGAATAATTGATTTGCAAAACGTTGCTTTTTTTGATGTAAACCTGAGATAAGTTTTATTTGGTTTTTACTAACCATAAAATAATGTACTTTTGAATTAAATATTTAAAATCACTTGAAAAAGAATTCCACAAAAATAATAGCATTTATCCTAATAGCAATATTTATTTCTGCTTGTAATGCCATAAAAAGAGTTCCCGATGGAAAAAATCTTCTTGTAAAAAATAATATTCTGGTTAATGGAAAGTCGTCAAACGACGAAACTGCAGCTAACCAAATGTACCAAAAACCAAATGGAAAGTTATTAGGCTTCAAATTACGTTTAAATTTATACAATTTAGCCAATTTACATCCTGATTCTACCTACAAAGCAAGATTTGACAATCATCCGGGCAGATATGAACAATGGTCAAAAGTATTATCTGCAAAACAAGTAGATCGTCTTGGACAATCTTTTTTATATAAAGGTATTCACGAATTCTTAAAAAACACCGGAGAACCACCAGTAGTTATTGACACTGCAAAAACCAAGAAAACCTTACTGCGTTTAAAATACTATTATTTAAATAATGGCTACTTTAAGGTAAAAACAGATTACGATATTGATAGTATTGGACTTAAAAAAGCCAAAATAAACTATAACATTACCACAGGTCCGGCTTACAAACTAGATTCTATCAGAACTACGATTTTAACTCCGGCTCTGGATTCATTATACAAAGTAAGCAGAGAACCTTCTGTTTTAAAATCTGGAAATCAATATAAAACCACTGATTTTGAAGAAGAAAAAAACCGAATTACAACTTATTTCAGAAATAGTGGTGCTTATTATTTTCAACCTACATATGTAACTTTTGATATTGATACTATTGGTAAAAAAGACAAAGCCGATGTAAACCTTATCATTAGCAATAATAGTATACAGGAGAAAGATTCAAGCCGTACCGAACCTTTTAAATTGTATAAAATTAGTGATGTAAACATTTATACCGATTATTCTGCAGCCAATGCCAAGACAAAAATTACAGATAGTACGACCTACAACAACTTTAATTTATACAGTTACAAAAAATTAAAGTACAAACCACGTGCTATTACTGACGCTATTTTTATTACAAAAGGAAGTACATTTTCAGACACAAGAACAACCCTTACTTCCCGATATTTAAATAATTTAAAAATATTCAATTACCCTTCTATTCAATATGAAGTTGACAAAAGAGACTCAACAGCACAATCGTTAATTGCAAAGGTTTATTTAACACCAAGAAAAAAATACAGTTTTGGCGCAACCTTAGATCTTACACACTCTAATATTCAGGATTTTGGTATTGGAGCCAGTCTTTCTGAAACGATTCGAAATGTTTTTAATCGTGCCGAAACTTTAGAAATTTCGACCCGTATGAATATTGGTTCTTCGCAGGACATGGCAAATCCGAATAATAATTTCTTTAATGTCTCTGAATACGGAGTAGATTTAAAACTGAATTTCCCAAGGATTCTTTTGCCTTTTGGAACAGAAAAGATTATTCCGAAAAGAATGATCCCGTCAACATCCATTTCAAGCGGTTTTTCTAAACAAAGAAATATTGGTTTAGATAAAGAAAACTTTACGGGAGGAATTGCATACAACTGGTCTCCAAAACGTCATAATACAGCAAAATTAGAATTACTTAATGCACAATATGTACGTAATTTAAATCCTGATAATTATTTCAACGTTTACACTTCTTCTTATGACGAATTGAATGGCATTGGTAGAGACTATAACGAAAATCCTCTCAACTGGGGAGATACACCTGAAGAACAAATCCATAAAAACCTAACTATTCCTGATGGAACAACAGGTTTTACAAATGATGTTTTTAACAATAAAACAACTTTAAGACCTGGAGATCCTCTGTACAAAGATGTAGAAAGCATTGAAGAAAGAAGAGTACGTTTGACCGAAAATGACTTTATATTAGCGACAAGTTATACTTTTACCAAGACTACTAAAAAAGATCTTGCAGATAACAATTTCTATCAGTTCAAAACCAAAATAGAATCAGCAGGAACTTTATTATCAGCCGTTTCAAATATTGCTAAACTGCAAAAAAACGACAAAGGCAACTACGAAATATTCAATCTGGAATATTCAGAATATATTAAAACAGAGTTTGATTATATCAAACACTGGGATTTTGGAAAAGAAAAAGTATTGGCAGTTCGAAGCTTTTTTGGAATCGCGATTCCATTTGGAAACTCAGATTATATCCCATTTTCGCGAAGTTATTATTCGGGAGGTTCAAATGACAACCGTGCATGGCAACCTTACTCTTTGGGTCCGGGAAGTACCGATGCAATGGATGATTTTAATGAGGCCAATATGAAGATTGCACTTAGTGCCGAATTTCGATTTAAAATTCTGGGAGATGTTAAAGGAGCCCTCTTTGCAGATGCCGGAAATATCTGGAATGTGCTCGATAATGTCATCGATGAGAAGGCAAGATTTAACAACGTAAACGATTTAGCTGAAATTGCTTTAGGTTCAGGATTTGGTTTACGCTACGATTTAAGCTTCTTTGTTGTTCGATTAGATTTAGGCTTCAAGACCTATAATCCGGCGCATGAGAAGGGAGATCGCTGGTTCAAGGAATACAATTTTGGTCACTCGGTTTTAAATTTTGGAATAAATTATCCTTTCTAATGCTAATTAATTCTTATTTTTGCAACCTAAAAACTAAAAACAACTATAAAAAAAATTACAATGGCACACAATATTAAACCAGGAGTAGCTACAGGAGATCAGGTTCAGGAGATTTTTAATTATGCGAAAGAAAAAGGATTTGCTTTACCTGCAGTAAACGTTACTGGATCTAGTACAATCAATGGAGTTCTTGAAACTGCTGCTAAACTAAATGCACCAGTTATCATTCAGTTCTCAAACGGAGGAGCTCAATTTAATGCCGGAAAAGGATTATCTAACGCAGGTGAAAAATCAGCAATCGCTGGAGGAATCGCCGGAGCAAAACATATTCACACTTTAGCAGAAGCTTATGGTGCAACTGTAATTTTACACACTGACCACTGTGCAAAAAAACTTTTACCTTGGATTGATGGTTTATTAGATGCTTCTGAAAAACATTTTGCAGAAACAGGAAAACCATTATTCAGTTCTCATATGATCGATTTGTCTGAAGAGCCAATCGAAGAAAATATTGAAATCTGTAAAGAATACCTGGCTAGAATGAGCAAAATGGGTATGACATTAGAAATTGAACTTGGTATTACAGGTGGTGAAGAAGATGGTGTTGACAACTCTGATGTTGACAGCTCAAAATTATATACTCAACCAGAAGAAGTAGCTTATGCTTACGAAGAATTATCTAAAGTAAGCCCTAAATTTACAATTGCTGCTGCTTTTGGAAACGTTCACGGTGTTTACAAACCAGGAAACGTAAAATTAACTCCAAAAATCTTAAAAAATTCTCAGGATTTCGTACAAAACAAATTCAACACTGGACACAACCCGGTAGATTTCGTTTTCCACGGAGGTTCAGGTTCTACACTTGAAGAAATTAGAGAAGCTATTGGATACGGAGTTATCAAAATGAACATTGATACAGATTTACAATTTGCATATACTGAAGGAATTCGTGACTATATGGTAAACAACATTGAGTATTTAAAAACTCAAATTGGTAACCCAGAAGGTGCTGATGTTCCTAACAAAAAATATTATGACCCAAGAAAATGGGTTCGTGAGAGCGAAGTAACATTCAATGCAAGACTTGAACAAGCTTTTGCAGATTTAAATAATGTGAATACACTATAATAAAAAGTTTCAGGTTTAAAGTTTCAAGTTTCAGGTTTCGCAACTTGAAACCTGAAACCTAAAACAAAAAAAACATTCAATATGGCTTGGTTTAAAAGACAAGAAAAAGGGATTACGACCGCGACAGAAGATAAGATGGACGTTCCGAAAGGATTGTGGTACAAATCTCCTACTGGAAAAATTATTGATGCAGACGAATTAGCGAGAAACTTATTCGTAAGCCCTGAAGATGATTTTCACGTTCGAATTGGAAGCGCAACCTATTTTGAAATTTTATTCGACAACAACGAATTTGTTGAGTTAGATAAAAACATGACATCAAAAGATCCTCTGCACTTTGTGGATACAAAAAAATATGCGGAAAGATTGAAAGATGTAATGGAAAAAACTCATCTTAAAGACGCTGTACGTACGGGAGTAGGAAAATCTAAAGGAAAAGAGCTTGTAATTTGCTGTATGGATTTTGCCTTTATCGGTGGATCTATGGGAGCAGTTGTAGGGGAAAAAATCGCAAGAGGAATTGATCATGCGATCAAAAACAAACTTCCTTTTGTAATGATTTCTAAATCTGGTGGAGCTCGTATGATGGAAGCTGCTTATTCTTTAATGCAATTAGCAAAAACTTCTGTAAAACTAGCTCAGCTAGCCGAAGCTAAATTACCTTATATCTCTCTTTGTACAGATCCAACAACGGGTGGAACAACTGCATCTTACGCAATGTTAGGAGACATCAACATCTCTGAGCCGGGCGCTTTGATTGGTTTTGCTGGTCCTCGTGTTGTTCGTGACACTACAGGAAAAGACTTACCAGAAGGTTTCCAAACTGCTGAGTTCTTATTAGAGCACGGTTTCTTAGACTTTATCACGCCTAGAAAAGAATTGAAAGATAAGATCAACTTATATATCGATTTGATTCAGAATAATGATATTAGATAGTTTCAAAACTATACAAAATAGAAAATCCCAAGAAATTGCTTCTTGGGATTTTTTGTTTTAAACCATATAAGTTTTATAAGAACATTTAAGGTTTCCTGCAAGGTTTTGAAAACCTTGTAGGTAGACAAAAACTACACCGTTTCACTTAAAAAAAATACAATACGATTTAAGCAACACATACTTGTCTGAAAAATTGTATTTTTGTTTTTGCATAAATGATAATCGCTTTATTGTATCATACCAATACAAACCTGTTTTTTACAGAAATCTATTTTTTCTAAAGTAATATAAATATCTTTGAATTATGAGCACAGCAGCAAAACCAAGACACATAGGACGACAAATAAGCCGTATTCGCGAACTTAAAGATATGAAGCAAGAAGCTCTCGCTCAAGCTTTAGGAACATCTCAGCAAACCATATCTGCAATAGAAAATAGCGAAACCATAGACGATGCTAAACTTGCAGAAGTAGCAAAAGCGCTTGGAGTAAGTGTTGAAGCAATTAAAAACTTTACTGAAGAAAATATGATAAATTATTTTAATAATTTTTATGACAACAGCTGTAATGGAGCAAATGGAATGTTTCATGCGAATTATTGCACATTCAATCCATTAGACAAAGTGCTTGAACTTTATGAACGTATGCTTCAGGCAGAAAAAGAAAAAGTTGAGTACTTAGAAAAATTATTAAAAGAGAAATAATCTTTCTAAAACATACGCATTCAATATAAAATCTCAAGGAATTTCTCTTGAGATTTTTTTATATCCTTATTTTAAATCTGATTTTTTATGGCAAGAATTTTTATTGGTTTTATGATTTGTTTTCTCTTTTTGAATTGTAGTAAAAAAGAAAATAATACAAGCATCAAAAACAAGCCTTATATTATCTCTCAAAATAATAAAAAAATAATTAATGGCAAAGATAGTATTCCCCTTCCCCCTCCTATTCCTGGCTGGCTATATTATGGAACAAATTCGTTTATAATAGATACTGATTCGAAAATATACTATTTTCAAAGAGACGAAATTAATCATATTTGCGGAAATTGGAAAAAAAGTGATACAATTCCAAACTTTATTGGTTTACAACCAAAAGATTTGATCGAAATACCCACTAACAATATATCCGATTTTATAAAAGCAAATTATAAACAAAAATTCAAAAACATCACTTACATATGTTCTAAAACTGATACTTTACAATCAGAATCTTTTTTTGTTTTAGAAAAGGCATTAAAGTCACAAGAAAAATACGGAGATTATTACAATATAAGGAGAACAACACAAGAAGAAGATACTGTCTTGAAATACAAGAAAAACAATGAATTTTATAACTCAGAAGATATTAATTGGGATAAAAATAGAATTACATTTCCTTTCATAAAACCCAAATTAAATCATTAAAATATAGATCGTTCCTACGGAACTTCTGAATGCGGGATTTCATTTTTCAACGGAATAAATTCCGTTGCTATCAAATATTTCATTCCTACGGAATTTTCAATACTGCTCCGTCGAGTAAAATCCGCAAATTACCCCGCTTTTTTCAAATCTTTTTTCAATTCTTTTTCAGCAATTTTAAAAGCCAGTTTCTCGCGCCAGACAGCATAACGTTCTCTAAAGACTACTTTAATTGCACTATCTACTGCGCCATGTCTAAATAAACTCCAAACGCTCGCCATTTTGCGGCCAATAGAACTATCCCAAGCGCGAAGTGTTAGAGAGAAAGAACCATCTATATAACGCATCCAGTGCCACATACCTGTTGGCATGAATAATGTATCTCCGTGTTCCAGAAAAACTTCATAACCTTCGACACCTTTTAGAGCGGGAAATTTTTCAAAATCGGGATTCGCAACATCATAATCTTCTAAAGCGTAGGTAGTATTAGGAAGACAATAGAGTCGTTTTTTCCATTTGTTATCAAACAATATAATATGTTTTCTACCACCAAAATGAGTATGAAAAAGATGAGGTAAATCGATATCATAATGCAGAAAAGTAATTGCTTTTGAACCTCCAAAAAACATGGCTGGCATACTTTCTATAAAACCTCCCATTAGTTCCTTAGGAACTTTTACGTCATCAATTAACTCGGGCCTGTGTTTGAAAAGATTGAAGAAAAAAATACGCAGTTGTGTTGGCTCTCTTTTTATTAAATCAAGATATTCGCCAAACTTCATACTGGCAATAGAAGCATTAATTACTTTTGTTGGATCTGCTTTTGAGTTATCGACCAATTTAACTTCAATATCTCCCGCAATGTGCTTAAAATAATCTGTAGACCACTTTTCTCTTGCAGGCCAATCTTTTGTAAGCCCCTTAATAATTAAGGGCTTCCTCTTATCTAAATAGTTTTTTTTAAAATCTTCTCTAGAAATAGACTCAACAGTATCAACAGGTTTTAGAATAAAGCTCATTTATATATTGATTTAAATTGTCTGCATATCAAAAATATCTAATTATTTCAAAATTTACAATTAAATAACACAAAAACAACATATTACATCCCTGTTCTAATAGCCTCAACAGGATCTAAATTTGCAGCTGAAATTGCAGGCAGAATTCCCGAAATTAACCCAATAAGCGCTGCCAGTGTTGTACCTAGCATTATATTTCCAAAACTTAAAACAAATTCAAAATCAAGTGCTTTAGTTAAAATAAGTGCAATTCCCCAAACCATTAGCAACCCTATAATCCCACCAATAACTGAAAGAATTATTGCTTCAAATAAAAATTGAAAAAGAATAAATCTGTTTTTTGCTCCCAGTGATTTTTGTATTCCTATTAAATTGGTTCTTTCTTTTACTGAAACGAACATAATATTGGCGATTCCAAAACCTCCAACCAAAAGAGAAAACCCACTTATAATCCAGCCTACAACATTCATCTGACCTAGAATTCCATCAATAAAATCAGTAAATCCGGAAAGAACATTAACAAAAAAGTTATCCATTTCCCCTGCTTTCATTCCTCGAATTGCACGTAATTTTTGCGCTATTTCAGCTTTGTACGCATCCATATCTATCCCTTTTACCGGTTTTAAAACAATAACCGGCGTCATCGAATCGCTGTCACCATACATACGTCTCAGGAAATTGGCCGGTAAATAAACAGAAGTATCATTGCTATCGCCAAAAAATCCGGCTCCTTGTTTTTCCATTACACCAATCACCGTAAAACGCTGCCCGTATAAACGAATACTTTTACCAATTGGATCACTGGTTCCAAAAAGACCTTCGGCAATATCGTAACCCAAAACAATTACCGCAGTGCCGGAATTAGATTCAGATTCATTGTAAAATCTTCCTTTATCAAAACTCAATCCGTCAATATCGACCATTTCACTCGATGAAGGAATAATATTCACGTCGCTAACGGTTTTCGAATCGTATTTTAAACTTTCATGATTAACAAACAGCTGATAAGCAACCTGCTCTGTATTATTAAGCGAGTTTTTCAAGCCAATGTATTCATCATACTTTACATTTGGAAACTGCTCTCTCTTCCATTGTGGAATTTCGGATGGTCCAAAGCAATATTTCATTAAATAAATCGTATTTTTATCTAAACTGCTCAAATCTTTAGATATTTTCCTGTCTAAAGAATCTACCGCAGCCAATACAGCAATGATTGAAAAAATACCAATTGTAACACCCAGCAGCGATAATAAAGTTCGTAATTTATTATTTCGTAAAGCGTTTATGGCAAAGCTGAGACTTTCTTTTAATAATCTTAGATAAAGAAGCATATAGTAGTATTTTTCAATCAAGTAAAATTCAATAATTTAAAAACAAAAACCTAATAAAAGTTAACTTACTCATCAGTAGATTTTTTTACTATAATGTTACATTAATTTCTTTAAAATAATATTTAAAAAAACTACTTTTGCAGTCTCAAAAATCATAACTACACGATGAGCACAACTAAAAAAATACAATCAGCATTAATATCTGTTTTTTCTAAAGACGGATTAGAGCCAATTGTTAGAAAATTACACGAACAAAACGTAACACTTTACTCAACCGGAGGAACTGAAGACTTCATTAAAAACCTTGGAATCCCTGTAGTTCCTGTTGAAGACATTACTTCTTTTCCTGAAATTCTTGGAGGAAGAGTAAAAACTTTACACCCAAAGATTTTTGGCGGAATTTTAAATCGTCAGGATAATGAAAGTGATGTTCAGCAAATGAAAGAATTTGACATTCCTCAAATTGATTTGGTAATTGTTGACTTATACCCTTTTGAAAAAACTGTAGCTTCTGGTGCAAGCGAGCAAGATATTATAGAAAAAATTGATATCGGCGGAATTTCATTAATCCGTGCTGGTGCAAAAAACTTCAAAGACACTGTAATTGTAGCTTCGGTTAACGAATATAGCTTGCTTTTGGATTTGATTACAGAACAAAACGGATCTACAACTCTTGAAAACAGAAGATTGCTGGCTACAAAAGCATTTCATGTTTCTTCTCACTATGACGGAGCTATTTTCAATTATTTTAATACCGACGAAACGATCTACAAAGAAAGCATTGCAGATGGTCAAGTTTTAAGATATGGTGAAAATCCACATCAAAAAGGATTCTTTTTTGGAGATTTTGATGCAATGTTCAAAAAAGTTCACGGAAAAGAGTTATCTTACAACAACTTATTGGATGTTGATGCTGCAGTTAATTTAATTGCTGAATTTAAAACAGACGGACCAACATTTGCTATTTTAAAACATAATAATGCATGTGGTTTAGCTTCCAGAAAAACAATTAGCGAAGCGTATTTGGCAGCTTTGGCCTGCGATCCGACTTCAGCTTTTGGCGGAGTTTTGATTGCAAATACCAAAATTGATTTGGCAACTGCACAGGAAATCAACAAATTATTCTGCGAAGTTGTTATTGCTCCAGCTTATGATGATGAGGCAATTGTAGTATTACAAGAAAAGAAAAACAGAATTATTTTAGTTCAAAATGAAGTTGAATTACCAGCTCGTCAGGTAAGAACTTGTCTTAATGGTTTGTTAATTCAGGACAGAAATAATATTACGGATAATAAAGAGCATCTAAAAACCGTTACAATTACAGAACCTACTGCTCAGGAGATCGAAGATTTGATCTTTGCTTCAAAAATTTGCAAGAATACAAAATCAAACACAATTGTATTTGCAAAAAACGGAACATTAATTTCATCAGGAACAGGTCAGACATCAAGAGTCGATGCTTTAATGCAGGCTGTTGACAAAGCCAAAGCTTTTGGATTTGATTTAACAGGCGCTTCGATGGCGAGTGATGCATTTTTTCCATTTCCGGATTGTGTAGAATTAGCTAAAAAAGCGGGAATTACAGCAGTAATTCAGCCAGGAGGTTCAATAAAAGACGAATTAAGTATAAATTATTGCAATGAAAACAATCTTGCAATGGTATTTACAGGAACTCGTCATTTTAAACATTAATTTGTTTAACTTTGTTCGATAAATAATTTATAACATTTTAAACCCCAAAAAAAACTTATGGGATTTTTTGATTTCATGACTGAGGATATTGCAATAGACCTTGGTACCGCAAACACTTTAATCATTCATAATGATAAAGTTGTTATTGACAGCCCCTCTATCGTAGCACGCGACAGAGTATCAGGCAAAATCATCGCTGTTGGTAAAGAAGCCAACATGATGCAAGGTAAAACGCATGAAAATATCAAGACCATAAGGCCTTTGAAAGATGGTGTAATTGCCGATTTTGATGCTTCGGAAAAAATGATCAATATGTTCATTAAAAGTATTCCGGCATTAAAAAAGAGAATGTTTACTCCAGCATTGAGAATGGTAGTTTGTATTCCTTCTGGAATTACTGAGGTTGAAATGCGTGCAGTAAAAGAATCTTGTGAAAGAGTAAACGGAAAAGAAGTTTACCTGATTCATGAACCAATGGCCGCAGCAATCGGTATTGGAATCGACATCATGCAACCAAAAGGAAACATGATTGTTGATATTGGAGGTGGTACAACCGAAATCGCTGTTATTGCATTAGGTGGTATTGTATGTGATAAATCTGTAAAAATTGCAGGTGACGTTTTTACAAATGATATCGTTTATTACATGCGTACACAACATAACCTTTTTGTTGGAGAAAGTACTGCTGAGAAAATCAAAATTCAAATTGGTGCAGCTATTGAAGACTTAGATGGTCCACCAGAAGAAATGTCTGTACAGGGTAGAGATTTACTTACCGGAAAACCAAAACAAGTTGATGTTTCTTATCGTGAAATTGCAAAAGCTTTAGACAAATCTATTCAGCGTATTGAAGATGCAGTAATGGAAACTTTATCTCAGACTCCTCCAGAATTAGCTGCCGATATTTATAATACTGGTATTTATTTAGCCGGTGGTGGATCGATGTTAAGAGGTCTTGACAAACGTATTTCTCAAAAGACTGACTTACCGGTTTATATTGCAGAAGATCCATTAAGAGCAGTTGTTCGCGGTACAGGAATGGCACTTAAAAACATTGCAAAATTTAAAAGCATCTTAATTAAATAAGATTCAAAATAATAAATCTATATATTTTATTAGAGTTAAATTCAATCATTTAACTCTAATAAAATCTGAAATCATAAGCATATCCTGAAACAAAATAACCAAACAAGAAATGCAGCAAATTTTTAATTTCATTATAAGAAACAGTAATCGATTGCTGTTTTTGCTGCTTTTAGGTATATCGTTGGCGCTAACAATCCAATCGCATTCTTTCCATAGAAGCAAAGTAATCAGTTCTGCTAATTTTCTGAGCGGTGGTGTTTATGAAAAAATTAATCATTTAAATGAATATTTGAATTTAAGAACCGAAAATGACGAACTTGTACTTGAAAATGCAAGATTAAAAAGTCTTTTATTCAATAAAGAAGATACCACAAAAATACCTTTGGCAGATAGTATAAAAGGTGTAAAACCTGCTGATATTATTGTTTCAAAAGTAATTCACAACTCTTATAATACTCACGAAAACTATATTACTCTAAATTCTGGAGCCAATGATGGCGTAAAACAAGATATGGGGGTAATTAATAGTCTTGGAATTATTGGAGTAATAGATAACACATCACCAAGATACTCAACTGTGGTAAGTATTTTAAATATGAAATCACAGATTAATGCCAAAATCAAAAAATCAAATCATTTTGGTTCTTTGACCTGGAACGGAAAAAGTACTGGTTATGTTCAACTGGAGGATGTTCCGAGATTGGCTTCAATTAAAAAGGGTGACACAATCGTAACTGGTGGTCAATCTGTAATTTTTCCTGAAGGAATCAACATTGGTACTGTAGACAAAATTTACATTAAAGATAAAACGAGTTTTTACGTCATAAATGTTAAACTATTTAATGACATGACAAATCTTGGACATGTTTACATTATAAAAAGTAAAGACAGAGAAGAACTTATTAATTTAGAAAAAAAGGAAAAAGATGAATAGCGCGTTGTTAGTCAATGTTTTTCGATTTATTATGTTGCTGGCAATTCAGATTGTTATTTTCAACAATATGAATTTTTTAGGATACATAAGTCCTTTTCCATATATTCTGTATATAATTTTATATCCTGTAAACAGTAACAGATCTGGCTTGATCATTTCAAGCTTTTTACTTGGAATAATGATGGATATGTTTTGTAATTCAGGTGGAATTCATGCAACAGCCTGTGTAATTCTTGCCTATTACAGACCCTATATATTTAAATTTTCATTTGGTTTAAGTTATGAATACCAAACCATAAAATTAAATGAATCTTTAACGCCCGAACGTTTTTCATTTATTTTGGTTTCTGTTTTACTACATCATATAGTACTATTTATACTCGAAGCGTTTCAGTTTAAATTCATCTGGGACATTTTACTTCGAACGTTGTTCAGTTCGATATTTACAATAATCATATCAATAATAATAATTTACCTTATTAAGCCTAATAAACGATGAGAAAAATATTGCTACCCGCTTTAATTATCATTGCAGGATCTTTGCTGGTGATCAGGGTGTTTTATTTGCAAATTATTGATGATTCTTTTAAATTAAAATCTGAAAATAATGCAATTAAGAAGCAGTATGATTACCCTGAAAGAGGATACATTTATGACAGAAATGGCAAACTTTTAGTTGCCAACCAGGCTTCTTATGACATCATGGTTATCCCACGAGATATTAAAGAAGACCTAAATGTAGATGAATTTTGTACTTTATTAAATATCACTAAAGAAGATTACGAGAAAAGAATTGCCAAAGCAAAGGTTTACAGCCCGAGACTTCCTTCGGTATTTTTAGCACAATTAAACAAAAGCGAATTTGCAGCTTTTCAGGAAAAAATCAGAAAATTTGAAGGTTTCTATTTCCAAAAACGCTCACTTCGTGATTACGAGGTAGATTATGGTGCTAATATTTTTGGGTTCATCACGCAAGTTTCGGAAGGACTAATTGCTAAAAATCCTTACTATAACAGTGGAGATTTAATTGGAAAACAAGGTGTTGAACAAAGTTACGAGGAAGTCTTACGCGGAATAAAAGGTGTAAAATACATTCAGAAAGACAAATACAATAGAGAAATAGGCTCCTATAAAAATGGAAAATACGACACTATTGCCGTAGCAGGGGAAGATATTAATATAACTATTGATGCTGAACTTCAGAAATATGGTGAAGAATTAATGATCAACAAAAGAGGTGGAATTGTTGCTATTGAACCTAAAAGCGGTGAAATTTTAGCACTTGTTACTGCTCCATCTTACGATCCTGGAATTTTAGTTGGAAGACAAAGATCTAAGAATTATACTCTTTTATATCACGACTCTATTGCAAACCCTTTATTTGACAGAGGCCTTTTAGCACAATATCCGCCAGGATCTCCATTTAAAATTTTAACTGGACTTGTTGCACTTCAGGAAGGTGTTATCAATGAGCAAACTACTTTTATGTGTCATCATGGATTTAGTTATGGCCGAGGTCGTTTTATGAAATGCCACGGCTTTGGCCCACATCAATTACATAACGGAATTTACAATTCTTGTAATACCTATTTTGCTCAGGCTTACATGTTAACTATAAACAAATATCCTAATCCAGGTAAAGCAGTAGATGTTTGGAGCGATCACGTTAAAAGTTTTGGGTTAGGCCAGTTTATGGGTTATGATTTACCAACTGGTAAAAGAGGAAATATACCAACTTCTAAAACATACAAGAAAATCTATCCTAACGGAGGCTGGAGAAGTACAACAATTGTATCAAACGCTATTGGTCAGGGAGAAGTTTTAATGACACCTATTCAACTTGCCAATATGATGGCGACAGTTGCAAATCAGGGTTACTACTACACTCCTCATATCATTAAAAAAATTGAAGGAAAAAAGATAGATCCTAAATTTACAACAAGACACGAAACTACAATTGACAAAAAATATTTCCCGCCAGTTATAAGTGGTTTATTTGACGTTTATAACAAAGGTACTGCTTATGCTCTTAGAGTTGAAGGTATTGATATTTGCGGAAAAACGGGTACAGCTGAGAATTATGCCAAAATAAACGGTAAAAGAGAAAAGCTTAAAGATCACTCTATATTTGTGGCTTTTGCACCAAAAGATAATCCAAAAATTGCCATCGCGGTTATGATTGAAAACGGAGGTTTTGGCGCAACAGTTGCGGGTCCTATTGCCAGTTTGATGATTGAAAAATATTTAAGAAAGAAAATCACAAGAAACGATCTGGAAATTCGCGTTCTTAATAAAAGTTTAGCAAGCGAATATGCAAAACTAGGCGGAATGAACGCAGCCAGCGCAATTGAATCGACACCAAAAGACTCTGTTTTAAAAGCAAAAATTGTTGTACCTAAACCAGCAGCTCCAAAAAGTGAAATTAAAAAAACATCAATAGACACCACTAAAAAGAACTAAAGATTATTTCAAATGAAAAATCAAAGTGTAAAAAATAACATTGACTGGATAAGTGTTTTTATCTACATCACGTTAGTAATATTGGGGTGGTTAAATATCTATTCTTCATCATTATTATCAACAGAAGGAACATATCAAAAACAATTAATTTTTATTGGTTGTACTATTCCTTTGATATTTGTTGTACTTTTTGTTGATGGAAAATTTTATGAAAAGTATGCCAGTATAATTTTTGGTGTATCATTACTCTCTCTTGCCGGCCTTTTCCTTTTTGGAAAAACGATTGCCGGGCAAAGATGCTGGTATGCCATTGGAAGTTTTACTTTACAACCTTCAGAGTTTGCAAAAGCAGCTACTTCACTAGCTCTGGCAAAATATTTAAGTGATTCACAAATCAATCTAAAAGAGGTAAACAGGCAAATTCAGGCTCTGGCAATTGTATTTCTACCCGTTATACTTATTCTGCCACAGCCGGATCCCGGAAGTGCATTAATCTATAGTATCTTTATTATTGTACTATATAGAGAAGGATTACCATCATGGTATGTTCTTACAGGTTTTATTACTATTCTTTTATTTGTACTTACACTGGTTTTAGAACCATACGTGGTAATACTTTTAGCTGCGCTAGTATTGGCAGTTATACATTTTAAAGGTCGGGTTGTAGACAGAAATTTGCTAATGAGCGGTATTCTTTTGGCCTTAGCCTCAGCTTTTGTTTTTTCTGTAGATTATGTATTTGATCACGTTTTTAAGCAACACCATAGAGATCGATTCAATATTTTACTTGGAAAAACAGTAGACATGAAAGGTATTGGATACAACACCAACCAATCTGAAATTGCGATTGGATCAGGAGGCTGGCTTGGAAAAGGTTTTTTACAAGGAACTCAGACTAAAGGAGGCTTTGTACCGGAACAACATACAGATTACATTTTTACAACGGTTGGAGAAGAATGGGGCTTTGTTGGATCATTAGTCGTAATTGCTCTTTTTGTTGGTTTATTTTTGAGAGTTATTTATTTAGCAGAAAGACAGAAAACCAAATTTAGCAGAGTTTATGGCTATTGTGTTGCCGGAATTCTTTTCATTCACTTTTTTGTAAATATTGCTATGGTTATTGGAATTTTCCCTACAATTGGGGTTCCTCTGCCCTTTTTCTCCTACGGAGGTTCCGGATTATGGGGATTCACTATTCTACTCTTTATTTTCTTAAAAATGGATGCTAATAAGGTTAATGAGTGGTAGGTTTAAATACTCCATATTTTAAATCACTTTACCTGTTCACTATTTCTTAATCCAAATTCCAATTATAGAAGTTTCGCTTTTGCATTGGATAAAAACATAAAAATCATTCTGTAAACATAGCCCTTGGCTTCAACCATGGGAAACGAATGAAATAGAATGCAAATTATATAAACATACAATTATATATTCTGCCCTATGGTTGAAATCGCAGACTATTTAAATGCGGTATAATTCAATTTCTATTTGAATAAAATCATCTAAAATAACAGAAAATAAAAAAGTCCGAAGTATAATACTTCGGACTTTTTTATTTCTCAAACTTTATGTCTAAACATGTTCACTTGGTCTCTTTTTTAAAAGCTTTAAAAGAACAGGAAATGTAGAAATAATAACTATAATAATAATGATATATTCAATATGCTCTTTTAAGTCTATTCCTTGTTTCAAGAACACACCGTAAAGATAATGTCCCGCAAAAATCAATAAAAACGACCATAAAAAAGAACTTAATACATTGTAGAACATAAACTTCTTTTTATCCATCGAAACTATACCCGCAATGATTGGTGCAAAAGTTCTGAAGATTGGAAGAAAACGCGCATATATGATTGCTTTTCCGCCATATTTTTCAAAGAAGTCTTTTGATTGTAAAAGGTATTTTTTCTTAAACCAGAACGTATCTTCTTTCTTAAATAAGTAATAACCACTTTTTGCTCCAAACCAATAACCGGTCATATTACCAAAAACTCCCATAATAGCTACAGCCAGTGAAAGTAAAAAGACATTAATAAAATCACCTGGAATATAAACCACATTCTGGATTAAATCACGACTGTAAATACCCGCCAAAAAAAGTAAACTATCTCCCGGCAGAAAAAAGCCTGCAAAAAGTCCTGTTTCAGCAAAAACTATAAACAGAACAATAAACAACCCAATTTCAAAACCTCCGATACTTAAAGTTATATAAAATTCAGGGTTTATTAACTGGGTCCAATCAAAATTATTCATAAAAAGAATTTGGTTATACTTATAAATGGGTGAAATTAACAATAATTTGCTTTAACCACAATTAAATGCTTTATTTTAAAGATAAATTAACTATTAAAAAAGCCCAAGTATAAACTTGGGCTTTTAAAACTATTCGTGTCTTTCGTATTTACAACAAGAATGAAGATTATCGTAATCAGCATCCGTTGCTTTAACCTCTTTGGTATCATGACCTGCTTTTGCAATGGCCTTGTTTAAATCTTGTGTTGAAGACTTTTCTTCATTTAAAATTACACTCAATTGGTGTGAACTTATGTCCCAGGTTGCCGTTTTCACACCCGGAACTCCAAACGCGGCTTTTTCAATACGTTTTTTGCATTGTTCACAATTACCATTTACCTCTGTTGTGTATTTTAAATTCTTGTTCTTTTTATCCTGAGCTTGTGTAGTGATCCCAAAAAACGCTAGCAATACAATTAAAATTATGTTTTTCATTTTGTCTAATATTAAAGTTTTAAATTAATCTATTTTATTTTAAATCGCAATCCTGCATAATACATTTGTCCAAAGATTGGCGCATATGCTATCGAAGCATCAAAATTGGATCCAAATGGGTCGTCTGCTCCTAAAATTGCTTTTTGTTGTTTGTAATTCCCAATATTTTCTCCACCTACATAAACCTCAAAAACGGGAGAAAAAACCCTTGTTACCTGAGCATTCATAACTGCATAAGATGGTGAGAAATCCGGGAATTGATCTTCGACCGGATTAGAAGCTGTATATGGCAGCTGTTGTTTTCCTGACCAATTGAAGGTATAATCAAACTTCCATTGTTTTCCATTGTTTGAAGGTGTTTCATATTCCAGATTTCCTAAAAAACGATGTTTTGCCTGAAGTGGACGTTGAAAAGTTCCTCTTAGATAATCCGTTTGAATGTCGTAATATTTATAAGCTGTCCTTAAATTAAGATTATGGATCAGTTCATAATTAAATTCTAACTGCAGGCTATTTGCAAAAGAACTTCCTTTTAAATTATAAAATAAAACGTCCTGAGGACTTTGCATCAAATCAACAACGGCCTGATTTTGAAAATCAGTTCTGTATAAGTCAAAACCTGCTTCGGCATTTTTATTAAAAAGCTTAAATTTCTGCGAAAAGCTTACACCATAATTCCATGCAATTTCAGGATTTAATCCATAAATCTTTCCATTAGTATCTAAAATTGAAAATGTTCTGGAACTTGCAAAAAGCTGTTGATTTTCGGCAAAAATATTTGCCGAACGTTTCCCTCTTCCAGCAGAAAAACGAACTACTCCATTTTTCCATGGATTATATCTCAGGTGTAAGCGTGGTGTCACAAAAAATCCTAATCGATTATGGTTGTCAACTCTTCCTCCCAAAATCAAACTAAAATTATCTGTATTGTCATAGGTATATTCAAAAAATGCTCCAACAGAATTATCAACTCTGCTATAATCATTTACATTCACAAATTCCTGATACTGATCGTAAGTAAAATTCAATCCGGTTGTGAATTTGTGCATCGTGTTACTGATAATCGAATTGAAAATTAAATTCGAATAAAAACTATTTTGTTTAATATCATATTGATTTAGACCATAATATGAATCTTGTTTATGACTATTAAAAGCATTTTGAAAACCAATACTTTGATAAGGCATATCTGGAAAAACATATCCGATTTTGGTCGACACATCAAAACGTTCTGTATTGATTTCTGAACCCCAGTGATTTGTAGTTCCACGATCGCGATCTTTGTCAAAATCAACTTCTCCGGTTTGCTTTTTATCATTCATGTATCTGAAATTGATAAAACTTACCAATCCGCTCTCAGCATCATAATATTGATAGCGATTTAAAACATTGATTTGTTTCCCTAACGGATTATCCAGAAAACCATCATTGTTCATATCGTTTTTTGCGACACGGGTATTACCGTGAACAAACAAACTTGTTGCCCATTTATCTGATAGTTTTTTATTAAACTGAGTATTCAATTCAAAACGGGCATCTGTAGAACCGTAAGCATTCAGAAAAAACGGGACATCATTTAATGGCTTTAAAAGCTCTGTGTTTATTTGTCCCGAAATACTTTCATATCCATTGATAACACTTCCGGCACCTTTTGTAATCTGAACACTTTCTATCCAGGTTCCCGGAGTAAAAGACAATCCATAGGCCTGAGAAGCGCCACGAACAGATGGAATATTTTCTTCGGTAATCATTAGATACGGACTAGTTAAACCTAACATTTTAATTTGTTTGGTTCCGGTTAAGGCATCCGAAAAATTGACATCGATAGAAGGATTGGTCTCAAAACTCTCAGCCAGATTACAGCAAGCAGCTTTTAAAAGTTCTTTACTGGTGATAACTGATGTATTAGCGGTAAGGGTGTATGATTTTTTAATTCCCTTTTGCTTTTTGGTGATTTTTACTTCTTCCAAATCTTCTTGCGAAAAAACAGACACAGAAAGTAAAATCATGCCCAAAAGCATAATATTTTTGTGCATAAAAAAATGATTTTAATGTTAATTAGAAAACTGCTTTTTTATAATTTCTTTAATAGAAAAATACAAGCAGAAAAGGCAAGCCAAAGTGGCTTGATTCTAACATTAAAATCAGGAGTAAAAAATATATTGATTGTACAATTTAAATAAGGGGGGCGCATTGGCATCAGAATAATAGGCTATTATCTGATTTGTTTTGAAATTTGGAACTGCCAAAAATGCAATTGGCTTGAATTCCTGAATTACTGCAGGAAAATCAAGTTGAAAAAAGAAGATCTTAAAAGTAGCATGATCTGATTTTTTTTCAATATGCACCACTTTGTCTTTACAACAAGATGATTTTTTTTCAGAAGCTCCGCAACATTTCTTTTCAGGTGTTCCCGAAACTGTAGTATTTAAAGAAACAGAAGCAATTTCACCTCCGCAATAATGCACATCAAAAGCAAATCCAATGTTGGAAACCAACAATAGAAGAGCTAAAAATAAACCTGTGCACTTTTTTAAATTCATATTGCAAAATTATCTAAAAAGACTTAAAAAAATTCTAATGAAATGTTATTTTTTGAAATTTTCCTGCTGGTAATAAAATGCAGGAATAAATAACAAGACAAATATTGGTTGAATTATAAATCGTCTTACATAAAACAAAAGCCAATTTCCGTCGGGAAAACATTCCAGGATTAAAACAAATACTCCAATTAGAAATACTAAAAAAAACAGGTATAAAAAAGTACTGAATTTTAACATCTCAATATCTCTGAACAAATTATAAATTAGAGCTAAAGATAAAATTGAATTTAGGAAATAACGCAATAACAGCCCGCAAACAAGCTTTAAAACATCAACTTCAGGATAAGGAACATTTTTAAATTCAGCTTCAAAATAGACTAAAAAAGGATCATAAAAAAGACTATTCTCAAAAGCCCTGATTAAGCCAAAACATAATACAATAAGAATCGAAATTCCAATTTTATTTCGATGCCTGATTAATTTACTTAGCATATTTTGAAAATTTACTTACCCATATAACCCAAAGTGCAAAAACGACCCCATAAATAATCAGAGGAAAAAGAACTCCATGTATAAAATGAAGATGCTGTGGATAATTAAAAAGCAATACGGTCAAAAGAGCAATTCGGATAACATTTAAAACATAAATAAGCAGTATCCCAAATAAAATAAAAAGTAAAGTCGATTTAAATTTCCCTGAAAAGGCAATTACAAAAGATACAAATAAAATTATAACGCTTACTGCATTACAACCTTCAATTATCCTGATAATGTATTTATTATTATAACAAACGTCTAAACAAGATTCATGTATACTTTGTACAATTTTTATGTCTGAGTTAAAAAAAAGCATTAAGCTTTGTACATGACTGCCAACTACCTTTGTAATTCCGTCAACCTCTTTTAAAGCGAAACTATTTAAATATACCTTATAAAGTAAAGTAAGTACAATATACACCGAGAAAAAAGTGCCTATAAAAATTAAGAAAGGTTTAAATTGTGCTAAATATTTTTTCAATGGATTTTTTTTTCAAATTTATGTATTTTTTGAGAGTAGCTTTAAATACTTTTGTATAAAATTATTACATCATGACTTTTCAGGAATTACAACCAAAAGTAAGCGCTATTGTAGCTGAAAACAGTACAAACAGAGACGAAAAATTATTAGCAATCTGTCAATTGCTAAATGAAAACATAGAATATTATAACTGGGTTGGTTTTTATTTTGCCAATCACGAGAACAAAACATTGCACCTTGGTCCTTATATTGGAGCAGAAACAGATCATACCGTTATTCCGTTTGGAAAAGGAATTTGTGGTCAGGTAGCCGAAAGTAATGCCAATTTTGTAGTGCCGGATGTAGCTGCACAAGACAATTATATTGCCTGCAGTTTTACTGTTAAGTCAGAGATTGTTGTACCTTTATTTGTAAACGAAGTAAATATTGGTCAGATTGATATTGACAGCCATGTTATTGATCCTTTTACAGAAGCTGACGAGAGATTTTTAGAATTTGTAAATCAAGAAGTTGCAAAATTATTCTAGAAGAGCTATTTTTAGGTAAAAATAGAACTGAATGAAAAGCAATATCTTCCTTTTTCTGCTTCTGATAATTTCAGTTAATCTGTGTGCACAAATTAACATGGTCTCAAAGAAAATCTTTTTAGACTCGTTAAATCATGAATGCACACCCGAAAAATATACTTATACAAGAGTGATCACCAACTATTCTCAAAAAAGTGTCCGCTACGTTGTAACTGATTTTTATAAGAACGGAAGAAAAAAAATGACCGGAGCCACTTTAGATAAAGATCTTCTAAAAAAGGATGGAGAATTTATTTGTTATTACAAAAACGGAGCAAAAGAATCTGTCGTAAATTATTCTCAGGATCATAAAGAAGGCAAGGAAATTAATTGGTATGAAACCCAAAATAAAAAATCTGAAAAGCAGAATATCTGGAATCCTAAAACGAAGACTGTTCAAACTTTAATTCTTAACTTTTGGAATACAGAAAATGAACAGAAGGTAATTGATGGAAATGGAGAATATGCAAGTACAGATAATTTTGTTACTGAAAATGGGATTTTAAAAAATGGTTTAAAACAAGGTGTCTGGCAAGGAAATGATGCTGTGCGTAAAATTACATTTACTGAAAACTACGACAAAGGAATCTTAATCTCGGGAGTAGGTGTAACCGAAAACAATACAAACTATTCTTATTCTTCATTAAATGAAAGAATAGCGCCTAAAAAAACACCATCAAATCGTTAAAAACGAATTTCTTAGGCCTTATTTTTAGATTCTTTTGTTTTTTTTTGATTTTTCTGTTTTTTTAATCTAATTTTGCACCCGTCTTACAAAAGTTGTATGACATACATAAAAATCATTAAATAATATTGGAATGTATTTAACTAAAGAAAAGAAAGAAGAGATTTTCGCACAACACGGTGGTGCAACAAACACTGGAAACGCAGAAGGTCAAATTGCATTGTTCACTTACAGAATTTCTCACTTAACTGAACACTTGAAAAAAAATCGTCACGATTACAACACTGAGCGTTCTCTTGTACTATTAGTAGGTAAAAGAAGAGCTTTGTTGGATTACTTGAAAAAGAAAGAAATCAACAGATATCGTGAGATTATCAAAGTATTGAATATCAGAAAATAATCAATATAGAAAAGAGGTGCGAAAGTGCCTCTTTTTGTTTTTACATTACAAGCATTTATAAGAAAAAAAGTTTGGTTTTTCATTGGGTTTTAGATAACAACAACTACACACAACAACAACTACAACACAACTAAAACCCATTGTATAATCAATAAGGAAAAAATTTATGATTCCACAATTATTTGTAGAAAAGATCGATTTAGGTGATGGCAGAAGCATCACAATCGAGACAGGACGTTTAGCTAAACAAGCTGATGGTTCTGTAGTAGTAAGAATGGGCGACACTATGATCCTTGCAACAGCAGTTTCAGCTCGCACATCAAACCCAGGCGTTGATTTTTTACCATTAACGGTAGATTACCGCGAAAAATTCGCAGCAGCAGGTCGTTTCCCTGGAGGTTTCTTCAAGAGAGAAGCACGTCCAAGCGACAGCGAAGTATTAACAATGAGATTAGTAGACCGTGTATTGCGTCCGCTTTTCCCAGATGATTACCATGCTGAAACACAAGTTATGATTCAGTTAATGTCTCATGACGAAGAAGTTATGCCAGATGCTTTAGCTGGTTTAGCTGCTTCTGCAGCATTAGCAGTTTCAGATATTCCATTCTATAACTTAATTTCTGAAGTACGTGTTGCACGTATCGACGGAAAATTAGTAATCAACCCAAGCAGAGAAGATTTAGAAAAATCAGACATTGATATGATGATTGGAGCTTCTATGGATTCTGTTGCCATGGTTGAAGGTGAGATGAAAGAAATTTCAGAAGCTGAAATGATCGAAGCTATTAAGTTTGCTCACGAAGCTATCAAAGTTCAAATTCAGGCACAATTACGTTTACAAGCTGCTTTTGGTAAAAAAGAAATTCGTACTTACGAAGGTGAGAAAGAAAACGAAGAAATTTACAAAAAAGTAAAAGCTGCAGCATACGATAAAATCTATGCTATTGCAAAAGTTGGTTCAGCTAAACACGAAAGAGGTGCTGCATTTGCTGAAGTAAAAGAAGAAGTTAAAGCTTTATTTACTGAAGAAGAATTAGCTGCTGACGGTGATTTAGTTTCAAAATATTTCTACAAAACAAACAAAGAAGCTGTTCGTAATGTAGTATTAGAATTAGGTGTACGTTTAGATGGTAGAAAAACTACAGATATCAGACCAATCTGGTGTGAGACTGATTATTTACCAAGAGTTCACGGTTCTTCTTTATTTACTCGTGGAGAAACTCAGGCTTTGGCAACTGTAACTTTAGGAACTTCCAGAGAAGCTAACCAGATCGATTCTCCATCTGAGCAAGGTGAAGAGAAATTCTACTTACACTATAACTTCCCTCCTTTCTCTACTGGTGAAGCAAAACCACTAAGAGGAACTTCAAGAAGAGAAGTTGGTCACGGTAACTTAGCTCAAAGAGCTTTAAAAAATATGATTCCTGCTGATTGTCCTTATACAATTCGTGTTGTTTCTGAGGTTTTAGAATCTAACGGTTCTTCTTCTATGGCAACAGTTTGTGCCGGAACAATGGCTTTGATGGATGCTGGGGTTCAAATGGTAAAACCAGTTTCTGGGATTGCTATGGGATTGATTACTGACGGAGAGAAATTTGCTGTATTGTCTGATATTTTAGGTGACGAAGATCACTTAGGAGATATGGACTTTAAAGTAACCGGAACTGCTGACGGTATTACAGCTTGTCAAATGGACATCAAAATTGATGGTTTACGTTATGACATTATGGAGCAAGCTTTAGCTCAAGCTCGTGATGGACGTTTACACATTTTAGGAAAATTAACTGAAACTATCGCTGCACCAAGAGCTGACGTAAAAGCTCATGCACCAAAAATCATTACCAGAACTATTCCTGGAAACTTTATTGGAGCATTAATTGGACCTGGTGGAAAAGTAATTCAGGAATTACAAAAAGCTACCGGAACAACTATTGTAATCAACGAAGTTGATGAGCAAGGTGTTATCGAAATCTTGGGTACAGATCCTGCTGGAATTGAAGCGGTATTAGCAAAAATTGCTTCTATTACTTTCAAACCACAAATGGGAGAAGCTTACGAAGTAAAAGTGATCAAAATGCTTGATTTTGGAGCTGTAGTAGAATATACTGCTGCACCAGGAAACGAAGTATTGCTTCACGTATCTGAATTAGCTTGGGAGCGTACTGAAAATGTAGCTGATGTAGTTAAAATGGGAGATGTTTTCCAAGTGAAATACTTAGGAGTTGACCCAAAAACTAAAAAAGAAAAAGTGTCTAAAAAAGCACTTGTTCCAAGACCTCCACGTGAGGAGAAAAAAGAGTAATCAGATCTTAGTTTACTAAAGGTTTATTCATAGATAAATCCCGTTTCATTTAACCGAAACGGGATTTTTTGTTTTTACATCTACTTTTCAACCTAAAACTACACGGTTAAAACACTAGACTACAACGTTTTCAGAAAACACATTATAGGTTAAATAATGTTGTTGGTTTAAAAATCAATGTTGTTGGTTTAATTTATTTTTTTTTAAAACTTCATTAACATAGTTTTATATAGAAAACAGCTACACAAAACCACATATTGATGAGAAAGGATATTGCACAGTCAAGAATTAAAACAATATTATTTATTACTGTCTCTTTTAAATTCAAACTGTATTGCAAAAACCTACCATTAAAAATCACAAATTACTCAACAGTAATTTTCATCCTGCTATTCCTTTCAATCAACAGTTTTTCTCAAACTAATGAAAAAAAAGAAGTCTCTAATTATCTGGACAAAACAATTGGCGAAGAAATTTTAAACATCAATAATGGCAAAATTCATATTGATCCATATAATCTTAAAAACGATCACAACTATTATTTAAATAAAAACTTCGTAAAAGGATCTGTTTTTTATGATAATCAATTATATGAAAACATTCTCATAAAGTATGACATATATAAAGACCAACTTGTAAAATCATTCAAGAACAATAATACATTCGGTATAACGCTTATAAATGAAAAAACAGATTATTTTTTGATCGAAAATAAAAGATTTGTCAATATTGACAATAAGTATAAGTATCCAAAAGTCATCACCGGTTTTTTTGAAGAAAAATATTTAGGTAAAAATATCTCCCTGTACATTAAACCCTTTAAAACAGCAAAAGAAATTATTATTGAAAATAATTTATATACAGAATTCAAAGAATATAACAACTACCAACTTCTTTATAATTCAAAATTTACATCTGTAAACACACAGAAAGAAATCCTCACGATATTTCCTCAACTAAAAAAAGAAATAAAAGATTATTACAAAAAAAATAAAATCCCAGAAGAGGCAAGCCCATACCAGTTCAAAGCAGATTTAATAAAATTTATTGATAACAATTTATAAGCTCTATTCCAAAATCTAAATGAAAAAACACTTTATCTTCTGTTTATTTTTGTTATTGCCAATCTTTCTTTTTTCTCAGGAAAAAAATATTTCTATAGAATATTCAAATGTAACACGAAAAAAAGCTATCGAAATACTAGAAAAAAACACTTCTTTTCACTTCTATTTTAAAGACCAATGGTTATCAGACAGTGAGCTTATTTCAGGCGAATTTAAGAATACCTCTATTTCAGTAATTTTAGATGCTATTTTGAATAACACGACCATAAATTACATTATTGACAACAACAATATTATTCTAAGCAATGGTCTTTTAATCTCAAATATTATAACTGAAAAATATTTTGAACCGACCGATGATAAAAGTGTTAACAAGGCCACTAATTTGCCAATTATTCCAATTTATAATAAACAGTATCTAAATGATTCTAAAAAAGACTCAGACTCTATTATTTCTCTTGGAAAACAGTCTTTGATAAACGCATCTCAAACCTATACTTTATCAGGCTACATTAAAGACAGGATTACAGGAAAACCAGAATACAACATCACAATTAAAGTAAAAGACAAAGACATAAGTACAGTAAGTGATGTAAATGGTTATTACAGTTTTAGAGTTCCTGCAGGTATCAATATAATTGAGGCACAATCCATCAGTCATCAGTCAAAGGCTAAAAAAATTGTACTTTACAACAATGGGAAAGCTGATTTTAATTTGGATGAAAATGTAAATGCACTTAAAGAAGTTGTCATCGAAAATAAAAAAACAAGAAATGTAACCTCAGCAGTTGCAGGTCTTACCAGTATTGATATCGAAAACATCAAAAATGTGCCTTTAATTTTGGGCGAAAGAGACATTTTTAAAGTTGCTACAACACTTCCGGGGATAAAAACTGCAGGAGAAGGTTCTGCGGGCTTTAATGTACGAGGAGGAAAAGATGATCAAAACTTATTTTTATTAGACAACGCTTCTTTATACAACCCATCTCACTTTTTAGGCTTCTTTTCTTCTGTCAATCCTTTTACAACAAAAAAAGCCGACATATACAAAGGAAGTATTCCTGCTGAGTTTGGAGGAAGACTTTCTTCTGTTTTTGATATTAAATCAAAAAATGGAAATACCGAAAAAGTTTCTGGTGAAGCCGGAATTGGGCCTGTAATGAGCAATGTTACTCTTGAAATTCCGATCGTAAAAGGAAAATCAAGCTTATTATTTGGTGGCAGAGCAAGTTATTCTGACTGGATTCTGAGAACTATTAAAGATCCTGAACTAGATAATAGTCAAGCCTCTTTTTATGATGTGATTTTAAAATACAATCATCAAATCAGTAAAAAAGATAATCTCGAAACCTCTCTGTATTATAGTCATGATAAATACAGCATTAACTCAGATTCCATCTACAAATACAACAACTTATTAGCAACCGTAAAATGGGATCATGATTTTAATGCAAAAAATAAATCTTCCCTAATTGTTACCAATAGTCAGTATAATTTTAACATCGATTACGATTCTCAGCCTGAAAAATCATTTGATTACGGCTATAAAATCAATGAAACTCAGTTTGTTTTTAAAATGAGATACAATCTCAATGAAAAACATTCCTTTAATTATGGCGTTAGCAGCAAAATGTATAATGTTAAACCTGGCTTCCTCAAATCAACAGGTGACAACTCTCTGATTAAAGATATTACACTTGAAAAGGAAAAAGCTTTAGAATCGGCTTTATTCTTTACCGAAAATTATAAGGTCAGTGATAAACTTTTAATTGATCTAGGTTTGCGTTATTCTTTTTATTCTGCACTTGGCCCTTCTACGCAAAACATCTATCAGGATGACCGCCCAAAATCTGACAAAACTGTTATTGATACCAAGATCTACAATAATAATGAGTCTATAAAAACGTATGGAGGTTTTGAGCCCAGAATTTCAGCGCGATATTTTATACTTCCGGATTTATCTGTAAAAGCAAGTTTTGACAGAACCTATCAATACATGCATTTACTATCAACTAATACCACACAATCTCCTATGGATGTATGGAAACTTTCTGATTTAAATACTGAGCCACAATCTTCCAATCAGTTTTCGTTAGGGTTTTTCAAAAATATAATTCAAAAATCATTAGAACTAAGTATAGAAGGTTATTATAAACGCTCAAAAAACATTCTGGATTATAAAGTTGGTGCCGAATTATTTTTGAACGAAAACATCGAAACGGAACTTCTTCAGGGAGAAGGAAAAGCCTATGGAGTTGAATTTTTGATCAAAAAAGAAAAAGGAAATTTTAATGGCTGGTTAAGCTATACTTATTCCAGAGCCTTAATAAAACTTGACAGTAGATTTGATGCTGAAAAAATAAACAACGGAGATTATTTCCCTACAAATTATGACAAACCGCATGATTTTAGCGCTATTTTAAACTACAAATTCACAAAGAGATACAGTTTGTCAACCAATTTTGTTTACCAAACCGGCAGACCTGTCACTTTTCCGATTGGGTCGTATGATTTTGCAGGAGAGGATTTTACTTTATATAGTAATCGCAACCAATATAGAATTCCGGATTATTACAGATTGGATATTGGTCTCAATTTTGAAGGAAATCACAAAATAAAAAAACTCGCACATAGTTTCTGGAATCTTTCAGTCTACAATGTTCTGGGAAGAAACAACCCGTATAATGTTTATTTTGTTACTGAAGATAGAAAAATCAAGGCATACAAAACATCTATTTTTTCTGTTCCAATTCCGACAATAACCTATAACATTAAATTTTAATTCATCTATCACATCAATATGAATGTATCAATAATCAAAAAAATGACGTTGGCTCTTTTTGTTTGTGTTATTTTATCGGGCTGCACAGAACAATACGTTTTTCAAAACCAGGATTTTGAAGACGCAATGATTGTCGAAGCCACATTAACAAATGAATTAAAACATCATGAAATAAACATTTCAAGAACCAGACTTCTTAACGATACTATAAAAATTGCCGAGTCTGGAGCTAACGTTACTGTTGTTGACAGCGACAGTAATGAATTTCATTTTGATGAAAAAGACGGAAAATATATTTCTTCAAATGAATTTAAAATAGAACCAAATAAGAACTACCAATTAAAAATAACAACCAAATCCGGAAAATCATATATTTCTTCACCAGAAACTTTAACTACACCAAACACTATTGATTTAGAAGCTAAAGTGGCTGAAAAAGATGGCATACAAGGTGTTCAGATTAATGTTAAAAGTTTTGATCCTGCAAATACATCTAAATATTATCGTTATGAATATGACGAGACTTATAAAGTACAAACTGTTTACAATACAACAGAACGTGTAGAATTAGTACCTTATCAAAATACGTTTAAAATGATTATAGTCCCGGCCGAACCAAATACTCATATTTGCTACAGCACAAAACATTCGACTGGCATTATACAAACAAATACAAAAGATTTAACCGAAGACCGCGTAAACTTTCCTGTTCGCTTTATTGACAAATCAAATTATATAATCGCTTATCGTTACAGTATTTTGGTTTCTCAGTACACGCAAAATCAATCTGCTTACGATTACTATAATACATCCAAAAAAATGATAGATTCAGGAGAATTGTTATCTCCAAACCAGCCCGGATACATTATCGGAAATATCAAATCAACTTCAGATTCATCAGAAAAAGTGGTCGGTTTCTTTGAGGTTGCCTCGGTTTCAAAAAAAAGAATCTTTTTCAATTTTAACGACATTTTTCCATCAGATGATCCAACGCTATTCTTTAGAAAATGCGAGCCAGAAGAAATCCAGTTTAGTGTAATACCCATGGACAATTATAAAGTACTCACCACTCATGTTTATATAGGAGGAGGTCCGGGAATGTCTCCAACATCATACTGGATGGTTGAAAAAGAATGCGGAGATTGTACATCATTTTCTTCTAACGTAATACCTTCATTTTGGGAAAATTAAACATACAATTAGCTTTTTTACTGTTATTAGTAAATTTCACTTTTAAAAGTAGTGCTCAAAATAATACTGCTTTGGGTGCGGAATCAATATTAGTTAAAACTAATACTTCGGTAATCTTAACCGGCGAAACATTATATTACCAATTGTACTGTTTAAATAAAACGAATGTATTTTCTGATATCAGTGAAATTGCATATTTAGAAGTAATTAACGATCAGAAAGAAAGTGTATTTAAAAATAAAATTAGTCTGAAAAACGGAATTGGATCAGGCGATTATTTTATTCCAACAGTATTAAAAACGGGAAACTATAAGCTTATTGCCTATACAAACTGGATGTTAAACAATAGTCAGAATAACTTTTTTGAAAAAGACTTTACCATCATAAATCCATTTCAGGAACATATAAACATGACTATTGATAGTACATCTGTAAAAACTGGCGTTTATAAAAATGGAACCCAAAATACATCTGAAAACATTCTTTTAAGTCTTGACAAAGAAAAATATTCTAAAAGAGAAAAAGCCACTCTTGTAATACCAAAAGCATTAGATAAAGGAAACTATTTTTTAAATATCAAAAAAATAGATCTTATCCCTACATACCCAAGTAACGAAACTATTAATACTTATGTAAATCTAAAACAAGAAATAAAGGTACTTCCAGAAACAAGAGGCGAAATTATAACCGGATATATAACTCCAAAATCTGGAGCTTCTAATTTAGACTCTAAAATAGTTACACTATCTATTCCTGGAAAAAATTTCATCTTCAAAACAACCCAAACAGATAGCAACGGAAAATTCATTTTTTTAATTGATAAACAAACCAGTACATCAGATTGTTATGTACAATTATCAGAACCTGACAAAGAAAACTATACTATTGCAATAGATAAAACGCCAGGTCCGGATTTATCGAATTTGATTTTCTCCAATAAAACCTCTATTTCCAGCAAAAATTTGAAAGCAATTCAAGAGCGCTCATTGGCAACTCAGGTAGAGAACGTTTATTTTTCACAAAAAAAAGACAGTCTTATCGAAGCTATCCATACAGATTTCTTTTTTCAGCCTACCGAAAAAAAATATAATCTCGATGATTTCGAAAGATTTAGAACGTTTAAAGAAACAATAATAGAAATTGTTACTGAACTTAATTTTAAAGATTACAATCAGCTTCCGGCACTATACTTAAGCGATTCCAGATACAATATTATACAATCTCCTGAACCTTGTCTGATTTTGGTTGACGGACTACAAATTCAGGATATAAATGCACTATTAAATTATAATGCCTATCAAATTCAAAATATTAGCGTTGTTAACAGACCCTACTGTTATGGCCCTAAAATATTCAACGGAATTGTCAGTATTATTACAAAAAACAACGATTTTGCAACTATTTATACTGATAAAAGCATTTTAAAAACGACAATCTTAAGGCCTGAACCTGCAAAAGTTTATTTTGAACCACAATATGAAACATCAAATGCGCTTAGCCGAATTCCTGATTACAGACATCAATTACTTTGGAAACCAAATATAGCTTTTAAAAATAGCGAAATGGCTATCTCTTTTTATACCTCTGATATTTCCGGAGATTATGAAATCATCCTGGAAGGAATTACCGAAACCGGAAATTATGTTCATTTTTATAAAACATTCAAAACTGAATAAATAAATCAAATCTCCTAAAACGGAATCTTTGACCTAATAAAGATTTACTAGCTAAAAGCCCCGGTTCAAATAAATGAATTGGGGTTTTTAGCTTTATTTTAATGCTCCATAAATTTCATATAACAATATAATCTAAGAACAAAATTTACTCTGAGTACATTAAAAAGCTCGTTCCTGATTGCGAAGTTTGTCGTATTTTTTTTCATAAAAAAGCGATATTTTGTTATATTTTAACAATTGTTCATGCTTTTTGTAAGATTATTTTAATAAATTTGAAAAACCACCAAAAAACGAACCTTAAAACCACTAAATCCTTTGAAAAATTATCAAAAGAAGGCTTTATATTTATTAATATTTAGTACCATCTCAAACGTTTCGTATTTATATTCCCAATCTTCTGACAAATCCTCAATTTACGAATTCTTCGACAACAATGTTGGCAGGGATAACTTAAACATAAACAATGGGGTTCTGCATAGTGAACCTTTTAGACCAATTGCCGATAAACACAGGTACTACATCAACGAGTTTAATTCCGGGAGTTTAGGTTTTGAAGATGAAATTTACGACAACGTTCTGCTTAAATATGATATTCATCAGGATCAGTTAATCTTCAAACAAAACGATCAAACAGATAATCTTGCCATTAATCTGATAAAAGACAAGGTCAATTTCTTTAGTATTAAAAACAAAAAGTTTGTCAATTTAAAATCTGAGACATTAAAATTCCCCGGTATCGTAAATGGAATTTATGAGGAAAGTTATGTTGGAGATCTGGTATCGCTATATATAAAACATCATAAAGAAAAGATCAAGGTTTTTCAATCAGATGGTGTCTACTACAATTTCATCTACAAAAACGATTATATCATCAAGTACAACAATTATTTTTATAAGGTTGAATCTGAAAAAGAGGTAAAAAAGATATTTCCTTCTGTCAAAAAAGAAATTAATAATTATTATAAAATTGACAAAAAGTTAGAGCGTTCAGACAAAACTCAATTCATGGAAAATCTGACAAAGCAAATCAATAGTTTTTTAAAAAAAAGTTCGACATAAATGAAAAAAATTACTCTTCTACTCTTTTTTTTACTCGCCTTTCAACAAATTATCTATAGTCAGGTTATAAGTGATAAAGTTTCTGTCGATTTAAAAAATGCGAATCTAAAAACGGCAATCCAAAACATTGAGCAAACATCTCATTTTAAATTTTATTTTGATGAAAGATGGCTGGATTCAGATAGTACCGTTATTTCAAAACAATTTAAAGAAGTTCGTATTTCGGAAGTTCTTGAGGACATCTTTCAAAACACCAGCATCAATTTCTTTATTTCTGAAAATAAAATTATACTTAGCAATAACAGTGTAATATACAATCAGCTTCCTGATGATTACTTTGGAATTCCCTTGGAGAAAGATGAAAATGGAGAGCCTTTAACTCCTATTTTTTATCAACAGTTTGATTCTATAAAAAGAACAAATACCCGAAATCCCAACAAAAATCTTCGGGACATTATTCTTATTGGAAAAGAAGGAAAAAATCAAAAAAAGAAGACCTATACCCTTTCCGGATATATAAAAGGAGGAAAAAACAAAACCGGAATCGCTAATATATTAGTGAAGATTCCTGAAACCGAATTTACCGCAGTTACAGATAAAGAAGGACATTACAAATTACAAGTCCCAGCCGGAATAAGTACAGTTGAAACCGAAAGTTTTGCTTATGATAAAGTATCTAAGAAAATCATGGTGTACAATGATGGGACTTTAAATTTTAATGTTACTGATAATATAAATCAGCTTAATGAAGTTTTAATAAAAACAAATAAAAGCAAAACAGCAAAATCAGCAATTACGGGAGTTACAACCATAGATTCAGAAGGTATTAAAAATGTACCACTGGTTTTAGGAGAACGTGACATTTTGAAAGTAGCACTAACTTTACCCGGTATTAAAACCGCAGGAGAAGGTTCTGCTGGTTATAACGTTCGAGGCGGTAAAGAAGATCAAAATTTATTTTTATTAGATCAGGCTGTTTTATACAATCCATCTCACTTTTTTGGCTTTTTTACAGCCTTAAACCCTTACACAACAAAAAAAGTAGATATTTACAAAGGAAGTATTCCTGCTGAATTTGGAGGCAGATTATCTTCTGTTTTTGATATCACTTCAAAAACAGGAAACTATAACAAATTTGAAGGTGAAGGAGGTATTGGTCCGGCAACAAGTAATCTTATGCTGTCTACTCCGGTTGTAAAAGGAAAATCAAGTCTTGTTGTTGGAGGAAGAGCAAGTTATTCTGACTGGATATTAAAAACCCTCGACGACGAGGATCTAAAAAATAGTCAGGCTTCTTTTTATGATGTAATTTTAAAATACAATCATAAAATTAACAACAATAACGATATTGAGTCTACTTTATATTATAGTCATGATAAATTTAGTGTTTCGTCTGATTCTTTGTACAAGTACAGCAATCGTTTAGCGACACTAAAATGGAATCACACTTTCAATGAAAAAAACAAAGGTTCTCTGATACTAACCAATAGTGAGTATAAATTTAATATTGATTATGAGACGACAGGTATAAATTCATTTGATTTTGGATATAAAATCAATGACACACAGGCTGCCCTTAAAATGTCTTATTTGTACAGTGATAAGCACAAAATATCATATGGAATTTCAAGTAAATTGTATGGAATAAATCCCGGGTATTTAAAACCTACAAATCCTGATTCGTCATTAATTCCGGTTGATATTGAAAAAGAACGAGGTCTGGAATCTGCCGTGTATATTGGCGATAATTTTAAAATTACTGATAAATTCTTATTGGATTTTGGTTTGCGTTATTCCAGATTTTCTGCTTTAGGACCATCTACACAGCGAGTTTATCAGGAGAATCTCCCAATTAGCGATGCAACTGTGGTAGAGACTAAAACTTATAAAAACAATGAAGTAATTAAAAGTTATGGCGGTTTTGAACCTAGAATTGCTGCGCGTTACTTTATAACGGATGATTTTTCTGTAAGAGCCAGTTATGACAAAACCTATCAATACATTCATTTATTATCAAATAACACCACACAATCACCAACAGATATCTGGAAGCTTTCAGATTTAAATGTAAAACCAGAAGATGCTCAACAGGTTTCACTTGGTTTTTATAAGAATTTAAAGAATGACGAATTAGAATTAAGTCTGGAAGGCTATTATAAAAAATCAAATAATATTTTAGATTATAAGGTGGGTGCCAGTTTACTATTAAATGAAAATATTGAAACCGAACTTTTACAAGGTCAGGGAAAAGCATATGGAGTTGAAGTCCTTCTGAAAAAATCCGAAGGTCGTCTTAACGGATGGTTAGGCTATACATACTCAAGATCTTTAATTAAACTGAACAGCCAGTTTAATGAAGAAAAAGTAAATGACGGTAAATATTTTGCATCAAATTTTGACAAACCACATGACTTTAGTGCAGTTTTAAACTACAGAATTACAAAACGTTATAGTTTTTCAAGTAATTTTATATATCAAACCGGCCGCCCGATTACGTACCCAATTGGGACGTATGATTATGGAAATGCGCAATACACTGTTTATAGTGACCGAAACAAATTCAGAATTCCTGATTATTTCAGGTTAGATCTTGGTTTTAATATTGAAGGAAATCATAAGATAAAAAAATTAGCACATAGCTTTTGGAATATCTCAGTTTATAATGTTTTAGGAAGAAACAATCCTTATTCTGTATTTTTCGTAACAGATCAGGGCCAGATTAAAGCCTATAAAACATCCATTTTTTCGATTCCAATTCCTAGTATCACATATAACTTCAAGTTTTAAAAATCATGAAATTTTTTAAAAAAATATACCTTTTTCTTGTTCTTGCATTCGCTGTAAGCGGATGTACTGAACAGTATGTTTTTCAAAATACAGATTTTGAAAGTGCTCTTGTTGTTGAAGGTACAATTACAAATGAATTTAAAAATCAAACCATAAGAGTTTCTCAAGTATACCAATTGGAAGAAACAGGACCACGATTTGAAAAGGGTGCAAATGTTTATATCACAGATGACAAAGGAAATGAATATCAATTTGAAGAAAAAGATACCGTTTATGCTTCTATTTCAGCGTTTAAAGCAGAACCCGGCAGAAAATATCAGTTAAAAATTAAAACAAAAGAGGGCAAAAATTATACTTCTGATGAACAAACCTTAACTACAGAAACTAAAATAGAAAACATGACCGCTACAGTCGAAACTGTTCAGGGACAAAGAGGAGTTCAAATAAATGTAAACAGTTACGACCCGACAAATACTTCAAAATATTACAGATATGAGTACACTGAAACCTATAAAATAATTGCGCCTAAATGGGATTCCAGAAAAACTATCTTGCAAATGATTCCGGCTATTCCGCCAGATCCTGAAAATGATTTTCCTGGCAGTCCTGCCGGAGAAGCTATTTTAGTAGTTCCAAGAACAAGAGAAACCGAAACCTGCTTTTCAACCAAAAAATCAGATCAGGTTCTTTTAACCAACACAAGTGGTAATAGTGATGATCGTGTTCATTATCCTGTTCGTTTTATCAGCGATCAGAATTATATCATATCGCATCGCTATACTATTTTTGTAAAGCAGTATATTCAGAATTTATCTGCTTATACTTTCTATAAAACATTAAGAGATTTATCCACTTCCGGAAGTGTATTGTCTCCTAAACAGCCTGGATTTTTTTATGGAAATATAAAATCTGTCGAAAATCCTTCTGAAAAAGTTATTGGTTTCTTTGAGGTCTCTGCGGTTTCTTCAGAAAGAATTTACTTTAACTATAAAGACTTGTTTCCAAATGAGCCTCTTCCTCCATATTATGAAACCGATTGTGCACAAAGGGAGTTTTTAGATTGCGAAGGAGACCCGCCTTGTAGCGGAATCCCGTTGCGTTCTTCTATACGTTCTAATTCTTTGGTACACTATGCATCGGGCGCCAGTACTTATTTTATGGTAAAACCCGCTTGTGGAGACTGTACTTCATTTTCATCTAATATCGTTCCTCCATTTTGGGTAGATTAATTCTTAAAAACTTATGAAATATTTTATACTTAAAATATCTATTTTTCTTCTCTTAGTTACGGCTCTTACAGGCTGTACAGAACAATACGCTTTTAAAAGTAATAATTTTGAAAGTGCTCTTGTTGTTGAAGGTACTATTACAAATGAAATAAAAAATCAAACTATAAGAATTTCTCAGGTCTATCAATTGGATGAAACAGGTCCAAAATTTGAAACAGGAGCCAATGTCTTTGTTACAGACGATCAGGGAAATGAATATCAATTTGAACAAAAAGACACTGTGTATGCTTCTCTCGTACAATTTAAAGCTGAGCCGGGTAGAAAGTATCAGTTAAAAATTAAAACAAAAGAGGGCAAAAATTACACCTCTGACCAGCAAACTTTAACTACCGAAACCAAGATTGACAACGTTACAGCAACTGTTGAAACTGTTCACGGAGAAAGAGGTGTTCAGATCAATGTAAATAGTTATGACCCTACTAACACATCAAAATATTACAGATATGAATATGCTGAAACCTACAAAATAATAGCGCCAAGATGGTACTTTTTTAAAGCTGATGTTGTGTTCACCCCGGCAATACCTCCAGATCCTATGAATGATTTCCCAGGACAGCCTGCATCAGAGGGAATTGCAGTAACGCCCAGAACTGGCGAAAGTAAAACCTGTTACTCTACAAAAAAATCTGAGGATATTCTTTTAAACAATACTAGCACCCTTAGTGAAGATCGCGTACATTATCCGGTACGATTTATTAGCGATCAGAATTATATCATAACTCATCGTTATAGTATTTTCGTAAAGCAATATGTTCAGAATTTAGCAGCTTATACTTTTTATAAAACATTACGGGATTTATCATCTTCGGGTAGTGTCCTTTCTCCTAAACAACCAGGATTCTTTTATGGAAATATACAATGCGTTGAAAATCCTTCTGAAAAAGTCATTGGCTTTTTTGAAGTTTCTTCTGTTTCTTCAGAACGAATTTATTTCAATTATTCTGATTTGTTTCCAAATGAGCCGCCTCCTCCTTACTACGAAAGTGATTGTGAACCAGAACAATTTTACAATTGTGACCTTCCGGAACCTCCATGCCGGGGAGCAGCTTTACGCTCAATGATTCGTACAAGATCACGATTGCTTTTTTCATGGAACAATATGACCATTTATGATATGGTAAAACCAGCCTGTGGGGATTGCACCACTTTTTCATCTAATATCGTTCCTCCATTTTGGGTAGACTAATTTTTAAGAATTTATGAAACAACTTTCAACATACAGACAAACCTTAATTCTGGACTTAATGAAACGCTCTATAATTTTAATTGCAATTTTATTAAGCGCTTTTAGTTTTGCCCAGTCTCGTGTTAATGATAATTTAAAAACATCAACACAGGAAACTATTTTTCTTCACGCTAATACCTCGACTTTTCTTACAGGCGAAACATTATTTTATAAATTATATTGCTTAAATCCTCTTAACAACAAACCAAGTCAAATAAGCAAAATTGCGTATATTGAACTTGTTGATAATGAAAAAAAGTCTTTTCAAAAAAACAAAGTCTATCTTGAAAAAGGAATTGGAGCTGGCGACTATTTTATACCTACAACTTTAAAGACCGGTAATTACAAATTAATTGCCTACACCAAATGGATGCTCAACAATCCAAAATCACAAACTTTTGAAATCGATATTTTTATAATAAATCCTTTTCAAACGCAGGAGCCAAATGAAAATGTAACTTTTGACAGCACTCTAAAAAATAACATTTCATCATCTCAGGCGTATACTACTAATTCTTATGCCGATAATGAAAAAAGAATTGACTTTGAGTTTGACAAGGAAAGTTATTACACGAGAGAAAAAGCGACTTTAAAAATAAAATCATTAACTGAAACGATCGAAAAAGGTAATTACTCTGTTTCCATTAGAAAAACAGATCAAATTCCAACACTAAAACAAACCACGCCACAAGAATTTATCGCAAGAACCTCTGGTAGTTATGAAAACAATACCATTACTTCTTATGCTTATATTCCAGAATTAAGAGCTGAATTGATTACGGGTTCAATTGTATCAAAGAGTAATAATTCTGTAAGCAATAAATCGATCTCGCTTTCATTACCCGGAAAAGAATATGTATTAAAAATAGTTAAAACAAATTCGGATGGTAAGTTCGCATTTTTGCTGGATCATTTTCCAAATTTCTCAAGTGCAATTATGCAAATTCTTGACCCAAATCCTGCAGATTACAGTATTGTTTTAGATCCGCTTCCAACCTTTGACACCTCAAAATTAAAATTTTCATCAAAGCTAAATTTAACAGAGAATCTCAAAAGCGATATTGAAGATCGTTCAACAGCAAGCCAGATACAAAATGCTTATTATCAGACTAAAAAAGACAGCTTAGTTCAGGAAGCTGTCATTAGTCCTTTTTTCAACACGATAGAAAAAACATATATACTGGATGACTATACCCGTTTCCCAACTTTAAAAGAAAATGTAGTTGAAGTAATAATCGAGTTATACTACAGAAAAAACAATGGTAAATACCAATTGAGGGTTAGAAATGATCACAAAGACTTAGAATCTTATGGGCCTCCTTTAGTAATTGTTGACGGTCTTCAAATTCAGGATCCAAGTGACCTTTTCGAATATAATATGGGGAATGTTGACAAAGTCAGTCTTATTACAGAGCCTTATGTTTATGGGCCAGATTTGTACGGTGGTCTTATTAGTTTTGAAACCAAAAACAGCGATTTTGCCACTAACTACGTTAAAAAGTATTTAAAAACAACTGACATTCAAAGGCCTAATCCTGAAAAAGTTTATTACAATCCTGATTATAGTTCTGGAAACACCTTAAAAAGAATTCCGGATTACAGATATCAATTACTTTGGAAACCTAATTTAAAATTAGATCAAAAAGAAGATAATATTTCTTTTTACACTTCTGATTTAAAAGGAAATTTTGAGGTGGTTTTAGAAGGTTTTACAGAAGAAGGAAAACCGGTCTATGTTTCAAAAAACATTACCGTAAAATAGATGTTTCTGTAGTGCATAAATTTATTTTTTTACAATAGTTAAATTAAATCGGAAAGTATTTTACTCTTCCGATTTTTTTTATCTCTCTAATAATCAATACAAAATATCTTTTATAAATATAAAAAACATAAAAAATTAAATTATTTTTATTTAATTGTAACTTTTTTGATACTTCATACGTATAACCATTTGTACACTTAAAAATTGAGGAGACAAAAACATGAGACAACTTAAAATCACCAAGCAGGTAACTAATCGTGAAACTGCATCGTTAGATAAATATCTACAAGAAATCGGAAAAGTTGACCTAATTACCGCTGATGAAGAGGTAGAATTAGCACAAAGAATAAAAGCAGGTGATCAAAGAGCATTAGAAAAATTAACAAAAGCCAACCTACGTTTCGTTGTATCGGTTGCTAAACAATATCAAAATCAAGGATTAACTCTTCCTGACTTAATTAACGAAGGAAACTTAGGTTTAATTAAAGCTGCACAACGTTTTGATGAAACTCGTGGTTTCAAATTTATCTCTTACGCAGTTTGGTGGATTCGTCAATCGATCCTTCAGGCATTAGCAGAACAATCCCGTATCGTTCGTTTACCTTTAAACAAAATTGGTTCTATCAATAAAATCAACAAAATGTATGCTTTATTAGAGCAATCTAACGAGCGTCCACCTTCTGCTGAAGAAATTGCAAAAGAACTAGACATGACTGTAAATGACGTAAAAGAGTCTATGAAAAACTCTGGTCGTCACTTATCAATGGATGCACCTCTTGTTGAGGGAGAAGATTCTAACCTTTATGACGTTTTACGTTCCGGAGAATCTCCAAACCCAGACAGAGAATTAATTCACGAATCTTTACGTACTGAAATCGAGCGTTCGTTAGAGACATTAACTCCAAGAGAGGCAGATGTTGTTCGTTTGTATTTTGGTCTTGGCGATCAACACCCAATGACATTAGAAGAAATTGGAGAGACTTTCGACTTAACTCGTGAGCGTGTACGTCAGATTAAAGAAAAAGCAATCCGTAGATTGAAACATACTTCAAGAAGTAAAATCCTTAAAACTTATTTAGGTTAATATTAAAATATAAATTCCAATATATTTAAAATTCCAAATACCAATATAAAAGTTGGAATTTGGAATTTTATTCGAAAATTATAATATTTGGAATTTTAAAGCAAACAACAGTTTGATTGACTGTTCGTTTTTTGATTGATGATTGAAACTCCGGCTGATTACCGGAGTTTTTTATTTAAAGATATTTCTGTAAATACTCAAAACATCAAAAACCAAATACTTTTAAGGCTAAGAAGTTAAAGCCTACTGTTTTTTAAGCATGACTTTTTCCTGAGTAAATTGATATGCCGCTTCTAAGAATGCTATAATTTTACTCCAATTTGCATTAGGCTCGTAGTAGTTATTGTATTTTTTTGTGGCCTTAATTATCAGTTTATTATCTTCTAAAGAAGCCACACTAATAAATTCCCCCGTTGAATTTTGAACATTTTTATTTAATTTTTCGATTCCTGAAATTTTATATCCCGCAGGAATTTCAAAAACAATTTCATTTTCAAAAGCTCTCGGAAATGGCATGTATACATTGTTTTTTCGACCTGCTTCTTTTTTGTCAATTTCAACCTGATTGGTCAGCATTTTTCCAATTTCAACAATATAATTTTCGCCCGCTTTTTTTATAAAATTGTTCTTTATTTCAAATTCTTCCTCATACGAAACTGGTGAATTATCGCCATATCTACCCGTATTTGTAATTTTAATAATTGGGTTTTCAATCTCAAAATCAAATTCTCCCGAAAGAGATTTTTTCTCATCTTCTTTCTGTATATCTCTTAATTTGTTTTTCAGAGCATCAAACTCCTTGGTATATTGTTCGCGCTTGCTTTTACTCCCTACTTTATCAATAACTCTTTCTGTTCCATATTTTTGATAATCTTCATCTACATAATCATAAAACTTCAATTTCTCTCTTTGTTCATCACTCTTGAAATGCCCATAAAACGATGATGATCTTTTAACATTCAGGTTAGACAAATCAGAGCCCATTGATACATTCGTAACTACTTTTGCAACATTATCTTTAACTGTAGTTGACGGTAAATTCACTTCCTCTACATTTGCAATATTCCTATTATTAACGTAGTCCATTATATACCCTTTTGTATTTTCCAGATTATAATTAATTGTTCCAGGTATGGTATAAGGATCACAATATTCAAGATATAAAGGATTTGGTGTATTGATCCGCAATAACGGAGTCAGGTTTTTTTGAATTAATAAATCATCCAGAGAACCATTGTTCCTGGCCGTGGCCAGTATAATGTTGTAATCGACTTTAAACTCTTTCATATACGCCATGAAATAGTAAATAAACGACATTTCGTTAGCAAAGAAATTAGGATTTTTATACATCGCGTACGAATTAAAAATATCCGCCTCTTTAATTACTGCCGATTCAATATACTGTGTAAAATACTGATGTCTGGCAAATAAGTAAACTGCTTTTATTTTTTCTTCTTCATTTTCAAAGGTTTTTCCTTTCAAGAACTTTAGCGTTTCATCTAAATCAAAAACAGCATGAAATTTCTTTTCATAAGCATCGAAGATATCATCTTTATTAACTGTTTTTCTAAAAGTATTACGATCTTTTGGCAGAAAAACATCTGCATAAGCAGGTGTAGCATTACCAGATTTTCTTGAGAAAAACACCTGAAATTTATAACATGGCAGTTCTACTAAAGGATAAAACCATCTTGGAAATTCATTTTTATCAATATCATGAGCCGATAATTCGTATGATTTAGTATGCTTTTTTCCAGAACTAACTTCTTTTAATTCGGGAGCTCCATTGTATGTATTAAAACTCACGTAAAAATCCTCTTCTACCAAGAATTTCATTTTTCTATTCATAATAGGATAAACATCTCCTAATGTATTCTCAACTGGATCAAAACTTTGAATTTCACTAGCAAAAGGCTCATAAGAATAGTAATAATAATCTATAACATCTCCTATTTCCAGACTATTTATGGCTATTTTTTTCTGATCATCAACCTTCTTTGCGTCTTTATTGACATCAACTTCAATCTCATCTCCGTTTGGTTTAACAATTTTAATTCCTAAAAATGTTGTTCCTTCTTTATAACTGTATCCTTTTGTAGTTCTAAACTTGTCTTTGAATGAGAATTCAGAAAATTCTTTGACAGAAGTTTCGTCCTGAAGTTTTATTCTTTGTCTAAAAGCGCTTGTATACACTACTTTTACGCCAGAATTATGGTAATCATAATATTCATATTTATAAATAATAACGGCTGATTCATTTTTCCATTTATCTGGTGTTTTGGTCACCGTTTTAAAAGTATCTGATTTCCCCCAAAAGAAATCTTTTACTTCGGTTTTATCCTGTGAATAAGATGAGAAACAAATTGTAATAAAGAAAATAAGTAGTATTCTATTCATGCTGTTTTATGATTTGGTAAAAATTATTTGTTGGTTATAAATTGTTTTAAGATTTTTATTGAAGTCATTCCATTTTGCCATATCGGCCGTTTTCAGCACAGCATTTTTAAACACAAATTGTTTCTTGTAAACAATGTCTTTGCCAACCTGTTTAAAAGAAATCAGAATACTGAAATCTTCTTCATTTACGTTTAGATTTTCAGGTAGTTTACTCAGTTTATATCCAGCAGGAATCTCCAGAACGACATTAGATTCGTAATTTGTTTTATAATTGAGTTCGTAATTTGTTTTTCTGTCTTTAAATTCAAAATTTTTATATTCATCCATGTAAGCTAAGTCTACAAAAATATCATTATCAAATTTTGAAACTTTATTTTGAACATCTAAATCATAATTCAAAGAAAGTTTCAAATCTCTGTTTTTTAAATCTGAAGTTTTAATATTGCTGGCCGTAATATTTTTATCATTTCCGGAAAGGTATTTTTCTAGAGTCTCACCTTTTTTATTATTTTCAAAAGAATTAAAAATATTTAAAAATTCCGTTTTACTTTCACCTGAATAGGTTTTAGAACAGCTACCGCTCAATTTATCATTATCAACGATTAATCTGGCATTATAAATTTCTTTATTTAATTCGCTTCCCGAAACCGGAACTTTCTTAATAATAAATTTATCTCCATCTTCAATCAATACTTCCTTATTTTGAATTCTTTCTGCATCTTCTCCAAAAGAATTATACTTCTCTGTACCGTCTATAAAATAGGTTTTACCTTTATAAAACAACGTACAAATCATATGATTATCAACCGCAAGAGAAGGTGTTGTATAATCATACAAAATATGTTTAGTACCAATCCAGGTAAGTCTGGCGTCAAATCCTGCTAATTTTAGCATTTGTTTACTAAGGTTTGCCATTCCTTTGCAATCACCATATCTTTTTTCAAAAACATTTTGTGCTTCGTCTGGTTTAAAACCGGCAATTCCGTCTTCAAACGCTATGTATCTGATATTATCCTGTACCCAGTAATATATATTCTTGATTTTTTCTTCATCCGTTTTTGCTGAAGCTGTCAATTCTGTAACTTTAGCAGCCAGCAGGCTCGTATCATCTTTCATAGAATCTACTAATGATTTATACCATTTATATAAATCTGCCGTCGAATTAAAAAGCATTGTCTCCTTATCTTTATACTTAAATGATTTTGCAATAACCAGAACATGCGGATAGATATAACTTCTTCCCGGCGTTCTTTTTTCTTTATAAAAAGCATCAACATTTTCCAAAATATAGGTGTAAATTGTAGCACCATTTCTATCGTCACGTTTTTCCGTTTTAGAAACAGCTTTCCCTTCAAAATTAAATTCCTTTAATTCTAAACTTAACCAATCCGGAACTGTAACTGTAATCTCTTTTTTGATAACCGGATACTCATCATTAAAATACAAAGAGGTAAAATATTTAATATCACTATATTTTTTCTCAAGCTCATAAATATAGGAATAACCCTGAACCGGAAAATCTACATTCATATACTTTACACGGGCATCATTGTAAAACAAATCATTGTCCTTGTAAAACTGATCTTTTATCTCAAAACCGGTATTTTTTTGATTTCTATATTTCAGAATAAAACTTTCAATCGATGATTCATTATCATAAAACTCATATTTATTAATATCAGCTCTATGATTAATATTCATTAAGACTTCTCTGGTAGAATTTTTAACCACAACTTTAGCATCGCTCTTGTTAAGTTCAAAGGTTATATTTTCTTTACTTTCTAAAATGACAACATCATCTTTAGCATATTTTTCTCTAAGTGATTTTGCTAATTGAATGTCTTCTGGTGTAGGGTCTAATGCTTTTTGTCCATAGAGCATGTTTGCAGATAAAAAAAAAGTAATAATTGAAAGTAAAGGTATTTTCATTAGTAGGATTATTTGTCGCAATTTACAAAAAAACCCATACGAATCACTTATTTCTTATCTTTTGATTTACTAAATTCCTTCTTGTTTTTTATAATTAAAATAAGGGCAAATTTTTATTACATTACAAATAAATTTGGCAAAACGCAGCGTATATAAACTTATGAAAACTTTACAAAAATCTTTGCTCCCGATAGCTATCGCGATTGCGCTTAAAAATTTATCTTTGCAAAAACAACACACAACTACATAATGAAAAATACACTTATTGCTCCTTCTGTTCTTGCAGCTGATTTTGCTAATTTACAGCGTGATATCGAAATGATTAACAACAGCCAGGCTGACTGGTTTCACATTGATATTATGGACGGAGTTTTTGTTCCGAATATCTCTTTCGGAATGCCGGTTTTAGAAGCCATTTCAAAACATGCAAAAAAATATATTGATGTGCATCTAATGATCATTGATCCGGATCGATATATCAAAACTTTTGCAGACTTAGGAGCCAATGGTCTTACCGTACACTACGAAGCCTGCACACACTTACACAGAACTTTACAAGCTATTAAAGCTGAAGGAATGAAAGCTGGAGTTGCCATTAACCCACACACTAATATCGACTTATTAGAAGACGTTATAAATGATATTGACTTAGTTTGTATTATGAGTGTTAATCCAGGTTTTGGGGGCCAGTCGTTTATTGAAAACACTTATGCTAAAGTTGCTAAACTAAAGGCTTTGATTACACGCAAAAATGCTTCAACATTAATTGAAATTGACGGTGGTGTAACCAGTAAAAATGCAAAACAGTTAGTAGAAGCCGGAGCAGATGTTTTGGTTGCCGGGAGTTTTGTTTTTAAAGCCGAAAACCCTACACAAACTGTAGCAGAATTAAAAACTCTGACTACTTTTTCTAAATAAAAAGGAAAGCCCAAATAATTTTGGGCTTTCTTCTAATATCACATTTAAACCTGAACCTTACTTAGGTTCAATCCAATATGGGTTCACTTTAAGCTGTTCCACAATATACTGAATCACTTTTTGTGCTTTCAAACTGTTGCCAAATTTATCTAAGGGAGGTGAAATAACAGCTATTCCAAATTTACCCGGCACACTGTCAACATTCCTCCTCCAACACCACTCTTTGCCGGAAGACCAGAATTAAACAACCAAATACCCGAATTATCATAAAGACCGGCAGTTGCCATTACTGGCAAAGTATACATAATCGTTGTCTGACTCACAACTTTATTCTTTGTAACAGGATTCACACCCCCATTTGCAAGTGTAGCCGCCATGGTAGCAAGATCTTTTACATTTACATTCAATGCGCATTGTTTGGTATAAATATCAGTAGATTGTACTGGATCAAAATACATTCTGTCGTATGCCAACAACAAATGCGCTATAGCCTGATTACGTAAATTATCACTAGCCTCACTTACATATACCGGGCGGTTTATAGAAAGTTGTCTTCCTGCAAAATCACTTTGGATTTTCATAATTTCTTTCCATTTTGCTATTGAATCATTCCCTTTCACAAGGCTTGTTGCAGCAATCGCACCGGGATTTACAAGTGGATTAATTTTATCTCCTTTATGCATTTCTACGGCTACAATAGAATTAAATGGCAATCCGGTCGCATCTACACCTATTTTTTCTTGCAAAACCTGAGGGCCATAATCTTCAATTACCTTTGCCATTGTAAATACTTTTGATATACTTTGTATAGAAACCATAGAATTTATATCACCTTTAGTATATACAGTTCCATCTGTAGTGACTATCGCAATACCAAAAATATTGGGATCTACATTCGCAAGTTCTTTAATATAGTCAGCATTTTTACCTTCATTTAAATCTTTAAATTTATTGTAGGCATCGTTTAAAACTTTTTCTATATTTTGCTTCGTTAACGTTTTTTGGCTATAGCCCTGGTTTATAGTGAAAATAATCATCAAAACAGCAAAAATATTTTGTTGTTTTATTCTAAAAAAAATGTAATCCATGATAGTTTTTATTTAATGTTTGCCTCTTAAATAGGGCAAACAAAATTACCCATAATTTTTTCGTAGTGGAACATTTTCTTCAATATATACAAAACAAATATTATCAGCGATTTATCCCCTTTTAAAACAAAAAAAGAAGAAATCATACTTAAAAGACAACTGAACATATTCCTGTTTTCTACTCTTTTTATAGTGGATTGAATAATTACAATTAAAAGCTCTTACTAGTTTTTAAGTTTTTTAGATTCGGAAAGAAATCAATTCCGGTCATTTTCTCTAACGTTTCGATAGGAACTACAAAATCATAAATAGGCTTATCACTGTCTTCATTTGGAACCAGAAAAGCAATTGCTTTGTGTTCTTTTCCGGATTTAGCCACAACAATTTTATAAAAATACTCTGGGACAGAAACTTTTTCTGTTCCGATTTTTTTATCAGAATCTTTCAAAATCCCGCCTGTTACAACATAAATATCATTATATTTCCCAGCCCAATAACGTGTTTTTTGCTCTATTCTATTCCAGATTCCGCTGTTGAAATCATGTTTTTGAGGCGAAATATTTGAGGTGTAAAATGTATCATTATAGGTATCCTCATTGAACTCCATGTCACCAGCCGGACAAAGATGTCCTTTATCATACCCGGATTTTTTATAGTTTCTCCAGTCTGCCGAACCCGTTGTTACTTTTGGATCTTCAATAAAATACGGACGCTTATAATCCTTATTCTTCAAATAATCCTTTTTTAATTCATAAGCAACCCACTCAGCCTGCTCAAATTTTTCATTATACGAAAGTGTATAATACTTGTGCTTTACAATTTGTCCCGTTGTTGAAGTTGGCAAATATGCAACTGTGTATAAAGAATCAGTACTGTTTTGCACTGATGTAAAAGACGTTTGTTTTTCCTCCTCTATCTTCGTTTCAATATTTTCTTTTTTACAGGAAAACAATACAAAACCAATCAAACCTAAGACAATATAATTCTTCATCTACTTTATTTTTAATAAACTTACAAAAAAACGCTCCATAAATTTTAAATCTATGGAGCGTTTTAATAACAAATTAATTCTTTGTCGAACTAAGATTTTACCAATTTATCCTTTTTCATTTTAGGAGTAACTGTATTTTTTACATAACTTTTTGTCTGCAAATCATCTAAAACATTTAATGCTTCTTCTACATAAACGTCTTTTGATAATGCCTGATGCCAAGCTTCTCTTTTTTCTTTTAAAGTAGCATCATTATTCATTTCAAGTTCTTCATAAGGCAATGATTTAAAAACCAGATTGTTTTTGTAATCGGCAATTGGCTTGTATTTTTTACCTTCATTCTCTACCTGTTCCTGAGTTGCTTTAAAGTTCTTAATATTTAAACTATAAGTATTCTCTTTGTTTTTAATATCAATCCATTTTGCGTTGTCTTCAATCAATTTAAACTGATCGTTATTTGCAATTCTGTTTCTGCTATTATTAATTGCCTGAGCAAATTTTTCATTAGAGGTCCATGTGCTGTAATCTGCCGGATCAATTTTGTCCCAAGGCATTGCATTATCAATATCACGTTCACCCATTTTCAGGTAAGCATAACGATCTGGCATAACCACATCACTATGAACTCCTTCTAACTGAGTTGAACCTCCGTTAATTCTATAGAATTTTTGTCCGGTAATTTTTAAAGCACCAAGATCTCCATAGTTTGCATTTCTAACAAACTGATTTAAATCTAATACCGTTTGTACTGTTCCTTTACCATAAGTTTGTTTACTACCAATGATTACACCACGTTTGTAATCCTGAATTGCAGCAGCCAAAATTTCTGAAGCCGAAGCAGAGAAGCTATTAACCATAATTACTAATGGTCCGTCCCACTCTATTTTTTTGTCTTTATCGTATAAAACTTCTTTCTTCATTCCGGCTGATTTCACCTGAACAATTGGTCCTTCCTGAATAAACAATCCAGCGATATCAACAACTGTAGACAAAGATCCACCACCATCATCACGAACATCAAGTACGATACCATTAATATCCTCTTTTTTCAGTCTTTCTACTTCAAGAGCAATATCTTTTCCGGCATCGCGACCATCTTTATTCTCAAAATCGATATAGAATTTAGGTAAATAAATTACTCCGTATTTCAATCCGTTTCTTTCAACAACACTAGATTTTGCATACGTTTCTTCTATTTCAACTACATCTCTTATAATAGAAATAACCTTAATACTTCCGTCAACTTTTTTAACAGTAAGTTTTACTTCTGTTCCTTTATGCCCTTTAATTTTTTTCACAACATCATCAAGACGCATTCCAACCACATCAACTGGTTCTTCGTTTCCTTGTGCTACTTTCAAAATTAAATCACCTGCCTCAAGTTGTTTTCCTTTCCATGCTGGTCCGCCTGAAATCAATTCATCAATTTGAGTAAAATCATTTTTCTTGGTCAATCGGGCACCAATACCTTCTAATTTACCACTGATATTAACATCAAAACGATCTTTTTCTTCAGGAGCAAAATAACTTGTATGAGGATCAAAACGAGTCATGATCGAGTTAACATAAACAGAAAACCAATCTTCTGTATTCAGATCTTTTATCAGACTAAAATTGTCATCTAAAGATTTCAAAGAGCTTTCACGTGTTTCTTTTTCTAATGTTTCAAAAGATTTCTCCTTGTATGCAGGATCTGTCTTCTTTTTATCTTCTTCTAATTTTTGCTTTGTTACCAGTGAAGAAAGAGTAGACAATTTAATTTGTTTTCTCCATCTTTCATTTATTTCAACAGCATTTTTTGCATATGGTAACTTATCGTAATCAGCATTAAAAGTCTCATCAACAGTATAATTAAATGGCTGAGCTAAAATCGTTTTATAACGTTTTTTACTTTCTTCCATACGTTTCATTAATCTTGTATATGTAAGATTAAAAAACGTTAAGTCTTTGTTTAAAAACTGATCATCAAGCTGTAATTCGTACTGCTTGAATTCATCGATATCAGACTGAAGAAAAAATCGCTTCGAAGGATCAAGCGCATCTATATAATCTTTAAAAATTCCTTTAGAAAATTCATCGTTGATTTCAGCAGGATGATAATGTCCTTTTTCAATAACAAACGCAAGCAATTCTAAAAGTGTTTTATCTCTGTTTGGGTCCGGATCCTGTGACTTATCTGCATTTAGCTTAAATGCAAACAAGGTAACTGACAGGCATAATACGGCTATAAGTATTTTATAATTTCTTTTCATAAACTTAATAATAGCATTCATCAAATTTTTTAATCTAAGTTACGGTAAAAACTGTGCCAACAAAGCCAAGCTCACTATAATTTTTTGTTAAAGATATAAAATAGTTTGGTGCTCAAAAGTCTTCTAAGATTTAGTTTACAATTTTTATTTATTTGTTAGTATTCTACCAAAATCTGTTACTACATTTGCCAAAACAAGCCTTAATTTTGACAATAAAAAAATAGACCTGATAGCATGAAAGACGAAAAACCACTAATATTAGTAACTAATGACGATGGAATTCTGGCACCGGGAATCAGAGCTTTAATAAGTGTAATGGAAACTATTGGTGAAGTTGTGGTTGTCGCTCCTGATAAACCTCAAAGTGCCATGGGACATGCTATAACCATAAATAACACCTTATTTCTCGATAAAATTTCAAAAGACGATGATACTGTTACCGAATACAGCTGTTCCGGAACTCCTGTCGATTGCGTAAAACTGGCAGTAAACGAGATATTAAAACGAAAACCCGATCTTTGTGTTTCAGGAATAAATCATGGCTCCAACTCTTCGATTAATGTAATTTATTCCGGAACAATGAGTGCTGCTGTTGAAGCGGGAATAGAGGGAATCCAGGCAATTGGTTTCTCTTTACTGGATTTTGACTGGAATGCCGATTTTGAACCTATAAAATCATTCGTAAAAAAAATCACTTTAGAAACTCTGGCCAATAAATTACCTGCAGGTGTCGTTCTAAATGTAAATTTTCCGAAATTGAAAGAAAACGAAATAAAAGGAATAAAAATTTGTCGTCAGGCAAAAGCTTATTATGCTCAAAAATTTGACAAAAGACAAACTCCTTTCGGAAAAGACTATTACTGGCTTACCGGAAAATTCACAAATGAAGACAAAGGAGAAGACACAGACGAATGGGCTCTCGAAAATGGTTATATTTCTGTTGTTCCTGTTCAATTTGATTTAACCGCTCATCATTCAATGCAACAACTTAATACCTGGAAATTAAATGAATAAATTAGACATACTTATTGGTTTTATAATCGGAATTATCACTTCTCTTATTGGAAGTTATCTTTTCATTAAACTTTTTACTTCGTTTGACCTTTCAAATGGAATTCAAACCATAAAACAATACGGCTATCTGGGTAAAGTAATTACTTTGGGAACTGTTTTGGATTTGATTTTGTTTCTGTTTCTCCTAAAAAGAAACAAGGAATTAATGGCCAGAGGGGTTGTTTTTGCCGTGATTGTTCTGGCGATTTCGACTTTATTTATTTAAATCCTATCTTTGTTCTGCAAAAAAAATATCGTGTTCAATAATTGTAACACACTTTCAAAAAAATCAATATGAAATATTACATCATAGCTGGAGAGGCTTCCGGAGATTTGCATGGTTCTAATTTAATGAAAGCTTTATACGAAGAAGATCCTCAGGCTGAGATTCGATTTTGGGGTGGTGATTTAATGCAGAAAGCCGGCGGAACGTTAGTAAAACACTATCGCGAATTGGCTTTTATGGGGTTTGTTGAAGTTCTTTTTAACTTAAAAACCATTCTGAACAATATCAAAATTTGCAAAAAAGATATTTCCGAATTTAAACCGGACGTTTTAATTTTTATTGATTATCCCGGCTTCAATATGCGTATTGCAAAGTGGGCAAAAGAACTCAATTACAAAACTCATTATTATATTTCTCCGCAAATTTGGGCCTGGAAAGAAAACAGAATCAAGGCAATAAAACATGATGTAGATAAAATGTTTGTTATTCTTCCTTTTGAAAAAAGTTTCTATGAAGATAAACATGGCTTTCCTGTAGATTTTGTTGGACATCCTTTAATTGATGCCATTCAGAATCAACCTCCTTTTGACGAAACTGTTTTTAGAAAAGAAAACAAATTGGGAGACAAACCAATTATTGCGCTTTTACCGGGAAGCCGTAAACAAGAAATAATAAAAATGCTAAGCGTAATGCTTAGTGTTGTTGATGATTTTCAGGATTACGAATTTGTCATTGCAGGCGCACCAAGTCAGGATTACGAATTTTATCAGCAGTTTATAAAAAACCAAAATATCGCATTTGTTTCGAATAAAACATATGATTTATTGCGTTCTTCTACTGCAGCTTTAGTTACTTCCGGAACAGCAACTTTAGAAACGGCACTTTTTAAAGTTCCCGAAGTGGTTTGCTATAAAGGAAGTTCTATTTCATATCAAATTGCAAAACGTATTATTACACTTAAATACATTTCGCTTGTCAATTTAATTATGGATCAGGAAGTTGTAACTGAATTGATTCAAAATGAATGCAACACGAAACGTATTAAAGAAGAACTTCAAAAATTATTAGAGCCCGCTTCTCGCGAAAAATTATTGAAGAATTATGATATTCTGGAACAAAAATTAGGCGGAGTTGGTGCCAGCAAAAAAACAGCGAAACTTATTGTAGCCGATTTAAAACAAATTTAATTTTTTGATTTTGAAAAGAATAATCGCTTTACTGTTTTTTATCCTCTTTTTTGCTTCCTGCAAATCTACTTCGGCTGTAACAACTAAGAAGGAATCTAAACGGGAAAACAAATATGTTGTCAATCATCTAATTGAAACTGCAACGGATAATATTGGTGTTCGTTATAAAGCTGGTGGTACAACAAAAAGCGGTTACGATTGTTCAGGATTAGTTTTTACCACTTTTGAATCAGAAAATATAAAACTACCCCGAAGTTCATTTGAACAAGCAAAAATTGGAGTAGTAATCCCAATGAAAGATGCTCAAAAAGGAGATTTAATATTTTTTAAAACTAACAAAAGCAAACAAATTAATCACGTTGGACTTATTACTGAAGTAAGCTCAAATGAAATCAAATTTGTACATTCATCGACCTCAAAAGGCGTTATTATCTCCTCTACCAAAGAGCCTTATTATCAAAATTCATTTGCTCAGATAAACAGAATTATCGAATAAATATTTTTTTTGATTCTTTTTTCTTACAAAATTTCAATACTTTTAGAACATGAAAGTATTAGATTTCCCTTTAGCCAAAATTACAGTTTGGTTTCTTGCCGGCATAATAATGGCTTATTATTTAATGCCATCTCTTTTTCTTGCTGTTTTTGCTTTTTCAATTGGAGCGATTCTTTTTGCAACTTCATGTTTCATTGCCAGAAAACACAATAAAATCATTCCTTTTTTTGGAGCTGCCACGTATTACACCTCATTTTTTCTTGGTGTATTAACTTTATTATTTCATACCGATTCGCTTCAAAAATCTAATTACATACATTGTAGTAAGGCTTTCGAAACTCCTCACCATATCACATTTACGGTACGGGAAAAGCTTAAAAGCAATTCCTATAACGATCGATACACCGCATTGATAAACGAAATTAACAATGAAAATTATCACGGAAAAATCATTATAAACGTAGCTAAAGACAGCTTAAACCCAATTATTATTGGAAACATTATCAAAGTAAAAACAACTTTACAACACAATAGCCCAAGCAAAAATCCCAATCAATTTGATTATAGTAAGTACCTAGCAGACAGACAAATATTTGCTCAGATATATATAAACAAATCAGAAATAGGCATTAATAAAAAACTAAAAAAAGATATCTGGTATTATTCAGGATGCTTGCACAGGCGCATTATCGAAAATCTAAAAAAGGCACATTTCAATGCTGCTGAAATGAATGTTGCACTGGCACTAATTCTGGGACAACAACAAGAAATCTCATCAGAAATTATTCAGGATTATCAATATTCTGGTGCCACACATATTTTATCCGTATCGGGTTTGCATGTGGGTTTCATAATGCTGTTTATTAACTTTATTTTAAAACCTATTCCAAACACCCGAAAAGGTTCTTTTATAAAACTCTTTAGTATTTTAATTTCATTAGGTGCATTTGCAGTAATTTCAGGCCTATCTCCGTCTGTATTACGTTCTGTAGTTATGTTTTCTTTTGTTGCCACAGGAGACCATCTTAGACGAAGCGGAAACATTTATCATACATTACTAGTTTCTCTTTTTCTAATATTATTATTTGAACCTTACTTTCTATTTGATGTTGGATTTCAATTAAGTTATATCGCCTTATTTTTCATTATTTGGCTGCAACCTTTACTAAAAACTATTTGGTCCCCTAAAAGTAAATTTCTTATTTATATTTGGGATGCCCTGACTGTTTCATTTGCAGCACAAATTGGCGCATTTCCTTTGTGTTTATATTATTTTCATCAGTTTCCCGGGCTTTTCTTTGTGACCAATATTGCAATAATTCCGGTTTTGTCTTTCATAATGATTGCAGGAATTATCGTTATGATTTTTGCCATTTTTACTTCGCCGCCTGAATTTCTAGTTTTAATTTTTGAAAAAAGTATCTATCTGTTAAACGAAATTATTCATTACGTAGCGTCATTTGAATCCTTTGTTATACTAGATATCAGCTTTAATTTTTATTATCTAGTTGCATTTTACCTTTTTATTATCTCGAATATAATTTGGTTTCTTAAACCAACCTTTAACAAACTTGTCTTTGTGTTAATAACCATAATTTTATTGCAGCTTTCTTTCATCATCACAAAAAAAGAAATAGAAAATCAGCAAGAACTAATTGTTTACAATACAAAAGGAAAAACACTTATTAGCGAAAAAACAGGCAAAAAAATTATAGTTTTTTCGGATGATAAACTTATTCTGAACGAATCAAAAAACAGTACATTAAATAATTATATAGTTGGGAATTACGGTCAACTTAAAGCCGTAAATAAAATGCGCAACTTATTTTTTTATAAAGGCAGCAAGATTTTCATAATTGACAGCACCGGGATTTACAGCACTAAAATTCAACCGGATATTTTGCTATTAATTCAAAACCCTAAGGTAAATTTAGAACGTGTCCTTAAAGATATTCATCCAAAAATTGTGATTGCTGATGCTTCAAATTCGTATGCGATCCAAAAAAGCTGGAAAACAACGTGCATCAAAAAAAACATCCCTTTTCATGCTACAGCCGAAAAGGGATTCTACAAATTAAATTAATATAATCTAATTCAACAGTTTTCATTCACTTGGATGCAAAATTGCGTTTGATTCTGCAATCCATGCCTTTGCTCCGCCAGGCTTATAGGATAATTTTCCTAAAGCATTAAAGGTCGTTTTACTTTTTCGAATAGAAGCACTTGCAAAACAAACTTCCGGCAACTCTTCAACTCCAAAGGCATTTTTAAGTTTAATATTTTGTTCTTTGTCACTATCAGAAGCAGAACTGTCAGATAGATCCAATTTTACCAGAATAACATTATCACGTGACCACACGGCAAAATCCGGGGTTTTAAATATTTCATTCTGAAGATTTTCTGGTACACCTGAGGCAGTGAACAAAATTAACATTGGTCTTCTTTGTTCATTACTTATTGCAATAGCATCAGTCATGTTTGTTCTCCAAACTAAATTCTGTGCCTTCATAAAAAATGAACCAAAAAAGAACAGTAGGATAAGTAATTTTTTAGTCATACTATATTGGTTTTGGTTAGAATAGCAAGACGAAATTAACATTATATTTTAATTATCCAATTTTTATTAATACAAAAAATACATAATATGTTTTTTTACAAACAATAAAATATCAAATACATAATTTACCCAAATTAAAGAAAACTTTTTCTTACTAAAGCATAAAAAAACTCCTTGTACATTTTGCACAAGGAGCTTTTTTCTTTCTATATTCTAATTTCTTAAGACTTCTTAGGAGGATTTACAATTCCGTTTGCAACTGTTAACCATGCTGTTGGCCCACCAGCAACATAACCTGTCTGACCAAGCCCTTTAAAATTAACTTTTCCGTCTTTAGATTCTGCGCTTGTAAAATAAATTGTTGGAAATCCCTGAATCCCGAAAGCTTGCTGCAATTCGTTATTCTGATTTTTTAATTCTGGAGACTGCGCTGTTCTTCGCGGATAATCCAGCTCAACTAAAACAACATTATCTGTAGCCCATTTTTTAAACTCAGGTGTTTTCAAAACCTCATTTTGCAAACGAATACACCATCCGCACCAATCGCTTCCGGTAAAAAACATCAACAATGGCTTATGTACATTATTACTTACTGTAATCGCTTCCTTTACATCTGTATACCATTTCAGTTCTTTGTCCTGAGCCTGTGCTGCAAGTGCTCCAACAAAAAATAACGCTACTAGAAATATTCTTTTCATAATGTTTATATTTTTCACAAATTTAAGTAAAAAATGAGTCGCTAAATACGTCCTATTTTACTTCTTGCATTAATTTTTTAATCAACGGCATAGCAATTATGAAAACAACACCAGCAACTACCGCATAAATTGCCAATTGATAATAACCATCAGTATAAGCAATCAACTTAGACATTAAAGTAGTTCCAGTATTTGCATTTGACATTTCAGCTCCTAATTTTCCAGCAGCAAACTGCCCAAATGCACTAGATAAAAACCATAACCCCATCATCATACCAAATAATCTTTTTGGAGACAACTTAGTAATTACAGACATTCCGATTGGACCAATACATAATTCTCCAAGTGTATATAGAAGGTATCCTAAAGCAAAAACATCTAGAGAACTTAACCCGTCTTTATTAACAAAAAATCTTGCAGCATAAAAAATAAAGAATCCCGCCGCTAATAAAAGGAATGACAAACTAAATTTAATAATCGTATTTGGCTCAATTTTTCGCTTCGCCATATATATCCACAACAATCCAACAAGTGGACTAAAGATAATTACATACATAGAATTTATACTATTATTCACCACGTTTGGATCAATATTAAAAAACAACAAATTGCTTGATAAATTGTCTTTTGCAAATAATGACAACGAGCCTCCTGATTGTTCAGAAATAGCCATAAACATAAAATACGCAAAAATAAAGATAAATGCCGCCAACAGCTTAAGTTGCTGTTTTCCTTCTTTAATCATTATTAATTCATATATAAAATATACTAATGCCAAAATCCCTATCGTATACATAAAATACTCTGTATAATCAGAATTTATAACCATTATGTAAACAAGTGGAATTACCAGTATTGAACCAGCATAAACTGCAATTTCGTAAAGACTGCGTTTTTTAGGTGTCTGTTTTTCTAATGGAGAATTTCCTATTGGAGCAAGATGTTTTTTAGTCAAAAGAAATGTTATAACCCCAATAATCATAACAATTGCAGCAGAAAGGAAGCACAAACTCCATGAATAATTTTTCCCTAAATAAATAGGAATAGCTCCTCCTAGCATTCCGCCAATATTAATTCCCGCATAAAACAATCCGTAACCTGCGTCACGGCGTGTGTCATTTTCATGATACAATTCACCTACCATTGAAGAAACATTTGGCTTAAAAAAACCTGTTCCAATAATAGAAAGCGTTATTCCGTAATAAAAGAAATCATGCGGATTTGCAGCAATAAGCAAATTCCCCAAAATCATAACGATTCCTCCAAAAAGAAGCGACTTTTTAAAACCTAAAACTTTATCAGCAAAAATTCCCCCAATAAATGTAAAAGCATAAACAAAAGCCTGTACAGCACCATATTGAAGATTTGCTTTTCCTTCAACCAAACCTAATTGATCTACCATGAAAACTGCTAAAACCCCTCTCATTCCGTAGAAGCAAAAACGCTCCCACATTTCAACTAAAAACAAATACCACAATTGTTTTGGGTATTTACCTTCAAAATTTTGAATTTCGTCTAAAGTAATTTTATGTTCCATATTATCTAACACCATGCATCATTTTTTTCAAGAATGGAGTCAAAGCAAATAAGATAATTGCCGCAATACCTGTAAGCACTACAAATACCATAAAGAACTCATATAAATTGTGTATTTCAAATCCGGCAAAAAAGTGGTTATGAGCACTAATTTGGTGTTTTTCTAATAAAGATAATTGCTCCGTAGTTGGCACAATTTTGTTATCTAAAACTGCCTGAAGATCAATTCCTAATTCTTTAGCTTTTGCAAATTTATCCCCCGTTGCAGGTAAGATAGAACCCAAAGTTCCCCCTAATGCATAACCAGACGCATTAGACAAGAAAAATACTCCGTATAATAATGAAGCGAAACGTTTTGGAGATAATTTACCAACCAATGACAAACCAATTGGAGACAAACATAACTCAGCACACGTATTCAAGAAATACAACAAGATAAGCCATTTTACTAATAACAATCCTGAAGTTCCAATGTACGAAACCTGAGTAGCGATCATAAAGAAACTAATCGAAATTACTACTAAACCTACCGCTAATTTTACTGGAGAAATCGGCTCTTTGCCTTTAGCTCTTAAAGTATCCCAAAGAATACTGAAAGGCACTGCTAAGATAACAACAAATAATCCGTTAAAAATCTGAACCATTGATGGAGGCATTTGCCAGCCAAAGAAGTTTCTATCTGTTTGATTATCTGCAATAAATGTTAAAGATGAACCCGCTTGCTCGAAAGCTGCCCAGAAGAAAATGATAAAAAACGAAACGATATAGATTACAATAATTCTATCTCTTTCAACTTTAGTTAACGAGGTATCAGAAATAATCAATCCCGCTAACGACAATCCACTAGAATAAATTAAAGTATAAATTAAATTCTGACCTACTACATAGTGAAAAAAGAACCCTAAACCAACAAATGCTAATCCGGCAATCAACAAAGCTTTACTAGAAAAATTAGCTTTTTGTGCTTCTCCTTCTTCAAAATCAGAAGCCTCATTTTTAGAAGGCAAACCTCCTAATGGTCTTCCTTCAGGAGAAACTACATATTTGTTTTTCAAGAAGTAAAAAAGAATTGTTCCCAACAACATCGCAACAGAAGCCGCCATGAATCCCCATCTAAAAGCATGAATATCTCTAATTCCGCCAGCATCTTTTACATCTCCTAACAAAGGACAAATAGACTGACCTAAAAAAGCTCCGATATTAATTCCCATATAGAAAATAGTAAAAGCACTATCTAATTTTGTTTTCTCCTGTTTAGGATACAAACTTCCAACCATACTTGAAATGTTTGGTTTAAAGAATCCGTTACCAAAAACAATAACACCTAAAGCAGAGTACATAATCACTTTAGCCAAACCTAAATTAGATTCAAAAACACTTCCACTGGTAAACAACAACAATTGCCCAATTGCCATAAGTAATCCACCTAATAAGATACAATTTCTGTTTCCTAAAAAACGATCGGCAACAAAACCTCCTAACATTGGAGTTAAATAACAAAGTCCCAGAAAACCTCCATAAATTAAAGAAGCTTCTTCTTCCTTCATTAATAATGAGTTTACAAGAAATAAAGTCAATAACGCTCGCATTCCATAAAAATTGAATCGCTCCCACATCTCCGTTCCAAATAATACCCAAAGTCCTTTTGGATGCGCAGTTTTTACTTGAGTTTCTCCCATATTATTCATTATTATATTAAAGGTTAATTGATTTAGATTATAAATTTTCTTTGATAAAATTAGTCATTTTGTTATACAATTGAATTCTTGTTTTTCCACCATAAATACCATGGTTTTTATCTGGATAGATTTGAGAATCGAATTGTTTATTTGCCTGAATTAAAGCTTCCATCATTTGCATTGAATTCTGAACATGAACATTATCATCACCAGAACCATGAATTAATAAAAACTTACCTTTTAATTTATCAACGTGATTTATTGGAGAGTTTTGATCGTATCCGCTTGCATTTTCCTGAGGAGTCTGCATGTATCTCTCTGTATAAACACTGTCATAAAATCTCCAGTTTGTTACCGGAGCAACAGCGATTGCCATTTTGAAAACATCGTTTCCTTGAAAAATACAGTTAGAAGCCATAAAACCACCATAACTCCATCCGAAAATACCAATTCTTGAAGCGTCAACATAAGGATATGCTCCAATTACTTTTGCAGCGTCAATCTGATCTTCAACTTCGTATTTTCCTAATTCTTTTTGAGTAACTTTTTTGAAATCTGCACCTTTAAAACCAGTTCCTCTACCATCAATACAAGCTACAATATAACCTTGTTGTGTAAGTGATAAAAACCAGTAATCATCGCTATTATTCCAATCGTTGTTTACTTGTTGTGATCCCGGACCAGAATATTGGTACATGAAAACAGGATATTTTTTTGAAGGATCAAAATCTTTCGGTTTTAAAATCCATGCATTAAGTTCGTTTCCTTTTGCCGTTTTTAAAACAAAGAATTCTTTTGCAGGAAGGTTATATGCTTTTAATTTATCAGCAAGAGCCTGATTATTCTCGATAACCTGAATTTCTTTTCCTGTTTTAGCCTCGTTTAAAGTATAAGTTGTAGGCTGTAAATTACTTGAGAAAGTATTAATAAAGTATTGGAAATTTGGACTAAAAGTAGCTGCACTTGTTCCTACTTTTGAAGTTAAACGTACTTTGTTTTTTCCGTCTAAACCAATTCTGTAAATATCTCTGTTGATAGAACCATTTTCTGTAGACTGATAGAAAATAGTTTTTGTTTTTTCGTCTAAACCGTAGTATGAAACCACTTCCCAGTTTCCTTTTGTAACCTGGTTTTTAAGTTTTCCAGTTTTATCATAAACATAAATATGATTAAAACCATCTTTTTCGCTTGTCCAGATAAAACTATTATCTTTTAAGAAAGTCAAATTATCTGTAATATCAACATATGCTTTGTCTTTTTCATTCAAAACAACTTTTGCTGCTGCAGTTGTTCCATCGACAAATAATAAATCAAGATTATCCTGATGACGATTTAAAACCTGAGCAGACAATACATTAGCATCATTTGTCCATTTTAATCTTGCGATATAAAAATCATTATAATTACCTAAATCAACTTTTTTAGTACTGTTTCCAACTACATCGTATACATGCAAAGAAACTACCGAATTCTTCTCTCCCGCTTTTGGATACTTAAAAGTTTCAACTGTTGGATATAAATCTTTATGAAACATAGACATAGAAAACTCCGGAACAGCACTTTCATCAAAACGGATGTAAGCTATTTTTTTACTGTCTTTACTCCAGTCAAAAGCCCGTACAAAAGCAAATTCTTCTTCATAAACCCAATCCGTAATACCATTTATAACAGCATTTTTCTTTCCGTCAGTTGTAACAGCTGTAGATTTTTTTGAAGCTAAATCATACACATAAAGATTATTTTCTCTTGCATAAGCGATTTTAGTTCCGTCTGGTGAAAAAGTTGGCTCCTGAATTTGAAAATCAACCAATTTTGTTAGTGATTTTGAAGCGATATCGTATAAAAAATAATCTGCTGTAAATGAATGACGAAAGATTTTATTAGTATGAGTAGCAACTAAAATCTTTTTTTCTGAAGCATCAAAGATGTAGCTATCAATTCCGTCAGCAAGTTCTTTGTAGTTTTTTGTATCAATTAAGTTAGATACCTTTTTTAAAGTTGCAAAATCGTATAAATCAATCTGCTTGCTCCTGGTTGACTGATCTACATTTAAAACAGTGTATTGATCTGTGTTTTTTAAAGATTGCAATTCATCCATTCCTTTTGCACGGAATGCACCGCCATAAATGCTCTCAACAGTAATTTTTTGTTGACCAAAAACAGTCGCAACAAATAACAAAAGCATTACAGTAATTTTACTTGTATTCATCAGAATTATTTAATTTTAAAAAAGAGCCCAATTTTAGTGAAAAAAATAAACATATTACACATTATAAGTGTTAAATGTAAAAAAAAATAACGATTGCGTATTTTCATCTTTCAAATACATTGCAATGAAAAGTCTTAAAATAGTATCTTTGCAGCAACATTATTATTTAATATACTGAGAATGAACAACGCTGTTGCCGGATTTTCTAAATTATCCAAAAAAGAAAAAATTAATTGGATTGCCAATGAATACTTTTCTACTCCAGAAGAAGCACTAAATATTATAAGAAATTACTGGAATTCAGACAAAAAGCTCCAACAACTGCATGACGAATTCATCGAAAATACAATTACAAACCTATATATTCCTCTTGGAGTTGCCCCTAATTTTTTGATCAATGGAAAATATAAAACAATTCCAATGGCAATCGAAGAAAGTTCAGTTGTTGCTGCAGCTTCAAAATCTGCTAAATATTGGGCAACAAGAGGCGGATTTAAAGCAACAGTAATCAATACTGAAAAAATTGGCCAGATTCATTTTACTTTTAAGGGCGATGCTGAAAAACTAGAATTGTTTTTTAACGCCATTAAACCAAAGTTTTTCTCCGAAACGCAAAGTATCACCAAGAATATGCAACAACGCGGAGGCGGTATATTGGATATTCAGTTAAGAGACAAGAGAAATTTACTTGAGAACTACTTTCAGCTCCATGCAACTTTCGAGACCAAAGACAGTATGGGGGCTAATTTCATCAACTCATGCTTAGAACAATTTGCTACAACCTTAAAAGAGGAATTTCAGCATTCTGAATTATTTACAGAAGATGAAAACATTAAGGTTGTAATGAGTATTTTATCTAATTATGTTCCTAATTGCATCGTTAGAGCCGAAGTTTCCTGTCCTATTGAAGAGTTAGCCGAAAAACATATTTCAAATCCTCAGGAATTTGCCGAGCGTTTTGTTCAGGCCGTTCAGATTGCCGAGGTAGAGCCTTTTAGAGCAGTTACGCACAATAAAGGAATTATGAATGGTGTTGATGCTGTTGTTCTGGCAACAGGAAACGATTTTAGAGCTATTGAAGCCGGCATACATGCTTATGCTTCAAAAAACGGGCAATATTCAAGTTTATCTCACGCAAAAATAGAAAATGGCATCTTTACTTTTTGGCTTGAAATACCTTTGGCTTTGGGTACTGTTGGAGGGCTAACTTCTCTACATCCTCTTGTAAAACTTTGTCTTGAAATGCTTGAGAAACCTTCTGCACAAGAATTAATGGAAATTGTTGCTGTAGCTGGTCTGGCACAAAATTTTGCTGCATTACGATCATTAACTACAACCGGAATCCAGGAAGGACATATGAAAATGCACTTAAACAATATCATTAATCAATTTGAGGCAACAGATGAAGAACGTCATTTGATTAAAACTCATTTTAAGAAAACTGCCGTTTCTCATAGTGCTGTTGTAGAGTTTATTGAGAATTTAAGAAAATAGAATATATAAAAATTCCAAAAAATCTTAGCCTCCAAATAAAATTCCAAATTCCAACGATAATTGGAATTTGGAATTTAAAATATTGGGATTTATTTAAAATCGAAGTATGAAAACAACTTTTTACAGTAACGGAAAATTATTTATCTCTGGAGAATATTTAGTCCTGGATGGTGCAGATGCTTTTGCATTACCAACCAAATTTGGACAAAATTTAATTGTTGAAGATGGAAACGATAAAACCATTGAATGGAAAAGTTACGATTATGATCAACAACTTTGGTTTGAGAACACCATTTCGTTTGATGAAATTATAAATAATACAAATCCCGAGATTGAAACTGTAAAATCAACCCTCATTAATATTCTGCATGAGGCTTATCTTCTTAATCCGGATTTTATTAATCAGGCTCAAGGGTACAAAGTTAAGACAAATCTTACTTTTCCAAGAAATTGGGGACTAGGAACATCCTCTACTTTGATTAATAATATTGCACAATGGACCAAAATCAATGCTTTTACACTTCTAAAAAATAGTTTTGGAGGAAGTGGTTATGATATTGCCTGCGCACAAAATAATACTCCTATTGTTTACAAAATAGAAAACAACAGCGTTACGCCAGTTTCATTCTATCCTGACTTTACAAAAAATATTTTCTTTGTATATCTTAATAAAAAGCAAAACAGTAAAGCAGCAATTCATGCTTACAACAATCATAAAAGTCAGAATTTAACCAAAAATATTGTTGAAAATAACAAGATTACTGAGGCGATTTTAAATGCTAAAACTTTAAATGAGTTTGCCAAAGCAGTTGAAAAACACGAAGTTCATCTTAGTAAAATTCTTGAATTGGACACTATAAAAGAACGCGCTTTTCCTGATTTTAATGGCGCAATTAAGAGTCTTGGTGCGTGGGGCGGAGATTTTGTAATGGTGGTTTCAAAAGAAAACCCAACAACTTATTTTGAATCTAAAGGATACAATACAATCCTAACTTATGATGAAATGATCTTAAAGGAGTAATTGTCATTTCTAGAATCTGATTTAGTAAAGCAAAATCAGTACATTTTCTTATCCGATTTGTTTAGACTCGAGGTGCCGGACTTTTTGATTCTCCAGTTCATTAGACTCTATAAGTGTATTATGGAGTCGTTCTGCCATCTTTTCTATACTATTATTAATAGAATCATAAACCAGCTCCATTCTACGGTGTTTTTCTTCTTTAACCGCTTTTAAAACATCCTCAACAAATACTTTATCGTATTTTTCAGCTACAGAATCACGAGTATTCGTTAATCTTATAACATAATCGTTGCTTAATATAGTCACTTTAAAATGCTGCTCTTCGTTGCTTAAATAGTATTTCCCTCCCAACTCATCAACATTGATGTCGGTGCTGCTCACTTTTAAAAGCTCAATGATGATTCCATAAATATGATTTTCTATTTTAGAATATACTCTGGGCTTTCTACGAAACAAACTAAACAAAAACATTAACCAACTGATTATTAAAATACTTATTCATTTTTTTAACTCACGATTTTAAAAACAAACATTAAACTAATTTTATTCTGTTTAAATAAAATTTCAGCAAATTAACAGTAATAATTTTAATAACACAAATTTGTTAAGATTAAATTTCTATTATTCCTATATAATTAAGAAAAAATTGTCAATTATTTATTACAAAACAAGTTAGAGAATTAATTAAAGCAAAAAACCCGAAGATTCGATTGAATCTTCGGGTTTTTAATCTTTATTTATTTTACTAAAAACTAGTAATTAAATTGTAATCTGTTATCTTCAATTTTAGCATTGCTTTTCAAAGCTGGTAAAATTCTGTTAGTATCAGATGCGCTTTGTGCTTTTACTTTAGCTACATACTCTGCATGATTAGCAAGAGCAGGAGCTTTTACTGTACTGATGTTTTTTACAACATATACTCCAGTATTTCCTTCAATTGGAGCAGAAACTTTATTTGCAGCTAATGCAAACGCATTTCCAACAACTTTTGGCTCTTGACCAACTCCTCCAGGTAATACAGGATTATCTAAAGTAACATTTGTAGCTTGTTGAACTGCTACACCAGCACTTTTAGCAATAGCTTCGATTGTAGAACCAGTTAATTTAGCTTTTAGCATTTCTGCTTTTTTCTTGTTTTTCAAGATAGACTCAACATAAGGTCTTGCTAAACTTACAGATACTAAACCTGATTTGTTTTCGCTTTTGTATTGTGCGATCACGTGTCCAACGTTTGCAATTTCGAAACGCTTAACATCACCTGTACTAGTTTCTTTATCAAATGCCCATCTTACAATGTTACGTTGGTTTCCTAGAGGACCAAACGCTTCATCCATAGCTTTAGCAGTTACCGGAGCAGCCACTTTTAAACCTAACTCTTTTGCAGTTGCAGCAAAATCCTTATCAGCCGCAGCCATTTCGAATTTAGTTGCCAATGTAAATACTTTATCAGAAGTAGCTTCAGAAGGCTCTATTTTTTGAGCAATTGTAGCTAAACGAATTCCGTCTTGTTTATCTGTAATTTTGATGATGTGAAATCCGAAAGGAGTTTCAACTAATCCAACTTTACCAATTCCGTTATTGAATACAAAATCATTGAATGGTTTTACCATTTGACCTTGACCAAAATATCCTAAATCACCACCTTGTTGTGCAGATGAATCGTCAGAACTTGTAAAAGCCAACATCATGAAACTATCCGGATTAGCCTGAACTTGTGCTAAAATTTCTTCAGCTTTAGCTTTAGCCTCTTCTTTAGTTCTTTTTTCTTTAGCGTTTGGTGTTTGAGATCCATCATAAGCGATTAAGATATGACTTGCTTTTGCATTAACACCAGCTTTAAATCCTAAAGATTTAGAGATCGCATAATATCTTCCGTAAACATATGGTCCGTAGATTGCTCCAGCAGGTAAGCTGAATAATTTATCAGCATCAACAGCTGGCAAAGCATTTTTAGGAACATAAGTAGAATCGTAAGGAACATCAGAATTTGAGTTTACAAATTCCGCAATGTTTGTAGCATTTTTAAAACCAGCTAAAGTATCATTTTTACCAGTTTTAGCATTGTAAACAACACTTCCGTTTAATAATCCTGTGATTTTAGCTTTAATTTCAGCTTCGTCTTCTTTTGAAGCTTTATCTTCAACTAAAACATATTGAATTTCACGAGTTTCATCCGCTTTGAATTTTTTCTCGTTTTTCTTCATATAGTCAACAATGTCTGAATCTGAAATTTTAACATCACTATCTTTAATAGAAGAATATAAAGCTGCAGCATAACTAAAGTTTACTTTGTTAGCTTCCATTTCATATTTCAACTTTCCTTCACTAGCAGTTGTGTAAAGTCCAGATTTAATCAATGTATTGTAAATTTGAAATTTTGCATTCAATTCTGCATCTTTCTCTTTACTTGAAATATATTGTGCTGCTTCAGGATTTGTTTTGAAGTACTCTTTAAATTTTACTACATCAAACATACCAGCGGCATTTAAGAACATTGGATTTTTACCAATATTTGGATCAGCCTTTAAAACTTCCAATAAGTGCTTTTCTCCAACTCTCAATCCTAATTTATCAAACTGAGTTGATAATAATGCGATTGAAACCTCTTGGTCCCAAACTCTGTTTGCAGCTTCAGTGGAAGTAATTCCTTGCCCACTTTTTTCAACATTACTAACTTTAATTCTAAAGTCTTCAAATGAAATATCTTTCCCGTCGATGCTTCCCACATCTTTTGAACTTTGACTAAATGTCCCTTTACCGATTAGATCTTGTATTATAAATGCAAATAATGCAAGTGCAATAACTCCTATCAATAAAGCGGAACGCTGTCTAATTTTTGCTAAAACTGCCATTTTTATTATCGTTAATTTTATATTCAGTTTGCGAAAATACAATTATCTAGTTAATAACAATACAACTAGCGTTTTATTTTCAACAATTTTTTTAATAATTAAAAAAAATCACTCTTTTATAGTCATTTTTACCAATTCAATTTTCTTATCTGTGGCCTCTTCGATCACAAATTCATACTTATCTATAAGAATTTTATCTCCTTTTTGCGGAATTTCCTTCGTAAAGTTGACGATAAATCCTCCTAATGTTCCATATGAATCTTCTTCCGGAATTGTCAATTTGTACTCTTCATTTAAATATTCGACATCTAATCTTGTAGAAAACAAATATTTACCATTACCCAATTCTTCTTCAATCAATTCTTCATCTAAATCATGTTCGTCTTCAATCTCACCGAAAAGTTCTTCTACAATATCTTCTATGGTTATAATTCCCGAAGTCCCTCCATATTCGTCTAAAACTACGGCAACGTTTTTTCGCTTTTTGATCAGCAAACTTAAAGCATCTTTTATCAAAATTGTTTCAGGAACAAATTCAACTGTCATCAAAACAGATTTGATGGTTTTTGGCTTTTTGAACAAATCAAATGAATGCACATAACCCACAATATCATCCAGCGAATTTTGACTTACTATAATTTTAGAATAACCAGTCTCAATAAAAAGCTCTTTAAGCTCTGTAACGCTTTCAAACAAATCAATATCTACAATTTCTGTACGTGGCGTCATAATATCACGCGCTTTTACGCCTGAAAACTCTAAAGCATTTTGAAAAATCTGGATTTCAGAATCAACTTCCTGATCGTCTTCAACAGAATTCATTTGCTCTGTGATATAATTCCCCAACTCCACTTTACTAAAATACAATTGCACCTGATCTCCTTCTGTTTTGAAAAACTTTCTCAAAACAAAGTCTGAAATCCAAATAAAAAAAGTAGAGATATAATAAAAAAGGCGATAGAACAGAAAAGCTGGAATTGCAAAAAATTTAATTAAAGAATTGGCATAAATCTGAAAAAAAACTTTTGGTAAAAACTCTGCCGTTAGCAAAACGATAAACGTCGAAATGATAGTTTGAATCGCTAAGCTTGTAAGATCTGAAAAATGAAATCCTAAGCTTATAAGACCGTTTAGAATTAAATCCCCCATATAAAAACCATACACTACCAATGCCACATTGTTACCAATAAGCATTGCAGCAATAAATTTGGAAGGATTCCCGGTAAGTCTGGTTAAGATTCTTGAGAGAAAATTTTCCTGCTTTTTCTCTATTTCAAGATAAATTTTATTGGATGAAATAAAAGCTATTTCCATTCCCGAAAAAAAGGCTGATAGTATTAAACATAGTATTATAATACTAATTTCCATTTTTTACTGTTTTTTGTTTCGGTCGTCAAATTTCTTAACAAATCTTCTTCTAAAGAAAAACATAAACACTGCCATTCCGGCAATTACAAAGCTCAGAGGGTATCCCTCATTGTTTTCATTAAGCTTTGTTACCCCGTCATAAATAAAGAAAACGGCAAATGCAATGTAAACGTATTGTGTGTATTTTAAGTAACCCATAACCTGTTTTTTATTCGTTTGATTCAATTTCACCGCTTATTCGCTGTGAATTAATCACTTTAAAATCTTTACTAAAATCTACCCCTTGTCCATTTGAAACTCCTTTAGCATCAGTAAGCTTAAATTTTCTTTCGGTATAGAACCATTCATTTTTCTGATCAAAATAAAGCTGTTCTGTTTCCAGAACCTGCCCTGCTTCTGACGTAATTTTTACTTTTCCCTGTAAATCTATTATTCCGGTTTGTTTATACGATACGGCATAATTTGATCTGATAAAAGTACGCTTTTGTTTTTTATCATAAAGCGTTACATCAATGCCTTTTGGAAAGTCTGTAAAAGGGAATTCTAAATTAGAATAATCCAACATCTTAGGACTTTTTAGGACTCCTGTAATACGTCCGGAATCTGTATATTTTATATCAACAGTATCAGCGTCACTTCCCGGAACAAACTCTGCGAAGTTACTTCGCTGAACTTCTTTAAAATTACTTTCGCATCCAAAAAACAGTGTCACAGCAAGAACTGTGACAACGCTTATAATATATCTCTTTGGTAAATTCATTTGCCAAAAGTAGTAAATTGTAGTGAGCTTAAAAAAGATAAAATCCAGTTCTTAGTTGAATTTACTCTTCACAAACCATCTGTCGTTGAAAGAGAAACTTACACTAAAGTTCATGTAGTTTTCCTGAATCAGGCCAGCTGATGTTGTTCCTTTTTTACCAAACTCAATCCCAAGGTTTACATTTGAGAATGATCCGGTGATTGGGAAACCAGCTCCTAAAGTCACTCCAACATCATTGATAGACTGATTGTTAATTACCAAACCTAGTTTTTCGTATTTCAAACCAGCTCTGTATGTAATTCTGCTAAAGTAATTACTAAATGAAGTATAGTTAGGAATAAAATAACCTCCCACAGCATATTTTGAATACTTTTCATAACGAACATTATCGCTTGAATTGTAGTAATTAGCATATTGTCCATTACCCTGAAAAGCCAAAGTAGTTCCAACAAGCCATTTTCTTGCTTCCCCGATACCGGCACCAATTGTCAATTTATTTGGCAATTTTAATTTTGTTTCAACCGCATCGTAAATTATAGGATCCGGATCTGAATAAACCGAAATTACTCTCGAGTTGGTCGAATTTAATGTACTTGCAAAAGTATAATTTAAACTTGTAAACAATCCTAACTTCTTGCTTAATTTAGCTTGATACATGGTTCCAATATTAAAATTGACACCCGATAATTCAGATAAATTCGTCTCAGTTGTTACATCTGCAACATCTGTAATTCCTTCAATACTTAATGTTGTAATTTTTCCAAAATTGTACTGTACATCTGCACCAATATTCCAGTTTGGTTTAATCTTATAGGCTAAACCTAAAAACACTTTATTTACACCACCTTTTCCTTCAAACTGACCGCTTGCTGCATTAGGATCTGCTGTATTATCATCTAAGATCTTATACCCTACAGAAGACAATGGAACTAAACCAAATGAAGCCCCAAATTTACCCATTGGAATCCCTAACGCTAAATAATCAAAAGTTGCTCTTTGTGCTTTTGAAGATTCGTTATCATTTTTTAATGTTGATGTTCCAAAAGAACCTCCAACAGAAAAAGTCGTCTGAATCAAACTAGCATAACTTGCCGGGTTATCAATATTCAAGTGAATACTATCCTGCTCAACGGCAACTCCGGCCATAGATCTAAATTCAAGCGTACCTTTGAATCTTGAGTCTCCAATTCCGTAAAAAGAATATGGTGAAGCTGTACCTTGCTGAGCAAATGAAACGAATGAAACAAGCAGACAAGCGCTTATTATAATTTTTTTAATCATTGTCGGTTTTATATTGAAAAGTTTGATTCAAACTCTCTAGTAAGAAATTTGAATTGGCAAATATGGTATTTTTTAATCGTTTAGCCAAAAAATCTGCATCGCCTCCCGTTAAAATTATTATAAAATTTGAAAAGTTTGCCCGATATTCATCGATAAAACCATCTATCTCATAGACGAATCCATTAACAACACCAGAATGAATTGCCTGTGGCGTTGAGTTTCCGATATAAGAATCCGGATTCTCTAAGGCAAGCAAAGGCAGTCGTGCTGTAAAGTTATGCAAAGATTCATAACGCAAACGAAGTCCCGGAGAAATGGCTCCGCCCAGATAATTATCGTTTTCGTCGATAAAATCGTAAGTTATGCAAGTTCCGGCATCAATAACCAATCTATTTTGTTTTGGAAATTGTAATGTAGCCCCGGAAGCCAAAATCATTCTATCTATTCCTAAGGTTTTTGGCGTTGCATATTTATTTTTGAATGGAAAAATGTCTTCATGTGTAAAAAAGTGAACTTTCAATCGGTTTTCGAAAGCCAAAAAAGACTCTTTTTCAATTTTTCCAACCGAAGAAACGACCAAATCGGAACAATTTGAAAATTTTATTAATATTTTTTCAATATTTTTTTCAAGCTCATTTTTCTCAAAAACAAAATTCTCAAGAGCAGTACTTCCCTCAAATACAGATGCTTTAATCCGAGTATTCCCAACATCAACAGTTAAAACCATATTTACTTTTTTACTTCTGCGAAGATACAAATTGATTTTTTTAAAAAAATGTTTTGCACAAATCAAAAATGGTTATATATTTGCACCCGCAACAAGCACGGTACCTTAGCTCAGATGGTAGAGCAATGGACTGAAAATCCATGTGTCCCTGGTTCGATCCCTGGAGGTACCACAAAACCCGAATAGAAATATTCGGGTTTTTTGTTTTTATTATTTTTAGTAAATATTTTACTGTAAAGTCCTATCAATACAAAGGTTCACAAAGTTTCAAATAAGTTTTCCCGACCTTTCTTTTTTTTATTGTGCAACTTTTGAACAAACTTCAGAGTCAATAAACAAATCCTTTTTGTTAAAAAAACATCCTGTAGCTAAAAAACTATCTGATATATTCGTAAAACTATATTTTCATATTTTAACCTTTACTAAATATATAAAATTGCTTTATGGATAAAACTTCTATTAAGGGCATTTAGAAAGTGATTTCGGCCTCTTCTATGGGCATCATGATTGAATGGTATGATTTTTACATTTTCGGGAGTTTAGCAGTCGTTATTTCTGAAATCATAATTCTTTTTATTCTCACCCCGCTAATCGTTTTAGGCTTGGGAACTTTTGGCTATTTTTCTTTGATTCGAGAATACAACGAGAAAAAATAACCAAAACTACTCAAACAGAAAAGGGCTGCCTAATGAAACAGACAGCCCTTTTACTTTACTAACTAACCAAATTTTACATGCTCTTTTTATAGTTTTAGACCTAGAAATACGATTTCGTTTTTGCCTAAAATCCTTTAAAAATTGACATCTTTATTTTTTAATAAATTTCATTACCTGAACTTTATTATTTTCATCCAGTGCTTTTACAAAATATAATCCTGTTTTTAACTCGCTTACACCAAACTGAAAATCTACATTTCCACTTGAAGCAAAGCTTTTTACTAATTGACCTGATATTGCATAAACCTGCACTTTTGTAGTCGCAATATTCAGGGTAAAATAATTAACTACCGGATTTGGGTATAAATTAACCGTATTTCCAGTTTCAAATTCAGGCAGCGCCAAATTGGCTGTTTTATTTCCGTAGATTCTGTACTCTCCCGGACCTAAATTTATTGTAGCATTTACATCGGTAACATTTAAGGTTGTATTCTCCATCAGGTTGTACCATGCTCCCGCATATTGAAATCCTGTTGCAACATTCTTTGCCGTAACATCAAAATTGGCAATGATTAGCACATCTTTTAATTGTGTCGCTGCAAGATTGCTGTTTGTAATTTTTATATTTACAGTTACTGCACTTGTATTTGCCATAGTAGCGGTTCCTAAAAACACAGGTTCTGTAACTTTCATGTTGATCATTTTTGCCCAATCATAATAAATCTTATTACGATTTGTATCTCCCAACCAATTTTCTGCCCATTGTGGTTGCGGCTTCGTATCTAATTTACAATCGCCGCCAATCGTTGCCGAAGTGTCATTTATAGTACCATTATTACACGTATAAATTGAATCATCCCACCCTAACTCACCAAAATGCCAAATCATTTTTGGACCAGGAACCAGTAATGAAACGGCGCCAATTGCTGACATTCTTGACAAAGCCGTATTCAATGTTTTTACATTGTAACTTCCTGCCGAATTTCCATATTTTACATTTTTATACATCAAACGTTCTTCGTCATGACTTTCGGCATAACCCATTAAACGGTTTCCTGTAAAGCCATGATTAGAACTCATCATTCTTGATATATTACTAGTATATCCCATAGACAATTCATTGTACTGATCTGTCATTTTACCCCACATCATAACTCCTTTGCTTGGTGTTTCTCCCACTCTGTAATTTGCCCATTGTTGCTCTTCAAGATCAGAATTTCCTAAATGTTCAAAAATAATGTAATGTGTCGGGTCAAGACTCCAAGAATAATCTGCATATTTTCTTAAAACATCAACTCTATCCTGCTGATATCCATCTGTACAAGCCTGATCTGAAGCTGTACATGCTTGTGTAAATCCTTTGGTTAAATCCCAACGGAAACCATCAATTTTATACTCTTCAATCCATTGTTTGATAACACGATCTACATAATATTGTGTTTTTGCAGATTGATGATTAAAATCTTCCCCTACACTATAGGTATGTTTTGCAACGGTATTAAAGTATGGATTTTCTGTCGTTGGAGAACCAAAGCCGTCTCCGTCCGGATCATTCATCCACATTCTTATCATTGGGTTTCTCCCGAAAGCATGATTTAAAGCCACATCCAGAATAACAGCGATTCCGTTTTGATGACACAAATCGATAAGCTCCTTTAATTTATCTGATGTACCGTAAAATTTATCTAATGCCATATGAAACGAGGTATTATACCCCCAACTTTCATTGCCTTCAAACTCCATTACCGGCATTAATTCGATAGCATTAATTTTAAGCGTTTTAAAATATTCAATTCGATCTATTAAACTTTGAAAATTTCTTGTAGCATCAAAATCACGAACTAAAACCTCATAAACTACTAACTTGTCTTTTTCTGGCTTTACAAAATTCGTAACCTGCCAGTTGTAAGGCGTTTGTCCTGTTTTAAGAACGGTAACTTCAAAGCTCTGACCTGCCGGATAAGCGGGAATATTTGGATAAGAAGTTGCCGGAATCGAAGGATCATCATACGGCGACAACACTAAAGTTGAATAAGGATCAGCGACTTTTACCATTGATGGAGAATTCGCAAGAGGCGTTTTATCAACAACCCAATATTGATATGTATTATTTTGTCCAGAAACCAATCCTGTCAATTCCAGCCAGAATTTACCTGAAACCGGATCTTTTTTCATTGCATATGCTGTTGTTGGCTGCCAATTATTAAAACTTCCGGCAACGTAAACAAAATCCTTTAAGGGTGCATCTAAAACCAGAGTCGCTTTTGTTGCATCTGCAGTATTGTAATTTATTCCATCTACCAATCCAGCCGGCATTGCCTCTGAAACTGTGTTTGGATCGATAACGACCGAGAATTTTTTCACAACCGTCGTTGCCCCCTGAGTAACCGCTAATTCGTAACTCTGATTATCAACAATACCAGTATGATTGAATGCGTAACTGGATGTACTTGTGTTGGCGTTAATCTCAACTCCATTTGATTTTAAAACATAACTTGCGACACCATTTGTATTTGTTGCTGCAATATTAAAAGCAGAACCTGAAGCCAAAATTGTACTGCTGTTTTCAGCAGGAGAATTTAGCGTTACCTGAAAAGAGCCAACATTCAGAAAAAAGTCAGAACAAGATGGTGCTAATTTTAAGGTTTGAGATCCGTTAGCGTTTCTAAATACAAGCCCCATTTTTACTGCCGCAGCTTGCTGAGTCGCATTTAATCCAAAATAAATGCTTGGTGTAATGGTGATACTCCAGGTACCATTTGCATTTTTTGTCATCAGACCAACACCATCATCGGCACCCCAATTTCCTTTGGTAACCTGCCATGGATTGGCTTCGGTACCAATTCCTGAATGCATATAAACTTTCGTCGGATTAGTGCCCATTGTATTACAAGTACTTGATGTAAATGAAGCTGTAATCGTTATGGACTGATTTACCTGAAATACAGCCGGGGAAACTGTAATTTGCTGAGAATATGCAGTAATCGATAATAAAAAGAGAATTAAAAGTATAGTTTTTTTCATAATTTTAGTTAAGATATTTTAAAGCAAAAACTGAGATAATTAATAAAGATATCTTATTAACTGTAAATCCACTACAGCGTTTTCGAAATTGAGTCACGACAACGTTGTAGTGTTTAAAACTTTATTTTAAATCACCGAAAATTATTATAAAAATGAAATTCCTAAATGGCTTATTTTAAACTCCTTTTATTATCAAATAAGCACATATCTCTATGCTAATTACTCAAATTAATAAAAAACCACTCAGTTAAATGTGTTTCATCATTTACAACATCAGCAGATTGGGCACATTATTTTAAACTCTTTTAGCATTAAATTTTACTTGCATTTATTTACTGCAATTGCAAATTATTAAAAACAGAAAAATATCCGGATACAGGTTTATTTCAAACAATTACATAAAAAAAGGGCTGTCTTACGACAGCCCTTTTAAAATCTATTTATAAGTATTACAATCCTGAAACAACAGCAGTTCCATCAAAATTCACTACTAATTTTGGTTTAGCACCAGCAGCAACTACAAAGTTTTTACCTGTACCACCATCACCAACAAAAAGTAAATCACCTACATTGTATGTCCAGCTTCCTTCACTTCCGTTAATGTAAATACCAGTATTTTTAGATCTGAATTTCATTTCTCCTGCGGTAATATCTGTTCCTGCATATGCCCAAGTGTTTGATGCAAAATCATACCCCATTGCGCTTTCGTCATTCCATCCACCAGCAGTAGCAGCACCAATTACACCCCAGTTCATTTTTATAACTTTAACTTTCATTGCATCCATATCAACACGAACATAGTATAATCCAGCACCGTCAGCCTCAGCAACTTTAAGATCGCTACTCGCGCCTGAGTCTTTTAAACTAAATTCTTGTCCTCCAGAAATTGCAGCAACTGCTCCATCTGTACCATAGTTACCATTATCCCAAGTTTTTCCGTCTCCTGTAAATTTGAATCCATCTCCAATAGCAACTTTTACATAAGCTTCAAAAACTTTTGTACCTTTTTTCGAATCTCCAACATACTTCATTGAAAGACCATTTTTCTCATCCCAGCCAGATTTTCCATAATAAGCTTGTGGAGCACCAACTAAAAATAATGTTGGAGTAATAACCACAATTTTTTCGTAAGCATTAATTTTCATTAATTGTGTTGTAGAATAACCAACCACTAAAGATTTTTCAGCAATTGCTTTAACACGCACATCAAATTCAGCCAAAGTACCAAATTTAATTTTTGCTTTTCCATTAGAAATCAATGTAGCACTTAGTCTATTTACAGCTGCATTTAAATCTCCAAAAGTAAAAGCTTGTGATGTAGTTGAAACACTAGTTGAAAACACATCTACAGCGCTAGAAAAATCACTCCCAGCCGGAGCAATTTGAATGTAATAGCTTACCGGTCCGTTGTATTGTAAATTTGCTGCAGACCATTTAAAAGTACCTGCTTCTTTATCTTCATTTACATCTTGTTGAACAGCATATTCAGCAGGTGCCGGAAGAGCTTCCAAAACTGGTAAAGTTGTTATTTTTTCGTTTTCGTTTACGATAATATCCGGATCGTCATCACTACATGATGTTACAGCAAATGCAAGTAGTCCTAGTAATAAAAAAGTTAATTTTTTCATTTTGATTTATATTTTTATATTATTAATATCCTGGGTTTTGTGGCAATAAGTTTTGGTTTGCATTGATTGCAGACTGAGGAAGAGGGAACAATCTATGGTTAGGATCTGTATCTGATTTTTCCCACCATACATTTTCAAATTTACCGTTACGAATTAAATCCTGACGACGGTGTCCTTCCCACATCATCTCTCTACCTCTTTCAGCTAAAATATCATTCAAAGTGTAACCGCTTGTTTGAGTAATTCCGGCTCTGCCCTTAATTTCATTTACTAATGCATCACCTGCACCAGCACCATTTAACCAAACTAAAGCTTCAGCTTTCATAAGCTTCACGTCTGCTAATCTGAAAAGAGGAAAGTCATTACTTAAATTTTCTTTCGCTCCCGGAGCAATTTCCCATTTAACAGGTCTGGCTCCGGCCATTCTAATCTGCTCTTGCGTATTTTGTCCAAGAGACATTTGTAGATTCGGAATATTAGCCGTAAAAACTAAGTTTGCATTCCCTGATTTAGGATCTAGAATAATATCTCCCGCTTTTGTTCTTTGCTGTCCTACAAGAATACCTGCTAACCTTTTATCATCTGCAGGAAATGTATTGTAGTGCGCTTCCAGAGTCGCAAAACCATTCCATGGAGCTGTACTCATGTTGAAAGTCTGCTGAGACAAATCAATTAATGTACGCATATGAAGATTAAACCCTTTGTAAGTATCCTGATCAAAAGGAATTGTATAAATATTTTCTTTACAATTTTCATTTTGAGTTGCAAATGGAGCTAACGGATTAGATTCCAGAGAATATCCTAATGCCAATACTTTATCGCAAGCTGCGATAGCTTTCTCCCACATTGCAGTACCAGTATATACTTTTGCGTTCAGATACAATTTAGCCAAAAGTGTATACCCCATACCTTGTGTAATATCACTTCTTACAATTCCATCATCACCTTGTTTTGGTAATAACGCTACGTTATCTTCTACATCTTTAACAATAGCTGCAAAAACTTCTGCTCTTGGTGTCTTTTTTGGAAACTCATCAGCACCTGTAAAAGTGGTTGGAAAAGCAACATCTCCAAAACTATCAATAGCTAAATAGTAGTAATAAGCTCTTGAAACTTTTACCTGAGCCAATACTTTAGCTACTCTTGGATTTGTTAAAGAAGCCGGAGTCAATGTCTCAATCGCATAATTAGCTTGTGGTACCGCAGAATAAATCATATTGTACAGATTTACAACTGCCTCAGTTTTTGGCCCCCATGTATGTCTTGATAAAGCTCTCCACTTACCACTATCATCCCAGTCTGCTCCTCTTGTAGGACAAACTGCTTCATCAGAGCTTAACTCCTGAGCAAACCACCATCCGCCATTATCAAGCATTGCTTGTGTTTTAGCAAAAACAGGAGTAGCAAGATTTAAAGCTTGTTCTGTTGTCTCAGGATATTGCTCTCCTGTCAAATACTCGCTATTTGTTGTATCTAGATCAGTACAAGAAAAAGCTAAAAAGCTTAAACCTAATACTGTTATTTTATTTTTTAGTTTCATGATTTATGTATTAAAATGAAAGATTCAAACCAAATGTTAAGGTTCTTGTTTTTGGATAATTATTGTAGTTATCTATTCCAAAAAAGATTTCTTTATTGTCTTTTCCTCCAGAGAAATTAACTTCAGGATCAGCCCCTCCGTAATTAGTCAAGGTAAATACATTATTCATAGAAGCATAAAAACGAAGTTTAGAAATTGCCGAAGCAAATGAAGGATTTACAAAAGTGTAACCTAAATTGATGTTATCCAGTTTTATAAAACTTGCATCCTCGATATAATAAGACAATGCGCTATATGCTCCTTGAATTCCAGCATCATTTAGAAGTAGGGCCTCATTGTTTACACTTCTTGTTCCTACCTGATCCGGGTTACCAAAAACCTGATTTGTTGCATTGTAAACATCATTACCCACAACTGCTCTGAATGACATGCTTAAATCCCAGTTTTTGTATTTAAAATAGTTGCTCCATCCCATCTCAAAATCCGGCAAAGCATTACCAAGCACTTTTTTATGCTCATCAGAGTTTGCTACATCTTCTAAGTAATGCAACTGATTATCATTTCCTTTGATTAACCATTTACCGTTTGATACTCCCGCATATTCATATCCGAAAAATGTACCCAATTTATATCCAGCCTGCATTCTTTGCGTTGGAACACCAACTAAACCAGGTCCTGAAATATAACCAGTATCAATAAACGAATAGTTATAACGAGAATTTCCTAAAGCAATAACTTCTTGTTTATTCTGTGTATATACAACTGTAGTATTCCAGCTAAATTTTCCGTTATCTACTACTTTAGCACTTAAAGTTGCCTCAATTCCTGAGTTTTTCATTTCTCCACCATTAATAAATGTTGTATTTGAGAAATTTGTTTCAGTTGGTACGTTTGTATTAGCAATTAACATATCTGTAATTTTCTTGCTGTAAAATTCAACCGATCCCGATAATCTGTTATTAAACAATCCAAAATCAAGACCTAAGTTTGTCTCTGTATTTTGATCCCATTTTAAATCAGGATTAGCATTATGACTGTATCCGTATGCTACTAATCCACCCTGAATAGATGGTCTAACCGCTAAGTCTTTTGCATCAATCGGTAAATTACTGTTTCCGGAAATACCCCAGCTCCCTCTGAATTTCAATAAATTCAATGCACTTACATTGTCTTTAATAAAATTCTCATTAGCTATATTCCAGGCTACTTGTACAGATGGGAAATAACCCCATTGCTCATTGTCACCAAAAATTGAAGATCCATCTCTACGAATCATTCCGGTTACATAATATTTAGACTCGAAATCATATGTAGCTCTTGCAAACATACCGATGTCTTTACGTTCGTTTTTATAAGATTTCATATTTCCTAAAACAATAGTCTCGAAATTTTCAAAATTATCTGATCCAAGAGTATTAGAAGTAGGATTATTTGCTTCCATATTAAAACCGTCACTATCAGTTGTTCTATAAGAGTAACCACCTAGTAAGGTTACATTATGAGATTCTGCAAATGTCTTTTTATAAGTCAAAGTCGCCTCAATTAAACCTTGCTCCCAATTAGCATAAGATCTTTTTCCATATCCTGTGTAAATTGGTGTTTCTGTCGTACCAGTAAAAATGTAATTATAAGTTGGCTCAAAATAAGTACTTTCACTATCGTTTCTCAAGTAACTCCCCGAAACTTTACCAGTTAATCCTTTTGCCAACTCATAAGACAAAGCTAAATTACCTGATAAGAATTTTGCGTCTCTGTTGTTTTCAATATTATTAACAGAATGCAATGGATTATAATAATTATTTGTTCCCGGAGCTTCAAACAACTTTCCTTCAGCATTGTAAACAGGATCGGTTGGTAGCCTTTGGAAAGCCTGATAAATTACCTGGTCTTTACCATCTGTTCCATAATTTACATAATCATTGTGCTCGATAGTGGCAGAAAGCCCCATGTCGATAGTCATTTTATCATTAAATGCTTTTTGAGTTACATTTAATCGACCAACAGTTCTCTTTTTTCCTGAGTTTCTAATTACCCCTTCAAAGTCACTGTTTGAGATAGACCCTCTATAATTACTAGTTTCACTTCCTCCGGAAACCGCTAAGCTGTTTACTTTTGTAAAACCTGTTCTGAAGATTTCATTTTGCCAGTCAACACTGCCTCCGTTATCTGTAAAATCTATATTTGGATGCGCTGCAATATATTCTCTATATCTGCCTGCAGAAATAAATTTTTGCTCTATTGCCTTATCTGTAGCAATTGACGAATTAAATTCTATTGTAGTTTTTCCTGATTTTCCTTTTTTAGTTGTAATGAAAACAACTCCATTTGCTCCATCAGCACCATAAATTGCAGTTGAAGCCGCATCTTTAAGAATGTCATAAGAAACAATGTCGTCAGGCGAAATCGTTGTAGGATCTACCCCTCTAATTCCGTCAACTACATATAAAGGCGAACCTCCGGCAGCAAAACCTGCAGCACCACGAATACGAACATCAAAACCTTTATTTGGGTCACCCCCTTGTTTTGTGATCGAAACACCGGCAGCTTTACCTTGTAGTCCCTGAATAGGATCTACCAAAGTTCCCTGATTCAGATTCTCTGCAGTAACCTTAGATACCGCACCTGTTACGTCTTTCTTTTTTGCAGATCCGTAACCTACCTGAACCACTACTTCTTTAAGTTCGTTTGAATCTTCCTGTAAGATTACGTTTATTGATTTTTGTCCATCATAGATAAGAGAGTAAGTTTTGTACCCAATAAAAGAGACCTGAATTTTGTCTCCTTTTTTCACATTAGGCAACTGAAACTTTCCATCAAAATCTGTAGAAGCACCACCTGGCGTGCCTTGTACATTTACATTTACCCCCGGAATTGGTTGTCCTGACTTTTCGACAACAGTTCCGCTTAAGGTACTTTGAGCGAGTACACTAAACGGCAACAACAGGAATAAAAATAACAACTTTTTGTAAATTGTTTTCATACTTTTTGTTTAAATTAGTTTGAGTTTGTGATTGTTAGTTAAGTTTTTAATTTTACTTCGAATTTCAAAATTAGGAATTTATTAACACGCCCAACCTGAGGCAATTTTTATTGGTTTACGAAAACGTGGTAGTGTTGAAAACTTTCTATTTTTTGTAATCTTTTAAGTCAAAAATTGCTGAATATAAAAATTTCAGATACCTTTATTACTAATTAGATTTTTTTCAATTAACTACCATGAAACGCAAAATAACCTTAAAACAGATTGCAAAAGAACTCGATGTATCTATTTCAACTGTCTCAAAATCACTTAGAAACAGTCTTGAAATTGGCGAAGAAACACGATTAAAAGTGCAGGCTTTTGCAAAGTTTTACAACTATAAACCCAACAATATTGCCCTTAGTTTAAAAAACCGAAAAACAAAAAGTATTGGTATTATCATTCCGGAAATTGTACATTATTTTTTCTCTACCGTAATCAACGGAATCGAACAAGTTGCCAATGAAAACGGATATAGTGTTGTCATTTGTTTGTCCGATGATTCGTTTGATAAAGAAGTCCTGAATATGGAAATGTTAGCCAACGGAAGCATCGACGGTTTTATCATGTCACTTTCTAAAGAAACACAATTCAAAGGCGATTTTCATCATATTACAGAGGTTATAAATCAGGGAATGCCTGTTGTAATGTTTGACCGTGTTACCAATGATATTTTATGCGACAAAGTTATTATTGATGATAAAGCTGCGGCCTACGAAGCTGTTCAGAGCTTAATTGACAACGGTCGAAAAAAGATTGCTCTGGTAACAACTGTTGATTATGTGAGTGTAGGTAAACTAAGAACTGATGGTTATGAAAAAGCACTGCTGGATAACGGAATACCCTTCAACGAAGATTTAATCATAAAAATTGAAGATGTAGATACTTGCGAAATTACGATTAGCCAACTTTTACACGACAGAGCCTTTGATGCTGTTTTTGCTGTAAATGAACTTTTTGCCGTAACAATTATTAAAACGGCATCAAAAATGGGATTAAAAGTTCCTGAAGATTTAGCAGTGATTGCTTTTACTGACGGAATTATTTCAAAATACTCCACTCCAAGTATTACAACAGTAAGTCAAAGTGGCGAAAAAATGGGAAATAAAGCTGCTAAAATGCTGATCGAAAGACTTGAAGCTGAACATGATGATGATGACGAAGAAAACGAAAATTACACCACAGAAGTTATAGAAACACATTTAATAGAACGAGAATCTACTGACTAATTTTCTTAAAATCAACACATTCTAAAGCTATAAAAAATATTTATGGCTTTTTTATTAGCATAAATAAAAAAATAATTAATACTTTTACGCCGCTCAAAGCTTTTACTTTTACTTCGAAAAAATAGTAAGTTTTGATAAGCAAAGCGCTTATCGTCTAATTAATTCTTTAATTACGATAATGGAAAAGCGTAAATTAAGTTTCTGGGAAATTTGGAACATGAGTTTCGGTTTCTTAGGAATACAATTCGGTTTTGCACTGCAAAATGCAAATACTTCAAGAATTTTTGAAACCCTTGGTGCTAAAATAGATGAAATCCCAATCTTGTGGATTGCTGCCCCTGTTTCTGGCTTAATAATTCAGCCTGTTATTGGTTATTTCAGTGATCGAACATGGACTCGTTTAGGACGTCGTCGCCCTTATTTTTTAATTGGCGCGCTTTTATCTTCTATCGCATTATTCATAATGCCCAACTCTCCAACTTTATGGATTGCTGCAGGTACATTATGGATAATGGATGCCTCGATAAATGTTTCAATGGAGCCTTTTCGTGCTTTTGTCGGAGATAATTTACCTGACCATCAGCGTGCATTAGGTTTTGTAATGCAGAGTTTTTTCATTGGTACCGGCGCCGTTGTAGGTTCTGTTTTGCCCTATCTTTTCACAAATGTTTTTGGAGTAAGTAATACTGCACCAGAAGGAATTATTCCGGATGCAGTAAAATGGTCTTTTTATATTGGTGGAATCGTTTTTCTCCTTTCCGTTTTATGGACTGTTTTTAAGACTACAGAATATACGCCGGAAGAATTACATGCTTTTGAAGCTAACAGCAAAAAAGACTCCCAAAATCTTTCTGCTGATTCCGAAACAGAATCAGGTGTTACAATTAAAAAACAATTGCTTTTAGGATTATTATTTACCGCAATTGGAGGATTAATCTCGTTTCTGATTTTTGAAAACAGTCTGGCAAAAGAGTTATATATTCTATTCATCGGATTGATTTTTATGGGCGTTTTATTTGTAATTGCATCACAATTACGAACTAAAAAAGTTCAGAATGGTTTTACCATAATCATGACCGACTTACTGAATATGCCAAGAACAATGCAAAAATTAGCATGGGTTCAGTTTTTCTCCTGGTTTGCGCTTTTCTCCATGTGGATTTATACCACACAAGCCGTTACACAACACATTTTTGGCACAACAGACACCACTTCAAAAGTATACAATGATGCTGCCGACTGGGTTTCTGTTTTATTTACAGTTTATAACGGAGTTGCGGCGGCTGTAGCTTTCTTATTACCAGTTATTGCAAAAAAAGTAGGCGTTAGAGCAACACATTTATTGGCCTTATGTGCCGGAGGTGTTGGTTTAATTTCGATTTATTTTATTGGTGATAAACAAATGCTAATCCTGCCAATGTTAGGTGTTGGTATTGCATGGGCAAGTATTTTATCGATGCCTTATGCGATGCTTTCTGGCGCTTTGCCTGCAGCAAAAATGGGTTATTATATGGGAGTTTTCAACTTTTTTGTCGTAATACCACAAATTGTAGCTGCAACAATATTAGGATTTGTAATTAAACAATTCTTTCATAACGAACCTATTTACGCCTTAATAATTGGAGGTGTATCGATGATATTTGCCGGATTACTTACACTTAGAGTAAATAGCAAAACTAAAATTGAAATTCATGAATAATAAAAAAGCATTCATCTTCGATCTTGACGGAGTGATCGTTGATACCGCTAAATACCACTTTTTAGCCTGGCAGAAAATTGCCAAATCATTAAACATAAATTTTACACATGAAGACAACGAACTTCTTAAAGGCGTAAGCCGAGTTCGTTCGTTGGATATAATACTTGGATTAGGAAATGTTCAGGCTTCTCAGGAAGACAAAGACAAATGGCTGATTCAGAAAAACGAAGATTATTTATCTTATTTAGTTGACATGGACGAAAGTGAGGTTCTTCCAGGAGTTATTACAATTCTAAAACTATTAAAAGATAAAAATCAAGGAATTGCATTGGGCTCTGCCAGCAAAAATGCAAGACCCATTTTAGAAAAAACAGGGATTCTGTCTTACTTCGATGTTATTGTTGACGGAAACGATGTCAGCAATGCAAAACCAGATCCTGAAGTTTTCTTAAAAGCGGCTCAATTATTAAACATTGATCCAAAAAATTCAATTGTATTTGAAGACTCTGTTGCTGGAATTCAGGCAGCAAACATCGCAGAAATGGTAAGTGTTGGAATTGGTGAGGAAACAATTTTACATGAAGCTGATCATATTTTTAAAGATTTTACCCAAATCGAAACAAGCTTTATAGAAAAATTAATCAATTAGAAAATGTGTCAATTAGATAATTTCCAAATCGCGTAATTATCTCATTTTCTAATTAACTGAATTATCAAATTAAAAAAAATGAACCAAGATTATATAAAACCAGATAATTGGTCTATAATAGAAGAAGGTTTTGACATCGAAAGAGTAAAATCATCTGAAAGCCTTTTTAGTATCGGAAATGGTGCTATGGGACAACGTGCCAATTTTGAAGAAACATATTCAGCAGAAACTTTTCAGGGAAGTTATATCGCAGGAATTTATTATCCGGACAAAACAAAAGTGGGCTGGTGGAAAAACGGATACCCGAAATATTTTGCCAAAGTATTAAATGCTCCAAACTGGATAGGAATTGACATTGAAATCAACGAAGAAAATCTTGATTTAAACACTTGCACCGAAGTTAGGAACTTCCGCAGAGAATTGAATATGAAAGAAGGATGGTACAACCGTTCTTTTGAAGCGACTCTTAAAAACGGAACTGAAATTGCCGTTAATGTTCGTCGTTTTCTTTCATTAGATTTAGACGAAGCAGGAATTATTAAATATGATATTACACCTTTAAATAAAGATGCAAAAATCGTTTACAAACCTTACGTTGACGCTGGTGTAACCAATGAAGATGCCAACTGGGAAGAAAAATTCTGGGAGCCTCTTGAAGTTAAAAAAGGAACAAACGAAGCTTTTGTAACCGCTCAAACGTTTAAAACGCATTTTAAAGTTACGACTTTTATGCACAATACGATTTTGGCAAACGGTGAAGACATTCATGTTTCACCATCAACAATCGATTCAACTATAGATAAAGTTCAGTACACATACGGAACTATTATTGCAAAAGGACAAACCTCAACTATTCAAAAAATTGGAGGTTATACGGTTTCTTTAAACCACGAAAACACTTTGGCTGGAGCCGAAAAAGTAATCAAATCTGCCGTTGGTTTAGGATATGAAACATTACTTCAAAATCAAATTGACGCTTGGGCAAAAATCTGGGAAATGTCAGATATTACTATTGAAGGCGATGTAAAAGCACAACAAGGAATTCGTTTCAACATCTTCCAATTAAACCAAACCTATTCAGGAAAAGATTCTCGTTTAAACATTGGTCCAAAAGGTTTTACTGGAGAAAAGTACGGCGGATCTACTTATTGGGATACTGAAGCATATTGTATTCCGTTTTACATGGCGACAAAAGATCAGCAAGTTGCAAGAAATTTATTGACCTACCGTTACAACCAATTAGATAAAGCGATTGAAAATGCTAAGGATAATTTAGGTTTCAAAAACGGCGCGGCGCTTTATCCAATGGTTACCATGAATGGTGAAGAATGTCACAACGAATGGGAAATCACGCACGAAGAAATTCACAGAAATGGTGCGATTGCTTTTGCGATTTACAACTATTACCGTTACACTGGCGATTACTCTTATATTCCTGAAAAAGGTTTAGAAGTTTTAATTGGTATTGCGCGTTTCTGGCACCAGAGAGCTTCTTTCTCTAAAGATAAAAACCAATATGTAATTCTTGGAGTTACAGGTCCAAACGAATACGAAAACAACATCAACAATAATTTCTACACCAATTATATTGCAAAATGGTGTATTGATTTTGCGGCTGAACAAATCGAGAAAGTAGCTTCAGAATATCCTGCAGATCATAAACGCATTTTAGAAAAAGTTAGCCTTTCGGCGAATGAAATTCAGGAATGGAAAAAAGTGGCTGACGATATGTATTTTCCTATTTCTAAAGAACTTGGGATCTTCTTGCAGCAAGATGGTTTCTTAGACAAGGATTTAGTTCCGGTAAAAGATTTAGATCGTTCACAGCGTCCAATCAATCAAAAATGGTCTTGGGATCGTGTTTTACGTTCGCCATACATTAAACAAGCCGACGTTTTACAAGGTTTCTATTTCTTTGAAGATCATTTCTCAAAAGACGAATTAAAACGAAATTTCGAGTTTTACGAATCGTTTACTGTTCATGAAAGTTCACTTTCTCCTTGTGTACACTCCATTCAGGCTGCTGCTTTAGATAAAATGGACATGGCATATACTTTTTATCTAAGAACGTCTCGTTTGGATTTGGACGATTATAATAAAGAAGTAGAAGAAGGTTGCCATATTACGTCAATGGCCGGAACTTGGATGAGTATCGTGGAAGGCTTTGGAGGAATGAGAGTTAAAAATGATCAATTGCATTTCTCTCCAAAAATCCCAAAAGAATGGAAAGGTTACTCTTTTAAAATTAATTTCAGAAATCAAATTTTGAAAGTAGCTGTAAATCATAACGAAACAACATTTACTGTAGACGGCGATCAAGATTTAACAATTGTAGTGAACGGAAACGCTATAATTGCAAGTAAATTTGTACAAATTAATTAATTACATAAAAACTAAAAACATGAAAAACTTATTTTTCGCAAGTTTAATCTTGTTTGCTTTCAGCAGTATTGTAGAAGCACAACAATTAAAATCACCCGAAGGCAAGTTCGTAATGGAATTTTCTCTTCAAAACGACGGAACTCCAACGTACAATTTAAAATACAAAAACAAAGAAGTTGTCAAAACCAGTAAACTAGGTCTTGAACTTAAAGATGACAAAAAATCTTTATTGAATGACTTTACTGTAGTTGATACCAAAACATCCACTTTTGATGAAACTTGGAAACCGGTTTGGGGAGAAGTTGATAACATTAGAAATCATTATAATGAATTGGCTGTAACTTTAAACCAAAAAGGAACAGACAGACAAATCGTAATCCGCTTTCGTTTATTTGAAGATGGTTTAGGTTTCCGTTATGAGTTTCCTGCTCAAAAGAATCTTACTTACTTTGTAATCAAAGAAGAAAGATCTCAATTTGCTATGACTGGAGATCATACTGCTTTCTGGATTCCAGGAGATTATGACACACAGGAATACGATTATACAAAATCCAAATTATCTGAAATTAGAGGTTTATCTCAAAAAGCTTATACGGCAAACGTTTCGCAAAGATCTTTTTCTCCAACAGGAGTTCAGACTTCTTTGATGTTAAAAACTAATGACGGAATCTACATCAACTTACACGAAGCAGCTCTGATTGACTATTCTTGTATGCACTTGAATTTAGACGATAAAAACTTAGTTTTCGAATCTTGGTTAACTCCAGATGCAAAAGGAGACAAAGGTCATATGCAGGCGCCAAATCACTCGCCTTGGAGAACGATTATCGTAAGCGACGATGCTAGAGAAATCTTAGCTTCAAAAATGACTTATAACTTAAACGATCCATCAAAAATTGAAAATACTTCTTGGATCAAACCAGTAAAATATGTTGGTGTTTGGTGGGAAATGATTACAGGAAAAAGCTCTTGGTCTTACACTAACGATTTCCCGACAGTTCAATTGGGTGTTTCTGATTTCTCAAAAGCAAAACCAAACGGAACTCACGGAGCAAACAATGCTAACGTAAAAAAATACATTGATTTTGCTGCTGCAAATGGTTTCGACGCTGTTTTAGTTGAAGGATGGAACGAAGGCTGGGAAGACTGGTTCGGACATTCAAAAGATTATGTTTTTGATTTCTTAACTCCTTACCCGATTTTGATGTAAAAGGCCTTCACGCTTACGCAAAATCTAAAGGTGTAAAAATTATCATGCACCACGAAACTTCTGGATCTGTTCGTAACTACGAGCGCCATATGGATGCTGCTTACAAATTTATGAACGATAACGGATACGATGCTGTAAAAAGCGGTTACGTAGGTGATATTTTGCCTAGAGGTGAAAACCACTACAGCCAATGGATTGTAAACCATTACCAATATGCTATCGAAAAAGCTGCTGACTATAAAATTATGGTAAACGCTCACGAAGCAGTTCGTCCAACGGGAATTGCAAGAACGTATCCTAACTTAATTGGAAACGAAGCAGCAAGAGGAACAGAATACCAAGCTTTTGGAGGTTCTAAACCAAATCACGTTACCGTTTTACCATTTACACGTTTAATTGGTGGACCAATGGATTACACGCCGGGAATCTTCGAAATGGATATCAGCAAAATGAATCCTGATAATAAATCGCATGTAAACAGTACAATCTGTAATCAATTGGCTTTATACGTTACTATGTATAGTCCATTGCAAATGGCTGCTGATACTCCAGAAAACTACAACCGTTTCCCGGATGCATTCCAATTCATTAAAGATGTGGCTGTAGATTGGTCAGAAAGTAAATATATCGAGGCAGAGCCAGGAGATTTTATTACAGTTGCCCGTAAAGCAAAAGGAACAAACAACTGGTTCGTTGGAAACGTAAACGGAGAAACTTCTCGTACTTCAAACATCGATTTCAGCTTCCTTGAAAAAGGTAAAAAATATACCGCTACAATTTATGCTGATGCAAAAGATGCGCATTACAAAACAAATCCGCAAGCTTACACCATCAAGAAAATTGCAGTAACAAATAAATCAAAATTATCACAGTTATCTGCTCCAGGCGGAGGTTATGCAATAAGCATTATCGAAACTAAATAATTTTTTCAAAGACAAGTGATTTTCCCCAAAATTACTTGTCTTTTTTTTAATCTTATTAGTTGTCCTGCAAGGTTTCCAAAACCTTGTAGGTCTTCTAAAAACTTTACTTTACTCCATTCATACCTACAAGGTTTTGGAAACCTTGCAGGAAATCGAACTAATAAGAAAAACTATGAATAACCTAAAAAACAACCATTCGGTTTATAAAATAATTCTGTTTGTCTTGTTGTTTTCCGCTTCCGCGAAAGCGCAAATCCAGAAAGTAGAACCGCCATTTTGGTACGCCGGAATGAAAAATCCTGAGTTGCAGATTATGTTCTACGGAAAAAATATCGCACAATACGAAGCTTCAGTTTCAAATAATGTGGTGATTAAAAATGTAGAAAAAACAGAAAATCCAAATTACCTTTTCGTAACAATTGACACACAGAACTTAAAAGCTTCTGAATTACTTTTCTCTTTCAAAAACAAAAGCAAAGTCGCATTTACGCAGAAATATTCGCTTAAAGAAAGAAGAGCAAATTCAGCAGATAGAAAAAGTTACGATGCATCTGATTTGATTTACTTAATCATGCCGGATCGTTTTGCGAATGGAAATGATAAAAACGACAGCAATGCTTCTTTAACTGAAAAAGCAAATCGTCATGATCCAAGCGGACGTCACGGTGGAGATATCGAAGGAATCATCAAAAACTTAGATTATATTTCATCTCTTGGCGCAACTACAATCTGGAGTACACCTCTATGTGAAGACAACGACAAACAGCATTCTTATCACGGATATGCGCAATCTGATGTTTACAAAATAGATCCGCGTTACGGAACAAACGATGATTACGTTCGTTTATCGGCAGAAATGCACAAAAAGAACATGAAACTGGTTATGGATTATGTAACCAATCATTGGGGAATTACACATTGGATGATCAAAGATTTACCAACAAAATCTTGGATTAACCAATTCGAAAACTACACACAAACGCATCACCGTCGTGAAGTAATTACAGATGTTCATGCTTCAAAAATAGATCAGGAAGTTTGTGTTGATGGCTGGTTTGTTCCTTCGATGCCAGATTTGAATTTAAGAAATCCTCTAGTAGCAAAATACTTAACTCAAAACGCTATTTGGTGGATCGAATTTGCTAATCTTGACGGATTTAGAGTAGATACTTATAATTATTCTGACCAAACTGCAATGGCAAATTGGGCAAAATCAATTACAAATGAATATCCGAACTTTAATATCGTTGGGGAAATCTGGATGCATAATCAGGCAAATTTAGCCTATTGGCAAAAAGACAGTAAAATTGGTGCTATCGAAAATTACAATTCAAACCTTCCAAGTGTAATGGATTTTACGCTTCAAAGTCAAATCGGGTCTGCTTTTAACGAAAATGCACCAAGCTGGGACAACGGATTGATTAAATTCTACAACAATTTTGCAATGGATTATCTATATCCAAACACCAATAATATTCTAGTTTTTGCCGAAAATCATGATACAGATCGTATGAATCATACTTTTAAATATGATTTACCAAAATACAAACTGGCAATGACTTTATTGGCTACCGTTCGCGGAATTCCACAAGTGTATTACGGTTCAGAAATTGGAATGGGTGGTGACAAAAGCAAAGGCGATGCCGATATTCGTCAGGATTTTCCTGGTGGATGGACTGGCGACAAAAACAATGCTTTAACAGCAGCAGGAAGAACAGCTGAACAGGCTAAATATTTCGATTTTACTTCAAAATTATTCAATTGGAGAAAAACGAATGAAGCCGTTCATTTCGGGAAAATGACACATTATATTCCAGAAAACAACACTTACGTTTATTTCAGATATACAGATGCTAAAACCGTAATGGTAATCTTCAACAACAATGCAAAAGAACAGGTTGTAAAAACAAATCGTTTTAAAGAAAACATCAAAAACTTTAAATTAGGAAAAGATGTTATCACAGGAAAAACATTCGATTTAGCTTCTGAAATTACTTTAGAACCAAAATCAGCTTTGGTTTTAGAATTGGAATAATTTTAAACACACAGCATATAACGTAGAGGCGCACAGCAGTGCGTCTACACAAAGGTTTTTAGCCACAGATTAAAGGATTAACGCAGATTTTTAAATCATTTTAATCTTATAATCTGTGGCTATTTTTTTCAACACAATCCATCCTAAAATATTCTAAAATAATGAAAAAATACACTTTCCTTTTTTTATCTTTAGTATACTTAACAATGAGTTGTTCTGGCTCAAAATCAGTTACAATGAATAACGAAAATACTTCGAAAACACCTTTCGTTTGGGAAGGAGCAAATGTTTATTTTTTACTTACAGATCGTTTTTACAACGGAGACAAATCAAACGACGTCAATTTCAACCGAACCAAAACTCCAGGAAAATTACGCGGATTTGAAGGCGGAGATATCATCGGAATCACCAAAAAAATTGAATCAGGATATTTTGAAAAATTAGGAATAAATGCCATTTGGTTTACGCCAATTATCGAACAGATTCACGACGGTGTTGATGAAGGAACCGGGCTTAGCTATGGCTTTCACGGTTATTGGGCAAAAGACTGGACGGCTCTCGATCCAAATTTTGGAACCAAAGAAGATTTAGCAAAACTGGTCAAAAAAGCACACGAAAAAGGTATCAGAATAATTCTTGACGGCGTTATCAATCATACGGGACCTGTAACTCCCGAAGATCCTGTTTGGCCTTCAGACTGGGTAAGAACGGGCGTTGTCTGCGATTACAAATCATTCGAAAACACTACAATGTGTACTTTGGTAGACAATCTTCCAGACGTTAGAACAGAAAGTACCCAGGAAGTTTCGATCCCTCCTTTTTTAGCTGAAAAATGGAAAAAAGAAGGCCGCTATGAAAAAGAAATTGCTTCGCTTGACGAATTCTTCAAAAGAACAAATTATCCAAGAACTCCCAAATATTACATTATAAAATGGCTGACAGATTATATTCTCGAATTCGGAGTTGACGGTTACAGAGGCGACACCGTAAAACATACGGACGAAAACGTTTGGGCCGATTTTAAAAAAGAGTGTAACTACGCATTTGAAACCTGGAAAAAACAGCATCCGTTGGAAGTTTTAGATCAAAATTCGTTTTACACCATTGCTGAAGTTTACGGTTATGGAATCAGTGGTGGACAAGAATATGATTTTGGAGACCGAAAAGTAAATTATTTCCAGAATGGTTTTAACAGCATGATCAATTTTGAATTTAAATGGAATGCTGCACAAAATGATCACGAAGGTCTATTCTCAAAATATTCAAATGCTTTGAACAATGAATTAAAAGGATATTCGGTTTTAAACTATATGTCTTCGCACGATGATGGTCAGCCTTTTGATGCCAATCGAGTAAAAGGTATTGAAGCAGGAACTAAATTATTGCTTTCTCCTGGAATATCTCAGGTTTATTATGGTGACGAATCTAATCGCTCTTTAGTAATTGAAGGTACAAATGGCGATGCCACTTTACGTTCAAATATGAATTGGGATGATATTCAGAACAATTCTGAAACTCAAAAAATACTTTTACACTGGCAGAAATTAGGCCAATTTAGACGAAATCATCCAGCCGTTGGAGCGGGTGTTCACAAACTAATTAATCCGTATCCATATACTTTTTCCAGAACATTTACCAAAGGTGCTTTTACAGACAAAGTAATCATGGGAGTAGATTTACCAAAAGGCAGAAAAGAACTTCCTGTTGGCGATATTTTCCCAAACGGAACAAAACTAAAAGACACTTACTCTAATCAAAATACAGAAGTCATTGACGGAAAAGTGATTATCGACAGTGATTTTGACATCGTTTTATTAGAAGAGATTTAAAACAAATATTTTTTTTCTCTCGCAGATTTAGGAGATTGAGCAGATAATTTTAATAAAATCTGCCGTATCTGCAAAATCTGCGAGAGACATAATTTAGCACAGATTTTGAAAATCATTTTAATCCTTTAATCTGTGGCTATTATTTTTCCTTTGCTCCTTTGTACCTTTGCAACTCTGAACCTTTATAAAATGAATGTTTTAAAGATCGCACATCGAGGCGCCAAAGCCTACGAACCTGAAAATACTTTACAAGCTTTTCAAAAAGCTTTAGACTTAAATTCAGACGGAATTGAACTCGACGTTCATTTGAGTTCGGATGGACATATAATCGTAATTCACGACGAAACCATCGACAGAACTACCGATGGAAAAGGTTTAGTAAATGATTTTACTTTAGCAAGATTGAAATCATTTTTAATCGATAGAAAACATCAAATCCCAACTCTAAACGAGGTTTTTGATTTGGTGGACAAAAAATGCCTGATCAATATCGAATTAAAAGGTTTAGGAACTCCCAGCAAAGTTGCTCAGCTTATTGAGGAATATATTTCAGAAAAAAACTGGAATTACAATCACTTCATCATTTCAAGTTTCGATTGGAATATGTTAGAAGAAACATCAAACCTAAACCCAAATATCCCAATTGGTGTTTTAACCGAAGAAAATCTTGATATCGCTTTGGCTTTCGCCGAAACCATAAACGCAAAGGCCATTCATCCAGATTTTAATTTATTGAATAAGGAGAATGTAAGCAAAATACAGGAAAAAGGATTCTTAGTTTTGCCTTGGACAGTAAACTCCGAAGAAGACATTCAAAAAATAAAAAGTTATAATGTAAACGGAATTATCTCTGATAATCCAGACAAAATATAAGAATAGCCACAGATTAAAAGGATTTTTTAAAATCTGTGTAAATCATTTTATCCCGATAGCTACCGGGAGTGGCAAAATAAAAAATTAGTGCCAATTCGTGTAATTCGTGGCAACCCAAAAAAATATGATCAAAAATTTCGACATAATCATCGTTGGCGGAGGCGCTGCAGGTTTTTTTACTGCGATTAATATTGCAGAAAAAAATCCGAAACTTAAAATTGCCATTTTAGAAAGAGGAAAAGAAGTTCTTTCTAAAGTTCGTGTTTCCGGTGGTGGACGCTGTAACGTTACGCACGCTTGTTTTGAACCCAACGAGTTGGTTAAATTTTATCCGCGAGGCGAAAAAGAACTTCGTGGTCCGTTCCATCAATTCTGTTCCGGAGACACGATAGAATGGTTCGAAAAACATGGAGTTGAATTAAAAATTGAAGAAGACGGCAGAATGTTTCCGGTTTCAAATTCATCCCAAACCATCATTGATTGTTTTCTAAAAGCAACTGAAAAATTAGGCATAAAAGTACTGACGGGACAAAGTGTGCAATCGATTTTTAAAAAAGAAAATCATTGGAAAATTGATACGCAAAGTGATAATTTCGCTGCTGAAAAATTAATATTGGCAACGGGAAGTAATCCAAAAATCTGGGAAATGCTTCAGCAACACGGGCACGCGATTGTAAGTCCTGTTCCTTCCCTATTTACTTTCAACATTAAAGATTCCAGAATTAAAGAATTACCCGGCGTTGCGGCACAAGTTACTGTAAACGTAAAAGATACCAAACTAGAATCGACAGGCCCTTTGTTAATCACGCATTGGGGAATGAGCGGTCCGGCTATTTTAAAACTTTCGGCTTGGGGCGCACGTATTTTACACGATAAAAATTATCAGTTTACCATTTTCGTCAATTGGCTAAATGATATTGATGCCGAAGATGCCGAAAAAATCCTAAAAGACTTAAAACAGGAACACGCTAAAAAAGCAGTTTCAAAAAAATCTCCATTTGATTTTCCAAACCGTTTATGGGAAAGTTTGGTTTTGGCTTCGGGAATTGATGCAGAAACTAAATGGGCAGATTTATCTAAAATTCAATTACAGAATTTAGTCTCTCAACTTACAAAAGCCGAATTTAAAGTCAACGGAAAAAGCACCTTTAAGGAAGAATTTGTAACGGCCGGCGGAATTGATTTAAAAGAAATCAACTTTAAAACGATGGAAAGCAAAATTCACGAAAATCTTTATTTTGCAGGTGAAATTGTAAATATCGACGCTATTACTGGCGGATTTAATTTTCAGAATGCCTGGACAAGCGGGTTTATTCTGGCTCAAAGTATTTAATAAAATGAAATTCAAAGGAATTATTTTTGATTTAGACGGCACATTAGTCAATTCATTACATGACATCTCAGATGCGATGAATAAAGTACTTACCGCTTTAAATTATCCTACACATACTTACGACACTTATCAATATTTTATTGGGAGTGGTTTACGAAATCTGGTAAGTAAAGCTTTACCCGCTGCAAACAGTTCTGATGATGAAATTGAAAGTTGTTTTGAATGTATGGTTGAAGAATATACTAAAATCTGTACGCTGAAAACAAAACCTTATGACGGAATTGTTGAATTGCTTGAAAAACTGACTTCACAAAACATCAAAATGGCGGTTTTTTCTAACAAAGCCGATGAATTAACCAAGAAAATAGCATCTGAAATATTTCCAAAACAATTTGACACAGCGATTGGTTTAAGTACAGAAGAACTTAAAAAACCAAATCCGTTTGAGGCTTTAGAAATTGGCAAGAAATGGAATTTAAAACCCGAAGAAATTCTTTTTGTGGGTGATTCTGATATTGATATGCAGACGGCAGTAAATGCCAATATGTTTCCTGTTGGGGTTACTTGGGGTTATAGAACTGAAGATGAATTGAAATCAAGTGGGGCAAAAGCGGTTATTAACAATGCTTCGGAATTAATTGAATTATTCTAATCTAATTCGTTTTCATTTTCATTTAAAATACTTTTTTATCTTTGCTTTTTTTAAATAAGAGCAAACCTACAAATTACTTCAAATCACAAATGAAAAAAATATTATCCATAGCCATTTTGTTAATTATAATCGTTGGCTGTGAAAATGAAGATTCTCAAAAAATTAAAGAAGAGAAAATAATATTAAAAACGAATGTTCTAGATGCTGAATATTCAAAAAAAACTGATCAATTAGTTTATATCTCAACAAATCCTGCTCAAGTAAACATTTTTAACTCCAATACTGAGACATTACAAAAAATTTCACTGGCTTATGCTCCTAAATGTATTTCTATTTCACAAGATGGTAATACAGCTGCGGTGGGTCATGATGGCCACATCACACATGTTAATTTAAAAAATCCATCCATAATCCAAACCTATAATATTTCTTGTTCTGCACTTGATATCATTCTTGGAAATAATAAATGGGCGTATGTTTTTCCCGAAAAAGATCAATGGACTTACATCAGAAGTGTTAATATGAACTTGGAATATAATTACGAAATGCCCACAAGTATGTACAATCAATTGCACGCCGGAGCTAAAGGAAGGTTACATCCTTCAGGTAATTATATTTACATGCAAAGTCCACTATCAAGAGCACAAGTTCAACGCCTAACAATTAAAAATGGAAATATTGATGATCGATATGAATCTAACTTTGAAGAAGAAGACTACACTATTCCCAGCATATGGTTTTCAGAGGACGGCAACAGACTTTTTACTAGAGAAAGAAGTGTTTTAAAAACCTCTGAACTTAATAGTTTAGATGCTGTTTATAATGGTAGAATTCCTTCCGAAAGCAATTATAAGATTGATTGGCTGGATCATTCTTCTTCAAAAGGAAAATTATATGTAATCTTTTCAAGTGACAATTATTGGAATCCTATAAAATCGAATAACGTTTATGTTTATAACGATTCAGATCTTAGCTATCTAAATAAATTTGATTTGGAAAAATATTTCAATCAAACGACAAGAAACAGTCAAGAAAGTTATGATGCTGTCCCTTATTTTGTTTTTAGCAATTCTAACGGAAACAGTTTATTTGTAGTAACAAAAGCACTAAATTCTGATTTAGTCAATGAATGGGCAATTCAAAAAATCACTATTAAACAATAAATATTTATCTTAAATAAAACCACTTAATATTTCATGTTTCTTTTTTAATATAATTATGACAGACTATTAAAAAGTAATGAATAACAAAATCAATTAATAATATGAAAAAAATTGTATTAACATTAATAACATTGTTAACACTTATTGGCTGTTCTAGCAATGATTCAAATGATTCAAACGAACAAATAAAAGAAACCAATTACTCTATACCAGATACCTTAAATTTTACTATTTTCAACAACAATCTCATTCTTAACATTGAAAATCAAGCAAAAACATCATTAAATTATACAATAACAAGCTCAAAAGATCATGTCAGTCTTTCTAAAAAAGAGGGTGCCATAACCTCTTTAAATCATGATGAAATTAAGGTTACTGTTGATAAAAAAAACTTGCCAAATGGTAAATCTTATTCAAAATTATATCTAAATATCAACAATAAAAAGGACTCAATAGTTGTAAGTGTAACCAATTTTGTAGAACAAAAAGTAATTTTAAATTCTGATGTTGTCGATGCAGAATTTTCTAAAGTTACTAATCAGCTTATTTATGTTTCTTCAAGTCCTGCAGCGCTCAATATTCTGTCTACAAACACAGGGATAATAGAAAGCATACCTTTACAATATGTTCCTACATGCGTGTCGGTTTCGCAAGATGGAAAAACTGCTGCCGTTGGTCATGACGCACACATTTCTTATATTAATCTAACTAACAAAAGTATCATAAACACCTACTCTGTATCTTGCTATGCTCTTGATATTGTATTAGCAAACAATAAATGGGCTTATGTTTTTCCACAAAGAGATCAATGGACCCAATTAAGATGTGTCAATATGAATTTGCAGGATGACAACGAAATTCTTCAATCTGGCAATCAAATATATGCAGGTACAAAAGGAAGGTTACATCCGTCTGGCAAATATTTATATGGAGCAAACAATGGACTAAGCCCCTCAGATATAGAAAAATACAACATTCAAAATGGAAATGCAGAATATCTTTATGATTCTCCTTATCATGGGGATTATCCGATGAATGGAAATATATGGTTCTCTGAAGATGGAAATAGAATATTTACCAGAGGTAAAACTGTATTAAGAACTTCGGAACTTAGAAATCAGGATATGGTATATAATGGTACAATTACTACTACCGAATCATACTCATCAATTGAATGGTTAGATCACTCATCAGTAAAAAATAATATTTATCTACTACTAACAGCGGGAGATTGGATGCTAAAGAAACTTCCTTACGTTTACGTATATAATGATACAAATCTCGCTTTCAAAAAGAAAATAGCGTTAGAGCAATTTCTAGTTTCTAAAAATGAATCAGAAAAAGTATTCTACGATGCCGAGCCATTTTTTGCGTTTAGTAATTCTGCTGGAAACAATTTATTTGTAATAGTAAAAGCAACTGGAGCAGGTTTAAACAAAGAATGGGCAATAGAAAAAATAAGTATCGAATAAAATCTTATTATTTTAATCTGATTGACAAAAAAATATATTTCACTACAAAAACAAATCATAGCAATTGCCTCTTTTTCTGAAAATGAAATTGAGACAATTGCTTCTTGTTTTGAATATGAGAAATGTCCGGCTAAAGAATTTCTTTCGTCAATGGGCAAAATCAGCAATAAGATTTTTTTTATTCTCAACGGATTGGCGAGAGTATATTATCTCAAAGATGGGAAAGAAATCACCACGTATTTAAGCTGCGATGACGGTTTTATTGCTTCATATTCCAGTTTTATCAATCAGACACAGTCTTTTGAGAACATTCAATGCATTGAAGATTGTGAAGTGCTTTCGATCACCTTCGAAAAAATGCAGTTTCTGTATCGCGAGATTCCAAATTGGGAACGTGTAGGAAGAATTCTGGCCGAACAAAACTACCTTTGTATGGCAGATCGTGTTTTAAAACTTCAAATGATTCCTGCCAAAGAAAAATACCAAACTTTTTTAGCATCCTCTCCACCCAAAATAATTCAGCGAACACCTTTAATTTATATCGCTTCATTTCTCGGAATTACTCCAGAATCACTGAGTAGAATCCGCCAGGATATTTCTTAACATTTATCAAGTGGATTGAAAAAGCAAATTCAAATCTTTGTCAAAATAAAATTTGAAAAGATGAAGAATATTGCCCAAGACGTTTACCAGATTCCGTTATTTCCACGCAACGGCATTAATTGTTATTTAATAGAAGATGTTTTAATCGATGCCGGAATTCGAAGTTCTGCCAATACAATTCTTAAGGCATTAAAAGAAAAATCAATTAGTAAACATGTCTTAACCCATGCACATGCCGATCATCAGGGCAGCAGTAAAACAATCTGTGAAACATTACAGATTCCTCTTCTCTGTAGTCAGCCTGAAAAAGAATTCGCAGAAAATGGAAATGTAATTACAGAATACCCCAATCCAAATCATATCATCCCAAAATTTCAGAAAACCTTCTGGGCAGGAAAAGGACATTTCGTTTCTCAAACTTTAAAAGAGGGAGACCAAATTGGCGGATTTACTGTAATTGAAACACCCGGGCACTCCAGAGGCCATTTATCTTTTTTCAGAGATAAAGACGGCGTTTTAATCGTTGGCGATGTTATGACCAATATGAATCTGCTCACAACAAAAGTGGGACTGCATGAACCACCACATTTATTTACTGCTGATAAAAAAACCAATAGAAAATCAATTTTAAAATTGACATCTCTAAAACCAAAAATACTCTGCTTTGGTCACGGACCTGTTTTATTTAATAATGGAGAATTGGAAGAGTTTATTCAAAATATCAAATGATTTTATTAACAAGAATTTACATGTTCTGTAAGTTTTCATTAAGACTATTCTAATAATTTTACTCTCAGCTAAATACCATTAAATGAGAGTAAAATTACTTACCACAATTTCTTTTTTCACTTACCAGCTTTCTATTTCCCAAACTGAAAAATTACTTCACGGAAAAGTCATTTCGAATAATTTAGTCCTTAAAGATGTTGAAGTCATTAATAAAACGGCGCAAACAAGTACCAGAACAAACACTTTAGGCGAATTCACGATTTCGGTAAAAGCGCAGGATAGTTTAATTTTTTTCGCAAAAGACTATCTGTTTACCAGATTAAAAATCACCACCAAAGATATTGAGAACAACAATCTCCTCGTCAACATGATTCTAAAACCAGAAGAACTGGATGAAGTTGTAATAAATAAGGTCGAATTTGATAAAGTTAAGATTAGTGCTGATGATGTTGCAGATGTATTAATCAGTAAAAATGCCAAAGATTTATTCTGGAATACAGGAGTTAGTGATAATTCGATTAGGGAAGCGCTTCGAGTTTCATTTCCTTTAAAAGGTAAGCAGAAAAAAACAATTGAAGTTGCCGACGACCGTTTTAAGAAACTGGTTGTTGCTACTTGTCCTCCCGATTTCTTTCTAAAAAGTTTAAAAATAAAACCTGAAGAAAAAGAGCTTTTTATTGCTTTTTGCGAAGCAGATCCCAAATCAAAAACACTTCTGGAAAATCAAAATGTTTTGACTATTATGGATTTTTTGTATGCTAAAAATGAAGAGTTTCAGGAATTGAAAACTAAAAGCCATTAAATGAAAGCAAAATTACTCACAACCATTTCCTTTTTCACTTATCAATTAAGTATTTCTCAAACCGAAAAAGTATTGAACGGAAAAGTTCTTTCGCAAAACGTTCCGCTTGACAAGGTGGAAGTCATAAATAAAACTGGCAAAACAAGTAGTAGAACAAACGAATTTGGAGAGTTTTCAATTTTAGCAAAAGAGCAGGACAGTTTATTGTTTTTTTCAAAGAATTACTTATTTACAAGATTGAAACTAACGTTGAAAGATCTAGAAAAAAACTATCTCATTGTCGAAATGAATCCAAAAGCCGAAGAATTGGAGAATGTTATAGTTTCTAAATCTGTTTTTACTAAAACTGAAATTAAAAAAATCGTAAATAATAAGGACGAAATAAATAAGATTATAATTCGAAAGAAATTTGATGAAGTAACTTCAAAAGTGACTGTTTATGACGGGAGAATCAAAAATGGATTAGATTTCAGTTACCCCATTTTTGATAAACCGAAGAAAAAAATTGAACCTCGTGACGACCGTTTTAGAAAACTTGTCATCGCTTCTTGCTCTCCAGATTTTTTCATCAAAAATTTAAAAATTAAACCCGAAGAAAAGGAACTTTTTTTAAAATTCTGCGATGCCGACCCAAAATCTAAAATTCTTTTAGAACATCCAAATGTTCTGGCGGTAATGGATTTTTTGTATGATAAGAATGATGAGTTTAAGAAACCGAAATAGCTTAACTTGAAACAAAAAAACTTGAAACCTGAAACAAACTATTTATTCAGCCACCAAATACTAGCGTTCAAAACTGCTGCAAACGCAACCCACACCATATATGGAATCAATAAATAACCCGAAATTTTATTGATTTTGACAAATTTTAAATACGTTTCGTAAATCATCAGCCATAAAAGCACGATTTCAATTAAAGCCAGCATCGGATTTTTCAATCCGAAGAATAGATATGACCAAATCGAATTTAAAATCAATTGAATTATAAAGAACAATAATGCCTTCTTAACTTCTTCGGTTTGCTCTTTTATCTTGTCCCAGACTAAAGCCGCAGCAATCGCCATAAAAATGTAAAGAATAGTCCAAACTGGCATAAAAATCCAATTCGGCGGATTAAAAACCGGTTTTTCCAGCATTACATACCAAGTTTCAATACTTGGTCTTGTTACTAAACTTGCAGAATATCCAACTGCTAAACAAATAATTAATGCAATAGCGATTTTTACGAACTTATTCATGGTATCAATTTTGTAGTCAAAAATAGTTAAAAGAAAATTAAACCATAATAAGTAATATAAGTTCATTTTAGCAAAGCCTGCTTATAATTTCTTATATTACTTATATGGTGAAAAAATTTAAAAACTATCTTTGCCAAAATTTTATAATTCATGTTAACAGCAGCTGATTTTATTCCAAATCAATATACTTCAACAATCGAAAACGGAAACTTTGAATGGAGCGCTCCAAGCAACATTGCATTAGTGAAATACTGGGGTAAAAAAGACAACCAGATTCCGGCAAATCCATCTGTAAGTTTTACACTAAACAATTGCAAAACAATTACAAAGCTGGCTTTTTCAAAAAAAGACAATTCGACTCCGCTCAGCGAGACAAATAGCTTTTCTTTTGATTTGCTTTTTGAAGGAAAACCTAAAGAAGATTTTAAACCAAAGATTCAGAAATTTTTAGAAAGAGTTGAAATTTATTTGCCGTTTTTGAAAGAATATCATTTTACAATTGACACTCAGAATACATTTCCACACAGTTCAGGAATTGCATCTTCGGCTTCAGGAATGGCGGCTTTGGCAATGAATTTTATGAGTTTAGAGAAATTATTAAATCCGGAAATGACAGATGATTATTTCTATCAAAAAGCCTCATTTTTGGCCCGTTTAGGTTCAGGAAGTGCCTGCCGAAGCGTAAAAGGAAATGTAGTTGTTTGGGGAAATCAAGCCAATATTGAAGGAAGCACCGATTTATTTGGTGTTGAATTTCCATATGCGATTCACGAAAATTTCAAGAACTATCAAGATACTATTTTATTAGTCGATAAAGGCGAAAAACAAGTTTCAAGTACTGTAGGACACGACTTAATGCATAATCATCCTTATGCTGAAAGACGTTTTGCTCAGGCACATGAAAATCTGGATAAACTAGTGAACATTTTTGAAAGCGGTGATTTAGTAGAATTCATAAAAGTTGTAGAAAGCGAAGCTTTGACGCTACATGCTATGATGATGACTTCAATGCCCTATTTTATTTTAATGAAGCCAAATACGCTGCAAATCATAAATGCAATCTGGAAATTTAGACAAGAAACCCAGATTCCAGTATGTTTTACACTTGATGCCGGTGCAAATGTACATGTACTTTATCCCGAAAACGTTAGCGAAAAAGTATTACAATTTATTCAGGACGAATTAGTTGTATTTTGTCAGAATGGTCAGTACATTTGCGACAAAATTGGAAGCGGATCAATTGCATTATAATTTTCCGTATCTTTAATTAATTTTTTAAGACAGACATAAAATAAATCATGAAAGGACCACTATTTTACTCAAAAATATTACTCTTTGGAGAATACGGAATTATCCGCGACTCTAAAGGACTTTCTATCCCTTATAATTTTTACAACGGTGCATTGAAGAAATCTGAAGAGCCAACGGCAGAAGCAATCTCTTCAAACAAAAGTTTAAGAAGTTTTGCTTCTTATCTTGAAGTACTTCATGTACAGCAACCGGAATTGGTTACTTTTGATTTGAACACGCTTAAAAACGATGTTGAAACCGGAATGTACTTTGATTCCAGTATTCCTCAAGGATATGGCGTTGGAAGCAGTGGTGCCCTCGTAGCAGCTATTTATGATAAATATGCTATTAACAAAATCACTGTTTTAGAAAATTTAACCCGCGAAAAGCTTTTACAGCTAAAAAATATATTTTCTCAGATGGAAAGCTTTTTCCATGGAAAAAGTTCTGGTTTAGATCCGTTAAATAGCTATTTGAGTATTCCGATTTTAATTAATTCTAAAGATAATATTGAAGCAACCGGAATTCCGACTCAAAGCTTTGACGGAAAAGGTGCTGTATTTTTATTAGACTCAGGAATTGTTGGTGAAACGGCTCCTATGGTAAATATTTTTATGGAAAACCTAAAAGACAAAGGTTTCCGCACGATGCTTAAAAATCAGTTTGTTAAATATACAGATGCCTGCGTAGAAAACTTTCTGCATGGAGATATGAAATCGCTGTTTACCAATACTAAGAAGCTTTCTAAGGTTGTATTAAACAACTTTAAACCAATGATTCCGGAACAATTTCACGGAATCTGGCAGCACGGAATTGATACTAACGATTATTACTTAAAACTTTGCGGTTCTGGTGGAGGCGGTTATATTCTTGGCTTTACCGAAGATTTAGAACGCGCAAAAGCATCTTTGAAAGATTACAAACTAGAAGTAGTTTATCAATTTTAAGTTTTATTCTCTTAAAAAAGTTAGCGCTATTTGAATACATTTTCCTAAAATCTTAATCCTAAAAAGTTACTGAATATGAAAAGTATTTTAAAGATTATCAAAGCAACTTTTTTAGGAGGAATTCTTTTTTTAGTACCATTAGTTGTTCTGTTGGTTTTTTTGGAAAAAGGATATGGAATAATTCAAAAAACCACGCTCCCTATTGTAAATAACTTTCCAAAAATTAATGTTTTAGGAATTGCACTTCAGGAACTTATTGGAATATTGATTATTATTCTTATTTGCTTATTTGCGGGATTGCTGGCAAAAACTGTGGCTGCCAGGAATCTGGTTCAAAAATTAGAAGACGGTGTTTTGAGTTTTGTTCCCGGATATTCATTTATGAAAAGCATGAATGAAAATATTTTAGGTTTTGAATCTAATGAAGACTTAAAAGTAATCCTGGTCCCTACTGATGCCGGCTTGCAATTTGCTTTTTTAATAGAACAAATAAGTGAAGAGAAATTTACAGTCTTTATTCCGGATGCGCCAAATCCATGGAGCGGATCTGTAGTTTTTGTAGAAAAAAAAGACATCCAGGATATTGAAATTACACAAAAACAGGCTCTGGCTTGTATTAGAAAACTAGGTTATGGTTCTAAAGAATTGTTAAAAAACAAACTCTAAATTTTTGAATCAAAAAATATATTTTAACTTCCCTCAATATAATCCATCACACTTTTAATTTATGTTAAGCAGACAGCACAAACTTATAGTAATGAAAATTGTTAGTTTGTTTTCTGTCGTGCGTGGTTACAATATTCCGATCATTATTCTGGCACAATATTTATCGGCTATTTTTATTCTCGCTCCCGAGAAAAGAGCACTTGATATCTTACTTGATTTTTATTTATTTCTAATTGTTTTTGCATCTGCAATTACAATTGCTTCAGGATATATTATCAATAATTTTTACGACAGCCAAAAGGATTTAATAAACAGACCAAACAAATCGATGCTGGATCGTTTAGTGAGTCAAAAGACAAAACTAACCGTTTATTTTAGTCTAAATTTTATAGCTGTATTAATGGCTTCCATTGTTTCATGGCGTGCTTTTTTGTTCTTTTCAGGCTATATTTTTTTGATTTGGTTTTACTCCCATAAAATAAAAAAATATCCATTTGTTGGCAATTTAACAGCCGCACTTATGGCAGTAACTCCTTTTTTTGCCATTCTGTTATATTTCTACAATTCGATTTCGTTTGAAGAAATTGAAAATCATATGAGTCATTTTATGGTTATTTCGGCGCATGCTGTATTCCTGTTTTTATTGCTTCTAATTCGCGAAATGATAAAAGATTTAGAAAATCTGAAAGGCGATTTAGCTAATGATTATCGCACGATCCCTATTATTTACAGCGAAAAAGTTTCTAAACAAATTATTACCATTTTGACTTTTTTAACGGTCTTTCCGGTTTATATTCTAGTTAATATTTATGATGTTGGGTATATGGATATTTACTTTTATATCTGTTTTGGAGTATTATTATTTTTCCTGATTTATCTATGGAGATCAAATTCTAAAGAACATTTTTTAATACTTCATAATGTTTTGAAATTTCTGATTGTTTCGGGAGTTTTCTGCATTGTTTTGATTAATCCGAGTGTTTTGTGGCATGGACGTCAATTGATTTCTAATTTCTAAAATAGTTGTTTCACGCAGATTTGACAGATTAAGCAGATTTTCATTGTGTAAGTCTTTGTGTTGGCTTTGAGCAAGTACGTAATAACTAAATATTTATAAGAAGCCAATTGTCTAAACCCTAGCCCCGATTGAAGAGGAAATCCTTTTGTTTTTTTGAAGAAAAAATAAAAGATTGAAACGAAAAGCGGGAAACCATGCCTTAAAAAATATCTTTTGTGATGCTTTAAATCATTACAAATTTGACCGCTATTAATCTAAGAACATAGAACTTAAGAATATTTAGCAAGAATAAACTATCTTTGCACAAATTACAGATTTTATGAACAATAAGGAAGGCAATAATAAAAGAGGCGGATCTAGACCAAACAGCTCAAGATCAAACTCTAGCAAGCCAAAACCTCCTATGGCAAAACGTGCTCAGGGGCCTAAAAAAGTGAAGCCGGAAGTTAAAGCGGCTCAAGAAGCAGCAGAGCAAAAAATTAAGAAGCAAAACCAGGCTCCGAAGAGACAAAAGGCTTCTGACGAAATTCGTCTGAACAAATATATCTCTAATTCAGGGGTTTGCTCTCGTCGTGATGCCGATATATATATTCAGTCCGGTAACGTAAAAGTTAACGGAACTGTTGTTACCGAAATGGGGTATTTGGTAAAAATTAATGATGTCGTAAACTTTGACGGCGTTACTCTGACTCCGGAAAAGAAAGAATATATTTTACTGAACAAACCTAAAAACTTTACGACTGCATTTGATGAAGGTCAGGAGTATCGTAACGTTCTGGAACTTGTTCGTGGAGCTACAAATGCTAAAATTGGAGCTATTGGTAGAATGGATAAAAACACAACCGGATTGTTGTTGTTTACCAACGATACTGATATGATTCGTAAATTTACTTTACCAAATCAGAAATCGTCTAAAATCTATCAGGTTTCACTAGACAAAAACTTAAAGTTTGAGGATTTAGAAAAAATCAGCAAAGGTTTAGTTCTTGACGGACACCGCGTATTTGTTGAGGAAGTTAGTTATATCGAGAAAGAAGCAAAAAGCGAAGTGGGTCTTAAACTTCGTTCATCAAATGTAAAAGTGGTTCGTGCTATTTTTGAACACTTTGAATATGATGTTTTACGTATTGATCGTGTTGCCTTTGCAGGTTTAACAAAGAAAAATTTACCAAGAGGTAACTGGCGTTTTCTGACAGACCAAGAGGTTATCAATTTGAAAAACGCTTAATAAGCCGTTTCAAATTTTAAATATTAATCCTGTTTTGCTTTTGTAAGACGGGATTTTTTTTAGAAACTAAAAAAGTTGTGTCCGAAAAGTGTAAATATCGATCTCCCGATAGATTGGTTTTTATCTTCGACAGTTTCGTAACATGAAAATCCTAAGATGATTTTGATTCCGGGTTGAATACTGTTCAGGATCTCTCTTTTTTGTTCTTCAAGAAGTAATTTTAAACTGTCTAATAACTGCATGTTATTTTTAAGATAAGAGATCACTAAAAGTGCTGAAAAGTTAAGTATTTCTCTGGCGGTTTCGCTTTTGATTCCTACTTCGTTTGAAATCATTTCAGAAATTCTTCCTTTTTTATTTGTGAAGATTTCTTTTAGGATAGCGTTTCCTTCTATGCGGTAACAATCGTCAACTGATAAAATTCTGCCAGAAGTAAAATCTACTTCCTGATAAAAAGTGGAATCATCTGCAATTAGGTTAATAATCTCTTTGTAAAAATCTGACTCGCTTGCTTTATTATACAAACCCATTAAAACTGTTCCTATTGATACATCTATTCCTTTGATTAATAAGGCATCATTTTCAAAATAAAACTTGTTTAACTTAGAAACGACGTTGGAAGAAATGAAACGTCTTAGTTCAATTTGTAGGTTAGGAGTCATAGTTAATTTATTTAAATTATTTAAAACCGTTCAAAATAATCGATAAAGTGGGGCTTTTTATCGTTTATCAGGATAAAAATATAAAATATTTTAACATTTCCAAAAAGTTAGTTACAAATTTACGTGTCGATTTAACAGTTATTAACAGTGAAAATCTGCCAGTACCAGTAAACATAACCGTTTCGTTATCAAAAGAAAATGATTTTTTTTTTCACAAAAAACTCATTATTTTTCAAAAAAAACAGAAAAATAAGAAAAAAGCTCTAAAAAATTTAGACAATTAAAAGAGTATGCTACGATATTCCCACACCAGATGCAGGTAAAGACCTAGAAAAATAATACAAAACATGAAGTTGATAAAACTCGAAGCAAGAAATCCTAATAATGACCCTGTTGCTGCTTTTAGTGCACGCTCATGATTTTTAGAATCGTAAATAAGTTCTCCCAGGAAAGCACCAACAAATGGTCCTATAATAACTCCGAAAGGGATTGGTGCAAAAATACCTACTATTAAACCAATGTTTGTTCCCCAGACTCCATAAGAACTACCTCCAAATTTTTTGGTTCCTTTAGAAGGAATTATATAATCTAAAACTGTAATAATGATTGTAATGGCAAACGTAATCCCCAAAACCCAATAATTATTCTCGACAGCTTTTGTTAAATACAACAACAACAAACCTACCCAACAACTTGATAATCCGGGTAAAACGGGAAGAAAACTACCAAAAACTCCAACTATCATACAGATAAAACTGAGTGTCAACAATAATGAATCCATAAAAATTTTGTAATTTTACACCTACAATTTAAATAAATTTAAAGATGCGTATTATATTAAAACTAGCTCTTTTGTCCTTATTGGTCAACATTAGTGTTTGTGCGCAAACTAAAGAAAAATCAATTGACGACAAAATATTACTAGACAGTCTTTATAAAAGTAATAAGAAAAAAGTATTAAATTTTTCAATGAAAGAATTTGACGCGCTTTTTTTTGAATTTTTCAGTAAAAAGAATGATCCTAATGTTCTTTTAACGAAAACAGAATTTTACAATTATACCGTTCAAATTGCTGCATTCTCAGATCGGCTTGCTCTTTTATATCCTGACCAAAAGGAAGTTGCTGTCAAAAACAAAGAAACCTGGCTCTCTGAAAACTATGAAGATTATCTGGAATACAAGGCATCTCAAAAAAAATAATCGTACTTTTATATTTTAAATAACAGTTTATTTAATTCAACGCCAAAATCTTGAAGCAGTTTTCCTTTTTTTTAGTATTCCTCTTTTTTAATTCTTGTCAATACTTTGGGAAGCAGATTCCGTCTGAAAAAGATTTACTACAAAAAGAATTAAAATCAATTAACTGGAAAGAAGTCGACGAATACCCAACTGTTGCCAATTGCGAAGCGATAAGTGATAAAAAAGAACGTCAAAAATGTTTTTTTGATGTTATGGCGCAGCTTATTCAGGAAAAACTAAATATTGACAGCCTATCAATCTTATATCCGGAACTAGATACAGTTGAAGTCAAAGTAACCGTTTTTCCTAATTCAAAAATAAAATTCGAGCCTCAGTTTCCAAAAGATTCAGTTGCTTATGACACAATCAAAATCGATAGTATTCTTAAGGCACGTTTAATTGATTTCCCCAAAGTAAATCCTGCCATAAAACGTGGAGTTCCCGTAAAAACACAATTTATTCTGCCCGTTATTATTAAAGCAAAAGAGTAATTTTTTTAATCAACAGAAAGAAGATATGTTCATTTAATCTCTTCACACAAGTTTTAAATTCTCAACAAATTATTACTTACTTTCTAAACTGACGATCTTTCCATTCATAAGATCCAAACAAACTATACAAAGCTACTGTCGAACTAAAAAAGGGATAAAATAAACTACTTAAAAGCAAGCTTTTTATTCGGTTTTGAGTCAAAAATTGATTTGCGCTGTAAAGCAAAACAAAATCAATTAGGAATTTAGAAAAAGCAAACAAAACAAAAATTGGATAGGAAAAAAAACCTAAAAGGAGGAAGAAAAAACCAATTACAAAACTCAAATTCCCCAGGAAAACAATCAATCCTAAAAACTTACCGAAAGTACTTCTGTACGAACTTGTTTTTGCTGCCCAACGAACTCTCTGATAAAACAATGCTTTCCAATTTTCTGTTGGTTTTGTAATTACAATTGCTTCTTCTGCTTTTAAATAATGAACTTCTTGCGGAAATTTTTCAAATGCTTTTTGCAGCAAAAACACGTCATCACCGCTGGCGATTTTGTCATTTCCTTCAAAACCATTTAAGCTTTCAAACAATGATTTTTTGTATGCAAAATTGGCTCCGTTACACATAAAACCTCTGTTTACACCAAAACTTCCAATTGTTGCGCCTTGTAAACTGGTCAAATCTAATTGCTGGAAATGATCCAGAAATGAATTTTTACATTTATACGTCACAGCACCCGCAAGCATTAAAACACTGGTTTCCTGTATATAATTATCAAATGTCAAAAGCCAGTTTTGAGGAACAATACAATCAGCATCAGTTGTAATAACCCAATCTGTTTTTACATATTGTATTGCAGTCGTAATTGCATCTTTTTTTGGAGAATTTGAAACGCGAATATTGTCAATAATTGATACTTGATAATTAACAATTGATAATTGAAACTTCTCATTAGAATTATCATCAACTAAAATCACTTCAAATAAACTTGATGGGTAATTTAAACTGGAAAAGCTTTTTAAAAGATTTGGAAGATTGTCTGCTTCATTTCGAAACGGAACTATAATTGTAAAACTTGTTTTCGGTTCTAAACCTTTTTTATAAAATGTTTTTGCTTTAAAAAAACCATAAATAAGCAAAACAATACAGATTGTATAAACGGCTAATATGGCGAACAATCCAAAAATCATTCTGTCGTTTTGGTTTTAAAATTCAGCACAAAATAACTTCCTAAAACTACCGGAAGAACTACGTTTAAAAACCACATTAGCGTGCTGATAAAAATAACAATCCATTCGTTTACACCCAAAATTCCAAAGAAATAAATGGCCACACTTCCTTTTACTGCAAAATCTAAAAACTGAAAGGTGGGCAATGACGAAGCCAAAAAGTAAACAGATGTAATCGCGGCCATTAAGGTTAAATAAGGCAAATCAACATCAAAAGCTAAAAACAAAAAGTAATATTGGTGCGAAAAAACCAAATAGCGACAAATACCTAAAAAGATATTTTTTTGATGCACTGATTTTGGAATTTCATTTATTTTATGAATCAGTTTTTCAATTGAGTATCCTTTAACTTTTATTTTTTTGACTGAAAACAAAACGACTAAAATCAGCAAAAATCCACCAAACAAAATCAAAACTGTTTTGGTCGTAATTACATTAAATTGAGCGTTGAAATATAACAGCCCAAATATTCCAAAAATAATAGTCAGAATCATCTGGATTCCGTTACAGATTAAATTTAGAAAAACTACTCTTTTGGCTTCCGATTTTGAGTAATACAAAGCTTTTCCGGCGTACTCTCCTACTCCATTTGGTGTGAAAATTCCGGCCGTCAGAGCTGCTAAAACTTGTTTTGTAGCTTCGTAACCCGAAATTTTATGAATTACTTGTGCCAGATTCTGCCATTTTAAAATCTCAAAATAGCGATTCAAAACACTCAAAAGCAAGATAAATCCAATTCCTAAAACAGATTGTTTTTTTCGAAACAAAACAATAAACTTTTGCCAGTCCAGTTTATCATTGTTTGCCAGCTGATTGTAAATAAAATAAAATGCACCGCCAACAATCAAAAGTTTGGCTACAAGAACAAGGAATTGCTTAGCTTTGTGAGGAATTGAAATCATGCTGCAAAAGTAATCAAATGTGCCAATGAAAATGTGCCAATTTGAAAATTAGAAAATTAGTTAATTTTCCAAACTTGAAACCTTAAACTTGAAACCAAAATCTCTTGACAAAAGAACGCATCATATTAGGTATTGACCCCGGAACCACAATCATGGGTTTTGGATTAATTAAAGTAACCAATAAAAAAATGGAATTTCTGCAATTGAATGAATTACAGCTTTCCAAATACGATAATCATTATCAAAAACTGAAAATAATCTTTGAAAGAACCATCGAATTAATCGAGACGCATCATCCCGACGAAATTGCTATTGAAGCACCTTTCTTTGGTAAAAACGTTCAGTCGATGTTAAAGCTTGGTCGTGCACAAGGCGTTGCAATGGCAGCAGGACTTTCAAGAGATATTCCAATCACGGAATATGAACCTAAAAAGATAAAAATGGCAATTACCGGAAACGGAAATGCCAGCAAAGAACAGGTTGCCAAAATGCTGCAACAGCTTTTGGGCTTAAAAGAATTGCCGAAAAATCTCGATTCAACCGATGGTTTAGCAGCGGCAGTTTGTCACCATTTTAATTCCGGAAAAGTCATTGCCGGAAAAAGTTACTCGGGTTGGGATGCTTTTGTGAAACAGAATGAAGATAAAATTAGAAAATGAGATAATTAGTCAATTAGATAATTTCTTCCAAGCCTAATTTTCATTATCTAATTATCAAATTGACACATTATCTAATTAAAAAAAATGAGCGGTATCTACATCCATATTCCATTCTGTAAACAAGCATGTCATTATTGCGACTTTCATTTTTCGACTTCAATGAAAAAGAAAGACGACATGGTTTTGGCTTTAGCCAAAGAAATTAACATGCGCAAAAATGAATTTGCAGCTGAAACTATAGAAACCATCTATTTCGGCGGAGGAACTCCTTCGGTATTATCAAATGACGAAATCAATTTTTTAATTTCTGAAGTTTACAAAAATTATACTGTTGCAGATAACCCGGAAATTACACTCGAAGCCAATCCGGATGATTTATCTGCGGAACGAATTCTGGAATTGTCTAAAAGTCCAATAAATAGATTAAGCATCGGAATTCAGTCTTTTTATGAAGAAGATTTGAAGATGATGAACCGTGCTCATAATTCGGCGGAAGCCAAAAAATGTCTGGAAGAAGCTACTAAATATTTTGACAATATCTCACTGGATTTGATTTACGGAATCCCGGGAATGACTGACGAAATGTGGAGACAAAATATACAAACGGCTTTAGATTTTGGTATTCCCCATATCTCAAGTTATGCTTTGACAGTTGAACCAAAGACGGCACTAAGCAAATTAATTCAAACCGGAAAAATTGCAGAACCACAGGACGAAGCGGCTTCCAATCATTTTATGATTTTGGTTGAAATACTTCAGAAAAATGGTTTTATTCATTATGAATTATCCAATTTTGGAAAAGAGAACTATTTCTCCAAAAACAATTCGGCTTATTGGCTAGGTAAAAAATATATCGGAATCGGTCCTTCTGCACATAGTTATGATGGCGAAAAAAGAGGCTGGAATATTGCTAATAATTCCTTGTATCTGAAATCAATTCAAAATAATGAACTTCCAATTGAAACTGAAACCCTAACCGTTTCAGATCGTTATAACGAATACATTATGACAGGTTTACGAACCATTTGGGGTGTTTCTTTAGAAAGAATTAAAAATGAATTTGGACTGGAATATTTAAATTATCTTCAAAAGCAATCTCAAAAATTCTTAAACGACAATTTACTTTTTATTGAAAATGATATCCTGAAACCAACTCCAAAAGGAAAATTTTTAACAGATGGAATCGCTTCAGATTTATTTTATGTAGACTCTTAGGCTTAACCGCAAGGTTCGCAAAGGTTTACGCAAAGCACGCTGTTTTGTTTTTTTTTGTAAGAATTAAACTATATTTTAAATCTCAAATGTTATATTTGAAATTTAATTTTGATTTTATGTCCGAAAATGATTTATCTCGAATTGTGTTTCACTCGGCCTTGAAGGTTCATCAATCTTTAGGTCCGGGTCTTTTAGAAAATGCTTATGAAGCATGCTTGTTTTATGAGTTGAAGAAACTCAACTTATTAGTTGAAAAACAAAAGGCTTTACCCTTAATTTATGAAGAAGTAAAATTAGATGTTGGTTATCGATTAGATATTTTAGTAGAAAACAAACTAATTTTGGAAATAAAAGCAGTCGATTGTTTAAATGAAGTTCATTTTGCTCAACTATTAACTTATTTAAAACTGACCAATTGCAAACTAGGATTATTAATAAATTTTAATGTCGCATTACTAAAACACGGAGTCAAAAGAATAGCGAACAATCTTTAACAAAAAACTCTGGCGTCCTTTGCGCAAACCTTTGCGAGCCTTGCGGTTAAATTATAACAGCAAAATAAACAACCTGAAAATCGAATTATCAAAATCAACTCCAAAAGGAAAATTTTTGACAGATGGAATTGCTTCAGATTTATTTTATCTAACTTTATAGTAAAAACATTTTCAATAATTCAAAATGTCAAAATATTATGAAAATTACACTACTGGATGATTATCAAAATGCTGTTGAAAAGCTGGAATCTTTCAAAATATTAAAAGGATTGGATGTTACTATTTTAAATCATACTGAAAAAAATACTTCAAAATTAGCGGAACTATTAAAAGATACCGAAATTCTGATTTTAATTCGGGAAAGGACACAAATAACAGCAGATTTACTTTCAAAATTACCAAAACTGAAACTTATCAGTCAGACCGGAAAAAAATCAAATCACATTGATATTGATGCTTGTACAAAACATAAAATTGCAGTTGCAGAAGGAATTGGTTCACCTATTGCTCCATCAGAACTTGCATGGGCTCTGATCATGAATTCTGTTCGACAAATACCACAGGCGATTCAGGGAATGAAAGAAGGAAAATGGCAAACTAATATTGGTTCTGTCATAAGTGGTAAAACATTAGGAATTTGGGGTTATGGCAAAATAGGACAACATATTGCCAAATATGCCGACGTATTTGGAGCAAATGTATTGGTTTGGGGAAGCCTTGATTCCAGAAAACAAGCACAGCTGGATGGGTATAAAAAAGCGACTTCAAAAGAAAGTTTTTTTGCAAAAAGCGACATCATTACCTTGCATCTCAGACTTAACGAAAGTACTCATGAAATTGTAAAAGAGGCCGATCTGAATTTGATGAAACCAGATGCCGTTTTAGTAAACACAGCCCGAGCCGAATTAATAGAAAAAGGAGCATTAGTAAAAGCTTTAAAAAACGGTCGCCCCGGATTTGCTGCGCTCGATGTATATGAAGAAGAACCGGTTTACGATGTAGATTTTGAATTGCTACAAATGCCAAATGTTATCTGTACACCACATTTAGGCTATGTTGAGAAAAACAGCTACGAACTATATTTTGCAAAAGCTTTTGAGAATGTAGTCAATTTTATTCATAAAAAACCAACCAATATCGCCAATCCCGAAACATTATTATAATTGTAAACAAAGATAAATTTAGTGTTTAACTATGATAGCAAAAATCAATAACTTCGAAATTGACTTATCAAAACCTATTGATATTTCGATTCCGCTAACCAATACAGACGAAAACCCAATTGCGTGGTATATTGAAAAACCCGAGATAAAACCAGTGGTTTTTGGCGATTGGATCGGGAAAGTTTCTGAAGGAAAATCATCTACTAATTTTAATAATATTTTCTTCAATCCGCATGGACATGGGACGCATACGGAATGTCTTGGACATATTACCAATGATTTTTACAGCATTAATCAATCATTAAAACAATTTTTCTTTTTCGCTAAACTGATTACGATTGAACCTGAAAGAATTGGAGAAGATCTCGTTATTTCAAAAGAACAAGTTCTAAAAGCGTTGAGCACTTCGACTCCGCTCAGCATGACAAAAGAAGCATTAGTAATTCGTACAGTTCCAAATGAGAGAGCTAAAAAATCAAGGAAATACTCCAATACCAATCCGCCTTATTTGTCTGAGGATGCTGCGATTTTCATTCGCGAAAGCAAAATTCAGCATCTTTTGATCGATTTACCAAGTGTAGATAAAGAGCATGATGAAGGTAAGCTACTGGCGCATAAAGCGTTTTGGAATGTAAAAGACACACATCATCTAAATTCTGATGCGCGATTGAATGCTACAATTACCGAAATGATTTATGTTCCGGATGAAATAGAAGATGGAAATTATATACTAAACCTGCAAATCGCTTCGTTTGAGAATGACGCAAGTCCATCAAAACCCATTTTATATAAAATTTAATGAAGTTGCCACTAATTTTCACGAATTAATCCTGCTTTTTTGCCACAGATTAAAGGATTAAAAATGATTCAATCTGTGACAGAATAAAAAAGAAATTAAAGCAAATTAGTGAAATTCGTGGCAAAAAACATAACTCCAATGATAACAGTATCTACAGATAAAACAAATCTCGACGTTCCGTTTATACAAAACTTTTTAAAGGATATTTACTGGGCTGCGGGAAGAACTATAGACGAAGTACAGCGTACGATCGATACTTCTTTTTGTTTTGGAATTTATTTAAATGACAAACAAATTGGTTTTGCCCGCGTGATAACCGATTATGTTGTCTTTGCTTATTTAATGGATGTTTTTATTACAGAAGAACATCGCGGAAAAGGCTATTCATCGATTTTAATTGAAACAATGATGAATGAACCCCAGCTTCAGGAAGTTAAAATCTGGCGATTGGCAACAAGTGATGCGCACTTTTTATATGAAAAATTCGGATTTACAAAACTGAATCATCCTGAAAAGATGATGGAAAAAATCGTAAAATGAACACGATAATCAAACTCGAAGAAGTTGCTTTATTTATTCTCGGAATCTATCTATTCAGTCTTTTAAATTTTGAATGGTGGTGGTTTTTAGCTTTAATCTTAGTACCGGATTTGTCGATGATTGGTTATGCATTTGGGAACAAAAGTGGTGCATTTTTTTATAATGTGTTTCATCATAAAGGAATCGCAATTCTATTGTATATTTTAGGTATTTATTTTAGAAATGAATTGCTGCAATTAGCCGGAATTATTTTATTTTCACATTCAGCAATGGATCGTATTTTTGGTTATGGCCTTAAATATGAAAAGGGTTTTAAATACACGCATTTAGGTGAAATTGGAAAATAAACAAATTATGAATCTAGAAACGTTTTACGAATATTGTCTTTCGAAAAAAGGAGTCAGCGAACATTTTCCTTTTGATGAAGATACTCTGGTATTTAAAGTAGGTGCAAAAATGTTTGCTTTATCATCCTTATCGCAATGGGAAAAAGATGAAGCTTCGGTCAATTTAAAATGTGATCCGGACCGTGCACAAGAGCTCAGAGCAGAGTATGATGAAATAAAACCGGGTTTTCATATGAGTAAAGTGCATTGGAATACGGTGGCTTTAAACGGAAATTTGCCTGATAAATTTGTGAAAGAACTTATAGATCATTCGTATGAATTGGTTTTCAAAAGTTTGACAAAGAAAATTCAAAATGAAATTGTCGAATTAGAAAATTAGGCATTACATTTGCAGCGTAAGAAAAAAAACTTAGCAACTTAGTCCTGATAGCTATCGGGATATAACTTAGCAACTTATACCACCCATGAAAGAACAATTTAAAAAATTTCTGAACGAAGAACAAGATCCAAAAGCGATTGAAAAAATCACTTCAAAACTCACTGATTTATTAATGAAAGGTGAAGAAGTTGGATATATCGCAGTACAAAAAAAACCTGCAATAACTGTTTTTCCTGACAGTATAGTTTTGACTAATAAAAGAATTATCATCTGCAAACCTAAAAATCTTGGTCTTTCTATGGACTTTACAGATTATACCTGGGATGATATTGCAAGTACTTTTGTAAAAGAAAACATCTTAGGTTCTGAGTTTTCATTTGGTACAAAAACAGATTTAGCTGTTTCTATTGATTACATCCCTAAAATTCAGGCAAGAAAGATTTATACTTATGCTAAAGAGCAAATGGATTTATTAAAAAATCCAGTTGTGGCAGGAGCTCCGATTCAGGAAACTGCTATAATTGAAGAAGCTGTATTTGAAGACGAGGACGAAATCGAAGAAGTTGAAACTGAAGAAGTAACAAGCTTTGCCGAAATTTTGCCGGCTGCTCCAGTCTACACTGAAACTTTCGAACCAATTCAGCCTCAGGCTCCAACCGGAGATCGTAAATTAAGCGATTTATCAAAAGAAGAACTTTTTGACAAATTGCAGAATTACAAAAAACTTCTTGACAATGGTTTAATCATGCAGGGAGAATATGATACTTATAAAAAAGAAATCTTAAGCTATATGTAAAATTAGTCTTAAAGTCAAAAGTCGAAAGTCTTAAAGTTTTCCTGACTTTGCTTAGATATAAAAAAGCCAAAATAGAAATTCTATTTTTGGCTTTTTCTTTTTTAAGTCTGTACTTCACTTTCAAACTTTCGACTTTTGACTTTAAGACTAAAGCGTAGCTTTCTGTTTTTCTACAAATTTATGGGATTGTAATTCCAGTAACTCTTTGGCATTTTTTCGTTGTAAATCAAATAGTCCTCTGTCTTCGGCAATATCAGCATAAACCTTGTCATGCATTGTGGCGCTGGTTTTAACTAATAATTCACGCTGGTACTTATTTTGTACCAAAGTCGCTTTCATCGCCGTTTCGGCTTCTTCCTGTTTGAAATCGAATTCTCCTTTTGGAGCCAGTAATTTGGCAATAATTGGTGAAGTTTCAATCGCTAAAAACAACAGCATAATAAAAAATGACGGTAACCAGGGTAGTTTGTTCAATGCGTTTATGCGCGCCATTAAACCATCAAACCCTTCAATAATAGGTTGTGTCTGCGAAACTTTTTTATCTAAATCAGCCTGTAATTGTTTGGCTATTTTTTCTTTTTCTGCAATTTTAGCTTCGTTTGCTACTTTCAAAGCTTCAAGTTCCTTTAAAGAGGCATCATGTTTTTCGCGTTTTTCTTTATAAACTGGACCTTTTCCTAATTTTTTGGTTCCTGCAGTTCCCTCTGCTTCTGTAATGTAAGTTGAATATAAAGCATTTACTTCTTTTTCTTTTGTTACAATATCTGCTTTTAATGCTGCAATCTCTGCCATATTTTTATCTAAATCAGATTTGAAATAATTACCAACCTGCTTTTTGTTGGCTAATTCCATTTCGTTTTTCTCTTTCAATAAGACTGTATTGATTTCTTTTTCGAAAATTTTAATTTCCAGTGGTTTTGAAATAACAATAGCAATAATAATTGCCAATATAATACGCGGGGTTGCTTGTAGAAATTCATCAAAAAAACGATCTCTTTTTTTAATAGTAGAAACGATAAACCGGTCCAGATTAAAAATTAGTAAACTCCACACAAATCCGAAAATCAAAGCTGGATAAATAGAATCGAAAACAGTAAAAAGGGCATAAGCACTGGCCAGAAAAGCCATAACTGCAGTAAAGAAAACAGTGGCGCCTATACCAACATATTTGGTTTGTTCACCTTCTGAACAACCTTCGAGGAGATCACTGTCTGCCCCCGAACATAGGATAAAAAATTGTTTTAACATGATTGATGATTTTTGATTGTGATTGATATGGCAAATTTAGCGCCAAAATTTTAATTCTCAGGTAAATAGTTGATTTGTTTTTACTTACACCTTAGATTATTTGATCTTAACAAATGTTATTTTAACATTAATAACTCTATTTTTTATCCGTCTAATCATAACGTTATGTTAATTTTTTTCAACTCCTTTAATAACATTAAGGTTCTAGTTTCGCACCCAATCAAACTACACACCATGAAAAAAATTTATTTATTAGTAACATTTATGCTATTGGCCTTTTCCGGTTATGCTCAAAAAGCAATAATTTCAGGAAAAGTATTAGATATTGACGATAAACTTCCTTTGCCTGGAGCGATGATTCAGATCGTTGGCGAAAACAAATACACGGTTTCAGATTACAATGGCCGCTTTGAATTATTAAACATCAATACAGGAACCTATAAAGTAACTGTAAAATATATTGGATATACTGCAATTACTAAGGAAATAACCGTAGAGCAAGGAAAAAACAACATAATCGATTTTGCTCTTAAAACTTCGGGAACAGAATTAAATGAAGTAGTTGTTGGAGACATTTTAAAAGGTCAGGCTAAAGCGCTGAATCAACAAAAAAACAATAAGAATATTGGAAACGTAATCTCATCTGATCAGGTTGGACGTTTTCCTGATGCCAATGTGGGGGATGCCTTAAAGCGTGTTCCGGGAATCACGATGCAGAATGATCAGGGTGAAGCCAGAAACATTATTATTAGAGGTTTGGCTCCTTCTTTAAACTCTGTTACTTTAAATGGTGACCGTATTCCATCAGCAGAAGGAGACAACAGAAACGTTCAAATGGATTTAATTCCGTCTGATATGATTTCTACCATCGAAGTAAATAAAACCCTTACGTCAGATATGGATGCTGATGCTATTGGAGGTTCTGTAAACTTAATTACAAGAGCAACTCCAAATGGCGAAAGAATCTCTGCAACCCTAGCCGGAGGATATTTACCAATTCGTGAACATGCTTCTTATACTGCAGGTTTAGTTTACGGAAATCGTTTTTTCGACAACAAACTTGGCGCTGTGTTTAGCGGTTCTTATAATAATGTCGATTACGGTTCTGACAACATCGAAAACGAATGGGTAAAAGATGATTTCGGAAATGAATATTTACAGGCTTCAGAAATCAGAAAATACGACGTACAGCGTATTCGCCGTAGTGGTTCTATTGCTTTAGATTATAAATTTGACGAAAACAATACCATTTTTGCCAATGCAATTTATAACTGGAGAGACGATAGAGAAAACCGTTTCAGAACTACTTATGATGATATTGAGCCCATTTACAATGGCGAAGAAATCACTGGTTTTGAAGGACGTGTAAAACGTCAGACAAAAGGAGGAGTTGACAACAACAGAAACAAAAACAGAAGATTAGAAGACCAGCGTGTTCAGAATTATTCTATTCGCGGAGAACACTTAATAAGCTCAAAACTAGATCTTGACTGGTCTGCAAATTATGCAAAAGCAAGAGAATATCGTCCGGAAGAACGTTATATCGAATACCGTCAAAAAGGTTTAGATATGACTGAGGATTTATCGGATTTGAGATTTCCTCTAATTACAACAACCGGAGAATCTTTAGATAAATTCAAATTTGATTCGGTTACTGAAAATACAGATGATACAAGCGAAAGCGAATTTGGAGCAAAAGTAAACATCCGTTTTCCATTTTCTGTAATTGCAGGAGAAAAAGGAAGACTTAGAACAGGTCTTAGACTACGTTTAAAAGAAAAAGAAAGAAACAACTCTTTCTATTCTTATGAGCCAATTAATGACGGAATGGAATTGCTATCTGAGGTTCCTACAAGTTATTATGATGGAAAAAACTTTAATCCGGGAAGCAAATATGTACCGGGAACTTTTGCATCGGCAGCGTTCTTAGGAAGTCTGGATTTAAACAATCCTGCATTATTTGACAAAGAATCTGACCCGGCTGAATTTTTAGCTGTAAACTACAATGCAAAAGAAAGTATTTATGCTGCTTATGTAAGATGGGATCAGGATTTTAACGATAAACTTTCAATGGTTTTAGGTTTCCGTATGGAGAATACTCATATTGATTATACCGGAAATCGTGTTTTGGATGAAGAAGAATTAGAAAGCCAGATCAATACTAAAAACTCGTATACGAATGTATTACCAAGCATATCTTTTCAATATAATGCTACAAAAGATTTAGTTTTAAGGGCGGCTGTAACAACAGCTTTGGCAAGACCAAACTATTACGCATTAGCTCCTTATGTAAACAATATTGCTGCCGATAAAGAAATTACAGCCGGAAACCCGGATCTTGATGCAACATACTCATACAATTATGATTTCATGGCCGAGAATTATTTCAAATCTGTTGGTTTGATTTCCGGAGGTGTTTTCTACAAAAAACTACATGATTTCATTTACAACTACAGCGACAATCAATATACCAATGCTAAATTTGCAGCAGATTTCCCTAATCAGGTAAATCCAATTCCTGCGGGAGAAAACTGGTCATTTTTGCAATCAAGAAATGGCGACACTGTAGATGTTTACGGTTTTGAGGTTGCTTTTCAACGTCAGTTGGATTTCTTACCTGGAAAATTCCTTAAAGGTTTTGGTATCTATTTAAACTATACTTACACAAAATCTGAAGCAAAAGGTATTGCCGATGAAGACGGAAACGAAAGAAACAATATAAGTCTTCCGGGAACTACACCACATATGTTTAACGGATCTTTATCTTGGGAAAACAAACGTTTTTCTGCCAGAGTTTCAACCAACTTTACATCTGATTATTTAGATGAATTAGGTTCTGAATCTTATAAAGACAGTTATTATGACAAGCAATTTTTCTTAGATGCAAATGCTTCTTATAAAATTACACCAAAACTTCGTCTTTTTGCAGAAGCCAATAACTTAACCAACCAGCCATTACGCTACTATCAAGGTGTTGAGGCACATACAAAACAAGCTGAATATTATCAGGCTCGTTACAATTTTGGATTAAAACTGGACTTGTAAAATACAATTTTTGAAAATTCTTAAATTAGACAGAGTTTAGCGCTCTGTCTAATTGTATTAAAATATATAAAACAAAATGAAAAATAAATCTTTAATAGCTTTTTTAATTTTAAGCTTTTCTTTTATAGCTTGTAAAGATGATAAACTAGCCCCGATTGCAGCAAATGCCGTAAAACCAACAACCGTTACTGAAGCTTTACCACACGATACAGATGACCCATCGATTTGGATTCATCCAACAGATGCTTCAAAAAGTATTATTGTTGGAACCGATAAAGACACTGATGGTGGTTTGTATGCTTTTGATTTAAGTGGGAAAATTATCGCCAAATCTGAAGTTCTAAAACGCCCAAATAATGTTGATATCGCTTACGGATTATTAATAGACGGAAAAAAAACTGATATTGCAGTAACTACAGAACGCGAAACTAATAAAATAAGAATCTTTAGTTTACCAGATTTAAAAGCAATTGATAATGGCGGAATTCCAGTTTTTGAAGGGGAAGATTTGCGCGACCCAATGGGAATTGCATTATACACACGCCCTAGCGACAAGAAGATTTTTGCTGTCGTTGGCAGAAAATCGGGCCCTTCGGGAAGTTACTTATGGCAATACGAACTTTCTGGTTCTGGTAAAAATGCAGTTGCAAAAGTAGTGCGCAAATTTGGAACTTACAGCGGAAAAAAGGAAATTGAAGCCATTGCCGTTGATAACGAATTGGGAAATATTTATTACTGCGATGAACAAGTTGGAATTAGAAAATACAAGGCTGATCCTGCTTTAAACGACAATAAAGAACTAGCGTTTTTTGGTCAAAAAGATTTTAAAGCAGATCACGAAGGAATCGCGATATACAAAAAAACAGATTCTACGGGATATATTTTAGTTTCAAACCAACAGGCCAATAGTTTTATGGTTTATCCTAGAGAAGGTGCAAAAGGAAATCCAAACAGTTATCCGTTATTGGCTGAAATTCCAACCTCTACTATAGAATGTGATGGTGCCGATGTTACGAGTATTAACCTCGGAGGAGATTACAAAAACGGTCTTTTTGTAGCAATGAGTAACGGAATGACATTTCATTATTACACCTGGGATTTAATTCAAAAACGAATTGACGAGGCTAAAAAATAAGATTTTCAGGTTTTCAGTCGTAGTGTCAGTGTTCTATTTATTTTTTTTTATGCGACTGGAAACCAAAAAAAAAGCTGTTCAAATTGAACAGCTTTTTTAATTTTGAATTAGTAATTGCCCCTTATTCTGTAATTGGTGCGCCAGCTAAAATCTCAGCATTGGCAAACTCTTCAAATTTGGCAAAATTAGCTTTGAATTTTCCAGCTAATTCTAACGCTTTTTTATCGTATGTATCTTTGTCTTCCCAAGTATTTCTAGGATTTAAAATTTCAGTTGGAACATTTGGACAATCCTGAGGAATTGCAATTCCAAATACATCATGATTCTTAAACTCTACATTATCCAGTTCTCCGTTTAATGCAGCAGTAATCATGGCGCGGGTAAATTTAAGTTTCATACGGCTTCCTGTTCCGTATGCTCCACCAGTCCATCCTGTATTGATTAACCAAACTTTTACATCAGCATCTTTCATTTTTTTGCTCAACATTTCAGCATATTTTGTTGGATGCAAAGGCATAAATGGTGCTCCAAAACAAGCCGAGAAATTAGGCTGTGGTTCTGTTACTCCTGCTTCTGTTCCTGCAACTTTTGCAGTATATCCAGAGATAAAGTGGTATGCCGCCTGACCTGGAGTTAATCTAGAGATTGGAGGCAAAATTCCGAAAGAATCTGCTGTTAAGAAAAATATATTTTTTGGATTGTGACCAATAGAACCCGGCTGAATATTATCAATATGTGTTATTGGGTAACTTACACGTGTATTTTGAGTAATCGAAACATCATCAAAATCTACTTCGTTTGTTCCGGCTTTGAAAACCACATTTTCTAAAAGCGCTCCTTTTTTGATCGCTCTAAAAATGTCCGGTTCATTTTCTTCAGATAAGTTGATTACTTTAGCGTAACACCCACCCTCAAAGTTAAAAACGGTATTCTCGCTTGTCCATCCATGCTCATCATCTCCAATTAATTTACGTTCCGGATCTGCAGATAAAGTTGTTTTTCCTGTTCCTGATAAACCAAAGAAAATAGCTGTATCCCCATCTTTTCCAACATTGGCACTGCAATGCATTGGAAGCGTATTTTTGAAAACTGGTAAAATAAAGTTCAAAGCAGAAAAAATTCCTTTTTTCATTTCTCCTGTATAACCTGTACCTCCAATTAAAGCGATTTTTTTTGTAAAATCTAAAATCGCAAAGTTAGACTGGCGTGTTCCGTCTACAGCAGGATCTGCCATAAAACTTGGCGCGCAAACTACTGTCCATTCCGGAGTAAAGTTAGCTAATTCAGAATCTTCCGGTCTAAGAAACATATTGTAGCAAAACAAGTTTGACCAAGCTGTTTCTGTAACAACACGTACATTTAATCTGTAATTAGCATCAGAACAAACATATGAATCACGAACAAAAACTTCTTTGTTTGATAAAAATGCAGTTACCTTATTGTATAATTTTTCGAAAGCTTCCGGTGCGAAAGGGATATTTACTTTTCCCCACCAAACCTTATCTTCTGTAATGCTGTCTCTTACGATATAACGATCCTGAGGAGAACGTCCTGTAAATTCGCCTGTATTAATTGCCAAAGCACCTGTAGAGGCCTCAACACCTTGACCAGACTGCACAGTGATCGCATGCAATTCATCTGCTGATAATTGGTAGCGAACCGTTGCATTTTCAATTCCTAAGTCTTTTAGCGAAATCGATTGCGAGAAAAGTGTGTTAGTGTCCATAAATTTTTAGTTGTGTGTGATAATTTAATAAAAGGCAAAATTATAATTTTATTGTTTATCCTTAAAAAATATTTCAATTTCACTTTTATTAATATCAAAAAAGTAAAAATTTATCTTTTAATTCAACAAAACAAAAAAATATGCCCTACTAATTTGTTTTCTTATAATCTTAAAAATGAATTTGTTATATTTTTTTCTCTTTAAAGTAAAAAACAAGACTAATTCACACAAACAAGACTATATGTTATTTATGAGACAAAATTAAAGATTAATTTCTATACAGAATTTTTTTTTCGGCATTTTATGATTTTTTCCTCAAAATAGAAAGAAATAATACTGCCCAGCCAATAATTAATAAGAATCCGCCCAAAGGAGTTGCGAATACGATAATTTTAAAATCAAATAATGTAAGACTTTTTGTAGCTAATAAATAAATTGATCCGCTAAAAAGAATAACGCCCGCCACTACTAAGTTATAGATTGTTTTTACCGTTTTTTCGGCCATATCTTTTCTTGTTGAAAGAAACAATAAAAAAAGAGCATGATACATTTGGTATCGCACACCAACTTCAAAAGTATTTAACTCATCAACAGAAAGATATCGTTTTAATAAATGTGCACCAAAAGCACCTAAAATAATAGCCAACATTCCTAAAAAAGTTCCAGTTAAAACGATTCTTCTTTTCATGATTTATATCTTTTGAAATTTGACACAAAAATACTTCAATCTATTCTAAAAACCCTTTCGATTTTCAAATTATTTAGCTCAAAATTCTCTTATTTTTAAGCGATTCCGAAAAAAATAATTTAATTTTATGTAATTTTGATTGTTATATTTATAACATTTTAATATGTTTGTGTTAAATATTTAAATTATGAGAAGTGTTTTAATAATTGGAGCGGGCAGATCTGCATCTTCTTTAATACGGTATTTACTTTCAAAATCAGAAAGTGAAAACCTACATCTTATTGTTGCCGATTTATCTTTGGCTCTGGCCGAAAAGAAAACGCAAAATCATCCTAATGCCACACCAATCGCTTTGGATATTTTTAATACCGAAGAAAGAAGGTTAGCTATAGAAAAAGCCTCTATAGTTATTTCTATGCTTCCGGCGCATTTGCATATCGAAATTGCAAAAGACTGCCTTTATTTCAAAAAACATCTGGTAACCGCTTCTTATATAAGCGACGCTATGCAAGCTTTGAACGAAGAAGCTAAGAAGAATAACCTGATATTCATGAATGAAATTGGCCTTGATCCGGGAATTGATCATATGAGTGCCATGAAAGTTATTGACGAAATCAGGTCGCAAGGCGGAAAAATGCTGCTTTTTGAATCTTTTTGCGGTGGTTTGGTTGCCCCGGAATCCGACAATAATTTATGGAATTACAAGTTTACCTGGGCACCTAGAAATGTAGTTTTGGCAGGTCAGGGCGGTGCAGCCAAATTTATTCAGGAAGGCACTTATAAATACATTCCATATAGTGCTTTATTTCGTAGAACAGAATTTCTTGAAGTAGAAGATTACGGAAAATTTGAAGCGTATTCTAATCGTGATTCTCTTAAATACAGATCAATTTACGGACTGGATGATATCCTGACTTTATATAGAGGAACTATTAGAAGAGTTGGTTTTTCGAAAGCCTGGAATATGTTTGTACAACTGGGTATGACAGATGACAGTTACATTATAGAAGATTCTGAAAACATGAGTTATCGCCAATTCATGAATTCATTTTTACCTTATCATCCAACAGATTCGGTTGAAATTAAAACACGATTAATTCTAAAAATTGATCAGGATGATATTATGTGGGATAAACTTTTAGAATTGGATTTATTTAACCCAAATAAAAAAGTGAATTTACCAAATGCCACTCCGGCGCAAATTCTGGAAAAGATCTTAACAGATAGCTGGGCATTAGAACCAGATGACAAAGATATGATCGTTATGTATCACAAATTTGGATACGAACTGAAGGGCGAAAAAAAGCAAATCGATTCTAAAATGGTTTGCATTGGCGATGATCAGACCTATACAGCAATGGCAAAAACAGTTGGTCTTCCGGTGGCAATGGCAACATTGCTGATTTTAAACGGGAAAATCACAACTCCAGGCGTTCAGCTTCCTATAAAAAAAGAAGTTTACGAACCAATATTAAAAGAATTAGAAGAGTATGGTGTTATTTTTAATGAGCAAACCATGCCTTACTTTGGGTATAATCCGGATTTGTTCTGACCCCGGATTGTTCTTGTTTTAGAATTTTTTTTTTAGTTTATTTATCCGCTTCTACTATTTAGAAGCGGATTTTTTATCTTCTAGATACAAAGTTGCAAAGACGCTATAACTCTAACACAACAAAAAAATCCGTTCATTTGAACGGATCTTTATTTCATTATTTATCGGCTTGAATCGTAATAGGCAAACTATACAAAACCCTAACCGGTTTTCCGTCCTGGGTACCCGGAATCCATTTTGGAGAAAGCTTCAGGATTCTCATCGCCTCTTCTCCTATTCCATATCCGGCATCTTTTACGATTTTAATTTCAGATAAACTTCCATCTTTTTCGACCATAAACTGCATTGCAATTTTTGTTTCAACTTTACTTTTTGAAGCTTCTTCAGGAATTCTAAAATTTTGTCCAACAAATTTATAAAACTCAATAATTCCACCTGGAAAATCAGGTTGTTTTATATTTAAATCCCCAACTTTATGAACACTATTATCTCCCGAAGACTCATTTTTAACAACTTCCTGAGCCGTCATTTCTGAACTAAAAGCAAACAATAGCATACTGCAAAGTAAACCAACAGTAAAAACTTTAAAAACTTCTTTGACAGGTGATTCTCTTTTGCTCATCATAAGGAAGCGTTTTTTTGTTATTTGATAATTAATAGTACTTGCTAAAGCGACATTATTAGTATCTGAAGCAATACTCAATAACAATTTCTGATATGTTGATACCGATTCAAATTGCAGATTTACAGCTTCATCTGCCAAAAACTCATGATTCAGTTTTATAGCTTTTTTATACAAAATTATTAATGGATTGAACCAGAATAAAATTTGTAAAACCTCAACAAAAAGAATGTCCAAAGTATGTTTTTGCTTTAAATGTGCTTTTTCATGCGCAATTAACTCTGATGGGACTTTTCCGTTTTCAAACTCTTTTTCGTTTATAAAAATGGCATTCCAGAACGAATGCGGCAAAATAGCTTCTTTTACCAAAACCACTTTTTGATCTGTAACAATTTCAACTTTACTACTATGCATCTTTTTATAAAAAACCAGTAGATTCAATACAAAACGAAAGAGTAAAATTGCCGCAACAACAATATAAATTCCACCAAAAAAGTATCGGATTATTTCATTGTAATCAATTGTATTTAAAACTGCTTTATTTGTCCTTATAACAATTCCGTCTAACTGAATTACATTAATCTGATCTGAAAAAAGTGTCCTGACCGAAAACAATTGCAACGGAACAATGAGACTAAAAATCATACTTCCTAATAAATAAGCCCGATTAAAACGAAACATTTTTTCGTTTTCCAGCCACAATTTATAAACAGCAAAAAACACCAAAAGGAGAATTCCCGATTTTAAAAGATAGAGTGTCATTTTTTCTTTTTTTGAATTTCTGAATCGATTATTTTTTTAAGGTCCTCCAGTTCCGATGCCGATAAATTGGTTTCGGTGGTAAAGAAAGAAGCAAACTGCGAGGCCGAATTATTAAAGAAATTACTAATCAGGCCATTTACATGTTTAGAAAAATAAGCCGTCTTTTTAACCAGCGGATAATATTCTCTTGAATTTCCAAATTCGTTATACGCAACAAATTTCTTGTCGATCATTCGCTTTAATAATGTTGCAACAGTTGTTGTAGCCGGTTTAGGCTCCGGATATGCTTCGAGCAAATCTTTCATGAAGGCTTTTTCAAGCTTCCATAAATGCTCCATTAATTGTTCTTCTGAGTTTGATAATTGCATTTTTTAAAGGTTCTGAGATACTAAGTTTCTAAGTTTTCTTTCCGCAGATTAATTGGGTTAATATGCCTCTTTATTCTTTATTCTTTATTCTTTATTCTTTATTCTTTATTCTTTATTCTTTATTCTTTAATATTTTCAAGCTTCATTATTTCGGGCAATTCTTTTTTATAAGCCTCAAGATTCCATTCGATATTCAATTTTGCTGCATATTCAGCCATGGTCCCAAGGCCAACTTCAGCGCGTCTTTTATCTACGTTATCAGGATCAATCATAGGTGATACATAACTCTTTTTAGTCATTTTATTCCTTGCCGACTGGCTGCCGTAAATTTGCGGCCTTCCTTCCCTTAATGCTACCCTGTCTTCTAAATAGGCTAAATTCCCTGAGGTCGCATTACCTTTTTTTACCGCTTCTCTCATCATTGGCAAGTACTTTTGCTGGTATTTTAGCGGAGAATGCTGAATGACTAAAAACAAGGTCTGATTTGCCTGCACACCGATAACATCTTTTCCAAGCCAGCCCTTTTCATCTAGTATTTTAGCAACCTTCACAAGATTAATACTGTCTTTTTTACCCATTATCTTTCCAATGCTGTCAATTTTTCTTTTATTAGAATTAGGGTCATTATAAATTTTCATAAATTCTCCACGAATACCCTGATCTTCTGCATAAATATCTAAAAGTTCTTTTTGAAGCTGTTTATCATAATTTACTTCAAGTATATCCAACTTCTTTTGCAGCCTGTCAATAGTCATTTTCCACTCTTTTTCTGTGTGTAAAGACATTAAATCACTATCCGTTTGTAGGTGTGTAATATTTTCGTATCCGTTATCAATGGACAGATTCAGCCATTTAAATGCTTTTTCATTTTCTTTGGCCATGGCTGCAGAACATCCCGCATTGTAAAAATCTGTCGATGATTTTTGCTCTGTTTTAAAGGCTTTTTCGTAAAAATTGACAGACATTTTAAAATTACCTGCTCTGTAACAGGAATCTGCTTTTTTAACCCAGTCTTTATACTTTTGAGCTTGTAATAAACCAATATTAATTACAATAAAAAAGAAAGCAATTGTTTTTCTCATAGTTTTTAAAATTAGTGATTTATTTCTTTACTCGATTTATACGCTACAAATACAGAATTAAATTTTAAATATATAAGAATTATTTTTAAGTTTTGAGATTCTATGTTTTTCCCTACTCTTTATTCTCTACTCTTTATTCTCTACTCTTTATTCTTTACTCTTTATTCTTTACTTCTTTACTTCTTACCCTTATTAATCAACTTTTCAAATTCGGGAAGTTCTTTTTTATACGCTTCAACATCCCAGGTTGCATTCCAGTATTTAAGATAATCCGATAAAGTTCCCAGTCCGACTGATGCTCTCCTTTTATCTACATTATCAGGATCTTCAAGCGGAGAAACAAAAGGCTTCTTCGTTATGGGATGATTCGAAATCTGACTTCCATAAATTTGCTTCCCTCCTTGACGTAAAGCTACTCTGTCTTCAAGTAAAGCCAGCGAGCTTGCTTTTGCATTTCCTTTTTTAACTGCCTCTCTCATCATGGGCAAATATTTTTGCTGATACTGCAAATTGGCATGCTGGATTACCAGAAACAAGGCCTGACTTGCCTGAGAACCTACAACATCTTTTCCAACCCAACCTCTTTCATCTAATATTTTGATAACTTTAATTAAGGTTATACTGTCTTTATAGTTCATAATGTCACCAATACTATCCAAAGCTTTACTTCCCGGGCCATCAGTTTTATAAATCTTCATGGCCACTCCACGAATATCCTGATCTTCTGCATAAATCTCTAAAAGCTCTTTTTGCAAAGGTTTATCATAATTAACTTCCATGATATCTATTTTCTTTTGAAACTTATTGATCGTTTTCTTCCAATCTTTATCAGCATACAAAGACTTTAAGTCGCTGTCCTGTTTCATGTGAGCGATACTTTCATAACCATTATCAATTGCTAAATTCAGCCATTTAAATGCTTTTTTACTTTCCTGTGCCAAAGCTGCAGAACATCCTGCATTGTAGAAATCCTCAGAATGTTTGTTTTCTATTTTAAATGCTTTTTCATAATAATCAACAGACATTTTATAGTTTTCTGCACGGTAACAAGAATCTGCTTTTTGAACCCATTCTTTATATGTTTGCGCCTGAAGGAAGCTACTGTTTATTAAAATAAAAAAGAAAGCAATTAGTTTTTTCATAAGTTTAAAAGTTAGTGGTTTATTTAATAGTTTGTACCGAGATTAATTGTCCTTTATCATAGGTTTTAATATTTTGAAGCTTCCCTTTATCCGAATAAAATTTCCATTCTCCAAAATAAAACCAATGTGTCTGAACTCCATTAATCTCCAGTTTTGTTTTGCCTTTTGATTCTAATGTTCCGTTCTGGTAGTAACTTTTTACGATACAAATTCCGTTTTTGTATTTCTCTGTTTTATAGATTTTACCGCCTATATAAGCTTTCCATTTTTTTACCGGCTCATCGTGTTTATAATATTCATACGATTTGTATCTAACATTATCCTGTGTATAATCATCTATCCAAACCCCTTCTTTTTTCTTGTCAATCTTTTGATTAATCGGTTTGCTTTTACAACTCAAAAGCATTGATCCGCAAAAAAATAATAAAAATAGATTTTTCAAATTCATTTGTTCTACAATCATAGATTCTTTTCTACAAATGTAGAGCTAAATTTCAAACGAACAAGTTTTTTCTTATTTTTTTCTTATACTCTTTGTGTTTATTTTTTTCAACCGCAAAGTGCGCAAGGATTTTTTAAGCTTACACCTATAAACGCAAAGTTCGCAAAGCTTTATCTATGTAGCTTTGCGAACTTTTATAATCTTGTTTTAAAAAAATCTTAGCTCCCGATAGCTATCGGGATTACGTAATTCTTCACGCTCTTTGCGGTAAAAAAAACTTAACCGCAAAGAACGCAAGGATTTTATTTAAGGTTACGCTTATAAACGCAAAGTTCGCAAAGCTTTGCAGACATAGCTTTGCGAACTTCTATAAATCTTATTAAAAAATCTTAGCTCCCGATAGCTATCGGGATTGCGTAAACCTTTGCGGTATTTGCGGTAAAAAAAAACTTAACCACAAAGAGCGCAAGGTCTTTATTTAAGGTTACGTTTATAAACGCAAAGTTCGCAAAGCTATATGATTAAGCCTTGCGAACTTTTATAAATCTTACTTAAAAAATCTTAGCTCCCGATAGCTATCGGGATTGCGTAATTCTTAGCGCTCTTTGCGGTAAAAAAACTACTTAGAAAGCTCCACAAAATACTTGTAAAACAATGGAATAGTCTCAATTCCTTTTAAGTAATTAAAGATTCCGAAGTGTTCGTTTGGTGAGTGAATGGCATCACTGTCTAAACCAAATCCCATCAAAATCGTTTTGCTTTTTAATTCTTTCTCAAACAAAGCCACAATTGGAATACTTCCTCCAGAACGAACCGGAATTGCAGGAACTCCAAAAGTTTCTGTATAGGCTTTATTTGCTGCCTGATACCCAATACTGTCAATTGGTGTAACGTAACCTTGTCCACCGTGATGAGGCGTTACTTTTACCGTAACTCCCGCTGGAGCAATACTTGTAAAATGTTTAGAAAAAAGTTCTGTAATCTCTTCCCAGTCCTGGTTTGGAACCAAACGCATCGAGATTTTAGCAAAAGCTTTACTTGCAATAACTGTTTTAGCACCTTCGCCAGTGTAACCGCCCCAGATTCCGTTTACGTCTAATGTCGGACGGATTGAGTTTCTTTCGTTGGTTACATATCCTTTTTCGCCATAAACATCATTTAAGTCTAAGGCTTTTTTATATTTTTCTAAGCTGAAAGGCGCTTTTGCCATTTCGGCTCTTTCTTCTGCAGATAATTCCTGAACTTTATCGTAAAATCCCGGAATCGTAATATGATTGTCTTCGTCATGAAGAGAAGCAATCATTTTTGCCAGAATATTAATTGGGTTTGCTACTGCTCCACCGTATAAACCAGAATGCAAATCACGGTTTGGTCCCGTAACCTCAACCTCTACATAACTCAAACCTCTTAAACCTGTCGTAATAGACGGTTGTTGGTTGGAGATCATTCCAGTATCTGAAATCAGGATTACGTCGTTTTTCAGTTTTTCCTGATTACGTTCTACGAACCAGGCTAAACTTGCAGAACCAACTTCTTCCTCGCCTTCGATCATGAATTTTACGTTACAAGGCAACGTATTGCTTTGTACCATTAATTCAAGTGCTTTTACGTGCATGTACATCTGACCTTTGTCGTCACACGCTCCACGCGCAAAGATTGCTCCGTCAGGGTGAATCTCTGTCGTTTTGATAACAGGTTCAAATGGTGGTGAAGTCCATAATTCTAATGGATCTGGCGGCTGAACATCATAATGTCCGTAAACTAAAACTGTTGGAAGATTTGGGTCGATTATTTTCTCTCCATAAATAATTGGATAACCCGGAGTGTCGCAAGTTTCGACAAAATCGCAGCCTGCTTTAGATAAACTTTCTTTTACAGCTTCGGCTGTGTCGATAACATCTTGTGAGTATGCAGTGTCGGCACTAACCGACGGAATCTTTAATAATTCGATCAATTCATTGATAAACCGATCTTTATGTTGTTGAACGTAGGACTTAATATTTTCCATTTAAATTATTTTTATAGAAACCCAAAAGTACAAAAAAGAGAATTAAAAAAAATTTTCAAATTTTTCTTTGAATATTCGAAAGTATGCTTATCTTTGCACCCACAATTGAGCGGATATGGTGAAATTGGTAGACATGCCAGACTTAGGATCTGGTGCCGCAAGGCGTGTAGGTTCGAGTCCTATTATCCGCACCAAAAAAAAGCTTCTGAAGATTTTCAGAAGCTTTTTTGTTTTACGTTTATTTTTGCACATCATTTATTCCAAATAATTTTTGCAAATTTTTCAAGGTAAGCGGTCCACCAATATGCTCCACTGATTCGTTTTGCATTACTACAAACTGAATACTTTTAGTACCCATCGTTTTATCATAAAGAATTCCCACTAAATCACCTTTCCAATTCTTATAAATAAAACTCTCTCCTTTTTTATATTCAGCGCTATTCATTGTTTTAAAAACTTCATCATAAATCTCTATCATTTCTGTTTTCTTTAATTCATAGCTCCATCTTTTATCACTTACAGAAGTTAGGTCTGGCATATCTAAAAAATAATTTTCCCCATACTTATTTATTTTTGTAGTTCCCATATTTACAGAAATCACCTCATCTGGCTTGCTCTCCTCGGAACGTTTCATTATTTGCGCATTAAGATTAATACCAAAAACCAAAACAACTGCCAATAATAATTTTTTCATTTCTTTTTCCATTTAAATTAATAATAACCAAATTTAGCTTAGCTTAAACGGACTGTTTTACGGAAAATCGTAAAATGAGAAATTATTTTATCAATTACTCATACACATTATTTATAAGAAACGTAACCATAATATTGTCATTTCGACGTAAGGAGAAATCTTTGTGAGAAGCTCGACAAAGATTGGTTTTCCTTTGCGGAGTTACTTGTGAAGATTTCTCCTTACGTCGAAATGACAAGCTGTGCGGTAACTGCTACTTATCTTTTATTAAAATTTTGGTTTTAAGTAATTATCCATCACCTTGACGAAAGGAGATTACAATAGCACCAACAGTTTGTACAGTATGAAAAAATTATGATGGACATCTCAATTTTTTGCTAGTTTACTATTTTTTATTTCTCCTTTCGTCGAAATGAAGATATTTTAAAACGCTATTTTCTCTTATTTAACCTCCAAATACGGATGCAAAATTTCAGCTAATTCATTCAGCCAATAAAAACCTTTTTCTAAGTTTTCTCTCTGACAATAAATCGTACCGTTTTCTTCGTCTCTAACAATACTCAAAGCAATTACATAATTTAATTGCCTTATCGCTTTTGCCAAATCTTTGGGATCAATAACATTATTAAAAAAATCTAATAGTCTTTTTTCTGTTTCTTTTGAAAGGTGATCTGTGTTCATAATTTCTGAATTTAAAATATCGTAAAAATCGTAAGAAATTTATTTCATTTGACCACATATATGCGTTCAACTTTAATTATTTTTTTCATATAGAAAATCGAAATTCGGCTAAAGCCTTTCCCTTTCAAACATAAAAAAACCTCCAGCTAAAGCAGGAGGCAATTCGAGAAATCCCTTTAACCCTTTTAATCTGTGGCTTTAAAAATAAAAACCTTTGTGACTCTGCGACTTTGCGAGATTAAATTCACTCCACTTTGGAATTTGGAATTTAAAAATTGGAATCTTCATTTTAGCCGATCCAAATTTTACTTTTAACCAAAGTCATTGTTTGCCTTAAATGCTGATTGCACGCAATCAGAATAATCAAAACCACCAAACCATAACCTACTATGGTATAAATCTCCATATCGGCCAATAAAGTGGCTTGTTTAGCAACTGTTCCGAATACTTTTTTCAAGGCCAAAGTATTGGCATTATCTGCTGAATATCCTTTTGCTATAAAACTCTGTGCTGTAGAAGCAATAGTTTGTTGTGCTTCGGGATTTTCGCCTGTTACGAATTGACTTAGTTTCAGGAAGTGTTTTTTGTTTAAAAAGACCATCGCATTCTGCATGACGCAAAAACCAATTGTACTTCCCCAAAAACGCCCTGAAACACCCACAATTCCAGAAGAAACCGCCATTTTTGCCGGAACTGAAGAGGTTGTAAACAAGATTAACGGAACGAATAAAAACCCAACTCCAATACCTTGTAAAATATATGGAATAATAATGTCACTCAGCGCTACATCTGGCACAAAAAGAAACGTAAACCAGAAATGAAATATGGCAATAAGCGTAAAACCAATCATAAAAATAACTTTGGTCGAAACAGATTTCATGAGGAAAAAAGCGGCCAAAATAAGTCCGATTACATTTCCTAATCCGTTAATGTATTGCACGCCCGCGACACGCGACGGATCCCAATTCCAAATCGAAAACATCGCCGAATGACAAAGACTCAGCGTTGCTCTGCTGATATAGAAAAGGAAAAACAATAAAAACCCGATTCGCAGATTGGCGTATTTAAAAACTTCAAAATCAAAAGTGGGTCTTTTTACCAAAAGCTCTTTAAAGATAAATAAACCGCCTGTAATCAAGGCAATCATTAACGTCAGGACCATTTGAGAAGATTCGAACCAATATTTTTTCTCGGCATAAACAAAAAAGTAGGCACCGCAAAGAATAGCTGTTAAAACCAAAAAATAACTCATCCAGTCGATTTGATACAACGGAATTTTCTTTGTAATTCGGTGCCCTCTGAAAGTAACTAAGATTAAAAAAACGTTCAGAACCTGAAGCCCTCCCGAAACATACAACATGTATTTCCAGTCGTAATGATCGAGAAACCAAACAGCAATATTCATAATAAACGGCGTTGACAACAACAACGAACCGTAATAAAATGAAAAGCCTATAATTATGGCATTTTTAGAATTAAACTGTTCAATAAGCAATTGTCTGATCGTGATTACCGGCAGCGCCATCAGGATTCCCTCGGCAACTCTCATCAATAAAAAAACAGCAAAATTGGTGATATATGCAGATGCAACAATGGTAATCCCTATTAAGGAATAAACCGCCATGAGGTAATTTTTTGCAGGGAAAAAACTCGAAAATCTACTTTCGATTAAAATCGTTGCCAGCAGAGTTCCATATGTTACGCACATTGCAAACTGCAAATCCTCGGGCTCTATATCCAGAAAACTTGCTGCATAGGTTACGTTTGAGGTATAAACTCCCAATAAAATCATGGAATGCAGTAAACAAACGAACAAAATAGTAATGATCGCCCATTTTGGAACCCAGGATTTAAATATACTTTTATCTTCCATTTTATTTATGTGCAGCAACAATCGTAATGTTCATTCCTGCTCTTAAAAAATCGGTTTGTTTGTCTTGTTCTTTTAACTGAATTCTAACCGGAATTCTCTGTTCGATTTTTACAAAGTTTCCAGTGGCATTATCTGGAGGAAGCAACGAAAATCTTGCCCCACTCGCAGGCGACAGTGAAGCAATTGTTCCCACAAAAACTTTGTCGTTTATAGCATCGGCCTTGATTTCGACTTCTTGTCCAACAGTTAAATATTGCAATTGTGTTTCTTTAAAGTTGGCTGTAATCCATTTTTCTTTACTTACTATAGAAAGCAATGACTGACCTTCTTTTACCATTTGTCCCGGCTGTAAAGTTCTTTTTCCGACCCAGCCATCATAAGGCGCAGTAATTACGGTGTACGAAAGAAACAATGCCGCATTATCTGCAACGGCTTGTCTCGATGCAATATTGGTTTGTGTTGTTGGAACATTTGCCTCGGCAACAGTCGTGCTTAAGGTAGCCGAATGAATTCTGTTTTTCATTTCCTGAAAATGCGCCTGCGCCGATTCGTAATCCGCTCTTACTTTTTCTAATTGTTGAGATGTTGCTGCTTCATCTTTTACCAAAGCCATATATCTTTCGTACTCTAATTTAGTTTTCCAAAGATTTGATTTTGCAGCATCTAGTTGCGATTCATTAACTGCAGTTGCACTTGCTGTATTTGCTACATTTTTCTCGGCAACAACACTGTTTTGTTTTGCACTCTGCACATCGGCCAAAGCCACATTCAATTTCGACTGATATTCTCTGTTATCAATCACCACCAAAGTATCGCCTTTATGCACAAACTGATTTTCATCAAATCGAACTTCCTGTACATAACCTGTAATTCTCGACATAATTGGCGTTACATATTGTTCCACCTGGGCGTCATTGGTTTCTTCGTGGTTCTTGTTAAACACATAAAACCAAATTCCTAAAACAACACCACTCCCTACAAGCACACACGCGATAACTGTTATTAATATATGAAACGTTCTGTTTCTTCTAGTTTCATTTTTTATCTTAACCATAAACTCTATATTCTTTATCTATTCTTTCTAATTTTTTTTCCGGATTAATCCCGATAGCTATCAGGACGACGCTACAATATGGATCGTTCCTCAGGAACTGAAAACCTATATTTCTCCCCGGATTGAAATCCGGCGCTAAAATATGAATCGTTCCTTCGGAACTAAAAATCTATATTCTTTTTTCTATTCTCTTTCTTCTAAAAACTCTTAACTCTGAGGCATAATCCCCGCCGTATGCAGCAATTCATAATGTTTTAAAACCGCATCCAGATGGGTAGAAATTTTATTGTATTTCGCCTGAAGCAAAGCATTATCAGCATCGACCATTTCGGTAATTAAAACCAGTTGGTTTAAGTATTTCAATTTTACGATTCTGTAATTTTCATTGGCTAAATCCAAAGCTTTATCAACGACAACAAATTTTTCAAGGATTTCCTGATATTGCGTATGCTCTTTATACAATTGATCCTGAATTTCCTCTTTTACAATTTCCGACTGCATTTCCTGCCATTTGATTTTGGTACTCGCCTGCTCCATTTTGGTTTTGTTTTTATACAAAGACGAAAGATCAAAAGTCGCTTCAATTCCTATTTGTCCCAAAGTATACAAATACGGATTAGGTGGAAAAAACTTATAATTCGGATAGTAAAAACCATAGTTCCCGAAGAAGTGAACGCTTGGCAGATAGTTTCCTTTAACGAGTTTCAACTCTGTTTTACTTATATTTAATTCCTGACTTGCAATACGCATTTCTTCGTTTTGCAACGCTTTCTCCATATAAAAATCATACGGATCCAAACCTTTCATTTCGTCCAGATTTGAAGTTGTATCAATTGCAATTTCTTCGTTTTCCGGAATCTGAATTAAAGTTTTCAGATCGTGAAGCGCAATTTTTATGTTTTTGGAATTTGTAAGCGCATTTAGCTCACGATCTGAAAGCTGTAATTCGGCACGAATAACCTCATTTTTAGTTACCGTTCCGTGCTTTTGGAGCGACTGAACTTCTTTTAGTCGGCTTTTTTCTTCTTTAATGTTTTCTTCAAAAATCTTCTGAAGTTCCATCATTTTATAAATCGCCAGATAGTTTGCCACAACTTCCAGCTCAATATCATTCTCGGTTTTTTCCGTTTTTATTTTAGCAATTTCGTTTTCCTGATTCGCAATTTTAATAGCATTGTTAATCTTGTTTCCGGCATAAATTGGCATTTTAAAAGTCGAATTGACTTCATAAATTTCAGGAATTGCCTTTGTCACTTCTTTGTCTTTTAAGAAACCGCTTCCTTTAAATTCGGTAATATTCGTAATTCTGGAATACATGCCGTTTAATTCGATATCTGGCAGGCGGAGTTCTTTTCTTTCTTTTATGTTTTGCTCAGCGAGCGTAATCTCCAAATGAGATTTAAGGATCTTTTTATTGTTTTCTTTAGCCAGTTTCAACGCTTCGCTTAACGAAACCGAATGAACTTCCTGAGCCTGTAAGCTATTGAATGCTAATACAATTAAGAATAACAGCAGGATTCTGGGAAAACAATCTTCTGTAGAATTTGTTGTTTTAAGGAACATGAATATTTAAATAATTTATGCTGCAAAGTTCCTTCATTTTTCTGTTGACTGATAATTCTAAAAAGTCAATAACATATTCATTTCGGACAAATGTTAAAATGATACTTTCCGAAAACGTTATATTAATACGTTGAAAAACAATTTATTACAAATTTTATCTGAATTGTGAAATTTTCACGCAGATTCAAAAAGGATTTTAGCAGATGAACGCAGATTATATTTTTTTTTTTGCCACGCAAGATCAATAATTATTTAACACATAGAAACATAGATTTATTTCAATTGAATAAAAGATTAAAAATAAATGACACATCATTTACACATAGCTCTATGTGCATTAATACAAAGTAAAACGCCTTTTAACGCAACGAAAAACTATGTTTCTATGTGTTAAAATTATCTGCAAAATCTGCTCAAATCTGCTGAATCTGCGTGAAATAAAAAATTATTTTCGTTCTAAAATCTCCTTGCCATTTAAGTAATCAGAAGGTCTTTGTCCTAAAATCTTGAAGAAAGTGTTGCTAAAAGTCGGAACACTATTATAACCAACTTCTTGAGCTACCTCTTTTACAGAAAGCTTTCTTTCTAACAAAAGTTCAATCGCTTTTAAGATTCTTCGAATGGTATAATACTGAATAAAAGACATTCTGATATCCTTCTGGAACAAGCGATACAAAGAGCGCTCGCTGAAACCAAATTCATGTGCCACATTGGCAAACAGAATTGTTTCGCCCAGATTATTCTCAATATAACGCAAAATTTTACCCAAACGAGCGTCTTTGGGCTGAGGCAATTCTAATGGCAAATTAGTATGACATATTTGAGGAAGAATCGCTTTTATGGCTTTTGCAATCACAAAATTTGGAGAACCTTTTTTCAAATCCCCATTCCATTGGTTGGTAAAAAGCATCATCTGAAGCAGTAAATTATTGACCGGATAAATACCTTCACTTTTATAGAATTCATTTTCATCTTTTTCAACCGGAAAATATAGATTCCGCATCATCACGTGTTCTGATTTTGGCTCAATACTGTGCTGTAAACCAGCCGGAATCCAGATAAAATGCCTTGCCGGTAAAAAATAAGATTTTGTTTCGGTTGTCACAAAAACCACATCACCTTCTGCATAAAGCATTTGTGCTTTTTCGTGTTTATGTGTTGGAACAAATAATTCGCCCATTATATCATGATGACAGTAAATGCTTTTTTTATCGGCATCTACTTTCTTGATATAATATTTGTCTATTTTAAAAGTTGATTGTTCCATAATATAAAGATAGGAGAAATTTAACCGCAAAGCACGCAAGGTCTTTTTTCTAACATCACGCTCATAAACGCAAAGTTCGCAAAGCTATATGAATAAACCTTTGCGAACTTTGCGTAAATCTTTGCACTCTTTGCGGTTAAACCTCGCAAAGTTTATATAAAAAAAATGCCTCTCATAATGAGAGGCATTTTAAACAACTTAGGCGGTCTGGACGGGACTCGAACCCGCGACCCCATGCGTGACAGGCATGTATTCTAACCAACTGAACTACCAAACCCTGCGTTATTGCGAGTGCAAAAATACAACAGATCTTTGATTTTGCAAGCTTTTTTTTCAAATAAAAATCGATAAATTTTTAATTGGTTAAATTCCAATATTTTAAAACCTCTTGTTTTTATTAAAAATACAGAATTTTCTTTCTCTATAGCTATAAAAAGCGCCAAAGTCAAAAGCCAAAACAGCACAAAGCTTAGAAAAACCTCGCGTTCTTTACCTAAATCACCCCATTCTTTCCAATTAAACTACATAAGCAAAAACGCAAAACCGACAAAGCATAAAAAAACCTGGCGGACTTTGTGTAAATCTTAATACTATTTAACCTGTTGGGTGTAATTAAACTAAAAATCCCATATGTTTTTATATCAAAAAAGACATCAATAGAAACTACAGAACGAAGCAGTCCACAAACAACTTACCACAAATACTCCTCTTTATCAAATACAAAACAACGAGATTTTTCTACCATAGTAATTTAAAAACAAAACACTAATACTTAACCACTTACAACTTTTTCATTTCATCAATAATTTATAAATTATCTATGTTATAATTCATAATTCACAAAAATAAAGCACTTATATCAGAATAAAACTCAATATTTGTAAGGATAAGTATTAAGTTTTCCTAAATAACTGAATACCTATTTGATGTTACAGACATAAGTTCCAAGTGTCTTAATATGATTGGAATATCAACTAAACAAAAAAACCACAAATTATGTTGAAAAAATTATGCCTAAATGGTGCTGTAGAATTAACTGTAAATGAATTAAAATCTATCAACGGCGGAGTTAATTATCCAGAGTGTCCAATTCAAGACACCTCTAAAAACTGTTTTGACGGACCATCTCATTGTCCAAATCCAGGCAAACTACCTATTTGCGTTAAGGATAGCGATCTTCAATAGACAGCAATACTTTAAATTCATCCATTTGAATTACGATAGAGAGGGAATTAATTCCCTCTCTATTATTTTCATCAATCACCATCCTTATTAATTTCAAACCATTGAATTAAAGTATAGACAGCTTAAAAACACAAAGTCCGCAAAGCTTAAAAAACTTTGCGGACTTTGCGTTCCCGATAGCTATCGGGATAGCGTTCTTTGCAGTTAAATCTTCACAATCCAATTTTGGAATTTGGAATTTTTAAAGTGCATTTAGGAATTGGAATTTACCTTTCATAAAAGGTCTTAAATCAAAAAAGCCATCCACAAAAGTGGAAAGCTTTTCATTGGTCTAACTACTAAACCAGCTACGAGTTACAAAGTCGTAGCAAAACAACACAACTATTTTAGATACCGTATTTGGGCAAAAAAGCCTTTCTGTTACGAAAGGCTTTTCCCAATATTGCGGTCTGGACGGGACTCGAACCCGCGACCCCATGCGTGACAGGCATGTATTCTAACCAACTGAACTACCAAACCTCTGCGTTATTGCGGTTGCAAAGATAGTACAGAATTTCATTTCTGCAAGTGTTTTTATAAAAAAAATCAAATAATTATTTAAATTATTATCCAAAGTTTTGTTTTTCAACCAAATAAGTCGTCAATATTTTTTCAAAATTATCACCAACATTTACCGGAACATACTTAATTTGGTTCTTTGCACAGGTTAAAGCCAGATTTTTAAAATATACTTCTACCCTTTCTTCGTAGGCTGTTTTTACATTATCGGCAAAAATCGAAACCTCTTCACCGGTTTCTACATCAATAAATTTTCTTGGTGCATTATCAAAATCAAACTTCAATTCAGTTTGATTATCAACTACATGAAACAAAACTACCTTGTGCTTATTGTGTTTAAGATGTTGTAATGCATTAAAAAGCTTTTCATCATCTGCGGTTTGAAACATATCGGTGAACAAAATAATCATCGAACGGCGGTGCATTTTCTCCGCAATCTGATGCAGATAGGTGATCGTGTCCGTGCTTTTCTTAACTTTTGGCTGTACTAATAATTCTTCCAGTTTATTCAAAAGCATTCTATGATGGCGATCGCTTCCTTTTTCTGGCGCGTAATATTCATATTTATCAGAGAAAACGCTTAAACCAACGGCATCGCGCTGTTTCTTTAGAATATTCATTAAAACCGCCGAGGCCAAAACCGCAAAACCAATCTTCTTTTCGTAAAAAGGCTGATTTGATTTTAGTTCCGGATAATGCATTGACGACGAATTATCTACAATAAGATGGCAGCGTAAATTGGTTTCTTCCTCAAAACGTTTTGTATACAAACGATCTGTCTTGGCAAACAATTTCCAATCGATATGTTTGGTGCTTTCGCCGGCATTATAGACTTTATGCTCCGCAAATTCGGCCGAAAATCCATGAAACGGACTCTTGTGCATTCCGGATATAAAACCTTCCACAACCTGATTGGCCAGCATTTCGAGATGCTGAAAACTGGAGACTTTCTCTATTTCCGATTCAATTTTCATTCGGTTTCTTTTTTAATATTTTGTGCTTTATAAAGCAAATCTGTCGCCTGAAACAGTTTACGCTTCAGGATCGGACTAAAATTAGGGTTTTCTTTTAAGAATCGCTGTACTTCATCAAAAGCAAATTTCGACGAATATTTTCCAACGGTATTATCCAGCCAGTCTTTTGGGAAGAAAATATCTCCCGTACGCTGAATTTCATCTACCAAATCTAATGAAAATCTGATATACTTTTGCGCACTTTCCTGACGAAGCGGATGATTTACATTTGACAAACCAACAGAAACCCATGATTCTTTCTCGCGATTGGCATCGTCTTTTAAAGATTCTATAAAAGCAAATCGAACCGATTCATCTTTTGATAAGGATGGAAGCAGAAATTCAAATCGTTTCTTTTTGTCCGGATTTGTAATCGTTGTGCTGGTTTTTTCTAAGATTTCATCGGCTTTATCATGTTTGAAAATAGCCAGATTCATGGCCATATTGGTAAAATCGTCTTCATTTAATTTCAAATTAGGAATCACAACTTCTTTGTTCCAGATTTGATATAATTTGGTTTTAGCCGAATCGGAATACGCAATCGAACTAAACAATCCAAATAATGTCTTTTTAATATTGGCTGATAAATTGGTTTGTAAACGTTCGTACAAAACACCCTCAAGCTGTTTCTGAATTTTATTCTGCTGTTCTACTGTAAAGAATCTCCAATAAATTGTGTTCAGGTTATTGGAAACCATTCGCAAAACCAACTCATTTTCTTCGGTTTGAATTCCTTTAAAAAAGCAATCAAAAGCTTTATCTGTTGAAATAGTCCCGATTAACATATTTTCGTATAGATTACTATAAGCAGAAGCCCTTGCTACCTCATCTTTTAAACTGGAAACAATATTTAAATGATTCCCGTCAAGCGGAAAAACACCGTATCCAAAACCATTATAATTATAAATAATCGTAAGCGGTTTTTCAAGTCCGATAGCCTCTTTTAAAACCAGGTTTTTCTCTTTAATATTGACAGATAAAACCTTTACATTATCAGCATAAACTAAACCAATCTGAAAGATTTGAGGCCAGATATTGTTTGATTTATCTTCTGCTTTTTGGAAAATTTCAAACTTCCTGATTCTGTTTTGCGCATCGAACTCTATTTTATCTGAGAAAATAGCCCTTCCGGATTTGTTTACCCAAACGTCGCTCCATTTCTTCATATCCAGAGGTGTTTCGGCATCCAGGATTTCTACCAGATTATTCCAGTCAGCATTATCGTTGGCGTATTTCTGAATGTATTTTTGAATCCCTTTCCGGAAAGCATCTTTTCCCATTGAAGCTTCGAGCTGACGCATCATAATGGGCGCTTTATTGTAAATAATAGCTCCGTAAAGAGAACCGGCGTCTTTCAAATTAGCCAAATGTTGTTTTATCGCATGCGTTCCCAATGAGCGATCTTCCGCATAAGCACTACTATAGTGAGACGTAAAAAACTGCAGATTATGATTGACTTTCGGAAAAATTGGGCTCATGATTTTATCAGCCATAAAATTGGCAAAAACCTCTTTCATCCAGACATCGTCAAACCATTTCATGGTAACCAAATCGCCAAACCACATATGCGAAGTTTCGTGAGCAATAAGTTTGGCTCGGTTTAGTTTCTCACTGTCGGTTGCGCTGTTGTCCAGAAACAAAGTAGATTCCCGGTACTGAATCGCGCCGACATGCTCCATTCCGCCATATTGAAAAACAGGAATCGAAGCAAAATCCAGTTTCTGAAAAGGGAATTTATAATTGGTATATTTTTCTAAGAAATCTAAAGATTGCTGGTGCAGACTGAAAATCGTATCTGTACTTGTTTTTATCTTTTCGGGATTGTTTTCACGATACAACATCGTCATTTCAAGTCCCGGTTTCTGAGTAACACTTTTAAATTTTCCGGCAACAAAAGAAAATAAATACGTACTCATTTTGTCTGATTCTCCAAAAGTGTACAAGGTAAAATCTCCTTTTTCGACTTTCTCTTTTACATCGGCTCCTGCCAAAACCGACCAGTCTTTAGGCACAGAAAAACTCAATTTATAAGTCGCTTTCAAATCCGGTTGATCAAAACAAGGAAACAAAGTGCTCGCACGATCCGGAACTAATAAAGTATAGAGAAAATCGTCGTTTCTGTTCAATGATAAATTACCTGCGATAAAAGAAATTGAAATGGTATTTTTTCCTAAAATCAAATCTTTTTGATCTATAAAGATATGTCCGTCTTCATGATTGATTACACTGTTTTTTTGATTAACTAGAATTGATTTTATATTTTCAGATTTCTCTTTAAAATCCAGAACCAACGACTGGCTTAAATCAATTAGAACCAAATTCAAGTCCAATTTAGAATTAATGTTTTCATTTTTTTGGTTTGGAATTTCAAATAAAAGTCCATAGGTCAAATCAGAAATTTGATATTTTCTAAAATTAGCCAGTTGCTCTGAAACACCATTTTCTACTAAAAATTTTTCTTTTGGTTTTGATTGTGAAAAACCAAAATTTATCAATAACAAAAAAGAAAAAAGGCTGTGAATAATTTTCATTTTTAAAGGAATATATGATTCGTTAAAAATAAAAAATGTTTGCCACGAATTTCACTAATTAGCACTAATTATTTATTTTGAGATTACTTAAAAAGCTTTGTTATAGATTAAATAATTCCCGCAGATTAGAAAATCATTTGAAGTTTTAATTCGCGAAAATTGGTGAAATTCGCGGCAAAAAAATCCTTTTAATCATTGAAATCTGTGGCTAATAGAAAATAAAATAAAGTTGCCACAAATTTCACTAATTAGCACTAATTATTTATTTTGAAATTGCTTAAAAAGCTTTGTTATAGATTAAATAATTCCCACAGATTAGGAAATCATTTGAGTTTTAATTCGCGAAAATTGGCGAAATTAGTGGCAAAAAAATCCTTTTTAATCATTGAAATCTGTGGCTAATAAAAATAAAAAAGGCTGCAACGAATTCACGAATTATTGCTTTAATTAATTCGTGAAAATTGGTGAAATTCGTGGCAAAAAAAACCTTTTAATCGGTGAAATCTGTGGCTAATAAAAATAAAAAAGGCTTGACTTTCGCCAAACCTTCTTTATATAAATCATAATCTTACGATTACAATAAAGCGTCTAAACTATCTGCGTAGGTTTGTTTTGGAGCTACTCCAACTTGTTTTCCTACTACTTCACCGTTATGAAACACCAAAACGGTTGGTATGTTACGCACACCATATTTTGCAGCAAATTCCTGGTTTGCATCTACATCGACTTTACCAACAACTACTTTTCCTGCGTACTCATCGCTCAATTGGTCAATGATTGGACCAACCATTCTACAAGGACCACACCATGCTGCCCAAAAATCTACCATCACCGGTTTATCTGATTTTAAAACTACTTCGTCAAAAGTAGCGTCTGTTATTGCTAATGCCATAATAATTTTCTTTAAATGTTATTTCAGCTTTTGTCCCAAAAGACAAATTTTTTATATTCTTAAAACTGAAGTACAAAGTTAGAAATTAAATACAAATGATACACCATCTCTAAATTAGTTTTGATTATAAATGTATTGTAAATAATTATATCATAAAAAACACATTCTCTACAGAACCTTAACACTGTATTAATTTGAAAATCAATTTTTTAATTATGATGCTTTTTTATACTATCTTTAATGATCCAAAAAAATTTGTCCAAATGAAAGAAACTTTACATCAAATAAAACTCTTTTTACAATCGGCCGGATTTAAAAAATATGCCAAACGTTTTGGCTTTTTTATTTTAGGACTTGTTGCCCTGATTTTGATTGCCTGCGGAGGATTGTCGATTTATTTCAACCAAAATAAAACCGAAATCATGGCAAAAATCAATACTAAGATTAATGAAAACATTAATGGCAAGTTTCATATTGGCGATTTTCATTACAAGTTTTTATCAGGACTTCCAAATTTTACACTTGCCCTTAAAGATGTAGAATTAAAAGATAATCAATGGAATACCCATAAACATACACTACTAAAAGCGCAGGAAATCGAAGTGCGTTTAAACGTTTGGAGTTTACTGCAAAAAGAAATCAACATACATAAAATCCTCATTAATGATGCACAGATATATGTGTACAAAGCCAAAGATGGGTATTCGAACGCTAATATCTTTAAACCCAAAAAGAAAAAAACTCCCCAAAACAAAGCCAAACCCGAAACTACAATTGATCAGGTCGACCTCAACAATGTACATTTTACTTTAGACAATCAGGTGGGGCACAAACTTTTTGATTTTGCGGTGGCGAGTTTAAAATCTAAGGTAAATTATGACGAAGACAACTGGCAAACCGATGTTTTTCTGGATACACAAATTAACAGTCTGGCTTTTAATACTGTTCACGGAAGTTTTGCCAAACAAAAACAACTCAAAGGAACTTTTGCCGTTTCTTATTCTTCTGCAAAAGAAAAAATTGATGTAAAAACCGATGGTTTAAAAATAGGAACCGACACTTTTGATATTGTTGCCTTTTTTAATTTAGCCAAAGGAAATGCCCTTTTTGGAATCAATATTGGTACTACCATTTTATGGCAAAACGCTTCCAATTTATTATCGGCAAACATTAGCTCTAAGCTTAATCACTTTAATCTAAAAAAACCTATCGATGTAAATTGCGACATAAAAGGCGATTTTAATGCCGAAGGCGATCCCAAAATCGTGGTTCAGGCTGTAATAAAAGACAACGAACTGAGTATTCCTGACGGACAATTGAATGATTGCAGTTTTAAAGGAATTTTTACCAATAATTTCAAACCAAAAGAAGGTTTTACCGATGCCAATTCTGCCGTTATTCTTACTCATTTTGCGGCCACTTATGAAAATATTCCGTTGAAAATTCCGCAATTATCAATCAACAATCTCGAAAAGCCACTGGCAACCGGAACCGTAAATTCAGATTTTGATGTGAGTAAACTTAACGGAATTAGCAACGACAAATGGATTCAGTTTTCTGAAGGCCATGCCACGGCCAATCTAAAATTTCAGTTTGATATTGTTGATTTGTACATCAATAAACCTAAATTTATCGGAAACGTAAATGTCGCAAATACTTCATTTCACTTTATCCCCAAAAATGTACATGCCGAAAAAGTAAACGTGCAACTTGACTTTACGCAAGAAGCATTACTGATTAAAAAAATCACCTACAAGCATAAAAACAACACCATTTTTATAGACGGAAAAATAGACAACTTCCTGAATCTCTATTATGATGCACCCGAAAGAATGGTGGTGAACTGGAATATTTATTGTCCAAGTATCGATGTTAAACAATTTTTGGGCGTTTTGGCCACTTCCAAAAAACAGAAAGTCGTCGCCAAAACCAACAAGAAACCCACCATCTCAAATCATTTACGCACGGTAATCGAAAAATGTGCTGTAGTCATCGACATCAAAGCCGATAAAATAACATACAATAAACTAACGGCCACAAATACCAATGCAAGAATTCAGATGATCGATTCGAAACTGATTGTAAAAAACGGATCGCTCCAGACTTCCGGAGGCAGCATAGCTTTTAATGCTGAAGTTTCGCCAAGTGGAAAAAATTTCGCTTTCGGTTCTAACGCGCAGGTAAACCGAGTTGATATTGCGAGCTTTTTAAAATCGTTTAACAACTTTGGCATCAAATCATTTACCCCAAATAACATTCACGGAAAACTCACCAGTTCGGCCAATGTAACCGGTTTTATCAACAGCAATGGCGAACTAATCACCAATTCTACCCACGGAACATTGACTTTCAATGTCAATCAGGGCGCTTTGGTAAACTTTGAACCTATTATGAAAGTTGGAAAATATGCTTTTCCGTTTCGCGATGTTAAGAATATTACCTTCAGCGATTTGTCCGGCGATTTTAAACTGCGTGGCGAAATGGTCGATATCAACAAACTCACCATCAGTTCGAGCGTTTTAAATCTCGATGCCAAAGGTGTTTATTCCTTTGGACATGGCACCAATTTAGCCATGACAATCCCACTGCGAAATTCTAAAAACGACGCCAAACTCGCCACCAAAGCCGAGCGCGATGCCGTACGCGAAAAAGGTATTGTACTGCATTTGGTTGCGGTTGAAGAAAATGGAAAAATGAAGATTAAACGTGGGAAGAAGGATAAGGAAAAAAATTAAAATGTAAGATTTTCCGATTAAATTAACTATGGTGTGTTTTTTATTGATAAATTTGAATTTTTACAGTTTTTTAATGAAAAATAAATTTACTTACATAGATCTTTTTGCAGGTTGTGGAGGATTATCATTAGGGTTGCACCAAGCAGGATGGCAAGGTCTTTTTGCTATTGAAAAAAGTCCAGATGCATTTAAAACGCTTGAACACAATCTAGTTAAGAACAAAAATCATTTTAAATGGCCAACGTGGCTTCCTCAAAAAGCACATGAAATTAACACTGTGCTAGATGAATATTCTTCTAATTTAGAGAAATTAAAAGGCAAAGTTACTATGATTGCTGGAGGCCCACCCTGTCAAGGTTTTTCAATGGCAGGCAAACGTAATGAATTTGACTTAAGAAATGACCTAATAAATTCCTATATAAATTTTGTAAAAATTGTTGAACCTAAAATTATTTTCTTCGAAAATGTAAAAGGTTTTACTATGGAATTCAAAAAAAGCAAAGAAAAAGGGATAGCATATTCTTCTCAGGTCACACAAAAATTAAATGATGCCGGTTATTTTGTAAAAGGACAATTGGTAAATTTTGGAGATTATGGCGTTCCTCAAAAGAGAACTCGCTTTATACTGGTTGGCATAAAAAAAACATTATCTAACGCTACACAAGAAAAAGCCGAAATGTTTTTTGAATCTTTAAAAAACAATCGTTTTGAATTTTTAAAAGAAAAAGGACTAAATATTGGAACAAATCTTCAAGATGCAATATCTGATTTATTTAAACAAAATGGATTAAAAGAGACCCCAGAATATCCATCTTTTCAATCTGGAGTTTATGGCAAAGAAAAAGGGAATTATCAGAAGTTAATGCGACTAGGTGTTGAAAACAAAATTGCAGATAGTCATCGTTTCCCTAAACACTCTTCTCAAATAATAAATAGATTCAAAAATATTCTTGAAGAAACTTCTCTTGATAGAAGAAACTTCAATGTTAGCAAAATTATTCAAGAAAAGTACAGTATCAAAAAAAGGACAGTAATCCCATTGAATGGCCTTGACAAAACTCCAACAATCACCACACTTCCAGACGATTATATTCACTATTCTGAACCCCGAATTTTAACAGTTCGTGAATATGCACGTATCCAATCGTTTCCAGATTGGTATATTTTTCAAGGAAAATATACTACTGGTGGAAAACTAAGAATTCAAGAAGTACCAAGATATACTCAAATTGGAAATGCAATTCCACCACTTTTTAGTGAGCAAAGTGGATTAGTTTTAAAACAACTTTTATAAATGGATAAAGGTGTATTAAATTTTGACATAAAAACAGGAATGAAAAATATCATTGGTAGAGATTTGATTACTGATGACTTTATTGCTATTTATGAATTAGTTAAAAATTCATATGACGCATATGCAGATTCTGTAAAAATTATTTTCAATAAAGATGAAATCATTATAGCTGACAACGGAAAAGGAATGTCAAAAGATGATTTAGAAAAAAAATGGTTTGCAGTAGCTTATTCCGCTAAAAAAGATAAAACTGAAGATAACGATTTATCAAGGGACTCTCACTTAAATAATTTAAAATCTAAAAGATTTTATGCAGGAGCAAAAGGTGTTGGTCGTTTTTCTTGCGATAGACTGGGAGGTAAATTAGAACTTATCACATCAAAAGTAAATATTGAGGAAACTTTTAAAGTAGATGTAGACTGGGGAGAATTCGAAAAAGATGCACAACAAAGTTTTGATTCAATACAAATTCCATTTGAAAGTATTAAAAACAATGATGTTTTTCCAAAAAACAAAAATCATGGTACAATTTTAAAAATCCAAAGCTTAAATTCTAATTGGGACATTCAAAAATTAAGAGAATTAAGACGATCTTTAGAAAAACTAATCAATCCTTTTTCAAAAGAAAATAGTTTTACTATTGAAATTCAAGCAAAAGATTTTATAGGAGTTGACAATAGCTCAGGAAACAATCTCAAAATAAATGGAGTCATTGATAATAGTATTTTAAAAGTTCTTGATTTAAAAACTACTCAAATTGACTTAAAACTAAAGGACAATATAATAATTACCAAAATTATCGATAGAGGAACTTTGATTTATCATATAGAAGAGCCTAACAAATATCTTTCAATTATTGATGACCTAGAAATTAATCTTTATTTCTTAAATCGTAGTGCCAAAATCAACTTTGGTAAACTAATGGATATTGAACCCGTTAACTATGGAAATGTATTTTTATTTAAAAATGGTTTTAGAGTTCAACCTTATGGAAATGTTGGAGATGATAGCTGGGAACTAGATAACAGGAAACAACAAGGATATAATCGTTTTCTTGGTACAAGAGACTTATTTGGAAAAGTTGATTTAATAACTGAAAATTTCAATGAATTCAAGGAAGTCTCGAGTAGAGCCAGTGGTTTAGTTGAAACTGTAGGCAAAAAAGTATTATTTGATTTATTTAAAGAAAAAGCATTTTTAAGATTAGAAAGATACGTAGCGGGGGTTCTTTGGGGCGAAGCATTTAAAAGAAAAAATTATTTTTTAGACAAGGAAATTGCTCAACAATTTAGAGAAGAATTACAAAATGATAAAGATAAAGACTCTTATGAAGATGCATTAAATAATTTAGGAAGTAAAATTGATTTTGTTAATTTAATAAAAACTTTGAGTGATGACAAAGACATCAAAATCATTGAATACAATAAATATCTAGTTAACCTCGTAAATGAAAAACTTGATATTATCCAACCTAAATTCATTTCTGATTTAGAAAAAATAGCTGAGAAGACTAATGACGTCGATTTGTTAAATCAAGTTAAACTAACCGAAGAAAGTTTTAAAAGATTTTAAAAGATAAAGAAGACGCTGAAAAGCGAGAAGAAGAGGAACGAAAAAAACGTGTTGAAGCTGAAAAACAAACTGAATTAGAAAAACAGAGAAGAGAACAAGCTGAAAAAAGACAAAAGGAAGAAGAAGAAAGAAGGAGAAAAGCGGAACTTGAAACACTAAAAAAAGAAAAGGAAAGAGCTGAAGCCGAATTAGCTAAAATTAAAGCTGAACAAAAAGCGAAGGAAGAGGAAGAAAAAAATAAAAATCTAAAAGATAAATTAAGTATTGAAACAAAAAAAAATCAATATTTAAATGCCACTAGAAAAACTTTAAGTGAAGATGCAGAACAATTAGTACATTCAATAGATTTATACGTTGGAAATGCTTCTACATACATCAATGAATTGCTAACATCAGATCTTAATAAGGACACGAAAGATAAACTTTATTCAATTAAAAACAATATTGATAAAGCTATAAAAGTTTCACAAATTATAATCAAATCAAATTTTGATTATAAACATACTAAACAAAGGATAAATTTACCTATTTACATAAGGGAATATATTGAGGATTTAAATATTTCTAGACCAAACTTAAACTTTACAATTGATGGAGTTTTTGACAAATATTACTTAATTAATCCAATAGAAATAGATATTATCTTAGACAATTTAGTTTCTAATTCGATAAAAGCCAAAGCTAGTAGAATTGTTATAGCGTTTGAAAAACTAAATGATAAAATCCAAATAAATTATTTTGATGATGGTCTAGGTATGTCCGAAAAATTAGTGCATAATGCTAATTCTATTTTTGAATTAGGTGTAAGAGACTCATCAGAACGTGGTTCCGGAATAGGGTTGTTTGATGTAAAAAAACGAATAAATAATTTAAAAGGAGATATTATTTTTTTAGGTAATAATTTAAAACTAAAAGGAGCAGCCTTTCAAATAACTTTATAACATATGGCAAGCACAGATAAAATTCCTTTAAGATATCTTGTCTTCGATGATGATGACGAAGCAGAAAATCAATATATAAGAAATGTAAAAATTGATGGATACGAATGCATTCCAATATACATTAATCCTACTGATTTTTTTGATCCCGATAATAATAAATTCAAACAAGAAGAATTTATTGCAGCAATAAATCAAAAGACTGCAGGAGTAAATATTAATTTAATTGTGACAGACTGGAATATTATAGACGAGAATGCAGACTATAAAGGATTAGTAGGTTGGGATATTTTAGAATATGTAATAAACACAAAAGATAAATTAAAATCTAGACCATTTTTTATTTATTCCTCTGACATAAAAAAAGCTTCCAAATATATTTTATCAAAAATCTCACACGAGGTTTGTAATGGAAAAGATACAATAGATGACCTATCATTAAATAATTTTATTGCTGATATACTTCAGCTTAAGGTTAAGTTTTGGAAAAGGGATGGTACACATTTCAATGAAATTATCACATTACTCCGAGATTCAAATACAATATCGAATATTGTTTTAGATTCAGTATTATCATTTGATGAAAATATAGTAGTTAATACAGGCAATGCAAATTATGATGGAAAAAGTATTACTGAAATTTTAAACAGAGATGATATCGATCTAAGAGGATTAAAATTTATTCGTGAATTTATTGATCTTTCAATAGCACATTATTCGAAACTAAATGAATGATTACAAAAGAATATTAATACTACATGCTGTAGATAACTCAACATTGTTTTTAAAGAGTTTCGAGGAAGAGTTTAGTGATTATTATGTTCCATTTGATTCTACAAAGGAATCTATTTTTATGGCAAAAAAATTATTAGGCAATTTAGATCCTAAGTCATTAATAATATTTCTAGGACACGGCAGTTCTTTTGGCCTGTATGAACCGGACGAAAACCATAACTATGAAAAACTTTTCTTAGATGCTAATTGGGGAAATCATTTTTTTGAAGATCATGATGTTTTTTTATTAAGCTGTAGATCATCGGAGTATCTAGATAAAATTTATCAATCAAATTTATCATTAGGCTTTGGCAACATTATTAGTTCTGACGACGAATTAAAAATTCACAACAATAAAAATGATATTAAAAAAGAACTGAGTATTGATGAAATTAATCTGTTTAACGATATATATATTAAAATTTCGATTAAAGTTGTTAAAAGATTAATCAATGAAGAAATTTCCTTCGACACCATTCCTAAATATTTTAAATTTCTTATTAATCAAGAAATTAACAAAGTACTCCTAAACAAAGACAATATGAATAGAGTTGAATTATCCCGCATGTTATTCGACTTTCGTAATGAAATAATCCTAAAGAAAAACTCTTAAAAATAAACAAAATTATCCCGAATCAAGAAAACAAAAAAAGCTACTTAAATAAGTAGCTTTTTGAATTTTAATCTTCCAGATAAGGATCCAGAATTTCGGCTAATTTGTTCAGCCAGTAGAAATTGTCTTCGAGGTTAATGTTTTCGGGTTTCAGGGTTTCCTGTTCGCGCATAACATTTAAAGCCAAAAGATAATTTACCTGGCGAATTGTTTTGGCCATGCTTTTGGAATCAATTGAATTGTTGAAAAATTCAGTTAACCGCAATTCGGTTTCTCTTGAAAGGGTGTTTGTACTCATAATCTCGAAATTTAGGAAATATAAAACCCGTATAGGTTAGCTGTCCTACGCCTTCGAGAACGCGTTGTGGTTGTTTCCAATACCGCCAGCGTACCATACGGGCAAAAAGTTTTGTTGTGTTCATAATCTCGATGTTTAGGACTGCAAACATACGAAAAGCTAAAAAATTGGGCGTACTTTTCTTCATTTTTAACTTCTTATTCTTACAGAGATACTTGTAGCCATTTCTTCTTTCGCGAAAGCGCAAAAAAGCTTAAAATGCTTCTAAATATTTCATAATCTTTCCTTAACTCGCTTGTCTTTTTCTTCTAAAAAAGATAGCTTTGAGAAACAATCATTAAAAAATTAAACCGTTATGAAGATTCAAATCAACACCGACAAAAACATTGATGGACATGCAAGATTAGAAAGCTACTTTTCTGGAGAATTAGAAAAAGGTTTAGCACGTTTTGAAGACAAAATTACCCGTATAGAAGTTCACTTTGGTGATGAAAATGGAGAAAAGTTTAGTTTGCAGGACAAAAAATGTGTAATCGAAGTTCGCCCTCAAAAATTACAACCCATAACCGTAACAGAACACGCCGACACCCTTGAAAAAGCTTTTAGCGGCGCTCTAACAAAAATTAAAAAATCATTGACTACGACTTTTGAAAAAATCAAAGAGTATTAATTGATCTAAATAATACAAAAATGGCATTATCTCTAATCAGGATAATGCCATTTTTTATTTTAATAAAGCAGTCATTTCGCTCCACTGCAATATTTTGACTTTTTCATTGGTTTTGTTTGCACTCTTAATCATTGCTTTGGCAATATCCTGCGCCTCGATCCCTTTGTACTTACTTAATCCTCCTATAAACAAAGGATTGATAATTTTCCAGAGCGCTATAAAAAAACGCTCAAGTGGCCGGTTTTCTTTTCTGTCTCCTAATATCATTGAGGGGCGAAAAATATAAGTGTGTTCAAAATTCAAATCGATAATATCCTGCTCTGTTTCGCCTTTCATTTTAATGTAAAACACTGCCGAATTTTCGTTGGCTCCAACGGCAGAAACCAAAAAAACTGCTTTTGCTCCATTATCTTTAGCCAACTGCGCTGCTAAAACCGGATAATCATGATCGATTTGATAATATTGTTCTTTATTGGGTGTTTTCTTTTTTGTAGTTCCAAGGGCTATAAAAATTTCATCTGCATAAATACCTTTTCCCACATTTGCCAACGAATGAAAATCGCCTATTAAAGTCTTTAATTTTGGATGATCAATGTTTAGATCTTTCCTGACAACAATTATTATTTCTTCATAATTGGCATCATTCAATAAACTTTCCAAAATATATGATCCTACTAGTCCGCTTGCTCCGTATACAATTGCTTTTTTCATAATAAGGCGATTTGTTTCCTGAAAGTTAGAAATTTTTGCCACTGATTTCACAGATTAGAATGATTAATCTTTTTAATCCTTTAATCTGTGGCAAAAAAAAATACTAATCCTTACTCCTATGTCTTTAAATAGAACGATTAACATAATAATAACGCTTTTCGGGATTGTAAAAAGTAAATTTGCAGTCCCAAAAAAAAGAATCCTGACATTCTAAAAACTCAGCACTTTGATTGGGATTATTTACAATATCACATAAAAATACATTCATGAAAAAGCAATTACTCGTATTATTAATCACAGTACTTTTAGGTTTTGGTGCCAATGCACAACTAAAATCTACCGAAACAAATGTTTTGGTTTTGATTTATTCTCAAAACGGCGGAACCTACAAAATGGCTAAATCTATTGCCGAAGGAATTCAGGAATATCCAAATACAAAAGCAACTTTAAAGAGAGTTCCATCAATAAATCCTAAAGAAAAACTAAATGCCGATGTCGAGAAATTACCTATCGCCACAATTGACGAACTAGCCAATTATGACGGAATCGCATTTGGGAGTCCGGTACATTTTGCCAATATTAGTGCTGAGATGAATTCTTTTTTCAGCCAAAGTATTCCGCTTTGGACTTCGAGAGCTTTAGAAGGAAAACCAACAACTGTATTTATGTCTGCAGGATCCGGAGCAGGAAAAGAAGCTGCTATTTTATCTTTCTGGAATATTCTGGCCTCTCACGGAATGGTAATCGTACCTACAGGAATTATGGGAACGGCTACTCTGGACAAATCGGCTCCTCAGGGAAACACGCCTTTTGGAGCAACTTCATTAGCAGGATCAACAGGAACACGCCCGTCACAAAGCGAATTGAATTTGGCTAAAGAACAAGGAAAAGCTTTGGCAAGAGTCGCATCTGGATTAAAAAATACAGAGAACATAAAAACGGTAAAACAGCTTCGACAGAAATTAAAAATGATGTCAATAAAACGCTAAAAGACAATAATATTGTACTTCCGGAAGCACCTAAACCAGTTGGAAATTATGTTCCGTATACGATTTCAGATCATAAAGTTTTTATTAATCAGGTAGCCTTAAAAGACGGAAAGATTTTAAATCCGGGAAAAGTTGGCGCAACTGTAACAGATGATCAGGCTAAAGAAGCAACATATCAAACGATGCTAAATGTAATTGCAGTTTTAAAAGAAGCTTGCGGAGGTGATTTGAATAAGGTCAAACAATGTGTACAATTGACAGGATATTTTAATACTACACCGGAATATACACAACATGCTGCCCTTATGAATTCGGCTTCTAATTTGACTGCATTGGTTTTTGGAGAAAAAGGAAAACATGCCAGAGCCACAATTGGTGCAGTTTCGTTACCAATAAACTCGGCTGTAGAAATTCAGGCTGTTTTTGAAATAGAATAAAAGAAGATTTTACCGCAATCCTGCAATGTCATTAAGTCAAGCTTTTAGAAAATAAAATTATTGCAAATCAAATCCGTGTATATCCGTGTTTTTACGAAGTAAATCTGTTTTATCCGCGTCAAAATTAGACGCTGATTTTACTGATTCGCTAAAGCGAAAACGCTGATAAAAACTGATTTTTCTAATTACTTTTTTAATTAAACTATTAAGTAATTTTATAGATTTCCTCTTAACTCAATAACATTGAGCTATCGAGAGAAAAGGATTACGCAAAGGTCACAAAGTTTTGTGAATTATGCTTTGCTTTGAGATCGCAAAGGGATTGTGTTTAAAAAACTTAGCTTAATGACATTGCCTGTAAGGACTACACATATTTTATAACACAATCTAATTTTTTGCGTGAGGGATAGAAGCAAGCTACCAAAGTAGCGCGGATAGCCCGACAGCGATATAAAAAGGGCCGACTAAGCAATTGCAGAGTTGGCCCCTTTTTATATTGGTGGCACGCCCAGACTATTGACGTAAATATTATGATTTTGGCAATGGTGCTCCAACCGCAATGTCACAGCGGTGTCCCGGTTGCCCATGCGCCGGATTCATTCCGTCTGCTACAGTTTGCGTTGTTTCTGTACTTAATAAAGCCGGAACTGCATTGTTTGCAGCCGGTGGTGTTACGGTAAAACTTTGTGTTGTCGAACCGCTTTGTGCTGCTCCGGTTGTTGTACCGGCTTTTGCAACAGGAGAATTTAGAGGTGCTCCAACAGGAATATCACATCTGTGTCCCGGTTGTCCGTGCGACGGATTCATACCTTTTCCAACTTTTACAGGCGCAGCCGTAGTCGTCGTAACGACATTTTTCTGATTTGGATTTACCTGAACTACTTGTGGTGTTTGTGTTGTAGTAACTTGCCCTTGTTGTGGAGGAGCCGAATTTAATGGCGCTCCAACTGCAATATCACATCTGTGTCCCGGTTGTCCGTGTGCCGGATTTAATCCCTTTGTTTCTCCTAAAACCGTATTTGGATTTGTTTGAGGTTGTGTTTGCATAACCGGAGAGGCTACTTTTGTAGTATCTTTTGCAAGTCCAAGCCTAACTAATTCAGATGTTGCTGTTGTTTCTTGTGGTTCTAACTCTTTTTTACAGGAAATAAAAAACAGAGAAATAGCCAGCGAGCTTATAAGGATTTTTGGATTCATGATTCTAGTATTTTAAAGCACTCAAATATACTTGTTTTTGGGTTTTCTGCCATATAAGTTATATAAGATAATTTAAGTTTTACTTTTTTGTTTGTTTCTGGCAGTCACGATAACTATGGGCAATAGCTTAAAAATTGTCGTTGCAATAAACCCATAGCTTAAATTATCTTATATAACTTATATGGTTTAAAAAAATTAATATCTTTAAACTAAAATAGATCAATCATGAAAAAAACAATTCTACTTCTTTTATTTGTTGTGTCTTTTGCAAATGCTCAAAAAGCTGAAAAAGACAAAATCAATCAAACTTTAGATGCATGGCATAAAGCTGCTGCCGAAGTAAAAATGGACGTTTACTTTAATACTCTTGCTCCTGATGCCATTTATATAGGAACAGATGCAACAGAAAACTGGTCTAAAGATGATTTTTATACCTGGGCAAAACCATTTTTTGAAAGAGGAACAACCTGGAATTTTAAAGCTTTAGAGCGTCATATTTATTTTGATTCAACAGGTAAAGTAGCGTGGTTTGATGAATTACTTGATACACAAATGAAAATCTGTCGCGGTTCTGGCGTTTTGGTTAAAGTGGGAAAAGAATGGAAAATTCAACATTATGTTTTATCGATGACAATTCCGAATGACGAAGTTGAAGCTGCCATAAAAATTAAAGCCCCAATTGAAGACGCACTGATTACAAAACTTCAAAAAAAATAAACATTTTTATATTTTATTCTTATAATCCTAACTTTTAGAGCGACTTACAAAGATCATTAGCAAAACAATTATAACACAATTGACAATATTAGACCAGTTTTAGAAGTTCAAAATCAAATACTCTCAAAAAACCAATCCATAATTTACAAAATTGACTAAAATAAAACTCTAACCTCTATTTTTACAGCCCTAAAAAGCCAAATCTTTATTTTTTTTTAACTTTGACCCTAAAAAAAATAGGGTTCAATAAAGTATTTGAAAAATGAAAATAGAAAGACGCTGGATCATTTCCTTTATTATTATAAGTATTGTTTGTATTACGGGTGCATTTTGGCCAGCAATGACCGAAAATAGTTATGTATTATCTGAATTTGGCAATACAGACCATATTGTTCCGGCAGATGTTGCCTGGATGCTTACTTCTTCTTGTCTGGTTTTGATCATGACACCCGGACTGTCTTTTTTTTATGGCGGAATGGTAGGCAAGAAAAATGTGATTTCGACTATGCTGCAAAGTTTTATTTGTTTGGGCGTTGTGACGCTTTTATGGGTTGTAGTTGCATTTAGTTTAGCTTTTGGAGATCCGGTTGGTTTTGGATCCGGAGACCATTTTTATAGTTTCTTCGGGAATCCAACTACTTTTGCTTTTATGGATTATGTGGGTGTTTTGCCTCATAAAAAATTGGCAAGTACGATTCCGTTTATGCTTTTTGCTTTATTCCAAATGAAATTTGCCATAATCGCTCCGGCTATTATTACAGGTTCATTTGCAGAACGTGTTCGATTTATTTCGTATTTAATTTTCATCAGCTTATTTACCATTTTCATATACGCGCCTTTATGCCATGCCGTTTGGTATCCAACAGGTATTTTAGGAAGCTATTTTGGTGTGAAAGATTTTGCCGGAGGAACGGTGGTACATATGAGTTCTGGATTTGCCGCTTTGGCAGGAGTTATTGTTTTGGGGAAAAGAAAAAACAGTCAGCATATTCCAACCAATATTCCGTTTGTATTATTAGGAACGGGAATGTTATGGTTTGGCTGGTTCGGATTCAACGCCGGATCTGCTCTTGCAGCCAACGGAACTGCTGCAATGGCTTTTGCAACTACAACAACTTCATCAGCCGCAGCAATGTTAACCTGGATTTTCTTTGATCGAATGAATGGCAGAAAAGTATCGGCTTTAGGAGCCTGTATTGGCGCAGTTGTTGGTTTAGTAGCCATTACGCCTGCTGCCGGATTTGTATCGGTTCCAGAAAGTATGTTCTTTGGATTTATAACGGCTTTAGTTTCAAACTCTGCTGTAAATTGTCGTTTTTCTAAAAAGTTTGATGATACTCTTGACGTTTTTGCCTGTCATGGTGTTGGCGGAATTATGGGAATGATTTTAACTGCAATTTTCGCGCATGGCCAGGATGCCAGTTTACTACACGGCGGATGGAACGTTTTTGCACACCATATGATGGCATTGGTTCTGGTTTCTGTCTTTACATTCTTTGGTGCTTATTTTTTATTCAAAGTAACCAATTTTATTATTCCGCTAAGAGTTTCAGAAGAGTCAGAACATATGGGACTGGATTTATCTCAACATGATGAAACCCTTGATCCAAAATTAAAACCAATTACCGAACCGCATTACGGGTAAAATGTTAGCCACAGATTTCACAGATTCTCACAGATTAAAAAAAGAAATCCCAAAAATCCTTAAAATCTGTGGCTAAAAAAATTTAAACCCCAATTACGGTTTCTCCATTCGTTTATATTCCTTAATTTTGCGAAAAATTTTTGTACAAGTGGGAAGTAAAAATAAACTTAAAAGATTCAGAGAAAACGAAACATTTCAAAACGTTTTTCAGCCAACCAGAGAAGAAGTTGTAGGCAACCTAATGCCTTTGAGAGGAAAATGGAATTCTGATTTCTTTAAAAATGATAATCCTTTAGTTTTAGAATTAGGATGTGGAAAAGGAGAATACTCTGTTGGATTGGCAGAAAGATATCCTGACAAAAATTTTATCGGAATCGACATTAAAGGTGCACGTTTCTGGAGAGGCGCAAAAACCGCTGTCGAAACCGGATTGCATAATGTTGCTTTTGTTCGAACTCAAATCGAATTGATCAATCATATTTTTGCCGATGGCGAAGTAGATGAAATCTGGATTACTTTTCCGGATCCTCAAATTAAATACAAAAGAACAAAGCACAGAATGACCAATTCTGAGTTTTTGCAGTTGTATAAAAAAATCCTTAAAAAAGATGGTGTTGTAAACCTTAAAACCGACAGCGAATTTATGCACGGCTATACTCTTGGTTTACTTCATGGTGAAGGACATGAGGTTTTATACGCAAACCATAACGTATACAAAAACGAAGGAAGCCCTGAAGAAGTTACTGCTTTTCAGACTTTTTATGAAAAACAATATTTAGAAATTAACAAGGCAATTACGTATATTCGTTTCAAAATTAAAGACTAATTTAATTTTAAAACACGTTTTTCATAATTCATTATACAACTTTAATGGCATTACTTACTCCATTACTTTCTGGTTTTATTGCTGCTGCGATTGGGATTATTCCTCCGGGTTTAATCAACATGACGGCAGCCAAAATAAACCTTAAAGAGGGAAAAAAGAATGCGCTGTGGTTTGTAATTGGAGCCGTTTTGGTTATTTTCTTTCAGGTATCGGTAGCGGTTTTATTTGCACGTGTGATCGATAATCGTCCGGATGTGGTAACCTTACTTCGTGAAGTTGGTTTTGTTATTTTCTCTATTCTTACCATTTACTTTTTGTTTATTGCTAAAGAACCGCAAACCAAAAAGAAATCTAAAATCAAAAAAAGCAGTAAAAAAAGCCGTTTCTTTCTGGGAATGCTTCTTTCTGGTTTAAACTTCTTTCCTATTCCATATTATGTTGTTGTAAGTGTTACATTGGCTTCATACCACCTTTTTGTATTTGAAAACAATATTATTTTTACTTTTGTTATTGGTTCGGTTTTAGGCTCATTTGCTGCTTTATACAGCTACATTGCTTTCTTTGGAAGAATCGAAAAGAAAACAGATTATTTAATGCGCAACATGAATACTATTATTGGTAGTATTACCGGTTTAGTTGCTCTTGCGACACTTTTTAATATTTTGAATTACTATTTCAGGTAATTTTATAGCCACTGATTTCACAGGTTAAAATGATTTTTTTTTTACTTTGTGATAAATATTTTTCTCGCAGTCCCGATTGCTATCGGGAGCAGATTAATTATTCTTATTTTTATCTGTGTGATCTGCAAAATCCTTTAATCTCTTAATCTGTGGCAAAAAAACAAAACTATGGCTGAAGAAAATTTTTTCGAGAGAGTGTATACAGTTGCCCGACAAATTCCTTACGGAAAAGTGACTTCTTACGGCGCAATTGCAAAAGCCTTAGGCGCCGCACGTTCTGCCAGAATGGTTGGCTGGGCCATGAATGCGTGTCATAATATGGATGATGTTCCGGCACACAGAGTTGTAAACCAAAAAGGACTTTTGACAGGGAAACATCATTTTGACGGAACCAATTTAATGCAGCAGCTTTTAGAAAGTGAAGGTATTAAAGTAGTCAATAATCAAATTGTAGACTTAGAAAAACACTTTTGGAAACCTGAAGTGCAGTATTAAATGTTTTTCACCATATAAGTTATATAAGATCATATTAAGCATTGCGCAAAAATCTCTCGCAAAGTCGCGAAGTCGCAAAGAAAATTGAAAAAAGCGTTGCGACTTCGCGACTTTGCGAGATTAAATCATTAAGTAAAAAAACTTTAAATGAACTTATATAACTTATATGGTTCAGAAAAAACTAAATCAAACAAATCACAAAACTCGTTTTATCTTCATCGGTCTGATAGCTTAAATAGCCGCCGTGTGCCTCGATAATATTCTTAGAAAGCGTTAATCCAATTCCGGCACCATCTTTTCTGGTGGTAAAAAACGGAAGAAATACTTTATCCTGAATTTCTTTATCAATTCCTTTTCCATTGTCTGAAATGGTAATAAAAAAGCGGTTATTTTCAGTATAACTGGAGACAAACATTTTCTTCTCGCTTTTCTCTTTTAATGCATAAATACTGTTTGTAATCAAATTTATAATCACCTGCTCCATTTGGTTTTTATCAATCAAAATAGAACGAGAACTGTGCAGATCATTTACCAACTCAATGTTTTCCGATTTTAAAATCGGGCTCATAACTCTAAAACAATCATCAAACAAATCGTTTATAGGTGTCATTACTTTTGTTGGTGTTGGCAGCATGGCCAGTTTTCGGTAATTATCAACAAAAACCTGCAAATGATCACTTCTGTTTATAATGGTCGAAATACTGCTTTTAATATCCTCAAAATCATCATCTTCCAGTTTATCCTGATCTACAATATGAAGTAAATTCTGCGAAAGCGCACGAATTGGCGTTAAGGAATTCATTAATTCATGCGATATAATCTTCATTAAATTAATCCAGGCTTCTTTTTCTTTCTTCTCAATAACCCGCTGAATACTATCCAGTAAAACAATAAAATATTCTTTATTATACGTTCGGGTTCTTGAAGTCTGCAACATAAAAGTCTGCAAATCCTGTTCTTCAATTTTTATAGAAATTGCCGATTTTAATTCACTGAAATCCGTCTTTTCAATTTCAAAACAAAGAGAGGGCAAATAATTTTTAAGATATTTCCAATGATTTACTTTGGGCACTTTAAACAAGTCTGAAAAACAATCATTCATTAAAAAAATATTCCAGTCTTCATTGTCTTTTTCCAGAATTAAAGCTGCAGTATCAATATTATTTAAAAGAGAACGATAAATTAGCTCTTTAGAAATTTGTTCCTGCTGCCGATCTTTTAAAGTTTCATACAGAAGATATAAACTTTTAAAATTATCTTTTTTGTTCTCTTCGGGGAAATTGGTCGAAAAGTCATTTTGCAAAATCGAAAGCATCGTTCTGTCATAAAACTGCAATCGGTTTTTTACATAAAAATACATTTCGGCCATCATTATAAAAACAAATGAGCCCACCAAAAGCGCATTATAGTAAAACATTTTATAAAGTAGAAAAACGCAAAGGAAAAAGAGCAGCATCACAAACAAAACTCTCACGAACAAAGCATTATAAAATTTCCAGTTTTTCATTTAGTTTTAATTTTAGCCACAGATTACACAGATTAAAAGATTTTTCCTTTGTCTTAAGTTTTAGTTATACACAGATTCCTCAGATAAAACTAAATCTCTATTCTTTTCTCTTTATTCTTTTCTCTTTATCTTCTAATTCTTCAAATCATATTTCTCAATTCTTCTATACAGCGCCGCTCTTGACAATCCTAATTCTTCGGCAGTTTTTGATATATTTCCGTGATGTTTAAAAAGTGCTTTTTCGATGGCGGTTTTTTCCAGTTCAGATAACGGATTATCATCGTTTTCCTGAATATCTTCAAAATCCAGAATATCTAAATCGTTTATAGAAATAGTATTATTATCGGCCAAAATCAAAGCGCGCTCGATCTTGTTTTCCATTTCTCTTACGTTTCCTTTCCACGGGTATCGCTCTAGATAGGGCGCAACATTCTCCTCAAAACGCCAATTCTCCTGATTGTACTTTTCGGCTACCTGATCCAGAACAAAATGTGCCATCGGAACAATATCTTCTTTTCGCTCACGCAAAGGCGGCAAATTAATTTCCATTGTATTGATTCGGTAAAGCAAATCTTCTCTGAATACTTTATTTTTTACCTCGGCCTTAATATCATTATTGGTTGCCGAGATGATGCGGACATTTAAAGGTCTTGCTTTGCTTTCACCCAAACGTGTTACCGTTTTAGTCTGCAAAACGTGCAATAATTTAGATTGTAAATGAAGCGGAATATTTCCTATTTCATCCAGAAAAATAGTTCCGTTTTGAGCCGATTCAAATCTTCCCGGAGTATCTGCTTTTGCATCGGTAAAAGCGCCTTTTGCATAACCAAAAAGTTCGCTTTCGAACAAATTATCGCTCAAAGAACCTAAATCGACATGTACAAAAGGTTCTTTTTTTCTTTCTGAATTCTGATGTATAAATTCGGCAAAAACAAACTTCCCGGTTCCGTTTTCTCCCAAAACCAAAACATTGGCATCTGTTTTAGCTACTTTTTCGGCAATAGAATAGGCTTGCTTTATTTTTTGAGAAGTTCCGGTAAAATATCTTTTTTCTACTTTTTCAACAATTGTTTTTTTACTGTGCTTTCGGCTTTCGGCAACAGCTTTATCAATTATTTCGAGCAGTTTTTCATTATTCCAGGGTTTTAAAACATAATCAAAAGCTCCCATTTTAATTCCTTCAACTGCAGTATCGATTTTACCAAAAGCGGTCATCAAAATCACAATTGTATTTGGAGAAAGTGTTTTGATTTCTTTTAGCCAATGAATTCCTTCGCGTCCATCTTCAAAACCAATACGGTAATTCATATCTAATAAAACCACATTTATGTCATTTTCGCTTAAAGTCGAAATGATTTTTTTGGGACTATTTTCAGTAAAAATGGTTTCAAAATGTTTTTTAAGAATCATTTTTGCCGAAAACAAAATTTCTTCCTGATCGTCAACAATTAATATTTGAGCTTGCTTCTTTCTCATGTTGTGTTTTTTTGTCCGATTTTGAACGGTCAACTGTTCATTATCGAACACTCTTTTTTTGGGTCGTTTTTAGAGTCTCTTTAAAATCAAGGCCTTACAAAAAATAAATTTTATGGCACAATATTTACCTATTGGTAATCAGTAAATTATTATAAAATGGACAAGGTAATTCCTCGTAAAAATAGAAAATTTAGATATCTCACAATAGCAATTGGAGTTTTTTTAGCTTTGGCAACAATCGTCTTTTTGTCGTTTAACACCAAAAGAAGTCTAAATGTAAAAACCGAAGAACTTTCAATCCAGAAAGTCGAAAAAGCTTTTTTTGAAGATTTTGTTGTTTTTCAGGCAAAAGTTGAGCCGCTTAACGTAATGCTTGTAAACGTTACAGAAGGAGGATCTGTAAAAGAAATTTTTGTAGAAAACGGTGCAATGGTTACCAAAGGACAGTCGCTGGCTCGTTTATACAACCCAAACACAGAGTTAAACTATCTGACTCAGGAAACAGCCATTATTGAGCAGATCAACAACCTGAATACCGGAAAACTAAATATCAGAAATCAGGAATTAAATTTAAACAAAGATTTGGTTTTGATCGAGCACGATTATAATGATGCCAAACGTCTTTATGATATGAACTCAAAATTGTATGACAAAGATGTGATTTCAAAAAATGACTGGAATACTTTTAAGGAAAGTCTTCGTTTTCAGGAAGAGCGCAAAAGAACGATTCAGCAAAGTATTCAGAAAGAAAAACAATCCAATCAACTGCAGATTTCTCAAATCAACCGTTCGATTCAGACTATGGAGAAAAGTTTGGATATTTTGAGAAACAACAAAAAGAACTTCCTGATTACGGCACCGGAAACCGGACGATTGACTTCTTTTGAACCTGTTTTAGGAAAAACATTTCAGGCTGGAGCAAGCATTGGAAAAATCGATTCAAAACGCGGTTACAAACTTACTGCAGAAGTAGATGAATTTTACCTGGAAAAAGTTCGCGAAGGCTTAAAAGGTCAGGTAGAATTTAAAGGTAAAGCTCTTGAAGTTTTGGTTACCAAAGTAATTCCGGAAGTAAAAAGTGGTCATTTTACTGTAGAACTGGCTTTTACATCTAAAGAAAATATCGCTTTACAAGACGGATTAAGTTTTGGTGTAAAACTGATTTTATCTGAAAGAAATAAAATATTAGTATTACCAAAAGGAAGTTTTAATCAGGAAACAGCAGGAAAATGGATCTTTGTTGTAAAAGGAAATAAAGCCGAAAGAAGAACTATAAAATTAGGAAGAGAAAATCCGTCTTACTATGAAGTTCTGGAAGGATTAAAAGAAGGCGAATCGGTAGTTACCTCATCTTACTCAGATTATAAAGATGTTGAGGAACTGTCACTTAATAAAGAATAGTTTATTTTGTTTCAAGTTTCAGGTTTCAGGTTAATGCACCGAAACTTGAAACCTGAAACTTGAAACGTCAAAGAATAAGAACAAAATCATCATTTCAATCATCAATCAAAAAACGTAATTAACAACATTTAACACCTTTACAAAATGATAACAATTCAAAATTTAACCAAAGTTTTTAGAACAGAAGAAGTAGAAACATCAGCATTGAGCGGTATTTCTTTACACATTAAAAAAGGTGATTTTTTAACTATCATGGGACCTTCAGGTTGTGGAAAATCTACTTTATTAAATATCATTGGTCTTCTGGACAGTGCAACTGACGGAAGTTATAAATTATTAGATCAGGAAATGATTGGTCTAAAAGAAAAAGGAAGATCTCAGGTTCGTAAAGAAAATATCGGTTTCATTTTTCAGAATTTCAACTTAATCGATGAACTTTCTGTTTATGATAATATCGAATTGCCTTTGCTTTATAATAATGTTAAAGCATCAGAAAGAAAACAAAAAATTGAAGCTATTGCAGAGAAATTAAATATCTCACATCGTTTAAAACATTTTCCGCAACAGCTTTCGGGAGGTCAGCAACAAAGAGTTGCCGTTGCAAGAGCTTTGGTAAATGACCCAAAAATTATTCTTGCCGATGAGCCAACAGGAAACTTAGACAGTAAAAACGGTAATGAAGTAATGGAACTTTTGACCGACTTACATGCAAAAGGTGCTACAATTTTGATGGTAACCCACTCTGATTATGATGCTTCGTTCTCGCAAAGGACCATTCATATGAAAGACGGTGTAATATTCTCTGAGAAATTAAATCAACGAAATGTTGATGTTTTTATGGACGCTAAATAACGAAAAAATGATAAAATTTATCGTAACTGCAATTGTAATTCTGGTAGAATTTGTTTGCAGAATATTCGCAATTATTTAAAACAATCAGTTAATAATAACTGAATTAACTATAAAAAACATACACCATGATTTCTAATTGGTTTAAAATATTTATTTATCATTTAAAGCAAAACAAACTGTTTTCGTTTTTAAATGTCTTAGGATTAAGCATCGGGATTGCCAGCGTAATCTTTGCTATTTTGTATTGGAACAATGAACAGGCATATGATCAATGGAATCCGGAAAAAGAAAACATTTATGTTGTTCTAAATAAAATTGGCACAACGGGCGATATATGGGCAACCAGTTCAATTCCTTTTGGAGAAACCTGCAAAGCCACAATTCCTGAAATCGACAAAATTTGTTTTCTATATAACTGGTACGATGACGGAGTCGTAAAATTTAAGAATCAAATCATACTGGATAAAAAGATCACGCTTACTGATGAAAACTTTTTTGATTTCTTTCCTTTTGAAATTATAAAAGGTAACAAAAATGACGTTTTGAAAGATAAGAATAGCGCTGCCGTATCTGAAGATCAGGTAAAAATTCTTTTCAAAAATGAAGACCCAATTGGAAAATCAATCTCATACGACAATAAAACTTACACCGTAAAAGCCGTTTATCGAATTACCAAATCATCTTCGGTTGAGCCAAATTATATCTTTAATGGTGTAAAGCGAGATGGTGACAAAGATCAATGGGGAAATTTTAATTATGCCTTAATGATTAAAACCAAAAATGGTACTGATGCTTCAGCTCTTTTAAAGAAAATGCAAAATGTAACCTTTGTAAACAGGACAGTAAAGGATGCAAAAGCAAGCGGTATGACCGTAGAACAATATTTAAAAGAGAATGGCGAGATAAAGGTTATGCTGGATCAATTGAAAACATCTCGTTTGCATGGAACAAAAAGTTCCGGAGGACAAGATCTGCCTGAAGGAGCCGGTAATTTGAAACTACTCTATATCATGGGTGGTTTATCTGTCCTTATTTTGGTTTTATCACTGGTAAACTATATCAATTTAGCCACTGCATCGGCCATTAAACGTGCAAAAGAAGTTGGCGTGCGTAAAATTGTAGGGGCATCAAAAAACCAAATCATAACGCAATTTATCTTTGAAACTGCCATAATTGTAACGATGTCTATTTTGTTTGCTCTTGCTATTGTAGAGCTTTCATTACCTTATTACAATATCTTTTTGAGAAAAACTTTGACAATGAATGGCAGTGAATTTTATCTGCAGCTCATATTTATTTTTGGATTAGTAATTCTTCTTGCGGGTATCTTTCCAGCCATTTATATTTCAAATTTTGAAACCCTAAAAGTTTTAAAAGGCAATTTTTCAAGAAGTAAAAGCGGAATCTGGATTCGTAATTCTATGCTTATTTTTCAGTTTGGTATTGCAGCATTCTTTATCATTGGCGCCCTGATTGTTAATTCGCAGGTTGATTATATGATGAATAAAGATTTGGGCTTTAGCGGTGACCAGGTAATTTCAGTTACTTATAACACAAAAGACCGCTTAAAGAGAACAGAGGAATACCTAACCGACAAGCAAGAAATCAAAAAAATCCCCGGCGTTGTAGGCGTTTCAACATTTGCGGGTACATTTGGAGGTAACGCAGGCTCAAGTTCCGGATTTAAACACAATGGTATTTTTGTACAACCCAAAAATATAGAAATGGATTTTGGCTTTCTTGAAATGATGAAAATTAAAGTAATTCAGGGACGCGATTTATCTCCGCAATTTGCTTCAGATACAGTGAGCAGTATGCTTATAAACGAAACACTGGCAAAGACCTTAAATCTTAAAAACCCAATCAATACGATGATTACATCTGGCTGGAGCATAGGCGATGGTGACAATTTGAAGTTTAAAATTGTTGGGGTTGTAAAAGATTTTAACTTAGTTAATTTACAGAATAAGGTTTCGCCAATGATTTTTATCAATCTTAAAACACTGAAATGGAATAATTTTAATAAGATCCTTGTAAAAGTATCAACAGATAATTTACCTGAGACTCTGGCGGGATTAAAAAACTACATGGAGAAAAATGTAAATCCGGATTATCCTTTTGATTATGATTTTGTAAACAAAGAATTTGCAAAAACTTACGAGGAACAGGTCAAACAAAAAAATCTGTTCTTTATACTAAACCTTGTCGTAATTATTATTGCTGTTTTTGGATTGTTTGCTTTAGCATCTTTTTCTATGGAAAGAAGACTCAAAGAAATCGCAATTAGAAAAACACTTGGAGCAGAAACAGATATTTTACTAAAAGAATTATCGAAACAGTATATCATCTTTTGTTTAATGGGATTTGCCGTTGGAATTGTCCCTGCCTATATATTATTGCAAAAATGGCTGGAGGATTTTGCTTTCAGAATAAACATTTCTCCGGTTCCATTTAGCGTTGCACTTGTTTCACTGTTAGTTCTTACTTTGCTAATTGTTTTAACAAAAGCATATCAGGTTACTAAAATTGATATTTTGAAATACTTAAAATACGAATAAACTTGTAGACCATTTTTTTAAAGAAACCCGTCAAATAATAGATTTGGCGGGTTTCTTTTTTTAGTATTTATGATTACAATTTCTGTCTGTAATTTTAAAATTAGGGACTAACTATTTTCCTTTTTGAATCTAACTTTGCAAAAAAATGCAACAGTATCATTTTGAATAATTTCAATATCGATAAATACGATTTAAAAACAGTACGAATCCGAACATAAACTGTTATCTTTGCAGTCTGAAATGAGTTTAAATTAATATAGTTCTTAAGCAAATTTCATCAATAGAAAACCCTACATTAAAAATGAAATTAGACAGAAAAGAAATTCTTAAAGCTCTGGAAACTATCACTGTAGCTGGAGAAGGAAAAAATATGGTTGAAAGCGGCGCTGTTGCCAACGTGATTACATTTGGCGATGAAGTTGTTGTAGATTTAGTTTTACATACACCAGCAATGCACATAAAAAAAAGAGCCGAAGATGATATTAAAAAAACAATTCACGAATTAATATCGGCAGACGCAAAAATTAAAGTAAACATAAAAGTAGAAACTCCGGAGAAAAACGAAATCAAAGGTCGTGCAATTCCTGGAATCAAAAATATCATTGCCGTTGCTTCTGGTAAAGGTGGTGTAGGAAAATCTACTGTTACGGCTAATCTTGCTGTAACACTTGCTAAAATGGGATTCAAGGTTGGTGTTTTAGATGCTGATATCTACGGACCTTCTATGCCAATTATGTTTGACGTTGAAAACGAAAAACCAGTTTCGACTACAGTAGACGGAAAATCAAAAATGAAACCAATTGAAAGTTATGAAATTAAAATACTTTCTATTGGCTTTTTTACAGCTCCAAGCCAGGCAGTAATCTGGAGAGGACCAATGGCTGCAAAGGCATTAAACCAAATGATTTTTGATGCTGATTGGGGAGAATTAGACTTCATGTTAATCGATTTACCTCCGGGAACAGGAGATATTCACCTTTCTATTATGCAATCATTGCCAATTACCGGCGCAGTTGTAGTAAGTACTCCACAGGCTGTTGCACTTGCCGATGCTAAAAAAGGAGTGGCTATGTTTATGCAGGATAATATAAATGTCCCTGTTTTGGGAATTATAGAAAACATGGCCTATTTTACACCAGAAGAATTACCTGACAATAAATACTATATCTTTGGACAAGAGGGTGCTAAAAACCTTGCAGAAGATTTAGGCGTTCCTTTCTTAGGAGAAGTTCCAATTGTACAGTCTATTCGTGAAGCAGGAGATTACGGTCGCCCGGCAGCTTTACAAACTGCGTCTGCAATTGAAACGGTTTTTGAAGAAATCACCAGAAACGTTGTACAGGAAACAGTAAACAGAAACGAAAGCTTACCAGTAACAGAAGCCATAAAAATTACCACAATGGCAGGCTGTTCAGCAGTGAAAAAGAATTAGATAATTGAGATAATGAGATAATTAGATCATTTTTTTTAGTTTTCTAATTGACACATTTTCTAATTGACACATTAATATTATGACAACAGAAGAATTAACAAATAACGTATTATTGGCTTTAGATGAAATAAGGCCATTTTTGAAATCCGATGGCGGAGATATTACGCTAATCTCTATAGATGAGGACAAACATGTAAAAGTACGTCTGGAAGGTGCTTGCATTAGCTGCAGCGTAAACCAAATGACTTTAAAAGCAGGAGTTGAAACAACAATAAAAAAGTACGCTCCACAGATCGAAACTGTCGTTAATATAATGTAGAAAAAAAATGCTTTTTGTGCTTTTGCAAGACCAAAGTATTAACAAGAATAATAGTTCTTTTGATTGTTTAATATCAATGTTTTCATAAAAACAATCAAAATAATACGCGTTTTTGCGAATTTAACAAAAAACAATATAAAGTTTTAAGAGTTTTGGTTAATGAATTAATACAGATTTAACTTAAATTTGTAACATAACCCTAAATCTTATAACTATGAAGAATTTTTACGCTCTATTTTTATTTTTGTTTTTCGCTTCTGCAAATTATGCACAGCAAACGCAATCTCTTATTGTTGACAAAGCCTGGGTAAATGAATCTGAAGAATGGTCGGATTTTCAATATGCAGGTCAAATTATTTTTTCTACCAATACACTTGCCGGAGAAGGCAGTCTAAGAATTGGAAATTATGATTTCTTATATGATATTGCCGAAGGCAAAGCAAAGTTTGCAAACAAAGCAACCTATAGCACTGCTGAATTTTCACGTCCGAGAAAAATTTCTGTTACAACAGATAAACAAGGAGTAGTTAATTCAACTTATGAAGGAACATTGGTGTTTCAGGCAGACAAAGATTATTATGCTATCCTGGTTTCGGTAACATTACTTGAAAAAGGAGGTAATATGATTGGTGTAAAAATGCATCTTAAAGATAACGCAAGAAAAGAGTACGCGTTCAGCTTAAAACCAGCAAGTTAATATTAAACCCGGGATTTTTTCACGTTTATTAAATCCTCACAATAAAATTCCAAAATTTAAAAATGGATGTATTAATAAAGATTAAAGATCGAGAAGGAGTTATACACGAATTACAGGCTCCGACTGATATGGCAATGAATATAATGGAATTATGCAAAGCATACGAACTTCCTGTCGAAGGAACCTGCGGAGGAATGGCAATGTGTGCTTCCTGCCAGTGTTATGTTCTTAATGATGTTGCATTACCAGAAATGGGAGATGAAGAAGAAGCTATGCTTTCGGAAGCGTTTTATGTTAAATCTAATAGTCGTTTAGGCTGTCAGATCCCAATTACTACAGATTTAGAAGGGCTGGAATTAGAACTTGCCCCGGAATATTAAAAACAAAAAAGCGAGAATTTATTGATTCTCGCTTTTTTATAATTCAAACCCGACAGGTTTTTAAAACCTGTCGGGTTTCTTTTAACTATATAATTCTCTTCTATATATTTTAATTCTCTTTTAGAAAATCTGCAGGATCAAAAGGTTCAAACTCTCTTTCAGAAAACGCTTCTGTTAAAATTCCTGCTGAACACAACCAGGCAATTGTTTCTTCCAACGTATTTCCAGCTTTATAAATCATTTCACTATATCTTGGCAGAATATAATATTGATTGTTTAGAAGAATGATTTCATCTCCATCAAAAGTATCTCCAATTCTAATAGACTTTAACACCTCATCTTTGGTTAAAACTTCTTTTCCTTCATCCCAAAACCAATATTCGGTTATACGGTTTTTCCATTCTTCAAGAGTCAGCACAATTGTTTCCGGAAGATAAATCCTTACATATGTTCCGCCCAAAATTCCGCTTCCGTATTCCTGAACATACTCTTTATAATCTTCATCAAACGAAATGTTCAACGTTTTTTCACACGCCAGAACATCTTCTTCATCGGCGGTAAATAAGTCCGTTTTATGCGTATTATAGTTTGGAATAATTTTGTAGTTCTCAAAATTCATAACGCTTCAATTTTAACCGCTAAGTTAAAACTATTTCTCACAAAAAAACCGTAATTACATTACTGCAATTACGGTTTTCTCTTTATAACAATTTAATCTAATCTCTAATTATACTAAACCAGCCTGAATTAAGTATTCAGCAATTTGAATGGTGTTTGTTGCTGCTCCTTTTCTTAAGTTATCGGCAACAATCCACATGTTTAATGTATTTGGCTGGCTCTCGTCACGACGGATTCTTCCAACAAATACATCATTTTTACCTTCAGCATATAACGGCATTGGGTACGTAAATGTATCTAAATTATCCTGTACAGTTACTCCGTCTGTATGATGTAAGATTTCACGAACTTCATTTACATCAAAATCATTTGTAAACTCAACGTTCACTGCTTCGCTATGTCCGCCTACAACTGGTACACGAACTGCAGTAGCTGTAACTCTAATGGTATTATCACCAATAATTTTTTGAGTTTCACGAACTAGTTTCATTTCTTCTTTAGTGTATCCGTTTTCTTCAAAACTATCACAGTGAGGAATTGCATTTCGGTGAATTGGATATTTGTAAGCCATATCTCCCTGAATTCCTGCGTATTCGTTTTCTAATTGTTTAACCGCTTTTACACCAGTTCCGGTAATAGATTGGTAAGTAGAAACAATAATTCTTTTAATGTTGTATTTTCTATGCAAAGGAGCCAAAGCCAACACCATCTGAATTGTAGAACAGTTTGGGTTTGCAATAATTTTATCCTCTTTGGTTAAAACTGAAGCATTGATTTCAGGAACAACCAATTTTTTAGTTGGATCCATTCTCCATGCTGATGAGTTGTCAATAACAGTTGTTCCTGCAGCAGCAAATTTAGGAGCCCATTCTAATGAAGTATCTCCACCTGCAGAGAAAACCGCAATATCTGCTTTCATGTCTACAGCTGTTTGTAAGCCAACAACTTTATATTTGGTTCCTTTATATTCAATCTCTTTACCTACTGATCTTTCAGATGCAACAGGGATTAATTCTGTAACAGGAAAATTTCTTTCTGCTAAAACTTTAAGCATTACTTCGCCAACCATTCCGGTAGCACCTACAACTGCTATTCTCATTTTTATATCTTTAAATAATTCTATAATCAAATTTGTACCGCAAAAATAAGTATAATAAAAGTCTCCGCAAGGCGATTCACAAAAAATAACAAAATGTTATAAATTAAACAAACATTAAAAATATTAAAACTCATACACTTTAAAATTTTCTCTACAGATTTATTTTCTTTCAATATCTGCAATCAAATATGACTTTAAATAATCTTAATCTATTATTCTAAAATCACGGGATATTTAAAATTTTCAAGTTCAAAAATTTCCTCTTCTTGTAGATCGGATTCTAAAGTTCCCCATCTGCTTCTATTTCCAAAACCAAAAAACCATTCTTCTACTTCTATAAGTTTTTCATTCTCTTTGAAATCATTTCGTCCATATTTTTTTGATTTCCAAAAGAAATTATAAGTTCCCATTATTTCTGTTTCCAATTGAATTTTAGCAGTGTCGAAATCAAATTGTCGCAATAAATTTTCAAACTTTAGAATAAATTCAGCCCAATGATATTCAATCTGTTTATAAGTTGCACCAAATGAAATTACAGGGTCTTCATAATAAGTAACCCTAGAAACGCCCTGTCCAAACATTTCAGTTCTCAATATCCATTCGTCATTTCCTAAAGACTCTATTATTCTTCTTGCATCAATAAGGTCATTGTTAATTACAATTCTTCCGTGAACTATTGACTGAAATCCCATGCTTGTAAGTTTTTGTTGTTAAAATTTTTCTTTAAAAAAAAACCGCCCCAATTAAGAAGCGGTTAAGTTAGACTTAGTGTAGCGGTATTATATTTTTATTTATTTTTTAATAAATCTCTAATTTGTGTAAGCAATTCTTCCTGAGTTGGTCCCGCTGGTGGTGGTGGCGCAACATCTTTCTTTTTAGCATGATTTATCCCTTTAATTATTAGAAACAAAACAAAAGCAACGATTACAAAGTTAATTACGGCCGAAAGAAACAATCCGTACTTAACACCTCCAAAAGCAGTTAATTCTTCTATAGTTGATAAATGAGCAGCATCTAGCGCAGGCTTCAACAACAAAGGAGTAATTACATCCTCTATAAATGAGCTTACAATTTTACCAAAAGCAGCACCAATGATCACACCGACAGCTAAATCAACTACGTTGCCTTTCATTGCAAATTCTTTAAATTCTGAAAAAAATCCCATAATTGTTAGGTTTAAGTTTATAAATATTGATATCGAAAATACGCAATTTTATTCAATTTTCTAAAATTATCTAAAAAACACGCGCTTCACGCGTTGCGAAATACTCGTCATGATCTCATAAGGAATCGTTTTTAATGCCTCAGCCATTTCCACCACAGTTGGGCTTTCGCCAAAAATTATCACCGAATCACCTTCCTTACAATCGATATGACTTACATCAACCATAAGCATATCCATGCAGACACTTCCTACGATTTTAGCTTTTTGATTTTTGATGGTAACAAAACCAACTTCATTTCCCCATAATCTCGAAATACCGTCTGCATAACCAATTGGTATTGTAGCAATTTTTGTTTCTTTTTGGGCCATAAAACGACGTCCGTAACCTACGCTGTCCCCGCACGGAATAACACGAACCTGCGAAATAATCGATTTTAAGGTTCCTACATTCTCCAGATATTTCTGCTCTGCGGGATCATTTGAAACACCATACAAACCAATTCCTAAACGAACCATATTGAATTGCGCATTCGGGAAATTGCTAATTCCGGATGTATTCAAAATATGACGAATTGGGTTTATGTTTAATTCTAATATTAATTTTGAAGATAACTGTTCGAATAAACTTATTTGCTTTTCTACAAATTCAAAATGTCTTGGTTCATCGCTTGTCGCTAAATGTGATAAAACACTTTGAACACGTACGCTCGAATTGTTTTTCAAGGTTTCTATTAATTCTTCAATTGTATTTTCTTCAAAACCTAAACGATGCATTCCTGTATCAAGTTTAATGTGAATTGGAAAATCTTTCAAATTCTTTTCTCGTGCAATTTTCAAAAAAGCATTCAGTCCTTTTAAACTATAGATCTCCGGCTCTAACTGATATTGAATAATTGAAGGAAAACTAGTCGATTCAGGATTTAAAACCATAATAGGTAATTTTACTCCGCCATTTTTCAATGAAATTCCTTCATCGGCAAAAGCCACACCCAGATAATCTACTTTATGATGTTCGAGTAATTTGGCAATTTCCAAACCTCCATTTCCGTAACCAAAGGCTTTGACCATGACCATGATTTTTACATCATTGGCCAGCTTTGATTTATAGTAATTTAAATTATGACTTATAGAATCCAGATTGATTTCGAGTACCGTTTCATGTGTTTTTTCTTCGAGAAGCGAAACAATTTCTTCAAATCGAAATGATCTTGCTCCTTTTATCAAAATCGTCTCATTATTGAAGTTTAGATTTTCAATTTCCGCTATAAACTCCGTTGTATTCTCAAACATTATGCTGTTTGGGAATTTATTTTTAAAGGAAGAAATTGTTGGTCCAATCCCAATCATGCGACTTATTTTATTATTTGAAACCAGTTGCGCCAGTTTAGAATACAATTCTTCATTTGAAAATCCGCTCTGGAAAATATCTGATAAAATAATGGTTTTGGTGGCGTTCTTTTTTTGCTGACTTTCTAAGAAATCCAAAGCAATTTTGAGCGATTGAAAATCAGAGCTATAACTATCATCAATTATACTGCAATTATTAATTCCGTTTTTAACCTCCAGACGCATATGCACCGGATACAGCATTTCTACTCTGCTCTGTATAGTATTAAAATCGTACTTAAAATAAAGCAAAACCAGTAAACAAGAAATGGTATTTTCTACCGAAGCTGAATCATTAAATGGAATTTCTAAATCGAAAATTTCATTCTGATACTGATACTGAATGAATACATTGTCATTTTTAGTTTCTTTTTTCAGAATAAAAACATCAGCAGCATTATCTGTAAAACTCCAGGAAAACAGCGCTCTTTCTTTTACTTCATATTGATTACAAAAAGTTTTCAGACTTTGGTCAACCAACGGATCCTTTTGATAAATAATCACATTCGATTCTTTAAAAAGCAATAATTTCTCGTTGATTTTTTGCTCAAGGTCATCAAAACCTTCATCATGTGCAGAACCAATGCTGGTTAATACTCCAATAGTTGGTTTAATAATTTTTTCGAGATTGTCCATTTCCTTAACCGTCGAAATTCCGGCCTCAAAAATTCCTAAATTATGTTTTTCATTGATGGCAAGAACAGACAACGGGACTCCGACCTGAGAGTTATAACTTTTAGGACTTCTTATAATATTATAATCCGGGCTCAATAAAAAATTAAGCCATTCTTTTACTATTGTTTTTCCATTGCTTCCCGTTAAACCAATAACAGGGAAATGATATAAATTACGGTAAAAACCAGCCAACTGCTGAAATGCTTTTAAAGTATTTTTTACCACCAAAAAATGGGCTTTATCTTTTACATTTTCAGGAATATATTGCACTACAAAATTCTGAACCCCTTTTTCAATAAGTTCAGCAATGTATAAATGAGCATCATTATTGGCACCAGACAACGCAATGAACAAGGTTTGTGATCCGTTTTGCAACGAACGACTGTCGATTGAAATGTGATCTACAAAAATATCAGTATCATTACCTAACCATTTGGCATCAAGCACCGGGACAAGGTTTTTAAGATTTATGCTCATTTAGAATTTCTTTTTGTCAAATTTAAAAAAAGGTTTGCCACCAATTACACCAATTTCCACTAATTTTTTTGTTTAAATTGAACGTCTCTCTCAAAATTTTCAGGCTGGCATAAATGAATCATACGTTAATTAACAGAATGAAATTCGGGAAAATTGGTGTAATTCGTAGCAAAAACCATTATTTGATTATATTTGTTGAACACCATTAATCAGATTGTTTTGAAAAGAATCCTGCCATTATTCTCCTATATCTTACATCCTATTTTTATTTCGATGTATGCTACCTTATTTTACCTTTTTTGTAAAGATGATGCTTTTACCAATCAGGAAAAATACTTTGTTTTATTTCAAATTCTGATTATTACGATTTTGGTTCCTGTTTTATTTTTCCTGTTGTTAAAGTCAACCGGACATGTAAGTTCAGTTATGGTACATGAAACTTCGCAACGTAAAATTCCGCTAATATTACAATGCTTTTTGTATATTTTATTGGTTAAAAGAAGTATTATAATATCTCGTTATCCGGAATTACATTTCTTTTTTCTGGGTGCTTTATTCAGTACTATTCTGGCCTTAGTCTGTGCTTTATTCAAAATTAAAGCGAGTTTGCATACCGTTGCCATTAGTGGCTTTGCGATCTTTGTAATTGGTTTAAATATGCATTTACAAATGCAAAATCCGTATTGGCCTGCATTATTGGTTCTTCTAACAGGAGTTGTAGCTTCATCCAGATTAGAAATGAATGCCCATACACCCAAAGAAATCATTATTGGCCTTGCAATTGGGGTTTTTCCGCAGCTTTTATTTTTGTTTTTGTGGCTATAGAATATAGAATATCAATCCGGCATTCAGCGTTTTTAAATTAATCTTTTCACCACTTAAGGTGGTCGCTGATTTATATAAAGGATTTAACCCATAATAAACATAAATATTCCAGGTATTAAACCCTGCCGAAAGATAGGGGCCATATTGAAATTTATTGATATCTGTATTGTTCTTTATTTTGTATTTCACTTCACCATCATCCAAAAGAGAAGAACTTGAGAACACATAACTTAATTTTACGCCCAAATATACCCTCCAAAATTTAGTGCTTTCAAAAGTTGAAGTACGCCATCTAAATTCTATAGGAACATCTACACTATATTGTTTGTATCGATTAGAAACAAACTCTCCATAATTTGAAACACTATAAACTATCGCATCCGACCCGTCTCTGGACACGGTAAGATTTTGGTAATAATTTTGATAACTCAAACCTATACCTGCAGCAATTGCATATGTACGGGCTTTATTGATAGGCATATCACGCAAAAAACCACCCGAAAGTCCGGCAGAGAATTTGTTTTGCTTAAAATTATCCGGTAAATCTGTAAACATATTGTAGGTTACAGTAAAATAAAACTGATCTTCACGATACAAAGAATCGATTTTAACGACTGGTTTTACTTCGGTTTTTACTTCTTCCTGAGAAAAAGCATTGAAAAACGAAACTAAAAACAAACAACTAAAAAGAATTCGCATATCGTATTTTGGTTTAATGGAAGTTTTCAAGTAAACGTTTTTTGGGGTTGATTTATTTTACATACAAATATAATATAATGCCAGTTCAAGATGAGATTTGAAAGCAATAATTCTCTTTTTCACGACGAAGAAAATCTTTTGTTGCGTTTTTTTCAATAAATCGGCAACAGAATCAAAAAAATGACCCACTTTTTCATTGCTCTTTTATACCTTTGTCCTGTATGAAGAAAAAGCAGCTCATAATAAGTCTTTCTATGGCGCTGACAATATTGTTCTCAATATTGTTTCAGTCTTTACATAGTTATGAGCATATTATAAAGCAGCTATCAGAAAAACAGTGTCATCACGATTACAATGATCCAAGCGGAGAAATAACGCATCAGCACCATAATTATGATCTTTGTTACATTTGTAATTTTGCTTTTGGAAGTTATATAGTTCCGGAAAATTTTTCATTTCAGTTCCATACTTTTCATAAAGAAATCCCTTATTTCTTTGCTTTTTCAGAAAATATAAATTCATTTTCAGAAAGTGCTTATTTCTTACGTGGTCCTCCTACTGCTATAATTTCTTAAATTTTCGGTACATCCGAATAAAACAACCTCTTTAAATCTGAATTTAAAATCACGTTAAGTTTCCTCATCCTATTTACTAATTAGGATCAGAATGCTTTGCCGTCTGTTTTATATTCTTTTTGAAAGAAGAAATCAATTAACTATAGCATCATTTTCAAATGAAAAAAATAATATTAGCCCTTATTCTGGGGTTTTCGAGCCTTTTATCTGCTCAAAATTCTGTAACAGGAATTGTTACCGACGCTCAAAATAAACCTGTACCGGGTGTTTCTGTTTATGCTCCGGAATTACATAAAGGAACTACAACAGACGAAAACGGAAAATACGAAATGAAAAATCTGCCAAACGGAAGTTTGCGTCTTGCTTTTTCTTTCGTTGGATTTGCCCCTCAAAACAAAACTATTGCAAAATTACTAAAGCAAAACACCTTAGATATAACACTTTTAGAGTCTATTCTGGAAATGGACGAAGTTGTGGTCTCGACTCCTTTTAACAAATTACAATCGCAAAACGTAATGAAAATTGAGCACGAAAGTATCAAAACACTACAGCAAAAAGGAACTTCAACTTTAATAGAAGGTTTAGCTACAATTCCGGGAGTTTCTCAGATTTCGACAGGAACTTCTATAGGAAAACCAGTTATTCGAGGACTTAGCGGAAATCGTGTTTTAGTTTATTCTCAGGGTGTTCGTATCGAAAACCAACAGTTTGGAGACGAACATGGTTTAGGTTTAAACGATGCCGGAATAGAAAGTGTTGAAGTAATAAAAGGCCCTGCATCTTTATTGTATGGTTCTGATGCCTTGGGTGGTGTTTTATATTTCAATCCTGAAAAATTTGCTGATGCCGGAACTTTTAAAGCTAATTTCAGTCAAAAATATTTTACCAATACACAGGGAAGTAATTCTTCTATCGGATTAAAAACATCTACAGATAACTGGAAATTTTTAGCACGTGGAAGTTACAACACGCATTCTGATTATAAAATTGCAGATGGAGACCGTGTAACGAATTCACGTTACAATGAAACCGATTTTAAAACAGGAATCGGTTACAGTAATTCAAGTTTTTCAAGTGTTTTACGCTACAATTACAACAAACTGGATATTGGAATTCCGGAAGATGGAATTGCAGAACAATCTTCAAGTAAAGATACGCAGTTTCCAAGACAAGGAATTTTCAATCATTTATTGAGTTTGAATAATGTTATCTTTTTTGAAAACTCAAAACTGGATGTCGATTTAGGTTATATTGCAAACGACAGAAGTGAATTTGAAGACAGCAACGACGCTTCACTTCACATGAAACTGAACACTTTCAATTACAATGCAAAATACCATTTCCCTAAATTTGGAAAAATTGAAACTATTTTAGGAGTTCAGGGAATGCATCAAACCAATAAAAACTCGGGTGAAGAATATTTAATTCCCGATGCCACTACAAATGATTTTGGTGTTTTTGGAACAGCAAATTACGAATGGAACAGCAGCGTTATCCAGGCAGGATTACGTTTTGACAACCGAAATGTTAATTCTATTGCACATGGAACAGCCGGTGAAGAAGGATATTTTGAAGCTCTGGACCGATCTTTTGACAGTTTTAATGCTTCTTTGGGATACAAAACTAAACTGGCTGAACCTTTAACGCTTCGTCTAAATGTAGCAACAGGCTTTAGAGCACCAAACTTGGCTGAATTAACTTCGAATGGTGTTCATGAAGGAACAAATCGATATGAAATTGGAAACGCTGATTTAAAAACAGAACAAAACGTTCAAACCGATCTAAACTTAGAATATAAAAACTCTCACTTCGAGTTCTTCGTTAACGGGTTTTACAACCATGTAAACAATTATATTTACACTTCGCCAACCGGGGAAACTTTAGATAATAATGATGTTTTTGCTTATGTTCAGGATAACGCAAAATTATTTGGAGGAGAAGTTGGTTTACACTTTCACCCTCATCCGTTAGATTGGTTACATTTTGAAACTAGTTTTGAAACTGTTACGGGTAAAAAAGACAATGATGATTATTTGCCTTTAATTCCTGCTAATAACTGGAATAATACACTTAGAACTGAATTCAACATCAAAAACTGGTTAAGCGAAGGTTTTGCTTCATTAAACGTTTCTTCAACTTTCAATCAAGATAATGTAAGTGGTTTCGAAACCGCTTCAAAAGGCTATACTTTAGTTAATTTAGGTTTTGGAGGAACAGTAAAACTAGGTAAAACAGCTTTTGATGTAAACTTAAACGGAAACAATTTATTCGACAAAAAATATATTGCACACCTTTCGAGATTAAAAACAGACGGTATCCCAAATATTGGAAGAAATATCGTTTTGGGAGTTAATTTTAATTTATAATTTTTACTTAACCGCAAAGAGCGCAATCCCGATAGCTATCGGGATACGCAAGGTTCGCTAAGTTTTATTTTATAAAATAACGATTAAAAGAATCTCGCAAAGACACCAAGTCGCAAAGAAATTTTAAAACTTTGCGCCTCCGCGTCTTTGCGAGATTAATTTTGCGTGCTTTGCGTAAACTCTTTGCGTTCTTTGCGGCTAATAACACAACAATCTCACAGAAAGTGCTATTTTTGTTACAACAGATAAAAACTAACTATGAAAAAAACATTTTTATTAATGGCCATTACAACTGCAGGAATTTCATTTGGACAAAATAAAATTCAATATCCGGAAACCAAAAAAGGGGAAACTGTCGATGTGTATTTTGATACTAAAGTAAGCGATCCTTACCGCTGGCTGGAAGATGATAAATCTGATGAAACAGGAGCCTGGGTTAAAGCCGAAAACAAAGTAACATATGGTTATTTAGATCAAATTCCGTTTCGCGAAGAACTTAAAAAGCGAATGGAAAAGCTTTGGAATTATGAAAAAATTGGGGCTCCACATACAGAAGGAAAGTTCACTTATTATTCTAAAAATAACGGACTTCAGAATCAATCTGTTGTTTACCGAAAAGATAAAAGCGGCAAAGAGGAAGTTTTTCTTGACCCAAATACATTTTCTAAAGACGGAACAACCTCTCTTGGTGGTTTAGATTTCTGCAAAGATGGCAGCAAAGCAGCTTACTCTATTTCTGAAGGAGGAAGTGACTGGAGAAAAGTGATTCTTATTGATGTTGTCTCTAAGAAAGTTTTAGAAGACACTTTGGTTGATATCAAATTCAGTGGCGTTTCATGGCACGGAAATGAAGGTTTTTACTATTCTAGTTACGATAAACCAAAAGGAAGCGAATTATCTGCAAAGACAGATCAGCACAAATTATATTTTCATAAGTTAGGAACTTCTCAAAAAGAAGATAAAGTTATTTTTGGTGCCGATCAGAAGAGAAGATATGTTGGCGGCTATGTTACCGAAGACAGTCATTATTTAGTAATTACAGCAGCCAATTCTACTTACGGAAACGAATTGTACATTAAAGATCTAACTAAACCAAATAGTCCAATTGTTACCATCGTAGACAACTTTAACAGTTCAAATTCAATTATTGAAACCGAAGGAACAAAATTATTTATCGAAACTGATTTTAATGCCCCAAACGGACGTGTTGTTTCTGTTGACGCAAACAATCCTAAACCTGAAAACTGGAAAGATTTTATTGCTGAAACACAAAATATTTTATCTCCTTCTACCGGTGCCGGCTATTTCTTTGCCAATTATACCAAAGATGCTGTTTCGTTTGTTCAGCAATATGATTACAACGGAAAATTAGTTCGAGAAATCAAACTTCCTGCTGTTGGTACTGCAGGTGGGTTTGCCGGGAAAAAAGCCGAAAAGATTCTATACTACAGCTTTGCAAATTATACAACTCCGGGAAGCATTTACTCTCTTGAGCCAAAATCAGGTAAATCTGAAGTGTACCAAAAACCAAAAGTTGATTTCAAAAGTGAGGATTATGAGTCTAAACAAGTATTCTACACCTCAAAAGATGGTACTAAAATCCCGATGATTATTACCTATAAAAAAGGAACAAAATTAGACGGTAAAAATCCAACTATACTTTATGGTTATGGCGGATTCAATATTAGTTTAACACCAACTTTCAGTATTGCAAATGCGGTTTGGATGGAAAACGGAGGTGTTTATGCGGTTGCCAATTTGAGAGGTGGCGGTGAATACGGAAAAAAATGGCATGATGCAGGAACTAAACTTCAAAAACAAAATGTATTTGATGATTTTATCGCTGCAGCGGAATATTTAATTGCACAAAAATATACGTCTTCTGATTACCTGGCTATTCGTGGAGGATCTAACGGAGGATTATTAGTTGGTGCAACAATGACACAACGCCCTGATTTAATGAAAGTAGCTTTGCCTGCTGTTGGTGTTATGGACATGCTTCGTTACCACACTTTTACTGCTGGTGCAGGATGGGCATACGATTACGGAACAGCTCAGGACAACAAAGAAATGTTTGAATATTTAAAAGGATATTCTCCAGTTCAAAATGTGAAAAAAGGAGCTCATTATCCTGCAACTATGGTTACAACCGGAGATCATGATGATCGTGTTGTTCCGGCTCACAGTTTTAAATTTGCTGCCGAATTGCAAGATAAACAAACGGGAGAAAACCCTGTTTTAATTAGAATTGATGTTAAAGCCGGTCATGGCGCAGGAAAATCTGTTGCTGCTACAATTCAGGAAAATGTAGACATTCAGGCATTCACACTTTATAATATGGGTTATAAAGCTTTGCCTAGTAAGTAAGACTTTAAACTGATTTTTTTTTTAGCCACGAATTCACGAATTATTTTCTGAATATCGTGGCTTTTATTTTGCCACGAATTACACGAATTTCCACTAATTAAAATTTTGAAAAATATGCAATAGCAATTGTTGCTGTTTTTACAGATTACAAAGTAAAAGCACAGGGGCTAAAATCATTTTTTATCCTTTTAATCTGTGGCAAACCCTCAAAAAAATAATTCGTGAAAATTCGTGTAATTCGTGGCCAACCTTTTTTAAATTTGAAAAACTTAAAACTTAAACCATGAAAATTATAAAATGGGGAATTATAGGCTGTGGCAACGTAACCGAAGTTAAAAGCGGACCAGCATTTCAGAAAGCTCCCAATTCTGCTTTGGTTGCCGTAATGCGACGTGATGCAGCACTTGCCGAAGATTACGCCAAACGCCATAATGTTCCCAAATGGTATTCGGACGCACAGGATTTGATAAATGATCCTGAGGTTGATGCCGTATATATTGCGACTCCGCCTTCTTCCCATAAAGAATACACTATTTTATGCGCCAAAGCAGGAAAACCTGTGTACGTAGAAAAACCTATGGCCTTGACTTTTGAAGAATGCAACGAAATGATTAGCGCATGTAAAGAGCACAATGTGCCGCTATTTGTAGCATATTACAGAAGAAGTTTGCCAAGATTTTTAAAGATTAAAGAAATAATTGATCAGGGAAAATTAGGAAACATCAGACATGTAAATTGTGTTTTATACCATCCTTTTGAAGAACGTTACGATGACGAAATCAATCTTCCGTGGACTGTTTTGCCACATATTTCAGGAGGAGGAATATTTGTTGATCTGGCCTGCCATACTTTAGATTTTCTGGATTTTGTTTTAGGACCGATTAAATCTGTTCGAGGACATGCAAGTTCTCAGCTTCTGGCCTATCCGGCGGAAGATTCGGTTTCAATGTCCTTTTTATTTGAAAATGGAATTCACGGTTCAGGCCTATGGAATTTTGCCAGTTTTGAGCGTTATGATAATACCGAAATTGTGGGCGATAAAGGAAAAATTTCTTTTTCAACATTTGGAAATGACCCGATACATATTCAGTATACCAATGGAGAAAAGGAAAGCATTACGATAGAAAATCCGCTTCATATCCAACAACCATGTATTGAAGCTATTGTTACTGAACTTTTGAGCAATGGAATTTCTCCATCAAAAGGAACTTCCGGAGCCAGAACAACCTGGGTTATTGATCAGGTTTTGAAGGAATTTAGAGAAGCTTCAAAATAATATTTAATTGAATTGCCTCCCACTTTAGCTGGAGGGATACATAAAAAATCTTTGACAAAGTTTAAAACTTTGACAAAGATAAGACCAAACAGTTTGTCATAGAAATCGAAATGACAAAAAATGGCCTAAAAAAAAAGAGGATATCCCTTCGAATATCCTCTTTTGTATAAACTATAAACTATAAAAAAAATCGGAAAATTATAGGCTGTACTTAAGACCTAAAGTTAATCCTAAACCAGAAATTCCAACATAAGAACTTAATTCGTCCATTGGTTTATCTTTATTTACACCATTAGGATTTGTAGCAGCGTTATTTGAATTAACATCTATACCATCTCTATAATTTGTGTGAATTTGAGCAGTTGATCTGGTAGCTAAAGCATCATTACCATTAACTGTAAAGTCAGTAGTTTCTTTAGTTTTTCCGTGTACTGTGAAGTTACGGTATTCTAATTCAGCAAAAGCAGAAATGTGTTTTCCTAATTTATAAGATGTACCTAAAGCAGCAGAAAATCCTAAAGTTGGATTAGGCTTTACTTTATCAACACTATGAACATTTCCAAAAACCGGAGCTCCTGTACCTGGATTAACTCCTACTGGTGCAACTGCATCTGTAGTGATTTCTAAATCTCCGTGAATTGGAACTAAAACACCAACTTTAGTATAAGGTTCAAAACCATGAGATTCTCCTAAAAACATAACAAGCGATGGAGCGATATCAAAAGCAGTGATTTCACCAACTGATTTAAAGTTATAAGTTCCTGATGCTGGAATGTAAGGTACATCTGTTGTTGTTTGCGCCATAGTTTTAGTATTACTAGAGTAGTAATTTGCTCCTAATTCAACTCCTAAACGAGTAGAAAAACGGTAACCAGCTGTAATTCCAGTTCTAAATCCTTGTCCAAAAGAACCTGTTATACTTTTTTCAGAAACTAGTTTACCTCCAACATAAGTTCTGTTCATTGCATCATGTCCTCCAACAGTTGGAAACTCAGTTGAAGCAGTTTGGTTGAAATAAGATCCACCTAATTTAAAATACCAGCTTTCTGGTTTATCTGCTTTTTCTGTTTGCGCCATTGTGGCCATAGAGCAAACTAATAATCCTAATAAAAATAGGTTCTTTTTCATAATTCTGATTTAATTAATTTATGCAAACATAAAATATTTTAACATATTCTTAAGGTCTGCAAAGTTAGACTTGGTACGAAAACGTTGTAATTTCGGGCAATATTACTAAAAAACTATTATGCATGCATAATTTTAACATAAAAATTTTCAATAATTCTAAAATTTAACTGTTAAAATTTAATTCAGCTTAAAGTTAATCTGCATTTTCTCCAATTCCTGTAATAGCTCAGCCGAAATCCTGACTTTTAATCTACGACTTGGCATTGTTAATTTGGTCACCACTTTTATTTCTTCAACTTCATTTACCTCCTGAATCTTAGTGTCTTCCATTGCACTATCTTCATTTTCACCATCAAAAACAGCATCTTCAGCTTCAAAATCTGTTGGAGTCTCTACCTCAACCAAACGTTTTATTTTTTCCAATTCCATGATTTCAAACGTCACAGAATTCTCTCCTTTGTTTTCAGCAAATAAATGACTCAATTTATGAATGAACTCCGGATGCAAATCTTTTATATTCAATAAAACGATTAGCTTTTTAGCGAAAGCTTCCAGAATATCCTGCAATTGGCGAATCTCGACAAACTGCATCCTTGGATCGGTTTTTTTACCTGTATCATGATTTACCCAGCCATCTTTTATCATTATTTTTAAGAAGGCAAAATTGTTCTGAATTAAGAAGTGACGGAATTTTAAATATTCTTCACCAAAAATCTTAAACTCATAACTTTCATCATAGCCCTCTAAATTGAATGCCGCCCAGCCTTTTCCGTTTTTAGCAACACGGTGCTGAACGTTATTAATAATTCCAGCAAAGTGTAAATTCTTTCCAACATATTCATTCATACTTTTCAAGGCTTCCAAACGGGCGTTGCAGAAGTATTTCATCTCAAACCTAAAATCATCAAGCGGATGCCCAGAAATGTAGATTCCGACAACTTCTTTTTCTTTTGCCAGTTTTTCCATTGTACTCCAATCTTCACATGCAGGAATAATTGGCTCTGCAATCTGCACTTCGCTTGCCTCTCCAAACAAACTTACTTGAGATGAATTTTCATTTTCCTGAAACTTTGATCCATACCGAATTGCTTTTTCATAAAATGTAATTCCGTCGCCATCATCATGAAAATATTGTGCTCTGGTTGTTCCTTCAAAAGAGTCGAAACCACCAGCAAGTACTAAGTTTTCAATCGCTTTTTTATTGGCTGCACGCAAATCAATTCGCTGTGCCAAATCAAAAATCGATTTATATCTTCCGTCTTTTCTATTTTCCACAATAGTTTCTACTGCTCCCGAACCAACTCCTTTAATTGCCCCCATTCCAAAACGAACGGCATAATCATCGTTTACGGTAAATTTATAATAAGATTCATTTACGTCTGGTCCAAGAACCTGCAATCCCATACGTTTACATTCTTCCATAAAGAACGAAACCTGTTTGATATCGTTCATGTTATTTGAAAGTACCGCCGCCATATATTCAGCAGGATAATGCGCTTTCAAATAAGCAGTCTGATACGCAATCCAAGCATAACAAGTCGAGTGCGATTTATTGAAGGCGTAACTCGCAAAAGCTTCCCAGTCTTTCCAGATTTTCTCCAGAACCTTGGCATCATGACCTTTTGCAGCCGCTTGTTCAACAAACTTCGGCTTCATTTTATCCAGTACATCTTTTTGTTTCTTACCCATCGCTTTACGCAAAACGTCGGCCTCACCCTTTGTAAATCCTGCCAAAGACTGAGACAAAAGCATTACCTGCTCTTGGTAAACGGTAATTCCGTACGTTTCAGACAAATATTCGGCACAGGCATCTAAGTCGTATTTGATTTCCTCGTCACCGTTTTTTCTTCGAACGAAAGACGGAATATACTCCAAAGGTCCCGGACGATAAAGTGCATTCATGGCAATTAAATCTCCAAAAACCGTTGGTTTCAGGTCTTTCATGTATTTCTGCATCCCGGGTGACTCATATTGGAAGATTCCAACGGTTTCACCTCTTTGGAAAAGTGCATACGTTTCTTCATCATCGATTGGGAAAGTATCAGGATCCAGATCAATATTTGTTCTGTATTTTACCAGTTTTACGGTGTCTTTTATCAGTGTAAGGGTCTTCAGACCCAAGAAATCCATTTTTAGCAATCCCGCACTTTCAGCAACCGAGTTATCAAACTGTGTTACATATAAATCAGAATCTTTTGCAGTCGTTACAGGAACATAATTCGTAATGTCTGATGGCGTAATAATTACACCACAGGCATGAATCCCTGTATTTCGCATTGATCCTTCAAGAATTTTTGCCTGCTGAATGGTTTCTCCTGCCAAATCATCTTCATTGGCAATCGCGATTAGTTCTTTTACATTATCAAATTCGTCAGAACGAAGTGCTTTTTTAACCTCCTCTTCGCTTTCAGAAATAAAACGCGCCAAATTCCATTTTGACGGCATCATTCCCGGAATCAATTTTGCAATTCTATCGGCTTCAAATAGAGGTAAATCCAGTACACGAGCTGTATCACGAATTGCTGATTTGGTTGCCATTTTACCATACGTGATAATCTGAGCCACCTGTTTTTGACCGTATTTATTGATTACATAATCCATTACTCGTCCACGACCCTCGTCATCAAAGTCAATATCAATATCGGGCATCGATACACGGTCAGGATTTAGGAAACGCTCAAAAAGTAAGTCGTATTTAATCGGGTCAATATTGGTAATTCCGAGACAATATGCAACGGCAGAACCAGCTGCAGATCCACGTCCTGGCCCTACCGATACATCCATTTTTCTAGCCTCGGCAATGAAATCCTGTACAATCAAGAAATAACCCGGATATCCTGAATTCGAAATCGTTAATAATTCAAAATCCAAACGTTCCTGAATCGATTCGGTTATTACGCCATATCTTCTTTCAGCTCCTCGCATTGTAAGGTCTCGTAAATAAGCATTTTCACCGCGAACACCATTATCCTTTTCATCTTCCGGATCAACAAATTCTTCTGGAATATCAAACTTCGGAAGTAATACATCACGGTAAAGCGAATATCCTTCAACTTTATCTATAATTTCCTGAATGTTAATAATCGCTTCGGGCAAATCGGCAAAGAGTTTTTTCATCTCTGCTTCCGACTTGAAATAGTATTCCTGATTCGGAAGTCCGTAGCGGTAACCACGTCCACGTCCGATAGGTGTTGCCTGTTTTTCACCGTCTTTTACACAAAGTAAAATATCGTGCGCATTGGCATCTTCTTTATTTAAATAATAAGTATTATTAGTCGCAATTAATTTGACATTGTGTTTTTGAGCAAATTCAATCAGAGTTTTATTCACACGATTTTCATCTTCCTGATTGTGGCGCATTACTTCCAGATAGAAATCTTCGCCAAATTGTTCCTTCCACCAAACCAGAGCTTCTTCGGCTTGGTTTTCACCAATATTCAGGATTTTACTCGGAATCTCTCCGTATAAATTCCCAGACAGAACCATGATATCGCCTTTGTATTTTTCGACGATATTTTTGTCAATTCTCGGCACATAATAAAATCCTTCGGTATACGCAATCGAAGCCATTTTAGCCAAATTATGATACCCTGCTTTATTTTTGGCCATTAAAACAACCTGATAACCGTTGTCTTTTTTGCTTTTATCTAAGTGATTTTCACAGATGTTAAATTCACAGCCAACAATTGGTTTTACTTCGGTTTCAGTTGGTTCTTCCCCAGCTTCAACCAAAGCTTTATTTTTTCCAGAAGCCGCTTTATTGTGGTTCATAACGGCGCTCACAAAATGGAAAGCTCCCATCATGTTTCCGGTATCGGTCATGGCAACGGCTGGCATTCCGTTTTTAGCGGCAGCGGCAACTATATTTCCAATTCCGATAGTCGATTGAAGAACCGAAAACTGTGTATGATTGTGTAAATGCGCAAATTTTGCTGCTTTAAAATCAGCTTTATCTTCTTCTGAAACAACATTTTGCTGTCCTTCTCCAGCTAAAGCTTTAAGCTGCTCTCTGATTTTATCCGAAGCTGCTTTTAAATTGATGTGTTTTAAACCAATAAGCTTAAACGGTTCCGGATTTCTTCCTTGAAATTCTTTGAAATATTCCTTAGGAACGTCCAGTTCTTCTTTGGTAAAAACCTCTCTTCTAACCAATTCAAGAAAACAACGCGTAGTTGCCTCAACGTCGGCAGTTGCGTTGTGCGCTTCCGCGAAAGGCTTGTCGAATAAATAACTGTGTAATTCTGTTAATGTTGGAAGTTTGAATTTCCCTCCACGACCTCCGGGAAGCTGTAATAACGAAGCCGTAACTTCTGTACAGGTATCCAAAACAGGCATCGAACTCATCTGAGACTCCACTCCCATTCTATGAAACTCGGCCCCCATAATATTAACGTCGAAACCTAGATTCTGACCTACAATAAATTTGGTTTTACTTAATGCAATATTAAATTTTTCCAGAACTTCAGCCAGCGTAATTCCGTCGGCTTCAGCCAATTCTGTCGAAATTCCGTGAATACGTTCTGCATCATACGGAATATTAAATCCCTCTGGTTTTACCAAATAATCCTGATGCTCTATAAGCTGCCCCATTTCGTCATGAAGCTGCCATGCAATCTGAATACAGCGAGGCCAGTTATCAGAATCTGTAATTGGTGCATCCCAACGTTTTGGTAATCCGGTTGTTTCGGTATCGAATATTAAATACATAGAGTTCTAAAAAAACAAGTTTAAAAATTCCAAATCTCAAGCTTTTCATGCCGCAAAACACTGACAACATGAAACATAATAAAATGCGAACTAGAAAATGGAAGAAGTTCAAATTTACGTTTTTTTTGGAGATAGAAAATGGATAATTTCTTAAAACGCCATTCTTATTTATTCATCAGTTTTTATCATAAAAAACATAAAATTTCATAAAAATACACTTCTTGGATGTCGTAGTATTTTGATCATTTATTGAATCTAAATAACCGTCTAAAAACGCTATTAAAAGGTTAAAAAAACCAAAAAAGCAACTGTTTTACCCAGAATTCAAAATTGATAATTATTACTATCTTTATTTAATTTGTTACATTTTTTTAAACAAAACAACACATCTGATGATTATTTTAAGATAAATTTGCCAACTATTAAAATTAAAACCAGTGTAACAAATTTTAAATTGAAAAAGAAAATCAAAATCAATTTACGTTTTATTTTTTGATCAAAATTCAATATACAAAACTGTATTCACAATTTGTATTTTAGTTTGGGTATCGTATATAATGAAATATTGAAATTGACGCTTTTGCATCTTTTTTTACTTTTGTTTTGCTATTATAATGAACAGGAAATTGCTGTGATTATAGAAATTACAATTAAAAAAAAATAAAAATGAGTAAGACATTATTTGACAAAGTATGGGATTCACATGTTGTGCGTAAAATTGAAGATGGACCAGATGTGTTTTTTATTGATCGCCATTTCATTCATGAAGTTACGAGTCCTGTTGCTTTTTTAGGATTAAAAGCCCGAGGCGTTAAGGTTTTATACCCTGAGCGTACTTTTGCAACTGCAGATCACAATACCCCAACTATAAACCAACATTTACCAGTTCAGGATGCTTTATCGGCAAACCAGCTTAAAGCTCTTGAGGACAATGCAACTGAATACGGAATTTCGCACTGGGGATTAGGTCATCAAAAAAATGGAATTGTACACGTAGTAGGTCCTGAAAACGGAATTACTTTACCAGGCGCTACAATTGTATGTGGTGATTCGCATACGTCTACTCACGGTGCTTTTGGAGCAATTGCTTTTGGTATCGGAACTTCTGAGGTTGAAATGGTGCTTTCTACACAATGTATCATGCAGCCTAAACCAAAGAAAATGCGTATTAACGTAAATGGTCAATTAAGCAAAGGTGTTGGTCCAAAAGACGTCGCACTTTATATTATTGCTCAGTTAACTACTTCTGGAGGAACAGGTTATTTTGTTGAATATGCCGGTGATGTTTTCGAAAACATGACTATGGAAGGACGTATGACAGTTTGTAATTTAAGTATCGAAATGGGTGCGCGTGGAGGAATGATCGCTCCTGACCAAACTACTTTCGATTTCCTTGAAGGAAGATTATACGCTCCAAAAGGAGAAGCCTGGACAAAAGCTATTGAATACTGGAAAACGCTAAAAACGGATGCTGATGCTGTTTTTGATGCTGAATTAAACATCAAAGCTTCAGACATTGAACCAATGATTACTTATGGTACTAACCCAGGAATGGGAATTGGTATTACAAAACATATCCCAAGTGCAAAAGAAGTTGAAGGTGGTGAGGAAACTTACAAAAAATCTTTGGCTTACATGGGCTTCCACGAAGACGACGTAATGATTGGAAAACAAATCGATTATGTTTTCTTGGGAAGTTGTACAAACGGACGTATTGAAGATTTTAGAGCTTTCGCCGAAATTGTAAAAGGAAGAAAAAAAGCAGATAATGTTACCGCTTGGTTAGTTCCGGGTTCTCACGTTGTTGAAGCTCAGATTAAAGAAGAAGGCATCTTGGATATTTTAACTGAAGCTGGTTTCGTATTACGTCAGCCGGGTTGTTCTGCTTGTTTAGCTATGAACGATGATAAAGTCCCTGCTGGAAAATACGCAGTAAGTACTTCAAACAGAAACTTTGAAGGTCGTCAGGGCCCTGGTTCAAGAACGCTTTTAGCAAGTCCAATTATGGCTGCGGCTGCGGCTGTTACCGGAAAACTAACAGATCCTAGAGAATTATTCTAATTCTCGCTGTAAGCTTTAAGCAATAGGCTTTAAGCTAAAAATTCAATACAAAAACAATGCTGTAGAAAAAAGCCTAAAGCTTAAAGCCTACAGCCTAAAGCAAAACAAAAATGGCATACGATAAATTTAATATACTTACCAGCAGTGCAGTGCCACTGCCAATCGAGAACGTCGATACAGATCAAATCATTCCGGCTCGTTTCTTAAAAGCTACAAAACGTGAAGGTTTTGGAGACAATCTTTTTAGAGATTGGAGATACAATGGAGACGATACTCCAAAAGCAGATTTCGTTTTAAACAATTCGACTTACTCTGGAAAAATCCTTGTTGGAGGAAAAAACTTTGGTTCAGGATCTTCAAGAGAGCATGCAGCATGGGCGGTTTATGATTACGGATTCCGCGCCGTAGTTTCTAGTTTCTTTGCAGATATCTTCAAAGGAAACTGTTTAAATATTGGAGTTTTACCAGTTCAGGTAAGTCCTGAATTTGCTGATACTATTTTCAAGGCAATTGAAGCTGATCCAAAAACAGAATTAGAAATCAATTTGCCAGAACAAACGATTACTTTATTGTCTACCGGACAGCAAGAATCCTTTGCCATTAATGGATACAAAAAGAACAATATGATTAATGGCTTTGATGACATTGATTATTTACAAAATATTAAAGAAGATATTGTGGCTTTTGCCGATAAGCTTCCTTACTAACTACCAACCTAAAAAAAAGCAGTTACTCAAGCTTCAACTTTAAAGGTTGATTCTGGTAACTGCTTTTATAATTTAAAAGTGAATTCCATCGAAAATTAATACAATCAATTAAGCACTTACTAAAAATGGATGACAATCGTATTGAATTACCTAAATCTTACTCAGACATCAAAATTGATTCTGAAAAAATTTCATTTTCAATGCCTTCAGATCTACAAACAGGAAGTCTTCTTAGAACATTGGCTACAACAAAAAAAGATGGCAATTTTTTAGAATTAGGAACCGGAACTGGTTTATCACTTTCATGGATAGCTGATGGAATGTGTAAAAACTCAAAATTGATTTCGATTGATAATTTATTAGAATATCAAAACATTGCAAAAAAACACATTCAAAATCCAAACATTTCATTTGTTTGTGAAGATGCTGAAAGATGGATTTTAAATTATACAGATTTAAAGTTTGATTTGATTTTTGCCGATGCATGGCCCGGAAAATATGTGGTTCTGGAAGAAACTTTAGATCTTCTGAATCCTGGTGGCATTTATTTGATCGACGATATGTTACCTCAATCAAACTGGCCAAAAAACCACGATAAAAATGTAGAAATTCTTATTCAGGATTTAGAAAAAAGAAATGACATTCAATTAACAAAAATGCGTTGGTCAACTGGTTTAATTCTGATCACTAAAAAATAAATATTAATGAACTGATGTATCATTAAAGCTTACAATATAATAATGGAAAAAAGAAAAATTGAAATAATGGATACGACGCTTCGTGATGGTGAACAAACCTCTGGAGTTTCATTTTCTGCTGCAGAAAAATTAACCATTGCGCAATTATTGTTGGAGGAATTAAATATTGATAGAATCGAAATTGCTTCGGCTCGTGTAAGCGAAGGAGAATTTCAAGCTGTAAAAGGCATTACATCCTGGGCTGAAGAGCGAGGATACATTAACAGAATTGAAGTCCTTTCGTTTGTAGACGGCGGTGTTTCAATTGAATGGATGAAAAAGGCCGGTGCCAAAGTGCAGAACTTATTGACCAAAGGCTCAATGAATCACTTAACGCATCAATTAAAAAAGACTCCCGAACAACATTTTTCCGAAATTGCCCAAATTATTGCATCTGCAAAAGAAAATGATATTGAAACCAATGTTTATCTGGAAGACTGGAGCAATGGAATGCGAAATTCTCCTGAATATGTTTTTCAATTTCTGGATTTCCTGGCCACACAACCCATAAAAAGAATTTTACTCCCGGATACTTTAGGCGTTTTAATTCCGTCTTTGGCTTTTGAATTTATTTCTAAAATCAGAGCCAAATATCCAAACATTCATTTTGACTTTCATGCACATAACGATTACGATTTAAGTGTTGCCAATGTCATGGAAGCTATAAAAGCCGGTATAAACGGACTTCACGTAACAGTTAACGGAATGGGAGAACGCGCCGGAAACGCACCGCTTGAAAGTACAGTTGCGGTAATTAATGACTATCTGCCAGAAGTAAGCATCAACATCAAAGAAACTTCTTTATACACTGTAAGCAAATTAGTTGAAACGTTTACCGGATACAGAATTCCTGCTAACAAACCTATTGTGGGCGATAATGTTTTTACACAAACAGCCGGAATCCATGCCGACGGAGACAACAAAAACAACTTATATTTTAATGATTTACTTCCGGAGCGTTTTGGAAGAAAAAGAAAATATGCCTTAGGAAAAACTTCTGGAAAGGCTAATATCGAGAAAAATCTTCAGGAATTAGGTTTAAAACTAAACAACGAAGATTTGAAATTGGTTACCCAGAGAATTATCGAATTGGGCGACAAAAAAGAAACCGTTACCAAGGAAGATCTTCCGTACATTATCTCAGATGTTCTGGACAGCCATACTTACCAGGATAAAATTACCATACAGTCTTACGTATTAATGCATTCAAAAGGAACGCGCCCATCATCAACATTAAGTTTAAATCTTAACGGAGAAATCATCGAAGAACATGCTCAAGGCGATGGTCAGTTTGATGCGTTTATGAATGCTTTATCCAAAATTTACAAAAGCAAAAAACTAACGCTTCCTAAATTGATTGATTACGCTGTGAGAATTCCTCCGGGAAGTAGTTCTGACGCTTTATGCGAAACGATCATCACCTGGACAAACAACGGAAAAGAATTTAAAACAAGAGGATTAGATTCAGATCAAACTGTTGCAGCGATTATTGCAACGCAGAAAATGTTGAATGTAATTACCGATTAGAGATACAAAGGTTCAAAGGTTTGGAACAGAGCTTAAAAAAACTTGTTCCAAACCTTTGAACCTTTGAACCTTTGCCACTTTGAACCTTAAATAACACACATAGAATGAAATTAAACATAGCCCTTTTAGCCGGAGACGGAATCGGACCAGAAGTAATAAATGAAGCTGTAAAAGTATCTGATGCTATTGCAAAAAAATTCAATCACGAAATAACCTGGACTCCTGCTTTGACTGGAGCTTGCGCAATTGACGCAGTTGGAGTTCCTTATCCAGATGAAACGCACGAAGTTTGTATGAAAGCCGATGCGGTTTTATTTGGAGCTATCGGACACCCAAAATATGATAATGACCCAAGCGCGCCAGTTCGTCCTGAACAAGGTTTATTACTGATGCGTAAAAAATTAGGATTGTTTGCTAACGTACGTCCAACTTTTACTTTCCCTTCTTTAATTGATAATTCTCCTTTAAAAAGAGAACGAATCGAAGGAACTGATTTAGTTTTCTTAAGAGAATTGACAGGCGGAATTTACTTTGGTGAAAAAGGAAGAAAAGACAACGGAGATACTGCTTTCGATAATTGTGTTTATACACGTGCAGAAGTTCAGCGTTTAGCTAAAAAAGGGTTTGAATTGGCCATGACTCGTAGCAAAAAATTATGTTGCGTTGACAAAGCAAACGTTTTGGAAACTTCACGTTTATGGAGAGAAACAGTTCAGGCTATGGAAAAGGATTATCCGGAAGTTACTGTTTCTTACGAATTTGTTGATGCCGTTGCAATGCGTTTGGTTCAATGGCCAAACTCTTATGATGTATTAATCACAGAAAATTTATTCGGAGATATCTTAACTGATGAGGCTTCTGTAATTTCAGGTTCAATGGGATTAATGCCTTCTGCTTCTGTTGGAGAGCACACTTCATTATACGAACCAATCCACGGATCTTATCCTCAGGCAACTGGATTAAACATCGCAAATCCATTAGCAACAATTTTATCTGCAGCCATGATGTTTGAAGATGCATTTGGACTAAAAGCTGAAGCTGAAGCTATTCGCGCTGTTGTAAACAAATCTTTAGAGCAAGGTATTGTTACCGAAGATTTAGCTCCAAAAGGATCAAAAGCATACAAAACAAGCGAAGTTGGAGATTGGCTTGTTACGAATTTATAATGGTTTATTTTGTTTCAAGTTTCAGGTTTCAGGTTGTTGGAACTTGAAACTTGAAACAAAAAAATCTGAAACAAAAAAAGGGATCAACTTTCGTTGATCCCTTTTATATATTTAGAAAAAAATATTAATATCCTCCTCTGTTACCACCACGGTCGTTTCCACCACGGTTGTTTCCGTAACCTCCGCGAGAATCACCTCCACGGTTGTTATTGAAGCTTCTTCTTTCACCTTCAGGTTTTGGTTCAGATTTATTAACTACAATTGAACGACCTTGAACAGTAGCTCCGTTCAATTCATCAATTGCTTTTTGAGCTTCAGCATCGTTTGGCATCTCAACAAAACCAAAACCTTTGCTTCTTCCAGTAAATTTATCAGTGATAATTTTAACTGAATCTACTGCTCCATAAGCCTCGAAAGACTCTCTTAAATCTGCTTCCTCAATACTGAATGGAAGGCTTCCAACAAAAATGTTCATATGTACTTATTTATAATAATGTAGCAAATGTAGTCTTATTTTTTTCTAATCTACTATATATTAGTTTATTTATGTTTTTATTTTGATTTTAAAAAACATAAATAAAACCCATTAATTATAACAAAAACTCAAAAATCTTCATTTGGAATAACCGGAATCTTATAAAACACACCTTCGGTAAAATTGCGTGTCTTTTTTTCAACATTATCCGGATCTTCATTTACAGCAGTAAATTTGAATGTTCCTGAAACAGTGTTTGTTTGCGTATTAAATTCTGTAATTATAATTTGCCCGCTTCCAGTATTTGTACCTGTCGAAAAATTTTCTTCCTGCTCTGGAAAAATATTAATATAAGATGCTTTTGAAACATCGTCAACTCCTAATAAATAGGTTTTTGGTTCCGGCGAAACCGTTTGCAAAACAATTTTCTCATATCCTAAAAAACCTTCAATAACCATATTACCATTTGTTGTCACATGAGCAGTATAACTTGTCGATCTCCAAAAAACATTATCTTTTAAAGTTTGAAATGCAGGATTATTAAACTTTATTTCATCAACACAGGAGACAACAACAAAAAAAAGGGGTAAAAAAAAGAAGTGTTTTTTCATAATAGTATGAATTTTAATGCAAAAGTACTGCATTTGAGATCATTAAGTAAAAAATTCAGTTTAAATCACCAAAAAAACGGTAAAAAGTTCTTTCGAAAAGATTTAATATGGTTTGGAACGTGTAATTGATAAAAAAATTATATCTTTGCGCCCTTAATTAACGGAGGTCGAGTACCTCAAAATTTAATCATAAGATTATGTCAGTAAAAATTAGATTACAAAGACACGGTAAAAAAGGAAAACCTTTTTACTGGGTTGTAGCTGCAGATGCACGCTCAAAAAGAGATGGTAAATACTTAGAGAAAATCGGTACTTACAATCCAAACACTAACCCAGCAACTGTTGAGTTAAACCTTGACAGCGCAGTTAAATGGTTACACAATGGTGCACAACCAACAGATACTGCTAGAGCAATTCTTTCTTACAAAGGTGCTTTATTGAAACACCACCTTGATGGAGGTATCCGTAAAGGAGCTTTAACTCAAGAACAAGCTGATGCAAAATTAGCTGCTTGGTTAGAGGCAAAAGCTGGAAAAGTTGATGCTAAAAAAGATGGTTTATCAAAAGCGCAAGCTGATGTTAAAGCTAAAGCTTTAAAAGCTGAAAAAGAAGTAAACGCTAAACGTGTAGCTGCTGCTGCTCAAGCTGAGGCTGAGGCAATTGCTGCTGCTACTGCTACTGAAGAAGTTGCTGAAGTTGAAGCTGCTACTGAAGAAGCACCTGCTGCTGAAGAGAATAACGAAACAACTGAAGCATAATTTTACTTAGCGAGAATGCGTAAAGAAGAATGTTTTTATTTAGGTAAAATCGCTAAAAAATTTAGTTTCAAAGGTGAAGTTCTGATCTATTTAGACACAGACGAACCTGAGTTATACGAAAACCTGGAATCAGTGTTTGTTGAGCACAACAAACACTTGGTTCCTTTTTTTATTGAAACAAGCTCCTTACACAAAAACGACTTTTTAAGAGTTCGTTTTGAAGATGTAAGCACAGAAGAAGATGCAGATGCCTTAGTGGGAAATGCTGTTTATCTTCCTTTAACCATGTTGCCAAAACTTTCCGGCAACAAATTTTATTTTCACGAAGTTATTGGTTTTGAAATCGAAGATCAGCGTTTAGGCGTTTTCGGAAAAATCACTTCTATTAATGACTCTTCTGCTCAACCTCTTTTTGAAGTTCTAAATGGTGACGTAGAAATTTTAGTTCCAATGATCGATCATTTCCTTGTGAAAATTGATCGTGAGAACAAAAAAGTTATCATGAATCTTCCTGAAGGTCTTGTGGAAATGTACCTTTAAAAAGAAATTCCAATCCCGAAGCCTCGGAATAAATTCCAAATTCCAAAGCTGAAAAGGTTAAATCCCAAATTTTAAAATTCCAAAGCCCAAATCTGGAGAGAAATTTCAATAAACAAAATTCCAAATTCCAAACCTGTAAAGGTTAAATTCCAAGTTTTAAATTCCAAATTCCAAAACTGGGGAGAAATTTCAATAAGAGAAATTCCAGCATGAATAATTATTTTTTAAAATAAATTTGAAAGAAAAAACCTATATTTTAATTATTTTCACTATTTTTAAAACCCAACAATTGGAATTTGGAATTTTAAAATTTTGGGATTTTATTTATGAGTAAACCATATAACCTAGAAGAAAGAACTTTTCTATTTGCTAAAGAATGTAGAATCTATATTCGAACATTACCAAAAACCATTTCTAATATTGAAGATGGAAAACAATTAGTTCGTTCCTCTGGATCTGTAGGAGCTAACTATATTGAAGCAAATGAAAAACTTGGAGATAAAGACTTATTGTTTCGCCTTAAAATTGCAAGGAAAGAAGCCAAAGAATCTAAATTTTGGCTTCAATTATTAAATGATTTAAACCCTGATCAAACTATTTTATCTGAGTCTTTATTGTATGAAGTAGAAGAACTTCGAAAAATTTTATCAGCAATAATTACCAAAACTTCAAACTAATAAATCAATATTTTAATCTTATTTTTGCAGCTTAATCGTATTTTTTTTGCCCAGTTTCACACTTGGAATTTGGAATTTCAGATTTGAAACTTCCTTACTAAAGTTGGAATTTGGAATTTAAAATATTGGAATTTTTAATTTATGTTTTCATTCAAGCAATTTTCTATTCAACAAGACAAAACCGCTATGAAAGTAGGCACTGATGGTGTTTTATTAGGTTCTTGGGCTCCAATTCATCACGATCCATTTAGTGTTTTAGATATTGGTGCAGGAACAGGAATTATTGCTTTGATGCTTGCTCAGCGAACTCATGCTGAACAAATTGATGCTCTGGAAATTGACGAAGAGGCCTATGAACAAGCAGTAGAAAATTTCGAAAATTCACCTTGGGGAGACCGTTTATTTTGTTTTCATGCTGGTTTAGACGAATTTATCGATGAACCGGAAGATGAATATGATTTGATTGTTTCAAACCCGCCTTTTTATGCTGAAGATTATAAAACAGAAAATGAACAGCGCGATTTAGCCCGTTTTCAAGATGCAATGCCTTTTGAAGAATTAGTTGAAGCTGCCGATTTATTACTTTCTGAAAAAGGAGTATTTGCTGTAATTCTTCCGTTCAAAGAAGAAGAAAAATTTATTGCTTTAGCCAAAGAAGCCGAATTATATCCGATAAAAATCACCCGTGTAAAAGGCACACCAAAATCTGAAATCAAACGCAGCTTATTGGCTTTTAGCCGAAATGAAAACCCTGACATTGAAATAGATGAATTAACTATTGAAATCGACAGACATGTTTATACTCCAGAGTATATTGCGTTGACTAAAGATTTTTATTTGAAGATGTAAAAAACATCTTTGTCAAAGTTAAGAACCTTGACAAAGATTTATAATTTATTATTTTCCGTTTTTTGCAAAAAGAACAGCTCTTTCTAAAATCTCGTCGTTTCCTTGCTGAATACCTAAAATAGTCGGTTTTACTTCAATATCAGGAACAATCCCAATACGTTGCACTTCTTTTTTGTTTGGATAAAAAACGCCATAACAAGTAAACGATGAAGAAAATCCTTTTATAATACCGAATCTATAATTTGCACCATCTGCGCCACCTGTCTGACTGCCAATAACAGTAGTTTTAGGAGCAGTTTGAAGCGCCATAACATTATGTTCTGCGTGGCTAATCGCATTTTCATCAATTAGAACAATTACTTTTCCTTTGTAATAATCCGGATTGGTTTTACCGCATTTATCCTTATCTGTCCTCCATACATAACGTCCCGGAAAACTAATATCCGGGTCAATATATTTAACATATTCAACTGATTCTGGATTAAGCCACTCTGCAAGTGCATACAATACATCATGAGGTCTTTTTCTATTGTCAAAAATAATTGCATTGGTATTTTTAAGTGCTTCAATTAAGTTTGGGATATCTATAACATCAAGTCCGCCAAAATTTACATAACCAATATTTCCTTCCAGAATTTTCCACTTTTCTTCTTTTGGAAATTGAATTTTTAAATCCTGATATTTATATCTGTTTATTGATTTTACAGCTGTTTTTCCGTCTCTGACAAATTCAATTTCAAAAGCTGACGTTTTTCCATTAAAGATTGTCCAATAGGCATTTTTTAAGACCGAAGGCTCGTTTGATCCTTCAACATATTTTAAATTTTCTTTTAGAAGTTCGTCAATTGTTTTCCCTTCTACTTTTGTAATAACATCTCCAATTTTAAGATCGCTGACTTTTGCCAGAGAATCATTTTTTAAACCTATAACAACGGCTTTCTGATTAATAATTTTAACCTCAACCGGAATAAATTTATCTCCAAAATAATCAAACAGCTGGGGCATGTGAGTAGAAGCGTGTGTATCATTTATTTTTATAGAAATTTCACGCATTGCTAAAGCAAAATCTTTTTCTGATTCTGGCGCACTAATTCTCGGAAGAAATTCAAGTAATGTCTTATCCCAGTTTTGATCCATTTGATATTTATACGGGAAAAAATATTCGATGTAATTCCAATATCTGAATAAGGCTAAAAGACGAAGGTTTTTGTCTGTCCATTTAAAATCCTGATATTTTACTTCATTCTTAAATTGTAATGGAGCATTACCACCACCAAACTCATAATCAACATAATACTGTTTTTCCTGAATTCTATTTTCTTCAATAAATTTCAGTTTTTTTGAAAGTGATTTAGAAAACAATTCATTTTTATTGATCCATGATAAATCGAAATTTTTATCAAAATACTCTTTTTTAGAAACAGGCTTTGCTGATTCATGAGCCTTAACTTCTCCTAGTGAAGCCAGCCAATTTTCGATTACTAATGAAAATGCTTCTGCAGTTTGCGCTCCTTCAACTTTTGGCAAAACTTGAAACAATTGTTCGTCCCAATTTTTACTTCCATCGGCGACATTTGGATGATAATATTTTAGAAATCCCCAAATTTTGCAGGTTGCGCTTAATTTTTGAGTTTCTGTAATGGGTTTTGAAAAAGAAAACTGAAATAGTAAAACAAGAACAATAAGTAACGTTTTTTTCATTCTAAGAGATGGTTATTTTTTTTGGTTTATTAGGTTTTGGTTTATTTTAAACTTGCTCAAAAATACTTTTAAACTGGTATAAAATTCTTTCGATCAAACGTAAATCTTCGGTTACGATCTCGGCACTTCCTTTCATTTCCTGTTGAAATATAATTTGTTTTTTATAAGAAGTTTCCAATCCGTTTGGCAATGCAACATCCAGCAATAAATTCCCGTCTTTATCGGGCACCAGTGAGATATTCTGAATCTTCCCTTTTAAAACACCAAACTCTCTGTCAGGAAAGTTAGCCAGGCGAATATTTACTCTTTGCCCTACTTTTATTTTTCCAGAATTTAAAGCTGGTGCTTTTACTTTGCCTATGAACCCATTTTTTGCATCCGGAATAATTGAAAAAACATTATCCCCTACATTTATGGTTTGATTTTCTGTCCAAACCTGCAAAAAAGTCACCACGCCACTTACAGAAGATTTTAGTGTATAAGCCATTTCCCAGTCTTTTATCACCTTTTTGAGCTGATAAAAAGATTGCGCCATGTTGCGACCAAGGTTAACTTCTTCTTTGGTGCTGTTTATGTGCGAATTCTGACTTGATTTTGTATTATCTATTAAAGAGGATCTCAATTGAGAAATTGATGACAAAAGGCTTCTATAATTCTTTTGCGCTTGTAAAAAACTCAACTTCTTAACCTCCATTTCCTGAGCTGAAATTATACCTTTATTGAATAAAACTTCAAAACGGGCAAGTTCATTTTTTTGAAGCTCCAATTCACCCTCGTTGATTGCTTTTTGCTGTTGTAAAATATCTAATCGCTCCTGTATCTGAATTTTTTCAGAATACTGCGCGCGGCTCTCTACTTCAAAAGGATGCAAATCCTCATTTAGTTTCTGTGCCTGATAATCTTTTTGAAAGACCGCATAAGCGCTTTCAATTTCTCCTAATTGCGCATTTTTCAGCTTCGAAAACGGAAAATCACTTTTAGGATCATTAATATTATAAGAATCTATTATTCTATTTAATAAAAAAACATCTTTGTAATTAGCTGTATTTTCTATAATTGCAAGTGTAGTATTTTTGGGTACTATCGCTTTATTTTTTACCAAAATTACTTCGATGCGCCCTGAAGATTTTGCTACGATTTTCTCTGGTGGAATATTCGTTGTAATTAGAATTTCGGTATTTACCACATCCGGATATTTTACAAACCAGGAAACAAAAAACAACATCAGTATAATGACAAATATTAAAATAGTCCCCCATCGAATCATCCAATGCGGTACTTTGGTGAGAATATCCTGAACCTCTTCACTTCTTAACTCAAATGTCGTGTTATCTTCAGCCATATATTAATTACCTAATTGTAGTTGGTTTTTCACCAGTTCAAAATAATTCCCTTTTTGGTTTACTAATGTCGAATGATTTCCTATTTCGATAATTTTCCCTTTATCCAAAACAACAATTTGATCTGCATTCATTACTGTACTTAATCGGTGTGCAATTACAACAACAGTTTTATTTTTAAAGAACACATCCAATTTTCTCATAATTTCTTTTTCGTTATTGGCATCCAGTGCCGATGTTGCTTCGTCAAAAAATAGTATTTCAGGATTTTTATAAACAGCTCTTGCGATTAACAATCGTTGTTTTTGCCCGGTACTCATTCCTACTCCTTCAGAACCAATCTTAGTATTATAACCGAGTGGCAAACCACTTATATACTCTTTTATATTCGCCACATCTGCAGCATACAATAATCGTTGTTTATCGACTTTATCTACACCAATTGCAATGTTATTGGCAATGGTATCACTAAAAATAAACCCTTCCTGCATGACGGCTCCAATAGTAGATCTCCACGCTTTTTGAGAGATATTTGACAGTTGTGCATTGCCAATGGTTATCTCCCCCTTATCAGGTTCATAAAATTTAAGAAGCAATTTCATTAAAGTCGTTTTTCCGCTTCCACTTACACCAACTATGGCTGTCACCTTATTTGCCGGAATTATCAGATTTAAATTTTTAAGAATAGGAATATCAGATCCCAAATAGCGATATGACAGGTTTTTTATTTCAATATCTGAATCATACAAAACATCATTTGTCTGATGAACTTCCTGCTGTGTTTCATCTTCTTTTTCATGAATTTCAGATAACCTCGCCAAAGAAATTTTTGCATCCTGAAGCTCTCTGACAAATTCGATAAGCTGAGTAACTGGTCCGTTTAAACTCCCAACAATAGAACTTATGGCAAGCATCATCCCCAATGTAATAGAACCGTCAATTACTAATTTGGCCGAAAGAAAAATGATAAAGATGTTCTTTAATTCATTAATAACCGACGAGCCAATGGTTTGTGTCTGCTCTAAAATCAATCCTTTTATCGAAACTCTAAAAAGCCTTGCCTGAACGTATTCCCATCCCCAGCGTTTTTGCTTTTCGGCATTATGGAGCTTGATTTCCTGCATTCCGTTTATAAGTTCCATAACCTTGCTCTGCTCGTGAGAGACTTCGGCAAATCGCTTATAATCCAGAATTTCTCTTCTTTTTAAAAACAAAGTAATCCAGCCAAAATAAAATAGGCTTCCGACAAAAAAGACAAAAAATATCTGAAGATTAAAATAGGCCAAAACAGCGCCCATTACAAACATGTTAATAACCGAAAAAAGAACATTTAGAGATGATGTGGTCAGGATTTTTTCGATTCTGCGATGGTCATTAATTCGCTGCATTATATCTCCTGTCATTCGCACATCAAAAAAGGATATAGGCAGATTCATTAATTTAATAAAGAAGTCTGAAATCAATGAAATATTTATCCTGGTAGAGAGATGGAGCAAAATCCAGCTTCTAATTAATTCCAGCCCGATTCTTCCTGCAAAAAGAAATAATTGTGCGAAGAGAATGAGATAAATAAAGTGGATGTTTTGATTTTGTATTCCAATATCAACTATACTTTGGGTCAAAAAAGGAAAAATCAACTGCAATAAACTGCTCGCCAGTAACCCTATACTTAATTGTATTAAAAATGATTTATATCGAAAAACGTATTGCGACAAAAGCCCAAAACCCAATGTCTTATTATCTTCTTTCTCAAAATCTGATTGAAAAAATTTTGGTGTAGCTTCGATTAATAATGCAATCCCTTCCTTAGTTTGATCATCTGCATTATTTCCAATCCAAAATTTTAAAAAATCTTGTTGGTTGTATTCTATTAAACCAAAAGCAGGGTCAGAAATATAATAGATTCCTTTTTTAATTTTATAAAGTACTACATAATGATTTTTATTCCAATGCAAAATACAGGGCAAAGGAGCTTCTTCCAGTCTTTCAGCGCTTAATTTTACTCCCAAAGTTCTAAAACCAATTTTCTCCGCAGCATCACTTAAAAAAAGCAAATTACTTCCTTCACGAGTTGTTTCGCTAATATCTCTTAACTCCTGAATATTGATTGTCTTACCGTAATGTTTTGCAATTATCTTTAAACATGTCGGGCCACAATCCTTATAATCTGCCTGTTTATAATTGGTGAATTTTTTCAACTCTTATTTGGTTTATCTTACAGCAATATTATACAAAAATTCTTAAAAAAATAATTCAATAACGAATTTAATTGGTTAAAAAATTAACTTTTCAACTGATTTAAGCACATTCTAAAAAGGAACCTGAAACAAAAAGGCTTTGTCAAAACAACAAAGCCCCTCTTTATTCAAACTTATCTAAGAAATTAGTGATCCAGTAAACAGCTCTCTTCAATAACAGACTGGCAACTTTCACCTTCGTTTACGTGTATAACGCCTGCAAAAGAACCATCAGGACAATAACATGCCTCAATACCGCCTCCACCTCCAAAAATATTTTTCTTTTCAACAACACCTAAAACTTCAACTCCAAATAAATCTTTTAATTTTTTCATAATTTGTTTTTTGATTTGTTATTGCTTCAATCCTTTTATGACAGTTGAAGCCTCTGTCTTATTATTTTATTATTGCTTATTTAATAAAAAATAGAGAGGAAAAAAATTCCTCTCTGAGATTTGTAAAACCCTGTCAAAAATTAAAAGTAATATCAAAAAAGATATCTCTATTTACAGATTAACCGGTTTATTGTATTTAAAATGTTTAGTCGCAAGCCTCACTAGGGTCTGATACACAAATCCAATAAGCTGGTGAGGTTGCAGTTCTTGGACATCTTTTAGCAATAGTATTGCCTTCGCAAATTGGTGCATTACCACCATTAATTTTTTGTTGCTCTTCTTTACTTAATTCAGCAACTCCATTTAATTCAAAAATTTTCTTTAACATAATTTGGTTCTTTTGGGTTTGTTAATGCTTCAATCCTTTTAAGACATTTGAAGCTTCTGTCTTTTCTGTTAAATCGTATTATAAGTTTAAAAATAAATTAAAAAAGCAGTAAGAAAAACATGCTACTTACTGCTTATAATTATTTCAATTATTTAATAACTTAATTTCTCTAGGATCTGCCACTGGTTAACCCTAACCAATTAAAATCAACGCAGCGGCTAACTTCCTGAGAATCCCGACACCAATCATCAATGTGGGGATATTTGCTCAATGTTCCACGATCGAGCGCCTACAAATTAAAAAAAACATGACTAAATTTTAATAAGGCTTAATATTGTACTTCAAATAAATTATTTCCGTTAAAAAAAAACTTAACAACAAAGACGGTTTGTTCCACATATCCCCGGGGTTGTCTCTACAGGACAAATTCCACCGGTTGGTATTAAAACACAGCCTGCCTCGATTGCAAAAACCCAGCATTCAGGAATTCCACCCGACATATTTTTTTGCTCAGCTTTTGTAACTTCCTGAGCGCTTTCCAGATTTAAGATCTTTTTTAACATTGTTATTTAATTAAATTTTAATCACATTTTGAGTGTTCTTTATTCTTTTAGTCTAAAATTCCTACCACCGAATAATCCAGAACAACCATTCATCATATTACTTATAATCATTCCCAATTAAACTGGTCTATAGTTAACCGGATAATTCAAACAAATAATTTCACTCGCATACCAAGTCATGTACCCACATACAGGTTCTTCAACAGGGTATTCTTCACTATTAATATTTTTTTTCTCATTTATTGTTAATTCATGAGATCCCTCAAGATTTAAAATGTTTTTCAGCATAATAATAGTTTTTTTATTGGGGTATACCTCAAACTTTTATAGACATCTGAGGCTTCTGTCTATTACTATTTATTCTTTATGCAATCTTTTCAAGAATAGTTTCTTTCTCGTCTGTCAAATCGTTCAGAAAATATTTTAATTCACTTAATTCATATTCGGCCGGAAACAATTTTTCATTTACAATCCTTACCGGGGTATAATTAAAATTATTCTTAGAACACCATTCATATTGTTTATTTATTTCCTGGCTCACCATCATGCTAATGTTCTCTACATGCCATTTCTTTAGCCACTTTTTCAGGTTCATTTTTTTAATATGCCAATCAGAAATTGCTTCGACTGTTTTTCCCGGAGTTGACCTGTTAATTGTCAACAATCTTTCTACCACAACCTTAAATGGATTTTCGGTATTATCGGGATTTATATTAAATAATATATTTAAACTTACTTTATCCGGAAATTTTAAAACCATATCAAAAGCTTCCTGAAATGTTTTATGACAATGTCCGCAGCTTGGGCTTATAATTATGGTTAATTTCACTGCTGCATTTCTATTACCAAAATTCAGTCCTCTTAAATTTTCAAATCCATTTGAGAATAAAACTTTTTTGGACAAAAAATTCATTAATGAATAATTCCTTTTAAATTTTTTCAAATCCTTTAAGCTATTTTCGGTCTCTAAAACTCCTTTTAGCATTGATTTTGCGACTAACCATGTTGGCAAGAGAATAGCAAATGAAAATACAAACGGAAAAATACTTTCAAAGCTAAATGTCAATGTAAAAAGATCAGATGCAAACCATACGATACTTTGCACTAAAATCAAGAACGAAACTGCCAAACACATCATACACCACTTTTGAATCTCAAACTTCTGAATCCAAATTGAAGATACAATTACAGGAATTGTCAATAAGCTCAAAAAACCAATAAAAACGGCAGATTCTAATGGCTGTATTAAAACTGCAATAACACTGGAAGCAAAAAACAATAATGGCAAATCTGAAAAGCTAAATAACCTGTTTTTATTTTCCTCTTTGTAATTTAAAACTGAATTACATGATGAATTTGAAGTTAGATTACAAAACTTTGTAATTATACTATTTTTAAAACCTAATTTTTCCTGTACTATAAATACGCTAACTATAAGTCCTGTTATTGATGTTGCTAAAAAAACAAGACTAAACAAATCAAACGGGTTGTAAAAAAAAGCCAAACCTACTATTAGGATAAAAGGAAAAGAATACTTCAACCAATTATATTCAACTTTAAAGTTCTCTTTTGCTATTGCGTTATTTGGTTCAATTGCCACAATAACTCCATTCCAGTCTAAAAGAAATTTTTCGTATGAAATTTTTTTACTTCCTTTTTTTATTGTTGTAATACGAACATCATTTTTAAACTTTTCAACCAACGTAAGTTCCTCTTTAAAATAGGCAAGGAAATTTGTTGGCAAATCAACTATCTGTTCTTTCGAAACTCTAACAGCTGCATTTTCTATTGCCAATAAATCTAACGAATCTGTTATCGCAAATAAACTTGGATAATTAGGATGAGAAAGAAATAAATCTTTAAACTCATTTTTAATTTCCGAGTATCTGTTTATTTGGAGAAATTTTTGAATAAGTTTTAACATCTTTTTCGAATCGTTTAATTCATAATTACACTGCAAAGATTGCTGTTTTTATTGACAAAAATCTCGTGATAGCAGACATTTTATCAATTATACTACATACAATTTATAAATTATACCTATCAAAACAAAGTGTTAATCATCTGAATTATAATACATTACATCGACAAAATCTTCAACAAAACCCGCAAAAGCCAATTCTCGACCAAGCGTTTTGCTTTTTATCTAGCTTTGACATATCAGTAATCCAAACAGGGAAAAAGAGGAAAAAATCTAAAATAAAATTGAGATTTCTTTTGATAAAAAAAGCCTTAGAAAGACAAAAAAATATTTACTGAAACAAGCTTTAGAACCCTGTTTTTTTTTGTAAAAGCTACATAAAAACAAAAGCTTTAAGCTCCAAAAAAATAAAAACTAACCCCTTTATATCTCAAATTAATAATTAATCAACATGAAAAATTTGAAAAATATGAGGAAAAAAGCAATCAAAACGTAGTTTAAAAAGGAAGCCTCGGAATTATACCATAGGCTAAAGCCCCCAAAATAGCATGAAAAAACTGCTATTCTATCTTACAATATAAATCAATACATAACTATAATCTATTTATCATGACAACTAACAAAATGAAATTCGACAATTTTCAAGCCGAAAAATTATCTAAAACTCAACAAAAAACCGTGCGCGGTGGAGATACCGTAGGTGTAGATCCAACAGATCCAAAATACGATCCAACAAAAGGTGGAGGCACTGGAAATGGATAAAAATAAGCTCCAGATTAAATTAAATATTTTCGCAAAAGAATTAGAAATCCCAATTCTTTTGCGAAATATTTTTTTTATTGATCTTTAAAAACTAAATATTACTTGCAAATTGAGCCGGAGACACACCGGTTCTTTTACGAAATGATTTTGCAAACGAAACTGCATTTTTAAATCCGACACTTTCTGCAATTGCCTGAGTCGAATATTTACGATACATATGATTCGTAATCATCTCATTGATTACGTAGTTAATTTTAAGCTCATTAGAATATTCTCCAAATGACTTCCCAAATCTTTTATTAACAACGTAGGACAAATAAGTAGTGTTTGTTTTTATTTTTTTGGCAACATAAGGCAAAGTAAAATCAGCATTTAGATATTCTAATTTACTCTCGAGTGCCAATAGTTTTTCGACAATTTTATTTTCTTTGGCTTCGTCAATACTTAAATTAACATTTTCTTTTTTAAGCTGAACATCTTCCAATTCTTCCTTTTCATGCACGACCTCTTCGATAACCTCGTTTTCCTTTTTCTCCAGATTGGCTTTAAATTCTTCAATTAGAGCATTCATTTTTTTATGCGCTTTATTTTTATCCCGTATGTTTTTTACAAGTAAAAATATTATCCCAACAACAAGCAGGACATAGAATACTCTAAGAGCCTTATTCAGTAAAACTTCATTTTTATATTTCTCCTGAATAGTAACCATTTCGGTTCCCAAATCTTCCAGACCTAATTTATAGTTTACCTCCAGGGCTTCATCTCTTAATTTTGTTTCAGACTTTTCGTAACTATCCAGGTAAATTTTCGAATGTTTATAGGCCTGCTCAGGCTCATTCATTAAATTATAAATCTTTGCCTGTAAATAATTTGATTTTAAATAGCTTACATCCAGAGTTTTATTCTTTAACGAAATAGAATCTACTTTTCCAAAACATACCAAAGCTTTATCATATTTCTTATTCCAAAAATACAAGTCGCCTAAATTATAATTTGCAGCCTGAAACAATTGTTCAGAATTATTTTGTTTCGATAAAAACAAGATGTCAAAATATGTTTTTTCGGCATTTACAAGATCATTCTTTATCAAATAAATATTCCCTAAGCTCATTTTTGCAGTAATCTTATTGTTTACAAAATTCTCTGAATAAGTAACTGCTTTTTTATAAAAGTATTCAGCAGAATCCAGCAAATACATCTTATCGCGATTCTTCATATAATAACTTTCATATGAAGTACCTAAATTAATATTGATGTTACTTTTGCTGTTTTGAAACTGCTCTTTTGTATAGACACTTTCGTTTTTATTAATAAAGTCATTGTTTTGTCTCAAATTCTTGATGGACAATTGGTAATTTCCAATCTCCTCATTAATTAAAGCAATATTACTTTTAAACTTTACCATTTGGATAACATCATTCACTTCGGTAGAAAATTTGATCCCTTTTTGGTAATTATCTAGTGCTTTACCCAGATTGCCTCTTTTCCACTCTATTAACCCCTTATAATTATAAAGATAGCCTGCAACTTTTGTTTTCTCAGAAGAAGGAGGCATTTTATCTAAATATTGAAGTGCTGTTTTGTAACTTTGATCAGATTTGGCAACATTACCTTTGAGTTGGTATAAATACGAAGCTGCGCCGTTGGCAAAAGCCAAATGCTTGTCATTAGTAGATTTCATCAATTCTTTAGTGTATGCAAGACCCTGATCGAAATTTGAATTCATACTGAATCGAATTTTGTCCTGCAACTCTAAATATTCCTGTTCATTAATTTGAGTTTTTTGTGCAAACCCAATACTGAGAACATGAAAAAGTAAAAAAGAGATGATTAGCCTCATTTATCTGTTTTTGGTATTCAAAAATAGTTCTTATATTTTCAATAAACTAAAATTAATTTGCTTATCCATTGTTAATTTTGTTACAAAATTAAAATAATATAACAATTTTGAATTGTTTTGTTATATTTATATTACGTAAATTTGTTTTGAAAAATCTTATACAAAATGAAACCAGACTTATTTCAATCTCCAGATTATTACAACCTTGACGATTTATTAACAGATGAGCACAAATTGGTTCGCGAGTCTGCACGTGCATGGGTAAAAAGAGAAGTTTCTCCTATTATTGAAGAATACGCTCAAAAAGCAGAATTCCCAAAACAGATCATAAAAGGTCTGGGAGAAATTGGTGGATTCGGACCTTATATCCCTGTTGAATATGGTGGTGCCGGTTTAGATCAAATTTCATATGGTCTAATCATGCAGGAAATTGAGCGTGGTGATTCTGGTGTAAGATCAACCTCATCTGTGCAATCTTCTTTGGTAATGTATCCTATCTGGAAATATGGAAACGAAGAACAACGCATGAAATATTTACCAAAACTTGCAACTGGCGAATTTATAGGTTGTTTTGGTTTAACAGAACCTGATCATGGGTCTGATCCCGGAAGTATGATTACCAATTTTAAAGATATGGGAGATCATTATCTTTTAAATGGTGCAAAAATGTGGATCTCTAATGCCCCTTTTGCTGATATTGCAGTAGTTTGGGCAAAAAATGAGGACGGCAGAATTCATGGTTTAATTGTTGAACGTGGCATGGAAGGTTTTACAACTCCGGAAACGCATAACAAATGGTCTCTTCGTGCATCTGCAACCGGAGAATTAATTTTCGACAATGTAAAAGTTCCCAAAGAGAACCTGTTACCAAATAAATCAGGATTAGGAGCGCCGCTGGGATGCTTAGATTCTGCCAGATATGGCATAGCCTGGGGAGCAATTGGAGCTGCAATGGACTGTTATGATACTGCTTTAAGATATGCAAAAGAGAGAATCCAGTTTGGAAAACCAATTGGAGGCACACAATTGCAACAAAAAAAATTGGCCGAAATGATTACCGAAATCACAAAAGCACAATTATTAACCTGGCGCTTGGGCGTATTAAGAAACGAAGGAAGAGCAACAACAGCTCAGATTTCGATGGCAAAACGTAATAATGTTGATATGGCCATACATATTGCACGTGAAGCAAGACAAATGTTGGGCGGAATGGGAATTACAGGCGAATATTCGATTATGCGTCATATGATGAATCTGGAAAGTGTAATTACTTACGAAGGAACTCATGATATCCATTTGTTAATCACAGGAATGGATGTAACTGGAATTCCAGCTTTTAAATCATAAATAACTATTAAAATATATACAAAATCAATCTAAAAAGCTTCTTCTAAACGAGAAGCTTTTTATCTTTGCACAAAAATTTCCATTTCATGAATATTGAAACTATACACAATAGCATTCAACCTCAAAAAGAGCAACTTTTAAAACATTCATTATACAACAAAATCCAAACTATTGACGATTTACATAGCTTTGTAGAAAATCACGTTTTTGCAGTTTGGGATTTTATGTCACTATTAAAAGCATTACAAGCTAAACTTACCTGCACAACAACACCATGGTTTGCAACTAAAAACCCTGAAACCAGATATTTAATTAATGAAATTGTTCTTGCCGAAGAAACCGATTTAAGTATTGACGGAAGAAGACAAAGTCATTATGAAATGTATCTTGAAGCCATGCAGGATTGTGGCGCCAATACAACAGAAATTGATAAATTCCTAAACGAAGTAAATTCTCTTCATAATATTTTTGTTGCCATAAAACAAAGCTCATTGCACCCTGAAATAAAAGCTTTTCTGGATTTCACTTTCAGAGTTATTGAAGAAGGAAAACCGCATCAGATTGCCGCTGCATTTACTTTTGGAAGAGAAGACCTGATTCCGAGTATGTTTACTGAAATTCTTAAAAACTTTCAAAAAAACCTGCCGGACGTCGATTTAAAAAAATTGCTTTATTATTTTGAAAGACATATCGAATTAGACGCAGATGAGCACGGCCCAATGGCAATGCGAATGATTACCGATTTATGTGAAGATGATGCGCAAAAATGGAAAGAAGTAGAAGAAGTTTCGATTCTTGCATTAGAAAAACGTATTGGACTCTGGAATGCCATTGAAGAAGAAATTCTTTTAAAAGCAGAAATGGTCTAAAAATGATAACGAGGTATTTTTTACCTCGTTTTTTATTTTAAAAACAAACAAAAATTCTTTTCCGTATCTTTGATATTCATTGATTGTAAACCAGATACAAAATGAAAATTGCAGATTTCAGTCCAACAGAACCATTAACACCTTTTATAAAGACTTACAGAATTATCGAAAGTCAGGACGAATTGGTTAACCGCGTTTTGCCTGGCACTTCCCTCTCGATCGCTTTTAGATGCAAAGGAGAAGTCAATTTTATTAAAGAGAATCACCACGATAAATTACCCGTTTCAACAATTTCAGGAATTCGTAAATCAGTACGTTTAATTCATTATTCTAAAAATACAACTACTATAGTTGTTTTGTTTAAAGAAGCCGGAGCAACAGCATTTTTTAAAGAACCTCTTCATGAGTTGTTTGAAGAAAGTGTTTCACTTGATAATTTTATTCCGCAGCAAAAAATAAACCTGATAGAAGAACTTTTAGCCGAGGCAAAAACAAACGATCAAAAAATTGCCATTATAGAACAATTTCTATTATCAAAATTGTACTCTTACAAACCCGATAAATTAATTTCGGCTGCTATCTCAATCATTCAGTCCAAAAAAGGAATTGTCAAAATAAAAGAACTTGCTGACGCTCTTTTTATCAGTCAGGATGCTTTCGAAAAGAGATTCAGAAAAACAATAGGATCATCGCCAAAACAATTCTGCAATGTTGTTAGAATAAAAGCAATTATCGATCAAAAACAGCATAATAAAAACCTCATCGATCTGGCAATTGATGCAGGTTATTTTGACCAGCCCCATTTTAATAAAGATTTTAAATTATTTACAGGACAAACTCCAACGGAGTTTTTCAGCTTTCCTTCTTTTTGGTAAATCAATGATTTTTTACAATGAATTAGTTTCTACAATTCTCAATTTTACTTCAACAAAAATGGAGAAATATGAAAACAAATTTTTTAATCGGAATCGTCTGCCTGACATTGTTTAGTTACAAAGCTAGTGCGCAGACAACAAGTACTAATTTACAAACAGAAACCCAAAAATCAGAAAGCATGAAACAAATCTTTATTGATAAATTTATCGTACCCGAAAAATCAAAACAAGAATTTCTAAAAAGAGTAAGCATTAACAGAAATATCATAAAACAACTAAACGGATTTGTAAAAGATGACGCTTACGAACGTACAGATGACAAAGGAAATTTAATTTATATGACTATTGCAGTTTGGGAAAACGAAACTGTTTTAAAAAAAGCAAAAGAAATAGTTCAGGCCAACTATAAAAAAGAAGGGTTTGATATTGCCGAAATGTTTGAAAGATTAAACATCACAATGGAAAGGAATGTTTACAACGAAGCCGGAAAACCATAACAAACTATTTAACGTAACTATTTATTTAAAATGACACCAAACTTAATTTCTTCAGATTATGAAACCGCATTTCAAACAAATCGTTACGTTAATTCTCTCTGTCTTTTTACTGAGCTGCAGTACAGACGACTCTAATTCAGAGACTTCTATTCCTCCTACAGTTGAGACTCCAACAATTCCTATTGCTAAATCTATAAACTATCTCGCTTTGGGCGATAGTTATACTATTGGTCAAAGTGTTTGCGAAACTTGCCGATTTCCGGAACAACTCAAAACCAAATTGAAAGGATTTTATCCTGAAACAGATTTTTCTTTAAAAATAATTGCAACAACAGGCTGGACAACCTCCGATTTAATTTCGGCAATCAATACCCAAAATCCGGAATCAAATTATGATTTGGTCACACTTTTAATTGGGGTTAATAATCAATACCAACATTTGGACTTTTCTGTATACAAAAAAGAGTTTCCACAGCTATTAAACAAAGCAATTGCTCTGGCAAAAGGTGAAAGCAAAAATGTAATTGTACTTTCGATTCCCGACTATACTTATACTCCATTTGCCTCAAATTACAGTGATGCAAACCGAATGAAAATATCAAATGAAATAAATAACTACAACTCTTTTGCAGAAAGTTACTGCTCCTCTAAAAACGTTACTTTTATTTCGATCACAGATATTACAAGGCAAGGCCTAAACAATTCAAGTTTAGTCGCATCAGACGGTCTTCATCCTTCTGAAACTGCTTACAGAATGTTTGTTGAACGTATGTTGCCAATAGTAAAAGTAGCTTTACAAGATTAATTTTTTTAAATTTGAATATCTCTTTTTAGATTAGCAACAAATCTCTTTATGCAAGTTTCACCTTCAAAAGAATTATTACCTTATATTAAACATTATCTGTTTTTAGATAATACAGAAACTGCTTTACAAAAATTTCGCCTCTTTTCTGATGGTAATACCGGTCTTGTATTTTCTATAAAAAGCAAACTCATTTCTGGAATTAATAAATATGAAATAAAAGAATATCTGCCCGCTTCCTTTTTATATGGACAGCTTAACGGCTTTAAAGATCTTTATTCAGAGAACGAAATTACCCTTATTATTGTCGTTTTTCAACCCAGCGGAATAAACCAATTATTAGGAATTCCTGCCAGTGAGTTTCACGATTCTATTATTCCTGTTGAGGATATATTTGACGAAAAAATTACGATGCTTCAGGAGAGGTTATTCGAACAAAATAATCAAATTCGTGTTGAACTGCTTAATTGTTTTTTCAGGTCATTAATCTCAAAAAAAACAGCTTCAAATCAGTTTATAATAGATCATTCTTTAAACTTTATCATTAGTAACAAAGGGCATTTCTCTATAAAACAATTAGTAGAATACACAGGTTATACCGAAAGACATCTGGAAAGAAAATTCAAAGAATGTGTGGGATTAAATCCTAAGAAATTTGGAAACGTTGTAAGACTACATCATTTTCTAAAATTATTAAAAGGCAGATCTGACGATACCAATCTAACCACCATTTGTTATGATGCCGGATTTTCTGACCAGTCGCACTTAATAAAAGAATTTAGAAAGCATACCGGAATAACTCCAACCGAATACATTTACAACAGCGGAAAGTTAACTAACAATCTTATCAAAAGATTTCCTCCTTTGTCATTCTAAAATGTCGGTTTTATACAATTTATAAAATGTTGCTGTTGCTATTTTTGACTAAAATTAATAGCACACAAAATGAAAAATCTAAAAATAGCCACAGCTCAGTTTGAAAACAAAAGCGGCGACAAAAACTATAATTTATCTGTAATCGAAAATCTTTCTCAAAAAGCAGCTGCCGAAGGTTGCGATGTGATTTCGTTTCACGAATGTTCTATAACCGGATATACCTTTGCAAGGAATTTATCAAAAGAACAAATGTTAGACTTGGCAGAACTGATTCCGAGTGGAGAAAGCATTTTAAAATTGATCGAAATTGCCAAAAACAACAACATTGTAATATTAGCAGGACTCTTTGAAAAAGACGATAACAACAATCTCTTCAAAGCTTATGTTTGTGTAGACAAAAATGGTTTAGTAGCCAAATACCGAAAATTACATCCGTTTATAAATCCGTACTTAACGCCCGGAGATCGTTATTGTATTTTTGAAATTGAGGGCTGGAAATGTGGCATTCTTATTTGTTACGACAATAATATTATAGAAAATGTTCGTGCGACAAAACTTCTAGGAGCCGATATTATCTTTATGCCTCACGTAACCATGTGCACGCCTTCTACCCGACCTGGCGCTGGTTTTGTAGCACCGCAGCTTTGGGAAAACCGCGAAGCCGACCCAACTTCGTTACGATTAGAATTTGACGGAATGAAAGGCCGCGACTGGTTAATGAAATGGCTTCCGGCAAGGGCTTATGATAATGCCATTTATGCTGTTTTCTCAAACCCGATTGGCATGGACGATGATCAGTTAAAAAACGGCTGTTCTATGATTATTGATCCTTTTGGAGATATTCTGGCAGAATGTAGAACTTTTGATGATTCTTTTGCAACGGCAGTACTTACCCCGGAAAAATGTATTCAGGCAGGAGGAAATCGTTATATAAAAGCTAGAAGACCAGAATTGTACAGCGATATTATTGGTCAAAATCACAAATCTGAGCAAAATGTTGTTTGGTTAAACTCTGATAAAAAAAGCATAAATTAAACATTTTTGACTCTCTAAAGCTATTGAAAGATTTACCTTTGAAGATTCATTAATCTACAGAATAAAGCCCAATCATGGATTTTTTTAAAACTACAACTCAGGACATTGATGCTGTTTTCGATATTTATAACGAGGCCACATCTTATCAAAAAACAGTAAACAATAAAAGCTGGAGAGGTTTTGAAAGAGCATTAATAGAAAAAGAAATTGCCGAAAATCGTCATTTTATAATCAAAGAAGAAGATGAAGTTGCCTGTACTTTTGTACTTACTTTTAATGATGAAATTATCTGGAAAGAAGCTGCAGCAGATCCCGCTGTATATTTACATCGTATCGCTACAAATCCAAAGTTTAGAGGACAATCGTATGTCAGGAAAATTATCGAATGGGTAAAAATATATGCACATGAAAACGGTAAATCTTATATAAGACTTGATACACACAGCGGTAACGAAAGAATAAACAACTACTACACGAGTTGTGGTTTCGATTATAAAGGAATCAGCGTGATTGAATGGACACCAGAATTACCGGAACATTATAAGGAAGGTTCTTTTAGTTTGTTTGAAATTAAGCTTTAATTTTGTTATTGGAATTTCGGTATCAATAATGAAAGCCGTATCTTACAAAACAAGCCTGTTTTTTACTAAAATCTATTTTTCTCTAAAAATTTTAAATATCTTTGATTTATGAGCGCAACAACAAAACCATATCACATAGGGCGAAAAATAAGCCGTATTCGTGAACTTAAAGACATGAAACAAGAAGCTTTGGCACAAGCTTTAGGAATGAGTCAACAGACTGTTTCTGCTATGGAAAACAGCGAAACCATAGACGAAGAAAAACTAAAAGAAGTAGCAAAGGCTCTTGGAATGACTGTTGAAGCCATTAAAAACTTTTCGGAAGAAGCTGTAATTAATTACTTTAATAATATTTATGATAATGCAGCTTTTAACAAGCATTATAATGATTGTACTTTTAATCCTCTAGATAAAGTTGTTGAGCTTTATGAGCGTTTAGTACAGGCTGAAAAGGATAAAAATGAATATTTGGAGAAATTGTTGAAGGAGAAGTAAAAGTCTTTTATAAAATATAATTCTAGTAAAGAGATCTTTAAAAGGTCTCTTTTTTGTTTATATAAATATATTGAAGTGCCAATCTATGATTAATAAAAAAAGTGTGTTTTTAATCCGTAATAAGATTTTGAGAGCCGAATACGTTTTTTTCAAAATAAACACTCAACTGACTTATTATTTGCGACTTAACCTTTGATGTGTCAATAAAAAAAACATTTTTATCATTCTTTAAAGTATCAGATGCTGGTTTGTTGAAACAACAAATAGCAAAAGGAATTTTTCTTTCATAAATCTTTAAAAAATCAAGAAATTCTTCTTCTGTATATGCAACAATTACTATTGCCTGATAAACATTCGACTGAACATTTGCTTCTTTAAAATCTCTACAAAGGTCAATATTTAAAACATCCTGAAATTTATATTTTAAAAATCTTGAAAAGCTTTTTTGGTTCCCACATAAAAGTATTTTTTTCTTTGTCATTGTTGTCTCGTTTTAATTAAACCCCTATAAAAAAAACCAATGGAATTAAAAACTTGTATATCTGCCTATTTTTATTTCAACACCTAACTTCTTTCTATATCTCACTTTACAAAGATACCTCAGACAATACTAGTATTTTGTAGCATATTAACCACTTTCCTGTAGAATTGTTTCTACAAAAAACAACCCCTGAAGCCAGAAAATCAGACACAAAAAAAAGAGATCAAAGTCTCTTTTTTGTTACGAAAATCCTGCAACTTCAAAAAATGAAATTATATTTTTTTACGGTCATGATTTAAGCTTTTCAAGGTTTATATTACCTAATAATGATTTTATTTGTGTTATAGCAATAGCGTTCAATTGTTCTAAACGTTGGCTTTGGGCAATCCCTTTGTTTATTAACACGGCATTAATACTTTCGATATTGCTAAGTACAACCAGTTGCTCTATTGTTGCTTCATCTCTTATATTTCCTGTTGCATTTTGATTCTCGATACGCCATTGCTTTGCTGTTTTTCCAAATAGGGCGACATTTAGTAAATCTGCCTCATCTGCATATATAAAATTTATTTTTTCCTTAGTAAGCAATTGAGGGATCAAATTCTCTTTTATAGCATCAGTATGTATTTTATAATTTACTTTTGCCAAAGTTCGCTGTAAATTCCATGTTAGGTTCAGTCTTTCATTTTCTTCTTCTTTAAGTCTTTGAAATTCTTTCACTAACAACAATTGAAACTTAGGACTAATCCACATTCCAAAATGAAAGGCTATGTCTTTGTGTCCATAAGTCCCGCCATATCGCCCCGCAGTTGCAGTAAGCCCAATTGCGCCAGTATTCTCAATCCACTGCTTTACCGAAAGCACAAAATTATTACTGCCTGCTTCATTTTTAATTATACCGAATTCGGTATAATTAAAATCTGGATTGTACAATGCTTCCCATTCTCCAAGATATTCTATTGTACTTTTAAGACTTAGCCATTTTATAATTACAACTTCTTGCAATTGGCTACGCGCCATATCAGTTAAGGAAATATATTCATTCTTACCATCTTTTGATAAAATAGTAATTTGGTTTCCCGCAACATTTATACTTTTTCCTTTTGCCATTCTTTTTTTACAAAATCAAATCTAATAACTATAGAAAGTTAATAAAAAAACCTCGAAATACAGATTTCGAGGTTTGGTATTATTTAAACTAAAATTTTGCAGAGAGGAAGGGATTCGAACCCTCGATACAGTTACCCATATACTAGCTTTCCAGGCTAGCTCCTTAAACCACTCGGACACCTCTCTATTTAGGTTTGCAAATAACACAAAAAAAAGTGACTTACAAAAGTAAAATCCAATAATCCTTTAGATACTTTTTCTGAATTCTTCCATAAACAGTTTTACAGCCTTCTTTTGATACCCTCCCATGGTTAACATAAAAGATTCTCTTCTCGTTGCAACTCCTGTAATCTGAATAGATTTAAGAGTATCCCAGCCTTTTAATGCTTTTTCGGCTACTATGGTTGCCCAATCGCTGTTTTCTACCATTTGTAATAAGGCATGTATCGAATGCAGCTCTATTGAAATTTTAGGTTTCATGTTAAACTTCTGAAATAATTCTTCTACAAACTCTCTTGAATTTGACCCTTTTCCCGGCAAAATCAAAGGGATTTCTTCTATTTTCTTAAAAGCTATTTTATCTAAATCTGCCAAAGCATGTGTTCTGGAAACTGCCAAAACCATGTGCGAAGTAAACAAAGGAACTTTCTGAATTGGCATTTCAATTTCATGCGATGAGATAACCAAAACAACATCTAACTGATTATTTATAAGCTTTTGTTCTAAAACTTCTGTGGTTCCGTATTCAACAACAATTTTTAAGTGCTGGTATTCTTTAGCAAATGTATTGACAATTGGCAAAATCAATAAACCAAAAATATAAGTAACACCTATTCGCAGCTCTCCACCAATCATTTCGTTTAAATCTTCGATTGCCTGTTTTCCGTTTTCTACATTTTCTACCACTTTTTTAGCATGAATCAAAAAAACCGAACCCGCTTCTGTAAGCTGTACTTTTTTACCAATTCTTTTAAACAAAGGCAATCCGAGTTCTTCCTCCAATTTTTTAATTTGTTGCGAAAGCCCGGATTGTGTGACAAAACACAATTCTGCCGCTTTAGTAAAATGCAAAACCTCAGCCGTTTTAATAAAATATTCTAATTGATAGATTTCCATATTGATAAGTTTTTATACTTATTATCAGTAAAATTATTAATTTTTCTAATGAAATCATAATCCCGACCTTTGTATTAAATAATTAGGATCATGTTTAAGGCATTAAAATCAAAAAACTTCAAGTTATTCTTCTATGGGCAATCTGTTTCTGTTATCGGAACCTGGTTGCAGAAAACTGCTGTAAGCTGGATGGTTTACAGTATTACCGGTTCTGTATTTTTATTGGGTTTAGCCACTTTTTTAAGTATGATTCCATCTTTGTTTCTGGCTCCTTTAGCCGGAAGTATTATTGGACGATATGACCGACACAAAGCCATGATTTTATTGCAATCTCTGGCAATGCTTCAGGCCGGAGCTTTGGCTTTGCTGCTTTATCTAAAAATTTACAACATCAATTTTATTCTTGCATTAAGTCTTTTTCAGGGAATTATAAATTCTTTTGATATGACTTGCAGACAAACCATGATGATTGATATTGTTAATGATAAAGAAGATTTGCCCAATGCAGTAGCACTAAATTCTACTCTGAATAATTTTGCCAGAATTGCCGGTCCGGCCCTAGCCGGAATTATTTTGCACAATTATGGAGAAGACATCTGTTTTATAGGAAACTTTTTGAGTTATATTCCTGTTTTGATTTCGCTTTTCATGATGAAAATCACGCCACATATCAAATCTGAAGATAAATTTAAAATGCTTGATGATTTTCTTGAAGGTTTAGATTATGTTAAAAAAGAAACCGAAATGGCAAGAATGCTTTTAATGTTAATGTGCAGCAGTTTATTTGTGATCTCATTTAACACTTTGATGCCTGTTTTTGCAAAAGATATTTTTAGCGGAAATGCACAGACTTTCAGCTGGTTTGAAAGTGCTGCCGGAATTGGTTCAATTCTATCGGCTATCTATCTGGCAAATCTTAAAAAAGCCGACAATATGAACAAAATTATGATTGCTGCGAGCTTATTATTAGGTTTTAGCATTATCATACTTGCTTATTCAAACAGTTTAACTATAGCCCTTATTTGTATGGCTTTGAGCGGTGTAGGAATGATGGCTCAAACCTCATCAATAAATATTTTTGTTCAGACTCAAAGTTCTGTAAATATGCGTTCAAGAAGTATTAGTTACTATTTAATGGCTTATCAGGGAATGATTCCTGTGGGAAGCTTAATTATTGGATATGTTTCTCATATTATCGGAACCAGAAATACGGTTGCCATACAGGGAATAATTTGTATTCTTTCTGTGATTGTGTATGTTTATTATAAAAAACATAAATCTTCAGAAGAATTAGAGACTTGTCCGGTGACTTATAAAAATTCCAAATATTAAAGAGGAAATTCCAATTTTTTAAATTCCAAATTCCAATTCAATTATCGACAATCTTGTGATTTCGAGTCTCGTTCGAAATGACAAACTTTGCAGATGTAGTAAACCCGACAGGTTTTTAAAACCTGTCGGGTTTGTTATGTAAACTTTTTGGAATTTAAAAAATTGGAATTTTTTATTTAAAGTGAGATTTCCCCGCGCAAAGCTGTTTCAAAAACATCTTTGAATTCGTTTTGCGGAATATTATGTCCCAGCAAATACATTAGTTTTGTAATTGCAGCTTCTGTAGTAATATCTTTTCCGGAAATAACTCCCAAAGATTTCAGAGCCGTACTGGTTTCATATTGTCCCATGTTCACACTTCCGCCTGAACATTGGGTTACGTTTACGATATGCATTCCGGATTGAATTGCTTTTTCGATTAAATTTAAAAACCAATCTTCGGTTGGTGCATTTCCAGATCCGTAGGTTTCTAAAATAATTCCTTTTAAATCTTTAATAGACAGAATTGAAGCCAAAACAATTTCGCTCATTCCGGGAAACATTTTGATAATCGCAACGTGATTGTCTAAGTTCTTGTGAACTATTAATTCTACACCTTCTTTTACAGGAAGAAATAAATGCGAATTTAGTTTTAAATGCACTCCGGATTCTACCAATTCAGGATAATTTGGTGCTGTAAAAGCTCTAAAATGTTCTGCATTTACTTTTGACGTTCGGTTGCCACGGTATAATTTATATTCAAAATACAAACACACTTCATTGATAACCGGTTTCCCGTTTTCCTGAAGTGAAGCAATTTGTATCGCTGTAATTAAATTTTCTTTAGCATCGGTACGTAAATCTCCAATTGGTAACTGAGAACCTGTAAATACTACCGGTTTGGCTAAATTTTCCAGCATAAAACTCAATGCCGAAGCCGAATACGACATGGTATCTGAACCATGAAGTACCACAAATCCATCATAAGAAACGTAATTTTCTTCGATAATTTCTGCAATTTTTGTCCACTCTGCAGGATTCATGTTTGATGAATCTATAGGTTCATCAAATGAAACAGTTTCAATCTCGCAATCTAATTGTTTGATTTCAGGAATTTTTTGGAGTAATTTTCCAAAATTGAACGCTTTAAGTGCTCCTGTTTCAAAATCTTTGCTCATACCAATGGTTCCACCGGTATATATTAAAAGTATTTTAGCTTTAGATGACATCCTGATATTTCAATTTATTCACAACCGGATTGGCATACATTGCTAAAAATCCTTGTCTTGTTACTGGATTATCACTTCCGATGCGCATTTCTAAACGGCGCTCAAAAAGTGATTTTTCGCTCTCTTTGTATTTGTGAGCAAATTTATCTGTGTTGTTTAAGATATCGTAAGCAATAAAATTAGTTGGCCACAATTGGTAATTCTTTAAAACCGAATCATCAATAGCTTGTGCTAAAGCCTGAACTTGTTTGTTTACGTTATCATTTTCGGCTACGATCTGATCGATTTCTGTATCCAGAACGTCTCCAACTGAAATATGTATTCTTTTCTTAGTTCCCATGACACCACTTAAAATGGTCATGAAATCTTCGTTTTTTTCTTTGATATAAACTTCGTTATTTGCTTCTGCCATTAATTGCGGCATTTTCAGAACATCTGTAGGATCATATTCGTAAGAAATAGAAACCGGAACGATTTTTAATTTCTTAAAATAATCCATCAAATTAGGTTCATCAGAACCCATTCCGATCATTTTTAAAACGCCTGGATTGGTTTCGTCATTTCCGTCTTTTGTTCTTCCTTCTCTCTGGGCAATCCAAACCGAACGATTTTCGCGAAGCAATAATTGACCTATATATTCAGAAAGTAATTTAGAACTTTGCAACATTTCACGAGGTGTTAATCCTCTTAAAACCAAAAAGTTTCTATTTAGTTTTGCTAATGTCGACAAGAAGGCTTTTTTAACCAGATTATCTCCAATTGCTGATGCTGTCATAACTAAACCATGCTCAAACAAACAAACATTTAGCAAAGTAGTGTCTAAAAGAATATCTCTGTGATTGGATACAAATAAATAAGAAGTGTTTGGCTCCAGTTTTTCAAAACCAGAAGTTGTTAAACCCTCAGAACTTCTTTCAAGGACTTTCTGAATAGTATTGTAAATAAAGTTACACTGAAAATCACGAATCGAATGTGTTTTCTTAAGCTGATCCTTCCAAACCTCGTCTTCTACTTCCGGAAAAGTAAAATTCATCATGGCTTTCATCATCGGATGATTAACAACACCATGAAGTGCTTCATTTATTTCGGAATCATAAAACGGTCGAATGGCATCAAATCTCTGCATTATTTATTTGGGTTTAAGTGGGCAAAAGAACAAAAAAAAAATTAAAGTTTTGTAAGGTCTTGGTTAAATCCCAAAAACGTCTTTTGAGTTTTGAGTTGTAATTGTTGCAACTTCTTCTATAGAAACATCATAAATATCGCTTAACTTGGCAATAACATTGACCAAATAACTGCTTTCATTTCGTTTTCCTCTGTAAGGAATTGGCGCTAAATAGGGCGAGTCTGTCTCGAGAACGATGTGTTTTAAATCGATTTGATTTAAAAACTGATCAATTTTTCCATTCTTAAATGTAACAACACCACCAATTCCTAATTTCATATTATAAGAAATGGCTTGTAATGCCTGATCTAAAGTTCCGGAAAAACAATGAAAAATCCCAAATAAATCTTCAGATTTTTCTTCTTCAAGCACTTCGAAGATCTCATCAAATGCTTCACGGCAGTGAATTACAATGGGCAATTTGTATTGTTTTGCCAACTGAATTTGTCTCTTAAAGGCAATTTGCTGCTCTTTTAGATGTGTTTTATCCCAATACAAATCGATTCCGATTTCACCAACAGCATAGAATTTTCGCTTTGACAATTCGGTTTCCACATGTGCAAGTTCTTCCAGATAATTGTCTTTCACGTAAGTGGGATGTAAACCCATCATCAGAAATATATTATCCGGATAGTTTTTCTCTAAATCGTACATAGACTGGGTTGCTGCCGCATCGATTGCAGGAATAAAAAAACGTGTGATTCCGGCATCTATAGCGCGTTGAATCATTTCGTCACGATCCTGATCAAACTCTTCAGAATATAAATGGGTGTGTGTATCGGTAATAATTGGTATTAAATTCAATTGTTTCTGTTTTATAGTTGTCAAAATTACGACAATATTAAAAGAATAGCAATTGCGGGTTTATTGGCACACGGATTTTACAGATTCACTTCGCGAAAACGCGGATGAAAAACGGATTTTTCTGTTTTTGTCGTACTGAGCGAAGCCGAAGTCCAGCTAAAAAAAGTCCCCCGATTCTTTTTTTCTTGCTGATAATGTCTTCGACTTCGCTCAGATGACATACTTTATTTATTTCCCTGTTTCTGCAAACAGCAAAGCTCTTTCTAAAATCTCATCTTTTCCTTCCTGAACTCCTTTTACAGTTAATTTTACTTCAATATTTGGAACGATTCCTATTCTCTGAGTTTCTTTTTTATTTGGATAAAAAACACCTGAAGAAGTAAAACTGGAATCAAACCCCTTGATAATTGTAAAAAAATAATTTGATCCGTCTGCTCCTGAAGTTTGCATACCAATAACAGTTGCATTTGGGGCTGTTTGAAGACTCATTACTGTTTGCTCCCCAAAACTATGTGTCCCGGGACCTACTAAAACAATTACTTTCCCTTTATAATAATCTGCATTGATTTTTCCGCATTCCTGCATTTCATCATTAAAATAATAGCGGCCGGGATAACTTAAATCCTGATAAAGTAATCTCAGGATTGGTTTAGGTTCTGAATTTAAGTAGTCACTTACTAAAAAGTCTGTAGAAATCGGTCTTGCTCTAACATCAAAAATGATAGATTTTGTGTTTTTTAATTCTTCCATCATGCCCGCAATATCTTCTTTTGGCACTTTACTCATTCTTACCATACCAATATTATTTCCCAAAATCTCCCATTTTGCAGTACTTTTTGGCGGCGTCCTTTTAATTTTTTCATTCAGATAACGATGTATCTTTTTTGTTGAGATAACATTATCTCGCATAAACTCAATCTCAAATTCATCATCATTTCCTGTAAACATTACAAAACTAGCATTAGCTGCCGCTGCAGCCTTGTTAGATCCCTGCATGTATCTGGAGAAATCTTGTACTTTCTCTTTTATGCTAACTCCGTCAAGTTTAGTAATAATGTCACCAATTTTTAAATCGTCAATCTTGGCCAATGAATCATTGGCTAAACTTACAATTACAGATTTGTCATCTACTAATCTGGCAGTGAAAGCTGGATATTTCTCACCTCCTAAATACTTAAACATAGCTGTATTAATCGTCGCGGCATGCGAATCATTAAGTTTTATAGAGATTACTCGCATTGCCATTAAAAATTCTTTTTCAGACTTTGAATTCGAAATTTGAGGCAGAATTTCAACTAGTGCATCATCCCAATTTTGATCCATTACATATTTATACGGAAAAAAATATTCAACATAATTCCAGAAACGGAACAATCCTAAAAGTCGTAAATTCTTATCTGTCCATTTAAATTCAGCATATTCCGGTTCATTCACAAACTGAAGCTTAACACCTTCGCCATCTCGGTTTACATAATAATTTGAACCTTGAAATCTATTTTCAGTAATAAATTTCAATTTATTTGAAAGGTTTTTAGAAAATATCTTTTCTTTTTGTGTCCACTCTAAATTTAGATTTTTATTAAAATAATCCTTTTTTGAATCATTACTGACAAGCTTATTTACCGGAACTTCTCCCAGTTCCTCTATCCATTTTTCTATTACTAATGAATATTCTTCTTTTGTTGAAGCATTTTCCACTTTTGGTAATACTTTAAAAAGCTGTTCATCCCAATTTACTTTCCCACCAGCAACAACAGGATGATAATATTTTAAGAAGCCCCAAACTTTGCAGGTCGCAGCAAGTTTTTCGGTTTCGGTAATTTTTGTAGTACCAAAAAGGGCTTGATAGAATAGAATAAGAAAAAGTAAAATAGCTTTTTGCATTTAACAAATTGGTTAAGAATAATAAATCGTTTTTGGCTTGTTATTGGTATAAAATAAAAATCGAATTTAGAACTAAAAATCTAAATTCGATTACGGGTTCACGTAAAGCGACTTATAAAAAGTCAATTTTTACTATTTTGATTGCAAATTCACTAGAAACAACTTACCCTAAGGCATCCAAAAGATCCTGAACTTCATCATAATCCTGGTAATCCTGAGAAATGGTTTGCAATAACTTTTTGCAGGATTCGTAGTCTCTTTGTTTTAATTTGGATAATGCCAAATACCAGATTGCTTTTTCTTTATAGGCTGAATTTCCTGATTTTAATTCATTAAAAACTGCCTCTGCTTTTAGAAACTGACTTTGTTCCAAAAGAGAAATGGCATAGAAATATTGTATTTCGGGTGTTTTTGTTTTTTGCAGAATTGCTTCGAAATGCGGAATTGCCAGCGAATATCTTTTACTATTAAATTCTGTTTCGGCTTGTTTTAAAGGGCCGCCTTCGCTTCCTCTTTCAGCAAAAGCAGCTTGTTCGGGATTATTGTAATCCTCAAAAACCGGGTTCTGATTGTAATTAAAAAAGAACAATCCGAACAAAATTATAATTGATCCTGCAACAGCAAAATACCAGGGTTTTAAACCAGTGGCTTTTGGTTTCTTGTTAAAGTGATTTTCTGAAATCTGTTCCAGGTTTTCTTTAAACTCTTCTCTTTCTTGCTCAAAACCAGATGTATTTTGTCCCTGAAGTTCAAAATCTTCGGTCTGCGCAATTAATTCCAACGCCGATTCATTTATAGAGGTCACATCTTCGTGAATGGTCACACCGTCATTAGATATTTTTTTAAACTCCTTGAGCCATTTTCTTTTGCATAATAAAAGAAAGTAAGTATCAAATGGACATTTCAGATTTAATCCCTTTGATTTTGCCTGATTAAAAAGTAAGAGTAGAACTTCCTCTACTATTCCTTTAGCTTGTTCTTTATCACCGGAATTATTGAGAACAAAAAAAACGACTTTGGGCACAGACTTCTGATAAATTGATTCTATAATTTCTGAATCATTTGAAGCGATTCCATCAATATACTTTTGGTCTCGATGTGTCTTAATTTTATCCATAAAAAAACTTTTAATCTTATAAAGTTAAAAAAGAATATTAAATAATTTCAAATATACCTTAACATTTACTAAATCAGACCTATATAAGATTTACAATGCTCTTTTTTTTATCTGTTTTTTATGGAGAAAAAATCAGAAAATTATATCTATTATATCGTTAGCTTTTTGTTTGTAATTGGCTTATTTTTGATATTCAATCAGTATTTAAAATGGAAAATCTTCATGCCGTTCTCAAAAAAGAGAAATACAAAAAAATAAAATTTAAGGTTACCAAAACGCAACACCTTCAAATTAAAGCCAAAATCAACGGCATATCCGGAAATTTTATTTTAGATACAGGTGCTTCAAATACCTGCATTGGTTTTGAAAGTATTGAGCGTTTTGAACTGGCAGCAAAAAAATCAAAAACTAAAGCCTCGGGAGCCGGCGGTACCGGAATGGCAACGCAAATTTCATCTGAAAATAAATTACAACTAGGCAGTTGGAAAAATAAAGATTTCAGCATTGTTATTTTTGATCTTTCTCACGTAAATGAAGCTTTGAAATCATTTAAAGCAAAACCGGTACATGGCATTATTGGTGCTGATGTTCTATTGCAGGGAAAAGCGATAATTGATTATTTCAACCATTATTTGTATTTAAAATAGAAAAATTCCAAATTCCAAATTCCAAATTCCAAATTCCAAATTCCAAACAAAAAACTTCAAAATGAAGGTTTTTTGTATATTATTCCTGCTGAATAATTTCTGTTTTTGGAACTGAATGTTTTTTCAATGAAAAATAAGCAACTACCGTACTCAGTAACATTAAAAAACCACCTAAAATAAATGGTGCTCCGGCAAATTTAAAAGGTGCATCACTGTGGGTAAAAAAATAAAAGGTATTAGCCATCATTGGCGGTCCAATTATAGAAGATGCACTCATTAAACTTGTTAGAGTTCCCTGAATTTCTCCTTGTTCACTTGGTGATACTTTACTGGCTACTACAGATTGTAATGCAGGACCGGCGATTCCGCCAAGGCAATATGGAATTAAAAACACAAACATCATCCAGCTTTCGCTTGCAAAGGCAAATAATAACATTCCGATGGTATATAAAGCTAAACCAATATAAATACTTTTCTCATTTCCAATTTTTGGATTGATATATCGAACTAATCCTCCTTGAACAACTCCAACTAATAATCCAATAATTCCTAATGAGATTCCGATCATTCGTTCATCCCAGTTAAATTGATAAATGGTGAAGAAACTCCAGTTACTTTGTACGGCATGCGAACCAACATATAAAAGGAATATAGCTGAGATTAATCCAATTAATTCCTGATGTTTTTTTAAACCTAAAATTGCTCCGACCGGATTGGCACGCCTCCAGTCAAAAGGTCTGCGGTTTTCTTTTTTAAGCGATTCCGGCAAAATGAAAAATCCGTACAGGAAATTTACCATGCACAATACTGCTGCTGCATAAAAAGGAACTCTTGAACCGTATTGCCCCAATAAACCGCCAATAACAGGTCCTATAATAAATCCTAATCCGAAAGCGGCTCCAACCAAACCAAAATTCTTTGCTCTGTTTTCTGCAGTACTAACATCTGCAATATAAGCAGAAGCAGTTGTAATACTGGCTCCGGTAACTCCTGCTATAATTCTACCAATAAACAACCAAAGAATTGTTGGTGAAAAAGCCAATAAGAGATAATCTAATGAGAATCCAAAAAGAGAAATTAAGATAATTGGTCTTCTTCCAAATTTATCACTCAGATTTCCAATAACAGGTGCAAATACAAATTGAGTTATCGCATATGCAAAAGTTAGCCAGCCACCAATTTTTGCGGCTTCACTAATATCACCGTGAATCAATTCTTCGATTAATTTTGGAATTACAGGGATAATAATTCCCCATCCGGTAATGTCTATTAACATGGTTATAAAAATGAAACCAATTGCAGCAGATTTATCTTTTTGTAGCATAGTACTTTTTAGTAAGGTGATACAAATAAACAGATTTTTCGTTTAACAATAATGAAAACTGTCTATAGTTTTTCACGCAGATTTAATAAAAATTTAAGCAGGTAAACGCAGATTTCTTCTAATTTGATCTGCTAAAATCTGCTAAATCTGCGTGCGATAATTTTTATTCCCTATTATGAAAAATCAATAAAAAAATCCCAAATTCCAATATAAGGAATCTGGGATTTTCAAATCAAAAATTAAATCAATTAATGCGTATGTTTTGGATTAAAACCGTCTTCGCTTAATTCTGTATGCACATAATCTGCATGCATTTCAGCTTCGTAGTCGATTTTTTCTCCTTTAGAGAATTTCTGAATTAATTTCTCCATGATATTGTAAATTACAGGAACCACAATCAAGGTTAGGAATAAAGAAGAAATCAAACCTCCAATAATTACCCATGCCAATCCGTTTTTCCATTCAGCTCCAGCTCCTTTTGCTAATGCAATTGGGAACATACCAAATACCATCGCGATTGTTGTCATCAAGATCGGACGTAAACGAGCGTGGTTTGCCTGAATTAATGCCGTTCTGATAGATTCTCCGGCTGCTCTTCTTTGATTGGTATAATCGACAAGCATGATCGCATTCTTACACACCAGACCAATCAACATGATGATACCTAAAATGGTAAAGATATTCAATGAGTTGTTTGTTAATGCCAATGCTAACATCGCACCGATAAACGAAAGCGGAATTGCGAACAATACTACGAATGGATGCGCGAAACTGTCATACAAACTCACCATTACAAGATAAACCAGGATAATAGCAGCTAATAATGCGATTCCTAAAGTACCAAAACCTTCAGATTGGTTCTCTTGGTCACCACCCCAGATGTAATTTACTCCGGTTGGTTTTTTCAGTTTATCCAATTTCGCCTGCCATTGCTGAACAATTGTTCCTGACGGCACCCCAACGTTTTGTCCTTTTACAGTTACGGACGCAGATTTATCTCTACGCTCTAACTGGCTAGGTCCTGAACCTTCTGTAATATCAGCAAATTGAGACAGCTTAATTTGTTGTCCTGCCGAGTTTATGAAAATCAAATTACTAACGTCAGTAATACTTTTTCTGTCAAAAGCATTGTATCTAATGTTGATATCATATTCATATTCTCCAGCTCTGTATTTACCGTCTGTATTTCCACTAAAAGCAGTTTGCATAGTTAAACCAACTGTTTGAAGTGTTAATCCTAAAGCAGCCATTTTATCACGATCTACTTTTACGTTGATTTCAGGGTTTCCGTCTTCAACTGTTAATTTAATCTCTGTTGTTCCGGGAATTGTACGTAATTCAGCTTCAGCCAATTTAGCAAATGCCATTGCAGCTTCTGTTGAAGGACCTGTTACAATTAATCCTAAAGTTGCATCTTCGGCAGTACCCAAGATACCAACCGGAACTGTTTTAACTTTTGCTCCAACTAATACTTTTTCTAACTTACGTTTGATTTTTGCTGCATAAACATTTGCATCATCTGTACGATCTTTTTGTTCGATCATTTTTACGTCGATCTCTGCTTTGTATGCTGTAGCTTGCGATGCTCCAAAACCTTCAGAAGTTTGCCCTACAGTTGTAATTTGACTGTGAACATATTCTTGAGCTTTTAAGAAAGCCTCAGCTTTTTGAGTCATGAAGTTCGTTTGTTCTAACGAAGCATCTTTTGGCATTTCGATCTGAACTAAAAACTCTCCACTATCAGATGAAGCAAAGAACTCTCCTCCAATGAAACCTCCACCCATTAATCCAACAGTTGAAGCAAAGAACAATACAATTACAACAATAAAAGTTTTAACATAATGATCTAAACACCAAGTCAATAAATGAGAAACCCAATCCGTGAAACGTGTTAAGTAGTTTTCAAAACCAAGAATGATTCTTCCAAATAAATTCTTTCCTTCAATATGCTCTAATTTCCCGAAACGAGAAGATAACCATGGAATAATAGTAAACGAAGCCAAAAGTGATAACATCGTTGAGATAATTACCGTAACACAAAACTGCGTAATAATATTAGATACCAATCCTGAACTCATCGCGATTGGCAAGAATACCACCACAATTACCAATGTAATAGAGGTTACTGTTCCTCCAATTTCAGCTGTTCCGTCATAAGATGCACGAATTCGGCTCTTACCCATTTCCATGTGCCTGTAAATATTCTCCAATACCACAATTGCATCATCCACAAGGATACCAACAACAAGAGATAATCCTAATAAACTCATTAAGTTTAATGTATACCCCATTAAATAAATTCCGATGAAAGTTGCAATCAACGATGCAGGAATAGATACCATTACGATCAACGAGTTTCTAATACTGTGCAAGAAGAACAACATTACAAATGCAACCAGAATTACCGCAATCAATAAATCGTGAACAACAGAATCTGCCGCTTCAAGAGTAAAGATTGTACTATCTTTTGCAACTTCAAGTTTTAACTGATTTGCTTTATAATCATTTTCAAGAACTGCAATTGTTTTTAATAAGTGCTCACTTACTGCAACCGCATTCGCATCAGATTGTTTAACAATTTGTAAAACAATGGCACTTTTTTGATCTACACGTGATATTTTTTCCGCGATTTTTTGAGTATCCTGAACATCGGCAATATCACTTAAACGAACCTGAATTCCGTTTTGAGAAGAAACTACTAAGTTTCTTAATTCTTCAACACTTTTATATTTACCCGCTAAACGAATTAATATTTTCTGGTTACGAGTCTGAATGTTTCCTGTTGGGAAATCCAGATTTGAAGTCAATATGTTTTGTTGTACCTGAGGAATCGAAAGTCCGTAACCTTGCATCTTTACAGCATCAAGATTTACCTGAATTTCACGCTCAGAACCACCAATAATATTTACCTGCGCCACACCCTGTACACGAGACAAAATTGGTGCAATTTTTTTATCAATTAAGTCATAAAACTCAGCTTCATCCATTTTTCCGTTGGCACCAAGTGTCATAATTGGTAAATCACTCAACGAGAATTTAGTTAATGACGGCGGATCAGCATCATCTGGCAAATCACTGATAATAGCATTAATTTTACGCTGTGCATCATTTAAAGAAAAATCGACTTTTGCATTTGATGTTAATGTTATCGAAACAATAGACAAACTCTCATAAGACTTAGAGTCAATCTTTTTTACATTCTCTAAGGACGCAATCGCATCTTCAATTTTTTTGGTCACTGTATTTTCTACCTCACTTGGAGAAGCTCCTGGATAAACTGTAGAAATCGTAATAACGTTTTGTTCAAATTTTGGGATCAGCTCGTAGCCCAATTGGCTGTAGCTGAACAATCCACCAAGAGTCAGAATTGTAAACAATACAATTACTAACGACGGACGTTTTATGGATATTTCGGCTAATTTCATATGTTTTGTTTTAGGCTGTAGGCTATACGCTGTAGGCTTTAGGCTTTTATTAAAGGCTTAAAGCTTATTGCTTACGGCTTAAAGCGGTAAAATTATTTAATAATTTCTACTGTATTTCCGTCTTGTAAGTTAATCTGACCTGTCGTAATTACTTTTTCACCATCAGATAATCCGTTGATGATTTCTACCTGATCTCCTAAAATTCTTCCGGCAGTTACTTTTTTCAATTTAGCAACACCATTTTCAGCAACAAAGATTTCGTTACTGCTTACACTTCCAACAAATGCATTTCTAGGAACAATCATAAGGTTTTGTTTTTGTTGTTTAGACGCAAAATTTGCTGTTCCGTACATCCCTGCTTTTAAATCGTTGTTTGAATTATTGATGATTTCAATTTCAACCGGGAAGTTTAAACTTGCATCAGCTTTTGCAGCGATAAAAGTAATTTTTCCTGAAAATGATTTATCTGGGTAAACACTTGCAGTTACATTGATATGATCACCAACTTTTAAACTTGCAACCTGATTTTCATTTACAGTAACAGTTAATTTTAATTTAGAAACATTTACAATATCAAATAAAGCTGTTGCTGGCATTCCAGTAAGGATTGATCCCGGCTCAATATATTTTTTATTGATAAATCCGTTGATTGGTGCTTTTACTTTTGTATCACCAACATTAATATTAGCTTGTTTTAAGTTAGATTCTGCATTAGTTAAAGCTAATTTTGCCTGATCTAATTGTTGTCTTGTAACACCACCCGTTTTAAAAGCATTTTCATATCGTGCATAATCAGACTTTGCATTTTGATAAACTGCCTGAGCTTGTTGTGCACTTACATTAATGATATCACCTCTCATGGTTAATAAAGTCTGACCAACATGAACATAGTCCCCCTCTTTTGCTAAAACACTAATTACTTTACCTGATTTCTCAGCAGAAAAAGTCAATTCCTGAATTGGAGCAAAGTTTCCGTTGGCAACGAAATCTAAAGCAACTTCCTCTGTTTTTACAGGAGTAACTTTTACAGAAACTGCAGCATTTTTCTCTGCAACAATATCAGTTTTCGCTTTGTTTTCTTTCTTATTGTTATTTAAGACAAATCCAATCAGAGCTAGTGCTGCGATTATGATTACGATTGTTATAATAGTTTTCTTCATTGTAATTAGTTATTTAATAAGAGTTTTTAGTTCGCCTTTTGATTTGATTAATGCCACTTCGGCAATTTTATAGTTTAATACAGCTCTTGTATAATTATTCTGAGCTTCCTGATGTGCATTTTCTGCGTCTAATAAATCGGTTAATGATGCTAAACCTTGCAGATAATTATTTTTTGTATCGCTCAAAATTTCACGAGCTAAACGCATATTTTCTTGTTGATTTCCAATTGTTACAAGATTATTATCGATTTGCGCCATTGCATTTCTATAATCCAGATCAAGAGAAAGCTTCGTATCTTTCATATCTTCCTGAAGTGTTCTGATATCTACATCTGCTTGTCTTACTCTTGCACGAGTTCCAAAACCAGTAAAGATTGGTACACTTAAATTCAGTCCGATTCCTGAATAATCTGACCAGTAAACTCCTGAAGATGGTTTCGCAAAAAGAGGAAACTCAGGTCCCTGACCAATAAAATTGTAACCTGCAGTCAAAGAAAGTTTTGGATAATACTCCGCCTGAACTGCTTTCTTTTGGAATACTAACAATTCTTCTTGTTTTTTCAAAAGCAAATATTCTGTTCTGTTTTCAACATTTGGAACTTCAGTTAATGCAGCTGGTACAGCTTCAAATTCTTCTTTAGGAATCACAATTTGAGTTTCTATAGGCATACCCATATAGAATTTTAATGAATTTTCCTGTAGTTCAATTTGATTTTTAACTTGTTGACGGTCTGTATCAATATTTGATAATTTTACCACGATACGATCTAAATCAATCTTTTTTGCCAGACCATTATCAAATTGCCCTTTTACAACATCGTGAACTTTTGTAGTATTAAAATAAGTACTGTCCAGTAATATTAATCTTTCACGCTGTACATAAACAGAATAATAGTTATTTGCTACTCTTTCAATAACTTGTTCTTCTGTTAACTGATCGTTTATTTGATAAAATTCACGCGTAGATTTTGCAGCTCTCAATCCGGTAAAAACAGATTGATCAAATAAAGCTTGTGTTAAATTTACTCCGGCTCCCGATGTCCATTTTTGACCAAAAGTTGCCTGAATACTAGTTCCCGGCTGACCAAAAGATCCTCCATCAATTACACTGGTCTGCAAAATTGGATTGTAAGTCAGATTTCCGTTTGCATGAATTTGTGGTAAAGCTCTGGAGCGAATTTCCTGAATTTGATATTCACTGTTTTCAACCTGCAGTTTTGCTTTTTTAGCATCGGCTTTATTTTGAAGCGCATAATTAAGCGCGTCTTTTAAGGTTAAAGTGACTTGTGCATTGGCTGACAGGCCAAGAGTGCACAAAAGTATTACAATTATTTTTTTCATAAATTATAGATTGACGATTAAGCGGTAATTCTTTTAAGTTGTTTTTCTAATTCTTGTATTCCTTTTTCAGTTGCCATAGCTCTGGTGTGATATTCAAGAGCTTCCAATTCAATTTCCTGTGCTTCTTTTTCTGAAATTGTAGTTTCGTTAATATGAAAAATTAGCGTGTAATAAAATTTAACATAGATATCAATATTCAAATCTGCACGATATAATCCTTCACGAATTCCCTTCTCTATATTAACTCTAAAATACTGTGTACATTGCTCAATTTCGTACGACAGTACATTTTGATAGATTTCCGGATAATGTTTTTTAAGCTGATAAATTGGAGAAGTATCTATATTGTTCTTAAACATGTCACGAAACATCTCTCTAATTTCAAAATTCTCCTGAATTGCATTATAATCTTTTGCGACAATAGTATCGATTATTTGATGTACTTGTCTATGAACCATCGAAGTACTCTCTTCGATTAAAACTTCCTTATTGCAGAAATATTTGTAAATCGTTTTTTTCGAAATACACATTTCTCCTGCAATATCATCCATTGTAACACTTTTAAAACCGAGCTTTAAAAACAACTCACTCGCTTTTGATATGATTTTATCTTTCATTTTGACTTTCCAATTGTATTGCAAATATACTTCGGAAACTAAAAGCTAAAAAATAGTTTCCGCTATATTTGTAATAATTTTACATTAACTTATTCATTCTTTAAGATTTATATGCTAAATTCTAAATTTGCAATAAGCTTAATATCTCTTCCAAGCGCCAAACCTCCGTTGTGATTGAATGAATTATAGTCTAAACCAAAATCCTGACGTTTAATATCTCCTTTAATTTCAAAAGCAACTTTTCTTTCTCCGTTATAAGTATTTACACCAATAAATTCTGCATCAAGTTCTACTACTTTGGTAACGTCTTTGATTGTTAAGTCTCCTTTAAAAAAATTAATATTATTATTGATTTTTTGAAAAGAAGTAGATTTAAAACTAATAATAGGATGCTCATTGACATCAAAAAAATCCTGAAGCTGCACATTAGTATCTACTTGCTGAAAACTGTCAATCTTATTATTGATATCTAAAGAAAATTCGACAGATGCATCTTCGATTTCATTGTCTTCTATATTTACATAACCACCAAATTTATTTGTAGTTCCTCCCATATAGGCAATTATAGAATGTCTCATTTTAATCAAAACATCTGATTGGCTAGAATTTAAAGTCCATGTTGTTTTCATAATTACTTGATTTTGTAGAGTTTATAAATTCTCGAAATCTTTCACGGAAACTTCTACAGTGTTTCAAGTTTCCATTTAACGGTGCAAATATAAACAGGAAACTCAGAATACCAAAAAAGTTTCCAAGTTTTTTTTAAAATATTTCAAACGATTAAAAATGAGGTCCCTTCAAACAATTTTTAAATCATTATCAGCATTTAACTTTTAAGAAGGAATAATTCATAATTGAATTGTATCTTTGAGCCTCATAAATCAGAATTTCATTTTATGCACGATATCAGTCAGTACCAGGATTTTTTTATTACTTATTTAAAGAAACAAAGCATACGAAAAGAACCTAAAAACCTTTACGAACCAATTGAATACATTTTAGGCCTTGGAGGAAAGAGAATGCGTCCGGTACTAACTTTAATGGCAGCAGAGGTTTTTGATACCGATTATAAAACAGCACTTCCGGCAGCAATGGCTGTTGAAGTTTTTCATAATTTTTCGCTTGTTCACGACGATATTATGGATGATGCACCTTTAAGAAGAGGAGAAGTAACAGTGCATGAAAAATGGAATATCAATACGGGAATTTTGTCTGGAGATGCCATGCTCATTCTTGCCTATCAATATTTTGAACAATATGAACCAGCCGTTTTTAGAGATTTAGCCAAATTATTCAGCAAAACTGCACTTGAAGTTTGCGAAGGTCAGCAATGGGATGTTGATTTTGAAGACAGAAACAACGTTACCATTCCGGAATATCTAAAAATGATCGAGTATAAAACAGCTGTTTTAGTTGCGGCTGCTATGAAAATGGGTGCTATTGTAGCTAAAACAACCGAAAAAGAAGCTGATTTAATTTATGATTTTGGACTAAATTTAGGATTAGCCTTCCAATTACAGGATGATTATCTGGACGCTTTTGGTGATCCGGAAACTTTTGGAAAACAAGTTGGCGGAGACATTATAGAAAATAAAAAAACATACTTATATCTAAAAGCATTAAAATTCTCAACTCCTGAAAAAGCTACAGAATTAGAGAAATTATTCCGTTTACAATTAGATGATAACACAGAAAAAATAGAAACTGCCAAAGCCATTTTTAACGAATCAGGCGCTTCAAAAGCAACACAAGATGCAATCGAAATGTATACTTTTAAGGCTTTTGAAACTTTAGAAAAAATGGAAATTAATGCTGAGAAAAAAGATATTCTTAGAACATTTGGCGAGAATTTGATGGGAAGAAAAGTTTAGAAAACAGCAATTGTAATAACAATATCAAAAATAAATAACAGTAACAATATCAAATTTTAATATTTAACTTTTGATTTTTAAAACTGTCATTGAGGTTGAAGTTGAAGTTGCCATTGAAATTGATTTTTGACATTGTAATTTAAAATAACATGTTTGTAGCACCCGTAAATACAGAATCTTTATTAGCTCAGGCTCAAGCAGAGACTTTATATTTAAGTCTGATTGAGCAGATCAATAAAGACTTTAATCTTGCCAATGAAGGAATTGATTTCCCGTTAAGTATTTCACCGGACGAATTAAAAATTCAGCTTCACGAGAAAATCTATCGAATGATTCAGTACAAATTTGCTGAATATTTAAACCTTCTCTACATTATTGACGTTCCAGAAAATGACATCAAACAACTCGATGGATCTGATTTAGTCATCCTTGCCGAACAAGTTGCTTTTTTAATTTTAAGAAGAGAATGGCAAAAGGTTTGGTTTAGGAATTATTACAAGTAAATATAAAAACAAAACTTTAATGATATTTTATGAATATCGTTTTTGGTATCGTTTTCCCCAATTTTCCTGCCCGACCAGTATCAAACAAATTGGCCGTTTTTATCAATAAAACGTTCTTATTTATTAATCTTTTTCAAGTCCAGATAATAATTAAACATTGTGTTTCCTATAAATTCAAATGCAGCAGCATCATAATGTAAATTATCTCCTATAGAAGTTTGATTTCCTGAAGTATTTACAGTTTTAAAAAAAGGATCATTTAAATTCAATTCTTTAAAAATCGAATTTACTTTTTTATACTTATTATCTCTATAAAATATTTCAGAATTAATAAATGGTAATTTATTATTACCTGCTAAATTTCTCAAATAGGACTTAAGTATTAAAAAATTATTTTTATAATCCGCTAGTCTTCTACTATGATTTGCATCAGCTTCACCTTGAAGATATAAAATAGCGATAGGAATTAATTTTATATTATTCTTTTTAGCATAATCTTGTGCTTCCTTAATTTTTTGTGCTAATTCTAAAACCATAACTCGCTCTCCTTTTGGAATCAAATTCACACTTGCTTGCCATCTGGCAATTTGCCCACTACCTTTTTCTGAAATTGGTATTCCGCCTAAGGTTTGTTTAATACATAAAAGAGGTTTATTAAATTCTTCTATATATCTTTTTGCAAAAAATATATCAAATCCAAATCTTGTATCCGAGTTGAGTTCCGAACCAACATTCACACCTAACTGAAATTCTTGAAAAATCTTTCTGTCTTTATTCCAAATAGAATAACCATTTAACTCATAATTATTACCTGCCAGCCATAAAGGCGCACTACTATATGGTGCATATCCCTCGGCATTGCTTTGACCTACGACAATGATAAAAGGAACCGAAATTTGAGGTTTATCAATATTCGGCTCTTCTAAGTTGGTTTGTTGGGAATTATCATTTGAGCAAGAATAAGAAATAACTAATATTAAAGTGAAAATGAATTTTATTATTTGTGATTTCATTCTATTTGATCTTTTTTATCCAATTTACACACATTAATTGGCCAAATCTAAGTATAAAAACAAATAAAATCACCGATTACTATAAAACTTCTAAAATCATTGTCTTTACAATTTGCTTTTAATTCCAATTTAAAATTAATCATCGTTTTGAAGATTTTCTTTTCACATTAAAACAGACAAATTCCAGGTTGAAAGATTTAGAAAATTCTATAAAGCTTGATTCATCTCAATAACTTTTGAAATTAAAACCTTAGCATCTTTAGAAATAAACTCTCACAAAAGGCATAAATCCTGAACCATAAAGACTTTTATCAGGATTATACAAAACATCGTAACGAGCACCAATGGTCACGTTTCCTGTTCTGTAACCAGCTCCAAGATAGAGAGCTGTATTCCAATAAGCATCTGAATAACCGGGATGATAATAATTTTCTTCATAATCTGTATCTACCCGTACCTGTTCCAACTCGGCAGATAACTGAACTTGTGGAATCGGATTTACAAGCGTAATAAAGCTTCCTCCGTAAACAAAAGATTCGTAGTAATTTTTTTGATATAAATAACCAAACTGTAATCCAACTCCCATCGAAACTATCTCATTAACATTATAAATAGCACTCGGCATAACCGAGATATTGGTATACCCGGAACCGAAACCTAATCCGAGTCCTCCTCCAAATTGTACTTTGTCCCAAAAATGATTGCTATTGTCAATTACATATTTTTGCTGTGCATTTCCAGAGTTGGAAAATAAGAGTAGCGAAATCACAAAAAAAGAATTGAAAACGATTGAAATTTGATTTTTACTCATAGTTAACGTTTATTTTAACAAATTTTTACGTAAAAGTACGTAAAAAAAGGATTTAAATAAAGGCGATTGTTGTACTTTTGCGATTCTATTTAACAAAAAGTATATTCACTAATATTATGGATAGGTTTTCATTTTTAAATGCAGCGCATACAGAGTTTTTTGCACAATTATACGATCAATATTTAGTAAACCCAGACAGCGTTGAGCCTAGCTGGAGAAGTTTCTTTCAAGGTTTTGACTTTGGACAAACGGTTTATAATGACGAAAATCCGGTGCAGCAAATCGTTGAGTATGTGACTAGCCCAAGCGCAGACTACAGTCAGGTTTCAGAAAAACTAAAAAAAGAATTCAACGTTCTAAAATTAATTGACGGATACCGTACTCGCGGGCATTTGTTTACTAAAACAAACCCTGTTCGTGACCGTAGGCAATCTTCGCCAACTTTAGATATTGAAAATTTTGGATTATCAACAGCTGACCTTTCAACTGTTTTTGATGCTGCGCAGACAATCGGAATTCCGCCTTCTTCTTTACAGGATATCGTAAATCGTCTTAAAGCTATTTACTGTCAGCATATCGGTATTGAGTATATGTACATCAGGAATCCTGGCGTTGTAAAATGGATTCAGGATAAATTAGCTGTAAATGTTAATCAGCCTAATTTCTCTACAGACGAAAAGAAAACGATCTTAAATAAATTAAACGAAGCTGTTTCTTTTGAGAACTTTTTGCACACCAAATATGTGGGACAAAAACGTTTCTCTCTAGAAGGTGGTGAATCTATTATCCCGGCTCTTGATGCTTTAATTGAACAAGCTGCTGAAAAAGGTGTTGAACAATTCGTAATGGGAATGGCACACCGTGGTCGTTTGAACGTTTTGGCAAACATCTTCGGAAAATCTACTCAGGATATCTTTGGTGAATTTGATGGTAAAGACTACGATCAGGAATATTTTGATGGTGACGTAAAATACCATTTAGGTCTTACGGCTGACAAAAAAACAAGATCTGGAAAAAGCATCAACATCAATTTAGCACCAAACCCTTCTCACTTAGAAACTGTTGGAGCTGTAATTGAAGGAATCACCAGAGCAAAACAAGATAAATATTACAATGACGATTTCTCTAAAGTATTGCCAATCGCAGTACACGGAGATGCTGCAATCGCAGGTCAGGGTATTTTATATGAAATCATTCAAATGGCTCAGCTTGATGGTTACAAAACTGGAGGAACTATCCATATTGTAATCAACAATCAGGTTGGATTCACAACAAACTACTTAGACGCTCGTTCATCAACTTACTGTACAGACGTTGCTAAAGTAACTTTATCACCAGTATTACACGTAAATGCTGATGATGCTGAAGCTGTTGTACACGCTGTATCTTTTGCATTAGATTACAGAATGCAATTTGGACGTGATGTATTTATCGATTTATTAGGATACAGAAAATACGGTCATAACGAAGGTGACGAACCTCGTTTTACTCAACCGGTTTTATATAAAATCATTGCTAAACATAAAAACCCAAGAGACATCTATGCTGAGAAATTATTATCTGACGGCGTAATCGATGCATCTTATGTTAATGCTTTAGAAAAAGAATACAAATCTGCTTTAGAACAAAATCTAGAGGCTTCTCGTAAAAAAGATTTAACAATCATTACTCCATTCATGAAAAACGAATGGGAAGGATTTGTTCAGGTTACTGATAAACAAATGTTGGAGAAAGTTGATACTACTTTTGACAAAAAAGGATTGGACTCTATCATCAGTACAATCTCAACATTACCAGCAGACAAAAAATTCATCAGTAAAATAAGCAAAATTGTTACGGATAGAAAAACTGGATACGACAACAATACGCTGGATTGGGGAACTGCAGAAGCACTTGCTTACGGATCGCTTTTAACAGAAGGATTTGATGTTCGTATTTCAGGTCAGGACGTTGAGCGTGGAACTTTCTCTCACCGTCACGCGGTAGTTAAAGTGGAAGATTCTGAAGAAGAAGTAATTCTTTTGAATGGTATTGAAAACAAAAAAGGTAAATTCGGCGTATTCAATTCGCTTTTATCTGAATATGGAGTTTTAGGTTTTGATTATGGATATGCATTAGCAAACCCTAAAGCCTTAACGATTTGGGAAGCACAATTTGGAGATTTCTCTAACGGAGCTCAAATTATGATTGACCAATACATTTCATGTGGTGAAGATAAATGGAACAACCAAAACGGTATCGTTTTATTATTGCCTCATGGATATGAAGGACAAGGTGCAGAACACTCTTCTGCAAGAATGGAGCGTTACTTACAACTTTGCGCAAGACAAAATATGTATGTTGCAGATTGTACAACGCCAGCCAACTTCTTCCACTTGCTAAGAAGACAAATGAAAACAAATTTCCGTAAACCTTTGGTGGTTTTCTCTCCAAAAAGTTTACTACGTGATCCTAGATGTGTATCAACAGTTGAGGAATTGGCAACTGGAAGTTTCCAGGAAACAATTGATGATAATACAGTAGATAAAAAAGGTGTAAAAACGTTAGTTTTTGTTACTGGTAAATTCTACTATGACATCGTTGCAGAAAGAGAAAACAACGGAAGAAATGACGTTGCAGTTGTTCGTATCGAACAATTATTTCCTTTACCTGTAGAGCAATTAAAAGCAATTATCGCACAATATCCAAATGCTGATGATTATGTTTGGGCTCAGGAAGAACCTAAAAACATGGGGGCTTACAGCTTTATGTTGATGAACTTTGATCTTGTAAAATGGAGATTAGCGTCATTAAAAGCTTATGCTGCACCTGCATCTGGAAGTTATACACGTGCAAAACGTCGTCATGCAGATGCAATTAGAATGGTATTCGATAAAAATTTATTCAGATAATAAAAAAATTGTTTCACGTTTCAAGTTTCACGTTTTATAATAAACCTGAAACTTGAAACTAACTAAACTTTAAACAAAGAAATAAGATGATTTTAGAAATGAAAGTCCCATCACCAGGGGAATCAATAAAAGAAGTTGAAATTGCAACTTGGTTAGTAAAAGACGGAGATTATGTAGAGAAAGATCAAGCTATTGCTGAAGTTGATTCAGACAAAGCTACTCTTGAATTACCTGCTGAAATGAGCGGTGTAATTACACTAAAAGCTGAAGAAGGTGATACAGTAGCAGTAGGTGCTGTAGTTTGTTTAATTGATACTGATGCAGCAAAACCTGCAGGTGGTGCAGCAGCTCCAGCGGCTGAGGCTCCGAAAGCGGAAGCTCCAAAGGCAGAAGCTCCAAAAGCTGAGGCTCCAAAAGCAGCTCCGGCAGCAGCAACAAGTTATGCAGCTGGGACTCCATCTCCTGCAGCAAGAAAAATATTAGACGAAAAAAATATTGCTCCGGCATCAGTTTCAGGAACTGGTAAAGGTGGAAGAATCACTAAAGATGATGCTGTAAATGCAGTACCTTCAATGGGAACTCCAACTGGAGGAAGCCGTGGAACTGAGCGTACAAAATTATCAATGTTACGTCGTAAAGTAGCAGAAAGATTAGTTTCAGCTAAAAATGAAACAGCTATGCTTACTACTTTCAACGAAGTAAACATGACGCCAATCAACCAAATTCGTAACGAGTACAAAGATGCTTTCAAAGCTAAACATGGTGGTTTAGGTTTAGGATTTATGTCATTCTTTACAAAAGCAGTTACAAGAGCTTTACAATTATATCCAGATGTTAACTCAATGATGGATGGTGATTACAAAATCGCTTACGATTTTGCTGATATCTCTATCGCAGTTTCTGGACCAAAAGGATTAATGGTTCCTGTTGTTCGTAATGCTGAACTTTTAACTTTCCGTGGAATTGAAGCTGAAATCAAAAGATTAGCTTTAAGAGCTCGTGATGGTCAAATTACAGTTGACGATATGACTGGAGGAACTTTCACAATCACAAATGGTGGAGTTTTTGGAAGTATGTTATCTACTCCAATTATCAACCCTCCTCAATCAGGAATTTTAGGAATGCACAACATTATTGAGCGTCCAATTGCTGTAAACGGAAAAGTTGAAATTCACCCAATGATGTACGTTGCTCTTTCTTACGATCATAGAATTATCGACGGACGTGAGTCAGTTGGTTTCTTGGTTGCTGTAAAAGAAGCTTTAGAAAACCCATTAGAATTATTGATGAATGGCGATGCTAAACGTGCTTTAGAATTGTAGTTTTAAGTAATTTTTTACAATACAAAAACCTGTTCATCAATTTGAACAGGTTTTTTTTTACTTAAGATTGACTTAATTTTAGCTTAAGATGTTAATTTTTTAAAGAAATGCAAATTTTGACCTTTAAAAAATATTTTATTTAGAATAAATAAGAATAGTTTGTGTGATTGGCATTCAAAGCCTAAATTTGCGCTATTAAAATTAATTCTAAATAGTAATGAAATATAAATTCACAATTTCTCTTTTGAGCTTTTGTTTTTTTCTACTAACAAGCACAATTATCTCTGCACAAGAAAAAGCAACTATAAAAGGTAAAATCACCGTGAGCCACGACGATTCGCCTGAAGCAATTTCAATCGCCCTAAAAGGAACCAGATTTGGAACAATAACAGACGAAAACGGTAATTATAAAATTAAAAACGTAAAACCAGGAACGTACACTTTAAAAGTTTCAGCTATTGGATATTCTTCAACAGAGAAAAAAATAACAGTTAATGCAGGTGATGAACTAGTTCAAAACTTTAATATCACTACCAACTCTGAAGAATTAACTGAAGTTGTAGTAAATGGTGGCAAAAACCGTTTTGCTCGTAAAGAAAACCAACAAGTATCAAGATTGCCTCTTAAGAATCTTGAAAATCCACAGGTTTATACCACAATTAGCGCAGGAGTTTTAAAAGAACAAGTAGTAACAACATTTGATGATGCATTAAAAAATGCACCTGGTATTACACAACTTTGGGCTTCAACAGGTCGTGGAGGAGATGGAGCAAGTTACTACTCTTTAAGAGGATTTCCAGTTCAAGCAACTATTGTAAACGGAGTTCCAGGCTTAACAAACGGTAGTTTAGACCCTGCAAACATTGACAGAGTAGAAATTATCAAAGGCCCTTCTGGAACTTTATTTGGAAGCAGCTTAATTTCATACGGAGGATTAATCAATACTACAACAAAAAGACCTTATAAAGGATTTGGCGGAGAAGTAAACTATACAGCAGGAAGCTACGGATTAAACCGCGCAACTGTAGATCTTAACACTTCGCTAAACGACAAAAAAACACTTAATTTCAGAGTTAACTCAGCATACAATAAACAAGAGAGTTTTCAAGATGCTGGTTTTATAGAATCATTTTTCATAGCGCCATCGTTATCTTATGAAGTGAATGATAGATTATCATTCTTAGTAAATACAGAATTCATGAGTAACGAAACAACAAACCCAACAATGTTGTTTCTAGACAGAGCAAATCCGTTAAGAGTTCACAATATTGCTGAATTAAAATACGACAACAATCGTTCGTACACAAGCAACGAATTAACAATCAAAACGCCTTCTTATAATATTCAGGCACAAATGAATTATAAGCTTTCTAGTCAATGGACTTCTCATACTATTTTCTCGACGAGTAATGCTAAGTCTACTGGAAATTATGCTTATCTATATGAAGCAACTAGTAATAAGGCATTTTCTTCTATTACCGACGGTATTGTTTTAGCAAGATTTTTCAATTACCAAGACAATAAAAACACCACTTTTGATATACAGCAAAATTTTATTGGTGATTTTAAAATAGGAAATTTAAGAAACAGACTTGTTGTTGGTTTAGATTACTACAACAGAGTTGGGCTTGATCGTGGTACAGGATACTTTGGAAACGGATATATTTATATTGGAGACGATTTAGCATCATTCAACACAATCGTTGGTCCTTCAAATGGTGACACAGGAAATTTAACAAAAGTAGGATCTGATGCAATTGTAGGAAACGCTCCAAGATACAACAATAAAACAAAACAGGAAGTTTACAGCGCTTATTTCTCTGATGTAATTAACTTTACTCCTGCTCTTTCTGCAATGGTAAGTTTACGTGCCGATCGTTTTATAAACAGCGGAGATGTTTCAACTGATGAAGATAACTACAACCAAACTTCTTTATCACCAAAATTCGGATTAGTTTATCAGCCAATCATCGATAAAGTATCTATTTTCGCTAACTACATGAATGGTTTTTCAAACGTAGCTCCGGGCGAAAATGTAAATGGAACAATAAGAACTCCTGTAACGTTTGACCCTGAACATGCTAACCAAATAGAATTTGGTACAAAACTGAATATCTTTAAAGATAAAATTTACGCTACTTTAAGCTACTACGACATTAAAGTTTCGAATATGGTTTATAGTGTTAGACCAAATGCAACAGACGTAACAAACTTCCAAGACGGCGCGCAGCACAATAAAGGTTTTGAAGCTGAATTTATTGCTAATCCAGTTACTGGTTTAAACATTATTCTTGGTTACAGCTATAATGACGCAACTCTAACTAAAGGAGATGCTGACTTTGTAGGGTTCAGACCAGAAAGTGCAGGAGCTTACAACTTAGCAAACTTATGGGCAAGCTATAAATTCACTAATGGATTATTAAGAGGATTTGGTGTAGGATTTGGAGGAAACTATGTGGGAGACAACAAAATCATGAACCGAGCAGTTTCGGGAACATTTACAATTCCAGAGTACACCGTAATTAACTCTTCTTTATTTTACAATACGGAAAAATTTGGAATAACACTAAAACTAAATAATATCACAAACGAAGAAATCTATGACGGATGGTCAACAGTACATCCAAAAGATCCTAGAACTTTTGCCGCAAGTTTTACTTATAAATTCTAATGATAACAACAAAAACACCTTTCTCTATTATATAGAAAGGTGTTTTTTAAATTCTATAAAATTATGATAACATTAGCCAGTCTTATTGTTTTTTTAGCATTTTATACTTTGTACTATACATCAAAAAGAGCTGTTTTATCTTATGATTTAGGTTTTGAAAAATGGATGAAAAAAAATCCAAAGCAAACTAAAATTACTGGATTACTTCTTCTAACAGTGGCTTATATAATGTGGCTTTTTACACAGTCACTATGCTGTGGTACTTTGATGTTTTTTATTCAGTTAATGACAATTGGAAGTCTGATTATCATTCTCGCTCCATTAAAAAAAGTAAACAGCAAAGCACTTCTAGCTGTACTAATTATTATTGCTCTTTTAGAATTTTATTACTATTAAACTATAACCAACCAATGCCAGCAAACTCAAAATATCTAACCCCTGCATTTTGGCCTCGCTTTGCCAAAATAACCGCAGCAATACTTGGCGGTTATCTTGTTTCTACAACATTTCACTTAGCATTAGCCTCATGGTTCAATCGTCCTGAAATTTTAATGACAATGGCTTTTAGCGGATTCATACTTTGGGTTGTTTTAATGGTTGTCGCATTTTTAGCAAAAAGCGGATGGAAAATATGGGGTATCTATATTTTACTTTCTTTAGTTTTTTCTCTTCTTATTTATCTTGGTCAAACCTATAATCCAGCAGTGTAATAACCTATGAACAATCGTCACTATAATATCTATTTTCACACACATACTGTCAGCGGTATTGTGATCAGCGTTGTACTTTTTGTGATCTTTTTCGCGGGATCCTTTTCTTTTTTCAGAGATGAAATCATCAATTGGGAAAGAAGTGAATCTACCGCTATTACAAGAGAAATTAAATTAGATTACAATAGCGCATTAGAAAATCTTGACAAAAAACACGTTCTGCACGGAAGAAACATTACCATATCTAAACCCTCTATTCAAAATAGAGTTGCGGTTTATATGGAAGGCACCAAAGATACTTTGGCTCCGGCCAAACAAAAAGAAGGATCATTCTTTTATCTGGACAAAAAAAACTTTAAACCTTACACTTACGAAGAGTCTTATTCTTTGGGAGAATTTTTATATCGTCTTCATTTCCTGGCCCAGATTCCTTATCCGGTTGGATACTATCTTTCAGGGTTTACCGCTTTGTTTTTCTTATTTGCAATCATAACAGGGCTTTTGCTTCATTGGAACAAAATCGTTTCTAACTTTTACATTTTCCGTCCAAAAGAAAAATTAAAAACACTCTGGACAGATGCCCATACCGCATTAGGAATGATCGGGCTTCCGTTTCAATTTGTTTATGCAGTAACCGGTGCTTTCTTTATGATTAAGCTTTTAATTGTGGCGCCCGCTGTAATGGCATTATACAAAGGAGATCAGGATAAATTATATAAAGAATTAGAATATAACGATCCTGATTACAAATTCGACAATAAGAAATTAGCAGTACCTTTTGACATCAATAAATTGGTTGCTAAAGCAAAGAGCAACTGGTCTGATTTTGAGATTACACGAGTATTTATTCAAAACTACGGCGATGCAAACATGCACGTTTTAGTAGAAGGTGAACTACCAAGTCATAAAAAGTTTACCGGAATTGGAAAAGTTATTTACCGTGTTTCAGACGGAAAGGAAATCGCAAGAAAAAATCCAGTGACACAAACAAGTTACATTGGAGTTGTAAAAAATGTTTTGTACCGAATTCATTTTGGCGACTACGGAGGTTATGCCTTAAAAATAGTAAGTTTTATTTTAGGCATCATAACTTGTTTTGTAATTATTTCGGGAGTCATGATTTGGTTGGTAGCCAGACAAAAAAACAATTTACCTGAAAAGAAAAGACGTTTTAACGCCGCTGTTGTTCGCATTTATCTGGCTATTTGCTTGAGTATGTATCCTATCACAGCACTTGCATTTATAATTGTAAAAGTTTTTTATCCTTTAACTAAGAGCAATCTTTTTCTTGTTTATTTTGGAGGATGGTTACTGCTGACCCTCTTTTTTATCATTAAAAAGAATGATGCTTTTACAAATAAGTTTTGTCTTATCTCAGGAAGTATCTTAGGTTTTTTAATTCCAATTACAAATGGAATTATTTCTGGGAAATGGTTCTGGAATTCGTTTATAGAAAATAAATTTCAAATCTTCTTCATTGATGTATTCTGGATTGCTTTAGCTTCTATAACTTTTTATACAGCTTATCATTTAAAACCTAAAAAACGAATTAGCGCATAAACACCTTACAAGGTTATTATAATTTCTTTCTAGTAATACATATTGCAATTGGTCATATAAACTATAAGTCTTACTTTTGCTCAATCAATATTTATTCTAAATAAAATGAGAGGGAAATTTACAATTACACTAATTGGTTTTTGCTTTTTATTCTTTGCGCAAACATCCGTTTTAGCACAACAAAAAACAGTTATAAAAGGAACTGTAACCTCGGTAGAGGGCCAGGCTTTGGAGAATGTTTCGGTTCAGTTGCGCGGAACTAAAATAGGAACACTTACTGACAGTCAGGGTTTATATGAAATAAAAAATATCAGTTTAGGAGATTATACAATACGTGTATCTTCAGTTGGTCATACTTCAAAAGAAAAGAAAATCACCGTTAGCGGTGAACCTGAAATTATAGAAAATTTCACCATTTCTACTAATACTGAAGAACTTGAAGAAGTTTTTATTAAAGGAAACATCAACAAATACAACAAATCTGAGAGTCCATTTGTCTCAAAAATGCAAATTAAAAATCTTGAAAACTCACAAGTTTATAGTGTTGTTACCAAAAGTTTGATGAGAGATCAACTGGTTATTAACCAAGATGACGCCTTAAAAAATGTACCCGGACTATATCAGCTTTGGGCTGCAACGGGAAAAGTTGGTGATGGAGGTTCTTATTTTGCTTCTCGCGGATTTGTTACACAAAGTTTATTAAGAGACGGAATTGCCGGAAAAATCACAAATAGTGTTGATGCTGCAAACCTGGAAAGAATTGAAAGCATAAAAGGACCTTCGGCAACACTTTTCGGAAGTATACTAACTTCATATGGAGGTCTGATTAACAGAGTTACCAAAAAACCAACAGAAACTTTCAGAGGAGATATTAGTTATCAATCCGGAAGCTATGGCTTAAACCGATTATCAGCCGATTTTAACACACCTTTAAATGACGATAAAACCGCTTTGTTACGAATAAATGCGGCTTACAATGATGCAAATACATTTCAGGATTACGGAAAAAACAGAAGCTACTTTTTTGCTCCCTCTTTTTTATATAAAATAAATGACAAACTGTCGATTTCAATTGATGCAGAATTATCATCGGTTAATTCATCATCGCCAGCATTTACTTATATTCCGTACGGGCAAACTCCAAAAAGCATCAATTTATATAATGCAAAAGAAATCGCCAGAGATTGGAAAAGATCTTTTACAGGTGGCGAATTCATGATGAATACTAAAACGGCCAATATTTTTGCACAAGCCCATTATCAAATAAACGAAAACTGGAAATCGCAGACTATTTTTAGCTCAAGCGCCAATCAATCAGACGGGCCTCAGGCTTGGTTCTATTTATTAGGAAACAACAAAATGTCCAGAAATGCCTGGAATATGGTAGGAAAAGACAATATTATTGAGTTTCAACAAAACTTTAATGGCCAGACAGAACTTTTTGGAATGAAGCACCAATTGCTTTTTGGCGGCGATATTTTGAGATCTGAAACCAACAGCAGTCTTGGATATCTTGGTGGAGATCCAAACAATCCTTTTAAAACAGATTATGATATTGTAGATTATTCTGCTGCAAATTCGAATTATTACAATTTCAACCCAAATAATATTGAGCCCTTATTTGTAAATGGTTATCAATACAGAACCATTACTTCTTTGACAACTTATAGTTTGTATGCTGCAGATGTTATCAATATTACAGATCAGTTAATTCTTTCAGCTGCTTTACGTTTTGATCATTATAAGAACAACGGAACTTATGATCCTGCAACAAATATTAATTCCGGGGCTTTTTCGCAAAATTCCTTTTCTCCAAAACTTGGACTTGTTTACCAAATTATCAAAGACAAAGTTGCTGTTTTTGGAAACTATCAAAACAGTTTTAAAAACATTGGTTATTTATTTGCCAACGTAAATGGGAATCCGGAATTAAAACAATTTGATCCGGAAAAAGCAAATCAGTTTGAAGCTGGTTTTAAATTAAATATTTTACAGGATAAACTAAGCGCCAATTTAAGTTACTATAATATTGAAGTAAAAAATATTGTTCGCGCAGGGCAAGTGGTTAACACCAACGTTCAGGACGGAAACCAAACCAGTAAAGGTTTTGAAGCAGAAGTTACAACAAACCCTTTTTCTGGTTTAAACCTAATTTTTGGATATGCCTACAACAATAGCAAACTAAACAATGCAAATGCCGATGTAAATGGTCTAAGACCTGAAACTGCGGGACCTGAAAACTTAATTAATTACTGGATTAGTTATAGTCTGCAAACTTCTAAACTAAGAGGATTAGGTTTTGGTATTGGAGGGAATTCTGGAAGTGAAACTTTTGTTTACAATCGAAATCCAACGGGTTCAGGAAATCCTGCAGATGTTGAAACCTTTGTTTTACCATCATATTCTATTGTAAATGCTACATTATATTACGACCAGCCCAAATACAGACTTTCATTAAAAGTAGACAATCTTACAGACGAACTTTATTTTAATGGTTATACAACTGTAAATATACAGGCTCCAAGAACTTTTATGGGAAGCATAACTTATAAGTTCTAATCCTTAATTTATAAATAAGCTTTTAATAAGCAATTAGCATTTTAGCAGTAATTTTGCCCAACAAAAGATTCCCTCACATGCAATTCAAAACACAAATACGTTTTCTACATAAATGGCTCGGATTAATTTCCGGGCTTATTGTTTTTATAGTTTGCATTACGGGTTGTATATTCTGTTTTCATGACGAAATAAAAGATATCACAAGAAAAGAATGGCGTTTGGTCGAACCTCAAAACAAGTCGTTTTTAATGCCATCCATTTTACAGCAAAAGGCAAAAGAAATTGTTCCGGAGAATAAAGCAAGTATGGTATCCTATTATGGAAAAAATCGTTCCGCAATTGTTTACACATATTCTGATACCGAAAATTTATATCTCTATTTTAATCCATATACCGGTAAATACTTAAAAACCGAAAATCCAAAAACTGATTTTTTTATAATAGTCGAATATATTCATTTGTATTTACTCCTTCCGGATTATATCGGAAAACACATTATTGGCGGTTCTACTATTATTTTTATTCTTTTATTAATTTCAGGAATAATCCAGTGGTGGCCAAAACGCAAAAGTGACATTAAAAGAAGTTTTACTATAAAATGGAATGCAAAATGGCGTCGTGTTAATTACGACTGGCATAATACTTCCGGGTTTTATATTGCAGCTATTGCTTTAATTCTTGCGATAACAGGTTTAACATTTACTTACGAATGGGTTGGCGATGGGATTTACAAAACATTCAATTTTGGAGGCGATAAAGTAGTGGAGACTAAAATGCCCGTAATTGACACAACAAAATTTAAAACAAATTCAATACTTGCTGTTGACAAAGCATTTGTTCAAACCATGAAACTTCAGCCAAAAGCTGAAATGTTTTTTGTAATGATCCCGCAGCAAAAAGGTGACATCATAAGCACAGGAGCTTATCCGCATACTTTACGATACGATCAGCAGAGTAACTATTATTTCCATCCTTCAAACGGAAAATTAATTCAGACTCAGCCTTTTGATAAAAAATCACTTGGCTTACAGGTTGTTGAAATGAATTATGGTATACATACAGGACAGGTTTTAGATTTACCCGGTAAAATAATTGCGTTTACCATAAGCTTAATCGCATCGTTACTTCCTGTCACTGGATTTGTTATTTGGTATGGACGCAACAAAAAAACTAAAAAAGAGCATAAAAAAACCGCTTAAATAAGCGGTTTCTCTATAATTTGTCGAAATTAATTAATTTCTGTTTGCTAAAGCATTTTTCTGTAGGTTTTTAACTGAACTAACTTTGCTGTCTACATAGGCAACTTCGCAAAGATTGCTTTCATTAAAGAAAATCCATTTTCCAGTTTTTACTCCGTCTGCGTATTCTCCAACGGCTTTTTTATTTCCTTTTTCGTCATAAGATACCCAAACACCATCTAATTTACCATCCTTAAAAAAGCCTTCTTGCTGCACTTTACCATTTTCATAGTAATAAGTAGCTTTTACCTTGTTTCCAACGGCCTCTAATTCTGGTTTTGTTTCCTGCGCAATTAACATTCCAGAGAACAATAACGCAGCTAAAATAACACTCTTTTTCATATCTGTAGGTATTAATGTTAAGAAATCTTTATCAAATATAATCAAATGTTTACATTAAAAAAACTTTTACTTAACAATTTGGTAACATTGAGTAAAAACTTAACATTGGAAATTTCTATCAAACAAAAAAACCAGTGCTTAAGCACTGGTTTTACTGACATTTTTACAAAAACAGAATAATACGATAACGTTATCGAATTCGTAAATAAATTAGTTCAATAAAGAATCTAGCTTCTTTTCAAGGTCTGGAGAAGAAGGTCTTTCTGCATCTGAGCTTACTACATTACCTTTTGGGTCAATTATAATAAATCTCGGAATTCCGGTTACACCATAATTAACAACAAATTCAGATTCCCAATCTTTATCCGCGAATAATTGTACGCCACCAAGTTTTTTATCCGTTACAAATTTTTTCCATTTTTCATTGTCCTTTGCTTTATCAATAGAAATACTCACAAATTCAATGTTTTTACCATGATACTTTTCTTCCATCTTTTGTAAATAAGGGATCTCTGCTCTACAAGGCGCGCACCATGTTGCCCAAAGATCGATATAAACATATTTTCCTTTTAAATCGGCAAGTTTTGTCTTCCCTCCTTTAAAATTTTCATAATCAAATTCTGGCGAAGCTTTTCCGTTCATTTTACTTGCCTTTGCCGCTCTTTCATATTCCTCAGACGCATATTGATTAAAACTTTCGAAACTTCCTTTTAAAGCCTTTTTAAATTCAGGATCAAAATCTCCTTTTTCCAGGTTTTCAATATCTGTTTTTTTCTTTGTTTCTAAAAGAGTCGCAAATTCAGTTGCTTCTTTAGCAAATGCCTCATTCTGAAATTTCTCATCTTTCAGCGTCTGTTGAGCCATAAAATTACTTTCATTAACACCTTTTCCTTTATAAACAATAGTTTCGTCAAATTCTTTGGCATCCATTGTTAAATTAATCTCAGAATTTGGTTTTAAATATAAGTTTGAAGATTCCGTTCCGTCAGAAAACATATAAAATCCTTTTGGAACCTCAAAAGAAGCAGCGAAAACGCCTTTTTTATCAATTGGAATAACTTGTTTGAAACCATTTTTTCCTTTAATAACAAGAGTATCACTATTTCGGTTAGCAATTTTGGCTGTAAATTTTATTTGATTTTTGGATTGTCCCACAACATTCAAAGTGCTAAAAATCAAAAGACCAGCAACAAAAAGTTTTTTCATAAGTTTTAAAGTTTGTTTTTAGTAACTCAAATCTAAAGAAATAACCTCTTTGAATTTTCAGAATTAACAAAATATTTAAAATTTATGAGCATCAGATTGCTACTTTTCTATTATAATTTGAATTTTGTGTTTACTTTTGCAATCTAAAATTTAGATCATGTATAGAAGTCATAATTGCGGCGAACTAAATGCCTCAAATATTAATACGGAAGTTACACTTGCTGGCTGGGTACAAAAGTCACGCGATAAAGGATTTATGAATTGGGTTGACTTACGTGACCGTTATGGAATTACACAGCTTATTTTTGACGAAAGCCGTACTGATAAAACCGTTTTTGAATTGGCTAAAACTCTGGGAAGAGAATTCGTTATTCAGGTAAAAGGAACTGTAATTGAGCGTGAAGCCAAAAATAAGAATATTCCAACTGGTGAAATCGAAATTTTAGTTTCTGAATTGACTATTTTAAATTCAGCTTTAACTCCTCCATTTACAATTGAAGATGAAACTGATGGTGGAGAAGATATCAGAATGAAATATCGTTATTTAGATATTCGTAGAAATCCGGTAAAAAATAGTTTATTATTCCGTCACAAAGTGGCAATGGAAGTTCGTAAATATTTATCTGATTTAGATTTCTGTGAAGTTGAAACTCCTTACCTAATCAAATCTACTCCTGAAGGAGCAAGAGATTTCGTCGTACCAAGCCGTATGAACGAAGGACAGTTTTATGCTTTACCGCAATCTCCACAAACTTTCAAACAATTATTGATGGTTGGAGGAATGGATAAATATTTCCAAATTGTGAAATGTTTCCGTGATGAAGATTTACGTGCAGACCGTCAGCCTGAGTTTACTCAGATTGACTGCGAAATGGCATTTGTAGAACAAGAAGACATTTTGAATGTTTTTGAAGGTTTGACAAGACATTTACTTAAAGAAATTAAAGGTATTGAAGTAGAGAAATTCCCAAGAATTACCTACGACTATGCTATGAAAACATATGGAAATGACAAACCGGACATTCGTTTCGGGATGAAGTTTGGTGAGTTAAACGAATTTGCACAACACAAAGAATTCCCAGTTTTTAATTCGGCTGAATTGGTTGTGGGAATTGCTGTTCCGGGAGCAGGAAATTATACCCGTAAAGAGATCGACGGATTAATTGATTGGGTTAAGCGTCCTCAAGTTGGAGCGTCTGGAATGGTATATGTAAAATGTAACGAAGACGGAACATACAAATCATCTGTAGATAAATTCTACGATCAGGAAGACTTAACAAATTGGGCAAAAGCAACAGAAGCAAATCCTGGAGATATGATTTTTGTACTTTCTGGTCCTGCAAATAAAACACGTGCACAATTATCTGCACTTCGTATGGAATTAGCAACTCGTTTAGGGTTACGTAATCCTCAAGAATTTGCTCCTCTTTGGGTTGTAGATTTCCCATTATTGGAACTTGACGAAGAAAGTGGTCGTTATCATGCTATGCACCATCCGTTTACATCACCAAAACCAGAAGATATGGCTTTGTTGGAAACAGAACCGGGAAAAGTTCGTGCAAATGCATACGACATGGTTTTAAACGGAAACGAAATTGGAGGTGGTTCTATTCGTATTCATGATAAAGCGACACAACAATTAATGTTTAAATATTTAGGCTTTACCGAAGAAGAAGCAAAAGCACAATTTGGATTCTTAATGGATGCTTTCCAGTTTGGAGCACCACCACACGGAGGTTTAGCTTTTGGATTAGACAGATTAGTTGCCATTTTAGGTGGTCAGGAAACCATTAGAGATTTTATTGCTTTCCCTAAAAACAATTCTGGACGTGATGTTATGATCGATGCTCCTGCAGCAATTGATGATGCACAATTGAAAGAATTACACATTAAAATTGATGCTATCTAATTTTAGCATTTTAAAATAACCCAAAGCAGCTGAAATTTCAGCTGCTTTTTTTATGCGTTTTACAATTAAAAAATAAATGCAAAATTCACATTTGTAAATTAATAAATTCTTACAATTACACTTTTTTCATATTCTTACAATTAATGATTCTCAAATTAGGGTATTTCATATAAAAATAGATGCAATAAACCACGTAAAAACACTGTAAATCAATAATTTTTACAAAAAATTAACACCTTAGTGTCTTTTGTATGAATTTATATATTACATTTGCTTTATTATAAATTATTATTACAATTACAATGCGTACAGGTACAGTAAAATTTTTCAATGAATCTAAAGGTTATGGATTCATTACAGACGAAGAAACAGGAAAGGACATCTTCGTTCACGCTTCAGGAATTAACGCGGAAGAATTACGCGAAGGTGACCGTGTAAGCTATGAAGAAGAAGAAGGAAGAAAAGGGAAAGTTGCTGCTAAAGTAGCAGTAATCTAAGAAAAATATAAGCAATTTATTTTTTTTGCCTCTGAATGGTTTTCAAAACGTCCCGATAATTCGGGACGTTTTTTTTGCTCATTTCTTAAAAAAATATTAAAAAAAGACACTCTTATTTATAATCAATAAAAATTAGACACAAACGTCGATTCGCAACATACTTATATCCCCCTTTAGTTTGTGATTTACATACTTGAAAGTTATCTTTGTGGCTTATTCTTTAAGTAAAAACCCTAAGATTATGCAATCTGATCAATACAGTTACATTCCTATTCTAATGCAGTTCATTCTGGCTGTTGGTTTTGTGGTAGGAACAATCATTATTTCCGGAAAATTAGGCCCAAAAAGAACCTCTGAAGTTAAAGATAAAAACTTCGAGTGCGGTATAGAATCTGTTGGTAACGCCCGTATTCCTTTTTCAGTAAAATATTTCCTTGTAGCTATTTTGTTTGTATTGTTTGATGTGGAGGTGATTTTCCTTTACCCTTGGGCAGTAAACTTTAAAGATCTTGGTATAGAAGGAATGCTAAAAATGGTCGTTTTCATGGCTCTGCTTTTAGTTGGATTTTTCTACATCATCAAAAAAAGAGCTTTAGACTGGGAATAAATACGATTTTAGATTTTAGATTTCAAATTCTGGTTTTATCATCTCGAATTAAAATTTAAAATTTAATCTCATATAGAATTTAATACTGATTTAAAAAATTGATTTTACTTTTTACGATTTCAAAAAATCTAAAATCTAAAATCAGAAATCTAAAATAAAAATGAGCGATTCAAAAGTAAATATGGTTGCCCCTCCTGAAGGTGTTGTCGGAGAAGGCTTCTTTGCTACAAAACTAAATGACGTTGTAGGTTTGGCACGCGCGAATTCACTTTGGCCTTTACCATTTGCAACTTCTTGTTGCGGAATTGAGTTCATGGCAACAATGGCATCACATTACGATTTAGCGCGATTTGGTTCAGAGCGTGTGAGTTTCTCTCCTCGTCAGGCCGATATGTTACTTGTAATGGGAACTATTTCTAAAAAAATGGCTCCAATTTTAAGACAAGTTTACGAACAAATGTCTGAACCTCGTTGGGTAATTGCTGTTGGAGCATGTGCTTCTTCAGGTGGAATTTTCGACACCTACTCTGTTCTTCAAGGAATTGACAAAGTAATTCCTGTTGATGTTTATGTTCCGGGATGTCCACCAAGACCAGAACAAATTGTTGACGGAGTAATGAGATTACAAGATTTGGTAAAAAGCGAGTCTGTGAGACGCAGAAGCTCTCCGGAATACCAAGAATTATTAGCTTCCTATAACATTTCATAAGATGGCTTTAGACAATACCCTCATCCAGGATAAACTTATTGAAACATTTGATACTAATGTTTTCAATTTCCAACAAGAAAGAGATATTTTTTCGATAGAAACAACTGCTGATAAAATCACAGCCTTGATTCTTTTTTTAAAAAATGATGCTGATTTACAATTTCACTTCTTAACAGATTTATGTGGCGTTCACTATCCGGACAACGAGCAAGATCGTCAATTTGCGATAGTATATCATTTACATAACTGGATCGAAAACAAACGTCTCAGAATTAAAGTTTATTTAGACGGTGAAAAACCGGAAATAAAAACGATTTCAAATATTTTCTTAAGTTCAAACTGGATGGAAAGAGAAACATACGATTTCTTCGGAATCAATTTTATTGGTCACCCGCAATTAAAACGTATTTTGAATATGGACGAAATGGTGTCTTTCCCAATGAGAAAAGAATTTCCAATGGAAGACAGCGGAAGAACTGATAAAGACGACAGATTCTTTGGAAGAACAACAACAAATTGCTAAAAAATAATTCAACATTATAAAATGTCAGAACTATTATTATCACCAGAGCATCGCTATGCTAAAATAATTAAGGAGAGACTTAATGAGGACGGAAGTGAACTTTCGGTACTAAATTTAGGTCCTACACACCCGCTACTCACGGTATTTTTCAAAACATCTTATTAATGGATGGAGAAAGAATTCTGGAAGCCGAACCAACTGTTGGTTACATCCACAGAGCTTTTGAAAAAATCGCTGAAAACCGTCCTTTTTACCAAATTACGCCTCTTACAGACCGAATGAACTATTGCTCCTCTCCTATTAATAATATGGGCTGGTGGATGACTTTAGAAAAACTATTAGGTGTTGAAGTTCCAAAAAGAGCTCAATATTTAAGAGTCATTGTAATGGAATTGGCTCGTATTACAGATCACTTAATCTGTAACTCGATTCTTGGAGTAGATACTGGTGCATATACTGGTTTCTTATACGTTTTTCAATTTAGAGAAAAAGTTTACGAGATTTACGAAGAAATTTGTGGGGCTCGTTTGACTACAAATATGGGAAGAATTGGTGGTTTTGAAAGAGACTGGTCTCCGGAAGCTTTCAAAAAACTAGACACTTTCCTTGAAGAATTTCCTGTTGCTTGGCAAGAGTTCGTAAACTTATTTGAAAGAAATAGAATTTTCCTTGACAGAACTGTAAACGTAGGTGCAATCTCGGCAGAGAAAGCAATGGCTTACGGATTTACAGGTCCTAACTTGCGTGCTGCAGGAATTGATTATGATGTGCGTGTAGCACAACCTTACTCTTCTTACGAAGATTTTGATTTTAATGTTCCTGTTGGAAAATCAGGTGACACTTATGATCGTTTCTGTGTTCGTAATGCTGAAGTTTGGGAAAGTTTAAGCATTATTCGCCAGGCGTTAGAAAAAATGCCTCCAGGAAACGAATATCATGCAGAAGTTCCTGATTATTACCTTCCTCCAAAAGAAGATGTTTACAATAATATGGAATCTCTAATCTACCACTTTAAAATTGTAATGGGAGAAGTTCCTGTTCCGGTTGCCGAAATTTACCATCCTGTTGAAGGTGGAAACGGAGAGTTAGGTTTTTATTTAGTTACAGACGGAAGCAGAACGCCATATAGATTACATTTTAGAAGACCTTGCTTTATTTATTATCAGGCATATCCTGATATGATTAAAGGATCGTTGCTTTCTGATGCAATTGTAATTCTATCAAGTTTGAACGTAATTGCAGGAGAATTAGATGCGTAAAAAAATTTAGATTTTAGCCCCGATAGCTATTGGGAAAATTTAGATTAAAAAATTTGTGCCATTGCGCCTTTGTGGCAAAACAAGAATAAAATGGAAAGAAAACATTACAAACAAGAAATAAATATGACAGAAGCATTGATGGCTCGCATCAATGAATTGATTAGTCATTATCCTGAAGGCAAACAAAAATCGGCTTTATTGCCTGTTTTGCATGAGGTTCAGGATGCTCACAATAACTGGTTAAGCATTGAATTGCAAGATAAAGTTGCCAAAATTCTTCAGATTAAGCCAATTGAGGTTTACGAAGTGGTTACTTTTTATACCATGTACAACCAAAAACCAATTGGAAAATACATGTTTGAGTTTTGCCAGACTTCTTGTTGTTGTTTAAATGGTGCCGAAAATTTAATGGATTATACTTCTGAAAAATTAGGCATTAAAATGGGCGAAACAACTCCAGATGGAATGTTTACCATTGCCGGTGTAGAATGTTTAGGTGCTTGCGGATACGCTCCGATGATGCAATTGGGAGATTTCTACAAAGAAAAATTGACAGAAGAGAAAATTGATCAGTTAATCGCTGATTGTAAAGAGGATAAAATAATATTACACGATAAATAAGATGTCACAAAAAATATTATTAGATAAAATCAATATTCCTGGAATTAAAACCTATGAAGTATATCGCCAAAATGGTGGTTATGCTTCTGTAGAAAAAGCTTTAAAAACACTTACACCGGATGAAGTTACTGAAGAAGTAAAAAAATCAGGTCTTCGTGGTCGTGGAGGTGCAGGTTTCCCTGCCGGAATGAAATGGAGCTTTATTGATAAAAAATCAGGAAAACCAAGACACTTAGTTTGTAACGCCGACGAATCTGAACCAGGGACTTTCAAAGATCGCTTTTTGATGGAATATATTCCTCACTTATTGATTGAAGGAATGATTACTTCAAGTTTTGCTTTGGGCGCCAACCTGTCGTATATCTACATTCGTGGTGAATATATGTGGGTTTTCAAAATCTTAGAAAGAGCAATCGCCGAAGCAAAAGCTGCCGGATGGTTAGGAAAAAATATATTAGGAACAGGTTATGATCTTGAACTTTACGTACACTGTGGAGCCGGAGCATATATCTGTGGAGAAGAAACTGCATTGATCGAATCGTTGGAAGGTAAAAGAGGAAATCCTCGTATTAAACCACCTTTCCCTGCGGTTTCTGGTCTCTGGGCAAATCCAACAGTAGTAAATAATGTTGAAACTATTGCAACTGTGCCTTGGATCATCAACAACTCTGGTGATGACTATGCAAAAATTGGAATTGGTCGTTCTACAGGAACTAAATTAATTTCTGCTTCAGGACACATTAAAAATCCTGGTGTTTACGAAATTGAGTTAGGTTTAAGTGTTGACGAATTCATGAATTCTGATGAATATTTAGGAGGAATGTCTTCAAGCAGGCCTTTGAAAGCATTTGTACCGGGAGGTTCTTCTGTGCCAATTTTACCAGCTGAATTGATTTTTAAAACAGCAAACGGTGAAGATCGTTTAATGACTTACGAATCTTTAAGTGATGGTGGTTTTGCTACCGGATCAATGTTAGGATCGGGAGGATTTATCGTATATAATGACACTGCTTGTGTAGTAAGAAACACTTGGAACTTTGCTCGTTTCTACCACCACGAATCTTGCGGACAATGTACACCTTGCCGCGAAGGAACAGGTTGGTTGGAAAAAATATTATGGAGAATCGAAAACGGTCAAGGCCGTGAAGAAGATATAGAATTACTTTGGAGCATTCAGAGTAAAATTGAAGGAAACACAATTTGTCCGCTTGGTGACGCAGCTTCTTGGCCAGTGGCAGCAGCAATTCGTCACTTTAGAGATGAATTTGAATATCACGTTCGTTTCCCTGAAAAGATTAAAAACAGAGATCACTTTGTTGCCGAGCCTTTCTCACAAGTTAAGCATTTGGTAGGCGGTAAAGTAATCGTATAAAAATAAAAAGCAGAAAGTTATAAAGTTCAAAAATGTTTAAAAGGACAGCAATTCTTTTCAATATTCCGACTTTCAACAAAAAAGTTTAAAATAGTTTCAAGTTTCAAGTTATTATAGTTTCACGTTCAGCAACCTGAAACTTTAAACCTGAAACTAAAAAAACAAAATAAGAGATGAAAGTAACCATAGACGGTCAAAGTATAGACGTAGAACCAGGAACAACGATCCTGCAGGCTGCACGTATGATTGGTGGAGATTTGGTACCGCCAGCCATGTGCTATTACTCAAAATTAAAAGGGAGCGGTGGAAAATGCCGTTGTTGTTTGGTTGAAGTTTCTAAAGGAAGTGAAGCTGACCCAAGACCAATGCCAAAATTAATGGCATCTTGTGTAACAGGATGTATGGACGGAATGGAAGTAAACAGTAAATCTTCTGCCAGAGTTACGGAAGCTCGTAAGTCGGTAACAGAATTTTTATTGATCAACCATCCATTAGACTGCCCAATTTGTGATCAGGCTGGTGAATGTGATCTTCAAAACTTAAGTTTTGAGCACGGAAACCCTAAATCACGTTTTATTGAAGAAAAAAGAACATTTGAACCAGAAGATATTGGTCCAAATATTCAACTACATATGAACCGTTGTATCTTATGTCAAAGATGTGTACAAGTTGCAGATCAATTGACAGACAACAGAGTTCACGGAGTATTAGACCGTGGTGATCACGCTAATATTTCAACCGGAATTTCTAAAGCAATCGACAATGAGTTTTCTGGAAACATGATCGATGTTTGTCCGGTTGGAGCTTTAACTGACAAAACTTTCCGTTTTAAATCAAGAGTTTGGTTTAACAAACCTTATAACGCACACAGAGAATGTACAACTCCTGGATGTTGTGGTAAAACAACCGTTTGGATGTTTGGTGGAGAAATTCAACGTGTAACAGGTCGTAAAGATGAGTATCATGAAGTGGAAGAATTCATCTGTAATTCTTGCCGTTTTGATCACAAAAACGTTAATGACTGGGTTATTGAAGGACCAAGAGAATTTGAAAAAGATTCTGTAATCAACCAAAACAATTACACTCAAAAATTAGAGAAAGTTGAAATCGATACGGAGAAGAATATTCTTTTAGGTAGAGATATTGACCGTAAAAAGATTAGTATGGCTTCAATTCCATTAAATGCTAATGATAAAAAATCTTAAGAAATGGAAAGTGCATTTATTATAGAAAAAAGTGTTGTTATTGTTGTCGTTTTTGCGGTAACAATGATTATGGCAATGTATTCTACATGGGCAGAACGTAAAGTTGCTGCTTTTCTTCAGGATCGTGTTGGGCCAAACCGTGCAGGTTGGGGAGGATTACTACAGCCACTTGCTGATGGTATGAAATTATTCTCGAAAGAAGAATTTTTTCCAAACACACCAAATAGATTTTTATTCGTTGTAGGTCCGGCAATTGCCATGAGTACAGCTTTGATGACAAGTGCTGTAATTCCGTGGGGAGATAAACTCCATCTTTTTGGAAGAGATATTTATCTTCAGGCAACTGACGTAAATATTGCTTTATTATACATTTTTGGAGTACTTTCTGTTGGAGTTTATGGCATCATGATTGGTGGATGGGCTTCTAACAATAAATTCTCACTAATGGGAGCTGTTCGTGCAGCTTCACAAATGGTTTCTTATGAAGTTGCAATGGGATTATCAATGATTGCACTATTGATGATGACAGGAACAATGAGTTTAAAAGAAATCTCCTTACAACAACAAGGAATGAACTGGAATGTTTTCTATCAACCAGTATCTTTCTTAATTTTCTTAATTTGTTCTTTTGCAGAAACTAACAGAACACCGTTTGACTTGGCAGAATGTGAAAACGAATTAATTGGAGGTTACCACACAGAATATTCGTCAATGAAAATGGGATTTTATTTATTTGCTGAATATGCAAGTATGTTTATCTCTGCTACTATTATTTCTGTATTATTCTTTGGAGGTTACAACTATCCGGGAATGCAATGGATGGTAGAAAATGTTGGTGTTAATACTGCTAACTTATTAGGAATTGCAGTATTATTTGTAAAAATATGTTTCTTCATATTCTTTTACATGTGGGTACGTTGGACAATTCCAAGATTTAGATATGACCAATTAATGAACTTAGGCTGGAGAATTTTGATTCCGCTTTCGATTATCAATATTATGATTACGGGTGCCGTTATATTAAGACACGATATCGCAGCAGCTTTAGGATTCTAAAACTGTAATTAGCTTCAAATAAAAACAAAATAGATTTTGAATTTGACTGTTCAAATTTTGAATCATAAATTATAATAGTAAAAATGTCAATAGAAACTATATCATTATCGGGCAGAAAAAAAGTGGTCTCTAATAAAGAGATGACTTTTATTGAGCGATTGTATCTTGTGGCGATTGTAAAAGGTTTGTTTATTACATTAAAACACCTTTTTAGAAAAAAAATTACGATTCATTATCCTGAACAGGTTCGTGAAATGAGTCCGGTTTATCGTGGTCAGCATATGCTGAAACGTGATGAGCAAGGTCGTGAAAATTGTACTGCCTGCGGATTATGTGCTTTGTCTTGTCCTGCAGAAGCAATCACAATGAAAGCAGCAGAACGTAAAGCAGACGAAAAACATTTATACAGAGAAGAAAAGTATGCTGAAATCTATGAGATCAATATGCTGCGTTGTATTTTCTGTGGTTTGTGTGAAGAAGCTTGTCCAAAAGATGCAATCTACCTGACACAATCTAAAGTTCTTGTTCCGTCAAGTTATGAAAGAGAAGATTTCATTTTTGGAAAAGACAAATTAGTGATGCCTTTAGAAATGGCAATCAAAAATGCTCAACTTAATAATGCTAACTAAATGATACATATTCCTGATTTTGCACACGCAACAACTGTACAAGTTATATTTTGTTTCTTAGCGTTTATTACGGTAATTACCGCTTTCCTTACTATTTTCAGCAGAAATCCAATTCACAGTGCTATCTATTTAGTAATTTGTTTCTTTTCAATTGCTGGTCATTATTTACTATTGAATTCACAATTTTTAGCTATTGTACATATAATAGTCTATTCCGGAGCGATTATGATTTTGTTCCTGTTTACGATTATGTTAATGAATCTGAATGAACAAAAAGATGTGCATCGACCTCGAATCACCCGATTAGGTGCTATTGTTTCTTTTTGTTTGATTTGCATTGTTTTAATTGCAATTTTCATCAACTCTAAACCAATCGTTGGCGAATACGATTCAACAGGAGAAGATTTCCAATCTATTAAAGTTTTAGGTAAAATATTATTGAACGAATATATGGTACCATTTGAATTTGCTTCGATCTTACTTTTGGTTGCAATGATTGGAACTGTATTATTGTCTAAAAAAGAAAAATTAAATAAATAATGGGTAATATATTAAATCAAATAGGTATTGAAAATTACATCTTTTTAAGTGTTGTACTTTTTTGTATTGGTGTTTTTGGTGTATTGTACAGACGAAATGCTATTATCGTTTTTATGTCGATCGAAATCATGCTGAATGCAGTAAACCTTTTATTTGTGGCTTTCTCAACGTATCATCAAGATGCACAGGGACAAGTTTTTGTATTCTTTTCGATGGCAGTTGCCGCTGCAGAAGTTGCAGTAGGTTTGGCTATTTTAGTTTCTATTTTTAGAAATATTGGCTCAATTAGCATCGATAATTTAAAAAATTTAAAAGGATAAAATAGAAATGGATACCAATTTAGCTTTAGTTTTAGTTTTAGCTCCTTTTTTAGGGTTTTTAATCAATGTTTTCTTTGGGAAAAGCTTAGGAAAAACAGTTTCCGGATTTATCGGAACAGTTGCTGTAGCCGTTTCCTTTGTAGTTACTCTTGTTCTTTTTAATCAAATAACATCTACAGGAAAAGCAATTCAGGTTACTTTATTTGACTGGATTCAAATCAGCAATCTAAAAATCAATCTAGGATTTTTATTAGATCAATTATCTGTTCTTTGGTTATTATTCGTAACCGGAATTGGGTCTTTGATTCACTTATACTCTATCAGTTACATGCACGATGATGAGAATATGCACAAATTTTTTGCCTATTTAAATCTGTTCGTATTCTTTATGATTACGCTTGTAATTGGCAGTAACTTATTAGTACTTTTCATTGGATGGGAAGGCGTTGGACTTTGTTCTTACTTATTAATTGGATTCTGGCATAAAAACCAGGATTACAATGATGCTGCAAAAAAAGCTTTCATCATGAACAGAATTGGAGATTTAGGTCTTTTAATTGGTATGTTCATTATTGGTTCGATGTTTTCAACATTAGATTATGCATCTTTAAAAACTGCAATTGCAGGAGCTTCAAATTTAAATTTACCTTTACTTTCATTAGCAGCTTTATGCTTGTTTATTGGAGCTTGTGGTAAATCAGCTCAAATTCCGTTGTATACCTGGTTGCCAGATGCGATGGCCGGACCAACTCCGGTTTCTGCTTTGATCCACGCAGCTACAATGGTAACTGCAGGTATCTTTATGGTAACAAGATTAAATTTTGTTTTTGACCTTACACCAGATGTTCAAACTGTAATCGCTGTTATTGGAGCAATCACTTCATTAGTAGCTGCTACAATTGGTTTGGTTCAAAACGATATCAAAAAAGTATTGGCTTATTCTACAGTTTCACAATTAGGATTAATGTTCTTAGCATTAGGATTTGGTGCTTATGAAGTAGCTGTTTTTCACGTAATCACTCATGCATTCTTTAAAGCTTGTTTATTCTTAGGTTCCGGATCAGTTATCCATGGATTACACGGAGAACAGGATATGCGTAATATGGGCGGATTGCGTAAAGCAATGCCAATTACTTTCTGGACGATGTTAATTTCTTCATTAGCTATTTCCGGAGTTCCGTTTTTCTCAGGTTTCTTTTCTAAAGATGAAATCTTAATGACCGCTTTCCACCATAGTATTCCTTTATATGTTGTGGGATCTATTGCTTCAATCATGACAGCTTTCTATATGTTCAGATTAATGTTCTTGACTTTCTTTAAAGAATTTAGAGGAACAGAAGAACAAAAACATCATTTACACGAAAGTGGTTCATTAATTACTATTCCGCTTATCATTTTAGCAATTTTAGCAACCTTTGGCGGATTAATCAGTTTACCAGGAAACAGCTGGTTAAATGAATATCTTGCTCCTCTTTTCACAAAAGCAGCTGGTGAAGAACACCATTTAGGAACAACGGAATATACTTTAATGGGAGTTGCTGTATTAGGCGGTTTATTAGGAATCTTTATTGCTTACGTAAAATACTTTAAACAAGATAATGTTCCTGAAGCTGACGAAAACATTACAGGTTTGACAAAAGTTTTATATAACAAATATTATGTTGACGAAATCTACGATGCAATCTTTGTACGTTCTGTAAACGGATTATCAAGATTCTTTAGAGATTATATTGAAACTGGTTTATCTGCCGTTGTTTTCGGATTAGGTAAAGCAGCGAATGAATTAGCATTCCAAGGAAAAAAATTACAAACAGGAAGTATCGGATTATATCTTTTTGCTTTCGTGTTAGGTCTTTGTGCCATTGTATCTTATATATTTTTAGCTCAATAATTTTATAACTATGAACGTTTCTCTTATATTAATTATTCTTTTAGTTGGTGCATTTGTCACTTATTTTGCTGGTGACAAACTCGCTTCAAAAGTAGCTTTGTTCTTTAGTTTGGCAGCTTTGGGCTGTTCGGTTGTATTGTTAAATCATTTTAATGCTGGTGAAAACATCAGTCTTATCAATGCGTGGATCACACAACCTAAAATTTCATTTGCGCTAAATGCTGATGGATTAGCGCTTGCAATGCTTTTGTTGACTACGGCTCTGACTCCAATTATTATCTTCTCTTCTTTTGGGAATGAATATAAAAATTCAAAAGCTTTTTATGCTTTAATATTATTCATGGCGTTTGCAATGACAGGAACTTTCTTGGCAGCGGATGGTCTTTTATACTATATTTTCTGGGAATTAGCCCTTATACCTATTTACTTTATTGCTCTTATTTGGGGTAATGGCGATGCCGAAGAAAGAAGAAAAGCAGTGGTTAAATTCTTTATTTACACACTTGCAGGTTCTTTATTCATGTTAACTGCTTTTATCTATTTATACCAAAAAGCAGGCAGCTTCTTAATCGAAGATTTATATAAAGTAGAATTATCTGCTTGCGAACAATTCTGGATTTTCCTGGCATTCTTCTTAGCTTATGCTATCAAAATTCCAATTATTCCTTTCCATACATGGCAGGCAAATGTGTACCAAAAAGCTCCAACAGTTGGAACAATGCTTTTATCCGGTATCATGTTAAAAATGGGATTATATAGTGTTATTCGTTGGCAATTACCAATTGCTCCACTTGCAGCAAAAGAATACATGAACATTTTTATTGCTTTAGGAATTGCCGGAGTAATCTACGGATCAATTGTAGCTTTAAGACAAAAAGATTTAAAGAAATTACTAGCTTATTCTTCTCTTGCTCACGTTGGATTAATTGCTGCAGGAACTTATACATTGACAATTGATGGTTTCCGCGGAGCAGTTTTACAAATGATCGCTCACGGTTTTGTAGTTGTTGGATTGTTTTATGCTGCAGAAATTATCTACAGAAGATTTGAAACAAGAAATATTGCTGAATTAGGCGGAATCCGTACTCAATCACCAAAATTTACTTCAATGTTTCTAATCTTGGTTTTAGCATCTGTTGCTTTGCCAACTACTTTTAATTTTGTTGGAGAATTTACTGTTTTATATAGCCTTTCTCAAATAAATATCTGGTTCGCTGTTTTAGGTGGAACAACTATTATTTTAGGAGCATATTATATGTTGAAGATGTTTCAAAATGTAATGTTGGGTGAAACTAATTCAAAAATCTTTGCAGACGTTTCTGTTAACGAGGGAATTTCATTAGTCGCAATTATTGCTGTTTTGATTTTCTTTGGATTCTATCCAAAACCTATTACAGATTTGATTACACCAAGTTTAGAAACGATTTTAAACGTTATCAATAAAAACTAAGATTTTAGAATAATGATTAACGATTTTTGATTTCAGATTTTCCGAAACTTAAAAAGTTAAGTATTAAAAAATAAAAATATATTTTAAATAAAATAAATTAGGGCGTTTTAGATTTCCTAAATCAAAAAAACAAAAATGAATACATTAATAGCTATAACAGGATTGGGTATTTTTTGCCTATTGTTTGAAATTCTAAATTTTAGAAAAGGCATCGTTCCGTTTACCATTGTTGGTTTATTGGGTGTCTTGGCGCTTAATTATTATGAATTTGGTTCAACGGCAAGTTATTACAATAACATGATTGCAGTAAGTAAATTCTCAACTACATTTTCATCATTGTTTATTATATTGACTATTTTCCTTGTAGCATTAAGTCATAATTTTTACGAAAATCATCAAACTAAAATTTCTGATTTTGTCGCTATAAAAATATTTTTACTGGCAGGAGCAGTGGCGATGGTATCTTTTGGGAATCTTGCAATGTTCTTTCTTGGAATCGAAATTTTATCCATTGCATTATACGTTTTAGCGGCAAGTGATCGTACGAATATTAAAAGTAATGAAGCTGGTATGAAATATTTCTTAATGGGATCTTTTGCATCAGGGATTATCTTATTCGGAATTTGTTTGATCTATGGAGCAATGGGAACATTTGATGTTACTGAAATTTATGAAAGCTCTCTATCTGCTGAATTGCCAATCTGGTTTCCTATTGGGATGATCTTAATGACAATCGGAATGCTGTTTAAAGTAGCTGCAGTTCCATTCCACTTCTGGGCTCCGGACGTTTACGAAGGTTCGCCTGCTTTAACAACTGCTTTAATGAGTACTCTGGCAAAAGTAGTTGCAATTGCAACACTTTATAAATTAGTAGCAGGATTAAATTTAATTCCGTCATTAGAAAATCAAGATATGCTGGGTACATTTGAGCATATAATTGTTGTAATTTCAATTGCATCTATGACTGTTGGAAATATAATGGCACTACGTCAGGTAAACGTAAAACGTATGCTGGCATTTTCAGGAATCTCACATGCCGGTTTTATGTTAATGACATTCTTATCTATTGCAACATCTGCAGGCACTTTATTGTATTATACATCAGCTTATGCTTTAGCAGGAATTGCAGCATTTAGTGTTATTTTATATGTTTGTAAAAATCAGGATAATGAAGATATTACAAACTTCCACGGACTTGGGAAAACAAATCCACTTTTGGCTGCGATTTTAACTGGTTCATTATTGTCAATGGCCGGAATTCCGATTTTCTCCGGTTTCTTTGCAAAATTATTCTTGTTCAATCAAACGATTCAGGCTGGATATATCGCTTTAGTTATTGTTGCAGTTATTAATTCAATTATAAGTGTTGGATATTATTTCAAACTTATTTTGGCCATGTATTCTAAAGAACCAAATGAAGAGCGCACCGGAAAGCCATTTCTTATTTATGCAGTTGCCATCATTTCAATTGCTTTAAATATTGCTTTAGGTTTATTCCCATCTTTAGTTTTAGACTTATTGAAATAAACACTTCAAGTTATATATATTACAAAACCATTCGAATTAACGGATGGTTTTTTTATTTAATAAGGGTACTTTATTTAGAAGAAAAAATCATGTTAAAAATTTAACGCAAACAAGTACTCTTCAAAAAAACTCCATATATTTGGATACAATTAAAAGTATTAAAAATATGAACTTCAATTCAAAAAATCCATTTTTAAGTGACAAGCGTTTCTCTTCAAATGCTGTTTCTAAAGCTGAAGAAGTACACGAAGCAAAAATTATTGATTACAATCAAGAAATGACTTTGTCTGGTACAATAAACAAGACAGCTATTTTATTTTTAATTTTATGTGCTTCCTCTATGGTAACCTGGTGGATGGCATTTAACGGAATGAACCCAATATTACCAGCCATGGGTGGTGCAATCGTTGGTTTAATTCTTGTTGTAATTTCTTCTTTTAAACCTCAGGCTTCTCCATATTTAGCGCCTGGTTATGCCTTATTTGAAGGTTTATTTATTGGAGGAATTTCTGCAATATTTGAATTAAGATATCCAGGGATAGTTATTAATGCAGTTAGTGCTACTTTGGTTACTTTTTTAGTATGTCTTGGATTGTATAAATTTAAGATTGTAAAAGTTACTGAGCAATTCAAATCAGTTGTGATTGCGGCTACTTTAGCAATTGCTACTTATTATCTAATTTCATGGGTGGTTTCATTATTTACAAGTTGGACTCCTGTACACCATGGAAATTCTATGATGAGTATTGGAATTAGTGTTTTCGTAATCATTATTGCAGCCTTGAATTTATTCCTGGATTTCGATCAAATCGAAAAAGGAGTACAACAAAGAATGCCAAGATACATGGAATGGTTTGGTGCAATGGGGCTAATGATTACATTAGTGTGGTTGTATGTTGAATTCTTAAGATTATTATCTAAACTATCTAGTAAAGACTAAACACGTTTTTACACCATATAGCAAAAGCCTTTTTGATAACTCAAAAAGGCTTTTTTTATGCCTTATAAATTCAAAAAAGGAAGGTGTAAAACAATATTTCTAATCCTTCTTTTATGCAAAAAAGTACTTCTAGTTATCTTAAATTTCAATTTTAATAGCAATAAAAAATATCTCAAAGCGACTTTTCCTTATTTACATATATCTAAAAAGTAGTCTTTTTCTTAATTTAACAAAATTGATAAAAAAAATTATAAAATTGCAAAAACTCTAGATTTTAAACTTTTTCGGAAGAAGCGCTATTTAAAAAAAGTAATAAAAATAAGACTTCACAAAGATTATATTCAATATGTAATAAATTACAATTCATGTAATTTATTACATATTTCAAATACAAACATGTAAATTTTTTAACTATTTATTTTTTTAACTGCAAAAAAATAAGAATATGAAAATTTTACATATTTTTGTGTAATCGATTACAATTAAGCATTGTTTAAGATAATCTAAACCAATTAATAACTATTACTAACTTTTTTAACCAAACGATTATGAAAAAAACCTACTTTTCTTAACTGTTTTTCTTGTTACTGTCCAAATATGGGCGCAACAAGTACAAATCACAGAAGCTTCTGGCTGGCTTGAAACCGCCTTTGTAAAATGGCAGCCAGTTAGCAATGCTCAAACTTACAATGTTTATTACACCGGGAATGGTCTTACTGACCAAAAAATTGACGATCAACTTATTCGTAGTTATGGCTCTTATTTTCGCGCTGACATTCCGGGGCTAAAAGCAGGAAACTACACCGTAAAAATAAAACCGGTAATTTCTGGTACTGAAGGTTCAGGATCTACAACAAGCTCTCTGACTGTTGTAGCGCAAGATCGCAACGGATTTGCTTTTGATGGCGGCAGAGTTCCGGGAGGATACAAAGCAGATGGAACCCCAAAAGACAATGCCGTAATTCTTTATATTACCCAAAACACCAAGAATACCATCTCGATGAACATTACAGGTGCTAGTGCAAATCCTTGTGTAGGTTTGCAAAACATCTTGTATGCGATCAAAAAAGGAAAAGATACTCGTCCTTTTATCTTCAGATTAATTGGAAACATTACCGACATGACCGTAATGGAAGGTGGTGATGTTGTAATTGAAAACACAAACAACGCATCAAGCTATGTGACTTTTGAAGGAATAGGAACCGACGCTGTAGCGAATGGCTGGGGAGTTCGTCTAAAATCGGCTTCAAATATTGAGGTAAGCAATTTAGGATTTATGAACTGCAACAGTACTGCCGGAGATAATGTTGGTATGCAACAAGATAACGATCACATCTGGGTTCACAATTGTGATTTATTCTATGGGAATGCAGGAAGCGATGCTGATCAAATAAAGGGTGATGGCGCATTAGATAATAAATCTTCAACTTATATCACTTTGTCTTATAATCACTTTTGGGATAACGGAAAAGCAAGTTTATTAGGTTTAAGCGAAGGAACTACAACTGGTTTATATATTACTTACCACCACAACTGGTTCGATCACTCAGACTCACGTCATCCACGTGTTCGTTATTACTCAGCTCACATTTATAATAATTATTATGATGGCGTTTCTAAATATGGCTCAGGATCAACGCTTGGTTCATCATTATTTGTAGAAGGAAACTATTTCAGAAACAGCAAACATCCGATGTTAACTTCCTTGCAAGGTTCTGATATTTGGGATGAAGCTAATCAGGTAAATAATGCCGGAACGATGGGAACTTTCTCTGGAGAAGCAGGTGGCTCTATAAAAGCTTATAATAATACTTTTGATGCTTCGAATGGAACAAATAATATGCGATTTGTAGCTTATAATGACCCAAATCCATTATACAATATTTCAGGAAAAATTAGTTCATCTACAGATTTTGACGCTTATGTTGCCACTTCAAGAGGTGAAACAGTAAGCAATACTATAAAATCTAAATCTGGCGCAAATACATACAATAACTTCGATACTGACGCAGCTTTATATGTAAAAAACCTGGTTATTGATCAACCGGCAACAGCTAAAACAAAAGTAACACAATATGCCGGACGTGTTTCTGGTGGGGATTTAAAATGGCTATTTGACAACAGTGTAGACGACACATCATCACTTGTAATAACAGCTCTTAAATCAGCACTTACAAATTATACTGGAGCTTTAGTTGCTATTCAAGGCGAAGGGAATCCCCAGCAAGTTCACAAACTCTAACTTCTACAGGTAATCAAAATCAAAGTGTAACAAGCGGAACAGCAATTGCTTCAATCGTATTTACCTGGGGCGGAGACGCTACAGATGCAACTGTAACCGGACTACCTGCATCAGGAATTAGCTTTGTAAAAAATACAACTGCAAAAACAATTACTATTACAGGAACTCCAACTGCTACTGTATCCTACTCTATCGCAACTACCGGAACAGGAACACCTGCAACTGCATCTGGAACTATAACGGTTACAGCAGCCGGAACACAAACTTTAACGTCAACTTCTAATAACAACCAGACTGTTACAAGTGGTACTGCCATAAATTCTATTGTTTTTACATGGGGAGGAAATGCTACAGATGCAACTGTAACTGGATTACCTGCATCTGGAATTAGTTTTGTGAAAAATACAACTGCAAAAACAATTACAATTACTGGAACTCCGACTGCTACCGTATCTTATTCGATTGCAACAACCGGAACTGGAACACCTGCAACAGGGTCAGGAACAATTACAGTAAATTCCGGAACACCAAGCGGAAACGAAATTCACAATTTTACTACTTCTGGAAAAACGAGTACTTTTTATTCGATAACAGGAAATATGAACTCTACTGATGGTTCTGTAACTTATGCCGGGTTAACTTTAACAGCACGCTTAAAAATAGAATCAAGTACATCAATTACCTATACAACAACTAGTGCATCAACATTAACTCTAGTTTTTGATTCTAATTTTACTGGTACAATAAAAGTAAATAACGTATCGTACACAGCTTCAGCCGGAATTGTTACGGCTTCAATTCCTGCAGGTTCAAACACAATTACTAAAGGATCTGTGGCAAATTTATTCTACATCGCTACTGAATATACAAGCGGAGCAACTTTAAGAATGGCACAAACAGCTGAAGTTACAGCAGAACCACAAGCTGCAAAAGCAATCCTATATCCAAACCCGGTTTCTGATATTCTATATGTTACGAAAGGAACACAAACTATAGAAAAAGTTTTGGTGTATAACATGTCGGGAACACTAGTAAAAAGTGCCGGAAAAGACCCAGAAAGCATTGATGTAAGCGGTTTAATTGCCGGGACTTACTTAGTGAAAGTTTATACCAATGATGGATCATTCAATCAAACTATTCTGAAAAAATAAAAAAACAAACTTTAATAACATTATCTCAAATGCAAAAGGCTTCCGAAAATGGAAGCCTTTTATTTTTTAAAAATTTTCTGATCCTGGCAGATTTTCTAAAACGATGTTTGGATTATCTTTTGCAAATAACATCTGCCGCTTCAATTGAAATTTTTTGATTTCATGTTTACTTGGTATGCTATCATTTAGCGTATTTGTTACTTCATGTTCAGCTACTCCTGTAACTAAATTATAATCACTGGACAAATGAGAACCTGCTCCGGCATTAAAAGTATGCATCTCTGTAAGAACTAAATCATTGTTCACATATTTGTATAATGTTTCTCTTGTACCAGCTGGCCCTCCACCACTCTGAAGCATAATGTGCAATACTTTATTCTCGATATAAATCTCCTCTGATGTATATATCTGGTAACCACTTTCTGTATATTCGGGATCAACAGCTTCCCAAGAAATATCCTGAAGTTTATACTCTCCTGTTTCCTGTTTTAAAAGAACTAAAACTGCACGAGAATCTTGATTATCATTCTCATTTTGTAATACAATCACAATGTCCTTAAGCGCATCATCATTAAGGAAGCCTTCCGCTTTCATTTTTATTATATAAGGTACACCTACAAAATCATCAGCAGTTTTTCCTGTTTTAGGAAATTCCGGGGCAGTAAATACTTCTTCATCTTCTGTTTCTGTCTCGTCAGGAATAGGCTGATATAAAGCATCCTTTTTTACTGATATCGCTTTTACATCTGTTTTTTTATTACAGCTTATAATAGTTACTGCAATAATTAAGAAAATCATTTTACATTTCATTATTAGAAATTTTTACTCAAACTTAAATAAAATCCCACAGAATTAAACTATAAAAAAAACCGCCTTTCCTAAATCAGATAGAAAAAGCGGTTTAGATTAAAAACTAAAATTATTTACAGATCAAATTTTATTCCTTGAGCTAAAGGTAAACTTGTAGTGTAATTAATGGTATTCGTTTGACGTCTCATATAGATTTTCCATGCATCAGAACCCGATTCACGTCCGCCTCCCGTTTCTTTTTCTCCACCAAAAGCACCTCCAATTTCAGCGCCTGAAGTTCCGATATTTACATTTGCAATTCCACAGTCAGAACCCGTAACCGATAAAAATCTCTCGGCTTCACGCAAATTGTTGGTCATAATTGCAGACGACAATCCTTGTGCCACTCCATTTTGAAGTTCAATAGCATTATCAACCTCTCCAGAATATTTAATTAAATATAAAACCGGAGCAAAAGTTTCGTGCTGCACAATTTCAAATGAGTTTTTAGCCTCTGCAATTGCTGGTTTTACATAACATCCGCTTTCGTAACCTTCTCCGGAAAGTACTCCTCCTTCAACGAGTATATTTCCTCCCTCGGCTACCACTTTATTTAAAGCAGTTGCATACATTTCAACTGCATGAGTATCAATTAGTGGTCCAACATGATTATTTTCGTCCAGTGGATTTCCAATGCGTAATTGCTTGTACGCAGCAACTAAAGCATCTTTTACTTTATCATAAATACTTTCGTGAATAATTAATCTTCGAGTTGAAGTACAACGCTGCCCTGCTGTTCCAACAGCACCAAAAACAGCACCAATAACGGTCATTTTAATATCAGCATCTGGCGTAACAATAATCGCATTATTTCCACCTAACTCTAATAACGATTTACCTAAACGACCTGCCACAGCCTGAGCTACAATTTTTCCCATTCTGGTAGAACCCGTTGCTGATACTAATGGAATTCGAGTATCTGCCGTCATTAATTCGCCTATTTTATAATCTCCATTAATCAAGCATGAAATTCCTTCCGGAAGATTATTTTCTTTAATAACCTGAGCAATTATATTTTGACATGCAATACCACAAAGAGGTGTTTTTTCAGAAGGTTTCCATACACATACGTCACCGGAAATCCAAGCCAAAGCGGTATTCCACGACCAAACTGCAACCGGAAAATTGAAAGCAGAAATAATACCCACAACTCCTAACGAATGATATTGTTCGTACATTCTATGTCCTGGTCTTTCAGAATGCATCGTTAATCCGTGTAACTGACGTGATAACCCAACTGCAAAATCACAGATATCGATCATTTCCTGAACTTCTCCATAACCTTCCTGCAGTGATTTCCCCATTTCATAAGAAACCAACTTACCTAAAGCTTCTTTATTCTGACGCAATTTTTCTCCAAACTGACGTACAATTTCTCCACGTTGTGGCGCAGGAATTAATCTAAAGCTTTTAAAAGCTTCTGTTGCAGATTGCATTACTTTTTCGTAATCCTGAGCTGTTGACATTTTTACCGAAGCAATTAATTTTCCGTCAACTGGTGAATAACTTTCTAAAATTTCTCCCGAAGAAAAATTCTGCAACCCAGTTGATGTTCCTTCATTTATCGATTTGATGCCCAATTTTTCCAGAGCCTCATTCATTCCAAATTGCGATGCTATTGTTGTCATTGTAACTTTTTTAGTTAAAATTGTTATATTTTTATGTAAAGATATTATTTCAAGCTGAATTTTGATCAAACCCAGCTGTTAAAATCAAAGTAAATTTAGGGTTAATAAATAGGATTAACTCTTCTTTGGCACAATTTATTCCCTGCAATTGATGAAATTTGCAGAAACAAAATTATATAATTATGAACATTTTTTCACGGTTTGCGATCTGCATCTTATTACTTTCGACAAATGCATTTTCTCAAAAAGAACAAAAAGCTTCTTTTCAGGTAGTTCCTCTGGGGATAAAAGGCGGAATCGATGAAAAAAATCTTTCGGCTTATTTAGTGGCTCCAATTAATACTAATGATTATATAAGTCTTGATGCCGGAACCATAAATGCCGGAATCGAAAAAGCTATTGAAAACAAAGTTTTTAAAGTTTCAATCAGCGAAGTTTTACGTAAATATATTAAAGGTTATTTTATTTCGCATGCCCATTTAGATCATGTTTCAGGTTTGATTATTAATTCACCCGCAGATTCATCCAAAACCGTTTATGCGACTGAAAAATGCATGCAAATGATGGAAAATCATTATTTCAATGATGAAACCTGGGCTAATTTTGGTGACAAAGGTCCCGGAAAGCCACTAAAAAAATATCATTTTCAGACTTTAAACTTTAGCGAAGAAACTCAGATAACTAATACAACAATGACGGTGAAAGCTTTTCCATTAAGCCATGTAAATCCGTTTGAGAGTACTGCTTTTTTAATTAAAAATGGAGAATCATATGTATTATACTTAGGTGATACTGGCCCTGATGCTGTCGAAAAAAGTAATAATCTAAAAGATTTATGGACGGCAGTTGCGCCTTTGGTACAAAACAAACAGCTTAAAGGCATTTTCATTGAGGTTTCTTTCCCAAACGAACAACCTGATCAGTTTTTATTTGGCCATTTGACTCCAAATTACTTAATGAAAGAACTTCATGTTTTAGAAGACCTGGCTGGAAAAGATTCTTTAAAAGGTTTTAAAATTATTGTGACTCATTTAAAACCTCCAACTAAAAATATTACAAAGCTTAAAGAACAGCTTAAAAATCAAAATGATTTGGGAGTGAAAATTATTTATCCTGAACAAGGGAAAAGGTTTGAATTGTAGTTTTTTTTAAACCACAAATTATAATTATTAAAGTGTGTAACACTATATACTTTAACTTAAAATACATCAAAAAAACAAATCCGACAGGTTTTTAAAAACCTGTCGGATTTACTATTTACAGCAAAATCAAAATTATTTTTTAGCTGTAAATCTTGGATCGGTTTCCATAACAGTTCCACAATTATTACAAGTTCTTAACTCTTCTGAATTATAGAAATGTTCAAAATGAGGAAGGAAATCTTTTTCAATATTATGCAATTCAAAATATACTTCATAAAGTTTGTGATTGCAGTTATCACAGTGCCACAGCAAGCCATCTGTGTATCCTAATCCGGCACGTTTACGTTCAATTACTAGACCTATTGAGCCTTCTGAACGAACCGGAGAATGTGGGATTTTAGCAGGATGAAGATACATATCACCCGCATTTAATTCCATTTCTTTGCGTTCGCCATCTTCCTGAATTACTACCTTGATACTTCCTTCCAGTTGATAAAAAAGCTCTTCAGTTTCATTATAGTGATAATCTTTTCGGGCATTTGGTCCCGCTACGACCATGACAATGTAATCGCCTGAATCAACATATAGATTTTTATTTCCAACAGGTGGTTTAAGTAATTGTCGGTTTTCTTCAATCCATTTTGTGAGATTGAAAGGTTTTGCTATAGCCATTTTTAAGAATGATAAATTTATGAGAAGCTAATTTAGTGAAAGTTTTCTGTAGAGACACACTGTAATACATTTCTACTTTTGATTTTCTTTTATTAAATAAATATAAACCGGAAAATGATCACTAAAACCGGCTTCAGTTAACGTATTTCTTAAGGGATATCCTTTGTATTTCCCATAAGTCTGAACCAGGTAAGATCTGTTGAAAATTCCTGCTTTCCAAAACTTAAAAGTCGAAAAATCAGATTTTATAAGCGATTCTGTCATTATAATTTGATCAAAAATATCCCATGAATCACGAAAAGCAATTGTCCCCATACCCTTATTCAGCATTTCTTCAAACGGATTAAACATTCCAAATTCCGGAACTTCTGCTTTCTTTCCCTTTGCTCCCAACACTGTTTTTATACTTTTATTAAATGGTCCATCATTTAGATCTCCCATTGTTATCACTTTTGCATTGGGGTTTATCTGTTGTAAAGAATCAATTATTTTTCTGTTTAAAGCTCCTGCAGCTTCCCTAAATTTACTTGAAGCTTTTTCTCCTCCTGATCTTGAAGGCCAGTGATTAATAATAATATGAATTTCTTCATCTTCTAAAAAACCGGTAACCAAAAGCTGATCTCTTGTAAAAACACGATCTTTATTCGTTTTCATTTCTACATCACCCAGATCTTCGTTTTTATCCACCTGAAGAACCGAATTGTTTTTGTAAATTAATAGCGGAATGTTCGAAAAAGACGTCGGTCTGAAATACTTTTTTTTGTAAAGAAGTGCAACATCAATTCCGCGCTGATCTGGTGAATCAAAATGTATAATTCCATAATCTAAATCTGCGATTTTTTCCTGCCTCACCAAATCTTCAAGTACGCCTCTGTTTTCCACTTCAGAACAACCAAGTAAAGTTGGTGAAACCGAATTCTCGGGCGTTCCAATCTCAGAAATTACCCTTGAAAGATTCTTTAATTTTTGCTCGTATTTTTCTTTTGTCCAATGCTGTGCTCCTGTCGGTGTCCACTCATCATTGTTTGTATTTGCATTATTTATAGTATCAAAAAGATTTTCGAAATTATAAAAGGCAACGGTATGAATGATATATTTTTTAGATTGCGCATTTAAAATATAAATTGCAAAAAAAACGACTAAACAAAAATGAAATTTAATAATTTACATGACTTAATTAATTTAAATCGCCAATTTAAACATATTGTAGGAAATTTCTTTTAATTTCTTGTTTTTAATATTTAAATTTGTCTCTGATTAATATTTAAACAGCTAAAAAACCATGAATAACCTACTTTATATCAAGAAACGTTTTGCATTTTGTCAAATCGCATTTCTTACTTTTGCTTTGCAAACATTCACCTGTCAATCTCAACAAAAAATGATAACACCACCTTACTTACAAAAAGGAGATACTGTAGTTCTTTTAGCAACAGCCAGAAAAAATATCGATGACAATTTAAAACCTACAATAGATTTGCTGCATAGCTGGGGTCTTGAGGCAGTAATTGGAAGTACGATTGGCCTTGATTACAATCAGCTTGCCGGAACAGACGAACAACGTGCTGCCGATTTTCAAAAACAATTGGACAACCCAAATATTAAAGCGATTTGGTGTGTACGTGGTGGCTATGGTACGGTTAGAATGATCGATTTACTTGATTTTACAAAGTTCAGGAAACATCCAAAATGGGTAATTGGTTTTAGCGATGTAACGGTTTTACACAATCACTTAAACACAATGGGCTACAAATCGATTCATGGTACAATGCCAGTGAGTGTAGCACGTAATACACCGGAAGCTATCAGCTCTCTAAAAGCAAGTTTATTTGGTGAGCCTTTATCGTATTCAGTAGCTCCGGATCCAATGAATCGTTTTGGAAAAGCAACAGGAGAATTAGTTGGCGGAAATCTTTCTATTCTATACAGCTTATTAGGTTCGCAATCTGCAATTGACTGTAAGGATAAAATATTATTCATCGAGGATTTAGATGAATATTTATATCATGTTGATCGTATGATGATGAATTTAAAACGCAATGGTTGTATCGAAAACCTTAAAGGAATTGTTATTGGTGCAATGACCAGCATGAAAGATAATGAAGTGCCGTGGGGAAAAAATGCACTCGAAATCATTGATGATGTAACTAAAAAATATAATATTCCTGTAATTTTCAACTTCCCAGCCGGTCACATTAGAGACAATAGAGCTTTAATAATGGGGAATACTGTTACAATTGATGTAAATGCTTCCGGAAGTACTCTTAGTTTCCAAAAGTAATTTTAAACTGGAATAATACAGTTTAAAAAAGCCAAAATACCACACATATATTCTCATAAAGACGCAAAGTCGCAAAGTTTTAAAGATATACTTTGCGACTTTGCGTCTTTCTATGCGTAAAAAAATGAACCTAACCTAAATCTTGACAACTTAAACAAATTTATGGCAAAACATAACGAACTCGGAAAACTTGGAGAAGATTTGGCGGCTTCATATCTTGAAGAAAATGGTTATAAAATTCGAGATCGAAACTACATTTTTCAAAAAGCCGAAATAGATATTATTGCGCAAAAAGATGATATTTTAGCCATAGTTGAAGTTAAAACAAGATCGAGTCTGGATTTTGGTTCTCCACAGGATTTTGTCAAGTCAAAAAAAATTCAGCTACTCATAAAAGCAGTAAATGCCTACATAAACGATAGGGAAAAGGATTTTGATGAAAATTTAAATATTCGTTTTGACATCGTTGCCATCCATAAAACCAAGGAAACATTTGCTATTGAACATCTTACTGACGCTTTTTATCATTTTTAACATATTTTTTCATTGTTATAATTGTAACAATTTGTTTTTTTATTTATCTTTGCAGAGATTTATAACATCAAATTAACTAAACCAACCCAATTAAGTTACAAAAAAAAAGAAAAAAAACTATGAAAACCGTTTCTTCCATCGTCGAAAATTACATTAAAACAAAACCCTTTTTACTAAATGCATTATCGCTCGGAATTATCAATTTAACTTCTTTGTCACGGAACATTATGACCGAACTGGAAAGTGAATTTGGTAAAGAGGTAAAACAAGGTGCAGTTGTAATGTCACTTAAAAGACTTACCGAAGAACTGGATTTTAAACTGAATCATAAAATCAATAAAGTAATTAAGAATATTGGTGAAATTACGGTTCGTTCTGAATTGACAGATTACACATTTTCTGCTTCAGAAACTGTTTTAAACAAACAAGCTGATTTAATTTCTGATATTAATGCTTTATCTGATATTTTTTACACCTCATCGCGTGGTGTAAATGAAACAAATATTGTGGTGAGCAGCAGTGTTAATCATCTGGTTGAAAAGCACTTTATGCGCGAAAAACTAATTCAGAAATTAGACAATTTAGCTTCAATTACTGTAAAACTTCCAAAAGAAAATATTGTAGTTCCCGGAATTTATTATTTCATTTTTCAGCGTTTAGCCTGGGAAGGAATTATTATAAACGAGGTAATTTCGACTTCAAATGAATTTACAATTCTGGTTGGAGAAGATCAGGTTGATGTTGCTTTTAAAGTTATTAAAGATTTGAAGAACTAATCTAAATTTCAAATTAAAAAATAGAATGGCGTATGAGAATTTCATACGCCATTTTTTATTTTTTCCTATCACTAATTCAGAAATTACTTCGCCTGTTCGTTTTCCTTGAGTTGTAACAATCTTTTTCTAAAAGTTATAACACAGAGTAAACCCAAAATCATTCTTTAATGTAATATCATTTTTTATCACAACAGGTTTAAATGCCAATCTTTCATCTACATTAAATTGTGATAAAGCAGCATCAACATTTGCATCGATGATATTTAAAACATAAAATCCAACAATAAACAAAGCCGATAAATCCCTGTTTCTCTGAAACTGCTTTTGAGCTGCAATCAATTGACTTTCACTTAATCCGGATAAAAAAGCTGAATGGCCAGATGTACCTTCTAGTCTGCTTTTATATTCATCTCTGTACAAATTGTATTTTTTTTGATTGTCAATATAGAAATAAGTACTCACACCAATTGCACCATAAACCAAAGGTACTTTCCAGTATTTTTTATTATAAAACTGTCCTAAACCTGGTAAAATAGCCGAATAAAATGCTGCTTTTGCAGGACGAAGGGGATCAATTGCTTCTGCTTTAAGGTTATCATTTAAAATGATTTTAGTTTTTTCCTGAGCGAAAACTGAAGTTAATCCAAAAAATAAAAATAGAAGAAGAAATTGATTCTGCATATAAAGTTGGCTTTGAAAATTTTGATCAAAGAAAACTTTTTAGTTCTAAGATTTTTCTTAAATAAATAATAAAGAAAACCTAATTTTTTATTTTGTTTGCCACGAATTACACAAATTAGCACGAATTTATTTTAAACAATTATGCCACAGATTAAAAGGATTTAAATGATTTTTTTAATCTTAATAATCCTTTTAATCTGTGGCAATAAAAATTCCTGTAATTCGTGGCAAACTTTACTCCTCAAACAACTCCATCAATTCCAACGCACGTTTGATCGATTTTACGTTTTCAAAAGTCAATAACAAACGTAATCCATTTACGGTTTGTTTTTCTTTCATTTTGCAAAGCGCATTTTGTTTTTGCACAAAATTCAAAACATTTCTAAACTTTACGGATTGGTAATAGTCTGACTGTTGATCTGAAACAAAATAACCAATCATTTTGCCTTGTTTTAAGACTAATTTCTCGATTCCGACTTTCGTAGCAATCCATTTTATTCTAATGCTGTTTAATAATGAGACTGCTTGTTTTGGCAATGGTCCGAAACGGTCAATAAGTTTTCTTTCGAATTCCTGTAAACCGGCTTCGTCTTTTATAGCGCCTAATTCGTTGTATAAAACCAAACGTTCCGATACGTTGTTGATATATTCATCTGGGAATAAAAGTTCAAAATCGGCATCAATTTGAATGTCTTTTACATACTCTTTCGTATCGATATTATTTTCTTCCGGATATAAATCCTTGAATTCGTTTTCCTTCAATTCTTCGATGGCTTCATTCATGATTTTTTGGTACGTATCAAAACCAATTTCATTGATGAAACCGCTTTGTTCGCCACCTAATAAATCTCCTGCACCACGAATTTCAAGATCTTTCATCGCAATGTTAAAACCACTTCCTAATTCGCTGAATTGTTCCAATGCCTGAATACGTTTTCTGGCATCTTCGGTCATTGATGAATACGGCGGACAGATGAAATAACAGAATGCTTTTTTGTTGCTTCGTCCCACACGTCCACGCATTTGGTGCAAATCTGATAATCCGAAATTATTAGCGTTGTTGATAAAAATAGTGTTGGCATTTGGAACGTCAAGACCACTTTCGATAATCGTTGTGGCTACCAAAACATCAAAATCTCCGTTCATGAAACCTAACATCAATTCCTCAAGTTTAGCACCGTCCATTTGTCCGTGACCAATCCCGACTCTTGCATTTGGAACCAAACGCTGAATCATTCCAGCCACTTCTTTTATATTCTCAATTCGGTTATTGATGAAGAAAACTTGTCCGTTTCGCTGAATCTCATACGAAATCGCATCACGAATAATCTCTTCATTAAAACCAACAACATTCGTTTCAATAGGATATCTGTTTGGCGGAGGTGTTGTAATTACAGATAAATCGCGCGCCGCCATTAACGAAAACTGTAGCGTTCTCGGAATTGGCGTTGCTGTTAATGTCAATGTATCAACATTTGCAGCAATAGTTTTCAGTTTATCTTTTACGTTTACACCAAACTTTTGTTCCTCGTCAACAATCAATAAACCAAGATCTTTAAAAACTACATTTTTGTTTACTAATTGATGCGTTCCAATTACGATATCAAGTTTTCCTTCGGCTAAGTCTTTTAAGGTTTGCTTTTTTTGTTTAGCAGTTCTAAATCTATTTAAGTAACCTACAGAAACCGGCATATCTTTTAACCTTTCGGTAAAAGTCCTATAATGTTGGTATGCCAAAATAGTGGTTGGCACTAAAACGGCAACTTGTTTACTATTATCAACGGCTTTAAAAGCAGCACGAATCGCAACTTCAGTTTTCCCGAAACCTACATCACCACAAACCAGACGATCCATTGGACGATCGCTTTCCATATCGGCTTTTACTTCTTGCGTTGATTTGGTTTGATCTGGTGTATCTTCGTAAATAAACGAACTCTCTAATTCGTTTTGCAAATAACTGTCCGGTGCAAACTGAAAACCTTTTTCTAAACGACGTTTTGCATATAACTGAATAAGGTTGAAGGCAATATGTTTGACACGCGCTTTGGTTTTTTGTTTTAAAATTTTCCAGGCGTTCGATCCTAGTTTATAAATTTTCGGCGGCGTTCCGTCTTTTCCGTTGTATTTTGAGATTTTATGAAGCGAGTGAATGCTTACGTAAACAATATCATTATCTGCATAAACTAGTTTTATTGCTTCCTGTGTTTTGCCTTCGACCTGAATTTTCTGCAACCCGCCAAACTTTCCAATTCCGTGATCAATGTGTGTCACATAATCGCCAACAGAAAGTGCAGTTAACTCTTTAAGCGTAATATTCTGTTTTTTAGAATATCCGTTTTTGATGTTGAATTTATGATAACGCTCAAAAATCTGGTGATCAGTATAGGCCGTTATTTGATTTTCTTCATCAATAAAACCTTGGTATAAAGGCAGTACAATAGTATGATATTGTTTTCGGATATTCTCTGAATTAGCTTCATCTAAAGATTCAAAAATATCATGAAAACGTTTTGCCTGAGTTTCATTCGAACAGAATAAATAATTCTTATATCCGTTGAAATGATTGTCGCTCAGATTATTCAGTAATAAATCAAATTGTTTGTTGAAAGACGGCTGAGGCTGAATATGAAATTCAAATTTCTTAGTCGTTTTATAAACCGGTTTTGACAATTCAACCACAGAAAAATCCAAAGATCGTTTTATAAACGAAGCCTGATTTAAAAATAATTGTTCCGGTGTGGCGTGTTTGATCTCCTTCGACAATTTCTCAAAAGCTTCTTCCGCCCTTGCAAATTGTTTGTCTAACTGACTAAAAAGCCCGTCGGTGTTTTGAATAAACAGTACTGTTTTCTCGGCAATATAATCCAAGAAACTTTCGCGATTTTCCTGAAATATCTTGTTTTCGACATTTGGGATAATCGTAATTTTTTTGTGTGTTTCGACAGATAACTGTGTTTCTACATCAAAACTTCTGATGCTGTCCACTTCGTTTCCAAAGAATTCAATTCTATACGGATGATCGTTTGAAAATGAAAAAACATCGACAATTCCTCCACGAACGGAAAATTCGCCGGGTTCTGTAATAAAATCAACTCTTTTAAATTCGTATTCAAATAAAACTTCGTTGATAAAATCAATCGAAATTTTGTCGTTTAAAGAGACTTTTAAGGTGTTTTTATCTAATTGCTGACGTGTGACTACTTTCTCAAAAAGCGCTTCCGGATAGGTAACAATTATGGCTGGTTTCTTTCTCGAATTAATTCGGTTTAAAACCTCAGCTCGAAGCAAAACATTGGCGTTGTCTGTTTCATCAACCTGATACGGACGACGAAATGAAGCGGGATAAAACAATACATCCTGCTCGCCAATCATCTGTTCGAGATCGTTTAAATAATATGCAGCTTCTTCTTTATTGTCTAAAACAACTAAAAAAGGAAGTTCTGTCTTTTTGAAAACAGAGCGGATTATAAATGAAACTGCAGATCCAAGCAATCCGCTAAGGTTCATTTTTATCTGATTTCCTTCCAGTAAACTTGTTGCAATCTGCTGTGCTTTAGGCAGATTATCATATGTAGTATATAGGGCGTTTTTACTCAACTTTAGGCAAATTTTTATCTGGATTATGCATTAGGGCCGGGTCAATATTTGTACTCTGAATTGCACGGGTGGTATCTAACATTCTCAGGAAATCTGCTTCTCCTTCTTCTTTTGGAATCTTGGCTTTTTCGACAATTTTATCCATTTGTCGTTCAAGTGAAACGATTTCTTTATTAATATCTCCAATTAAAAAGGTTACTTTTTCATCTGGAATTGCACTTAAATGAATAAACAAATCCATCATTTTAACCTTCGTTATCAAGATAGAAATTCGGCTTTTTATTGCCGGTTGATTAAGTTCTGATGGAATATTATTATTTAAAGCCATTGCTTTTTTTGAAATTGCTTTTGACTTTTTCTGGAATGCACCGATTGTTTTTCTTGGTTTATCTCCAAGTTCTTTTAAAAATTCTCTCCATTCATTCCATGAGCTTACTTTCTGTTCTGCAATCTCATTAATCGGTTCATCTATAAAAACCCAGGCTTTATTGATGTTATTAAAAATCTTTTCATTCTTTTTTGCTTCTTTTTCATTTTCAGCACGACGCTTTTCATCTTCATTTTGGCATGATTGCAATACAAAAATTAAAAGCAGAAAAAGAGATATTTTATATTTCATTTGGTAAAACATTAAGCGACAAAGTTACGAAGTAAATTTACAATTACGAATGCTGTTTTTTGCTAAAGATTCTATAAATCAGGTGAGTTTTTTTTGCCCACGGATTTAGCGGATTAAACAGATTAACACAGATTCTTTTTACTCGCCAAACTTTTTAAGTCAGTTTTTTTTGCCACAGATTAAAATGATTTTCTTTCTATATTCTGAATAGAACAATCTATAGAATTGTAATTAAATTCGTTCTTGAACTAAATTCTGCCTTAATACTCTCACAGAGAATAATCCAAAAAACAAACTTCATCCTTATTAAATTTATAATTTATGATTCTGAAAAGCAAAATTATTTGCGAAAACGTTATATTTGCGTTACTAAAAAACAACACGAAATGAATCCAAAAATATTGATCATTGGCGCTTGCGGTCAAATTGGGACAGAACTGACCCAAAAACTTCGCAAATTATACGGTACAGAAAATGTTATTGCTTCTGATATTCGAAAATTAAATACAGACGTTGTTAATTCAGGTCCGTTTGAGGTGGTCAATGCTTTAGATTTTAATCAGATTGAGCATCTTGTTGAAGTTCATAAAATTACCGACATTTATTTGATGGCGGCACTTTTATCTGCTACTGCCGAAAAAAACCCTGCATTTGCCTGGGATTTGAATATGAATTCATTATTTCACGTTTTAAATTTAGCTAAAGCAAAAAAAATTCAGAAGATTTTCTGGCCATCTAGTATTGCTGTTTTTGGTCCTACAACTCCAAAAGAAAACACTCCACAGTTTACTGTAATGGAACCTTCTACAGTTTACGGAATTAGTAAACAAGCAGGTGAAAGATGGTGTGAATATTACCACAATATTTATGGTGTTGATGTTCGAAGCATCCGTTATCCTGGTTTAATTAGCTGGTCTACGCCTCCGGGTGGCGGAACTACAGATTATGCTGTTGACATTTTTTACAAGGCTATTGCCGATAAAAAATATGAATGCTTTTTATCATCTGAAACAAAAATGCCAATGATGTATATGGATGATGCAATTGACGCAACCATTAATATCATGAAAGCTCCGGCTGAGGAAATTAAAATACATTCTTCATACAATTTAGCAGCAATGAGTTTTACTCCAACTGAAATTGCTAATGAAATTAAAAAACATATTCCTGAATTTACAATTACTTATGAGCCTGATTTCCGTCAGAAAATCGCGGACAGCTGGCCAGCAAGTATCGACGATTCTGAGGCTAGAAAAGATTGGGGTTGGAAACATACTTTTGATCTTGAAACTATGACCAAAGATATGATTGAGCATTTGAGCTAAATCAATAAGCTGATTTAGATTATAATTTAGATTTATAAAAAAATGAATAGCGTCCAACTTTAGTTGGATGGAAAAATAAATTACAACAAAAGGGCTTTAGCCAAAACTGTAAAAGGTTAGGCTAAAGCCCTTTTCATTAAAATCTAATTCCTCCAGTAAAACTGGAAGCTATCCAAAAAACTTTAAAACAAAAAAATCCCGTTTATTAATTTAAACGGGATTTTGTTATATTCATTTTTGAAGATTATTTCACTTCAAAAACATTATTTGCAGCTTTTACATCAGCCATTAATCCGCTTGGATCAATTGTGATTTTTTTGATTGCTGTTTTGTTTTTGTCAATTGTAAAACTATAGTTTTGTTGTGCCCAAGCCCAGTCTGCCAAAACTGTTCTTTTTTCGTTTGGATTCGGGTTTGGTTTGATAAAGTTCATCATTCTTAAAGGAACATAAAACGTTTCAGAAGTTCCATCAGTATACTCTACTTTCAAATCGATTGGCATTGGCATTCTTCCAATTCTTTCTAAAGTAACGGTAGTTTTTCCAGAATTATCAGCAACATCCTTAATTCCGTAATCAATTGTATTGGTTGTTTCAGCCCAGTCAATTAAATACCAATCCAATTCAGCACCAGAAACTCTTTCTGCAGTTCTCTTGATATCATTTGGAGTTGGGTGTTTGAATTTAAAATCGTTAAAATATCTTTTTAAAGTTGCATCAACATTTTCTTTCCCAATTACGTATTCTAATTGCGAAAGGAAGATACTTCCTTTTATATAAGATGAAATACTATACGGACGGTTTTCGTCATAACGATCTCCGTGAGTTGTTTGTGGTTGTTCTTTACCTGAGTTTACTAAACTGTAATAAGCAGCATAATTCCCTTTAAACGGATTTACTTCTTTCTTATCTCCTTTTAATTCATTCAAAGCACTGTCTTCGATGTAAGTTGTAAAACCTTCATCCATCCAAGGGTGTTTTGATTCATTTGAAGCCAGAATATGCTGAAACCAAGAGTGTCCTAATTCGTGTGTTGCTGTACCAAGAATTCCCTGAAGTGTTCCGTTTCCTAACATTAGAGTACACATTGCGTACTCCATTCCGCCGTCACCTCCCTGAATAAATGAATATTGTTTGTATGGATATTGTCCTACTCTGTGGTTGTAATAATCCATCACTTTTACCATTAATGGCTCTAACTGTTTCCAGTTTTCGGCCACTTTTGGGTTGTTTTTGTAAAAGAAATGCAAATCAACATCATTTGGTCCTTTTACAATATCATGTGCATATTCTTTATCTGCAGCCCATGTAAAATCATGTACATTTGGAGCGATAAAATGCCAGGTTAACGTTTTTGTTTTTTTAGGATAAACCACCGTTACACCAGCATCTTCATAACCATGTCCAATTGAATTTTTATCCTGTAAATATCCAGAACCTCCAATTGTGTAGTCTTTATCGATTGTAATTTTTACATCAAAATTTCCCCAAACGCCGTGAAACTCTCTTCCGATGTAAGGATCTGCATGCCATCCTTCAAAATCAAATTCGGCTAATTTTGGGTACCATTGTGACATTGACAATTCGATACCTTCTTTATTATTTCTTCCTGTACGACGAATTTGTTCCGGTACCTGCCCATCAAAATCTAAGGTAAATGTCGTTTTAGAATTTGGCAAAATTGGTTTAGCCAAAGTCACTTCCAGAATTGTCCCTGATGTTCTTGTTTGAGCAACAACCCCATCTTGCTTGAAGTTTGTAATCTTTAAAAAACCAATTTCATTTGGTTTTAAAGTCTCGATACGACTTTGTTTTACATCTTTTCCATCTGCATCTTTTATTTTATTCACCATTCTTCCATCTGGATCCTTTATTGTATGCAAACGAGCATCCATTTCGCTTCCAGGCTGAAATGCATTTAAAAATAAATGATAATAAACCTTTCTTAAAGTATCAGGAGAATTATTAGTATAAACTAATTCTTGTTTTCCTTTATACTGATAGTTTTTTACATCCATAGAAACCTCCATTTTATAATCAACATGTTGTTGCCAATATGGAGCACTTTGTGCAAAACCAGAGTTTAAACCTAAACTCAGAAAAGAAAATAATAAAATTTTTCGCATAGTTATTTTAATAAAAATGGAAGAGCTGCCGCTCTTCCATCGGATTACTGTTTTTTAACTTATTTATTTTTTTGACATTTTTTCAGCCATCAACAAAGCATTGTAAGCGTTGACCATTTTGGCTGTTCTTGATGATTCTACAGAAGAAACTGCCTCAGGTTTTTGATCTGGATTTGGGTTTTCACCTAAAACCACTTTTGAAGGAAGTGCAACTCCAGAGTCCATTAAAATCTGTTTTACCTGAGTCGCTTTTAATTTTGGATAATATGAAAATATCAGTGCTGCAACACCCGCCGCATTTGGAGATGCCATAGAGGTTCCTTGCAAATATTTGTATTTATTGTTTGGCACTGTTGCATAAATTTCTTCTCCAGGAGCAAAAACATCTACATTTATTTTTCCGAAATTAGAGAATCCTGCTACTACATTTTCTCCATAAGACTTATTAATTGCTCCAATTGTGATCACATTATCAGCAAATTCTTTTACGTTATCTTTTGAATCGTTCGGGTAATTGATATTTTTTGTTTCATCAATATTATAACCATCGTTTCCGGCAGCGTGAACAATTAATACATCTTTTTTTGCTGCATATTTAATAGCCTCATAAACCCAGTCTTTGTGTGGTGAAAAGCTTTTTCCAAAACTTCCGTTAATTACTTTTGCACCGTTGTCTACTGCATAACGAATGGCAAGCGCAATATCTTTATCATACTCATCTCCATCTGGAACGGCTCTTACTGTTAAGATTTCAACATTATTAGTAACACCATCTCCTCCTAAATTATTGCCGCGAACCTGAGCAATAATTCCGGCAACGTGAGTTCCGTGAAGTGCTTTTTCTTTGTCCGGACCAAAAACAACATTATTTCCATAATGATTGTCTTTAATATCTTCAGGATTATCTCCTACCACTTTTCTTCCGTCAAACTCTTTATTCAGATTATAATTAAGTTCATCATAAACCTGTTCTCTGTATTCTTCAAAATCAGCTTCGGGATCAAAAGTTGGTCCTGCATTTGTAAAAATCTGCGTCATGATTTTTTTACATTGCACAACTTTAGGATCAGTTGAAGTTACAGCACTTAAATCTTCAATTTTATAAGTCTTTTTATTAAGCTCTTTTTTGATTGTATTATGAACATCAAGTAAAAAATCTACTTGTTCTTTGTCTTTTATTGCTTTATCATATCTCTCGTTATATTGAGCTAAAGCATTTTTATATTCAGCAGAACCGTCGTCTTTCTTTTTAATAACACGTGTCATTTCAAGATTCTCGTGTACAGCCTCACCTAGAAAGTTCCATCCGTGTATATCATCTATAAAACCGTTTTTATCATCATCGATTCCGTTACCCGGAATTTCTTTTGGATTGGTCCAAATCATTCCTTTTAAATCTTCATGCTCAATGTCGACACCAGAATCTACAATACCAACGATTACCTTTTTACCGGTTTTCCCTTTCAGTAATTCAGCGTAAGCTCTGTCTACACTCATTCCCGGAATAGAATCTTTAATTAGATCTAAATGACTCCATCTCTTTAACTCATTTTCACTAACTGGAGCTTTTTTTACAACAGCAAGAGGAGCTTTTATAAAATTTTTAGAAGTTGATTCCTGTGCTTGTAAGCTTGCACTGCCTGCTAAAACTAATAAAGCAAAAGCAGATAATTTAATAGGTTTTATATAACTCATGTAATCTCGATTTAATATAAAGTTAAAGATGGGCCTAAATTATGATATTTTGTTACAAAAAACTAACTGTTAACACTGTGTTATGAAATTTATTTATCTCGAATAATCGCTAGAACGTAATCTGAAACCATTTAAAACCAAAGAACCTGGTAATTATATCTCAAAAAAAATTATCAATATGGGCTTTTCGACTTTAACACATTTATAGGAAGATTAATAAAACAACGGGGTTTACGGCTTCCCGTAAGGAATCTTCAGTTTTATTACTTACTCTTGCGCCATCTAATTTTAAACCCGTTCTATGAAAACAAAACTACTTTTGTTACTGTTTCTATTACATTTTTCTTCGTTTGCCCAGACCAACTTAGTTCCGAACGGAAACTTTGAAACCTGGTCCTCATCATCCCAACCAGACAATTGGTATCCCTATTTCAGTGGTTTAGTTTCTCAAAGCGCAGTAGCTCAGAATGGCACATCAAGCACAAATATGATGGTTGCCAGTGGAACATCTAATTTTATTAATAGCGAATATTTCCCTGTAACCGCAGGTAAAACGTATAAAGTGACTTTGTATCACAGAGCGGTAAAAGGAACATTCTCTTCTATCGATCTAAGTTTATATCATAAACCCAGTACTTTTAAGTCGGTAATAATTAAAAAATCTGATGCAACTTTTTCTACTACCGAGTGGAGAAAAATAGAATTTGAATATACACCAACTGTATCTGAAAGTATTGAAGTTGATATTTGGACTTATGGAACTCTTAATTCTGAAATTTTGGTTGATAATGTATCGGTTGTTGACATTGCAGATGTTCCTGTGCAATATACTTTGATTCCTGATATAAATTTTGAAAAAAAATTAATTGCTTTAAACATCGATTCTGGGACTCCAGATGGTAAAGTGCCGACAAACAAAATTAACAAAGTAACCAATCTTGATGTTTCTTACAGTTCAATTACTGACTTAACAGGAATTGAAGACTTTGTTGCTTTGACCAGTTTTTATACACTGCAAAATAAATTGGTTACGTTAGATGTTTCTAAAAATGTTAATTTAACAATACTACGCTGTGATAGTAACACCACTATCGAAACTTTAAATGTTTCACAAAACACAAAACTAACTCAATTGCTTTGTGGGAACAATAAAATAAAAAGCTTAAATCTATCTCAACTTACAGATTTAAGAGAGCTTTACTGTGACCAAAACCAATTAACTGCTATCGATTTATCTACCAATGCCAAATTAGAAAAACTATACATTAATGATAATCAATTAACTAAACTTGATTTAACTAAAAATCCTACTTTAAAATATTTAAACTGCAAGTACAACAGACCAATGTCTGAGCTTAATTTAAAAAATGGCAAAAACACACTGATCGATAAAAACAGTTTTTACGCTACAGAAAATACGAGCCTGACTTGTATTCTAGTCGATAATGTAGCGTATTCGAACACAAACTGGACTACCGGTAAAGATGTTTCTGTTGATTTTTCTTTGGTATGCTCTGAACCTGAATACACTCTTATTCCTGATGTAGAATTTGAGAAAAAATTAGTCTCTAACGGATTAGATCTTATACTAGACGGAAAAGTCTTAACGAGAAAAATTGCGGCGGCTCAATATTTATATTTAGAGAATGCTCCAATTACAGACCTTACAGGACTAGAGGTTTTTACCAGTTTAAAAAAATTAAGTTGCTTCAATATAAAAGCAAAAAGTATCAATGTTTCTAAGAACACTCAATTAACGGCTTTAGACTGTTCTGCTAATAATTTAGAAACAATAGATGTTACTGCTCTGGTAAATTTAAAAGAATTAAATTTATCTAGTAACAATTTGACTACAATTAATCTTTCTAAAAATCAAGCTTTAACTGACCTTTACTTAAGTAAAAATAAGTTAACAGAAATCAATTTATCAGCAAATAAAGCTTTGATCTCAATTAATTTCAACAACAATCCACTAAACCAAATTAATGTTTCAGAAAATCCTGCGTTAAAATATTTAAACTGTACAGATGTTTTAACTACAAGTCTGGATCTTACAAAAAATCCAGACCTACAATTTATCGATATTGAACGAAGTGAAATAACAAGTCTGGACCTTACAAAAAATCCAGAGCTGTCAACCTTAAACTCAAGCCAAACCTCGATAACCTCTTTAAACTTAAGCAATAACAAGAAATTAACAACATTAAAAACTTATGGAAGTTATTGGTCTTCTGGCAATGGCGGAGCTGGCTCACTAACTTCTTTAGACCTTAGTAACAATGTTTTACTTACCCATCTTGACTGTGGTGCTAATCAATTAACTAAACTAGATTTAAGTGCAAATACAAAACTAGAATACGTTCGTTGTTATGGAAATCTTATTACAGATTTAGATCTTTCTAAAAATACGGAGATAGTTGAATTATCATGCAATGACAATAAATTGAAAAGTTTGAATTTAAAAAACGGAGCTAATTCAAAAATAAAAACTATTCAATTTGCACTTAATCCTTCTTTAAGCTGTGTACAAGTTGATGACATCGCTTATTCTAGTACAAACTGGACAAAAAAAGATGTAACAGCAAATTTCAGTTCTGATTGTGCTTACACAACCCTTATTCCAGATGTTAAATTTGAAGAAAAGCTAATTGCACTGGGAATTGATACCGGAGCAAAAGATGGAAAAGTTTTAACTGCCAACATTACAAGTTTAACTTCTTTAGATGTTTCAACTTCAGGAATAACAGATCTGACCGGAATTAGTGACTTTATTAATTTAGAATCATTGACTGTAAGTGACAATAATTTAAACAAAATAGATGTTTCTAAAAACTTTAAATTAACAAGTCTAAACGTTGGAAAAAATCAATTAACTCAGGTGAATTTATCTAACAACAAAAACCTTCAGGCGTTTTATTGTAATGACAATTTACTTACGTCGTTAGATTTATCAAAGAATAAAAAACTAATTTCTGTTTCTTGTACAAACAACAAATTGATTTCACTAAATTTAAAAAATGGAAACAATATTGCTTCAGATGGCGTTGGTATTAGAAACTTTACCAGTAATCCAGACTTAAAATGTATTCAGGTTGATGATGAGACTTATGCTAACACAAAATGGGTTTCGTTTAAAGATGCTAATGCCGGCTATAGCTCAAACTGCGAATATGCTACTGCAATTCCTGATCCTAAATTTGAAGATAAATTAATCGCTCTCGGAATTGATTCGGGTGTAAAAGATGGAAAAGTTGCTACAGCTAACATTATTGATATTACATCATTAAATGTTGACAAATCTGAAATTTCAGATTTAACCGGAATTCAAGATTTTATATCTTTAAAAGCTTTATCAGCTAGAAACAATGCAATAAAAAATGTAGACGTTTCTAAAAATACTGAATTAACAAGTTTGGATGTATATGGAAATAACTTAACAACTATCGATGTCGCTAAAAATACTCTTTTGAAAAAGTTATTTACAGGCAATAATTCAATTTCCAGCATAAATATCACAAATAACATTGCTCTAACTCATTTAACATTTGAACTGACTAGGATTGAGACTATAGACCTTTCACAAAATAAAAATTTACTTTATTTAGATTGTACCAATAGTCCATTAAAGAGCTTAGATATTTCCAAAAATCCTCAGGTATATTATTTAAACTGCCAATATAATCAGTTAGAAAAATTAAATCTAAAAAATGGCAACAATACTCTAATGTCCACCAATAATGTAGCCTTCTATGGAAATTCAAAATTGTATTGCATTCTTGTTGATGATGTAAATTATGCCAACACTAATTGGTCTAATAAAAAATCTAGTATTGCAACTTTTAATACTGAATGTACAGGAGAACTAAATTTGCCTGCAAACAATTTTACAGTTGAAACGAAAGGAGAATCTTGTACAGGAGAAAATAATGGTGAGATTAGTATTGTTGGTAAAAATTCATTTGCATATGTTGCAACAATAAATGATAAATCGTACGCTTTTACAAACAACAGCTTAAAAGTTACTAGTTTAACTCCGGGAACTTATAAAATCAAGATCACTATTCCGGAGATGATTTTCGAACAAAACTTTACAGTAACTATTCCGAAAGGCGCTAACATTTCAGGAAAATCAAGCATAACTTCTAAAAATGTAGCTGTAGAAATTACCGAAGGGACTGCTCCTTTTACAGTATTTGTAGATGGAACTGAACAATTTCAAACAATAGATTCAAACTTTAATATAAACCTGGAAAAAGGTGGATTAATTGAAGTAGCAACAGCAAAAGCCTGCGAAGGTACCTTTTCTAAAAAAGTTTCTTCTGCAGAAATCGGAACAGTTCTTTCTGCGTATCCAAATCCAACATCTGATGCTATTGAAATTGAAATTCCAACAGATAAGACTGAAGTTATAATAGAATTATTCAGCTTCGGAGGCCAATTAGTTTCTCGTGGTACTTATAACATCGAAAACGGAAGAGTTGTCTTAAATCTTGCACATCAACCAGCCGGAATTTATGCCGCAAAAATCCATTTGGAAACTCTGGAATATATTAAAATTATAAAAAAATAAAAATGAAGAATCTTATATATCTTTCACTAATCAGCGCTTTGTTTATTTCTTGCGGAGGTGGTTCAGATGATCCTGAAACTCCAGCCGAAAACACGGCTCCAACTGTGCCTGCTTTAACTGCTCCGGTGGATAATAAACTTTGTGTTGATAACACTGTTTCTTTTCAATGGGACAGATCTACAGATGCAAACAATGATGCGATTACCTATCAAATTCAGGTAGCAAAAGACAATACCTTTGCCCAAATTGTAAAAACATTTGATGGAGCAGAAAACACGGCATCTTTTGTTTTAGACAAAAACACAGCTTATTACTGGAGAATAAAAGCAACAGATACAAAAGGTCTGGCAAGCGCTTATTCATCAGTTTATAAATTCTATACGTCTGGAGAAGCAGCTCTAAATCATTTACCTTTTGCTCCAGAATTGGTGTCACCAGCCTTAAACTCTGCACTAAGCACGACAACAGCTTCTTTAAAATGGAATGCTACAGATGTTGATGCTACAGATGTCTTAACTTACGATGTGTATTTTGGAACAGCAAATCCACCAACAGAAAAAGTAAGTTCAAACCTATCTGAGAAAACACTTGACGTTACAACAGTAGCCGCAAAAGAATACTTCTGGAAAATTGTTGTAAAAGACAATAAAGGAGGAGAAACGGTTGGACAGGTTTGGAAATTCAAAACCAACTAACACTTAATCATTACAATTAGTTAAACTAAAAAATCCCAATTTCATTCAGTTGAAAACGGGATTTTTTTGTAACATGCTGATTCCATATCTCTTAAATTATATCCTTCCATAAAAAAAATCTTTTAAAAATTGTATACTTGCATTAATAAATCCAAAATTAAATCTATGAGAGCAAAACTACTCTTGTTACTATTTCTATTACATTTTTCTTTATATGCCCAGACCAACTTAGTTCTGAACGGAAACTTTGAAACTTGGTCCTCATCATCCCAACCAGACAATTGGAATCGTTATCTCAGTGGTTTAGTTTCTCAAAGCTCAATAGCCCAAAATGGTACATCGAGCACAAATATGATGGTTGCTAGCGATACTTTCAATTATATTAATAGCGATTTTTTTCCTGTTACTGCAAACAAAACGTATCGCGTAACCTTGTACCACAGAATGGTAAAAGGAACATTCTCTTCAATCGATCTAAGTTTATATCATAAGCCAGGAACCTTTAAAGAAGAAATAATTAAAACATCAGATGTGACTTTTTCTACCACTGAATGGAAAAAAATCGAATTTGAATATACACCAACAGTTACTGAAAATATAGAAATTGATATCTGGACTACAGGATCTCTTAATTCTGAAATTTTAATTGATAATGTATCGGTTATTGACGTTGCCGAAGCTCCAGCACAATATACTTTGATTCCAGATGTGAATTTTGAAAAAAAGCTAATTTCTTTAGGAATTGACACAGGATTGCCAGATGGAAAAGTTTTGACTGAAACTATTGCTTCACAAACAGATTTAAATCTTTCACGTTCATCAATTAATGATTTAACTGGAATTGAAGATTTTGTATCATTAAAATTTTTAGACTTTTCTTATAACGATGTTACTTCTGTAAATCTTTCTAAAAATACAAACTTAATTACTCTAAACTGTTCTACAATTCTTCCCGCAGGTCTAGATGTTTTAGATCTTTCAAATAATACTTTACTGAAAGAATTATATTGCAGTGGAAATAACATGACCACTTTAGATCTTTCTAAAAACACTTTATTAACTAATTTAATTTGTAATAGAAGTCAAGTATTATTAAGTATTAATTTGAAAAATGGTAATAATAAAAACATGGATTTAAACAAAATTTCGTTTCCAATTCCAAGTTTAAAATGCATACAAGTTGATGATGTTATATATTCCAATGCTAACTGGTCATCTTTGAAATTGCCAACAACAACCTTTTCATTAGATTGCAATACTTTAGGTCTTGAAGATTCTGTTTTTGACAAAGTTGCTATCTATCCAAACCCAACAAGGGGCGAAGTTAGTATTAACAACATTACTTTAGACAAAGTAAATGTTTATAATGAATTAGGACAATTGGTAAAAACGTTTAGTTTAAATTCGGCAGACATTAATAATACAATCAACTTATGTGGTCTTCCAAGAGGCATTTACTATATTTATCTGATTAATCAGGACGCAGCCTCGGCCAAGAAAATAATTGTAGAGTAGTTTATAATTATTTTTAATCAAAAAATCCCATTTTCATTCAGTTGAAAGTGGGATTTTTTTTCTAACATGCTGATTCTATACTTTATGCTTTACGTCTTTCCGTAAAGAAAAATCTTTATAAAACTGTATACTTGTATTACTAAATCCAAAACTAAATCTATGAAAACAAAACTACTCTTGTTATTTTCTTTAATTTCATTATCAGGTTTTGCTCAAACTATTCCTTCATATGTTCCTACAAATGGATTAATTGCCTACTATCCTTTTGATAATAATGCAAATGATGTAAGTGGTAATCAAAACAATGGCACTGTTAACGGTGCAATACTTACCGAAGATAGAAATGCAAAACCCAATAGTGCTTATAGTTTTAATGGTATTAACAACTACATTGATGCTATTGTTACCAATATCCCAAAAAATAATGCCCCAAGAACAATTTCCGGATGGTTTAAAACGAACACTCCTAATACTGGTGAAAATCAGGATGTATGCATCTTTAATTATGGTACTTTATCAAAATTACAGAGAGTATCCCTTACCATTTATTCAAAAGCTTATCTTCAATCTGTAACTGGTCCTGATTTTACCAGTGACGATTTTTATGTAAATAACTATAATTACTTAAGTAATGACTGGTATTTTTTTACACTTACCTATAACGGAACCAAAGTATCATTATATGTAAATGGTGAATTTGTTTCAGAAAAAAATGCTGCCTTAAATACTACGAACAATCTTTTTAGAATAGGAAAACGAATTTCAGGAGATACAACTAATGAGTATTTTAAAGGTATAATTGATGATCTTGGTATCTGGAATCGTGTTTTGACTCCGGAAGAAATTTCGGCTATGTATACTCCTGGGGAGCAGCCTGCTTATACTTTAATTCCAGATCCGAATTTTGAACAAAAATTAATCAATTTAGGATTGGATAGATTTCCACTTGATGGAAAAATCCACACATCTAATATTAACACCTTAACTTCCTTAGATGTTAGTAAAAGCAATATTTCAGATTTAACAGGAATACAAGACTTCGTATCATTAACTGATTTGAATTGTAGTCAAAATTCATTAACAACATTAAATATAAGTAAAAATACCGCTCTGACTACTCTAGATTGTAATACCAATAGAATAACCTCTTTAGACGTAAGTAATAATATTGCTTTGCTTAATTTGAGCTGCTATTCGAATCAATTAACATCTTTAAATGTTAAAGCAAATACAGCGTTAACAAAATTAGATTCTGGTTCAAACCAATACACTTCTTTAGATGTAAGCTCAAATACTGCTTTAACATTTTTGGGATGTAATACCAGTCAATTAACCACTTTAGATGTAAACAATAATACCGCTTTAAAACTTCTGGATTGCCGTGAAAATAAAATAACCAGCTTGAATGTTTCTAAAATCACTGCATTAACAGAGTTGTATTGTCAGTCTAATCAATTAACAAATTTGAATATAAGCAAAAATAAAGTTTTAGAATTTGTAAACTGTTCAAAAAATCAGCTAACCACTTTAGATGTTAGCGCAAACACTACCTTAGTTGGTTTATATCCTAATTCCAATCAATTAACGAGTCTAAATTTGAAGAATGGAAACAATGATAAACTTGTATATCTAAACCTTAAAAATAATCCTGTTTTAACTTGTATTCAGGTTGATGATGTGGCTTATGCCAATACAAACTGGGAAAATAAAAAAGATACTCTCGCAAATTTCAGCTCAAACTGCCCTCAATATTCTTTAATTCCTGATGTTAATTTTGAACAAAAACTAATCGATTTAGGAATAGATACAGACGGTTTAAACGGGAAAATTACTATAGCAAATGCAAGTTCTGTTACAAATTTGGATCTTTCAAACAGTAATATAAAAGATCTAACCGGAATAGAATATTTTACTTCACTAATTACTTTGGATGTCAGCAAGAATCAATTGACATCTTTAGATTTAAGCAAGAATCTGGAATTAGAAACATTAAACGCTTCTTCAAATCAGCTTACCACATTAGATTTATCCAAAAATACTAAACTCACAATTGTATATGTAGTCAATAATCCTTTGGTTTATTTAAATCTAAGAAATGGAAACAATCGTAATTTTATTCTGCCATCAAATACTGGAAAAAAATCTGCTTCTGGATTATATACCACTTTCTTAGGACTTACTTCTCTTAGCTGTATACAAGTTGATGATGAGAATTATTCAAATACAAACTGGTCAAACATCAAAGAATCCACTACTACTTATTCTAATACTTGCAAAAGTCTAGGCATTGACAAATCTGAATTTAGTCAAGTCATTGTTTATCCAAACCCAACAAAAGGGGAAATAACGATTAATAATATTGCATTAGACAAAGCAACAGTTTACAACTCGTTAGGCAAATTAGTAAAATCTTTTATTTTAAATAATGCAAATACAAATAATACGATCGATTTATCTGACTTACCTAGAGGAGTTTATTATGTGTATCTAATCAATGGAGATGCCGCTTCTGCTAAAAAAGTTATAGTAGAATAATATCGATTAGTTAAATTAAAAAATCCCGTTTTCAGAACTTTGAAAACGGGATTTTTTATACGTAACGTATATCGTCTAAAGAATCTCTTCGCAAGTAAAAACTTCTTTTAATCGAACACCTTTTTCTGTGTGCTCAACCGTTATAATTTGATTATGCGCATCGTGTTCCAGAAATAAAAAATAATTATTGTCTGCTGCAGCGTTCAGGAATTTTGACTTTTCTGGCATTGTCAATAAAGGTCTTGTATCATACCCCATTACATAAGGCAACGGAATATGTCCTGCCGTAGCCAATAAATCTGCACAAAAAACAATGGTTTTGTCCTGATATTTAATATGTGGAATCATTTGTTTTTCGGTGTGACCGTCAACGTAATAAATTCCGAAATTCATTTCTTCAGAAAATCCAAAATCGCTGCTTGGTCTTTCAATAAAATTCAGTTGACCACTGTCCTGCATTGGCAAAATATTCTCCGATAAAAAAGAAGCTTTCTCTCGAGCATTGGGTTTTGTTGCCCATTCCCAATGATTTTCATTAGTCCAGTATTTTGCATTTTTAAAAGCCGGTTCATAACCCGTTTTATCAGAATTCCACTGAACACTTCCTCCACAATGATCAAAATGAAGATGTGTCATAAAAACATCTGTAATATCATCCCGATGAAAACCATATTTTGCCAGTGATTTATCGATAGAATGAGAACCCCAAAGTGAATAATAACCAAAAAACTTCTCTGATTGTTTATCTCCCATTCCGGTATCTATTAAAATCAGACGATTATTATCTTCAATAAGTAAACAACGTGCTGCTATATCTATTAGATTGTTAGCATCTGCCGGATTTGTTTTGTTCCAGATTGTTTTAGGAACAACACCAAACATAGCGCCTCCATCTAGTTTAAAATTTCCGGATTCAATTGGGTAAAGTTTCATAAGAATATATTTCTAGTAAGAAAACAAAACTAGGAAATACAAAACCTATATGCTAAAAATTCTTTTAAACTTTTACTGTATCTATTCTAATGTTATAGAGGAACTCCCCATGATTTCTTGTTTGTCGAAGAAATTGACAAAATAGGTTCCTTTTTTAAACTGGTTTTCATCTCCGTTCAGAACACCATAAGCATTGGTTGTTTTTCCCTGATAGTCAACTGCTACTAAAAAACTGTAAACTAAAGCTTTGTCATTTCCAAATTCTATCAATTTGTTCTCTCCTAAAACCGTATTCTTTTGGTCTAATACCTGAACATAGTACACTTTTTTCCCGGTTTTAGCAACCGAATTTCCATTTACAGAAAAACTGATCTTTAACTTTTGAGTGTTCTTTGCCTTAGCCGTTTCCAATTCCTTTCCTGAATTCTTTTCACGAAGAGCAATGACCTTAAAATTCCCCAGAGAAAGCTTTGAAGCATCTTTTAGAGTAGATTCCAGTTTTTTTTGCTTAGAAATCAACGTATCATTTTCGGCCTTTTGTTTGTACATAACCACATTCTGGCTTTCTATTTCGGTCAGTAAATTTTTATTTTGAGATTTTAACTTTTTAACTTCCACAACTTTTGCATCCAGCGAAGTTTTTAAATCTGAAAGTTGTTTACGATAAATTTTAATTTGTTCCGCCGAAGGATCTTTAGAGGCTTTAATAATTTCCATCAAATTCTCAATATTCTTTTTTTCAAGTTCTAATTCTTGCGAGAGTGCCGTTTTTTCAAAAATGGCAACATCATAAGCCAACTTTAAAGTATTTAAAGAATCGAGAATATTCTCCTGATCATGAGATGTTGTAGTAGTGGTAGGCCCTACAATTTCTAAATTATCATTTGTAGATTTGTCGATAATAAGATTTGGCTCATTGCTAAAAATAAAATATGTAGCACTAATTCCAAAAACAAAAACTACTGCAAAAAGTGCTTTAATCCAGTTATCCCTGTAATTTTTCTTCATAATTACTCATAATTTTCTGCAAAAGTACCACAAAATCATATTCAGGCACAGGTAAAAATACGGTATTTTAACTATTATGTTTGATTTATTGATAAATTAGCAGTTTTTACCTTACATTTTTGTAAGTTTCTTTTTAGTTCTTGCAGAAAAAAGAGATTTATTACAAATTTCTATCATCAAAATAACTTCTATCTATTTTAACATTTGTTATAATAATGTCAACCGTTATGGAAAAAGGTTTTTAAGTCGTATCTTTGCAAACCATTTCATTTGAACATTGATAGACAGCATTTTAAAATGTAATAATTTCATTACGGTTTTTTATAGCTCCTTAAAATGAAATAAAAAAATAAATACCATAAACACAATGATAAAAGTTTCTGATACAGCCAAAAAGAAAATCATCGATTTGATGACAGACGATGGTTTTGACGCCGCTCACGATTATGTACGTGTAGGAGTGAAAAGTGGTGGATGCTCCGGTTTGTCTTATGATTTAAAATTTGACAAAAACAAGGGAGAAGACGATAAAATATTCGTAGACAACGACATACAAATTGCAGTTGAAAAAAAATCATTTCTATATTTAGCCGGAACAATCTTAGAATTCTCTGGCGGATTAAACGGAAAAGGATTTGTATTCAACAACCCAAATGCTAGCAGAACTTGTGGCTGCGGAGAATCTTTTTCTCTTTAGTCAAAGTTCAACACTGTAAAGCCATAAAGCCTGAATTGACTTTCAATCTTTAGACTTTCAAATCTTAAGACAACATTAAATATAATGAGCAAATACACAGAAGACGATTTAAAAATCGAACTCGAAACCAAAGAATATGAGTACGGATTTTATACTAATATAGAATCTGAAACTTTCCCTATTGGCTTAAACGAAGAAATTGTAAGAGCTATTTCTCTTAAAAAAGAAGAACCTGAATGGATGACCGAATGGCGTATTGAAGCTTTCCGTGCATGGAAAGAAATGATTGAGCCAGAATGGGCAAACGTTCGTTATGAAAAACCAGATTTTCAAGCTATCTCTTACTATTCTGCTCCAAAACAAGTAGATCCAAATAAGACTTTGGATGATGTAGATCCGGAATTATTAGAGATGTACAAAAAACTTGGAATTTCTGTTGATGAACAAAAAATGATGAACAATGTCGCTATGGACATCGTTGTCGATTCTGTTTCTGTAGCAACAACTTTCAAGAAAACATTGGCTGAAAAAGGAATTATTTTCTGTCCAATTTCTGAAGCTATCAAAGAACACCCTGAATTAGTTAAAAAATATTTAGGAACTGTTGTACCACAAAAAGACAACTTCTACGCAGCATTAAACTCAGCGGTTTTCTCTGACGGAAGTTTCTGTTATATTCCAAAAGGCGTTCGTTGCCCAATGGAACTTTCAACTTATTTTAGAATCAATCAGGCAGGAACCGGACAATTCGAAAGAACGCTTGTTATTGCCGATGAAGGAAGCTACGTTTCTTACCTGGAAGGTTGTACAGCTCCAAGTCGTGACGAAAACCAATTACACGCTGCTGTGGTTGAATTAATCGCTCTTGATGATGCTGAAATTAAATATTCAACAGTTCAAAACTGGTATCCTGGAAACAAAGAAGGTAAAGGCGGTGTTTTTAATTTTGTAACCAAAAGAGGTTTATGCGAAACAAACGCTAAAATCTCATGGACACAAGTAGAAACGGGTTCTGCTGTAACTTGGAAATATCCTTCTTGTGTACTTAAAGGAGACAATTCAGTAGGAGAATTTTATTCAATTGCTGTTACCAATAATCATCAACAAGCTGATACCGGAACTAAAATGATCCATTTAGGAAAAAATACTAAATCGACTATTATTTCTAAAGGTATTTCGGCTGGTAAATCACAAAACAGTTACCGTGGATTAGTGCAAATTAGCCCTAGAGCTGAGAATGCAAGAAACTTTTCGCAATGTGATTCTCTTTTAATGGGGAACAATTGTGGAGCTCATACTTTCCCTTATATCGAAAGTAAAAATCCATCGGCAAAAATCGAACACGAAGCAACAACAAGTAAAATTGGAGAAGATCAGGTTTTCTATTGCAACCAAAGAGGTATTCCAACAGAAAAAGCGATTGCCTTAATTGTAAACGGTTTCAGTAAAGATGTATTGAATAAACTTCCGATGGAATTTGCGGTTGAAGCTCAAAAATTATTAGAGATCTCTTTAGAAGGTTCTGTAGGGTAATTTGAAGATGGAAAACAAAAAGGTAATCATTTTAGGTTCGTCCAGAAAAAATGGAAACACAACCAAAATTGTGGATGAAATTTCTAAAGATAACGGAATAGATGTGATTGATCTAAGTGATTATAATATTTCCTATTATGATTACGAAAGCAAAAACATAGAAGATGATTTTTTGCCATTAATTAAAGGAATCCTCGAAAAATACGACACTTTAATTTTTGCAACACCGGTTTACTGGTATAATATGAGTGGTATTATGAAAGTCTTTTTTGATCGTTTTTCGGATTTAATCCGAATTGAAAAAGAAACCGGAAGAAAACTAAGAGGAAAGAAGATCGGAGTAATATCAAACTCACATGAAGATGCGATTGAAGACGGTTTTTACTTTCCGTTCAAAAAATCAGCCGATTATTTAGGCATGAAATATTTAGGACACGCGCATTTTAATGCTAACATCCTAAACCAAACAACAAAAATAGAATTGACATTTATATAAAATAAAGAACAATGTTATCAATAAAAAACCTTCACGCCGCGATTGGTGATAAAGAAATCCTTAAGGGAATTAATATAGAAGTTAAAGCTGGAGAAGTTCACGCGATAATGGGACCAAACGGTTCTGGAAAAAGTACACTTTCTGCTGTTATCGCAGGAAACGAAAACTATGAAGTTACAGACGGAGAGGTTATTCTTGACGGAGAAGATCTTGCCGATTTAGCTCCGGAAGAAAGAGCACATAAAGGTGTTTTCCTTTCGTTTCAATATCCTGTAGAAATTCCCGGAGTTAGCGTAACTAACTTTATGAAAACAGCGATCAACGAAACTCGTAAAGCAAACGGACAAGAAGAAATGCCGGCAAATGAAATGCTGAAAGTAATTCGTGAAAAATCTGAATTATTAGAAATTGACCGTAAATTTTTATCTCGTTCTTTAAATGAAGGTTTTTCCGGAGGAGAGAAAAAAAGAAACGAGATTTTTCAAATGGCAATGTTAGAGCCAAAATTAGCCATCCTTGACGAAACCGATTCTGGTCTTGATATCGATGCTTTAAGAATTGTTGCAAATGGAGTTAACAAACTAAAAAGCGACAAAAACGCTATTATCGTTATCACACACTACCAACGTTTGTTAGATTATATCGTTCCTGATTTCGTTCACGTTCTTTACAACGGAAGAATCGTAAAATCTGGCGGAAAAGAATTAGCATACGAATTAGAAGAAAAAGGATACGACTGGATTAAGGCAGAGAATTAGTCAGTCATAAAGTCGAAAGTCAAAAGTCATAAAGTCGAAAATACAATATGGGTAAGTTCAAATCTTTTGAGGAAATAAATTCTTGGCAAAAATCTCGAATCTTCAATAAGAAAATATATTTGATTACTGAAAATCCTAATTTCAAAAAAGACTTTGATTTTGTTAGACAAATAAGACGTGCATCACTTTCTATATCATCAAATATTGCCGAAGGTTTTGAAAGAAATACAGACAAAGAGTTTATTTACTTTTTATATGTAGCCAAAGCTTCAGCAGGAGAAGTAAGATCTCAATTATATTTAGCTTTTGATTTAGAATATATTATAAAAGAAGAATTTGAAATGCTTTTAGAATCGGTAACAGAAATATCGAAATTATTAAGCGGTTTCATTAAATATTTGAGCCCAAAGTCATAAAGTCGAAAGTCATAAAGTCAAAAACTTTATGCTTTAATTCTTGACCTTTTGGCAAAAACAGTCGACAATCCTAAGTCTTTCGACTTTCGACTTTCGACTTTAAGACTAAACAACAAAATGGATTTAAAAGAAAAATTAGTATCGTCTTTTATGGCTTTTGAAGAGCGTGTTGATGTGCATTCAGATTTGCATGACATCCGCACAACTGCTATAAAAAACTTCGAAAATAAAGGTTTCCCAACCAAAAAAGATGAAGCCTGGAAATATACATCGCTAAATGCCATCTTAAAAAATGACTTTACGGTTTTTCCAAAGCAGGAAAATGCAATCGAGTTTAATCAGGTAAAAAAATACTTTTTACATGAAATAGACACTTATAAATTAGTTTTTATTGATGGTGTTTTCAGTTCGCATTTGTCTTCTACAACGCACGACGGAATCGATGTTTGTTTAATGTCATCGGCATTGACCAAACCAAAATATAAAATGATTATTGATAAATACTTCAATCAAATTGCAAGTAAAGATGAAAGTTTGACTTCATTGAACACTGCTTTTGCAAGCGAAGGAGCTTTTATCAATATTCCACAAAAGAAAGTAGCCGATAAGCCAATTGAAATCATGTATTTCTCAACTGGAAATGAAGCTGCATTATTGGTTCAGCCTAGAAACTTGATTATTGTGGGCGAAAATTCACATGTTCAAATTATCGAGCGTCACCAAAGTTTGAATGAAAATCCTGTTTTAACAAATTCAGTTACAGAGATTTTTGCTCAAAAACGTGCGATTGTTGACTATTACAAAATTCAAAATGATAATAGCGAAGCAAACTTAGTAGATAACACTTATGTTTCTCAACAACAAGAAAGTCATGCTTACGTTCATACATTTTCGTTTGGAGGAAATCTAACGCGTAACAACTTAAACTTTTACCATTTTGGCGAAAGGTTGACAAGTACGTTAAACGGAATTTCAATCTTAAATGACAAACAACACGTTGACCATTATACTTTAGTAAACCACGCGCAACCAAATTGTGAGAGTTTCCAGGATTACAAAGGAATTTTCTCTGATCGTTCAACAGGAGTTTTCAACGGAAAAGTTTTGGTAGAAAAAGAAGCTCAAAAAACAAATGCTTTCCAAAAAAGCAATAATATTTTATTGAGTGACAAAGCAACGATCAACGCAAAACCACAATTAGAGATTTTTGCAGATGACGTAAAATGTTCTCACGGTTGTACAGTTGGACAATTGGATGAAACAGCAATGTTCTACATGCAGTCTCGCGGAATTCCTAAAAAAGAAGCTAAAGCCTTATTGATGTACGCATTCTCAAATGCCGTTATCGAAAGCATCAAAATACCAGAATTAAAACAAAGAATTACTAAAATCATCGCTACAAAATTAGGCGTGAATTTAGGATTTGATTTGTAGTCGGGTTTTACCGCAAAGACACAAAGGTTACGCAAAGTTCGCAAAGGTTTATTACAAAACTTTGCGAACTTTGCGCTTTTTACTTAGCGCCTTTGCGGTTAAATTTTATTTTTTTACTGAAGAAATGACATCTTTCAAAAACCCATTAAAATCAAATCCTGGTTCTTCTTCCTTTACTCCCATTCTCACAATTACCATATCCAAAGACGGAATAATGGCCACCATTTGTCCTTGATATCCACTGCAGTAAAACATATCACGCGGAACATCCGGGAATTTTCCTCCAGCGTTTAGCCAAAATTGCGCTCCGTATTTTCCTTCTGAAGTATTAGTTGGCGTTGCCGTATATTTTACCCAGCTTTCGTCCAGAATTTGTTCTCCGTTCCAATTTCCTTTATGCAGATATAATAATCCAAATTTGGACCAGTCGCGTGGCGTTGCCCATCCGTATGAGGATCCAACAAAAGTTCCGCTCATATCTTGCTCTACAATCATCGAGTTCATTCCGATTTTATCGATTACGGCGCTATACCAAAAATCAAGGTATTCTTGTTGTGTTTTAAAATGCCTTCTTAAAATCAGAGATAATAAATTGGTTGTTCCAGAAGAATAATTCCAATGCGAGTTTGGTTTAAACTGAGCTGGTTTATCCAATTGTACTTTTCCCATATCTTCCGCCTGAAAAAGCATTTTTGTAGCATCACAAATGGTGCTGTAATTTTCTTCCCATTCCAAACCGGAATTCATATGTAGTAAATCATTAATTGTAATTATTTTACGCTCATCATTTTTCCACTCTGCAATTGGTGCCGGTTTATAAATATCAATTTTTCCTTGTTTTGCCAAAACGCCAAAAGCAGAACTTGTAATGCTTTTTGTCATAGACCAGCCTAAAATTTTACTGCTTTTATTAAAACCTGTATCGTATTTTTCGGCAATTAATCTGTCTTTATACAAAACCACAACAGCTCTTGTTCTTTTTGCTTTTCCACCATTTTTATCGAAAGAATCATCAACAGCTTTCTTTAATTTAGCGTAATCAACATTCGCGAAAGCGGAATCTTTTGACTCATTATTCCCATACGGAAAAGGAAGATTATTTTCTAATTTCGTTCTTTTTGGAAGCAGATACGGTTTTGAAACATCAAAATTATCATCAATCAAAGTTGCTCCCAGACCTTCTCGATAAATTGCTTTTCGTTCCTTTAATCCATAAACGGAGGCAACTGCAAACTTTCCGGCATTGTCAATTGAATTTTTAGCCAAATCAATCATATCAATATCATTGTCGGTTTTCTGAATTAAATCCAACGGTCGATTATCTAAAAAATGTCCAGAGGCAACACTTTTAGCTGAAAAACCAGAAATTAAATCCAGTTTCGGATAAGTCGTAAATCCGAAATACAAAAAGGCAAGAACCAAAACAAGCAACAGTACTTTGAGAAATTTTTTCATGATATGTCAGATATTTTTAATGCAATATAAATAATTTATCTTCACGATTTTAGAAGCCAAATTATAAATATGATTCAGATAATTCAAAAAACTCAATTGAATCTTACAGAATCAGCATTTACACTTGTAAACAATGGTATCATAAAAGGAAATTATAGAATTGCCTTATAATACAATTTTGTTTTAGTACTTTTGTAAATAGATTTTTTCTAAATAAGACATGCTAGATATTCAAAAAATAAGAGCTGATTTTCCGATACTTTCACAAACTGTAAACGGAAAGCCATTAGTATATTTCGACAACGGTGCTACTTCTCAAAAACCACAAATCGTGATTGATGCAGAAGTTAAATATTATCAGGAAATCAATGCCAATATTCATCGTGGCGTTCACACTTTAAGCCAGTTGGCCACTGATGCTTATGAGATTTCTCGTGGAAAAATAAAGGAACACATCAATGCAAAACATGCTCACGAAGTCCTTTTTACTTCTGGAACTACGCATGGAATCAACTTAGTTACAAATGGCTTTGCTTCTATCTTAAAACCTGGAGACGAAGTAATTGTTTCTTCATTAGAACATCATAGTAACATTGTGCCTTGGCAAATGTTATGTGAAAAGACCGGAGCAACCTTAAAAGTGATTCCGATGAATGAAGATGGCGAATTGATTTTATCTCATTTTGATGCTCTTCTTTCAGAAAAAACAAAAGTCGTTACGGTTAATCATATTTCAAATGCACTCGGAATCATCAATCCGATTAAATATATTATTGATAAAGCACATGCTGTTGGTGCTGCAGTTTTGATTGACGGCGCTCAGGCGGTTCCGCATTTAAAACCGAATGTTCAGGAATTAGATTGTGATTTTTATGCTTTTTCAGGACATAAAATGTGCGGTCCAACGGGAACTGGAATCCTTTACGGAAAAGAAGCGTGGTTAAACAAACTTCCTCCTTACCAAGGCGGTGGCGAAATGATCAAAGAAGTTACTTTCGAAAAAACTACTTACGCTGATCTTCCGCACAAATTTGAAGCAGGAACTCCAAATATCGCAGGCGGAATTGTACTAGGAACTGCCGTTGATTATTTAAACAACATTGGTTTCGAGAATATTCAGGCATACGAACACGAGCTTTTAGAATATGCTACAAAACGTTTGTCTGAAATTAAAGGTTTAAGAATCTACGGAACCGGAAAAGAAAAAGCTTCGGTAATTTCTTTTAATATTGATGGAATTCATCCTTACGATATTGGTTCTATTATTGACAAATTAGGAATTGCTGTTAGAACCGGACATCATTGTGCACAACCAATTATGAATTTCTTCTGTATTCCGGGAACAATTCGTGCTTCTTTTTCTTTCTATAATACTAAAGAAGAAATTGATTTAATGGTAGATGCCGTTAAAAAAGCACAAACAATGCTAAGCTAAAACATTTTTTTATGAGACTATTATCCTTACTTTTTTTGTCGATTTTTATTGTAACGGGCTGTTCAAGCCAAAAATCAACAGATATGACAAATACGAAAATTGAATATTCTGCACTTTCAAGAGGGTATTATAAAAAAATTGTAGTTCAGAATCAAACTGTTTCTGTTGTGAACGAAAGAGATCAGCAGCCAGTTGAAAGTAAGATTGATAATGCGAAATGGAAACAAATTGTAACTGAGTTTTCAAAAATTAATTTAGAAGAAATTCCAAATTTGAAAGCACCAACCGAAAAACGTTTTTATGATGGTGCAGCTATTGGAAATTTAAAAATAACTCAAAATCAAAAAACCTACGAAACTAAAGGTTTTGACAACGGTATTCCTCCAAAGGAAATTGAAAAACTAGTCAATTTACTGGTTGATTTTGTTAAAGAATAATTATGACAATAAAAGAGATACAAAACGAAATAATCGACGAATTTTCGATGTTTGATGACTGGATGCAGCGCTATGAGTACATCATCGAATTAGGAAAAAGTCTTCCTCTAATCAAAGAAGAATATAAAACTGACGAGAATTTAATCAAAGGATGTCAATCAAAAGTTTGGTTGCAAGGTGAACAAGTCGATGATAAGATTGTCTTCACTGCAGACAGTGATGCCATTTTGACTAAAGGGATAATTGCCATTTTAATTCGTGCATTCTCGAATCAAAAAGCATCAGACATCATAAATGCTGACACTGAATTTATAGACGAAATTGGATTAAAAGAACATTTATCAGCAACACGTGCCAACGGTTTGGTTTCGATGATCAAAAACATCAAAATGTACGCATTGGCTTTTGACGCAAAAAACAAAAATTAAAAAATTTTAAACCATATAAGTAATATAAGAAAATTTAAGTTTTGGTGCTTAAAATTATTGTATTGATAAACATAAGTTACATTATTAAGAGTATTTAAATGAACTTATATTACTTATATGGTGGAAAACAATAAATGTAAGTTTTATCTTTCTTTTTTATTTCTTATTATTGCTAAAAAAGGCAGATGATAACAAAGAAATATTTGACTGATTTAATTTATCAAGTTAACGGAGCAGCAATTGAAGTTCATAAAAATATTGGAGCCGGACTTTTAGAAAGTATCTATCATCAATGTATGATTAAAGAATTATCCTTAAGAGGAATTAATTTTCAATCAGAACTCAAAATACCTGTTGAATATAAAGGTCTGGAATTAGAGTCAGATTTAAGATGTGATTTATTTATTGAAAATTGCTTAGTTCTTGAACTAAAATCAGCTGATAAAATTATACCTATTCATATTGCGAAACTAATGTCTTATATGAAGCTTTTAAAGTCCCCAATAGGATTAATGATAAATTTTAATGTCACAAATATTTATCACGAAGGCCAAAAAACATACGTCAACGAATTGTATCGCTGGCTAGAAGATTAAAATATAAAAAGAAACCATAAATATTTATATAAGCATCCAATTTTAAATGAACTTATATAACTTATATGGTGAAAAAACAAAAATAACAATGGAACAAGAAATAGACACAAACGAATTAGGAGAATCAATCGTAAAAGTTTTAAAAGGAATTTACGATCCTGAGATTCCTGTTGATATTTATGAATTAGGATTAATTTACGATGTAATGGTTAATACTGATTACGAAGTAAAAATCTTAATGACACTTACTTCACCAAACTGTCCGGTTGCAGAAAGTTTACCAAGAGAAGTTGAGGAAAAAGTAAAAACAATCGAAAACATCAAAGATGTTGATGTTGAAATTACTTTTGATCCGCCTTGGAGTAAAGATTTAATGAGCGAAGAAGCAAAATTAGAATTAGGAATGCTTTAAAAATAGTCATAAAGTCCAAAGTCATAAAGTCCAAAATTTAAAAGCTTTATGACTTTCGACATTTGACTTTAAGACTTAAAGAATGGAAGAAATTATCAATAAAGTTGCCAATAGTGCTTTAGAAGTTTTTGATTTAGAGGATTATTATCCAAAAGGAATGCGAGTTCAGATTGATATTTCGCAATGGCTTTTGGAAGGTTTTTTATTGAAAGAAAAAGACTTTAGAGAACATCTTAAAAATCATGACTGGTCACAATACCAAGATCAATACGTTGCGGTAAATTGCAGTACAGATGCTATTATTCCTGCCTGGGCATTAATTTTAGTTAGTGTGCATTTGGCTCCTTTTGCCAAAAAAGTAGTTAACGGAACCATCGAAGACTTAGACGCAAGTCTTTATGAAGAAATCCTAAGTAAAATTGATTATTCTGTTTACAAAAGTAAACCCGTAATTGTAAAAGGCTGTTCCAGAAAGCCGGTTCCAATGCGCGCGTACATTTTGGCTACAACTTATTTACAACCTTTTGCAAGAAGTATTATGTATGGAGAAGCCTGTTCTGCGGTCCCTTTATATAAAGAATCTAAGAAATAACCTGCTTTTACAATCAATTAGCTCTTAATCTTTTATTGTTTTTAGTATATTTGTTTATACATCAAAACTAAAAATTATGAGAAAGCTAACCCTATTACTTTTCATTTTAGTAAACTTCACATTTGTACAAGCCCAAAATTCAGAAAAAGAGTTAATTAAGAATACTGAAAAAGCAGTAAAAAAAATTAACGACACTATAGAAGGAGAAGGCTGGAAAACAAAAGGAATTGTCTCTCTTTTATTAAATCAGTCCAGCTTTAATAACTGGATTGCCGGAGGTGAAGACAGCTTTTCCGGAACATTAGGAATCAATTATGATTTCAATTACAAAAAAGATGACGTGACCTGGGACAACAAACTTCTGGCATCTTACGGATTACTACAAACCAAAAATGCAGATTTCGAAAAGAAAACAGATGACCGATTCGAATTTAATTCTATTGTTGGAAAAAAGGCATTTGGACAATGGTATTACTCTTATTTCCTAAATTTCAGAACACAATTTACAACAGGCTATCTTTATGGTCAGGATGCAAACGGAAAAGAAATAAGGACTGAAAACACTAAGTTTATGTCTCCTGGATACCTTACAACTGGTCCTGGTATATATTGGACAAAAGATGACAACTTAAAAATAAACTTTGCTCCATTAACTTCAAAATTTACGTTTGTGGATAGCGCCTATACATCAGGAATTGGTTATGTTGATGGTGATTACTTTGGAGTGGATGCCAATAAAAGTATGCGTTATGAACTTAGTTTTTATGCTTCTGTATATTATAAGTTAGCCATTATGACCAATGTTACGGCCGAAAACACATTAAATCTTTACTCGAATTATCTTGAGGATCCGCAAAATGTCGATATCGACTACTCACTTAATATTGTCATGAAAGTAAATAAATACTTATCTGCTAATCTCTCATTTCAGGCGATTTATGATGATAATGCTTTTCAGGGATTTCAAACCAGAGAAGTATTTGGTTTAGGAGTTAACTTTGGATTTTAAGCTTTAAAATATTAAAAGAAAATGGCCGCAAAAGATGATTTGCGGCCATTTTCTTTTAATTATCAGATTACTTATTTATTTCATTGTGTGTAGATCTAACATTTAAAGTATTAAATTTATTTAAAAGCTTTTTCCCAGTCTCAACAAGGCTTTCTCCATCTTCTTTTTTAAAACCGTTTTTTATTAACGCTTCACCTTCAACAATCGTTTTCTCTGGCTGATCAAGATATAAATAAATTTTAGCAAGATTATAATGCACAGAATATCTTATCGTTTTATTCGTTTTACTAGATCCTGAATATTTTTCTTTTAGTGATTCCAGATATTTAATAGAAGGCTCTAATTCACTAGCAACATTATTAATTGGAGCATCTGCTTTCATTTCAGAAAGTTTCTTTGCAACCTGATCTATTGTTGTTTTATAAGTCTCACCTTCTTCCTTAGAAACTAATATTAAAAGCTGTTCATTAAGATTAATGGCCGTAAAACCAAATTTATCGTTTAACTTATTTTTAACCTGATTAAGCGAACTTTCTACATACTCTCCTAATCTTTTATTATAGTAAGCCGTTTCGTTCTTTTTATTTTGTGCTTGCAAGTATGGCAAATCATGATTTTCTACGGATTTATAAGGAATCGTTTTAGAAAAATTTAATTCTTCATCAATTGCTGTTTTCTTTGAATTCTCGAGTTTGAAGTACGTAATTTTGGCATTTCCGTTTCCCGTATAATTTGTTACAATAGTAAACATCTCAAACGCTCTTTCTAAAATTCCATCTCTATTTTTTTCCTCAACCGTTTTCTTTTCGATTTCTTCATTTTTTTTCTGAAAATCCAATAAGTTAACTTCTACATTTACCGTTGCGGAATCTGTCGCTCTTTTCCAGCCATATAATTTAATATAGTCCGCTAGTTGTTTTGTGTTTTTAAAACCTTCAATAGAACCCGCAGTTTTAACTTTAACATTAAATGTTCTAAGCGCTACCGGAACATAAACTGAAGGAAGATCTTGATAATTTACATAAAACTCAACAGGTGTTAATTCTGTTTTTTGAGAATAAATAGAAGTGCAAACCAAAAGCAAAAGAAGCGATATTTTTTTCATGAGTTGTATTAAATTTATTATTAATTAGCAATCATAAATATAACACTATTTAAAAAAAACACACAAGTTTTAAATAATTTAACTTATTTCTTAAACTTTACTCTTCTTCTTTCTCTATTGCATCTTTATAATCCGGATACAAAAATTTATTGTAAGGAAATCTGGTTATGTGAATCTGGCGAACAGCTTCGTAAACAATTTCTCTAAATTCCTCGAAGTTTTCTTTTTGTGTTGCCGAAATAAATAAAGCCTTATCTTCTCCAACATTACTCATCCAGGTTTGTTTCCACTCTTCAAGTGTGTAATGTTTTCTGGTTCTTTCTGTAATTAAATCATCTTCATCAATAGTCAAATGTCTGTAAGCATCGATTTTATTAAAAACCATAATTACCGGCTTATCATTGCTTTTGATTTCCTGCAAAGTCTGATTTACCGATTCAATATGATCCTCAAAATCCGGATGCGAAATATCGACAACATGCAAAAGCAAATCAGCTTCACGAACCTCATCAAGTGTACTTTTAAAAGAATCAACCAATTGTGTTGGCAATTTTCTAATAAAACCAACAGTGTCAGAAAGCAAAAATGGCAGGTTTTTAATCACCACTTTACGAACTGTTGTGTCTAATGTTGCAAACAATTTATTTTCAACAAAAACATCACTTTTACCGATCGCATTCATCAAAGTCGATTTACCAACGTTAGTATAACCTACTAAAGCAACACGAACCATTGCTCCACGGTTACTACGCTGAATACTCATTTGTCTATCGATCGTCTTGATTTTTTCTTTCAGTAACGAAATTCGGTCACGCACAATACGTCTATCTGTTTCAATCTCTGTCTCTCCCGGACCACGCATACCGATACCCCCTTTTTGACGCTCAAGGTGTGTCCATAAACCAGAAAGTCTTGGCAATAAATAGATACATTGTGCCAATTCTACCTGAGTTCTTGCATAAGAAGTCTCTGCTCTCTGCGCAAAAATATCAAGGATCAGGTTGGTTCTGTCCAGAATTTTACAATCTATAATTCGCGAGATGTTTTTTTGCTGCGACGGCGATAATTCATCATCAAAAATTAAAGTCGATATATTATTTTCTTTTACAAAAAGATTGATTTCATCTATTTTTCCCGTCCCCATGAAAGTCTTCGGGTTTGGGCGTTCCATTTTTTGCGAAAAACGTTTAATAACCTCACCACCAGCGGTAAAAGTCAAAAACTCTAATTCGTCAAGATATTCGTTAAGTTTTTCCTCACTTTGATTCTGAGTAACTATACCAACAATGGCTGTTCTTTCAAAATTTATAACTTCTTTTTCTAACATAGCTTTGAATAAGGTGCAAATTTAATGATTTGTAAGACACTAAGCCTTATAGAATTTTGTTTTTAAGTTCTTATTGGGAATTATTCTGCATCGTTTAAAAAAAACAAACCCTTTAAAAAAATAATTTCTAAAGGGTTTATGCGAATTTGTAATTCAGTTTTATTCGTAAATAAACGTTTTTTCAGTTTTTACGATTCCATTTTCTTCAATTTGTGAACAGAAAATTGGGAAGTTTAATTTGTTGTATTTATACTTTCTGCTTACAGCCACAAGCGCTGTAGAAGAAGGGCTAAAATTCATTTCATTATTATACGATATATCCTCAAAAGTAAATTCATCCTCATGATATGAAATCATTGGTACAATTACTTTATAATTATCGCCAAAAAGGTTCTGAACAATTAATTGATCTACAGATTTTTTATCATCATAAGTAAACGTTTTAGAGATTTTATCTCCAACTAATCCTTTATGTTTCGAAACATTATCGTTAACGTAAACATATTCGATTTTACCAATAATTTGTTTGTTTTTGTCTCGTGAAGTACGTCTCACAATTATGCCATTTTCAACAATATATTCAATGTCATCAAGCAAATTCTGATGATTTGTACTCTTTTTTGTAGTCACTTTTATCCTTGCACCTTCATAACCAAAAGTCACTACTTTTGTAATATAATCAGGTCCTTCCTGATATTTTTTAACAAATTTAGTGATGTTATTATCTGCATTATAAGTGTAATTTATAACTTCTTTCCATTCACTTCCAACTTTGTCTTTTACGGTCATGTCCAACAATCCGCTTTTATTATAAAAAAAGTGCTGAACAACATCAGAAGTTGTAATGGTTTGTATCTTCCCGTCTTTAAACACAACGGTTTTGTTTACAATTTCACCATCTTTAGAATTTTGGTAGTTTGTTTTTACAATGTTAATTTGCTTTAATCGAACAGGAGTATCTTCCTGACTGTGCAGCAAAAATGGGAATACCATCGTGATGATGGCGATAAAGTAGGTCTTCATGTGGTATTTGTATTAATTTGGGATGACCAAAATACAAAATTCTGCCAAAATTAACAGTTTAAATCTGAAAATTTACTTCCTTTTTTACTATTTGCATCAAAAAGAGAATCTATTTTATATTCTTTACAACAAAACAAGTTTATTTTTCTCCAAAAATTTTAACGTCATCAACCATAAATGCCCCATTTAGAGTTTTATCTTTTCCAGAGCCAACATATCTAAATGCAATATAAATGTTTCCCTGATAAGCTGATAAATCTATTCCCCCAGAGCTCATAAAAGCTCTTGAAGGCGTGGATAATGAAGGAACCTTAGCATCTAATTTTATCCATTTTGCTTTAGTAATACTGGAACCATCAAAATTTGTTGAAACATAAACTTCGAGGGTATTTAAAGGCGAATCTAATTTTAAATCGTGCTGTGCACTTCTAAAAGACAGTATAGCATTTTTATAATTTGTTAAATTAATTTTTGGAGAAACCAACCATGCAATATTTTCTGCTGCTGTGGTGCTTGTAGTATTAAACTCTGCATAACCATTTCCGGCATAAACCATACTTTTCCATAATTTAGCAGCTTTCTCAACTATATTACTCCAGCCTGGTAATACAAAGTTTACATTGTTTTTAACTGACTGAAAATCTTCAGCAAAAACAGGCGTATTTCTTTTTTCATTCATTACAATATCGCTTTCAGATCGAATCATCAATTGATAATCAGAACCAAACTTGGTTAGAATCCCTCTTACTTTACCACTGCCTTCAGGAACAAAATGATCTGCAAATTTTGCATAACCGCTTGTTCTAAAAATAATTTGGTTACCTGATTTGTCTCTCAAATTCCAATTGGTTGACCCACCTACATTATTTGATTCTTCAAAATAATGACGACCTAGAGCTGCTTCAGTAAACTCAACATCGTTTAATTCTATAAGAGTATTTAACTTATCATCAGAAAGTGCTTCTTCGATAGAAAGTGATTCTACTAATTCATTTTCATCAACAATTGTACACGATGCATGTAATACCTCTTTAATTTCATTTTGCGAAATTCGCCCAATTGTTGGATCTCCGGCATTACTTACATATAAAGTTCCAATCCTTAAACCTCCAAAATACAAATCGGTAAATTGGTTTTTAAGTTTTATATAAACTTTATTTCCAATTCTGTAATCAATATAACTATTTGACATATCGATTGGCACACTAAAGCCAATTGCAGAATTTTTTGAAGATGGTTTTGTCTGAAATGAAATGCTTTTGAAAAAATTCCCCTCTTCATCACTTGAAACAACAAAGGCTTCTATGACATCATCATAAAAATATTGTTTTGCTACATTTCCAGAAAGATCATAAATTTTTTCAACTGTTTTGTTTACCACAAAATCTGGTTGTGTACATTCTAACTTAGGGTTTTCAATTTCATTATTGCAACTGCAAAAAGACAGTAATGATAAGATAAAAAATAAATTTAACAGACTCTTTTTCATGATGGTAATTTTTCAGTTTTATAACCCAATTGTAAGATTTAAAAAATAAGTTCGTCCGTAACCATAATAATATTTTGGCCCAAGAGAAGGAGTTCCACTGGAAACATCCTGATTTAATGCTCTAAAATTTGCATTTCTGGCTTGTTCAAAACCTCCCGTCTTATATGCTAAATCCAAAACATTATTTACGCTGGCAAAGAGACCGACATACTTTTTATGTGCACGCCATGATTTTCCTCCATTTATATTTAATAAAGTCACAGGATTAAATTTTTCTTGTTTTAATAATTCATTACCTCTTTCAGAAGTTGCCTCTGGAAATGGAAAGCCATTTGCTGAATTAATATAGAATTGTTGTGTTCTAGAAATTGGAGAGACATCAATATAACTTTCTGCTAAATAATTAATATTGGTTCCTATCCACCAAAATTTTGGGTCGCGATACTCTAATCCTAATGAATAAGCCTGCTGCGGAGTTCCGGCTTGTTTATAATTTTTAAGGTAAGAAGGGCCAAAATCAAAAGTTACAGGGGTATTGGTTCTGGCTATATTTGCATCGTTTGTAATTGTAACATTTGGGTTACTATTATAAATATAACTTCCGTATGCAGCTGAAAAAGTAGTTTTTAAAGTAGATAAAATTTGGTATTCGAAACTTAATTCTGTTCCAGTATTTTTTTTATCCAAATGCGTTAAAGTCTGACTTACAAAAGCATCCACCGCATCGTAACCCGCTCCCTTGTTAAAAATTCCTTCAGCATAAAAAAAAGAGGTTTGCGATGTGTTTTTAATTAAAGTGTAATAAGTGGTTAAACGCAATTTCAGTTTTGGAGAGTGATAAACATAATTAAGCTCGGCGCTGGTAATATTTTCACTTTCAATACCATCAATGACCGTATTATTTAAGCGTGAATTAGAAAACGTATTTCGTAACGAAGGCGCACGTGTGAGATGAGCTCCATTAAAATACAACAATTGTTTCCCTGAGATTTTATATGTAAATCCACCTTTAAAACCAAAGTTTTCAAAATTGACTTTTGCACTTTTTCCTAAAGAATTTGTTGGATAAAGTCCGTTCTGATACAATCCTTCTCTTTGATAATCTGACACTGAATAAGATTGCGCCAAATAGAATTCTGTTTTATTATACGAAAATTTAAACTGTGCAAAAACATCTAAAACATTTGCCAGAAGATTATAATTATAGCCATATGTATCTCCTTCTTTCACTTGCCTGTTCGGATTTTGCAAATCAGATTGTGAAAGACTACCTTTATAAAACGGATCAATATCTTCAAAATACGCTCCACCTAGAAGATCCAGTAAATACTGAAAATTATGAGACTTTAGATTCCGAAAAGTAAATCCTCCATCAAAAGAAATATTAGGAGTAATTTGCTTATTTAGATTTGAATTCAGTGCAAAAGTTCGATCATCAGTTCTGTCTTCGTACAGAACATAATGACTTTTTGCAGGTTCGTAACCATTTTTATCAGGTTTTTGATTTGCAAAATATATTTCGTTCCAATTAATCTGAGGATTTGCAAGAAATGCAATTCTATTTTTTTCTGCCTTTTCATAATCCGGTGTAAAGTCACCGGAAAACTCCCCTTTGTCTTTTGCGTAAAGAGAACTAAAATAACTTGGCATCTTTTTATAATAAACAGGATCCGGACTATCTGCATTTTGATAATCCAAATTACTGTTGCCTACTTTTCCAAATTGATACATTGCGCTCGAATTCAGGTTTGTTTTATCATCAATTTTAAAATAATGATTGAGCATAAACAGCGGCTCTTCGACATTCTTCACTCTGGCATTTCGTTTTTTATCATGCTGATATCCCCAATACGAATTGTACTTTTCACCCATAAAACTGGTCACTTCATTAGTATTTGGAGAATTTTTTCCACGGGAATTTGGTGTATAAAATCCGGTAAAATTGAGTGAGTTTCTCTTATTTAGTTGTTTTTCTACACTAATAAAAAAAGAATCGGCATTAAAATTTGTTCCTTCAAAATAACCTTCGTCTGCCCATCTTTTTCCTGCAGAGACTACATAAGCCCAGCCCTTTGCATTCATTCCGGAAGCATACGTTCCAATCGCACGCAAACTATAGGTTGTATTGCTTCCGGAAAAGGTCAACTGCGTTCCTTTTCTATATAAAGAAGCTCGTGTAAATATCTGCTGCGTTCCTAAGACACCTCCAAAAGTATAATTTGAAGCTGCCGTTCCAACTGAAAATTCCTGATTTCGAAGTACATTATTTAATCCACCCCAGTTGTTCCATTGCGGTCTGCCGTCGTAGATTTTATTCATGGTCATTCCGTTGAGCATCATGGTTCCATTTTCGCTGTCTAAGCCACGAATCCGAAATCGGGCCTGTCCCCAATTAAATGCCGAAGCCTGCATAAAAGCATCTTTTGAAGATTGTAAAAGCCCGGAAGTCATTTCAGATGAACTATTGTCATCAGACAAATCACTGTCTAATAATGTGATCAATGCCGCTGGGACTTCATCAGAATAAATATCTTCCAACTGCAATACTCCCAGATATACAATCTGACCAAAATTAGACTGAATTTTCAGCAATAAATCTTTACAGTCCTGACTGTGAACTAAAAGCAGCTGTTCACCCTCTATAGGAGAATGCAGTTCAAATTTGCCACTTTTAGAAGTAAGTTTTGTTATAGAAGAATTCTGAATACTTACTACAACATTCTCCAAAGGATTTTGTGTTTTGGCATCAACAACAACTCCTCTAAAAATTGTTTCCTGTGCAAAAACAAAACTAAAAGGCCCTAAAATAAAAAAGACGATGTATTTTTTAACCATTTAAAATCCAATTTACTTTGAAAATAATTTTAGGATGACAATCCTTTATTCAAAAGATAAAATTGGTTTTTGGAAAAGTAAATTTTAAAACGAAAGTGTTACTGCTTTAAATTCAAATATATACAAAATATTTAATATTAAATAAATTCTTACAAATTTTATTTAGCATTAATCAAAAATAAAAACAATTATAATTATGCTTCTACTCTAATTTTAGAAACCATAAAGGCGATCAGAACACCAAAAATTCCTATAAAGGCAAAAGAAAACTGTAGTCCAAAGTTTTGAGCAATATGACCAATTACTGGTGGTCCCATTAAAAATCCTAAAAAACTAACGCTTGAAACTATTGTTAAAGCTTCTCCTGGTGGAACAGTTGGATTTTTTCCGGCCAAACTATAAACAGTCGGAACAATCGTTGCAACACCCAGACCAACTGCCATAAATGCAATGGTACAAGGAACAATATAAGGAAGAAAAACAGCTGTAAAAAGCCCGGCAGAAATCATAACACCACTAATTTGCATCACGCGTTCCCTACCAAATTTATTAATAAGACCATCGCCTAAAAATCTTCCGCTGGCCATCATAATCATAAATGAGGTATATCCTAAAATTACTAAAGGCCCGGGAGCTTTTACAATATCTTTAAAATAAACACCACTCCAGTCAAACATTACGCCTTCGCTTGCCATACTGCAAAAACCAATAACTCCCAACCAGATTAAAGTGGCATCAGGTTTTGCAAACAATTTCTTTTTCTCTGTATTATGTTTGATTTTTTCTTTGGCTTTAACCAAAAATTTAAAATTAAAGGCAACCATTAACAAGACAACTCCGCCTACAATTAAAAAATGATGTAATGGAGATAAATGCAAAGCCAGCATTCCCAACCCTACCAAAGCCCCTGTAAATCCGGCAAAGCTCCACATGCCATGAAAAGAAGACATGATTGTTTTTCTAAAAAGAACTTCGGTATAAACGCCTTGTGTATTTACGGCTATATTGGCCAAATTTCCGAATAAACCAAACAAAAATAAACCCACAGATAATTGGAAAGCCGTTGTTGCCAAACCTAAATTGGCCAGACACAATACGTACATAATTAAAGAAAAGATCAAAATTCGATGACTTCCAAATTTGGTAACCATTTTTCCTGAAAAAGGCATGATTACCAATTGCCCCATTGGCAGCGCAAAAAGTATAGATCCCAAATCACCTTCGGTTAAGTGCAAAGCTGTTTTAATATCCGGAATTCGGCTTGCCCAGGTGGCAAAACTTAAACCCATTCCAAAATAAAACATTCCAACCGCAAAACGAATTCGGTTTAAATAAGAAGCTTTTGCTTCTCTGTAAACTTTCTTAATTTTTCCTTTGGTCTGAAAAAGTTGTAATGGATTGAAATTGATCAAAATTATCTCGTTTTGGGATTATATCATAAAAGTACAAAAATCCTTTTTTATATATCTATCCTAACTGGTTCTTCCCTTATTTATATCGTTATTGTTTATAATTTGAGACCCATTTTAAAAAAAAGCTTTATCATAAACTCATCCAAAAATATTTTCATAAACATATAAAAAACAATTTCATGATCGACTACACTTCATATTTCCCAATTATCTAATTGTTCAATTCTCGAATTAACCCTATTTTTGCCTTATGATAAAATGGATAACAAAACTGTTTTCATCAACACAAAAAGAAGAGAACATAGACAATATGAAAAAATATTTAATCGTAGGACTTGGTAATATTGGAGCCGAATACGTAAATACAAGACACAACATTGGATTTAAAGTACTTGATTTTTTAGCTAAAAAAGAAGGTCTTTCATTTGAAACGGTAAAGTTGGGTGCTTTGGCTGAATATAAATTTAAAGGCAGAACTTTTTTCCTTCTGAAACCAAATACTTATATGAATCTCAGCGGAAAAGCTGTTAAATACTGGATGGATAAAGAGAATATTCCATTAGAAAACATTTTGGTAATTACCGATGATTTGAATTTATCTTTTGGAACTATCCGAATTAAACCTAAAGGAAGTGATGGAGGTCATAATGGCCTAAAAAACATCAATTTGGTACTGAATACACAAAATTATACCCGTTTTAGATTTGGAATCAGTGATCAGTTTAAAAAAGGGCAACAAGTTGATTATGTTTTAGGTGACTGGGACGAAGATGAAAAGGCAAAATTGACTGAACGTCTTGAAGTATCAGCAGAAATTATAAAATCCTTTGGAACTGCCGGATTAGAAAACACGATGACAACTTTTAATGGAAAATAAAGATTTACAAGTATTTAAGTCTTTAAAAACCAAATTATCAATTTATTAAATGGAATAATAACCAAATAGTATTTTCAATTCCAAAGTTAAATGTCTAAATTTGGATAAATTATTATAAATCCTAAAAATCATAATATCATGGCTTTTGAATTACCACAATTACCTTATGCATATGATGCATTAGAACCACATATTGATGCTCGTACAATGGAAATTCACCATTCTAAACATCATAATGCATACACAACAAATCTTAATGCAGCTATTGCAGGGACAGATTTGGAAGGAAAAACAATCGAAAATATCTTAATCAACTTAGATAAATCAAACGCTGCAGTTCGTAACAATGGTGGAGGTTTTTACAACCACAATTTATTCTGGACTGTAATGTCTCCAAACGGAGGAGGATTACCAACTGGTGATTTATTAGCAGCAATTGAAGCTTCTTTTGGTTCTTTTGAAGAATTTAAAGCAAAATTTGCTAAAGCCGGAGCTACACAATTTGGTTCAGGATGGGCTTGGTTATGTGTACAAAAAGGTGGAAAATTAGATGTTTGCGGAACTCCTAATCAAGATAATCCATTAATGCCGGAAGTTGGTTGCGAAGGAACTCCAATTTTAGGTATGGACGTTTGGGAACATGCTTACTACTTAAACTACCAAAACAGAAGACCAGATTACATCGAAGCTTTCTTTAATGTTATTAACTGGACAGAAGTTGCAAGAAGATTTGCTTTAGACAAATAAGAGAATAGAGTAAAGATTATAGAATAAAGATTATAGAACAAAGAGAAAAGACGGATAACGTAGTGTTACCCGTCTTTTTTTGTGATTTATATTTTTTCTTTGTTCTATAATCTTTATTCTTTGCTCTAAAGAAAAAAAAGAAAATAAAAAAGGCGAAATCTCTTTCGCCTTTTTTGCCCCAAATCTACCATAAACTTAACCTACTAATGTTATGGTTCAGTAAATGTATGGCAGCTATTTGTAGCAAAAAAACTTTTTAGATGAATGGTAAATATATCCGATTAAGTTAAACCAGGAGAGAGTGAAGAGTCGAGAAAATAGATTATAGAATATAGATTATAGAACATAGAAAAAAGATGAAAGACCGAAATACAATGTGTCTATTTTTTATCTGTACTTCTTTTTTGTCTATATTCTTTGTTCTATATTCTCTAAAAAAAAAAGAAAATAAAAAAGGCGAAATCTCTTTCGCCTTTTTTGCCCCAAATCTACCATAAACTTAACCTACTAATGTTATGGTTCGGTAAATGTATGGCGACTATATGTAGTAAAAAAACTTTTTAGATGAATGGTAAATATTTTCGATAAAGTGATTCTAGCAATCTCTTTTATAAATACTTATCTGAATAAAATAAAAAAGGTGGAATTGCTTCCACCCTTTTTGCCCCAAATCTACCATAAACTTAACCTACTAATGTTATGGTATTTCAAAAGTATCATTGCTTTTCATTTTCACCAAACAAACAGGATGAACGGCAAAAAAAACCGATGAAATGCACAAATTAACCTTTTATTAGTATTTTATTAATACGCTCTTGCGTCTTTTCCCTCATAAAAATTCATAAAAGCTCTGTTTACAACTCGATTTCCTCCCGGAGTTGGATAATCTCCTGTAAAGTACCAGTCTCCTAAATTTTTAGGACATGCAATATGTAAATCTTCTACTTTTTGGAAAATAATTTTTACTTCTGCTTTAATCTCAGGAGAGCTTAACATCTCTGCGATTTTATCTGAAATCTCTTCTGGTGTAAATTGATCGTAGATTGCTGTTACATAATTCACAACATCTTTATCTTCAAAGTTTTCCTGTGCTTTACATTTAGCATAGACCTCGTCAACTATATGATATAGATTTCTTTCTTTTAATAAAGTTAAAGCCGCTCTAAAAGCAACAAGTCCTTCTAGTTTTGCCATATCGATTCCATAGCAATCCGGATAACGAATTTGTGGCGCTGATGAAACAATTACAATACGTTTTGGATTTAAACGATCCATCATTTTAATGATACTCATTTTTAGCGTTGTACCACGAACAATACTGTCGTCAATAATAACTAAATTATCTTCTGGTTTAATGACACCATAGGTAACATCGTAAACGTGAGCCACTAAATCATCACGACTACTATCTTCTGTAATAAACGTTCTAAGTTTTGCGTCTTTAATAGCAACTTTCTCTGTACGTATTTTTACAGCTAATAATTCTTGTAATGTTTCAGTTGTAAGTGTGTTTCTATTGGCTAAAATATAATTGTTCTTTCTCTGATTTAAGAAATCCTGTGCCGCTTCGACTAAACCATAAAATGAAGTTTCAGCTGTATTTGGAATATAAGAGAAAACTGTATTATCTGTATCGCTGTCAATTGCATTAAGAACGGCCGGTAAAATTAATTTACCTAAGTTTTTACGTTCCTGATAAATTTCGGCATCGCTTCCTCTTGAGAAATATATTCTTTCAAACGAACATGCTTTTTTAACAGTTGGTTCCAGAATTTGATTCATGGTAACTTTTCCGTTTTTCTTGATAATCAAAGCATTTCCCGGATCGATTTCCTGAACACTTTCAAAAGGAACATTAAATACCGTTTGAATAACCGGACGCTCAGAAGCTACAACCACAACTTCATCATCTTGGTAGAAGTATGCCGGACGAATTCCTGCCGGATCTCTAAAAACAAAGGCATCACCATGACCTAATAACCCAGCCATTGCGTAACCACCATCTAAGTTTTTAGCCGAACGTGTTAATATTTTTGCAATGTCCAAACGTTCTGCAATTACCGGAGAAGCTTCTCTTTTTGAATACCCTTCAGCTTTACAGTCTTGATACAATTGCATTACTTCTTTATCAAGGAAATGACCAATTTTTTCCATTACCGTAACAGTATCTGCCATTTCTTTTGGATGCTGTCCAAGCTCAACCAGATTTTCGAAAAGCTCTTTAACGTTTGTCATGTTAAAGTTTCCGGCTAAAATCAAATTACGGTGCATCCAGTTACTTTGACGTAAAAAAGGGTGAACACTTTCAATGCTGTTTTTTCCGAAAGTTCCATAACGAACGTGTCCTAAAAATAATTCTCCAACGTATGGAATTTGTGATTTTATTTTATCGACATCGTCACCAATTTCAGGATTCGCTTTTAATTCTTCGCTGATTCTCTCATTGATTTGTTTAAAAACATCTTGTATTGGCTGCGAATGATTTGAACGAACTCTGCTGATGTAGCGTTGTCCAGGTTCAACATCAAGTTTAATGCTTGCAAAACCAGCACCGTCTTGTCCACGGTTATGCTGTTTTTCCATCATTAAATACATTTTCTGAATTCCGTAAAATGCAGTTCCGTATTTTTCTTTATAATATTCAAGCGGTTTAAGAAGTCTAACTAAGGCTATACCACATTCGTGTTTTAAAGCGTCGCTCATTGTTTTTGTTTTTGTGTGTTGTGTAAGTTGTGTGTATTAACGTAATAAAAAAGCCCCGTGTTATCGAGGCTTTCGGGCATTATATTTCTATGTCAAACTGAGTTAACGACTTAAATTGCTGTAATCGAATCGCTACTTCTGCTTTGCTTAATGTCTCCATCCTTTCAGTTCCAAATTTCTCTACGCAGAACGAAGCTAAATTTGAACCATAAATAATTGCATTCTTCAAATTGTTAAATGAAATATTTTCACTTTGTGCAATAAATCCAGAGAAACCACCTGCAAAAGTGTCTCCTGCTCCTGTTGGATCAAAAACATCTTCTAATGGTAAAGCTGGTGCAAAAAATACTTCTCTATTGTGGAATAAAAGTGCGCCGTGTTCTCCTTTTTTGATCACCACATATTTTGGTCCCATATCCTGGATTTTGGCAGCCGCTTTTACTAATGAATATTCACCAGAAAGTTGTCTTGCTTCTTCGTCATTGATTGTAATAACATCTACTCGTTTAATAACGTCTAAAAGTTCTGGAAGAGCGCAGTCCATCCAAAAGTTCATAGTGTCTAAAACTACTAACTTTGGTTTTTTCTCTAATTGATCTAAAACACTACTTTGTACTAATGGGTGTAAGTTTCCTAACATCACAACATCAGCGTCTTTGTAGTTTTGAGGAACTTTTGGCTGAAAATCTGCCAAAACGTTTAATTCAGTAACCAAAGTATCTCTAGAGTTTAGATCGTTGTGGTATAAACCACTCCAGAAAAAGGTTTTACCACCTTTAACAATTTCGATACCAGAGATATCGATATTTTTTGAAGTCAATAAATCTAAATGTTCTTGAGGAAAATCGTCTCCAACTACAGAAACAATAGCCGATTGCAAGTTAAAAAAGGATGCTGATAAACCAATGTACGTTGCAGCACCACCTAATATTTTATCTGTTTTTCCGAAAGGAGTTTCAATCGCGTCGAAAGCAACCGTTCCAACAATCAATAATTTATTCATTTTATGAATTTCGAATTAGGGTGCAAAGATACTCTATAAGTTGCAATATTGCAATGGTTTAGGTTCTCAAAATTTTCTTAAAAAAAGAATGCCTTTTTCGGGGTCAAAACTATTGTAAATGAGTAAATTATAGTAATTCATTCTGAATGCTCAAAATAGGATTATCAGAATTAAATTGCAATATTTATTTTGAGAAAAACGCTGAATATTTTTGCTAGTTTTGTTTCAACACCAAATCTCATTTATGAAGAAAATTATACCTTTAATAATATTGTTTTGTCTTTTGATTTCCTGCGAAAGAAAAGAACCTAATTTTTCTGAGGAAATGATTGAAAAGTTAGCCCTTAGAGATAATGAAAAAGATGAATTATATGCATTTATTCCTTATGGATTTTCAGATGTCTATTTGATGACAAATCATAATGATATTTTCATGACAACTGAAAATTTTCTATATGCGTCTTACAAGCTGTACTATTCAAAAAGCTATAAATCTTACAAAATATTTTTAGAAACTTTTTTAGATGAAGATTTTGTATTTGATGAAAATTCTCGACTTATTATCGAAAAGAAATTTAAATTAAATAAGAAAATACAAAAAGAATATACTCAATTAGGCTTCGAAAAATTTCTGAAAAAATATTCGAAACCATCTTATAATAAAGGACAATTTGAACTTAAAAAAGCAATTATAGAATCAGAAGAATATTCTACAATTAGCTATTTGCTGTATTTAAACCGATATGATATCAGTTTTAATGATCCGCAAGTGAGATATTATATAAGAAAAAGAGAAGATTCTTTTAAATAAAAATTACAACTCAAACTTCTTATCAAAAGATTTTTTTTTAGAAAATTCAAAATATGTTGTCGTGACTGTTAACGATATTTTCTATCATTTTTTATTTATGATTCTTTAGTTTGTTTATATTTTTAATCCAATTGATAGCATCTTTCATAGGCTCTTCATCGTCTGAAAAAGCTGTATTGTGACCCAAGTTTGGGAACAATTTATATTCATAATGTTTTCCTTTAGATTTTAATTTATCAAGATATTCGATTGATAATTTCACAGGAACTTGGATGTCTTTACCACCAAAAATCCAGATTCCCGGAATTGATAATTTAGCAAGAATACCTTTGGGATCGGTGTCAACAAACTCATATTTATCAGGGTCATTGAATACATGTTTTCTTGCCTCCTCTTCGGAGTGTGTATCCCAAAACTTTTTATCTCCATTTGTATAAAATTGGAATCTCAATTGTTCTTTAACCGTTATAAGCGCTCCGCTAAATATGGTCATAAATTTGACTTCCTTATTTTTTTCTGCAGCCAATGGAATTATCCATCCAGCTTGACTACCTCCAATGAGACCTATTGATATTTTATTATTTGATAGAGATTTAGATAAAGTATTTACGGCAGCACTCGCATCTAAAGACAAAAGATTTAGGTTTGAGAAGTCAACATTGTTAGTTCCCACTTCAGGCCCGGCATATATCCCAGCTGATTCTCCGACTCCACGTTTATCATACGTTAAAACTGCAATTCCATTATTGGCTAGAATTGTTGCAAAGTCTATCATTCTTTTTTCTTGTCCAGATCCGTGAACAATCACAACGGCCGTCTGTATATTGTTAGGTGTAAAAACGGTTCCGGCGAGTGAAATTCCTTCACTAACAAATTTTATTTCCTTAGTAGTAAAGTTGGGTGGAAGTGCTGATGCATAACTAGTGACAAAAAACAGTACTATTAAGAGCGAATTCGTGTATATTTTTTTTGCTTTTAGCATGCTATTAAAAATTACAAGTTTATTTTTTATTTTTAATTCACAATTATCAATGTATTCTTTTTAATTGATTTTAAATTTTTTACAACTGATACTTCTTGTCAAAATAATTCTTCAAAAGACCAATTTGAATTAAAATCATAAAAGGAACTATTAAAATAGCGTACAATAAAGTTTTTGAAATATGGATTCCGGAAACGATTGCCGAAATCTTATCAGTGTACGATTTTCCTATTTCTATATTATTTTCTACCCCAGCAAAAAGAGTATTGTAAATTACTAAAAGAACTACTGCCACTCCAATAAACACCCACATTGATGTTGAAATCAATGGTTTGTAAGGTTTAATTTTGGCTTTTTCAGCAACAAGAATTTGCGACATTAAGTTTGAAGTAAAGTCAACAGATGGCGATTGCAAAGTATTTTCGGCCATCATTTTCTCAATAAGATTTTCTAAATTTTTATCTTCCTCTTTCATAACACTCTACTATTTCCGGTTCTAACTGCTTTTTTAAAATTACGGCTAATTTTTGTCGGCTTCTAAATAATTTCACCTTGACATTATTAGCGTTTATATCCATTATTTTGCCAATTTCTTCTAAATTCTGATCTTCAAAATAAAATAAAGTCAGTAAAAAATTATCTTCTCTCGGCAACAAATTTAAACAATTCTGAATGGCCTGCTTTCGTTCTTTATCTTCTAAAGCGCTCAAAGCATTGTCCATTGTTTTGACTAAATGCGATGAAAATTCATCTATCGAAATATTTAAATCTTCTTTTTTGTTTTTCTTTAAACGGTCTAAACAAGCGTTATAAGCAATTTTATAAATCCAGGTTGAGAATTTAGAATCCCCTTTAAACTTACTCAAAGAATTATACACTTTAATAAAAGTATCTTGTGCAGCTTCTTCGGCTTCTTCTTTGTTTTTAACCATTTTGAGCGACAATGTAAAAATCATATCCTTATAACGATCCACCAGCACGGCAAACAAATTTGTTTCTCCCTGCAGGATTCTATCGATATAATGCTGATCATTTAAAGTACTCATATTATATAGGACGACAGTTTGTTATTTTAGGTTACAAGAATTTTGAAAAATAAATTCCAAATTTTAATTGGGATGAAATACCAAAAATCAAATTCCAAATTTCAATTGACACAATTATATATAGTGAACTTTGTCAAAGTTATGGTGTGTAAAATAATTTAGCAATCAAAATTAATTGATTATCAGCAACTTTTGGGATTTGGAATTTAAAAATTGAAAATTTCATCTAAATGTTGTAACCTCAAATAAAAAGGTGTCGTCATATGGAATATCAATCAATTAAAACAATATAAATCATGGGACCAGAAGTATTAGTACCATTTAGTTTTTGCGCAACAATCTTCGGGATTGTCTATCTTATTTATTCAACAAGAAACAGAGAACGTCTGGCTCTTATAGAAAAAGGCGTTGATGCCAGCATATTTTTAAAAGGAAGAGCCAAAGGCGGTTCTGCCTGGAAAATCTTTGTTGTAAATCTTGCTTTCTTATTAATAGGTAGCGGTGTTGGAATTTTTATTGCTTTATTAATTACAACTTATACGTCATTAAATGATGGAGCGGTTTATCCTTCAATTATTTTTGTAATGGCTGGTATTGGACTTTTAGTTGGCTTTAAAACGGCAAAAGATTTAGATAAAGAAGAATAAAAATGCATCTTCGTACAAAAAAAAGCATCAAATATTTGATGCTTTTTTTTTATTCTTTAGATCCTATTGTTTCATAATAAACATCTACAGAAAGCTTAGCCTGCTGTGATGCCATTACAGCCAATTGATCGCAGCGTTCGTTTTGAGGATGATTATTATGCCCTTTTATCCATTTAAAATCAACCTGATGTTTGCGGTAAGAAATTAAAAACCTTTTCCACAAATCGGGATTTTTACGACCGGCAAAATTCTTTTTCTCCCAGCCTAAAACCCATTTTTTCTCCACAGAGTCTACTACATATTTAGAATCAGAGACTACTAAAACTTTCATATTTGGCTTCTTCAATTTTTCCAAACCAACAATTACAGCCAGAAGCTCCATTCTATTATTAGTAGTTAAACGAAAACCTTCATAGAATTCTTTTTTATGTGGCGTGCCAACCAACTCCATTACTACACCATAACCTCCATTACCCGGATTTCCTTTTGCAGCGCCATCTGTATATATATGTACTTCGTGATTCATTTTTTTATTTTTCACCATATAAGTAATATAAGTTCATTTAATTCTTACCGCTTATATTTCTTTATCAAAATGGCGATAGTTTTTAAACGACCAACTTATATATGCTTATATGACTTATATGGTTTATTTTTTTTTTTATTCTTCCAATAATCTATGAATAATCTCAGGAAAATGTTTTTGTTCTAATTCGTGAATCTTCTCGGCTACAGTTTCCGGAGTATCTTCCTCCGTTAAGGCTACGTTTGCCTGAAAAATAATACCGCCTTCATCGTAATTCTCGTTTACATAATGAATCGAAATTCCGGTTTCCTTTTCCTTATTATTTACTATAGCTCTGTGTATGTGCATACCATACATTCCTTTACCTCCATAATTGGGCAAAAGCGCAGGATGAATATTAATTATTTTATTTGGATATTGCTCAATTATGTTTTCCGGAAACTTCAATAAGAAACCTGCAAGAACTATCAAATCCGGGTCGATTTCCTGTATTTTTTGTAATACATTTCTTTCTAAAAGTTCATTTTTTGAGAAGATTTCGACTGGAATTTGATGATTTTTTGCTCTTTCGATAACTTTTGCCGAAGCATTATTTGTAAAAACAGAAACAACCTTTGCAATTTCAATTTTCGAAAAATATTTTATAATGTTCTCCGCATTAGTTCCTGATCCTGAGGCAAAAACGATGATTTTTTTCATAAAAGAGTTAATTTTAATACTGCAAAAAACGGAATAAAAATCGAAAATAAATAGCTTTAAAACGGCTTTCTTGAAATTAATTTTATAAATTAGTGTTACATTTATAAACTAAATCGTGGTTTTAAAATAAAGTTTTTTATTTTTGCCAACAAATTAAATTCTAAAATTAAAGATTATGTCAGACATTGCATCAAGAGTAAAAGCGATTATCGTAGACAAATTAGGTGTTGACGAAAACGAAGTTGTAACAGAAGCAAGCTTCACTAATGATTTAGGAGCTGACTCATTAGACACTGTTGAGCTTATTATGGAATTCGAAAAAGAATTTGATATTCAAATTCCAGACGATCAAGCAGAAAACATTGCTACTGTAGGTCAAGCTATTTCTTATATCGAGGAAGCTAAAAAATAATAATACCACACCCGAATTTTAAAAATTCCAAATTTGAATGTTCAAATTCCAAAATTGGGATTTGTTTTTTTGAAAAATTGGATTTTCTAAAAATCGGGTGTTATTATTTTTTTTAAAATTTAAATTTCGATTGATTTTCAATCAAAAAGATATATTTATTTGTAATACCACCCATGGCTCTTAAGTAATAAAACTGTTAAGAAAGCGTGGGTTTTATTTGTTTAAAGACACAAAATACATAATTTATGGCATTAAGGCGAGTTGTGGTAACAGGATTAGGTGCACTTACTCCTATCGGGAATAATATCCAGGATTATTGGAATGCACTTGTGAATGGAGTAAGCGGAGCCGCTCCTATCACATATTATGATACAGAGAAGCATAAAACGAAATTTGCCTGCGAAGTGAAAAACTTCAATATTGAAGATTACATGGATCGCAAGGAATCTCGTAGATTAGATAAATTTGCTCAATATGCAGTTGCTGCCAGTGATGAAGCTATCAAAGATGCTGGACTTACAGATGATAATGTCGACAAAACAAGAGTTGGTGTTATTTGGGGAGCAGGAATTGGAGGTTTAGAAACTTTCCAGGAAGAAGTAATTTACTATGCTAAAGGTGATGGAACTCCAAAGTTCAATCCGTTTTTTATTCCAAAAATGATTGCCGATATTGCTCCTGCGCATATTTCTATGCGTAATGGTTATATGGGTCCAAATTATACTACTGTTTCTGCATGTGCATCTTCTGCAAATGCATTAATCGATGCCTTCAACTACATCCGTTTAGGAATGTGTGACATTATTGTATCTGGTGGTTCAGAAGCTGCCATTACTATTGCAGGTATGGGAGGTTTTAACTCTATGCATGCTTTATCAACAAGAAATGAAAGCCCGGAAACAGCTTCAAGACCTTTTGATGCAACCAGAGATGGTTTTGTTTTAGGAGAAGGAGCAGGAGCTTTAGTTCTTGAAGATTACGAACACGCAAAAGCCAGAGGAGCAAAAATTTACTGTGAAATTGGTGGAGGCGGAATGTCATCTGATGCTTACCATTTAACTGCACCTCATCCGGAAGGAATTGGTGTTATCGCAGTAATGAAAAATACATTAAGAGACGCAGGAATGAATCCTGAAGATGTTGATCATATTAATACTCACGGAACTTCTACTCCATTAGGAGATGTTGCTGAGTTAAAAGCGATTAGCGCTGTTTTTGGTGATCATGCTAAAAACATCAATATCAATTCTACCAAATCAATGACAGGACACTTACTAGGTGCTGCAGGAGCTATTGAGGCAATTGCTTCAATCTTAGCAATGAAGCACGGAATTGTTCCTCCAACGATTAACCATACTGTTGTAGACGAAAAAATTGATCCGTCATTGAACCTTACTTTAAACAAACCTCAACACAGAGAGGTAAATGTTGCAATGAGTAATACTTTTGGTTTTGGTGGACACAATGCTTGCGTATTGTTTAAAAAAATTGCTGAGTAATTTCTGTTTATGAATATTATCAAAAAAATATTTTCTAAATCCCGTTCTCTAGAAGACGGGATTTTTTTTGACACTATTCAGAAAATTCTTGGTTTTCAGCCTTCAAACATTGAATTTTACCGAAAAGCTTTTACTCACAGGTCATCAAACAAGCTGGACGAAGCGGGTCATCCAATAAATTATGAACGTTTAGAATTTTTGGGAGACGCTATGTTAAGTGCCGTTATTGCCGCACATTTATTTAATAAGGCCCCAAATGGAGATGAGGGTTATTTAACAAAAATGCGCTCTAAAATAGTAAGCCGTGAACACTTAAACGAACTCGGTAAAGATTTAAATTTAGTGCGATTTGTAGAAAGTAAAGTACCTGTACAGCACTTTGGAGAAAACATACACGGTAATATTTTTGAATCACTGATTGGCGCTATCTATCTGGACAAAGGGTACTCTTATTGCGAAAGATTTATTCAAAAAAGAGTCATTACACCTTATGTCGATATTGCAAGACTTGAAGGAAAAGTAATTAGTTACAAAAGCTTAGTTATCGAATGGTGTCAGAAAGAAAAAAGAGTTTTTCATTATGACATTTTCGAAGATAACGGTATTGACGGACAACGCTTATTTGGTGTAAAATTAAGCATAGACGATAAAGTAATCGCAAGAGCGCGAGCAACTTCGAAAAAGAAAGCAGAAGAAAAAGCATCCCAACGTGCTTATTTTGCATTTCAAGAAAAAATTGACAAGAAATAACTACAAGAATGCTGTAATTTTCTTAAGGCTATATCGTTTTCGTTTATAAATTAACAAAAACATCCAGCTGATAACTATTGATGCTCCGTTAGAAATAGTATATTTACAACTTGATTTTTCATGACATGGCTATTCATAGATTGGATTTAGACGAATTTGACGAAATTGATTATTATTTAATGGCAATTCATACTTCATTAGAAGATTATCGATTGGCCTATTTTATCAATAAAAACCTTCCGATTAACTTAAGTAAGAGCAAAAACGAGATCCATGCTCAAACAAAAGAAGGCGAGGCAAATTTTTCGAGATTTTATTATTATGATTCTGAAAAAGCTGTTTCATGGAATTTGATTCAGAATAAAAATGAGATCATTTCCGTGAGTACAAATGATTTCCAGAATTTGTTTTCTAATGAAACAAGTGAGGTTTCTACAACAATTCATTTACTTCCTGAATTCAAAAAAGTAGATTTTTTCCTGAAAATTGAAAACAGCGAAGAGGCTGTCGATTTTTCAGAAATTCAACAACATTTAAATTCAATAGAAAGTGTTGCGGCTGTTTATGCTGTGGACACCAATAAAATAAAATCAAAAAACAATCTAATTTTTTAAAAAAAATGTTAACAAACAAGAAAACCAAAATTGTTGCTACACTTGGTCCCGCATGTAGTACGAGAGAGATTATCAAGGATATGATCGAGGCAGGGGTTAATGTGTTTAGAATCAATTTTTCGCATGCTGATTACGAAGGAGTAAAAGAAAAAATCGATATTATTAGAGGCTTAAACGAAGAGTTTGGTTATACTACTGCAATTCTTGGTGATTTGCAAGGACCAAAACTTAGAGTTGGTGTAATGGAAGAAGGTACTGTTGTACATGATGGAGACGAAATTACTTTTACAACTGCAGAAGATATTATCGGAAATGCAAAAAAAGCATTTATGAAATATCAGAATTTCCCAAATGATGTAAATGTTGGAGAGCGTATTTTGCTTGACGATGGTAAACTTATTTTTGAAATTGTTTCAACAGATAAAAAAACAGAAGTTGTTGCTAAAGTTATTCAAGGTGGAGAATTAAAATCTAAAAAAGGGGTTAATCTTCCAAACACAAAAATATCTTTACCGGCTTTAACCGAAAAAGATATTGCTGATGCTATTTTTGCAATTGAGCAAAAAGTAGACTGGATTGCACTTTCGTTCGTGAAAACGCCACGCGATTTACAAGATTTACAAGAATTGATTGCGAAACATTCTGATGTTAAAATTCCAATTATTGCTAAAATTGAAATGCCGGAAGCTCTTGAGAACATGGATAAAATTGTAGCATATTGCGATGGTTTAATGGTGGCTCGTGGAGATCTTGGAGTTGAACTTCCTGCTCATGAAGTTCCATTGGTTCAAAAAGACCTGATCAGAAGAGCAAAAACTGCCAGAATTCCTGTTATCGTTGCTACTCAAATGATGGAAACAATGATTACAAGCTTAACTCCAACAAGAGCAGAAGTTAATGACGTTGCAAACTCAGTAATGGATGGTGCAGATGCTGTAATGTTGTCTGGAGAAACTGCTACAGGTAATTATCCGGTACAGGTTATCCAGAGAATGACACAAATTTGTGAAGCAGTAGAAAATTCTGAACTTATTCATGTTCCACAAAACACACCTCAAATTAAAACAAAACGTTTTGTTACTAAAACAGTTTGTCATCAGGCAGCTTTGTTAGCAAACGAAATTGAAGCTAAAGCTATTTGTACCTTAACAAATAGTGGTTATACCGCTTTTCAAATTTCAGCCTGGAGACCATCTTCTGCACATATTTTAGTATTCACTTCAAACAGAAGAATCTTAACACAATTGAATTTGTTATGGGGAGTTAAATCTTTCTTCTATGATAACGAAGAAAGCACTGATGATACTGTTACTGATGTAAACAGAATTGCAGTTGAAAAAGGTTATGCTACAAAAGGAGATTATTTGATTAACCTTGCAGCAATGCCAATTAAAGATAAAGGAATGGTTAACACCATGAGAGTTTCTGAAATCGAATAATTATTTTCTACATATTTACAAAAAGCCACTTATTAAAGTGGCTTTTTTTTTATTATCTGTCTCGTCCTAAAATAAGTTGACACTAAATCAGCTTATTTTGAAAAACAAAGTGAGCACTCGCAAAATCTTATTACCCCTAAACAAAAAGAGGTTATTTCCTATAATAATACCCCAAAATGGTACCGCGGAAAATAGTTTAATACTATTTTTATGTGTTTTTTCTATCAAAAAGAACATTTTCCTTTGTAACTAATCTGATTTTGAGATAATTATGTTTAGCTTTTTGGTAAAAAAACTAGACAAAACTGCCCGTCTATTTACATGAGCCAAGCTCCCAAAAATAAGTTGCAAGTATTTGATATTCAAATTTTTAAAATGTTTCATTTTATAAAATGAAACATTTTGGTGCAAATTTTAAAATTTTGTTGTTTCATTTTATAAAATGAAACAAGCTCAGTCCGATAAAACACTATTCTTCGCTTATTTATTAGTTAAATTTGAGAAACTTAAAAAAAAGTTAAAAAATTTTCGTTCCAAATTTGAAACAAAATGAATTTGAAACATATCCAAAAAATGCAACCTGTCTGGAGATATGTTTTTTAAAATTTGTGCTTTCCACATTATTTTTTTGAACCATTAAGCTCACATATAACAAAAATTATTAACGAATCTTATTACCATGAAAAAAAGTAATTTCAGAAATGCAATACTGCTCTTTGCATTGGCCTGCTTTGCCGCTCCACAGATAGAAGCCCAAAATGCAAAAAAACCGAATATCTTAGTCCTTTGGGGCGATGATATTGGAACTACCAATATTAGCGCCTATAGCGATGGACTTATGGGATATACCACACCCAACATTGATCGTTTAGCAAATGAAGGGCTGCGTTTCCTTCATTATTACGGAGAACAAAGCTGTACTGCAGGACGTGCTGCTTTTTTAACGGGACAGCATGGTCTTAGAACAGGACTTACAAAGGTTGGTTTTCCGGGAGCACCAATGGGAATGAGTCAGTTAGATCCTTCAGTTGGTGGAATAATGAAGAATTTAGGATATGTAACAGGTCAGTTTGGTAAAAATCACGTTGGAGATCGTAACGAAAGTTTACCAACTGTCAACGGCTTTGATGAATTTTTTGGTAATCTGTATCACTTAAATGCCGAAGAAGAACCAGAATTGCCAGATTATCCTAAAGATCCGGAGTATTTGAAAAAATTTGGACCAAGAGGAGTTTTAAAATGTACAGCAACAAATGTTGATGATGCGACAACAGATCCTAGATTTGGAAGAGTAGGAAAGCAAAAAATTGAAGATACCGGAGCACTTACTAAAAAAAGAATGGAAACCGTTGATGACGAAACATCAGCAGCAGCTATTGATTTTATCAAAAGACAAAACGCTGCGGGCAAACCATTTTTCTGCTGGTTTAATGCTACTCGTATGCACCTTCGTACACACGTTAGAAAAGAACACAGAGGAAGATATACACATGGAGACAGTGAATATATTGATGGTATGATCGAACATGATGAAACTATCGGAAGCATTTTAAAAGCTTTAGACGAGTTAGGAATTGCAGATAATACTATTGTGGTATATTCTACAGACAATGGCCCTCATATGAACACATGGCCTGATGGAGCCATGACACCATTCCGTTCAGAAAAAAATACAAACTGGGAAGGAGCTTTCCGTGTACCTTGTATCGTGCGTTGGCCAGGACACATTAAACCAGGAGTAACTACTGAATTAATGAGCCATAATGACTGGATTCCTACATTCGCTTCAATTGCAGGCGAGCCAGATATCGTAAATAAACTTTTAAAAGGTTATTCTGCAAACGGGAAAACATATAAGGTTCACTTAGATGGTTTTGATCAAAGTAAATTTTTAGAAGGCAAAACACAAAAAAGCGCCAGAGATAAATTCTTCTATACAGATGATGATGGTCTTTTAGTTGGTTTGAGAGAAGGAGATTATAAATATGTTTTTGCTGAACAACGGCTAGAAGGAACATTGGGAGTTTGGGCAGAACCTTTTACAAAACTTCGTCTGCAAAAAATATTCAATTTGTATCAGGATCCTTTTGAAAGAGCCGATATAACTTCAAATACTTTTTGGGACTGGCAACTGAATCACGTACAATTAATGTATGGAGCAATTCAGGATGTGGTTGTTTTTGCAGAAACATTTAAAGATTATCCACCAAGATCAATTCCACCAAGTTTCTCAGCTTATACTATTATGGAAGAAGCTATGAAAGATATCAAGGCAAAACAATATATAGAAAAAAATGTGATGCCTAAATTAAAAGAAGAAGCAGAAGATACTTCAAAAAAGAAAAAATAATTTATTGAACATTAAAGAAGACAGGGTTTATTAAAACCCTGTTTCTTTTCATTTAAAACTATTTGATATGCAAAAAAAAATATTACTAATCCCTGCGATGATTTTTTTATTTATTTCATGTAAAAAATCTGAAGAAGGTACAACAGTTAATCCAAAAGATAGTACAGAAAGTACTGTAACCAGTGGTGATCCTTTACCTAGTTGGAATGACGGAGCTTTAAAAAAAGATATTATTGCATACGTTGAAAAAGTAACTAAAGAAGGAAGCCCTGATTTTATTCCGATAGAAGATAGAATTGCAACCTTTGACAATGACGGAACACTTTGGGCTGAAAAGCCTTATGTTCAAGAGCTATTTGCTTTTTATCGAGTTAAAAAAATGGTAGAAGCAAATCCTGCTTTAGCACAAAAACAGCCTTTTAAAGCTGTTGTAGAAAAAGACAAAACTTTTTTTGAAAAAGGAGGAGATAAAGCACTTATAGAATTGGTTGCTGCAACTCATACCGGAATGACCGAAGATGAGTTTGAAGCTTCTACAAAAGAGTTTTTTGCTGGTGCCCAATATCCTGGAAAAAATGTTCCGATAAAACAAATCAGATACCAACCTCAATTGGAGCTTTTAAATTATTTGCGCGCAAATGGTTTCAAAACTTTTATTGTTACTGGTGGAACGGTTGAAGTTGTCAGAGCAATATCTCAGGATTATTATGGGATCCCAAAAGATCAGGTTGTTGGAACTTCATTCAAATATAAATTTGACGATGCTAAAAATGCAATCTTAAGAGAACCTGCTTTAGATCATTTTAATGATAAAGAAGGAAAACCTGTCGGGATACAATTGCATATTGGCCAAAGACCAGTTTTTGCCTGTGGAAACGAAGGCGGAGCCGGAGATCTTGCCATGTTAAGATATTCTCAGGGAAATAAATATCCCTCTTTTCAATTGATTGTAAACCATAACGATTCTATAAGAGAATACAATTATCAGGAAAAAGATAATCTGTCGCTAAGCACTGCTGCAAAATACAAATATCATGTAATCAGCATGAAAGATGACTGGAAAAAAATATTCCCTGACAAATAATTAGAATTTGAAATAAAAATAGCTTTTCTGCCCTAAAATTTTAGAATTAAAGATTGTATAATTTATTCCTAAATACCACATGAAAACAAATTTTAGATCAATCAAATCAGCCAGTCTCCTGAAGACTTTTGGCTTGCTTTTTTGCTTCTTGATAGCCAGTCTTGGTTATGCTCAAAAAAGCCCAAATATTATTATTTTATTATCAGATGACACCGGATGGGGAGATTTAGGTCCTTATGGCGGTGGAGAAGGTCGTGGAGCTGCAACCCCCAATATCGACCGCATGGCAAACGAAGGAATGCAGTTTTGGTCATTTTATGGCCAGCCGAGCTGTACACCCGGAAGAGCAGCTTTGATAACAGGAAGAATTCCTAATCGTAGCGGTATGACAACCGTTGCGTTTCCTGGTGATGGAGGAGGACTGCCTAAAGCCGAATGGACATTAGCCTCTTTATTGAAACGTAAAAACTATAGTACCTTTTTTGCCGGAAAATGGCATCTTGGAGAAGAAGACTATTCAATGCCGATTGCTCAGGGCTTCGATGTCATGAAAAATGTAACCTTATATCATTTAAATGCATATACGTATACTGATCCGGAGTGGAATGCAGACATGCCAGAGGATATTAGAGCAACTTGGGTCAAAGGAACCAAAGGCGCTTTAGAGGGAGAGGCTGGAAAACCATACAGAGAAGTTAGAAAAATAGACGGAAAAGTAATTCCGTTTCTAGATCAATATACAGAGGAAGAATCTATAAAATGGCTGAAAGAAAATGGTAAAAAAGATAAACCATTTTTTATGGAAATCTCTTTTGCAAAAAATCACCAGCCAAATTTACCGCATCCTGATTATGCAGGAAAATCTGCAGGTAAAAATAAATACGCTGATTGTATTGTTGAATTAGATTCAAGAATTGGTCGTATTATGGATGAAGTTCGTAACATGGGAATTGCCGAAAACACTTTAATAATCTATACTGTAGATAATGGAACCTGGCAGGATGTTTATCCGGATTGTGGTTATACTCCGTTTAGAGGAACAAAAGGAACAGATCGCGAAGGCGGTAGCCGTATTCCAACATTAGCCTGGTGGCCTGGAAAAATCAAAGCAAACAGCAAAAATAACGACATTTTAGGAACACTTGATTTTATGGCAACATTTGCCGCCTTGTCAGGACAAGAATTACCAACGGTAGACAGAGATGGTAAACCTACAATTTTTGATAGTTACGATATGTCGCCGGTTTTATTTGGTACAGGAAAATCAAAAAGAACAATGTGGTTTTATTTTACAGAAGATGAATTATTGCCGGGAGCAATAAGAATTGGAAAGTTCAAAGCAGTCTTTAATTTACGTGGTGATAACGGACAAGCAACAGGAGGTTTAGCCGTAGATTCTAATTTAGGTTGGAAAGGAGCTGCGAGTTACGTAGCAACTGTACCACAAATATTTGACTTATGGGCAGATCCGCAAGAGCGCTATGATTTATTCATGAACAACTTTACAGAAAAAACCTGGTTCTTGCCAACTGTTCAGAACATTATTGGAGAATTTGCTAAAACCTATGAAAAATATCCACCTCATGTAGTACAAAGTAACCTGTATCCTGGGCCAATTACTATTGATAATTATTTAAAACTTAAAGATGCACAAGAGAAATTAAAATCCATATCAACTGCTAAAAGAAGCGGTGGAGGGTGATAATTAGCTGGTTATAAATTTTAAGAGTTAAAAAACAAACAGCTTTTACAAGTTTAAAAGTTGTTTGTTTTTGATTTTGGAATAATTAAAAATCAGAAAAGAAAAATTATGAAACTATCTTCCACTTTGATTAAATCTTTATTTGCGACGTTTTTTTTTCTTTTAAATTTTAGTGCATCTGCCCAAGAAGAGCCAAAAGCAGGGACTAGCGCACAGGAACTCGCCGATAAAATGGCAAATCCGGTTGCGAGTTTAATTAGTGTTCCGCTGCAAAATAATCTCACTTATGGGATCGGTGCTTATAATGGATCGAAATATCAGATCAATATACAGCCCGTTGTTCCTTTTAAATTAAGTGAAAATTTAAATTTAATTACACGTTATATTCTTCCCGTTGTAGATCAGCAGGATGTTACAGGCGAAAACACACATGAATTTGGCTTAAGTGATGCAACAGTAACCGCTTTTTTTGCTCCTAAAACTAAAGGAATAATACTAGGCGTTGGTCCTGCTTTTTTAGTACCAACCGCTACTGAAAAATTTTTAGGAACAGAAAAATTCGGAATTGGACCAAGCGTTTTAGTCATGCATCAGGGAAAAGGACTTTCTATAGGTTTTTTAGCCAATCAAATTTGGTCTGTAGCAGGAAATGCAGACAGAACAGATTTCAATCAGTTTTACACCCAACTATTTCTAACACATAGTTATAAAAGTGGGGCCAGTTTAGGTATTACCTCAGAAATTACACAAAACTGGCAGGGAAATACAACCCTTATAACCGTTAGTCCAAATGTTGGAGCCATTACAAAATTAGGTGGTCAGACCATGCAATTTGCTGTTATGCCTTTAATTCCAGTAGTAGGACATTCAAGCATAAGACCAGATTGGGGATTAAGAGCCGTGGTTGCATTTATATTTCCCGGATAGTAAATCATTGCTCTTATTAAAAAACATAATTTGTTTTAGACTAAAAAAATTAGAGTAATCGAAAATTTACCAATTTATAATAAACGATATTATGAAAAACAAAAGCATTATTTTTTTAGCAATTTTTTCTTTGATGTTCAATATTGGATGCGAAAAAAAGACCTCAGAAAATGTTGCATCAACAACAGTTGCATCGTCCGGAACTGAAATAAAAATGGATGGAGAATTGCCTTCAAAAGAATCCATTCCGGCATTATTTGACGAAATGGATTTTCAACAGGCAACACAATGCTATTTGTGGGCATTACCAATTGTCGGTTTTGCCGAATGGCAATATCAACATTATAAAACCTTTAAGGCATCAAGTAACGACCTTGTTCTTTATAATTCATATGCCGATCGTTTAGGAATTTTGACTGCCAATGCAACAACTCCCTATATATTGACATTCATTGATCTGGCAGCAAATGGACCAACGGTTATCGAAATGCCAGCAGGACGAACTGCAGGTGGTTTGGCAGATTTTTGGCAAAGAGAACAGGCAACCATTGGAGAAATGGGACCTGACAAAGGAAAAGGAGGTAAATATATTTTAGTGCCACCAACTATGAAAGATTTTAAAGCCCCTGGTTATTTTATTGTTCCCTGCAATACTGTTAATATGTTCTTTGGTTTTAGAACACTTGATCCAGATCCAAAAGTAACCGAAACGTTATTGAAACTGGTAAAAATTTATCCATATGCACAACGAGCAAATCCAACTCCAACAAAAGTAGTTAGTCCTCCTGCAGGAAAAAAATGGCTCGGAATTCCGCCAACCGGAATTGCTTATTGGGAACGTCTTCATGCTATTTTACAAAATGAACCTGTAGAAGAACGTGATCGTTTTTTTATGGCATGGCTTAGAAATCTCGGAATAGAAAAAGGAAAACCTTTTGCTCCGGATGAACGTCAGAAGAAAATTTTAATTGCGGCTGCTGAAAAAGGACAGCAAATGGCAATGGCAAATTCTTTCGAAAAACGTTTTGCAGATGTAAAACACTGGCCAGATAAACACTGGGATTATGTCCTGATTATGAAAAATGCATCGCAACATGCTGCTACTTATGATGAGTTTTTTGAGAGAGCTTCTTATTTCTATGAAGCAGTTACTTATTCCCAAGCTATGATGTCCAAAACACCAAATGTGGGTCAGGCGTATTTAGGAGCTTATTATGATAATGAAGGAAATTGGTTAGACGGAGCTAAAAATTACACTTTAAATGTTCCTGCAAATCCTCCAGCCGTGAATTTCTGGTCTATTACGGTTTACGATTCGGCTACTCGTTGTTTGATTGATAATCCGCAACAAAATGCCGATTTATCTTCCCGTAAAGATTTAATAAAAAACACTGATGGTTCAGTTGATTTATATTTCGGGCCAAAAGCTCCTGCCGGAAAAGAGAAAAATTGGGTACAGACTTTACCAGGAAAACATTGGTTTACTTATATGCGTTTTTATGGTCCTACTGCAGCTTACTTTGATAAAAGCTGGAAAATGGATGACATTAAAGAAGTGAAATAAATAACTCTGATGACCGAAAAAACTACAGATAATCCCGAAAGTTTCTTTGATCGATTAGCATCAAAAGCAGAACGCTATGATAATGGTGCAGCGATCAGGAAAGAGGTGTCTCGTTCTTCTCATCAGGAATGGACACCGCCCGAAAACCGTGAAGATCCTGTTGATATTTTGATTCAGACAAGCATTGGAAGACTTGAAAATTTATTACCCATTCGATATCGAAGAATGATCGAATCGCCATTTGCCTTTTATAGAGGAGCAGCAGCAATTATGGCAGCAGATTTAGCAAATACACCAAATACAGGAATACAATTGCAACTTTGTGGTGATTGCCATTTAATGAATTTTGGCGGTTTTGCAACTCCCGAACGCAAATTGGTTTTTGATATTAATGATTTTGATGAAACATTTCCCGGTCCGTGGGAATGGGATCTAAAAAGACTGGCAACAAGTTTTGCAATTGCGGGAAAATGGCGAAAATTTTCTGCTAAAGACTGTAAAGAATTTGCATGGCATGTTGCCGACAGTTACAAACGACATATGCTCGATTACAGTAAATTATCGGCACTGCAAATCTGGTATGCCGATATTGATCTGGCAGAACTTATTGATCTTGGAAAAGATGAAGAACTAAAAGAATTTCAGCAGAAACGAATAAAAAAAGCAGCCGAATCTATTGCGCATGAAAAAGAGTTTGCAAAAATGACTTATCTAGATGGAGTCCGTGCCAGAATCAAAGATGATCCTCCATTGATTTATCATCCTTCGGGAACTGAAGAAAGTTATACTTTTAGAGAAGCCAAACAGGTTCATAAACGATATATAGAATCACTTCCGGAAGACAAACAAGTTTTGTTAAGCAGATACACTATGCATGATTTTGCCGTAAAAGTTGTAGGCGTAGGAAGTGTGGGAACACTCTGTGGAATCAGCTTATTAATGTCGGCTACCGGAGAACCTATTTTTTTGCAGTTCAAGGAAGCCAGAAAGAGCGTCCTAGAACCAAATGTAAAAATTAAGGGAAAGTATCCTCATCAGGGCGAACGAATTGTAATGGGGCAAAAATTAATGCAGTCAGCGCCAGATATGTTCTTAGGCTGGACAAATGATGATAAAGGCAAATATTTCTATATCCGTCAGCTTCGGGATACCAAGATAAAACCGGTTATAGAAATAATGAAAGCCGAAAATATGGCAGATTATGCCAAAGCCTGCGGCTGGGCACTGGCCAGAGCACATGCAAGATCTGGCGATCCCTCACTATTATCCGGATATATTGGGAATAACAATGAATTTGCTAATGCAATTTCTAAATTTTCAATTTTATATGCTCATCAAAATGAACTGGATTACAACAAAATGGTTGAAGCTGTAAAAGAAGGAAGATTACCAATTTCGGCAGAAATATAATTTTCAGTAATTAAAAAAAGTAAACAATCCTCTTATTTTACGCAAGATTTTTTTTACTTCTTTATGTTAATTAAATAAAATAATATATCTTTGAGAGAGCATTAATTCACTGTTTAATAGTTCTTTGTAATTACTTTACAATTATTTAACACGATTTATCGTTCATTCAAGATTTACCCAGATTTTAATACATTCGAGTTACAAGTTAATTATTAATTTAAATACCAAAACATGAATATTAAAAGAACAAATCTTCGCCTATTCCCATTATTAATTTTGGGCTTACTTTTTGGTTGTGCGCCAACAGTAAAAGTAACAACAGATTATGATCACGCAGCAAACTTCAGCGAATATAGAACCTTTACTGTTTATGACCTAAAAGCTCAGGAAGGTCAGGTAAATCAACTAAATGCAGATCGTGTTGCAAAATCAATTCGTGCCGAAATGACTGCCAAAGGATTTAAAGAATCAACAGACAATCCTGATTTAAAAGTAAATGCAGTATCTATATTAAAAAACAAAACACAAGTTACAGCCGATACCAATTTCTACGGTTACGGTGGTATGTACAGACCATACGGATATTGGGGCGGTGGCGCCATGATGGGTGGCGGCACAACAACGTTTAACAGTTACGATTATGTTGATGGCTCCCTGGTAATAGACATTGTATCTACAAAAACAGGAAAATTAGTTTGGCAAGGTATCGGAAATGCTCAAATTGACAGCAAACCAGATAATCCTGAAGAATTTATTGCCGGTGCTATCAAAAAAATTCTCGAAGGATTCCCTCCTGGATTAGCAGTAAAAAAATAACCTACAATATTACTCCATAAAAGCCATATACTTATCTGTAAACAGATAAGTATAGGCTTTACAAAAAACTGTCCCGCCATTACTTTCTTTTAAATTTATTTTTAAGAAAGTGCAATACATTAAATTAAATTTTAAGCCTATTACATATGCTGGATATAGTACTTTCTCTTTTCTTTTTTATCGCAACAATGGTTGGCTTTGCAACATCATTTATGATATTGTTTTCGCGAAAAAATTACTCAAAAAATTTTTTTCTGGGACTATTCTTGTTTAGTCTCGCCGTTGTTAGTATTTATAATTTTTACTTATCAGCAAATGTTTTTAAAGTTTTTCCAGATCTCTTTATGATCACAAAATCTTTTATCTTTCTTGTAGCGCCAAGTGCTTTTTTATATGTCCGAAGCGTTTTATTTCAGAATCGATTGTTTCATAAATACGACTGGTTACATTTCCTGCCATTTCTAATTTATTTTAGTTTAACGCTCTGTGTCTGGATTGGAAATTTTACAGATTTACAATTATTAGAATTTCTTTCCGGCAAAATACAGAGTCCTTTCTCCATGTTGAGTCTTACAATATGGTTACTGTATGCTTTCTGCCAAACGATGATGATTTTAAACTATGACTTAAAAAAATTTAGAGAAAATCACCTTAACAGAATTAAAATACTCAACTGGATTCGTCTTTATAACCTCATGATTTTGTTTTTGTTTTCGACACTTTTTGTACATTATTTTTTGATGAACAAAGTAGATAGTATCGATTTCTCCTGTTACATATTAATTTCATCTGTTCTTTTATTTACAGTAGGCTGGTTATATTTTAAGCCTCAGATTTTTTATGATAATAACGAAAAGGATGAAACAGAGCATGTGTTTGAAAATTTTGATATTGTCGAGGATCAGTCAATGACTATAAAAATAAATGAAACCAAAAGCGCTTTACCGTTACCCAAAGAGTTAACAGACGAAAAAAAACAACTTTATCTCTCTAAACTGGAAAGCATTTTTGAATTGGAAGAGCTTTTTCTAAAAAAAGATCTGGTAATTCGTGACATTTCTAATGCTACCGCAATACCTGTACATCACATTTCCAGTTTAATCAACTCAGAATTCAATCTTCATTTTCAGGATTATGTTAACCTGAAAAGAATTAAATATTTTAAAGAAAAAATAAACGATCCCGAATGGAAAGAACTATCTCTCGAAGGTATGGCCTGGGGATCTGGTTTTAAATCAAGAACTACCTGCTTTAGAGCTTTTATAAAACACACAGGAAAATCTCCTTCTGAATACTTTAAAGTAATCAGAATTAATCCTGATGATGAAAACACCTATTATTTAAATCAATCCTCAAATTGATAAGCAATTAATTTACAGTGTTTCGTAGCGATTATTTCTAAAGCAATAATAAATTTAAAATAAAAATGATGAGCACCAAAATTGATACACAAGCCCGTAAATCCTTTCTATTACCAATTTTATTATTAACAACCTTTTTTAGCCAGGCACAACTTAAAGGAGGTCATATTCTTGGTGCCATGGGATTGCAATCCGGAACTCAGACACCTGCAAACACACTTAGTGTTTATGTTCCAAATTATATTTACAGCGCTTCATCACTGAAGGATTCAAATGGAGACAAAGCAATTGTAAATCCAGATTTAACCATGTATTTAGTTGGTGCGGGAGCATCTTATGTTAGTGATTATAAAATTTTAGGAGCTAATTACGGAGCAACAATTTTACTTGCTTTTGCAGCCAATACTATTCAGGGAAATAATGCCAATGTTGATAATTCGCTGGCATTTACAGATATGTATATAGTTCCTGTACAATTAGGCTGGCATCGCAAAAGGGCTGATTTTGTTTTTAGTTACCAAATGTACCTTCCAACAGGAAAATTTACAGCAGGCGCATCAGACAACAGCGGTTTAGGAATGTTCATGAATGAATTTTCGGGTGGAACAACTTTGTATTTTAATGACAAAAAAACCATTCATTTTTCGACTTTGGCATCTTATGAAATGAACGGGAAAAAGAAAGATACTAATATAAAAACCGGAGATATTTTAAGCATTGAAGGCGGATTGGGGAAAACATTTTATCAGATGAATGCCGAAAAAACAGCTCCCTCAGGAATTTTTAATGCCGGTTTAATTTACTACATGCAATACAAAGTAAGTCATGACGAAATTCCAGTTCCGGTTCTTGGAGTTGTTCAGGGGCATAAAGATCGTGTTGGCGGCATCGGAGCCGAAGTAAATTATTTTAATATCGGATACAAAACTTCGGCAGGATTTAGATGGATAGCAGAGGTTGATGCGATAAACAGATTTCAGGGAAATACATTTTTTATCACATTAGCACACGTATTTAGTTTAAAAAAAGGATAGTTATAAAAGACTTAAACGCCGATTCTTTATTCGTGTAATAAATTTAAATACAATTTTTAGGATGGAAAAAAATATTCGACTTACCTCCGATAAGAAAAGAGCAAATTTCCTCCGGAAAATTATTCTGATCAATCTTCTTTTACTTTTATCATCTTCTGTGGTAGGGCAAAAAATGAAAGTCAGTTTAAAAGATTCATTAGACGGAGCTGTAGATTTGAGTGATTTTCTTATTTATGCCAACGGATTTATAGTCATACCCACCATTATTACAGAACCGGCCGTAGGAGGATTTGGAGTTGCGGTCGCCCCTATTTTTCTAAAAAAGCATGCACCGGTTATTGAAGAAGATGGAAAAAAACGTTTTATAAACCCCGATATTACAGGAGGAGTCGGAATGTATACGGCAAACAAAAGCTGGCTTGCCGGTGGTTTTCGATCTGCAACACTTATAAAACCTAAAATATTGTATCGCGTTTTTGCAGCTTATGGCGATATGAATTTATCTTTTTATGCCAATAATCTACCCAATCAGGCAGATCAGGAATTTAAACTCAACTTTAAATCTACAATCTTTTACACACAGTGGCTCAAACAATTTAAGAATGCAAAATGGAGCGCAGGGCCGCAATATTTACTTTTAGACTCTAAAATAAATCTGCCGGACTTCAATCTGCCACCACCATTTGTAGATCCAAAAGACATTAAAAGCACCGTAAGTCAGCTTGGGGCAGCACTTCAGTTTGACGGGCGCGACAATATATTTACCCCCGATAAAGGAATAAGGATACAGTCTGATTTTTTCTGGTCAGATAAAGCATTAGGGAGCGATTATAATGCCTGGCGCATTAATTTATCAGCAATTGGCTATCATCCCATAACTCAAAAACTAATTGGCGGACTCAGGATAGAAGGAGAGCAGGCGTTGGGGAGTCCGCCTTTTTATCTTAAACCCGGAATTAACTTAAGAGGGATTCCGGCAGCAAGATACATGGGAAACACCAGTATTGTTACCGAAGGCGAGTTACGTTGGGATTTGTACAGACGATGGAGCTTAATGGGCTATGGCGGTGTAGCAAGTGCATTTGACGATTGGGACAAAGCCTTTGCAAAACCAGTAGTTTATAGTTACGGAACCGGTTTTAGATATCTCCTGGCACGAAAATTCAAACTCCGAATGGGTGTTGATGTCGCCCGCGGTCCCGAAGAATGGGCCTATTACATTGTTTTTGGCAGCAACTGGATGAGATAATGCTCTAAAAAATACTGTAAATCCCCGATAACACAAGTTGTCGGGGATTTTTTATTTTCAGCGCTTATTAGTTATTTTATTCTCAAGCATTTTCATCTTTCTTCCTTAAAAACAGTTTATTCTGATTTTACTTATTTTGTAAGTTTTTAATTCACAATAAAAACATTATATAAAGATTAACGGAAAAATAATAGTTTTTTTACTTAATATTTAATTGTTTTGTAACAAAAATAAATTTCTGACTACTAATTGGTCAACTATTTAAATTATTGATTATGTATAAAATTACAATGAAATCAGTTTTCGTAGCATCTGCTTTTTTAGTAGGTGTAAGTAGCTGTTTTGCGCAAGACGTTTTAGTAAATTCATTAAAGCTAAATGCAAGTGATAAAAGTAAAGAAGCTTTTAAATTCACAGAGGTAGTTAACTTAGGAACAACGTCGATTAAAAATCAGGGTTCATCTGGAACTTGCTGGAGTTATGCATCAAACTCATTTTTAGAGTCAGAAATGATTCGTTTAGGAAAACAACCGGTGGAGTTATCTCAGGTTTTTTCTGCAAGAAATGTATATGTTGACAAAGGAGCAAATTATGTACGTATGCATGGCGCTATCTCTTTGGGAGATGGAGGTTCGCTACACGACGTAATTAATATGTACAAAAAATACGGAAGCGTTCCAAGAGAAGTTTACACAGGATTAAACTACGGAACAGATAAAAACAAATTTGGCGAAATGGCTGCTCTTATCGAAGGAGTTTTAACAGCTGTGGTTAAAAATCCTAACGGAGAGTTAACACCAAACTGGCAAAAAGCATACGCTGCTGTTATTGATTCTTATTTAGGGAAAGTGCCTGAAAATTTCACATACAAAGGAAAAAACTATACTCCACAATCTTTTGCTAAAGAAGTAGTAGGTATTAACCCGGACGAATATGTTGAAATGTCTTCTTTTACAACTTCTCCTTACTACCAAAAAACAACTTTAATGGTACCGGACAACTGGTCATTAGATCAGGTTTACAATGTAAAAGTAAACGACATGACAGATGTTATCGACAATGCATTGAAAAAAGGATATACTGTAGCCTGGGCAACAGACGTAAGTGAGAAAAGCTTTAGCTGGAAAAACGGTGTAGCTTATGTACCAACAAAGAAATTTGACGACATGACGGCCGAAGAAAAAGCAGATATGTTTAACGGACCAAAAGCTGAACCGGAAATTACTCCAGAAATGCGTCAGGCTGCGTTTGACAATTACGCTACTACAGACGACCACGGAATGCACATTATTGGTCTTGCAAAAGATCAAACCGGAAAAGAATATTATATCGTAAAAAATTCTTGGGGAGAAACAAACGACTACAAAGGTTTCTTGTTTGTAACCAAAAATTTCGTAAAATATAAAACTACTGCCTTAATGGTAAACAAAGGTGGAATTCCTGCTGATATCGCTAAGAAATTAGGGGTGTAATTTAAACCTGTTTTTATAAAATAAAGAAAGCGCTGCAATTTTTGAATTGTGGCGCTTTTTTTAGTAAATTTATGAGTCATTTGGATAATAACCTTTGTGTAAATGCAGAATAAGACATAAACAATGACTTTCCTGAAGCCGGTAAAAGATTCAAAATGTTATTGATAATATAGCGACAAAATACGAAGCACTAGAGAATTTGTGATGCTTTTTTGTTTCGCAGATGTGATTTTCTTGAGTCAATTCTGTCTAAATCTATAAAATAACGTTGTTATAAATTCATTTTGAAAACTGACCGAACATATATGTTAAAGGGCTTGACAAGTCATTAGTATTAAATAAATATATGTATATATTTGACGTCGAATTAAACTAATGAAACAGATAGATTTCTACTGGCAAATGTAAAAATACCGACAATCAGTTTATATTTGTTCGAATAATGTTTAATTAAGAATATAATTTTTATTTCAGTAATCAGGTATTTTTACTTTATTACTGAAATAACTGTAAAATATTTCCTAACGCATGCACGTTTGATTAAATTAATATATATATTTATCATATAATTATAACGGTAATAAAACACAGTTAATCGATTTTATTTGAATATTTTATATTTCATATTTAATGTGTACTTTTGCAACCTTTTAAAATAAGTAATGTATCCAACAAAAATTACACCTAACCCTTTGGTTAGTTCAACAATTGAAATAAGATTCAAAACGGAAATAGAACATAGCTCTATTTTCAAATTATTTTACGGTAAATTATCAGATGCTTTGCCAGAATTTGAAAGCACTACTTTACCACGAGATATAAGGATTAAAAATCCTGAGTTAAAATTGTATCCAGATTATGTTTTTTCAAATGATGATTATTCAGTTTCGTTTAATGAAAATTTCATCAGTTTTGAAAATATAACGGAATATAAATTATGGAAAAATTACAGTACTAGCTTTAAAGATATTTTATCACTTATTTTAGGATCTAAGGTTATTGATACCATTGATAGAATAGGAATTAGATATCAATCAAAATTTAGTGTAGAGAATTTCGCTACAATATTAAAGGAAGTACCTTCAATGAAAATTGATGAGTTAGAAGAGAATTTTGTATCGTACACAACGAAAATATTGTCTGAAAATTTTGATTTGTTAGTGCAATTAAAAAAAGATATTACTGAAAACACATTTAATAGTGAAGAAACGAAAGGACATTTAATCGATATCGACGTGTCAATATCGAACAATGTTGAGCATGCGGATATAGTTAATTGCATTGAATCTGGTCATTCACTATTAAAAAGAACTTTTTTTGGATTACTAAAAGATGATTTCATTAAGACGTTAAATCCGGAATATTGATATTATGCCATATTTACAAGACATTCCTGCTGAATATAGAACTCTTTCAAGACGTGATCATTTGAAAAGAATTGATCATCTTATGTCCACAGAAGGAATAACTAAGATTCTTAATTATTCTAATTTTAGTGGAGAAAATGAATCTATAGAGCATACAAACTCATTTAAACAAGACAATCATTTTAGTTTTTTTCATAAGGGAAATATATTTGTTATTTTTGGGAAAAATTCTGAGAAAAAAATATATTTTGAAAATATTAAGAAAATTGATGTTAAAATTCAAGAAGAAATTCAATTATCAAGTATTAATAAAGAAATTTTTGCTGATTCACTAAGTAAATTACAAAATGACCTTGCTCACTTAAGTTTTAATGATATTGCTGTAGAATTCGTAGATAATGAATCTATCCATTTTGCATTAAATTTTGATGGCGAAAAATTATTGATGATTGATAAATTTATCAATCCTGCATTGCATGGGTTGAACGAAAATCAAATTTTTTATTCCTTTTTTATTAACAGAAACCTTATATCTAGTAATGTCGTGGAAATTTCAGACTTTGTTAAAAAATTTCAATCTTACATTACACTGTAAATTTTTGAAAATAATAGGAAAAATTGATTACCCAGAATCAATTCTTCCAAAAGAGAATTTCTCTAATGAGATAGATTTTGATTTGTTATTAGCATCTAATAAGAATATATATTTATTACGCAGATCGGATAAATCTTTAGAACAAACTTTTCAATTATTTGGAGGAAGTTATTTGTTACGACTTGATGCTATTTCAAATGAGAGATTACCCAAATTATCACTTAATTTACTTGGAGCGTTTTTTAAAAAAGAACATTTAAAATACATTGTAGCTCATAATAAACCAGGAGGTAGTAAATGGCGAGATAATAAAAGAATTTCATTCAAAAACTTTTTCAAAGACTATAAAGTTGCTGAAGTGGGTTGCGAGATATATTTGCATGCAAATAATATTGATGGTAAAACTTTTCCTTTTCCTTTTCCATATAGCAAAGATAATGCTAGAGTAGTTCGTGAATTTGAAAAAGCTGTGGGAGGTGGAGTTTTGGAACCAGTGAAAGATCCTAACGATCCTGCAAAATTATATTATATGGTTTCTGGTACAATAAAACTAATTCACGACCCCTTGGTTTTAAATTATTGGCATGTAGAAATGATTAGTAAGAACTTTAATGAGAAAGAAGTTAAATCTGCTTCACCAGTTTGGACTCAACCGTTTTTTAAGAGTATTATGAGACATGTTATCCGAGTTAATGCATATCATAATGTTGATGAAACAGGGGTTATAAATCAAAATGTTTTTTTAAATTAATGAAGCTTTAGATGACTCTAAATAATTATAAAAAAACCGCCTTATTTCAGGCGGTTTTTTTATAATTAAGATCAACATAATTGACGACTTTGTGTTTTCCAATAACTAACTATAATATTTATCTTTTTTGTTTTTATTGAAAATTTCATGAATGAGTTTAAGAAAGAACTTGCAATATTTGTTTAAATTTATAGTTTTATGTATTGCTAAATAAATATTTTGCTTACAGTTTAAGGGGTTTTAGATTATATATTTTCAAAAAGAATCCTACTTCCCTTTCATCAATTTCTCCAAATACTCAACCTTATCTTTCTCTGCCTGAACCAAACGCTCATAAAGTTCTACAACTTTATCAAGAGGATTGAAATTACAGTGGTATGCATTTCCATTAATAACACTTCCGTCATTTAATGTATTTCCAATAATATTTAAAACCGCTTCTTCAGAGAAATTTTTAATTCCTTCAACAGTCACGCCCAATATTTCGGCAATTGCCTGAAGTTTTTCATCATCAATTGTTTCGCTGTTTTCAATAGCAGAAACCGTTTGCTGGCTCGTGCCTAAAGCCTGCGCCAATGCTTCCTGCTTCATATCACGAAGTTCACGAATACGGCTTATTTTTCGCCCTATATGATTTGGTTTTGTTAGTGTGCTCATAATTCAAAGATATTTAAAAATTCGTGAAAAATTATTGGTCTCGTAAAATACCATTGCACAATTGTACAATACATTTTCTGTTTTTTGGGGACAACACAAAAATACAATTTTTCGCACGGTAAATAATCGATAGAAAAACAATTTACAGTTGCCCAAAAAGCAAATTGTACTCTTTGTCGTCTTTATGCGCAATTCATAGTAAAAACAGAGCTAACAGCAACAAAATCAATACCTTTATACAACATTAAATCACAAACCCACTTAATCAAATTCTAATGAAAACTTATGCAACACTTTTACTAGCGATTGTATTTGTTTTTCCTTTCACCTGTTTTTCTCAAAAACCAACAAACGCAACTAAAAGCCCAGAAAATGGAAAAACAAAACTAACACCGGACAACAAGAACGACGAAGAACTTGTTATAGCAGCATACTATGTTGAGGAAACGATCAATATGACCTTCGGGAGAAGAATAACCAAATACGAAGTCTCAAAACTCGATATGGTTAATACATATGATCTTGGTCCTAACAATACCAGAACAGTAACTCCAATTTACAGAAAACCAAAAGCAAAACCAACAGAAGTTCCTTTAATGGCCAAAATAGGTGTCGATGTGCCCAACGAAACTGTTAAGCCCGTTAAGGTAGAAGTAGCACATGTAAAAGAGGCTCCAAAATACATTGACATAGACATATCTCGCACGTACGAGAAAGTTTTAGACAAAGGGTACAAATCTGCCGATATGCTTAAAAAAGTGGCTGATAAATCGTATTTTGATGGTAATATGGATGAAGCCGCAAAATACTACGGAGAACTCTTAACTATGTCTCCTAATTTAGAATCTATATATTACTATCGTTATGCCGAATCATTGAAAGCCACTAATCAAATAGATAAAGCCAATGAAATGATGGTATTGTTCGAAAGTAAAAATCTAACCAGCAAAGTAGCTGCTAAAAAGTAATAAAGAGTTAAACTTTACATTTTATGCAAAAAAAAGACTATCGTAATGATAGTCTTTTTTTTTAAGCTCCTTCCCTTTCCCGAGAACCAACCCCGAAAGCCTTCGGGGCTCTGATTAACAATCAGTATTATATTTTTCCAGAAGTTTATTTGATATTTCTGGATATTGAACCAAATTTTCAATATAAATTTTGCTCTTCATATTTTTGATATGTCTTTCTATAGAAAGTGCCTGAGTTTTATTTGTACAACTTAAGCTAAAGAACAATACCCAGTCATTTGCATTTGCAGTAAATTTATTTGGAGGTGAATTTCTATGAAACTCCAATCTCACATCAAAATTAGATGTGTAACCAATATAATATCGATTAAGCTTTTGAGAATGTAAAATATATACAATGTGATTAATCATTGTGCTTCAAAAATATCATTTAAAATTTATACGTATTATTTAATTAGCTCTCTCTTTCCCGATAGCTATCGGGAGAACCAACCCCGAAAGCTTTCGGGGCTCTGATTAACAGTCAGATGCTCTAACCAACTGAGCTAAGGAGGAATCACCTTAAAGGTAAATATGTTTGCTAAAAAAAGTTGCTCCCCCTTTTTCCCGACAGCCATCGGGAGAACCAACCCCGAAAGCCTTCGGGACTCTGATTAACAGTTATTACTTCCCCAAAAAAAATACCACTTACTAATTGTAAGTGGTATTTATTAAGCTCCTTCCCTTTCCCGAGAACCAACCCCGAAAGCTTTCGGGGCTCTGATTAACAGTTATTACCTCAAAAAAAAATACCACTTACTAATTGTAAGTGGTATTTATTAAGCTCCTTCCCTTTCCCGAGAACTATCAGGAGAACCAACCCCGAAAGCTTTCGGGGCTCTGATTAACAGTTATTACCTCAAAAAAAAATACCACTTACTAATTGTAAGTGGTATTTATTAAGCTCCCCCTCTTGGGCTCGAACCAAGGACCCTCTGATTAACAGTCAGATGCTCTAACCAACTGAGCTAAGGAGGAATCACCTTAAAGGTAAATATGTTTGCTAAAAAAAGTTGCTCCCCCTCTTGGGCTCGAACCAAGGACCCTCTGATTAACAGTCAGATGCTCTAACCAACTGAGCTAAGGAGGAAGTTGTTGCTCTTTTTAGCGAGTGCAAATATAAAACTATTTTTAGTTTCTCAAAAACATTTTCACTCTTTTTATTGATTTTTTTTTCTACTTCATAATTGCCTTATAAATGTCGTTACCGTTTGCAAACAAAAGCAACGCTATAAGTAATACAAACCCAACCATTTGGGCGTTTTCAAGGAATTTATCACTTGGTTTTTTACCACTAATGATTTCATACAATAAAAACATCACATGTCCGCCATCAAGTGCCGGAATTGGCAATAAATTCATTACTCCAAGCATAATTGATAATAAAGCAGTGATTGACCAAAACACTTCCCAACTCCATGAACTTGGAAAAATATTGTAAATCGCAGCAAAACCACCTACTTGTTTGTATGCTTTAGTCTCCGGATTAAAAATCATTTTTAGTTGTTTTCCATAACCCACTAATTGATCTTTCCCTTTTTGAAGTCCAACCGGAATTGACTCTGCAAAACTATATTCTTTTGTACTTATTTTATAGTAACCTAATTTTTCTAATGACTGCATGTCTAAACCACCTGCAAGAACTCCTAAAGTCCCCTCTGCAGAAACTTTCAACTCAATTGGAGTCTCTTTTAAATCACGTAAAACAACAGCCGGAATCGATTTTCCTTTATTAGCGGCTAAAATCACTTTCGCTTCATCAAAATATTTAATTTTTTGTCCGTTAAGAGAAAGAATCAAATCTTTTGGCTTTAAATTCTGATTTGGAGATTCTTCGGCAACTTTTCCAATTGCAAAAGGTCTGCGGATATCAATAAGAACACCTTTTTCAGTTTTAGAAAGCTGATCTACAAAATCAGTTGGCATTTTGATGGTTTGCTGCTGTCCGTTTCTTTCAATCAAAACTTCTTTAGCCATAATGACATTCATATTCATCTCCTTATCCATATTTTCTACAGATTTACCATCAATAGAAATGATTTTATCACCTGTTCTAAAACCAGCTTTAATCATAACAGGATTATCTATTGCAACCCCATCTTTTAAGTCAGCGTTTGCAATATAAGTATCCCCATAAGCAAAAGCCATTCCTATATATATAATAAAAGCCAGGATAAAGTTTACCGTAACACCACCAAGCATAATAATTAAACGTTGCCAAGCCGGTTTAGAACGAAATTCCCACGGTTGTGGTGGCAAAGCCATTTGTTCTTTGTCCATGCTTTCGTCGATCATTCCCGAAATTTTTACATAACCTCCAAGCGGCAACCATCCGATTCCGTATTCAGTTTCGCCAATTTTCTTTTTTAACAGCGAATATTTAACATCAAAAAACAAGTAAAATTTTTCGACTCTGGTTTTAAACAATTTTGCAGGGATAAAATGCCCTAATTCATGAAGAATAATAAGTAAAGATAAACTCAATAGAAATTGAGAGAGTTTGATAACTATATCCATTTTGTATTTTTAGTTCGTATTTAACGCACAAAAGTAACGTTTTCTGATTTAATTTAAGACCGCAAGATAATACTTAAGGTTTTAAATGTTTGTTAATTAATAAAGATTTAGATTTCTCCTTTTATAAGGATGCCGTAACTTTACTTTTTATAAGGTTACCCTGTTCCATTGGTAGCACAAAACCATTAAAAGTTACAATTATGGCTTCACAATTATTTTCTCCTATAACTTTAAAAAACATTACTTTAAAAAATAGAATTGCTATATCTCCAATGTGCCAGTATTCGGCCGAAGACGGATTTGCAAATGACTGGCATCTGGTTCATTTAGGAAGCCGCGCGAGCGGAGGCGCCGGACTTATTATTCAGGAAGCGACGGCAGTTTCTCCAGAAGCCAGAATTTCTCCTGCCGATTTAGGAATCTGGAAAGACGAGCACATTGAAAAATTAAAACAAATCAACACCTTTATTGTTTCCCAAAATGCAATTCCTGGAATCCAGTTAGCACATGCCGGACGAAAAGCAAGTGTTTCTTCTCCATGGGAAGGAAATAAAAAATTAGATTTTGCTCAAGGCGGATGGCAGACAGTTGCACCAAGTGCAATCGCATATCACGAAAACGAACCTTTTCTTCCGGAAGCCCTGGATAAAAACGGAATTCAAAAAGTAATTTCAGATTTTAAAACTGCAACAAAAAGAGTAGTTGAAGCCGGATATCAGGTTCTGGAAATTCATGCTGCACACGGCTACCTTTTACATCAGTTTTTATCGCCACTTACAAATATCAGAACAGATGAATATGGAGGAAGTTTTGAAAACAGAATTCGTCTCACAGTAGAAATCGTAGAAGCTGTTCAAACAGAATGGCCTTCAAGTTTGCCTTTAATCGTAAGGATTTCGGCGACAGACTGGGCAGAAGGAGGATGGAATTCTGACGAATCTGTTCAGCTTTCAAAAATACTAAAAGAAAAAGGAGTAGATTTAATCGATGTTTCTTCCGGCGGATTGGTTTCTCATCAAAAGATTTCGCTTGGACCGGGTTATCAGGTCCCTTTTGCAGAAAAAGTAAAAAAAGAAGCAGACATCTTAACAGGAGCTGTTGGTTTAATTACCAATGCGAAACAAGCTGAAGAAATTCTAAATAAAGGTCAGGCCGATTTGATTTTGTTTGCAAGAGAATCATTGAGAAACCCAAACTTGCCTTTGGATTTTGCAAAAGAATTAGATCACGATATTCAATGGCCAAAACAATACGAAAGAGCGAAACTATAATTTGTTTGGCCACAGATTAAAGGGATTTTTTTTAGTTTTTTTGCCACGAATTTATACAAATCACCACGTTCAAAAACTTAAAATAATTCGTGTAAATTAGTGAAATTGATTCGCCTGTTCCCTTCGGTCGAGTCGTGGCAAAAAGAAATCCTTTTTAATCACATTAATCTGTGGCCAAAAAAAACCAAAAAAACATGCAAAAAATAAAAACAGCACTATTATCATACGGAATGTCGGGAAAAGTTTTTCACGCTCCGTTTTTAGATATTCATCCGGGTTTTGAATTATTAGGATCCTGGGAAAGAAGCAAAAAACTCATTCAACAAGATTATCCAGAAGTAAAAAGCTATCATTCCATCGATGATTTATTAGCAGATGATGTTCATTTGGTTATCGTAAACACCCCCGTAGGAACACATTATGAATATGCAAAAAAAGTACTTCTGGCCGGGAAACATGCCGTTGTAGAAAAAGCATTTACAACAACCGTGGCCGAAGCAGAAGAATTAGCCCAAATTGCAAAAGAGAAAGGACTAAAACTAGCTGTTTTTCACAACAGAAGATGGGACAGCGACTTTAAAACAGTTCAAAAAATTATTAATGACGGTGTTCTGGACGAATTAGTCGAAGCCGAATTTCACTTTGATCGTTACAATCCTTTATTAAGTCCAAAAGCACATAAGGAAACTGCCAATGATGGCGCGGGAATCCTGAAAGATTTAGGTCCGCATTTAATAGATCAGGCCGTTTGTTTGTTTGGCTCTCCAAAATCAGTTTTTGCTGATATCAGAATCACACGAGAAAATTCTTTGGTTGATGACTGGATCGATTTATTATTGATTTATGAAGTTTTCAGAGTAAGATTGAAAGCCGGTTTTTTTGTGAGAGAAGCCAATCCTGCTTATACCATTCATGGTAAAAAAGGTTCTTTCTTAAAACCTCGCGGCGATGTTCAGGAAGATAATTTAAAAATTGGAGAAAAACCTAATTTAGAATCCTGGGGAACAGAGTCTGAAGATTTACAGGGTCTTCTGCATACCGAAATTGACGGAAAGCCTGTTCGCGAAAAGATTCCCACACTACAAGGAAATTATTTTTCGTTTTTTGATGGTGTTTACAATTCCATTACCAACAATATTACAGAACCGGTTACCGCACAAGACGGTGTTAAAGTAATGCAGATTATTGAAGCTGCAATTGCAAGTAATACTGAACGAAAAGTTATTAATTTATAATTTCCGTATTAACTACTTCTGAAAAAATATACTTCTCGCTAGCCCTGACAGCAGCGGTATCCTTTTTATCCGCTTTTTAGCGGATGAAAAGATATAGCGAATGGCAGGAATGTCACGTCTTCTGAAAACGGAATTTTCTGCTCCTAAAAAAATTAGATAATAAAACCATTGATAATTGTTTACAAAGGGCTTCGACTCCGCTCAGCCTGACACTCCTATTATTTGTCAGGCTGAGCGAAGTCGAAGCCTTTTCATAACAAAATGCCTTAGTACCTCAGCACCTTAGTCCCAAAGCTTCGGGATAGAAGTAAAAAAAAAGCCCCAATCGTAAGATTGAGGCTTTTTGTATAGAGTTGAAAAAAATTATTTTTTCTTTCCTTTTGCAGGAGCTTTTGCAGCTTTTGCAGCTTCTTGAGCAGCTTTCATAGCAGCACGAGAAATTCTTACCTGAGCAACAACTGTGTTGTCTGGGTGCATAATTTTGTATTCTGGAGCACCAACTTTAGTAACGTATAATTTGTTACCCATTTCAAGTGGAGTGATGTCTGCCTCAACAAAATCAGGAAGATTTTTAGGTAAAGCTTTAACTTTTAATTTACGAGTGTTAAGACGTAAAACACCTCCTGCAAGAACACCTTTAGATGTACCAACGATTTTCACAGGAACTTCCATAGTGATTTCTTTATCATCAAATAATTGGAAGAAATCAATGTGTAAAATTTTGTCAGATACCGGGTGAACCTGAATATCTTGCAAAATTGCATTGAATGATTTTCCTTTTCCAAGCTCAATCACAACTGTGTGTGCATTTGGAGTGTAAACCAAGTTTTTGAACGCTGCAGCGTCTGCTGAGAAGTGTACTGCCTGATTTCCTCCGTATAACACGCAAGGAACCGCTCCAGCATTACGTAAGGCTTTAGTTGACACTTTGCCCACGCTTTCTCTTTCTGATCCTTTAATTGTAATCGATTTCATTGTAAAAAAAATATAGTTATTAAATAAATATTCTTGTTTGCTTTAAGCTTTAGGCACTAGGCTTTAGGCTTTTTTTGTAATTGTGAAATAGCTTATAGCTTAAAGCCTAAAGCATATAGCCTTTTACATTATAAATTTTCCACTAATGGAATTGTTGTGGTGCACCATGTGCATAACTTCGGCAAAAAGAGGTGCACAACTCACTACTCTAATTTTGTCTGAATGTCTCTTTAACGGAATAGAATCTGTAACGATTAATTCTGTTAATTTTGAGTTTTCAATTTTTTCATACGCATTGCCAGATAATATAGCGTGTGTACAAATTGCTCTTACGCTTAGTGCTCCTTTTTCGATCATTAGGTCTGCAGCTTTTGCCAAAGTTCCTCCTGTATCGATCATGTCGTCTACTAATATTACGTTACGTCCTTTTACTTCACCAATTAGCTCCATAGTGTCGATAACGTTGGCTGCTTTTCTTTGTTTGTAACAGATTACTACATCTGATTCTAAAAACTTAGAGTAAGCATATGCTCTTTTTGAACCTCCCATATCCGGAGATGCAATAGTCAGATTTTCTAACTTTAAACTTTCTACATATGGTAAAAAGATTGTAGATGCAAATAAATGATCTACCGGTTTTTCGAAAAACCCCTGGATTTGATCTGCGTGTAAATCCATTGTCATTACTCTTGTTGCTCCGGCAGCATCTAATAAATTAGCTACTAATTTTGCTCCAATCGGTACTCTTGGTTTGTCTTTTCTATCTTGTCTTGCCCAACCAAAATAAGGCATAACAGCTGTAATATGTCTTGCTGATGCACGTTTTGCCGCATCAATCATTAATAACAATTCCATCAAATTATCTGCAGTTGGAAATGTTGAGCACACGATAAAAACGCGTAATCCTCTTATTGACTCTTCGTATGATGGCTGAAATTCTCCATCGCTATACGTTGACATCGTTACTTTTCCTAACGGAATTCCGTATTGTTCTGCAATTTTTTCTGCAAGATAAACACTTTGTGAACAAGCAAAAATTTTAGCTTCTGGTTCTAGGTGCGACATTATAATTGTTGTTTTTGCTCCGTTGCGCTTAGTACAATTTTTCTTTATCCTTCTAGGTAAAGCTAAATGCGTATAAATGCCTCGGATGTAGTTAGTTGTGTGTGCGTCGTTTTAACGAGGTGCAAATTTATAAAATTTATTGAACACTGAAAGGAAATATTTAAGTATTTTTATTAGAATTTTTAATTTTATTTTTTACATTTGCACCGTGTTAAAGGAATGACAGTATTTATGACTTCATTCTATTGCGTTAAAATGATCGTTTAGATTGTTTTTTCGTCTGCTAAGCCCGGATGGCGGAATTGGTAGACGCGCTGGTCTCAAACACCTGTGGGAAACCGTGCCGGTTCGACTCCGGCTCCGGGTACATTAAAAGTCTGTAATAGCGTTGTTAGTCAACGTTTTACAGGCTTTTTTTATTTCATTTGCCCGCTATTTGCCCGACATTTCGAGAAACACTAAAAAAAACATACATTTGTGATGGTTTACGATGCCAATTATAAACCAACGTTTGAACAACGCAAAACGGGAGCTTGAACAACTCCCGTTTTTTTATGTGGCAAGGTTTTGAAACGCGAATATTTAGATAAGAAATTTATCAATAGGTTCTAATTTATCCAGCTCTTGACCTAAATAATCTTCGTTATCTATCGACTCTCAAAATTCTTTGTTTCATCGCGTGCGCGTAGTGACTTCAATAAAGTCTTCATTTCCTTATGGATCCCGAAAACTCTTCAATACTCTTACATACGCGTAATGACTGGGAAAAAACCTTTATCTAATTATAGATTCCGAAACTCTTCCAGACCTTTGTTTTAGAATGAACAATAGAAATAAAAAAAGGCGTTCCGGAATGGTTCGCCTTTGTTTTAATCTTAAATGCTTTTTTTCATTAAATAGTGGTAGACATTTTGACCTCCGAGTGATATTATGTTGGATGTTACAAAACTATATCCTTGCGAAGACATGAAGTTTAAGGCATCTATCATTGAATTGAACACTAAACCTTCTCCTTTTTCATCTTTTAAAAGAGTAGCATCCGTATTGCTGGAAAAATACTTCGTCTTTTGGCCTATGTCAATTGTAATTGTAAGCTTTGAGGACATTAACTTGGAAGTTCCTACTATTTGTAAATATTGCACATCCAAATCTTTAATGGGAATTCCATTAATTGTTTGACCAAAACTCACGAAACCTAAAAGCAAAGCGAAACTTAATAATATTTTTTTCATTTTTTATGATTTTAATTAATTGATTCAAAACTAATCTTTTCTACATACAGTTAAAAACGGTTTTCCGTAACATCTTCAGAAGCTGCGACTTCAATTCCTTATTGACTCAAAAAACTTTTTATTACTCTACGTGCGTAATGACTTCCGAAAAACCTTCATTTACTTATGGACTCAAAAAACTCTTCATATCCAATTACCGATCGAAATTTCTACTTTCTAAATTTTATTGTTTGATATCATCAATAAGTTTCTTTGCTTTCAAAATGAAATCTGAAATTTCCATTTTTTTTAATCGCATATCGCATGCAATATCTCCATAGTTGTCACTTAGTTCACCTTTTTTATCTTCATTCAGATTATTATACGCAGCCATATCTATGCCCAGGAGGATATAATCTATTTCATAAGGTAAATAAAACTCATTTTCAAGATCTGCTAAACTACGTGAAAAAGTTAAAAACTCTTCTTTTTTCTGGTCAGTTTCAAAATAAATTTCAAGCTCAGAATCTGAAAAAGATTTATTATTCATAACACTGTTGATTGCTTTATGATAGATATCTATGTCAATAAAAAAACTTGATTTAAAATCTAAGCACATCTTGTTTGCCATACAGGCAACCCTTATTAGATTTAATATTTCAATACTATAACCAAATGATTGTTTTTCCTCCGAGTAAAGAAAACTTTTCGTGTCTAATACCATAAATGAATTATATTCTCTTTTCTCTAAATACCCTTTCGGGGTAACTTCTGCTTGATTTCTTGTAAGTACCATTTCTTATTTATTTTGTGTTTATAATTAACTATCAGTTAAATAACTGTGTTTCAAATGTAAGCAAAAATCAAAAACAAATTAACTAATAGTTTATTTTATTTTAAAATAATTAAACCAATAGTTAAATCATGTATATTTGCTAAACTATTTACAATATTAAATTATGAGTATTTTAAAACTAAAAGAGTTATTAATTGAAAAAGGAATAACAAGCAAAGAGCTTTCTGAAAAAGTAGGCGTTTCAACTACTAGTATCAGTCAAATAATTACTGAAAAGCAACAACCTCGGTTTGAATTATTAATTAAAATTGCTGAGTTTTTGGATGTAGACATTAAAGACCTATTCAATCCGACAAAATCATCTGAAACGGAAACTGTTTTTGTTTTTCGAGACGGAATTTATGTTCCTATAGGAGAATTAAAAAAAGAATAATCTGGAAAAACTAGTATTTAATCAAGTAACCAGCTGCTTCAAATGTCAGCTATTTCTTTCTGTTTATTATGGACTGAAAAAACTCTTCATAATCTTTCATTACGCGCGTGTAGTGACTTCGAAAAAGTCTTCTGAGAAATAAAAATCTGGAGATATTTGATCACAATCTAGGAATTAAAAAAAACGACAGGAATAACAAGGTTTTCTAAGAGGGAGCATCATTAGTTCCCTCTTTTTTCTTTTTTTTCGGAACTTTTTTCTTTTTTAAAACTCTCTTTTAAGATATTTTTTTTAAAAGTTCTTTTTAAAGATTCTTTCTAGAATATCTTTTTATAGGTCGTGTAGTTTTAAAAAATAAATAAAAACAAAATATAAATAATAGACAAAAACTCTTATTATAGCTCGTGTTATGCTCGTGTTGTTTTTAATTGCTCTAACACTTCTTTCAGCACTTCTTTTTCATATTCCTTGTATTGCTTCTCTTTAGTTGAATTTCTACGTTTTTCTGCTTCTAAAATCAACTGTTTGAGTGTTATCTTAAAGCTAACATAAAAACCTCTTGTATGTCGTGCATAAGTAATCAATCCCCAATTATTACGTAATGCTATTTTAATTTTTTTTGTTTGATACTCATTTGCATACTTTTTGACTTCTTTAGATAATTCTGCAATCTCATTTATTGATCTTATTTTGCCATCCATCCTTGCCCATAAAAACAAATTAGTTGCTTTGTGATACGGTTTGGTCCCTATAATACTTTTAATACCCAAAAAAGCCAGTAAGCATATTTTATCAAATTCTGTTTTATCATTATTATAGAAATCCCAAAATATAGAAATACTTAAGCCTACTTTAGGGGAGTTAATTGGCAAACTGTCATAAAGACTTTTTCCATTATCAAATACTCTTTCATAGCTCCCCAACGCTATGGCATAATATTTTGAACTTGATTTTATCTTTTCTAGCTCAGAACCATATTCTAACTTTAATGAGTTTTCATAAATGGCATAGGCAATAATATTATCTAATACTTTGCGGTCATCAACAAGAAAAGATTGCAGTATCTGTATCGGAAAATTAAAATAACGTTCATCTTTTTTTATCATGACCTCATCTTTATCTGTTCTAATTTAGGTCCATAAGTCTGCACCATCTACAATTCTAAGATATTCTCCTTGTTCATAATTTATATCTGTTACCGCAACTTTAGGAGCTGGCAGACTCTTATTTGCTTCAGCTACTTTGGCAGCTAATAAATCATAATCAATATCTTTTGCATTAGTTGTTTGAGTATTTTTATACATATTCACAACAGATGATGGTAAAAATTGACTTGAAAAATCAATTCCCGCATTGGCATTCATTGCGCGAAGTAAGTCTCTATTGTTTGCAGTAGCCTTTGCAGTTATAACCGATTCTCCTTTTGAAAGCATGGCCGGAATACTGTCGCTAGTTCCGGTACCTGGTCCATCTAAATCAACTGCTCCTTTAGCTAATTTAAGCCCTGATATCTTTGCTACAGTAGCAAATCCAGTAGCAATTGTAACCCCAGCAACTATTCCGCCTAAAGGATAAGCATAATCTTTCAAAGCTCTAGTTGCTCCAACCAAAGTATTTATTGTAGCTTCTGCGATTGCCAAAGCTTTAAAAGCTACTGTATTTTCTTTAAACAACCCTGCAGCTTCACTTAGCGTTTTTGCAATAACTTGCAGCTTCACTAATTCAACCTCTTTACGCAATTCAACTTCAGATTTAGCATATTTTTTATTTATCAACTCAATACTAGCGCCATTTTTTTCAGCTGCTTTAATTTCAATCAATCTTTCCTGTTCTAATTTTTGAATTTTCAAATCCAGATCTTCTTGATTAATAGCTATTTTATTTTCTAAATCAATTGCTCTTCTATCAATTTCAGCAAGTCTTTTTTCTTCTTCAAGAGCTTTCTTTTCCTCTGCAAACCTATCATCTATTGCTTTAATTTCAGAATTATACTCCTCAGCATTTATCTGCCCCTCTTCTAATCTTTTTGTCTGAAAGGCTGCTTCAGCCTCTGATATGCGATTTAAACGATCTATTTCTTGTGCAACTAGCTCATCAGTTAGAAACTTATTAGCATCAAGTCTTATCTTATTGTTGGCTAAAAAAGCCTGTAATTCTTGATCCGCAATGGTTATAACAACATTTGCCTGAGCTCTTAAGAAATCATTTTTGATATTATTTTGATCTGTTAGAAGTTTAAGCTTATCTATTTCCGTTTTTTTGGTAGCATCAAATTCCAGTTGAGCAATTTGCAATTTCTTGTCTCGAATTTGCTCTTCATATTTCAATGCTTCAGCTAATGATTTTGCACGAATTCCCTGTTGAGAAATAAATAATTCAAGCTCTGCTTTTGCTTTTGCTGCATCATCATCTAATATTTTTTGTAATGCTTCTTGTCTTTTTTTCTCTGCTTCGAGTGCATCTTGAGCTGCCTTTTCTCTTTTAGCCTGGGCGTCTTCATAAAGTTTATCTTGTGCATTTTGATTTTTCTCTAAACGTTTTGTTGATTCTGCATCAATGGCAATTTTACCAAGTTCTGCTTCCTTTAACATTTTAAGTTCTTCATCAGTAATTTTACCTAAGTTTAATAGGTAAGTACCGTAAGCAATTGTATTACGTTTTAGGTTTTCAAGTTCAGTACTTGACAAAGAGCCTTTGATTCTTGCGGCTTCTATTGCTTGATCTAATGCGGCTTGTGCATTAGCGGAACGTTGTTTGTAATTTGCTGTTTCGATTGCCTCTGCTTTCTGCAAAAAAGCAATTCTTTCTTTTTCGGTAAGGGTTCTGTTTTTTGATTTGACTATCAACTCATCATATTGTTGGGCCGCTTTTGCATTTGCAACCTCTTGTGAATTTTGTAAGTCAGCTAGATCTTGTTGAGCTGCTTTTAATTTAGCTGCATCCCTTGCGGCTTTAGCCATATTATCTCCTAAATCTGAAAATGCTTTTCCAGAATCTTGTGATGAATCAAATAACGATGCAAGCGCTTGCTGAACAACCCTAATTGCTGCACCAAAAGCAGCCATGCCTTGCTCTATTTTATCAACTAATGGATCGAATGTTTTGAAGTAACTAATTAGTAGAGCGATTGCAACTACAATAAGTCCAATTCCAGTAGCTGCAAGTACCAATGAAAAAATTCTCATTGCACCGGCTCCTAAGTTAGTTGCAATTGTAAGTGCCTTTTGAGATGCTGTCATTCCCTCAGTTCCATCGGCAGCATTTCTCATGTTTTTTGCAGCTTCAACAATACCATTTTTCAACGGAACAAATAAACTTGAAGTTTGTTTTAATGCATCTCCGATTGTTTTTAATTCACCTCCAAACAATCCTGTTTCTGCAACAGCATCTTTAATGGCTGATGTATAATCCCCAATCCCTATTTTTTGCTTTTCGAGTTCCGAAACATTTTCTTTTATAAATTTATCATTTGCATCAATTTTAGCATTTAACTCATTTAAAATTTCTAAATGATTCTCATCTGCAATATTTAATTCATTACGAATTTTTTTGAGTTCTGCATTATTATTTTTTGCATCTGTAATAGATTTATTTTGTTGATCTAATGCCAATGATATTTTTTCATTAACTGTTAAAAATTCTCTATTAGCATTAAGCAAATTAACGAGTTGCTTCTGGTTCATGTTGTATTCTCCGGAAAGTTTTGAAACTTTAGCGGAAATCTGTACATAAGTATCACTTGATGTGTCCCCGGCTTTTTTCAATGCAGCCTGAGCTTCACGTGCTTTATCAAGCTCTGTTTTTAATGAGGCTGATTTTGCAATGATGGCCTCAACATCAATATCTAATTCTATAATTTTCCTCTTATCCATATTGTAAAAAATAATTGTTCTTAATTTACAAATGCGTTAAACCAATCGTAAAACTGAGTAAAGTTCCGAATAACAATATAAACGCCTCCAGCTCGTTCAATTTGTTTTTGATATTCAATTTGATCTTTACTTTGGTAATTATCCCTAGTACCTTCGCACTTAATTTCAATCTTGATGCTTCTGCCTTTTATGGTTGCCGAAATATCAGAAGTGCCTACTTGGCCGCTCCCTTTTATCCATTTTGTTTTGCCGTTGAGGTTTATTTGTTGGCCAGTAGAATTTATTCGCTCAGCTTGATAATTATTTAAATTCACAAAATCAATTACACAACGAGTCAGATCGTTTGTTTTATCATCTCTGTAACTTTGTTTTGGTGGATAAGGGAAATTAGGATACTGCTCCTTAGTTCTTTTGAGTGCCAATGCTTCTAGGGCTTTTACACTTTCTGGTTTAATGTATCTTGTCTTCATTGTCCAGGAATATTAGTTTGCCTTGAAGGTTCTGGAAAGAGATCCGGATTAGTCGAATAAATTCCAACCCTGTCACTTCCGGTTATTTTGCATCTACGATAACCTACTAATGCAATACGGTTCTCCTTTCTAAAAGTCCTAACGTATCTGCAAATGTTTTCACGCATTATTTCGGTTTCTACATCGACTTCTTTCATTGTCTTTGGAAACTCAAAAAAAGAATTAAATACCTTGGCTAATTGGTCCTTTGGAGTTTTGTCCGTACTCATAGCCCTATTCATTCAAAGGTTTCAAGCTTTCTTCGATATCAGAACGTAAGAAGTAAACACGGGATCCAAGTCCTAGTGGTTTTAGCTTTTTTGATTTGCACCAATTGTGAATAGTAGATAAATCTACACTAAACATTTGGGCCACATCTTGACGGGTCAAATATTCGTTTGGTTGTTTTGGCGTGAAATGTTTTAGAAATTCTTCTAATTGATTTTTTACTCCAGCTGCTATTTCGCTTTTGAGTTCTTCAGGTGTAGTTTGTATAAATTGAACAGTTGCGCTCATAACTAAAATGTTTAATTGTTATGGTGCAAATGAATTGAAACAAAACACCCACTAACTTACCAGTGGTGTATTAGTGGGTTTAAATTTTAACATTTTTAAATTTAATTACGTTTAATCTTTTCTTTTTATCCAGTTCAATAATGAGGTTTCTAAAGTATTGATTACCGGTGTTAGTTCTTTGGTTCTATTTCTAACTTGTTTTAGTTTATCGCTTTTATCAAAATCTTTAACATTGAAAAAACGTTTCATTTTTTCAAACACTATTGCTTCATTTTTGACTTTACCAATATAACCACTTTCAATTAAGGCTTTTGTAAATTCAGAAAAATCTAAAGTTGATCCTTGCCAATCTATTGTGTTGATTATTGACGTATCGATTGATGTTCCAGATTCTAATTTTTTATCTTCCAAAAAGGTTATTATTTTAGAAAAACTTTTGCCTAGGTTTTCAGCAAGTTCAAAGTCAAAATGAAAAACTTCAGCTTCCTTTTCAATATGTTTACTCTCATGATCAACAAGCTTACCGCCTACATAGCGCGTTCTTATCTTATTAAGTATTTCATCAATTAGATTTTCCCCTGTAAGTTGAGGCTTTGTATAATGCTTATTAGATGCTTCAGGTAGAAAAACAATTACATTTTCCAAACAATGATTATAAAGTCTTATTTGTTCGTTACAAAAGTCAACCTCATCATTGTCTTCGTATGCCTTTAGAAAGTTTGTTAACTCGCTACTATAGTTCTCTTTGAAGTTTTTAAATGTGTAATAAATATTCATAATGATGCCAGTTTTAACTTTTGAACGTGTTATATTTTTTCTTTTTCTAAAATTGTATTTGTCTGTATGAGTAATATATTATATTACTCGTCTGCTTAATACTCAATACTTTTTCAAAACAAAGTATTAGTCAATCTATTTAGTCAAACTAGCTAATACTTTTAATTTCAGTTCTGGAGATAATTCAAATTTGCCCTTTCGGGTGGAGTTGGAAGCTCCCAAACTATCCAACTCCTGTTTTAAGTAACTCTTACGGCTAGTAATTGAACTTAATCCTTGTTTAAAAAGCTCTTCCTGAATTTCTAACTCTTCAAGCTGGCTTTTTAGGAACTTTATTTTTTCTTTTTTATTCATCTGCTTTTAGTTCTCAGTTCCATTTTTTATTACTTTCATTTCTATTTTTTTGTTTTTGTGCATATCATTGTAAAACTTCATAAATAAGTCTGCATTTTCGTCTTTATCTTCTGGAGCATTAATGTAGACTCTAAAAATAGATTCTTTGCTATGGCCGGAAATACCCATTAAAACGGGAGTGGGTATTTTTTTGTAATAGTTAGTACAAAACGAACGCCTAAAACTATGTGTTGTGATTAATTTATGTTTCTCGTATAAATCGAATTTTTTGCGACCGGTTTCGGAATCAAATATTTTGCCCTCTGTCAATGTATTTATTTTGGCGGTTTCACAAACCTTTTTAATATGGTCATTTAGTTTTTGTGTTGTGATTTTATAAGGAAAACTGTTTTCGAGTATGTCGATAACATGGGGAGCAATTATTCCTACAGTAACAGCCTTTTTCGTTTTCTGCTGTATTAGATCTAAATACATATTTCCACCTTTGTATCTAATATTGTCCTTTGTAATGCTCAACAAATCCCCGCCCCGTTGTCCAATTTCACAGCCAATTAATAACCATTTACGAGCGTTTTGGTGTGCTTCGCTTTTTATGTCCGCCTTCTTAATTTCGTCCAACTCATCAAAAGATAGAGTTTGAATATATCGATCGTCATCGCTTTCTGATGCAATCGTTATTTGTTTTGCATACGAATTAACTTGGAGTCCTTTGTTTTCTGCTTCGATGCAAACAGTTTTAATGTTTGCAATATGTTTTGAAGCTGTATTTACGGCATATTTTTTAGTTTTAAGCAGCCAATGTTCAAACTTATCTATTAAAGCTTGATTAATATCTATAAAATGCACTTGCTTTTTAATATTGACCTCATATTCCTTTAGTATGTTTTTTGTTGATATGTAGCTATTTTTACGACTAAGTGAAAGTCCATGTTTGTAACCACCTTTTACTTTTACTTTCCGGGTATCTGCCGTATCTATTATATTTTGAATGTAATTTACAAGTACTCCCTCATCTGTTTTTTCTATACGTTTAAAACATTCGTTAATTTTTGACTCCAACCAAAACGTATCTATTACGATACTTTCGCCCATATCAATGTTAATACTCTTAAAAAGGAACGACTCCAATTTCTTGAGATTATTAAATATAATTTTGTTTTCGGAGTTGTTTTGTTTAGGGAAGTTGTCTCCTTTTTTAGGCTTTTCCTTTTCGGGAGTATTCCAGTCTTTCGGGTTAATTGAAAAACCTGTATTTAATTCTAAATCTTGTTTACCTCTTCCTAAAATAACACGGACCTTAATCGATACGTTTTTGTTTGCGCTACTTCGCAATCTGAATTTAATTGATGCCATATTTTAGTATTGAACGATTGAACAATACAAATCTAGGTGTTCTGTAAGATATTTCCAAAAATTGCCCGACATTTGCCCGACATTTTTACTATCGAATTAAATTTTATTCAGTTTCATTCTATAGGTATTTGAACTCAATAAATGATTTAGCTATTGTATTTGTTGAGGTTATAAGTTGATTTCGTAGTTTTTTCAAGAGTTGGTAAAAACAACAAATTGAATGGTTTCTATTCCGGCTCCGGGTACGTAAAACCTCTTCAGCAATGAAGAGGTTTTTTTTATGCCTTTTTTCCAGATAGCTTCAGCACTACTCTTACATGTTTATTGAATAACCCACATCATATTGTTTAGATATATTACTTTTTCGAGTCATTTATTTCAATAATGATTTTATTAAAAACATGATAATATTTAATATTTAATTTATCGATTTCTCTTTTAGTCGAAATACTAAACAACAATGGTACATTTCCTCTATAATTTGCAGTATATTCTGGGGAATTGGTAAAAAGTTCTCGTAACTCAACATGAAACTTATTTAAATCTCGAATTTCAACCCCATAAATATCTCTTAAATATCTCAATAGATGATTCTTTTTTATATTTTCTATTTTAAACCATCTTGTAATATTTTTAGGTTCTAATGTTCCTGCGTATGCTGATTTGACACATTCATCATAATCAAGTCTTAAATCTTTTATTTCAGATATAAAATGATCCTTTAAAACTCTTTTGTTTGTTAGCTTATTCTGAATAGTTTTTACAATCCAATAAGCTAATGCTGAATTCACAATAATGGCTAAAACATCAATTATATTCGAAAAATCAAGATTCCAGTTAAAAACAAAAACAACTTTTAAGGCATCTCCCATACCTCAAACTTTAATGCATCATTAATTAACCTATACCAAGGTTTATGAACTTCTGTAACGATTACTTTATCGTTAGCTTTTCTCCTCTCTTCCCATTGATTATAAGTTTCATTTTCTATCATCTTAATCCAATGAGGCTCATCATTTGAAATTATAACTACGTATTCTTTAACCTTTTTTAATGTGAAATCATACACTAAATTCCCGAAAGCCTCATCTAAAAATGAAGACGCATAAGCATCAACATCGTCTAAGTCAATTGTCAATTTTTCTTTTTTGTCGTATGCATTTTTAAATGCGTCATTGAGAATTTTATGATAAAATTCTTCACCTGAAAACTCACTGATTGTACAGTGTCTCAATCCTGGATATTCATCAAAGTCAAATACTCTAATTTTGTTCATCACAATTAATTGAATTTATTACACATTCCTTGTTCATTTCCCATTGATATAAAGTTCCTTTAAATCTTGAAGAGCCGACACGAAATGTTGCGGATTTACTTAAATCACCAAAATGCAAAATTACATTATTTGTTAATACTATTAAATTTTTTAAAATACCCTGTTCAAAATTTACTCTCACCGAAGGCAACCCTTTATTTCTATTTTCTTCTTGAGTGCTTGAACCATATTTTTGTAAAAATGCCCCTTTTAAGACGTCAAGTTTTGAATTAAACCTTAAAAGGTTTGTTATTAAAGCTTTATTAGAAATATAAAGAGTATCCAATATACCTTTTCCAACATCTGTAACAGTAAAATAAACTTTGTCATCTGTAAACTTAACCCCTAAAAGCCATTGCTTGTCGATAGTATTGGCATGTTCAATACTATTTGCACAAATTTCCAACAATACTGTTTTAATTGGTTTAATGTTTTTTCTAGTTCCTGTAAGGTGCTCTACAACATCTTTAATTAATTCAGAAATTTTTTTACTCTCTGTTTTCGATAATTTTCCAGAACCCTTTTCAAAAAATATCAATTTCGATTTACCATAATCGGGAAATTTTTTATTATTTAAATCTACCATATTTGTTAAAAAACCCGACTCAATAATATAATTTCGACATTTTTCATTGTCAGGGAAATCACCTTGTACGTCAATTCCTCTACTATTCAAGTCATCTGTTATAGCGGTTAATGCACTTATAGCAGCATAATCAATACTTTCTACATCTTTTAAAGATATTTTTACTTGTTTAACATTTCTGGCTGAATAGATAATACTATCTTTTCCACGTATTTCTCTAAAAAAAGCCAAACAAGATTCTGTATTGTCAATTAATCTAAAATCTTTTGGAGCATACGTAGCAAAATTATATTTTTTCTTTTTTATAAAACCTTTAGAGAATGATGGAACCATTCTCTTTAATGATGTCTTTTGCTTAAAATTACCCTTTTTTCTTTTCCTTTTAGCTCTTTCTTTTTGTTTTAACTTACGTTTATGATATCGTCTATAATCTTTTTTTGTATAACATTTTTTCATAGTAACTTAACTCATATCAGACAAATATATAATAATTGCTTTTTCATTTCTTATTCTAATATATAATTTTAAGTATAAATCACTAAACCTCACAACTCGCCTCATGCAAAACAGGAAAATTGCAGGAATTGGCAATAAAGCACAATTGATTGGCCTTAAAATGTAACTCCAGAGCCAATTCAACCTGATCAGGATTTGAAATTTTTACTTTCGGATATAATCTAACCTCAACGAAACGCCCGCTTCCATCTGCAGAAACTTCGAGTGTTGCTTCGGCATTGTCGGAATATTCGAGAACTTCTATTCCGCTTTGAGAGCAAACATATAAGTATGACATCATATGACAAGAAACCAAACTACTCAGCAATAAATCCTCCGGATTATATAATGACGGATCACCTTTGAAAGCTTTTGCTGCAGAAACATCTAAATTTGGTTTTCCTTCGATTTTAATTTGATGCGTTTTACTGTAGAACTTTTTTAATTCTTCAGATGGATTTTCTTCCGAAGTCCAGTTTAGCTGTGCTTTAAATAAATGTTTCATCTCGCTAAGTTATGATTTTTATAAACTGCAAATAAATTAATCTTGTAAAGGCACAGAATGACCAACAAAATAAAAACTTTGCGCCTTTGTGACTTTGAGATTAAAAAAAAACTCTTTAGTTATGCTAAAGACTAGTCCCTAAATAATTATTGATACTCTTTTTCTTTTATTCTAAAAAACGACTTAATTTAGCCAACGAAAACGATTGCGAAGAGGGGTTTTAAGGTTTATAACCAAATTAAAATTGTCTTTTTAGGTACTAATTTGTCCTATAACAAATTAAGTGTATAATACACATTAATGAAATTGTAATACAAAGTTAGGAAGATTAATATTTACCAATAAAAACAAACATATGCTAAACAATTATAGCTCTGCTGACAAAATTTTATTAGCAGTAGATTGCATTATTTTTGGATTTGACAAAGAAGGATTAAAAATACTTTTGATCAAAAGAGATTTCGAACCCGAAAAAGGAAAATGGTCCCTGATTGGCGGTTTCCTAAAAAGTGATGAAGTATTAGATAATGCCGCAACCAGAATTTTGAATACCTATACTGGTTTAAACGATATTTACATGGAGCAATTATATGCTTACAGTGAAATAGATCGTGATCCTGTCGAAAGAACCATTTCGGTTTCTTATTATGCATTGATTAACATTGAAAACCATAATGCCGAATTAATAAAAAATTATCATGCTCAATGGTTTAGTGTTACCGATGCACCAAATTTAATTTTTGACCATAACGAAATGGTGAATCATGCCATTAAAAGATTACGCTACAAAACATCCATAAAACCTATTGGCTTTGAATTGCTTCCTGAAAAATTTACGATGCGTCAATTATTAGAATTATACGAAGCTATTTTAAGCAAGGAACTGGACAAAAGAAATTTTATCAGTAAAATTAATTCTTTAGAAATCCTGAATAAACTGGAGGAAAAAGACAAACAGTCCTCTAGAAAAGGATCTTATTTGTATACATTCAATAAAGAAAAATACGAAGAGAAATTGTTGAATGATTTTGTATTGAATTTATAAAGAAGTTTAACCTGTGGATTGACACAGATTTTATTTTTCACTGAAAAACTAATTAAAATTTTTCACGCAGATTTAGCAGCTTTCAAACTAAAATAAATCTGCGTAAAAAAAAAGGCTTTTCAAACAATAAAAATCCGCACTAATCCATTTAACCTGCAAAATCTATGGACAAAAAAACTACAATGAATTTCGCATAATCAAAGCCGATTTATTTTCGATTTGCTCCTTTTTCCCTTTTAGTACCATTTCTGCCAAAATTTTCCCCATGGTTTCAAAATGAGTTGAAATAGTCGTAATACCATTTGCAACAATCTTTTTTAATGGGGTTTCATTGTATGAAATAATTCCAAAATCACTGCCTAATTTTAGATTATGATTTCTGGCATTTTCAATTACATGAACCAGTTCACGATCTGTTGGAATAATATATAAATCGCCACTGGTAATTTGTCTGTCACCAAATTCGCTGATAATTTCATATTCAAAATTATACTTTGCACAAAACTCCTCAAATCCTATTTTCATACCGAGCGGCTCTCTAAAACCCGGAAAAATTAAAATTAATTTTTCATACTTGTTCAATCTCGCTTTGCCATTCTGCAAACCTTCAAATATATCTTTTTGGTGGTTTTGATAAATTGCGGGATACATTTTTAATTCCGGATTAGTTTGATCCAGAATAATAACTTCATTTACTGGTAGGGTTTTTATACAATCCGTTATATCAATTAAATTAGTTGGCATAATGATATACTTGGTATAATTCCCATTACTGTCGTTTATGAGCTTTTTAAAAACCTGAACATTGAAATGATGAAAAAATATATCGACCTGAACATTTTTTCCAATATTTTTTAAAAACGAATTATAGATATCTTCTTTAAAGATATTTAACTCATCAAACAGTAAAAAAATCTTCTGCTTAATTGTAGTTTCAACACTTTTAACATAATAGCCTTTACCGGGGATGGCATAAATGATTCCTCTTTTCTTTAATTCATCATAAGCCAGTAAAACTGTATCCCGGGATAATGAAAAAGCCAGACACACTTTATTTACAGATGGAAGCCTGTCGCCTTTTATCAATTTTTCTTCATCAATAGCTTTTTCAATTGAAAGAATAATCTGTTTATACTTTGGTAAACCAAGATTATTTTGAATAGAGATAATGTTCATGAAATGTGTTTTTTTGTGCAATATACAAAAACTGGTAGGCACTGGTATGTAAAAATAAAAAATGTTTCTATTTTTGAATTTCACTTTTGGCAAAAATAGTATGGAAATAAAACATATCTCTCAATTTGAAGACAAATCTGCTTATAAATCTTTTGGTTTAACCTCTGATAACGAAGAAATTCTCTCTTTTGAATTATCAAATAAAAGCGGAATGAAAGTTCAGTTAATCAATTATGGAGCAACTGTAACTTCACTAAAAATACCTGTTGACGGAAAATTGATAGATGTCGTTTTGGGCTTTGATACTTTAGAATCTTATCTGGACTCCTATAATTTACCAAGTGCCCCCTATTTTGGAACCACTGTTGGCCGTTATGCCGGAAGAATCAATAAAGGCCTTTTTAGTTTAAATGATAAAACTTTTCAATTGGCCGGAAACAATAATGGTAATGCTTTGCACGGAGGAGATACTGGTTTTGGAAAAAAAGCATGGAATGTAACCAATTTAACTGCTGGCGAAAATCCTTCTGTAACATTTAGTTTACTAAGTGAGAATCTGGATCAAAATTATCCCGGCGCTTTGCAAGTGGAATTAAAATATACTTTAACAGAAGCAAACGAATTGCAGCTTGAATACAAAGCAACAACAACCGAAGACACTATTGTAAACTTAACTCATCACAGTTATTTTAATTTAAACGGACATGATTCAACTGTTCTGGATCAGGAAATGTCTATTGTTTCAGATAAAATACTCGAAACTGATTCCGAGAATATTCCAACCGGAAAATTTACCCCGCTTTCTGATCATGCTTTCGATTTCAGAACCGCAAAAAACTGTCCCGCTTCTATCGATAATTCATTTGTAATTGAACCTTCAAATGAAGTTGTTGCAACCTTATACAGTTCAAAAACAAAACTAAAAATGAGTGTTTATACCGATCAGCCAAGTGTACATATATATGTAGGCGGAAATTGCTTTGATATTTTGAAAGGAAAAGAAGATGCTGTTTATCATGCCACAAGTGGTATCTGTTTTGAAACTCAAAATTTCCCTGACGCGCCAAATCACAAACATTTTCCTAATACTGTCTTGAAAAAAGGCCAGGAATATCAGCAAAAAACGGTTTACAAATTTGAAACTCTAGATTAGTTCTTCAATTGAAAGAACTAAAAAAATACTATTACAATCACAAAATAATGAATGAAATTCTAATACAAAATACCACCTCTTTTTTTGAGAATACTTTTGGATCTGCTCCACAAAAAATTGTTCTTTCTCCCGGAAGAATCAATATTATCGGAGAGCATATCGACTATAATGACGGTTATGTTTTACCGGCTGCAATCGACAAAATAATTTGTTTTGCTTTTGAAAAAAACAATACTAAAAAAGCCAAAATAATTGCCATCGATTTAAATGAAGAATTCGAAATTGATTTGACTGAAAAAGCAGCATTAAATGATGCTGTATGGACCAACTACATTCGTGGTGTTATTAAACAACTACAAGATAATGGCTTTTCATTTGAAGGTTTTAATTGTGTTTTTAGCAGTAACATTCCGGTCGGATCCGGATTATCTTCTTCGGCAGCTTTAGAGTGCGGAATGATTTTCGGAATCGTGGCACTTTTTGATTTAAAAATAGAAAAGAAAGACATCGCATTATTAGGCCAAAAAGCAGAACACTGGGTTGGTATTAACTGCGGAATTATGGATCAGTTCTCCAGTGTACATGGTCTTGAAAATAAAGTAATTCAGTTGGATTGTAACACATTGGATTTTGAATATCATAATGCCGATTTCAGAGATTATTCTTTAATCCTGATGGATAGTAATGTAAAACATTCGCTTTTTACTTCAGAATATAATACAAGACGAATTGAATGCGAACAAGGTTTGTCTATTATAAAAACTCATTTTCCTGAAGTAAAAACGTTTAGAGATTGCAAAGAAGAACAACTTTTAAGTATTCAGGATAAAATAGATCCAACCGTTTTTAAGAGAGTACACTATGTTGTAAAAGAAATTAACCGTGTTATTAAGGCATGCGAGGCTCTGGACAAAGGAAATATAGAACTTTTAGGACAATTACTTTTTGAAACGCATTATGGCTTATCGCAGGAGTATGCCGTGAGCTGTGAAGAGCTGGATATGCTAGTAGATACTGCAAAAGCTGATGATGCCATAATTGGCTCCCGTTTGATGGGGGGCGGATTTGGCGGCTGCACTATAAATTTAATTAAAAAAGGTCACGAAAATGAGGTAAAAAGTAAGTTTTCAAATCTTTATTTAAATACATTTGGAATTGAATTAAAATTCTATGATGTAAAAATCTCAAACGGAACAAAACTACTTTAATATCACAACTAGCAAAAATGAAAAATTTCGACATTAACGAAGATCCTCACAGACGATTTAATCCTTTATTAAACGAATGGGTACTAGTTTCACCTCATCGTGCAAAACGCCCTTGGCAGGGACAAAATGAAACCATAGCTACAGAGGCTTTGCCAAAGTACGACTCAACCTGTTACTTATGTCCGGGAAATGTTCGTGCTAACGGAGTGAGCAATCCGAAATACGAAAACAGTTTTGTTTTTGAAAATGATTTTGCAGCCATGAAACAGGACGAAATTATTTTTGAAGAAGATATTAAGCATACTTTTTTTAAAGCCATCCCTGAACAGGGAATTTCAAGAGTGGTTTGTTTTTCACCAAGACACGATCTTACCTTGCCTGAAATGGAAATTGACGGGATTGAAAACATCATCAGAACCTGGCAAAAAGAATATACTGATTTAGGAAATATTAAATACATCAATCACGTTCAGATTTTCGAAAATAAAGGAAGCGTGATGGGGTGCAGTAATCCGCACCCACACGGGCAAATCTGGGCACAATCATCTTTGCCAACTCAGGTTGAAAAAACACAGAACAGTTTAAAAGCATATTTTGATAAAAACAACAGAACCCTTCTTAAAGATTACCTGGATGCCGAATTAAAATCTGGCGATCGTATTGTAATCGAAAATGATCATTTTGTTGCTTTGGTTCCGTTTTGGGCAATCTGGCCTTATGAAACCATGATCATAAGCAAAAGATCTTTTGGCAAAATCACCGATTTAACTGCTGAAGAAGCTACTGCTTTTGCTAAAATTCTAAAACAGCTTACAACAAAATACGACAATTTATTCAGTACTTCTTTCCCGTACTCATCTGGAATTCATCAGGCGCCAACAGATAGTTTAGAACATCCAGAATGGCATTTTCATATGCATTTTTATCCGCCATTATTAAGATCGGCAACGGTTAAAAAATTTATGGTTGGTTACGAAATGCTGGGCGAATCACAACGTGATATTACTCCTGAAAAAAGTGCTGAGATTTTAAGACAACAATCAGACGTTCATTATAAAAGCTTATAAAACCAATTTAAAAAATAACAGAATAAAAAACACCTATTTTGTTTTAACCAGATAAAATAGCAGAAACCGGATTTTGAAATTTTTCAAAATCAATATTAAACAAACAATCACCTATACTAATTTTAAAAAATACTACTAACAATGAACCAGAACCTCGCTTTCGCAGATTATGCGGTTTTTATTATTTATTTTATCGTAGTTTCTGCCTACGGTTACAGTGTTTACCGCAAACGTAAACAAGACGAACACGATGCTAAAGCTTATTTCCTGGCCGAAGGAAATTTAACATGGTGGGCTATTGGAGCTTCGTTAATTGCCTCAAACATCTCTGCAGAACAATTTATCGGAATGAGTGGTGAAGGTTTCTTTTTAGGAATTGCTGTTGCTGCTTACGAATGGCTGGCAGCTGTTGCTTTGATTATTGTAGCCGTTTGGTTTATCCCTGTTTATCTTAAAAACAAGATTTACACGATGCCTCAATTCTTAAAAACACGTTATAACGAATCTACTGCTTTGATTATGGCAGTTTTCTGGTTGTTTTTGTACGTTTTTGTAAACTTAACTTCTATCCTTTATTTAGGAGCTGTTGCTATTAATGGTTTAGCAGGTGGAGAATATCTGCATGTTATTATGATTGGATTGGCAGTATTTGCTTTGGTAATCTCTTTAGGAGGAATGAAAGTTGTTGCATATACAGACGTTATTCAGGTTGCCGTTTTAATTATTGGTGGTTTGGTTACTTCTTATATTGCACTTACTACAGTTGGAAGATATTTTCATGTGGGTGAAAATGCAATCGCCGGATTTCAGGTTTTAATGGAAAAAGCTCCGGAACATTTCAAAATGATTATCCCAAGACCAACAGCGACTTCATCTCAGCTTGAGATCAATAAATATTTAACTTTCCCTGGTTTGATGTCTTACGTAGCCGGTATCTGGATCATCAACTTAAACTACTGGGGATGTAACCAATACATTACACAAAGAGCTTTAGGTGCCGATTTACAAACTGCACGTACAGGTATTTTGTTTGCTGGTATGTTAAAATTATTAATGCCTTTAATCGTAATGTTACCGGGTATAGCTGCTTACGTTTTATACCAAAACGGACATTTACCACAATTAGTTGGAGGAAAAGACGGCGCTTATTCTGCTGTATTAACGTTCTTACCTACTGGTTTAAAAGGACTTTCTGTCGCTGCATTAACTGCTGCAATTGTTGCTTCATTGGCAGGTAAAGTAAATAGTATCTCAACGATCTATACTTTAGATGTACATAAAAAATACATCCAAAAAGATGCCGGCGAAAAACAACAGGTAAACATTGGTAGAATTGCTGTATTTGCTGCAATGCTTTTGGCTGTATTGTTTACATGGAATGACCTTCTTGGAATTGGTGGTGTTGGTGGATTCACCTACATTCAAAAATATACAGGTTTCATTAGCCCCGGAGTTTTCGCAATGTTCTTCCTTGGTATGTTCTGGAAAAGAACTACTGGAACTGCGGCAATCGTAGGAGTAATTTTAGGATTTGTTTTATCTGTTTTATTTAATGAGTATGCACCAATGTTATTCGGAAATGAAACATTATTATATACCGCTTATTCTAATGGCAAAGGTGGTTTCGAAATTCCGTTCCACATTTGTATGGGATTGTCTTTCTTCTTTACCATGCTGGCAATGATCGGAATCAGTTTTGCAGGACCAAAAGTAAATCCTAAAGCATTTGAAATTGACTCTGAAATGTTTAAAGTAAAACCACAAACTACAGTTTTAATCGTAATTACATTATTGATTATTGTGGCGTTGTATGTTAAATTCTGGTAGTATAATTTTTTACTATATTATTTTTTGAAGATTAAAAGGCTGTCTAGTTTTAGACAGCCTTTTTTTTAATAAAGTTATATGGTATATTTTAGCCATAAAAAAAGCCCTGATTATTCAGGGCTTTGTTCTTTCTGCATATTCAGTAAATATGCCATATTTGCTATTACGTGATCGTGTTTCTTTACAAAAGGGTTTTCCTCATTCCAGACATAACCCGCCAAAACCGAACATATTTTTTCTTTTACTTCAGGATTTTCAGGTTGGTGAAAAAACAGCGTTTGCAGATTTCCTGTGTACCATTCCTGTACATACGTAGTAAAAACGGCAATACCACGTTTCATATATTGCGTAAACTCAACTTCCCAATCAACAGGAATTCCTTGCGATTCTTTCAGATATAATTTTGCTGCCAGCATTCCGGATTCTGTGGCAAAAGCAACTCCGGATGAGAATACCGGATCTAGAAATTCAGAACTGTTTCCGGTTAAAGCAAAGCCATCTCCGTACATTCTTTTTACCGCTCTTGAATAATTTTCGAGTTTTACAGGCTCGAATAAAAACTCCGTTCCGGCAAATCTCTTAATATAATAATCAGACTTTTGGATGGCATTTCGCAACGCTTCAGCATTGTCTTTATTTTCAGAAAGAGAATTGATAAAATCTGTTGGGCCAACAACTCCTAAACTCGTATTTCCATTCGAGAACGGAATTACCCACAGCCATACTTCGGTTTCCAGAATATCAAAAGAAATCTGAGTTCCCTCCTCGCCTTCCTCTCTGTTTATATCTTTTACATGCGTAAATATCGAAGAATGCGGATCTAATTTTGATGGTGTATCCAAATCTAAAAGTCTAGGCAAAACACGTCCGTATCCGCTGGAATCTACTATGAATTTGGCGTGAATCTCTTTTAAATTTCCGTCTGCATCTTTCACAATTGTTTTCGAATTTTTTCCTTCAAAAGAAACTTCCAAAACTTCTGTTTCAAATTCCAGATCAATTCCTTTTCGAATTACTTCCTGTGCCATTGTATTGTCAAAATCAGCTCTGGGTACCTGCCAGGTCCAGTCCCAGCCTTCTCCAAATTTCTGACTAAAATCAAAAACACATATTTCTTCTCCTCTTATAAAACGAGCGCCAAGCTTTTTTTCAAAGTTCATTGCATTGAGCGCATCATAAAGTTCAGCTTCAGCAAAATGATCCATAACCCTCGGAATAAGGCTTTCGCCAACCACAAGTCTTGGGAATTTTGCTTTTTCTACAACCTTTACCTTTACCTTATTTTTATGTAGATACGATGCCGAAACACATCCTGAAGGTCCTGCACCAATCACTAAAACATCAACAAACTCCTTTGTCATAATAAAAATGTTATGAATTATTAACTTACATTTGCCATCATCAAAATAACTACATTTATTTTGATTAATAAAATTAAATTAGCACAACCAAAAACGATTTAATGAATACAATTAATGAATATTTAAGTTTAGCAGAATTCGAATCTATTATATTTGGAAATAACAAAGTTACAATAAGTGATGTAGTTCTAAACAGGGTAAATGAAAGCTTTAACTTTCTAAAAGAATTTTCAGGAAACAAAGTAATATATGGTGTAAATACTGGCTTTGGACCAATGGCTCAATATAGAATTAAGGAGTCAGACCAAATTCAGCTTCAATATAATTTAATCAGGAGCCACTCATCCGGAACAGGAAAGCCGTTGAGTCCTGTTTGTGCAAAAGCAGCAATCTTAGCCCGATTAAATACGCTTTCTTTGGGGAATTCAGGTGTTCATCCTTCTGTAATTCATTTAATGGCCGAGTTGATCAACAGAGATATTACCCCATTGATTTTCGAACACGGTGGCGTTGGAGCGAGTGGAGATTTGGTACAATTATCACACTTAGCTTTAGTTTTAATTGGCGAAGGTGAAGTTTTTTATAAAGGAGAAAGAAGACCAACTCCTGAGGTTTTTGAAATTGAAGGCCTAAAACCAATTCAGGTAGAAATTAGAGAAGGTCTGGCTTTGATTAACGGAACTTCTGTAATGACAGGAATTGGCGTTGTAAATATTCATCATGCTAAAAAATTATTAGACTGGTCTTTGAAGTCTTCTTGTGCAATAAACGAATTGGTTCAGGCTTATGACGATCATTTTTCTGAAGAATTAAACCAAACCAAACGTCATAAAGGACAACAGGAAGTAGCTTTAAGAATGAGAAAAAATCTTTCAGACAGTACTTTAATTCGTAAAAGAGAAGACCATTTATATTCTGGAGAAAATACCGAAGAAATTTTTAAAGAAAAAGTTCAGGAATATTACTCTTTAAGATGTGTGCCTCAAATTCTTGGGCCGGTTTTAGAAACTATAAATAATGTCGCTTCTATTCTGGAAGACGAATTTAACTCGGCAAACGACAATCCTATTATAGATGTAAAAAACAAACACGTTTATCACGGAGGAAACTTCCACGGCGATTATATTTCGCTTGAAATGGATAAACTGAAAATTGTTATTACAAAATTAACGATGTTGGCAGAACGCCAATTGAACTATTTGCTAAATTCAAAAATTAATGAAATCCTTCCTCCATTTGTAAATCTGGGAACTTTAGGCTTTAACTTTGGTATGCAGGGGGTTCAATTTACAGCAACCTCAACAACAGCAGAAAGTCAAATGCTTTCAAATCCAATGTATGTGCATTCAATTCCAAACAACAACGACAATCAGGACATTGTAAGTATGGGAACAAATGCCGCGGTAATTACATCAAAAGTAATCGAAAATGCTTTTGAGGTTCTGGCTATCGAAATGATTACCATTGTTCAGGCCATTGATTATTTAGGTCAAAAAGATAAAATTTCATCAGTTACAAAAAAATGGTACGACGATGTAAGAAATATTATTCCGGAGTTTAAAGAAGATCAGGTAATGTATCCTTTTGTTCAAAAAGTAAAAGATTACCTTACAAACAGTTAATTATTTATTTCACATATTAATATTGAATCTTAAAAATCATGAAAAAACCACTTATTTTTTTATTGCTAGTATTCATTCAATCTGTTAATAGTCAAGAGCTGGCATTAGTTAAAAAGAACTCAAAAATTGGCTATCTGTCTAAAGACGGATCGTACGCCATAGAGCCTCAGTTTAAATCTGCCAAAAGTTTCTACGAAGGCTTAGCTGCCGCAGAAAACGGCGGAAAATGGGGTTTTATTGACACAAAAGGAAACTGGGCAATTCCTGCTACTTTTGACAATGCTAAGGATTTTAACAGCGGAATTGCTATCGTACAAAAAGATAAGAACTGGGTTTATATCAATACAAAAGGAGAGATTCAAAAAGCACCCGATTCAGAGAAATTATTTGACTTTAATTATGGTGTAGCCTTTATTAGACAAGCAAACAAAGTTGGGCTAATCAATCCAAAAATGGAAATTGTCCTACAGCCAAAATACGATCAGATTAAATCTTTTGAAAATGGTTTTGCCAGAGTTGAAAACAACAAAAAATGGGGAATCATTAATACCGAAGGAAAAGAAGTAGTAGAAGTTGCTTATGACGAAGTAGGTAATTATTTTAAAAATGTAGCCTGGGCAAAAAAAGACAAAACTTTTGGTCTGGTAAATGCAGGGAATTTTATTCCGGTTGATGGTGCCGAAAAAATCTGGGATTTTGAAACACAAGACTTGACATTTGCTAAAAAAAATGGAAAAATAGGCTTTATTGACCTTAAAGGAAACTGGGCTATCTTACCTATATATGATAAAGGAAAAGCATTCTCAAAAAATCTGGCACCGGTTTTAGTTGGAAAAAAATGGGGATACATCAATTTAAAAGGAGATTTTATCATTGAACCAACGTATAACGATGCCGAAGTTTTCGGCTCAAATGGTTTAGCTCCGGTTAAAGAAAGCAACTGGGGATTTATCAATGAAAGCGGAAAACTGGTAATTCCGACACAATACGGAATCACAGCAAATGGAATTGTGGCTATGTTTATCGATCAGGATAAAGGTTTTATAAATGGTGTTGCGAGAGTGAAAAACGAAGGAAAATGGGGATTTCTTAAACCAGACGGAACTGTTTTAGCCAACCAATGGTTTGATAATGCCGAACTTTTCTCTAAAACAGCAGAGAAAAAAGTAATAACTGAAGCTCCTGCCGAAAAACCAAAACAGGAAACGAAGACCGAAACGAAAACAGCAAAAGCAGGACCAAAAACGGTAAAAAAGCCAGCTGGCAAAAAAAAGTAATAATATAGCACGAATAACGAATAAATATGAAATGTGTATTAGTAACAGGCGGTTCGAGAGGAATTGGAAGTGCTATTTGCAAAAAATTAGCTGTTGAATCTAATTATCATATTCTGATCAATTACCATTCAAACAAAACCGCTGCCGAAGAAACACTTCAGGAAATTCAAAAATTAGGTGCAAGCGGAGAAATTCTGGGTTTTGATGTTTCTAATTTTGAACAGGTACAAACAGTTTTAACAAAATGGCAGGACGCCAACCCTGAAGCTATTGTTGAAGCTATTGTAAACAATGCCGGAATTACAAAAGACGGTTTATTTATGTGGATGACTCCTGAAGACTGGAACGGTGTTGTGAACACAAGTCTGAACGGATTCTTTAATGTAACGCAGTTTTTCATTCAGAAAATGCTGCGTAATAAATATGGCCGAATTGTAAATATGGTTTCGGTTTCGGGAGTAAAAGGAACTGCCGGGCAAACCAACTATTCGGCTGCAAAAGGAGCAATCGTTGCTGCTACAAAAGCTTTGGCGCAAGAAGTTGCCAAACGCAATATTACAGTAAATGCTGTAGCACCAGGTTTTATCAGAACAGATATGACAAGCCAGCTTGACGAAAAAGAATTACTAAAACTAATTCCTGTAAATCGTTTTGGTGAAGCTGAAGAAGTAGCAGATTTGGTAAGCTTTTTGATTTCTAAAAAATCGAGTTATATTACCGGCGAAATTATTAACATAAATGGCGGAATATATTCTTAAAAAATTACTTTTGAAAGATGATGAATAAGAGAGTTGTAATTACCGGAATGGGAATTTATTCTTGTATCGGAACTTCTTTAGATGAAGTAAAGGAATCTTTATACGAAGGAAAATCCGGTATTAAGTTTGATCCAGAAAGAAAAGAATTTGGTTTTCAATCAGCTTTAACCGGTATGGTTCCGAAAGCAAATTTAAAAGACTTACTAAACCGAAGACAACGTATGAGTATTGGTGAAGAAACCGAATACGCATACATGGCTACTATTGAAGCATTGAAAAATGCCAATATCGACGATGCTTTTTTTGAGAATCGCGAAGTTGGAATCATGTACGGAAACGACAGCGTTTCTAAAGCTATTATTGATGCTACAGATATTGTACGCGAGAAAAAAGATACTGCCTTAATTGGTTCCGGAGCGATTTTTAAATCGATGAATTCTACTGTTACCATGAATCTTTCGACAATTTTTAAACTTCGTGGTATAAATTTAACTGTTAGTGCAGCCTGCGCAAGCGGGTCGCATTCTATAGGATTGGCTTATTTTTTAATCAAAAGTGGTTTTCAGGATATTATTATTACCGGAGGTGCACAGGAAATTAACAAATATGCTATGAGCAGTTTTGACGGTTTGGGCGTTTTTTCAAACAGAGAAAGCGATCCTGAAAAAGCCTCAAGACCTTTTGATGCAGATCGTGACGGATTAATTCCGAGTGGTGGTGGTGCAACCTTAATTCTTGAAAGTTATGAGTCTGCTATTGCCCGCGGTGCCAATATTATTGCCGAAGTTGTAGGCTATGGCTTCTCATCAAACGGTGGACATATTTCGACACCAAATGTTGAAGGTCCGTCTATAGCCATGCAACGAGCGCTTGACGATGCCAAATTAAAACCCGCAGATATTGAATATATTAATGCTCATGCAACCTCAACTCCCGTTGGAGACGGTAATGAAGCAAAAGCGATCTTTGAAGTCTTTGGTGAAAAAAATCCTCATGTAAGTTCCACAAAATCAATGACGGGTCATGAATGCTGGATGGCAGGAGCCAGTGAAGTGATCTATTCTATCCTAATGATGCAAAACGATTTTATTGCGCCAAACATCAATTTAGAAAATCCAGATGAAGACGCATCTAAATTAAATTTAGTTAAAACTACGTTAAACAAAAAATTTGACATATTTTTGTCCAATTCTTTCGGTTTCGGAGGAACCAACTCTGCGTTGGTGGTTAAAAAGTTTAAATTAAACAATGAATAAAGAAGAGATTATAACGAGAATTAATGGTTTTTTGGTTGATGAGTTTGAAGTAGACAATGATGAAATTGAACCAGATGCTAATTTAAAAGATACACTTGGGTTAGATAGTTTAGATTATGTAGATTTAGTGGTTTCGATTGAATCTAACTTTGGTGTAAAACTGGTTGAAGCAGATTTCGTTGGAATTGCGACTTTTCAGAACTTCTATGACCTGATTGAAAACAAGATAAAAGCTAAAACTGCTTAATGAGTCAATGGGATGGCAAATCAAAAGGAACAGTTTTAGGCTATAAAATATTCGTTTTTTTAATACAAAAAGCGGGTGTCAGGTCTGCTTATGTCCTACTTTATTTTGTTGCTTCCTATTATTTCCTGTTTCTTAAAAAAAGCAATCAGGCAATTTTTTATTATTTTAAAGAAAGACTTAATTACTCTAATTTCCAATCCAAAAAAATGGTTTTCAAAAGTTACTATACTTTTGGACAGACTATTATTGACAAAATTTCAATTTCGGCTGGTCTGCGAAATAAATTCAGTTATGAATTTGACGGAATCGAGATTCTGAAAAAACTTCTGGAAGAGAAAAAAGGCGGCGTATTAATTAGCGCGCACATTGGAAATTTTGAAATTGCCGAACACTTTTTTGGCGATATCGATCTTGATTTTCAAATCAATTTAGTTACAACAGACTTAGAACATTCTGCTATTAAAAATTATTTAGAGAGCGTTACTCAAAAACCTACTGTAAAATTCATCATTATTAGAGACGACCTTTCTCATATTTTTGAGATTAATGCGGCTTTGGCCAATAATGAACTGATTTGTTTTACAGGCGACCGTTATTTTGAAGGTACCAAATCTCTTTCTGCAACAATTCTGGGTAAAGATGCCAACTTTCCTGCCGGACCTTTTTTAATTGCCTCAAGATTAAAAGTGCCTGTTGTTTTTGTTTACGTAATGAAAGAACCCAACCTGCATTACCATTTATATGCACGTGAAGCCACAGTAAAACACCGCGACGAAAAAGGTTTATTAAACGAATACGTAAAAAGCGTAGAAAGCATTTTACAGAAATATCCTTTGCAGTGGTTCAATTATTTCGATTTTTGGAATCAGCTTAAATAAATGGCGCACAGATTTTGCAGATTAAACGGGTTTACACTGAATTAAATCTTTTAAACCTTGTTCGCTCAAAACTCATTTCAATATCTAAAAAGAAAATCTGTGAGAACCTGTTTAAATCCGCAAAATCTGTGGCCCAAAAACATTCCATTAAACAAGAAAATTCTTTTAAATAAATTTACTTATTTTTGCTTGCAACCAAAGCAGATAAACCCAAATGAAAAATGTTCTCGTTATTTATTATTCTCAATCCGGACAACTAGAATCAATTGCGCGAAATATTGCAAAACCATTCTTAAATTCAGAGGATATAAAAGTAACTTTTCACGAAATACAATTAGAAAAACCCTTTCCCTTTCCGTGGAATAAAACAACTTTTTTTGATGCTTTCCCGGAATCTTTTCTGCAAATTCCCACAGCTTTAAAACCTGTTTCTCAAGAAATTTTAAATACAAAATTTGATCTGGTTCTTTTACATTATCAGGTTTGGTATTTATCGCCTTCGATTCCTATGAATTCATTTCTAAAAAGTCCTGAAGCAAAGTCTATTCTTAACAATACACCTGTAATTACCATAAACGGCTCAAGAAACATGTGGATTATGGCTCAGGAAAAAGTAAAAGTTTTATTGAGGGATGTCAACGCAAAACTAGTAGGAAATGTAGCATTGGTTGATCGCGTTGGAAATTTAATTAGCGTAATTACTATTGTAAACTGGATGTTTTCCGGGGTAAAAAAGAGGTATTTAGGCTTTTTTCCTTTGCCAGGAGTTTCAGACAAAGACATTCAGGAATCAGATAAATTTGGAGAAATCATACTTTCAGAATTTAATCAGGACAAATTAGACACTTTACAGCCAAAACTGGCCGAAATCGGAGCCGTAAAAATTAGCCCGTATTTAGTGACAGTGGACAAAACAGCTAACAAAATTTTTAATAAATGGTCTAATTTCATTTATAAAAACAATAAGAACAGAAAAGTGCTTCTTAAATTATTTTATGTTTATTTATTCCTTGCTATATGGTTAATCTCACCAATAGTATATATATTGCATGTTATTACCTATCCATTTAAGTTCAAAACCATAAAAAGACAAACTCAATATTATCAGGGAGTTTAGAAGACCATATTTAGATTATGTTTGACGTATATATTACCAAAGCCGCAAAGTATTTGCCAAATGAAGCCGTTTCAAATGATGAAATGGAAAATTATTTAGGGCTAATCAATGACACCGCTTCAAAAGCAAGGCGTATTATTTTGCGCAATAATAAAATTACCAGTCGATATTACGCTGTAGACAAAACCGGAAAAAGCACGCATACCAATGCTGAGTTGACCCGAAATGCTGTTTCACAGTTGTTTGATGAAAAATTTACAGATCAGGACTTAGAAGTTCTTTCTTGTGGTACATCATCACCCGATATTTTAGCACCGTCACATGCTGCAATGGTTCACGGATTACTGAAAAATAAATCTGTCGAATTAAATTCCTCTATGGGAATTTGCTGTTCAGGAATGAACGCATTAAAATATGGCTATCTTTCTATAAAATCCGGAAACTCGAATAATGCAATCTGCACGGGATCTGAAAAAGTTTCGACCTGGCTTTCTGCACAGAAATACAATCATGAAATCATCAATTTAAAAAACCTTGAAGAACAGCCTATTATTGCTTTCAAAAAAGATTTTTTAAGATGGATGCTATCTGATGGTGCCGGAGCATTTTTATTAGAAAATAAACCTAACGGAGAAATTTCTTTAAAAATTGAATGGATGGAAGCCTATTCATATGCCTACGAATTAGAAACCTGCATGTATGCCGGAGGAGATAAACTAGAAAACGGAGACATAAAACCATGGAGTAATTATGGACCAGATCAATGGTTAAATGAATCTGTGTTTGCGGTAAAGCAAGATGTCAAACTACTAGATGAATTTATTCTGCCAAAAGGAGTTGAAAGTATGAGTGATGCTATGGCAAAACACAATATTACAGCTCAGGAGGTCGACTACTTTCTACCACACGTTTCATCTCACTTTTTTGTTGAAGGACTTAAAAAAGGATTAGATGAAAAAGGGATTATTATTGCAGACGAAAAATGGTTTATGAATCTTTTAAGAGTGGGTAATGTTGGTTCAGCATCAATTTATATTGCCGTTGAAGAACTAATGAATTCAGGGAAATTAAAAAAAGGAGACAAAATTTTATTGTCTGTACCTGAAAGTGGAAGATTTTCATTTGCATATGCTTATTTAACGGTTTGCTAATGGAAACTTCAATCCTTTTAGAAAAAGAAGCTGTCGAGAATTTACTGCCTCAAAAATTCCCTTTTGTGATGGTCGACCAAATGTTTTCGTATTCTGAAACATCATTGGTTGCAGGTTTGAAAATTCAAAATGACAATATTTTTTTAAAAGAAAACATTTTTTTAGAAGCCGGTTTAATAGAACACATGGCGCAGTCTGTAGCCTTACACACGGGTTATCAGTTTTTTCTAAAAAACGAAACTGCCCCAACCGGATATATTGGTTCTATTAAAGAAATTGAAATAAAAAAATTGCCAAAAATCAACGATTCCATTCAGTCAAAAATTACAATATTGCAGGAATTTGCGGGAATTACTTTGGTTGATATTGTGACTTTTTTAGGTCATGAAGAAATTGCGAGCGGGCAAATGAAAACCGTTTTAGCAAAATAAAATTAAGGATGAAAGTTGGAGTTGACATACAAAATTATTTACCTCATCGTGCGCCAATGCTCATGGTCGATTTAATTTTAGATATTGATGCCAACTTTGTAGAAACTGTATTTTTAATTAGAGACAATAATATTTTTGTTGATAATGGTGTTTTTATTGAAGCCGGTCTAATCGAAAATACAGCACAAACCTGTTCTTCTATTGTTGGAAAAAAATATTTTTTTGAGGAAGACGGAACCGAAAATGAAAACGTAAATGTTATTGGTTTTATCAGTGCCTTAAAAAATTTAAAAATACATGCCTTGCCAAAAGTTGGCGATACTATAACAACAAAAGCAACTTTAGTTTCCAAGTTTGTTGGTGATGATTATACAATATGTAATATGAGCTGTCAAAGTTTGCTCGAAAACAAAATACTTTTAGAATGCGAAATCAATTTGTTTATTCAAAAAACGATTTCGGTTTAAATAATTATCCATGAGCTCAAAGAAATCTGTCTATCATTTGCTAATTCGAATAGGGATTTTGACTCTATTGATAGGAACTGTCTTTGTTATTTGGTGCCTTACATTTGATCCTCATAAATATTGCGACAATAATATACATCGACATGTTGATGGTGGTTTAGGAATGGTAGTAATGACTTTTATGACAGTATCAATTTATTACTTTATTTTATTTATAGAAATGCTTTATCTATTTGTCAAAAAAAGAAAAGATCTAGCCTTTATAAATTTGGGCTTTTTGATTATTAGCTCTTTTCTAGTATTTGTTTTTATGTATAGATCGTTTTAAATTATTACATCATGGAAAAAGAAAATGTACCTCAGCACGATGGAAATTTAAGCAAAAAGAACCTGAAAGAGCTTGTTTATGCGACCGATGAAAACGGGAATTACACGACCGCTTTGAGTACGGGCTGGGAACCAAAAGCAATTGCACTTTCAAACGCAATTGACGATATAAAAGAACGTGCAGAAGAAGCCAGGATCAAAGTTCAAAACGGAGAATTGAGTCCGATTTGTTATTTTATGGAACTCAACAAAATGGATTTAACGATTCTTGCCGGATATGTAGAAATGTGGAAATGGCGTGTAAAAAGACATTTTAAACCTGCCGTTTTTGCTAAATTAAACGACAAGATTTTACAAAAATATGCCGACGCTTTTGATATTTCAATTGCCGAATTAAAAAATAGTATCACTAAATAATGCAAGTTACTTTTACACATCATCAATCTGCTCATTGTGAAAACGGAGTAGCTTCAAACCTCTTAAAAAACAGCGGACTCAATATCAGCGAACCGATGGTTTTCGGAATTGGTTCAGGGCTTTTTTTCGTGTATTTACCTTTCTTAAAAGTTAATCATGCGCCGGCAATCAGCTATAGAACTTTGCCTGGGCATATTTTTAATAAAGTTGCCAATCGTTTAAATCTAAAAATAAAAAGACAAAAATTTTCTTCGGTTGCCAATGCCAATAAAGCCTTAGAAGAAAATCTAAAAAATAATATTCCAACCGGACTTCAAGTTGGTGTTTATCATTTAAGTTATTTTCCTGATGAATACCGCTTTCATTTCAACGCACACAATTTAGTCGTTTACGGCAAAACCGAAACCGATTATTTGATTAGCGATCCGGTTATGGAAACCGTGACAACTTTAACCCACGACGAAATGGATAAAGTGCGTTTTGCCAAAGGTGCTTTTGCACCAAGAGGTCAAATGTATTATCCAATTCAGATTCCGAACAATGTTGATTATAAAAGTGCGATTATAAAAGGAATCAAAAATACGTGTCGAGATATGCTCGCGCCAATGCCAATTGTAGGTGTTCGCGGAATTAAAATGGTTTCTCGTCAAATTCGAAAATGGCCTAAAAAACACGGTGTTAGAAAAGCCAATCACTATTTGGCTCAAATGGTGCGTATGCAGGAAGAAATTGGAACCGGAGGCGGTGGTTTCCGTTTTATTTATGCTGCGTTTTTGCAGGAAGCTTCGGTTATTTTAGGTAATGAAGAATTGAAAACGCTTTCAAAAGAAATGACACAAATTGGAGATTCATGGAGAGATTTTGCCGTTGAAGCCTCCAGAATTTATAAAAACCGAAGTGCCAAAGAAGATGCCTATAACGCCATTGCCGATGAACTTTTGGACATTGCTAATCGCGAAGAAATCTTTTTCAAAAAACTAAAAAAAGCTATCAGCTAACGATATTTTGCAACCTATAATAAAAATAGAATCCCTTTCGAAAAAGTACAAAGAAGCAGAAATGTTTTCCTTGAACGACGTTTCACTGGAAATAAACGAAGGACAGATTTTCGGATTATTAGGTCCGAATGGCGCGGGAAAAACAACCTTGATTTCAATGCTCTGTGGTTTAATCAAACCCACTTCAGGACATTTTACGATTAATGATCTGAACTATTCCAGTCATTCACTTAAAATCAAAAAAATTATTGGTGTTGTTCCTCAGGAATACGCTTTGTATCCTACACTTACAGCAAGAGAAAATCTGCATTATTTTGGAAGCATGTATGGCTTAAAAGGTCCCGATTTAAAAGATAAAGTAATCGAAACTTTAGATCTTTTGGGCTTATTGAAATTTGCAGATAAACAAATTCATACTTTTTCGGGCGGAATGAAACGTCGTGTGAATTTAATTGCAGGAATTCTGCACAATCCAAAAGTTTTGTTTTTGGATGAACCAACAGTTGGTGTTGATGTTCAGTCTAAAAATGCGATTTTAAATTATCTAAAAGTTCTCAATCAAAATGGGACAACTATTATTTATACTTCGCATCATTTGGCAGAAGCACAGGATTTATGCGATACCATTGCTATTTTAGATCAAGGTCAGATTTATGCAAAAGGAACTCCAAAAGCCTTAATTGATTCTACAGAAAATGCACAAAATCTCGAAGATGTTTTTATTTCATTAACTGGTAAAGAACTGAGAGATGATATATAAAATTTGGATGTCAGTAGTAAAAGAATTTCTTTTATTAAGAAGAGATTTAGGTGGTTTGATCATTTTATTTGTCATGCCTCTGGTTTTGGTAATTACGGTAACTTTAATCCAGGACAGCACGTTTAAAACGATTAGCGATAATAAAATTCCCATTTTATTAGTCGATAATGATAATGGCGCTGTTTCAAAAACCGTTTTTGACAATCTGGAAAAAAGCCAATTGTTCAGTGTTGTTACACAAATTGACAATAAACCAATCACAGAAGAAATTGCCAGAGAAAATGTTTACAAAGGAAAATTTCAGCTCGCCATTATAATTCCGAAAAATTTAAGCACCGATTTACAAGCCAAAATTGATCAGAATGTCGAAAATATTGTGAGTAAAATAGGTTTTACTGATAGCATTGCCAAACCAGAAAAACCGAAGGCGATTCAGCAAAAAGAAGTCAAATTGTATTTTGATCCGGCAGTACAATTGAGTTTTAAGAACTCGGTAATGAGCTCTATTGATAAGATGATTTCTCAAATCGAAACCAAATCAATTTATACCACTTTTCAAAATCAGTTAGGCGAAGAAAACGCACAATTTGAGCAAAAGAGTTTTATTACTTTCAAAGAAATTATTCCAAGAATAAACAACAAAGAAGTATTACCAAATTCGGTACAGCACAATGTTCCGGCCTGGACACTTTTTGCGATATTTTTTATTGTGATTCCGCTTTCAATCAATATTGTAAAGGAAAAATCACAGGGAACATTTGTTCGTTTACTGACCAATCCTGTTTCTAATTTAGTTGTCATTATTGGCAAAACCATAACGTATTCTATAATCTGCATGATTCAGTTTTATATGATGGTTGCCGTTGCTATTTTCCTTTTCCCTCATATTGGTTTACCTCCGTTGAATATTGAAGGACATTTATTTTTAATGAGCGTCGTAGCTTTGTTTTCTGGTTTTGCTGCAATTGGATTCGGAATTTTATTAGGAACCGTTGCCAATACACAGGAACAATCGGCACCATTTGGCGCGACAAGTGTGATTATTTTAGCAGCAATTGGCGGAGTATGGGTTCCGGTTTTTGCAATGCCAAAAATCATGCAGTTTATTGCCAAATCATCTCCTATGAATTGGGGACTAGAAGCATTTTATGATGTTTTATTGCGTAATACTACTTTCCTTGAAATCATTCCAAAAATAAGTTTGTTATTTTTGTTCTTTATAATCACAACTTCCATTGCCTTATTTTATGACAAAAAGAAAAGAACAGTATAACGAAGCCTCAGACCTAACCGTTTCTCACGAAATTAGAATTCGTTTTAACGAAACTGATCCGCTTGGAATCGTTTGGCACGGCAATTATATTACCTATTTCGAAGATGGACGCGAAGCTTTTGGACGCCAACACGGACTTACGTATTTAGACATTGCAAAAACGGGTTACACTACTCCAATTGTAAAATCAAAATGCGAACATAAATTGTCTCTGCGTTACGGCGATGTTGTAACAATCGAAACCACAGTTGTTGATACTCCGGCCGCCAAAATAATTTACCGTTTTAAAATTATTGACGCTCAGGGCGAAGTTGCCTGCACTGGCGAAACTGTTCAGGTTTTTTTAGATAAAGAAGGGAATTTAATGTTGACGAATCCTCCTTTTTATGAGGAATGGAAAAGGAAAGTTGGGTTAATTAAATAAACTAAATCCGTTTCCTGCAAGGTTTTCAAAACCTTGTAGGTTTAAAATAAATCATCTGTGCAAATCCGCTTAAATCTGTTTAATCTGTGTGCCATTTTTTCTAGATAAAGCGTTATAATAATAAACAGACCTACAAGGTTTTGGAAACCTTGCAGGAGAAAATGAGAATCATAAAATGTCAAAAGAAATTTACATCACGCAAACGAATTGTATTACACCTTTGGGTTTTGATGTTGAGTCAAACATCGAAGCGATTTTGCGTGGCGATTCGGGAATTCAGCTTCATAGCGATATTTCTTTAATGCCAAATTCATTTTATGCTGCAATTATTTCTGATGAAAAAATAAACAGTGCTTTTTCAAAAATCAGTGTTGAAACAAAATATTCCCGTTTAGAGAAAATGATGATTTTGGCTTTGGAAGCAATTATCAAAAATTCGGGAGTTGAATTAAATTCGAAAACTGCCTTTATACTTTCGACAACAAAAGGAAATGTGACGGCTTTAAAAGAGAACTCCAAAGAAAATTTTAATAACGCACATTTAGATGTTTTGGCAAAAAATGTTGCCAATTTCTTCAAATTTCAAACACAACCAATTGTAGTTTCAAATGCCTGCGTTTCGGGAATTTTAGCCGTTTCAGTGGCTAAAAGAATGATTCAGTCGGAACTGTATGACAATGTTTTTGTCGTGGCCGGCGACGAAGTTTCAGAATTTGTTTTATCTGGTTTTAATGCATTTCAGGCAATGAGTGAATTGCCATGTAAACCGTATTCTAAAAATAGAACCGGAGTAAGTTTAGGCGAAGCAACCGCTGCAGTTTTAGTTTCGGCGGAAGCCAAAAATGCGAAAATAAAAGTAATTGGCGACAGCTCTATAAACGATGCCAATCATATTTCGGGTCCTTCAAGAACAGGTGAAGGTTTGTTTAGAAGTATTCAGAATGCTTTGAAAGAAGCAAAAATTGAAGCCAAGAAATTAGATTATATTTCCGCACACGGAACTGCAACTCCATTTAATGATGAAATGGAAGCCATTGCTTTAAACCGTTTAGGTTTACAAAATGTTCCTGTAAATAGTTTAAAAGGTTTTTACGGTCATACATTAGGCGCTTCGGGATTATTGGAAACAGTAATTGCGATTGAATCGGCAAATCGAAATATGCTTTTTGAATCTAAAGGTTTTGATGAAATTGGAGTTAGTGAGACTGTAAATGTTGTTGAGAAAAATAAAGAAGCGACTATTGAATATTTCCTGAAAACAGCTTCTGGATTTGGAGGTTGTAATACGGCTGTTATTTTTGAGAAAGTGAAATAAAAAAGAAATGATAACGACTTATCTTAAAAGAGAATTTCATTATTCTAAAGAATTGTTTTTAATTAAAAATAAACTAGAAACTTGGGACTTAGAACCTGTAGAAGGTAAATCTGTTGTTAGTTCTAATTTCGAGCACTATGCTCATATAGAACTCAAAATTTATAAAAATCAAGAAGATCGGAATTTTATAGATTGGAAAATAACAAATGAACAAATTCCTCATGAAATTGGATATAAAGAGGTTGTCCAAAAAGTCTTAAAGTTTTTTATAGAATATTTAGAAGGAATACGAGGTGAAAATTTGGGGCTAACATTTGAAATAAATAATGGTAGTTTTAAAAAAAATCTAGATACTCAAAGTAATGATTTCAATAAAGCAACATTTCTTGCAATAATAAATTGCTTTGATAAGACTAATGAAGATTTTAGTAAAGAAATTTTTCCGAAAATATCAGGAAGTGAATACACTAAAGAATTTTTATCAAAATCATTTAAGGAAAAAATAGAGCAATCTTTAATTGATAAAAATGTAATTAACGAAATCCAGAAAATTCTAATTAATATCGAAAAATCATCAGTCATTGACTTATTAAATATACAAGGTCGGGATCAATTAGTGGAAATAATAACCTCAAAATTGAATCGTCCAAAAATTTATGATCTTTTTGAAAAAGGAATTTTGACAAAATATGGTGACTTAACTTTAGTTGGCCTTTCACATATTCTAAAGTATTACGGCGAATTCGATTTAAAAAAAATTATGCCTTTATAAATTAGATTTAATAGAATTCTTATTAGATAATAATGACACAAACCAAAACCTACATACAATCCTACATCAGCATCCAAAACAACGAAATTGTTTTGAACGGAACTTCTGTATTCAAAACTGAACCAACCGATTTTGCAGATTTCTCTAAACAAGCATTGCGTAATTTTGAAATCCAATATCCAAAGTTTTTCAAAATGGATGCTTTGAGCAAACTGGCTTTTTTAGGATCGGAGCTGCTTTTGAGTCCGATAATTTCTTCTGAAGAAGAAAATAATATTGCTTTGGTTTTGGCCAATAAATCGTCAAGTTTAGATACCGATGTAAAATATCAGGAATCGATTTCTGATAAAGAAAACTATTATCCAAGTCCGGCGGTTTTTGTTTATACGTTGCCAAATATTTGTCTGGGCGAAATAAGTATTCGTCATCAACTAAAAAGTGAGAATTCTTTCTTTATATTTGATGCTTTCAACACAGAATTTATGTCGAATTATTCAAACATTTTATTGAATTCAGATAAAGCAGATAAAGTTCTATGTGGCTGGGTGGAATATTTTAACGAGAATTACAAAGCTTTTCTCTGCATCATTGGCAAGGAAGAAATCGAGAAATATAAAAACGAAAATATCAATACATTATATAGTAAATAATCATGGAAGCATTAAAAGAAGAATTAAAAAATAAAATCATTACAACTTTAAATCTTGAAGATATCGCAATTGAAGACATTGCAGATAACGATCCTTTGTTTGGAGATGGTTTAGGTTTAGACTCAATTGATGCGCTTGAATTGATCGTAATTTTAGATAAAGATTACGGAATTAAACTAGTTGACCCGAAAGAAGGAAAAACAATTTTCCAGTCTATCGAAACTATGGCGGCTTATATTAGTGCTAACAGAACGAAATAAGACTTACTTAGACTGGCTTAGATTTTTAGACTTCTTAGACAAATGCTTTCCAAAAATCTAAGAAGTCTAATGTCTAAATAAGTCTAATAAAAAAATCTAAGGAGTCTAAAATTCTAACAATCTAAGAAGTCTAAAATGAAAGGTGTTGCAATAACGGGAATGGGAATTATCTCTGCGATTGGTAATTCGGTTGAGGAAAATTACATTTCTCTGATCGAAAACAAAATCGGAATTTCTCGTATTCAAAATATTTCCACTGTTCACGCAGATGTTATCAAAGTTGGTGAAATCAAAAAAACCAATGAAGATCTTATCGATGAACTGAAATTAAATGAGGATAACAATTTCTCCAGAACCGCTATGATTGGTACTTTGGCTGCCAAACAAGCTGTTGAAAATGCCGGCATAACCTCGATTAACGAATTTAGAACCGGACTTATTTCGGCCACAAGTGTAGGCGGAATGGACATGACCGAAAAACATTATTACGATTATTTCGAAAAACCAGAATTGGTTAAATACATTACCTGTCACGATGGTGGCGATGTCGCTGAAAAAATTGCTTCAGAACTTGGTTTAAAAGGAATGGTTACGACAATCAGTACGGCTTGTTCGTCGGCAGCAAACTCGATTATGCTGGGCGCTAGATTAATCAAAACCGGAAAACTGGATCGCGTAATTGTGGGCGGAACTGATGCTTTGGCAAAATTCACTATCAACGGATTCAAGACTTTAATGATTTTATCTGACGATTATAACAAACCTTTTGACAATAACCGAAAAGGGTTAAATCTTGGCGAAGCCGCCGCTTTTTTGGTTTTAGAATCGGATGAAATTGTCGCCAAACAAAATAAAAAAGTCCTGGCAAGAGTTTCTGGTTACGGAAATGCAAATGATGCTTTTCACCAAACTGCATCTTCAGAAAATGGAGACGGCGCCTATCTGGCCATGAAAAAAGCATTTGAAGTTTCAGGTTTAAAACCTTCCGAAATTGATTATATCAATGTTCATGGAACCGCAACGCCAAATAACGATTTATCTGAAGGTAGAGCTTTACTACGAATTTATGAAAACGAAAAAGTTCCTGATTTCAGTTCTACAAAACCGTTTACGGGTCATACTTTAGCGGCTGCAGCTGCGATTGAAGCCGTTTACAGTGTTTTGGCCATTCAAAATAGTGTGGTTTACCCAAATTTGAATTTTGAAACTTCGATGGAAGAATTTGATTTAAAACCACAAACTTCCTTAAAAAATGCAACTATCGAACACGTTTTGTCCAATTCTTTTGGTTTTGGCGGAAATTGTTCAACCCTTATATTTTCTAAAAGCTAATGACAAAAAAAACATATATAAATGGAGTAGGTTGTATTTCGACTCAAAAAACATTTGATACTGTTTTTTTAGAAGAAGCTGTTTACAATCAAAATGAAACCGTACTTTCTATCGTATCGCCGGTTTACAAAGATTACATTTCGCCCGCTGCTGCCAGAAGAATGGCAAAAGGAGTAAAAAACGGAATTGTAGCTTCGGCTTTGGCAATGAAAGATGCCAATGTCGAAAATGTTGATGCCATCATTACCGGAACTGGTTTGGGCTGTATCGAAGATTCTGAAAAATTCCTGAAAAACATTCTTGATAATAATGAAGAGTTCTTAACTCCAACTTCTTTTATTCAATCGACTCACAATACGGTTGGTGCGCAGATTGCACTTTCTTTACCATGCAAAGGTTATAATTTTACGTATGTAAATGGAGCTGTTTCTTTTGAATCGGCTCTTTTGGATGCTAAAATGCAGATTGAAGAAGAGGAAGCCAATTCGATTTTAGTTGGTGGCGTTGATGAAAACGGAGAATATACTTTGTCTCTTTTTAAATTGGCCGGAAGAATTAAAAAAGAAAATGATCTTCCTTCAAATATTTTAAATGCCAATTCAACTGGAGTTGTCTATGGCGAAGGCGCTAGTTTTTTTGTTTTGGAAAATGAAAAAAAAGCTAATACTTATACAGAAATTCTAGACGTTGAAATCATAAATACTTTAGAAGAAAATGAAATTGAAAATGCAATTATCACTTTCTTAAAACATAATAATTTACAAATTTCAGATCTTGATGCTGTTGTTCTTGGTTTTGACGGGAACTTAGATTCTGATTTCTATTATAAGAATCTTTCCGAAAATACTTTCGCAGAAACACCTCAATTGTATTACAAACATTTGAGCGGTGCATACGACACAGCTTCGGCTTTTGCATTATGGATGGCTTCAAAAATTATAAAAACTCAGGAAATTCCTGAAATCATAAAAGTAAATTCGGTTACAAAACCAGCTTGTAATACCATCTTGCTGTACAATCAGGTAAATGGAAAAAATCATAGTTTTACGTTGCTTTCAAAATGATAACGCATAAAAACATATCCGTTTTTTTTATCTTTTTACTGCTTTTATTGTTTCTTCTGAATCTTTATACGGCAATAAATTTTTGGTGGTTTGTTTTGATTGTTTTAATTTGGTTGGGAATAAATGCTTTTGGTTCTGCCCGAATTTCATCCAATTATCATGTAAAAGCTTTCTGCAATAATCCGCTAGAAACAGAAAAAAAAATTGCCTTAACTTTTGATGATGGTCCGAGTATTTTTACTTTGGAAGTTTTGGAACTTCTGAAAAAATACAACGCCAAAGCGACTTTCTTCTGCATTGGAAAAAATATCGAAACACATCCTGAAATTCTAAAACAAATTATCGCTGAAGGTCATTTGGTTGGAAATCATTCCTACAGTCATTCTAAATTTTTCGATTTTTATCATGAAGACAAAATAACTGATGAACTTCGCAAAACAGATAAATTGCTGGAAAAATTCACTTCCAAAAAAATCAACTTTTTTCGTCCGCCTTACGGAGTGACAACACCATCAATTCGAAGAGCTTTAAAAATAACCGGACACCAAGTTATTGGCTGGAATATTCGCTCGCTTGACGGAGGAACAAAGAATCAGGATTTGATTTTAAGCCGAATTAAAAAACGCGTTTCTCCCGGCGGAATTGTACTTTTGCACGACACTGCTCCACACTCTGTTTTGGTATTGGAACAGTTTTTGCAATTTTTACAGCAAAATAATTATCAAGTCGTTTCGATCGAAGAACTTTTGAATCTTAAAGCTTATGAAAATTGAACGCGGATGAAACGGATTCGCTATCGCGAAAACGCGGATTAATAGAGATTTTTCTAATCATTTTAATCTGTGAAATCTGTGGCAAAAAAAATTTAAGCACAATTTTTTGACAAATATGAAAACTAAAATAGCACTATTAATTCTATTTATTTCAAGCAATTTGTTCGCTCAGGAACAAAAAATGACCGATGCCGAAATTGCCTCTTTCAAACAAGATGTAAACGTAGTTTCTAAAAAAATCAAAACCTTAAGCACTGATTTTGTCCAATACAAACATTTGGATTTTTTGTCAAAAGACATTGAAACTTCTGGAAAAATGTTTTTTAAAGAACCTGCATTATTATCATGGCAATACAAAAAACCATACAATTATAGTATCGTTTTCAAGAACGGAAAAATTCTGATTAACGACGAAGGAAAGAAAAGCGCGGTTGATATTGGCAACAGTAAAATCTTTGCAAGAATCAATAAATTAATTGTTGGAAGCGTGAGCGGCAATATGTTTGACGACAAAGAATTTACGATTTCGTATTTCAAATTAAAAGGTCAAAATCTGGCAAAATTTATTCCGAAAGATGCGACTTTGAAAAAATACATCAAACAAATCGAGCTGACTTTTGATAAAGAAGAAGCAACAGTTGTTCAGGTAAAATTGTTGGAATCATCTGAAGATTATACTAGAATTGTACTTAAAAATAAAGTAATCAATGCAAAAATCGACGATTCAGTTTTTACTAATTAATTGTTTTCTGGCAATTGTTTTGTTTTCCTGTGGCTCGGTCACAAAAAATTATACGCCCAAAAAATTAGACAAAACCGCTATTGAAGTTCCGTATTTTTCGGACTCAAAAACCGATTATGTTTACAAAACCAACGTTACAGTTTACGGTCATGAAATGTCCGGAATCTTTATTGCCAAAAAAGTAAACGACACTACACACAGAGTAGTTTTTACAACCGAATTTGGAAACAAACTACTGGATTTTGAAATTTCTGAAAAGACTTTTAAAGTTAATTCAATCGTATCTGAGCTTGATCGAAAAATCCTGATTAATACGTTGACTGAAGATTTTAGAATTCTTCTTAAAAAAGATTATCAAATTCAGGAACAGTTCGAAAATGAAAATTATAACATTTATAAATCAGCAGACAACTATCGTGATAACTATCTTTTCTTTTCAAAAAAAGATCAAAAATTAGAAAAAGTAGTACGTTCTTCTAAGACAAAAGAAAAAATAACATTTACTTTTACTTTAGAAAACGATACTTTTGCTAAAAAAGTTGTCATTTTACACCAAAATATCAAGCTAAAAATTGAGCTAAATTATTTTAAATCAGAATAAAAAATCAAACTAAACCATACCAACCATGAGAAAAATAGCCTTAATCGCATTCGTTTTATTTGCAGGTCTTATAACATCGCAGGCACAAGTAAAAGTTAGTCCCGGAATAAGAGGTGGTTTGAACCTTGCGAGATTAACCAATATTGATGATAATAATGTAAAATCTGATTATTACGTAGGTGGTTTAGTAGAAATTAAATTCAATAAATATTTTACGCTTCAGCCTGAATTAACGTACTCAAGACAAGGTTCTGAAGGAAGAGAATATACTATAAACCCTGATGATTATGTATCTTTCAGACAAGTAAAATATGATCTGAATTATATTACTGCCGGAGCTGTAGCAAAATTTAATTTTCATGGAAGTGGTTTTCACGTTTTAGCCGGACCATCTCTTGATTTAAAAACAGATGACAATTTTGGCCGTTACGGTTATGATCCTATTGATGTTGATCTTGCCTTTGTTGGTGGAATTGGATACACATTACCAAATGGTTTAACTTTTGAAGCACGTTTTAAACAAGGTCTAATCGATATTTATGGGTATGATGATCTTAATAATTACAACGACAATAATAATTACTACTATGACAATGTAATTCTAAACCAGGTTTTCCAATTTGGTATTAGTTATACGTTTAAAACAAAATAAAAAAATGGTTTTAAAAGACTTCTATAAAGTACTTTCAGAAGAAAAAACGGGAGATTCTAAGCATACGATTACTATTTTAGTCAACAAAAATCATGAAGTTTTCAACGGACATTTTCCTGGAAATCCGATTATGCCAGGTGTTTGTATGATTCAGATTATTAAAGAACTTACTGAATCTATTACCAAAAGTTCATTGATGATTCAAACATTGACAAATGTAAAATTTATGGCATTAATAAATCCGGAGACAAATCCGGAGTTGCGTTTAGAGCTCGATATTACAAGCACTGGTGATAATTTGGTAAAGGTGAAAAACACTACCTATTTTAATGATACCGTTGCTTTAAAATTGAGCAATGCGTATAAAAAAATATAATTATGAAATTACTGATATCGTTACTTCTTTTCATAAATTTTGCTGGTACTCCAGATCTGGGAACTATCAGGAAAATGTATACCGGTGTTACAAAATCTGAAAACAACGCAAAAGAATTCTCAGAAAAACTGGCAGGTGTTTCTAACAGCGATGATAAACTTTTAGTGGCTTACAAAGCTGCTTCTATTTTGTTGGATTCAAAATACGAGAAGAAACTAAAAAATAAAATGGATCGTTTTAAAGAAGGTGCAACTCTTTTGGAATCAACAATAAAAAATGAACCCAATAATATCGAAATCCGTATGATCCGTTTGAGTATTCAGGAAAATGTTCCCGGAGTTACAGGTTATAAAAAGAATATTAAAGAGGACAAAAAATATTTGACTGATAATTATGCAGCGCAAAATTCCTCTTTAAAAGAATATTTAAAAGACTTTATTTTACAATCTAAAAGTTTCTCAGAAAAAGAGAAACAATTCGTGAAGTAAGCGAAAGCAAAATTCCAGATGAAATCTACAATACCACAGCACGATCTTCTTAATTCCACTTCTTTTTGTGTTATTGTCCCGACGTACAATAATCAGAAAACGTTAAAAAAAGTGCTGGATTCTATTTTAGAGTTCACTTCAAATATCATTATTGTAAACGACGGATCGACAGATTCGACTTTTGAGATTTTAAAACAATATACTCCGCTTACACAAATTCATCATCCAAAGAATTTAGGAAAAGGAAGAGCACTCAGAAATGGTTTTAGAAAAGCAATCGAACTGAATTTTGAATATGCCATTACAATAGATTCCGATGGGCAGCATTTTGCATCAGACATTCCGGTTTTTATAGAAGCAATCCAAAATGAACCAAATGCACTTTTGATTGGAAGCCGAAATATGACGCAGGAAAATGTGCCAAAGAAAAGCAGTTTTGGAAACAAATTTTCGAATTTCTGGTTTAAGTTTGAAACTGGAATTGTACTCGAAGATACTCAATCCGGCTTTAGATTGTATCCGTTACGATTGCTTCCAAAGCAATTTTACACCAATAAATTTGAGTTTGAAATTGAAGTTATTGTGCGTGCTGCATGGAAAGGAATTATAGTAAAAAACATTCCCATTCAGGTTTTGTATGATCCCGCAGAGCGTGTTTCACATTTTCGTCCGTTTCGGGATTTTACCCGAATCAGTATTTTAAATACGGTTTTGGTAACCAACGCTTTGCTGTACATCAAACCAAGAGATTTTTTTAGAAGAGCAAAAAAAAAAGGATTTAAAAAATTCTTTCTCGAAGACATTTTAGAAAGCAACGATTCTAATTTTAAAAAAGCTGCCGCAATTGCTTTGGGAATTTTTATTGGTCTTTCACCGTTTTGGGGTTTTCAGACTATTTTACTATTTACATTTGCCGCCTTATTTAAGCTTAATAAAGTCATTGCCTATCTGACTTCAAATGTAAGTTTCCCTCCTTTTATTCCCTTCATAATTTATGCTTCACTCCAAATAGGGAGCATTTTTGTTTCAAGCGATGCACCTTTAGTCTTAGACAGTTCAATAACATTAGACGATATTCAGAAAAATGCTACGCAATATATCGTAGGAAGTCTTATTTTAGCATCCGTTTCTGCGCTATCAGTTGGTCTTATAAGTTATTTTCTTTTAACCACTTTTAGTTCTAAAAACAAAGCAAATATTTAAAAAGTTTTGCCACAGATTCAAAAGATTAAAATGATTTTTTTTTCGCCACGAATTTCACAAATTCACACAAATTAATTCGTGAAAATTTGTGAAATTCGTGGCGAAATTTACACAGATTTTGAAATCAATTTAATCCTTTATCCAGATAGCTATCGGGAGTGACAAAAAAAATAAAAAAAACATGCATCAATACTTCTACGCCATTCATCTATTTGTAAACCGAAGAAAATCTCTTTCGGTTTTTTTGGCTTTTTTGATGCTTTTTGTATTTGGCTTTTTTGCTTCTCAAATCAAATTTGAAGAAGACATTACCAAACTTATTCCAACAAACGACAAAGCCGATGCAACAGCAAAAGTGCTTAAACAATTAAATTTTGCAGACAAAACCACCGTAATTTTCAAACTCGAAAAAAATGGTACTGAAGAAGATTTAAAAGAAATGGCAACCGCTTTTTCCGACAGCGTTTCGAAAACCTGCAAACCTTACATTACCGGAATTCAAGGGAAAATTGATGAAGAAAACATCCAGGAAACTATTGATTTTGTTTATAATAATCTGCCACTATTTCTAGAAAACAAAGACTATAATCTCATTCAGGATAAACTGCAAAAAGACAGTATTACAGCAACTGTTGAAGGCAATTACAAATCAATTATTTCTCCATCAGGATTTATTACCAAAGATTTCATTCTGCAGGATCCGCTTGGCATTTCTTTTATCGCTTTAAAAAAATTACAACAATTAAATATTGGTGACGATTTTACTCTTGACAATGGTTTTGTCATGACCAAAGACAAAAAGAAATTATTACTTTTTATCTCCTCTGATATTTCATCGAGTGAAACAGAAAAGAACACCCTTTTTGTCGAAAAACTAAAATCAATTCAGGAAAATTTAAATCAAAAATTCAAAGGCAAAACTTCTGTCAGTTATTTTGGATCGGCTCTGATTGCCGTTGCAAATGCCACACAAATCAAAAGCGATATTGTTCTGACGACAACAATCGCAATGATCACACTAATGTTGATTTTGATTTTATTCTACCGAAAAATATTAATTCCGCTTATTATTTTTCTTCCAACCGTTTTTGGAGCTTTGTTTGCGGTTGCCTTTTTATATTTCGTAAAAGAACAAATTTCAGCCATTTCTCTCGGAATTGGCTCCATTTTACTCGGAATTACGATTGATTATTCTATTCATATTCTCACGCATTACAAACATAATAGTGATGTAAAGACATTATATAAAGATATTACGATGCCGGTAATCATGAGCAGCTCAACAACGGCTGTTGCATTTTTATGTCTGCTTTTTGTAAAATCTGATGCCTTAAATGATTTAGGCATTTTTGCTGCAGTAATTGTTATGGCTTCAGCCTTTTTCTCACTTTTGATTGTTCCTCATCTATACAAGCCAAAAGAAAATAACTTTGAACACAAGAAAAATGTGATTGATAAACTAGCGCATTTTTCATTTCATAACAATAAATTCCTGATTGGGTTTTGTGTTATAATTACTATTATTTGCTGTTTTACCTATAATAATGTTGGCTTTAACAACGATTTGTCGCAGTTAAATTTTGTTCCAAAAGACATTAAAGCTGCAGAAAAACAACTGGAGGAAAGTACCAGTTTAACTTCAAAAACCATTTATGTGGCTTCGTACGGAAAAAGTATGGATGAAGTTTTACAAAACAACAGTCAGCTTTTTACCGATTTATCTACAGCAAAACAACAACACAAAATCCTGAATTTTAGTTCTGTTGGAGGAATAATGCTTTCGCAGAAACAACAGCTTCAAAAAATCGAAAAATGGAATTCATTTTGGGATACCAATAAAAAACAGCTTTTAAAATCTGGTCTAATTACTGAAGGTTCAAAACTTGGTTTTAAGCCAACTACTTATTCTGCCTTTTTTGATCATTTAAATTTTGATTTCAAACCCATTTCTGCCAGCGAGTATTTAAACATTCAGGCTTTACAATTAAAAGAATTTGTCACTGAAAAAAATGGTTTCTACACGATTTCGACTTTAGTAAAAGTTACGCCCGAACAACGAGATGCTTTTGTAAAATCAACTTCAGCCAAAACAAATTTAATTGCAATTGACCGTCAGCAAATGAACGAAACGTTTTTCAGTACTTTGAAAACCGATTTTAATTCGTTGGTCAATTATTCATTTGTGGCAGTAATTTTAATTCTGTTTTTCTTTTTCAGAAGAATAGAATTGGTCATTGTAAGCTGTATTCCAATTGCCTTAACGGGAATTGTAACTGCAGGAATTATGGGCATTTTTGGTATTCAGATGAATATTTTTAGCATGATTGTCTGCACTTTAATTTTTGGTCACGGAGTCGATTTCAGTATTTTCATGACCAGTGCCTTGCAAAAAGAATATACAACCGGAAAAAATGAAATTGCGATTTACAGAACCTCAATCATTCTGGCCGTTATTACAACTATTTTAGGAATAGGTGCCATGATTTTTGCCAAACATCCGGCATTGAGATCTATTTCGTCAGTCTCATTAATTGGAGTTTTTGCTGCACTGATTATTACGTTTATCTTCTACCCTATTCTTTTTAAAGTATTTTTATCCAATAGACCAAAAAAGGGAAATGCACCTTTTGAATTACGCAGTTTAATCTCTGGTATTATCTCTTTTTCTTATTATGGTCTTGGCGGATTGGTAATGTCGCTCTTCAGTTTGATCATCATGCCGATTCTTCCGATAAAGGCAGAAACAAAAATGCGTGGTTTTAGATATGTGATTTCAAAATTTATGAAATCTGTGCTGTATACAAATCCGTTTATTACAAAAAAAGTAATTAATAAATTTAATGAGGATTTCAAAAAACCAGCCATCATTATTGCCAATCATTCTTCGTTTGTCGATATTTTATCGATGGGAATGTTGAGTCCAAAAATTATATTTCTGGTAAACGACTGGGTTTACAACTCTCCTATTTTTGGTGCAACAGTTAGAAAAGCAGGTTTTTATCCTGTTTCTGACGGAATCGAAGGCGGTGTTGAACACTTGCGCCAAAAAGTAAAAGAAGGATATTCACTAATGATTTTTCCTGAAGGAACGCGATCAGAAAGCAATCAGATCAAACGTTTCCATAAAGGTGCTTTTTACCTTGCTGAAGAATTTAATTTAGATATTCTGCCTGTTTTAATTCATGGTGCTTCAGAGGCAATTCCGAAGGGCGATTTTGTAATTCACGAAAGCCATCTTACAGTTTCAATTTTAGAAAGAATTACACCCGAAAACCTTTCATTTGGTAAAAATTATGCCGAAAAAACTAAATTAATCAGTGCCTTTTTTAAAGCTGAATTTAGAAAAATTCGTCAGGAATTAGAAGGCCCGGATTATTTTAAACCAATGTTACTTCATAGTTATGACTATAAAGAAATTGAAATTGTAAACCATGTAAAAAATGATATAAAAATACATTTAGAGCTTTACTTTAATCTTAACAAACATATTTCGGCGAAAGCCAAAATTTTACATTTAGCCAATGATTACGGACAATTGGATGTGTTATTGGGACTACAGGAACCACAGCGAAAGATAGTTTCGTTTATTGCTGATGAAGAAAAACGAGATGTTGCCAAAATAAACTATATCAGTAAAAAAAGGAAGATCACTTATGCCGATAATTTAGAAATGACATTTGAAAATCAATATGATATCGTTTTAATTTCTGATGAAAATTATACAGATGATATTCTTAAAATTGCTGCTTTGACTTCCTCTATAATTTTAGTGGATTGTTCCCGTTTAAAAAACACAATAACTAACTTTGGTTTTGATTCTGTTTTAGAAGAAAACGGTCTGATTGTATATAAGAAAAATTAAAATGAAAGAACAGTACGATGTAGTAATTGTAGGCAGTGGTTTGGGCGGATTAGTTTCTGCCATTATTCTGGCGAAAGAAGGCTACAGCGTTTGTGTACTCGAAAAAAACAATCAGTATGGAGGAAATCTCCAGACTTTTGTTCGCGATAAAACTATTTTTGATACCGGAATTCATTATATCGGCGGCTTGGATGAAGGTCAGAACCTCTATAAATATTTTAAATATTTAGGAATTATCGATAAGCTAAATCTAAAAAAATTAGATAAAAATGCTTTTGATATTATTTCTTTTGAAGATGATCAAACCGAATACCCGCATGCTCAAGGCTATGAAAATTTTGTTCATCAACTAAGCATTTACTTTCCGGAAGAGAAAGAAAATATTCAAAAATACTGCGAGAATTTAAAAACAATTTGTGATTCTTTTCCACTTTATAATTTAGAATGGGAAGGAAAATATGATCCTGAAATACTCACGCTTAATGCAAAAGAAACGATTGATTCATTTACTCAAAATGAAAAATTAAAAGCGGTATTAGCAGGTTCTAACTTTTTGTATGCCGGTATTCCGGATAAATCGCCTTTTTATGTTCATGCACTAATTGTCAATTCTTACATTCAAAGTTCCTGGCGTTGTATTAACGGAGGAAGTCAGATTACAAAACAGCTTTTAAAACAGCTTAAAAAACACGGTGGAGAATTTTATAAACGTAAAGAAGTTACTCGTTTTGATGTCGAAAATCATAAAGTAAATTTTGTCGAAATGAAAGACGGAACCCAGGTTTCCGGCACTTATTTTATTTCGAATATCGAACCCAAAACGACTTTGAAAATGGCGGGTGAGCAAAATTTCAGAAAACCATTCTTTAACCGAATTCAAAATCTTGAAGGTGTACTCTCGGCTTTTAGTCTATATCTTGTTTTTAAACCGGAAACATTCAAATACATCAATCATAATTATTATCATTTTAAAAATAGCACCGAAGTCTGGACGGCACACGAATACGACGAAAATTCCTGGCCAAAAACATATATGGCTTCCATGAACGCTTCTAAAAAAGATGAGATCTGGGCTGACGGAATGACTTTTATAACCTATATGAAATTTGATGATGTTTTGCCCTGGACAGAAACGTTTAATACGACTGTAGAAAACAACGATCGCGGTGAAAGTTATGAAGAATTCAAAACCAGAAAAGCGGCTAAATTTTTAGATGAAATAGAATTAAAGTTTCCCGGAATCAGAGATTGTATTAAATCAATTCATACTTCGACTCCACTTTCTTACCGCGATTACATTGGCGGTGATAATGGAAATATGTACGGTTATGTTAAAGATTCCGGAAATCCACTGAAGACTTTGATACCGTCTAAAACAAAACTGGAAAATCTGTATCTTACTGGTCAAAGCATTAATATGCATGGTGTTTTGGGCGTGACAATTGGAGCTGTTGTAACCTGTTCTGAACTAGTTGGAAAAGAATATCTCATCAATAAAATTAATCAGACGACTGAATAAAAGAATTATGAAAAACCGAATTACATATCTATTCACTATCGGTTTTTTGGGAATTCTGATTTCTTGTGGTACAGCAAAATCAAAAAAACATCAGCCTGATATTTCCAATTATAATGCAGAAAAACCTATCGTAACCAAACTTTCTGACAGCAGTTTTATTTCGGGCAATAATTCGCTTTTAAAAAATAAACAAGGGATCTGGGAATTATATGTTGAAGGCGATCCTCTGGAAATTGGTCTTAATACCGGTGCTTTATCCGATTCACTTTTACATAGACAACAACAGATTTTTTTCTCGAAAATTAAAGATTTTGTTCCTTCCAAATTTGAGCAAAAAATGCTGCGTTATTTTCTAAAATGGTACAATCGAAAGTTATATTCAAATGTACCGGAAGAATATCAAACCGAAATTTTTGGGGTCTCACAATATACTTCGCACGACTTTGACAATATTGCGCCACAATATCAGCGCGGTTTATATTTGCATGCAGCACACGATATTGGGCATGCATTGCAGGATTTAGCTCTAGTTGGATGTTCGTCTTTTGCAGCATGGAATGAAAAATCTGAAGACGGAAATTTAATTTTAGGGCGTAATTTTGATTTTTATGTCAATGATGCTTTCGCAGAAAATAAAATTATCGCGTTTATAAAACCGAAACAAGGTCATAATTTTATGATGGTTTCCTGGCCCGGAATGATTGGCGCTGTTTCCGGAATGAACCAGCAAGGTTTAACAGTTACAATTAATGCTGCAAAATCAGAAATTCCTTTAAGTGCCAAAACGCCAATTTCGATTTTGACCAGGGAAATTCTACAACATGCTGCAACTATTGAAGAAGCTGTTTCAATTGCAAAAAAGAGAAAAGTTTTTGTTTCTGAATCAATCATGGTTGGAAGTGCCCAAGATAACAAAGCGGTTCTTATTGAAGTTTCTCCCAAAAAAATAGACATTTATGATGTTCCAAACAGTAATCAGCTAATTTGTTCGAATCACTTTCAAAGTGACGCTTTTAAGAATGATGAACGAAATAAAACACAAATTGCAAACAGTCATTCTGAATATCGCTTTGAAAAAATGCAGGAACTTTTGGCCAAAAACAAAAAAATAAACCCACAAATTGCTTCAGAAATTCTTAGAAATAAAGAAGGTTTAAATGATATTCCTCTTGGTTTTGGTAATGAAAAAGCACTAAATCAATTACTGGCGCATCATGGAATCATTTTTAAGCCAAAAGAAAAACTAGTTTGGGTTTCGGCAAATCCGTATCAATTAGGCGAATTTGTCTGTTATAATCTGGATTCTATTTTTAAGGGAAAACCATCAAATAAAGCTATTTCCTTTGAACTGGAAAATTTAAATATTGCAAAAGATCCTTTTATAAAAACAGAAGCTTTTCAAAACTTTAAAAAGTTTAAAGCAGAAAATCATCAAATGGATTTATATCTGAAGAAGAAAGAAACCGTTTCTCCTGAATTTATTCAGCATTATCAATCGCTAAACCCAGATTATTGGGTTGTATATTACAAAGCAGGGTTGTACTTTTATCAAAAAAAACAATTCCGCGCTGCTCAGACTAATTTTGAAAAAGCACTAACGAAAGAAATTACCACTGCTCCTGAAAAAGCAAAAATTGAAAAATATTTAAAAAAACTCAAAAGAAAATTACAATGATTCCAGCAATAGAGAAAAATTCTTTAGAAGAAATTAAAATTTTTCAGGAACAAAAATTGATCGAACTTTTACATTATATCAGCGAAAATTCACCTTTTTATAAGCGTCTTTTTGCCAGAAAAAATATTGATATTTCAAAAATCAAAACACTAGAAGATTTACAATATTTACCTCTTACTACAAAAGAAGATTTACAGCAATACAACGACGATTTCTTGTGTGTTCCACAGCACAAAATTATTGATTATGCCTCAACATCAGGAACATTAGGTGATCCTGTAACTTTTGGTTTAACCGATTCTGATCTGGATCGACTGGCTTACAATGAAGCGATATCTTTTGCCTGCGCCGGAATTTCTGAAGGCGATGTGGTACAATTAATGACCACAATTGATAGAAAATTTATGGCTGGTTTAGCTTATTTTCTAGGGTTAAGAAAATTGAAAGTAGGTGTCATTCGTGTGGGTGCAGGAATTCCGGAAATGCAATGGGATTCTATTTTAAAATACAATCCAACTCATTTAATTACCGTTCCTTCTTTTTTACTGAAGTTAATTGAATATGCCGAAATTCACGGAATCGATTACAATAATTCAAGTATAAAAGGCGCAATATGTATTGGAGAATCTTTGAGAGATCAGGATTTTTCGATGAATATTTTATCCAAAAAAATTACAGATAAATGGAATATTAAGTTATTCTCTACTTATGCTTCTACCGAAATGAGTACTGCATTTACTGAATGTGAACATGGAAGAGGCGGGCATCATCATCCGGAACTTATTATTGTTGAAGTTTTAGATGAAAATAATATGCCTGTAAAAAGCGGGGAAGTCGGCGAACTAACTTTTACTACTTTAGGTATTGAAGCCATGCCATTATTGCGTTTTAAAACCGGAGATATTGTTCAGCTTCATAACGAACCCTGTTCTTGCGGAAGAAACACTCTGCGTGTTGGCCCGGTTATCGGACGCAAAAAACATATGATAAAGTATAAAGGAACAACACTTTATCCGCCAGCAATGAACGATGTTTTAAGTGGTTTTGACAATATCGAAAATCATATTATTGAAATTTCTACTAACGATTTGGGAACGGATGAAATCGTAATTAAAATTGCTGTAAAAAATCAGACTCCTGAATTTCTACAGGAAATAAAAGATCATTTCAGAGCCAAATTGAGAGTGACTCCAAAAATAGAATTCGCCTCAAAAGAAACTTTAAATCCGCTAGTTTTTAATCCGATGAGCCGAAAACCAATTCGATTTTTCGACTATAGAACTTAGTATAAGGTACAAAGGTTCAGAGGTTCAGAGGCGCAAAGTTTTCTTAATCGTCTGATAAAAAAGCCTTTGAACCTTTGTTCCTTTGAGCCTTTGCACCTCGAATTGTACAAATTCGATTAAAAAGTTGTAATTTTGCAAAAAATTACGAAGATGGTCAAGATTGGCAACATAGAATTACCCGAATTTCCTTTATTACTCGCACCGATGGAAGATGTTAGTGATCCGCCGTTTCGCAGATTATGCAAAACGCACGGAGCAGACATGATGTATTCTGAATTTATTTCGTCGGAAGGATTAATTCGTGATGCTATAAAAAGCCGAATGAAACTGGATATTTTTGATTACGAACGTCCGGTTGGAATTCAGATTTTTGGTGGTGATGAAGAAGCAATGGCACTTTCGTCTAAAATTGTTTCTACAGTAAAACCAGATTTAGTAGATATTAATTTTGGGTGTCCAGTAAAAAAAGTAGTTTGTAAAGGTGCAGGAGCCGGAGTTTTAAAAGATGTCGATTTGATGGTGCGTTTAACAAAAGCAGTGATCAGAAGTACCGATTTACCCGTTACAGTTAAAACACGTTTAGGCTGGGACGAAAATTCTATTAATATTGACGAAGTTGCAGAAAGACTTCAGGATATTGGTGTTCAAGCTTTAACGATTCACGCCAGAACCCGTGCCCAAATGTATAAAGGTCATTCTGACTGGTCACACATTGCAAGAGTAAAAAACAACCCAAGAATTACTATGCCTATTTTTGGAAATGGTGATATCGACAATCCGGAAAAAGCATTAAAATATAAAAACGAATACGGAATCGATGGTATAATGATTGGCCGTGCGGCAATTGGTTATCCATGGATTTTTAACGAAATAAAGCACTATTTTAAAACCGGAGAGCACTTACCTGCTCCAACAGTTATTGATCGTGTAGAAGCTGCCAGAAATCATTTGCAATGGTCAATGGACTGGAAAGGCGAACGTCTGGGAATTGTAGAAATGCGTCGTCATTATACCAATTATTTTAAAGGAATTCACTCTTTCAAAGAATTCAAACAAAAATTAGTTACCACAGACGCACCTGAAGATTTATTCGCTATTATGAAAGAAATCGAACAGGTTTATGCAGGATATGAATTTGCTTAAAAATATTTAATCTTTGTCAACGTTTAAAACTTTGACAAACATCTATAACTAAAAAAGACCTTCAAAATTTGAAGGTCTTTTTTAGTTATTCATCATAATGAAAACGACATTGCAAAATTACACATTTTTGATCAACACCTTTTGTTCCTGAAACTTTATAAACCAGTCGATGTTCTCCTGTTATTCTGCGAGACCAAAAACTTTTTAGGTCATGTCTTAAAGGCTCTGGTTTCCCAATTCCTTTAAAAGGATTCTCACGTATAGATTTTATTAATTCTTTTATTTTTAGTGCAGTATCTGCATCGTTTTCTAGCCAATACCCAAATTCTTCCCAGCCATTTTTAGTAAAACAAATGTTCATATAATCTAAAGCTCATCTAGGTTAAAGTCCATAAGTTTTCCTTTTTCCATTTGTTCTATAGATTCCGAAAGTCTTTTTCTATTTGCCTTAGTTGATAATAAATGCTGTGTTTCTAATATTGAATTGTATTCTTTCATAGAAATTATTACAACCGCGTCTTCTTCCGAATTTCTCGGAACGACAATTACTTCTGATGATTCTGAAACTTCATCAAAATAGTTTTTTATATTCTTTCGTAATGTTGATATTGTAATTGCTTTCATAATCTGGCGCTTTTAAACGTACGTTCAAAGGTACAATATTTTGTACTTTTAATATTTGACTTATAAAATATTTAACTTTTAATTCTATAAAATAGCTTCCAAATATGAAAGTTTTTTTATTATACCTGAACACGTTTCCACTTTCCTCTTTTATAGAAAAAGATTCCAGCTAAAGTTATTGCGGTTTCGGCAACTGGAATGGCAATAAAAACTCCTGTTGGTCCCATATTAAAATGTTTTGCCAACACAAAAGCCAGCGGAATTTGAAAAAGCCAAAACCCAAAGAAATTAATTCCGGTTGGTGTCCAGGTATCTCCTGCTCCATTGAAAGTATTGATTAAAACCATTCCGATTCCGTAGAAAATAAATCCGATGCTCATGATTTGCAAAGCTTCAACTGCAATAGTTTTTACTGTTTCGTCATTAGTGAAAAACGAAATTATATACTGGCCAAAACACAGTGTAATAATCATAATCGAGGCCATGAAAATCACGTTGTATTTGGCAGTAGTAAAAACTGATTTTTCAGCACGCTCTATTTCTTTCGCACCTAAATTTTGCCCAACCAATGTGGCTGCGGCATTACTTAATCCCCAAGCCGGTAGAATGAAAAACATCATAATTCTTAAAGCAGTCTGATAACCAGCTGAGCCATGGTCTCCTCCTGTTGTAGCTACTAATTGTGCTAAGAAAATCCAACTGCAGGATGCAATTACAAACTGTAAAACTCCGGGAGCAGCAATTTTAACTAAAGCTTTTATCTGCTTGAAATCTGGAATCAAATAGGAAATTTTAATTTTTAAAACTCCATTTCCGTAGAACAAATGATAAATTTGATACACAACCCCAATGCTTCTTCCTAAAGTTGTAGCAATAGCCGCACCAACTAATCCGAAAGCCGGAATTGACCCGAAACCATTAATTAAAATTGGGCACAAAATAATATTACAAATATTAGCAATCCAAAGACTTTTCATTGCAATTGCAGCATTTCCTGCACCGCGAAAAATTCCGTTTATCAAGAATAAAAACGTAATACATAAACTTGAGCCAATCATAATTTGAGTGTATCTAAATCCATGTTCAGCAGCTTCAGCAGAAGCTCCCATGAATAAAAGAATATCTTTGGCATAGATAATTCCAAAAATACTCATAAAAATACTTAATACAAATGCAATAACAATAGCCTGCATTCCAGCTTTTGCCGCAGCTACAGGATCTTTTTCTCCTATACGCCTTGCTACAACTGCCGTTGCTGCCATACTTAATCCAATGTCCAGAGAATATATAATTGTTAAAACAGACTCTGTTAATCCAACAGTTTGAATTGCAAAACTGCTGTGTTCTAAATGCCCAACGAAATATAAATCGACCAAAGCAAAAACCGATTCCATCATCATTTCCAAAACCATTGGAATTGCTAATAGAATTACAGCTTTTTTGATACTTCCCGAAGTATAATCAAAAGATTCGTCTCCTTTTAATGCTTGCTTTAAAGTGGTATAAATTTTAGAAAATAAACTTTTCTTTATCGTAGTTTCTGTCATGATATGTTAGGATAAATGATAATATTGGCCCAGATTCAAAAATCTGAACTCGAGAAAAAAAACGTAAGTATCCTAATTATTCAAAAAATAAAATAGGATTAGGCAGAAACAATCATAAACTGTAGATTTTTAAGACGATAAATATAAGTAATATTTTTTAGGCAGAAATACTAATCCAGCAGCTTTTTGCTTACTCGGCTGCAAGCAATTAAAGACGCCAGAAAACCAAGTGAAACTATAGTTCCTAAAACAATCAAAATATTCTCAACAGTAAACACAACCGGAAATGCCAAAGTTGGCGTGATCATAATGAGTTCGTAGCGTTGTTGCAACAGTACTAAAATTACTCCTAAAATAAGCCCGATTATACCACCAAAAACACTTAGTAAAGTTCCCTGTAACAAAAATATTTTTCGCAAATGACTAATTTCTGTACCAAGATTAAAAAGGGTTTTGAGGTTTCCTTTCTTCTCTAAAATCATCATGATCAAAGCACCAATCAAATTAAAAAGTGCTACAATTATTACTAAGGTAAAAATCAGATATACCGCTATGTTCTCAGTATTAAGCATTTTATACAGAGATTCGTTTAGTTGGGCTCTGTTTTTTAAAGTAACTTTATTTTTAAAAATCTCTTCTAGTTTTGATCTGATGGCCTTTTCATTTGCATTCTCTTTCAGATTAAATTCCAGTCCTGAAATTTGATTTGGTTTGTATGTTAATAATTCCTGCACCAAACCTAAGTCGGCAAAAACATATTTTGAATCTAAATCTTCACTGATTGAATATGTCCCAACAGGCAATACATCTGTTTTTGCAAAAGCCTCTTCGGGGTTTTCGATTGCACCTTTTCCTGGTTTTGGCGCAAATATCTGTAATGGGTTTTCGAAATCCAGAATTCCTAACGAAAAATCACGTGAAATTCCATAACCAATTACTACCTGATAGGTATCTGGTTTAAGCCATTGTCCGTTAAAAAGTTTTTTCTTGATATCGTTAACTACAGGATAATTACGATCGACACCTTTTAAATAGGTAACTTTTTGCTTGTCTTTAAATAAAAATAAAACCCGCTCTTCGATTATTTTAGTATACGAAACAACGCCTTCGATTTTTTTTACCTGATTTTCCTGATCCGGACTAATTAAAAATGATTTTCCAAGTGTACTTGTCAATTTTAAATCAGGATCAATTTCATTTGTAAATGAAAGACTAAAAACCTTTAATCCGCTAAAAACGGACAAAACCACAAACAAAGCCATTGTACCAACTATGATTCCCATGCTGGCAATACGGTTAATAATATTGATAGCATTATTTTTACTTCTGCTAAAAATATAACGTTTGGCTATGTAAAGGGGGAAATTCAATTTATGATTTTCTTCTCTTTTCTAAAAGATCACGGTTTTCTATTGGGTTTTCTTTATCTGCTAATGCATTGTCTATTTTTTCGATATAGTCTAATGAGTCATCGATAAAAAATACAAGGTTTGGTACGCGACGTAATTGCAAGCGTACACGTTGCGATAAATCGTGTTTGATTAAAGTCGTATTTGATTTTATTCCTTCTAAAGTTTCTTGTGCTTTCTCCTGAGGAAAAATACTTAAATATACTGTTGCTACAGACAAATCTGTAGTTACACTAACTTTGGATACTGAAATTACTAAATTGCTAATTCCGTTTTTTCGCACTTCACCTTGCAAAATATCAACCAAATCTTTTTGGATGACACCGCCTATTTTTTTCTGTCTGTTTGTTTCCATAGTGCAAAAATACTATTTTTAAATTCAATCAATACAATTTCAAATAAACAATAAAATGATTTTTGTATCGATATCTTGTTTTTCTAAAATTAATTCTTTTATCGGCTCTTAAAATCTTGCGACAAAAAACAACTAATACTCTTATTTACAAACACTAAAGATGATAAAAATCATATTATATGTTTCAAATAATTCACAACTTTGATGGGAACATAACAACTTATTATCATGAAAAAAAGAGAACCAATTAGTCACATTATGACCAAAACGGTAGTGACTGCAAATGAAAAAGAAGATTTGAAAACTGTAGTTGAAAAGTTAAGAAAAAATACCATCCGCCATATTCCAATTGTAAAAGGCAAAGAAGTAATTGGAATAATTAGCAGAACAGATATTAACCGACTTACTTTTGGTGCTTTGTTTGAAGGACAGGAAGGTGCTGATGAAGCAATATTGGAAATGCTTTCTATTTCTCAGGTAATGACTTCGAAACCCAAAACTGTTACCTCTGACATTACTGTGAGAGATTTAGCCGAGATTTTTGCTAAGGAAGAATTTCATGCCTTACCAGTTGTTGACAACGGAGAATTAAAAGGTATTGTTACTACTACTGATGTTATTAAATATTTTTTAGAGCAGTATGATTAAATAAGAAAAGGGAGCTATATAGCTCCCTTTTTTATTATCTGTTTTGTAACCATCCTTCCGGATTGTTATTTGATGTATTCTGAAGAATCAGGAATTTGATAATCGTTTTTCCTGTGTCTCCACTGGTTCTTACTTTTCCTATACTTTGTTTGATATTTACTTTATCTCCCTTACTTACAAATACCTGACTTAGATTTTGATATACAGTAAAATAATCTCCATGCTGAATCATAACGGCGCGATTGACTGGCGATAAAACCATTACACTCGAAACTTCACCTTCAAACACAGCGCGGGCTGTTGCTCCTTGTTCTGTTGTAATCTCTACACCTGAATTATGAACTTTTACATCTGGATAAAGCGGATGTTGCTGATCTCCATAACCTAATGAAATAAACCCTTTTTCAACCGGCCAGGGTAATTTTCCTCGGTTTGCTTTAAAGTCTGCAGCCAAAATTTTACCTTCTGGTGTTAATGCAATTTTAGAAGATGAAACAGCGGCAACTGGTTCTTTCGATCCCGGATTCTCCTTCGCTCTTTCTGCTGCGGCTTTTCTATTTGCTTCAGCAATGGCTTCACGAATCAAACGATCAATTTGTCTGTCGATTCTTTTTGCTTCTGCCTGTTTGCTTTTAGTATCGGCAATAATTTTACTTTTATCTTTTTTAATCGAATTAACGAGTTTTTGTTGTTCTTTCTTTTCGGCTTCCAGACTTACTTTTTCTTTCTCGTTTTCTGCAATAATCTTTTTCTTAACTTGTCTCTGACCATCTAATTTTGCATTAAAATCAAGTAATTGAGCCGATTTAGACTGAATTTCTAAACCTTGATTTTTTCTAAAATTAGTGTATTGTTTTAAGTATTGTGCTCTTTTATATGCTTGTAAAAAACTTTCTGAAGACAGAATAAACATGGCTCTGCTTTGTTCAGATCTGCTTTTGTATGATTTTAAAATCATCTTTGCATAATCTGCTTTTAAAATTGTCAATTCTTTTTTTAGTTTATTAACCTGAACCTGGTTAATATACATATCGTTACTTAAAATTTTCTCCTGTTTCGCTGTTGTATTAATCAGCTTTTCTTTCAGTTTAATTTTATTAGCCTGAATTAAAAAAACATTAACTGCTGATTTTTCTTTTTTCTTTACAGACTGCAACATTTTTTCGTTGTCTCTAATTTCCTGTTGAATCTGAGCTTTGCGTTGTTCAAGTTTTTCTTGCTGTGAATCCTGTGCCCACATAAAAGTTGTGGCACAAATAAAAATTAGGCTTAGGAGAAATTTTGGCATGTTTCTATTTTCTTTTTGCAAATTTACTTAATTATAACATTTTTATACCCACTAGGAACACTATATGGAAAAGAAAGTTCTTCATTAAATGAAATCGTATTATAATTCAAATTGATATTCGTTTTCCCTTTTGGCTGAACTGCGTTAATTTCAATACTTGTAGGAAGCGTTCCCTGATTAAAAACTTTGTTGTCAGAATAAACAATATCCAACATTATGTTTTCTGCAGTTTGTGAAATTTCTTCTTTCTGAATTAAGTATTTTTCTGAATCCAGATAAAATACTTTTTTTATTTTTTCTTCTTTTTGATCTTCTAATCTAAATAGATTTTCTACGATGGTTTGTGTATATTTCCCTTTTCGCAAATCATCCAAAGCTTCACCAACCAATAAATTCTGTACTTTGCTGTAATTTAGTTCAGTTCCCAACCATTGGCTTAAGCTGGTAAAATCACCTTCATAATAGGTGCCTTTTATTTTTTCGTAATAACTAACAGTCGTTGGAGTAATTAAAGCTTTTGCCATTGTGATTCCAAGAAAACGAACACTAATTAAAATCTGTTTGTCTTTTTCTATCTTGATTTCTGCCGTAACGTTCTGACTTTGTTTTTCATCAGCGTATTTTGCACTTGCTTTGATATATAATGTAGAAAAATCTAACTTATTGTTATAATGTTTCTCAACTACTTTTTTATCTTCTTTGGGTGCTTCTTCTGTCTTGTTGGTATTATTTTGTACTGCGGCGGCTTTTGACTTACATGAAATCACAAAAACTGACAGCAATACTATTGCAATATATTTTTTCATTTTCTACTTCTTTTGTTTTAATAACTCATTGGCCTTCAAAAAGTATTCCTCTTTTTTCTTGGCATCTCCTAAACCATTATATGCCTCTCCAAGCTGAATATTAAAACCTGCTTCAAGTTTTTTGTCATCAACAACATAATCAAGTCCCATTTCCAGAACGGTTTTTGCGTTCTTAAATTGTTTTAACTGATTGCTTCCCAGTCCTGCGTAATAATAAAATTGCGGCTGACTAGGATATACTTCTATCATGTTCATTGCTCTTTTGGTCATTGGATCAAACTGTTTTGCCTGCGTATAAGCTTCAAGCAAAAGCAAGTTGGTTTCACGATCTGTATCTGAATGTGCTTTTAAATCTTTTTCATAATACTTAATTGCATTCTCAAATTGATTTTTGCTGTGATAAAATTTTCCAATTTCTTTTGCAACATCAACATTAGGATCATTGTCAAAATAAGCAATCGCTTTTTCTAAATCCGGAGCATATTGCGGATTCTTAGTCGTATAAATCAAAAACTCATTTAAAGTTCGATGTTTTATTTTTGAATCAATTTTAGAACTTGATAAAATTACATTCATCGATTTAATCGCTTTATCCGCCTGATTAGCATCTAAATATACTTTGAACAAACTCACCTGAGCCCATTCAGAATTTGGAATTTCTTTTGCTAATTGTTTTGCAACTTCCAGCGCTTTGTCTGTTTCATCTGTTTTTGAATATAAAAAAATCAGATTTACATAATTTGATTCTTCTTTCGGATCTTTCTTAATCTGTTCAATTAGATTGGTAATTTCTGCATTTTGATATTTGCCCTGAGATAAAATCTGCTGTTTATATCTTTCGCGATCTTCAGATTTACCGAACTTATCATTCATTTCATTGATCGTTAAAAGTGCTTTATCAAATTGACTCGTCAACATATATAGCGAAATCAAATCGTCTTTATATTCTTCGTCAAACGGAATTATCTTCTGAATGGTTTCGATAGCCAAAGGATAGTTTTTGGTTTCGTAACTTACATCATAAATTCCCAGCCAGTACCACTTATTTTTCGGATCTAATTGCGTTGCTTTTTCAAAAGAATCCTGTGCACTTGCATATTGTTTTAAAGACAAATAATTTTTTCCTAATTCAAAATAAGCAACAGCATCATTTGGTTTTAGTTTAATACATTTTTCTAAAGAAACTATGGCTTTATCATAGTTCTCAATCCCTTTTTGTTTTAAAGATTCATAAAAAGCATCCTGATATTCATCGGTTGCCATAGCAATATCCTCCGGTTCAGTCTGAGCCAAAACCGAATTTGAATTGCCAAGCAAAACAAAAAATAAAATTATTAAAACGCCTTTTTTCATTCTTTATATAATTTCATTTTTAAACCAAAAAGAATCTGAAAGAAACTTCTTTTATTCTAAAACTGAATAATCTCCAATACTAATACTGGTAAACTTACCATCATAACTAACGTGATTTCCAATCATCGCATTGTCTAAGTTAGCATTTTTTATCTGAGAATAAGTTTGTATTAAACTATTTTTAATTGAACTGTCTGTTACATGACATCCTTTACCCAATGAAACATTTGGTCCAACTGTTGTATTTTTCAACACTACATTTTCACCAATAAAACAAGGAGGGATAATTGTTGCGTTTTCTAACTGAACGGTATAATCTACTAAATGTTCTCCGTCGTTATGCAAAAAGCCAAGCATTCTGCTGTTTGTTTCAACTGTAACATCTTTATTTCCGCAATCCATCCATTCGTCAACGCTTCCTGTTTTGAAAACTTTTCCGTTGGCCATCATGGCTTTAATTCCATCGTTGATTTGATATTCTCCCCCATTTTGAATATTATTATCCAAAACTCCCTGAAGTTCTTTTTTCAAATCACCAACTTCTTTAAAATAGTAGATTCCGATAACGGCTAAATCACTTACAAACTCTTTTGGTTTTTCAACCAATTCTATGATTTCGTTATTTGAATTTAATTTTACTACTCCAAAAGCTTCTGGCTGATCAACTTGTTTTACCCAAATTACAGCATCTGCGGATGGATCTAATTCAAAATCGGCTCTGATTAAAGTATCCGCATAAGCGATAACTGCAGGACCTGATAAAGATTCTTTTGCACACATAATCGCATGGCCTGTACCTAAAGGTAAATCCTGACGATAAATAGATGCTTTTGCTCCAAGACCTTTTGCTAAGCTCTCTAAATCTGCCACAACATCATCCCCAAAAAAAGCTTCATCACCCAAAATAAAAGCGACTTCTTCAATTGGTTCTTTTAATATTTTGGCAATATCTTCAACTAATCTGTGAACGATAGATTTTCCTGCAACCGGAATTAATGGTTTAGGAACAGTTAGTGTATGTGGTCTTAATCTCGAGCCGCGGCCCGCCATTGGAACAATTATTTTCATTTTTATTCTTTATTTTTTTAGAAGAAGATTAAAAATCTTCCTGGTTTGGTTCTTTCTTTAAAACGTAAAAATCACTACGAATTTTGTACAATCTGTTATTTTACTCCGGTGCTTCCGAAACCACCGGCTCCTCTTGAAGTTTCTGAAAGTTCTTCAACTTCAATCCATTCCGCTCTCTCGTGTTTAGCGATAACTAATTGTGCAATTCTTTCTCCGTTTTCAACTACAAATTCTTCATTTGATAAATTTACTAAAATGACACCTATCTCACCTCTGTAATCAGCATCAACAGTTCCTGGAGAATTTAAAACTGTAACTCCTTTTTTTGCAGCCAATCCGCTTCTTGGCCTTACCTGTGCTTCGTAACCAATTGGCAATTCGATAAAAAGTCCTGTTTTTACAATTGTTCTTTCTAAAGGTTTTAACGTAATTGATTCTGTTAAATTGGCACGCAAATCCATTCCTGCCGAAGCAATTGTTTCGTAGTTTGGCAAGTCGTGTTGCGATTTATTGATAATTTGTATTTTCATTTCTATTTTAAAAGATTAAAAAGTATAGTTACTTTCTATTCATAATTCCTTTGATTGTGTCTTTTTCGTTATGATAAACAAAATACATAAAGCCTAATAATAACGGAATTCCAACAAAATAATTTTCTCTGAATCCATAAAATGAAATAGCCGAGAATAAAATCGAAATTCCTAAATAGGCAGAAATTTTGTTCATATCATAAGGTATCGGGTAATATTTATTTCCAAGTACATACGAAATAAGCATCATGCTGCCATAAGCAGAAATTGTCGCAATTGCAGAACCGTAATAACTGTATTTTGGAATTAAGAAGTAATTTAAAAGAAGGGTAACAATTGCACCAACAATTGAGATATAGGCTCCAATTTTTGTCTGATCTGTTAATTTATACCAAACTGATAAGTTGTTGTAAATTCCTAAAAAGAAGTTTGCCAAAATAATTAAAGGAACCACTTTCATCGCTTCCCAATAAGATTTGTTATCCAATAAAAGATATTTTAAAACATCGGCAAAAACAATTACTCCCAATAAAATCAAAGAACCTAAAATCACAAAATATTTTGTAATTACGGCATAAGTCTGTGGGGCATTTTCGTTTTTTGCATGACTAAAAAAGAAAGGTTCAATTCCTAATCTAAAAGCTGTTGCAAACAATACCATAAACAAGCCTAACTTGTAACAGGCAGAATATGCTCCGACTTCAGATTTAGCCAGGTTTTCCGGTAATAAATATCCTAAAAGAATTTTATCAAAATGTTCATTAACTGCAAATGCAAGTCCGGCAACTAAAATTGGTAAACCGTATTTCATCATTTTTTTCCAAAGTACGGGATCAAATTTTCTTCCAAGTGAAAGATAATTTGGCGAAAGCACCACAAATGTCGCTAAGCTTGCCAAAAGATTAGCAATGAAAATATAGGCAATCTGGAAATTCTGAATGTATAAATTATCCCAAACTGAATTTGGACTTGAAGCTGCAAGTTTTGGCAGATAGATCAAAAAGAAAATATTTAGCAATAAATTGATAATAACATTTCCAATTTTAATTGCTGCATATACCATCGGGCGCTGGTTGGCTCTTAATTTGGAAAATGGTACTAATACCAGAGCATCCAAAACTAAAATCCAAACTGAATAAGTAATGTATTGTGCATCTACTTCGGCCCAGCTTGCCAAAGTATTTCTAAAAATTAAAGCGACAAACAAAAAGATAATAGAGGACCAGAATATTGATATTGTAGAAGTTGCAATTACATTTTTCTTATCATCTTCGGCACTGTAAAATCTAAAAAATGCTGTTTCCATTCCGTAAGAAAGTACAACATTAAAGAAAACCATCCAGGATAAAACAATCGAAACTTCACCATATTCTGCAGTTGGCAAAATACCCGTATATAGTCTCACCAATAAAAAACTCAGCATTCTTGGCAGGACTGTAGCCAGTCCGTAAATTGCTGTTTGTTTGAATAGATTTTTATATAATCCCAAAATAATTTTATAATAAAGTTTGTGAAACAAAAATAACCAATTCTTTGGTTTATTAATGATTTTGCGGGTTCAATAAAAAAACTTGAACTCTTTTTTATCGAGTTAGTTTATTTTCGTCTAAAACTTTGACAAAATGAAACCCTTTTGGTTCGTATCCCTGATTGTAATAGAAACGATGTGCTCCAAAATTTCCGGTAAAAGCATCCAAAACGATACTGCTACAATCGAGATCTATAGCTTTTTTTTCAATGTAATCTGTTAGTAATTTTCCAATTCCTTTAGATCGGTGTTCCGGATTTACAACAAAATTATCGATCTCAAGATATTTACCTGTCCAAAGTTTTGTTGCAGACCAACAACCAGTTAGACCTAAACAGACATCGTTCTCAAAAACTCCAATCTGAATATAGTTATGTGGTAACATCTCTGAAAGAAAAGATTGATATTTTTCGATCGAAAGTTTTGGATAAAGAAATCGCATGGTCTCAATCTGAGCCAGCATTTCTTCTATAGTTGTAAGTTCCTGAATTTGTAATTTCATTTTGTAAAAAAATAGACTTCAAAAATACTTATTTTTTTTCAGTTATATAATTTGCGTTATCCTTATGTGTGAAATGTATAAATAAAGAACATAAATTATATAATTTTTCAAAAGGTCTTCTACTGTAACTTTGTATCAAAGGGAATGAGAAAAGCTAAACTACAACCCTTATAAAAGTAAGCATTGGGACTAATAAAGCTAGTTTGTTCCCACAAAAGACAAAGCAAACAGACGGTGATAAATCTGTTCAATAATTTTATAAAATGGTATTGATTCTCGGTTTTTGGATAAATTGAGAATCACCATTTTATAAATTTATAATTCTGCACATACTCCAAAAAAATAAGAAGAGCCGGTATTAATACCGGCTCTTCTTTATATTTCTTTATCTTTCATTTCGAGATTAACTTTTTTCTCGGTTTCTTTTGGCTCCGGAATATCTTCTTCTGTAAGGGTTTTTAAAACTTTATTGGTAACTTTTTTCAGTTTCACAATTCGATTTGCCTGATTCTGAACACACTTTTCAAATAAATTTCTAACCACTCTGGCATTTCCAAAACTTTCATTTTTGCTTTCGTATAATAATTCGAAAGTATCGGTCAGTTTTTCTTTTGCATCTTTAGAAATAATAAAATCTGACTTTGAACAAAATGATTCAAAAATTTGAAATAATTCTTCTGGTGTAAAATGACCAAAATGAAAATATCTGTTAAAACGGGAACGCAACCCGGGATTTGATTCTATAAAAATCTTCATCGGTTCAGTATATCCTGCAACCACGACAGCCAGATCTTCACGATGATCTTCCATTCTTTTAAGTAGCGTATTTACTGCTTCTGCTCCATAATCATTCCCGAATGCATTTTGAGTTAATGCATAAGCTTCATCAATAAATAATACTCCGCCAAGACTTGATTCTACCGCGTTATTGACTTTTGTTGCTGTTTGTCCAACATAACCTGCAACTAAACCTTCTCTGTCTGTTTCAAACATTTGACCTTTGGATAAAAAACCCAAATGCTTAAAAATTCTACTTAAAAGTCTTGCCACAGAAGTTTTTCCGGTTCCAGGAGGTCCTAGAAAAACAGTATGCAAAGTAATTTCAACATTTTTCAATCCTTGTTGAGAACGCTTTTTTTGTATTTCCAATAAATTGATAAGTTCAGAAACGTCTTTTTTTACTTCTGCTAAACCAACAAGTTCGTTTAACTCTTTTAGCACTTTTTCCAGCGTATCTTCTTCAGGAAGATTGTCTATTTCTTTTTTATCTATTTTTGATGCTTTCACATTCAAACCCAGATAATTGCTAAAAGCTGCAGTATTTTCAAATTTTTTACCAAATGTAAAATAAATGAAGTTTTGATATTCTATTAGAATTTCTTCAAGACCACTATGTTTCTTTTCGACTATTATTTCTGGAAGTACATAATAGTTTTGCTGAACATTCGAAGTTATTATCCTATTCTCTTTTTTAATTTTTACAAGAAGACTTTTAAAGTTCTCCGTAAAAACCAACTGATTCAATTCGCTTACAGAATTTTCGTTTGCAAAATGGTTATTGCGCAAAGCATCGTAATAATAGGCCAGAACAAATTCCTGTTTTTCATTTTTCGTTCCGGGTTCTCTTTCATAAAGATCAATAATATCAGAAAGAAAAAAATGCTCCGCTTTTAGTAATAGTCCTTTTGAAAAAACAGGATTTACCTTTTCATTTATTTTCTGAATAAAATCTGCATCCTGATTTAAGACATTGCAAATTTCAAGAATCTGTCTGGTTTCTTTTTGCAGTTCGATAATAAATGAAGCCGTAAAAACGGCTTCATTTGTAGAAATGTTTGTTTCTAAATATTTTTTCAGAGACAAAAATGATTCTTCTAAGATCGATATCGGATTGTTCTTTTTTGACATATTCTAATTTAAGAAATCATCATTTGATGAATAATTTCTTTTGATAATTTTAAGTGATCGTCACAATAATCTTTCCATGAAAGTCCCATGTCTCTTAGGTCGTATTTGGCTACAATTGTTCCGTAGCTTTCTTTCTTTCCATTAACAGTTGGATGCCCAATAACGTAAATAGTTTGCGCTAACTCAATTGCCAACTCAATATCATGAGTAGAAAAAATAACGGTATTAGCCTCAGATGATTTTCCTAATAACTCAAATGATTTTTTTACTTCTTCAATATTTCCAACATCTAATCCTGAAAATGGTTCATCTAAAACAATAAATTGATCCGATGAAAACAATTGTTCTATAATAGCGGTTCTTTGTCTTTGTCCGCCCGAAAGTTCATTCGGATACTTATCGGCACAATTCTCTAAGCCCCATTCTTTAAGGTATAGCTTTATTTTTTCGTCTTTTTCAGTATTCGAAAGTGTTGTTTTTCTTAACGAAAATTTCAAAGCCTGAGTAACTGTTTTATGTCTGAACAAAGTATATTTTTGATCTACAAAACCAATATCTCCCTCATTTACTGATTTGGCCGCATTAGCTTCTTTGTTTTCAAAATCTCTAATCAATATTTTTCCAGTATTGGTAGGAATCAGTCCTGTTAGTGCTTTAAAAAAAGTTGATTTTCCTCTACCCGATCTTCCAACAAAAGCAATAACTTGTCCTGTACAGTTTACTCCATCACGTACTACATCTTTTTCTACCAGACTTATATCTTTTATAATAACAGTATCATCATAGGCAACGCTAAGATTTTCAACATATAAAAGCGTTTCTTTATATTCGTGTTTCATGATTATATTTTTGAATATCTAAATACTGCTTTTCTCAAGAAATTTATTCCTGCATCTAAGCCAAGACCAATTAATAAAATGATAATTTGAAGTGCAATAATTCGTCCTGTATTCATGAACTTATCAGAGTTTTTAATTAAAAACCCTAATCCTCCAGAAGCTACAACAATCGACTCAACAGTTACAAGCATCATCCAGGTTATAGCAAGATTTTGTCTGATTACATCAATAACATAATCTATTCTTCCTAAAATAATAACTTGCCATAGCACTTCTAATCTTGTACATTTTAACATTTTAGCATGATCAAATTCTTCCTGAGGGATATCTTTGATAACTGCAATTAAAGATGTCGTCAAAAATGTTGTCAAAAAAATCACTAAAATCCACACTTGCATTGTTCTGGCTTCATGAACCACCATTGTAATATAAAATGAAAGTCCGGTAAAAGGTAAAAATCTAAATTTTGTAACAAATTCAGAAACTGATTTTAATAATGGAATTGGCCATGCATACGCAAAAACCAAAGAAATTATTGTGGCTAAAAAAATGGAGATAAAACACAATTTTAATGAATTGAAAATATGTACCACTAAACCTTCTTTATACAACTCCGAAAAACCGGTTAAAACCTGAGAAGGAGAAGGAAAAAGATGCTTTTCGCCAGATGTTGTTGCAAACCAAATAATAATCAAAAGAACTAACCAGCCTATCAAAATAAGTGTCTTGTTTAGTTTTGATATTTTTTCAAAGGGAGTTAAAATTTTTATCATGCTCATTGTAAAAAAGGCTATCTATTAAGATAGCCTTTAATTGTTTTTATTTTAATAAAGTAATAACAACACGTCTGTTTATTGCTTTTCCAGAAGCAGTATTGTTATCTGCTATTGGATTACTCTGACCTTTTCCGTCTACTAATTGGAAACGATTTGCAGGAATACCTTTTTGTTTCAGGTACTCTACAACTGCTTGTGCTCTGCTTTTTGATAAAGCTAAATTAGCATCCGCATTTCCAACATTGTCAGTGTGTCCAACAACCGTTAATTTTGTGTTTTCAGCTTGTACTAAAAGATTGTAAATTTTCTCTACTTCTCTACTAGATGTATTAGAAATTTCAGAACTTCCTGTGTTAAAATTAATTTTCCATTCTCCAGAAGCGACAACTTCTTTTGCCTCACCACTATAATCTGCTTTGTCTGCAGAAGTAGATTCGATATCGTTTATGTTTTTCAAGAAGAATAAGTTTACTGCCTGATCATAAGGAACAACAGCACCAACATTTTCATTAAATCCAAACGGATTCAATTCTGTCAAATATCCTGCGACCTGATTGTAAACTGATTTGTATCTGTTTACACCATCAGATAAACCATAATATTGCATTGCATCAGCATAGTTAAATACTTTTGAACCTCCCATATTATAAGTCAATCCGCCTTTTGTTCCTTGTTGTCCTTTGAACATTTTGTACCAATATTCCGGAGTTTCAATTTTATAAGTTGCTGCAACTGCTTCTGAAGCTCTTACTTTCCAGTCTTCATAGTTTTTCATTTGGTTTGAAGCCGTCAATGCCGATTTCAAAATGTTAGAAACAATATCAGGATTTTTTACAGCCCATTCTTTCACACCAATAATAGTAGTTGGCATTTGGTTGTTGAACTCTTTCGTAGAAACGATATCAACAAATCCAGTCAATTTATCAAATACAGTCTTATCACCAGGTGTCCAAGTAGCACAACCATCGATTTTTCTGTTAACCGATTTTCCAGTTAATTTTCCATCAACTACTTCTTTTAAAGTAACAGTCCATCCTGTAGTTTGAGATTTGATTAATTCTTCTGCCGATTTAATATAATCATCATTTTCTGACGGATAAATATTTACAGCTTCTGCATCATACGTTGTTGGATCAGGGTTTACTTTTAATCCGTTTGCAAAACAATAGTTTACAGTAGTAACCCAGTCACCATCTCCAAGAACTGCAGATATAACAGAACCTTTCATAGATTTTGGATCTGATTTCCAGCTTGGAGGTCCAATTAATTTATCTTCTCCATAACTCATACCTACTGCTCCCATTACCTGAACATGGTACTTATCTTTTCCGTATTTTTCATCAAGTGATTTTTGAACAGAGCTAATATAAAATGGCGCACCATCACCCATAATGATAACAGCAAAAACACTTTTTTCTGAAGATGGAAAAGCTTCTCCTTTATCAAATTCTTCGATAAATTTCATTTGCATGTTACGCAATTCCGAAAGCCAGTCCTGACGAATAATCTCAAGATTAACTCCATTTTTTTCCATCAATGATCCTTTTGTTGTTTTTGGACCACCATTAGAAACTATAATTCCAGACTGAGCATTCCATGCATAAGCACCAATTCTTACTAAAGGTTTATTTGCAACTTCTGAAGATAGTTCAGTTGATGGAAGTGCAATTTTTGCAGCATTGGTAACATTATTAACATCTGTCTGGTTTAATTCAATACCATTCAATTGTTTTGATACCGCTGTTTTAATCCCCGGAGATATATAATAAACTCCTCCCAGAATTGCACCAATTCCAGCAATAACGATAAGTAATTCAGAAAAGGTTGTTAACTTTTCTGTTCTTAAAATTTTTCCCATTTTTATCTAAAAATTAAATTTAATTGTATTAAAAAATATCTCCAAAACCACCACTAGATAATTTATCTTCTTTGGTCATTTTGTAATTTGGACTTGTATATTTTGTTGAATCCGGAATGGTATTATCCCCTGTTTTAATTTCATCTGCTAATGAATCTAATCTTGAATAAAGCTCATCATTATCAACAGAATATTTAGACGTTAATGCATCGATGTCTACTAAGTTTTCTGAAGTTCTGGCAATATCCTGAGCAATAGTAGAAGTTACCACTTCAAGAGCATATTCTAATTCCCAGTCTTTAGTAAACATCATCGCACTTTTTGCACTTTCTGTGGCTTCTTTCGCATTTTTGGCAAATTCATATTCTTTTTGAAGCATCTTTACCGTAACATCAAAATCGGCAATTTTAATGTCGATTGCTGTTCCTGCCAAAGTAAGTTTACGATCCATTTTGCCTAAAACATTTGCACGAACACCATATTTCTGGATAAAACTTTTGCTTTGTTCATATTGTGTCGAAACTCTTTGAGAATCGCTTAGCTTTCTTGCTAGTTCACTTTGCAGGGCTACATACTCATCTGTATCTTTTGCTGCAACACCATTTTGCTTCACCATTTCATCCATAGCCGATTTCAATTTTTCTGACTGACGCTGTAAACTCAACACGTCTTCCTGAAATCCTTTTGCTTCTTTTTCAGACTTACTGGCTTCTATTTCCATTTCATTTTTAAGACCTTTAAGCTTTGCTTTTGTGTTCTTAAAAACTTCACGGTTTTTAATCATTTTTTGTTTCTGCTCTTCTAATTCATTAAAAGGATTACTCTGAATCAGTGCTTTATGAAGATTTTTTGTTGCAAAACGAAGTCCTTTCATTATAACAGGAGCCATCATTACTAAAAAAACCAAAAATACTCCCGTTGCAGATAAGGCTATTGCCTGACCAAGCATTGTAAATAATGGTGGGATAATGTAGGTCCAGATCAAATATCCTCCAACTCCTAATAAACCTAATGCCAAAGCCAAAAACAATGACTTTTCTCCTTTTTTAAGCGCACCTGATTTTAAAGCAATTTCTCCTTTAGACTCGTCAAAATGTTTAAGTATTGGCAGTGTCAAAAGAGTGCTTCTTTCTTGATCGAATTTATCCATTATTGTAAATATTGATTTATTCCTGTAATTACAGTATTGATTGAGGTTAATATTTTTTGTTTTGCCAAATCATTAGCTTCCATTTTCAACTGAATCTCCGAAAGCTGCTCCATATTAACAGGATCAATTTTTTGAAGTTCCATTTTCTTAGCTTCCAATTCTTTTTGAAGATCAAGAATTTTGGCCTCTAAATCAGAAATACTTTTGGATAAATTATACTTTTCTTTTGTAATTGTGTTATCTAATTCAGCTTTTTTACTTTTTCCAATGGTGTCATATTTAGTATGCACTTTTTCAATTTCTGCAATATAAAAACTCCCTTTTTGTAAAAGAAAATCTTTAGTCAAATCAGATTTTATTGATTTTCCCATTGCAAAAGCCATCTGATAACTTTGCGGATTTGTTACTCCAACAGCCATAACTGACTTATAAAGTTCAAAAAAATCAAAACCTGATTCATTCAATGACTCAAAACCTTTATCGTAAACTTCGAAAATTTCGTTTAAAAAAGGGTTTGTCACTGAATTTGGTGGAAATGATTCTGTAACTTGATTCGGAAATTTATTGTCTGTAGCTGGTGAAATGGGCCCTGACGGTGGAGTTGCAGCTTTGCCCTCTGAATTATCAGTCTCATCATTAATGAAAAGACTCTTCCAATTAAAACTTTCTTTTGTCATCGTTTGTAGGTGATCTATTTTTTAATAACTTTTTGGTTGTTAAATGTTATACGCAGAAAGTGTTAAAAAGTTACTAATTTTAAAAGTATAAATATATACTTTTTTAAAAATATAATGTAACTATTTTATTATCAGCTTAATTTACCATTATCAATATTTAAAAAAAATCTTACATTCTCTTGTTTCTCATTAAAGACTTACTCCTAAAATAGGATCCCAAAAATACTTAATTAAAAATCAATTATGGCATAAACAATACTAAAAAAGTAAGAATTAACCTAGTGCATAATTTAAACTTCACTGTATTCTCGTTTAAGAATTGGTATAAACAAAAAAAGAGCTAACAAATTAATGTTAGCTCTTCTAAATTTTATAAAAACTTTATCTTATCCGTTCAAAGCTTCTGCTCCACCAACGATTTCAAGGATCTCGTTTGTAATAGCCGCCTGACGTGCCTTATTATAAGTTAATTTCAATTGGTTTCTTAATTCTGTTGCGTTGTCAGTTGCTTTATGCATAGCTGTCATACGTGCTCCGTGCTCTGAAGCAAAAGAATCGCGAATACCTTTGTATAATTGTGTTTTTAAAGACTTAGGAATTAAAGTCAATACAATTTCTTCTTTTGAAGGCTCAAAAATATAATCTCCAGCCGAAACAGAAGCATCCGATTTAATTGGTGCTAATGGCAAAAATTGCTCAGTTTGAATAATTTGAGTCGCAGCATTTTTAAACTGATTATAAATCAATTCAATTCTGTCGTATTCTCCAGATAAGAATTTTTCAGTTAAATTATCAGCAATACCCGCAACATTTTCAAAAGTTAAATGATCAAAAATTGCATTATGATGACCAAGTACATTATGAGTTTTGCTTAAAACATCATTTCCTTTTTTACCAATAGCAAAAACGTCAACTTGTTTTCCGGCATAAAAATCAGTACGATTTTTAATTTCTTTAATTACGTTTGAATTGAATGCACCACATAAACCTCTATTAGAAGTTATAGCTACAAGCAATACTTTTTTTACTTCACGTTGTGTTGTATAATCTCCTCCAACCTCACCATCAAGTGTAGCAGAAAGATTTTGCAATAACTCCGTTAATTTCTCGGCATAAGGGCGCATCGCAGTGATTGCATCTTGTGCTTTCTTAAGCTTTGCAGCAGAAACCATTTTCATAGCCGATGTAATCTGCATCGTCGATGAAACGGAAGTAATTCTATTACGGATTTCCTTTAAATTTGCCATCTATTAATTAGAAAATGTGACAATTTGAAAATTAGATAATTAGAATAATGCGAATACATTTTCTAATTATCTAATTTACCAATTATCTAATTAGTTATATTTTGCTGAAATTTCTTTTGCTGCTTTTTCGATAACGTCAGTAATGTTGTCATCTAATTTTCCAGCTTTCAACGCGTTAAGCGTATCTTTATGTTTACTGTTTAAGTAAGCTAAGAAATCTGCTTCAAATTCTTTTACTTTATTTACAGGAACGTTTCTTAATAAGTTTTTAGAACCAGCGTAAATAATAGCTACTTGATTTTCTACTGTATAAGGATCGTTAAGACCTTGTTTCAAGATTTCAACGTTTCTTTTTCCTTTTTCGATTACGTTTAAAGTAACAGAATCAAGATCAGAACCAAATTTAGCGAAAGCTTCTAATTCACGGAATTGAGCCTGGTCTAATTTTAAAGTTCCAGAAACTTTTTTCATTGATTTAATTTGTGCATTACCTCCAACACGAGATACAGAGATACCTACGTTGATAGCAGGACGAACTCCAGAGTTGAACAAATCTCCATCAAGGAAAATCTGACCATCTGTAATCGAAATTACGTTTGTTGGGATATATGCAGAAACGTCACCAGCCTGAGTTTCGATAATTGGTAAAGCAGTCAATGAACCACCACCTTTTACGATACCTTTGATAGAATCTGGTAAATCGTTCATGTTTTTAGCAATTCCATCATCAGCAATTACTTTACAAGCACGCTCTAATAAACGAGAGTGTAAGTAGAAAACGTCTCCAGGATATGCCTCACGTCCCGGTGGTCTTCTTAATAAAAGAGAAACCTCACGGTAAGCAACAGCTTGTTTAGATAAATCATCATACACAATAAGTGCAGGACGACCTGAATCTCTAAAATACTCTCCAATTGCAGCACCTGCGAAAGGAGCATAAACTTGCATTGGAGCTGGATCAGAAGCATTAGCTGCAACAATAACTGTATAAGCCATTGCACCTTTTTCTTCTAACATTTTAGCGATTCCTGCTACAGTTGAAGCTTTTTGCCCAATTGCAACATATATACAGAATACAGGTTTACCTGCATCATAAAATTCTTTTTGATTTAAGATTGTATCGATACAAACAGTTGATTTACCTGTTTGACGGTCACCAATTACAAGCTCACGTTGTCCACGACCAACCGGGATCATAGCATCTACTGCTTTTACTCCTGTTTGTAATGGCTCAGTTACTGGCTGACGGAAGATAACACCAGGTGCTTTTCTTTCTAAAGGCATTTCGTATAAGTCTCCACCAATTGGTCCTTTTCCATCAATTGGAAAACCAAGAGTATTAACTACACGTCCTACCATTTGCTCACCTACTTTAAGAGAAGCAATACGTTGTGTTCTTTTTGCTGTTGAACCTTCTTTGATTCCAGTTGATGGTCCTAAAAGTACCACACCAACATTGTCTTCTTCAAGATTCAATACAATAGCTTCAAGTCCGTTATCAAATTCAACTAACTCACCATATTGTACATTAGATAGCCCGTAAATACGAGCAATACCATCTCCAACTTGAAGTACCGTTCCTACTTCCTCTAGCGTAGCACCAGATTCAAAACCTTCTACTTGCTTTCTTAATATTGCTGAAATTTCAGCAGGTTTGATTTCCGCCATCTTAATTTATAATTTAGACACTTTTATGTGTAATAAAACTAATTACTTAACTCTCTTTTTAATACTTGTAATCTGTTTGCAACAGAAGCGTTGTATTGATTATCTCCTATTCTCAAAATAAATCCACCAATGATTGAAGGATCTACTATATTTTCAATTGTAATTTTTTTATCTGATAACGTTGCAACTTTTGCTAAAACTTTTGCTTCTAAAGCTGCATCCATTGGAATTGCTGTTGTAACTTTTGCTACTTCAACACCATTGCTCTCATCAAATAATCTTTTGTATTCTATTGCAATAGCTTCTAGAATTTCAAATCTTTTGTTTTCAAATAATAAATGGAATAAACCTTTAGTTACACCATTTACATCTGCGAAAACTTCTAAAAGAGCACTTTCTTTAACTTCAACTTTTGTAGTTGGGTTTTGAATAAATGTACTCAGTTCTGTATTAGTTTCAATTGCCTGAGCAATTGATTTCATATCGTTATTTACAGCTTCGGCAACACCTTTAGAGTTTGCTAAGTCCAGAATTGCTTTTGCATAACGAATTGCTGCTCTTGTACTTGCCATAATCTTAGTTTAACTTTACGTCACCTAACATTTTCTCAACTAATTTAGTTTGAGATTCTTTGTTAGATAATTCTTCTTTCAATAATTTTTCAGCGATGCTTAATGATAAAGTTGAAACCTGAGATTTCAATTCTGCCATTGCAGCATTTTTTTCACTTTCGATAGCAGCTTTAGCTTGCTCAATTATTTTTTGACCAGCTTCTTGCGCTTCGTTTTTAGAATCAGCAATCATTTTCTCTTTCATTTCACGAGCTTCTTTCAACATCGCGTCACGTTCTGAACGAGCTTCATTCAAAATTCTTTGATTGTCTGCTTGTAAATTTTCCATTTCTCTCTTTGCATTTTCAGCAGAAAGCAATGCATTTTTAATACCTTCTTCTCTTGCAGTAATAGATTCCATAATTGGTTTCCACGCAAATTTTACTAAAAGTAAAATTAATACTAACAAGATTAAAGCTTGCCAAAAGAATAATCCGAATGAAAAATCGTTAATTAACTTATCCATTTTATAACTATATTAAATATTTAATTTCTTTTTAAAGTAACAACACCTTTAACCAACCGTTAAAGATGTTGTTATTTTTTTCTTTATTATTTTCCTAAGATCAAAGCAGCAAATGCTAAACCTTCTAATAAAGCCGCGATAATAATCATCGCAGTTTGGATTTTACCAGCAGCTTCTGGCTGACGAGCAATAGCGTCCATAGCAGATCCACCGATTTTACCTAAACCTAAACCTGCACCGATTACTACTAAACCAGCACCTACTAAAGTTGGAATTGTTCCCATAAGTATTTATATATATAAAATTAAACTTCTAATTAAATGATTGCATTTTCTTCTTCATGTCCGTGATGATCATCATGATGATGATCCTGAACTGCCATACCAATAAACAATGATGATAACATTGTAAAGATAAATGCCTGTAAGAATGCAACTAAAATTTCAATAACAGAGATAAACAAAGTCAATCCAAATGAAATTGGTAAATCTGCCGCTAAATTTTTTCCAACGAAAATCATTCCGATCAAACTCATAACTACTACGTGACCTGCAGTAATATTTGCGTACAAACGAATTAATAATGCGAATGGTTTTGTTAATGTTCCTAAAATTTCAATTGGAGCTAAGATAATTTTCATTGGAACTGGTACTCCTGGCATCCAGAAAATGTGTCCCCAATAATCTTTGTTTGCACTAAATTGTGTAATTAAGAAAGTAAATGCTGCTAAACAAACTGTGATAGCAATATTTCCTGTTACGTTAATTCCTAGCGGAGTCATTCCTAATAGGTTTAAAACCCAAACAAAGAAAAATACCGTTAATAAGTAACCCATATATTTACGATACTTTGTCTCTCCAATATTAGGGACCGCAATTTCATCTCTAATGAAAATTACAAGTGGCTCTAAAACTCTTCCAAATCCAGTTGGGATTGGTCCTTTTTTATATGACTTTGCTAAACCAGTAAACATAAAGAATAATAGTACTGCAACAAAAAGCATTGAAACAACATTTTTTGTAATAGAAAAATCTAAAGGTTTTTCGTTTTCCGGATGACCGTGTTCATTAAAAGTAATTGTTCCGGCAGCATCTGTTTTGTAAATTTTACCGTGAACTAATTTATAGAAGTTTCCATCAACTTCTGCAACTGTTTCACCGAAATGAAATTTTGAAGAAGAGAAAACTTTTAAACCTCCGTCAATAAGTATAACTGGTAATGGAAAACCAAAGTGTTTGTTTTCTTTTTCATCCTGAAAGAAAACAAAATCGTGAGAATCTTGTAAGTGGTGATCAATAAAAGCATCCACTTTTGCTTTTGGATCAAGAGCAGTGTGCTCTCCTTCCGCAGGAGCATTATGTGAAATTACTTTCTCTTCATGAGCTGTTTCAGTTTGAACATGCGTTGAGTCATTCTCTGAGTTTGCAAAACTCATAATTGGTAGAGAAGCTACGAAAGCTGCAAGAATAAAGCTGAGTGGTTTGTTTGAAATCACCATATCGTGGAAAATCTTATTTTTTTACGTTTCTAAAATTTGGTGCAAAGGTACATTTTTTATTAATATTCAAAAGGATATGAAAAATTATTTTTGAACCTTGTTTTACATATTCGCGATTTTAACGCTTTTCATTTAATAATCGGACAGTTAAAAGCGTCTCAAATAACAAAAACAAAATAAATGTTATAAAAAAACTGACTTTTTCTACAATGACTGTTTCGGACTTGTTTTCTAAAATTGGTCTCAAAATTAAATATCCTAATAACATTTGGGTAAAAGTTCCAAATAAGAATACCATTCCAACGATTTGAAAATTCTTCTCTTTTACTATTAATAATATAAGGTATAAAAAGGCTGATAATCCGAAAAAAATTAAATACAGGAATTCGATACTATAATAAAAGTTCCTGGTATTTATATCTAAAGCAAAAAAAGCTCCTTTATGCAAGGCATAGGCAGATAAAGCAAAAATAAATAACGATAAAACGGGTTTGTAATTTTTTAATAGCATATAAGATAATTTTATGCAAAGATGCAACTTTTATCTAAAGCTCTTATAAATGAAAAAATTACTTATTAATATCGTTAACCTGGCGAATAACATTATATAATGCAAGGCCAACACCGGCCATTACAAAAATTGTATTGTAATAAACTTTTGGGCTTGGATGATTCTCATCAAGCCAGGTTCCGAAATAAGAAAATAAAAAGATGATAACTCCCATTTGAAAGGGAATATTAATGAGCGCAAGCCATTTATTTCTTTTATTATTTTTCGGTTCCTTTTCCATCTTCTAACATTATAACCTGATTAGAATTTGATAACATAGTACAAGTTGCTGTGAAATCTGCCCCGGTTCTATTGAAAGTTTCCCAACAGCTATATCTCCATGAATACGCGCTGTAGACTTTATATTAAGGACTTCTAAAACTTTTAATTTTCCTTGAAATTCTCCTTCAATATCAGCATTATGACAAATTATCTCCCCTTTTATAATGCCCGAAGCTCCAATTACCAGTTTTCCCTGTGAAGTGAAATTACCAATTAATTCTCCATCTAATCTAAAATCGGCTTTGGAAACAATATCTCCAACAATCGAAGTTCCTTCAACAATTCTGTTGGTTTTTCCTAAAAGTTCTGTACCGTTTTTTTTAACTTTATCAAACATTATTTATGGGGTTTTGGGGGCTAAATAAGCATCAAGATTTTTTTTAATTTGTATTACCTTATAGTTATCACTTGATATAATAACCGAAGGATTTGAGATTTTATATTTTTTATCATCTCTAAAAACACCTGAAATATCTCTGGCATAAGCCTCAGATTTTAAACCATGAATAACTACAAAACTTTCTGTTTTATTGTATTTATCAATAGAAGTTGTTAATCTTTCGAAATTTTCAACTAATAAAAAGACCCTGATTGCCTCTTGGATTTTTTTGATTGTTTTGGTATCATTATTAGCAACAGGATATAAAATTTTCCAGTTTTTGGTGTCAACGGTTGTGAAATCAAGTTTTTCTAAGGTTGGAATTTCTTTTTCCAAAATTTCACGGGCACTCTTACCTTCTTCACTATTTGGGTAATTATCTGCCACTGTTTCCAGTCCTTTTTTGTACGCTGCTAAACCATTTACTTTACCTAAAGTATTAGCTTTCAGCAATTCATACTTAGAAATAATATCTTCACCAGCATACTGGTTAATTAAGTTATCAATATTATTTAAGACTTCATCAAACTGTTCATTTTCAAATAATTTATACCACTTTTGATATTCCTTATCTGCAGATGCCAAATCTTCTGTGTTGGTATTATTTAAAATCAGCGCATACCTTGAATTTGGATAATTAGCTGTTATATCCGACTTTATTTTTTCGGCCTTTGCCGGATTTGTAATCTGATATATTTTATACAAATTATACATTGACGGCAAAATCAGTTTCTCTTCAGGATTATTACGCAATAACTGTTCAAGTTTATCACTGGCTAAATTATACTCTTTAAATTTTTCTTTATAAATAAGTCCTAATTGATAATAGGCAAAATTGCGTTCTTTACCAATACTATCCATTGCAATCTGACTTGTTGGAAGTTGTTTTTCGTAAAAAGCGGTTGTATATTTTTCTATAACAACTGTATCTTTTAGTTTATTTGCTGCTTCTTCGTTTATACTATCATTGCGCATCGCAGCATCATTGGCAGATTTTATTGCAGATAATCTCCAGTTCCCTCCAAGATTTCGATTACCCCACATTTTTCTAAATTGAAGTTTCCCGTATGCAACGGTACTTGGATTGTAAAAATAAAATGTGCTCGCTGCATCATTTCCTGATGGTGGATTAAGTGCTCCCGGAATTACATCACTTTTTCCAAGCGATTGTGGGTTTACAGCCGTTGGTGTGGTACCTGTATTTGTATTACGCTCAATGTTTGCAAGTTTCTCTTTTTCTTTTTCTTCAAAAATTCGTTTTGCTTCATCTTTCTGTTTAAGTTCAGCTATATAATTTTCAAAATATACTTTTCTTTCTTCTTCAGGTAAGCCTTTAACTTTAATTATACTGTCGTTGCGTTTCGCAATTCCTTCGTATTTAATTACATTATCTAAATTTTTTCGGTTTTTTTCTATGGTTGCAAACTCTCTTGTTTTTGGATCCAGTTTTACTAATGTACTGTCATAGTATTTAGCAGCCATTGTATAATCTGTATTTTTAAAATACATGTTTCCAATATTTCGATAAGTAGATGCTACTAAATAAGGATCTTTAGATTTTTCGTGCAATGATCTGTTATAAAATTCAAAAGCATTATCCTGTTCTTTGTTTTTATCAAAAAAAACAGCTATTTCATAAAAAAGAATGTCATAATATGGTCGGTTTTCACGATCGTTAACCAGTTTATTGTAAGTTTCAACAAACATATCGTGATCTCCATGTTCATAATCAAACATCTGTGCTTTTTTGGCATATGCCTGCATCATATATTTTCGATCCATTTTTCGATTCATATCGATTACGGCATTATAAAAATATATGGCACTGTCTCTTGCTCCAACTTCCTGATACAATTGTCCTAAAATAAAACGGTACCTAGCGCGCTGATCATTTATCTTCGTGAATTTTTCTGCAATTCTAAGTTTTGCAACAGCGCTGTCTCTTTGTTCTAAATTTAAAAAAGCTTCTGCCAATAAAGCATTGGCATCTGAAAAAGTCTGTTTATCCAGATCGGTTTTTTTTAATAATAGATTAATATTTTTTACAACAATGGCATCATTTCCTAAACGCATATTGGTTTTTTCACGCCAGATTTTTGCTGTATAAATATTACTGCTGTTAGGGTATTTGTATAAGATATAATTGAATGCTTCAAGGGCAGGAATAAAACGCTGATCATAATATCTGGCTTTTCCAAGCATCAGATAAGCTTCGTCTATCTGATAGTTTTTTTCTCTTCCGCCAATATTCATGGAGTGCTTCTGAATTGCTTTTGTAGCTTTAGTTTCGGCTAATTCAAAATCAGGATTTTTTGTTTTTTCTCCCTCAGAAAAATTTTCATCAAATTGCATTTTTTCAATTGGAAGCAGTTTCCAAAAATTATCCTGATTATTGGCCTGAATGGATTTTAGACCTTTATCTAATCCTATTCCTCCATTGTACAAAATGTTATACTTTGTACTCAGTGCATGAGAATTTCTGGACAAAAAGGTGTTTTTCTTGGTAGAGCATGCTATCAAAAAGATCGAAAAAACAAGAAAAAAACTATATATATGAGTATTCTTTTTCAATAGAACAGATTTTAAAGCATTAACTTCTAAAAAACAATTTTAGTATAATGACTCGTAAAAATACGCTTCTTTTTGAAATATAGAAATTTAAACTGCAAAAAACGATTCCAGTTCTTGTAAGGTTTCTTTTGAGGTTTGAATATCTTTTACAATTTCGCCTTTATTAAGGGCAACTATTCGATCGCATACCTCGACTGTATGCTGTAAATCGTGACTTGAAACTAAAATTGTAACGTTTGGATCATCTGCCAGTTCTTTGATAATTTTCTTTAGACGACTTACTGTTGTTGGATCTAAATTGGCAAATGGTTCATCTAATATTACTACTTGCGGATTACCAATTAATGTTGCAATAATCCCTACTTTTTTCTGATTACCTTTGGATAAATCACGCAAATATTTTTTATTTTTTAAAATCTCACCATTAAAAAACTCTTCATATTTAGCTAATAAAACATCAATATCTGCTTTATTTTGATGGCGCAAATCTCCAATAAAATAGAAATATTCCTCTGGTGTTAAATACCCAATAAGAAAACTTTCGTCTAAAAATGAACCCGTAAAAGATTTCCAGTTTTCGCTTGTATTTACCTCTATATCATGGCTTTTAATATTTCCTGTTGTGGGTTGAATCAGATCTAAAAGTAAACTAAAAAAAGTTGTTTTGCCTGCTCCGTTATTTCCCACCAATCCAAAACTTTGCCCTTTTGGAATTTCGAGATTACTAATGTTTAATACCGTTGTTTCGTTATATTTTTTTGAAAGCTGATTTACTTGTATCATTTTCTTGTCATTTAATTGTTGATTTGTTTAATCGTTAATTTGATTTTTTTATTGATGTAAAAAATCATCTAATGATCAAATTGGCACATTTTCTAATTATCTAATTAACTCTTTTGTTTGTAAGCACTTATTGTCCGGTATTTTTCCTTTTTATATATTTTTTCAATTAATGAAAAAACTTTGTCTTTAAAAATAAACCCCAAAACACCTGCTATTGCAACTAATGCAAGTCCAAGATTTTTGTTATCAAAATAAAGACCTATTCCATAAAGCGCTAAAGGGAGGAAAACTTTTGGAAGCGATAATAACATTGCATTTACGTTAAATGCTTTTTTATCACCAAAAGCACCACCGGCGTTGCTTAAATCGATTGGAGTTTTTGTAAATGCTCCGCCCAAAAGAACTAAATGAGAGTTAACCCCAATATTGTAAATGGCTCCAACAACAATAGTTAAATAAACTTCCCAACCATAAAAGAGATAAAACGAAGCTAAAATTGTTGAAATAACTGTACCAATCACAATCAGCCACCATTTTGAAGTAATGTAACCACGATACGGAATATTCTGAGTCATCATAAGCTGGTAATAGGAACTGTCCCAGCTAGGTACAAACTGACCAAAGACAAACAAAAAACCTCCGGAAACAAAAATTCCGGCAAAAATCTGCATCGCAACTGGCTGATGTGTGTTTCCAAAAAAGATCAATCCGTAGAACAGAAAAACAATACTCATTACAACTGTGGTTTTTGATCTTTTATTTCTCTTAATTAACTTAATATCATTTTTAAGAAAAGTTCCCAAAGTCCCAAACTGATTTAACCATGAAAAGTTTTCTGTTGCCGCAACATCCTGTTTTACAGAAAGTCCAGCGTCTAAAAATAAATTACTTTTTAAGTATTTAAAACTAAAAACGTATAATATAATTAACACAAAAACCGGAATCAAAAATAACCCTTTGCTATTGTAAAGTCCGTAGAAAAATGGTGTTGAAAAAGCAGTAATATCAAATAGCTTGTAATATTGTGCTGCTCCAAAAGCAATTGCAAATCCAACAAAAACAACAAATAATTTATCAATATTACTTAAAATAATATTCAAAAAGTTATTAATATATATTAAAGCAAAAATTGCTAAAAACCAGAAAATAATTCCAAACACATCATATCCTTCTAAAACAAGAACAATTGAAAAAGGAATAAAGAAAAGTCCATGAATCCAATTAAAAAACGACAACATTGTTTTGCCTAAAGAAAAATGTACGATGGTCGGTTTTTTAAACGGTAAAATCAATAATGGTTTAATATTTAAAACTGGTATCGATTGTAATAACAATCTAATTACCAAATCAAGGACAAAATAATAGATTAAAAATTTGCTGACTGTTACAAGCGGCTCAAGTTTCATATCTTTTAAAATATAAAATGCGCCAACACCCATTCCGACAAAAATCAATGAAAAATATAATGCTATGAAACCTATTAAGATCTTCATTGCCAAATTTTTACCAAACGATGCAGATCTTGAAAAGGCCTTCCATTCGAGATAAATAAACTTCTTAATCATGGTTATTTTTGGTTATTATTTTCTAGTAAGAGATCAAATGTAGGAAAACGTTACAAAAAAAGTTAAAAAAAATATTTAAGTAAGGATGAATTACTAAGTGTTTGCTATTTTTGCAAAAAAAATAAACTATGCCTTCATTCTTAAAACTTATAATTAAAGAGGTAAAACGCGAAACTGCTGCTGCAGTTTCTGTGCTTTTTAATGTTCCTGAAGAACTTAAATCAGACTATAAATTTATAGCCGGTCAATATATAAATTTAAAACTAACTCTTGATAATCAAGAAATTCGTCGTGCTTATTCTATATGTTCTTCACCAGAAAGCGGAGAATTAAGAATTGCTGTAAAAGCCGTAAAAAATGGTTTGTTCTCTCAATTTGCAAATACCAAACTAAAAGCCGGAGATGTTCTTGAAGTAGGTCATCCTGAAGGTAAATTTACTTTTGAACCCGATCCTGAAAGACAAAGAAACTATGCGGCTTTTGTTGCAGGAAGCGGAATTACGCCCGTTCTTTCTATTTTAAAATCGGTTTTAAAAAATGAACCTAAAAGCTCATTTGTATTAGTTTACGGGAATAAAACTCCGGAAGAAACTATTTTCCACCAGGAATTGCACGATTTACAGTTGCAATATGTTGGTCGTTTCTTTGTACATTACGTTTATAGTCAAACTAAAGCAGAAAATGCTTTATTTGGAAGAATCGACAAATCTGCAGTGAATTTTGTTTTGAACAACAAACACAAAGAACTTCAGTTTGATAAGTTTTACTTATGCGGTCCGGAAGAAATGATCAACACAGTCTCTGATATTCTGAAAGAGAAAAATGTAAAAGAATCTGCTATTAAATTTGAACTTTTTACATCTTCTACACAAGAAAACGTTATTCACGGTTCTCAGGACGGACACACAAAAATTACAATTTTAGTTGATGATGAAGAGACTACTTTTGAAATGTCTAAAAAACAAACTATTCTTGATGCAGCACTAAAACAAGGCGTTGACGCTCCTTATTCTTGTCAAGGAGGAATCTGTAGCAGCTGTTTAGGACGTGTTACAAAAGGAAGTGCAGAGATGACAAAAAATTCTATTTTAACAGATGGTGAAATTGCTGAAGGCTTAATTTTAACTTGTCAGGCACACCCAACATCAGAAACTATTTATGTTGATTACGACGATGTTTAGTCTGTAAAATTCCAATATCAAAAATTCCAAATTCCAATTTTACAATTGGGGTTTGGAATTTTTTGTTTAATTTTTACTCACAATCTTTGTCAAATTGGAATTTGGGATTTAAAAATTGAAAATTAATTGTTTATGAAATCAGTACGAGAAATTTTTAGAAATAAAGAATATCTTCTGGATGAGCCGGAAGTTATCAAACTTGTTGATTATTGCGAAGAATTGCAAGACGAGATTGTAGAATTCAAATTTCAGAAAACCAACAACAAAGAATTTGCCATGCTCGATATGCTTAAAGAAGTTATAAAAGGATGCAATGCTATTGAAAAAGAGCAAATGGAATTTGAAAGATTTGGTTATGAAGCACCTGACTATAAAGCAACGATTTCAAATCTTAAAAATTATATTTACAGCAGATGTAGGGAAGAGAAAATTTGGTTATAATTGAAATTACAAAAAAAGCGATTTTTTATTAAAATATTGCTGAATTTTCATTATATTAGAGGTGAAATTAAAGTAATCGCAATCTCATAACCTGAGGATTTGTAGAGCTAAATCAAATTTGTCAATACATTTAAAACTTTAAATATCATGACAGCTCACGTACACCACTTTCATTTATACCTTTTCATCATGTTGTTTGTATCTGCTTCGTTATGCGTTCTGGCAGTTATTCTAAAAATGAGAAACAAAAAGGGTCCTAAGTTGCTCGAAAAAGAAAAATACAATTCGACTATGACCGAAAAAATGGTAGAAGTAAAAAATACAGATTCAAATATTTTCAATATTTGGCCTTATGTAAGTAAACTCAAATCGGCTAAAATTTTATCTACAAAAATTAAAGATCACGACTTAATTTATAAAATTTACAGAGATTCTTCAGAAAAATTTGAACATATTCTATTGTCGACCGAAGACAAAAATAACTTTGTCACCATTATAGTTAACAAAAAAAGAAAAAAAACAATAGGATATTCAATACTTGATTCTAACAAAAGATACGATCTAAGTAGCAACGTTGCTTAACCATAGATAAAAAAAAACTTCTCAATTGAGAAGTTTTTTTTTATCTATGAAAGTTGATCTATAACTTTATCAATAACATGCTGTGGCAAAATTGTTCTCATAGCATCTTCATAACCTTCAACAACTTTATTTCCATAAACAGATGTTGGCAATTGTGGATATTGATTTCTGTCCGAAGTCAAAGCGTTTTCTAAGTTCTGATTAAAAGGTAAAAATCCAGCGTACGGATGTGTAGCGCCCCAAAGCGTAATAACTTTTACTCCCAACATTGCGGCAATATGAGCATTTCCGGAATCCATAGAAAGCATTACATCCAGATTACTGATCAGCTTTAATTCCTGCTGAAATTTAATCTTTCCAGCTACATTTATTACATTTTTAAAAGGTACTGAAAGGGAATCTAAAATCTCGATTTCTTTTTTTCCTCCTCCAAAAAGTAAAACAGTATATTCTTTATTTTCAGCTAGTTTTGCAATTACTTCCTGCATCAAATCTACAGGATATACTTTAGAATCATATTGTGCAAAAGGGGCAATACCAATTAATTTTTGATAATTCTCTCCAATTAAATCTGTAATTTCTGCACTTAAAACTGCTTTTTTGGGAAACTCAGGATTATTTAAATTTACAGCAAACCCTAATTCTTCAAACACTTTTACATGTCTTTCAAACATAGTTGGCAACTGTTTGAAAATCTTATTATCGGCGCGGGTTAATTCTTTTTTTCCTTCACGTCCTTTATCAACCGTTGCTCTTTTTTTTCCGCTTAAAGCGAAAAGTAAACTCACAACTTTAGATCGCAAAACATTATGAAGGTCTGCAAAAGCATCTATTTCAAGTGTTTTTAAATCTTTATATAATCGTAAAAGTCCCGGGAAACCTTTGTGTCTTTCTTTTTCATCAAAAGCAAAAAAATCCAGATTCGGAATTCCGTCAAAGAAAGGTTTAAAAAAAGGACGCGAAACAACCGTCAGTTTTACCTCTGGATACTGTTTTACAAAAGCTCGTAAAACAGGAACCGTCATGGCGACATCTCCCATTGCGGATAGTCTCATGACGGCTATGTGTTTTATTTTGGTGGACAAGTCTGCCAAATTATTTTTTATTTTGATATAACACAGGGTTCAAATCATCATCATTGTACATTTTCATTTGTTTGTACACTTTCATGAATTTATCACCATTTTCAATATCAGTAAGCAAATCATCTATTGCTGTAGATAAATCACTTCTTTGTTCTAAAAGTACATTTAATTTTTCCTGGCATTTATCTCTGTGTTCCTGTGAAGCTTCAGCACGTGTAGCTTCTTCATGCATGTGATAAATTTTTAAAGCCAAGATAGACAATCTGTCAAATGCCCATGCCGGACTTTCAGAATTGATTTTTGCACCATCCTTTACTTTTACATTACTGTATTTTTGCAAAAAATAGCTATCGATATATTCCACCATATCAGTACGTTCCTGATTAGATGCATCAATTCTTCTTTTTAAAGTAAGAGCCGCTACAGGATCAATTTGCGGGTCACGTATAATATCCTCAAAATGCCATTGAACTGTGTCAATCCAGTTTTTTAGATATAATAAATGCTCAAATTTATCCTTAGGATAAGGATTGCTTATAGGCTGATCAACATTATCAAACTGGTGATAATCTTTGATACTTTGTTCGAAAACAGAATATGCTAATTTTGAAAACATGTCTTTAATTATTAGAGAGACAAAGATACTTTTTATACTTTTATACTGCGAAAAAAAGAAAGTATTTTTCGTTTTTAAACTTTTATTCGTTAATAAATTAAATCTTTAATATGAAAATTCATTATATATCAGAAAAAAACAGTGTTTTAAATCATTTTCTGGGACAAATCAGGAATGTTAACGTTCAGAACGACAGCATGCGTTTTAGAAGAAATATTGAGCGTATTGGAGAAATTATGGCTTATGAGTTAAGTAAAATTTTGCCTTATAAAGATGTTGAAATTCAAACGCCGCTTGGTATAAAAAAAACTACAGAGATTGAGAGTGATTTAGTTTTATGCCCAATTTTAAGAGCTGGTTTACCGCTACATAATGGTTTTTTAAATTATTTTGATCATGCCGAAAACAGTTTTGTTTCGGCCTGCAGATTTCATCCAAACAATGATGATGAGTTTGAAATTCGAGTTGAATATCAGGCTATTTCAGACTTAAATAATAAAACAGTTTTATTACTTGACCCTATGCTGGCAACTGGCCAATCAATTGTCGCGGTTCATAAAAAATTAGTTGAAAATGCAACCCCAAACGAGATTCATATTGTAGTTGTTATTGCTGCTCCTGAAGGAGTTGCTTATCTAGAAAAACATCTCCCGGATAATTGTCATTTATGGGTTGCGGCATTAGACGAAAAACTAAATAAGAAAAACTACATAGTTCCAGGTCTTGGTGACGCTGGAGATCTTGCTTATGGCAGTAAGTTATAATTGTGAAAAATAGGTAAACAAACTACAACAAATAAGTACATAAAATACAATTTCGTTGTTCAGTTTTTGCTGTACATATTCTACATGACTTGATGCCATAATGGTTAAAGGTGTTATACTAAACAACAGTAAATCATTGCTTTTGTTTGGTGAAAGAATAAAAACAAAAGCTGCTATAAAAAAACAAGCTACGACTTTTTTGTATGAAGTGTGTACTATTTGTGGTCTGTTTGATAGTGTTGTTAACATTGAAACTACAAAAAATAAAGCGACTGCAACATAAATTGAAAGGGCACCATTTTCGTAATTATTTTTGAAATAATCAATATTTAAATCGATCACAGCTCTTTTTTCGAAAAATTCAATGGCGTCAAAATGAAAGATAAGTGACACCAATAAAAAAATTATTGCAACTGCTAAAAGAGCTATAAAAGGCAAAACCCAGTTTCTATAATCGCGTGAAACGTGAAAAACAATCGAGATGAAAACCAAAATAAGGAAAAGAATACACCAAAATTGAAATAAAGAAGCTACTAAAATCCAAAAAGAAGCATCAAATATTTTTTCTTTTGAAGCTTTTAATGACTGCAAAGAAATCAATCTCCGAAGCGCCAATAATAGAAAAAAGTTGGCATACAAAACATTTGAATTATTGAATATTGTGGGGAAAAACAATATAAACAATAAGTAGAAAAATATCGAATATCCGTTGTCTTTACTGAGTCCGTTCTTTTTTACAATGAAATTAACCAGAAAAAAAGAAGCTAATAAAAAGCAAAGTAAACTCACTTTTTGGAACGCCAAAAAAGGAGCCGTTATCCAGGATGGTTCCTGAATTTGATACAGAAAAAAGAAAACCAGTATTAAAATTACAACCAATGAATAATTTAATGGCGTAGATTTTTTAAAAACACTTGTTATCATAAGGATATTTTATACTTTTGTGATTGTAAATATAATACTTGTTTAAAAGGAAAAACCAACAAGTTGAAAAAGATTCTTTATTTGAATTTTACTTCAATGCGTTAAAACAATAATAACATATAATTTTATAAATTATGACAGCTTTTTTTGAAGGAATACAATACTTATTCGTTAACATTTTGTTTGCTCCTCTTGACTTTTTACGTCGTTTGGAATTAATTACATGGTTTGGTGCAAACACTATCAACTGGATTTTCATGATCATCTGTTCATGTGCAATCGTTTATTGGATTAAACAATTACGCATTTTTGATGACGCAGGTACAGAAAACCAAGATACAACAGCTCATTCATTTTTAAAATAATAAACCAAACCCTTTAATTAAAAAGGGCTGGTGCATTTATTTTTTAAATTAAATCGAAGCCGATATCTTTTCTAAAATACATCTTATCAAAGCTTAGTTTATCTATGTTTTGGTAAGATTTTTTTATGGCCTCCTGGAAATTATCTCCATAAGATGTTACCGCAATTACACGTCCTCCATTAGTAACGACATTTTCGTTATCTAATTTTGTTCCTGCATGAAAAACGATAGAATCTGTAATATTTTCTAAACCTGTAATTACTTTTCCTTTTTCAAATTCTTCAGGATAGCCTCCAGAAACTACCATAACAGTCGTAGCGCTTCTTGGATCTACTTCTAAATTGAAATCTCCTAATTTTTCATCAGCAACAGACAAAAACAATTCTACCAAATCTGATTTTAATCTTGGAACCACAACTTCGGTTTCCGGATCTCCCATTCTTACGTTATACTCAATAACGATCGGCTCATTTTTTACATTGATCAGACCAATAAAAACAAATCCTTTATATTCGATTCCATCTTTCTGAAAACCTTCGATTGTTGGTTTTACGATACGAGTTTCGATTTTTTCCATTAAAACAGCATCAACATAAGGAACTGGAGAAACCGCTCCCATTCCGCCTGTATTTAATCCTGTATCACCTTCACCAATACGTTTGTAATCTTTTGCTGTTGGTAATATTTTATAGCTTTTTCCATCCGTTAAAACAAAACAGCTTAATTCAATTCCGTCCAAAAATTCTTCAATAACAACTTTTGCACTTGCCGCTCCAAATTTTGAGTGAACCAGCATATTTCTTAATTCAGTTTTAGCTTCTTCAAGATCCTGAATAATCAAAACTCCTTTTCCAGCTGCTAAACCATCTGCTTTTAAAACGTATGGCGGTTGTAATGTTTCAAGAAACTTACATCCTTCTTCAACTGTTTCGGCAGTAAAACTGTCGTACGCAGCAGTTGGAATGTTATGTTTCATCAGGAATTCTTTTGCAAATTCTTTACTTCCTTCTAATTGAGCTCCCAATTTTGATGGTCCAATAACCGGAATATGTTTTAAACTTTCGTCATTTTTAAAATAATCGTAAATACCTTTTACCAACGGATCTTCTGGTCCTACTACTACTAAACTTATATTTTCTTTAAGTACTAAAGCTTTTACGGCTTCAAAATCTGTTGCAGATATTGCCACATTTTCGGCAATTGCAGCAGTTCCTGCATTTCCAGGTACTACAAAAAGTTTTTCACAAAGTGGACTCTGAGTCATTTTCCAGGCAAAAGCATGTTCTCTTCCGCCAGATCCCAATAATAAAATTGTCATGGTGTAGTTGTATTTAGTTGTGGTGCAAAAATACTTGCTTTTGCACGTAAAAAATAATTAAATCTTCAAAAAGTTGTTGGTTCTATACTGTTAGTAATTCCTAAACATTATTTTTGACGAAAATTATCCCGAAAATGATTCGCCTTTTTGACCTTACACTTCGATTAAATGGTTTTCCAATAAAGAAAGCTAAAGCAGAATTGGATCAAATTGTTCATTTTTCTGAAGAAGAATATGCTTCATTTCTTGAAAAGAAAAAAAAAGAAATTGTTGCTTTTCATCTTAAAAATAATTCTTTTTATGCCGAATTGGCTGGAAATACAATTGCTGAAAATTGGGAAGACTTACCGATTTTAAACAAGCAAAATCTTCAAAAACCTCTCGAGGAAAGACTTTCGAAAGGTTATTCTAAAAAAAATATTTACCTCAACAAAACCTCCGGATCAAGCGGAACACCTTTTGTTTTTGCTAAAGATAAATTTTCGCATGCTTTAACCTGGGCTTCAAACAAAATGCGTTTTGGGTGGTTCGGCATTGATTTTAATCATTCGTATCAAGCGCGTTTTTATGGTATTCCGATGGATTTTATTGGATACCAAAAAGAACGTTTAAAAGATTTTTTAACGCATCGTTTTCGTTTTCCTGTTTTTGATTTATCTGATGCTGTTTTAGAAAAATTTTTGAAGAAGTTCAAAACCAAAAAATTCGATTACATCAACGGATATACAAGTTCGATTGTGTTGTTCGCTAAGTTTTTGGAACAAAAAAACATCATTTTAAAAGAAATTTGTCCAACATTAAAAGCTTGTTTTGTTACTTCGGAAATGCTTTTTGAAACAGATAAAAAACTTTTAGAAAAACAATTCGGTATTCCAATTATCAGCGAATATGGAGCATCTGAATTGGATTTGATTGCTTTTGAAAATCCTAAAGGCGAATGGCAGGTAAATGCTGAAACTCTTTTTGTCGAGATTCTAGATGAAAATAATAATGTACTCCCTTACGGAGAAGAAGGCAAAATTGTGATTACTTCTTTATTCAATAAAGCAAATCCTTTTATACGATATGAAATTGGTGACATTGGAATTTTAGACAAAAAAAGTACTCTGCAAAAGCCCATTTTACAAAAATTAATTGGAAGAACCAACGATGTTGCCATTCTTCCAAGCGGAAAAAAATCGCCTGGTTTGACGTTCTATTATGTCACTAAAAGTATAATCGAAGATGATGGAAACGTAAAGGAATTTATCATCAAACAAATGCAACTGGATACTTTTGAAATTGAATATGTTGCTGAAAAAGAACTAAGTTCAATACAAATTCAAAAAATAAAAGAAGCGATTGATTTGTATTTAGAACCAAATTTAAACTTCACTTTTGCAAGAAAAACTGTTTTAGAAAGAACTAATCGCGGGAAACTAAAACAATTTAAATCCTATTTATAAATATAAATAAAATCTTACATTTGTTTTTCTAATTAAAAACTTATGGAAGATCAATCTTTACTTTCTGAAGAAATAATTTCTAATAAAATATACTTTATTCGCGGTCAAAAAGTGATGCTTGATCGTGATTTGGCTTTGCTTTATGGAGTAGAAACAAAGCGATTAAAAGAACAAGTAAAAAGGAATTTAAACCGCTTCCCGAAAGACTTTATGTTTGAACTTACCAAAACAGAATTTGAAAATTGGAGGTCGCAATTTGCGACCTCCAATTCAGAAAAGATGAGTTTACGGTATGCACCAATGGCTTTTACTGAACATGGTGTTATGATGCTCTCAAGCATTTTAAAAAGCGACAAAGCAATTCAAACTAATATTCAAATTATGAGGATTTTCACAAAAGTGAGACAAATGCTTCTCGATACAACCGAAATAAAAGTTGATATTTTACAGATTCAGAAGAAGTTAGAAAATCACGATAAAAATATTGAATTAGTATTTTCTTATTTAGATGAATTAACTGAAAAGAAAGAAAATGAAAGCGAAAGAGTAAAGATTGGCTATAAAAAATAATTCTTTAAGGTCACAAATTGTGATCTCCAATTCTATACTAAATTCTTCAAAGTCGCAAATTGCGACCTTGAAACAAGTTAAATCTTAAGATTTCTTAATATATTTTGGTTTGATTATCAATTGGGTAAACAAAAACCTCATCATCAATAAAACAGAAAACACAAAATTATATCCGTGAAATTCTCTGTAAACACCAAAATTGTGTTTAATTAATTTGAATTTTGAAGATGAAACTGAATCTTTTCTAATTCTGTAAAAAGCCAAAGATTCCGGAACTGGTTTTGCCGTTTTAATTTGCTTTAAAATCGTAAGCCATATTCGCCAGTCTTGTCTTTTTTGAGTGGCTTGTAAAGTAATTTTTCCGAAATAATCGACATCATAAATTGCCGTTAAATTACCTACATAATTACAGAAAAATAATTGTTTATACGTAAGTGGATTTGGTGATTCAACTTTTCTGTTTAAATCATTTCCTTCTTCATCAATACAATCGTAAAAGCTAAAAGTAAAGTGCTGCTTATTTATTTTTAAAAACTGAATTTGCTTTTCCAATTTCTCAGGAAACCATATATCATCAGCATCCAAATAGGCAATATATTTTCCGGTCGCTTTTTCTAAAGCTGCATTTCGGGCAAAACCGTTTCCACAATTTTTTTCTAACTTAAAAAGTTTAATTCGGTCATCTCCTTGCGCAAATTCTTTTATAATCTTAACTGTTTTATCTGTTGAAGCATCATCAATTAAAATCATTTCCCAATTCTGGTAACTTTGATTCTGAACAGATTCTATTGTTGCACGAATATATTTTTCGGCATTAAACGTAGGTGTTAAAATTGAAACCAGATCACTCATTAATATGCTTTTTGATCGCCTTTAAAAATATTTACTATCGTTTGAAAAATTATTTTCAGATCCAGAATCAGAGACCAGTTTTCAATATAAAAAACGTCAAATTTTATTCGGTTTATCATATCTCTTTCCATTTTAATTTCACCTCTAAAACCACTTACCTGCGCCAATCCTGTAATACCAGGTTTAACACAGTGTCGCATCATGTATTTTTTCACCTTATTTCCGTACTCTTTATTTTGTACCCAAAGATGTGGTCTTGGTCCAACAACAGACATGTCTCCCACTAAAACATTAATAAATTGAGGTAATTCATCGATACTTGTTTTTCTCATAAATCTCCCCACAATTGTAACTCGCGGATCATCTTTTGAAGCTTCTTTTTCTGTTGTTTTATTAATCCTCATCGAACGAAATTTATAACATACAAATTCATTCTCATCCATTCCTGGTCTGCCTTGCTTAAAAAATACAGGCCCTTTTGACTCTAGTTTTATTAAAATTGCTAAAATTGGATATAACCATGACAACAAAAAAACAATTACAAAAATGGAAAAAACAATATCAAAAAATCGCTTAAAAAATTTTATTGCTGGTTCATTCAGTAAGGTTTGCTTTAATGAAAGAACCGGGAAAAAATCATAATAATCTATTCTTAGGTTCTTTGAAAAAATCTCTTTTGTGTCGGGAATAAATTTAATTGTTTTGTTATTTTCATCGGCAAAATCAATCAAATCTTTTAAATAATTATTAGACACCTCGTTTAAAGAGCAATAGATTTCATCTACCTCATTTTCAACTACAAATGGTTTTAAATCGGTTAATTTTCCTGTAATATTTTGATGCGTTTTTTTATCCGAAAAATATCCTAGAAAACGATATCCGTAATCTTTTCTTGTTTCAAAAAGATCTTTTAAACGAATTGCTTCAGGAGTAAAACCAATGATAACAGCATTTCTATAATTACTCCCTGTTATTATCCGATATTCTTTTAAATAAAAAAAGAGCGAAAACTTAAAAATAGTTACAAGCAGAAAAACTAAAGAAATAAAAACAGTAATAGTTGTCGCATTAAAAATAACTTGTCTCGAAAACGGGAAAAAAGCGACTACGGTTAATAAAAACAAAATTCCCTGTTTCAGAATTTTAGATGCAATTTCGATTGGAGTTGTAAACCGATAAATGGCATAAAATTTTATACTGTAAGCAATTAATCCCCAACTGATAACTTGATAAAAAAGCAATAACAGTATATTTGAAACCTGCTCATTAAATAGAAAAAAACTTATTACAACAATAATTATCAGGTCAATTAAAATGCTAATTGGCCTGATATATTTGGAGTATCTTCCTATTTGAGATGCGGTCATAATTGCTTCTAATGCTAAAAAATAACCTTACTTTATGTAACTTGAGAAATCTTTATGTTCTTCTTTAGAAAGTTCTTCTTTAGAAAGTGATCTAAAATAATCATATGTAATTTTCATTCCTTCAGAGCGGCTTACTTTTGCCTCCCAGCCCAGTAATTCTTTAGCTTTTGTTATGTCTGGCTGACGCTGTAACGGATCATTTACCGGCAACGGATGATATACCACTTTTTGATTTGTTCCTGTAAGTTTTATGATTTCTTCGGCGAAATCTTTAATGGTAATTTCATCAGGATTTCCAATATTTACCGGATAAACATAATCTGAATGTAATAATCTGTAAATCCCTTCAACCTGATCATCAACATAACAGAAAGAACGTGTTTGCATTCCGTCTCCAAAAATCGTTAAATCTTCTCCTCGTAAAGCCTGTCCAATAAAAGCCGGAATAACACGACCATCATTTAATCGCATTCTTGGACCATATGTATTAAAAATACGGACTATTCTGGTTTCTACACCATGAAAAGTATGGTACGCCATGGTTATAGATTCCTGAAAACGTTTTGCTTCATCATAAACTCCTCTCGGTCCAATTGTATTTACATTTCCGTAATATTCTTCGGTTTGAGGATGTACTAGTGGATCTCCATATACTTCTGAAGTCGATGCAATTAAAATTCTGGCTTTTTTTACACGAGCCAAACCTAATAAGTTATGTGTTCCTAGTGATCCAACTTTTAAAGTCTGGATTGGAATTTTTAAATAATCTATAGGACTTGCAGGTGATGCAAAATGCAAGATATAATCTAAATCACCAGGAACATGAACAAACTTGGTAATATCGTGATGATAAAACTCAAAATGCTCCAGTTTGAATAAATGCTCGATGTTTTTAAGATCTCCAGTTATCAAATTATCCATTCCTATAACATAATAACCCTCTTTGATAAAGCGATCGCACAAATGTGATCCTAAAAAACCCGCTGCTCCGGTAATAAGTATTCTTTTCATAATGATTTTTTGACCTTTTGTTTTTGATAATCTCTGCAAATATGCACAAATGTAATAAAATATACCGCCTTTAAAAATGACTAAAACTTTAAGTAAAAGAGAGATTTGTTTTTTATTCAATATTAATAGGTTTATTTTACTTTTACTAAACTAAATTTATCTGTTTTGAAAGTTGTACATGTTGTAGAAGCACTAGAAGGTGGCGTTTATTCCTATTTTAAAGATCTTTCCTGGTTTTTTGGAAGTGAAGAAGTGCGCAAAACTGTTGATACGACAATCATTTACAGTGGTCATCGAAATGGTGTAAATCCTGCAAAAGTACAAGCAGAGTTTTCTACTAATGTAAAGCTAATTCATATGAGTATGGTTCGGGAAATTGCTCCATTTCAGGATTTAAAATCGCTTTATAAACTAAGAAAGCAACTTCAAGAAATCAATCCGGACATTATTCATCTTCATTCTTCAAAAGCCGGAGTTTTAGGCAGAATTGCCGTTTTTGCCCTATTTAAAAAAAGGAAAGTTTTTTATACTCCTCATGGTTATGCCTTTTTAAGAACTGACATTTCAAAAACAACGCAAAACCTTTATTTTACAATTGAAAAGAGTTTTCAGCAAGTTTTTGGAGGAACAACTATTGCCTGTGGAGATACCGAATTTGAAATTGCAAAAACTATTGGTCACTCAAAACTAAATAGAAATGGCGTTGATATAACAACAATACGTCAGTATTTTTTGTCTCATCAAAATGCAAAACTAACCGTCGGAATTTTAGGAAGAATTACAGCGGCCAGAAATCCTCAATTATTTAATGAAATCGCACTTCGTTTCCCCGATTACAATTTTATCTGGATTGGAGATGGTGAATTGAGGGATTTAATTACTGCCCCAAATGTTCAGATTACAGGTTGGATTTTAGATAAAAATATTGTTTTAAATACTTTAAATAAGATTGATATTTATCTTCAAACTTCTCTTTGGGAGGGACTACCAATTGCTGTTCTTGAAGCAATGGTTCTGGAAAAACCCGTAATCGCTACCAATATAGTTGGAAATAAAGATATTGTGATCCCAAATGAAACCGGATTTCTTTTTGATGATATAAACGAATTAGAAAATTATTTTGAAGCTTTAAAAGATGCAAATACCAGAGTTTCTTTTGGAGAAAGAGCATTTAAAAGATGTCAGAAGTTATTCGATATCAATCAAAATTTTGAACAACTTCTGGAGCTCTACCAGGAATAAATTTCTTTTGCATCCAATAACTGGCAAAAATTGAAAACCATAATCCGCTGAAAGCAATGCCATCAAAACGAAGGAGAAAATCATCTGTCAGGTTTGAAGTAAGAAAAATGAAAAAAAACGAAAATATAATCCCATTTTTAAGATCATAACCCAAATATCCTATCGTAAAAATATAAAGTAAAGCTACAAGGGGGCCCAGAATTCCAAACTTTAATAAAAAATCAAGAAACTGATTGTGCGTAGGAAACTCGTATTTAGCCAAAAAATGCTGATTGGTTTCTGCAAAATATTTATTCAATTCCGGTTTGCTATCTGCCGCGCCAACGCCAAAAGGAAGATTCTTTAAAGACAATTCCCAAGCCGATTTCCAAATGGAAACCCGGGTAACAAATGAATTAAAAACTTTGTATTCAGGATGATCAATTTCATCCAGTTTTCCCACCTTATCCATGTAGGCGAAAGTTGTTGAAGTATATTTTTCTTTCATATACGGGTTTTTCTGAACAAAGAAAAACAACGTTCCACCAAGCAAAATCAAGACAATTGTACTCGCGTAAATCATTCTTCTAATATTAATTCTGGCTCTGATTTCAAAAAATACAACAATTAAAAAACCTGCCAATGCGTTTACCAATGCCATTCTGGTATTCACAAAAAGAACAAAAAAGAAAGATAATAGAAACACCATAAACCGAACTGCCTTTAAACCTGGTTTTTCATTGTTTCTAAAGCTGTAAAAAACAAAATATAGTGCACAAACAGATACAAATGCTAAATGCATATTTAAAGCCGGAGCATGAATACCAAGTGTTTCAGAAAATTTATAACCCATTTCGAATAAATCGATTCCGCTTAAATATTTCTGCATCAATTCGGGATAAACAACATTAAATCTAATAAAGAAAAACAGTATTACAGCAGTAGTGGCGACAGCGTAAATCTGCAATAATTTTAAAAAATCTATACGCTGATAATTTCCAATAATAAAAAGAGGAAATAATAACAAAGAGATATTCTTTTCGAGCGATTTTAATCCTTTGGAAAATGAATCATTATTCCAAAAAAGCAAAATTTCAAGTAAAAGCGGAGACGCAATACAAACCATTAAAATAAATGCCGTCTTGTCAAATTTTAATTTTCTGAAAAAAATCAAATTAAAAACACCAAATAAAATGATAAGCAACGTACATGGCTTTCTAAAAATCATTGTAATTGCTATCAGACACAAGAAAATGTGAAAAATTCTACTGAAGTTCTTTTCGGAAAGATTCATAGTATAAGGCAAAATAAATTAAAGGAAAAATACCTATTTTATGTCTCACGGCAGTTCCTAAATCTGGTTCAAACATACCCTGCACGATAAAAAAAGAAAAAATAACCAGTAAAACCAAAAGTTCTTTAGAATACCGTATTCGCTCTTTTAAGCATTTGGCAAAACGCACCAGTAAAATATAAAACAGTAAAAGTTGCCAAATTATAAAAACTATAATTTGAGGAGAAAATAGATGTTTTAATCCATTTACCGGAACATTAACTGTAAAGAAACCGTAGAAAATACCAATTGCTTCTCCGTACCATGTATCTGTTTTTACAGGTGAAATAATAATCGAATTAGCATCTGCAGATCCCATTCTTCCATCGTTTACCACATTTCGGCTAATTTCAGAAAGATATTTTCCTTTTATGACTCCATGACTAAAAGACAAAAAAACAGCGATTAAAAGGCCATAAAAAATCGTTTTTACAGTTTTGTTTTTAAAACTTATCAAACTAATCGCATACATTCCTCCGCCAATAATAGGCATAAAAGCATAATAAGGACGATAAACCGCTCCAAAAAACAGCAACATTAGAACTGTAACGATAATTGTTTTTTGCAATGAAACCTGATCATTTTTGCACATTAAAACAATTGGTACAACGTATAAAAATGTAAGGAATTCTTTTGAGGGCATTGAGATGAAAATAGCGATCATCAAAATTCCCATATAAACCAAAATATTCTTTACATTGATTTTTTCAAAAGTTTCGGGAATCCCAATTTTATACAAAACATACATTAAAATAGGAAATTGTATGAGTCCTACAACCGGAAAAGGCAAATAACGCAAGCCTGAGATCTTATAAAACAAAATTGTAAGCGGGTAACTTCCCAAATAACCAATTTCATTTCCTTTATCATAGGCAATGGTTGCAGCGTCATAAAAAAACTTTGGAGGTAAGACAAAAAAAGACACAAATGCAACTACCAGATTGGCCATTGCAAGTAGCAGGAATGTGGCGGTGCTTTTTTTAATTTTCATCTTTAGTCTTTACTATTTCCTGGTATAAAAGTACGTGCTTATCTATCATAAATTCGATATCAAATTCTTGTGCTCTTGCTTTACAAGCATTTACTGTATTTTCATAAAACTCTTTTTCATTCATTAATCTCTTAATATAAAAAGCCAATTCTTCTGCATTTCCTTTTTCAAATAAAATACCAGCTCCTTCAGTAATTGCCATTCCTGAAACATTTGAAGCAATAAATGGTTTTCCTGATGCCATACTTTCAATAGCCGTAAGACTTAATCCTTCTCCTTTTGAACTTAAAACAGAAATATCTGCTGCTTTTAAAAGTTGTGGAACATTGGTACGGCTTCCTAAAAAATAAACTCTGCTTGTAACCTTAAGTTCTTTAGACAGACTTTCACAATTTTCTCTAAAAGGGCCATTTCCAACAAAAATAAGCTTAAAATTTTCAGGTAAATATTGCATTGCTTTTATCACTGTTTCAGGATCTTTATGCTTATTAAAACTTGCAATTTGTATTAATAAAACATCGTGATCCTCAAAAGATTCTGAAATTAATTTTCTTTCATATGGTCTAGCATTATATACATTTTGAAGCTTTACTCCATTCTGAATTACAACAAGCTTAGATTTTGGATTTCTAAGATGTTCTTTACGAATTTTACAAACCTCATCTGTAATGCAAACAACTTTATCATAAAATTTATAAATAAAACGATCTAACAAACTTAAAAAGTAACTATTTATACGCGGATTTGTCGCACTATGCTCTGTTACAACTAATTTAATTTTGGAAAAAGAAAAAATCTTTGCCAGAACAATCCAATATTGTGAAGGAAACAAATGAACGTGCGCAATATCATATTTCCATAAAAAAGGCATCAGTCTAAAAACATGCAACGGATTGTATGCTTTTGAACCTATCGAATAGATTTTACAGCAATTCATTGTCTTTAAAACTTTTAAAAAAGGAAAATCGTCCCCGTTAAGTACTAATAAATCTGTCTGAATTCCTCTTTTATTATAAAGTGGAATGGTATCTAAAAGCAGCTTTTCGGCTCCTCCCGTTTCTAAACTATTTATTACATGAAGTACTTTCATTTTTAATTCAAAAAAACTTTGATTTTATCCTTTTTATAAATAATAACTGCCACAACAAAATTCCAGAAAAACGAACTGGTAACAAATGCAATTGCAGCACCTGTCATGCCATAAACCGGAATTAAAAATCGGTTTAAAACGAAATTAATGATAACCGTGACAATTAAAATTATTTGAAAAATGTGCTGCCTCCCTGTCATATTCAAATAAATTGATGCGCTTCCAAACGCTGAACAAATTCCCTGACCAATTATTAAAATCAAAAAAGCCTCTTTTGCCGCGACATATTGATGTCCGAAACAAGATAAAACACGTTCCGAAAAAATACTAATCAATATAATAACCGGACATGTAATCGCAAAAATCAAACGTGAACTGTTTCTAATAATTTTAACTAGTTCCGCTTTATTTCCACTCGAAAAAAACTCTGCAATTTTTGCTGAAATTGTAATATTTATTGTTAGAATAATAACCGAAATGATGGTCATGACTTTAACTCCAACAGAATAAAAAGCTACTGTTTCATCGTTTCTATATTTTTTTAAAAACATAATGTCAAAACTCATCAATAAAAATATTGCCATTCCACTGATTGCGATTGGATATGATTTTAGAAAAACCTCTTTGCTGGAAATATTTTCAGTTGTTTCCTTTGTCCTCATTTTTTTGAAATAAACAAAAACAAAAAAGGAACTAATAATGGAAAGAAACACAAAACCAAGCAGAAAAACATCTACCAGATAATTTTCTTTATGCCAGTAAAATAAAATAACAGAGCCTATTATTAACGGAATATATTTGATGATATTCCGAAACAATTCTGCAATGTACAATTTGTCCAGAGCTCTGAAAATTTCAGTGTTTAAAGTGGAAATTCCATAAAAAAACAGTGTTGCTGCACCTTTTAGCAGAATCAAATATACTTCCTGATCATCAAAATAATTGTTTATTATTTCTTTACTAATCAGAGAAATAATTAATAAGGCCAGAATAGATGTAAAGAACAGCATTACAACCATCTTGAAGTATATTTTTTTTATTTCTTCAAGTGCGTTTAAACTTGCCAGTTTTCCTTTAAAATATAAAATCGACTGGTCAAAACCTAGTAAGCAAATACTTCCTATGGACAATAGAAAAGAACGAACAAAATCATATTGTCCAACTATTTTTGGACTGTATGATTTTGTCAAGAATATGGTGAAACCAAACAATAAAAGAACTCCAAAAATCCTTAAAAACAAAGTACCAAAACTTTGCCTTAAAAATGGATTTTTTGAAATTCTTTTTAAAAGACTATTCGTTTTCAATTACTTTTAAAGTTGGTTTACTTGAGAAAGTGCCAGTTGTTTGCGATAAAATTTCAAAAACAATCTGATTAAAACAAACATCAAAAGGAAGAAAACAGGTAATATAATTTTAAAATTGCTATTTACTACTTTTACCTCGTTTATGTTTAAAGTCGAATTAACTTCTTTGATTGTTTTATCAAAACTAATCAGCTTAAACCTGTTTTTTCCCTGGTCAATTACAAGTTTCTGTTTGGTTTTTATAATATCATTCAATTGCAAATTCTCATTATAATACACCAATTTATCATTCTTTGCACTACTTTTTACTGTACTTGAAAATCCCTTTAAAACATCATCAATTTGAGCAATTATGGTGTCATTTTGAGCGATTTCTCTCTGCAGATTTTTATATCCAATTTGCTGAATTGAATTGAAATAAGCAGAGCTGTTCAAATATTTTAGTAACGGTTCAACAATATCCTTTTCTTCTGTAATTTGATTTGAAACAAAAGATATGGTATGAAATGTATAATTTTTGCTTGTTACATTATCTTCCAAAACCTTTTTTACTTCGCCAACCTCAGCCATTAATTTAATGAGTTCAAAATTTTGCTGTTTGTCTTCAATAAATTTATAAACGTCTGCAACTGGTTTAATTTCAATCCTTTTAATTTTTAAAGGATGTTGTATTCCAACCACTTTTTTTAGAAAAACGGTATCGCCGGAAGCAATTTTTGATTGTATCAGGTCAATTTTGCTGTACAAATAATCAACGCTTTCAAAATTTGGCGTAACTGTAATCTGATTCTGAAACGTTTTTTTGTGTGAGTCTACATACCAACCAAGACCAAAACCAAGCACGAGCAAAATAAGCACGATAATCCAGTTTCTAATAAAAAACTGAATGCTTCTAAAAATAGACCTGTTAATGCGATCAAAGAAATTACCTATACTTTTTGAAAGCTGAAAAATGTCAATTTCCTGATCAGAATTATTTTGGGGTACTTTTGTACTCATTTATGAATTTATTTTACGTTGAAAATTTGTTCCAAAATTTTAATGGTAATCAAATAAGTTGGCTTTACACCAGTTGTTCCCAATCCGCCTGAAGCCAATGTACTTCCAGTTTCCAGTGGATTATCTGATGCGTAATAAGCATAACGAACTTTGATGTCATGCGGAACACTTTTTCTAATTTTTGAAGCCGACTGAATGGCTTTTTGATAATAAGAACCTTCCATTTCCAGACCAATTACACCCCAGGTTGATTCGTGGAAAAATTTCAGCAAATCTCTGTTTTGTAAAGACGTTCCAAGAACTGTAACCATTGCACCTTCAAAAACGGCAATATCATTTCCTTCAAACATAGCACCTGTTAATTCATTTTCGAAGAAATAATTATCTGCCGTTCCTTCATTGATATGCGCTGTCGGAATCATGATATCTCCTTTTCCACCTTCCAGAATTCCTGCTTTACCCATTATCGAAACCGATTTTACATTCAGTAAAGTTTCTTTTTTAAATGGTTTCAAAAGCTCATCAATTGTTTCATATGCCTGCTCGCCAAAAGCGTAGTCCATTACGATAATTACCGGTTTTTCCTCGCCTACATTTGCATTTGAAAATGCCGTTTTTGACCAGTCGATTTTAGCTGTATCAAAAATCTGAACATCGATATTCGTTCCTGAACAATCGGGTAGCGAAATCATTCCGTTTTTCAAAGCCAGATCTTCAACCTGTTTTCTGATTTCTTTTGAGCCAGAGCTGCTTAATTCTTCATAAATAAAGAAATCTGTTTTTCCTTTATATTTTGAAGTTAACAATGGTGTCGCAAAAAGCGAATTCATAACACTATGCATGTTGGCACTAATAACATGAATTGGACGTTTTAAAAGATTATTCGCTTTTAAAACTTCCTTGATGTTTGTTGCCCAGATTTCTCCGTGAATATGATGTCCTAAACGTTCACGTAAAACCGGACTAAAAGTTATGGTACGTTTGTTGTTTTCAACAATTTCTTCAATTGCCAGTTTTCCTAACCAATAAATAACATGCAGGAAACGGTCTGGCGCATTTTCTGAACCAAAAGCGTCATAAATATCCAAAACCTCCTCAAAGGTTCTTCCTAAAATATTTGCTACATGCGAAATTGCTTTTTCTTTTTCAATTAAAGCCAATTTTTTAGTTTGCATTACAGCTTGCTCCAATTTCAGCCAATCACGCGAAACTTCTCCACCGTCATCTAACAAAACTCTGTTCTTGATTTTATGAGATTCTATGAAAATGAAAGTCAAATGCGTCAGGATATCATAAATGTCAGAACGTCCACGTGTAATTTCAACATTCATTTGTTCTTCGTCAATTCTGTAGCAGTTTCTTCTTCTTTTTGGAGGAACTATTGGCTGAAAATGTGATTTAGAATATCCTTCGTCTGAAGTTAGATTAATGAATCGACATTGTTCAATCCCTATCGGAAGACGCTCAATAACGTACAATAATCCGTTTAATTCTACTTTCTCTTCAGCAATATTTCCGTAGATTTCCGGGCGCAATGCTAATAATGATTCGCGTAAACTGTCACCAGAAACACCCATAGGTTTGTAAAAACCTCGGTTGAATAAGTGACGCATTGTAATGTACATTTTTTCTATAGCTGCAGATGATTCCTGCGCTCTTGATCTTGATATATGTTTGGTTTCTTTCATGCTATTTTATTTTTAAAATCTTCTTATCACAAAGAAGATTAAAGTATTTTAATTAAACTAAATTAGGAATTATAAATGTGATTTTGGTAAAATGGCATTTAACAAATTGTTAGAATGATCAATCAAAATCATCTTTTCTACCTCAAATTATCTGCAATATCCCTGTTATTCGACAATCTCGGAATTTTATTCTGACCGCCCAATTTTCCCTGCGATTTCATGTATTCCTGAAATCCGTTTTTTGAAACTTTACTTACGACTACTTTCTGCAAAACATTTCCTGTAATTAAATCGTCGTAATAAATGTTTTGTTTTCGCATCGAATCATCAATAGCTTCGGCAAAAGCTTGCATATTATCTGGTTCATTTTCAAATTCTACAAACCATTCATGATACGGTAATCCGTTTGATGGCGTAATTTGAGGTGCAACTGTAAATTCATTTATTACAATATTGGTTCCTGCTGTTGCTTCTTTCATCGCATTTTCTACTTCATTGGCAATTACGTGTTCTCCAAAAGCAGAAATATAATGTTTAATACGCCCTGAAACTATAACTCTGTGCGGAAATAAGGTAGTAAACTTAACCGTATCGCCAATATTATAACGCCAAAGTCCGGCATTTGTAGAAACGATCAAAGCATAATTTACGCCCATTTCTACTTCCCCAATTGTATAGCTTTTTGGGTTTTCTTCAAAGAATTCATCTGCTTTAATGAATTCATAAAAAATACCCGAATTTAACAATAGAAGCATTCCTTTTTCTTTCTGTGAATCCTGATAGGCAAAAAAACCTTCAGAAGCCGGAAACAACTCTATGCTGTCTACTTTCTTACCTATCATCTGCTCAAACTTGGCACGATAAGGTTCATAATTTACTCCTCCGTAAATAAACAGGTTAAAATTTTTGAATATTTCACCAATCTTTTTCCCTCCGCTTTTTTCCTGTAAACGCTCAAAATACATCTGAACCCAGGAAGGTATTCCGGAAATCACCGACATATCTTCTTTAATCGTTTCGCCTACAATTGCATTTACTTTGGTATCCCAGTCTTCAATACAATTGGTTTCCCAGGACGGCATTCGGTTTTTCTGTAAATATTTAGGAACAAAATGCGCCACAATTCCCGAAAGTCTTCCAAAATTAATTCCGTGTTTTTCGGTCAAAATTGGACTTCCCTGCAAAAAAATCATTTTACCATCAACAAAATCAGCTTTTCCTGTTTCATGAACATAGTGTAAAATCGCATTTCTTGCTGCCTCTATATGATACGGCATTGACTCTTTGGTAAGCGGAATATATTTTGCTCCGGAAGTTGTTCCGGATGTTTTAGCAAAATAAAGTGGTTTCCCTTTCCAGAGAATGTTTTCTTCACCAATTTTAATCTTATCAACATACGTTTTTAAATCTTCATAATCTCTTACCGGAACATTATTCTGAAAATCGGAAATCGTTTTTATTGCATCAAAATGATGATCTTTCCCAAATTCTGTTTTCTTAGCATTTTTAATTAAACTTTTAAAAACTTCTAATTGGGTTTCAACCGGTTTACTCGACCAGCCAAGTGTCTGAATGTATATTTTTCGGGCAAACAATTTTGCCGCTATAGATTTGATTGACATTTTTTGCGTTATTATTTTTTGTCGCTTTTATTTTTCTTTGTCTTGCTTTCACCCTGCTCCTTCTCTATTTTGGCAACTTCTTCTCTTAATTTCATTTCCTCTTCTGAGGCTTTCATATTAACTTCTGATGGTTCATCGACATCGGCTAAAATAGAATCCTTATTAAATTTTGCATAATCTAATTCTCCTTTCAAAACTTTCTGCACTCCTTTTATATAGGCCTCGTTTTTCTTTAAAGCATTTTCTAGTGAATCTGATTTTATAGCCAATTCTGTTGCATTCCTTTTTAATTCTGATGACGAATAACCTGGAATGAATTCCCGCAGCGGTGTAAACGCAATAATAAAAGTAGTTACTAAAATTAGAAATATTCCGCCTAAAGTAAATGTTACAAAGACATTCATTAAAGTAAGTCTGAATGAAAAAATTTCTTCAAAAGTGCTTTCATTCAAAATTACCAATCTGTTTTTGATGAATAATTTTTTTCTAAAATCGAATTTTTTCTTCGTCATTTTGGTTGTTTGTACGAGCAAATATAGTGATTAATCATATTGTTATTATTGGAGGAAAAACGACAAATATTGTAATTTTATTATTTTATAAAATATTTAACGCTGTAATAAACAAATATTTTAATCTAAAAGCTGTAGTTGTTCGTATATTCTATATACCTTTGCGGTGAAAATGAAAATCAATTTGCTTCGGCATTAAATATACAATCATGGGAAGATTAGGTCTTACAGAAATCCTTGTTATAGTAGGTATTGTGATATTACTTTTTGGAGGTAAAAAAATTCCAGAATTAATGAAAGGTTTAGGAAGCGGAATTAAAGAATTCAAAAACGCTGCTAAAGACGATCAACCTGCGGCTAAAAAAGAAGAGGAAGAAACAAAATAATAGCCTTCAAAACTTATTAAAAAATCCCAAACTGCAAATTGTAGTTTGGGATTTTTTTTGTTTTATCTCCAATTGGAATTTGAAATTTCTTTTTTGGAATTTTTAAAGTATCATCGTCAGCTGAATTCTCTTTCTATCCTCATCAACCTCAGTAACCTTAACATCAACATGTTGATGAAGTTTAACTACTTCGTTTACGTCGCTTACAAAACCGGCTTTTAACTGCGAAATGTGAACTAAACCACTTTCTTTGATTCCAATATCAACAAAACAGCCAAAGTTGGTGATGTTGTTAACAATTCCCGGAAGAATCATTCCAGTTTTTACATCTTTAATCGATTTTACGTTGGCATCAAACTCAAAAACTTTAGCCGATTTTCTTGGATCTAATCCAGGCTTTTCAAGCTCTTTTATGATATCTTTTAGTGTAAGTAAACCAATTTCTGGTGTAATATAGTTTTCGGCCTTAATAAGGGCTGTTTTCTCTTTGTTTGCAATTAAATCATTTACCGAAAGTTTCAGATCTTTTGCCATCTTCTCTACAACCGGATAGGCTTCAGGATGCACTGCCGAATTATCCAGCGGATTTTTAGCATTCGAAATTCTGATAAAAGCTGCTCCTTGTTGATACGCTTTATCTCCTAAACGAGGCACTTTTTTCAGCTGTTTTCTGTCTTCAAAAGGTCCGTTTTCTGAACGGTATTGCACAATGTTTTCAGCCAGCTTCTCTCCTATTCCACTCACATAACTTAGTAAATGTTTACTCGCCGTGTTAATATTGATACCAACCGAGTTTACGCAACGAATTACTGTATTATCTAATTCTTCTTTTAATTTTGTCTGATCGACATCGTGTTGGTATTGCCCTACTCCAATTGCTTTTGGATCAATTTTTACCAATTCGGCTAACGGATCTGAAAGTCGTCTTCCGATCGAAACCGAACCACGAACCGTAACATCATAATTAGGGAATTCTTCTCTAGCAACTTTTGAAGCCGAATAAACCGAAGCTCCAGCCTCAGAAACTATAAAAACTTGTACCGGTTTGTCGAATGCAATTTTTTTGATGAAAAATTCAGTTTCGCGAGAAGCAGTTCCGTTTCCGATAGAAATTGCATCAATCTGATACGCATTTACCATCGAGCGTATTTTTTTTATCGCCATTGTTTCCTCGTTTTGAGGTGCGTGCGGATAAATGGTTTCGTTGTATAATAAATCTCCTTTTTCATCCAGACAAACTACCTTACAACCACTTCTAAATCCCGGATCAATTGCCAAAATTCGCTTTTCACCCAACGGAGGAGCTAACAACAACTGTCCTAAATTGTTAGCAAAAACCTGAATAGAATTTGCATCAGCTTTTGCTTTTGCTTCCTGTAGTGTTTCATTTCCAATTGCCGGATTCAACAATCGTTTATAACTGTCTTCAATAGCTAATTGTAAATGGGCAGTTGTATTATTTTGTTTTTTAATAACAATTTCATCGATAACATCGTATGCATCATCAATATCAACATCAATTTTCATTTTTATAAAACCTTCATTTTCTGCACGAAGCATTGCTAATAAACGGTGTGCGGGTGCTTTTGTCAATGGTTCTTCCCAATCAAAATACTGATTGAATTTTTGCGCTCCTTCTTCTTCAGCTTTCTTTTTTACAACTTTAGTCCCGATTGTAGCTTTACGCTGAAACAATCTTCTAAGCTGCTTACGAACATAAATATTTTCGTTAATCCATTCGGCTACGATATCTCGCGCCCCTTGCATTGCAGCTTCTTCATTAATTACATTTTCATTGATGTATTGTGTTGAAATAAAATCAACATCAACATCACTTTCAGACATAATCAATTTTGCCAAAGGTTCTAAACCAAATTCGCGGGCCACATCTGCTTTTGTTTTTTTCTTCTTTTTATATGGCAGATAAAAATCCTCGATTTCTTGTAAATCAAAACTATCTTCAATTTTTTTCTTCAATTCCGGTGTAAGCGCTTTTTGCTCTTCAATCGATTTTAGAACTGCTTCTTTACGTTTTATTAGCGTATCATATTCTTTTTGAAGCTTTGCAATTTGCTCGATCACAACTTCATCAAGATTTCCGGTTGTATCTTTTCGGTAACGCGAAATAAACGGAATTGTACAATCTTCTTCTAACAACTTTACTGTATTCTGAATGTTGATCGCTGCTGTCTGAACAGACTTTGAAATGAATTGAATATTAGTCATATTTTTTAATGAAATAAATTCTTATACTAAATTGATGTAATTTACTTGTTAAAAATACAAGTAATCAAATCAATAATTCGGCTAAAATAATATCTTTGTTTTTAATTTTAAGCCAATGGAAATTTTTTTACTCTATTTTTTATTTATAAATCTTCTCGTTTTTATTATTGCCGGATACGATAAATACCAAGCCCGAAAAAATAAAAGAAGAATTCCAGAAAATACGTTGTTTTTTCTTGCTTTAATAGGAGGTACTCCCGGTTTATTAACAGCAATGTTATTATTTAAACATAAAACGAGTAAAACTTCTTTTATTGTGAAGTTTCTTGGAATTTTAGCCTTCCAGATTGTACTTTTAATTGTCTTTTTGAAGTATAAAAAGTAGATATTAACAATGTTAATAACGCATTCTACAACATATTAATATACTAAAATACAGTAACTTAAAAAAAAACGGACAAATTAAAAAATCTGCCCGGTGTGTTTATTAATAGGTGCGAAGCACCGAAAAAAAAAATTTGCCTTTTTACGAACAAGCTATTTTATTCACTCTATTTTGATGTCTTCCACCTTCAAAAGCTGTATCTAAAAAAGTTTCAACGATTTCAACAGCTTGTTGAATAGAAGTAAATCTTGCCGGAATACTTACAATATTAGCATCATTGTGTAAACGTGTCAAATAAGCTATTTCCTTTGTCCAGCATAAACCAGCTCTAACTTTCGGGTGTTTATTAACAGTCATTGCTATTCCGTTACCGCTTCCGCAGATTACGATTCCAAAATCAGCTTTTCCTTCAGATACATCATTGGCAACAGGATGTCCAAAATCAGGATAATCTACAGAAGCCTCTGTATCTGTGCCATAATTAGTTACTTCATATCCTCTTGATTTCAGCATTTCAACAATCGCTTTTTTGTATTCTGGTCCAGCGTGGTCGTTTCCTATCGAAATTTTCATTTTTCTATACTATTTAGTTGTGTCATGCAAATTTACTTAATTAAAAAACGTTTGCCAGCAATTTCACCAATTTTCACGAATTTCTTTTATCTCGTTACATTAAACCTCACCATAAATTGCTTCCTAATAATTAATATACACTCGTGATATCAATAGCGATAGAAGTACAGAAAAACCCATATTTTGCAACTGTTTCACTATCAAAATCTTATCAGTTATTAACAATTTTGAAACTCTATAAGTGTCTCATAATCAATAAAAAATAAACAATGTTTTTGTTAAAATTTTGAGTTGTTGATAGTGATTCCTAATTCGTTGATATTCAATTAACTTTAAGTTAACAAAAAATGTTAATAAGTTCGAAAAGAAAATTAGAAGTTTTTTTTGGTTGTGTCGAAAAAAAACCTAATCCAAAATTGGAATTAAATAACCTAATAAAGTTTTGGGAATTTTTGGAAAAGTTATCAATATAAAAAATACCATTTTCAACAGAAATCAACATATGAACTTATCTACAAAATGAATTCATTTTTGGTTGTCAACCATTGTTAATTAAAATACAAAAAGTCTTATAAATTAAAGTTTTAGCCCAAAATAACTATGTTAATAACTCGCAATAACTAAGAGAAACTTCATTTCAATACTTTTAAAAATAAATTTATTCGACATATTAACACACTATAATAACCAACAAATTTTTTTAAATTTTTAAAAATCTTTTTTGTTGTATTTAATATATGTTGAAAACTAAAAAAGTTAAAAAGGAAAAATAAAATTTTTTGAATTGAATTTTACTCTGATTTGAGTTTGTTTTGAATTTTGGTTTCAGACGATTTTGAGCGGATTGTTGAGATTATCGAGAATTTCCTGAACTTGTTCGAAATCGTCCGGATGAACTTTGAGACGAATGCCACCCAGCGCTGCAGAATACATTGGAGCAACTGAAAGTGTCATTTCGTTTTCGAAAAAATAAGGGATTCCTTCTTGTTCCAGTAAGTGTTTCAAGACAACAGTTTCGTGCTGATAATTGAATATAGCGATGGTTTTAAAGCGTTCCATAAAGGTCTTTTTGTAAATGTACGAAAAGTTATAATTTTAATAATTCTAATTGTTAAAATCTATATTCTGATATCTTATTTGTAATTTTAAACCTTATAAGAAAAGATATATGAGTAAGAAAATTAGAAAGCCGATAAAAAAAGAGAAAGATTTCTCTAGTAAGATAGTAAAAATTTTATCGCAAAGTGCTAATAAAGCATTCAATTACAAACAAATAGCAGCAAAATTAGAACTTGATGATACAAAAAGCAGAAACCAGATTATAAAAGATTTAAAAATTCTGGCTGCTTCCAAAAAAATAATAGAAACTGAACCAGGTAAGTATTTAGTCAAAGCAGAAAGTCAGGATTACTACGAAGGAACGATAGATATGACGAGCAGAAAAACGGCATATTTTATTTGTGAGGACTTTGCAGAAGATGTTTTTATCCCGACCAATAATTTAAATCGTGCATTAGATAAAGACAAAGTAAAGGTTTATGTTTATAACCGAAGAAAAGGTAAAAGACCTGAAGGTGAGGTTATTGAAGTTATAGAAAGAGATAAAACAGAATTTGTTGGAGTTATTGATATTCAGGCCAATTTTGCTTTTGTTTCGACTGCAAATCCTAAAATGTATACTGATATTTTTATCCCAAAGGATAAAATAGGAGAGGCAGAAAATGGTGATGTTGTTTTAGTAAAGATTGAAGACTGGCCAAAGAGAGCCGATAGTCCGTTTGGATCTGTAATTCGTGTTTTAGGAAAACCTGGAGAACATAATACAGAGATTCATGCTATTTTGGCTGAATATGGTTTACCAGCTGATTTTCCGGTAGAAGTTGAAGTTTATGCACAAAAATTAGATACTTCGATTCAGGCATCTGAAATTGCAAAACGTCGTGATATGCGTGATACACTTACGTTTACGATAGATCCAAAAGATGCCAAAGATTTTGATGATGCCTTGTCTTTCAAAAAGTTGTCTAACGGAAATTATGAAATCGGAATTCATATTGCCGATGTTTCTTACTATCTTGAAGAAGGAACAATTCTGGATGACGAAGCCTATCAAAGAGCAACTTCTGTTTATTTGGTAGATAGAGTAGTGCCAATGCTTCCGGAAGTTTTGTCTAATTTTGCATGTTCACTGCGTCCAAATGAGGAGAAATATACATTCTCTGCTGTTTTTGAAGTTTCAGAAGATGCCAAAGTTATTAACCAATGGTTTGGAAGAACTGTAATTTATTCTGATCAGCGATTTGCTTACGAAGAAGCGCAGTATATTATTGAAACAAAAGATCATACGATTCCGGTTGACATTTCAATTACCGGAAGTTCGTATTTAGTTTCAGATGAAATTGTTCAGGCAACTTTAAAATTAGATGAATTAGCAAAGATTTTAAGAAAGAAAAGAATGCAGAATGGTGCTATTTCTTTTGATAAAGTTGAAGTTAAATTCAATTTAGATGAAGAAGGAGAACCAGAAGGAGTTTACTTCAAAATTTCAAAAGATGCCAATCATCTAATTGAAGAATTTATGCTTTTAGCCAATAGAAAAGTGGCTGAATACATTGGAAAACAAAAGAAAACATTTGTTTACAGGATTCACGATGAACCAAATGAAGACAAATTAATTGCGATGCAAACCGTAATTGCTAAATTTGGTTACAAGATAGATTTTAGAAATAAAGGTGATATTTCTAAATCATTAAACGCTTTAATGGAAGAAGTGAATGGTAAGAAAGAACAAAATCTTATTGATACTCTTGCGATTAGAAGTATGAGTAAAGCCAAATATTCGACTGATAATATTGGTCATTATGGTTTAGCCTTTGATTATTATAGTCATTTTACATCTCCAATTCGTCGTTACCCCGACGTTATGGTACATAGATTATTGCAATATTATTTAGATAATGGCGCTTCTGTAGATGAAGAGACTTATGAAACCAAGTGTTTACATTGTTCAAATATGGAAAGCTTAGCTACAAATGCTGAACGTGACAGTATCAAATACATGCAGGTTAAATACATGCAGGATCATCAGGATGAAGAATTCCTTGGCGTTATTTCCGGTGTTACAGAATGGGGAATTTATGTTGAAATCGTTTCTAATAAGTGCGAGGGAATGGTAAGAATCAGAGAGATAAAAGATGATTATTATACTTTCGATGAAAAGCAATATGCTTTGGTTGGAGCTACTTCAAACAGCATTTTGCAATTAGGAGACGAAATTTATGTTAAAGTAAAAAATGCTGATTTAGTTAAAAAACAACTTGATTTTCATTTTTTACGTAGAGCAGAATAAGTGTTAATTATTAAAAATAAAAGTATGAAAAAGTTAATTATTGGAGCGGCAATTTTATTAGCACAAATGTCTTTTGGTCAGGTTACCAAAGATTTAGGTGATTTTGATACTGTTAAAGTATTTGATAAATTAAGCGTAAAGTTAGTTGCATCATCTGAAAACAAAATTGTTATAAAAGGTACCAGAGAAGCCGAAGTTGAAGCCGTAAACAAGAATGGTATATTAAAATTAAGAATGCCTTTTCCAAAGCTTTTATCAGGAAATGATCTTGATATAACTTTATATTATAAACATTTAGAATTAATTGATGTTAATGAAGGAGCAACTGTAACAAGTGCAGAAGCTGTTAAAGCTACTTCATTCAAAGTAAGTGCTCAGGAGGGTGGAATAATAGATGTTAATTTAGATGTTGATAAGTTAAAAGTAAGCTCAGTATCAGGAGGTTCTATTACTTTAAGCGGTAAAGCCGAAAATCAGGTAGCAAGTTTAGGAGCCGGTGGTTATTTGTTAGCAAGTAAATTAAACACGTCTCAGACTACTGTTAGCGTTTCTGCGGGCGGAAAAGCAGATGTGAATGCATCAACCCTTGTCGATGCAAAAGTAAGCGCAGGAGGCTCTATTTACATTTATGGAAAACCTAAGCAAATTAATCAGAAAACAGTTTTTGGAGGTAAAATAGAAGAAGTAAAATAACAAATCGTATTTAATGATAAATGATATTCTGGCTGGATTGCCATGGGGACTTGTTCTTAGCTTTATGGTAGGTCCGGTATTTTTTGTTTTATTAGAAACCAGTATTACAAAGGGTTTCAGATCTGCAATTGTATTTGATTTTGGTGTAGTATTAGGCGATATATTTTTTATTGCTATTGCTTATTTAGGAAGTTACAGACTAATTTCGAGTTTAAAAGACAAACCTGCACTGTTTATTTTTGGAGGTATAATTATGTTATCTTACGGTATTATTTCTTTTGTAAAATTAAAAAAAGAAGAAAAAATTAACGACGAAGAAATTGATCGTGATATCTTAAAAAGAAACTACGGAAGTTTGTTTGTAAAAGGTTTTTTACTGAACGTTATCAACATTGGAGTGCTTGGTTTCTGGCTTGCTGTTATTATTTCTGTTGGACCAAAATTGCAAATGCAGACACCCAGAATGATGACATTTTTTACTGCAGTAATAATTACTTATTTATTGGTTGACTGCGTTAAAATTGTACTGGCTAAACAATTAAAAACAAAAATGACACCAACTAATATTCTTAAAATTAAAAAAGGGATTAGTGTTGTTTTAATGGTTTTTGGATTCGTATTAATGATTCAGGGCTGGTTTCCAAAAGAAAAAGAAATGGTTAAAAATGCTTTTGAAAAGATTGAAAAGTAGTTGTTAATAACTCAAAAATATAAAATTAAACCTCTGAATTTCAGAGGTTTTTTTATGTTTATAAGTGTTGGTTTAGGATTTTGACAAAGTTTTAAACTTTGACAAAGTTGACGCCAGTTTGCTATTTCGACGAAGGATAAATCTTCGAAAAAGCAAACCCGACAGGTTTTTAAAACCTGTCGGGTTTATGCGTAAACTTTAATAATTAAAAATAGGTATAAAAAAACCTTCAAAGTAATTTGAAGGTTTTGGTGTATTGTTTGGATTAGAATTAATTTTTTCTAAAAATTAAGCACAAAAAAAAGAGACACATTTCTGTATCTCTTTTTGAGGCATCGTCCGGATTCGAACCGGAGTAGGAGCTTTTGCAGAGCCCAGCCTAGCCGCTCGGCCACGACGCCATTACTTGAACGGATGGCAAAAGTAACTAAAATCTTTAAAATTCAAAAGTTTCGAATGAACTATTTTAAAAAAATACAATTTTAATTGTGGTAATTACTTTCTAATTTCCGTCATTTTTATAGTAACTGACTCAACATCACCACCAATAGGAGGATTTATTTTAGAAACCCAAACTGTTGTTTTTTCTACCGTTTCTATCTCTGCAAGAACGCGAATATTGATTCTTTTGGCTACATGTTCTAATAAATGAGAACGAATTGCCATTTCTTCAGTAATAATTTTGTTCAAATGAACATAATCAACAGTATCTAAAAGGTGATCTGTTTGTGCTGATTTCTGTAAATTAGCTTTGATTTTTAGATCTACAGTATAATCAGATCCTATTTTTCCTTCTTCAATTAAACATCCGTGGTATGAAAAAGTACGGACATTTTTTAGTTTTATAACTCCCATTTCTAAATTTAGTTTCAAGTTTTAAGTTTCAAGTTTAGAGTAAGTTTCCAAAGAAAACCATAAACCATAAACTATAAACTATAAACTTTTTTATCTTTGCTAAAATTACTATAAAATAATGGCATCAGAAGAGAAATCACTCAATTTTATTGAACAAATCATAGAGGAAGATTTAAAATCAGGTCTTTCACAAAATAAACTTCATTTTCGTTTTCCACCAGAACCAAATGGTTATTTACATATTGGTCATGCGAGTTCTATTGCATTAAATTTTGGTTTAGGAATTGATTATCAATCACCTGTAAATTTGCGTTTTGATGATACAAACCCTGAAAAAGAAGAACAGGAATTTGTTGATGCTATTAAAAAAGACGTGGAGTGGTTGGGTTATACCTGGGCAGAAGAACGTTATGCTTCAGATTATTTTCAGCAATTATATGATTGGGCAGTTTTATTAATTAAAAAAGATAAAGCGTATGTTGATAGTCAGTCTTCTGAAGATATGGCGATTCAAAAAGGAACTCCATCTACAACTGGAACCGATAGTCCATACAGAAATCGTTCTGTAGAAGAAAATTTAGAGTTGTTCGAAAGAATGAAAAATGGTGAATTTGAGGCTGGTACACATATTCTTCGTGCAAAAATTGACATGAAATCAACAAATATGTTGATGCGTGATCCAATCATGTACAGGATTTTACACAAACATCATCATAGAACTGGAGATGCCTGGAAAATTTATCCAATGTACGATTGGGCACATGGTCAAAGTGATTATTTAGAAGCTATTTCGCACTCATTTTGTACACTTGAATTCTTGCCTCACCGTGAATTATACGATTGGTTTTTAGATCAGATTTTAGATGAAAATAAACTGCGTCCTAAGCAAAGAGAATTTGCAAGACGTAACTTATCACATACTGTTGTTAGTAAAAGAAAATTACAGCAACTAGTTAAAGAAAAGCATGTTAATGGTTGGGATGATCCCAGAATGTCAACTATTTCGGGATTGAGAAGACGTGGTTATACAGCAGCTTCATTACGTAATTTTGCTAATACAATTGGTATCGCAAAACGTGATAATTTAATAAATGTATCGGTTTTAGAATTTTGTATTCGTGAAGATTTAAACAAAATTGCACCTCGTGTAATGGCAGTTTTAGATCCTGTAAAAGTAGTAATTACAAATTATCCGGAAGGAAAAGAGGAGTGGCTTGAAGCGGAGAATAATCAGGAAGATGAGAATGCAGGATTTAGAAAAGTACCTTTTTCCCGTGAATTATACATAGAAAGAGAAGACTTTTTAGAAGAAGCTCCGGCTAAATATTTCCGTTTGACTTTAGGAAAAGAAGTGCGTCTTAAGAATGCTTATATTATTAAAGGAGAATCAGTTATAAAAGATTCTGAGGGAAATATTACAGAAATTCATGTTACTTATGATACTGATTCTTTAAGCGGAAGCGGGACAGAAGCAAGTCAAAGAAAAGTCTCGGGAACATTACATTGGGTTTCTATCAAACATGCATTGGAAGCCGAAGTTCGTTTATACGATCGTCTGTTTACAGATGAAGCTCCGGACAGTTATAAAGAGAAAAACTTCTTAGATTTTGTAAACCCAAATTCATTAGAAATTGTAACCGGGTTTGTTGAACCAAGTTTATCAACAGCTCAAAATGAAGACAAATTTCAGTTTCAACGTTTAGGTTATTTTACTGTTGATAAAGACTCAAGTACTTCAAAATTAGTATTTAACAAAACTGTTGGATTAAAGGATGCCTGGGAAGAAAAAGGTAAAAAGGAAGAAAACAGTATCAATAATTCTTTAAAAGATATTAATAAATATTTTAAAGTTGAGACTAAACCAGAACGCCTTGCAATAGAAAATGCAATAGGGGAGAACATTGCAACTATTTCCAGTTTCTCTTTATTACAGAATTCATTAAAGAAAAATATCAATAATAATAAGGCCTCATTACTGTTTTCTCAGTTTATTTTGAAATATTCAAATTGGAAATCTTCAGATTTTGAAGATGAGGATATTAAAAAATTATATACAATGTCACTTAGAAGTGAATCAACTTATGTAAGATCAAAAGCACTTTTAAATTTAAGAGATTTAGAAAATGAAAGTTTCAAAAATCAGTTTGATGATGAAATTTTAAAATTATACTCAAATCTTCCAAAAAATGCTTCAGAAAGAGAAATTGAAATTCTTTCTGAAATGGTGAAGAAGTAATATCAGTTATATTTATTAAAAGCGCTTTTTTAAGCGCTTTTTTTTATTATATAGTTTACCTATTAAGTATTTATATTTTATAGATTTTATAAATTAAAAACAGCTTTCATAAATCGATTTTAAGGTAAAAATTAATTTTATTGGATAATTTATTCGTAATTTAAAAAATGAGTAATTAAAAGGCTTTATTTTAATTTTACCCTTTTCTGACTTGATTTTTGACAGAAATTTGAAAAATTATAATGTTGAAGTCAAAATTGTCTTTTTATGAAGTTTTTTAATTATAGATTTTAATGATGATTATTTTTTATATTTTTATTTTTAATTATTATTTAGTTTATTGATTGTTATTTAATTTTATATTGTTTTTAATTATTATAATTAACCTTCATAAATTGATTTTAAGCTATTTTTTTTATTTAGTCGATAGATTATTCATTTTTTGAATTATTGTTTAATTATGGTCTTTATTTAACTTTTAGCTGTCATTTTTGTTAGTTTAACGGGTTATTAACATACAATTGTTTATAAAGTCAGTACTTTTATGACTATACCAAAAGTCAGAGATGATTTTACAAAAATTAATTTTTCCGAATAGATTCTAAGTTGAATTACACTGAAGTTTAAAAATGTAGTTTTTTGTTTTGGTGTTAGCTTCAAAATTGAATTCTTGAAAAGACAATTTTATGTTCTAATTTTTATTGTGATCTGGTTTTGATAATATTTCGCGTAAAAGGTATTTTTCAGAATTACTTCATAATTATGAGATTCCATAATGATGCTTCTTAGGTTGCTAATTTTTATAATTCGATCTGATTCAGTTTTAATTTAAATTCAATTATCATGAAAGTATTATATTTTACGCTAGCCTTATTATTTGTAAATATTGCCATTTCTCAAACACATCAAATTACAAAACACAATGGTGAACAAATTGATGTTAATTTTATAAAAAGTGAAAATGATTTAATTTATTATTCACTTAACGGAAGTTCTGAGGAACAAAAAATTAGCAAATATGCTGTTTCACAAATAACAAATAAGCAAACGAATCAGACTCAAAAAATTTCAGATAAAATAGTAGTAGATTCAGATGACGATTACAAAATGGTAACTGTTTTGCCTCAGGAAAAGACAATAGGTTTAAAACAAGTTGCTAACTTTTCTGGTGTTTCGACTAAAACAAAAGGGGAGCCGCCAATTGCAAATCAGAAGCAAACTGCAATGAGAATCAAAAGTAAATCGGCTTCAAATGGTTATCCGTTTGTTAGTATAATCGAAAAAGCAGATGGTAAATATGAAGCTGTAGCTTATGTGTATTAATTATAGTGTTAATTTTTTGTAAATAGCGATTAACCAATATTTTATAATTTAAAAAAAGAGTACCTTTATTAATCATTTAAATTTAATTATTATGTCAAAGAACTTAAATACTGCCGCTGCTATATTAGCTGCTGCTGCTGCAGGTGCAGCGATAGGAATTTTGTTTGCTCCAGATAAAGGATCAAAAACCCGTGCAAAATTGAAAGAAGGTATAGATGATGCAAAACATAATTTGCAAGATTCACTTGCAGCAGGTTCTGAAGTTCTTCGTGAAAAATTCAAAAGTGCAAAACATAATATGGATGGAACTTATGAAGAATTACTTTCTAATATGAGTTACAAAACAGAGGAAGTAATTAGTTTTTTAGAATCCAAATTGGCTGATTTAAAAGCTCAAAACGCTAAACTTCAGAAATAAGAATACAGAAGCACAAAGCTCGTTTTGATTTTGAGGTTGTATTTGGTTTATTTTATTTAATTTTAAAATGAACAAAATGCAGTTTTTTAATCATGTGTTTTGTGCTTCTTTTTTAAAATAAATTTTGAAATTATGGCTTTTGAAGAATTAAAAGAAAATACTGATAACATTCAGGATCAGGCTAAAGAGTATATAGATAGTCATTTAGCATATTATAAACTTTGGGGTTTTAAAGTTGCAATGAAATCAACAACTTTAATATTTAAGTTTACTTTGATTTTATTATGCTTTAGTATGGTTTTACTTTTTGGATCTTTTGCTGCAGCTTATGCTTTTGGTTCGTTGTTTGAAAGTACAGCTTTGGGATTTTTAGCAGTAGGAGGGATCTATTTATTTTTTACAATTTTGCTATTCTTTGTAAAAGATAAGTTTGTTGAAGGTCCAATTTTAGAGAAATTTTCAGAAATCTTTTTTAACGATTAAGGAATTATGGAAAGAAAAAAATACTCATCGTATGCAGAATTAGAAAGAGATCTGGAGATTTTGAAATTAGAAAAAGAGATCAATTATCAGAAGTTGGTTTTAAGTTTTCAAAAAACTAAAGAAAGTATTACACCACAAAAAATTGTTAATGGCTTTGTTTCATCCTATACAGATTACTTTTCAAATTCTTATGTAAAAATTATCCAGTCAGTTTTACCCTATATAATTGGTTGGTTTATGAATAAAAAAAGAGGCAATTAAGCCTCTTTTTTGTTTTATTTATGATTGTATTTCCGGTTGAGTATCATCTTCATAACCTGATTGCGGATGATTAGGTTTATGTTTTTCTACTTTTTTATTTGTTTTCTTCATCATTTCACCAACTTGATTTGAAGCAGTAAATGATGCAACCATATTATTTAGCATATCACTTCCGGCTTGTGGAGAATTTGGTAATAGTATTAAATTAGAATTGGCATCAGCACCAATTGCCTGTAATGTATCATAATGTTGAGTAACAACAATTAGGGCAGAAGCTTCCTGAGAATTAATACCAACATTGTTTAAAACTTCAACACTTTCTACAAGACCTCTTGCAATTTCACGGCGTTGATCTGCAATACCTTGACCTTGCAAACGTTTACTTTCAGCCTCAGCTTTTGCTTTGGCAACGATTCTGATTCTTGAACTTTCAGCTTCAAATTCTGCTGCAGTTTTTTCTCTATCAGCTGCGTTAATTCTGTTCATAGCATTTTTAACCTGGATATCCGGATCAATATCAGTAACCAAAGTATTGATGATATCGTATCCGTAAGTAGTCATGGCTTCGTTCAATTCTCTTTTTACTGCAATTGCGATATCGTCTTTTCTTTCAAAAACATCATCCAATTTTAGTTTAGGAACTTCGGCACGAACTACGTCAAATACATAAGCAGTAATCTGATCGTGCGGATATTCCAGTTTATAAAAGGCATCATATACTTTATCTTGAATCACCTTAAACTGAACAGAAACTTTCATTTTAATGAAAACATTGTCTTTCGTTTTGGTTTCGATGATAACATCTAATTGCTGAATTTTAAGATTTACACGTCCGGCCAATCTATCAACTAACGGAATTTTAAGCTGTAATCCTGAATTTCTAACACTTTGAAATTTCCCAAATCTTTCTATAATTACAGATGATTGTTGTTTTACTGTAAAGAAAGACGACATGAAAATAAATAATCCGAAGACTATTAGAATAATAAATGCTGTACCCATGGTAATATTAATTTAGTTTTTATGATCTGGTAAATTACGAAAATTCTTCTAAATTAAATTTTTTAAGCATTAAAAAAACGCTAAGAACATTTGTAGTTTGTTGCTTAGCGTTTCTATATATGTCAGATTTTTTGATTAAAGTGTTTCAATCGCTTTCTGAATTCTTGAAATTGTTTCTTCTTTTCCGATGATTTCAACAATGTCAAATAGGTGAGGACCTTTAAGTGCTCCAACCAAACTTAAACGGAAAGGTTGCATTACTTTACCCATTCCAATTTCATTTTTAGTCAACCAATCTTTTACGATAGTTTCAATATTTACAGATGTAAAATCTTCGATGTTTTCTAAAACAGAAATCAATTCCTGCATTAAAGTTGGAGTTTCTTCTTTCCAGTTTTTGCTTGCTTTTTCATCATATGATGTTGGTACGTGGAAAAAGAAATCAGTTAAATCCCAAATATCATTGGCAAGAACTAAACGATCTTTTATTAATGACATTATTTTTATAACAACATCTTTGTTGATTTTAATACCTTTTGATTCTAAAATTGGTTCAAAAATTTCTGCTAAAAAAGCGTCACTTTTATTTGATAAGTAATGATGATTTACTGATTTTGCTTTTTCAATATCAAATCTTGCTCCGGCTTTATGAACTCTGCTTAAATCAAAAGCTTCAACTAACTCTTGTAATGAAAAATATTCTTTTTCTGTTCCATCATTCCAGCCAATCATAGAAAGGAAATTTATTAATGCATCTGGCAAATATCCATCACCTTTAAATCCTTTTAGTTCTTTCCAGTCTAAAGGAAATACTGGAAATCCACCAATTTCGCCGTCGCGTTTAGACAATTTTCCTTTTCCATTTGGTTTTAAAATCAATGGTAAATGTGCAAATTCCGGTGCTTCCCAACCAAAAGCTCTGTATAGTAAAATGTGAAGGGGCATAGATGGCAACCATTCTTCACCACGAATTACATGAGAAGTTTCCATCAAATGATCATCGACAATATTCGCTAAATGGTAGGTTGGCATTCCGTCACTTTTAAACAAAACTTTATCATCAAGAAGATTAGTTTCAAATTTTACATCACCGCGAATGATATCTTTTAATTGTAAAGTTTCATTAACCGGAGTTTTAAAACGAATCACATAATGTTCTCCATTTGCAATTCTTTTAGTAACTTCATCAGTAGAGATTGCTAAAGACGTATCTAATTTTTCACGGTTTGTATGATTGTAAATAAAAGTTTTTCCTTGAGATTCTTGTTCATTTCTTAATGAAGTTAAGGCTTCTGGAGTATCAAAAGCATAATACGCCCAACCTGAATTGATCAATTGGTCAGCATAATTTTTATATAATTCTTTACGTTCACTTTGTCTGTACGGACCAAATTTTTCATTTTTTCCAACGGTTTCGTCAGGAGAAATTCCTAACCATTCTAAAGCTTCCATAATATAAGCTTCGGCACCTGGAACAAAACGAGTCTGATCTGTATCTTCAATTCTAAGATAAAAAACACCGTTATGTTTTTTTGCAAATAAATAATTAAATAGGGCAGTACGAACTCCGCCAATATGTAATGCTCCTGTTGGACTTGGTGCAAAACGCACACGAACTTGCTTTGACATTTGTTTATAATTTTGTTGCAAAGATACAACTTTAGATAAATCCCAATTTTTTAAAATTCCAAATTCCAACGTAACGTTTAAGTTGGAATTTGGAATTTATTTTTTGGAATTTGAATTGCTATAATTAGTACTTTTATGGGTTATAATCAAAAGAGATTTTATTTTGAAAACATCATCTGCAATATATCAGAAGTTAGAAGGATTTATTAAAAAGTATTATACAAATGAATTAATAAAAGGAGCACTTCTTTTTATTGGTTTTGGACTATTGTATTTTCTATTTACCCTTTTTGTTGAGTATTTTCTTTGGTTAAAACCAGCAGGAAGAACTCTTTTATTTTGGCTATTTATCGGAGTAGAAGTTTTCCTGTTGTTTCGATTTATCTTGTTTCCAATTTTTAAATTGTTCAAACTTCAAAAAGGAATCGATTATAATCAGGCTTCAGCTATTATTGGAAATCATTTTACTGAAGTAAGCGATAAACTAACAAACTTTTTGCAGCTTTCTTCAAATGAAAATTCAAGTGAAAGTTCAGAATTAATGTTGGCTTCGATAGAGCAAAAAGCAAATTCTTTGCAACCAATTCCTTTCGGTAACGCTATTAATTTTGGTACTAATAAGAAGTATTTGCCATTAGCGATAATTCCAATTTTACTTTTTGCTGTGTTTTATATTTCTGGAAACAGTACAATAATTTCTCAAAGTTTTAATAGAGTAGTACATTTCAATGCTTCGTTTTTGCCACCGGCTCCTTTCAAATTTGTAGTTTTAAATAGTAATCTTCAAACAGAACAAAATAAGGATTTTGTTGTAAAGGTAGAAACAGAGGGTAAGGTAGTTCCTGAAAATGTCATGATCCATATTGGTAGTGAAAGTTATTTTATGGAATCTTCTCAGCCTGGAAAGTTTGAATTTAAAATTGAAAAGCCAGTTAGTAATATTGTTTTTTCTTTTGAAGGAAATACAGTTTCATCTGATGAATATGAATTAAAAGTTGTTACAGTTCCATCAATTGCCAACTTTGAAATGGTGCTGAATTTTCCGGAATATTTAAAAAAGAAATCTGAGATTATACAAGGAACCGGAAATGGGATTGTTCCGGAAGGAACTACAGTGACCTGGAAAATGAATACTCAATCAACTCAGGAGATTGTTTGGAAGGATGAAAAGACTGTATCTAGATTTGTAAAGGCTGAAAATGAGTTTAAACTGGTAAAAAGTATCAGTCAAAATACAGAATATCAAATTCTTACTTCTAACAATAAGATCAAAAACTACGAAAAACTAGATTATCAGTTGTCTGTTATCAAAGATCAACATCCTACAATTACAGTTTCGCCTGCACCAGATAGTTTGAAGCTGGACAAAAATTATGTTTTAGGAAGAATGGGTGATGACTATGGTTTATCAAAATTGCAGATTGTTTATTATGAAAGAGGAAAACCTCAAACTGCAAAGAGAGGAACTATTCCGGTAAAGCAAGCTGTGTTTGATCAGTTCGTTTTTAATTTTCCCAGTAATCTGGCAGTCGAAGAAGGAGTATCTTATGAATACTATTTTGAAGTTTTTGATAACGATGCGCCTCATCATTTTAAGAGTACAAAATCTTCTGTGTTTTCAGATAGAGTTTCTACTGCAGATGAAGTTCAGGATGCAGAGTTGCAACAGCAAAATCAGAACATAAATAGTCTTGAAAAATCTTTAAAGAATCAAACGAAACAGATTTCGGAAATGGATAAGATTCAGAATACCGGAAAAGAAAAAGATAATTTGGAATTTAAAGATCAGCAAAAGATCAATGATTTTATCAAACGTCAAAAACAACAGGACGAAATGATGAAACAGTTTGCTGAAAAAATGAATAAGAATTTAGATAAATTCAAAGACGAGAAGAAAGATAAAACGGCTGAAGATTTACAGAAACGTTTAGATAACGCAGAAAAAGATTTAGAGAAAAATCAAAAACTGCTAGATGAATTAAAGAACTTAAATGATAAATTAAACAATGAAGATTTGTTTGATAAGATGGAAAAGTTCAAACAAATTAGTAAAAACCAATCTCGTAATTTAGAACAATTAGTTGAATTAACCAAGCGTTTTTATGTTTCTAAGAAGGCAGAACAGGTTGCTGAAAAGTTGAATAAACTTTCAGATCAGCAAGAACAACTATCAAATAAAGAGAAAGAAAATACTAAAGAAAAGCAAGATGATATTAATAAGTCTTTCGATAAAATCCAGGAAGATTTAAAAGATTTAAAAGAAGAAAATAAAACACTTAAAGCTCCTTTAGACATTCAGCAAGATGCTTCAAAAGAAAAAGATCTTGATAATGATTTGCAGAAAGCCTCTGAAGAATTAGAAAAAAAGAATACTTCTTCGGCTAAACAAAAGCAGAAAAGTGCTGCTCAGAAAATGAAAAGCATGGCAAAGCAAATGGAGTCGAGTATGGATGGAGGAGAACAAGAACAATTAGAAGAAGATGTTGCAATGCTTCGTCAGGTTCTGGATAACCTTTTAGCATATTCTTTATCACAGGAAGATGTGATGAAACAATTTAAATCTATGAAATTGGGTTCATCTGCTTATACTAAAAATATAAAAATTCAGCAGAATTTAAAGCAGCAGTTCAAACATGTTGACGATAGTTTGTTTGCTTTGTCATTAAGAAATCCAAAAGTTGCAGAAGATGTTACAAAGGAAATTGGTAATGTACAGTATAATATAGACAAGGCAATTGAAACCTTAACCGATGTTCAGATTCCGAAAGGAGTTTCGCATCAGCAATACGCCACTTCTTCTGCGAATAAGTTGGCTGACTTTTTAAGTGATTTATTAAATAATATGCAAATGTCTATGTCTAAACCAGGATCAGGAAAACCAAAACCAGGAGATGGACAAGGAATGCAATTACCGGATATTATACAGAAACAAAAAGGTTTGGCTGATAAGATGAAAGAAGGAATGAAGGAAGGAAATAAACCTGGAGATAGTCAGCAAGGACAAGGAAGCGAAAGTAAGCAAGGTCAGGGTAAAGAAGGACAAGGTAAAAATGGTCAGGGCAAAGAGGGCCAAGGAAATAAAAACGGTGGAAAAGGTAATGATGGAAAAGACGGAAATGATGGAGAAGGGGATGCCGAAAAGATAATGGAGATTTATAAAGAACAAGTAAAACTTCGTGAAGCATTGCAAAATGAATTGGCTAAAAAAGGTTTAGACGGACAAGGCAGATCTGTTATTGACCAAATGAAGCAGTCAGAAAAGCAACTTTTAAATAAGGGATTTAAGAATGAGAACTTGCAAAGAATTTTAAATATTCAACAAGAATTGCTAAAATTAAATAATGCAGTGCAGCAACAAGGTCAGGATACGAAGCGTCAATCTGAAACAAATAAGACTGAATTTTCAAATCGCACGAATGCTTTACCAAGCTCTTTAATTGAATATTTAAACAGTGTAGAGATTTTAAACAGACAATCACTACCTTTGCGCTCAAATTTTAACCAAAAGGTTCAAGAATATTTTAATACAAAATGATCAATTTTAATTACGAAACAGATTTTAATTTAGATAACGAAGAAGCCTTTTCTGATTGGTTGAGTGCTGTGATAGTTTCTGAAAACAAAAGCGAAGGAGAAATAAATTACATTTTTTGTGATGATGAATATCTTCATAAGATTAATGTAGAGTATCTGGATCACGACACATTAACAGATATTATCAGTTTTGATTATACAGTTGGAAACCAATTAAACGGAGATATTTTTGTTTCGATTGAAAGAGTAGAGGATAACGCAAAGGATTTTAATGTTTCTTTTGATGAAGAACTAAAGCGTGTTTTAGCCCATGGTATATTACATTACTGTGGATACAAAGATAAATCAGATGCTGATGCAGATTTAATGCGTTCTAAAGAAGATGAAAAAATCGCAATGTTTCACGTGGAACAGTAATTAAACATCTTTTTAGTATAAAAGAATTACATGTTCCACGTGAAACATTATTTATTTCAAGAGGATATAATAAGACTTGTTCCACGTGAAACACTTAAAAGAAATTTTATATTTATGAGTTGGCTTTAAAATGTTTCACGTGGAACATGAAATACTAAGCAAGAGGTTAAGTGATTTTTTAAATGTTTCACGTGGAACGTGTAAAGTAAAGTTTTGAAGTTTGAATTTGATTCAAAAGATTTCGGTTTTTAACTGAGTTTAATCTGTTTCACGTGGAACAGATTATTAGGTTTAGATTGGAATTTGGAGTTTCAAGATTTAAATATTAGCGCATTAGCGCCGTTCCACGTGGAACAAAAAAGAGTATAAAGTTAATTCTGAGGACCGCCTTAAACGGTTTGCAGAGAATAATAAAACAAAATGTTTTTAGAAGAATACGATGTTATTGTGGTTGGAGCTGGGCATGCCGGTTCAGAGGCCGCAGCAGCGGCCGCAAATTTGGGATCCAAAACTTTGTTGGTTACAATGAGTTTGCAGAACATTGCTCAGATGTCTTGTAACCCTGCAATGGGAGGAATCGCAAAAGGACAGATTGTTCGTGAGATTGATGCGCTTGGAGGTTATTCTGGAATTGTTTCAGATAGAACAGCAATTCAATTTAAGATGTTGAACAAATCAAAAGGTCCTGCAATGTGGTCGCCAAGAGTTCAAAGTGATCGAATGCGTTTTGCCGAAGAATGGAGAATGATGTTGGAGGGAACTCCAAATTTGGATTTCTATCAGGAAATGGTAAAGGGTTTGATTATTGAGAACGGGAAGATAAAAGGAATTAGAACTTCGCTCGGAATTGAAATTCGATCGAAATCTGTTGTTTTGACAAACGGTACTTTTTTAAATGGTTTGATTCATATTGGAGACAAACAATTTGGTGGAGGAAGAGCTGGCGAAAGTGCTGCAACAGGAATTACCGAAGATTTAGTTTTGGCAGGTTTTGAAGCCGGAAGAATGAAAACAGGAACACCACCACGAGTTGACGGACGTTCTTTGGATTATTCTAAAATGAACGAAGAAAAGGGAGATGCAAAACCGGATAAGTTTTCTTATTCTGATTTGACAACTCCTTTAACGCATCAAAGATCTTGTCACATGACTTATACGTCATTGGATGTTCATGATATTTTGAGATCTGGTTTTGACCGTTCGCCAATGTTCAACGGTCGCATTAAAAGTATTGGTCCAAGATACTGTCCTTCGATAGAAGATAAGATTAATCGTTTTGCTGATAAAGAGCGTCACCAATTATTTGTTGAACCGGAAGGTTGGAATACTTGTGAAGTTTACGTAAACGGATTTTCAACTTCTCTTCCGGAGGATATTCAGTTTAAAGCATTGCGTACTGTTGTCGGTTTTGAGAATGTGAAATTCTTTCGTCCGGGTTATGCAATCGAATATGATTATTTCCCACCGACACAATTAAAACATACTTTGGAAACAAAGCTTGTTGAAGGTTTATATTTTGCCGGACAAATTAACGGAACAACAGGTTACGAAGAAGCAGCATCTCAAGGTTTGATGGCAGGAATAAATGCGCATTTAAAAGTGCATGAAAAAGCACCATTAATTTTAAAACGCGATGAAGCTTATATTGGAGTTTTGATCGACGACTTGATTACGAAAGGAACAGAGGAACCTTATCGTATGTTTACATCAAGAGCAGAATATAGAACATTGTTGCGACAAGATAATGCCGATTTCAGATTGACACCAATGTCGCATGAAATTGGTCTTGCTTCTGAAGCTCGTTTGCGAAGAATGGAAAAGAAATTAAATGAGTCTGAAAAGATGGTTGCATTCTTTAAAGAAACAAGTGTTTCGGTTGCAGAAACCAATCCTATTTTAGAAGCAAAAGAAACTGCTCCAATTACGCAAGGGGATAAAATGTTTAAAGTTTTCTCTCGTCCGCAGATTGATTTGGAGGATATGTTGAAATTTGAAAAAGTGAAAGCATATGTTGAAGAAAATGATTTGGATAAAGAAATTTTAGAGCAGGCCGAAATCCAGGTTAAATATTCCGGTTATATCGAAAAGGAAAGAAATAACGCTGACAAATTAACTCGTTTAGAAGAAGTGAAGATTCCGGAGAATTTCGATTATAATAAGATTAAATCGATGTCAATTGAAGCGAAACAAAAATTAAGTAAAATTCGCCCAGTTACAATTTCGCAGGCGTCAAGAATAAGCGGTGTATCACCAAGTGATATTTCCGTGCTTTTGATTTATATGGGAAGATAAAAATATGTTTCAGGTTTCACGTTATTGTTGAAATCTGAAATTTTGTTTTTGTTCCACGTGAAACGTAAAACTTGAAACGTAAAACTTGAAACCTGAAACTTTAAACCTGAAACTTCAAACCTGAAACTTCAAACCTGAAACTTCAAACCTGAAACAAAAAAAATGTTCCACGTGAAACTATTTTGAAATTCTTATTATGAAGATCATCCAAAAAGAGATATTATCTGCAGAAGAAAAAGAAGTTTTGCGAGAACTTTGGAATAAAGAATATTCAGTAAGATTGTTTTGTAGAACAACTGAAGACTTTGAATTTTATTTAAGCGGACTCTTAAATATTAATCATTATTTATTGGTTGATGATTCAAATAAAATTAATGGTTGGATTTATACTTTTTTGAGAGAAGAAGAAATTTGGTTTGGATTAATTCTGGATCATAAAATTCAAGGCAAAGGATTTGGTTCTGTTTTGCTGAATGAAATAAAAAGTAAAAATACAAGTTTGAATGGGTGGGTAAGTGATCGTGAAAATGAGATAAAGCAAGATGGGACATTTTATAAATCTCCTATGCAGTTTTATCTTAAAAATGGTTTTACCATTATTCCCGAAATAAGAATTGAAAACGAAAAATTGTCGGCCGTAAAAATAAATTGGAAGCAATAAAAGAAAAATATAAATATTAAAAATATAAACCCTAAAAGTGAAATTTTTGCTTTTAGGGTTTGCTATGAAATTAAACCAAAATACCTGTAATTAAAAAATGGACGTTTTAAACAAAAAACATTTTCTGACTGTAAAAGACCATTCAGTTTCTAAAGAAATTTTCGAATTGTATTATGATGAAAATCTGGATATGCTAATTACATCTCCACAACCGGATTTAGAAAATCTTGGCAGATATTATGAAAGTGAAGATTATATTTCGCATACAGATAACAAACGTTCATTGTTTGAAAAAGCATATCACTTTGTAAAAAATATTGCTTTAAAAAATAAACTGAGTTTGATTAATTCAGAACAAACTCAAAAAGGTAAAATTTTAGACATTGGTGCCGGAACTGGAGATTTTTTATTAACGGCAAAAAATAACGGTTGGGAAACTGTCGGAGTAGAACCAAGCGAAAGAGCAAAAAATATTGCAAAAGAAAAAGGAATTTCATTTGTTGAAGAAATCAGCCAACTTGAAAATAATTCTTTTGACGTAATTACCATGTGGCACGTTTTGGAACACGTTCCAAATTTAGAATTTCAAATTCAGGAATTGAAGCGTTTATTAAAGCCAACTGGAACATTAATTGTTGCGGTTCCAAATTTTAAATCTTTTGATGCAAAACATTACGGAGAATTTTGGGCAGCTTTTGATGTGCCAATTCATTTTTGGCATTTTTCAAAAAAAGCGATTCAATCCCTTTTTGAAAAAGTTGATATGAAACTCGAAAAAGTATTACCAATGAAATTTGATTCGTTTTATGTTAGTTTATTATCCGAAAAATATAAAAGCGGAAAAATGAATTTCATTAACGCATTTTTCATTGGTTTAAGATCAAATTTAAAAGCTGCAAGTACAAAAGAGTATTCGTCGCACATTTATGTCTTAAAAAACAAGTAAAACGCAAAATAAGCATGTTTAAGGCGCTTTTTTATGGTTATTGAGGGTTTGTGTTGTCTTTTTAGAGAAGATTGCTTTAATAAAAGCTATGAAAGCCACTTTTAATAGTGATATTTTATGGTAAAAACTCACTCTATAAATAAAACCAATGCTGAAAAAACAGCACAAAATTTCGAAATTTTGTGCTGTTTTTTTTATGATTTAAAATTTTAATTAAAGAGAGAAAAATTGAAGGCAATTTCGGTTTTAATTTTTTTAGGATTTTAAAAATGGTACAATTTGAAATTTTATATAAGTTTTGAAAATTATAAAATTGGAGAATGAATTTTGATGTTTCTTTTTTTTTGACTTCAAAATTTAAAGTTTCTCCGGTAAAAAGTATTCACTGCAAATTTGTGCGCTAAAAAACGATCAAAACGTAAAATAAGCTTGTTTAAGGTGTTTTTTGTAGTAAAACGAGGGTTTGTATTGTTTTTTTATAGAAAACTCCTTAGATAAAAGCTGTGCAAGTTACTTTTGATAATGATATTTTATCGTATAATTTTAGTCCATAAATAAAACTAATATCATAAAATTTGGGCATTTTTTAAACTTTATGTTGGTGCTATTTATTTTTTTATATTTTTGTCTTCAATACTTAAAAAAATTAGAAATTTAGAAAATGAAAAAAGCATTAGTAATTATCGCACTTTCAATTTCGGTTGTTTCGTGTAATAAAGCAACAGAAGTTAAGGAAGTAAAAACAGCTTACGTAGATACTTCGGTTTTAATGAAAGAGTACACCGAAGCAAAGGACCTTGAAGCTAAATATAAAGCTCAAGCTGAGGAAAAAGGAAGACAACTGCAAGCTGAAATTACTCGTTTTAAACAAGACGCTGCTAATTTTCAAAGCCAGGCGCAGGCAAATGGTCAGCAATGGGCACAACAAAGAGGTGCTGAGTTACAAAAAAGAGAGCAACAATTAGGGTACGCTCAACAAGCTTTATCTCAGCAATTACAACAAGAAAGTGGTACAGAAATGGATTCTCTTGTAAGTGGAGTTAAAAAATTCATTAAAGAATACGGTAAGAAAAACGGTTACGCTTACATTTATGGAACTGGTGATGCTGCAACGATTTTGTATGCAGAAGACAAATTTGATATTACAAAGGATATCATTAAAGCCTTGAATGAAAAATACCAGGCTACTCCAAAAACAGATGCTAAACCAGCTGTAAAAGAGGAAGCTAAAAAATAACTACCCAAAAAACTAACTATTTTAAAAACCTAAATCTCCTAAGGATTTAGGTTTTTTCTTTTATAAAAATGCGCTACTTTTAGCATTTAATAAACGCCTAATGCAAAACGTTTCAGAAGCTGCAGCTTACACTTTACAATTCATAAATCAGACGCAAAAATCGATATTTCTTACAGGTAAAGCCGGTACAGGAAAGACTACTTTGTTGCGCGAAATAATCGCTACAACACATAAAAATACGGTTGTAGTGGCTCCAACAGGTATTGCAGCGTTAAATGCAGGAGGAGTTACCATTCATTCCATGTTTCAATTGCCATTTTCGGCATTTATTCCGTCTTATCAGGAGAGTTCTCAGTTTACAGAAACAGTAAAATTTGAGAATAAAGAATCATTGCGCAGACATTTTAAAATGAACAATGTAAAGCGTAATGTGATTCGAAATATGGAATTGCTGATTATCGATGAAGTAAGTATGCTTCGTGCTGATTTACTGGATGCTATAGATTTTATGATGCAGACTGTACGTAGAAATACACTGGCTTTTGGTGGTGTTCAGGTACTTTTCATTGGAGATTTACTACAATTGCCACCAGTAATTCGTGACGAAGAATGGAGAACTTTGCGTAATTATTACAAAGGAAAATTCTTTTTCCATTCGCATGTAATGCAGCAAAATCCGCCTTTGTATATTGAATTATCTAAAATTTATCGCCAAAGCGATGATGTTTTTATATCCGTTTTAAACAATCTTCGAAATAATCAGATTACCAAAGAAGATGTTCAGGTTTTGAATCAATATGTAAAACCTGATTTTGATTTAAAACTGAATCCCGGATTTATAACGCTGACAACACATAATGCAAAAGCAGATGCAATCAACGAGCAGGCAATCAATGATTTATCAGGAAATGAATATGCTTTTCAACCGTTTGTTGTAGGTGATTTTCCGGAGAAAATTTTTCCTGTTGAAGAGAATTTAAAACTCAAAGTGGGAGCACAGGTAATGTTTGTAAAGAATGATCTGTCTTTTGAAAAGCGTTACTTTAACGGAAAGATGGGTGTTATAAAATCACTTTCTCCCGAAGAAATTTTTGTTCACTTTCCAGAAGAGAATAAAACGATCGAAGTAGAAAAATACGAATGGAAAAATATTCGCTACAAGGTAAATGAGCAGACAAAAGAGATTGAAGAAGAAGTTTTAGGGACATTTGCACATTATCCGCTTAAGTTAGCCTGGGCAATAACGGTGCATAAAAGCCAAGGTTTAACTTTTGAGAAAGCTGCGCTCGATGTATCGCAAGTTTTTCTTCCCGGACAGGCGTATGTAGCACTTTCGCGTTTAACGTCTTTAAATGGGCTTATTTTGCTTTCTCCGATACAAATGAACGGACTGTCGAACGATCAGGATGTAATGGACTATGCTCTGAATAAAGCTACAGAAGAGGTTTTGAAAAACTCGCTGCATTTTGAAACCAAGAATTTTATTCATAACTATTTGGTTAACAGTTTTAACTGGACAGATCTTGCACAAGAGTGGCGCAATCACCGTTTTAGTTATAATGAAAATGCTGCCACATCAGAGAAAGCAAAACACGCAATCTGGGCACATAAACGATTGGAAACTATTGACGGACTTGTTGATCCTTCACAAAAATTCATTCAGCAGCTTAATAAAATTTTTAGTAAAGAGGCAGTAGATTTATATTTTGTCCAGGAGAGAGTAGAGGCAGCTTATGATTATTTTTTCAAACCAATGGATAAACTGGTTTCGGATCTTTTGAGTAAAATGGCTGAAATTCAGAAATTTAAAAAAGTAAAGGAATTTTACGAAGAACTTGCTTTTCTGGATGATTTACAAACTAAAGCTGTTTTGCGTTTGATGAAAGCAAAATTACTGATTGAAATTGTCGTTTCCCGTGAAACAATCTGTAAAGAAAAATTGACTTCTCCTGCTATTAAGAACTATAAATCAGATAAAGTTTCGAAAATTCGTGAAGAGCATAAAATGACCAATACCGACATTTTTCAGGTTGATGAACCCGTTATCAGGTATTCTGCTAAAAAAGTGGATAAAACAGCTCAAAAAGGACCTAAAAAGACCACTGTTGAAGAGACGCACGATCTTTGGTTAGAAAAAAATTCTGTTGAGGATATTGCACGTATCAGAAAACTCACTGTACAAACGGTAGAAATGCATCTTATAAAATTAATTCAGGCCAGGAAAGTGGATATTACTGAGGTACTTTCAGATGATAAAATTTTAGCGCTTCGCGATGCTTTTGAGTTTTATCAGGAAGAATCGCTGAATGGTTTGAAAGAAAAACATGGAGAGGAATTTACTTGGGATGAACTTAAAATGTTCAAGGCCAGTATAAATTGATTTGTAGATTTTGTAACTTAGTCTTTTCATTTTTAGTTTAGTATAAAAACATTATGTAAAATAGAAATTTATGAAAAAGCTAATTTATTTCCTATTTGTTGTTTTTTATTTCAACAATAGTTTTTGTCAGGATCTGAAACCGGAGTACAAAAAGATCATCGAGACTTTTATCAATAATGTTAAGACAGACAACAAAGAAGCACTTGGCGAGATGATTTCTTATCCGCTCAAAAGAGAATACCCAATTCCTGCCATTAGCGATAAAGCAGATTTTATAAAGCGATATCCGGAAGTGTTTGATGTTACATTAAAAAATGAAATTGTAAAATCGGATCCATTAAAAAACTGGTCCGATATGGGCTGGCGTGGTTTAATGCTTGATCAGGGAAATATTTGGCTGGATATTGATGGTAAATTGATTGCAGTAAACTACCAGTCGAAATTTGAAAATGAGCTTAAGAACAGGCTCAATGCCGATCAGAAAAAAAAGTTGGATCCAAGTATTGCTTTTTTTCAAAGTCCGATTTGTGTTTTGGAGACTTCTAAATTTAAAATCAGAATTGATAATTTAGGGAATAATAATTACCGTTATGCTTCCTGGTCGATAAAAAAAGAAATGACTGAAAAACCTGATTTGGTGATAAATGGGGGTGAGCTTGTTGTAGAAGGATCAGGAGGAAATCATCAGTATGAATTTAAAAAAGATAAATATTTATACGAATGTTCCATTATCGTTTTGGGAGAAAAGAATTCTCCACCGGCAAGGTTGGTTATATATCAATCTAAGAAAGTAATTCTTTCACAAGATGCTAAAATTGTTTCACGATAAACAAAATGCCTGTTCAATTTGAACAGGCATTTTTATTTATAGCGTTGAAATAGCTTTTTCAAGCTCTTTTTGCTGCGTTGTTTGCGATAATTTTAGTTTTTGGATGTTCACCTCATTCTCTTTGGTTTTGATACTTTGTTTTTGAGTTTCTTCGTCGGATATCGAAGCGGTAGCTATTTTATTTTCAATTTTTTGATTTTCCAGTTCTAGTTTATTGATCTTTTTTTTTGTTGATTTCAAATTATCCTCGCATTTTGCCAGGCTTTTCTTTTTGTTTTCAAGTTCTTTTTGTTTCTTTTTTAATTCTGCAATCTGGTTATCTAATTTCTGATGATTTTCCTTCGAAATTATTTGATTTTCAGATTCATCCAATTTTAAATTAACTTCTTGTATTTTGTGATTATTTTTAATTTGTTGTGCAAAAAATGACTGTGAATTAAGCAACAAAATAAGAGCCAGGGTTTTAAAAATTTTATCCATTTTTTATAATTTATTTGGGCTAAATTATCCGATGAAATTTATTTAAACTACCATGCAAATGCTTTAGAACAACAGAATAAGCAAAAAAAAATCCTATTCGAAGAGAATAGGATTTTTCAATACTTTATAAATTTTCAACTAGAATCCAGGCCTCAGGATTTTCGCCTCTCTGTATTTCTTTTTGTGCTTTTTGAGCTTCTTGCATTGTTGCATAACTGCCATATAAAACAGGAAATAATCCATGTTTGTTTTCTGGCAGCATTCGGGCTTCATAACCATCTTTGATCAATTGGTTATAGGCTTTTCTAGCATTTTGTTCGCTTCTGTATGCGCCCGCCATAATGTGGTAAGACATTACTTTGGTTTCTTCAATGGCTACTTTTGCAGAATCTACTGACAATGTTACAGCGGGTAATGGGTTCTGTATAAAGAAAGTTGCTTCCTGAATTTTATTCTGTACTTTTTTCTGAACCGCACTTTCTACAATTAAAGTTTTAGTGTTGATTTGATTTTGGTACAACGGATAACCAATACTTCCTGTAATTCCAAGACCAAGAATAAAAATTGCAGCGTATTTTAAGAAAGAATTAGATGATTTTCCTTCTTCATCTCCGTATAAAGTGATTGGTTCTCTTTCTGAAATTGCTTCGATCGTTTTCTCAAAATTTCTTTTTTAAGCATTGGAGAAACAAATGGACTTAATCCAAAAGAAGTTGCCAAATAGTTGGTTTGATCGTTAGGAGTGAATATGATATTTTTCTCCGAATTAAAACGAAGTTCACCAATTCCTTTTAGAAAAATGGTACCGTTTTCTTCCAGTGTTTTTTTCCAGTTAACAACCTCAAAAGCAATAGCGCTTACAGCAAAACCATAAGATGTTTTTTCCGCATAGGCAATATGATTAGCCAATAGACCGTCATTGTTTTTTAAATGACTATTGAAAGAAATCATTTTTTTTGGTGGAAAAAATGTATTTGTGTTTTCATTCAACTGTGCCGATTGAATTTCTGTTAAAAATGCTCCAAATCCTGGAACCGTTACACACTGATAACGATACAATAACTGTCCGATGTAGGTTTCAATTTTCATAGTAACAAAGTTAGGTAATGAATATAGTTATCAAAATTTTATTCACAATTTTTATTAACAATTGCACTTTTTTTATAGACAATTAGTTTTCAGAAGTTTAGTTTATATGTTATTATTTTTTTGAGTTTGCAGTTTATTAAAAACATTTAATTTATTAGGAATTTACTTTAATTTTACCATATTTGTAGCTTTTAAATCAGTTTGTTTTTTATTCTATTTTACATAATATTTTAAACCAATGTCAGATCAGGAATTGTATTACTTATTAGCCTTACTTAAAGTGGATGGAGTTGGAGATATTATGGCTAAAAAATTGCTAACTTATTTTGAAAATGCAGAATCAGTTTTTAAGGCAAAGGCAAGTCAAGTAGCTGCTATAGATGGAGTTGGTTCTGTGTTGTTAAAGAATTTAAAAGATAAAACTATTTTTGAAAAAGCCAGACAGGAACTGGAATTTATTAAATCTGAGGGTCTAAAAGTTTTCTTTTTTCAGGATAAAAATTATCCGGATCGGCTTAAACATTGTATAGATTCGCCAGTTTTGATTTTTTCTTCGGGAAATATCGATTTGAAAAATAGAAAGATTATTAGTATAGTAGGGACGAGGCAAATAACATCGTATGGAGCTGAGTTTTGTCGAAATCTTATTGAAGATCTGGCTCCACTTAATCCGGTTATTGTAAGTGGTTTTGCCTATGGAGTTGATATTGTTGCACATCAATTGGCAATAGAAAACAATTTACAAACGATTGGTGTTTTGGCGCATGGTCTAAATCAGATATATCCTAAAACACACAAAAAGTATGTTGCAAAGATGGAAGAAAATGGTGGTTTTATTACTGAATTTTGGAGTTCCTCAAACCCGGATAAAGAAAATTTTGTTCGACGAAATCGTATTGTTGCGGGAATGAGCGAAGCTACAATTGTAATAGAATCTGCAGATAAGGGAGGATCTCTTATTACAGCCAATTTAGCCAATGACTATAATCGGGATGTATTTGCTGTTCCTGGGCGGGTTACAGATCGATACAGTCAGGGTTGTAATGATTTAATTAAAACGCAAAAAGCAAATGCTTTAACAAGCGCCGCAGATCTGATTTATGTTTTAAACTGGGATATTAATAATAAGCCAAAGCCTATTCAGAAGCAACTTTTTATTGAACTTGAAACTGACGAACAAAAGATTTATGATTTTCTTTTAAAAAACGGTAAAGAGATGCTGGATATCATAGCGCTAGAATGTAATTTACCCGTTTTTAGAATCTCCGGAATACTTGTAAATATGGAACTTAAGGGTGTAATTAGGCCTTTGCCGGGCAAAATATTCGAAGCTGTCTAATCTAAAAATGAGCCAGGAATTTTATTTATGAGATTTTAAAATAGCAATAAAAAACAAGATTATAGAGGCCATACAAGCAATAAAACCAGCAATAAAATTTCCAAAAGACATTAAAGCTAATATCAGGATAATCAGTTCAAAATGAGCAAGTGAAATGTAATAATTGGTCTTTCTTTTTAGACGAAAAATGATAAAATAGCCAAGAATAAAAATAATTTGAGAAAAAGAAAAAATAAGTGAGACCAGAACCTCATTATGAATACTATAAGCCCATCCAACAGTTTTATTTGTTCCGTAGGATTCCATATTGCCAGATAAATATGCTAATGTAAACCCGAGCGTAAAGAGCGCAATAAGGAGAAGAAACATATATTCCGTGAATATTTTTTTCATATACTAAACTGAATAAAAGAGATTTACAGATGAAGTAAGTCTATTTAACTTTTAGAAATTATGCGATTGTTTTATAAAGAAAACCCGGTAGATAATTAACAATCTGCCGGGTTTCATATTTTTTTATTTTTCAAATCCCAAAACGGTTCGAACTTTTGCTAAGACACCATCAGCAATAACTGATGCTTTTGCAGCGCCTTTTTTTAGTAAAGCATCTACTTCTTCGAGATTGTTTATGTAGTAATGATACTTCTCTCTTTCTGTTTTAAATTTTTCTGTAATTAATTCAAAAAGAGCTTGTTTTGCATGACCATAACCATAATTTCCACCTAGATAATTGGCTCTCATTTCAGCAAGCTGAGTTTCGTTTGCCATCAAAGAATAAATAGCAAAAGCATTACAAGTATCCGGATTTTTTGGATCTTCAAGCGGTGTGCTGTCCGTTTCAATGCTCATTACCTGCTTGCGAAGCGTTTTATCATCAAGGAAAATATTGATAATGTTGTTCGCAGATTTACTCATTTTTCCACCGTTTGTTCCCGGAATCAGCATGCTGTCATCCTGAATTTTAGCTTCAGGAATTACAAAAATTTCTCCCATTTGATGGTTAAATCTTGAAGCAACATCACGAGTAATCTCTAAGTGTTGCAACTGATCTTTTCCAACAGGAACGAATTCTGCATCATAAAGTAAAATATCAGCCGCCATTAACATTGGATAAGTAAAAAGTCCTGCATTAACATCGTCTAAACGATCTGCTTTATCTTTAAAAGAATGCGCCAAAGTTAAACGTTGAAAAGGAAAAAAACAGCTTAAATACCAGGTTAGTTCAGCAGTTTGAGTAACATCAGATTGTCTGTAAAAAGTAACTTTTTCAGGATTTAGACCACAAGCCAACCAAGCAGCAGCGGTACTGTACGTGTTTTCTCTTAATGTTTTACCATCTTTAATTTGAGTAATTGAATGTAAATCTGCAATAAATAAAAATGATTCATTTGCCGGATTATTCGATAACTCAATTGCCGGGATGATAGCTCCCAATAGATTTCCTAAGTGAGGCGTTCCAGTACTCTGAACGCCAGTAAGTATTTTTGCCATTCTAGTTTTTCTTATTCTTTAGTTGCAAAGTTCGTTTTTTTAGCGCAGAGTTCGCAGAGTTTTTCGCAGAGTTTGGGAAGTTTTTTGAGTTTTTTGAAGTTCATAGAGTTTTTCTATGTTTTTAGAAATCGTTTATTACTCTTCTAATACCATTTTTTAATAATGTTTCGTTGAAGTTTATAAGTAGAGCTAGTCTATATTTTCCCAATTTGAGATAGGTTAAAGTTTGTGCTAAATGATTTATTGTCAAAGATTCAACCGCTTTTATTTCAATTACGAATTTGTTTTCAACGAGTAAATCAATGCGATATCCGCAATCTAATTTTATTTCTTCAAAAACTAAGGGCATCGTTTTTTCTTTTTCCACAAGAAGTCCACGCTGCTTTATTTTATAGTACAAACATTCTTTATAAACACTTTCTAATAATCCCGGTCCAAGTTTTCTATGTATCTCAATTGCAAGGCCAATAATAATTGTTGAAATTTCATTTTCAGTTATTTTTTTTTAATATGTATTTTCGTATAAAAATATAAATTTTAATGTATTCTGCAATAGTTATTTTGAAAAGTTTTTGTTTAAGTCAAAGTATTGTTAACAAGTCTTTGTGGACATTTTACGTTGGTATTTACCTCAAAATGAACATTTTTTCTTTGCGAAAAACTCTGCGAGCTCTGTGCTATAAAGAAAAATTTTAGAAGGGTAAATTCTTTTAGAGAATTCACTTCTGTTTTCTTACATTTGAAACCATGAAAGGATTTAAGATTATTTTTTGGTTTTATGGCGTATTTGGTTTTATGTTTTAATGGCAATTCCAATATTGATTATGCTGCCGTTCTTGCTAGTTTCGATTGCCTCAGAAAGGGGATATCCCTATTTTTTCAGAATGGCCCGCATTTGGGCTAAATTCATCCTTTTCGGCATGGGGTTTTACTACACGGTAAAGCGCGAACAAAAGCTTATTAAAAATAAAAGCTACATGATCGTGGCCAACCATACTTCGATGACTGATATTATGCTTATGCTGGCAGTTGTTCGAAATCCTTTTGTTTTTGTTGGTAAAAAAGAACTGGTAAAGATCCCGTTGTTTGGATTTTTCTATAAAAGGACCTGTATTTTAGTCGACAGAAACTCTTCTAAAAGTAAAAATGAAGTTTTCAAAAGAGCACAAAATCGTCTGAATCAGGGTTTAAGTATTTGTATTTTTCCGGAAGGAGGAGTTCCTGATGATGAATCTATCTTGTTGGATGAGTTTAAAGATGGCGCTTTCAGATTGGCGATTGAGCATCAAATCCCGATTGTTCCCATCGTTTTTGCAGATAATAAAGAGCGTTTCTCATACACTTTTTTAAGTGGAAGTCCGGGAAAAATGCGTGCTAGAATCCTGCCTTTTGTAGAAACTGCACATCTCACAAATGAAAACAGAAAAGAGCTTAGAGATCAGGTTAGAGAAATAATTTATAACGGATTGTTAGAGTTTGGAAAAGAGACGATCAAGGAAGAATCATTAATAATAAAACCCGGCAAAATTTAATTTGCCGGGTTTTTTTTGAATTAAAATAACCCCTTATTTATATTCAAAATTTTTATCTGTGTATTATTTTTTCTGAAATAAAACGTAATACTTTTTTAAATTTTAGTCTGGTTTTTTTTCGGTTTTTATTCAACAACACTTCTATTTTCTCTTTCATGGTTAAAATATTATTTGGTTGATAATAAAGAGTTTAATCCTGTAAAACTCAAGTTAATGTCACATAATATACAGAGAGTAAAAATTGAAAAAGGTTGCGTCGCCAACCTGATATTGTTTGAAAAAAAATTAAAAAAACCCCGTTAGTCCTTGGAAACTAACGGACTTTAATTAAATAACAAACCAAATTTATTCTAAAAAAAACCGCGAATGCTACTCCAAACAAATCGCATTTGTTTAATAGATGGATGCTTTGTAAAATGGTTGCGTGTTTTTTTTGCTTTTTTTAATAAAAAAACCCGATTGGGTTTTAAAGTCCAATCGGGTTATGATAAAAATACTGCAAAATACAGATTTATATTGTTTTAGGCATTTGCTAATTCTTTGATGTGTGCTTTAATTTTAAGCTCTAATTCATCAGCTAATTCCGGATTATCTTTAATTAAAGATTTTACAGCATCACGTCCTTGTCCTAATTTTGTATCTCCGTAGCTGAACCACGACCCCGCCTTTTTAACGATCTCAAATTCAACTGCTAAGTCAAGAATTTCACCTGTTTTAGAAACCCCTTCTCCATACATAATATCAAATTCTGCGGTTTTAAAAGGTGGTGCAACTTTGTTTTTTACGATCTTAACTTTGGTTCTGTTTCCGATAACATTTTCTCCGTCTTTAATTTGAGAAGAACGACGAATATCTAAACGAACAGAAGCATAAAATTTTAATGCATTACCTCCGGTAGTGGTTTCAGGATTTCCAAACATTACACCAATTTTCTCTCTCAACTGGTTGATGAAGAAAACAGTACAATTTGTTTTACTGATAGTTCCGGTTAATTTTCTTAATGCCTGAGACATTAAACGTGCATGAAGACCCATTTTAGAATCTCCCATTTCTCCTTCGATTTCACTTTTAGGAGTTAAAGCTGCAACAGAGTCAATTACCACAATGTCGATAGCTCCGGAACGAATTAAATTTTCGGCAATTTCTAAAGCCTGCTCACCATTGTCTGGTTGAGAAATAATCAGGTTCTCGATGTCTACACCTAGTTTTTCAGCATAATTTCTGTCGAAAGCATGCTCAGCATCAATAAAAGCAGCAATTCCACCTGCTTTTTGAGCTTCGGCAATAGCATGTAGTGTTAATGTGGTCTTACCAGACGATTCTGGCCCGTATATTTCAATAATTCTTCCTTTTGGATAACCGTTTACTCCAAGAGCTAAATCAACGCCAAGAGAGCCAGAAGAAATCGTTTCTACCTCCACAATGGCTCTGTCGCCCATTTTCATTACGGTTCCTTTTCCGTAGGTTTTGTCAAGTTTATCAAGCGTTAATTGTAACGCTTTTAATTTGGCTTCTTTGTCTGAACTCATCTTTTCTTAATTATCTGGATTGTTATTTTTAGCTTCGCTTGAATTTGTAAAAATACTTCTTTTTTTGAAGTTTCATTGTTTCAAATTGTTCCAAATTGTCACAATTTTCATTATAAAAACAAAGCCTTTAATTCTGTTGCTTCAGAAGGTTTCATTTTTCCTGCAAGTACTAAACTCAGTTGTTTACGACGCAAAGCTGCATCAAAACGCTGAATTTCGATTTCGGTTTCAGGAATAATTGCCGGAACTTCTACTGGTCTTCCGGTATCGTCAACCGCTACAAAAGTATATATAGCTTCGTTTGCTTTTGTTCTGCTTCCTGACTCACGGTCTTCTACCCAGACGTCAATGAAAACTTCCATTGAACTTTTGAACGATCTTGAAACTTTTGCTTCAACAGTTACGACACTTCCAAGCGAAATAGCTCTGTTGAAAGCAACGTGATTTACAGAGGCCGTAACAACAATTCGACGCGAATGTCTGCGGGCTGCAATACTCGCAGCGCGATCCATACGGGCTAATAATTCACCACCAAAAAGATTGTTTAAAGGATTTGTTTCACTTGGTAAAACTAAATCGGTTAGTATAGTTACTGATTCTGAGGGATGTTTTGGATTCATTTTTTTGATAATAAATTTCATTTTTTTGCCACTGATTTCACAAATTAAAATGATTAAAAAAATCTGTGAAAATTTTTGAAATCAATGACTAACTTTTTAATAATTGAGGCTGATTAATTCAACCAGTAAACTGCCATAACAGCAGGAATAAAATATATAACAATGGTTCTTGCACCATCATAATCTTTTGCAAGTCTTTGCCCGAAAAGCATCATTAATAAAGTGATACATGAAAAAATCGCACCATAAAAACCAAATTCACGTCCGCTGTTTGTAAATAGTTGAATTGCACCCACAACAGATAATATTCCTGAAATTAACTCCAGAATTAGTAAATGTAAAAGTGCAAGCGGAACCTGATTTTTTAATGGTGTTTTGGCAAAATGTTCTTTTAGCCAGGCTACATTATCTTTCCAGTAAAAAATTTTTTCATAGCCTGATTGTAAAAATGTTAGGGCTAAAAACACTAATAAAAAAATGGAGGCAACATTATTCATTTTAGATTATTTTTTATGAATTAAACGAGTCAGTTTTATAGATAAATCTGTAAGGATTATTTTTGCATTTCCGTTTCTTTCGATGTGATACATAGCATCCGAAAGTTCCTTAAAAATTTCATGAATGTTGTTCCCATTTACAAAAGGGGCAAAATTTTCAAGTTTGAATTTGTCCACTTTTGGCTCAATATAAACCAAGCCTGGAGCCTGATAATTTAATAAAAGCGCCTGCCTGAACATTTCGATACAAAACTGGATGAATTTTTTCTGGCTTTCACGTCCAAGTGCAGCGATTTCTTCGCTCCATGAAATCAAATCCTGAATTGCAGCGGCATTTCCTTTTGCTCTAAAAGCTGCTCGAACCCAATTGACAAACCATTGTTCAAAAGGATATTCTGAGTCATCTTCTTTTAGCAAATGCAACGCTTTGCTAAAATTTCCCTGTGCCTGATGCGCAATTTTTTTGGCAAGATTAGAATCGATATTCTCTCTTGAAACCAGCGCTTCGGCAATTACTTTTTCAGGAAGTCCGTTAAAGTGAATCACCTGACAACGAGAACGTATGGTTTGAATAATATCCTCTTCGTTTTCAGAAATTAATATAAAAATTGTTTTATCTGAAGGCTCTTCAAGAAGTTTAAGCAACTTGTTTGAAGCAGCAATATTCATTTTATCTGCCATCCAGATAATCATGATTTTATATCCTCCTTCGTATGATTTTAGTGCAAGGGATTTTAGAACTTCCTGTGCATCTTCAACTCTGATTTCTCCTTGCTTATTTTGAACGCCTAAAACTTTATACCAGTCAAACAATCCCCCGTAAGGCATTTCTTGAATAAAAGTACGCCAATCCTGAATGAAGTCTAAACTTTTGGGTTTGGTTTTTACATCTTCTGTGGTAACTGTAGGATAAATAAAATGCAAATCGGGATGCGAAATGTTTTGAAATTTCAGGTTACAGGAATGATTTCCATTTTCATTTTCATCTCCGGTATTGCCACACAAAATGTACTGGGCATAGGCAATTGCGGTTGATAAAGTTCCGCTTCCTTCCGGCCCAATGAATAATTGTGCATGTGGAATTCTGCCCGAAGCTGCACTTTTTGTCAAGTGGCTTTTGATGTAATCCTGACCTAAAATTTCTGAAAATTGCATGAAGCAAAGATAGAAGAAAATGATCTAGTCAAAAATTTTAGAGTGAAAGTTTGTAAGGCGCTTTTTATTTCTGAGAAATTGAAATTGTTTACTGTAATTTTTTCAGTTTGTTAACGCATTTTTGTTAATAAATGCTTCAACCTGAGGAGATATTAAGACTTTTTTGTTAATATTTTTTTTGTAAAAGCGTCCAACGTACGTTTTTTTTGGCTATTAATATAAAAATAAATATACTTTTAATAGCTTTTGTCTTACAGTTTTTGTTTGATTAATTTTAACAAAAACCTCGTTAAAACGCAGATTTTCTCGACATAAGACAGTTTTTTAAGCTTTTTTTAAGCTTTTTTTTTTAAAAAAGAAATCAATAAAGTTGCAATTTAAGTTAATTTATATATTTTTGTTTTCATCAACAACCAATTATAATTGCAGAATCTATGAAAGGTAAAATTATTCTATTAAGTACACTTTTTTTCTTGGCAACTGGTGCTGTTTCGGCTCAGGCAAAGAATGCTCCAAGAAGTATTATTAGTACGACGGCTCTTATTCGCAAATACCATGATCAAAAAGAATTGAGTGGTATGCAAAAAGGTGAACTTTTGGAATTATACATTGAGCGTATTAAAGTTTTAGTAAAAACGCTCCCTTACATTGCTCTGGTTACTAAACCTGGTGTTACGATGGCAGACTTAGGTATTCCGGATGATAGTGAACACAAAAAAGTATTAGATGCTCAGGCAGTTGGTACAACTTCATTTTTGGATACTACTGTAGAATTTCAGAGAAAGATGATGCCTTATTCTGATAAGGGTAATTTGATCGCTGCAATTTTGTTTTACGAAAGTACATTGAAATCATTACACGAGTTCAACGATTTGAACGAAATGTAATAAATAAATATTATAATTTTTTAAACTTTTTTGAAGGTGTTTACGTAGATGATTTAGATTTTACAAAAACAATATTTTTAGAAAAGCTAATAAAAACAACTCGTTCCCGATGTATCTGAACATTTCAGAAAAACCGGGATGAGTTTTTATCATTTACGCATACCCAAATTTATTATTAACCTAATAACACCCCTTTATCATGAAAAAAATTACTCAAATGATCTGCGTTCTTTTGACAGTTACGAGTATGAATGCTCAACAAGAGAAAGGAATTATGGGCTACACCAATTGGTTAAACAACTGGACTGAATTTAAGCCTAACAAAGTAGAGTATGGAGAAGCAAACCAAATTTTAGCAGGAAACATTTCTGTTAATACTAAATTGCTGAAGAGGAATGTTTATGTTTTGCAAGGAAACGTATATGTTACAAATAATGCCGTTTTAACAATTGAACCAGGAACATTAATCATCGGTGATTTCGAAACAAAAGGAACATTGGTAGTTACAAAAGGTGCACAAATTGTTGCAGATGGTTTAGAGACGGATCCAATCGTATTTACTTCAAACCGCAGCCAGAAAAAAGCTGGAGACTGGGGTGGAGTTGTACTTCTTGGAGATGCACCAATTAATAAATTCGGAAACGTTGGTTCTTATAACTTAGATCTTGATCCTACACTTACTACTTACGGTGGTGATAATGCAGCTGGAAATTCAGGAATTTTAAGATTTGTGAGAATCGAGTTTGCTGGAAAAAAAGTTAAAGGTCTAGATACTTTCAACGGGCTTACTGTAGCTGGTGTTGGTAGTAAGACTATCCTTGACAATGTAATGGTTAGCTACTCTGGTGGTGACTCATTTGCTTTCTTTGGAGGTGATGTAAACGCTTCTAAATTAGTTTCTTACAAGTCAATCAATGATGATTATAAATTTACTCAGGGAGTTCAGTGTCGTTTATTTAACTCTTTAGCAGTTAGATCATCTTACTTATCAAGTAACAAAGACGGTTCTCGTTGTATGGAAGTAAAATCTTACGAAAAGAAAAACGAAACAGATTTTACTAAAAAACAAACTCTTGTTGTTGCAACAAACATTACAATGCTAAATGACAGTGATAACATTAAAGCTGATATTCAGGCAGGTTTAGTTAAAGAAGCAATTTATGTTGCTGAAACGGCTTCTCTTGAAATGAAGCGTACTGTGATCTCTGGGTTTAATCCTGCTGTATTATTAGACAGTAAAACTGAGATTAACGATGCCAATCTTAAAAAGATCAAATTTGAAGAAATGTATTTTAACCTATGTAATGGAAATATCTTTACAGAATACAATTCAAACAATGAAGATTTAGAGAGCTGGTATGGTAACAGCGTGTTTTTTAACGTTATGTCACAAAGTGATAACAAAGAAACATTTATTGATATTTACAATGCTAAAAAACCAGATTTCAGATTACAATTAGGAAAAATTACAGCGTCTAGCGGAAACAAATAGATTATTTCGATTTTTATTTCAGCGTAAATTTTATTAATAAAGTCCCCAGACACAATTTATGTGAGTCTCGTACAGGACCAAATAAAGATCAGAACATAATGGCCCCAACTATAAAAAAATATTTTATTTATATTATATTTTTGGTTTCGCCTATAGCAATAAATGCACAGAATAAAACAGGAAAAACGACAGTTTCTCCAGATTCTTCATGCAAAGCAATGGCGTTTAGCAACAACCAAAATAACGATACAGCTGGTGTTTCTATCAGCAAATTAGATCATTCTAATCAGCCTATAGTAGGGCTATCCACCCCCGAGGATAGCCTTATTATCGCGACTGGTGATAAGAATGTATCTACAGAGTGTAACGAAAACCTAATACTTTCAGCAACTTATTCTGTTCTTGCAAAAGACATTATCGAGAACTACAAGTATGATTTTTCGGAAACATTTATTGATATTTTGTTTTTTGAAAATATAGATTTAGCAAGAACACGCACTATATGATTCAGAAAACTACTTTGTCTTTTTCTAAAATTCTATTTCTATTTGGTATAATTCTGTTTACTAAATCGAGCCTGCATGCGCAAACAAAATCAATTAGCCCTCAGCAATTGGGCTTTGACAGGATTTGTGCAGGCCCGGATGGAAACGATTATACCGCTACTTTTACCTATGCCGGATTTCCGGCGGGAACGGTATTTGTTGTCGAACTTTCGACCAATAATTTTGCAACTGTTGTTACTACAAATACAATAAGTGTTTCTGATCCTGCCGCTAATCAAAGAACGATCAACTTTTCTGTTCCTACAGATTTAGCGGGATCAGATAGTTATAGTCTTAGAGTTTCAACGACTGGTTTTTCCAGCCCTAAGTTTGTTTCTTTTGGATTAAAGACTTCTTTCCCTATCTATTACAGAGCACATGACAGACAGTATACCATTAATAATTTTAATGGTACAGCTACTTTTTGTGCGGGTGGTAGTTATTTGCTAAGTATTGATCCTGATTCAACAACACCACAAAATGATTCTCCTTTAAAGTTTAAATTTTTAACTTATAACTGGTTTAAAGATAATGGGCCTGTGACTCCTCCAACTCTTGTTGCAGGAGCAACAGGACCAACTTATGCAGTAACTGCAGAGGGGGTTTATTACGCAGAAACAAATTATGGTACTTGTACATCAGAATCGTATTCAAATCGTGTTACGGTTAGTTCTTCGGCTTCTGGTTCTGCAGTTACTATCAATTCAAATTTAGGAAACCCATTTTGTTCTACTGGTACAGGAACTATTTTAACAGCAACAGACGGTAATAAGTTTTTGTGGAAAAAAAATGGTGTAAATGTTCCTGGTGGAACAACCCGCAGTATTACAACAAATGAGGCCGGAATTTACACTGTAGAAGTAGATTTTGGTGGTTGTGTATCTTCAGGTACAATTGATTTAAAAAGCAATAGTTTTTCAGCTAGTATAGATGTCCCGGATACTAGTTCGATAGACGAAGGAGAAACTATTAATGTTTCTGTAACTACTGATGCTGTTAGCCCGACTTTTGAATGGTTTTTAAACGGAAATGCGATTGCAGGTGCAAACAGCAATTCGTATGTGGTAGCCGTACCAGGTAATTATAAAGCCAAAGTTTCTCAGGCAACAGGTTGTTTAAGTTCTAAAGAATTTGATTTTAAAGTTACAGGACCGACGCAGCCAACATCAGTAATTCAAAACATTATCAAGTTAAGCAGCCAGAATCCATATTGGAACATTCCGGACGTTTATAAGAATGCAAACACCAAAGTAATAATAATAAGCTCCAATGGTGATAAAGTTTTAGATGTTGTCAATTATCAAGGTGATTGGCCACAAAATGCAATTGATTTTAAAAATGTAAATCCAGTATATTACTATGTCATTCAAGCAGACACAGGTGAAAAAAAAGGATCAATAACTGTGATAAAATAATATGAAGAAAATCCTACTATTCATAACTTTATTTTACGGTTTTTCAAATGTACTCTATTCCCAGGATCAAACTGAGAATGGAGTTGTTTCGTTTTCATTACCTATAAGAAATTCATTAAAGTTTAATCGATATTTAATTAATCCTGCATTTAGTTTTGTCAGAGAAACAAATGCCTATGCAAGTTTCTACAACAAAAGACAATGGGTACAGTTTGAGAACGCTCCACAAACGTATTTAGTAAATTACTCAGGTCGTTTTAGAGAAAACGAGGCATTTGCATTTGGTTTATTTCAACAGAATTATGGTTTAATGACTGTTTTTGGCGGAATCGGAAATTTTGCTCACAATATCGTTTTGCAGGAAGACAGTAATTTAACTTTTGGTGTAAATGTCGGAGTTTATCAAAGCGGTCTTAACAAAGGAAAAATTGTATCTGATGATACAGAAATTTTGAATGGAGACTATCCCTCAAATACTTTACTTACTGTTAATCCGGGTATTAATTACGGAACTGCTTTTCTGGATTTTGGTTTATCGGTAAACAATTTGATTCTTTACAATTTTGGTTCAGGTGTAGTAAAAGAGGATCCGGAAAGAGCAATCGAATTGCACGCAATGTACACTGGATATATTGATACTTACGGTTTCTTTGACAGAAGTAAATTTTCAGGTATTATAAAAACCGAAATTAAAAAAGACAAAACAGTTATTTCCGGACTTGGTATGCTGACCTTACAACAAGGAATCTGGGCACAGGCAGGTTATAATACTTTATATGGAGTTTCGGCAGGTTTAGGGGTAAATATTTCACCTAGTATTGCTATCGAATATAATTATGAAAGAGGAATGGGGAATTTTACAAACATGGGAGGTTCTCATGAGTTTGCAATTGCCTACAGATTTAAAAATAAAAATTACTATTACGGAGATGAAGAAGAAGGTTCTATAATAGATCCTGCTAAAGCAAAACCTGTAATGGCTAAAAAGACAGCGAGCACTCAGGTAACCAGAGTAGATGGTGGTGAGAAAGCGAGATTGGCTGCAGAAGCAAAAGCAATAGCCGATGCAGAAGCAAAACAAGCACGATTAGCAGCTGCCGAAAAAGTTAAAGCTGATGCCGAAGCTGCAAGACTAAAATTAGTAGCAGATAATAAAGCAAAAGCTGATGCTGCTGAGGCTCAAAAATTAAAATTAGCCGCAGATGCAAAAGCTAAAGTTGATGCTGCTGAGAGCGAAAAATTAAAACTTGCTGCTGATGCAAAAGCCAAAGCCGATGCCGCCGCTGCTGCAAGAGCGCAAACAGCCACTACAAACAGAGCTATTGGTGCAGAGCAAAAAACACAAGCACAATTAGCTGCAGATAAAGTGAGAGCAGATGCTGAGGCACGCAGAATAAAATTAGCTGCAGATAATAAAGCAAGAGTTGATGCTGCTGCTGCTGCAAGAGCACAAGCAGTTGCAAACAAACCGACAGCAACACCAGAACAAAAAGCACAGGCACAATTAGCTGCTGATAAAGTTAAAGCCGATGCTGAGGCTCAAAAATTAAAATTAGCTGCAGACGCCAAAGCCAAAGCCGATGCTGAAGCAACAAAAGCACAAGCAGCCGCAAACAAACCTGCAGCAGCACCACAAAAAACACAAGCGCAATTAGCAGCAGAAAAAGCGAAAGCCGATGCTGAAGCAGTTGCAAAAGCAAAATTAGCTGCAGATACAAAAGCCAAAGCCGACGCCGAAGCATTGAAAGTGAAGTTAGCTGCCGATGCGAAAGCAAAAGCTGATGCTGCCGAAGCGAAGAGAAAAGCAGATGTTAAAGCAAAAGCTGAAGCTGCAGATTTACAATCAATATTAGCTGCAGATGCAAAAGCAAAAGCAGATTCAGATGCGTATCAGGCTAAACTAGCTGCAGAAGCTAAATTAAAAGCTGCCACAACTGCAAAAACGAAAGCGAATATAGATGCAGCCAACAAAGCAAAATTAGCAGCTGACGCGAAAGCTAAAGCGGCAGAAGAAGCTGCCTTAAAAGAGAAATTAGCTGCAGATGCAAAAGCAAAAGCAGATGCAGAAGCAAGACAAGCTCTTATAGCTGCAGAAGCATTAAAAACAAAACAAGCTGCTGAGGCAAAAGTAAAAGCAGAAGAAGATGCACGTCAGGCTAAGCTTGCTGCAGATGCTAAAGCCAAAGCCGATGCAGAAGCATTGCAAGCTAAACTTGTTGCCGATGCCAAAGCAAAAGCAGATGCTGAAGCGCTTAAAGTGAAACAAGCTGCTGAGGCAAAAGCGAAAGCGGATGCAGATGCAATTCAGGCAAAATTAGCAGCGGATGCAAAAGCCAAAGCGGATGCAGAAGCATTGCAGGCAAAACTTGTTGCTGATGCCAAAGCCAAAGCAGATGCTCAGGTATTACAGGCAAAACAAGCTGCTGAGGCAAAAGTAAAAGCAGAAGAAGATGCACGTCAGGCTAAACTAGCAGCAGATGCCAAAGCTAAAGCCGATGCAGAAGCACTTCAGGCGAAACAAGCTGCAGATGCAAAAGCCAAAGCGGATGCAGAGGCATTACAAGCGAAATTAGCTGCCGACGCTAAAGCGAAAGCAGATGCGGAAGCATTACAGGCAAAATTAGCTGCAGATGCCAAAGCAAAAGCAGATATGGAAGCGCTTCAAGCAAAATTAATTGCTGACGCAAGAGTAAAAGCCGATGCAGAAGCAACTGCAAAAGCGAAAGCCGATGCAGAAGCAAAACAATTACAGTTAGCTGAAGAAGCGCGTCAGGCGAAATTAGCTGCTGATGCTAAAGCTAAAGCCGATGCCGAAGCATTACAAGCAAAATTAGCTGCAGACGCTAAAGCGAAAGCTGATGCAGACGCACTTAAAATAAAAGAAGCTCAGGAAGCAAAAGCAAAAGTTGAAGAAGAGGCTCGTCAGGCGAAATTAGCTGCGGACGCCAAAGCCAAAGCAGACGCCGAAGCATTACAAGCAAAATTAGCTGCAGACGCTAAAGCGAAAGCTGATGCAGAAGCACTTAAAATAAAAGAAGCTCAGGAAGCAAAAGCAAAAGTTGAAGAAGAAGCTCGTCAGGCGAAATTAGCTGCTGATGCCAAAGCCAAAGCAGACGCCGAAGCATTACAAGTAAAATTAGCTGCAGACGCCAAAGCGAAAGCCGATGCAGAAGCACTTAAAATAAAAGAAGCACAGGAAGCAAAAGCAAAAGTTGAAGAAGAGGCTCGTCAGGCGAAATTAGCTGCAGATGCTAAAACCAAAGCAGACGCCGAAGCATTACAAGCTAAACTTGCAGCTGATGCAAAAGCTAAAGCGGATATGCAAGCATTACAAGCGCAATTACTTGCAGATGCAAAAGTAAAAGCCGATGCTGAAGCTACTGCAAAAGCAAAAGCCGATGCCGAAGCCAAACAATTACAACTAGCTGAAGAAGCTCGTCAGGCAAAATTAGCTGCTGATGCCAAAGCCAAAGCAGACGCCGAAGCATTACAAGCAAAACAAGTAGCTGATGCCAAAGCGAAAGCAGATGCTGATGCGCTTAAAGCAAAATTAGCTGCCGATGCAAAAGCTAAAGCAGATGCAGAAGCATTGCAGGCAAGACAAGCAGCAGAAGAAAAAGCCAAAGCCGACGCTGATGCGCTTAAAGCAAAATTAGCTGCCGATGCAAAAGCTAAAGCAGATGCAGAAGCATTACAGGCAAAATTAGCTGCAGATGCCAAAGCCAAAGCAGACGCCGAAGCATTACAAGCAAAATTAGCTGCAGACGCTAAAGTAAAAGCAGATGAAGAAGCTCGTCAGGCGAAATTAACAGCTGATGCCAAAGCCAAAGCAGATGCAGAAGCATTACAAGCGAGACTTGCAGAAGAAGCGGAGTTAAAAGCAAAATTAGCAGCTGATGCAGCTGCGGTTGCTGCAGCAAAAGCGGCTTCAGCGCCAAAAGACGATACAGCAAAAGCAATTGATAATTTAACGCTGTCTATAGAAAATGCAGGTAAAACACAAAAAGATTTATTAGCACAGTTTAACACAACAGTAGCAAATAAACAAAGAGACTTGAATGACTTGAGAGAAGAGAATGATTTAAGTGAAAAAGGGATCTACAAAGAACCAAAACCATTTAAAAGTGTAGCGGCAGAGAATAGTCAGTTAGAGGCTCTAAAAGCACAACTTGCGGAGGCAAATAAAAATCAGAAAGATGAAATTGCCAGATTGACAAACCTGTATAATGAAAGACTTAAAAAGGTTCCTAATAAAAATGATGCTGTAAACAGAGCTTATCTTGAAAAGATAAATGAATTGAAAGCAGCTCAGTTAAAAATGGAAGAAGACAGTGCAACATTACTTTCGAATTTAGAGCGTATTAAAACTGAAACTGAAATCGAGAAAAAACGTAGAATTAAGCGTGCTGCTTACGAAAACGATCAGGGAAGATACAATCAGGATGTTGCAGCTCTTAAACGTATTAAGGAAACAACAAAATTAAGCAGTACACCGCTAGTAGCAGCAGATTTTGATTTTGGTGAAGACCAGTCAAATATGCAGATTATCAAGAATATTAAAAATTCTGAAAATGGGTACTATATGATTGTTGCAGTACACAGCAGTGTTGAAAAGAGAGATGAATTCCTGAAAAAAGCGGTAGCCGCAGGACGATCAGATGTTAATTTCTTTTACAATGTAACAACAAGTAAATATTATATCTACTACGAAAAATTCGATGGTTTGCAGGAAGCAACAAAAGCATTGGAGGCAAAAGGGAATAAGCCATACAACGGTAAAATGGCCATCGTAAAAGTGGAGAATTAATAGAATATAATTTAGAATGCTCGTCCTTCTTAAAAACTAAGAAGGACATTTATAATAAAGTTTTAGAACGCTATAGTTTGTTTTTTAATGCCCCTTGGAAAATAAACGAAAAGCCCAAAACAAAATGAAGACTATGAAAAAACCTACTATTTTTAAAGCATTAATTGCAGTCGTATTTTTATTGTTAAGTTTTTCTTCTTATTCTCAGACTACGTCTGAGTTTCTAAGAAAAAAGTTCGATACACCAGCATATTCTGCCAGTTTAAATGGAGATATTTTGGTGATTGGAAACAACATCTTAAACAGAGATTTAAATACAAATGGACAACGTGCAAATGATGCTTTTGACGATGTAACCAAGGTGAATGACAATTTCGATATGAAATATATTGATATTGACGGCGACAAAAACACCTTCAATTCAAGTTCTGCTAAACTAGTGATTCCCCAGGCTAGTCAAACATGCTACGAGATTGTTTATGCTGCTTTGTATTGGGCTGGAACCTATCAGGGTACCGATCGAACTAAAATTTTAAATGTCAAATTAAAAACATCCAAAGCTGGTGCAGCATATAAACCGTTAACCGGTACATTGATTTATGATGAAGGAGGTACTGGTGTTACCAATCAGTATGCTTCAAAACCATATGCGTGTTTTAAAGAAATTACAGATGAAGTTAAGGATGCCAAGGATGGTACTTATACCGTAGCAGATATAATGACTTCAGAAGGAAAAGTGACACCAGGAGGTAATTCTGGAGGATGGTCTATTTTTGTAGTTTATAAAGATCCGTTATTGCCAAACAAGTTTATAACAAGTTTTAATGGTTTTGGTATTATCAGATCTGGCGATCCGGCGTTAACAATTCCTGTTACTGGTTTTAGAACAAATCCATTTGGAGATGTAAATGCAAAATTTGCTTTTGCTGCATTAGAAGGAGATGCTAACTTAAAAGGAGATGGACTTCAAATAAAAGGTGCTAAGTCTGCTACAGCAGGAAATATTTCTTCACTGGTAAGACCAATTGCTCCGGGTAAACCAGGTACACCAAACTTTTTTAATAGTACAATAACCGATGGTGATATTATTCTACCAGGCCGAACTCCTGCCAGTTTAAATACCCTGGGCTATGATACCGGTGTGGTTAAAATTGACAATACAGGTAATACTATTATACAGAATAATGAAACAGCTGCGGATCTAACGATTAACACTTCTCAGGATTCATATTATATCTTTTTTACAGCTTTATCAGTAGAAATTATTGCTCCTAAAATTGTATTAAAGAAAAATGTATTAGATGTAAATGATAAGATTATTAACGCTCAGTCGGTAAGTCTGGATCAGGAACTTAGATATGAAATTAAGTTTAAGAATGAAGGAAACGATAGTGCCAAGAATTTTACGATTACTGATGTTCTCCCACAAAATGTAATTTTTAATGGGTTATCAGACATCTTAACGATGGATAAAAATATTATCGCAAACTATGATGCTGCTACAAGAACACTTCTGTTTACTGTACCAGACTACATGGTGGTTTCTAAACAAGCCGGTGGTAGTGAGTATACCATTAAATTTAAAGTTCGCGTTGTAAAAGATTGTAACGAATTAGTTGATGCTTGTTCTAACGAGATTAAAAACACGGCGGTTTCTAAATATTTTGGAGTTTTAAATACTACGAAAGAAGGATTTGGAGAAGGTAGTTACTCCTCAATATCAGAGTGTAATGTTGGAGAACCTACATCAACCAATTTCTTAGTTGGTATTGACAAATGTTTATTCAGCAGAGATGTTTCTTTATGTGGTACCGCTGTTTTAACGGCTGCTTTGGGTTATACAACTTATGTTTGGAAAGACCAAAACGGTGTTATTTTTGGTGGTAACAACAGACAGGTTACTGTAGATAAAGAAGGAATCTACACCGTTGAGAATAGTGGTGCTGCAAATTGTAAACCTATTAAACAGACATTTAATGTAACGGACTACCTAAAAGGAACGATTAAAAATCCAATAAAAGGAGACAATATCGATCCGGCTACAAATGAAGCTTATGGTTGCGTTAGGGATAAGAAACCTTTCCCAAAAATTTTCTTATGTGGTCTGAATGATAAGAGACTTATTGACACCAAAATTGTTGGTGCAACAAGTATCACATGGCAGGAAACAAAAGATGTACCGCCGGCAAATTCGCCTAATCCGGATAGCTGTCCATACGAGGGAGCTACAAACTGGACGACATTAGCAACCGGACCTACATATACTGTTGATAAAGCAGGTGTATTTAGACTTTTGGTTAACTATGGTAACACTTGTGTGGTAACACATTATTTTAATGTTTACCAAAACATCCTTGATCCAAAAGCCGAAAAACAAGATATAATTTGTGATACTAAAGGACAAATTAGAGTTACAAATCCACCGGAAAATTCTGGATATGTATATAGTCTTGATGGTACAAATTATCAGCCATCAAGTACTTTTGATAACGTTGCGGCAGGAACTTACAAAGTTCAGATTAGACAATCGGAGTTAATAAACGGTGTTATTTCAACATGTCCATTTTTTGTAGATGTAAATGTTGAAAAACTTGATTTATCAACAAAACTTGAAGTAACGCACCCAATTTGTACCGGTGAACTTGGAAGTATTAAAGCAATCATTGAAAAAGTTCCTGGAGATTACAAGTTTATTCTTAGAAAGAAAGGAAGTACAGTAGAGATTGAGAATACCGGATTTATAAAAAATAATTACAAAGTATTTACCGGTGTTGAACCAGGTTTTAAATATGAAGTTCTTATGTCTACACTTTACAATGGTTGTGTTGAGACAAAAGAAATTGAAGTATACGATTACCGTTTAACGGCTACGGCTAAAATCACGAAAAATCTTTCTGCATGTGGTGACGGACAAATTACAGTAACTGTGACCGGAGGAACTCCAAGACCTGGACCACCACCATATTATATGTATTATGTAAATGGTAATCCGGATTACTTTACAAGTCCGGATATTCCTGTAACAGCGGCAACTCTTCCTGCAGATGGAATATATAATATCGTTGTTGTAGACGACAAAGGTTGTTCGGTTACTATACCGCCAATCAAGGTAGTTTCAATGCCAAAACCAACAATTACTGTTACTTCAAACGAGGTTGATTGTTATGGTGCTAATAGTGGCTACATTAAAGTAGACGTTGCTCCGGCAGATTCTGGTTATACAGTTTCTTACAGTATCGACGGTGTTAACTTTAATTCAATTTCGCCAATTACCAATTTAGCTCCTGGAGATTATTCTTTAATAGTTAAATATTCTTATGACAATGTAGAGTGCGTGGATCCCGCAAGACCTATTACAATTAAAGGTCCAGCTTCTGAATTAACAGCTTCGGCTGGAGTTTCTGAATTGGCAGGTTGCGGACTTGCAGGATTTGAATATCAGGGAAAAGTTAGAATTACAAATCCGCAAGGAGGGACACCAGGATATCTTTACAGCTTTGATGGCCAAAAAACATGGATAACTTCAAATGAAGCTTATGTAGATCCGGGAACATATACTTTGTATATAAAAGATAGTAAAGGATGTATTTACCCAATGTCGGGTATTGTTTTAGATGCTAAACCAACAGACCCTACAATCGAACTTGCACCTACTGCATATAATTGTAACGGAACAGGAAGAACTACTGCAACTGTTACAAATAGTGGAGGTAAAAATTATGCATACGAGTATTATATTGATGGGAAACCAAATACACCAATTACAAATAATGTTTTTGATAATGTTGTTACAGGTTCTCATACAATATCTGTAAAATATAAGTTATTAGATGCCCCAACTTATAGTAATTTATTAAGAGAGGATTTTGGTAGTGGTGCTCCTACTACCTCGCCTGGTATTGCAAATGAATTTACAAATCCTCCATATACTGGATATTGTTATAATGATCAGAGAGTAAATGCTCCGTATTTATGTAAATTTCCTGATGGAACACCAAGTAGATCTGTAGAAGATAATGCTTATTCAGTAGCAAGTTTCTTTTGGAGAAGTGATGATTATGACAGCGCCGGTAACTTTGTCGGAAATGGTGCATGGTTTCACTTTAAAGATCACACAACAAATCCGGATAATTTAGATAATGTTGGAGATAAAAATGGTCGATATTTATTAGTTAATGTTGGATCTGCCGCCGGACCTAATGGTATTTTATATAGTAAACCTATTGTAGATGTTATTCCTTATCAACCCGTAAAGGTTGATATCGCAATAGCTAATTTATTGAAATTAGGTGTTTCTGGAGCCGCTCCAGCTATATTATTCGAATTAGTAGATCCATCAGGGAAAGTTGTAGCCTCTGCTAATACAGGAGAAATAGCTGCAGCACCTAATGATCCTAATAGGAATAAATGGGTAACACCTCCTACAATTTTATTGGATCCGGGGAATAATACTAAGCTAACATTTGTTGTTCGTTCTGGTAGTATTTTATATGCTGGTAACGATTTACTTATTGATGATATTTGGGTACGTCAATTACCAAAATCATGTTTGTCTGAGAAAAAATTCGATTTTATTATTGATAGTAATAAAGCGTTCAAAGTATCAGAGCCTTTAATTGACGATGCAACTTGTAGTGATAAAAACGACGGACAAATTACATTAACAGTTGAAAATTTTGATCCGGTAAATGGTTATAAATATTCAATTGATAACGGTGGAACATGGCATACAGCGACTGTTTCTCCATTTACTATTACTGGTTTAGGAAAAGGAATGTACAATGTTATTGTTAAAAATGACGATGCAGGTATATGTTCAAGCAGTTTCCAAAAAGAAATAAAAGCGCCGTTGACTCTTACAACAACAGCTAGTATTACTACAGATCCAACTTGTAAAATTGGTGCTACGATTACAGCAGTACCAAATGGTGGAACACCTAAATATGAATACGAACTGCGTTTGGCAGATGGTATTACACCTTACAGAATATTCCAGGATTTACCTACATTTACAGATGTTCCTGATGGAACCTACACTGTAGTAGTACGCGATAAATCATCTTGTTCTTCTACGGCTTCAGATGTTGTAAAGGTTATTGCACCGGTTAAACCAACTATTGAATTGGATGCATCATCTGACTTATGTTATGATGTGGCTAACAAAGCGACTTTAGTTGTTAAAGTAACAGGAGGAAAAGCACCATTTAATTATAGTCTGGATGGTGGACCATCTCAAACAACTAATAAATTTATAAATGTTACACCAGGTACGCATTCAATTACCGTAATTGATGCAAATCTATGTGTGGCTGATGCTATTACAGGAATTGAGATTGGAAAACCTATAATTGTTGATGCTCAGGTAACCAAACTTATTGATTGTACAGGAAGTCCTGATGCTGAAATAACAGTTACAGGTAAAGATGGAATTGCTCCATATACGTATGCAGTGTCAACTGATGGTGGAATAAATTTTAACCCAATGCTAACTAATGTTTACAAAACGCAAACAGTAGGTAGTTATATTTTTAAAGTTACAGACTCAAAAGGATGTTTTGCTACAGGATCAGCAGTTAATGTTGTTACTAAAGCCGAGCCAACAGGTTCATTAGTAAGCAAAACAGATCCAAAATGTAATAATGATGCAAACGGTCAGTTTACTGTTTCAGCAGCAGGTGGTGCAGGAGCTCCGTATAAATTTAGTTTTGACGGAGGTACTTTTGGTACATCAGCAACATATTCTGGTTTAAATGCTTATGTAGGTGCTGTAAACAGCAAAAAATATACTTATCAGATACAAGACAGTAAAGGTTGTGTATCACCAGTATATGATGTTACTCTAAACAACCCAACAAAAGTGGTAGCTTCAGCTACTTTCCCACCTAATACAACTTGTAGTAGTACAGTAGTTATTACTTCAAAAGGAGTTGGTGGTTCAGGTACTTACACTTATAGTTTTAAAGGTGGTGCTTATGATAATGTGAATACATTAACAGTTACACTTACAGCTACACCGCAAAAGATTACATATTCTGTAAAAGATGCGCAAGGGTGTATCAGTACAGACGAAATTACGGTTCCGGCATTTAACCCGCCAACAAAAATTAATTTCTCTGTACCGGCAGCAATTACTTGTAATTTAACAGCGACAAGTCTTACGCTTACAACTACTGGAGGTATTGCTCCATACAAATATGAAATTACAGCCGGTCCAGTGACCGGAAACAATACTGATGGTATATTTACTGGTTTAACTCCAGGAAGTTATTCATTCAAAGTAACAGATGCAAATGGTTGTACTGTTACAGGTGATAAAACAATAGATGGCGCAGCTACAATTTCGGCTTCAGGTTCAAAAACTGACGAATTGTGTGTGGGCGACAATAATGGTACAGCAACGTTTACAGTTAATGGTGCAAGCAGTACAGGTAATTTCAATTACACTTTAACACCAAATGCTGGAACGGCAAGTATTACAGGAAACGTGGTTACTTATACTGGTTTACCGGTAGGTACTTATAACTTTGTGGCTACAGATCGTACTACAGGTTGTAAAACAAATACAGAAAAAGTAGTAATTGGTGCAGCTATAGCGATTGACTTTACTGTTACTGCTTCAAAAATTAACTGTTCAACTACAGTTTCAACATTAGACATAACGGGTATAATCGGTGGAAGACCTGGATATCTATATGCATATGCAGCGAGCCCATCTACTGTTCCAACTACAGCTTACGATACAACTCTAAAAGTTGATACAGCAATTTTAACCACTAAGATTGATGTTTATGTTAAGGATTTAAATAATTGTTTTGTAAAGAAAACAGTGACTGTTTTAGCAGAAAATGCTCCAAAAATTGATCCTGTTGCAACACAATGTTACCCAGGTAGCCCAATTACAGTAACCATTACGGGTACGTATGTGGGAACAGCTACATTTAGTAAAGATGGAGTTAATTATGGTACTTCTAATACTTTTAGTTTAACACCGGGAACTTATACATTATCTTTAAAAGATGGTTTTGGTTGTCCAGCTTCAATTTCTTATACAGTTGCAGACAAACTAACAATTACTCCGGAAGTTGTAGAAGATATTGCTTGTACACCAAATACAACAATTAAATTAACTTCTGCGGGAGGTACAGGAACACACACTTATGCGGTGTCGTTCAATAATGGTGCTTATGTAACAACTACAAGTCCATATACTGCGACCGCAGCAGGAAATTATAAATTTAAAGTTACAGATTCTGCTAATCCAGCTTGTATAGCTGAGACTGCAGTAATACCGGTTACATTAAAAGCAACTGTTTTAACAATAAACAAAGAGCAAACAAATGTAAAATGTAACGGAGGTGCTACAGGTACTATTTTAGTAACTCCAACCTCTGGTAAAGCGCCATATAGCTATACTATTACAAGACAAGGTACACCAGCGACTGTTTACACAGTAAACAACCCTTCAGGATTAATTGAAGGAGTTTATGATATAGTAGTTAAAGATGCAATTGGTTGTCAGGCTACTGATCAGATAACAATTACTGAGCCAACTAAATTAGTTGTTTCAGCAAAAGCTGCTCCATTTACTTGTAATGCTACTAATACAAAACAAGGAACAACAGTTATTATTGATACACCAAATACAGGAACTTCTCCTTATACCTACAGTTTTAATGGAGGATCATTTACAGGAGTAAAAACTTTAGATGTTACTGATAATGGTTCAAATCAAACAATTGACTATGCCGTAATGGATGCTAATGGTTGTACTGCAGCAGGTCAATTAACTATAAATAAACTTGACCCGCCAAAAATTGCAAAAGTAGATGTAACTCCAATTTATTGTAATCCAGTGGCAAGTCAGACCAGTACAGCAACAATTACATTATCGAGAGCAATTTTGCCAACAGATTCATTTGTAATTCTTTCCGGACCAGTAGTAAATACATCTGGTGCAACAACAGGTATTTTCGACAAGCTTACAGCAGGAAACTATGTGTTTAGAGTAACTGCTGGAAATGGTTGTTATGATGATTTCTATAAAAATATACCTCCTGTAGATCCGTTTACTGCGATAGCAACAAAACTAAACGATGTGTACTGTTTTGCTACTCCTAAAGAAACTACAGGAAATATCAGATATAACGTAGGTGGATTTACTGGTACGTACAGTTATACCATAAATGGAGGAACTGCCGTAACAGGTCAGACAGCACCAATTTTTACATTACCAAACCTTGGAGAAGGTACATACAATGTAGATTTTACAGATGAAACAACACTTTGTGTTGTTCCAACTACAATTACAATTACCCAGCCAGCAGCTGCTTTGATATTAACAGTTGATTCTATCAAAAATGCAAACTGTAAGGTTTCAACAGCTACGGTTACAGTTAGTGCAGTAGGAGGTACACCAACATACAAATATGCTTTTGTACCAAATAACGTTACACCGTTAGATACAGATTATAAAACATTAACAACAGTTAGTTTAAATCCTGTTACCAGTTTAGATTGGGATGTATGGGTGAAAGACACTAAAGATTGTACATACAAAGTAGATTTTAGTATTGCAATGGATCCTAAACCAACAGTTACGGTTAAGGTTCCTAATCAATGTACAGCTACAGGAAATGCATTCCAGATTGTAGCGACAGGAGCAAGCGGAGTAGCACCATATACATATTCAATTAGTACTGGTGTTGCGCCAAGTCCGGCTGATACATTTACAGTGTCGGCAGGAACATATACAATCACAGTTACAGATGCTAATGGTTGTACAGGAACAACTCCAGTTACGGTATACGACGCTCTTGCAGTGCGTGCAGATTTAGATAAAGATCTAACTTGTACGGCTCTTGCACCAACAGATGCTACGATTACTGTAAAAGTTGTATCAGGAGGAAAAGCAGGATTTAGTTATAAAGTAAAATTTAACGGAGGTGCTTATTCTGCTACAGGAACAGCTTTCGCTGGAACATCATTCCCATACACAACTGCTGCAGATGGTACATATCAGTTTGAAATTACCGATGCAAATGGTTGTACTAAAGAAACAGCGGTAATTACAGTTTCAAAACCAGCTGTAGTAACTGCCTCTGCAACACCAAAAGATCCTACTTGTAATGGTTACAAAGATGGTTCTGTTACACTTAAAGGACTTACAGGAGTTGGACCGTTTAAATATAGTTTTAACGGAAGCACTTTAGCAGATCAGACTGTTTATGGTGGTTTAATAGCCGGAACTTATCCTTACACAGTAAGAGATTCGAAAGGTTGTGAAATTAGCGGTACAGTAACTTTAGCTGAACCTGCAAGTATTGATCCGGATATAAAAGCAAACGGAATTACATGTAGTAGTACTAAGCCTGGTAGTATCGATGTATTTTTAAAGCCTACTTCTGGTGGTACAGCTCCATTTAACTATTATCTATATGATAATACGATGAAACAAATTGATACTTACACTGCTACTACAGCAGCTGATGCAAGTGCGGTTCATAATTTCCCGTCTTTACCTTTTGGAGATTATTTCCTAAACATTGTAGACGCAAATGGTTGTAAATTTGTAAGTAATGCGATAAGAATTGCACCTCTACCTTATTTAGAATTTAGTGCAGAAACTATTGGGGCAAGTTGTGCTACAGGTATTTCGGTTAAACTTCAAGTTGCTGGAGGTACTGGTACTGCACCTTTTATATATTCAATTTATGGTATTGGTACTTCATCAGGATCTACTATGGCGACTGATTATACCTTTACTGGTTTAGACCAAAAGACAAAATATACTTTCCTTGTAGTCGATAGCGGTGGTTGTCCATCATATTTAGATTATACAACAGGTAAGATTTCAGATATTACAGTTACCGCTACACCAAAAGATGTAACTTGTTTTAATGCTGCAAATGGTGAAGTAAGTTTTGATGTAACACAACTAGGAGTTGGAGTTACAGAACTTTACTATGAGGTTAGAGATAATTTGACCAATAAGCCAATTTTAATACCTAAAAATGGTAGTATTACTGCAGCTCCTTATAGTGGTAATATAACAGGATTATCTCCGGGTAACTATACACTTTATATCAAAGAGGTTGATGGAACTAAATGTTCGACAACAACTATTTTCAAAATCATACAACCAGCCTCTGCGCTTACGGCTAAATTTGATGGTATAACAAACGCAAATTGTCGTAGCAATGCTTTTGCAACAATAAAAGCAATAGGTGGTACAGGTCCTTATACTTATGCAGCGGCACTTGCTCCGGCAGTTCCAAATCCGGGTGCTTTAGATACAAATAATGTACTTGAGCTTCCTTATGATGCCTTGACGAGCAATAACTTTAACATCGTTGTTAAAGATGCAAATGGTTGTACATATCCTTTAACTTTAGTAATTACTAAAGATCCAAGCCCGGTTATTGGATTATCAGTTGCAAACAAATGTGTTGCAGAGGATAACTATGGAATTGTGGTAGCCTTAAACAATGTGGGAATGACTCCATATAGTATAAAAGTAGATAGTGGAGATTTTGTACCATATACCGGAACATTCCCTTACACCATTACAGGATTACACTCAGGAGATCATACTGTAACAATCAAAGATAAAAACGATTGTACAGATGTTAAAACAATCAAAATTGACGCTCCTTTATTGCTAGTGCCAGAGATTGTAACGCAACCTGATTGTAGTACAAGCAACGGAGAAATTTTACTGAAACCATCTGGTGGTTCAGGAAGTTATAGTTATACTATATTTCCAATGGATCCAAGTATAGTAATTGCCGGAAACAGCATTACAGGTCTAAAATATGGTACTTATACCGTAACAATGACCGATAATACAAATATTGGTTGTTCAACTACAGCAGATTTTACATTGAAGGAAGCAACACCTGTAACTTTTGATGCCGTTGTAACACATCCTCTTTGTAAAGGTGACGCAAACGGAACCATAACAGTAAACTTGTTACCTGGTAACGACGAGCCAGTATATACTTATGTAATTTCATCAGCGACAGCGACACCGCTTCCTGGAGGAATTGTACAAAACGACAATATATTCTCAAATATTCCGGATGGAAAATATACTATTACAGTAACTTCTGGTAAAAAATGTTTTGCATCTAAAGATTATGATGTTACTCAACCAACCCTTGATTTAGGAGCAGATGTAACATTCAAAGATTTTGGATGTACTACAGGATCTACGCCAGATCAGGCGGTAGTAACAGTAAAAGGAAAAGGCGGAACAGGTACTTACTTATATAATTTTGACGGTGGTTCTATTTATACGAGTACAAACACGATATTAATTAGCGCTAATGAAGCACCAAAAACAGTTACTTATTATGTAATTGATGAAAACGGTTGTAAATTCTCAGGCACTCAGGTTATTAATGCTTTCACACCGTTGACAGATATTAAATTTGCCATCACGACAGCTCCGACTTGTCCGGCAAAAGAAAGTACTATTACGTTAACAGTAGAAGGAGGATATGCTATTGCGAAATATGAAATGATTTCTCCGGTTTATAAGGATAATGGAACTAGTGCAGTATTCGGTAATTTAACAGCAGGTGACTACTTGTTTAAAGTTACAGATGCACGTAACTGTTCTATTGAAAGACCTTATACAATTGAACCGTTAGATCCAATTGAAATTATTAAAACTTCTGCAGTTAATGTAAGCTGTAATACAGCAAACGGAATAGATAATAATGGTGTAGCAACATTTACAGTTTCAGGCTTTAGTACAAGCGGAAATTATGATATTGTTGTAACAAGTACACCAACAGGATTGGCATACAATCCGCCAACAGTTGCTGGAGGAGCTACTGCTGATGTGATCACAGTAACTGGATTAGTTCAGGGAACATATACAGTAACGGTAACAGATAAAACAACATTATGCTCAAAAAGCGATGATGTCACTATTACTATGCCAGCAGCAATTGATTTTACAGCAAATGCTACTACAGTATATTGTTCACAAACAAGTTCAGATATTACCGTTAGCGGTATAACTGGAGGTACTCCAAATTACAAATATGCAGTGGTTAAAGCGGGAGATCCTAAACCAACAGTTTTTGGAGACATTAGTGTACCAGTTACAGTAGCAACAGGCTTAACAGACTTAGACTGGGATGTTTATGTACAAGATGCAAACGGCTGTGTTTCATTAGCGAAAACAGTATCTGCAAAATACGATGCAGCGCCAGTTCTTAATGTACCTGCTCAGCAATGTTTTGTAGGTACAGATATCACAATTGATTTTGCTGATGCTTTAATCTCTACAACGTACAATGGTAATAAAACATTTACAGTAGATGGTTTACCAACAGGTAGCAGCATCACATTTAAAGATGCAGGAAAATACAAGATTGTCCTTACTGACGACCACGGTTGTACAGATGAAATTGATTATATTATTGAAAAACAATTAACAGTAAGTGCAACAATTAGAAAAGAATTGTTCTGTACAGGTGCAGTAGATGCGATAATTGATGTTGAAGTAAAAGGTGGTAAAGCAGCATATCAATATCAAATGTACTTTAACGGTGCAAAATCTGGTGGATTAACAAATACTCCAGGTGACTTTAATGTTGCAGTTAGTGCAGCTGGTGATTATTATTTTGAAATTACAGATAACAATACTCCGGCATGTACAGCTACAAGTATTCCGGTAAAAGTTAACGCTCCGGTAACACCAACATTAACACCTTCGCAAATCAATGTGAGATGTTGGAATGAAAGTAACGGAAGCTTAACTGTTGTGCCAAGCGGTGGTGTTGAACCATACAGCTATACAATTACAGGTCCTGTTAACCATACAGGTGATACAAGCGGAACTTATACAGGTTTAAAAGCAGGTTCTTACGATGTAGTAGCAACAGATGCTAAAGGTTGTTCTAATACAGCTACTATTGTAATTACAGAGCCTAAAGAACTTGAAGCAGATGCTAGTTTCCCACCAAATACAACTTGTTCTGTTGCAACCGTAATTACCGTAACAGCTCAGTTTGGTACACCAACAGGTATAGGAACTGGATATTATTATAACTTTAATAATAATGGTTATGATACAAAAAACACGTATACCGTAAACGACGATAACAACGGTACAGTTCAAACGGTTTGGTATACAGTAAGGGATGCAAATGGTTGTGAAACTGCTCCAAAATCAATAGTGGTTCAACCATTAAACAGACCTAGTGCTTTAGCATTCTCAGCAACTGCAGTTACATGTGTAGCCGCTACAAGCGATGTTACAGTTACGGCTACAAATGGTGTGGGAGCATTAAAGTTTGAGATTATCGAAATTAATGGAGTAGCTGGTACATATACAGCAATTTCAACAACAGGAAATACAGTTCCGGCTGTGTTTACAGGATTATTACCTGGTGACTATAAATTTATGGTAACAGATAGTAATGGTTGTTCTTATACGGATTCGTTTACAGTAAAAGATGTAGTTAAAGTTCAGACAACTGGTCAGGCTACAGATAAAACTTGTGTTTACACAGATGACGGAACAGCAACATTTACAATTTCTGATTTCAAAGGAACATATACCTATACAATTACTAAAAATACAGATCCTGCTTCGGCTCCTGTTACAACATCTCTTACTGAAATTGTTTTAACAAACTTAACAATAGGAGATTATAAGATTAGTGTTGTAGATGATGCTACGAAGTGTCCTTCAGAATTTACAGTGACGGTAAAAGATCCAATTGCAGTAACAGTTACAGAAGTGACTAATATTCCTGCAAATTGTACAACTGGCGCTAAAGTTACAGTTGCCGGTCACGGTGGAACTGCAGACTATACGTATTCTTTTGTTCCTGCATTAGCTCCGGCAGGTGCATTTACAGATGAAGCAACAAGAATATTAGATCCGTTAACACCAGCATGGTATGTTTATGCAAAAGATCAAAAAGGATGTATTTCTGCTCCGATTACAGTAAACATCACAACAGATCCGTTACCAGCAGGATTTACTGCTGCAGTAACTACTAATTGTGCTGACGCTTTAGGTAATTACGAAATTGTAATTACTCCAGGTACAGGAATGGGACCATTTACGTATAGTATTGGTACAGGTTTCCAATCTGAATTAACATTTACTGTAAAAGAAGCTAAGGCTTATGACTTAGTGGTTATGGATAAGTTTGGTTGTACAGCTACATTTACTGCAGCGGTAACCATTTTACAACCAGTTGAATTAACTATAAATAGTAAAGTATTACCAACTTGTGCAGATGGAGACGGAAAAGTTACCGTAACTGCAACAGGAGGAACAGGAAACTTTAGCTATACTATCGACGGAGTTAAAACGGTTACAACAACACCAGCAGTATTTGATTTGTTAACAGCTGGTTCTCATACAATTGTTGCGACAGATTTAGGATCTAACAACTGTACTGATGATGTAACGTTTGAATTAAAAGCGGCAACTAAAATCACAGGATTTAAAGCAGTTCCTACACACGTTTCATGTAACGGTGGCAGTGATGGAACGATAACGGCAAGTTTAGAACCAACAAGTACCGATGTAAACGATAACCCAATATACACATACAGTATTGATGGTATAACATATACAGATAATCCGGTATTTACAGGATTAAAAGCCGGGTGGTACACAGTAAGTGTAATTTCAGGAAGAGGCTGTCCTGCTTCTGTACCCGTTCAAGTTACAGAGCCGGATGCTATTATAGTTCCAAACCCGGATGTAGTTCAATACCGTTGTACTACAGATAATGTGAGCAACTACGCAACGATTACTGTAAATGGTGTAACAGGTGGTACAAAAGACTATACTTACGAGTTTATCGAAAACGGAAAAGTAGTGTACAAAGGACTTAGAAATGTATATACAAAAACAGACTATACAGGAGGTACTTTTGCAATAAACGTTTACGATCGTAATAATTGTTCAGGTGCGGCTGTTGGAACATTTACAATAGATCCATTTATTGCGATGGATAAAGTAGTAGTAGATGTAAACCAACACATTACTTGTGTCGATAAAGAGAACATTACAGTAACTGTAAAATCAAGTGCAGGCGTTAATGTACCAGGTACATTCAAATACACTCTTACAGGAACAAACGGAACGGTTTATGGACCAACTGTTACTACTGATGGAATCTTTACAGATTTAGGAATTGGAAATTATATCGTTACGGTTTACAATACAGTAACAGGATGTACAATTCAAAATGTTCATTACATTAATAACCCAAATACATTTGAAATCAAAGCTGTTCCGGTTAGTGCTAAAGTTTGTTATGGAACTATAGATGCTAAAGTGGTATTAACTTTTGTTGATAATCAACTTATTCCAACAAATGATGCAGGAGCATTTAATTATACAATTACTGGTCCGGTTAATACGAATGGAACAACACTAGATGCAGGTCCATTTGAAGTTGGAAACCTTAAAGCAGGTACATACACTGTAGTTGCCAGATTGGTAGGAAAACCAGAATGTGAAGTAAATACTGTATTTACAATAGATCAGCCAACAGCAGCGCTTACAGTTACAAAAACACAGTCTGAAATTACTTGTCTTGCAGGTAACAACGATGGTATAATTGTAGCTTCGGCAACTGGAGGATGGCCAGGTGAATACTTATACGAATTGAGAATTGGTGCTACTATCGTTAAACCATACAACAGTTCACCAGTATTCGATAAATTAGTAGCAGGGAACTATACAGTTTGGGTTAAAGACGGTTTAGGTTGCGAAAGTTCTGTAGCTGCAGAATTACTCAATCCAAAACCAATTAATATTGCAATTAGTGCTACACCAATGCTTACTTGTTTCGACAACGAAGACGGAGTAGTAACAATCAATACAATCAACGGAGGTTCAGGTAACTATACTTATACATTGCACGGTGTATTAGTAGACGGAACTGTAATTACGGCTAAATCACAAGGAACTAAGCAGTTCACAGATCTTAAAGCAGGAACATATTATGTGACTGTAAATGATACATGGACTTGTACTGCAGAGTCTACCAAAGTGACTATTGCTCAACCACCATTGGTAAAAGCAACACTGGAAATTTTCTCAATAGAAACTTGTAAAACAGCTCCGGTTATTACACTTAGAGCTACAGGCGGAACAGGACCTTACACTTACAGTGTAGATGGAGTTAATACTATTGGATCATTCGCTTCATTTGTTAATATTACATTGCCTGTAACAACTGCTAAAACAGAATACAAGTATTTTGTAACAGATTCTAAAGGATGTAAGAGCTATGTGTCTAATACGACAGAGTTTTTACCAGTTCCTGAGTTAGCATTTGAGCGTCAGAGCGAAATTGATATTAAATGTAAAGGTGGTTCTACAGGATCTATTACAGTACTTGCAAAAGGAGGTTTAGGTAACTATACTTATACTTTACAAAATGGTGCAGGAGTAAACATTACTCCAGCTCCGGTTCAGACAACGCCAGGTACATTTACAAACTTACCTATCGGTAACTATCTTGTAAAAGTAACAAGCTCTGATTGTCAGGCTATATCAATGTTATTCGAGTTAACAGAACCAAACGCTCCATTAGAGGCAGTAGCAGTTCCGACTGATTTAACTTGTAACGGATTCAATAACGGTAAAATAACTGTAAACGCTAAAGGTGGAACAGGAATTTATAAATACGCTATTGAGCCTGAATTTAGACAGTTCTTTGATAAAAACGTATTCGAAAACCTTAAACCGGGATTCTATGATGTCTTAGTTCAGGATGAAAACGAATGTTATATCTTCCTTAAAGATGTTGAAGTAAAAGAACCAGGATTGCTTGTGGCAACCGAAATTCCAAATTCAATGATCCCAGAAGTATGTGTTGGAGACAAAAACGGTGCTTTCAGTATTGAAATTACTGGTGGAACAGCTCCTTATACAGAAAGTCTGGATAATGATAAAGGACCTTACCTTCCGGTAACGGGTAACACAAGAGATTATACTGGTCTTACTGGAGGTAAACATACCGTTTACATTATCGATAGTAAAGGATGTAGCAGCGAAGTTGAAATCGATATGCCATTAGCGGTAGTACTTGATCCAACTGCTGAAGTAAATTATGACTGTGTTGACAATAAAGCGGCAAACAGAGTTACAATTACAGTTGACGAAAGCATTACAAATCTTGCAGATGTTGATTACCAACTTGATGGTACAGGTGCTTTCCAGCCAAGTAACATCTTTATCAATGTTGCTCCTGGTAAACACTATGTGGTGGCAAGACATACAAATGGTTGTGAAGTGCCAACGGCAAGTTTCGACATCATTGGATATGAAAAATTAGTATTATCATTGTCTGAAGAAAAAGGAGTTTGGAATGTTATTACAGCTTCTGCAGTAGGTGGAGGTGGTGACTATATGTACAGTATTGATGGCGGCAGCTTCAGTACAGAAAATAAATTTAAAATTTACAAAACTGGTACATATACAATCACAGTAAGAGACAAAAACGGATGTACTGATACTAAAGAATATTACATTAAGTATATAGACGTTTGTCTTGACAATTACTTTACTCCAAACGGAGATGGTGTTTACGATACTTGGGGACCTGGTTGTACTAATATTTACAACAACCTTGAATTCTCAATCTTCGACAGATACGGTCGTGTAATTGCTAAATATCACTATGGTCAAAAATGGGACGGAAGATACAATGGAGAGGAATTACCTACAGGTGATTACTGGTATGTTCTTAAACTAAATGATGAGAATGATGCAAGAGAGTTTGTTGGACATTTCACTTTATACAGATAACAAATTAGAGCCCCAAATTATGTTATCTAAAAAAATTATTACAATGAAAAAGTTTATTTTATCCTTAGTACTCATGGCTGTAACAACAAGTTACAGCCAAGAGCTAAACCTACCGGTATTTACGCAGTATTTAGCTGATAACCCTTTTATACTTTCACCTGCTTATGCGGGTATCGGAGACAACCTTAGAATTCGTGCAAACGGACTTACACAATGGGTTGGGATTAAAGATGCACCCGAAAACCAGTCTTTATATGCTGATTTCAGGATTTTAGACCGTTCGGGAGTTGGACTTTCTGTTTATAATGATAAAAACGGATATACAAGACAAACCGGTGCCAAGGTATCTTTTGCACATCACCTGACTTTAGATTATTATTCAAAACAATACCTGTCTTTTGGTCTTTCGTATAACTTTAATAGTTTCAGAATCGATATCGATGAATTCAATAACACAATTGAACATCCTATTCTGGATCCATCGGTTACAGATAATCGTTATACAACAAATAATAACTTTGATATTAGTGCTTTGTACCGAAACAAAAATTTCTATTTGAGTTTCAATGCAAACAACGTTTTAAAGAAAAATACCGATAAATATCGTGGAGTTGAGCCTAACTTGCTTTCCAATTATCAGGTTTACACCGGAATTGTTTTAACAGATGGAGAAAACAGACGTATTGAGTACGAACCATCTGTTTATTACCAATACTTTGCCAGTGATAAACGTTCTACAACCGATTTTAACTTCAAATACAGACGTTACAATCGTTACGAAGATTATTATTGGATCGGAGTTTCATACCGTTTCTTAAACGACCAGTTTCCAAAACCATTATCAGTTGGGCCAATGGCTGGTTTTATGAAATCCAGATTTTACTTTGGATATTCATACCAGGTTATGTTCAACGATCTTGGAAACTATAATTCAGGTACTCACGTAGTAACTATAGGTTTTGATTTCTTGCAGTCAATTAGTAATTGTCCTTGTACGCAGAGTCCGGTTCACGACTAAACAAGAAGACAAGACCATTTTTTAAAGGCAAATAAGCCCTTATCATAAAGCGAGTCGCAACATTATATTTTATGTTTAATTATATAATGTTGTGGCTCGCTTTTTTATTTTTTTACTTTTTCTGTCAGTTTATAGACGGGAAAATTTTTTTGTATTTCAAAGCCAAACCAAATGGAGAGGAAAAATTGTGTTTAATATTTAATAAACCAAATTATTTGTGAAATTATAACGTTTTCGTTGTTTTAGTTATTGATTTTTTATTTTTTTCGAATTTATTACATCAGTAAAAGGTTTATATTTGTTGTTCTTTCTAAAAAATTAAAAAAACTATCAAATGAAAACTTTAAACGATTTCGATTTCAAAAATAAAAAAGCAATAATCCGTGTTGATTTTAATGTGCCTTTAGATGAAAATTTTAATGTAACTGATGCAACACGTATTGAAGCGGCTAAACCAACTATAGATACTATTTTATCACAAGGCGGAAGCGTGATTTTAATGTCGCATTTAGGAAGACCAAAAGGCGCTGAAGAAAAATATTCTTTAAAACATATTTTAAAAACAGCTTCTGAAATTTTAGGCGTTCAGGTTAAATTTGCTGAAAACTGTATTGGTGAAGCAGCACAAACGGCAGCTAAAAACTTAAATCCAGGAGAAGTTTTGCTTCTTGAAAATTTACGTTTTCATGCAGAAGAAGAAGCTGGAGATGTTGCTTTTGCAAAAGAATTAGCTTCATTAGGAGATATTTATGTAAACGACGCTTTTGGAACAGCACACAGAGCACACGCTTCTACAACAATTATTGCACAATTTTTTCCAAATGATAAATGTTTCGGAACATTATTGGCTAAAGAAATTGATAGTTTAAATAAAGTACTTAAAAATAGCGAAAAACCGGTTACAGCTGTTCTTGGTGGATCTAAAGTTTCTTCAAAAATTACAGTTATCGAAAACATTTTAGATAAAGTAGACCATATGATTATTGGTGGAGGTATGACTTTTACTTTCGTTAAAGCACTTGGTGGTAAAATTGGAGACTCAATCTGTGAAGATGACAAACAAGAGTTGGCACTTGAAATATTAAGATTAGCAAAAGAAAAAGGAGTTCAGATTCATATTCCGGTAGACGTAGTGGCTGCTGATGATTTCTCAAACACAGCAAATACGCAAATTGTAGACGTAACAGCTATTCCGGACGGTTGGCAAGGTCTTGATGCAGGTCCTAAATCTTTAGAGAACTTCAAAAAAGTAATTTTAGATTCTAAAACTATTTTATGGAATGGTCCATTAGGAGTTTTTGAAATGGAAACTTTCTCTAAAGGAACAATTGCATTAGGTGACTATATCGCTGAATCTACTAAAAATGGAGCTTTTTCATTAGTAGGAGGAGGAGACTCTGTTGCAGCAGTAAAACAGTTCGGTTTTGAAGACAAAATGAGCTATGTTTCTACTGGTGGCGGGGCAATGCTTGAAATGTTAGAGGGTAAAACACTACCTGGTATAAAGGCAATTTTATAACAGAATAGGACATTTAACATTTTTTTGCGTATTTTTAAGCCTTAAACTTTTTAAGTTTGCAAAAATACAGAGACTATAATTGTCTGAATTATAGAATTTTAAATTAATGTTATATGATTATAAAGAAATTATCCATCTTAGCTACTGCACTTTTTTCGGCAACTATGTTTGCACAGGAAAGTGCATCAGCAAAGTTGGAGATTAAGCCCGAAGTAAAATTATCGTATTTAGATTCTGTTAAAAGTACTTTCAAAAAGAATGAGATGGCTGCAAAAGCAGACAGTCTTTGGATGAAAGAATTAACCAGCCTTGACATTTACGATGATTTATCAAAAGATATTCAAACCATAAATTCAGATGTTACGGTTGATCAGGAATTGCCAACAGAGTTGTTAAAGCAACGTTTACAGGCAATGAACGAAAAATCACCTTTTAATATTGAATATAATCAGGGTTTAGAAAACATAATAAAGTCATTTCTTAAGAACAGAAAAAAATCGTTTTCACGATTAATGGCTTTGTCAGAATATTACTTTCCTATTTTTGAAGAGTCTTTTTCAAGACACAATATTCCTTTAGAAATAAAATATTTAGCCGTTGTAGAATCTGCTTTAAACCCTAAAGCAGTTTCTAAAATGGGCGCAACCGGACTTTGGCAATTCATGTACGGAACCGGAAAACAATACGCACTTAAAATAGACTCGTATATTGATGAGCGTAGTGATCCTATGAAAGCTACTGCAGCTGCAAGTGAATATATGACCAAAATGTTTGAAGTTTTTGGTGATTGGGAACTTGTTTTGGCGTCTTACAATTCAGGTCCGGGAAATGTGACAAAAGCAATTCGTCGTTCTGGCGGACAAACAAAATACTGGGATATTCGTAGTTTCCTTCCAAAAGAAACACAAGGATATGTTCCCGCTTTCTTAGCTACAATGTATCTTTTTGAATATCATAAAGAACACGGAATCAATCCGGAAAGAGCTGTAGTTAAACACTTTGAAACAGACACGCTGAACATTAAAAGAGAAATGACATTTAAACAAATCGCTGATTTGCTAGATATGCCGCAATCTCAGATCCAGCTTTTAAATCCATCTTACAAATTAAATGTCGTTCCTTATTATCAGGGAGAACAACATTTTCTGCGTCTTCCAAAAGATAAAATAGCAACATTTGTTTCTAATGAAGATAAGATTTATAATTATGTAGCGTATCAATCTGCAATAAGAACTATACCAGCTAAACTGGCAATGAAGATTGCACCAAAAATGAGAGCTCAGGCTCAGGTTGATAAAACTATAAACACCAATTTGGAACTCTATAAAGTTCAAAAAGGAGATAATTTGGGTGCCATTGCCGAAAAGTACAATGTTAATATTTCGGATATTAAAAAATGGAATAACCTGAAGTCTAATGCTGTTGCATTGGGCAGAACGCTTAAAATTAAATCTGATGTAGATCCGGCTAAAATTTCTAAAGAAACGAAATCAATACCTGCTATCGAGAAAAAATCTGAAGAAGCTATTGCAAATGTTGATGATAAAGACAAAAATGCAGGTCAGCCTCAGGAGTATGTAGTAGCTGCCGGAGATAATTTAGGCAACATTGCTAAAAAATTCGGTATGACTATTGCGGAGTTAAAAGAATTAAATAATTTAACGTCTAATAATATTGGTTTAGGAAAAACATTAGTGATTTCTAAAGATGTGCCTGTAATTGAAGAAACTTCAACGGCTAATACAGCTATTGCATCAAATGCTTCAATTGATTCTTTCAGGAAAAGTGCAACATCTGCAAAAAATATTAGTGAAGATTATTACGTTAAAAAAGGAGATTCTTTGTACAGTATTTCTAAAAAATATCCTGGAGTTACGATTTCAGATATTAAAAAATGGAATGGTATTAAAGATGGAGATATAAAACCCGGAATGAAACTTAAAATAAACGGATAGTAAAAAAACATCTAAATTTGGGTTTTATTTCATAAATTAAAAAAATGAATAAAACCCATTTTTTATTTCTAATAATACCGTTTTTGCTTCTATCGTGTTTAAAAACCGATAAGCAGCCGCAACCTGTATCAGGTAAAACCAATACTATTTCTGTAATTATTGACGATCAGCTTTGGTATGGTGAAGTTGGTGACAGTATTCGTAATAAATTTGCCTCACCCGTTTTGGGACTTACTCAGGAGGAACCCCTTTTTACTATAAATCAATATCCTGCCAAATTACTTGAAGGCTTCGTAACCGATAGCCGAAGTATTATCATTGTAAAAAAAGCAGCATCGGAAAAGTTCGAATACATTCGAAGTAAAAACCTTCCGTACAATACCTTTCGCATTTATGGAAAATCTGTAGAAGATATTATTTGCAGTCTCGAATTAAATTCGGCTCAGATTATCAAGATGATTAGAGATGCAGAGATTAAAAAAATTCAGGAAGACAATAGTAAATCATTATTGCATCCTGCAATTATCAAGAATAAATTCCATATCAATATCCAGATTCCGGTTGGTTATGAATATATGCTACATAAAAAAAACTTTATCTGGCTTAAAAAAGACATCATCAGCGGAAACACCAGTTTACTTATTTACCAGATTCCACTTCACAACTTTAAAAAGAACAATGTAGTCTCTGATATTATCAAGATGCGTGATTCAGTTGGTAATTATATTAAGGGGAGAGAGCCCAATACCCGTATGATTACAGGTGAAGCTTACGCACCTTATTTTTCTACAATACTTTTAGATGGCAGGAAAACATACGAAACAAAAGGAAACTGGGAACTCAAAAATGATTTCATGGCAGGCCCTTTTATTAATTACGCTATTGTCGATGAGAGAAATAATAGAATTTTAGTAATCGAAGGATTTTGTTATTCTCCTTCCAATCAGGAGCGCGATTTGATGCTGGATCTTGAAGCAATTATAAAATCAGTTAAGATCGATAAGAGGTAATGGATTGATTTATTTTAGTATTAAACGACAGACAAACTAAACCTGAAACTTTTGTAACTAAAGCAATTTCATTTATAATTTTTCTTACTTTTGCTTGTAACAAACATAAAAACAAATAGTTATGAAAAAGTTAACCGCGACATTAGTAATTTTAGTATTGTGTTTTATTTCTTGTAAAAAAGAAGAAAAGACCGAAGTTCCAACAACAACAGCTACAGATAGTATCAAAACCGCAGAACCAGTTGCAGAGTCACCTGCAGAAGTGCCTTTGGATTCTGCAGCCCAGGCAAAAGCATGGCAGGCATATGCTACACCGGGAGAGGCACATAAGTTTTTGTCTGATGAAGTAGGAACGTGGAATTGTGACATGACTTTTTGGTACGAACCAAATGCAAAACCGGAGAAAGCAACGTCTATAGCGACTGTAAAAATGATTCTTGGCGGACGCTATCAGGAAACAAATTATAAAGGAACCATTATGGGAGCGCCTTTTGAAGGAAAAGGAACAGTAGCATACAATAACGCAAGTAAAGAATATACCAATACTTTTATCGATAATATGGGAACCGGAATGATGGTTTCTTTGGGAACTTATGATGAAGCTACAAAAACTATGGAATTGAAAGGTGATGTAGTAAATCCGATAACAGGTAAAAAATCACCTTATCGTGAAGTGTATACGATTGTGGATGCAACGACACGAAAACTGGAAATGTACGATACAAAAAATGGTGCCGAGTATAAAAGCATGGAAATTATCATGAAGAAGAAATAAGCGATAACAATAACAGATATACAAAAATGCTGATTACAATTTGTAATCAGCATTTTTGTTTTAATATTTTTTTGGAAAGTTTGTAGCTTTTTTATTAGGTTTACATTTTACAGAAAGAATAAACAAACAGTAAAACTATAACTAAGAAAAACAATCACAACGGTATGGCAAAATTTGTAATTCACAAAAGAGGATTTTTTTACACAGACGAAGCTTTTGAATTGGCTGAAGGAGAAAAAGGAAGTATTGTAGGTACTTTTAAAAACCTGGACGAAGCAAAAAACGAAAAAGCGATACAAGATCTTATTTCAATTCAGAATTTAGGAGGAATGAATGCTGTGGATTTCTTTTTTTATAATGACAATTATGATGAAGTTTATGCCCGATTTGAAGATTTTTTTAGTTCAGAGTTTGATTTGAAAATTGAAGACAAATATTATTTTAATTTCCCTGAGGACATATCAGACGATCAGGCAATAAAAATTCAGGAGATATTGGATGTAACATTCCATGATATTGTTGAATACGAAGATGATGAGGTGTTAAATCCCGATGATTTTAATTTGGAAGAATCAGATTTAGGAGAATTTTAAAATGAACTCAGTAATACATTCCCAAATTTCGGTTCGTAAACGCGGTGGAGTTATCGAGGATTATCTTAAAATTCATGATTTTATAGATAGTACAAAGGAACTCTGCAGCGACAATAGACACAGAATCCTTCATACCATGTGGGGAATTAAAAGAGTTATTGTTCCGGTATTTGGCCATACAATTATAAATAGTGATAATAAGACAGTCAATATAAAAGATCTTTGCGAACAAGATCATATTTTGCCCGATTACCAAAATAGATTTATACCAACTTTGTCAGACTTCGTAAATGCCATTGATAACAGTGCCGCGTCAAAGTATGATTTTAAAGAGTTTGCAAAAGGTTATAAAGATGATCAGGAGCTGGCAGAGCTTTTGTTGTCCCCTTTAAATGTAACCGGTTTGAAAAAATCACTTTTAATAACACATAATTCATGGTTTATTAATGAAATTGTTCCGAAGGTTTTAAATCGTAAAGTTGAAATTAAAGATTTTGAGATTAACCCTGGAGATTTATTTGATAATATGCACTATAAACTCTGGATGGACAATGGAAGTACTTATCCCGAAAGCTGTAAATTTACTTTGGGTAAGATAGTTGGATAAATCAACAGAATCCTTAGTTCTATAATATATCCCGGTTACAGCATTGTAATTCGGGATTTTTTATACCCTGAAAATAAAAAGTTAACTTTGTCATGTAGTGCCTTTGTGGTGTAATACTAGTTGTAATGGAATTAAAATGGAAAATAAAGCCTTTTGAGGCATTAACAGTTCATGAGTTATATGATTTACTCAAAGTAAGAAGTGAGATCTTTGTAGTCGAGCAAAACTGTGTGTATTTGGATCTTGATGGCAAAGACAAGAAAGCTTTGCATTTACTAGGCGAATATGAAGGCAAAATTGTGGCCTATTCCCGTTTGTTTGATGCCGGAATCAGTTTTGATAATGCTTCAATTGGCAGAGTAACGGTTCACGCAGATTACCGTGACAGAAAATGGGGACATGATTTAATGCGTGAAGCCATCGCTGGAATTAAAGCCAATTTCGGAAAAGATAAAATCACAATTGGCGCCCAGCTTTATTTGAAAAAATTCTACGAAAGCCACGGTTTTGTTCAGTCGAGTGAAATGTATCTTGAAGACGATATCGAACATATTGAAATGATTCGTGGGTAATGGTTTTGTTTTAATGCAACAAAGTTTCGTTTTGTTGAAATTTATTTTTTTAAAGAGTTAAATACTTTATAAACAAAAAAATAACAGTATTGTTTATAGTATTACTTTAGGTCACTTTTCAATGTTTTAGGATTTTGCGCCTAAATTTTGGTTATCAAAAATTCAACCCGTCGGTCAAAATTATCGCCTCTTCCTAAGGGATATTTATTACCACAACCCTGATAAGTCATTCGGTTTTTAGAAACTTTTTTGGAGCTCAAATAATTGAAAACGGTTTTGGCGCGATTCCAGGAAAGTCTTCTTTCGTTGGTGTCTTTGTCAATTCCGTCGCTGTAAATTTCGGGAGTACAACAAACGTGACCACGAATTTCAAATTTTAGATTTTTTTGAATTTGTAGTTTACTGGCAATTTTATCAAGTTCTTTTTTTGAAGCCGGTGTTAGCTTTGAACTTCCAATATCAAATAAAATATTTTCAAGATAAATTTTGTCGCCAACTTTCAGATTATCTTTAAACGAAGTATAAATGCCTTTTCCAAAACTGTTTCGTTTTACAACAATCAAATCAACCCGACGGTTTTTGGTTCTTGTTTCGTGAAGATTTTCAACAGTGTCCGGTTTTACAACCACACGGCCTTTGCCTTCAAGAATTACTATTTTGGTTTGATTGAATCCGGCCGAAACCAGTAAACTCTGAATCGTATTGGCGCGATTATTAGATAAAGTAAAGTTATACTCATCGTTACCACGATCATCGCAGTAGCCATAAATTTGTATTGACTCTACTTTTGTAGTGTCAATTGATTTAATAAAATTAGTTACAACTTCGGTTTGTTTGGGAGTCAGATCATATTTGTCAAACTCAAAATAAATGGTTTCAATGGGTTTTTGCTGTGCCGATAAATTGTAAATAATAAACAGAAATAGGGCTAAACAAATTTTCATTCTTTTTTTACATTTTTAAAATCGTTTTGTACTCAGTTTGATTATTTAAAACGTTGACTGCTTTTTTAATTTCTGAATTGTTTTTGATATAAAATTGATATAAACCTTCCTGATACTGATATCTTTTGATTAACTCTTCCTGAATCAGATTTCGGATTTCTTTTTGATTTTTGTCTAATAAAGTATTTTCGCTCTTTTCTAATGCCGCCATTAACTGTTGATATTCCGGAGCAATTGTTTCGTCTATTTTTTCATTTTTAGCAGCATTAAGCGTGTTTTTTAATGCAATTTCAGTCTCAGTATCAAAACTAATTTTATTTGATTTTAAATACTGCTTAAAACCCGTATAATCAGCATCGGTCACGACAGGGATTTTGTCTCCCAGATTTGGATTTTTGTAATAATACGTTGTAGCATAATCAAAAATACCATCATTTTTTAACAATGCTGTTGTAATTGGGCTCATTTTGGTTTCATCCAGTTCTATGTCCGGTAAAACACCGCCACCATCATAAACTGTTCTTCCTTTTCTGGTTTTAAAGGCATTGAAGTTTTTAGCATCCGTTTTTTGAGCCACTCCATTTTTATCTTTATGAGCATAATCTAGCGCCTGAATACAACGACCCGAAGGGGTGTAGTAACGCGAAATCGTAACTTTTAACTGCGTTCCATAGGTTAAATCAACAGAACGCTGAACCAGACCTTTACCAAAGCTACGGCTTCCTAAAATTACAGCACGATCCAGATCCTGCAAAGCTCCAGATACAATTTCAGAGGCAGATGCACTTCTGCCGTTTACTAAGATAGCCAAAGGAATTTGAGTGTCAACTGGTTCTTTGTTCGTTTTATAAGTGTTGTTATGTTTTTCTATTCTTGATTTGGTCGTTACAATAACCTCATTTTTAGGAACAAATAAATTACAGATATCTATAGCTTCATTTAATAAACCACCCGGATTTCCTCTTAGATCAAGAACAATCTGTGTTGCTCCGTCAGCTTTTAGTTTTTCTAAAGCTTCTTTAACTTCGCTGGCTGCTTTTCGGCTAAAGTGTGCCAAAACAATATAACCGGTTTTGTCATCGATTTTTCCGTAAAACGGAACAGATTTGATATCGACTTCATCCAAAACTAATTCCGTTGTGAATGTTTTTCCCTGACGAAGATATTTTACTGCAATTTTGGTGTTTTTAGTTCCTTTAAGTAATTGCGAAGCATCGTCTTTAAAATCAGCAATTAAAACATCGCCAATCTGTATAATTTCGTCCCGGCTTTTAATCCGGCTTTATCTGCAGGATAGTTTTTGTAGGGTTCACGAACAATTAATCTGTCTTTCTTTCTGGCGATCATAGCACCAATTCCGGTGTATTCGCCCGTATTGTTGATCTTGAAATTAACAACATCCTGCTCATTAAAATAAACCGTATAGGGATCCAGGCTTCCAAGCATACTTTTGATGGCTTTGTCCATCAAATCACCCGGATTAGTTTCGTCTACATAATTTGTATTTACTGCTTTAAACAGCGTTGTAAAAATTTCTATTTGTTTGGCAATTTCAAAAAAATCGTCTTTGAAACTCGTTCCAATAAATAAAAATCCTGCCGCAACAGTAGGTACAATGAATCGTTTTTTTAAATATGGATACATGATTATTGTTTTTTTCTTTTAAATCTTTTTCTAATAAAATAGGCTAATACACAAAATAGGATAATAAACGGCCAAATACTGATAATTGATATTAAAAAATCAGACAAACTAAAAAAACCGGATTTAATTGCGGTCCAGATTTTTGATCCATATGATATTTTAATGCCTTCTTTTTCGGCAATGGTTTTATAAAATTCAATAGTAACAGTGCTTTCAGACACTCGGCTTTCTAAATATTTTAATTGGCCTTCTTTCGCTTCTATTTCTTCTCGGATAATCGAGATTTGTTTTTCAATTTCAAGAATCTCGCTAATTTTTGTAGCTTTTTGAAGAATCTGCAAATAGCGCTCTTCAAGTTTTCGCTTATTCTTTAATCTTGAAGTGAGATCAATGTATTCTTCTGTAACATCTTCGGAAGAAATGTCTTTTCTTTCGAAAAAAGAAACTCCTTTTGAAATTGCATTTATAAAGTTATCAAAATTCTGACTTGGAACTTTAACAGTAAGATTTCTGAAAACTGAATTGTAATCTTTTCCTTCAGAATCTATTAAAATATTTCCTTTGTTTGCTGTTACCGCAGTTTTGATTTTATTGAATGTGTCTTCTAAGTCATTTGTTTCAAATCGAAGAGAAGCTTCCTTTATAATTTTTTGTTCAATTTTAGGTGAAGGAGCTTCTAAATTTTTATCGGCACCACCTGATTCATATTTTTTTGCAGGTAACTTTACTGCACTAATTGAAATTGCCTGATCTTCATTAGGAGCTTCATGTTTGCTGCAACCAGAAAGAACAGAAAAAAATAAAAACAAAAAGAAAATATAGCGCATAAAGTTTCAATTTAGAGCTAAAACTACAATTTTTTTATAATTTTTTATCTAATTTGAGAAACAAAGTTGTGTTTGAAGAAACTAGGACTCTTTTTTAGTTTCAGAATCAGGAGTTTTGTTTACTTGTAGTAAAAATTTTTCAAATAACTGAATCGTTTTGGTATTGATTTCTTCGTAAGATAACCGGTCTTTGCTTTGGTAAAAAAACATGAAGGAATAAGAACCTTCTAAGTTATCCCAAAGCAAATGTTTGTTGAGTCTGTAAGTTTCTCTAAGAACTCTTTTAAAGTAATTTCGATCTACGGCTTTTTTGAAATATTTCTTAGAAACCGAAACACCAAGTTTGATTTTTTTTCCTGAATGGTCTTCCGCTTGACGATAAACCAGACGAAGTGGATATTTTGAGACCGATTTTCCCTCAGAAAACAGTAATCCAATCGTTGTTTTGCTTTTTAAGCGTTCGTTTTTTGGGTAAGTAAAGTTCATTTAATTCAGAAAAAATTTGCAAATTTTGAGACAAAGGTACAATTAAACCATAAAAACAGTTATTGTTTTTAATTTTTATACGACTAAAAATTAATTTATTACTTTTGGCAATTAATTTTTTAAGCATGCAAAAGATAATTTCGTATCCCATATCCGTTATTTATTATTTATGTTTTGGATTGTGTTTGGTGGTTTTCCATCCAATACAATGGATTTGCTTAAACGTTTTTGGTTATCAGGCACACAAAAAGAGTGTTGATTATCTGAACTTTTTTCTTTTAAGATGTACAAACCTGGTTGGAACAACTTATAAAGTTACTGGTGTAGATGATATTCCGAAAGGAGTTCCAATTATTTTTGTTGCAAATCATCAAAGTATGTACGATATCGTCACAATGATTTGGTACTTTAGACGTTTTCATTGTAAATTTGTGAGTAAGAAAGAGTTAGGAAGCGGAATTCCGAGTGTTTCTTTTAATTTGAAACATGGCGGATCTGTGCTTATTGACCGTAAAGACCCTAAACAGGCTATACCAGTAATTAAAGGGTTGTCTGAATATATCGAAAAAAATACCAGAGCTGCGGTTATTTTTCCTGAAGGAACACGTAGTAAAACTGGAAAACCTAAAGAATTTGCACAAAGCGGTTTAAAAATCTTATGTAAATATGCGCCCTCAGCTTATGTTGTCCCGGTTAGTATAAATAATTCCTGGAAAATGGTACGCTATGGTATGTTTCCGGTTGGTTTAGGAAATCACCTGACTTTTACAGCTCATAAAGCAATGGCTGTAAAAGATTATGATTTTGCCGATTTGATGGCTTTGACAGAAAAGGCTGTGGTAGAAGGAGTAAACGAGTATAAATAGATTTAAGGTTTAGCATATCTAAAACTTAAATCCCAAATCTAAAATAAGTAATGTCTATAAAAAACATTAGATTAGAAGTGATGCAGTTTTTGGAAAAAAACGTTGACAGCTTCGTCGAACAGTATTTAATTCCAGTGGAAAAAATTTGGCAGCCGTCAGACTTTTTACCAAATTCTGAAGGAGAAAACTTCTTTGAAGAGGTAAAAGAATTGCGCGAAATTGCTAAAGAATTACCATACGATTTCTGGGTTACGCTTGTTGGTGATACGATCACCGAAGAGGCTTTGCCTACATATGAATCATGGTTAATGGATGTAGAAGGTATAAATCAGGTCGAAAACGGTGGTAATGGCTGGTCAAAATGGATCAGACAATGGACTGGAGAAGAAAACCGCCACGGAGACCTTTTAAATAAATACTTGTATTTGTCTGGTCGTGTGAATATGCGTGAAATTGAAATGACAACGCAACATTTAATCAACGACGGTTTTGATATTGGAACTGGATCTGATCCGTACAAAAACTTTGTATATACAAGTTTTCAGGAATTAGCAACTTATGTATCTCACAACAGAGTAGCTCAAATGGCTAAGAAGTTTGGTGATAATAAATTGTCTAAAATGTGTAAAATGATTGCAGGTGATGAAATGCGTCATCATCATGCTTACAGTGAGTTTGTAACCAGAATTTTTCAGGTTGATCCAAGCGAAATGATGTTGGCTTTTCAATACATGATGAAGCAAAAAATCGTTATGCCAGCTCATTTTTTAAGAGAATCTGGTCAGAAAATCAGTTCTGCATTTGAACAATTCTCTGATTCTGCACAGCGTATTGGTGTTTATACAGCAAATGACTACGTGGATATTATGCAAAAATTAATCAACAAATGGGAGATTGATAAAATCTCAAATTTGACTGATGAAGCAGAAAAGGCTCGTGATTACTTAATGAAATTGCCAGCACGTATGGCTAAAATTTCAGAAAGACTAGTTATTCCGCAAGAGTCACATATCTTTAAATGGGTTGAACCTGCAAAATTGTAGATTTTTAGAGTTTAGATTGCAGATTTTGGATTGAACGCATATAAGTTGATCTTGAAGTTTGCATTAAAACATATTGTTGATTGTTGAGATTTAAGATCTTAACAATCAACATTTTTATTTAAAAGAATGCTATTTACACAATAGATAATTAAAACTTTGGTTTAAATCTGGGTGTCATTTATCAATAGTAATACCACGAATAATTATGAATAATCCTGCTTTAATACATAAAACAATCGCTTTTGTAAAAGAAAAACTAAATGATGCCGAAGGCGGACACGATTGGTTTCATATTGAGAGAGTTTATAAAAATGCACTTTTAATTGCAAATGATACCAATTGCGATTTAGTTGTAGTACAATTAGGCGCTTTGCTTCATGATATTGCCGATAGTAAATTCCATAATGGCGATGAAGCTATAGGACCAAAGACAGCTCGTGCGTTTTTAGAAGCTGAAAATGTTTCTGAGACTATCATTCGGCATGTGGTCAATATCATTGAAAATATCTCGTTTAAAGGCGGAAATTTCGAAAAGAAGTTCACTTCTGTCGAATTAGATATTGTTCAGGATGCTGATCGCTTAGATGCGATTGGAGCAATAGGGGTGGCAAGAGCGTTCAATTATGGCGGATTTAAAAACAGAACGTTGTACGATCCTGAAATTGCTCCAGTGACAAATATGACAAAAGAGGAATACAAAAAGAATAATGCCCCAACAATAAATCATTTTTACGAAAAGCTTTTACTCTTAAAAGATAAAATGAATACCGGGAAAGGAAAAGAAATCGCTGCCGAAAGACACCGTTTCATGGAAAATTTCCTCGCTCAGTTTTATGCAGAATGGGAAGGCCTGAAGTAGGATTCATTTTGGTTTAGGTTAAAAAGTAAAAACGGCTCTGATTCAGAGCCGTTTTGTATTTAAGGATATTGAAATTAGTAGTACTTGTATGAATTTATAGTCTCGATTTTAAAAGATACAGATTATTCCAAAAGCGAATAAAAATCCAAATGAGAACCATAATAACCTCATAATAATGTTATTTCTAATCATTTCCCTTTTTTCAAATTTTGTCATTTTGAATTACTTTTAATATTTCAAAAGTAATTTGTAATAAGATAATGATTTGCTTAAATCAGTTTTTAGATTATTAAAATAAGACTTTTTTCTCCTCTTATAGTCTCAGCATAAGTCTGTAATCTTTCATCTTTCTTCTTTTCTTTCATCTTTCTTCTTTCATCTTTCTTCTTTCATCTTTCTTCTTTATCTAACTTTCTGAACGAATTTCTGAATCGTATTTTTAAACTCTTTATTTTGTTCATAATACAATATATGTCCGCCTTCAATAATCTTAACTTCCTGATTTGGAAACTTAAATAAACGATAGTGTTCAGGGCCAATATTGTTGTCTTTTGTTCCGGTGATTATAAGGGTAGGAACTTTAATCGAAGCAGTTTCTTTGGTAAAATCATTAAAATATAGCGGACCACTTAGTGCATGCTGTGCAAATGAAGAATTTCTTTTGAGACTATTATCGATACTGTCCAGTTTTTCGACATTTACTCTATTGTCGGATAGCATTTTATAATCCAGATCTGCTTTTTTAATTTTTTTTTTAGCTTCAAAGAAAGTACTTAGTATCGATTCTTTGTTTTTTACAGGAAAATCTTCTCCAACGGTTTTACTCATAAAAGCAATTTGATTAAGAAGAGAATCGTTAATATCAAGCGTAGCATTCAGCAGAATTAAACCTTTTACATGTTCTGGATATTTTTCGGCATATTTAGTGGCTAAAATCCCTCCGAAAGAATGTCCCATTACATATACTTTTGAAGTGTTAAGAGAAGCACGAATTTCTTCAATATCCTGAATCATTCTGTCTATACCATAATTGTTATCTGCTGCCGATGCAGATCGACCGCATCCTCTTTGGTCGTAATAGCACATAGTCAGTTTATCTTCCAGTACATTTCCTCCTAATTCCTCAAACGATTTGCTCCATGCGCCCGGGCCGCCATGAACAAAGATGCAAACATCACCTTTTCCGGAAATCTTTAAAAACAAAGGCACTCCGTCTGAAGTTACGAAAGTGTTGCTGTTTGTATTTTGTTGGCAGAAAGCATTGTGTCCCAAACACAAGAATAAAAGAAAAATAAATGAAATTTTCTGTGCCATTTTAGAAGTTGTTTTCAATGTTTTACAATTTTAAATTTTCTGATAAAATTATAATTAAAACAATAAACTAAAAAGTTAAAAAAGCTAGCTCGACACAGTGTGATTCATATAAAAATGATTTGAAATTCTATCTCTTAACTATAAAGTAATTAATAATTAGGGCACATAAAAAACCAATCGCAAACCATAATAATCTCGTAACCCGATTGTCTCTAATAATTTCTATTCTATCTTCTTTAGTCATTTTTATAAAATTAAATTTAATTAAAATTAATTTTTATGTTGTTGATAAATTGGCTGTATAGGGTTTTTAAATATTATTTAAGGACATTTTAGTTCTTTAAACAAAATAAAAAAGCTTCACAAAAAAGGTATTTCTGTGAAGCTTTGGGTCTATTTAGTGATTTCTATTAATAATTATTGAATCTTAGAAAATCGTTAGCTTAGAATCTGAAAATTAAGAACAGCCACAATTTCCGTCACCGCAGTCTTTTTTCTTTTTAGATTTCCAGAAGAATTTTTTGATCAAAAAAGCAACTGCAAATCCTAATATAGCAAAGGCAATAATTTCTTGTGTCATAACTTTTATTTTAAAAATTGATAGGCCAATAATGCTGTAAAATAAGCCAGACCACTCATCAATACTAATTGCATTGCAGGCCATTTCCAGGAATTGGTCTCTTTTTTGGTGATAGCCAGTGTACTGGCACATTGCATAGCAAAAGCGTAAAACAACAGTAAAGATATTCCGGTGGCAAAATTGAATACTTTTTGCCCGTTTTCAGGATGAATTTCCTGTTGCATTTTACTTTTTATGGTAGTTTCATTGTCACTGTCACCAACGCTGTAAATGGTGGCAAGTGTTCCAACAAAGACTTCACGGGCAGCAAATGAACTGATTAAGGCAATCCCGATTTTCCAGTCGTATCCCAAAGGTGCAATTGCAGGTTCGATCGCTCTTCCCATTAAACCTATATAAGAGTTTTCTAATTTTTGAGAAGCCACTTCGTTTTCAAATTGAGCTTCATCAATTTTGGTATCGGCGAATTTTTCTTTTACAATAGTTTCTGCTTCGTTAAAATCTTTTCCAGGACCATAAGAAGCTAAAAACCATAAAATAACCGAAATAGCCAAAATGATTTTACCGGCACCAACAACAAATGCCTTTGTTTTCTCAACCACATTGATTCCGACATTTTTTAAAAGAGGCAATTTATAACTTGGCATTTCGACTACGAAATAGGTTTTTGAGTCCAATTTTAAAACTTTATTTAGAATATAAGCTGATAAAATTGCAGTTCCAAATCCTAAAACATAAAGAAACATCAGGGTTAAGCCCTGAAGATTTAAAATTCCAAAAATACGTGTACTTGGAATTACCAGCGAAATAATAATGGCATAAACAGGTAATCTTGCCGAACAAGTCGTGAAAGGTGTTACTAAGATCGTAATTAGGCGTTCTTTCCAGTTTTCAATATTTCGGGTTGCCATAATCGCCGGAATGGCACAGGCAGTTCCTGAAATTAAAGGCACAACACTTTTACCTGAAAGTCCAAATTTGCGCATGATTTTATCCATTAAAAAAACAACACGGCTCATATAACCGCTTTCTTCCAGAATGGAAATAAACAAAAACAAAAAGGCAATTTGAGGAATAAATATAATGACACCGCCAATTCCCGGGATAATTCCCTGCGAAATTAAATCGGTTAATATACCGCTTGGTAATGTTTCAGCAGCCCATGCGCTTAATGAAGCAAAAGTACCGTCAATAAAATCCATTGGAATTGTTGACCAGCTAAAAATCGATTGGAATATCAGAAATAAAATGGCAAAGAAAATAACGTAACCCCAAACTTTATGCGTTAATACTCGATCTAGTCTGGCACGAACGTCTTTTGCCATTGAGGCATCAACTTTTAAACCTTCTTTCAGAACATCATTTATAAACTGATAACGTTTGATAGTTTCCTTTTGCTGCAAACGTTTTAATTCTGAATGCGATTTGGTAAAAGTAGTTCTGATTTCATTTCGATCTAAATTCGAAAAGTTAACGTCTTGCGTAATTACAAGCCATAATTTGTATAAAAGCTGATTCGGAAAAGCATGTTGAAGCTTTTCAAAATACTGTTCGTCTATTACCGAAGCATTTAAGCAAGGTTCATGCGGAATCGTTTTATAAGATACAATCAGATCTTTTAATTGTTCGATTCCTAGTCCTTTACGCGAGCTTACAAGAGCAATTTTAGTTTTAAGTTTTTCTTCCAAATACGGAATATCCAAAGTAATTCCTTTACGCTCCATGCGATCAGACATATTGATGACTAAAATTGTCGGAATTTCAAGGTCTTTTATCTGAGTGTAAATCAGCAGGTTTCTTTTCAGATTTTCAACATCTGTCACAACAACTGCTACATCGGGATATAATTTGTCATTTTTGTTCAGTAAAAGTTCAATTACCACACTTTCATCCATTGAACTGGCATTCAAACTATACGTTCCGGGTAAATCCAGGATGTTGGCTTTAATGTTGTGGGGTAATTTACAGAAACCTATTTTTTTCTCTACTGTAATTCCGGGATAATTCCCAACTTGTTGATTTAAACCTGTAAGCTGATTAAATACAGAAGTTTTTCCGGTATTCGGATTCCCAATCAGGGCAACGTTGATATTCTGAATACTCATTACAAATTGTTTTTGATAAGTTCAACTTCAATTTCACGAGCAGTTTCTATGCGAATAGCAACATGTGAGCCATTAATGTCTAAATATAAAGGATCTCCAAAAGGAGCAATTTGAAGTAATTCGACCAAGCTGCCTGGCAAACAACCCATTTCTAATAACTTTAGAGGAATAAGATCGATATCAAAATCTTTGATAATGGCTTTTTCGCCTTTTTTCAGAGTGTGAATTGTATTTTGCAAGCTTATTTAGATTGAATTTAGATTGCAAAAATAGGCAATTATTCTTTATTTCAAGGCATTTAACACTTTTGAATATGCTAAATCTTTCTAAAAATAAGGGATTTTACTCTTTACATAAGAAATCGATGTCTTCCAAAAGACGTTTAATTTCTTCTTTGTTTGTTCCGTCATAAAAACCACGAACACGTCTTTTTTGATCTACTAAAACAAAATTCTCTGTATGAACCATATCATACAACTGATCCGGACGACCTAGTTTAACCGCCAGATAAGATTTTCGGGCCATCGTGTATATCTCTTTTTTATCGCCTGTAACTAAATTCCATTTACTATCAACAACGCCATATTTTACAGCATAAGCTTTAAGAACAGAAACACTGTCAACCTCTGGAAAAACAGTATGAGAAAGCAACATTACTTTTGGATTGTTTAGGACAGCTTTTTGAACATCAACCAGGTTGGTAGACATTTTTGGGCAGATTGATCCGCAGGTTGTAAAAAAGAAATCTGCAACATAGATTTTCCCTTCGTAATTTTTTTGAGTAATAGTATCGCCATTTTGGTTTACAAATGAAAAATCGGCAATAGTATGATATTTACTTTTATATTGAACAGTGCTGTCAACCAATTCTGGATTTACATCGGCAGGATTATAAATCGGCAATGTTTTTTGTGGCTTTAATGCAGAATAAAATAAAGATATAGTGACAACCGAAAAGACAATTAAAACAATAAAGAATTTGCGGTATTTGTAAAGAAACGATTTCATAAAAATAATTTGGCGCAAAAATACAAAAAGAGCATTTTAAAAGCTGCAGCTATAACACTTTTTAACAGAGATCATTTGGTTTTGTTGCCACGAATTGCACGAATTTACACGAATTAAAATTTAAAGTAAAGATTTTCTATAAAGTAAAAATTCGCGTAAATTCGTGCAATTCGTGGCAGAATCTTTTAAACTTTCGGTTTTCGGATGGATTTATTAACCAGATATATTCCGGTTAAGGTGACCATACTACCTATAATGATCGCCTGTGTGAGCATTTCTCCAAAAATAAGCGAACCTAAAATCATAGCAACTATAGGATTGATGTATACATAAATACTACTGATTTCTGTTGGAAGATGCTGTAAGGTATAAATGAAAGCGATAAATGTAAATACCGAACCAATAATGACCAAATAAGCAATCGACCACCAGGAAATATTTGGTATCTGGTCTAAAGAAATGTTCATTCCTAAAGGTTCTGTAATACCATAAAGAATAAAACTTGAAATAAGCATTTGAAGTCCTAAACTAAAATACGGATTGAAACTTGCTGCCTTTTTCTTTGTGTGCAGTATTCCGAAAGCCCATGTAATGGTTGAAAGAATAGTTAACAGAATTCCGAATTGAAAATCGGGTTTGAAAAACTCTGTTAAATGATCCATGAAAATAATACAGATTCCTCCAAAACTGATTAAAATCCCGGTTAGTGCCAGTTTAGCAACTCTTTCGCCTTTAAAAAAATTGATCATAATAATCCAGACCGGAAAGATAGCGCTGATAATAGCGCCAAGACCCGAGCTGATGTATTTGACTCCCCAGGTACTTAAACCATTGCTACATACAAAATTTAAAAATGCAAGAATGAAAATGGTACCCCATTGTTTTCCTTTTGGCCATGGTTCTTTTTTGAAAATAAAATAAGCAACATAAAGGATTCCTCCAAAAAACTGACGAATTGTGGCTAATTGAAGTGCCGGCATGTGTTTTACTCCTTCTTTTGAGGCCAGCCAGGTTGTTCCCCAGGCAAAACTTACCCAGCACAGGGCGAGAATTGGGAATCCAATAGCTTCGATTTTTCCTGAAACGACATTCTGAATTTTTGCTTTCATATTGATTTATATTCAATTAGCAAATATTCCAAAAACAATTTCATTTATTGTAAGAAAAACAAAAGTTAATTCATGAAAAGATTTAATGATTTCTATTAATCGGATGTAATAAAAATACTTCTTTTTATGTATTAGAAAAATTTTAACATATAATATCAAAATTTAACAATAAGTTTGTATTCGCACTAAAAACTTAAATAATAATGAAAAGACAACTAAGCAAACCATTGTTTTGTGCTTTTTCGGTAATGTTTTCATTGACTGCCGTTAATGCTCAGGACGCAACTTCAAAAGAACCGGGTATAAATGTTTCTTACATGGATACTAAAATTAGTCCGACTCAGGATTTTTTTAAATATGTAAACGGAAGCTGGTTAAGCAAAACAGAAATCCCAAGTGACAGAACAACCTGGGGAAGTTTTAATGAGTTAATCAAAAAAACAGATAAAGATGCAATGGCAATTTTGAAGGAAGCTTCAAAAAATCCAAAGTACAAATCTAATACAGATCAGGGTAAAGCGATTAATTTGTTTAATACTGTATTGGATACAGTGGGTAGAAACAAAAGAGGAATTGAACCTTTGAAGCCTTATCTGAAAAAGATCGATGCAATAAAAAATGTTGCTGATCTTCAAAACTATTTGGTTGAAATGGAACCTCAGGGAGGAAATGATTTCTTCGGAATTTACATTGGAGCCGATGATAAAAACAGTTCTAAAAACTCTGTAAACCTTGGAGTTAGTCGTTTAGGATTGTCTGATAAAGATTATTATACTTCTGATGATAAAGATTCTAAAGAAAAACGTGCAAAGTATGAGCTTCACGTAGCAAGAATGATGCAGTTTATTGGTGAATCACCAGAAAAAGCAAAACAAAGCGCTGCAGAAATTTTGGCTCTTGAGACAAGTTTGTCAACTCCAAGACTAAATCGTGTGGAAAGCAGAGACAGCCGTTTACAATATAACCCAATGACAATTGCAGATCTTCAAAAGTTGACTCCGGCAATTAAATGGGATGCTTATTTTACAGGACTTGGTTTGGTAAAACTTGATTCGGTGATTGTAACAGAACCACGTTATATGAAAGCTTTGCAAACTGTTTTTACAGAAAACAAAGTTGCACAATGGAAGGAATACTTAAAATGGACTTTACTAAACCGTTCAACATCAAGATTAACGACTGATATTGAAACAGCTAATTTTGACTTTTACAGCAAAACGCTAAGAGGCGCAATCAAACAATTGCCACGTGAAGAAAACGCCTTATCTGTTGTAAACCGAAGTATTGGTGAAGCGCTTGGTAAATTGTATGTTGAAAAGGTATTTCCTGCTGAAGCAAAAACAAAAGCAGTTGATATGATTCATAATATTATTACGGCGTACCAAAACCGTATTAATAATTTAAGCTGGATGTCTGCAGAGACTAAGACTAAAGCAATTGAAAAATTAAATAAAATTACAATCAAAGTAGGATATCCGGATAAATGGAAAGATTACTCTAAATTGGAAATTAAAAGTGTAGCAGAAGGTGGTTCTTATTTTCAAAATTCAATAAATCTGGCAAAATGGAGTTTTGCTGAAGGAATTGAAAAATTAAAAAAACCAGTTGATAAAACAGAGTGGGGAATGTCACCACAAACTGTAAATGCTTATTACAATCCGTCTTACAACGAGATTGTTTTCCCGGCAGCAATCTTACAACCTCCTTTTTACAATTATCAGGCAGATGAAGCTGTAAATTATGGTGGAATTGGAGCTGTAATCGGACATGAAATCTCACATGGTTTTGATGATTCTGGTGCACGTTACAACGCAGATGGAAACCTTGTTGACTGGTGGACTGCTGATGATCTAAAACAATTTACAGAACTTGGAACTAAACTGGCAGATCAGTACAGTGCTTTAGAACCATTACCTGGAATTCATGTAGATGGTAAATTTACTTTGGGTGAAAACATTGGTGATCTAGGCGGAATCAATGCAGCATTTGATGGTTTGCAATTGTATCTAAAAGCACACGGAAGACCTGGATTAATTGATGGGTTTACTCCAGAACAAAGATTCTTTATTTCCTGGGCTACCGTATGGAGAACTAAAACAAGAGATGAAGCTCTTAAAAATCAGGTAAAAACAGATCCGCATTCTCCTGGAATGTACAGAGCTTATGTTCCAATTCAGAACGTAGATGCTTTTTATGATGCTTTTGCAATCAAGAAAGGGGATAAGATGTACATTGAACCAGAAAAACGAGTTAAAATCTGGTAATCTTATGAATATAAAAAACGGCGCTATTTAAGCGCCGTTTTTGTTTATATGTTATTGAAGTGCAATGTAAATATTTACCTCTGCATTTTCGGGATTTTGAGCCTTTTCACCATAAATTTCAAAATCTGCTGTAAAGGCCCGGTTTAAATCTGAATTCCAAATCTTCATCCATTCGTTAAAAACAATCCCTTCAGCAAGATTTCCTTTTGCTGCAAATCTTTCATAGTTTTCTCCTTCAACTATTTTTGCAACCATTCCATCCGGAATAAGATCTAAATGCTCTACAACGCAACCTAAGATGGTTGTGTAGGGTTTTGTGTGATCCTTTTCGTAGTCTGTATAAATACAGTAGATATCATTACTTGTCTTATTCGGAATTTGCTGGAGAATTTTTTCTGCTATGAATTTGTCCCAAAGTGCGGGAATGTCTTTTCCGGATTGTCCATTTTCATTTGTAGTTCTAACTGAAATTCCAATTATGCTGAATTTTTGAGTATACATTTCTTTTAAGTTTAGAATTAATTAAATCAAAATTAGAATGAGGTAGTGACAACAGCGTGTCAAGAGTTCATGAAGATTTTAAAATTTAATAGTATAAAAAATGGCGCAAATTTGCGCCATTTTTGTTTGGAGGTATATTGTCAAATTTTATTTCAAATTACTGTAAATATAAGCTTCAATTGCTTTTAATTCATCATCAGACATTGCCTGAGTTATTGGCAGATTGGTTTTCATAACCGAAAACTGGCTCGGATCAACAATTGGGTCTGCATTTCCTTTTAAGAAAGTTACTATGTCTGCATTTTTGTCTTGATACATTTTAGCAATTTCTTTTATACTTGGACCAATAACTTTTTGATCTGGCTTATGACAAGAAGCACAATTTCCTGCTCCTTCAAATATTTCTTTTCCTAAAGCTTCAGGAGTTTTGGCTTTAGCCGATTCTCCTTCAGAATAAGATTCTATATTTGTCTCAGTTGATTTCCCAAAAGGTTCCTGACTTTCTTTTTTGCAGGAAGCAAATGCTAAAACGATAGCTAAGAATACTACTTTTTTCATTCTATTTATTTAAAATTACAGCAGCTTCTTTTGCAAAATAAGTTGAGATAATACTCGCTCCCGCACGCTTAATGCAATAAAGTTGCTCTATCATGATTTTGTCGTGATCAAGCCATCCTCTTTCTGCTGCGGCCTTTACCATAGCGTACTCACCAGATACCTGATAAACTGCAACCGGTACATGAACGGCATTTTTTACCTCACGAACAATGTCTAAATAGGCCATTCCTGGTTTTACCATTACGATGTCGGCACCCTCTTCAACATCTAATAATGCTTCACGAATTCCTTCAATTCTGTTGGCATAATCCATCTGATAAGTCTTCTTATCTTTTGGGATATTTTGTGAATCTACCGGAGCAGAATCTAAAGCATCACGAAATGGTCCATAAAATGCCGAAGCATATTTGGCGCTGTAACTCATAATCCCCACGTTATGGTGACCATTTTCTTCTAATGCTTTTCTAATCGCCAAAACCCTTCCGTCCATCATATCACTTGGAGCGACAAAATCGGCTCCGGCTTCAGCGTGGCTTAAACTCATACGAGTTAAAGCATCAACGGTTGCATCGTTAATCAATTGGCCATTTTCTATAATTCCGTCATGTCCATAAATAGAATATGGATCAAGCGCAACATCGGGCATTACAATCATTTCCGGAACAGCATCTTTAATTGCACGAATGGTTTGTTGCATCAAACCATCTTTATTCCAGGCTTCAGTTCCTTTATTGTCTTTTAGATTGTCGCTTACCTTTACATAGATATTAACTGCTTTAATTCCTAAATCCCACGCTTCTTTTACTTCTTTAATCGTGTTGTCTAAAGAATGACGATAAATTCCCGGCATTGACGGAATAGCTGCTTTTACGTCTTTTCCTTCTGCAACAAACATAGGAAGCATAAAATCCTGTGGACTTAAGCTGGTTTCACGAACTAATGAACGAATAGACTCGTTGGTTCTTAAACGGCGGTTTCTTTGTAATGGGAACATAATTTTTTGTTTAAAGTTTAAAGTTTCAGGTTGAATTCTGAAATCTTAAATTATTTTATTAATTGTAATTTATAATGTTGTTTCTGATTTGCTTTTATGTGATAGAAGCTTCATAAATCTTTTTGATTGTTTTGCCTATTTTAGTGTCAAATTCTTCTTCAGTTTGATCAGCAGCAAGTCCTTCAGACAATGCTCTTGAGAAACTTGCTATCAATCCGTGGTTTTGCGCCAGTTTATTATTGGCTTCATCCTGACCATATCCACCAGACAGTGCTACGACACGTACTACATGTGGATCAGAGATTAATTCGCTATAAAAATCATTCACCGTTGGAATGGATAATTTAAGCATTACTTTTACCTCTTTATCCAATAAATTAAGTTGTTGCTTGATTTCTTCTTTTAGAATTTCTTCTGATTTTTCTTTATCGACACTGTAAATATCAATTTCTGGTTCTATAATTGGAATTAATCCTTTATTGAAAATTTGTTTGCCTATTTCAAACTGTTGTTTAACAACTTCTCGAATTCCTTCCTGATTCGCTTCTTTGATAACAGAACGCATTTTAGTTCCAAAGATATTTCGTTCTACTGCCCGATCTAATAATTCGTCAAGATTTGAAATAGGCTTCATCAACTGTACGCCATTTGCAAGATCAGCAAGACCTTTGTCAACTTTTAAAAACGGAACAATGTTTTTTTCTTTCCACAGATAATCAGCTGTCCATTGTTCGTCAATTTTACGATCCATTGTGTTTTCAAACAAAATAGCACCCAGAATATATTTACTGTCAAATGCCGGACTTTTAATGATCCTTGTTCTCATCTCATGTACCAGTGTGTACATTTCTTCGTCATTTTTGTAACGGTCTTCCTTTACACCATATTGCGCCAGTGCTTTTGGAGTACTTCCGCCACTTTGATCCAGTGCGGCGATAAAGCCTTTTCCGGAATGCATACGGTCTAATTGTGCTGTGTTGATTTTTACATTTCCATTTTCCATAATGACGAAATTTTATTAATTATAAAACCCAGTTATCGAGAGTCATGTATCCATGCTTGTTTTTTTGCTGTTTTCTAAAGCCCAATTTTCTTGTTTACCTTGTCATAGACCTCTTTTACCTTTTTTGGAGGATCAAATCGATATCCTACCGAAAGTTTTAAAGTAGCAATATTATCATTTAATCGAGGATCAACTTTATCATCTTGTGCAAAGCTTACGGTATTAAGAGTTGCAAAACCAAAAAAACGATCTTTGTTATAAGCCAGTTTTAAATTAAAATCTGCCTGATACAGAGCAGATGTATCGCCATTGACATCATTAATTCCTGCGCCTAATGCAATTCCTGCACCAACTAAAACCCTGTCGCTAATGACAAAGTTATAAAAATAGGAAGGTGCTATGGTAAATACGTAAATATCGCCGGGTGATGAATCGGGAGTATTTAAGTCTATATTGGTGTAGTAAAATGAGAAAGTCGGGATAAAACTACCTGAACTCTTAGTTTGCCACTCATTTTGACTTACCAGTGTTTTAAAAGAGAATTTATCATTGAAAACATATGCTGTTGATCCGCCAATTTTTGTAGTACGCATATGTGGCAGCTGAGCCGTTATATTATCATCACTGATATAAAACCCCTTTTGATTGATAAAAGTGAACGATTGGATCCATTTTTTATAATAAAAACGGGTATTGAAATTAAAGTGTTTCGAATTAGAGTCACCTTTATTTCCTCCAAGAAATTTGGGTGCAAAACCAACAGTAACATCAATGATTTTATAGTTTAAATTAAAACCAATCTGTTCTCTTCTGTTCGGGATAAGATTTACAAATATTTTCGGGTCCTGACCATCTGAAGCAATCTGAAAACTATTTGAAGTGTCCAGATAATAAACGCTGGCAGTAATTTTATCGCTATAAGATTTAAAATACGGATTCTGCAAAGTGTCATTTTGGGCAAAACACCCAAAAACACCTGCAAAAAACAATATGTAAATCAGTTTTAGATCCATTCGCGCGGATTTTCTAATATATTTATCAATTTTTCTTCTTCGCTTCCAGTTTCCGGATGATGATCGTAAACCCATTGCACATGCGGTGGAAGACTCATTAGAATACTTTCGATTCTTCCATTGGTTTTTAATCCAAATAAAGTTCCTTTATCATGAACCAGATTAAACTCAACATAGCGGCCACGACGAATTTCCTGCCAGTTTCTTTGTTCCGGAGAATAAGAAAGGTCTTTTCTTCTTTCCACAATTGGGACATATGCTTCCAGGAAACTATTTCCAACTTCGGTTACAAAATCGTACCAGTTTTCCATTGACATTTGTTCATTTGCTTTACAATAATCAAAGAATAAACCACCAAGTCCTCGGGCTTCGTTTCGGTGTGCATTCCAGAAGTATGAATCACATTGCTTTTTATATTTTGGATAGAATTCTGGATTGTGTTTATCGCAAGCTGTTTTACACGTTTGATGAAAGTGCGTTCCATCTTCTTCAAACAAGTAATAAGGCGTTAAATCCTGTCCGCCACCAAACCATTGTTCGATAACATTTCCTTTTTCGTCATACATTTCAAAATATCGCCAATTGGCGTGCACAGTAGGAACCATTGGGTTTTTAGGATGTAAAACCAAACTTAATCCGCAGGCAAAGAAATCGGCTTCACCAACATTAAACATTTTCTGCATCGTTTCCGGAAGTTTTCCATGAACGGCTGAAATGTTAACTCCGCCTTTTTCGAAAACTGCTCCGTTTTCAATAACACGTGTTCTTCCTCCACCGCCTTCAGGACGTTTCCATAAGTCTTCGCGAAATTTTGCTGTTCCATCAACAGCTTCTAATCCAGCGCAGATTTGATCTTGTAATTGTTGTATGTATGAGAAAAATTTATCTTTCATGTTGATTATATTCTGATTTGAGTAATCCAAAATAAACGACATCTTCAAATGTTCCGTCGCCACCTTTAAATTCGTCTCGTAATATTCCTTCTTGTTTAAAATTGTGTTTTAATGCAATCTGTTGACTCGCTTTGTTGATTTTTGAAGTACAGATAAAAACCTTATTCATTTTTAAAGTATTGAAACAAAAATCTAATGTTTCTGAAACCAACCTTGAAGTAATCCCTTTTCCTTGATAATCTTCATCAACAAAATAACCCAACTCACATTTTGAAATTCTGTTATCAATGCTTTTTACACATAAATAGCCAATTAAAGTATTGGATTTTATATCTCTTGCATAGAAATAATATCCTTCTTTGTGGTTTTCTTTATCTTGGTTATAAGCAATGAAGCTTTTTGTTTTTTCTAAATCTAAGCAATGAGATAAGGTAACAGGGAAGGTTTTCTCGATATGTTTTGTATTCTTTTCAATAAGTGTGTAAAACTCTTCAGGAAGAATAGTTTCGATTCGGTCTGTTTTCCAATCTGTAAAACTCATCTTTATTTGTTTTTTAGCGAAGTGATTTTAGCATTTATTCCAAAAGAAAAAACTTTACTTTCTTGCTGGATATATTGGTAAATGGCAAGAGCTTTTCCTAGAAAGTCGAATTGTTTTTCAACAGAAAGTTCCAATAAAATATCAGCAAATTGTTCTTGCTGATTCCAGTCTAAATGGCATCGTTGTAAAAGCAGAATTAATTCCTCTTCTGGGATTTCAATGGTTCTTTGTAAACTTAAACCAAAATTTTTTAGTTGTTCATCAATAAGACTTGTGTCTTCAGCATTCCAAAATTTCGGCACAAAAATTAAGGCATGCAAAGTTCGTAGAGTATTTTCTATTCTAATAGATTCTTCGTCTCTAAGTCCTTTGTTTAGCATTTTTTGAGTTGTTGGTTGAATGTTTATGGTTGATAGTTATATTCAACAACGATCAACCATAAACCATAAACATTCAACTTATTATTGTCCGTATTCCTTAACAGCGTCAATAAACGCTTTTGCGTGGTCTACAGGGATATTTGGTAAAATTCCGTGACCTAAATTTACAATATATTTGTCTTTTCCAAACTCGTCGATCATTTCGTGAACCATTTTCTTGATAGTCGGAATTGGAGAAAGTAATCTTGACGGATCAAAATTTCCTTGTAAAGTGATGTTTCCTCCAGATAAATAACGAGCATTTCTTGCCGAACAAGTCCAATCTACTCCAAGAGCCGAAGCTTTACTTTTACCCATTTCGCCAAGAGCAAACCAACATCCTTTTCCAAAAACAATAACCGGGGTAACCTCAGCCAAAGCATCAACGATTTGGTTGATGTATTTCCATGAGAATTCCTGATAATCAACAGGAGAAAGCATTCCTCCCCAAGAATCAAAAATTTGAACGGCATTTACTCCCGATTTTACTTTTTCTTTTAAGTATAAAATGGTTGTATCTGTAATTTTTTGTAATAATGTATGTGCTGCAACTGGGTTTGAAAAACAGAATCCTTTTGCAGTATCAAAACTTTTAGAACCTTTTCCTTCAACTGCATAACAGAAAATTGTCCAGGGAGAACCTGCGAAACCAATTAACGGAACTTCGTCGTTCAACATTTCTTTGGTCAATTTCACAGCATCGAAAACGTAACCTAATGTTTCATTTACATCTGGAACAAAAACTTGATTCACTTGTTCCATTGTACGAATCGGATTTGGAATGATTGGCCCTAAATTATCTTTCAACTCTACGTGAATTCCCATTGCGCGAGGCACTACTAAAATATCTGAGAACAAAATAGCAGCATCAGGAGCAATTCTGCGAATTGGCTGAACGGTAATTTCAGCGGCTAATTCCGGAGTTTCGCAACGTGTAAAAAAATCATATTTATCACGCAGTTCTCTAAATTCAGGTAAATATCTTCCCGCCTGACGCATCATCCATACTGGCGGACGCTGAACTGTTTCTCCTTTTAATGCTCTTAAAAATAAGTCGTTTTTTAACATGTTTTTTTGCTTTAGGCTTTAAGCTTTAGGCTTTAAGCGGTGTTTGTCTATATTCTTTTGCTTAAAGCCTAAAGCTTAAAGCGTATTGCTAAATTATTTTTCGCTTATGGCTTAAAGCCTAAAGCATATTGCTATTTGTATTCCTGAATTACATCTTCGATCACGTCTTCAATTGTGGGTTGATCTGCGATGATAATGTTTTTTGTGATTTTTGATAAAGCTTCTGCTGTTGTGTCGCCAATACAAAAGCAGATTTGTTTTTGTATCGTGTTGTCTTTTAAGTAGCTATTAACTCCAGATGGACTAAAAAACAATAAAGCTTCCGGATTTGCTTTTATTTTTTGAGGCTGTAAAGCAGTTTCGTAAACTTGAATTTCATTGAATTTTATTCCTGCTTCTTTCAAAGCGTCTGGTAAAGTATCTCTTCTTAAGTTTCCACTGAAAAAAGTATAACTCTCATTTGCGTAAATTAAAGTAATGATTTCAGCCAAATCTGAAGCGTAACCTGTATATGCTACAACATTAAACCCATTATCGCTTAATAGCGTTTTGGTTTTAAGTCCCACACAATAAACGTTTTTCTCCCGAAGCTTCGGTAGCAGTTCTTCCGATTTGGGATCAGATAAAATACTATGAACTGCATTTTGACTTGTAAATATCAGACTTTCGTTGAGGTCTTTTAATTCAAAAGATTTTATTTCGGTTTTGATAAAATCGGCTTCGATTAGTTCAATGCCGTATTTCATTAACTCTTGTTTATGAAGAGGAGATAATATTTTAGTAGATAATATCTGAATCGGATTTGCCATTATTTTTTCAGTGATTCTTTTATTTTGTGCATCAATTCCGTTCCTCCGTTATTCAAAATTTCCTGAGCCGAGTTGAAACCTAATTTTTTCCATTCAGAAATATCAACCGTTTTGTTGACTTCCAGTTTTTGTTTTCCGTCAATAGAAAGTAAAACACCCTGAAAATGCAAAGTGTCTTCGTCTTCATTATAAGTGACCAAAGCTCCAATTGGAGCAGTACACCCGCCTTCAAGCGTTCTTAAAAACTGACGTTCGATATGGGTGCAGATTTCAGTTTCGATATCATTTAACTGAGAAAGTGCATCCAAAGTATAATTGTCGTTTTCCATTGCAACAACCAACATCGCTCCTTGTGCCGGTGCTGGAATCATCCAATCTAAATTGATGTAATTTTCAGGTTTTAAGTTGATACGCTCTAAACCAGCAGCAGCAAAAACAGCGCCGTCCCAATTGTTATCTTGTAACTTCTGCATGCGCGTATTCACGTTTCCGCGTAAATCAACCACAGTATGATTTGGGTATTTATTGAACCATTGTGCCTGACGACGCAGACTTCCGGTTGCAATGGTGCTTGGTTTATTGGCAAAATCAGTGTTGCCTTTGTGCACTAAAATGTCTAAAACATTGGCTCTTTCTAAAACAGCAGCCTGAACAATACCTTTAGGTAAAGCTGTTGGAACGTCTTTCATCGAGTGCACCGCAATATCAATATCGCCATTGATCATGGCAATGTCTAAGGTTTTGGTAAAAATTCCGGTAATCCCCAATTCATAAAGTGGTTTATCCAGAATAATATCGCCCTGAGATTTTACAGCCACAATTGAGGTTTTATAACCTAAATCGTTTAGTTTCTTTTCTACAGTGTGTGCTTGCCAAAGTGCTAATTCGCTGTCACGAGTTCCAATTCTGATTGTTTTTTCAGCCATGTTTTGTTTCTTGAACCATATAAGTTATATAAGTAAATTTAAGCAGTTTGGGTAAAACACAGTTTTTAAATGAACTTATATAACTTATATGGTTTAAAATTTGATTTTATTAAGATGCTTTTATTTTGAAGACTTTTTCGATCCACTCGATGCTTTCATCGACCATGGTGTTGTCGTCTTTTAAATGATTTGCAAAATGTGTAGTGATTTTTTGAATGATTCGGTTACTGATGATTTCAGCCTGCTCTTCATTAAAATCGGCGATTTTTTTGCTTTGAAAATCCAATTCCGAAACTTTGATCGCGTTTAATTTTTCTTTTAAGGCATTAATTGTCGGAGCAAATTTTCGGCCTTTCATCCAGATAACAAATTCTTCTTTGATTTCTTCAATGATCGCTTCAGCTGCGGGAATATGTAATTTTCTGTTTTCCAATGTTTCATCTGTCAACTGAGACAAATAATCCATGTGAATTAAAGTTACACCTTCTAATTCCTCGACATTTTCATGAACATTTTTCGGAATAGACAAATCCAGGATCAGTAAAGGCTTTTTAAGATTTAAGATCGCTTTGTCAACTGTTGGGTTTTGTGCGCCGGTTGCTACAACCACAACATCGGCTTTTTGAAGTTCTAAATGTAATTCAGAATAGTCTTTAACAATCAAATTTAATTTTCCTGCTAATTTTTCTGCTTTATCTTTAGTTCGGTTGATTAAAGTAATGTGTTCGTTTTTAGTATGTTTTACTAAATTCTCACATGTATTTCTTCCGATTTTTCCAGTTCCGAAAAGTAAAATGTTTTTATTACTGATGTCTTCTACATTTTTAAGAATGTATTGAACCGATGCAAAAGAAACCGAAGTAGCACCAGAACTGATTTCTGTTTCAGTCTTAATTCTTTTACTTGCCTGAATTACCGCATTCACCAATCTTTCCAGAAAAGCATTGGCTAGACCTAAAGATTTTGAATGTGTAAAACTGGTTTTGATTTGAGATATAATTTCGAAATCACCTAAGATCTGACTGTCTAATCCTGTTCCAACACGAAACATATGATTGATAGCTTCCTGATTTTTGTAAACGAAACCAACTCTTTGAAAAGCGTCAACAGATCCGTTACTGTTATCGCAAATAAGTTTTATTAATTGAAATGGATGTTCTGCAAAACCATAAATCTCGGTTCTGTTGCAGGTTGAAGTTACAATTAAACTTTCTATTCCATCGTTTTTAGCTTGTTCCAGCAAACGTGTTTTTGCAGTTGCGTCCAAACTAAATTGACCTCTGACCTCAGCATCAGCTTTTTTATAACTCAGACCAACTGAGTAAAAATAAAGGTGTTTCGGTACATTATTGTTTTCCATAAAATTCACTTCCTATAAAGTGCTACAAAATTATTACTATAGTGTTTATAAAAGTAACGCTAAAAGTACTTTTTATATCGCTGTATGTTTTTTTGAACCTAAATAGGTGTTTTTGAGCAAAAAGAACTATTTTTGTAGCAAAATCAACTCATTTGAAAGGATTTGTTTAGAGTGATTCTAAATAAGAATTGGGTTATGTTTTGATTTTCTTTTCAAAAAAATATCGCTATGAGTTCTCAGGAAATTATAAAAATTGAAGACGACTTTACGCTTATTCGTTTTCAAAACGACAGTTTAGAACCGTTTTTTGGGCAGCACGAGGTTGGTAGTGGCTTGATACAGTTTCACTTCGGGATAAAAGGCAATGCGAAATTCCTGTTTAATCAAGGTACTTATGCTTTAGATCTGAAGGAGGAAAAATCGTTGCTTTTGTACAATCCGCAGAAAGAATTACCATTAAATTTAGAATTGGCTCCAAATTCCTGGGTGATTTCTGTAATTGTATCGATCAAGAAATTTCACGCGTTGTTTTCTGCAGAAGCCGATTATATTACGTTTTTAAGTCCTGATAATAAGGATAAAAAGTATTATAACGAAGGAAACATCAGTCCGTCAATGGCAATTGTTTTGAGTCAGTTGTTTCATTATAATCTTCATCCGTCTATAAAAAACCTGTATTATAAAGGAAAAGGATACGAATTGCTGAGTTTGTACTTTAACAGAACAGAAGATCCAAACGCAGAACAATGTCCGTTTTTGATTGATGAAGATAACGTTTTGAAAATAAGAAAAGCAAAAGAAATTATCATCGCCAATATGGCTGAACCTCCCGGATTGCAAGAATTGGCAGATGAAATTGGTTTGAATTTGAAAAAACTCAAAATGGGTTTCAAACAAATTTATGGAGATACGGTTTACGGTTTCCTTTTTGATTATAAAATGGATTTCGCCCGAAAACTGTTAGACAGCGGTTCGTATAATGTAAACGAAGTGGGACTTAAAATAGGCTACAGTACGGGAAGTCACTTTATAGCGGCATTCAAGAAAAAGTTTGCTACAACTCCAAAGAAGTATTTGATGTCGATTAATACGAATGTTTAGGTTGTTTGCCACAAATTCACGAATTTAATCTGCGCATATCTGCTTTAATCTGTATAAATCTGCGTGAAAAATTTCACGAATTGTTCGAATCAATTTTAAATATTCTACAATAATTAAAAAGTAATAATTATCATATTTCCCAAAAGAGACAAGTTCTACTTTTGACGAAAATTTTAAAAACAAACAAAAAGCTTAAAGCCTGGAGCTTAAAGCCTAAAAGCAAAAACACATAATGAAAGGCGCACTTTTAATAAACTTAGGATCACCAGACAGTCCAACACCAAAAGATGTAAAACCCTATTTAGACGAATTTTTAATGGATAAATACGTGATTGATGTTCCGTATTTATTAAGAGCGTTACTAGTTCGTGGTATTATTTTAAGAAAAAGACCAGAAGAATCTGCACACGCTTACGCAAAAATCTGGTGGGAAGAGGGTTCACCACTAATTGTTCTTTCAGAAAGAATGCACAAAAAAGTACAACCGTTGTCTAAAATCCCTGTTTCGCTTGCAATGCGTTACGGATCTATGACAATTGAAAAAGGTTTGCAGGAACTGAGCGATCAGGGCGTTACCGAAGTGCTGCTTTTCCCGCTTTATCCCCAATATGCGATGGCTTCAACTTTGACTATTTTAGTTTTGGCAGAAGAAATTCGCAAGAAGAAATTTCCTCACATGAAATTCAGCGATGTTCCGGCATTCTTCAATAAACCGGATTATATCAAAAATGTGGCCGATTCTATTCAAAAGAATCTGGAAGGATTCGATTACGATCAATTAGTGTTTTCGTATCACGGAATTCCCGAACGTCATGTTCGTAAAACAGACAAAACAAAATCACACAAGAAATTCGTAACCAACGAAATGTGCTGTGAAGTAGGATCTCCTGAAGCAGAATTCTGCTACAGAACACATTGTTACGAGACTACTCGTTTGGTTGTAGAGCAACTAGGAATTCCGAAAGACAAATATTGTGTGACTTTCCAGTCCAGATTAGCAGGCGATAAATGGCTAGAACCTTATACAGATATCGAAATCGATAAAATGCCATCAAGAGGAATTAAGAAAATTGCCGTTGTAACTCCGGCTTTCGTTACCGATTGTTTAGAAACTTTAGAGGAAATCGCGATGCGTGCCAAAGAAGATTTCGAAGCCAATGGAGGAGAAGAATTCCTTGCAATTCCTTGTTTAAATGACGACGACGAATGGTGTCAAACGGTAAGTAACTGGATAAACGATTGGGCTAAATAATAATATGTTTTTATAAATGAATAAAGTAAAAAAGATTTCGGTTTTGTTTCTGACTCTGGTGATTTTGACTGGATGTAAAAAAAGAGACACTTTTGTGAATAACAGTTTTTTTGATAAAACATTCAACTGGGAAATAAGTATTCCTGATGATTATGAAAAAGTTGATGTAAAGGAAAAAGGAGAAATTAAAGGAGATTCGACTTTAGTTAAAAAAGAACATTCTATCGTTGCTTTTAAGAGAGATAAGGTCAATTATTTTTCAGCAAATTACGAAGATTATTCTGGAGATGTCCGATCTGCTGATTTGAAAATGAGATTAAAAGATTTTCTTCTTTTAAAGAATGTTGGACAAATTTATCCAAAAGGCAAATTGGGGGATTACGCTGTAAGTACCGAAAGTGTTTCAGGTTTGGAGTTTAGAAAATCGACTATCACAATAACCGAAGATGGAAAAACAAAGGTGACATTAGTGCTTTTTTCGAGAACTTTTATAGATAAAATCTTTATCGCATCGATAGTTTATGAAGATGAAGAGTATGGTAAAGCAATGATTGATCTTTTTAAAAAATCTACATTTAAAGAATAAATGGAATATTATAACTATCTAAAATCGCTGCATCTTATTTTTGTGATTACCTGGTTTGCAGGCTTGTTTTATATTGTGCGTTTGTTTGTATATCAAATCGAAGCCAATGAAAAACCATCTCCGGAAAAAGAAATTCTACAGGCACAATATAAAATTATGACGTATCGTTTGTGGTATATCATAACTTGGCCATCGGCAGTTTTGGCGAGTATTTTTGCTTTCTGGATGTTATTTTTTACCGATTTAGGAAACGCATGGCTTAAAATGCCGTGGATGCATGTAAAATTGTGTTTTGTTTTCCTTTTGTATTTATATCATGGTAAATGCCATCAGATTTTCAAACAATTGCAAAATGATGAGGTAAAATATTCGAATAATTTTATGCGTTTATGGAATGAAGGCGCAACGATTATTTTGTTTGCCGTAGTTTTTTTAGTAGTTTTAAAAAATGCGATTAACTGGATTTACGGCGTAATTGGGATTGTTTTATTCTCGGTTTTAATTATGCTTGGATTCCGTTTCTATAAAAGAATTAGAGAGAAGAAATAAGTTTCTTTTGTTTCAGGTTTCAAGTTTCAGGTTTTGTCACAGTCGATAACCTGAAACTTGAAACCTGAAACTTGAAACAAATCAAAAAAACATGCTGAACAACTTTAAAATGTCAATGCTTTCGCTTCGTACCAGGATTTTCCTGTCGATGATTGTATTGATTGTTGTAGCGTCTTTTTTATTGGCCTCAATTTCGATTATTCAGTTTAAAACGGAGGCCAAAGAATACCATCAGGAACGTTTAGAGCGAAAAGAAAACGCGGTAAAAGAGCACATCAATTATGTTCTTTCAACCACAACTTATCCGCTGAAAACCCAGAATCTGGATTTAATTTTCAAAGATAAAATCCACGAATTAGCGCAGATTCATAAGATTGAAATCAATATTTATAGTCTTGACGGGAAATTGTTGAAATCGTCAAAAGAATCTTTTGCAGTCGATAAAGCGCCGCCGCCAATTCCGGAATATATCTTAAAATTAGTTCGTTCTTCTATCGAAAAACGTTTTGTAGACATTAAAACCATTGATGGCGTTAAAAACAGATCTTCGTATAGTTTAATAAAAGATGAAAAATTCAAACCTCTCGGAATTTTAAATTTACCTTATTTAGAAGACGATGGTTATTATGATAATGAGTTAAATACTTTTTTAATTCGTTTAAGTCAGGTCTATTCTTTTATGTTGATAGTGGCTTTTGCGTTGGCTTATTTTCTTTCGACATACATTACAAAATCACTAAAAACTATTTCTGAAAGACTGGAAGAAACCAATTTAGACCAGAAAAACGAGAAAATAGTTATTGAGGCAACCAGTAAAGAAGTTAATTTCCTTATTAAAGCTTATAACGGAATGGTGGATAAGCTGGAAACCAGTGCGATCAAACTTGCTCAAAGTGAACGTGAAGAAGCCTGGCGCGAAATGGCAAAGCAAGTAGCGCATGAGATCAAGAATCCGCTTACACCAATGCGATTAACGGTGCAGAGTTTTCAACGAAAGTTTGACCCGAACGATCCGGAAGTAAAGCAAAAAATGAACGATTACTCCGAAACTTTAATACAGCAAATCGATACCATGACAGCTGTAGCTTCAGCATTTTCGAATTTTGCTTCTATGCCGGCACAGCAAAATGAAACCTTAAACGTGGTTGCGGTTGTTGAACTTGCTCTAGACATTTTTAATGAAGATTATATTGTTTTTGAAAGTGACGAAGAGGAAATTATTTCGAAAATGGACAGAACACAACTAATACGTGTGATTACTAATTTGGTTAAAAATGCGACTCAGGCAATTCCGGAAAGTCAATTTCAAAAATCTATTCTGGTTACCGTAAAACGTAGAAATGATCACGTAGAAATAGCAGTAAAAGATAACGGAATTGGAATTCAGAAACAAGATATCGGCCGAATTTTTGAACCAAAATTTACTACCAAAACCAGCGGTATGGGGCTTGGACTAGGAATTATTAAAAACATTATCGAAAATTACAAAGGAACAATTACCTTTGAATCAACTTACGGAAAAGGAACCACATTTAGGGTTTCTTTACCTATCACCAACTCATAAATATTAGTGTCATGAATTACGAAAATATTTTAATTTCTATTGAAGAGAAAATAGCTACTATTACGATCAACAGACCTGCAAAATTAAATGCTTTAAATAAAGAGACCATTAGTGATCTTAGTAAAGCAATCAAATTACTGGGTAAAAATGATGACGTTCGTGTTATTATTTTAACAGGAAGCGGAGAAAAAGCATTTGTGGCTGGAGCTGATATTTCGGAGTTTGCTAATTATACCATAATTGAAGGCGCACAATTAGCAGCAGAAGGACAGGAATCTTTGTTTGATTTTATTCAAAATCTTAAAAAACCGGTTATTGCAGCTGTCAATGGTTTTGCATTAGGCGGTGGATTAGAATTGGCAATGGCTTGTCATTTTAGAGTAGCTTCAGAAAATGCTAAAATGGGACTTCCGGAAGTAACTCTGGGATTAATTCCTGGTTATGGTGGAACACAGCGTTTGCCTCAGTTAGTTGGTAAAGGCAAAGCAATGGAAATGATTATGACTGCAGCAATGATTTCTGCTGATGAAGCAAAACAATACGGATTGGTAAATTATGTTGTTCCTCAAGCGGAACTTCTTGACTTTACAAACGGAATCGCTCAGAAAATTATAAAAAATGCTCCTTTTGCTATTGCAAAAGCTATAAAAGCGATCAATGCCAATTTTGAAGATGGTAAAAACGGTTTTGATACTGAAATCAAATCATTTGGTAAATGTTTCGGCACTCAGGATTTTAAAGAAGGAACAACAGCCTTTTTAGAAAAACGAAAAGCAGAATTTACAGGAAAATAATTTTTTTCTTAACCGCAAAGGCCGCTAAGATTTACGCAATCCCGATAGCTATCGGGAGCAAAGTTTTTAATTTTCATTGTGCCCTTTGCGAAAAAACTTTGCGACCTTTGCGGTTAAAATAATAGACAAAGGTTGAAAAACCTTAGAACCTCAGCATCTTAGAACCTTAGCACCTTAAAAAAAATGTACGAACCAATATTTGCCCTTTTTTGTGAACGAGTTAGAGAAAGTATCCAGGCAGGAACATTCGCAAAACTTACTTTGGCAAAGACTATGGGGGACACAGAGATTAAAAATATCTATTTTAGATTGGTATTGAACGAAGATAATACTTATTCTATATCATTGACAACTCGCTACAAAACCGAAGAAATTGAGAGTATTCATACTTTGGATGAAGCTCTATTGGTTTTAGGAACGTATATAAAGAATCCGTTTTTGACCGCTTTACTTTTCACGACTGATAATGATCTTACTTTCAAAGTAAACAAAAAGAACGCAGGAAGTATTATCGAGCAGCCTCCAACGTTTAAAAATGCTTCACCAGTAATGCTGGAGATGATAGAAAAAGGGATTGTTTAAAAGTTAACTATGAATGAACTTAAGGGAATATTATGGAGACAATTTGGAGCTGTTATAGATATGCTCGAAAGTTCAATTTTAGTTTGCCCTGAAAGTTTTTGGAACCAAAAAGACTTTTGGTATTCCGCATATCATACTATTTTTTGGCTGGATTATTATTCCTCTACTGAACCCGATGCATTTTCTCCACCTACACCATTTTCTTTATCCGAATTTGATCCAAAAGGAATTTTACCAGAAAGAATCTATCTAAAAGAAGAATTGCTTGAATACCTTGAGTATTCACGTAAAAAGGTTTATTATTTAATTGATGGATTAAACGAAGAAACTTCAAAAGAAAGATTCATTACCCAAAATAAAAATTACAATCGAATTGAGATGATTCTGTACAACATGAGGCATGTACAGCATCATGTTGGGCAGTTAAATTTATTGTTGAGACAAAATGTTGATACAGCAGGAAAATGGGTTTCACAAACTGATAAAGAATATTGATAATCTAAGAACCTTTTTCGTGTATCTTTTCGAAATAACCTCTAAACAAGCTTTACAAACAAATTTGAGGCAATTTTATTAGAAATAGATAATTCTCTTTCATTGACTTTAATTCTCACTGATAAATCGAAAGATTCTTTAGAAAGAAACTGGATTTTTGAGCCCAAAGCGATTTCCTGTTTATCCAGATACTTCAAAAATTCAGATGAAGTATCTTTCACACCAACACAAACTCCGGTTTGACTCTCTTCTAATTCTGATAAAAGTTGTTTCTCAATTTTAATGATACGGCCGTTTGCATCCGGAATTGGATCACCATGCGGATCTTCTGTAGGATTTCCAAGAAAATCATCCAAACGGTTAATCAATTGCTCCGATTTGATGTGTTCTAACTGTTCTGCAATATCATGAACCTCATCCCAGCTGAAATTTAATTTTTCTACCAAAAAAACTTCCCATAAACGATGTTTTCTAACAATCATTTTGGCGGCTAATTTTCCGTTTTCTGTTAAGGAAACACCTTGGTATTTTTTGTAATTCACTAAATCTTTTTCCGCCAGCTTTTTAAGCATATCAGTAACTGATGAAGCTTTGGTTTCCATCATTTCAGCAATTGCATTGGTACTCACTTCAGATTCTAAAGCAGCTGTTAAGTGATATATCGATTTTAAGTAGTTTTCTTCTGAAAAGGTCATTTTTTTCTTTTTGAGGTTCAAAGAGGCAAAGGCTCAGAGGTTCAGAGTTTAAAATCTTTGTTCCTTTGAACCTCTGAGCCTTTGTTACTATTTCTTAACAATCAACAAAGGTATCGAAATTTTATGTCTCAATTTATCTACAGTTGTACCAAAAAGGATGTCTTTTAAACCAGTATGGCCGTGGGTTCCCATAACTAAAATATCAAAATTACCGGCATTGATAATTTTCGGTATTGTTGTATTGGGTTTTCCAAAACCAAGCTCAGTTTCTATTTTAAATCCTTTTTTAGTTAACATATCCTGATATTCTAAAAGCAATTTCTCGTCTATTGTGGTTTCGTGATCGTGGGTTTCAGTGCCATACATTAAAGCACCAACCGTTTCAACAATATGAATTAAGGTATACTGTGTTTCCATTCCGCCTAATTCAAAGGCATGGTTAAGTGCTGCCTCGTCTGCATTGGAAAAATCAACTGAAATAGCAATGTTTTTGACGGTCTGACTTGCTTTTGCAGTAAACTGAAGGTTTAAATTGTGTGGTGAATGATTGGTTATTTTCGATTTGGCTTTTGTTACAAAAGGTTTAAAAACAATATACAGCAATAACGCTAAGAATCCAAAAGCCAGTGGCACGACGGTAAGCCAAATTACGATTGGATTATTTGAAGTTTCAAGCCATGAAGTGATTTCATCATAAACTAATTTTGCATTAAGCGACACAATGATTAGGGCAATTATCCAGGAAATGACCTGCGTGGTGGTCGTAATGTGAAAACCTTTCATTTTTGATTTGTCGCTCACAAAATGTATAAGCGGAATAATGGCAAAACCTAGTTGCAGACTTAGTATTACCTGACTTAAGATTAGTAATTTTCCGGTTACGTTTTCGCCATAAATATAAATTACGATTAAGGCAGGTACAATGGCGATTAAACGGGTTATAATACGACGTACCCAAGGCTGAATGCGTAAATGTAAATAACCTTCCATAACAATTTGTCCTGCAAGTGTTCCGGTTACGGTTGAACTTTGTCCCGCAGCGATTAAGGCAACGGCAAAAAGAATTGGCGCCCATTTGGTTCCTAATAAAGGCTCAAGAAACTGATGTGCATCCTGAATTTCGGCTACTTCAAACATTCCGTTTTTATGAAAAGTTGCGGCGGCAAGAATCAGAATTGCTGCATTTACGAAAAAAGCTAGATTTAAAGCGATTGTAGAATCGATGAGGTTATATTTTAATGCTTGTTTGATTCCGGCCGGACTTCTGTCAAATTTTCTGGTTTGAACCAATGAAGAATGTAAGTAAAGGTTGTGTGGCATTACTGTTGCCCCAATAATTCCGATTGCAATATACAAAGCAGCAGAATTTGGAATAGAGGGAACAAGTCCAGCAATTATTTTAGAAACTTCGGGTTCAGCAAAGATCATTTCAAAAATGAAAGAAAAACCAATAATGGCAACCAGAGCTATAATGAAGGCCTCCATTTTACGGATTCCTTTATTGATCAGAAATAATAATAGAAAGGTGTCTAAAACCGTAATCAGAACGCCTTCAAGCAACGGAATTCCAAAAAGAAGATTGATTCCGATAGCCATTCCAAGTACTTCTGCTAAATCGCATGCAGCAATGGCAATTTCGGCCAAAAAGTATAAAATGTAATTAATATATTTTGAATAGGTTTCTCTTGAAGCCTGAGCGAGGTCGCGTTGTGTGACAATTCCCAATCGGGCACTTAAACTTTGCAGAAGTAAAGCCATCAGATTACTCATTAACAAAACCCAGACTAATGTATAACCAAATTGGCTACCGCCGGCAATATCTGTTGCCCAGTTTCCGGGGTCCATATATCCTACACTTACTAAGTATGCCGGACCCAAAAAGGCTAAAATTTTTCTAAATCCTGTTTTTTTATGCTCTGTGGCTACCGATTGGTTTACCTCTTCTAAAGATTTGGTCATTGCTAAAATATTGATTTTCCAAATATATAGAAAAATTATATTCGCTCAACAATATTTTTAGACAAGCCTAAAACTTAAATATTAGAATTTAAACAATTCGGGCATAAACCAGATAAAGTAAAATTGATCTCTTTTACTTTGTAATTATGCGGCATAATATAACTTGGTTTTACATTCTCAAGACAGGTAATCTCATGACAGTTTTCACAACTAAAATGAGCATGATTATGTATGTGCACACGTTGATGTGCATGATTGCATTTTGCATATTTTACCGTGCCGTCAAGGTTAGATATTTTGTGTATGATATCATCGTTTAATAAACGGTCAAGGATTCTGTAAATGGTAACGCGGTCACACAAATCGTTTATTTGTTTTTGAATTTCGGCATGAGAAAGGGCAGTCTTAGATTTCTCAAAAATCTCTAAAACGGCTGTCTTTGCTGCGGTGTTGCGTGCTATTTTCATTTTTATAAATTAAAAAAATTAACGCAACATTGTTGCGATTTTGTTTTTATGTGTATATTTGCAACAATATTGCATTAAACAAATGTACAGAAAATGAAGAAAACCACGACATCTTTTTACGATATTTTAGGAGTTTCAAGTGCTACCATTTGTTTGGTTCATTGTTTGATTTTTCCACTCTTAACAATTCTTCCTTTAGGGATAAGTCATAACCCGGTAATAGATTTACTTTTTGCTTTAATTGGGTTATTTGCAGTTATCAAAATTATAAAAAAATCGTCTCTTTTAATCTCCTCTATTTTGATTGTTTCAATGAGTTTGATTTGGATTAGTGTCCTGAGTGATCTTTTTTTTGAGATCCATCTGGACTTAATTTATTTTGGAGGAACAGGAATGATCATTGGCCATTTGATGAATTACAAGATACACAAAAAGCAGCATCATTAAAATAGATTATTATGAATAAAAGCAATTTCGAAGTGATTATCATTGGGGGCAGCTATAGTGGATTGTCTGCTGCAATGAGTTTAGGACGCTCTTTGCGTCAGGTTTTAGTTATCGACAGCGGTTTGCCATGTAACAGACAAACGCCTTATTCCCATAATTTTATAACACAAGATGGTGAAAAGCCTGCCACTATTTCGGCGAAAGCCAAACTTCAGGTTGATCTTTACAAAACTGTTGAATTTTATAAGGGACTTGCAGTAAAAGCTGTTAAAGTCGAAAATGGTTTTGAAGTCACTACAGCATCAGGAGATGTTTTTACTTCAAGAAAATTACTATTCGCAACCGGAGTTAAAGATTTGTTTCCAGAGATTCATGGATTTGCAGATTGCTGGGGTATTTCAGTTTTACACTGCCCATATTGTCATGGCTATGAAGTGAAAAATGAGAAAACGGCCATTATTGCAAACGGAGAAATGGGATTTGAATATGCAAAACTAATTTCAAATTGGACTAAAGATTTGAGATTATGTACCAATGGAAAGTCGGAGTTGACTTTGGAACAAATTCAAATCCTTAAAAAGCACGATGTTTCAATTTTTGAAGATAAAATTGATTCGTTTGAACATAGTGACGGATATATTTTGAATATTGTTTTTGGAAACAATGAAAAGATTGAAGTGAAAGCCGTTTATGCAAAACCTCCTCTAGAGCAACATTGTCCATTACCCGAAATTTTGGGTTGTGAATTCAACGAACAAGGGTTGCTTAAAACTGATTTTATGCAAAAGACAAATATTTCGGGTGTCTATGCCAGCGGAGACTGTAGTACTCAAATGCGATCTGTGGCTTTGGCTGTTTCTTCGGGATCTTTTGTAGGAGCTGTTATTAATAAAGAACTTATTGACGAGGATTTTTGATGATGTAAACCTGTCGGGTTTTATTGAAGCGATATATTGCCCCTGGCTCGGGTAGGGGAAACAAGATTTGAATAGGAAAGGTTTAAGTCAAAAAGCGTTTGACTTTCATTAATACACGTAGATGTATGTGAAATCTAGCTTTTCTTTTTATTCTTTTTAAGAGGAACTAGATGATGTGTTTCTGTGCGTTTAAACATTTTTAACGTATTGAAATTGAATTGTTTTAAAATATCTCTTTAAGAATAATTATTTATCAAATTTAATTTTTAGTTTTGTCTAAAAATTATTTTAACAAAATGAAACATTTATTTTTGATTATATTAATACTTGCCGCAAAACATACTTATTCGCAAAATATATCTGGTAAAGTATCTACTGATATTCCTGCGGTACAGGAAATTAATGTTGTGCTGTTAAATACAAACTTTAAAACACATAGTGATAGTATCGGATATTATAAACTTGAAAATATTCCGAGTGGTTCTTATAAAATTGAAGTCACTTCGACTGGATTTAAAACAATAATTAAAAGAGTTTCAATTTTAGAAAAGCAAAATTTAAATCTCGATTTTGAATTGAATGAAGATCAGAATGAATTGAATGAAGTGGTAGTTTCAGGAACTCTAAAACCTGTTAAAAGATTAGAGAGTGCAGTTCCTGTTGAGGTTTATTCTCCGGCTTTTTTCAAAAAAAATCCAACTCCAAGTATTTATGATGCGCTTCAGAATATAAATGGAGTTAGGCCACAGCTTAATTGTGGTGTTTGTAATACGGGAGATATTCATATAAACGGATTAGAAGGCCCGTATACTTTAGTTTTAATCGACGGAATGCCCATTGTAAGCAGCTTGTCAACAGTTTATGGATTATCTGGAATTCCGAATTCTTTGGTCGAGCGAATTGAGATTGTAAAAGGCCCGGCTTCTTCTCTTTACGGAAGTGAAGCAGTTGGAGGTTTGATTAATATTATTACCAAGAACCCAACAAATGCGCCCGTATTTTCTGCGGATGTTTTTACAACAACTTATTTAGAAACCAATGTTGACTTAGGTATGAAATTTAGCCCAACAAAAAAATCAACAACACTCTTAGGTATTAATTATTTCAATTACAATCAGGTAGTCGACAAGGATCATGATAATTTTACAGATGTAACACTTTCTGATCGAATTTCAATATTCAATAAATGGAATTTTCAAAGAAATAATAATCGTCTTTTTACGGTGGCAGCACGAGGAATGTACGAGGATCGTTGGGGAGGAGATGTTCGTTGGGAAAAAAAATATCGTGGTGGCGATGAAATCTATGGAGAAAGTATTTACACCAAAAGAGCCGAATTAATAGGGAGTTATCAATTGCCTTTTGAAGAAAAACTGATGCTTTCGTTTTCAGGAAATGTTCATTATCAGGACAGCCGTTATGGAACAACATCATATATTGCCAATCAGAAAATTGGTTTTTTGCAATTGACCTGGGATAGAAAATTGGGAAGAAATGATTTATTGGCAGGAATCGCGAGTCGATATTCCTATTATGATGATAATACAACTGCCACAAAAGAGCCTGAAAATACATGGCTTCCCGGAATTTTTGTTCAGGACGAAATTACATTTTCTCCAAAAAGTCAGGTTTTGTTAGGAATGCGCTATGATTATAATTCGATTCATGGATCCATTTTCACTCCAAGATTTGCCTATCGATTTAAAGCTAATGAAAACACTATTTTTCGATTAAATGCCGGAACCGGATTTAGAGTTGTGAATTTATTTACCGAAGATCACGCCGCTTTAACAGGTTCAAGAGATGTTGTAATTGCCAATGATTTGAAACCGGAACAATCCGTAAATGTAAATTTAAACTATATTCAGAAAATTAATTTTGGTAATGGAACCTTTATGGGTATCGAAACAACCGCTTTTTATACACGATTTAGCAATAAAATCATTTCAGACTATAAAAGTGACCCAAATAAGATTATTTATGATAATATCGACGGATATGCATTGAGTCAGGGAATAAGTACCAATATAGATCTTAATTTTCCATCAGGACTTAAATTTATTGTTGGAGCAACAGTTTTAGATAATAAAAATGTTCAGAATGGAATCTCTGAAAGACCTTTCTTAACAGAAAATTTTACCGCAACCTGGAGTGTTTCATATAAAATTCAACCCTGGAATTTATCAGTAGATTATACAGGAAATGTGTATAGCCCAATGAATTTGCCTTTGCTGAGCGAAACAGATCCAAGAAGTCCGAAATCGCCTTGGTATAGTATTCAAAATATTCAGTTTACCTATACAGGCTGGAAAAATTTTGAAGTGTACGGTGGTATCAAAAATTTGCTGAACTTTACACCAATGCAAAAGAATCCGTTTTTGATTTCAAGAACAAATGATCCGTTTGATAAAAATGTGCAGTACGATTCCTCTGGAAAAGTATTGGTGACACCTGATAATCCATATGGTTTGACTTTTGACACGACTTATGTTTATGGACAAAACCAGACCATTCGAGGCTTTTTTGGATTGCGATATACTTTGAGGTGATTTTTTCTGATTGTCACCCTGAGCGAAGTCGAAGGGCTTGCCAGTTAGAGCGGGGCTTCGACTTCGCTCAGCCTGACAATTGCTAATCAATCATATTAAAAAAAATCCTTTTAATCTGTGTGATCAGTGGCAAAAAAAACAAAACAATGAAAAAGCTATTTCTTTTAATTTGCTTGTTAGGAATAACTTCAATAGGATTTTGCCAGTTAAAAAGCAGAACCTTTGAGGAAATAGATAGCTTGCAGCAGATTCAAAAACGAAAAATTATTGTTTTCATTCATACCGATTGGTGTCAGTTTTGTCAACACATGAAAGCAACAACTTTCAAAAATCAGGAAATTATCAATGAGCTAAATTCAAATTTCTATTTTATTGATTTTAATGCTGAAGATAAAAGAGAAATAACGTTTAATAACCGAACGTTTAAGTATCAACCTTCTGGAAATGATGTAGGAGTGCATGAACTGGCACTGCAACTCGGAACAAATAATAAGCAGCTCGTATATCCGGCTTTATGTGTTTTGAATGAAAAAAATGAAATTATTTTCCAGTATAACAACTACTTAAGCATATATGATTTTATGATTCTTTTGGGAAAACTGGAGAAATAAATTTTCTTATTTTTGAGAATGAATTCTTCGCAAATCAAACATTTCGATTACATTTTTACAGGAACTGGTCTGGCTTCTTTAATGACAGTTTATAAAATGGTTTTATCTGAAAAATTCTTAGAGAAGTCTATTCTACTACTTGATCAGGATTTAAAAAAAACAAACGACAGAACCTGGTGTTTTTGGGATAAAAGCGAAAATAGCTGGGATTCTGTTATTTCAAAAAAATGGGATTTGGCATTGTTTGCCAATAACGATTTTAATCGTCATTTAACGTTGAAGCCTTACCAATACAATCAAATTAAAGGCATTGATTTTTACAATTTTGTTTTTGAAGAAATTTCAAAACACTCAAATATTGTTTTTCTAAATGAAAAAGTAACGGATATCAACGAACTGGAAACTCACGTTTTTGTTGGTACAGAAGAAAATCGATATACCTGCAATTATTTGTTCAATAGTATTTATACTAAAGCTTTTGCCGAAGGACAGACAAGGTTCCCTGTTTTGAAACAGCATTTTATGGGCTGGTTTGTAAAAACCGAAACTGAAGTTTTTAATCCGGAAGAAGCTACTTTTATGGATTTTTCGGTAGAACAAAAAGGAAATACAAGATTTATGTATGTTCTGCCAGTTTCAAAAACCGAAGCTTTAGTTGAATATACTTTGTTCTCAGAAAAACTGCTTCCAAAAGAAGAATACGAAAATGAGATTCAGCTTTATCTGAAGAAACGCGGAATACAAAAATTTGAAATTCTGGAAAAGGAGCAGGGGAGTATTCCAATGACTTGTTACCCTTTTTGGAAAAAAAATACCAAACGTGTACTCAATATTGGTACTGCCGGTGGATGGACAAAAGCCAGCACAGGTTATACGTTTAAAAATTCAGATAAAAAGTCAAGCAAATTAGTGAAGTTTCTGCTGGAAAATAAAACGTCTGCAGATTTGTTAACTATGAAAAGTTTTCATAAAAAAAACAGGTTCTGGTTTTATGATTTATTGCTTTTAAATATTCTGTATCGTCACAATGAATTAGGAAGTGCTATCTTTTCTTCTTTATTCAGAAAAGGAAATCCAACTTTAATTTTTAAGTTTCTGGATGAAGAAACTACTTTGATTGAAGATTTTCAAGTGATTTTAAAATGCCCAAAACTTCCATTTATAAAATCATTGTTTCAGGTTATATTTAAATAAAAAGCCTCACGCAGATTTACTTCGTTGATATTTCATTTTGAAATCTGCTCATCCGAGCGATAGCTAAGAGTCGAAGCAATCTTCTAAATCTCTCTGAAAACCCTTCATTCAGTAATTATCTTATCAGTGATCTATAGCAAAATTTTACATTTTGACAGTAGCTACTCTTTTATCGTAAAAAAGAGAGGATACTTTGAAAACCGGGATTTATTCAAATAAAAATGTCTTATTTTTTTGTTTTATGAACTTTTAGAGGGGATTAGAAAGTCTTTTTACCTCTAGATTTGTCCATTGAAAACAATGTAGATATAATATGATCGTTCATTTACGATATTGAAGAAATTGGCAAATTATGGGAGTTACAAAACACTTAAATTTTGATGTAGAAACCAAGGCGATAGGGAAAATTTGTAAAGCAATGGGACATCCTACACGTATTCAGATTATGACACTTCTTTGGAAAAGAAACAATAGGACTTGTGGTGAAATTGTTGAATTAATTCCTCTGGCACAATCAACAATATCAAAACATTTATTAGAATTAAAAAAAGCAAAGCTGGTAAACATAGAAAACGTTGGAAAAAAAACGATTTATTCTATTGAAGTTGATAGTATTAAAATGCTTAAAAAATATTTGAGAAGTTATCTCACCACTATCGAAATTCCAGAGCAAAATAAGTCAACCGTTTCAGCAACCAAACACAAGTTAATAGGCAGGAAAAGCCATTTGAAAGAATACAATTATCAATTTCCTGATAGAAGAATAAAACAAGTCCTTTAGATATTTAGGATTTCTTTCTATTGAAATGAGTATTAAAAGAACGAAATTTCATGTTATTTTGAACTGTTCTGTTCAGTGTGAAATTTAATATCGAACTATAACAAAACTTTATACTTCAAATTAAGTAGTTGCAGTGAAACTTTGTAACTTTGCAGTTCAAAAGTAAAATTTAAAAAATAAAAATATGTATCCACAAGAAATGGTAAAACCTATGGAAGCTGAATTAACTTCTGCTGGTTTTCAAGATTTACATAGTGCCGAAGCTGTAGATAATGCTATTAAAGCTGAAGGTACAACTTTAGTTGTTGTAAACTCTGTTTGCGGTTGTGCTGCCAGAAATGCACGTCCGGGAGCAAAAATGAGTTTAGAAGGAGCTAAAAAACCAGATCACCTTATTACAGTTTTTGCAGGTGTTGATAAAGAAGCTGTTGATGCTGCAAGACAACATATGTTTCCTTTTCCTCCATCATCGCCATCTATGGCTTTGTTCAAAAACGGAGAATTAGTTCACATGTTAGAGCGTCACCATATCGAAGGACGTCCTGCTGAAATGATCGCTGAGAATTTACAGGATGCATTTAACGAGTTTTGTTAATTTAAGGGACTAAGGTTCTGAGTTGCTGAGGTTCTAAGGTTTTAGACTCAAAGTGACAAAGGTACAGAGGTACAAAGATTTAAAACAAAAGCACTATAGAAATATAGTGCTTTTGTTATTTTTATACGTTTTGGTTCAAAACCTTAGAACCTTAGTCGCTCAGTATCTCAGAACCTTTAAAGATTCCATCCCCCACCAAGTGCTCTGTATAATTCAACCATAGAACTTAATTGTCTTTCTGTTAACTGCGCCAGACTTAATTGTGCGTTAAACAAATTGGTTTCTACATCCAGAACCTCTAAGTAAGAAACATAACCACTGTCATATCTTTCTCGTGACAGTTTAAAGTTTATTAAAGCAGCGTCAACCTGTCTGTTGCGGGCTTTCCATTCTTCTTTATAAGTTCTGACGTTTTGTATGGATTGTTCTACCTCAGACACAGCTTCAATATAAGTTTTTTGATAAATGAATTTGAATTGTTCTGCCTGTTGTCTGTTTATTTCGACTCTTCTTTTGTTTTTTCCGAAGGCAAATATTGGACCTGCAATTCCTGCTGATGCATTTTGCAAATAGGAACTTCCCAAAAATAGATTGCTCAAATCGGCACTGGCAAATCCGGCAATTGCGGCTAAATTTAGAGAAGGAAATCGCATTGCTTGAGCTACGCCGATTCTGTCATTTGCTGCTTTATATTGTAATTCGGCTGCTTTTACATCAGGTCTGTTTTCTAACAAGGCTGATGGAAGCGAGAGCGGAATTTCACTAACAATTCGCAGTTCTGTGTTGCTTTTTCCCCGTGGTATTTCCGTAGGAAGCTGACCGGTAAGTAATGCAATTGTGTTTTCCTGATAGGTTATTTGCCTTTGAATGTTTGGAATTGCAGCTTCGGCAATTGCAACTTGCTGTTCAATTTGTACTTTATCAACTTCGGAGATATAGCCGCTTTTAAATCTTTCGTTTATAATGTCATAATATTTCTCTCTGGTAGAAAGGGTTGACTTTGTAATTTCCAGCTGTTCATCTAGATTTCGCATTTGAAAATAGGCAGTTGCAATATTAGCTACAATATCTGAAAGCACTACTTTACGAGCTTCTTCAGTAGCTAAGAGTTCGCTTTTAACCGCATTGTTTTCATGACGGTATTTCCCCCAAAAATCAAGCTCCCAGGACATACTGGCTCCCGCATTTGAAGGCATAAAGTTTTTATCGTTGCTGTTTATCGTTGCTCCATATTGAAAGGAAGGAAATAGATCTGCTTTGGTATAACCTAATTGAGCACGAAGCTGATCGATTCGGGAAACAGCAATTTTAAGATCATAATTGTTTTCCAGTCCTTTTTTAATCAGGTCTTTTAAAACGTCATCATTAAACAAATCAAACCATTTTAAGTTGGTGACCGAAGCCAGACTGTCCAGGTTTGTTTCATTTTTATAAGATTCGGATTTTTGTTGTTCCGGTTTAGCATATTTAGGCCCCACCATACAACCAATTGGCAATAGTGCGAGTATAAATAAAACCACGATTATTTTATGTCTCTTACTCATGGTCTGTAGTATTTGGTTCTACATTATGTCCTTCGGTCTGGATGGTATCATCTTTCTTTTTTCCGATGTTTTCGATCATTACAAATAGACCAGGTACAATTAATACACCTAAAACTGTGGCAATCAACATACCGCTGAATACCGCCATTCCCATTACAATACGGGCTTGTGAACCCGCACCAGTTGCTGTCAATAAAGGAACTACCCCAAGAATGAATGCAAATGCGGTCATCAGAATTGGACGAAAACGAAGTTTTGCTGCAACCATTGCCGATTCGTAAAGCGGTTTTCCTTTTTCGTATTCTTCTTTGGCAAATTCTACGATAAGAATAGCATTTTTGGCTACAAGTCCAATTAGTAAAACGAGTCCAATTTGCGCAAATACATTGTTGACATAGGCGTCACTTCCAAATCTTGCTAAAAGAAGCCCTAAAAAGGCACCAAATACAGCAAACGGAGCGCCTAGTAATACACTAAAAGGTAATTTCCAACTTTCATATTGTGCGGCAAGAATCAGGAATACAAATACCAATGCCATTATGAAAACAGAACCTCCACCCGGTGAATGCTTTTCCTGATAAGACAAGTTGATGTAGTCGAAACTCATATCTGCAGGCAAAGTCTGTTTGGCGACTTCTTCAAGTGCAGTCAAGGCTTGCGCACTACTGTAGCCATCATTTGGACTTCCTCCAATTTCTGCCGATCGGAACAAATTTAAACGATTTGTAAAATCAGGACCTGTAACTTTTGTTGCCGTAACAAGTGTTGATATAGGTAACATATTGCCAGCATTGTTTTTTACATAAATCAGATTTAAATCTTCTGGACTTACACGATCGGCCGCTTCACCTTGAAGATAAACTTTGTATTGACGGCCAAAACGGTTGAAGTCATTTACATAACTTCCTCCTAAAAATGCGCCCAATGCTTCTGTAACTTTAGAAACGGGAATGCCTAATTTCATGGCTTTGTCATTGTCAATATCTAATTTAATCTGTGGTGTACCGGCATTAAAAGTGGTATAAATTCGTTTTATTTCTGGGCGCTGCTGTGCTGCGGCTATAAAAGCTTGTGTTTGTTCTGCCAGATACTGAGGAGTGTTTCCGCCTCTGTCCTGTAACATCAGACTAAAACCTGCAGAAGCACCTAAACCCTGAATTGCCGGAGGACCAAATGAAAAGCAAGTGGCAGTCGTAATTTGGGTGGCAAGTTTCATGTTAAATCTGTCCACAAATTGTTTGGCTGTTTCTGCCCGGTCTTCCCACGGTTTTAATGAGATGAAAATGAAAGCATTGTTAGGCTGATAAGAGTTAGTAAGCATACTAAATCCATTTATCGTAGTGTAAGACAAGATTGATTTTTCTTCTTTTAAGAAACTGTCTACCTTTTTTGATATTTCGTCTGTACGTTGTAATGATGATGCAGGAGGTAATGCAATGTTTACCAAAACATAACCCTGATCTTCTTCAGGAATAAATCCTAACGGAATTTTTTTGCCTAAGAATACAATGGCAACCAATATGACCGCTAGTAAAAGAATAATGCGTATTGCTTTTTTAGCAAAAAAGGTTGCTCCGCTAATATATTTTCCTGTAACTTTTTCGAAGATTCTGTTAAATCCGGCAAAAAACTTTGCCAGCCATCCTGTCTGTTCTTCAATAGGTTTGGTTGGCTTTAGCAGCATAGCACAAAGGGCGGGACTTAAAGACAGTGCACTAAATGCCGAGAACGCGACCGAGACGGCAATTGTTATGGCAAATTGCTGGTAAAAACGTCCGGTTATCCCCGGTGTCATTGCAACCGGAATAAATACGGCACATAAAATTAAAGCAATTGCAATAACAGGACCAGATACTTCACGCATAGCCTGAACCGTGGCTTCCTTCGGAGTTTTTCCGTGTTCGATATGATGAATAACCGCTTCAACAACTACAATCGCATCATCGACCACAATACCAATTGCAAGAACCAATCCCAGCAATGATAGTGTATTGATTGAAAATCCTAATAATGGGAAAACGGCAATGGTTCCGATAAGAGAAACAGGAACGGTAATTAAAGGAATTAAAGTAGCACGCCAGTTTTGCAGAAAAATGAATACCACCAAAATAACTAATATAATGGCTTCAAAAAGGGTGTGCACAATGTCGTCAACTCCCGCAGTAATTGCCAGAGTGGTATCTAAAGATTCTTGATATTCAATATCTTTTGGAAACTTCTCAGCTAAAATTTTCATAGTGCTTTTTGCTGTTTCAGCTACCTCAAGAGCATTACTACCCGGCATTTGGTATACAGCCACAACGGCACTTGGGGAACTGTTTCTTCTGGCGGTAGAGCTGTAATTTTCTGTTCCTAATTCAATTCGGGCAATATCACCCATTAATACTTGGGCTCCGTCTTCCTTGCTTCGAACGACGATGTTTCCAAATTCTTTTTCAGTAACTAATCGGTCCTGAAGTGTTACGCCATATGTAAATTCGGTGTTGGCAGGTGCCGGTTCAGCACCAAATTTTCCTCCCGGACTAATCATATTTTGAGCATTCAGTGCATTTTTTACATCATCAACCGTAATACCAAGTTTGCTCATCATGTCGGCCTTGAGCCAAATCCTCATCGAATAATCACTTCCTCCAAAAAGAGTGACTTCTCCAACTCCTTTTATACGGGCCAATTGATCTACGATATTAATGCTGGCATAATTGTTTAAAAACTTAGCATCATATTGCGGATTGGTTGATGTTACAGTGAACAGCATCATTGGAAAAGACAAAGATTTCTTTACCACAACTCCCTGTTGTTTTACACTTGAAGGCATAAAAGGAGCAGATTGGTTTTGTCTGTTTTGTGTAAGCATATTGGCATTATCCAAATTGGTTCCCACATCAAAAGTTACCTCAATTGTACAGGCACCATCAGAAGTATTGATTGACTTCATGTATAACATGTTTTCAACACCATTTACTTTTTGTTCAATTGGTGTTGCAACTGCCTGTTCAACATTCAGTGCATTTGCTCCTGTAAAAGAAGTAGTAATTTTTACAACAGGAGGATTAATATCCGGATATTGCGAAATAGGCGTTTTTTGTAAAGCCAGTAATCCAAGTATCACAATAATAATACTGATTACAATAGCGACGATAGGTCTTCGAACGAAAAATTCTCCCATAATACAATGTATCTAGATTATTTAGTAGCTGCAGATTCAGTTTCACCTAATTGCCATTGTGTGACTTTTGGTGTAATAACGCTTCCATTTTTCAATAATGAAGTACCTCCCATGGCGATCTTGTCGCCAGGTTTTAAACCTTCTTCAATAATATATCCATTCTTAACTGCCGGACCAGGTTTTACAATTTGCATTTGTACTTTATTGTCATTTCCTAAAACATAAACCTGATAAATGCCCTGCACCTCTATAACAGCACGCTGCGGAATAACAATTGCATCTTTGCGAATGTCGGTAAGCAACGCAATTTTTGCATATTGACCCGGACGAAGTAATTTGTCAGGATTAGGAAATGCAGCTTCAAATGTGATGGCACCAGTTGCAGGATCTATTTGTCTGTCGGTAAAACTTACTTTTCCTGTTTGAGGGTAAATCGAACCATCAGATAATTTTAAAGAAACGGTTGCTCCGGAACCTTTTAAAGCCGAATTTGGTTTATTGAATTCTCTGTAAAGACGCAAAAATTCCTGTTCACTCATGGTAAATCGAACTCTTACATCTCCTAAATCAGAAATTGTATTTAGAATAGATATGGCACCTGGGCGCACATAATCACCAACTCTTACTTTTGAAATCCCAATTAATCCGGAAATTGGTGCAACGATTCGACAGTAACCTAATTCAATTCTGGCATTTTGTACCGATGCATCTGATGCTTTAATCTGAGCGACGGAAGCATTGTAAGCTGATTTAGCAGAAATTAATTCTCTTTGGCTGACCGCATTCATTTTTGCCAATGGCGTAATCATATCCAGATCTGATTTGGTTTTTGATAATCGTGCCTGTGATTCTGCAGCAGAACCTTCTGCTTCATTAAGTCTTGCTTTATAAGGCAAAGGATCTATAGTGTATAATAATTGTCCTTTGGTAACGAAGCTCCCTTCTTTAAAGTTCAGGCTCTCGATAATACCATCAACTCGAGGGTTTATTTGTATATCAGATTGGCCAAAAGTTTGTCCGGTGTATTCAGATTCTATTTTAACATCTTGCTGTAATACAGTTGTAACTGAAATTTCAAGGGGCTTGGGTTGTGGCGGGGCTTCTTTTTTGCAGGATAACAATAAAAAAAGTAAGAAAATTGCCGGAGAGTAAATTTTGTTCATTTTTAATTTTTTATTAAATTCTATTAAAACTCAACTAACTAAAAACCAAATAAATCCTTAAGCTAAGTTAACATTTTTTTAATTAAGATTTGAAATATTATTTTCATTTTGATTTTTTCTTAAATTTATATTTAATTGATATTCAATAAGTAGAAAATCGACGAAATGTTAAGAAACAATGGTGAAATGCATTATTTGTAGGAATGAATATTTTGAATAGAGATCATACTAATTTTAAACAAGTGTAATTATGTCGAAAAAGGATAAAAAAAAGGGACATGATTTGGATGAAGGCCCCGGTAATTTAAAATCACTTAATAAAAAAGAACTCCTGCAAAGGGCTAAGAAATTTTCTGAGCAATATTGTATTGGTGATAATAAAGAATTCAGGCTTAAAGGCAGGTCAACTTTAGATTCATTAGATGAAAAAAAAACAGATGTAAAAAAAACACTGAAAATGGGTGTAAAGGCATTGGCTGCAATGCAAGATATACTCTATGCACAGGATAAATGGTCAGTTCTTCTTATTTTTCAGGCTATGGATGCTGCAGGAAAAGATGGTGCTATTAAGCATGTTATGTCTGGTATAAATCCGCAGGGTTGCCAGGTTTCTTCTTTTAAAGGGCCAAGTTCAGAAGAGCTGGATCATGATTATTTATGGCGTTGTCAGAAACACTTGCCGGAACGAGGACGCATAGGAATTTTCAATCGTTCGTATTATGAAGAAGTACTGGTAGTTCGTGTACATGAACAAATATTGAAAGGTCAAAAAATCCCTGAAAAGTTAGTGACCAAAGATATCTGGGAAAACCGTTTTGAAGATATTCGTAATTTTGAAAAATACCTGAACAGAAATGGAACCATTGTAATTAAGTTTTTTTTGAATCTTTCTAAAGAAGAACAAAAGAAAAGATTTATAGAACGTGTTGATAATCCTGATAAAAATTGGAAATTTAGTGCTGCCGACGCTAAAGAAAGAGGATATTGGGATGATTATATGTTTGCTTATGAAGAGTTAATTAAAAACACATCAACCAAAAAATCTCCATGGTACGTTATTCCTGCTGATGATAAGTATCATGCCCGAATTGCAATTGCTTCGGCAGTTATTCATGCTTTAGATGGGATGGATTTAGAATATCCAAAGGTTAGTGAAGAAAAAATTGCTGAATTAAACGCAGTAAAACAAGCGCTTTTAGATGAGGATAATTAATTTTGACCAGATTAATTTTGTAAAAAATGTTTGAACTAAAGTTAATTAACAATAGGCGTAACCAGTTTTAAATTATGGCTTCTAAACTTTTACCTGTTACCGACTGGATTAAAGAATATAATATTAAAACCTTTAAGAGCGATTCTTTAGCCGGATTAACTTTAGCCGCTTACGGAATTCCAGTCTCTTTGGCTTATGCAACTCTTGCAGGATTGCCTCCTCAATATGGAATTTATGGCTATCTTATTGGAGGGATATTTTACGCTTTACTGGGAACCTGTAAGCAATTGGCAATTGGTCCAACATCGGCAATTTCATTATTAGTTGGAACCACCATTGCCGGTATGGCTCATGGTGATCTACAGCGTTGGTCTGAAATTGCCTCTCTTACCGCACTGGTATTTGCTGTAATGGCAATAATAGCTTATTTGTTGAGGTTGAGTGGGATTATTAATTTTATTAGCGAAACTGTTTTGGTAGGATTCAAAGCTGGAGCCGCAATAACCATAGGCTTAACCCAATTGCCTAAATTATTTGGTGTAGAAGGAGGAGGTAATAATTTTCTTGAACGCATTTTTACTCTTTTTCAACAAATCCCAGAAATGAATTCTATTGTTTTTATTTTTGGTATTAGTGCCATAATACTTTTAATTGTTGGTGAAAAAATAGCTCCCGGCAGACCAATAGCCATTTTTATAGTTGTTTTGTCCATAATACTCATTTCGATAACATCTTTAGAGCATTATGGTTTTAAAACTGTTGGAGTTATTCCAACGGGACTTCCGGAACTTTATCTTCCATCCATTCGCATTCGTGATGTAGATGGAGTATTACCTTTGGCTATGGCTTGTTTTTTATTGTCTTATATTGAAAGTATTTCTGCAGGAAGAACATTAGCCCAAAAAAATGGATATGTTATAGATCCTCGTCAGGAGCTTCTGGCTTTAGGAATTGCCAATGCAGCTGTAGCACTTGGACAAGGTTATCCTGTTGCAGGCGGGCTCTCGCAATCTGCAGTGAATGACACCGCAGGTGCTAAGACTCCGTTGTCTCTTTTATTTTGTTCAATGACTATTGTTGTTTGTTTATTGTTTTTGACAGGATACATTCAAAATTTACCCACAGTAATTTTAGCAGCTATTGTTTTGGTTTCTGTACGAGGTCTTTTTAATATACAGGAAATGAAATATCTGTATAGGGTAAATAAACAAGAATTTATCGTTGCCATGATTGCACTTGTTGGTGTACTTATTTGGGGAATTTTAACTGGTGTTTTGGTTGCCGCGATGGTAACTTTGTTATTGCTTTTAAAAGCTGCTTCAAAACCCAATGTTGCTTTTTTAGGCAGAATTCATGGTACCAGAATTTATACGGATATGGCAAGACATCCGGATAATGAAAAAATTGAAAACGTATTAATTGTGAGAATTGAATCTTCTATATATTATTTTAATGTTGAATTTATTAAAGAAAAGATTTTAGAAAGAATCTACCAGGAACAAGGTTCCTTAAAAACGGTAATATTAGATCTTAGTTCTTCTCCAAGAATCGATATTGCCGGTGCCAGGTTTCTGAAACAATTATTTGTCGATTTACAGACTAGAAATATTAATCTAAACATTGCTGAAGCTCTTGCCGAAGTTCGGGATTGCCTTCGCGCAGAAAATCTGGAAACTCTTTTTGGGCATATCAGCCGTTCTGTTTCTGTTGATGATTTAGTGGTTCGTGCTACGCAAAACAATAAGCAGTAAAAAGATAATTATTTTTGGTAATGAAATTTGAGTTGTTAAGGTTATATAATCTTCATCGGGTTTTTAAAAATTGTTAAAAAAATCAGATAATTAGGTCAATACAATTTTTAATCTCAAAATAAACCCTAAATTTGCCGCAGATTTTAAAGAAAATCTAAAAAACATACATTCTTAACTTAAAACTGTTTATAGCATGCAACTGTATAACACTTTGAGCGCAGAAGAAAGAGCCATCATGATCGATGATGCAGGTCAACAACGTCTTACGTTGTCTTTCTATGCGTACGCCAAAATTCAAGATCCCAAAAAATTTCGCGATGATTTATTTGTAGCCTGGAATGCACTTGATGCATTAGGTCGAATTTATGTTGCCAACGAAGGAATAAATGCTCAGATGAGTGTTCCTGCCGAAAATTTTGAAGCTTTCAGAGAAACACTGGAAGTTTATGATTTCATGAAAGGCCTACGATTGAATGTTGCTGTAGAACATGATGATCACTCATTTTTAAAATTAACGATCAAAGTACGACACAAAATAGTTGCCGATGGTTTAAACGACGATACTTTTGATGTTACCAATATAGGCGTTCACCTTAAAGCCAAAGAATTCAATGATATCCTTGATGATCCAAATACGATCGTAGTAGATTTTAGAAATCATTACGAAAGTGAAGTTGGGCATTTTAAAAATGCTATTACTCCAGATGTTGAAACATTTAGAGAAAGTTTACCAATTATCAACGAACAGCTTCAAAATCATAAAGACGATAAAAATCTAGTAATGTATTGTACCGGAGGAATTCGTTGTGAAAAAGCGAGTGCTTACTTCAAACATCAGGGCTTTAAGAATGTTTATCAATTAGAGGGTGGAATCATCAACTATGCAAAACAACTTAAAGAAGAAGGTTTAGAAAGTAAATTCATTGGGAAAAACTTTGTGTTTGATAATCGCTTAGGCGAAAGAATTACAGACGATATTATTTCTCAATGTCACCAATGCGGAAAACCTTGTGATAACCACACAAATTGTGAAAACGACGGTTGTCATTTGTTGTTTATTCAATGTGATGATTGTAAAGTGGCAATGGAAAACTGTTGTTCTACAGAATGTCTGGAGGTTATACACATGCCTTTGGTTGATCAGGTTCGTTTAAGAACTGGGAAACAGGTTGGAAACAAGGTGTTTAGAAAAGGGAAATCTGAAAATTTAAAATTCAAACATTCAGGCGAATTGCTAGAGACTGCTTTGGCTACAGCACAAAAAACAGCTGACATTCGTCAGAAAATAAAGGTAAAGAAAGTACTTCTTGGAAAAGCAGAACATTATTATGTAAAAGCACAAGTGGGGCAATTTACTATAGAAAATCACGAATTAAACAGTGGTGATAAAATTCTTATTTCTGGCCCGACAACGGGAGATCAGGAATTGGTTTTAGATAGAATCATTGTTGACGGCGCAGAAACTCAATCTGCTAAAATTGGTGATAAGGTTACTTTTGAGGTTCCTTTTCGTATTCGTTTGTCAGATAAATTGTATAAAATTGTAAATTAGCAAAATTTTTATCTAATTTATTTATGTCACAATCGTTTACCAAATTATGAATTCATGTAATTTGGGCTACCAAAAATCGTCAGGATCTAATTGATTTTTCAATAGAGAAAATCCTTTACGATTACATTTGGCAAGAGTTAACAGAACTTGGGTGTCCAGTTAGAATCATTAATGGAATGCCAGATCATGTGCATGTTTTATTTTTACAAAATCCGCAAAAAACGATTACAGATATTGTAAAGCAAATAAAAGGAAGTTCTTCTCATTTTATGAATAGGGGAGAATTTATTCTTGAAAAATTTGCCTGGCAAACTGGTTTTGGTGCTTTCTCTGTTAGCGAATCTCAGTTAGATACTGTTTTCAATTACATTAAAAATCAAAAGCAACATCATCTTAAGAAAAATGGACAAGATGAATTTGATGATTTTGTGAAATTACACGGGTTGGGAGATAAATGATTGCTTTAGATATGTTCCCCGTGGTTGAAACCACGGGCTATATTTGAAAAGCATACGCAAAGAAAACATAGCCTGCGGTTTCAACCGCAGGGCGCAAAGAATATCCACAACTATAATATATGTATGAGAGTAATTTGTAAAAATGCCAATCAATACGTTTCCCGTGGTTAAAACCACGGGCTTTATTTGACAAAACATACGCAAAAAAAATATAGCCTGCGGTTTCAGCCGCAGGAACACAACGGATATCGACAACGATTATTAATACTTCTACGAATAATTTTTAAAATATAGACTATGATAAAAATCATAGGAATCTAATCTATACCCACATTATTTTTGTCATTTGAATAATAAATCAAAAATGACATTTAACAATACAATTGAACTCATGGCTCCTGCTGGAGATTTTGAGTCACTTCAGGCTGCTTTAGATAATGGCTGTGATTCTGTTTATTTTGGAGTCGAACAGTTGAATATGCGCGCACGTTCAACGGTTAATTTTACTATAGAAGATTTAAAAGAAATTGCTAATCGATGCGAGGTAAAAAATGTTAGAAGCTATCTGACTTTAAACACGATTATTTATGATCATGATTTATCTGTCGTAAAAACATTATTGACAAAAGCCAAAGAGGCTAATATTACCGCAGTAATTGCATCGGATCAAGCGGTAATTGCTATGGCAAGATCGATTGGAATGGAAGTTCATATTTCAACTCAGCTTAATGTAACCAATATTGAAACTATAAAATTTTATAGTTTATTTGCCGATACCATGGTTTTAAGCCGTGAATTAAGTTTACGTCAGGTAAAGAATATTACGGCTCAAATTGAGAAAGAGCAGATAAAAGGCCCAAACGGTAATTTAGTTGAAATCGAAATTTTTGGCCATGGAGCTTTGTGTATGGCAGTTTCAGGAAAATGTTATTTGAGTTTGCATTCACATAATTCATCTGCAAATCGCGGCGCCTGTAAACAAAACTGCCGTAAAAAATATACTGTTATCGATCAGGAAACCGGTTTTGAAATCGAACTTGATAACGAATACATGATGTCACCGAAAGATTTATGTACGCTTGATTTCTTAGATCAGGTAATTGATTCCGGAATTCAGGTTTTAAAAATCGAAGGGCGCGGCCGCGCACCCGAATATGTGGCAACGGTTATCAAAACCTACCGTGAAGCCATTGACGCATATTATGATGGAACATTCACAAAAGAGAAAACCGCAGTTTGGATGGAAGCTTTAAATACGGTTTACAATCGTGGTTTCTGGTCGGGTTATTACTTAGGTCAGGAATTGGGAGAATGGAGTGATATTCCGGGTTCTGCGGCAACTCAGAAAAAAGTTTATGTTGGAAAAGGGACACATTATTTCCCAAAAGCCAATGTTGGCCAATTTAAAATAGAAGCTTACGATATTAAAATCGGAGATAAAATTCTGGTAACAGGACCAAGCACAGGAGCTCAGGAAATGATTATCGACGAAATGTTTGTAAATGATCTTACGGCAGAAAAAGCAACAAAAGGCGATGATTGTACTTTTAAACTTCCATTCAGAATCAGAATGTCGGACAAATTATATAAAATTGTTGAGGCGTAATGGTTATTGTTACTTTACAAAGAGATAAATGCATTGGCTGTAATTACTGCGTTGAAATGGATCCGGTTCATTTTCAAATGTCAAAAAAAGATGGAAAATCGGTATTGCTTCATTCGCAGAATGCAAAAGGGTTTTTTACTTTGAAATCGCCGAATCATGCTATTGTAGAAAGTTGCGAATTGGCAGCTAAAGCATGTCCGGTAAAGATTATTACGGTTAAGGAAACATAGAAAATTCAGCTTAAAAAAATCTAAAAAAAACCTATTTTGTGTAAAACATTGTAGGTTTTTTTTATTTAACAGCCCTTTAGTTTTTATCGATAAAAAGCCAAATAAAAAAAATACTATCTTTACCGATCAAACGTTTATGAACTTAAGTTGCTTTTATGCAACACTACATATATAATTATGGCATGTACAAGTTGTTCAACCTCAGATGGTGGCGCACCAAAAGGTTGTAAAAATAATGGGACTTGCGGCACCGATAGCTGCAATAAATTGACGGTTTTTGACTGGCTTTCTAATATGAGCCCGTCTAACGGAGAGACGATTTTTGATTGTGTTGAAGTACGTTTTAAGAACGGACGTAAGGAATTTTTTAGAAATTCAGAAAAATTAACTTTAAGTATTGGTGATATAGTAGCAACTGTTGCTTCGCCAGGACATGATATTGGAATTGTTACTTTGACAGGAGAATTGGTTAAAATTCAAATGAAGAAAAAAGGAGTTAATCCTGAAAGTAACGAAGTACCAAAGATTTACAGAAAAGCATCTCAAAAAGATATTGATATTTGGTCTGTGGCACGTGATCGTGAAGAACCAATGAAAGTTCGTGCACGTGAATTGGCAATTCAGCATAAATTAGAAATGAAAATTTCTGATATTGAATTTCAGGGAGACGGATCAAAAGCTACGTTTTACTATACTGCAAATGACAGAGTCGATTTTAGACTTTTGATTAAAGATTTTGCTAAAGAATTCAGTACCAGAGTAGAGATGAAACAAGTTGGTTTTCGTCAGGAAGCAGCTCGTTTAGGCGGAATTGGTTCTTGCGGACGTGAGCTTTGCTGTTCTACCTGGTTAACAGATTTTAGAAGTGTAAATACATCAGCAGCCCGTTATCAGCAATTATCATTGAATCCGCAAAAACTAGCCGGACAATGTGGTAAACTAAAATGTTGTCTGAACTATGAGTTAGACACTTACATGGATGCATTGAAAGATTTTCCGGATTACGACACTAAGTTAGTGACCGAAAAAGGCGATGCAGTTTGCCAGAAACAAGATATTTTTAAAGGATTAATGTGGTTTGCTTACACCAATAATTTTGCAAACTGGCATGTTTTGAAAATTGATCAGGTAAAAGAAATTATTGCTGAAAATAAGCAAAAAAATAAGGTTTCTTCTTTAGAAGATTTTGCGATTGAAGTTACTTCTGAACCAGAAAAAGACTTTAATAATGCAATGGGTCAGGAGAGTTTAACTCGTTTTGATCAGCCAAAAAGAAAGAAAAAACCAAATCGTAAACGCAAACCAAATGCTGAAAATGCTGCAGTTGCTTCTGCACCACAAAAACCACAGCAAGGAAACAACAACAATAACAAACCTGCAGGCGGGAATCCAAATAAATCAAACAAACCGCATAACAAAAATCATTCGAATAAATCAAATAAACCGAATGAGAATAAACCTGCAGAGCCTAGAAAACCAATAATTATTACTAAAAATGAGAATAAGAAATAACGTAATTCTTCTTCTGGCAGCAATACTTCTTTTTTCATGTGATAAAAAACGAGTATTTGATGAGTATAAATCAGTAGGAAGTGCGTGGAATAAAGATAGTGTAGTAACCTTCGATCTGCCGGTTTTAGATTCTACAAAAAAGTACAATTTATTTGTAAATTTGAGAGATAACAACAATTATCCTTTCAATAATTTGTTTTTGATTGTTGCTATTGAAACACCAAGCGGATTTACAAAAGTGGATACTTTAGAATATCAAATGGCAAACCCTGACGGAACTTTGTTAGGAAATGGTTTTTCAGACATTAAAGAAAGCAAGCTTTATTATAAAGAAGATGTGAAATTTAGAGGAAAGTATAAAGTTCACATCAAACAAGCTGTGAGGGAATCAGGTAAAATCCCTGGTGTTCAGGCTTTAGAAGGTATTACAGACGTTGGTTTTAGAATAGAACAAAAAGATTAGAAAATAGTTATGGCTGCTAAGAAAAACAATCAATCAAATAGCGTTAAAGATATTAATTACTATAAAAAGAAATTTTGGCGAATTTTTGCCTATACCTTGTTAGGTATTTTAGCTTTCTTTTTATTTGCCTCTTGGGGATTATTCGGTTCAATGCCGTCTTTTGAAGACCTTGAAAATCCAGACTCTAATCTGGCTACCGAAATTATCTCTTCTGATGGAGTGGTTATTGGTAAATATTTCAAAACCAACAGATCTCAGCTTAAATATTCAGATTTGCCAAAAAGCTTAGTTGAGGCTTTGGTAGCGACTGAAGATGCACGTTTTTACGAACATTCAGGAATTGATGGCAGAGGAACTTTAAGAGCTGTTTTTAGTTTAGGAACCAATGGTGGAGCGAGTACATTAACACAACAGCTTGCAAAACAATTATTTCATGGTGAAGGTTCTAAGTTTTTGCCCTTTAGAATTGTACAAAAAATAAAAGAATGGATTATCGCCATTCGTTTAGAGCGGCAATACACCAAAAATGAAATTTTGGCCATGTATTGCAATGTCTACGATTTCGGAAATTATTCTGTTGGAGTTAGTTCTGCCGCGCAAACTTACTTCTCCAAAGACCCAAAAGATCTAACAATGGATGAGTCGGCTATTTTAGTCGGAATGTTCAAAAACTCAGGATTATACAATCCGGTTAGAAATCCGGAAGGAGTAAAAAACCGTCGTAATGTGGTTTTGTCTCAAATGGAAAAAGCAAAAATGATTTCTGAATCTGAAAAAGTAAGACTTCAGGCTTTGCCAATAGCATTAAAATTCAAGTTAGAAAGTCACCGTGAAGGAACAGCAACTTACTTTAGAGAATATCTTCGTGATTATATGAAAAAGTGGGTAGCGGAAAATAAAAAACCAGACGGAAGTGATTATGATATTTACAAAGATGGTCTGAAAATTTATACTACTATCGATTCAAGAATGCAGGAATATGCAGAAGAAGCGGTTTCAGAACACATGAAAAATCTGCAACAGCAATTTTTTATTGAAATGAAAACCAATAAAAATGCGCCTTTCGTAAATATTACTCAGGCAGAAACTGATAGAATCATGATGCAGGCCATGAAGAATTCTGTTCGTTGGGCTCAGATGAAAGATATGGATAAGAGCGAAGATGATATAATTGCTTCATTCAAAGTAAAAACAAAAATGCGAATATTCACCTGGAAAGGAGAGCGTGATACAACGATGACGCCACTTGATTCTATTCGTTATTACAAACACTTTTTGCAGTCAGGTTTAATGGCAATGGAACCTCAAACCGGAAATATCAAAGCATGGGTTGGTGGTATCAACTATAAATATTTTCAATATGATCACGTAGGTCAGGGAGCAAGACAAGTTGGTTCTACATTTAAACCGTTTGTTTATGCAACTGCGATTGAACAATTGAATATGTCTCCTTGCGATTCTATTCTGGATGGACCTTTTATGATTCACAAAGGACGTCACCACGTTACAGAAGACTGGGAGCCAAGAAACTCTGACAACAGATACCGTGGAATGGTTACTTTAAAACAAGGTTTGGCGAATTCTATCAATACCGTTTCTGCTAAATTAATTGACAGGACTGGTCCTGAAGCTGTTGTAGAATTGACTAAAAAATTAGGAGTTAAAACAGAAATCCCGGTACAACCCTCTATTGCATTAGGTGCTGTTGATATTACTGTAGAAGATATGGTTGCGGCCTATAGTACATTTGCAAATCAGGGAGTTTATGTAAAACCTCAGTTTTTAAGCCGTATAGAGAATAAAAGTGGAGAGGTTATTTACGAGCCGATTCCGGAATCTCATGACGTTTTAAATAAAGATATTGCTTTTGCAGTAATTAAATTGCTGGAGGGTGTAACAGAAACCGGATCTGGAGCACGTTTGCGTACACAAGGCGGAGGAAGCGGAGATAATCGCTGGACAGGATATCCATATATGTTCAAAAACCCGATTGCGGGTAAAACGGGTACAACACAAAATCAATCAGATGGTTGGTTTATGGGGATGGTTCCAAATTTAGTAACAGGAGTTTGGGTAGGTTGCGAAGATCGTTCTGCACGTTTCAAAAGTTTAACTTATGGACAAGGAGCTACAGCAGCTTTACCAGTTTGGGCTTACTTCATGAAAAAATGTTATGCCGATGAAACACTTCAGGTTTCTAAATCAGAGTTTGAGCGTCCGGCCAATCTTTCTATAAAAGTAGATTGTTATCAAAGACCGGCGGTTGTAAAAGATACAACACAAACAGAACAAAATACAGATGAGTTTGAACTATAAGTTTTAGCTTTTTTAAAAATAGAAAATATCCTTTTGTGCCATCTTAAATTAAGATGATTACAAAAGGATATTTTTTTGAATACAGCGTTTTTTATTTTTTACGAAATCGTTATAAATTAATCTAAAAATCTTATTTTTATCAAAAATATATAGTAATAAAGACCCTTTGTTATGATAACAAAAAAAGTTAATAATGTTCAGGAAGCAATAAAAGGAATAGAAAGCGGAATGACCATCATGTTTGGTGGTTTTGGATTATGCGGAATTCCAGAAAATACTATTGCTGCCTTAGTAAATACATCAACTTCAGATTTAACTTGTATTTCGAATAATGCGGGAGTTGATGATTTTGGTTTAGGATTGCTTTTGCAAAAGAAACAGATCAAAAAGATGATTTCTTCGTATGTAGGTGAAAATGCCGAATTCGAACGTCAAATGCTTTCTGGAGAATTAGAAGTTGAATTGACGCCGCAAGGGACGCTGGCAGAACGTTGTCGCGCAGCTCAGGCTGGGATCCCGGCATTTTTTACACCAGCAGGTTACGGAACTGAAGTTGCAGAAGGAAAAGAAGTTCGCGAATTCAAAGGTAAAATGCACATTATGGAAAAAGCTTTTGAAGCTGATTTTGCAATTGTAAAAGCCTGGAAAGGAGATGAAGCCGGAAATCTTATTTTTAAAGGAACTGCCAGAAACTTTAACGCCTGTATGGCTGGAGCGGGAAAAATCACCATTGCCGAAGTTGAAGAATTGGTACCTGTTGGGACATTAGATCCAAATCAGATTCATATTCCGGGAATTATGGTACAACGTATTTTTCAGGGAGAAAAATTTGAAAAGAGAATCGAGCAACGTACAGTAAGACAGAGAGTTTAATTAGATAATGAGATAATTTGTCCATTAGATAATGCTTTACAAAATCTAAAATAATTATCTAATGATCAAATTGACTAATTGGCACATTAAAAAAATTGACACATTGAAGATATGTTAACAAAAGAAGATATTGCAAAACGAATTGCGAAAGAAGTAAAAGACAGATATTTTGTAAACTTAGGAATTGGTATTCCGACATTGGTTGCAAATTATGTGCGTGAAGATATTGCTGTAGAGTTTCAAAGTGAAAACGGTGTTTTGGGTATGGGACCATTTCCTTTTGCCGGAGAAGAAGATGCAGATATTATCAACGCAGGAAAACAAACCATTACAACACTTCCGGGAGCCAGTTTCTTTGATTCGGCTTTTAGTTTCGGAATGATTCGCAGCCAAAAAGTTGATTTAACTATTTTGGGAGCTATGGAAGTTTCAGAAAACGGAGATATTGCCAACTGGAAGATTCCGGGAAAAATGGTGAAAGGAATGGGAGGTGCAATGGATTTGGTAGCTTCTGCTGAAAATATTATCGTGGCGATGATGCATGTTAATAAAGCCGGGGAGTCTAAGATTCTAAAAAAATGTACTTTACCATTAACAGGCGTTGGCTGCGTTAAAAAGGTTGTTACAGAACTTGCAGTACTCGAAGTGACTGAAAATGGTTTTAAGCTCTTAGAACGAGCGCCAGGTGTTTCTGTAGAACATATCATTGCATCGACCGAAGCAGATTTAATTATTGAAGGAGAAATTCCGGAAATGGATATCAGTTAATCACATATTTTAGTATAAAATCTATTGAGGCCAGCTTTTAAAAGAGCTGGCCTTTTTTTGTAGGAATAAATTAGTGATCACATATAGTAACTGGTTGCTAGGGAAAATGAATTTTGAGGGCTTGTTTTTGTTGTAATGTCTTATATTTCAGTAATATAATTAGTTTTGGGTTTGTTTTTGTGAGAAATTTATATTGTTTGTTAAATAAAAATGATATTAATATAAAAAATGTTGTATTTCATCGATTAACGGCATATTTCATCGATTATCTAACATAAATGAAATACTTTTATCTCGAAATAGAGTATTTACTTACATTAAATATTTTATTTGTAATCATTTAACCAAACTTAAATACCACATTATTATGGAAAAAAAATTACCAAAAATTATGACAACGTCAGTTGTTATTCTTACATTTTCTGTAGCTGGATTTACCCAAAACACTGATAAAAGGGTAAGTCAGAAAAATGTATCAGAAAACGGACAACCAAGTTTAATCACCTTTAGCGACAAGTCTACCTACAAAGAATCCGACTTTAACACTGTTTTTAAAGAACAATTAGGTTTAAAGGACAATCAGAATTTTGCAAAAGTAAAGACAGAGTCTGATAAAGAAGGGTTTGTACATGAAAAATTTCAGTTATACGAACAAGGAATCAAAGTAGAGTTTGCAAACTATACTTTACATTCAAAAGGAGGAAAATTAGTTTCGATGAATGGCGAATTTTATGCTCTTGAAAATGTAAAAACAACGCCTAAATTATCCAGTCAGGCTGCTTTTGCTAAAGCAATTGCCTATACAGGTGCAAAGCAATATCTATGGGAAACACCAGACGATGCAGCTGTGATGGGATATGAAAAACCAAAAGGCGAATTGGTTTTATTACCGGCAATGGAAGAACAAGGCGAGAACAGAAAGTCTGATAAAGTAAGATTAGCTTATAAATTTGATATTTATGCTACTTATCCGTTGAGCAGAGGAGATCTTTATATCGATGCCCAGACCGGAGAAGCTTTGTTTTACAATGCAACGATCAAACATCTTGGCGAAAACAGTCATGGGAGATTAATTTCGACGGCTGGCAAAGATCAAAAAAGCAGTTTAGTTTCTAAAAAAAGTATGGTTGCCGCAAATGCAGCGACTCGTTATAGCGGAACACAGACTATTCAGACTAGTTTAAGCGGTTCTTCTTATATTTTATCTGATGTAACTCGTGGAAACGGAATTCAAACTTACAACTCTGCAAGAACTGCGACATATCCTACAACTAATTTTACAGATGCCGACAATAACTGGACAGCAGCCGAGTATAATAACACCAATAAAGATAATGGTGCATTAGACGCACATTGGGGTGCCGAGATGACTTATGATTATTGGTCAACAGTACATGGAAGAAATAGCTTTGATAATGCGGGTGCAAAAATTAAAAGTTATGTTCATTACAATTTAGTAGCAGCGGGATATCCAAATAATAATAATGCATTTTGGAACGGAAGTGTTATGACTTACGGTGACGGAACCGGAACTGGAGGATTTGATATTTTAACAGCAATGGATGTTGCGGGTCATGAAATTGGTCATGCTGTGTGTACGTATACTGCAAATCTGGCGTATCAGAAAGAATCGGGGGCAATGAACGAAGCATTCTCTGATATTTGGGGAGCTTGTATAGAATATCGTGCTGCACCAACAAAATCAACCTGGTTAGTTGGAGAAGATATTGAAAGAAGAAGTGGTCATCTTGCCCTGCGCTCAATGAGTGATCCAAATTCAGAAGGACAGCCAGATACTTACGGGGGAACATATTGGGTAAATGTAAACTGTACGCCAACAAATAATAACGATCAATGTGGGGTTCATACCAATTCTGGTGTTTTGAATCATTGGTTTTATATTTTATCTGTTGGTAAATCAGGAACAAACGATATTGGAAGTGTGTATAACGTAACAGGTATTACTATTGACAAAGCTGCAAAAATTGCTTACCGTTTAGAGAGCGTATATTTAACAGCAAATTCAACATATGCAAATGCAAGAACTTCAGGAATACAATCTGCAATAGATTTATACGGTGCAGGTTCTGCTGAGGTTATTGCAACAACGAATGCGTTTTATGCAGTTGGTGTTGGTGCTGCTTATGCAGGATCGGGGGATACTGTGGCACCAACAGCTCCAACAAGCTTAGCTGCTTCTGGAACTACCGGAACAACTACTAATTTATCGTGGACTGCTTCTACAGATAATGTGGCAGTTACAGGATATGACATTTACGAAGGAACAACGCTAAAAGGATCTTCAACATCAACTACATATACGGTAACCGGTTTAACGGCTTTAACGGCTTATACTTTTACGGTTAAAGCTAAAGATGCTGCAGGAAATGTTTCAGCTGCCAGTAATGCTGTAAATGTTACTACAACTGCCGCGACTATATCTTATTGTACATCTCAGGGAAATAGTACCGCAGATGAAAGAATTGGTAAAGTTGTGTTTGGAACAATCAATAATACATCAACAGGTACAACGGGTTATGAAAACTATACTGCACTTTCTACAAATGCAACAAGAGGAACAGCTTACACGATTACTATTACTCCAAGCTGGACTTCGACTGTTTACACTGAAGGATATGCTGTTTTTATTGATTACAATCAAGATGGTGATTTTGCAGATTCTGGTGAGACTGTTTGGACAAAAGCAACTTCAAAAACAACTCCGGTGACTGGAACAATAACTATTCCGGCAACGGCAGCTCTTGGAACAACCAGAGTTAGAGTTTCTATGAAATACAACGGAATCCCAACATCTTGTGAGGCTTTTTCTTATGGACAAGTAGAAGATTATTCTATAAACATCACTGCTTCAGGAGCAATTGCTAGTGAGGATATCAATACAAGTTTATTTGAAACCACAGAAACATCAAGTTTTGCATTATATCCAAACCCTGTAGAAGATGAACTGAATGTTTCAATTTTGAATAATACAGGATATACATTCCGAATCACAAACACATTGGGTCAGCAAATTAGCACAGGACAACTTTCCGGAAACCCTATTAATGTTAGTGCATTAAATACTGGAGTTTATATTATTGAATTAAATAACGGCAGTAAAAGAGTCGTTAAGAAATTTGTTAAGAAATAAAAGGTTGAGATTGTTAGAAAGGCTTTGAAGATTTTAATTCAGATCTTATAAAAGCAAAGAAAAACCGCCTGTATGGGCGGTTTTTTATTGATATAAATTTTCAACTAATGTTTTAAAACGTTCTTTTGGTGAAACCAAACGATTAAAATTTATTGCAAATTAAAAGAAGCTCCTAAACTGAAAGTTGCCTGATTGTTTAAATGATAAAACGGATCATTGTTACTTCCGTATTTTGCAATTGGAAATCCAACTTCAGTAAATACACCAAATCCGTCTGTAAAGAAATAACGACCTCCAACATGGCCTCCAAAATTATGTAAACCTAAACTTAGTCCTGGATAAATGTCTAATTGCTCTACTCCAATTACGCTTGATAAATTAGCATTAATTCTGGCTTTTGCATCAAAACGATCAGAGAAGTCAGGAGTTTTGTCATTGTAAACAGATGAACTTCCGTGGTAAAAACCACTAAAATTATCTACTCCTAATAAATAATTTGCAACAAAACCAAATGAGAAATTTTCTCCTAAACCAAAATCTACAGATCCCTGAATTCCAGAACCACCATCTTGTAAATTAGCACCAACATTAACTCGTATGTCTCCTTTTCCTGTAAATGCTTTTTGAGCATTAATAAATCCAAATGATACTAAAAACAAAAGTGTAATAACCTTTTTCATAAACTTAAATATTAATTATTTTAAAATGCAAAATTAAATTTTTATGGATTAATTCCTACCTTTTTCGTCAGGATATAATTCATTTAACGGATCACTTTGCCAGAATTCTTTGGTGTCAATGTTCATGATCGTCAAAGGTCCTTTGAAAGCAGCACCTGTGTCAACATTCCAGACACAAGCTTTTTGAACCGGAACTGTTTGCCCAATTCGGGTAACAGGCGTATGACCTATGTAGACTTCTTTGTAAACCGTAAAACGTTTAGGATAGTATAAATCACCAGGTTTTAAGTTTGGGTCTAAAGAAAGCGCTGTTTCCCAGAGTGTTCTGTCCCAGTAAAATAATTTTGGAAAGTATTCCCAGACCACACCATTCAAATTAGTGAATCCGGCATGAACAAATAAACGGTTTTCGTCATCAAGATAATAATCTTTCAGCTGATGTAAAAAAGCAATATGTGTTTTCTTTTTCTCTTCAGATATCTTCGAATACCCCTCTACGGTGGCTTTTCCGCCATGTTTGTACCACATTTCCTCATCAAGGTCATCATGTCTGTTTTCAAGCCATTCTAAGGCCAGCTGGTCGTGATTTCCTCTAACACAAATACAGTTCTGTTTGCTTTTTAAATCAATTAAATAGTCGATTACCTGCGCTGAGTGACTCCAGCCATCAACATAATCGCCTAGAAATATAAGAGTATCTTCTGTAGTGACCCCGGCTTTTTTCATCACTTGTTCCAGTGCAAGTAATCCGCCGTGAATGTCACCTATAACAAATGTTCGCATTATTTAATTTTTCGTGTAGAAAAACAAAAATAGAAAGAATAATTGGTTTGAACTCATCGTTTTTACATTCTTTAAAAATTGATATTATTTATAACTATTTGAGATACTTTTTTATGGCTTTACTTTCTAAATTTGCATAATGTCAGATGTGCCAACATATCGCAAAATTATCCATATTGACATGGATGCTTTTTATGCTTCAGTTGAGCAGATGGACAACCCAATGTTGCGGGGTAAACCTGTCGCAGTTGGAGGGTCAGAGAACAGAGGAGTAGTTTCGGCAGCGAGTTACGAAGCCAGAAAATTTGGAGTTCGTAGTGCAATAAGTGGTGTTTTGGCCAAAAAATATTGCCCCGAGATTATTTTCGTAAGACCAAGATTTGATCGTTATAAAGAGATCTCCTCAAAAATTCATAAAATCTTTCATGAGTATACAGATTTGGTTGAACCGCTTTCTTTAGATGAGGCTTATCTGGATGTAACCCAAAACAAAAAAGGAAATCCGAGCGCCAGTTTACTGGCTCAGGAAATTAGGCAAAGAATTCTAAACGAAGTTGGTCTTACAGCTTCCGCCGGAATTTCGGTCAATAAATTTGTGGCCAAAATTGCTAGTGACGTCAATAAACCGAATGGACAAAAGACGGTTAACCCAGATGAAATTTTAGAGTTTCTGGAAGAACTGCCTATTCGGAAATTTTACGGTGTTGGAAAAGTGACCACTGAAAAAATGTATCAATTAGGGATTTTTACAGGAACAGATTTAAAAAGTAAATCTGTGGAGTTTCTCGAAAAGCATTTTGGGAAATCTGGAGCTTTTTATTACAATGTCGTTCGTGGTATTCATAACAGCGAAGTAAAACCACATCGCATAACAAAATCAGTTGCTGCAGAACATACTTTTGATGTGAATTTATCCTCAGAAATCTTTATGTTGGAGCAATTGGACAGAATCGCCACATCTTTAGAAAAAAGATTAAAAAAACATGAAATATCAGGGAAGACTGTTACTTTGAAAATAAAATACAGTGATTTTACACAACAGACCAGAAGTAAAACATTGCCCTATTTTATATCAGATAAAAGTTTGATAATGGAAATAGTCGAAGAGTTATTATATCAGGAAAAAATGAAAGATTCTGTTCGGTTACTTGGCATTTCGCTGAACAACTTGAATATTGAGGAGAGAAAAGCTGTAGTCGTGCAGCTTAAATTTGCATTTTGATACATTAAAGTTTGCTTAAATTTAATATTAGTATTTTTTTGTGAAGAATTTTCTTTCTATCTTTGAGATAGTACCATTTAAGTTTATTCAGATGAAAAACAATAATTATGATGAAGCTTTCTATCGTTATTCAGTACCTTTAATGTCCTGGGATTTTCATTATTTGTATTTAAATGAATTGAAATTGACTTTTGCGGATTTGAAAAAAGTAAATGAAATTTCAAATCTATTTTCCTGGAATAAAGAAGATTTGAAAATTGAAGAAAGGATTAAAAATGAAGTTGTTCTTATTACGGATTTGAGTTTAAAAATTGTTTTTGCCTCAAACGGAATAAGAAAAATGACAGGTTATAAAGAAGATGAGGTTTTAGGACATACACCAAAAATGTTTCAGGGACCAGCCACTTCTAAAATTGTTTTAGAAGAAATAAAAGAAGCAATCCAATTAAAAATGCCTTTTAAAAAGACGCTTGAAAACTATAAAAAAAATGGTGAAACTTACAGATGCAGTGTAGATGCTGTACCAGTTTACAACTTAAAAGGGAAAGTTTCACATTTTATAGCATTCGAAAAAGAAGATAAAAGTGCTTAAACTAAATACGGTTTGCGCACAAAGTATATAAAAGCAAAAACCGCCATTAGGCGGTTTTTATTATTTTAAAAATCTTAGTATCTCAGTAACTTAGAATCTTAGCCTCTAAAAAGAGTTATAAATTTTCAAAGAAATCATTTCCTTTATCATCAGTAATGATAAAAGCAGGGAAATCTTTTACGGTAATTTTACGAACAGCTTCCATTCCTAATTCTTCAAAATCAACAATTTCTACTTTTAAGATATTGTCTTGTGCCAAAATAGCCGCAGGACCTCCAATCGAACCTAGATAGAATCCGCCATATTTGTTGCAGGCATCAGTAACTTGTTTAGTACGGTTTCCTTTAGCAAGCATAACCATACTTCCGCCATTTTTCTGGAATTCATCTACATACACGTCCATACGTCCGGCTGTAGTAGGTCCAAAACTACCCGAAGCCATACCTTCCGGAGTTTTTGCTGGTCCGGCATAATAAACCGGGTGATTTTTAAAGTATTCCGGCATTGGTTTTCCGGCATCCAGTAATTCTTTAATTTTTGCGTGTGCAATATCACGGGCAACAATAACAGTACCGTTTAGTTTCAAACGGGTTTTGATCGGGTATTGTGATAATTTCGCTAAAATATCTGCCATTGGCTGGTCTAAATCAACTTCAACAGGCGCTTCTAAGTGAGGTGCTGTTTCTGGCAAAAATTGTTTTGGATTTACTTCTAATTGCTCAACAAAGATTCCGTCTTTTGTAATTTTTCCTTTAATATTTCTGTCTGCAGAACAAGAAACGCCCAATCCAACAGGGCAAGAAGCCGCGTGACGTGGCAAACGAATTACACGAACATCATGTGTAAAATATTTTCCTCCAAACTGAGCTCCGATTTCGCTTTCCTGACAAATTTTCTGAACACGTGCTTCCCATTCTAAATCACGAAATGCCTGACCGGCCATATTTCCAGAAGTTGGTAAATGATCATAATAACCTGCAGATGCTTTTTTAACAGCACTTAAGTTTGCTTCTGCAGAAGTTCCTCCAATAACTAGAGCCAAATGGTACGGAGGACAAGCAGAAGTTCCTAAATCTTTGATTTTTGCACGAACAAAAGCGTCCATCGATTTATCGTTCAATAACGATTTTGTCTGTTGGTACAAGTAGGTCTTATTGGCAGATCCACCACCTTTTGCCATAAACAAGAATTCGTAAGAAGCTCCTTTTTTAGCATAGATATCAATTTGAGCCGGAAGATTTGAACCTGAATTCTTTTCTTCAAACATCGAAATTGGAACAATTTGAGAATAACGTAAATTACGTTTCTGGTATGTATTAAAAATTCCTCTGCTTAACCATTCTGCATCATCAGCACCAGTAAAGATGTTTTCACCTTTTTTAGCCATTACAATCGCTGTTCCGGTATCCTGACAGCTTGGTAATTGACCTTCGGCAGCTACAGATGCATTTTGTAATAAATTGTAAGCTACAAAACGATCGTTGTCTGTTGCTTCCGGATCATCAAGGATATTTCTAAGTTTCTGCAAGTGTGTCGTTCTTAACATGAACGAAACATCAGTCAGGGCTTCTTCGGCCAATAACTCTAAACCTTTTGGGTCAACAGTTAAAATTTCACGTTCACCAAATTGTTCTGTTTTTACAAAATCAGAAGTAATTTTGCGGTATTGCGTATCATCCTTCAAAATAGGATAGGGATCCTGGTATATAAAATCAATCATTGCTTTGTTTTTTTACAAAGTTAAAAATTATTTACCTAAGAAAGAATTTGAATTAGCCTTGTTTTGTGGACTTTATTTCTGATTATGAAAGTCATCAAAAGACACTTTTTTCTCAAAATAGACCTTGTCTTTCGCAGAAACTAATTGCTTTTTCCAGTGATTGCCATTTAAGTGAAAAGCAATAGAATCAGAATGTGAAACAGTTCCCATGTCATCATTATCATCTTCAGGAAAATAGGTTACAGTTTTGCAATAAAAGGATTCCGGATTAGATTTTGCATCGGGATTATCAAACTCAATCCAGCTTCCCCAACCACCATCGGTCATAGAATCCCATTCATGAACCAATTGTAAATCACTGTTTTTTAAATAATACAAGTAATTATTTCTGTTATAACCGCAGGCAGGGTATCCAAAATTAATTTGAATAAAAGGAGAATTTTTGGCAGTCGCTGAGGTTAATCCATATGTTGCACTCCATTCAGATCCTTTGTCAACACCTTTAATCGTAATCTTTGAATCGGTAATTTTAGTTTTGTTGACATAAAAATCAAGTCGGTATTTTGAAGTTACGATGCTGTCTTTGTCTGCAGTTTGATTTAGAAGATGTGCCAAAACAAAATTGGATTTTGAGTTTTCTTCTCCTTCAGAAATTAAAATAGTATCTGTTTTTAGAAAGTGTTCTTTTACAATTGCAGTTTCTGTTTTAGGTTCTGGAGCAGTACTTGTTATTTGAGGCTCAGATTTTGGTTTTTGGCAACCAATTAAAAGGGATGCGAAGAATAAAATGTGGATTTTCATGTGCTTATTTTAGTTCTTCAAAAATATATTTTTCTTCGTATTGAATGTTGAATTTATTAAGAAAATTGAGATATTCTTGATTGAAAGTTTGTTTTTTATGATGGTCTTCCTGATTTTCAATATATTTATAGACATCACTGACATGTGATTGACTGTATGAAAATGCTCCATACCCTTCCTGCCATTCAAACCTTGCTGTTGTTAATTTATGATCGTTTATATATTTCGAAGATTTCGCTTTTATCGTTTTCATTAATTCAGAAACAGAAATAGTTGGTTTTAAGCCCAGTAGGCAGTGAACATGATCTTCAATGCCATTGACAATTATGGTCTTACATCCGGTTTCATTAATTAGATTTCCAATAATACTAAATAATTTTGCTCTCCATTCTTTTGTAATAACAGCTTCTCTATGTTTTACCGCAAAAACAACTTGTAAATAGATTTGGTGATAGGTGTTTGCCATTTTGATTTTTTTTGCTAAATAAATCATTCTTATGGTTGCAGAATACCTTTTTGTAATATTTAACTTTCTTTTTTAATTATTCGTTCCTATGGAACTTTAAAAAAGGGGGCAATATTTATAACCAACGGATTAAAATCCGTTGCTACAGAACGAATCATTCCTTCGGAATTTTTTTATATTGATTTCGAGTTAAAAGAGCCCTTGGCTCGACCCATATTGTAGGGCTGGATTTTAATCCAGTTTAGAGATGATGTTGGCCAGATTTCAATTCGGTTATTTTCGAAACAGGCATGTTAAAAAAGATCCATAGGATCGATCAAGATAATATGATTCGTGTTAGATTTTTAATTTATCAAAATATACCGTTCCTACGGAACTTTAAAAAAAGGGTCAATATTTATAACCAACGGATTAAAATCCGTTGCTACAGAATGAATCATTCCTCCGGAATTTTTTTATATTGATTTCGAATTAAAAGAGCCCTCGGCTCGCCCCATATTGTAGGGCTGGATTTTAATCCAGTTTAGAGATGAGAAGCCCAGATTTCAATTCGGTTATAAAAAAGATCCATAGGATCGACCAATATTATAATCAACGGATTAAAAATCCGATGGCATAGAATATATCATTCTCTGGAATTTCTTTTTTAAAAAAACCAGGTTGCCACAAAAATGGCAGTAATCACACAAATTAAATCTACCAAAAGCATGGTTCCTAAAGCATAGCGGGTGTTTTTAATATTTACAGATCCAAAGTAAACAGCAATAACATAAAAAGTACTTTCGGCACTGCATTGAAAAATACTGCTCAATCTTGCTGTTAGAGAATCGGCCCCAAAAGTATTCATCGAGTCGATCAGGAATCCTCTTGATCCTGCTGAGCTAAAAGGACGAAGCATGGCAACAGGAAGTGCATTTGTAATTTCTTTACTAACACCCATATTTGAAAATACAAACCCAATTCCGTCACTTATAATTTCAAATAAACCACTGTTTCTGAATAGAGAAATGGCAACTAACATTCCAAGAACATATGGAAAAATAGTGACTCCGGTTTTAACACCATTATTTGCTCCGACTACAAAAGAGTCAAAAACCGTTGTGTTTGCTTCAATAAATTTCTTTTCATGCATGAAAGAGAAAATTAAGGTAAAAACAATAATGGCAAGTAATATTAATCCTGAAAGATTAGAAGTAAAATAGTTTTTCCCAATCAGATCCAAATGATTCACATACATTAATAAACCAACGATTGCTGCAATTAAAACCATTAATCCAATAACGAGCGAAGCACTTTTAAAGTTGATTTTTTGTTTAATTCCAACTAATAAGAAAGCCGCAATTGTCCCAATGAATGATGTAATGATACAAGGCAGCATTACATCTGCCGGGTTACTTGCATTTGCAGCAGCACGATATCCAATGATAGAAGTTGCGATTAAAGTCAAACCGGAAGCATGCAGACACATAAACATAATTTGAGCATCGCTTGCTTTATCTTTTTCGGGATTTATTTCCTGTAAACTTTCCATGGCTTTAAGTCCAAATGGAGTTGCAGCAGAATCCAGTCCAAGGAAATTGGCGGCAAAGTTTAAAGTCATATAAGAAATCGAAGGGTGGTTTTTGGGAATACTTGGAAACACTTTTACAAAAACAGGACTTAATCCTTTGGCTAATTTTCCGGAAGCTCCCGAAATGATTAAAAGCTCCATCAATCCGCAGAAAAAGGCCAGATAAGCAATAAGAGGCAGGATTAAATCTACCAAAGTACTCTTGCAAGTTGGTAATAAACCATCTGATTTTTGAAGACCACTATAAATTTTTACGGTTTTGTTTTTATAAACATAAGTAGTGTCGGTATTTAGCGTATCACGATTTATGATCATAGTCTGATCCTTCGCTTTTGTAATGCTGTCTTTGATAAAGGCAGGAAGTTCCTGAATGTATTTTTCAGAAACCAAAATTGGGTCATCTTTCTTTCCATTCAAAACAGAATCAATAGTATAAGTATTGGCTGTAAATAAACTGACTACAATGAAAACAATCGAAGAAATAAAAATCGCTAACCAAAATCTGCTTAATACCATAATTGTAATTTTTTGTAAATGTAATTATTTAGCCATAATATGCCCAAAGATTTTAATATTGAAACCGGAAGTATTTCCTTAAAACAACATTCTTTTTGATGAAATTCAATTTCATTCAATAACAATTTTTGTTTCCAGATAATTTTCAAAAGATTGGATTCCTTTAAAAATAAGTTGTTTTTTATCCGTTTCAGTTTCATTAAAAAACTGCGTTTCTATTTTGGCGTGATCTTTTTTAATTGTTCTTTTCCAGGTTCCAATGACTTTTCCGTTTTCCATAATTACCGGTTTAAAAATACCATTATTTGTAAAAGCCTTTGATTGATGTTCTTGTAAAATAGCTGCTTCGCGAGTTTTATAAGATATTAAAATCTCATCAAATGCCGGAAGAAAATGTACGCTTTCGCGAAAGTTATCTGCATCAGTATGATCTTGTTTAAACCAATATTGCTGATTGTCAATAGTTATAGAACTTAATTGCAATTCAATTGCATTAATTACAGATTTGCAAATAGTGGGAGGAAAACCGGACCACCATGAAAAATCAAGTAACGTTGCAGGGCCATGACTTTCGAAATAACGCTGGGCTAATTTTGCTAAACTTTCTTCTTTTGATAATTTAGTTTTTGGTTTCGAAACACGTTCTTCAAGTAGGGCATAAGTAATTTGTTTACCTTTCATCTTCCCGTTACAAACTAAACCATCAAGTTCGGCATTCATCATAATGGCCGCACTCAAAAAATCATCATTTGAGGCTTTTTTAATATTAAGCTCCTGCATGATTTCGTCTCGCGTTAAATGATTGTTTCCACTTAATAATTTTTCGATAAAAGCATTTGCCTCATCAAACTTTTTGGAATCGTAACCATATTTTTTGCCTGCTGAGTTTGTAAATCGCTTTACTTGAGGAGCAGAAAGATCTAACATCCAGTAAATATCCTCTGCAGCCACAAAATGCCAGGTGGGTCTAAGAATATGAGTTCGGATAATTTTACCCGAATTTATAACTTCTTCGATTTCTTTTTCGGTAGCATCAGTGCGGGAACCAATTGCCCATTTTGCCATCGCATAATCCTGCGCCTGCATGGCACCCAAATGCTGTACAATTTCCTGTGGTGAAAATGGACTTGTTTTATACAGTTTTTGAGAAACCAGTCGATGATGTGAAATTTCCTGATGTGTCATTTTAAAATCATTTTAAACCATATAAGTGATATAAGTTTATTCAAAACTTTGAACCTCTGCAACTTTGCATCTTTGTGCCTCAAAAAAACTATACATGAATAATTTCATCATCAATTAACAAATCTTCCCTGCGCAGGCGTAAAAAAATCTGTGCTACCGCTATAGTGTCTTTTTCACAATATGTTATAATTCTGTCAATGTCTTTTTCTACATAGAATACATGCGCTACCTGACTTCCGTCAATATCTCCTTTTGGCGATGGGATACCAAGAATCTTGGTTAATAACTTTAAAGAGGTGAAATGTTTATAATCGCCAAACTTCCATAATTCTAAAGTATCTAAATGTGCAATTTCCCAGGGCTTTTTTCCAAATAAATTCAGTTTGTCCGGAATAGCAATTTGATTGATAATCATTCGGCGTGCTATAAACGGAATGTCAAATTCTTTTGCATTGTGTCCGCACAAAAGATGTTGCGGCTGATTGAAATGGTTATTCAGAAGATTATTAAAGTCTTTCAGAATCTTTTTTTCCTCACCAAAAAACGAAGTCACTCTAAAATTTCGAATATCTCCCTTAATTGTAAAATACCCAACAGAAATACAGATTATTTTTCCAAATTCAGCCCAGATTCCGGCACGCTCATAAAATTCCTCGGGTGTAAAATCGTCTTTTCGCTGGTATTGCGTTTTAAGATCCCAAAGTGATTGCATCTCAGCATCAAGCAAATTATAGCTTTCTTCTTCTGGAACGGTTTCTATATCAAGAAATAAAATGTTATTGAGGTTTATTTTTTCAATCATATTTTAAACTTCTTAGATATTGGATTTTTATGAATGGAATTGCAAAAATACATATAAAATTCTTACAAATATAAATGATTAGAATAAACTTTGTTGGGTAGAAGGATTTTCATGTTCCAAAAGCCATTTTTTGCGGGATAATCCGCCGGCGTATCCGGTTAGGGAACCATTTGTGCCAATAACCCGATGACATGGGACCACAATCCAAAGCGGGTTTTTGCCATTTGCAGACGCTACAGCACGAATTGCTTTGACATCTCCCAGTTTTTTGGTCTGATCCATATAACTTACTGTTTTTCCGTATGGAATTTCCAGTAATGCTTTCCAGACTTTCTGTTGAAATTCGGTTCCTTTTGGGTTTAATTTGAGATCAAAATCGGTTCTTTTTCCTTCAAAATACTCATTTAGCTGCAAGACAGCTTCTTGTAAAACTTCGGGGATGGTTTTAGAAACCTCGTTTGTTCCAACATCAGAAACGGAAATTACAGCAATACCATTTTCATCTCCAATAATTTTGGTGATTCCTAATGGGGAATTGATAAAGACTGTTTCCATAAATTTAAGCGCAAATGCGTAAGGGTTTTAAGCAAAGTTCGCAAATATTTTTTGAAACCATATAAGTTATATAAGTTCATTTAATTTTTTTTGCATGTGGTTTTATTCCATTTTCACTTTGATCGTAATCTAAGACTTATGAAAAACCAGCGGGTTTCGATTTTGCTCAGCCATATGGAATTTAATAATCTTCCAGCCCAAATTTATAGTGTAAAACTGTTTCAGTTTTTTCGCTTGAAATGATTTTTTTAATATTCGATTTTTCAGAACTGAATTTTGGTTCAGGCAAATTCCTTTCAATTGCTTTTTGGGTATAATACTCCTCCCTTGTTGGGTGAAAAGGCGCAACTGCATTGAACGTTTCATTCCAATTTGATTGGTTTATAATTTGTTCGACGATTGAGATACAATCATTTAAATGAATTAAGTTTACTGGCGCATCCGGATTTTCGATGTTTTCTTTTCCGGCAAGATGTTTAACAGGATGACGATCTTCACCAATTAATCCTCCAAAACGTAAAATTATAGTTTCAAAATTTTGATTTTTTCGCAAGATATCTTCGACTAAAAGTAATTGTCTACCACTTTCAGTTTCTGGATTTGGAGTAGTTTTTTCAGTAATAAAGCTATTATCATCGCCATAAACCGATGTTGAACTTACAAACAGTATTTTCTTAACAGTTGATTTTTCTATGAAAGGAATTAGATTCTGAATTTTTTCGACAAAAACTTTTTGGTTAGAATCTGAATCTACAGTTCGTAATTTGGGTGGAATATCTATAATTAAGACTTCGCTTCCTGCGAGAAAAGTATCAATATTTTTAGAAAAGTTTTCGTTTTCCATTTTTCTTTGACCTTCGCTCAGGGTAACAAGAAAAGGATTTATCCCGAAACTGTCTAAAATTTGAAGTTTGTTTTCTGATGTTGTGGATCCGTTAACTGAATTTCCTTTCTCGATTAGTTTTTTTGCCAATGGCAAACCTAGCCAACCACAGCCCAATATACTTATTTGTTTCATTTTTTTAAAGATGCAAAGGAGCAAAGTTACAAAGGTTCATAGGTTTTTGTTTCATGCAGATTCTTCGGATTTAAATGGATTATTAATATTTGCGCCGATCTGCTTAAATCTTTTTAAAATCTGCGTGAAATATGAGATTAAATTATTTACAGATTTAGCGTAAATCGGACTTTGTCTTTTCCTTTTGCGCCAATTCTGTTATAGAATTTAATGGCTCTTTCGTTAAATTGCGGTGTTTGCCATTGCAGATTAACGCAGTTATTCTGAGTTCCGATTTCTTTTAATTTTTCAATTAGTAATTCCCCAATTCCATAACTGCGGGCTTCTTCCTCAAGAAATAGACAGTCCATGTAAATAAAACTGGCAGCATTCCAGGTCGAAAAGTCAAAAGTGTAGGATGCATATCCAATAATTGTTTCTTTTGCGGCAACCACCAGACAGAATAATTTGGGATTCTGACCGAATAAGGCATTTTTTAAACCGTCTTCTTTTCCTTCAGAAGAAAAATCAGCCTGTTCGAATTCAGCATGTTTCTGGCATAAAACAATCAATTTTGGCAAGTCGGTAATTTCGCAGTTTCTTATTGAATATTCCATTGCAGATTGATTTCGTTTTGTAAAAATTGAATAAAATGCTGAAAATAGTCCGGATAATTCTCATTTGCTCTGACAGCAATGAAGTGTTTTCGTTTCAAACCATTTTTTCCAACTTTAATGGCTTTGATCGGACTGGTTTTTAAATGAGGCAAAAGTGCCCACTTGGCCATTGACATGACGCCCATGTCTGCTTTAACCATTTCGAGAGAAGCCTCTGTTAGAGGCATTGGTGTTATTTTTTTTGGTGTGACTTTGGCTGGTGCCAGAAGAAATTGATGTATCGTAACAGTTTCCAACGGTAATGAATGAATAATCAAATGTTCGTTGATGAAATCTTCTGCGACAACATATTTTTTGTTTGCCCAGGCATGATTTTCAGAAACGACCATGACCATTTCATCCTGAAAAAGTTCGATGTATTTAATATTATTATCTTTAATCTGATCACTTATAATGGCAATATCAATGGTGTTCTCTAAAAGTTTTTGAATTGGAATATGAGTTGCCTCGGCAACAATTTTTAATTCGACATTTGGGTATAAGAGATGAAATTGCTTTAAAACGGAGGGCAGCCAGTGATAACTCGAGAAACATTCTGTACTTATTCGGATTTCGCCATATTCGCCAAAAACCATTTGTTTGATCTGAGCTTCCGTTTCGGTGAGTCTGCTTATAATTTCGTTGGCAAGGTCATATATTTTCTCTCCTGCTTTGGTGAGAACCAGTTTTTTATTGGTTCTCAAAAAAATGGCTGTCCCTAATTGATATTCTGCTTCTTTGAGCTGATGGCTTAAAGCCGATTGTGTGAGGTGAAGTTTGTCTATTGCTTTGGTAATGCTTCCTTCTTCTACAATCGCTTTGATCAATTTTAAGTGACGTATTTCCATTTTTATCTGATTAATACACAAAGTAACAAAATTTTGCCTTGGGTTTTGTATGAAAAAAAGTAATGCTGAACATGAATTCTTTTCGTTTTTATAGGAGTTGCAAGCATATTACTTTTGGATAAACAAAACCTTTAAAACGAAACTAAAATGGAAACACAAATTAAACATTATGAAAACAAGCTGGCTTTTGAAATGGATCCGTCGGATTTGTTTGATGCATTAAATAATGGAGAGAGAGTCATTGCTCTTGACGCCAGAAAGAGTTTTGGTTTTGAAGCTGAACATATTCCAAATGCAATAAATATTCCGCATCGTGAAATGAATTTAGAAACTACCCAACATCTGGACCGCGATGTTTTGTATGTTACCTACTGTGATGGAATTGGCTGTAATGCATCAACAAAAGGAGCTCTAAATATGACAAAACTGGGATTTAAAGTAAAAGAATTAATAGGAGGAATAGAATGGTGGAAGTTTGATGGTTATGCAACCGAAGGTACAAAAGGAGTTAAGACGGGACTCAAAATTGAATGTGCGTGTTAAAACTAGGTTCAAAGGGACAGAGTTACAAAGGTTTCTCAGCATATCTAAAAAATAAAAAGCACTATGTAAATAGTGCTTTTTTTAACCTTTGTGCCTCTGTACCTTTGATTCTTTGAACCTAATTTTAAGATTCGATCAAAGCTTTTAAACCTTGCAGAATCGGATTCTCTTCTCCCTGAGGTTTTTCCTGAATAGCGCCGGGACGATTATCTTCCTGAATAATTTCGAGTTTTGTTTTCTGATTTTCTGTTGTTAAAATATAACTCATTATGAAATAATTCTCCGGCTTGTCTTCCAGTTCCGGTCTCGGAAAAAATAAAGAATATTTGATTTTTTGATTTGGAATGACTTCCAAAATCGTTCCCCATTGCTCAAAAACCTGTCCTTCCCATTCATTTCTAAATCGGATTTCATTTCCAACTTTCCAGTCTGTAATTAAATCGCTTCCGTATTGCCATTGTTTGACAAGTTCCGGTTGTGTCAATACGCTCCAGACTTTTTCAGTGGTAGCATTCAGAACTATAACAGAAATATTTGTTGCCATACTTATTCAATTTTAATATTGTTTTTAGCTGCAATTTTTTTGAATAAATCTTCTTTATTTTCAGATTTCATTTTTTGATAGATAGCTCCAAGAAGCTGTTCAGAATCTTTAGTGTATTCAGAGTTCTCATTAGTATAGATAATATGAGCAAGGAAGATATTATCCAGAGCCATTTCGTCATTATTCAGAAGGAAATAATTTTTTCCGGCACCAAAGTAACCTTCAGCATTTTCAGGTTCAAATTTGATAAGCTTTTCGTAATATTCGATTGCCGTTTTAAAATCTGATTTTAAAGAATAAACAACTCCAATATTCATTAAAGCCAGATTGCCTTCAGGATAAATAGCGAGTGATTTTTTATAATATTTTATGGCATTGTCATAATCATCTAATTGCCTGTAACAAACTGCAATATCATCTAGAGCGATTACAAAATTTGGGTCTTCATTTAATGACAGCAGTAAACTTTCTATAGCTTGCTTATAGTTTTTATTGCGCATGAAGTCCTTTGCAGAAGTATAATAGTTTTGTGCTTTTTTATTTTTGGAATCAGCATAAAAAACAGCGGTTTTGTCTTCTGGTCTTTCTGGTGCTAATTGAGGACATTTTTTAATGACTGCTTCAGTTGCCTTTAGTATCATGCTTTTTATTCCGTCAACCGTATTAATAGATTCTCTCACTTTAGGATCTTTATCTGTTAATATGGTTTCAGACATTGAATTTGTCAAACAATCTCTAAAAATAGTTTCTGTTACTCCTGAACTTTTTTGCAAACAATCGCATGCTTTTAGGGCTATTTTTTCTTCTATAGTTTGTGCTTTAATAGTCGAAAAACTTATAAATGTGACAAAAAGCAGGAGATTTTTCTTCATGGTTAAATTGTTGAATATGTTTTATTCTGTTTTTAGTACTGGTTTCAAACTGTCTTTTACAATAGTCAGGCTATCTTTAACTGGAGCAGTAACAATTGGTGCAACAGGGGCAACATATCTTTTTATCTTTTGCTGAATTACAACAGCATCATTTAAAACAAAAGGTGTTGGCATCATCCAGTCACTTCTTGGTTTTACTTTAAGTAGCGGATTTGTCATTAAATCAAACGAACTTTCCAGTAAATCCATATCAAAAATAGACGACTTATTAATGTAAAAGTCCATAACAAGAGGTTCATTTCCTACAACATAATAGCATAAGATTTTCATTCCATCATGTTCCAGACGATTTGTTTTTGCGCCTGAAGTCGAGACACCATTGGCCTTAAAGTTATAAAGGGTCATTTTTGGATTTGCAAAAATGTCGTAACGGTTTACTTTACGATTTGGTGTTATTTTGATTTTTAAGTATCTGTTATTTCCAACAACACTGTCTTTTAAGAAGGCAATAGTTGGTTTTGGAACATCAACTACTGGTGCTATAGCGCTGTAAGTAAAACCGGAATTGTATTTGCTGGCGATTGGAAGACTATTTAGACCTACAGCTTTTTGATTTTTTTCGCCTAAATATGATTTTGTCCAATCATCCAAATTAACGTCGTAAGTAGTCCAGACTGCCGAATTGGTATTTGCATTATAAACATACAATAAGCTATTTGATTTTGCTTTACCATGCTCATAGCCAGAATTAGATCCAGCATATACAAAAAATGCGATTGAAATTGCAAAAAAGAACATTGTCCAGATTCCCTTTTTTATGAAAGATCCAAAAACAGGAAGCATTAAACCAAACAGTAAAACAGTTAGTACTGCGCTTCCGTAAAGTATTTTTAATCCTAAACCTATTGGAAACATTACAATAAAAGGAGCAACGATTGCCAAAGCCGGAATACTAAACAATAAGTTTAGAACTAAACTATTATGCTGCGTAAGGACATAAATCCCGAATAAAATAATACCAAAATAAACCGGAATAATCAGGAAACCTGCGCCAGTCAAATTATTTGCAATAAATGCATTAATAATGATCCAAAGCAGCAATGGAGCTACAAAATGGTTCATAGTAACTTTTATTTCAGAAAAATGATGGTAAAAAGCAAAACAGATAGCAATACTCAGGGTAACAAATGCACCAATATAAGCGTGTCCGTTGTAAGTAAAGCCGTTTAATAAATCAGTATATTGAGGATAAATCTGCAATACGATTTTCCATCCCAGAAAAGTAACAAGACCAGAAATAATTACAGAGCCTAAAAGAGGTACAAAGCCTTTAAAGATTTCTCTAAAGTTGACCATATGTTTGGCTTTTCCGACAAAAATAAAAATAACTAATAATCCTAAGGCAATTAGGGTCATTGGCATAACCCATGAAAATGGATAATTAATAAAAGAGAACGGAACTGTAAAATAGACTTCGTCTTCTGTAGAATTGGTTGCATTTAAATCAATATTCGAAAAATATTTTAATAAAGGCATTAAGTAGGTTCCCTGATGTGCCAGTGTCATTTTATTTAAATGCTGAACATCATCTTGTTGTGTATGGTAGTTGTAATGTCCGTCGATGAAAGCAAAATTGAATCCCTGAATATTACCTTGCTCTCTAAAAACAGTTAAATCGGTATCGTTTGGAAGCATTTTGTAAATACTGTACATCAACGAATTTGAAACCGGGTAAGAAGTTTTTGCATTTGCAAATTCCTTTACAAGAGCTTGATTTCCTTTGTTGGTTTCCATTAGCATATAACTTGGACCTGAAGAACCTCTGGCTTCAAAGTTAAGAACCAATCCTACATCTTTTGCCCATGGATGTTTGTTGACAAACAAGGCAGCTCCATTTAGACCTAATTCTTCTGCATCAGAAAAAAGAATAATGATGTCGTTTTTCTGAGGTTGTTTGGAGTATAAAAAAGCGCGAATACCTTCAAGAATTGTGGCAACTCCGGAAGCATCATCGCTTGCGCCTTTGGAGAAAGAATGTGGAGCACTGTCATAATGAGAAAGTAATAAAAGTGCTTTTGTATTGTTTGTCCCCTTAATTCGGGCAAGGATATTTTTTGATTTTACTAATAGACCTTTGTCATTAAGCGTGAATCCTTCCTGAACACTTGTCTCTAAACCAATTCTGTTTAACTCAAGTTTTAAATAATTAGCAACTAGTTCATGATTTGTTGTACCTACATAATGAGGTTTTTGTGCGATAATTTCAACCTGATTTAAAGCTCTCTCGGTAGAGAATTCAGCAAGAGCTTCTTCTTCTCTTGAAACGTATTGCGGCATCATTGTAGCATATATAATGCCCAAAATTGCTAAAACACATAGAAAGCCTATAATTGAGGTGGGGTTTTTTTTCATGACAAACAGTACTATATTTCTTTTTTAACAAGCATAAAATAATCATTGTCCAAAGAGCGATATCCTTGGTCGTACAGGAAATAGTAGGTATTCCCTGTTTTGGTCTGCAAGATATTGGTAAAGAAATCAAAATCAAAACCTTTATTAATCATTTTATCCCTTGTTGCTTTTGATTTTCCATCAACATTTAATTCTGACAAAATACGGTAATTTTTTCGTAACTTATTGTTTACATTTCGCATGAAATTAGTACTATCCTTGTTTATTTTGTTGTTGTAGGCATTTCGGCAGCCATCAGAACAAAATTTCTTGTCTTCCCTGCCAACAATTTTTTCAGAACATTCGAGGCATGTCTTCATTATTCTATCTTTTTAATTTCATATAAATCTGTTCTTCTGTCTTTTAATGTTTTTACGCTTCCGTGTTCATGAAGTTCTTTTAACAAGTTTAAGTCAACATCAACAATTAGTGTCATTTCAGTATTTGGTGTAGCTTCTGCTTTAATTCCATTACTCGGAAAAGCAAAATCAGATGGTGTAAATACAGAGGCCTGCGCATATTGAATATCCATATTGTTCACTTTTGGCAAGTTGCCGACACAACCAGCAATGGCAACATAACATTCGTTTTCGATCGCACGTGCCTGTGAGCAATGTTTTACACGAGTATAGCCATTTTGAGTATCGGTTAAAAAAGGAACAAACAATATATTCATGCCTTCATCTGCCAAAAGTCTTGGAAGCTCAGGAAATTCTACATCATAGCAGATTAAAATTCCAATTTTGCCGCAATCAGTATCAAAGGTTTTAAACTGCGATCCGCCTTTCATCCCCCAATGCACCACTTCGTTTGGCGTAATATGAATCTTGGTGTACATTTCTGAAGTTCCGTCTCTTTTGCATAGAAAACCAACGTTGTATAAATTTCCGTTTTCCATATAAGGCATACTGCCGGTAATAATGTTGATGTTATATGAAATGGAAAATTCCTGAAAGCGCTTTCTAATAGGTTCAGAATATCTGGCAAGTTCCCGAATGGCTTCGGCCTCAGATAAATGATTAAAATCGGCCATTAAAGGAGCTATGAAAAGTTCGGGAAATAATGCAAAATCACTTCCATAACCTGAAACTACATCTATAAAAAATTCGGCTTGCTCAAAAAGGGCGTCAAGATTGTTGAGCTGACGCATCTGCCACTGAATTAGTCCTAGCCGAATAACACTTTTGTCGAGATTAATCAGTTTTGGATTTTCTTCATAATAAATATTATTCCATTCTAATAAAACAGCAAATTCTTTAGATTCTTCGTCTCCTTCAAGATAATTTTTAATAATTCTCAGTACATGAAAATCATTGCTTAACTGAAAAGAAAGTACGGGATCGTATAACTCTTTGTCTTTAACTTTTTCAATATAAACTTTTGGAGTAAATTTTTTAGAAAACTGATTATAGTTTGGAATCCTTCCTGCAAAAACAATAGCTTTAAGATTCAGCTGTTCGCAGAGTTCTTTTCGGGCATCGTAAAGTCGTCTGCCCAAACGTAAGCCGCGATAATTTGGATGAATAAATACATCAATTCCGTATAAGATTTCACCATTTGGGTTATGAGTAGAGAACGTATAATCACCAATTATTTGTTTGTAATTGTGTCTTTTGTCAACTAATTTTTCATCGACAATTAGCGATAACGCCGAACCAACGACAACACCATCTACCAGAATAACCAATTGTCCTTCGGGAAATATCGAAAGTAATTTTTTGATGTCTGTTGATCTCCAGTAAGAATCTGCCATTTCAGGATAGGATTCTACCATTGAATTTTTCAATTGTTTATAATCGACAAATTCTAAATTTCTTAATTCTACTTTTTTGATTTCTGTCTGCATATATTGTACGATTTATCTCAAATATAAGGAAAATAACTTCCACTTACAAACGCTTACAAATAATTACAACCGAAAGTAAATAGTTGTTAACCGAATATTTAGGGGAGACTGACGCAATTTTGTCTCGTTGAATTTGATGAACGAATTCTTTATATGAACATTTAAAAATTATAAGCCATGAATGCAATGAAAAACAAAGTGCAGTTATTATATTTGGTAGCACCCGATAATTATAGTACATGTCAGTAATTAAAGGGGTTACTAACATATTTGAAAGCTCAAATTGTTTCAGTACCTTTCAAAATTACTCATTATGGAACATATTTTAGAGACCTTATTAGCGACCATAATTTTAAAAAGAATATCTTTGCTAAAATTAGTAGGATAATGAAAATAAGGTACTTTTTAAAACCTAGCGCACAACCTATAGAGAAACGTACGTCAAACGAGCTTGTTTATGCAGAGGTTAGCAACAGGTTTGTGGTAAAGACGGACGGGTTGACCAAATATGTAAAATTGCAGTATAGTCTCGACACTTATGTTAAGCCAAAACACTTCGGCACGCCACAAACAAAACGAGGCAAAACTAACTTTATTTTTGATGCAACAATTATCAACAAACATAGGCAATTTACTGGGGATTTAATGAGTGCTATTGATGACTTTGATGCAAGTGTCAAGGCTACTGTTAAATATTTTCGGAATGCTAATTTTAGGCCAACAAGAGACCAGTTTAAAGAACGTTTAGAGTTGATAACGGAGCGTAAAAATGGTGTGCTCGAGGATGTATCTTTAGCTAGTTACATCGCCAGGAGATTAGAATACTATAAGAGCATTATTGGTACTGGTATGGCCGATGCAAAAAAAGAAAATACTATAGAGAATTTACACAGTTTGTATGTTGCAATTAGGAATTACAATAAAGCAAGACCAGTAGCTATAACTTTCAACAATTTAAAAGATTTGTACTCGGATTTATGGGATGTAACGGATTCAATTGTTAGAGGTACGATTGTTGTTGAATTGGAAGATGGGGAAAAGAAAAAGCCTATTAATGAACATGGAATTGCCACCAACACAATAATAAACTATCAACATGAATTAAGACAAATTTGTTATGATGCGGTAAAAGAAGGCATAAAAGTTAGTTTGTCGTATGAAAACAACAAAAAACTGATACTTAGAACCCAAAAATCTAGTAGGCAATATGATGTTAATTTTCATGATTTATTAAAGATATATAGGCACAACCCAACAACTGAAAGACTACAAAAAGCGAAGGATTATATTGTGTTTAGTTCATTGACGGGTATGCGTATGCAATCAGTACTTGAAGTTATAGGAGAGCCAATACAAACCTATGATAAAAACGGAATAAAATTTGATTATGTTCACACTATCCAATCAAAGACAGGAACGAGCTGTTTTACGCCATTATTTGCGCCAGCTAAGGAGATTATTCTACGTAACGGTGGTGTCTTAAATTTTAGCGTTAATAATGCTACAATTAATAAGCAAATAAAAGATTTGTATGTGGAGATAGGTATTACTTATCATGTACCAGTTACTAGACATTACTACAAAGATGGTGCAGTAACAAGTCATGAAAGTGTTGCTAAAATTGCTAGTTCACATGCTACTCGTAAGGGTTTTGTAACTAACCTTTTTGAATTAGGTATTGATACCTCAACATCTAAATTAGTTGCCCATCCTGACAGTAAGGATTCAGGAACAACAGATTCTTATAATATGACTACAGATATAGTCAGAGCGCTACGTTTTTTTGATGCAGTAAGTAAGAACATAACCGAAAACGAATTATATAAATTTTAAGCAACTACTCAATAAATAAAGGGTACTATTTAAGTACCCTTTAGTATTACTTTTTTAGGCTTTTAACCTTGTCATTATACTCTAATTCACTTAGGACTCCCTTATCTTTTAATAACTTTAAAGCATCCAAAGATTCTTCATTTTCTAATCGATTGATTACAGTTTCAACAGCTTTTTTAAGTTTATTTAACTGAATTAAATTAATTTTTTCTACAACTTGGATTAAATTATTTCCTTTTAATCTTTCCGTAGTAATTTTGTTTTTTTGGTCATTTGTAAGCTCTTTCTCAGAACTATTCGATGTGTCTTCCATAGTGAATAAATTTTCTCAAATATAAAAATATATATTTACTTTTTGTACACTTTTTCTATATTTATTAAATATACAAAACATACAAATGGATACAATAAAAAGGAAAGACATTCACATTAGAATAACGCAATCAAGACAAGACAAATTGCACAAAATTTGTAAGGCCACCAATAAGACAATAACACAAATAATCGAGCAACATTTGGACGAAATGGAGCATCGATATCGAGAAATTTTTTAGTTGTTTACTTAAGCTAAAAAATCATTATTAGATTCTTTAAGGTTAGTGGTTTGACCTTATTTTCATGCTTAAGGTCACCCAATTGGGTGACTTTTTGCTTTTGTAGCCATTTTCCTTTTTTTTTGACATGGTTTGTTGCGGATTGAATATTTTTAAAATTTATTTTGCTGAGGTTCAGTGTTTTATATGATAACTTCGATTTGGCTATTTACTTGTGGATACGTTGTGATTATTATTGTGTATCAAGATTAAAGCTATGTCCTGATAAAAAAATAAATCTTTTGCTCAGTGTGGACATATTTATAAAAGACTGTGAACATACTTAGACCACAAAAAAGGGTTTTCCCTAATGGGTTTGGTGTGCAAAAGAAAAATAAAATAATGAAAAATAAACCACAAAAACCATGCAAAATGAGTATTATAACACAACTCAAATTTCGAATCTAACTGAGTTAGACCCACGTCAGATTCTTTACATTATTAAACAAATAAATACGACAAATGATTTGCTATTCAAGAACAAGAGAGGGGAATATCAGATTCACAGACTATTGCTTCCTAGATTCAAAAAGTCAGAAAATAAAAGAATAAAACACTTCGCTTATTCGACTGATTTGCCAAAGGGATATACCGAAAAACAATTGGTAGATTTAATGAAATATGTTTTATCCTTATGTAAAGATTATACTAGGATTGAGCTATCAATTGAGCAAAAAAATAAGAATGGAGAACTACACATTCATTCCATATTAAGTACCAAAAATAAGACCGACTACATTAGAAATATGGCTTTAGTTTTTGGGTCACATAGTTACAAATGTTCTAAGCTTTTTGACCGTCAAAATTGGGTGTCGTACTGCACAAAATACGGTACAGAATTAATCACAATAACAAATAAAAAAACAAATTAAAAAAATGGAAAATGATGACATGCAATGGTTAACGGACTATAATGACCTAGAGCGCCACCGATTAGAACTTAAATGGATGCGTGAAGACCTCGCAAAAATGAGCCAAGAGCAAAGAGACTTTGAAAGGGAAAGAGATAGACTTAGAATTATCGAAAATAAAGACAGAATCGAATACAATTTTCAGGGCAAAAGAATACTATTCAAACAACCGTATAAGAACGAATAAAAATTAAACAATATGATAAATCAAAAACACACTTGGATTCACGGATTCAAACAGAAAACAAGCATCGATTTAGACCAAGACAGAGCTAATGAAATAATAAGAGAAAATTTTGAACCTAAGGCGAATAAAATTGATATTGCGTGCCGACTTAGTGAGAGCATAAATGATAAGGATAATAAACTAGTATTTACAAAAAGGCAGTTGATTGATTTGGTGCTAAAAGATAATGCGGAAAGTGAGCAAGAAATAAAGCGTTTACTTAATCAGTACAGAGGCCAGTTAAATGGTTACGTTTCACATATCAGACAAGAACTAGAATAATACAAAAAAAAGTTACACTTTACGTACGAACAATTACGTGGTGTAACTTTTTACCTTTTACATGGTGTAACTTTGAAATGTTTGTTTTATATTTGTGACGTTAATAACACAAAAGCTATGAACTACGTACTATACACAAGGTGCTCTACCAATACTCAGAATATTTCCATAGTTGAGCAAACACAATCCGCTTATAAATGGTTAAATTCTGAAGATAGTATCATTGAACATTTTAGTGAAATTGAAAGTGGCAGGAATAACGAAAGAGAACAATTAAATAAAGCTATTGCTTATTGTCAAAAGAACAAAGCAACGCTTTTAATCACACGTTTGGATAGGCTTTCAAGAAATGCCAGTTTTACAATGGCTTTAGCGGATTCAAATATTGATTTTTTGGCGTTGGATTGTCCTAATGCAAATAAGCTAACAATAGGATTCATGGCTTTGATGAATCAGGATTATGCAGAGAAAGTTAGTGTAAATACTAAAAAGGCTTTAGCTTATTTGAAATCGCAGGGAGTAAAATTAGGGAAGCCAGAAAATTTCACGAAAGAAGTTCAGAAAAAAGGAAGCATAGCAAATAAAACAAAGTTTGAAAACTTAAACAAACAGGCCACCAAAATTATTTTAAGATTGAGAGGCGATAAAAAAACATTTGAAGCAATAGCAATTGAATTAAATAATGACGGGTATAGGACTGCACAGGGATATGAATTTAGCAAAGGAACTGTAAAAAGATTGTTCGATAGGGTGGCCGATAAAACAGAATCATAAAAGAAAATAATCTTGGATTCTCATAAGAAAAAACGAGTCCAGTATCACAGAATTTCTTACTAGAAAAGAGGCATTCTATACTGTGTATGTTCTTTCAAAGAATAAAATATTTTTAATATAAAATGAACGTAGTAATAAAGCTAACTCCTGCTCTAGAAAAGCAAATAAAGATAGTGATAGATAAATACTCTAAGAGTAGCGAAAAGAAAAAAGGATACACCGAGATTTTGGGATGGTATGCAAAAGGATTTCTGACCAAAGGACAAGCGCATAAGGTAGAAAGTTTTTACAATAATTTCAATCCTAGTGACCAAAAGGATAGGGAGCAAAAGGAAATTTATGACGAAGTAAATGTACTTCCTTTTTGTCAAAATAGTTTGAACCATATTGCACAAACAGATAAGATGAAGGCCAAAGCAAAAAGCCGTGCAAACGTGACCCAAAAGAGAACTGTTGATAGGCTAAACAAAAGTTCGTTAGAAAGTGTTAAGCCACCAAAAATTGATTATGACTTAGTGAAGTATAATGAGAGCATGTTTGAAAGTGAAAAGAAAAGAATAATTGAAATAATTGGCAAGATTAAAGATTTATAAGATATTTTGTATATTGCTGAAAAAAGTAATTTTTAATAAAAGAGTTTTGAAGATATCACAAGCAAAATATAAAGAACTTTTAATAAATAGATTTAGTGGAAACTCCGTACAATTTCATAGTGAGTTCGAGAGAGTAATTAAAGAGCATGGATATTCTGAAGAGATTAAGATTGATTTCTATAAAAGCGCCTTTAAAGCTATCATGAAAAGCTACGAAGAATGGGCTAAGAAAAGTGAGGTAAATTATACTCATGTGGAAGACATGTACAATATTTTTATTGATGCATTAATAGCTGATAAAGTTAACACTAGTGACATTGAACTCGATTTAGCAGAATTTCGTTCGAGAAAGCCTACTAATTTTTTGAATTCTGATTCTTTTGTTCCTGACACTAGATACTACAATGCAAATACAAAATATGGTAGAAAAAAGCTTCGTGAACAGGCGATGAGAAACTATCAAAATGGTTCGCCACAATATAGAGCCGAACAAGACAATATTAAAGCATGGGCAATGGTCATTTTAATCATTGGGGTCATAATTTTTTATTGGTTAAAATCGAAATTTTAAGCCAATTTACCGCCTTTTATTTGTTCCTAAAAGAACAAAGAGAGTTGGGTAAACGCTCAGGGTGTACATGGTCTAAAAACTCGTTTAAAACACTCAATAAGGCTTTATGAATGATGGCTTACTCAAACGTGAGTCGAAAGTCAGTTGCTTTTTTGGTATTTTTTGCGTACCTTTGTGTTAATATGACAAACGGCTGTGGCTAAGACCCACACAAGGTAAAGGCTGGTACTGGCATTGTTGGCATAGAGTACGAAGATACATAGTAGTTAATGGTAACCAATCTATTAACTCGTATTGAGGCAATAGAGTACCTAAAAATAGGTAGTACCACTTTCCGAAAATACGAAAAGGCAGGATTAATTAAACCAATGAGAGCCAACAAGAAAAATGTAACACCACGTAAGCGTTACAGTACAACCCAACTCGATAGAGTTTGGTTATAAGAAAATCGCCTTAAGGGCGTTTTTTTTGGTCATTATTAAAAATTAGAGACTAATTTAGAGATTTGCAGTATTTTTATGTTTATAAACAACTGAATAAAAGATAGTTGGCTATTGTTATTGTACTTAAAAACAAAGTACAGTTAATTGGAAACGCAGGAAACGATCCGGAAATTAAAACATTAGAAAATGGAAAAAAGGTGGCACATTTAACTATAGCCACAAATGACCATTATAAAAATGAAAAAGGAGAAAAAGTGCAACAAACAGAATGGCATCGTGTAACAGCCTGGGGAAAAACAGCAGAAATTATTGAAAAGTATGTTGTAAAAGGGAAAGAAGTTGCAGTTGAAGGAAAATTGACCCACCGTAGTTATGAGGACAAAAACGGTGAAAAAAAGTATGTAACCGAAGTTGTTATAAATGAGATTTTGCTGTTGAGCAAATAACAGTTTGTTTTTAGTTGTTCAAACCCGACAGGTTTTTAAAACCTGTCGGGTTTAATTTTAGGACGAGACAGAATAACAACAGAAGTTGCTGTAAATGAAATTTTGCTATTGAGCAAATAATGATTTGTTTTTAATTATTCAAACCCGACAGGTTTTTAAAACCTGTCGGGTTTAACTTTTTATGGTATTTGCTTATAAAATTGAAGCACCGTTTGTATCAGTAGTAAGCACTTCGCTCATATAATCAAAAAAAGGTCTCATGTTTTTGAAAGCATCCAAAGCCAGTTCTAAAAAATCCGGACTTAAAACTTCGTCATCGGTAAAGCGTTTAATAACCAGAAATTGTTTGTAACGAAGTAAATCGATGGCTTTGTGATTGACATCAAAACCTTTTGGAGCAGTTTTTAGTTGTTCGCCCTGTAAGGTTCCAAAATTGCTGACAAAGCTTTTTGAATTTAATATTTTCTCAAAAGATTCAGAATCGTGATCAAATTCTGTTCTTATACGTTTTAAATCTGCTGCATTTGGTCCCCAAAAACCGCCAGCGAAAAAACTATTTCCCTCTTCCAGATGAAAATAATAGCCACCGCGTCTTGCTGCGGTTGCACGGGTGTAACTGCCTCCCCAAAAAGTTTTAAAAGGTGTTTTGTCTTTAGAAAACCGAATGTCGCGATAAATTCTATATACACTTTTTTTACCCGATTTGGTCTCTAGAACATCTGTTTTAGAAAGTTCATGAAGCAATGCATCAGCAAAAGTTTCGATGTAATTTAGTTCTTTTAAGTAGGTTGGTTTATTTGCATCAAACCAGGGTTTATTATTGTTTGTTTTGAGCTGTTGCAAAAAATCAAGACTGGATTTAGGTATGGTAATTTGGTTTTCCATTTGTTTTTTTAAGTTTTTAAAAAATCAGAAAGTTACAGTACAGTAAAAATAAAAAACCCACCGAAAATTTTGGTGGGTTTTTACTATATTTTGTTAAGCAGTTTTTTTGAATAAATCAAACATAGGACAACGAGAACAGCGTTTCTTTTCGCTTTTCTTGTATTTTTCACAACAAGAAGATTTGCAATTTTCAATCTTCTTAATCTTATCAAGGATTTCAGCTTTTTTCTTTTTCTTTTTATCCTTTTTCTTGTCTTTGTCTTTTTCTTTCTTGCCCAATTTTCCTCTGTATTATAAAAACAGAGGCAAATATATATCAAAAAAGTTATTTTTAAGCGTTCTAAATAAACTTTAACTTTTTTTATTTTGGATTGATTGCAATCGAACTTGTAACTGTTAATTGCTGAATATCACGATCAAACAAGTAAAGTCCGCCTTTGTCATCACCAATTAAGTTGATTTTGTCCAAAATAGATTTCGCTGTAGCTTCTTCCTCGATTTGTTCAGAAACATACCATTGTAAGAAATTATGTGTAGCATAATCTTTTTCTTCAAAAGTAATATGCACTAATTCATTGATAGATTGTGAAACAAAAAGTTCATGCTTATAAAGTTCCTCAAACATTTCTTTAAATGTAGAATAAGAAGTTTTTGGTGCTTTTAAATCTGTAATATGAGCGTGCCCTCCGCGTTCGTTTACATACTTAATTAATTTTAGCATGTGTGCGCGCTCCTCATCTGACTGTGTATACATAAATTGAGCAATTCCCTCCAATCCGTGTACTTCAGCCCAACAAGCCATAGAAAGATAAGTTTGCGAAGATTCTGCTTCTATGCGGATTTGCTTGTTTAAAGCTGATTCAATATTTTTTGCTAGCATAATGATGTCTTTTGTGTAAAATTAACGAAAATAATCGATACCGTTTTTTGCAAATGGTGAAAACATTAGGCATTTGGATTAATTTTTTAATAAGTTTAATTTCGATTTTGAGGTACAGATTTAGAAAACTGAGCTTTGTTTATAATTGGGTTTCCGTTGTCTTCATTCATAAAACCATCTGTAAATTTGCGGATAACATATTTCTTTGAATACAGATCATAATAGCCTAAAATGTAATAGTCTCGTAGTCTAAGAATATGCTCTAGTGCGATGTTTTTATTTTTACTCATAAAATAAAAAACATTATCAATCGCTAAAATTTCCGGTTGTTCGTTGGTTGCAAAATCAAGTTTGGAATCCAGCATTGCATCAAAGAAAACCATTTTGCTTGCATATTGTGAATACCGGTCATTAAAACCTTCAAAAAAATCATTTGGTCTGTAATCAAAATTTGGAACTGAGACTTCAAATTCAGCAAATCCGCCAAAGGTTATAAATGTATTTGTTTTGTTTTTAAAGGCAGAAACACCCACATTTACCATCGATAAATTTCTTAGAAATTTACTGGTTGTTTTTAACTTTTCGGGTCTTTGCCCGTTGGTCTTAATAAAAAATGGAGAATTTTTAAAACGAATAGTATCGTTTTTTGAAACAGAAACGGTTTTGATACTCTTTCCGCTTTCAAAATCTTTTATCTCAAACAAAAGCTCTTCGTTATTTGCATTGATTTGAAACAATTTGTTTTCCAGATAAAAGGAGTTTGACGATGCGGTTTGTTTTTTAGAAACCGGTTGGTCAAATATTTTCTCTGTGATGTCCAGAGATTCCAGATTTAAATCGAAAGCATGTGTTTTCTTTGAGTTATAATCTAGGGTTAGAATAATATGATTATCGAGAACATACAACTTGCTTTTATTGACACTTTTCTCTAAAGGACTAAAATTGTCAGAGTCAATATTTTCGATAGGAAAATATTGAATTAGAGAACTGAATGTAAATCGTTGCCCCTTTTCATTTTTAAATATGAAGGATGAAAAATCGAACATTTTTATTTCACATTTTCCGTTACTAAATTCATAAAGAAGCAAGTGATTCTCGTTTTGTTCCTTGGCGAGAATATAGAAGATGTTGTTTTTCTGAAATGAAGTTATAAGGCTTCCTGAATATTCTGGAAAATCAAAATTTAAAGCTCTGGAAGTTTTTGTTTCAAAATAATATTTAATTATTCTGATGTTTTTAGTAGTGTCTGAGCCCCAGTAAAGTGTTGGATTACCATCTTCGCTAATGCTATGACCAATTAGGCTTCTGTTTTCTATATTGTTTATAGAATCGGTAAGCTGGTCGGTAAGAAATAAAAATTTGTTGTATTTAAAAATAAAAGTGTTCTTATGGTCTGCTGCAAAAACGTAAACATCATGAGTTTTTACATCTTCGGTATTTAAAATCTGTCCATTTTCCAGTGGTTTATTTAGGGGAATAGGAAAAGAGTTTAATACCGTTTGGCTAAAAAGTAATGATTTTGAGAATAATAGAAGAAAAAGCAGTAGTTTTTTCATTGGTGTTTGTAATCGAATGTCTTTCTCAAATTTAAGGAAATTTATGGTATTAAATAAGAAAATCAGAAAGTAAAAAAGCCCTAAATAGAATTTCTATTTAGGGCTCAGGTTTTTATTTGCAGAAGATTTATTTTACTTTAAAAGTAACTCTTCTGGCTAATCTTCTTGCTTCTTCTGAATCTTTTGCAATTGAATCATCAGCTCCTTGAGGAACAACGTTTAGTCTTGAAGACGAAATTCCGGCTTTTTCCAGAATAGTTTTTACATTATTTGCTCTTGCATTTGATAGTTTGTCATTGTAAGCTGCACTTCCAACCTGATCTGCATGGCCAACAATATCAAGAGATACTGAAGGATTTTTTCTTAAATAAGTTAAGACAACATCAATTGCAGCTGTAGAGTTCTCTATTGGAGTAGATTTGTTAAAGTCAAAGTAAACACTGTAATACTTATCGTTGATCATTTCTTTAACAATGTCTTTATCACTAACAACAGTAGTCGTTACAGGTTTTTCTGTAATTACTTTTTCCGGAGTTTTCTTAACCAAAGCTTCCAGATCGGCAATTTTGTTTTCTAATGGTGTAAGATCTGTTTGATCAGAAATTGAAACCCAGTCGGCATGTTTTGTAGCTTTACCTAAGTAAACTTGCAATCCGGCAGTTCCGGTAAAAAGTAATCCGGAGAATCCTTTATTGTTTGTTCGTGACAGACCATCAAAAGTGTGATCCTGATAAGCATTTAGAATTGTAGTGAAATCACCTGTCAAAGCAACTCTGTCTGTTAATCTAATTTGTCCGGTAAGACCTGCCATAACATTTCCTATCAGGTCTCTGTCTTTAAAAGCATCACTTTTTAATTGACCAATTCCAACACCCGCGTGTCCTAATAATCCAATTGTTTTAGTCCATGTTTCAAAATTCATGATACGCCCTAAGTTTGCGATACCTTGTAGGTCTGCTCTGTAGTATTTTGAGTCAAATGGAATAGAACTGTTTTTTTGTTCTGTTAGATCATTGTATCCAAAATCAGCTTTTAAACCAAACTTGTTGTTAAACATATATCTTACTCCAAGATCAACAGTATACGGGCTGATTGTTCTTGTGTAATAAGAATTTGATGTTAACGGGCGTTGAGGCTTGTTAAAACCACCCGACAATTCAACAGACCATTTATTAAAATTATCTGCCGTCTTAGTTTCAGTTTGTGCATTTACAGACATAATGCTTAAAGCTAATGCCAGAGTAATTACAATTTTTTTCATTGTTAATTGAGATTTTATATTTTGGCTCAAAAAAACAATTAATTGTAAGAATTATACGTTACGATAAGTTTTAAATATAACAGAATAAGACTACTTTTATGGCGTGAGTTTAGTGGTTCATCAGGTTTTGAAAAGTATCAACAAATTGTCCAAGATGCAAACCATCCATTAAACCATGGTGTACATAGACAGCCATAGACATGGTTTTTCTTCCGGTTTCTGATGTCATCATTTTTCCAAACGAAACTTTTGGACAACTATCCGGATAAGTAAAACTGCGCGCATGGGTAAGCGAAGTAAAATTTAGCCATGGAATGGCAGAAAAATGAATGACATTATCATCATCAAAAGATCGGGTAAAAATTCCGGTGGTGTTTTGAATTCGCTCAATTTCGGCTAAGGCATTTTGCTCAAAGATTTTAAAGTCAGGATTATATTCGATTAATGAAAATCCAAACGTGCCATCTTCGCGGCCAATAGTTGCCGATGCATCAACGCGGTCATTGATGTATATTTTGCCTTCTGAGATTCTATACCTAAAGTTTTCAATTGCATTTACAGCAACTAGTGTTTTGTGCAGGTAGAAAATGAAAAAAGAAGCGTTTGTACTTTTTGCGGTTTGATACGCCTTGGTACAATCGATTTCGACAGTGGCGCCAAAAAATGGCTCTTCCATCTGGCTAAAGTGTGCAAAATGCTCTTTTCTATTCCAGTTTTCTAAGTCTAAAAGTGTTTTCATTATATTAAATTTGGAACAACTTCTTTGATTGTTTCAAATGAACTAAAGTGTTCGTGTTCTATGGTATGATTGATTTTTTCGTGTTCCCAGGTGGTGTGAAACGGAATATGTACAGCATATCCGCCAAGTCCAAGAACCGGAAGAATATCTGATTTTAAAGAATTTCCGATCATCAAAAATTCATGTGCCTCGATGTCTAAACGGCCTAAAAGTTTTTGATAGTCAATTTCCTGTTTGTCTGACATTACTTCGATATGATGAAAATAATGTCCTAAACCTGAACGGTGTAATTTGCTGTGCTGATCTTTTAAGTCGCCTTTTGTAGCAACGACCAGTTTGTATTTTCCGTGCAAAGCCTGCAAAGTTTCTTCGATTCCGTCCAGAAGTTCGATTGGTTTTTCTAGTAATTCTTTTCCGTATTCGATGATTTTTGCAATTACTTCTACCGGAATTGTATTGTTTGAGATATTCATTGCGGCCTCAATCATGGAAAGAATATATCCTTTGATTCCATATCCGTATAGAGACAGATTTGCAATCTCGATTTTAAACAATTCCTGCGAAATACCCTGATGCGAAAGGTAATCTTCCATCAAAGCGCAAAACTTATGTTCTGTTTCCTGAAAATAAGGTTCGTTTACAAATAAAGTATCATCAGCGTCAAATGCGATTACTTTTAAGTTTGGTATTTTAGTTTTATGTAACATAATGTTTTTTGTTTCAGGTTTTATTTGTTTCAGGTTTCAGGTTTTTTCGCCACGAATTACACGAATTGCACTAATTTTTTTGCCACAGATTATTGAGATTAAAATGATTTTTTATCTGCTGATCTGCCAAATCTGCGAGAGAACTTTTTTTCCGCCACGAATTTCACGAATAATCACTAATTTTTTACCACTCTTGATAGCAATCGGGATAAAAGATTTCAAAGATTTTAAAAAAATAAGCAATGTTAATCTGCTTTAATCTGTAAAATCTGCGTGAAACTTTTTTCCGCCATGAATTTCACGAATAATCACGAATTTTTTTGCCACAGATTACTAAGATTAAAATGATTTTTTATCTGCTAATCTACTAAATCTGCGTGAAACTTTTTTCGACAGTAAATTTAAAAATCAATCAGCGAAAACCCGTTTAATCCGTAAAATCCGCGGGCAAACTATTTAGAAAACACCTTCTTTAAAGAAATCGTTTTATCGTAAAATGTAATTCGGATTCCGAAAAGCAAAATAATTCCGCCGAAAACCATTTGTAAAGTTATTTGTTCTTCCAAAAATAACCAAGCCAAAATAGAGGTAATTACTGCCTGACTTAACAAACTCAACGAAACTCGCGTTGCGCGCATGTGTTGCGTGGCATAACTGATAGAAAGCCAGGCACACAATTGACAAATTACTGCCTGAAGCACTAACACAAACCAGCCAGTATCTGAAAATCCGGTAAAAGGTTCGTTTAAGAAATAACAAAGAATTCCCAGATAAATACTCGAAGCAAATAAACTAATAGTCATAAACGACAAAACATCAACCTGAGAAAGTACATTTTTACTAACCAGAAGATAAATCGAATATAATATTCCGGACAGAACCGCAAACAGAAAAGCCTGATTGAAATTAAGATCGATAAAAAACTCAAAGCCCACTAAAGTCACCATCCCGAAAAGGGAAACTATCGTACCAATCCAGAAATTGGTTGCGGGTTTTGATTTTAAAAACAGAAAAGATCCAATACCAACCCAAACCGGAGATAAATTCGTAAGCAATGATGCCTGTGTGGCGCTTGATTCCTGAATAGCGATATTCCAAACTGCAACATCTGAGGAAAATAATACACCGCAAAGTATTGCCAAAAGTGTAAATTTTAGATTCGGAAGTTTAAAACTTTTACTCAAAAGCGTATAAGGCAAAAGTAAAATAACGGCAAAAAACATTCGGTAAAAAGCCGAAATTAATCCTGGTGTTAAACGTAATTTAACCAATATAGGAAAAATCGAAATGCAAAGAATGCCGCAGATTAGAGCTAATCTTGGTTTGGTAATTTTCATGAAGAATTTATTCTAGTATTATTTTTCAAAGATAACGCACAAAGCAACTACTTTGAAAGTAAAAAGCGTGAATAGGTTAGAAATGTTAACCGATTCACGCTTTTTGATTACTTTATGAAGTTTAATTAATCTACAAATTTTCTAATAGTATATTCTTTGGTCTTATTATCATAATATCCTAAATAATAAGCGTCTTGCATTTTAAATAAGGTTTGAGAAGAAACCTCTTTATTGTCATCAAAAAAGGTTCTGATTTTATCAAACGCTAATGGTTTTAAGTCACCTTTTATATTATTTCCTTCACTATCAAATAAACCTTCAATTTTTACCACTTTTCTGTTAGCATAAGAATTGAAGCTTTCCATTGTTGGGCTAAGGAATGCTGCACCTATGATAGCTCCAATAAAACCAAATTGATTTGCCGTTGTTTGTCCCGCACTTTGCCCGGTGGCGGAAACACCCCCAAACGTAATTAATGTATTTTCGCCAACATGATAACATGAAAGACCAGAATGTAAGTTGTTTACCTTTCTGATAAACTGTGCAGAGGTTTCAAGAGTTCTTTTTCCTCCAAAATCTCCACCCTCCTGATAAATTTCAGAATTCTTAAATTCTATAGGATTGGTTGCATTTGCAGAATGTTCTTTTAGGATGTTATCATCAAGATCTTTTATGGTAAAATGTAAAAGTTTTGATGAGGTTTTTATCTGATAAAGTTTATCGTTAAAGTAAAATGAATTAGAGTTCAGAAACCTGCGATCTTCGGGTATAGGTTGTTTTTTAACTATTTTTTCTTTAGCAGTAAATGTTTTTAGATCAATAACAAAAACCTGAGTAAAGTCAACATTTGTATCAATCGTTATTGTAATTTGTTTTTTATTAAAATAACATTTTCTCTTTTTAGCTCCATCTGTCAATGAGGTTGGGTCTTCTGGATTTATATACTCAAAAGTATAAGGAAACTCAAAAGGAAGTAAGTTTTCGCTTAAAACACCATCTAAATCTGTTTTCTCATAGTCTTTAGTTAAAAAGTGAGAACCTCCTAATGAAATTATCCTTTCACGGTAATTTCCGTTTTTGTCAAAAATATGAAGTTTTAAATTATTGCTTTTCTTTATAAAAGTTAAAATATAGAAATTATCATTTTCACTAAATTTTTGTAAAATCTTCTGATCTTTCAAAACAAGAGTATATTTCTGTGTTACAACTTTGTGGTTTGGAACGTCGTATAGTTGAGCAAAAATTTCTTCATAATCATCAGATGACCAAAATAAACGTGTGTTAGTGTTATCGACATTATAACCAATCATCATATCATATGTTTTAGTATCCGGTCTTTCGGTCGAAACACTGTCAACAATTTGCATATTTTCGTTAAGATGAATTGCTTTTACTTTTATTTTATCGCTTAGAAATAATGTAACATCTTTTTTTTCATTATTAACAATTTGAAAAATGTCACGATTCTTTTTTAATGCGATTGGGGTTGAGTTTATAATATCTTGCGAATAAGACAGTAAACTATTTAAAAGGAGAGCGGAAAAGAGTAATTTTTTAAGCATTCTTTAGTTAGGTATTTTTATTTTTTTGGCGAATATCTTATTTTTTTATCAAATGAAAAATATAAAACGCGCAAAACCCTCGTTTTAGGTGTGACTAAATATCTAAAAGATAGATTTAGGGCAGTTTCCTGCTCCATCACCTTGACGAGGGTTAGCTTATTTTAATTTTCGAAAAAGTTGTTAAGTCGCTTTTTCAACTTTACGGCAAGCCTTCTCGATTTGTTTATCCGAAAACGGTTCGAGTGTTTTGGCAAGCATAGTGCTGGTTCTAATGCAACTTAGCATTTTGGTTCTGAGATCGAGATTATTTCCCATTTCGGTTTCAAGAAAAATCTTGAAAATTTCGGTTAAATGATCCGGTTGTTCTCTAAATTCTCCTTCAAACCAAAGGTCTGATAGGAATTTTGCCATCGATGGCATTACATCGTGGTGTGTCGGTTTTTCATTTTCTTTTGTCATATACGAAAATATTAAACGCACGAAACTCTCGCTTTAGATGTGACAAAATATCCTTACAGATAGATTTTCCCGAGTTTCCATAGGGTCATCATGGCGAGAGTTCGCTTATTTTAACTTTTATTAAAGTTTCAATATTGTATGTAAGGTTTTTTGTCACTACAAACTTACAATTATAAACTTGGATAAAAGTAAAAAACATAAGAAATTTCTCATATTTTTTATATTTCGACTCTTAGAATTTATTTTACTTTTCTGTTTTCAACATCTTGACGATTATCCCAGAATGAAACTATTTCAATTTGATTTTGATTTATTTCGTAGAATACTAGATAAACTTTCAAAGAAATAACACGAGTGATTTTATTTGAAGTAAGTCTTCCAATCAATTCTGAATTTGAAAGTGTCTCTAGTAAATCTTCAACTTCGTCTAGCAGTTTTAAGCTGTAAGTAGGACTTTCATTTTTAATGAAATAATATTCAAGAACATTTTCCAGTTGAAGTTTGGCTAGAGAAGACCAGACTATTTCTTTTTTAGCCATTCTCTCATTTCTGAAATTACTTCTTCATTTTTATGAAAATTGCCGCTTTCAATTTCCATGCGACTAGTTGCAATTGCTGTTTTTTGATCATTTGACAATTGATAAAGTTCTTGCTCAGATGAATCAAAAATAGTTTGAAGTGCATTTAGAAAATTCAAATCGTTAGAATCTTTGATTCTTGAGATTAAATTCTTTTTTATTTGTGCAGTCAAGTCCATAATGTCTCTTATATATACTCAAAATTAAAGATTTATTCTTAGATAGAATAAATGATTTTGATTATTTATTCAATTGTATCTAAATAAAGAAAGTTATCTGCCAGATATTTTAGGCAGATAACTTTCTCTTCTTCTTATTATTTGAAATATTTTTTTAATTTACCGTTTCACCGTTTGGTGCATCGGCATCTGGATTAATGAAAACCAATTTTCCTTCTGCATTTGTAGTCATTAAGATCATTCCCTGGCTTTCAACACCGCGTAAAGCTCTTGGAGCAAGGTTTGCTAATACAGAAACACGTTTTCCGATGATTTCTTCTGGAGAAAAACTCTCTGCAATTCCCGAAACGATCGTACGAACATCAATTCCTGTATCTACTTTAAGAACTAAAAGCTTGTTGGCTTTTGGCATTTTTTCGGCTTCAAGAATTGTTCCTACACGAATATCCATTTTGGCAAAATCCTCAAACTGAATTAAATCTTTTTGTGGTTCTGGTTGTTTGCTTTCGGCAAGATTTGCGGTTTTTGTAGCTTCCAATTTATCTATTTGTTTTTGTATTTCTTCGTCTTCTATTTTTGCGAAAAGCAATTCTGCTTCGCCAATTTTATGTCCAGCCGGAATTAAATCTGAATTTTCAGAAATATCATTCCAACCTAATGTTTTATCAAGAATAATGTCTTTTGCATCACGATCTTTCTCTTTTAGAAACTTGCTAAATCCAGCAAAATGTTCTTTTAGATCACCTAAATTCAGGATTTTAGACAATTTAGTTGCTGTAAAAGGTAAAAATGGTTCTGCCAAAACGCTCAAAGCTGCAGCGATTTGCAAGGCAACATACATTTGAGTTTTTACACGCTCCGGATTGTCTTTCATTATTTTCCAAGGCTCTTCGTCTGCAAGATATTTATTTCCTAAACGAGCCACATTCATCAATTCTCCCAAAGCTTCACGGAATCTGTAACGCTCCACCGAACTTGAAATTACAGCCGGATAGGCTTTTAATTCGGCTAAAGTAGCTTCGTCAACTTCTGTAAACTCATTTGGCGTTGGTACAATACCTTCGTAATATTTGTTGGTTAAAACAACCACACGATTAATGAAGTTTCCAAAAATAGCAACCAATTCGTTGTTGTTTCTTGCCTGGAAATCTTTCCACGTAAAATCGTTGTCTTTTGTTTCGGGAGCATTAGATGTCAAAGCATAACGCAGAACATCTTGTTTCTCCGGAAATTCTTCTAAATATTCGTGTAACCAAACTGCCCAGTTTTTTGAAGTCGAAAGTTTGTTTCCTTCCAAATTCAAGAACTCATTTGCCGGAACGTTGTCTGGTAAAATATAACTTCCTTCGGCTTTTAGCATTGCCGGGAAAATGATACAGTGAAAAACAATATTGTCTTTCCCGATAAAGTGAACCAATTTGGTTTCTTGATCTTTCCAATATGGTTCCCAGTCTTTTCCTTCGCGTGCTGCCCATTCTTTTGTAGAAGAAATGTACCCGATTGGCGCATCAAACCAAACATATAATTTTTTGCCTTCGGCACCTTCAACCGGAACATCAATTCCCCAGTCAAGGTCACGTGTTACGGCGCGAGGTTCAAGTCCGCCATCAACCCATGATTTTACTTGTCCGTAAACGTTAGGTTTCCAGTCGTTTTTATGTCCTACTAAAATCCATTCTGTTAGGAAATCAGTATATCTGTCCAAAGGTAAAAACCAGTGTTTTGTTTCTTTCAAAATCGGAGTTTCTCCTGTAATGGTCGATTTTGGATTAATCAAATCGGTTGCGTTCAAGGTAGATCCGCATTTTTCGCACTGATCTCCGTAAGCTTCCGGATTATCACATTTAGGGCAAGTACCTACAACAAAACGGTCTGCTAAAAACTGATTTGCTTTTGCATCGTACAATTGTTCGGTAACTTCTTCAATAAAATCCCCTTTATCATACAATGTTCTAAAGAATTCTGAAGCCGTATCATGATGAATTTTTGCCGAAGTTCGGGAGTAATTATCAAACGAAATCCCGAAATCTGAAAACGATTTACGGATAATTCCGTCATATTTATCAATAACTTCTTGTGGCGTAACTCCTTCTTTTTTTGCTTTCATTGAGATAGCAACACCGTGTTCATCGCTTCCGCAAATAAATGCAACATCTTTTCCTTGCAAACGCAAGTATCTCGAATAGATATCTGCAGGCACATAAACCCCCGCCAAATGCCCAATATGGATTGGTCCGTTGGTGTAAGGTAATGCTGCTGTGATAGTATATCTTTTTGGATTCTGTATCATCTTTCAAATTTATTGAGTGCAAAAATAAGCAATAGAATCGAGATTTTTAAGTTTCATGGAGATTCGCTGAGATTTGATAGAGATTCGCTGAGATTTTTTTTAAGGAAATGAGAATTAATATGAACCGTTCCTACGGAACTCTTTCTTTGATAACATTTCATCATCAACGGATTAAAATCCGTTGCTACAAAATAAATCGTTCCTCTGGAACTTTTGCATAGAGAGCCATTGGCTCGAACTATATTGTAGCAACGGATTTTAATCCGTTGAAAAAATGCCACAGAAAACAAGAGTTCCGTAGGAACGATTCATATATAGAATTAGTTAATCTTTGATGCAAAACTCCATTAAAATAGAACCAGTTTAAACTAGCATTCCAATAAAAATCTTCAGAATATATTTCGCAATCTTTGCCTTCCGAAAAAAAAACAAAAATAAATATATGAGCAAGACAAAACTAATCATCAATAAAAACGGATCAATCAAAATAGAAGGTGATTTTGAAATCATGGATCCGGAAGGAACAGTATACGGATTACAGGGAAGACAAGCACTTGGTCTTTGTCGTTGCGGATTATCTGCAAACAAACCATTTTGCGACGGTGGTCACAGAAACAATTTCGAACACGATTCTGTTGCATTTGATTTACCTCCAATGAAAACAAACTAAGAATTTTATAGTTTAAATATCCTGAAACCGCATTATTACTGATGCGGTTTTTTTATGCTATAATTTTATCAAAAGTAGGTTATTACTTAAGAAAACAACATTACTTTTGTGTTGATTTTAATATACCAAAAATGAAAAAACTTATAATACCACTATTGTTTTTGTTTGTTAGTGCAAGTTATGCTCAAGCACAAAGAATTATTTCCAGCGATTGGGTGGCTTTTCGTCAATCAATAGATATTCAGACTTCTGTAAAGAAAAAATTTAAAGTTATTGCTTCTGCAAAAGTAGAATCTGATGAACCACAGGCATGGTCAGGAGTTTTTGCAAGCGTCGAGAACAAAAATGAAGAAGATGGTTTTTTTGATAATATGTACGATAGACCAATAAAATCAAAAGAGTGGCAATCATATACTGTTGAAGGAACAATTGATGAGAACAGTAAATCATTAAGTTTTGGAGGAGTTTCTTCTTTTAACGGGAAGTTTTATTTTGATAAATTTCAATTATTTATTGAAAATGCAAAAGGAGTTTTTGAACCTGTAACAATTTTAAACTCAAGTTTTGAAGTCCCTGCAAGCGATCCGGTTATTCCGAAATGGACTGTGGGCGTTGGTAAAATAAGAAATGTAAAGGTTAAGGAGTATACCATCTCTTCGGATAAATCAAGCGTAGACGGAAAACATTCGTTATTAATTCAAGGGAGTGGTATAGTAATAAAAGAAACCGGAAAAATAGGGAACGTTCCAGGCGCTTCGCCAAAAATTGGCGATATGATTTCGATGCTTGAAGATCTTAAAGATCGTGTAGAATTTACGGTTAAGAATATGGATCAATATGAAATAGATTATTTGCATGATGAAAAAGCAAACCGAATTGGAGCACTTGTAATGCATTTGGCTGCGGCCGAAAAATACTATCAGGTTTTTACTTTTGAAAACAGAGAATTTAACGAAGAAGAAAAGAAGAAATGGGACACTGCTTTGAAACTCGATCAGGGCGCACGAGATGAATTTAAAGGGCATGATATTCAATATTACCTGGATATTTATAATGAAGTAAGAGCAAAAACAATTGAAGAATTAAAGAAAAGAGACGACGCCTGGTTTGCCGAAATTCAAATGAAATATGATATAAGCAATCAATATTGCTGGTTTCACGTTATGGAGCATCAGTCAAGCCATTTAGGACAGATTTTGTTTTTAAAGAAAAGAATTCCGCCTCAAAAACCACCACTAAAAGTATTGGAACAGGAGATTAAGAAATAGCATTATAGAAAAAGCGACATTTTTGAAATGTCGCTTTTTTTATATTATAAAGATTTCTACTTGTTTTCTCGTGAGAAAATTAATTGAGTATCGATGCTAAGGGATTGCAGATCAGATTGCAGAATTTTAAGTCTGGATTCAGAACCACTGTCGAGACAAAAAAGATTGTTGTCTTTCATTGTTTTTAAGGTACTCAAATCTAATTTCATGTGGTTTTTCAATGCTATTAGTTTTGATTTTTCAAGCAGGTTACTTTCTGTTAAAAAGAGATTCTAAATTTTTTCTTCTTCTTCATAATCATAAGTTATTTCATTGTTTTCCGAGCAACAGGGTACCAGTTTTCCTGTTTGTTTATCTACAAGTAAAGGTGTATTTCCAGCATAAATATATGTGGAATCCCGGTTTTCATTTTGCCAAAATTTAGAATCATAATAGAAAATCCAACCATACGGTTTTTCAACAGTAAGATGATCCAGAATAACAAGAGAGTCATTGTCTAAAAGTTTTGAATGCTCTAATAAATTATCAGAAACAATTTTTCTTGCTTGTTCGAAAGTGAGCATAATAATTAATTGTATTTATAAATAAAGCTCTCCTTTCATTGTAATAATCGACGAACCGCCAACCAGAATATCATTTTCTCTATTCATAACTTCGATAAGAGAGGGGTGATTTAATTTTACGCCTTGCAGGATTTTATATTCGGTATTGAGTTTTGCCTGTTTTTTTGAGGTCAGAAATCCAATTAAAGGACCGGCGGCCGTTCCTGTTGCAGGATCTTCATAAATTCCGATGATCGGATTAAAAAATCTTGCTTCGGCAATGTTTCCTTCTGGCTGATCTGAAATCGTAAAACAATAAAACCCTTCTGATTGGTATTCTTTTGAAATCTCGATCAGGAGTTTATGATCCGGAACACAGTCATTAAGAATCTGACTGTTTTTTATAGGAACCATCGTATGGGCAACTTCCGTTTTAACAATTGTAGGCACGAAGTCATTGCTGTCTAAATCTTCAATTTTTAAACCAAGAGCCACAGCAATTTTATAAGTTGGAATTTCGGCTTTGATAACGGCCGGTTTTTGATGCATTTGTACAATGGGATCAAACGTAACCGAATCAAAACTTACGGTTAACGGTATTGGAGCGTTTTTCATCATTACAAATCTGCTGTTGGCAGGCTGTTCATCAAAAATAGGCATTCTTTTGAGCAAAGCGCCACAAACCGCACCAAGTAAATTGTGTCCGGCGCCATCAATTTCGATTCCGGTTGGAGTAAAGGAACGAACATTTAACGCTTTTTGTGCTGTAGAATAGTAAACAAATGAGGTTTCGGAGTAACCAAACTCTTTGGAGATATTTTGATAGGTTTCTAAATCTAAATTGCCATTGGTAAAAACCACTGACAACGGATTTCCTTTGTAACTTTTATGTGAAAATACATCTAAAACGTAATATTCTAATGCTGTTCTTCCGTTCATACTTTTTCTTTTTAGCTGAAATTTTTTAGATGGAATAAATTTACGTTTTATTTATAACATTTATAACATTCGTTTTTGTTCAGCACTTACATTTATTGCCTTTTCAAGTCTCGAAAGTCTGGTTTTTTCCTGCTTGGCGGTCATAATCCAGTGAATCATAACCTTCTTGTAAGACGGTGCTTGTTTTTCAAAATAATCCCAGGCAACCTTATTGTCTTTAAATAGTTTTTCGAGTTCAGGATCGAGAACATAAGCTTCATTTTCATGGGAGTAAATTTTGGATCTTTGGTCAGATTTTAATTCGAAAGCTTTTCTGCCTTCTTCCATCATCAACCCGGCTTTTGTTAGTGTTTCGACTTTTTTAATGTTGATAGCACTCCAAATACTTGATTTTTTTCTCGGTGTAAACCGGATTGTGTAACTTTCTTCATCAACAGATTTTCGAACACCATCAATCCAGCCAAAACATAGTGCCTGATCTACAGATTCTGACCACGACATAGATGGTTTTTGGCTATTCACTTTATAAAAACCAACCAAAAGTTCGGTTTCTTTTTGGTGATGCTTTTCTAGCCATTCTCTGAATTTTTCTTGTGTTGGGAAGAAGGTTGGGATCATTTAATAATAAATTACAAGTTTACAATCATTCTAATTAAATTTTACTTTATCATTCATTGTTAGTTAGTATTCCATTATCATATACAAATAATTTTCTTTCAGGAATTATTAATTTAGGATGTATATCCAACAGATCTCTGAAGAAACCATCAGTTAGTGAAAAGCACCAGTTTTTACCATTATCATTTGAAACCATCAAAAGATAAGCTTCGGAAACCGTTTTAATGGTGTCTTTTTTTAAAATTGTCGTCATTTGAACACTGCATTGAAGTTCATTTTTAGTTTTAAATATTTGAGAATGGGCTCCGGCAATTACTTGGTCCATATTTACTCCCTTTGTTTTAAGTTCGTCAAAAAGAAATTTTAGTCCAATTGTAACACTGTCTTTACTGTTGTAAACATATTTTACGATTTTTGGAGAAATAGTATTTGCCAGCGAACGGTAATCTTGAGCTATAAATAATTTTTGTATGTTTTGGATCTGAAGATTAAGTGCATTCTCCTGATGCTGATTGAGTTTGACCTGCGCGTTTCCGAAGGCAAATGACAAAAGAATTAAAAAGAGATAGAAGTTCTTCATTACAATAAGTATAAAATTTGTAAAGACGTATTAATGGGCTAAAATAAGCTTTTTCGTATCAAAATGATATTACAAAACTAAAGTTCTATTGATAAAGGGTTCCTAAGATTGAATAGCTCATTCGCCAATTTTGGAAATGCAAAAAAAAATATTACCAAAACTATCAGTATTTATCCGAAATTTGCAAAAGAATTCCTGAACAAAAAGCGATTAGTAAATTAAAGATTAGAAATCATGGGAAAAGGACCCGAAAAGAATACTAAAAATAAGGCTTTGCATACCAAATTGCTAAATCGCAAAAAGGCTAAAATTCGTGAGGAGAAAGAAGCACAGAAACTTCGTCTGAAAGCTTTGGTTGCAAAAATAAATGAACAGAAGAAAAATGACCAATCCGAATCAGGTAAGTGATTTGTATTAGTCCTCTAGTTCTTTCCAGCAAACGTCAATTTCTCTTTGAATTTGTTTCTCCAGTTTTGGAAGTTCATTTAAGATCCAATACAGTCCTTCTTTAGTTAAATAAAACTTGTTTTCAGTAAGTTTAAATTCCATAGCTCCTTTTATAACCGAAATCATTTCATCGATTTCGGATGTTCCGTTTGCAAAGTTGGGCGCAATTAAATACTTTAAAATTTCTTTTTCATACTGAGGTTTGTAATGCAAAACATGACTAACTAACGGGAAGTAGAAGTAAAAGTAGGAATTTGTATTAGAGGCAAATTGTATTTTGTGTATGATTGTTATTAAAGCATCCGATTCTAAATCTGTGGTTTGAAAGTCCAGTTTCTTTAGAAGATCAAAACAAATTTTGGAATTAGGCAGTATTTTTCCAACCTCTTCAAGATAAGAAAATGTTTTTTCAAAGCTAGTACGCTTATTATTTCCAAAAAGGCTGGTAAAGCGCTGTATTGTCTCTTTCATTATAAATATATTTATTTTAAATCTACACGTTTTTTTTGAGTTGTGTCTATTTGGAAGTTTTAGGACGAAAAAGTTTCAGATAGCGCTAAAATACACTTTTTCTATTTTGTGATTAGAGAACTAACCTCTGATTTCTTCTGTAAAACAAGCGCTTATTAAGGATAAAGACATTGTCTCTTTTGTTAGCGAAGCTAAAGCCAGAAGTAGAACCCGAAGGTAATGCTAAAAAATATTCTCATTTCTATTATTATTTCGCCGAAATTTGCAAATCAATCTAAAAAAATCAAGATGGAGGAATTCGGCAGAATAATAGTTTCAGAAACAGCAATGAATAGTGAGAATCCGCAGGATATTATCAATTCAAATATTTCGGTAATCAATTTAATGCGTGAAGAAAAAGTAGATGACGATTTAATTCACGAAGATGCCTTGATGAGTTATTATCTGGATTTTTATGTACAGCAGTATACCGAAGGTAATTTTTCGCAGTTTGTGTATAATTCGGGTTGGAATAAAGAACTGAATGAACTTATCGAAGAAGGTTTGGCTTTAATTGGTGCCGAAAAACATTTAGAATTGTTTCAGGCTCAGGCCAAACGAGTGAAATTGTTGAGTACAGTTAAAATTGGTAAATTCTTAAAAGGCAAATTCGAGGGCGTAAACCCAACAAGAGATTTACTGAACAATAACACGTTTTTTGATTTAGATGAAAATCTTACAGATCTAAATGCGAACTTCCTGAAAAACCATCCAGATTTTGAAGTGCTTCCGGTTGATGAAATTTTTGCAGTTCTCGAAGAATTTGTTGGGCATGAAATAAAGCGAGCTTAGTTTTTTTAGGTTCAGAGAGGCAAAGAAGCAAAGGTTCAAAGGTTTTTTTACCGCAAAGTCGAAGCCTCTTCAAGAGAAATAAAACTTTGCGCCTTTGCGAGATTAAAAAAATACTTTAGAAAACTTTATTAGACGCGAGATTAGTTTAAATTTCTTTTAAGAAAAATTTAGCGAATCTTTGCCCGGTCTTTGTATAGTTTTATGGAATAACTTTATTAATTTAGTTTGCAGCGATTTACTCAATTAAAAATCTTAAAATGAGATATAAATACTGCCAGATATTGCTTTTCCTTTTTCTTCAAATAGGGTTTTCTCAAAATAAAATCAATCTTTTTTCAGAGATTAATTATAATTCTATTCCAGCAGTTTCATTAAGCGATTATAAATCAGTACAAGAACGAAATGTTCAGTTTCAAAATCCCAATATTGCCTTAGGAGTGGGTATTTCGGGTGGTGGATCCAGAGCGCAGTTTTTTAGTATGGGCGTTCTTTTGGGATTAGAAGAAATTCAGGAAGACAATTCAAGTCGTAATTTTTTGAATGAAATCGATTATTTTTCAACTGTTTCCGGAGGTTGTTATTCAGCAGGATATTATCTCACGATTCTGAAGAATAAATTGCAATATGATAACTGCTCTTTTAACGAATTTTATTTCTCAAAAGCCGATGCATACAAATCAGATGTAAATAAATCGGCAACACTTTTTTCTCTTCTTAATAATAGCCGAAACGAAAAGGGTGAAAAAATCTCAATGGCACAAAGATTAGATTTAGAGGTTTTGCAATACGACAGTACAAACCCTAATAATCAGAATAAGTTTAAAACCCAAATGCTTTTGTCTGACTTTTTTATTCCGAAAGACAGTAAACTAAGTCCGCAATTGCCTATAATGGTTGCTAACGGAACGGCGTATAATAACGGAGAACGTTTTCCGTTTATGCCGCATATTATTCGTGCTTTAAAAATAAATTCGTCTTTGGCTCCCAATAAAGCGTCGCTTCCGCTTGACGGAAATGAGATTAGTAACGGATATGATTTTCCGCTTACTTATGCCATTACGGCAAGTTCTGCTTTTCCGGGTGTTTTACCTAAAACCAAATTCGGAATCAAAAATCAGGATAAAATTTTATGCGTGATCGATGGTGGTGCATCTGATAATATGGGATACGAAACCCTGATAGAATTGCTTCACAATGATACAAAAGTAAAAGACAAAAATAAAAAAGCGCTCTTTATTGATTGTTTAGGGCAAGGAAAGAAAGCGCCATTTATAAATGATGAAAAGATCCGATTGATTTCGTTGCTGGAAACAGCATCTTTATATACTGTTCAAACCCGATATATTACTTTTGAAAGAGATGTTGAAAATGTTCTGGACAGATATAAAATCCCAACTTCAAATTATCAGATTATTGGTTTTACTACTTTACGCGACTATTTGTTGAAACTGGAAAAAGATCAGGCTTACGAAGATTTGGTAACGCAGCTTAAAAGTACTGATGACGAAGCGGCAAGCTGGCTTAAACTTCACGATGATTTTAGAACACAATTAATTGTAAAATTTGGTTCGCAAAGTTTTAAAAATGACAAAAATGGCGAAGTACAGCTTTCTAGTTTAGATAAAGAGAAATTTAAAGATTTTGGTGCCAGCGAACTTTTAATGTTGTATGAATATGCCTCGCATGTAGAAACGAAGTTAAAAATAACACCCGAAGAAAAAGAAATGCTTTTATTGGCTGGTCGTGTTGCCGTTTTCATTAAAACAGCAGAACTTAAAGAGTTATTGGTGGAACAGAAGTGATGTTTTGAGGCTTACACTGGATAATAAGAAATCTCATGAGAGATTCAGCGTTAAAACGGAAATAGCTTTTTAAAGTTGTTTTCGTTTTTTTATTCATGCGGTTCAGCCATAATTAAGTGACAGAAAATAGAGTAAGCTTTGCTTAGTCTTTGTATATCTGCGCGAAATATCCCTTTTCCTGATCAACTTTGTAGTAATCTTAGCAAACATTTGCTTAAATTTGCTTCCTTTATATAAAAATACAATAGTTATAAAAACCAAGCTATGTTACAAATCGCATTTATTAGAGAGAATCAGGAGAAAGTAATCAAGGCTTTAGCAAAACGAAATATCGATGCTAAAAGCGTTGTTGAAGAAGTGGTGCAACTAGACGAAAACCGTCGTGCTACACAAGTTGAATTAGATAACACTTTAGCCGAATCTAATAAATTGTCCAAAGATATAGGCGAATTAATGAAAGCGGGTGAGAAATCTAAAGCCGCAATCTTAAAAGAAAAAACCGTTTCATTAAAAGAAAAAAGTAAAGAATTAGGTGAAAAAGCAGAAGCTTTGGCTGTCGAATTGACTAATAAATTATACACATTACCAAATCTTCCGGCTGATATTGTTCCTGAGGGTAAAACTCCAGATGACAATCTGAATGTTTTTGAAGAAGGAGAAATTCCGGTTTTGCATGAAGGTGCACAACCTCACTGGGAATTGGTGAAGAAATACGATATCATCGATTTTGAATTGGGTGTAAAAATTACAGGTGCAGGTTTTCCGGTTTACAAAGGAAAAGGAGCTCGTTTGCAACGTGCCTTAATTAATTATTTTTTAGATAAAAATACAGCTGCAGGATATAATGAAGTTCAGGTGCCGCATTTGGTAAACGAGGCTTCAGGATACGGAACAGGACAATTGCCGGATAAAGAAGGACAAATGTACCATTCAACAATTGATGATTTATATTTGATACCAACCGCAGAGGTTCCGGTTACAAATTTATTCCGTGATGTTATTTTAAACGAAAGTGATCTTCCTGTTTTGCATACAGCGTATACACCATGTTTCCGTCGTGAGGCAGGTTCTTACGGAGCACACGTACGTGGATTAAACCGTTTACACCAATTTGATAAAGTAGAAATTGTACGTGTAGAACATCCTGATAATTCTTATGCAGCTCTTGACGGAATGGTAGAGCACGTAAAAAATATTTTGCAGGAATTAAAATTACCATACAGAATTTTGCGTCTTTGCGGTGGTGATATGGGATTCACATCATCTTTGACATATGATTTTGAAGTCTTTTCTACAGCACAGGATCGTTGGTTAGAAATTAGTTCAGTTTCTAACTTCGAAACTTTCCAGGCAAATCGCTTGAAATTACGTTTCAAAGATAAAGATGGAAAAAACCAATTGGCACATACTCTGAACGGAAGTTCATTGGCATTGCCTAGAGTTTTAGCCGGAATTTTAGAAAATTACCAAACCCCGGAAGGAATCGTAATTCCAGAAGTTTTACGTCCATACTGCGGATTTGATATTATAAACTAAGTTTTTAGTAATCTGGAGTCAAACCTAACAGGTTCTTTAAAACCTGTTAGGTTTCTTGATTTTAACTAAGAACTTTAATAAAAAAATAGTAAGAGATGAACGGAATTTTAAATTGGAATGTAGATCCTGTAATCATAATGATAACGGATAGTTTCCCGCTAAAATATTACGGAGCCCTTTTTGCCTGTGGACTTCTTCTCGGGTACAGTATTGTCAAAAATATTTATAAAAAAGAAAATCTCTCTTTAGATAATCTCGACAGCTTACTTATTTATGTTATTGTCGGAACCGTTTTGGGTGCAAGACTAGGACATTGTTTCTTTTACGAACCTGAGTATTATTTTAAACATCCAATAGAGATTCTTTTACCAATTCAAAAAATAAAAGGAGTTTATCAGTTTGTAGGTTATCAGGGTCTGGCCAGTCACGGAGGTTCGATCGGAGTTATTTCGGCGATGATTTTATATTGTCGCAGATACAAAGTACAATTCTTCGGATTGCTGGATAAAATGGCAGTTGCAGTTCCTGTGACAGGCACTTTTATAAGATTGGGAAATTTTATGAATTCCGAAATTTATGGAAAACCCACCAACGGAAATTGGGGAATAGTTTTTCAAAGAGACGATTTAATCCCGAGACATCCAACTCAATTGTATGAAGCATTTGCTTATTTGTTGATTTTCGGCATTTTGTTTTTTATGTATAAATCTGAAAAAATCAGAAACACACAAGGATTAATCTTTGGAACTTTCTTAACTTTATTATTCTCAGCCCGATTTATAATTGAATTTTTTAAGGAAAATCAGGAGAGTTTTGAGAATAGTATGCTGATTAATATGGGACAGATTTTAAGTATTCCGTTTGTTTTAATTGGTTTGGCTCTAATTTTTTGGAAGTCAAAAGAAAAAGAAAATATCCATTTTTTATAGAATACGATTCTGCTTTCCGGCTGCGATTGAAAATTTCAATTTTAAAACTGAAATATGAAAAACATCTTTATCTATATCGTTTTGTTGTGGTCAGGTCTCGTGTTTTCACAAAATGAGCAACTGGCTCAATATTACTTTGATAAGGGCGATTTTGAGAAAGCAAAAATCAGTTATGAAGAACTTTTAAATAGTTCACCATCCAATACCCAGTATTTTTTAAGAACAGTCGATTGTTATCAGCAATTGCAACAATTCCCTTTGGCCGAAAAAGCACTTCTGGAGCGTTACAACAGATACATGCAAGGTGTTTTTTTAGTTGAATTGGGATATAATTTCCAGTTGCAGAAAAACGAATCGAAAGCAAAAGGGTATTACGATCAGGCAATCGAGAAAATTAAAAAAAATCCAAATGATGTTTACGGGATAGGAAATTCTTTTGAGAAGAAAGTATTACTTGAATATGCATTAAAAGCCTATCAGACTGCCATGCTGGTTCAGCCAAACTACAATTTTAATTTTCAGATTGGAATGTTGTATGGCCAACTTGGCAAAACAGATGAAATGATCGATCTTTTGCTGACCGAGTCGTACCAAAATCAACAAAACAGTAATTTGATTCAAACGCAATTATCACGTTTCATGAATGGTGAAACAGATAATACCGCTTTTAAAGATGCCATGCGAAAAGCTTTAATCCTTAGAACTCAAAAAGATCAGGATGTGTTTTGGAATCATTATTTAAGCTGGTTTTACGTACAGCAAAAAGAGTTTGGAAAAGCATTTATTCAGGAAAAGGCAATCTATAAACGTGATCCGGAATCACTTTCGAGTATTGTTAACTTAAGTCAGTTTGCAATGAACGAAGATGATACCGAGACGGCAACAGAAATACTGAATTTTATTCTCCTAAATACCAAAAATCTGGATTTACTTATTCAGTCCAACGCTTATTTAATACAGATAAAAATTGATAAAGCTCAGGAAAAAGATTATCCGGCGATTAATACAGAATTGCAACAACTGCTTACCACTTATGAGGTAACTCCTTTTAGCTTATCTTTGCAATTGATTCAGGCGCATTTTGTGGCCTTTAATTTAAAGAAACCAGAAGAAGCTAAGGAGATTGTCAAAAAAGCATTAACCTTAAATTTAAACGATTATCAGGAAGCAGATGCCAAGATGGAACTGGCAGATATTTTACTGTTGGAAGAAAAGTTTAATCAGGCATTGATTTACTATTCGCAAATTCAGCTGGATTTAAAGAATGATGTCATGGCACATGAAGCCAGCTTAAAAGCAGCCAAAACCAGTTATTTTAAAACTGATTTTGAATGGGCTCTAAAACAATTTAAAGAATTAAAAGCGGCAAGTACACAATTAATAGCCAATGACGCGCTGGAATATTTCTTATTAATAAATGATAATACAGTAGCTGATTCAACCCAGACCGCTTTGAAACAATTTGCCAAAGGTGATTTTTTGCTTTATCAGAATAAAAAGGCCGAAGCTATAACTCAGTTTCAGAGTATTTTGAAAAATTTTAAAGGTCAGGAAATTGAAGCTGTTACCATGTTGCGTTTAGGTAAAATATATGAAAGTCTGAAAGATTATAATGCGGCTTTGAGCCAATATCAGCAAATTATAGATCATCATGGAGATGGTATTTATGTAGATGAGGCATTGTTCTTTTCGGCAGAAATTTATAACGACGAATTAAAAGATACAGAAAAGGCAAAGCCTTTGTATGAAAAAGTGATTTTTAACCATCAGGATAGTATTTACTTTGTAGATGCGAGAAAAAAATACAGGGAATTAAGAGGAGATAAGAATTTGTAGTTTGGTTTAAGCGGTTATTTGTTTAACTGTTTAACCGAATTTATGAGCAAACAAAAAGAATTAGTAATAAGATGATTTGCTTTTAAGCGTCTAGTAAGAAAAACTTAGAACCTTAGAACCTTAGAGTCTCAGAACCTTTAGAAAAAATGATTATTTATAATATTACCACCAATATACACGAAAGCGTTCATGACCAATGGTTAAAGTGGATGCAGGAAAAACACATACCTGAAATTTTGGCTACGAAAAAATTTTCATCGGCAAAAATTGTAAAAGTTCTAATTGAAGAAGAAATGGGCGGAATTACTTATTCAGTTCAATACACGACAGACAGTAAAGATACTCTGGAGAAATATTATCTGGAAGATCAGCCCCATTTTGACAGAGAAGCTCTGGAATTGTTTGCAGATAAAATGCTGTCTTTCAGAACAGAATTAGAAGTTATTTCTGAACACTAATTTTATTTTTCAGTGTCGGTTTTCAGTTGAAAATTTTATTTAAAAAAGACTATTATGGAAATTCGATTTCAAACAAAAGAGGAAAGCAATAAACAACAGCAAGACGATTTTTTAAAGTTGTCAAAAGCGGAAAGATTTTATAGTTTTTTACGTTTGAGTGAACGAATAAGCAGATTTCCTGTGAAAAACAAAGTAGATAAAAACAAAGACAATTTTGTAATTGTTATAAAATCAGAATAATGTCAAAACTTTGGGATCAAAACATTGATGAATTTATTGCATTGGCTGCTAAACATAAGGTTCGAATGCTTATGGTTGGTGGAGGAGCTGTAAATTTTCATGGATATCAGAGACACTCTGCAGATGTGGATTTTTGGATAGAAACCACCGATGAGAATTTTAAAAAGTTAGTATTGGTTTTTAATGAAATGGGATATGAGATTGATGATTTTCCTGAAAATGTAAAATTACAGCAACAAAATATATCAATAAAATTTTCTCCGGTTGATCTGGATTTAGAATTAATAACGAAATTTTCAGTAAACAGGACTTTTGAGGAAGCATATAATGACAGTGAGGAGGTTACTGTAAATGATAAAATATTTTTAAAATGGAACGTTTTGTCTTTAGAAGATTTGATTACAAGTAAAATAAAAGCAAATCGTGCAAAAGATTTATTAGATGTTCAACAGCTACGGGAAATAAATAAAAAATAAAGCTTTGAGTCTTTGAGCCTTTGCAGTAAAAAGAATACTTTTGCAGCCTCGTGGCAAAACAGGTAAGAAAATGGAAAAAGTAAAAGCCAAAAAACATTTAGGACAACACTTTCTTAAAGACGAAAGCGTGGCAAAAGCTATTGCAGACACTTTAAGTCTTAATGGATATGATGAGGTTTTAGAAATAGGACCAGGGATGGGTGTGTTGACTAAGTATTTACTTGATAAGCCCGTTAATACCCATGTAATTGAGATTGACACAGAATCTGTGGCATATCTGGATGTAAATTATCCAAAATTAAAAGATAAGATTATCTCTCAGGATTTCCTGAAATACAATATAAAAGAGGTTTATGAAGACAAACAATTCGCAATAATTGGGAACTTTCCATATAATATTTCGACTCAGATTGTTTTCAGAACTTTAGAGTTTAAACACCAGATTCCTGAATTCTCAGGAATGTTTCAAAAAGAAGTAGCAGAACGAATCTGCGAGAAAAAAGGTTCAAAGGCCTACGGAATCTTATCCGTTTTGGCTCAGGCTTTCTATGATACAGAGTACTTGTTTACTGTAGACGAAAATGTTTTTATTCCTCCGCCCAAGGTCAAGTCGGGTGTGATGAGAATGACCCGAAAGGAAGATTACAGTCTTCCTTGTGGTGAAAAGTTATTTTTTACGGTTGTAAAAACGGCTTTTCAACAAAGACGAAAAACATTACGTAACAGTTTGAAAACATTAAATTTATCAGACAAATTGCGAGAAGACACTATCTTTGATAAACGTCCCGAGCAGCTTAGCGTTGACGAATTTATTGTTTTGACTCAAAAAATAGAAGCCGATGGAGTTCAAAGTTAGTAAAGAATTAATCCAGCAATTAGAGGAGCACATCGTTAGTAAAAACGACAAAGAACTTGAAGTTTTACTTAATGATTTGCACCATGCCGATATCGCCGAAATCCTGGATGAATTGGATTTTGACGAAGCAACCTACATTTTTAAGGTGCTGGATAGTGATAAAACGGCAGAAATTCTTCTTGAATTAGAAGATGATTTGCGTGAGAATATCTTAAGCCGGCTTTCCCCAAAAGAAATCGCAGAAGAGCTTGATGAGCTTGAAACCAATGATGCGGCCGACATTATCGCAGAACTTTCGCAGGAAATTAAAGCGGAGGTAATCTCGGAGTTAATTGACGTTGAACATGCAAAAGACATTGTCGAACTTTTACGCTATGATGAAAATACAGCGGGTGGTTTGATGGGAAAAGAGCTTGTAAAAGTCAATGAAAACTGGAATGTACTTACATGTGTGAAAGAAATGCGAATCCAGGCCGAAAATGTATCAAGAGTACATTCTATTTATGTGGTCGATGATGAAAACCGCTTAAAAGGAAGATTGTCTCTGAAAGATTTACTTACTTCTTCGACCAAAACGCAAATTGGCGATGTTTATATCCGAAAATTAAATTTTGTAAAAGTGGATACGGAAGATGTTGAGGTAGCGCGTATCATGCAAAAGTACGATTTGGAGGCTATTCCGGTTGTAGATGAACTTGGACGATTGGTAGGAAGAATTACAATCGATGACATCGTAGACGTAATCAAGGAAGAAGCAGATAAAGATTATCAATTAGCAGCGGGTATTACACAAGACATTGAAACTAATGACAGTGTTCTTGAATTAACCAAAGCTCGTTTACCATGGCTTTTAATTGGTATGGTTATCGAAATTGTAGCTTCTTTTGTTTTAAAAGATAACGAGACAGCTTTTCAGAAATATTCCACTTTAATTATTTTTGTGCCATTACTTTCGGCAACTGCAGGAAATATTGGTGTTCAGGCATCAGCGATTGTTGTACAGGGTTTGGCAAACGGAACTTTAAAAGAATTCAGTCGTAGTTATTTTAGTAAAGAAATTACAGTATCCATGATTTCCGGAACTATAATCTCGTTACTTCTTCTAGGGTACCACTCTTTGATGTATGGACAATATTTAGTAGGATTGGCAATTTCAATTTCTATGATTGTTGTAATCATGTTTGCTGCAACTTTGGGAACTTTGGTGCCACTTTTTCTGCACAAAAATAAAATAGATCCGGCTATTGCGACAGGTCCGTTTATTACCACAACCAATGATGTATTTGGAATTATGCTCTACTTTGGAGTAGCCAAAATGATTCTTGGATTCTAAATTTTTGCCACAAATTAGCAGATTGCAGTGATTTAAGATCTTTAAAATCTACGTAATTTGTAGTCGAAAAAGATGCTGTTAATCAGCAGTAATAAATAAAACCAAGCAGAATGAAAGTACACATTATAGGGGGAGGAAACCTTGGGGTTTCTATCGCCATAGGAATTGCAAAATTTTCAAAAAACAATCAGGTTACCGTTACAAGAAGAAACATCGCCAGTATTCAATATTTGTCTGAGTATGGAATAACCGTTTCTAACGATAATAAACACAATATAAAAGAGGCCGATGTGGTAATTTTAACCATTAAACCGTATCAGGTTGATACAGTTTTGGCCGAAATTCTGCCAGTTATTCAAAACAAAACAATTGCCTCGGCGGTTAGCGGATTGTCTCTGGATATGCTTCAGGAAAAAACAAATAACGAATTTCCGGTTGTGCGTATTATGCCAAACATTGCTGCGCAGTTTGGAGAATCGGCAACTTGCATTTCTTTTCCCGAAACAGACCGTGAAGAAGCTATGCCAATCGTAGACTTATTTCAGGACTTAGGAACTGCCCCGATTATTGACGAAAAATTAATGGATGCAGCGACAGTTTTAGGCGCTTGCGGAACAGCTTATGCGTTAAGATATATTCGCGCTTCTATGCAAGCCGGAATCGAAATAGGATTTGATTCTAATACTGCTTTGGCAATTGCTGCGCAAACGGTAAAAGGAGCGGCCAAAATGTTGTTGGAGGAAAAAGTACATCCGGAACAATTAATCGACCGTGTAACAACGCCTCAAGGCTGTACAATTGTCGGCTTAAATGAAATGGAACATAACGGTTTCAGTTCTTCTCTTATAAAAGGAATCAAAACATCTTTGAAACAAATTAAAGGATTGCTAAAATAGAATTACTAATCCTGAAAACTCCAAATTCCAAACTCCAATTTTCTGATTGGGATTTGGATTTTTTTATTTTGAATGGCAATATTTAATTAAAGTGATGATTTCTTCTTTTGTTAAGGTTTTAGAAAACATTGTTTTGTGATAATCAATTGCTAGTATTTCGACTTTTGAGCTATCAATTTTATGTTTTTTATTGGTTAACCAGTTTATAAAAACAATAGAGTCGGTTTCGTGGAGAGCAGGCCCTGTAGATTTGGAGTTTAATTTGTGGCAGGCTGCACAATTAGAATCAAATAGTATTTTTCCTTTTTCCTGGTTAGTTGTTAAATCGGGGTTCCCGCAAGATGGTGGCTTTGGACTGGCAGTGTCAGAGTTTTCAGAAACAGTATTCATCCTGTAAATAATTATTCCTGTAAGCAGAACAATTAAGGTAATTGAAGAAATTAATATGAATCTGATTTTTTTCATTTTATCTTTTCATCAAAAGTTACTTCTCTGTTTAGCTAAAAACTTCATAATGTGCTACATTTTCTTCAAATTCTAAAAGAAAGTGATCATCTTCAGGATAGTATTTTGCTTTATCAATAGATTTTCCGGCAAAATTTTTAATTACTTCCCAATTCTCCCAGTAAGTCAAAAGCGTAAAATGGCCTTCGTTGTTTTTGATGTTTCTTAAAAAAGATAGTTTAACAAAGCCAGGTGTTTTCTCATAATCAGGGATTGCAGTTTTGATTAAAAACGCCGTGTAAGCTTCATAATTCTCAATACTTGTTTTTCCGTGCCAGATTCTTGCAATCATACTATTGAGTTTTAGATTTTGGATGTCATTTTTTTATGCTTTTTTTGTTTTTTAAGACAAATTTTAAAAAGGTAAAGCCCAAAATTCCAGAAAAAACGGAAGCAATTAAAATTGCTATTTTAGAAAAAACAATAGTTTCATGATCTGTAAAAGCCAGGATGGTAATAAAAATGGACATCGTAAACCCAATTCCCCCTAACATTCCGGCGCCTAATATGTGAGACCACTTTAAGTTTTTTGGTAAAGCACACAAACCGGCGGTTACTCCAATCGAAGAGAAAAGAAGGATTCCTAATGGTTTTCCAATAACAAGACCCAGAATAATTCCGAATGTGTTTGGGTGATTTAGTCCTTCATGCCAATCAGAATCAATCGCAATGCAGGTATTAGCCATAGCAAATAGCGGTAAAATGATAAAGCTGACAGGTTTGTGTAAAAAGTGTTGTAAACGATAAGAAGAAGTTTTTTTTCCTCCGTCACCAAAAGGAATAACAAAAGCTAATATAACTCCGGTTATTGTAGCGTGAACTCCTGAGTTTAACATAAAATACCACATTATAGCACCACCAATTAAATAGGGTATCAGATTGTGAATTTTCATTCGGTTTAAAACAAATAATAAGAGCCAAATACCCAAAGCGATAGCGAGATTAACAAAGGCAATAGACGAGGTATAAAAAACGGCAATTACAATTATAGCACCCAAATCGTCTATAACGGCTAGAGCGGTCAGGAATACTTTTAAAGAAGAAGGAACTTTGCTTCCTAAAAGAGATAAAATTCCAATTGCAAAAGCAATGTCTGTTGCCATCGGGATTCCGGCGCCATTTTGGGTGGCGGTTCCATAATTTAAAGCCATAAAGATTCCGGCAGGAACAAGCATTCCGCCAATAGCAGCCATAATGGGCAAAGAAGCATTTTTTATATTGGATAATTCTCCATGATAAATTTCGCGCTCCAGTTCTAACCCAATCAGCAAAAAGAAAATGGTCATTAAACCATCATTAATCCAGTGCGTTATGGAATGACCGCCTAAATCTTTTTCCCAAAATGCAATATATTCTGTCGAATAAGCTGAATTTGCCAGATATAAGGAGCAGATTGTTACAAACAATAATAGTAGCCCTCCAGATTTTTCATTATTAAAAAAAGAGTTAAAAGTCTTAGTTATTTTCATTTGAAGGGTATGATTTTGAAAGAAAGGATTTTTTTAATCCAAGTTTTTCAAAGTTAAAAAAAAATATGGTCAATAAAAATTCTGACGTTTTGTAATGAGTATTTCTTTTCTAAATCGATAGAAAAACCGCCGAAAAAAGATTAGGCGGTTTTAGTATATTTTTAGAGAGCAGCGGCAGCTTCTAAAATTAAAACGCTTACTTCTTTTGGCTTTGATGCCAGCGAAGCATGACCAGCGTCTAAGTGAATGATTTTTTTAGGATTTAGCTGTTCTGCCATTTCTTTCTGAGTTTCTGGCGGAATCATATTATCATGATTAGAAATTTGATACCAGCTTGGCTTAGTTTTCCATGCAGGTTCGCCAGCCTGATCTCCAAAACATTGACCGTGTATAGGTTTTTGAGCCAGTGCCATAACTAAAGCTCTTTCTTCGTCTAAATCCTGTCCAAATGATTGGTGAAATTCATCATATTTAATCCATAAAAATCCTTTAGGATCGGGATAAATACTGGCGCCTCCAGAGCCTGCCCTGCGGCCCAATAGAGCTCCTAAACTATCTCCTGCAGCCGGTGCAAATGCGGCAATATAAACCAGGCCCGCAACTTTATCGTGGTTTCCCGCTCCGGAAATTACTGCTCCTCCATATGAATGCCCGACCAGCAGCACTTTGCCGTCTTGAGCATCAATTAAATCTTTGGTTTTATTAATGTCATCTTGTAAAGAGGTCAGCGGGTTTTGTACACTACGCACTTTATATCCTTTTTTTGCCAGTTCAGGAATTACATATTGCCAATGCGATCCATCTCCCCAGGCTCCATGAACCAAAATAATGGTTAAATCTTGTGTTGCCATAATTGTTGTATTGTTTAATTGGTTAAAACGTAAAATACTTGTTTAGAATTTAATGTCATTTTGTTGAAACGATTGATCAACTAATTTTTTGAGGCTAAGGAAAAGATGGGTATGTTTTATTATTCAATTGATTAACAGATGTATATAAAATTATGAAAATTAATTGATTAACTCTTAGTAGTGATTTGTTTTTGTACGGATAAATTTAAGAATGAAGCGGTTGTTTATTAGTTTGAGACGTATTTCCTTTACTTTATTGAAAGTATAGGCAAGTTTCTTTAAGATGGCAAGAGTTTATATCACTAATAATTCAGTAAAAAACTTAGAGAATTAACCGTATTTTTGTTTCTATAAATTAAATAAAAATGAGTGTAAAAATTCTACATATTGACAGTAACCACCCAATTCTATGGAAACAACTGGAAGAGGCTGGTTTTGAAAATTATGCTGATTTTACTTCTTCTAAAGAAGAAATTGAGGCAAAAATTCAGGATTATAATGGAATCGTAATTCGCAGCCGATTTAAAATTGACAAAACATTTCTGGACAAAGCAGTCAATTTGCAGTTTATTGCAAGAGTAGGAGCGGGTCTGGAAAGTATTGATTGTGATTATGCTTTGGATAAAGACATCGAATTAATTGCTGCTCCGGAAGGAAATTGTAATGCAGTTGCAGAACATACTCTGGGAATGATTCTTTCTCTTTTTAATAAATTGAACATTGCCGATTATGAAATTCGTTCAGGTCAATGGAATAGAGAAAGTAATCGCGGTCATGAGCTTGATGGAAAAACCGTTGGGATTATTGGATATGGAAATATGGGTAAAGCCTTCGCAAAAAAACTGAGAGGATTTGATGTTGAGGTTCTGTGTTACGATATTCAGGATAATGTAGGGGATGAGAATGCCAGACAAGTTTCATTAAAAGAACTACATGAAAAAACAGATGTTTTGAGTTTGCATATCCCGTGGACCCCTGAAACGGATAAAATGGTTGACGAGGCATTTATTTATGAGTTCAAAAAACCAATATGGATAATTAATACCTCTCGGGGTAAAAATATTGTAACCGCTGATTTAGTTGCAACAATGAAGTTAGGAAAAGTACTTGGTGCAGGCCTGGATGTTTTGGAGTATGAAAAACTGTCTTTTGAGACCCTTTTTCAGGATAAAAATACACCAGAAGCTTTTCAATATCTTTTAGATGGCCGAAAAGTAATCTTAACACCGCATATTGCAGGTTGGACTTTTGAAAGTCATGAGCGCTTAGCGCAGGTAATCGTTGATAAAATTAAAAGTCTTTATAAAGTTAAGTAGTTTTGAATTTAAAGATTAAATAACGAGTCTTTTCCTGTAAATATTTCAATTGTTATTAGTTTTGTATGGTAATTTTTAATAATATTGTTGCCAATTCGTAAAGAATGAATCTAAATAAATTCTTTTTGAAGTGAGGAGAAACCGAAAATCCTTAAAGAGTAGGTTTATTAAACTAATTTTTAATTAATTATGATTGAATGGTACAAAAAAGTAGTTTTTGAAAACTATGCAAACTTTAAAGGACGTGCAAGAAGAAGTGAGTACTGGTATTTTGCACTTGCAAATGGTATAATTTCTATAGCGTTAATAATTACAGGCTTAATTATAGGTGGTCTTTTAGGAGATGTTGCTACAGGAGGAATTATAGGATATGGACTTTTTATTCTTTACACTTTTGCTACGCTTATTCCGGGATTAGCAGTTATTGCAAGAAGAATGCATGATATCGATAAAAGTGGCTGGTACTATTGTGTTGCTTTTATTCCTTTTGCAGGTGGAATCTGGTTATTGATTTTATTATGCACAGAAGGAAACTACGGATCAAATCAATATGGTTCTGATCCGAAAAATGATGTAGAAGAAATTAATGAAATTGGCAAAGTTGAATTACAATAATTAAATAATTAATAAAAATGGAAACTACAAAACCAGAAAGCTGGAACACACCGTCTCAACCAAGACAAGAGAATAAAAAAGTATTAGCCGGAATTATGGCGATTATATTTGGATACTTAGGGATTCATAAATTTATCTTAGGATACACTCAGGAAGGAATTATACAATTAGTAATAAGTGTTGTTACTTGCGGATTAGGTGGGATTATCGGATTTGTTGAAGGGATTATTTACCTGACTAAATCAGATGAAGATTTCTATCAGACGTATCAGGTAGGTAAGAAAGGCTGGTTCTAATTACTATATTAAATCCCGTTCATGATAATGAATGGGATTTTTTTTGCATAATGTTTTTTTATCAATTTTTTTAAATATTTAAAATATGGAAACTACAAAAACAGAAGAGTGGAATAATCCGCAGCCACAACAGCAGGAAAATAAAAAAGTTGTTGCAGGAATTTTGGCTATTTTATTAGGTGTATTAGGAATTCATAAGTTTTATTTGGGATATACCAAAGAAGGCGTTATTCAGCTTATTTTAGGGCTTTTGTGTGGTATTGGTGGTGTAATTGGATTAATCGAAGGAATTTTGTATCTGACAAAAACGGATGAAGAATTTTATCAAACGTATCAGGTTGGAAAGAAAACATGGTTCTAGTAATATAAAAAAAAACCATTCGTTGTGAGCGAATGGTTTTTTTGTTTTATATAAGTATAAGACTAGCTTAATTTGTATCTTCTTTTTCAGATAATTTCTTTTCTAATTCAATCTGAAACTCTTCGATAACTGGTTTCATAGTGCTTTCCGGAATATCTGCGATTCTAATATACATTAAACCATCTACAGCATTATTGAATAAAGGATCGACGTTAAAAGCAACTACTCTTGCATTTTGCTTAATATATTTTTTAATTAAAACAGGTAAACGCAGGTTTCCTGGTTCCAGTTCATCAATTATTTTATCAAACTTATTTAAGTCAGATTCAGCTTCATCAAAGATAAAATCTTTATCAGCATCTTTAAGTTTTACTTTATAAGCTTTCTTCGGGTGAATATATTGTGCAATATATGGGTCGTAGTAATTCGATTTCATGAACTCAATCATTAATGATTTTGAGAAATCAGAAAATTGATTGCTGATACTAACGCCTCCTAATAGGTATTTATGTTCCGGATGACGAAGTGTTGTATGAATAATACCTTTCCATAACAAGAACAAAGGCATTGGTTTTTGCTGGTATTCTTTTGTGATAAATGCACGTCCCATTTCAATCGATTTGTGCATCATATCATGAAGTTCCGGTTCAAATCTAAAAAGATCGGTCAGGTAAAAGCCTTCAATACCATGTTTTGGGTAAATTTCAGAACCCAATCCCATACGATAAGCACCAGCAATTTTTTTGGTGTCATCATCCCATAAAAACATATGGTGATAATATTGATCGTATTCGTCTAAGTCGATCGATTCATTGGTTCCCTCACCAACTTCACGAAAGGTAATTTCGCGCAGACGCCCAATTTCATGGATAATATTCGGAATTGCCTTTGCTCTGGCAAAAAACACTTCGTAATTTTTGCTTTGCAATAACCTGCAATCACTGTTTCTTAAAGCGTGAACTTCATCAATCATTTTTGATTCGCTGGCTGGCGTAACGATTTTTTTAGGCGCTTTGGGTATTTTAAGACTTGCTGTGTCAATTAATTTGGTGTCCTTCTCAAAAGGATTTGCCAGCATATAGGTTTTCTTTCTCAGGAATTCGGAGTAATCTTCAAACGATTCGATTTCGTTTTGTTCGTTTACAGAAATTGGTTTTCCAATACGAACTTTAATTACACGATCTTTCTGAGTAAGTAATTCTGATGGTAGTTTTGCGGTACGCAAAGTGTCATCAATTTTAGAAAGCCAATAGAATAATTTACTGTTTTTTGCGTGGAAATAGATTGGTACAACAGGAACTTTTGCTTTTCTGATTAACTTTAAAGCACCTTCTTCCCAGGGTTTATCCACAACTAATTTTCCGTCTTTATAAGTCGAAACTTCTCCTGCAGGAAAAATTCCCAATGGTTTTCCGTCGCTTAAGTGGCGCAAAGTTTCTTTAATTCCAACTACACTCGATTTTACATCCTTATGATTTTCAAAAGGATTAACCGGCATGATGTATTTTTTAAGCGGAGCAATTCGGTGTAATAAGAAATTGGCAATGATTTTGAAATTAGGTTCTCTTTCGAGCATTAATTTCAAAAGTAAAATACCATCAATACCTCCAAGCGGATGATTTGAAATAGTAATGTATGCACCTTCTTTAGGTAAACGTTTTAAATCTTCTTCCGGAATTTCAAATTTGATCTCCATCTCATCCAAAATTCCGTTTAGAAATGCGAGATCCTCTAAATGTTTATTCTGATCGTAAATTTTATTAAGGGTCGAGATTTTAAGGACCTTCATAAGAATCCAGCCTGAAAAAGTACCGAATACCCCGTACTTGTCAACATTTATTGCCTTTGCAACTTCTTTCGCGGTAACTAAACCCATGTACTATTTTTAATTTATTAGAGCAGCGAACAAAGATAACAAAAAACTCTACTTTTCGTTTATACAAACGCAAACTTTCCACTTTTTTATTACATTTGGAATCCTTAAAAATACAATCTGATGAAAATTATTTCTTATAATGTAAACGGAATTCGCGCTGCAATTACTAAAGGGTTTCTGGAATGGCTGCAACACGCTAGTCCAGATGTGATCTGTCTTCAGGAAATTAAAGCGACAGAAGATCAAATTCCTGTTGAAGCTATTACAGCAGCAGGATATCCGTACCAATATTATTATCCGGCGACAAAAAAAGGATATAGTGGTGTTGCTATTTTATCTAAGACTAAACCAAATGCAGTGATTTATGGAACAGGAATTCATCATATGGATTTTGAAGGCCGTAATCTACGTGCTGATTTTGATGATGTTTCAGTAATGAGTTTATATCTTCCGTCCGGGACAAATATTGAAAGATTAGATCATAAATTTATGTTTATGGATGATTTTCAAACTTATATAAATGAGTTAAAATTAACGATTCCTAATCTTATTATCTGCGGAGACTATAATATTTGTCACGAAGCGATTGATATTCATGATCCGGTTCGTAATAAGACAGTGTCAGGATTTTTGCCTGCAGAACGTGCATGGCTGGATGCTTTTATGAAATCTGGATTCATTGACAGTTTCCGTCATTTCAACAAAGATCCGCATCATTATTCATGGTGGAGTTACCGTGCCGGTGCAAGAGGTAACAATAAAGGTTGGCGTATCGATTATAATCTGGTAAGTGATTCGTTGGAACATAGACTAAAACGTGCAGTTATTCTTCCAGACGCTGTTCATTCAGACCATTGTCCGGTTTTAGTTGAGATCGAATAAAGTTTGGTACTGTTCTTGTTGAGAGAATGGCGGGTTTTTGGTACAGTTTCATAGAGATGTTTTTGGAATTCTCATCTTCATTTTTGAGATTTTAAGAAGCTGTTTCCTGCTGTCCACTATATCTTTTATGGCAAACGCCGCCATAAAAGGATGCCGTTTCCATCAGGGCTATGGCTCTTCGATAAAACGAGAAGTAATGAATTATTAATTGAGCTCCAAATAAAAAACAAAAAAGAATATGATTAAAAAGGCCTCCATCGGATTACTGGTTTTAGCTTTGTCTACAACTTCATGTGTGTCTAAAAAGATTTACAACGATCTTGAAACAAAATATTCAGATCTAAAAAAAGAAAATCGTTCTATTGCTGATGAAAATGAAAGCTTAAAAACAGCAAAAAATCAGCTAGAATTAGATCGCGATAAACTGACCAAAGATTTGGCCAGTACAAAAGATGAACTTGCAAAACAAAAAGCAGATTTGGCTGCGGCGCAAAATAAATACAAAGTTTTACAAGATTCTTATAATGCATTAGAGAAAAATAGCAACGATGCATTAGAAAGCAACATGAATAAAAACCGTGAGTTGCTGGCACAATTAGAAGCAAAGTCTAAAAAACTTGCAGATGAACAAGCGCGTTTGGATAAAACGGCTAATCGTCTAAAAGAACTGGAAGATATGATTGCGGCAAAAGAAGCTGCAATGAAGAAATTGAAAGAAACGTTGTCTAAAGCCTTAAATGGTTTTGAAGGTAAAGGTTTGACAGTAGAGCAGAAAAACGGAAAAGTATATGTTTCTATGGAAAATAAATTACTTTTCAATTCAGGAAGCTGGGCAGTTGGTGTTGAAGGAAGAAAGGCAGTTGTAGAGCTTGGAAAAGTTTTAGGCGATAATCCGGATCTTTCCGTTTTAATCGAAGGACATACAGATGATGACCCATATGCAGGTTCAGGGCCAATTGCAAACAACTGGGATTTATCGACTAAAAGAGCAACAGCAATTGTGGCTATTTTAGGTGAAAACAATAAAATAAATAAGCAAAAGCTAACAGCAGCAGGACGAAGTGAATATTCTCCTTTGGCAAGCAACGCTACTCCGGAAGGAAAAGCTAAAAATCGAAGAATCGAAATTATCCTGACTCCAAGATTAGACGAAATTGCTGAGATGCTTAAAAGCATAAACTAAGATACTAAGGTTCTAAGTGGCTAAGATGCTAAGATTCAAAAAGGGTTCAAAGTCAAAACTTTGAACCTTTTTTGTTTTTGCTAAGAAAACCTTAGAGTCTCAGATTCTTAGTGACTTAGCGACTTGAAAAAGAATCTTATTCTTTTTTTAACTTTTGTGAAATTTTCATTTGAAAAATCCTGTTGTATCTTTGAAGCTAACAATTGGAAATAAAAAAACTTAGAATCTTAGCCACTTAGAACCTTAGAATCTCAAAAAAATGAAATACACAACCCTACCCAACACCGATATAAAAGTTAGTAAAATATGCCTTGGAACAATGACTTACGGGCAACAAAATACAGAAGCAGAAGGACATGAGCAAATGGATTATGCCCTTGAAAGAGGAATCAATTTTTTTGATACAGCCGAAATGTATTCAGTTCCTGCAAGTGAAGCAACTTACGGAAGTACAGAGAAAGTTATTGGTACCTGGTTTAAGAAATCTGGAAATCGTGATAAAGTAATTCTGGCTTCTAAAATTGCCGGACCAAATCCGAGTTTTGGGTATATGCGCGAGAAACTCGATTTCTCTCCTGCAAGTATTAAGTATGCGGTTGAAAATAGTTTAAAAAGGCTTCAGACAGATTATATCGATTTGTATCAAATGCACTGGCCGGAGAGAAAAACAAATAATTTCGGACAACGCGCTTTTCACGGTCATGATGATGTGTGGGAAGAACATTTTAGAGAAATCTTAGAAACTTTTGATGGATTAATAAAAGAAGGAAAAATTAAACACATCGGAGTTTCAAACGAGAATTCATGGGGAATGATGCGTTTTCTGGAAGAAAGCAAATACAACAATCTGCCAAGAATAAAAACCGTTCAGAATCCGTATTCTTTGTTGAATCGTTTATTTGAAGTTAATTCTGCCGAAGTTTCAAAATACGAGAATGTTGGTTTATTAGGATATTCACCTTTAGCTTTTGGAGTTTTAACGGGTAAATTTTTAACCGGAGAAAGTCATCCAAATGCAAGAATCAGTCTTTTTCCACAATACAAACGTTACAGTAGCGATCAAAGTACACAAGCAACAAAAATGTATCAGGAAATTGCTAAAAAACATGGTTTAACGTTAACCCAATTGGCAATGGGATTTGTATTGCAGCAGCCATTTTTAACGAGCTCAATTATTGGGGCTACAACTATGGAACAATTAAAAGAAAACATCGATACAATTGATGTTGTTCTTTCTAAGGAGATTTTGGCAGAGATTGATGCAGTTCAGGCTATAATTCCTGATCCTGCGCCTTAGTTTTTTTGCCACGAAGGCACAAAGGCGCAGAGTCGCAAAGTTTTTTCTATAGCCCCTAGCTTTAGCTAGGGGAAAAGATCGAAATAGAAAAGGGCTTTAGCCAAACCAATAAAGTTTGGCTAAAGCCCTTTTTTTGCGTTTATATTTTCATCCAGCTAAAGCTGGACGTTATCGAGCTTAAAAAAAATAACTTTGCGACTCTGCGACTTTGCGAGATAAAAATTTTGGTGCCTTTGTGCCTTCGTGGCAAAACGGCTTCTACAAATCAAATTCATCATCAACAGCCAATGAATCTGTTTTAACCGCGGTAGAATCCGGAGCTTTAATTTTTATTAAAGAACGCGCATTTCCTGAAATATAAACGGGTAATTGTCCGAGTGTATCTTCGGGTATCAAAAGACCACGACGGAACATAAGATTCTTCAAGAACTTCTGATTTTTCAGAGCATAATCTTTCAAATTGCCTTGATCATTAAACTGATACATGAATTTTCTTGGTTTCGGGATAATCGTTGCCAAATACAAACATTCATCAACATTTAAAGCCGAAGGACTTTTCTGAAAGTAAAAATGACTCGCTTCACCAATTCCGTATACATTTGGTCCCCATTCGATAATGTTGAAATAAACTTCCAGCATTCTTTCCTTACTTACAATTCGATTGTTTTCCAAAATGTAAACCAATAGTATTTCTTCCAGTTTTCGCGAAAGCGTCTTTTCACGGGTCAGAAAAACATTCTTAATCAGCTGCATGCTGATGGTACTTGCTCCGCGAGAGAACTTTTTGGTTCGGATATTCTTAAGAATCGATTGTTTAAAAGCTTCATTGATAAATCCACGGTGCGAGAAGAATGATGGATCTTCCGTAGTTAAAACACATTTTCTTAAATAAGGTGAAATCTGATCTAAAGGTGTATAATTCGGATTGGCACTTCCAACCAGAACAGGTCGCTGTAATACATTCTGAATTATGGCACGATATACAAATTCTCCATTTAATTTATTTAAATCGGCTTCACCATATTTGGTAATTCGTAGATCTTCTTTGTTTAGCTTACTGTCAAAAACAAGTGTATTGGGTTTGTTTTTATTGAATTTGAAATCCAGTTTGTAATCAAAATTCCCTGTTGCCTGCATGCCTTGAAAATGAGTGAATAAACCATCTGGCAATGAGACTATAAAATCCTGTGCATTCATCTTCGGAATATTCACTTTCAAAGTATAAATCGTATCTTTTTCAGTGCTGTAAGAAACATATGGTTTTACTTTTATTTTGTTTAACTGCATTGTAGAAGTGCTGTCAATAGAAATAAAGTCATTTCCAAGAAGAAAGCGGTAATCAAAACGAGCGTTTTTAATCACAACATCTTTGCTGGCAATTTTTGGATGATTAATTTTTAAATTGGTAATAGAAGTAAAACCGTCAATATGAAGTTCGCTGCCACTTTTGTCAATTTTTTCGACATTTAAGCGAATAGAATCAAAACTAGCTTTTAGGTTATAGCGTTCATCAAGATAAGGTACTTTAATCGCGCCGGTATCTAAGTTAAAAAAGCGAATATCTGCCTTTTGATTTCTTGGATCAGCAAATCCTTTTAAGTTCCATTTTTGGTCAAAATTTTTACTTACGACATGAATATTGGTTTCAAGCTGTTTGTTGTCCAGAACAAGTTTGTTTATGGCGATATTTGTTTTTTTTCCGTTGTCGTCAATTTTGAACTGAAAATTTTCCAGATTCATGTCTGTCGGAACAAGGTTTAGTAATTTTGAAATAATTCGATAAGCAAAAGCACCATATTTGCGCTTTTCATTTTTTTCAGAATCATCACGATTTCTTTTTAAGAAAGCATCAAAATTGCGGATTTTTCCTTTTTTGACTAATTGAATGTAGCCATTATTGACTTTTAAAGTTCCTACCTGAACATCGCCTATAAGCAAGTTGCTTAAACTGACACTTGTTTCAATTTTTTGAATTTTAAGAAGCGTGTCTGCATTTTTGGGTACTAATACAACATCTGTAAGTTTAACACTCGATAATCCGCTAAAAGAGGCTTCTTTGATAGAAAAATCACTGTTGTAATCAACGGCCATTTTATGGGTAACTTTTGCGATAGCTTGTTTTAAAAGTGAATCGCGAAAAAAGTACAGACCAATACAAAGCAAGATAAATACCAGGGCAAGTATTTTTAATGCTGTGAATATTTTTTGTTTTGGAAAATTCATAGTGGTATTTTTATCTAAAATCAACCAAAAAGAATACTGGCAACATCTTCAATTTTAGCTACAAGCTCAATTTTGATTCCTGTATTTTTTAAAGCTATTTTATTGTATTTTGAAACAAAAATGGTATCGAAGCCTAATTTTTCGGCTTCTTGTATGCGTTGGTCGACACGATTTACAGGACGAATTTCGCCAGAAAGCCCAACTTCTCCTGCAAAGCAAAACCCTTTTGTAATTGGAATATCTTCATTTGATGATAAAATAGCGGCAACAACAGCAAGATCAATTGCGGGGTCATCCACAGAAATTCCGCCAGTTACATTTAGGAAAACGTCTTTTGCACCTAGACGAAATCCGGCTCTTTTTTCTAAAACGGCCAAAATCATATTTAATCTTTTGGCATTATAACCGGTTGTGCTTCTTTGCGGAGTTCCGTAAACTGCAGTACTTACGAGCGACTGAATTTCGATCATAAGGGGGCGCATACCTTCAAGCGTTGTGGCGATTGCGGTTCCTGATAATTCTTCGTCTTTATGAGATATTAATATTTCAGACGGGTTGCTTACTTCGCGTAAACCGCTTCCAAGCATTTCGTAGATTCCTAATTCAGAAGTAGAACCAAAACGGTTTTTAAGCGAACGTAAAATTCTGTAAATATGGTTTCTGTCACCTTCAAATTGAAGAACAGTATCAACCATATGTTCTAGAATTTTAGGTCCTGCAATATTTCCATCTTTTGTAATATGACCAATTAAAATTACAGGAATGTTGGTCTCTTTTGCAAATTTGATCAATTCGGCAGTGGTTTCTCTAATTTGCGAAATACTCCCTGCTGTAGATTCGATATAATCCGTATGCAAAGTCTGAATTGAATCTATGATTACAATTTCAGGCTGAATAGCTTCAATTTGTTTGAAGATATTTTGTGTCTTAGTTTCGGTTAGAATATAGCAGTTTTCACTACTTGGCGTTATTCTTTCAGCACGCATTTTTATTTGCTTCTGACTTTCTTCACCAGAAACATATAAAGTTTTATAAGGTAATTTTAATGAGATTTGAAGTAACAGTGTGCTTTTTCCAATTCCTGGTTCTCCACCCAATAAGGTCAAAGATCCCGGGACGATTCCACCGCCTAAAACACGATTCAATTCGCCATCAGTAGTATTCATTCGAATTTCCTGAGTCGAGTCGATTTCGTTAATTTTTAGTGGCCTTGGAGCTTTTCCTGTTGGAGTCGATTCACTTTTCCAGGCTACTTTTTCCTGTTTCTGAATAATTTCTTCAGCAATTGTATTCCATTCTTTACAAGCATTACATTGCCCTTGCCATTTGGCATATTGGGTTCCGCAGTTCTGGCAAAAAAAGGAAGTTTTAACTTTCGACATTATTTAGTTTTTTTTAGAAGAGTATTCATCTCGTCTATTTTTTCGTACATCAAATCTTTGTTCAAATCTCCAATTGGCTCCATTTGAGAAGCGTTTTGGTATTTTTTTGATGCATGTTTCGGATCACCCATTTTTTCATACATCAAACCTAATTCATATTCGCCCAACATCGCTTTTGGATAATTTACATTTCCAATTTCTGCCATTTTTCCTAATTCATCGTAGGCATTTTTTTTCAGAATAAGATTTTCGATTACCTTGAAGTCATTCATTCTAACAGGAATTTGGTATCCCAATATTTCTGACATTGAAGCATATTTCTTTTCTAAATAATCAGCATAACCAGATTGAAGAACGGCAATTTTATCATTGTATTCAGCCGAATTTATTGGTCTGTACGATTCAAAAATTTGATACAAAGCACTTGGAATCGAATGTAATACCTCAGTATAATGCGTTGCGCCTTTAAATACATCGTATTTATAATTCACTAACGGATTATTTGCGATTTTAATATTGCTGTTTAATTTTTCAATCGGTTCTTTAATTTTTTTATTATCACCTTCTCCTGCAGATAGATAATAGAATATTGGTTTTTGGATTTTTGCAAACTTTTCAGCTATTCTAACTTCCATTTTTGGGGCAAGCTCAGGGCTAAAGCAGATATATGCGTTAAAAATAGGCTCTTCTTTATATAGATAAAAATTAGCAAAACTTGCCGTAATATCATGACCTGCAATAATTCTGAAAGGGGCGGTGTGGTATTTTTTTTCTACATACGGAATTAATTCGGCACCTATAAATTCAAAAAATTTTGCTCCTTTTTCAAATGGCAAACCTTCATTTTGATCAATTGTTGAATCGTCCTCACGTTCATCATTTTTATTTTGATGAATTCCAATGATAATCATTTCCGGAATATCATCCCAATACGAACCATAACTTACAGCTCCCGAAAATGGATCAAACAGGTAATCTCCATCCAAAAGATATAAAACAGGATATTTTCTATCCGATTTCTCATCATAAGACGGTGGAAGTCCAATTGTTATTCGTCTTTCTGTTCCGAGTTTTTCAGATTTAATGTTATCAAACTTCTTCTGTGAAAAAACAGAAGCAGAAAATAAAAGAAGTAGTAGGTAAACTTTTTTCATGATTTGTGGCATTTCAGTGAATTAAAAAGTATTGAAATAGTGTAGCAATATAATACTTTATTTGCTTTTTTATTGTGGAAGAACTTTAAAAGCAATTAACTTTTTTGAGTCTGATCTGTTTTGATTTGGGCAAAAGAAATCTGGTTTGTTCAAAAAATAATTTTGACAAATGACAATTAATAAAAGTAAGAGAAGATTTTATGTTAACGAATTATCGTTTTCATTTGGGAAAATGATCCACGGTTTGAAGGTTTTAGCTTCTTCAAATTCCAGGGTCGCATATGAAATGATAATGATAATGTCGTCTTTTTGAACCTTTCTTGCTGCAGGACCATTCAGTGTGATTTCACCTGAATTTTTTTCTCCTTTAATAGCATAAGTTTCAAAACGCTCTCCATTATTGATGTTAACGATTGATACTTTTTCGCCTTCAATGATGTTTGAGGCTTCCAGTAGGGTTTCATCAATAGTAATGCTGCCAATATAATTTAAATCGGCACCAGTTACTTTTACTCGATGAATTTTTGATTTTATAACTTGAATTTGCATGCTGCAAAGGTAATTTAATTAAATGAAATGGTGTCAATTAACCTTATAGAATTAACAAATACCGCTATAAACGCACGGTACTTTTTGTCTTTTATTTTATGATCAATTGATAATAATGTGGATTCGTCAGCAATTACGAAATATTCGAGGTCAAATCTTTCGTTATCTTTAAATGAATCTTCTACAAATTTTATGGTTTCTTCAGGAGTCCCGGTCTGGAAAATTTCTTTTGCTTCGTTCAGAACTTTGTAAATAATAGAAGCTTCTTTTCTTTCTTCGGCTGTTAAACGTTCATTACGCGAACTCATTGCCAGGAGATTTTCTTCTCTAAAAATTGGGCAGCCTACCACGTTTACGTTCAGGTTGTTTTTTTCTACCAGTTTCTTGACAATTTGCAATTGCTGAAAGTCTTTTTCTCCAAAATAAGCATTGGTTGGGGTTACAATTTCAAAAAGACGTTTTACGATAGTTCCAACTCCGTTAAAATGGCCGGGTCTGAATTTTCCTTCCATTTGATTTTCTAATCCATCAAAATCAAAAGATTGTGAAACGGTTTGTCCTTCGTAAATATCTTCAACCGATGGTGCGTATAGGATTATTTTGTCACTTAAACCTCGCATTTTTTTTACATCTTCTTCAAGAGTGCGTGGATATTTTTCAAGATCTTCAGGATTGTTGAACTGTGTAGGGTTTACGAAAATACTTACAACCGTATCATCGTTTTCTTTGAGTGATCGTTGCATTAATGCCAGATGCCCTTGGTGTAAAGCTCCCATGGTTGGTACAAACCCAATAGTGGAGTTTGCGGTTTTGATAGTTTTTAAATAAGCTATCAGAGCTACTTTGCCGTAGAAAATATGCATGGCGGTAATATTAAAATTTAGTGCAAACATAATATATTAGTTATAAACTGCATAAATTTTTGTAATTTTGCAACGTTTTTATTACCAAAAATTAAGTAAAATACTATTATGAAAGATAAGAGGATATTATATGTATCATCTGAAGTCGTGCCTTATTTGGCTGAAAATGAGGTTTCTTTAATGTCTTACGATGTTCCGAAAATGATTAATGACCAAGGCGGTCAGATAAGAATTTTCATGCCAAGATATGGAAACATCAACGAGAGAAGACATCAATTACACGAAGTCATTAGGCTTTCAGGAATGAATTTGGTAGTGAATGACTTAGATATGCCATTGATTATCAAAGTAGCTTCAATCCCTAAAGAAAGAATACAGGTTTATTTTATCGATAATGATGAATATTTTAAGCGTAAAGCAACTTTTGCTGACGAAGAAGGTGTTTTGTATCCTGATAATGATGAAAGAGCAATCTTTTTTGCAAAAGGTGTTGTTGAAACAGTAAAAAAATTAAATTGGGTACCAGATATTATTCACGTACATGGCTGGCTGGCTTCTATGCTTCCAATTTATATGAAGCATTATTATAAAAATGAGGCTTTGTTTTCTGAAACTAAAATTATTACATCAGTTTATGGTCAGTCGTTTGATGAGAACTTAGATTTAGAAATGATTAATAAGGTGAAATTTGACGGTGTTCCTCACGATGCTGTTGCAGATTTAGAAACACCTAATTACGAAAATGTATTAAAAGCTAGTATATTACATTCTGATGGTGTTATTATAGCCTCAGAAAATGTTTCTCCAAGTTTAACAAAATTTATAGAATCTTCAGGAAAACCTTTTTTACCTTTCGCCTCGAAAGATGCATTCGCTGAAGCGTATACAAATTTCTATAGAACATTTGGTCTTTAAAAATTAACTTTATTATTAAACATGTGTAATACTTCTTTTATTAAGAAAATTCTATTAGTAGCAACAGTTGTTCTTTTATATTCTTGCGATAAAGATTTTAATGCGATTGGAGATGATTTAATCGGAGATAATCATTTTGATTTAGTGCCGCAGGATTACGGTGTCGTAGCTTATAATCAGGAGATAACTCCAATTCAGTCAAATACTTTGAATGTTAATGGTTTGGGTATTTACGATAATCCTGTTTTGGGTACAACAACAGCAAATTTTTCGACTCAGGTTTCTTTGGTGGCTTATGCACCAACTATTGGAGCAGATCCAGAAATACAAAGTGTAACATTGAACATACCTTATTTTAGTCATGTGATAGCTGCTAAACCTGAAGGTGGTAGTACCTATGCGCTGGATTCTATTTACGGTTCTCCACAAGGAAAGCTTAATTTAAGTATTTATGAATCTGGGATTCAGATGCGTGGTAGTTTTTTTGACAATGGCACCCAATATCCGCAGTTTTATTATACAGACATGGATACGAGTACAGATCCAAACTATCTCAATTTTAATACGTCTAAGATACCTTATATTGCTACTGGTAAACCATTAAATGATGATGCTAGTGATGCTCAAAACACAAAATTCTTTTTTGATTCAGAAGAAGTTGTAGAAAAAACTACAGATGCAGCAGGGTGGTAACCACAAAAAGAACCGTTCCCGCAATGAATTTAAACTTAAATAAAGCTTTTTTTCAGGATAAAATCTTAAAAGCTGCAGCTTCAAAGTTAGCAACACCAGATGCTTTTCAGGAGTATTTCAGAGGGTTGTATTTTAAAGTTGAAAGAGCAGATGGAAGCCCAAGTAATATGGCTTTGATGAATTTTGCAAAAGGTAAAATTACCATTAAGTATAAAGCAAAAACAGCAAGTACAAGTGATGCTGCAGATACTACAGAGGATAAGTCTTTGGAGATAAGCTTGACCGGAGCAACAGCAGGCTTGCTTAAGGATGATAAGAGTGCAGAATATTCAGAGGCAATAAAAACAGCAAATATAAATGTAACAACAGGAGACCAGAGACTTTATTTAAAAGGTGGTCAGGGATCGTTGGCAGTTATAGAGCTAAAAGATTTTGGAGCACAACTGGAAGAGATTAAAAAAAGCGGATGGATGGTAAACGAGGCTAATTTAGTGTTTACTATTGATGCAGATAAAATGGCTGTAAAAGGTTCAGATAATTTGCAGGCAAAAGAACCTAGAAGAGTTTTATTTATACGACTTAACAAATAATGTACCTCTTGTTGATTATACAGCCGACAGATCAACAAGTTTGTCTGCTAGTGATCCAAGTATGAGTAAGATTATTTTTGGTGTATAATTAATCGTGATCCTGCTACAAAAAGAGGAACTACCTATAAAATTAGATTAACTCAGCATGTTCGTAATCTTATTAAGAGCTCAACTGCGGTTAATGTTAAATTAGGTTTAGTTGTTATTGATGATATTAGTATCACAGCATCAAATAAATTGAAGGTGAAGAACGATGTCATTTCAGATGCACCAAGAGCAACAGTTGTAGCTCCGTTAGGAACAATATTATATGGTAATAATATTCCTTCGACAGATGCGAATTACAGCAAGAGATTAAAGCTCGAGGTTTACTACACGAAACCAAATTAATAAATATATATGTGTGGAATTGTTGGATATATAGGTCACAGAGAGGCCTATCCTATTGTTATTAAGGGGTTAAAGAGGCTCGAATACAGAGGCTATGATAGCGCCGGAGTGATGTTGTTTGATGAGTCTGGAGTAAAAGTTTGTAAAACAAAGGAAAGGTTTCTGACCTGGAAGCTAAAGCAAAAGATAATCTTACCACAAACGGAACGATCGGAATTGGACATACGCGTTGGGCAACGCATGGTGTTCCAAATGATGTGAACTCACATCCGCATCTTTCTAATTCAGGTGAATTGGTAATTATTCATAACGGTATTATTGAAAATTACGCTCCGCTTAAAGAGGAGTTGATAAAAAGAGGTTATACTTTTAAATCAGATACAGATACTGAAGTCTTAGTTAATTTAATTGAAGAAGTTCAGAAAAACGAAAACATCAAATTAGGTAAAGCAGTTCAGATAGCTTTAAACCAGGTTGTTGGTGCTTATGCTATTGCTGTTTTTGATAAAAAGAATCCTGACGAAATTGTTGCTGCAAGATTAGGTAGCCCATTAGCAATTGGTGTTGGTGAGGGTGAGTACTTTATTGCATCTGATGCATCTCCTTTTATCGAGTATACTTCAAATGCGATTTATCTTGAAGATGGTGAAATGGCAAATATTCGTTTGCACAAACCACTTAAGGTTAGAAAAATAAAAGATGACTCATTAGTTGATCCTTATATTCAGCAGCTTCAAATGAATTTGGAGCAAATCGAAAAAGGAGGTTATGATCACTTCATGCTTAAAGAAATCTATGAGCAGCCAAGTGTTATTAAAGATACTTACAGAGGAAGACTTCATGCAAATGAAGGAATTGTTCAGATGGCAGGTGTTGAGGATAATCTTGAAAAATTTCTGAATGCTAAACGAATTCTAATCGTGGCTTGTGGTACTTCATGGCACGCAGGATTGGTTGCAGAGTATATTTTTGAAGAGTTCACGAGAATTCCTGTTGAAGTAGAATATGCGTCTGAATTCAGATACAGAAATCCTATTATCAATAAAGACGATGTTGTTATTGCTATTTCTCAATCTGGAGAAACTGCTGATACCATGGCGGCTATTAAATTGGCAAAAGAAAACGGTGCTTTCGTTTTTGGAGTTTGTAATGTTGTTGGATCATCTATTTCAAGAGAAAGTCATGCAGGTGCTTATACACATGCAGGACCGGAAATCGGAGTAGCTTCTACAAAAGCATTTACAACTCAGATCACGGTTTTAACTATGATCGCTTTGAAATTAGGAAAAGCTAAAGGAACTTTGTCAAACCCTGATTTTCATGCTTATTTACAAGAATTAGAATTAATTCCTGAAAAAGTAAGCGAAGCATTAGAGACTAATGAGAGAGCAAAAGAAATTGCAGCAGCTTTTAAAGATGCTCCAAATTGTCTTTATTTAGGTCGTGGGTATAATTTTCCGGTTGCGCTTGAAGGAGCATTAAAACTTAAAGAGATATCGTATATTCATGCTGAAGGATATCCGGCAGCAGAAATGAAACATGGTCCAATTGCTTTAATTGATGAGCATATGCCGGTTATTGTTATTGCGCCTAAGCAAGGACATTACGATAAAATTGTAAGTAACATTCAGGAAATTAAATCTAGAAGCGGTAAAATTATCGCAGTAGTAACTAAAGGAGATACTCAGGTTCGCGAATTAGCGGATTATGTAATCGAAATTCCTGAAACTTCAGATGCATTGTCACCGCTTATTACTACAATTCCATTACAATTGCTTTCATACTATATTGCAGTTATGAGAGGATGTAATGTAGATCAGCCACGTAACTTAGCAAAATCAGTTACAGTAGAATAGTATATTTTAAAATACAAATAATGTTAAAAAAGCGAGATTTAGGTCTCGCTTTTTTTTATTATCAAATTTTTTTTCTGAGTGGTGTATTTTTATTAAATCCGCAAAAAAGACTGAAAATTTAATATGTATGCATAGTATTGAAGTGGTTCTGTGTTTATTATTTGATATTACCCCAATAAAATCAATTACGAAATAGTTAAAATTGTAACTAAATTTATACTGATTATGAGTTTTTTTTAACGTTTTTTTATAAATATTAAAATTATTTGTATTTTGGCTTAATCAACTGAAATTAACTATTTTAAAAAAACTAACCAAAAACTAACCCTAATGAGAGTCTACTTGCTAATTATGTTGTTTTTTAGCGGAATATCTTTTGCGCAAAATACAATAACCGGTTCAGTTACTGATGGTAACAAACAATCTATTCCTGGTGCCAATGTAAATGTTGTAGGCAGTACTACTGGAGCTTCAACCGATTTCGACGGTACCTTTAAATTAAATACTACTGCCAAGCCACCATTTTCTATTAAAGTGTCTGCTGTTGGTTTTGAGACTAAAACGATTAGTATTACTTCTGCAAATCAAAAAGTAGATGTAGTGCTAAAAGGTGAAGAAACAAAACTTGATGAAATTGTCGTTTCGGCCTCAAGAACTCCGGAAAGAGTTTTAGAATCTCCTGTTACAATTGAAAGAATGGGAATTCAGGAGATCAAGAAAACAGCTTCGCCATCTTTTTATGATGGTATGGAGAACATGAAAGAGGTACAGATGAATACGAGTAGTATGACTTTTAAATCTGTTAATACCAGAGGATTTGCTACTGTTGCAAATACACGTTTCATGCAGTTGGTTGACGGGATGGATAATTCATCACCTTTATTGAATTTCGTTTTAGGGAACATGATTGGTGTTTCTGAGATTGATGTTCAGAGCGTCGAGTTACTTCCGGGGGCATCATCTGCTTTGTATGGGGCAAATGCTTTTAACGGAATTTTATTCATGACCAGTAAAAGCCCATTTACAAATCAGGGAATTTCTACTTATTTTAAATATGGTATGACTTCGCAAGATGCGGCGGGGACAAATGGTTATTATGATTTTGGTCTTAGAATGGCTCATGCTTTTAATAAGTATATAGCGGTGAAGGCTAATTTTACTTACATGGAAGCTACAGATTGGTACGCTACAAATTATGATGATAAAACGAGAGCAGGGATAGACAGGACGGATCCAAATTATGATGGTATCAATGTGTATGGTGATGAAGCTTCTACAAATATAAAAGGAGTTGGACAAAAATTAGAAGCTATGGGCTTGATTCCGGCTGGAGCATCTAATCTTCTTCCAAATTCAAATGTAAGCAGAACCGGATATAATGAAACGGATTTAACTAATAATAAAGCAGGGAATACAAAAATTGATTTCTCTTTTCATGGCAGACCTTTTGGGGATGAAAGATTAGAGATTATCTGGCAAAGTAAATTTGGTATGGGTAATGCCGTGTATCAGGGAGCGAACAGATATTATTTAAACAACTTTTTTATGCAACAGCATAAAATAGAGTTCAAAGGGAAAAACTTTTTCTTAAGAGGGTATACCACTTCTGAAGATGGAGGAAATTCTTATGATATGGTTTTTACCGGAATTAATATAAATAGAAAATGGAAAGATGACAACACCTGGTTTGGTCAGTATGCAGGAGCTTTTATTCAGGGAACTTTAGGTGGTATGACACCACAACAAGCACACGCAGTAGCAAGAAGTACGGCTGATACCGGTCGTTTTTTACCGGGATCGGAACAGTTTAAAACAGCTTTTAATCAGGTTATTGACGACCCAAGTGTTCTTACAGGTTCAAAATTAGTTGATAATTCAAGAATTTATCATTCAGATGCAAATTACAATTTCAGAGATCTGATAAAATTTGCTGAGATTCAGGTTGGTGGTTCTTTTAGATTGTATGAGTTGAATTCTCATGGCAGAATTTATACAGATGCAAATGGTCCTATTAATTATAATGAATATGGAGCTTATACACAATTGATGAAAAAATTCATGGAGGACAGGCTGAAGTTTACAGGGTCAATTCGTTATGATAAATCTAAAAACTTCGACGGAAACTTTTCACCTCGTTTATCTTTAGTGTATTCGGCAGGGGAAAAGAAGAATCATAATTTTAGAGGGTCTTTCCAGACTGGTTTTAGAAATCCGTCTACTCAGGATCAATATATCGGATTTAATATTGGGAACGCTGTGTTGATTGGTTCTGCTCCTGATAATTTATCAAGATTTAGCGAGACTTTTAACTTAAGTGCAGAAGGTCAGTCCTATAGTGGCGGAAGTGCAACAAAAGTTATGACGGGTAATGATGCTTATGGTAACTCATATTTAGCAACTTCAGTAAGTGCATTTGCTGCAAAGGCAGGAAGTGATCCGGTTGCAGCCGCTGCATTGTTGAAAAAATCAACAGCTAATTATGTTAAACCTGAAGAAGTAAAAGCTTTTGAATTAGGATATCGTTCTGTTTTTGATGGCTTATCTGTAGATCTTAATGGATATTATAATATCTATAATAACTTTATTGGTAATCTTAATGTGATTTCTCCTTATTATGGAACAGCGCAAGATAATCCTAATCTTGCAGGAGGGCCAGCTGATCCGGGATTCCAATCCGTTCGTGCAATACAAAACGGAGAATATAGAACATACCAATTGTATACAAATTCAGATGTAGAAATTCATTCACTTGGTTTTGGGGTAGGGCTTTCTAAAAAAGTAATCGCAGATTATGAATTAGGGGTAAACTACAACTATGCTCAGTTTGATTTTGATCAGGCTAAAGATCCAAGTTTTGAGGCAGGCTTTAATACGCCAAAACACAGAATTAAAGTGTCTCTTGGAAATGATAAATTGTTCGAAAACTTTGGATTCAATATTAGTGGAAGATGGAACAGTGAATACGAATGGGAATCTAGTTTTGCTGATGGTACAATTAAATCGGCAACAGTTATAGATGCTCAGGTTAATTATACAATTCCAAAATTAAAATCTGTTGTAAAATTGGGTGCTGCTAATATTGGAGGAAAAGAGTACTACCAGGTAATTGGAGCCGGATTAATCGGACAGCAATATTTTGCTTCGTGGACAATCAATCCGTAATTTTTAAATGTAAATCAAAAAATGTTATTTGTGTTTCTGAATGAATAATTTGGAAACAGGTAATTATAAAATATATAAGTTATGATAAAAAATTTCAAATGGCTAGTATTGGTTTCGTTAACCTTTATGGCTTGTAATAGTGATGATGATGTTGCTGCTGTAGTTGATTCTTCTGATGGGTTGCCGTTGACTTCCGGTTCAGCTGATTTTGCAAATTATGTTGCTTTGGGAGATTCCTTTGCGGCCGGTTTTAGTGATAATGCTTTGTTTATTAAAGGGCAGCAAGGAGCATATACCAATGTTATTGCTCAGCAATTTGCTTTAATAACCAAGGCAACTTTTACTACTCCATTAATGAATGATAATATAGGAGGGTTGTTATTAGGTGGGAATGTAATCAGTGGGCCGCGTTTGTATTTTAATGGAAAAGCTCCTGTTTCTGTAGATGGAGTACCGACAACAGAGGTTACTGCACATCTTTCGGGTACTTTTAATAATTTAGGAGTTCCTGGCGCCAGAAGTTATCACTTAGTTGCTCCTGGTTATGGTAACGTGGCTGGAGTAGCAACGGGGAAGGCTAATCCGTATTTTGTAAGATTTGCAAGTTCTCCGACTACAACAGTTTTGGCAGATGCAATGGCACAATCGCCTACTTTTTTCTCATTATGGATTGGAGGAAATGATGTTTTAGGATATGCTACATCGGGAGGTACAGGTAAAGACCAGACTGGTAACATGGATCCGTCGACTTATTCAGGAAGTGATATTACAGATCCTACTGTTTTTAAAACGGTTTATACTAATATAATAAATGGATTAACAGCTAAAGGAGCAAAAGGTGTAATAGCAAACTTGCCTAATATTACGTCATTACCTTATTTTACAACTGTTCCATATAATCCTGTAGGATTAACAGCAGAGAAAGCTGCTCAATTAAATGCGGGATACGCAACTTACAACGGAGGCTTGCAGCAAATGAAAGCCTTAGGTTTATTGACTGCAGATGAAGTTGCAAAAAGAACTATAAACTTTGTAGCAGGAAGCAATCCTGTTGTGCTTGAGGATAGTTATTTGACGAATCTTTCTGCTTATAAGCTTCCTTCATACAGGCAAGCTACAAAAGAAGATTTAGTGGTTTTAACAGCTATGAATTTTATAGGGACACTTATTAATGAAGATCCGACAAAAGTAAATGGGGTTTCGGTGCCTTTAGCAGACAAATGGGTGTTGACCAAAGATGAAATTGCTGAAGTGGCTAAAGCTACTAAGTCTTACAATGAAACTATTGCGGAAGTAGGTACTGCAAAAAAATTAGCTGTTTTAGATACAGAAGCTCTAATGAAGCAAATTGCAGGTGCAGGAATTTCAGCTAATGGCTTTACAATGAAATCTACATTTGTAACCGGAGGTGCTTTTTCTTTAGATGGAGTTCATCCATCACCAAGAGGATATGCTCTAATTGCTAATAAATTTATTGAGGTTATCAACGCTAAGTACGGATCAAACTTAAATGGAGTAAACATAGGTAATTATCCTGTTATGTTTCCGAAGGTACTATAGTTATAATAAAGCCAATTTTTTTTAGGAAGAAAGTCACTCATTGATAAAATGCAGTGGCTTTTTTTTAGGAGGGTAAAAATTGCTTTTTTGCTTATTTGAAGGCTGACTTTTAGGAATCAAACAAAATGATGCTATTTTTTATGAAAAAAAAATTGATTTTATATTTTAAAAAATTATCTTTGCGCTCTGAAAAAAGAGGTATTTTCGATAAACCTAAATAGCTATTTAATAAATACATAAGTAATGTCAAAAGTAATAGGAAAAGTTGCTCAAATCATTGGACCAGTAGTTGACGTAGTTTTCAACGGTAAAGATGTTGAACTTCCAAAAATTTATGATTCACTAGAAGTCACTAAAAAAGATGGAACGTTATTAGTTCTAGAAGTACAATCTCACATTGGAGAAAACACTGTTCGTACAATCTCTATGGACTCTACAGACGGTTTGTCAAGAGGATATGAGGTAGTTGGAACTGGAAATCCAATCCAAATGCCAATCGGCCCAGACGTATATGGACGTTTATTCAATGTAATTGGAGATGCAATTGATGGTTTAGGAAACTTGCCAAAAACAGGTGAAAACGGTTTGTCTATTCACAGACAAGCTCCTAAATTTGAAGATTTATCAACTTCATCAGAAGTTTTATTCACAGGTATCAAAGTAATCGATTTGATCGAGCCTTATGCAAAAGGAGGTAAAATTGGATTGTTTGGTGGTGCTGGTGTTGGTAAAACGGTATTGATTCAGGAGTTGATCAACAATATTGCAAAAGGTCACGGTGGACTTTCAGTATTCGCTGGAGTAGGTGAAAGAACACGTGAAGGAAATGACTTACTTCGTGAGATGTTAGAGTCAGGAATTATTAAATACGGTGATGATTTCATGCACTCTATGGAAAATGGAGGATGGGATTTATCTAAAGTAGATATGCCAGGAATGAGAGAGTCTAAAGCTACTTTCGTTTTCGGACAAATGAATGAGCCACCTGGAGCTCGTGCACGTGTGGCACTTTCAGGATTATCTATCGCTGAGTATTTCCGTGATGGAGCTGGATCTGATCAAGGTAAAGATGTATTATTCTTCGTTGATAATATCTTCCGTTTTACACAAGCAGGTTCTGAGGTATCGGCACTTTTAGGTCGTATGCCATCTGCAGTAGGTTACCAACCAACTTTGGCAACAGAGATGGGTGCTATGCAAGAGCGTATTACATCTACAAACAAAGGATCTATTACATCTGTACAAGCGGTTTACGTTCCTGCGGATGACTTAACTGACCCGGCGCCGGCTACAACTTTCGCCCACTTAGATGCTACTACTGTATTGTCTCGTAAAATTGCTGAGTTAGGTATCTACCCTGCGGTTGACCCGTTAGATTCTACTTCAAGAATTTTAACTCCTCAAATTTTAGGAAACGAGCACTACGACTGTGCACAAAGAGTAAAAGAAATTCTTCAAAAATACAAACAACTTCAGGATATCATCGCGATTCTTGGTATGGAAGAGTTATCTGAAGAAGATAAACTTTCTGTATCTAGAGCGCGTCGTGTACAACGTTTCTTGTCTCAGCCATTCCACGTAGCAGAGCAATTTACAGGTATTCCGGGAGTATTAGTTGATATTAAAGATACTATCAAAGGATTTAACATGATTATCGACGGTGAATTAGATCATCTTCCGGAAGCAGCTTTCAACTTGAAAGGTTCTATTCAGGATGCGATCGAGGCTGGAGAGAAAATGTTAGCTGAAGCATAATCAAGCATAGCTTGATAAACATCAAAAAATAAAAATTCCAAATTCCAAAATTGGGATTTGGAATTTTATAATTTGGAATTTAAAAAAAAGTTATGATTTTAGATATAGTATCACCAGAGGCAAAATTATTTTCAGGAGAAGTAACATCTGTTACTGTGCCTGGAGTTGATGGAAGCTTTCAAATTTTGAACAATCACGCGCCTATTGTTTCTATTCTTGAAAAAGGAACAGTAAAAATTGCAGCACCAAGCTTTAATTTTCCTAAAGAGGTAGCGGATAAGTTTTCGAGAATTAATGACCAGACTTATACATTAGAGATTACCTCAGGTACTATCGAAATGAAAGACAATAAAGTAATTGTTTTAGTTGACTAAGGCAGTTCAAAATAAATGTAAAAAAGCCAGACAGTAATGTCTGGCTTTTTTTATGCTTATATGCGAATGGAAGAGGAGAAATGTTTAGTGAATATAATGTAAGAAAATTAACAAAAATACTTGAATAGCGAAGAAATTACACATTTTTTATGATGTTTATCTGATATATTTGTAAGTATATTAACATTTAAAGAATTTATTATGAAAAAAGTTTTTTTTGGAATGCTATTGATGGCATTAGGTTTTGGGACAATGTCTCTAACTACAAGTTCTGATTATGTTGCAAATGCTTCAATGAGCAATCACAAAGAAGTTGAAGTTGCAAAAGTTGCATTTGGTCCTACTTATACAATTCCTTGGAAAAGTTGTTGTGAATCACCGCTTACTCCTATTTATATTGACTTAGCTAAACGCGGGTATCCAGGTACAACTAATTTTACTATTAACAGTACCACAAGTACTACTGTTACTTATACAATTTGGTAATTTTTTTGGATGAATTTCAGAGTGTAATTTTTAATTGTGTTCCTTAAATTATGAATACACTGAAGCATTGTTTTATCTAATGGTAAAGGAATAGACATTTCATCTAGAATAAAAGATATTTTGAAGAGCCAGACAAAATTATGTCTGGCTCTTATTGTTTTAGTTTGATGATTTTGTACTATTGTATCATTCCCCAAAAACCGCTGGAAACATAAGCATTTACAGTAAATCCTGAAATAATTCCCCAGGCGATAATCCCGAAAGCGCTTGTTGCAAACGCTTTTGCTAATTGAAGTTTGGTACTTTTGTTTAAAAACCTGTAATAAAAGAGTGTAAAGTAAAAGAGCTGAAAGAGTAGGAAAAGCAAAGCCTGATATTTTGACGACAGGTGAAATAATAAAGAAATCGGCAAAATTAAAAGTGTATTGACCAATATACAATAGCCCAGCATATACATACCTGCAACGAGATGTTCTGTATAGTTGTAGTTTTGTTTTTTATAAAACAGCCAAAAAAAGAATGCAGTAAGAGGCAAAGCCATCATGGCCATTAAATTTGAATATTTTCTCATGAAATGAAGCATTTTTTCTTTTCGTTCATAAAGATGTATGATTTTTTCTTTTTGAATGGGATCCGAAATAGCGCTAAGTTCCTGATTTTCCTTTGGGATATCAATAGGTGGTGTTTCTTTTGGGATATTGGAAATAAAAACAAAGATGGCGGCAACCAATAAGAAAAAATTAAGCGGAGGAAAGTACTTTTTTCTTTTGCCATTTATATATTCTTTGGCTACAATTCCATTTTTTAATGTCAGATCCCTAATGAGTTGAAAAATACCTTTGTCGGCATGAGTAAAATAATGAACAACTTCGTGCAAAATTTCATGTGGATTTATACGATGTAAATTGACTTTCTGACTACAATTAGAACAATAATTAAAGTCTGGGTAATTTGGTGTTTCGCAGTTTTTACAAATGATCTTCATTTTTTCTGTTTAATAAAGTGTATAAATTAATAGGTGGTTAGTTTGTGGATTTAAAATTAGACAAAAAAATAATTAACAATTGTTTAAATTTCAAATTATAAATAATGAGAGATATCAAATCTGGGGTTTATTTAGTTTAATTTCAATTTTATAACTTTGCTTTTATGAAATTAGCTGATAATCTTACCCAAAAGCTTGAAAATCGAAAGCAGAATAACTCTTTGAGGAAATTGCCAAGTTTTAATAATCTTGTTGATTTTTCTTCCAATGATTATATTGGATTTTCCAAATCAGAATCTATTTTTAAGCTTTCGCATCATTATCTGATCGAAAATGATATCATTCAGAATGGTGCAACGGGTTCCCGGTTAATTTCTGGTAATCATTCTTTATATCAAATAGCGGAATCTTTTATTGCGCAATTTCATGATGCAGAATCGGCTTTAATTTTTAATTCGGGTTACGATGCCAATCTGGGTTTTTTCAGCGCTGTACCGCAACGAAATGATGTTATTCTGTATGATGAACTAAGTCATGCTTCTATTCGGGATGGTATTGTTATGTCGAATGCCAAATCATATAAATTCAATCATAATGATTTTGAAGATTTAGAACGATTAATTATTAAATTCCAATCTTCTAAATCTCAAATTCCAACAAACATTTACATAGTTACCGAAACTGTTTTTTCTATGGATGGTGATTCTCCAAATCTGGAAGAACTAGTCATTTTGTCCGAAAAATACAATTGCTATTTAGTGGTTGACGAAGCGCATACTTTGGGGGTTTTTGGAGAAAAAGGCGAAGGTTTGACACAATATTTGCAATTACATAATAGAATTTTTGCCAGAATCATGACCTTCGGAAAAGGTTTGGGCTGCCATGGTGCGGCCATTTTAGGAAATGCAGCGCTTAGAGAATATCTGGTAAACTTTGCCCGAAGCTTTATTTATACCACAGGATTATCACCACATTCTGTCTCTACAATTTTAACTGCATATCATCAACTTGAAATCGAAAGTGAGATGATCGAAAAGTTGCGTCAAAACATTGTATTTTTTAATCAACAGAAAAACTTGTTAGGTTTAAAACCAATGTTTGTTCGAAGTAAATCGGCGATACAATCTGCCATTATTCCGGGTAACGAAAATGTAAAACGTTTGGCGCAGCAACTGCAAGATAAAGGTTTTGATGTAAAAGCAATACTTTCGCCAACAGTGCCGGAAGGACAGGAGCGTCTTCGTTTTTGTATTCACAGTTATAATTCAGAGGGCGAAATTAATCAGATTCTTGAATTGTTAAGAAATTTCGTATTTTAGCTCGCGGATGAAACGGATTTAACGGGTTCACGCAGATAATTATGGCTGATTTATTACACAAAGAAATATCTAAACCCATTTTACAAATATTTTACGATGTCTATAATCAACTAGGCTATGGTTTTCTTGAAAAAGTGTATCAAAATGCAATGTATTTTGAATTAATAGCTCAAGGTTATAAAGTTGAAGCTCAAAAACAAATAAAAGTTTATTATAAAAATAAATTAGTTGGTGAATTTTATGCTGACTTGCTAGTTGAAGATGCTATAATTTTGGAGCTTAAAGCTTGCGAATATTTAGTCAGTTCACATATTGCCCAATTGCTGAACTACTTAAAATCGACACAAATTGAAGTTGGTTTGGTTTTAAATTTTGGAGAAACCCCGGATTTTAAACGTTTAGTTTATACGAATGACAGAAAACCAAACTTAAAAAATCTACAATAAGATATTCAATAAAGTATAGTATCAACTTTATTTTTATGAAGAATAGAATAAAGAAACTGTGACGATCAGTTAAACCCGCGTTATCTGTGGGCAAAATCCCAATTAAAAAAAAAATATAATCTTTTTGTAACGTTTTGATGATTCGATTACTTACGAGTTGTAATTACAATTTAAGATTTCAATTTTTACTTTTAAATTAATAACATGAAAAATATATTTACATCGGTAATAGTGGCAATTGCATTTGTTTTTAGTGCAACAACCCAAGCCCAAGCACAATCTCCAAAACTTGAAAATTCACTTCTTTGGGAAGTTTCGGGAAACGGATTATCTCAGCCTACTTATTTGTATGGAACAATTCACATGATCTGTTCAGGAGATTATTTTCTTTCTGAGAAAACAAAGAAAGCATTAGATCAGGTCAATAAACTGGTTTTGGAAATTGATCTTAATGACCCAAAAGAGTTAACCGAAATGCAGCAGTTAGCAATGGGAAAAGAACCGTTAAGTAAAAAACTTAATGCGGAACAATTGTCTAAACTAGATGTAATTCTGAGAAAGTCTGCAGGAATGACTGTTCAGCAAGTAGATGCTTTTAGTTTAGTGACTGTGATGAGTTTAATTTCGATGAAAACATTTGGCTGCAATGATTTGAAATTTTATGAAATGGAATTTATAGAAAAGGCAAAAAGTCGAAATATTGAAATTGCAGGTTTGGAAACGGTAAAGTCTCAGTTTAAATCTTTGGAAGATGCTTATTCTGATTCAGAAATTATTGAAATGCTGGAAGAATCAGATGTAGAGGAAACAAAACAATTGGTTGCAGACTACAAGCTCGAAAATTTAGACACTTTGTATAAAAATATCACCGGAGAAAATAAAATGAATGCTAAGGCTAAAAAATTTATGCTCGACGACAGAAACCTTAATTGGGTAAAGGCTTTACCTGAGATGATGAAAAAAGAAAGTTTGTTTGTTGCGGTGGGATCAGCCCATTTGGCTGGAGATTCAGGAATAATTAATTTGTTAAGAAAAGCAGGATATACAGTCAAACCAATAATGAATTAAGATTGTTTTGAAGGGAAAAGAACAGGAGTTTTTGAGTAAAATGGAGCGCCATAAAGGAATCTTGTATAAAGTTTCTAAAATGTATATGGACAATTCTGATGATCAGCAGGATCTTTTTCAGGAGATTGTTTGTCAGCTCTGGAAATCATACGATTCTTTTAGAAATGAAAGTCAGTTTTCGACCTGGATGTATAGGGTTGCAATTAATACGGCAATTGTTTTTTTAAAGAAAGAAAAACGTAAAGTTGATAAATATGAGATTACCTCAGAGAATATTAAAGAGGATGAGAGCGATTCTCAGTTAAAAGAAAGTCAGTTGGATCATTTTTATAAAGCAGTTCAGAAACTGGAAAAGATTGATAAGGCGATTATTTTTTTTCAGTTAGAAGGTTTTTCGCATAAGGAAATAGGAGAGAATCTTGGTATATCTGAGGGAAATGCAAGAGTGAAATTAAACAGAGCAAAAGAGAAACTAAAAGAAATTATTAAAAATCAGGGATATGGATTTTAACGATATACAAAACGCATGGAATAACGAAAAGAGCGAAAATGTTATTCTTCCTAATAATCTGGAAAAAATACAAGCCGTACATACGCCTCTCGGCAGGATTAAAAGAAATCTTAAAAATGAATTGATTTATCAGATCGTTTCAATTGGTGCAATTGGTTTTGTACCATTGTTTTACGATTTTCCCGAAAAAATGATCATTTTATATTATTTGCTCTTCAGTTTTTATGTGATGGTTTGCATTTATTATTTGATAAAGTTTTATTCTTTTTATAAAAGATTAAGTGCAATAACTTTAAAAACTAAAGACAGTTTGTACGAAACGTATTTTGATATCAGGTTAAATATGGAATTATACAAGACGTATGGGTTTGCTTTAACGCCATTTTTAATTTTGTATTTAATAGGTCTTTTTTATTACACGTCCTCTAAGGTTCCCGGATTTCTTTCTAAAGATTTTACGAATTACCAATTAATAACATTGTTTTCGGTAGTTGTTTTTACCATGATTTTTATGGGGATTTCTTTAGAATGGTGGGTAAAGAAATTTTATGGCAAGTCTGCAGAAGAAATAAGAAAAGTCATCGACGAATTGAAAGAAGAATAGAATACAGCCATCATAATTGATGGCTTGTTGTTTTTATTGATATTTTTGTACTCCATTAATATAATAAAATGAAAATATTCATAACAGGGATTTCAACCGATGTGGGTAAAACTGTAACTTCTGCAATTGTAGTTGAAGCTTTAGAAGCGGATTATTGGAAACCTATTCAGGCCGGAGATTTAGATAATTCAGACAGCCATAAAGTAAAGGCACAAGTTTCAAATTCCAAATCACAATTTTATCCAAACGCTTATAAATTAAATACACCGGCAAGTCCGCATTTAGCTGCAGAAATTGACGGAATCACAATTGATTTAAAAGAAATTAAAGAACCAAAAACCAAAAACCATTTAGTTATTGAAGGAGCAGGTGGAATTTTTGTACCATTAAATGAAAAAGATACAATTGTAGATTTGATCCAACCCGAGTATAAGATAATTGTAGTTTCAAGACATTATTTGGGAAGTATCAATCATACCTTGCTCACAATTGAAGCAATTCAGCATCGCGGATTTCAGGTTGATGGAATTGTTTTTAGTGGAAACGAAAACAAATCGACCGAGAGTTTAATTCTCAATAAAACAGGAATAAAATGCATTGGAAGAATAGAGGAAGAACCGTATTTTGATCAAAATGTAATTAAAGAATATGCTGATTTATTTCGAGACAACTTACTTAATTTATAAAGGAAAGAAGATAGAATAAAGAAAATAGACATTCCTGCCTTTGTAAAAATTGTAGCGTTTAGTTTTTTTTCTATTCTCTAATATCCATATTCTAAACAAGATGACATTAACAGAAAAAGACAGCCAATATCTTTGGCATCCGTATACACAACATAAAACATCTCAAACTCCAATTGCAATTTCAAGAGGTGAAGGAGCTTTACTTTGGGACGAAAATAATAAAGAGTATATAGACGCGATTGCCTCCTGGTGGGTGAATCCGTTTGGGCATAGTAATAAATTTATTGCTGATGCCATTTATAAACAACTAACTACTTTAGAACATGTTTTATTTGGAGGTTTTACACATGAACCTGCAATAAAAGTAGCAGAAAGACTGATGGAGATTTTGCCGGATAATCAACAAAAAATTTTCTTTTCTGATAATGGTTCAACAGCAGTTGAAGTAGCGATAAAAGTAGCACTACAGTATTTTTTTAATAAAGGAGAAAAACGTACTACAATAATCGCTTTCGAAAATGCTTTTCATGGAGATACTTTTGCTGCAATGGCTGCGAGCGGGATTTCATTTTACACACAGGCTTTTCAGGGAATGTTTATAGATGTTGTTCGTATTCCGGTGCCGGTAAAAGGACAGGAAGAAGTTAGTTTTGAGGCACTGAAAAATGTAATTCAGAATCATAACTGCGCCGGATTTATTTTTGAACCCTTGGTTCAAGGTGCGGCAGGAATGGTGATGTACGAAGCGGAAGCTTTGGCAAAACTAATAGGGATTTGTAAAGAGCATAATGTTTTAACAATTGCCGATGAAGTAATGACAGGTTTTGGTAAAACCGGAAAAACATTTGCAATGGATTATGTCGCTGAAAATCCGGATATGATTTGTTTGTCGAAAGCTTTGACAGGAGGAACAATTCCAATGGCAATTACAACTTTTACTCAGGAAGTTTTTGACGCTTTTTATGATGATGATATTAATAAAGCATTGTTTCATGGACATACTTTTACTGCAAATCCTACAGGCTGTGCGGCAGCTTTGGCGAGTATAGATTTATTGCAGACAAATGAAATGCAGACAAATATTGAACGCATTAATAAAAGCCATCTGGAATTCCAGAAGAGAATTGAGAATCATTCGAAGGTTGTTACAACAAGAACTTTGGGTGTTATTTTTGCAGTTGAAATTAAATCAGATTCTGAGGAAAGCTATTACGGGTCAATGCGAACAAAACTCTATAATTTCTTTATAGAAAAAGGCGTTGTTTTGAGACCGGTTGGGAATATAGTTTATATTCTTCCGCCATATATTATGACAGATGAGCAGCTTCAAAAAGTATACAAAACGATTTTAGAAGCGATAGAAATGGTATAATTTTTTTAACCATATAAGTGATATAAGCCCAGTTAAGCAAGTTTGTTTTGCGATTTATTATGTGAACTTATATCACTTATATGGTTAAATAATGCGAACTTTGCGATTAAATAAAATATTTTGAATACACAAAAAATTTCTATAACAGCTTTTTCTTCCATTTCTTCTTTAGGAAATAATGCTGAAGAAGTCTGGAAAAAGTATCTCGATAATCAACATTGTTTCTCTAAACAATTTTTAGATCAACAAGATACTTCGGTTGCTATTCTTGATGCTGAATCAAAGCAAATGGTTACTGAAATTAGAGAATCAGATTCGAAGTATAAATTTCTGGATGACTCTGTTTTATTTGCTTTGGCCGCTTCTCGTAAAGCTGTTGAACAAGCAGGATGGAATTCAAATGATGTTTTCGGAATAAATATTGGTTCGTCAAGAGGCGCAACTGATTTATTCGAAAAACATTACAAAGAATATATCGACACCGGAAAAGCACAAACTCTTGCGTCGCCAACAACAACATTGGGAAATATATCTTCCTGGATCGCTCATGATCTGCAAAGTGTTGGTCCCGAAATTTCGCATTCAATAACCTGTTCTACAGCACTTCATTCTTTATTGAATGGAGTGGCATGGTTAAGATCCGGAATGGCAGATAAATTTTTGGTTGGAGGAAGTGAAGCTCCTTTAACCGATTTTACAATTGCTCAAATGCGGGCTCTAAAAATTTATTCCCGTATTGATCAGGATCAGGAAAGCTGGCCCAATTTAGCTTTTGATTTTGAGAAAACGCAAAACACCATGATTTTGGGTGAAGGCGCTGCGGTTTGTTGTTTAGAAGCCGGAGAAAAAGAAAATGCAATTGCTTATGTAACGGGAGTTGGATACGCGACAGAAGTTTTAGAACATAACATTTCAATTTCTGCAGAAGCAACTTGTTTTCAAAAATCAATGAAAATGGCTTTAGAGGGAGAAAATCCTGAAGATATTGATGCAATTGTAATGCATGCACCAGGAACAATAAAAGGTGATTTGACAGAGCTTCGTGCTATTGAAAAAGTTTTTGGATCTAAATTGCCTTTGTTGACTACTAACAAATGGAAAATAGGGCATACTTTTGGAGCTTCAGGGATTTTGAGTTTAGAATTGGCGCTTTTAATGATGCAGAACGATACATTTATTGGTGTGCCATTTGGAGAAAAACAAAATCAAAACAAAAAGATTAAAAAAGTTTTAATTAATGCAGTTGGTTTTGGCGGAAATGCAGTTAGTGTTTTGGTTGAAAAAAGATAATGAACTAAAGTAAATTTTGAACATAAAAAAATCCATTCCGGTGTCGGAATGGATTTTTTATGACTTATGGGTTGCTTTATTGCAAAACAATTTTTTTAGAAACGATAAAGTCATTGTCTAAAGTTACCTTTACAATTAAAACCTGATTACCGGATTGTAAGTTTGAAAGTTGTAATTCAGTTGAGTTTACTTTCTTTTTATCATATAGCAATTTGCCTGTAATATCATAAACCGAAACTTCTTTTATCGTTTCTTTTGATGACAGTACTTTGATAATTTTATCTTTTACAGAAACCAAGACACCGTTTTCAATATTTTCAAAGCCATCCGTTCCAAGCGTTTTATTGGTATAACGAAGAACAAAACGATCTGGGAAAGTACCAATAGCTGTAGTAAAAGTATAATTACCAGCACGAAGATCTATTATTTGCCCCGATTTTTTGTCTTCAAGATAAATTGCCTGATTGTTAAATACTCCATCAACATGATCAATTGCAATGGTAAAATCACCAGCAATTGAGGTTACATACCCTAACGGAACAAGATCAGTTTTTTCAAAAGGAAGTGCGCGTCCTTGGACAGTAAGTTTAGCATCATCGTTGATACTGTAGAAATCCAGATAGGTATTGCCACTCATTGTCCATCCATCATAATTCATATCCCATTCATTTGTTGCGCCATCTACGTAACCAACTAAAACTTGTTTAAAAGCCCCTTTAGCATTAGTAAGATTCAGCCAAATACGATTTTTTTCGTTTTCATCAGAACCATCAGTTTTGAAAAATTGTTTGTTATTTGCGGGAATTCGCATATCATTGGTAAACTTCACCTTTACATTGGTAGATGGAGTTGCAAAGAATGCCTGACCTGCAGCAATTTTTCCTGTTGGCTGACTTCCTCCCGTTTTTGCAGGACCAGTTGCTACTCCGCCCGTTAAACTATAAACAGCATAGTCATTAACGGTATAATTATATTTTGCATCGCCCGGAACTGCATCACTTGGCGGGCTGTTGTGTGTCCAGAAATACAAAGCCCCAATATCATTTCCTGCAAGAGAGTTTATTTTGATTAATTTATCTGCATCTATAGCTGACGGATATGGATTTCCTAATAAATAAGAATGTGTCGCAACAGGTGTTACCAGGATCTCTCCATTATTTGGGATTCCAAAAAATGAAGCATTATAAACAGCAGGAATGTCTAAGTTATAATTTTGTGGTGCTCTTACTATATATCCATCACCCGGAGTCATTACCAATATTCCGTTATAGCTTATTTTCCAAGCTCCTGTTTTAGTGTCGTAACTATAGTATTTGTCTGCTAAAGTTGCTGGAGATAATTTTTTAAGCGTAAACTTAGATTCAGCAGTTACAGGAGAAGACCAGAATGTAAAATCGTATCGACGAACAGGAGCACTGGTTCTTTGTAGTTCGAATGAATTTACATCTCCGCTAAACATGGTTTTACTAGTATTATTTTGCAATAACGAACCACCGTTTTGCACTAAAAGTTTTCCTCCTGCAGCAACAGTTATATTTTCGTTTACCGTTAAGGTTTTGTCGGCCGGAATGATAAGAGTTGCTCCGGCTTTAATGGTACACGAGCAAACTTCAATATCCGATTGCAGGGTTGTATTGCCGGATATCGTAATTGCGGTTAGACCAGTTGGAGCATTACCTGTTCCGTTATAAATAGTTTCAACCGGAATAAATTTTACATTCACATTTGCATCACCGGCATCTTCTCTTAAGCGAATTTCGACTCTTGAGTTTTTATTCAGAGAATATGTTTTACCATCTTCTACTAAAACAGATCCGGTAGAGTAGGTTCTCGTAAATATTAAAACATCATCAATTCGAATTTCTGTTACATCATCATTGTTTACGACTTGTACTTGGTAATCTCCACAAGGAAATCCTTGTCTTCTGTGAGTAAGTGTAAAATTGTCTATTTGTATTGGAGCACCTTTCCATTCTGAAGAACTTGACGGAGATAATTTTTTGTTCCAGTATGATTCAGAATTCAGATTTACGCTTGGGTCAACATAAGTTCCTGCATAACTGGTTTTTATATTGTCAATATTTAAATCAGCTTGTGTAAAACCAAAAACATTCCACACATTATCGCCATAAGGAAGAGATTGATCTCCTTTTACCAATCCGTACAAAAATGATATCCTTGAAGCGCCTGCTTTTTCGTAATATTCCAACATAAAAGTATGAGTTCCTGCTGTATTGAAAGTATATTGTGCCGTATATTTATTATACCCGTGATCACCCCATGAACCTGTTGGGTTAACTGTCACCAAAACATTATCAATATAGAGTCTCACCCCATCATCTGCACCAATAGTAAAGTTATAAGTTCCGGCTTCGGTCGCAGTTTGCATTAAGTAACGAACATAAAATCGGTCGCTTGGCGCGGTACCGCAAAAGGAATCAGCTTCTACTGTGGGATCACCATAAATGGTTCCGGTATCAATATTTCGATCGAAATTAGCATTTTCAGCAATAGAACCTACATAAGTCGTCATATCCGGAGTATTTCCGGTATACGTATAAACATATCCTTTCCAGCGATTAATACCCGGAGTTAAAGTTGCAATACAAGGCGGAGCCGTAACAGTAACTGTTACAGTTGCTGATGAATAGGAAGTTCCGTTAGATAATGTATAGGTAAAAGTGGTTGTTCCTGTATACCCTGCTGTTGGAGTAAAAGTAATCTCTTTGTTGCTGTTAATCTGAACAGTTCCTCCAATACTTGGTTGTGTATAAGTTATTGAAGTTGAAGAATCGTAGTTTTCATCATTTGCTAAAATTGGAATATTTACAGGTGTTTTATTATCTGTACTTGCAGTGTCCGGATTTGCAGTTAATAAATTTGAAGAATCTACAATCCCTGTAATTGTTGGACCTAATTCTCCTCCAACGTCATGTTTTATTTTGAAATATCCGTTTGAAGCATCAGTTACACCATAAGGATATATTCTTATGTAAAATGTCTGATCGGTTAAACTCGTTGCCGTTACATTAGCAGGGAAATTCATGATGACTTCCGTATCAGTATTTTTTACTGCGGTAGTTTCACCCTGAAGAATTGCACCTCCGTCAGTAAAATTTGGATCAGTAGAATATCGTACCTGATATTTAGTTGGTCCTGTGCTTCCGGTAGGAGAGTTATATATAAACTTAAATTGCGAAAGAATTAGTTTGTAATTCGGTTTTGGTTTAACACTTACCTCTACATATTTATTTAAGTTAAGTGCATTTGTGTTTTTTAGATTACTTATATTAAAGTAATTTGCATTTGAGCCGCTATTTGTAATTAAAGTTATGCCACTTCCACCTGCGCTAATGTCATTTCCTATTAGGTTAGGATCTGTTACAACAGCTTTTGGCTTGTCTATTGCACCGTTCCAGATAATCAGACGAGGTGTAATTTCAGTAACTATTACATAGACAGTTGCGGTAGAGGTTTTAGGCCCATTTGTAAGGGTATATGTAAAAGACGTAGTACCTTTAAAATTTGTAGCTGGCGTAAAATTTAAAATGTTATTGTTGTTTGTCACAGTTCCATCACTAACAGGAGGCTGTGTATACGTCATAGTTGCTCCTGTATAATTAGTATCATTCGTTAACGGATCAAAAGCAATTGCTCTTTTTTCCTGAGTAGTTACAATGTCATCATTTGCATTTAGGTTTGATGGATTGTAAGTTGAAACAGTTCCGGTAATGGTTGGAGTGGTGCCGCTACCAGCTGTATTTCCGTTTGCTAGAAATATTGGAGAATTAGGATCACTATTAGATTTTAATTTATAACCATATATGCGCAAGGTCAAAGTTTCTCCCGCATATAAAGTAATGTTTGAAAGATCGAGTGATTTAGTGACTTTGCCGGAGGCCGTAGCTTCATCAATCAATAAAGTACTGGTTGCAAAGGCATTTTTAGAATAGCGTACCTGATATCTGGAAACATAACCGTTTCCATCTTTTTCATAAGTAAACCTGAAAGCGTTAAGCTTAATTTTATATCCGGTTTTTGCAGAAGCACTAACCTCAAAATACTTGGTGTCATCAATGCTAAATGATGTTGGCCACTGTGTTCCCCTAAAGCCTTCCCATTGAACAGGAGAAAATGAGATACCGGTTCCGCCAGTAATATTTCCTGCTGATACAGAAGCGGTAAAGCTTGACGTAATAGTTGGGGATGCATTGGTAGGACCATTCCATTGCACAAGGACATCTTGCGAAAATCCAAAAAAGGGTAATAACAACAAAAATAAAAGTAGAGTTTTTTTCATATTATATGGCGTAAATCAGGTTGTTATGCAGGCATAGTAAATTAGCCGCACAAAGATAGATACATCTACGATTTACAAATAATGATGGTTTTCTAAAGGCCAAATAATCGATGAAATGTTGAAATTAATCGTTGAACTACATATTAATTTTTATGTTCTTGTGGATATTCTTATAAATACAGAATCTAAAAAATAAGAAAAACCGTAAAATTTACACTTAAAACGACTAGTCTTTAGATGAAAAACGATAAAAACGCGAGATAGGGTAAATATTTTTCAAGAAATCAACATTTGTATAGGGAAGTATTTTCTGATAAATGGAGCTTTTTTGTGAAGATTATTAAAGGTCGAAAAAGGGCATAAAAAAATGGAACTTAATTTTGTTCCATTTCTTTTACTTTATCATAAACCAAGTTGCTTTCGTAACCACGACGGAGGAGATAGTCGCAGAACTTTTTCCTCTTTTTTAGCGTATTTTTTTCGATAATGCTATTCCAGCATCGCTCTGAAAGTTGGTCGAGGGTTTCTAAATACTCTTCGTACGAAATTTCTTTAAGTGCCAGATTAATATTTGTCGAAGAGATGTTTCTCATTTTTAATTCGTTTGTAATTCTGATTTTTCCCCAAAATTTAATGCGATGTTTTCCTCTGGCGAAACTACAAGCGAATCGGGTTTCGTTTAAAAAATTACCCTCAATTAACTGAACCACAATTAGATCTATTTCATCGCTGGTCATTTTTAGGCTATATAATTTTGAAACCACTTCATCATGACAACGTTCCTGATAGGCGCAAAAGTGTTCTAATTTCTGTAAAGCTTCTTTGGGAGTGATAACTGAATTCATGAGTTTTTTCTTTCTTTTTAACTATAAGTGCTAAAAATATTCAATATGTTGTTAAAATTTGGACAAAAATTGTGCTTATTCTTAAAAAGTATTTTGCTAAAATGTTGTGTGTGTGCGGAATTATAATATTTTTGTGCGATAATATCAGAGATTAAATTCTACTTAAACAAAACATTTTAAACAATTGATTTGGTGATTTTTGAATCCAAAATCAAAAGTACTTCGTATATCTATGTAAGTACTTTTTTTATGTTTCGTTTGAGATAAAAAACAAATTTATAATAAATACCACAGTATATATGATAAGAAAACTACTTTACTCGTTTTTATCGATTATTTTTTCTAATGCTTCTAAGAAGAAATCTTTTACAGTTGATTTAAGATTGCTTTGTTTGGGGATGTTTTTTGTTGTTTCGTTTGTGAATACTGTTGAAGCACAAATTTGGTCTAATCCAATTACTGGTGCCAATCCAAGTGCCTCAAATCCGTATACAACGGGACAATCAGTTGCATCTAATCTATCTGTAAGTGGAATTGGAAGAGCAAATGTATTGGGAGCAGTTAATGCCGGTAATATTTATGCTGCTAGTGGCTGGACAAACAGTAATAATATTAATACAAATAATTATTTTGAATTCACATTAACGCCAAATGCTGGATACGAGATTGACTTTACTAATTTTATATATACTGGTACAAATACTAACGGACCAACAAGATTTGCATTGCGATCAAGTTTAGATAACTACCTATCAAACATTGGAACTTCGAATTCTGTTGGTGGTACTTTTGATTTGTCTACTTATCAAAACATTGCCTCACCAATAACTTTTCGACTTTATGGTTATAGAAATCAGAATGGTGGTAATTTTAGTGTTAATGATTTTGAATTTAATGGTAGTATTAGTTGCAGTAATAATATTACAGCAACAGGAGTAACAATATGTCAAGGTGGATCTGGAACTATTTCTTATGGAGTGGGGAGTACAAGTTTATCTGGGAATACACTTACAGGAAGCTGGAACTTAGGAACTGATCCTGTTGCATATAGACCAGGAGGTGAGACTACAGGACCATTTAATGATACATCTACTTGCTTGTTTATAAGCTCAGAAGCAAAAAGATCATATGTAGCTACAACATTTCAGGTTAGTGTTACGGGGAATTATACCTTTAAAATGACTGATAGCGGAGCTTATGATGGTATTGGATATATTTATACAGGAAATTTCACGCCTGGAGATTGTGCAGGAGGGGGTGCTTTTGTAAGAGGGGATGATGATGATGGCGCAGTTGGGACAGAACCAAAAATGGTTAATGTTCCTTTGGTTGCAGGAACAACTTATACTTTAATTTCAACTCAGTTTAATCTTCCAGCGGTAAACGCAAACTTTACTTGGACGATAACCCCTCCATCAGGCGGAGGTTTAATAACGCCAAGTTGGTATACTACAGCAACAAGTACATCACCAATTACATCGGTTTCACCTTTTAACCCGGTACTTTTTAGTACATCTGGGCTGACAAATACAAATACGCCTGGTACTACAACTTATTATGTCTCTTTTCCTTCAGTTACAGGATGTAGAACAGCTGTAAATTTTGTAATAAATCCACTTCCAACAATATCAGGGACATTAGGAGTCTGTGTAGGTTTTACTACACAATTAACAGGGTCAGCTACAGCGGCAGCTTCAACGCCATGGACATCGTCTTTGCCTGCAGTTGCAACTGTAAGTAATACTGGATTAGTCACAGGTGTTGCAGCAGGAACTAGTGTTATAACTTACAAAAATAGTAATGGCTGTACTCAAACCGCTACTGTAACAGTAAGTCCGGTACCTACAGCTGCGACAATAAGTGGCAATACAACTGTTTGTCAGAATTCAGGCTCTCCAAATATAACATTTGCAAATCCTCAAACTTTTCCTGTTACTGTTACTTATAATATTAACGGAGGATCAAGTACTACAGTAAATATCGCAGCAAGTTCTGTGGCAAATATTGCTGTACCAACAACAACTTCAGGAGTATTTGTTTATAATTTGGTTAGTGTGGCAAATCAGTCTGCAACAACTTGTTCGAATGCGATTTCAGGTTCAGCAACTGTAAGGGTAAATTCTATACCAACTATTACATTAAATAAAACAGATGAAACTTGCGCTTCATCTAATAATGGAACTATTACACCGGTTCTTTCCGGAGGACTTACAAATGTTAGATATATTAAATTAACGCAAAAATATGTAAATGCAGCTGCGTGGCAACAAGTTGCGGAGATACAGGCTTTTGAAATTTTTACAGGGACTAATGTCGCATTATCTACAAATGGAGCCTCTGCAACTGCAAGTTCAATTTATAGTAATAATCCTGGAATATATGGTCCGCAAAGAGCAATTGATGGGAGTTCGGCCAGTATATGGCATAGCAATTCTACAAACATTAATGAATTTATAATAGTTGACCTAGCTTCTGGAAAGAATTTAGATTATTTACGAATTTATAATCGTGCCGATTGCTGCCAAGAAAGAGGACAAAATATGTTGTTAGAATTACTTGATGCATCAAGTAATGTAATTTATTCTAAAACCGTGGATCTTTTTGAAAATATATATGGTTCACATTATATCGATGTGAATGTTTTAGATGTTTCTTGGGGAGATCCAGCGACGACTTTAAACAGAACAGGTTTAGATGTTGGAACATATACCTTAAATTATTCAGATGCGGTGGGTTGTTCTGCAAGTTCTCAGGCTACTATTGCTACAACTAATCCAAATACTTCAATTACAACTCAACCTTCAGTTTCGGCAATTTGCGCAGGAAGCAACACTTCGTTTAGTGTTGCAGCTTCAGGAGTAGCTTTAACATATCAATGGGAATTAAGTACAGATGGAGGAACAAATTTCGGCCCTTTATCTAACGGAGGAGTTTATTCAAATGTGACAAGTGCTACAATGAATATTACTGGTGCGACGGCTTTAATGAATGGATATCGATATCGTGTTGTTGTTACTGGTACATGTTCTGCAGTAACTTCGCCTGGAGTTGCTCTTACGGTTAATAGTTCCCCAACAGTTACTTCAATTGCAACACCTACTGTATTGTGTATAGGAGGATCTTTAAGTATGACAACGCCAACAGTTACTGCCAATGGTTCTGCAATTACCGCACAAGGATGGCAAATTGAAACGGGAGTTTCAAGTGGAGCGTACACAAGTTTAACTTTGCCATACACAGTTGCATTAGCAGATGATGGTAAAGCGATTAGATATTCTGCTACTAGTAGTTGCGGAATTACAACTAGTAATTTAGTTACTGTTACAGTAAACGATAAACCAACTATTACTTCTATTTCAGCTCCAGCTGCATTGTGTACGGGAGCATTATTAAATATGACAACACCTACAGTTACTGCAAATGGTTCTGCAGTTTCTGCACAAGGTTGGGAAATTGAAACAGGAGTTTCAAGCGGATTATATACAGGTTTGACTTTACCGTATACAACTACATACGCAGATAATAGTAAGACAATTAGATATTCTGCTACAAATAGTTGTGGAACAACAACCAGTAATTCAGTTACTGTTACAGTTAATACAACTCCAACGGTTACTTCAATTACGGCACCCGCAGCATTGTGTTCTGGAGTATTATTAAATATGACAACACCTACAGTTACTGCAAATGGTTCAGCAGTTTCTGCACAAGGTTGGCAAATTGAAACAGGAGTTTCAAGTGGATCATATACAGGTTTGACTTTACCATATACAACTACATACGCAGATAATGGTAAGACAATTAGATATTCTGCAACAAATGGTTGTGGAACAACAACCAGTAATTCAGTTACTGTTACAGTAAATGAGAAGCCAACAGTTACTCCAATTACAACACCAACAGCATTGTGTACAGGAGGATCTTTAAGTATGACAACCCCAACAGTTACTGTAAATGGTTCTGCAGTATCCGCACAAGGTTGGCAAATTGAAACGGGAGTTTCAAGTGGAGCGTACACAAGTTTGACTTTGCCATACACAGTTGCATTAGCAGATGACGGTAAAACGATTAGATATTCTGCTACTAGTAATTGCGGAATTACAACTAGTAATTCAGTTACTCTAAAAGTAAACGCAAACCCAACAGCACCAGTAGCATCACCTACTCAGCCAACTTGTGCACAGCCAACAGGAACTATTACAGTTAGTAGCCCTGCACCGGGAGCAGGAATTTCTTATGGTTTAGACGGAACTACTTTCCCAAATACAACAGGAGTATTTACCGGACTTACAGATGGGGTTTACACTGTTTATGTGAAAAACGGTTCTGGTTGTATTGCATCTGCAACTCCAATTACGATTGCATCAACTGGTGCAATAGTATGGACAGGAAATACAAGTACAGACTGGAATACAGCAAGTAACTGGTTACCGGCAGTAGTTCCGGGATTGGGAGACTGTGTTTTAATTCCTAACACAGGGGCAAAAAATTCGGTTATTAGTACTGATGTAAGTGTCTATTCTATCTCGGTAAACAACGGAGGTTCATTAACAGTTTTATCAGATAAAATTTTAACAGTTACAGAAGGAATTATAGTTGGTACAAGCGGTTCTTTTATTTTTGAAAATAATTCCAGTTTAATACAAAAAAGTACAAGCAACAGTATTAATATAGGAAACATTACATACAAACGTAAGTCAGCACCTGTACGTCGTTACGATTTTACGTTCTGGTCTTCTCCTGTTAAAAAGGAGTCTGTTTTTACACTAAAAAAATTATCTCCGTTAACTTTGGCAGATAAATATTATAGTTACAACACCACAACATCAGCATGGAAAATAAATAATGGTGGAACATTGACAATGATTCCGGGTGATGGTTATATTGTAAGAGCGCCACAAAATTTTGATTTAGTTGCTACTGCAATTTATCCTGCTTCCTTTATCGGAACACCAAATAATGGTGACATCGAAATAACACCGGTTGCAGATCATTCTTATTTATTAGGAAATCCATATCCATCTGCTTTAAATGCGAAAGAATTTATTGAATATAATTCCCTTGCAGGAAATGATGTAGGAGCCTTGTATTTCTGGACGCATAACAGCCCCCCAAGTGATGCCGTTTCTGGTGATGCAAAATACAATTATACGGTTAATGACTATGCTGTTTACAGCTTAGTTGGAGGAGTAGCAACTGGTCCTGCAAAAACAGGAGGAAGCCAGCCAACAGGAGTAATTGCTGCAGGTCAGGCATTTTTTGCAACTCCATCTACCAATGTTAAAATAAAGTTTACCAATGATATGCGAATTGGTGCAGGTAATAGTCAGTTTTTCAAAACCAAAGGTTCTAATGAAACGGAACAAAATCGTCTTTGGTTAAACTTTACCAATGCTAAAGGAGCTTTTAAACAAGTTTTAGTTGGTTATGTAGACGGTGCCACAAATGGCTGGGACACGAACTATGATGGTTGGACAATGAGTGGTAATACTTATCTGGATTTCTATAGTATTAATGATGCAGATAAACTTACTATTCAGGGGCGTGCACTTCCTTTTGAGAAAACTGATCTTGTTCCTTTAGGATATGTAACCTCAATTGCCGGTGATTTTACTATCGCAATAGATCACGCAGATGGAGTATTTACAAGTCAGGCAGTTTATCTGGAAGACAAGAAGACAGGACAAATAATAGATCTTCGTGCTGGTAATTATACTTTTAATACAGCGATAGGAACTTTTCCAAACCGTTTTGTTCTGCGTTATACCAATAAAACACTTGGAACAGGTGACTTCGAAAATATTGAAAATGGTATCTTAGTTTCTTCAAAAGATAAAACAATCAAAGTACAATCTTCTGTAGAAGCTATTAAAGAAGTAACCATTTTTGATGTAGCCGGAAAATTAGTTTATAATAAAAAGAAAGTGACTTCAAACGAATTGCAGATAACAAATTTACAAGCTGCAAATCAGGTTCTGTTAATAAATATAACCTTAGAAAATGGTTTTACGACAACCAGAAAAGTAATCTTTCAATAGATAAATAAAATAAGGAAAATTAAAGTTTTTCTTTTTCTAAAAGCCATTTGCTACATTAATAGCAAATGGCTTTTTTTATAAATATCACTAAAAGTGGGTATTGTAAGCCTAAGAAATGAATTTTAAATTAGAGGTTATTTGCTAATCTGATTTTTAGACTTTGAAGAGAAACTTATTTTACACGTTTATTCTGATTGTGTTTTCCTGTAATTTCGGACTTCATGCGCAACAAGGAAAGGTTGATATTACTTTTAATACTCTGGATGATGGTTTAACAGGGGACGGATTTGATCTTCCTGTTCACACTTTGTTTTTACAGCCCGATCAGAATTTAATTGTTGGAGGTGAATTTTTAAATTTAAATGGTGTTCCCGCTCCTTATTTAACACGTTTAAAACCGGATGGAAGTGTTGATGAAACTTTTAATATCGGAACTGGTTTCAATGGCAAAATATATGCTTCATATGTTCAGCCAGACGGAAAGATAATAGTGAGTGGCAGCTTTTCATCTTTTAACGGAATTAGTGCCGGAAGAATTATTCGCTTGAATACCGACGGTACTTTTGATGCTTCATTCAATAGTATATTAGCAGCTACAGACGGAATAATCTATGGAATTGCAGCGCAATCAGATGGTAAAATAATTATTACCGGTAGTTTTGCAAAGTACAATAATGTTACCGTAAATCGTGTTGCCCGTCTTATGCCCGATGGTTTATTAGATACCTCTTTTTTGCCAGGTTCCGGATCTGCCCTTAATATAATGAATGCGAAAGTTCTGCCCGATGGAAGAATTTTGTTAGCCGGTAATTTTACAATGTTCAGTAATGTATCAAGCAATAAAATTGTTTGTCTTAATCCGGATGGTAGCAGAAATGCAGACTTTTCTTCGGGCTCAGGGTTTGATGATGATGTTACCACGATGATAATTCAGCCAGATGGTAAAATTATTATAGGAGGTAAATTTACTTCTTACAATGGAAATCCGGCAAACAGAATTATTCGTATTAATAATGATGGTACAGTTGACAACAGTTTTTTCTCAGGCTCAGGTTTTAGTTTAGGAGTTGTTCAGACTATTAAAATTAATCCTGAAGGAGAAATAATGGTTGGAGGATCTTTTACAGGTAATTATAATGGAGAGAGAGTTAATCGTGTTTGTTTATTAAATTCAGAAGGAAGATTTTTAGATACTATTGATTTCGGCTCCGGTCCGGGTTCGGCATCTGTTTTTGCTTTAGAAAATGATGAAGAAGGCTCCTGGTATATTGGAGGGTCGTTTTTAGTTTTTGATAGTTTAAATCAGGGGCGATTAGCCAAGATTAATCCGGAGAAAGAGTATGATACAGGTTATTTGTCTTCAGGAGTCGGTTTTGATAATTCGATTTATAAAGTACTTCCATTAGAAAACAAAAAAGTAATTGTCTGCGGTAATTTTAAAAAGTTTAATGGAGAATTTACCTCAAGAATTGCCAGACTTGTAGAAGATGGTACTTTAGATTCTACGTTTAATACAGGACAATCCGGAGCTAATAATTTAGTAAAAACCGCAGCATTACAATCTGACGGAAAAGTTATTATAGGAGGTAACTTTACCAAATATAATGATGCTGCTATGAATCGTATAGCACGTATTTTACAAAATGGTTATATAGACCCAACATTTAATGTCGGTTCCGGTTGTAATAACCAGATTTATGCTATGGCAATTCAAAAAGATCAGAAAATAGTAGTTGCCGGAAATTTTACGCGTTACAATAATTTACCGGTTGGGGGAATAATTAGATTGCTGCCGGATGGATCAGTTGATACTTCTTTTGATGTTGGTGCTGGTGCAGATGCCGTTATTGAGAGTGTTTTAATTGAGCCAAACGGGAAAATTTTGGTTGGAGGACGCTTTACTAGTTTCAATAAAGTAACAGCTAATCATTTAGTTCGATTAAATTCTGATGGGAGTATGGATTCCGGATTTAATATCGGAGCGGGTTTCGATAAAAATATTTTTGTAATGGGATTGCAATCTGATGGGAAAATAATAATTGGAGGTAATTTTGTAAATTTTAACGGTGTTTCTCAGAAACGTATACTCAGATTAAATTCTAATGGACAATTAGACACCTCATTTAAATCAGGAGTAGGGTTTAGTAAAGGAGATGTTCGGAGTATCTTGATACAACCTGATGACCGAATTTTAGTAGGCGGTACTTTTTCAGGTACTTATAATAATCGTATTGCATTAAGATTAATTCGTTTATTAAAATCAGGCAGCTATGATGATTCTTTTGAAGCGCATCTCAATAATAAATTGTTCACGATGGGTTTTACATCAGACCAAAGACTTATTATAGGTGGTGATTTTCATTCTGTGTCTGGAATTTCCAATCATAGAATAGCCCGATTAAAACTTTGCCTTGAATCTACCACATGGAATGGAATTTCGTGGTCTAATGGTTTTCCATCCGGCGGAAAAGAAGTTTTTTTCAATGAAGATTATAGTACTTTGACGTCTGCTGATATTTGTAGTTGTACTATAGAAGAGGGAAAGAATGTGACCCTTTTAAGCGGAAGTACTTTGGGAATTGAATTTTCATACATTGGTTCAGGAATATTAACCTTAGAAAATTCAGCAAGTCTTTATCAGACAGATGATGATATTGTAAATACAGGAATCGTCCATTTAAAAAGAAACACGACACCGGTATTAAGATATGATTATACATTTTGGTCATCGCCGGTTGTGAATCAAAAATTAATAGACCTCTCTCCAAATACTTTGTCAGATAAGTTTTACTCGTATAATTCTAATACTAGTAAATGGAAACTGGAAAATCCTTTAAATAAAATGGAGACAGGAACAGGATACATAATTAGAGCTCCTCAGAATTTTTCGATTACTGATCGTTCTATATATAAAGCGACATTTAAAGGAGTTCCTAATAATGGAAAAATTATGGTAAAACAAGGAGCACCCAATACTTCTAATTTAATTGGCAATCCATATCCATCTACTCTTAATGCGGATGTTTTTTTGAGAAAAAACGCACCAGTTCTAAAAGGAGCACTGCATTTTTGGACGCACAATACTCCTATAACCAATTTAGAATACTCAACAGATGATTATGCCACTTACAATTTACTTGGAGGAGTTGGTACAAGGGCATCTTTATCGATTGGAGAAACTACACAGATTCCAAACGGGAAAATAGCCTCAGGTCAGGCATTTTTTGTTGTAAGTAAAAATTCGGGAGATATTGAATTTAATAATAGTATGCGGAGTACAGATAATAACTCATTCTTTTTTAAATCAGTAAATAGAGAAGAGAAAAAGAATAATAATGTGACAGAGAAGCATCGGATTTGGCTAAATTTTGAAAACAAAACCGGAATTTTTAAGCAGATTCTAATTGGGTATATCAATGGAGCAACAAATTTATTTGACGATCAATATGATGCTGAATCTCTAAATGGAAATCCATATGCCGATTTTTATAGTAGCATTGATGATAAACAACTGGTAATTCAGGGACGGGGATTAGCTTTTGATATGTCTGATGTAATTTCTCTTGGTTTTGCGACTTCAGTGGAAGGAGATTTTACAGTAAGCATCGATCACGAAGACGGACTTTTTAATACTCAGGATATTTTTATTGAAGATAAAGATTTGGAAATTATACATAATCTCAAGAACAGCCCATATTCTTTTAAAACCCAAAAAGGAACCTACGACAATCGCTTTGCTTTAAGATATACAGATTACACATTGGCAACTAATGATTTTAACAGTAAAACGAATATGATTTTGGTTTCACTACACAATCAGATGATAAAAATTGATGCTTGTGAGCAAACGATAAAAGAAATAATGATTTTTGATATGTCCGGAAGATTACTGTATCAAAAGAATAAAATTCTGGATACTAAATTTTCGATACAAAAAGACCAATTTCAACATCAGGTTATACTCATTAAAATAACAACAGAAAACGGAAAAACGATAACTCAGAAAATTGTTGTTTAGAGTAAAATTTTGCCAAAATTTTAATTCCATTTTTTACTGTGGAAATAGATTTTTTTTGAATTTTTTCTTCAGGAATTTTCGTTTTGGTGACGTTTTTTTTTAATATTTTATTTCATTTTTTTTAAACAGCCCTTTCGGATTAAAATAAATCAAAACCAGCTATTTAAATAAATAGATGAGCGACAAAATTTAAATGATGAACTACACTAAAAATTAAAATTCATGGGAATTTACTCTAATAAATTTTATTTTTCAAATATATTTAACTGTTTTTCAATTAATTATTTAAATTTTGTACATTGTTGTTAGGATTTTGTCAACTGTTTAGAATGTGTTTTTCCGATTCAGAATATTGTGTTTATAATCGAAAAAATGGCATAAATAAAATCCTTTTTAGATGGCCCCTTCATCTGCTTTAACATACTGATGTTAAATTTAAGTACCACAATTATTTATGTCCTATAATAAGTAGAATTCTTCTTTTCATGCCAGTTTCAGTTTGTGGTATTTAAAATTATAAAATGATTTTCATAAGAGTTTGGATTTAGATTTTAATAATTTTTAAAATATCGCCATATGAAAAAACTTTTACTTTTATCAGTATTCATTTGTTTGCCATTTTTTCTTATCGCACAAACAACAGCAACATTTACAATACCCGGAACTCAGACTTTTGTTGCTCCCGCAGGGATAACCTCTATATCTGTTGATGCATGGGGAGCCGGTGGTGCGGGTGGTAGTTCTACCAATCCTGGTAGTAGCGGTGCTAGAGGTGGCGCCGGTGGTGGTGGTGGTGCATTTGCCAATGCAACATTAACAATTGTATCCGGTGCGTCATTAAGTGTTGTTGTAGGTGCAGGAGGTAAAGGAAGTATAGGTACAGGTAATGGTGCAAACGGAGGAGCAGGTGGTTTTTCTACTATCACGACCTATGCAATTACAGCAGATGGAGGGAAAGGCGGACTAATGAACAACGGAGCTTTGGTAGCAGGTGCCTCCGGAGGAACTGTTGCTGCTTCTGTAGGAACGACTAGAACTGCCGGTGGAAATGGAGGAGACGGAGAGTCAGGAATAACAGATGATTCAGGAAGTGCTATTAATTCTGGAGCCGGTGGAAATGCGGCAAATGGAGGCGGTACTGGTGGTGCAGCTGTTGGTGGTTTTTTGTCTTACAATAATGGTAATAACGGAAATGCTCCCGGTGGTGGTGGAAGTGGGGGGCGTTCCTCTTTTTTCGGTGCTGCCAGACGCGGAGGTGATGGAGGCGACGGTAAAGTTGTAATAAAATTCAATTGTCCGACTTACAGTTTAGACACTGCCACAGCATCTGATGTAAATGTGTGTTCCGGAACTTCGTCAGAGGTTACTTTAACAGGAACAGCAACTTTAGGATCGGTATCGCAACCATTACCTATAGGTCTCTATTCTGTTTCTTATGATATACAAGGTGTTACGCAAACTCCTGCCGCAATGAAAGTGACGACAGCAGGAACAGGAACCTTTATTGCAACAGGTTTTACAAGTGTAGGAACCAAATACATTACCATTACAGCGCTTAGTTCAGGTTCAAGCTCCACTGCTTCAGAAAATTGTAATTCTACTATTACCGGTAATAATAATGTACCAGTTGTGGTAAATTCTTCAGGTACAGCTCCGGTGGCTTTGGCCGTAACCAATGATACCTGTACACAAATGACAGCAAACTGGCAGGCAGTTACGGGAGCACAGTATTATGAATTTGACTTATCAACAGATAGTGCTTTTGGTTCTTTTGTTACAGGTTATAGTGCACTTAACGTAGGCAATGTATTGTCGTTAACTATAACTGGTTTAACCAATACTACTTATTATTATCGAGTAAGAGCGTTTAACGGAACTTGTCCTAGCGCAAATTCAAATACTATAACATATGCAAATCCGGCAACACCGAGTGCGCCGGTTTTAAATGCGATATCAGGTAATGCATGTACTCAGTTTACGGTAGGGTGGGCAATTATACCAGATGCAACATCATACAGAGTTGAATGGTCACAAGATAACTTTGCTACAACTCTGGGGTCAGCTTCCAATCTTACAACAAATACTTATACGATAACAGGTTTAGCTCTGGGTGGTGTTTACAAATATAGAGTGGCTGCTATCAATAGATGCGGGTCAAGTCCTTGGGCCACAAGTGGTGATGTTACAACAGTTAGTAATCCCCCAGGAACAGTATTGATGCCTCAGGGAGCAAATAATATTTTTTGTGATTCTTTTAATGCAAGGTGGAGTCCAGTTACAGCTGCTACCAGTTATTTACTGGATGTTTCTAAAGATAATTTTACAACTTACTTAGGAACTTATCATGATTATGATGTTGGAAATGTTACTAATTTTCAAGTTTCAGGTTTAACAATCGGGACAACTTACCAATATAGATTAAGAGCAAAAAATGGTTGTGGAATTAGTGCTTCATATTCAACTGTTGGATCACAAGCACCATTAGCAAGTAATCCTGGTACACCGGGGGGGCTTTCAGCACCTGCTGTTACTGTTTTATGTACTGGGTTTAAAATGCAATGGAATGCAAGTACTAATGGACCTATAGATTATACTGTACAAGCCTCTACTAGTAACAATTTCACTACAGGTATACAAACAGTTAATAGTGTTACAGCCACAAACTATACGTTTACAGGTTTAACTCCGGGAACAAGATATTATTACAGAGTTCGGGCTCGCAATAGTTGTGGTGTTAGTGCCTATACTTTTGTGTCGTCGCCCCCCGCACCACCTAGTGTACTTTTGCCTGCTACACCGGGTGTTCCAACAATTGCGCCCATTAATACAACTATTTGTCAGACAGATGGAGTGACTCTAGCGCCTGTTAGCCCTAATGCTGCTTATACATACGTTTGGTCTACAGGCGAAACTGGGCCAAGTATTTATGTGACCAGTGCAGGAAGTTATACAGTACGGGCAGAGGTTGCAGGAGGTTGTTCAAGTGCAATGTCAGCTCCAGCTACGGTTGCAATTGACAAATTGCCAACCGCAGTTGCGGGAGGATCGCAAACGATCTGCTCAAATCAATCTGCGACGGTTTCAGGTGCATCTTTTACCAATGGAACAGCTCAGTGGACATTTAGTGGAGGAGCAGGTACTTTGACTAATGCTACAACACCCACTCCAACTTATACACCGGTATTGGGTGGTGCGGCCAGAACTGTAGTTTTAACGATGACAGTAACCAGTCCTGCATCAAATAAATGTGCGCCACAAATTGTTACCGCAAAATATACCATTAATATTCAGGCAGCGCCTACCGTTTCTATTGCGGGGTCACAAACGATTTGCCCAAATGGATCTATGACTGTGGCAGCAGGTGAAGCAAATGCAGCAAACGGAACTATTTTATGGACACACGATGGAACCGGAACACTTACCAATGCGACAACTTTAACACCAACATATGCGGCTGGGGCGGGAGATACAGGAAAACAAGTAACTTTAACTTTGACTGTAACAGCTTCACCAGCATGTAGTACAGCTTATGTCGTATCAGATATTTATCCTGTTGTGGTACTTGGAAATAATACAGCAGCCACAGCATCTTCAACCCCAATATTGTGTGTTAATACTCTAATGACAAATATTACACATGCAACTACGGTTGCAACTGGAATTGGAACTCCGGTTAATTTACCTGCTGGTGTAACTGCAAGTTGGGCATCAAATACAATTACAATTAGTGGTACACCTACTGAAGCAGGAATATTTGCCTATAGTATTCCTTTAACGGGAGGTTGCGGAACTGCAAATGCTACAGGAACAATAACAGTAAATTTAAATACTGTTGGAGCTGCATCGTCATCGCCAACACTTTGCTCAAATTCGGTGATGACAGATATTACGCATGCAACTACCGGTGCTACAGGAATTGGAGCAGCTAACGGTTTACCTGCTGGTGTTACGGCAAGCTGGGCATCAAACACAATTACAATAAGTGGAACACCTACCGAGGATGGAACATTTAATTACAATGTTCCATTAACCGGTGGTTGTGGTGCAATTGTGGCAACAGGAACAATTACGGTTAATCCGTTGCCTCCTACGCCCAATGTAGGAACAATTACGCACCCGACTTGTGTGAATCCAACAGGAAAAATAGAATTAATCAGTTTGCGTTCGGTAGCAAACTGGACGATTATCCAGACCGGCCAAGTTTCTCAAACTTATTCTGCAACAAATACAAATTATACAATAGATAATCTTGCGCCTGGTACTTATTACTTTAGTTTTCAAGAAGGGTCAGATTGTCCATCATTACCAACAGCAGGTGTTGTGATTAAGGCTCCGGTTACTAATATTTGGAATGGTACCGCATGGTCTGTTGGAAGCGCTCCTCTTAATACCGACAGTATTGAGTTTGCAGCAGATTTTCAGTCTACAGGAAATCTGACAGCCTGCTCTTGTAAAGTTGATGCTGGAAAAAATGTTACAATAAAATCCGGACATACTTTAAGACTTGAAAATGGGCTTACAGTCGATTCAGGCGTGGGGACAAATATGATATTTGAAAATAATGCAAGTTTAGTGCAGGTCAATGATGTTTCTAATACAGGAAATATTACTTATAAACGTAATACAACCCCTGTTCGTCGTTATGATTTTACATTTTGGTCCTCTCCCGTTACACGCACACCAGCATTTACATTAAAAAATTTATCACCAAATACTTTGGGTGATAAATATTACAGATATGATCCATTAAATGGCTGGGTAATCATTAACGGAGGAAATGCAGAAATGGAAAAAGGAAAAGGGTATATTATTAGAGCTCCACAGAATTTTGATATAGACTCACCTGCGGTTTTTAATGGATCCTTTATTGGAGTTCCTAATAATGGAGATGTTTCTGTTACGGTGGCAACCGCTGAGAAAGATTATCTTATCGGGAATCCATATCCTTCAGCAGTATATGCAGATCAGTTTATTGTTGATAATACGAGCGTTCTATATGGTACATTATATTTCTGGACACACAATAGCCCGCCAAGCAAAGCAGTGGCCGGAAATGCAACTTACAATTATACAACTGACGATTATGCAACTTACAATTTATCAGGAAGTGTTGTTGTTGGATCTATGCAAGGTCAGGGTGCCGGAACTACGGGTAATCAAAATGCACCTTTGGGTTATATTGCTGCGGGGCAATCCTTTTTTGTAACTTCTAAAGGAACAGGAAGTGCAATCTTTAATAATCAAATGCGTTTTGATGGAAATAATAGCCAGTTCTTTAAACAAACTAAAAATAATAAAGGATTGGCAGATCTGGAAAAACATAGAGTTTGGCTTAACTTCACGAATACCCAGGGTGCTTTTAAACAAATATTAATTGGTTACTGTGAGGGAGCAACAGATAAATGGGATGATAATTATGATGGTAAAAGTTACGACGGAAATAAATATATTGATTTCTATAGTATAAATGAGGCTAATAATTTGACTATTCAGGGAAGAGCCCTGCCATTCAATGAAAGCGATATTGTTCCACTAGGTTATAAATCGACGATTGCGGGTGATTTTTCTATTTCAATTGATCATGCAGATGGTAGCTTAAGTACACAGAATATCTATCTGGAAGACAAAAAAAATAATGTCATCCATGATTTACGGGAAAGTAACTACATGTTTACAACCGCCATAGGAACATTCAATGATCGTTTTGTATTACGCTATACCGATAAAACGCTGGGAACAGTTGATCTTGACAATCTTTTAGATTACGTTTTGTTTTCTGTTAAAGACAAAATAATAAAAGTGACATCGAGTAAAGAGATATTAAAAGACATTTATGTTTTTGATTTATCGGGAAAACTCATCTACAGTAAAAATAAAATTGGTGAAACCGAAATCCAAATCTCAAATCTGCAATCAGCCAATCAGGTATTGATGATTAAAGTGGTAGGAGATAGCGGTCATTCTAAAACTCAGAAAATTATTTTTTAAAACCACAAACATTTCAACATTGGTTATTTGAAAAGCCATTCCGTTTTTTCGGGGTGGTTTTTTTTTGTTATATGGGTAAAAGCCTTTCTGTTAACAGGGTATTGTTTGTTTCTTACTTTAAGAAAAACGGTTAAAAAAGCAATACAAAAATGTTAAAGTCGTAATTTTTAACGCAAAGTCTTAAAATGTATTGTAAAAAAAATCGTACCTTGTTTCAAGTCTTTATCGACAAACACACATATAAGCCCGTTATAATGCATTTTTATTAGGTTTTAACAATCTATAATTTTCTTCTGCCAGTTTTTTGAATATCGGATTAACGCTTGTAAAAATTTAAATATCTCCAAAAAGCAAATCGCTTTTCATTCTGCTTTAACAATCCTGCCAGGATAGTTATTTAATATCTCTGTTCTGATACGAGGTGTTTTAAATTTTTAAAATGATTTTCATTTGAGTTTGAACTAAAATTTTAATATTTAAATGTCATGAGATGGAAAAACACTTACTTAAACGCTCAATTTGCTCGTGGTTTCTTATTCAATCTTTAGCAACTTATCACTTTTATTCCGTATTATTTTTTAATTCGAAGCTAAAGCTAGCTTTGTTGTTTGTATTATTTTCAATACCATTATTCGCACAACCTCCACATACATTTACGGCAAACGGGTCATTAGAAGTTCCGGCTGGGATAGTGTCAGTTAGTGTCGAAGCCTGGGGAGCAGGAGGAGCAGGAGGAGGTGCCAGTGGTGCTCTTGGAACTACAGGAAGAAGTGCAGGTGGTGGCGGTGGCGGTGCTTATGCAAAAGGAACAATTACTGTAGTCGCAGGTACCACATTGCAAGCCATAGTTGGTAAACAAACTATAGGAACAGCTATTAGCGGAACTACTGGAGAAAGTTCTACAATTTTGGGTTTTGAAACTAGTATCTTAGCATTAGGTGGCTCCGGCGGGACTGCAAATACAACAGGAAATCAGCCTGGAGGTGGGGCAGGTGGAGCTGCTGCGGGTTCAATAGGAAATCTCGTAAGAACTTCGGGTTCAGCAGGTGATCCCGGAAATGCCGTTTTAGTAGCAGCCTTACTTGCTTCGGGAAAAGGCGGCAATAGTCCAAATGGCGGAAATGGTGGCGCTGCAGCTTCTACTTTACTTTTGGCCAGCTTTCCGGGAAATATCGGAAGTCCTCCCGGAGGAGGAGGAAGCGGGGCAATAAATTGTTCAGGAGCTGCTGCCCAGCTCGGAGGTACCGGAGCTGCCGGTCAGGTTAAAGTAACTTATGTTTGTCCTACTTATAGTATTTCTGGTGTAGCCACAACAGGAGTTACCGCAGATAACGTTTGTGCAACTTTGGGTACTTCTGAAGTTACAATTTCGACTACAGCCGCTTCATTACCAATTGGCGTTTATACAGTTACGTATGGACGAGGTAATCCAATTACAACATCAGGACAGGCTTCTATGACTGTAACAACTGCCGGAACAGGAAAATTTACAGCCACAGGTTTAACGACTGTTGGCGCAAGTAGAATAACAGTAACGAATCTAAAATCGGGAGTTTGTTCTTCTAATACTAATAATTACATAAACATAACCGTATTTTCGGCGACCGTGCCAGGTGCAGTTAGCGGGGGAAGTACAATTTGTAGTGGACAGACGAGTGCAGCATTATCATTGGGTGGCAGTACAGGCTCAGTTACTAAATGGCAATCGATGGCTAATTCTGCTTCAGTCTGGACAGATATTGTAAATAGTACCACTAGTTACACTTCCGGTGCTCTAACAGAGACCACACAGTTTAGAGCTGCAGTAAAAAACGGTACCTGTGATGAGGTTTTTTCTACACCAACTACAGTAACTGTAAATCCTTTGCCTCAGGGAAGTTTAAGCGTAAACGGACCATTTTGTGATACTGGCTCTCCGCAATTACTATTTACAGCTACAGCAGGTACTGGCCCCTATACAGTGGTTTATACAGAAAATGGTGGAGTAAATCGCTCTGCTACAGGTGTAGTGAGTGGTACAGCTTTTGCACCATTTACCAATTCAATCAGTACATCAACAGTTTATACTTTGGTCTCTGTTACAGGATCCAATAATTGTATCCGTAATTCGGGATTTACGAGCGGAACAGCTACCGTAACAGTAAATCCTTTGCCTCAGGGAAGTTTAAGCGCAAATGGACCATTTTGTGATACTGGCTCTCCACAATTACTATTTACAGCTACAGCAGGTACAGGCCCCTATACAGTTGTTTATACAGAAAATGGTGGAGTAAATCGTTCTGCGACAGGTGTAGTGAGCGGTACAGCTTTTGTGCCATTTACCAATTCAGTCAGTACATCAACAATCTATACCTTGGTCTCTGTTACAGGAGCGAATAATTGTGTTCGGAATTCAGGATTTACAGGTGCAGCAGCTACAGTAACAGTAAATCCTTTACCTCAGGGAAGTTTAAGCGCAAATGGACCATTTTGTGATACTGGCTCTCCACAATTACTATTTACAGCTACAGCAGGTACAGGCCCCTATACAGTTGTTTATACAGAAAATGGTGGTGTAAATCGCTCTGCTACAGGCGTAGTGAGTGGAGCAGCCTTTGTGCCATTTACCAATTCAGTCAGTACATCGACAGTTTATACTTTGGTCTCTGTTACAGGATCGAATAATTGTATCCGTAATTCGGGATTTACAGGCGGAACAGCTACGGTAACTGTAAATCCTTTGCCTCAGGGAAGTTTAAGCGCAAATGGACCATTTTGTGATACTGGCTCTCCACAATTACTATTTACAGCTACAGCAGGTACAGGCCCCTATACAGTTATTTACACAGAAAATGGTGGTGTAAATCGCTCTGCTACAGGCGTAGTGAGTGGTACAGCTTTTGTGCCTTTTACCAATTCAATCAGTACATCGACAGTTTATACTTTGGTCTCTGTTACAGGAGCCAATAACTGTGTCCGCAATTCAGGATTTACGAGCGGGACAACTACGGCAACAGTGAACCAAATTCCTGCTCCAAGTTTTACTGTACAGCCGGCATCATCAGTTTGTATAAGCACCAGTGTGACTTATACAACGCAACCGGGGCAGTCAAACTACATTTGGTCGGTTTCAGGAACAGCGGGAATTGACTATGTGATACTTTTAGGTGGAACTACTAATTCAAGTAATACCGTAACCCTGCAATGGAATACAATTGGAAATAAAACAGTAACGGTAAGGTATACTTCAAACGGCTGTTCTGCGGTTTCGGATGCAACCAGTTTAACAACGGTGACAAAAACGGTACCGGGAACTGTTAGTGGAGGATCGCATGTATGCAATGGCAATTCCAGTCCGCTGTTAACATTAGACGGCTATAGCGGTACAATTGTTCGTTGGGAATATGCAGAAGCTCTTCCTTATGTCTGGCAACCAATAAACAATACTAATAATACATATCAACCTGGAATATTAGCGGTAAGTACAAGTTATAGAGCAGTCGTGAAAAATGGAACTTGTGCGGAAGAATTTGCTACAGAAACAAGAATTGAGGTCGATACTAAACCATCAACACCTTTGATCGGAACTGTTGTACAACCAACGTGTATAAATCCTACCGGAAGCATTGTGCTAAATGGCTTAGAGGGTGTGCCAAATTGGACAATAACACAAACAGGAACATCGCCTCAAACTTATACGGGTTCAGGAAATAATTATACGGTACTTAATTTAACACCTGGAAATTACTCTTTTGCTATTTATCAGGTTTCAAGCTGCCCTTCGTCACCAACTATTTCTGTTGAAATTAAAGCACCGGTTACAAATGTCTGGGATGGTACTTCATGGTCAAAAGGAAGCGCGCCAATTGCTACCGATGCTATTGTGTTTAGCGGAAACTATCAGACAATCGGAGATTTGAAAGGCTGTTCTTGTACCGTAAATTCAGGAGTTGAGGTTACTGTTAATTCCAATCATACATTAACAATTGATAATTCGGTTAGCAACAATGGAGGAAAACTGACTTTTGAGAATAATGCAAGTTTGGTACAAGTTAACAATGCTGTAAATACAGGAAATATAATTTACAAGCGAAACACAACACCGGTTAGGCGTTATGATTTTACTTTTTGGTCTTCTCCAATTACCCGTACACCTGCTTTTACATTAAATAATTTGTCTTCAAATACTCTAGCCGATAAATATTATAAATACGATGCAGTAAGCGGCTGGCAGATTAGTTATGGAGGAACAGCTCCAATGATTGCTGGTAATGGCTATATTGTTAGAGCCCCGCAAAATTATGATATAGATATACCAGCTGTTTATAATGCAACATTTACCGGAGTTCCAAATAATGGAACCGTTTTAGTACCAGTACCAGTTGCCGAAAAATCATATTTATTAGGAAATCCTTATCCATCGGCAATTTATGCAGATCAGTTTATTGTGAGTAATACAACTAATTTATATGGTACACTGTATTTTTGGACACACAATTCACCTCCAAGTAAAGATGTTTTGGGTAATGCAGTTTATAATTATACTACAGAAGATTATGCAATTTACAATCTAACAGGAAGTACAACTGTTGGACAAATGCATGGAGATGGTGCAACAACCCCGGAAATAAGAATCCTCCTTTAGGATATATTGCAGCAGGTCAGTCCTTTTTTGTGAAATCAAAAACAACCCAAAGTGCTGTCTTTACCAATGCAATGCGCGTTACGGGAAATAACAGTCAGTTTTTTAAAACCGTAAATTCAAATAAAGAGAATGTTGAAAGACATCGTATTTGGATTAATTTGACCAATACACAAGGAGCATTTAAACAAATTTTAATTGGCTATGTTGAAGGTGCAACAAATGGATGGGACAACAATTATGATGGGTTTTCTGTAGACGGAAACAAGTATTTGGATTTTTATAGCATTAATGAAGACAGAAAATTGGTTGTGCAAGGTCGTGCCTTACCTTTTTTAGAGTCCGATACAATTCCTATAGGATACAAAACTATAATTGCAGGTGAATTTACAATTGGCATTGATCATTCAGATGGAGATTTAAGTACACATCCTGTTTATCTGGAGGATACGAAAACAAATACAATGCAGGATTTGCAAAGTAAAGGTTATACGTTCAAAACAGCAATCGGAACTTTTTTAGATCGATTTGTACTACGTTATTCGAAAACGCTCGGAACCGGAGACTTTGAAAATCCGGCCAATGCTATTTTAATAGCAGTAAAAGATAAAGTAGTTTCTGTGCGATCGCAAAAGGAATTGTTGTCTGGCGTTTCAGTCTATAATGTAAATGGGACTTTGATTTACAGAACAAAAGAGGTTAACGCACTTGAGTTGCAAATACCAAATATGCACGTGGCAGGTCAGGTTTTGTTAGTAAAAGTAACATTAGAGAACGGAAGCACAACAGTACAAAAAGTAATTTATTAATGTTAATCTAAAAGCAGTCAGATTTTTAAAATCTGACTGCTTTTTATTTAAAAAATATTTTGAACTTTTTCATTTTGCAATTAATCCATTTTTAGGACATTTAAAGGCATTATTTGACAGGGAGACTCATATTGTTAGGTTAAAAAGAAAAATGCTGTAATTAGTAGATTTTGGTTCTAAAAGAGCAATGTAATCGTTCGTTTTCATTTTAGTATGAGCTTTATTAAATCCATCTTTATGATTAGCGGGTTACCCTGGTCAGTTCTTCAATAACAATCGGGATTTATTTTTTACATATTGGGAACAAATTCAGCTTATGAGATTTTTTTATCCTTTCGGGTTGCTTTTTCTTTATCTCTTTAAAATAAAAAAATGCTTATAACATTGTGTTATAAGCATTTTTAAAATATTTATTGAAAGTGAACTTCGTGTAATTAAATTTTTGATTTGATTGAATGTTCAAGGTTTCTTTCGATAGTATGTCCGGGTCTTGACCATTTTGGTTTTTCGCCTAAAGGAGCAAATTGAGAATCTTCTGCTTCTACTGTTTTTGGCTGAGAAACTTTTGTGAATGGTTTTTGTGGATTTAATCCTAAAAGTTCAAACATCTTCATGTCTTCGTGTACATCAGGATTTGGGGTTGTAAGTAATTTATCTCCGGCAAAAATTGAGTTTGCCCCTGCAAAAAAGCACATTGCCTGTCCTTCACGACTCATATTTGTTCTTCCTGCAGATAAACGCACCTGAGTTTCTGGCATTACAATTCTTGTAGTAGCCACCATTCTGATCATTTCCCAGATTTCAACTGGTTTTTCATCTTCCATTGGAGTTCCTTCAACAGCTACCAAAGCATTAATTGGCACTGATTCCGGTTGTGGATTTAAAGTAGAAAGAGCTACAAGCATTCCCGCTCTGTCTTCAATACTTTCTCCCATTCCAATAATTCCGCCACTACAAACAGTAACATTTGTTTTACGAACGTTTTCGATTGTTTCTAGACGGTCCTCAAAAGCACGTGTCGAAATAACATCTTTATAATAATCTTCAGAGGTATCTAAATTGTGATTATAGGCATATAAACCGGCTTCTGCTAAACGTTGTGCCTGATTTTCAGTAATCATACCAAGTGTACAGCAAACCTCCATGTCAAGTTTATTAATGGTACGAACCATCTCTAAAACCTGATCAAATTCTTCACCATCTTTTACGTTTCTCCAGGCAGCACCCATACAAACGCGTGAAGATCCACTTGATTTTGCACGAAGAGCCTGTGCTTTTACCTGACTTACACTCATTAGGTCATTCCCTTCAACTCCTGTGTTATAGCGCGCAGCCTGCGGGCAATATCCACAGTCTTCAGGACATCCTCCGGTTTTGATAGATAATAGAGTCGAAACCTGAACTACGTTAGGGTCATGTTTTTGCCTGTGAATGGTTGCAGCTTCATATAAAAGGTCCATCAAGGGTTTGTTATATATGGCGATTATCTCGTCTTTAGTCCAGTTGTGTTTTGTAATGCTCATGAATACATTGTTTTTGAAGCCTCAAAAATAGTTAATTTGTTCTAATCAACCAATGCTGAATTTTGTGAATGAATATTTGGCCGTTATTTTCAAAAAAGAAACACTCTAAAATCATAGAATTATACATTTTTATGATATTAGAGTGCTAAATGTTATGATTTATGTGAAATATTAATCGGCTACATATTTATTGTTCCAATATAGCATCATCAATAAAGTTACAATTACAGAAGAAGCAATTCCTTCAAACAACAAGCAAATACAATAAGTTGGTACAGAAGGATTTCCTCCAAACATAAAAGTTGCAGATAATGTTTTTACATAAGCGTCTCCGCCACGTGCATAACTATAAACTAATAATCCGAATATGCTCAACGCTACGCCAACCACAGATGTTGCCATTGCAGAAACAGCATTCGATACAAAATTGGTTTCGCCTTCATGGAGATTCATTTGCATAGTTCTGTTTACACCATAAAAGATAAAAAATACATTTAAGACACGTAAATAGAATAAATCTGCCAGACCAAGTACATTCATCAATAAAAAATAAATGCCTATTCCCAGGAATATTAGAAACCCGTTGGTAATTTCTTTAGGTAATTTCATAGTGGTTATTTTTAAAGAAGTTAATAGTAAATATGTGAAAAACAGAGTTCTATATCAAATTTACTAAAAAAATAACTACGATGATTTAAAAAACACGAAAAGTATTTTTAGAGAAATATTAAAGTTGTTCGATAAATTTTAAGGCATCAATTTTATCTTGATTTAACTGTGCTTTCAATAATTCGACTGAACCAAATTTTTGTTCTTCACGAAGATAATGCAACAGCGAAACTTCGATTTTTGCACCATAAATATCAGCATCAAAATCAAAAAGATGGACTTCAATAGTTTGTTTTTGCCCATTTACAGTAGGATTGAAGCCAATGTTCATCATTCCAAAAATTTCTTTAGTATCTACAATAGCTTTAACCGCATAAACACCATTTTTTGGAATCAATTTATAATCTTCTTCAATCTCAATATTTGCCGTTGGAAAACCAATTGTTCTCCCCAGCTGCTTTCCTTTCACTACAGTACCAGATAAAAAATAAGCATACCCAAGATATTCATTGGCCAATGTCATATTTCCTTCGGTAAGTGCTTTTCTGATTTTGGTAGAGCTTACAGAAACGTCCTGAATTTCTTGTGCAGAAATTTGTTCAACTTCAAAACCATATTCTATTCCAAAAGCGATTAAATCATCAATATTTGCAGTTCTGTTTCTGCCAAAACGATGATCATGCCCAATAATTATTTTCTGAATATGAAACTGGTCCACTAAAATCGAATGCACAAATTCTTCGGCAGTAAGTCTTGAGAAGCTTTCGTTAAAAGGATGAATAATAAGATTTTCTATTCCTGTTTCTTCCAGAAGCTTTGTTTTTTCACCAATAGTGTTTAAAAGTTTTATTTCTGATTTTTCCTGCAATACCATTCTGGGATGCGGAAAAAAAGTAAGTACCAAACTTTCGTATTTGCCGTTTTCGGTGTTCTGAGTAATTCGTTCAAGAATTTTTTTATGACCAATATGCACGCCATCAAAGGTTCCAAGAGTTAAAATTGTTTTCTTGGTTGAACGGAAATCGTTTATAGAATGAAAGAGCTTCAAAACAAATAATTTAAGATGGTGCAAATTTATACTATCTATTTTAAATTTGATACCAAGCTTAATTGATTTTTACTGAGAATATCTTACTTTTTGTGAAAATAAACCAACTCATCGATTAAAAAGTATTAAATGTCGTTTATATGTAAGAATTTGATTTAATTCTTTTAATTTTGATCTTTCTAAGTGACTCTGAATATGAAAAAACAATTACTTTTTATATTATTTATTTTTGCCTTTGCCAATATTCATGCTCAAAGCGATGATTTATGGCAAAAAACCAATCCGAATACTTTTTTAAGTAAAAAGACAAATGAGGCGGATTCTGAAAAATTATATTATAAATTAAGCTCAGATCACCTACGGACGAAGCTTTCTTCAATAACTAATACTACGTCAAAAAAAACTAAGACTGAAATTACAATTCCAAACCTTAATGGTGTTCTGGAAAAGTTTTCGGTTTGGGAATCTTCAAATTTTGAACCGGAATTACAGGCAAAATATCCTGAGATCAGAGCTTACGAGGGATCTGGTTTAGATGATAAAACAGCAAAAATTCATTTCAGCGTTTCACCATTTGGAATACAAACTATGGTATTTCGTGCTGATAAATCGACTGAGTTTATTGAAGAAAATCCGGATGACAAGTCGCAGTATGTTTTATTTGCCAAAAGTGATAAGGCTTCAAAAGGACTGATATGTCAAACAGAAGACAAAAAAAGTGATTTAATTACTTCGGCAAAAACAGGGAAAACGACATCAAATGCAAAAGTTTTTAAAACATTGCGTCTGGCATTATCCTGTACAGGCGAGTATACTAAGTTTTTTGGTGGTACAAAGGCTCAGGCTACTAGTGCAATGAACGCAACACTAACAAGAGTTAATGGTGTCTTTAATAAAGATTTGGCTGTAAGACTGATATTGATTTCAAATAATGACGCTATAATTTATACCGATCCAACAACAGATCCTTACTCTGATGCAAAAACAGGAGTAAAAGGATCCTGGAATACAGAAGTGCAAAATAATCTGACTTCGGTAATAGGAAATAGCGGTTATGATATCGGACATTTATTTGGTGCTACGGGTGGAGGCGGAAATGCCGGATGTATTGGGTGTGTTTGTGATAATCCAACCTCTGATGAGCCTTTAGGAAAAGGAAGTGCTTTTACTTCTCCATCTGACGGAAAACCTCAGGGAGATACATTCGATATTGATTTTGTAGCACATGAACTTGGACATCAGTTAGGGGCAATGCATACTTTTTCTTTTGATTCTGGAGAGAGAACAAGTGTAAATGTCGAGCCGGGAAGTGGTTCTACCATTATGGGTTATGCTGGTATTTCTGATGGGTATGATGTTCAGATGCATTCAGACGATTATTTTGCTTATGCCAGTATTTTACAGATTCAGGATAATCTGGCTACAAAAAGTTGCCCGGTAAGTACAGCAATAACCAATAACCCACCTGTAATCAATGCCGGTGCTAATTATACAATTCCCATTTCTACAGCATTTATTTTGACAGGAACAGGATCTGATCCGGAAGGAGATTCAGTAACTTACAATTGGGAAGAATATGATAATGCAACAACGACATCTGAAGAAAATAGCAAGGCTTATCCAACAAAACCAGACGGGCCTTTGTTTAGATCCGTTATTCCAAGTAGTAGTCCAGTTCGTTACATGCCTGGTTTTAACTCAGTTCTTCAAAATAGATTAACCACTACCTGGGAGTCTGTGACGTCTATTGCAAGAACGTTGCATTTTACTTTAACTGGTAGAGATAATGCCGCTTCAGGGGCAGCTCAGACCAATACAGCTCAAATGATTGTAAACGTTTCTTCTTCAGCCGGACCGTTTGAAATTACATCGCATGTTAACGATGATGTAAGTTGGTGGCAGGGATTGAGTGAAACGGTTACTTGGAATGTAAATAATACCAATACATTGCAAGGTTCGTCTACTGTTGATATTAAATTGTCTACAGACGGAGGAGCAACTTTTCCGATAACTTTAGCTGCAAATACACCAAATGATGGTTCCGAAGTTATTGTTCTTCCAGCCAGTGTACCCTCTTCAAAAAATTGCAGAATTTTGATTCAGCCAACAGGCAATATCTATTATGCTATAAACAAAAAGCCTTTTGCAGTAGGATATACATCAACTACAACTTGTAATTCATATAGCTTCGGGAGTTCATTTTCGATCCCTAATACAACTACCTTTGTTACAAAAACAGTAACAGTTCCGGCAACTGATGCTGTAATTTCAGATGTAAATGTCTTGATTAATGTAACGCATGAGAATCTTTCGGATCTGGAAATTCAAATTGTAAATCCTCAGGGAACCATTGTACAGTTGTTTAATAAAAGCTGCACTGCAACAAACTCAACTTTAGCCCTTCAGTTTGATGATTCGGGAGCCACTTTAGATTGTGGTAAAACAACACAACAAATTGTTGTTCCGGTAGATTTTTTAAGTGTCTTTAATGGTCAAAGCCCTGCTGGAACCTGGACTTTTCGAGTAAGAGATGCGGTTGTTGGAAGCTTTGGAACTATAAATTCGGCTTCAGTAAACATTTGTGGTCAGACATTTACACTAGATGCAGTTGATTTTGATAAAATAGATTTTAATCTTTACCCAAATCCAAACAAAGGAAATTTCAATATTCAGTTTAAAAGCGATTCATTATCCGAAATAAAGATTTTTGTACATGATATTTTAGGTAAGATAGTATATTCAAATACATATGGAGCAACGAAACAATTTAGTCAAAATATTCAGTTGCCAAATGTTTCTTCCGGAATGTACCTTATTACCGTAATTGACGGAGATAAAAGAACGGTAAAGAAAATTGTGGTGAACTAAAAGGTTCTCAAATTCCAAAATCTCAAATTCCAAATTCCGATCAAATTACTGTTTGATTGGAATTTGGAATTTTGGTTTAAAATGTATTTCCGGCTAGTGTGCTACTGCCATACATACAATACTGATTTTTGCACCGGGTATTTTTAGTAATGCACGCGCACATGCCTCAAGTGTGGCTCCGGTTGTTAATACGTCGTCAACAATTAAAAAGTGTTTGTGGTGATTTGTTTCTGAAAAATGGACATCAAAGATAGAATCAATATTTTCAGATCTGCCTAACAGATTTTTCTTTGATTGTGTTTTTGAATAACGCTTTCGATATAAAACAGTGTCATCAAAAATAAGATTTAAAGAAGCTGCCAAAGTTTTTCCAAAAGTTGTAACCTGATTATAGCCTCTCTCTTTAAGTTTTTTAGAATGCAGCGGTACTGGAATTATAATATCAAAAGGTTTGTTCAGTTTCAGATCTTTTAAATCTTCAGCATACCAACTGCCTAAAACAGTGCCTATTTCTTCATGACCTTTGTATTTTAAATTATGAATAAGTTCCTGAACAATACCTTTTTTATTAAAATACAGAAGAGCCGATGCGTGTTCAATCTCGATTTTTCCATAAAATTTCTTAACAGCTTCGTTATTAGAATCTAAATGATATTGCGTAAGCGGTAATTCATGACGACAAATGGTACACAAAACAGTTTCATTTGTCATCAAAACCGATCGGCATCCGGAGCAAACTTTTGGAAAAAACAGATTTATGATATAATTAAACACAAATAGAAAGAATTTAGTTACAAAAATAACGAAATTGATGTTTCAATCTTTGTAATTTTTCTTTTTTTTAAACGTACTTTTTATATTTTTGCATCACTATGGCAAAACAAGACGATTTATTTAAGAATGTGGTTTCGCACGCAAAAGAGTACGGATTTATTTTTCCGTCAAGCGAAGTATACGATGGATTGAGTGCAGTGTATGATTATGCACAAAATGGTGTCGAGTTAAAAAAGAATATTCGTGAATATTGGTGGAAATCAATGGTTCAGATGAATGAAAATATTGTAGGACTAGATGCTGCAATATTAATGCACCCAACTACCTGGAAAGCTTCGGGCCACGTTGATGCATTCAATGATCCATTAATTGACAATAAAGATTCTAAGAAAAGATATAGAGCAGACGTTTTAGTTGAAGATTATGCTGAAAAGATTAATCTGAAAGCTAAAAAAGAAATCGAAAAAGCAAAAGCTCGTTTTGGCGATGCATTCAACGAAGAGGAATTTGTAACTACAAATGCGCGAGTAATTGAATATTTGGCTAAAGAAAGAGAAATCAGAGAGCGTTTAGGACGTTCTTTAGGTAATGGAGATCTGGAAGATGTAAAAGCTTTGATCGATGAGCTTGAAATTGCTGATCCTGAAACCGGTTCAAGAAACTGGACAGAGGTTAAGCAATTTAACTTAATGTTCGGAACTAAATTGGGAGCTTCTGCAGAATCTGCAATGGATCTTTATTTACGTCCGGAAACAGCTCAGGGTATTTTTGTGAACTTCCTGAATGTTCAGAAATCTGGTCGTATGAAAGTTCCTTTTGGAATTGCTCAAACAGGTAAAGCATTTAGAAACGAAATTGTTGCAAGACAATTTATTTTCCGTATGCGTGAATTCGAACAAATGGAAATGCAGTTTTTCGTGCGTCCGGGAGATGAGATGAGATGGTACGAACACTGGAAAACTACACGTTTAAACTGGCACTTATCTTTAGGATTAGGAAAAGATAATTACCGTTTTCACGATCACGAAAAATTAGCACATTATGCCAATGCAGCTGCCGATATTGAATTTAATTTCCCTTTTGGTTTCAAAGAATTAGAAGGTATTCACTCTCGTACTGATTTTGACTTAAAAGCACACGAAGAATACTCAGGTAGAAAATTACAATATTTTGATCCTGAATTAAATGAAAACTATGTACCATACGTTGTAGAAACCTCTGTAGGTCTGGATCGTATGTTTTTAGCAGTTTTTGCAACATCGTTGCAAGAAGAAACTTTAGAGGATGGTTCGTCAAGAACAGTGCTTAAATTACCAGCGGTATTAGCACCAACAAAAGCAGCGGTTTTACCATTAGTTAAAAAAGATGGGTTGCCTGAAATTTCAAGAAAAATCATCGAAGATTTAAAATGGGATTTCAATGTTGCTTATGATGAAAAAGATGCTGTAGGTCGTCGTTACAGAAGACAAGATGCATTGGGAACACCATTTTGCATTACTGTAGATCACCAGACTCTAGAAGACGAAACAGTAACAATTCGTCATAGAGATACAATGAAACAGGATCGTGTTAAGATTAGCGAATTAAGAGCTATTATTGAAAACGAAGTTTCGATGAAAAACTGGTTAATGAAAATGTAATTTTCTTAATTAATATGATAAAAATCCCAAATTCCTGTGAGGAGTTTGGGATTTTTTTAATTTTAAAAAGTGTATTTTGTCGAACATTTTTGCATTTCATCTTTATGTATTAACATTTCCGGTTAATATGTTAACAATGAATCATTTGTAAAAGTGATATGTGTAAATTTATTTGCCCCTTTGTATGCTAAAGTTAAAAGATGGAGATAGAGATGCCGATTGTTACTTATTAAAAAATCATTAAAATAAAAATTGAAAAAGTATTCGTACATCATTATTGACAATGACGCTGAAAGTATTTTGAAGACCAGAATTGTTGCAGAAGGGTTTTCGGAGTTAACTTTTATAGCCTCGGCTACGAATTACCATCAAGGTTTAAATTTGGTTTTAGAATATCGTCCTTCTTTTATTTTTTTAGAAATTGATCCCGAAAATTCGCTAAGTAATTTATCACTTGCATTTATTGGCGAATTGTATCGGTATTTGTCTGTTATCCCCAAAGTTATTATCACTACAACTAAAAAGGATCTGGCGTTTGATGCCATTCAGTATAACGTTTTTGATTATATTCTGAAACCTTTAACACATGTAGATTTGTTAAAGACCCTTTTAAAACTGCAAAAGACCCTTTCGGAATCTAAAGACACACGTTTTGAAGAGAATGTTGTTAATGTACCTGATTTAGAGCGAGTTAGTTTGTTTGAAGAAAATTCTGATTTAAAGGAAGAAATTCAGCCTGTAGTAGTAGAAGATCATAAAATAACTTTTGAAGCCGAAAAACCACTTATAATCTGCGTTAAATCATATGGAGATTATCGGTACATGAATGCTTCTGATATTTGTTATTTTCAGGCAGATAATAATTCTACCGATATATTCCTCGCTTCGGGCGAAATGGTCACCGCTTTTAAGACTTTAAAGCATTTTGAAAGTGTTTTATTACATCCGTTTGTCCGAATTCATAATAGTTATATAATCAATCAAAACTATATTGCCAGAATTCATAACGGAAACTCAGTTTGTTACATCAAAAATTCCTCAAAAAAGATTCCTTTTTCCAAGACTTACAAAGCAAACGTTGATTCAATTATCGCAGATATCGCCGACGGTAATTATTTAGAGATCTAAATATTAAGTGTTTACATGTATTTGACGCTCAGTGACTATCATTTGGGCATGATCTACCATAAACACTGGTTTTAATGTAAATTTTTTCTGTTTCCGGGTATAATTTTACACCACTGATTTGCACAATGCAATCATCTCCAAAAACAAAAAAAAAGACAAAACATTAAAACCTCAAATCATGAAAAAAACAGCTTTAATATTCGGATTATTTTCTTTAGTAGTAGTAGCAACTTCATTCGTAACTCCAGAAAAAATAAATACATCAGTTGCAGAAGGTATTGACATTATGATTGGTACCGATGGAGGACAAGGAAGAGTAGGTAAAAAATCAGATTTTGCATATGATAACTCAAATCATAAAAATTCAGCAAATAAATTAAATAGTTTTAATCTTGATAGTCAATTTACCACATCAAAAGTAAAAGTAGACTAAGAGAAACATAAATATATTAATAATAAGGTTGTCCAGTTTTGGGCAACCTTTTTTTTATGTCTATAGTTTTAGTATTTTTGATAAAAATCATAGACATCCCTTGAAAAAACATTCTCAGATATTATTGTTTTTAATTCTTGTCCTGTTTGGTTGTACCAATAATACTAAGAAAGATGAAAATGTAAAATCTTCAATAGATAGTCTGCCTATTTATTTCTCGTTGGCAAATGATATTAATTTGCCTTTTAACTATAAACAAAAGTATAATCAAAAAGCATTTGATGTTGTTATTGTTCAGGAGAATGATTCTATGAATAGAGTTAATCTATTTAAAATTGCTAATCGCTATTACAATATGAGCGATTGGAAATCCTATAAAAAAATATCTAAATTGGTTTTGGAAAGAGCAATAAGTAGTAAAGATTCATCCAGTATTGGTAAAGCTTATACTTATTTGGGAGATTATTATCAATCTCAAATGGTTTCGGATAGTGCCTTTTTGAATTATTTCAGAGCAGAGAAAATATATTTAAGAAACAATGATGATATTAATCTGGTAAAAACTCTTATAGCCAAAGGAGATTTGCAGTTGAGTGAAGGGGATTTTTTTGAAAGTGAAATTAGTATTTTTAAAGCACTTAAGATTTTAAAGACGAAAAAAGACGTAAATAAAGATCTTTATGACTGTTATAATTTACTTGGAATTATATACAATGAGCGCGAAGAGTATGATAAAGCACTTGAATATCATAATAAAGCATTGTCTATGCTTGAAGATAAAACAATTTTATCACAATTCCAACAAAGAGCGATTTCACTAAATAACATCGGATATGTTTATTTAAAGATGCATAATTTTAATCAAGCCAAAAAATATTTTAAAAGAGGATTGGAGCAAAAAGATTTATTTAATGGGAATACAACTATCTACGCAATGCTTTTAGATAATTTTGCTTATTCTAAGTTTAAATCGAAGGAATTTACAGAACTGCCTTCACAATTTTACCAAGCTTTAAAAATTAGGGACAGTCTGAAACTTGAATCTGGAATTATATTAAATAAAAACCATCTGTCTGAATATTATGCCTTTAAGAAAGATACCTTCAGAGCAATTCAGTATGCGAGGCAAGCTTTAATTTTATCCAAAAAATCAAATACAATAAGAAATATATTGGAATCACTTAAGCAAATTGCTATTGTTGATCCCCAAAAAGCATCTGTTTATTCTAAGGAATACATTCATCTTAATGAGAAATTGCTGAAAGCAGAACGAAAAATGGGAGAAAAATTCTCCCGTATCGAATATGAAACCAACGAGATAAAAGATCAAAACTCAAATTTACAAGAGAAGAATAAAACATTAATCTATGTTTTTAGTATTTGTACTCTGGTGGGTTTGTTTTTTTATGTTTACAAAACACAACAAGCTAGAAACAGAGAGTTACTTTTTAAGCAGCAACAGCAAATTGCAAATGAAGACATTTATAATTTAATGATTTCACAGCAGAACGAGATCGAACAAACCCGAATCAAAGAAAAGAAAAAAGTTGCACAGGAACTGCATGACGGTGTTTTGGGCAGAATGTTTGGCGTAAGAATTAGTTTAGACAGCTTAGATAAAATTGATGAAGCTCAGGCGGCCGCAAAGAGAAAAAAGTACCTGACAGAGCTAAAAAATATAGAGGAAGATATTCGTGAAATTTCGCATGATTTAAATAGAGAAAAATCAGAATTAATTAATAATTTTGTTGCGATTTTAAAGAAACTGTTTGAAAATCAGCGAAACACGCATTATTCTAAATTAATTACAAAATTTGACCCTCATATAAAATGGGAACTGGTCGATAATATTGTCAAGATTAATTTGTACAGAATTGTCCAGGAGGCACTTCAGAATTGTAATAAATATGCCAAAGCTGATGTCATTATAGTGGAGTTTAAAAGCGAAATCGATTATTTGATTTTATCTATTTTAGATGACGGAATTGGCTTTAATACTAAAAGAACAAAGAACGGAATAGGATTGCATAATATTCAGTACAGAGCAACTGAATGTAAGGGTACAGTTACAGTAAAATCTGCCAAAGGAGAAGGAACAATTCTCACCGTTAAAGTCCCAATCGATCAAAAAATTAACCTACATAATAATGACATTTGACCCAACTCCATTTTCGCCGGTACTTAAGCGAAATATTTTAATTGTAGACGACCATCCTTTTATTATTGAAGGATATAAAAATGCAATTACCCGGTATAATCCAAAAGAGTATGATTTTGTTATTGCTCAGGCTTTTGATTGCAGATCTGCTTATGATTTGCTGGAAGATAAAGATACTCTGGATTTTGATATCGCTTTTTTAGACATCAGTATGCCGGCCTATGAAGATAAAGAGCTTTTTTCTGGTGAAGATCTGGCCAAATTGATCATGAAAAAAATGCCGCATTGTAAAATTATCCTTCTTACAATGTATACAGAGTTGCTAAAAATTAAAACGATCATTAGAACAATTAATCCCAATGGGCTAGTGATAAAAAATGATTTAACTTTTGACGAGCTTCTTTTTGCTTTTGATAAAGTAATGAAAAATGAAAAGTACTACAGTCAATCGGTAGTAAAAATGCTGAATCAATCTGTACATAATTCGATAGAGATCGATCAATTCGACAAACAGATTTTGTTTCATTTGTCAAAAGGAACACAAATAGAAGAAATGTCGCATTATATTCCGATTTCTTTAAGAGCCATAGAAAAAAGAAAAGTAAACTTAAAAGACTTATTGAAGATACGAACTGGTTCTGATGAAGAATTGGTTAAAGAAGCAAAAAGTAAAGGGCTCTTTTAAAAAGTTAAATCCAAAAAAAATAAATTCCAAATTCCAATGCTGATGATCATATTGGAATTTGGAATTTTTTATTTGGAGTTTCTAAGCGATTATTCGCTCAAGGCGTCCCATCCACGTGCTTTTAAGGCAATTTTTGTATTTGCACGTGTTACAAGATGTATTCCTTCACTTTCGTCTGCCATGTGGCCAATAATAGAGAAGTTCGGGTTTCCTTTTATTTTGTCAAAATCATTAATATCGATTGTAAACAATAATTCATAATCTTCACCTCCGTTTATGGCAACAGTGGTGCTGTCTATATTAAATTCTTCACAAGTAGAAATAAACTGTGGATCCAAAGGCAGTTTGTCTTCATATAAATTACAACCCACTTTTGATTGTTTACATAAATGAATAATTTCAGAAGATAATCCGTCTGAAATATCAATCATCGAAGTTGGTTTTATTTCAAGAGCATGCAATAAAGTTCGAACATCTTTACGTGCCTCAGGTTTTAACTGTCTTTCAACCAAATAAGTATAAGGATCAAGATCTGGCTGACTATTTGGATTCACCTGGAATACCTGCTTTTCACGCTCTAAAACCTGTAATCCCATATATGCTGCACCAATATCTCCGGTTACAACAAGCAAATCAGTTTGTTTTGCACCGTTTCGATAAACGATTTCATCTTCATTTGCTTCGCCAATTGCTGTTATGCTTATAATTAATCCTTTTTGAGATGAGGTAGTATCACCACCAATAACATCAACTTTATATTCTTTTGCTGCATGTGTGATTCCTTCAAATAATTCTTCTAAGGCTTCAAGCGGAAAGCGATTAGAAACTGCAACAGAAACTGTTATTTGAGTTGCTTTTGCATTCATGGCACAAATATCAGAGATATTTACCACAACCGCTTTGTATCCTAAATGTTTCAATGGCATGTAAGCCAGATCAAAATGTACGCCTTCAATCAATAAATCTGTAGAAACAACTACTTTTTTATCCTTAAAATCCAGAACTGCTGCATCATCGCCAATACTTTTTAAAGTAGATTCCTGCGTAACATCAAAATTTTTGGTTAAATGTTCAATTAAACCAAATTCTCCCAATTGAGCTATACTGGTACGCTGCGGATTTTTATCTTCAATCATTTTTTCTAAAGTTCCAAAGTTATTTAGGCGCAAAGGTACAAAGGTTTTTATTTATAAAGGTACAAAGTTTTTGAGGCACAAAGTGACAAAGGTTTTGTCTCTAGAAACGCACTGCAGTAGGGTTCTAAAGATCGATAATTAAAAAAAACAAAATTTATTTTTTCCTGCTGACAAACTGTTGTCACCTGACCATTTTACTTTTGAAGTATTAAAAATTTAAAACTTTAAAATCATGAAAACATTAGAAGCACAAGTTATTACTTCAGAAGATTTATTGAAACACTGGCAAGGTCATAGAGCTTTAACGCGTCGTTTAATTGAAATTTTCCCGGAAAAGGATTTCTTCGAATTTTCAATTGGAGGCATGAGACCTTTCGCAAAATTAGTAGACGAGCTTTTGGCTATTGCGGTTCCGGGTTTAAAAGGAATCGTAACAAAAGAAACTGCACCATTTTCAGAAGGAACTGAAAAACTAATTTTCAAAGCACAATATCTTGAAAAATGGGATGAGGCTACACAAGAAATTAATAAATATTGGGAACAATTATCGGTTGAGGATTTTAGTGAAACCTTTAATCTTTTTGGTCAGTATGAATTCCCAATTATTCAGAATATCTTATATTTTATTGATAACGAAGTTCATCACAGAGGTCAGGCTTATGTATATTTAAGAGCATTAAATATCGAACCGCCATTTTTCTGGGAGAGATAATTAAAAAGTAATTAACTTTAAAAGCCAAAAAAACTTCATTCAATAAAAAATTAAATTTAAAGATTATGAGTTTAAAAAGTATGATGTCCAATTACGCTAACTACAATTTATGGGTAAATCAGCAATTTGTAAATTGGCTTTCGCCGAAATCTGACGAATTGCTTTATGCAGAAGTTTCTTCGAGTTTTTCAAATATCATGAAGACATTGGATCATATTTGGTCTACAGAAGAATATTGGTTTTCTGTTATTTCAGAGACCTCACCGGAAGAAAAGAAAGAACTTAGCGAATTATCCAGTGCCGATGTATTTGCCGGATTATTAAATTCATCTCAAAAACTTACAGATTTTATTCATTCATTGTCAGAAGAAGCTTTGGTAAAAAAGGTTAAAATTAGTAATCCATGGTTTGAATGTGAATTGCCGCTTTCTGAGTATTTATTACAAGTTGTTAATCATGGTACTTATCATAGAGGTCAGATTGTAACGATAGGAAGAAATATTGGTATAACTGATGCATCAAATACAGATTATAATTTTTATAATGTTGTAAAAGGACAGAAATAAGGTTTGAAAAAAAACTCCTAAAGGCAAAATAACAGATTGCTCTTTAGGAGTTTTTTTATAAAAGTCTTTGTCTGTTGATTTCTAATAATTCTAAAGTTCTTGTTTTAAGACTTTCTGGTTCCAAAATTGTGGCATAATCACCAAACATTAAAAACCAACGAGGAAATCCGCTGTCGATATCCTTGCACATAAAGGTCATTTCGATCTTTCCGTCAACTTCTTTTTCAGAAACATAACCATGATATTTTCTTTCAGTTGCCAGATATCGGGCAATTTTTTTCTCAATCAGAATTCGAACTTTTACGGTTGGACGAGTTTCGGTTTTTGTCAAATAAGTTTCTAAAGAATTATGTTCGATAGTAAAACCTGATTCCGTTTTCCTGATTCCGAGAATTCTGTCGGTTCTAAATTGGCGATAGTCTTTTCTCAAATGACAATAACCTAAAAAGTACCAATTGTTGTGGTCGTGAAAAACGCCCACAGGTTCGATGTTTCTTTCGTTCGTTTCATCACTTTCAAAAGTTTTATACGAAAGTAAAATCTGTTTTTTTTCTGCAATACCTTCAAACAGTATAGCCAGAGTATTGGGTGAGTTATCATTAAACATGGGTTCTGCAGTTTGCATAACAATTCTGGATTCAATGTTTGAAAGATAATCTTTATCTGCACTTCGTAGAACGGACTTTAATTTGTACATCGCCGATGAATAATGTGTTCCCAAAGTAGGATCGGTAAATTTCTGCATCAGTTTTTCGGCCGCTATAAAACTGCTTACTTCTTCACGGGTAAACATTACCGGCGGAAGCCGATAACCATCCATTAATGCATAACCAACTCCGGCTTCGCTATAAATAGGAACTCCGGAAGCTTCCAAAGTTCTGATGTCTCTGTAAATAGTTCTCAGACTGCACTCAAAACGATCGGCCAATTCCTGAGCTTTTACAATTTTTTTGGATTGTAATTGAATAAGAATGGCAACAATTCGGTCAAATCGTTTTGGAGTTTCGTCAAGCATCTTTTCTTTTTTAGTTTCAAAGGTTAGAAGTTCAAAGTTACAAAGGTTTAATCTTTATAGAAATAAAAAAGCTGTTCCAAATTGAAACAGCTTTTACTCTATAAGTCGAATGAATTTAAACATTTTTTTGCATCTTTACAGAATTATAGTATTAAATTTCAGGGTATAGAATGAGACTTCCTTTTGAGCCGGTTATTTTGGGGTATGAAATTAATATCCATTTAGTTTTAGAATATCTCGCATTTTTTTTAGGATATCGATATTATGTTTTTTTGAGAAAAAAATCCAATGATACTATTGTTTCAGGCAATAGGTTATCAATCATATTAGGAGCGGCAATTGGAGCTTTTATGGGCTCCAGAATTATGGGCTTTCTGGAAAATCCTGTTTTTCATTTTGATGCAAAATCAATTTTTGAACTCTTCAATGCAAAAACAATTATGGGAGGGTTGTTTGGCGGACTGTTAGGGGTTGAAATCGCAAAGAAGATTATCGGCGAAAAAGAATCATCAGGCGACTTATTTACTTTTCCGATTATTTTTGGAATTTTTATAGGGAGAATAGGCTGTTTTTTATCTGGTACAAATGAGTTTACGTATGGAAAAAAAACGACCTTTTTTACGGGTATGAATCTTGGTGATAATATTATAAGACACCCAATTGCCTTATATGAATTAGTTTTTCTGATTATTTTGTTTCTTGTTTTGAAGAAATTAAAAACCAGAACGGTTAAAAGCGGACTGTTATTTCAGTATTTTATGATTGCTTATTTTACGTTTCGCTTTTTTGTGGAATTTTTAAAACCAAATCATTTCCTGATTTTTGGAATTAGTTCGATTCAGATTTTATGTTTGATATGTCTGCTCTATTATAACAAAACAATTTTAAATTTATTTGTAAAAAATGCCAGTTAGAAAATATACTTATTATGACTTTACCTTAAGCCTTTGTCCAGAATGCTTAAAAAGAATTGATGCAAAAATTGTTTTTGAAGACGAGAATGTCTACATGCTTAAAAGATGTCCAGAGCATGGAAGTTCTAAGGTTTTAATTGCTGACGATATTCAGTATTACAAGAATATTCGAAACTACAATAAGCCATCAGAGATGCCGTATACTTTTAATACAAAAACGCATTATGGCTGCCCTTACGACTGCGGTTTATGTCCGGATCACGAACAGCATTCCTGCTTGACAGTTGTAGAGGTTACCGATCGATGTAATCTGACATGTCCAACTTGTTATGCCGGTTCATCGCCTAGTTATGGCAGACACCGGACTCTTGAAGAAATAAAAGCGATGCTTGATACGGTTGTTAAAAATGAAAAAGAACCAGACGTAGTACAAATTAGTGGCGGTGAACCAACTATACATCCTCAATTTTTTGAAATTTTGGATTATGCAAAATCAATTCCGATAAAACATTTAATGCTAAATACAAATGGAATTAAAATTGCAAAAGATAAAGAGTTTGTTCAGAGATTAAAAAGCTATTCTCCGGATTTTGAAATCTATCTTCAGTTTGATTCTTTTGAGGACAGTGTTTTGCAGGAACTGCGCGGAGCTGATTTAAGTGAAATACGAAAACAAGCTTTAGAAAATCTAAACGAAGTTAATTTGTCTACTACTTTGGTTGTTACACTTCAAAAAGGATTAAACGATCATGAAATAGGTAAAATTATTGAGTTTGCACTAAAGCAAAAATGCGTTCGTGGGGTTACATTTCAGCCGACTCAAATTGCAGGTCGACTGGAGAATTTTAATTTAGAAACTGACCGGATGACATTAACAGAAGTAAGAAGAAAAATTCTGGAGCAGTCGACAGTTTTTAATTCAGATGATTTGCTTCCTGTTCCTTGTAATCCTGACGCTTTGGTAATGGGGTATGCGTTGAAGTTAGGAGACGAAGTTTTTCCTCTTACGCGATATATTAATCCAAATGATTTATTGGACAATAGTAAAAACACCATTATTTATGAGCAGGATGAAGTACTTCGAGGTAAAATGATAGACCTGTTTAGTACTGGAAATTCTGTAGAAGTGGCACAGGAAAATTTGAAATCGATATTATGTTGTTTACCTAATATTGATGCTCCGGAATTAGGCTATGACAATCTGTTTAGAATTATTATAATGCAGTTTATTGATGCCTATAATTTTGATGTGAGAGCAATAAAAAAATCATGTGTACATATTGTCAATAAGGATAATAAAATAATCCCATTCGAAACAATGAATTTGTTTTACAGAGACGATAAAATAGAAAGACTTGAAGAATTAAGAACTAAAGTATAGAGAATATGACAGCATTGGAAGTAGGTAATTTAGGTGGTTTGGTCGCATTTTTTATAGCAATTATGGTGGGGCCGCCAATTTTAATGACAATCATTGGTTTTGCAGTAAAGAAAAACCACCCCAATGGAGCAAAAGTTTGTTTTATCATTGGAGCATTATATTTGATTATTGGATTAGGAATATGCGGAACACTTATATCTTAAGAAAAACCCCCAATAAACTGAACTATTGGGGGTTTCAAGTTGTATAATAAGTAGTTTAAAATTTATATAAAAGTCCAAACTTAGGTTGGTCAAAGATATTTTCGAATAGGTTTACATTTAATTGGAATGTATTTGAAGAAGGACCGTTTTCCGGAGAAACACTGTTGTAAGACAATACATTGGCCAATACAAAAGTTACTGCAATATTTTTGGTTACAAAATAGTTTAAACCAACAGTGATATTGGCAGTTAGACTATTAGTGTCATCAGATCCTGTAGGGTCTTCCACTTTGTTTCGGCCATAGCCTAAACCAGCTTCGCCATATGCTTTAAAACGTTTTTTATCTAATTCTAGCACATAATATCGTGCAAACCCGCCAATACCGAATATATTAGTTTTGGTTTTTGTCGATTCGTATTTGTTGCTGGAAAAACTTAATTGACCTCCAACAGCAAATTTGTCATTGAGGAAATACCCAAATTTAGGATTAAAAGCATAATAATCCTGATCACCGCCTGTGGCAATTTGCAAAGCACCTTCGATAAACATATCGCCATGAGCAAAGGTAATGCCCTTTGCAGAATTCATTTCAGAATTAACCTGATCTTCTTGTTGAGCATTGGCAAAGTAAAAACTAAATACGGCTAAAATAATTGAAAATTTGGTTTTCATAATCTTACGGTTTTAAAGTTGTAAGATTAAAAATACATTTTTTATTGTAAATTTAACTTTAAGTTCGACGAACTGCGTTAAAAATCAGGTATTTATATATTTTTTGTTTACCAAATAAGATAAATCTTACTTAAAATAACTATATTTTTAACTAATTGATACTCAGATGAACATGAAAAATAAACAAAAAACCCGATAACATAAGTCATCGGGTTAAGTCTATATTCTTGGATCTTTCTTCTATTCTCTAAAAGAAAGCTTAGTCGTTCAATTTCAAAACAGCCATAAACGCTTCTTGCGGAATCTCAACGTTTCCTACCTGACGCATACGTTTTTTACCTTTTTTCTGTTTTTCAAGAAGTTTACGCTTACGCGAAATATCTCCACCGTAACATTTTGCGGTAACGTCTTTACGAAGTGCTTTAATAGTTTCACGAGCGATAATCTTAGCTCCAATTGCAGCCTGAATCGGAATATCAAATTGTTGTCTTGGGATTAACTCACGTAATTTCTCAGTCATTTTTTTACCGATGTTGTACGCGTTGTCTTCGTGAATCAATGCAGAAAGCGCATCAACCGTTTGAGCATTCAAAAGAACATCCAGTTTAACTAATTTTGAAGTTCTCATTCCGATAGGAGAATAATCAAAAGAAGCATAACCTTTTGAAACTGTTTTTAGACGATCGTAAAAATCAAATACAATTTCGGCCAAAGGCATGTCAAAGTTTAATTCAACACGTTCTGTTGTCAAATAGGTTTGGTTGGTAATTTGACCACGTTTTTCGATACATAAACTCATTACGTTTCCTACGAAATCAGCTTTTGTAATGATCGTTGCTTTTATAAAAGGTTCTTCAACTCGGTCTAAACGAGAAGGTTCAGGTAAGTCAGAAGGATTATTTACAACAAATGAAGTTTCAGGGTCTTTTTTGGTATATGCCAAATAGGAAACGTTAGGAACTGTAGTAATTACAGTCATGTCGAATTCACGCTCTAAACGTTCCTGAATAATTTCCATGTGAAGCATTCCTAAGAATCCACAACGGAAACCAAATCCTAAAGCCGCAGAACTTTCAGGAGTAAAAACTAATGAAGCATCATTCAATTGCAGTTTTTCCATAGAAGAACGCAAATCTTCATAATCTTCAGTATCAACAGGATAAATTCCGGCAAATACCATTGGTTTTACATCCTCAAAACCAGTAATCATATTGGTTGTTGGCGTTTTGGCATCAGTTAGTGTATCTCCAACTTTTACTTCTTTGGCTTCTTTAATTCCGGAAATCAAATAACCAACATCGCCTGAAGAAATTACATTTTTTGGAACCTGATTTAATTTTAAAGTTCCAATTTCATCAGCAAAATATTCATTGCCTGTAGCCATGAATTTAATTTTTTGCCCTTTTTTGATTTCTCCATTTACAACTCTGAAGATTACCTCAATTCCACGAAACGGATTGTAAACCGAGTCAAAAATCAAAGCTTGTAATGGCTCATCTGGATTTCCTTTTGGAGCAGGAATTTTTTCAATAATAGCTGCTAAAATATTTTCAACACCAAAACCTGTTTTTCCGGAAGCGTGAATAATATCTTCAAGTTTACATCCTAATAAATCAATAATATCGTCGCTTACTTCCTCTGGATTGGCACTTGGTAAATCGACTTTATTTAAAACCGGAATAATTTCCAGATCATTTTCTAAAGCCAGATATAAGTTTGAAATTGTTTGTGCCTGAATACTTTGTGCAGCATCAACGATCAAAAGTGCTCCTTCGCAGGCAGCAATCGAACGAGATACTTCGTATGAAAAATCAACGTGACCAGGAGTGTCAATTAAATTTAAAATATATTCCTCTCCTTTATAAGTATATTCCATTTGTATGGCGTGACTTTTTATGGTAATTCCGCGCTCACGCTCCAGATCCATGTTGTCAAGCAATTGTGCTTTTTCTTCACGAGCTGTAACAGTTTGTGTAGCGCCCAATAAGCGGTCTGCCAATGTACTTTTACCGTGGTCAATGTGTGCAATAATGCAAAAGTTACGTATCTTCTTCATTTTAATATATCAATTCTCTTTGCGAGTTTAAGTATTTTCTGGATGTAAATTGCGCTATAACAATTGTTTTATAGCATCTTATTAAGGGGCAAAGATAGCGCAAAGTTTTGGATTCTGGAATGATGAACGGCCGATAGTTAAACCGTAGAATTCAATTTTTTATTTTAAAACTCAAAATTAAATCCTTTCTCGGTTAATTTCTTGTAGATCTCGGCATCAAATTTATATAGTTTTGCTGCCCGATGCGAAACATCTTGTTGTTTTTCGTCAAGTTCAAGCAATAATTTCATGTGGAGAATTTTTCTTCTAAAATTAGATTTGTCCAGTTCGATACCAAGAATTTCTTCATAAAGATGCATTAACTGCAATAAAGTAAATTTTTCAGGTAAGAGATTAAAACCAATAGGAGCCTGACGTACTCTATTTTGAAGCTGCATTAAACTAAAATTTAAAATCTCATTGTGATCAAAAATCAAATTCGGAATTTCGTTGATTTTGCACCATTTTGCTTCTCTTACAGCAAGACTCGCTTTTATATTATGATCTTCCTGATTGACCAAAGCATAATAGCCAATTGTTATAACCCGACGATCTAAGACCCGATTTGGATTAGTAAACGCTTTAAGCTGTTCCAGATAAATATTATCAAGACTGGTCAGTTCATACAAAACTCTGTGTGCAGCATCCTCGGCACTTTCTTCTTTTTTGATCCAGCCTCCTGGTAATCCCCAACTTCCTTCACTTTCTCCTATAGCATGTTGTACCAAAAGCACTTCGAGACCTTCTTTTTTAAATCCGAATATTACGCAATCAACCGTTACACCTTCAATGGCAGGCATGTTAGTTTGCGATGCAGTTTTGTTATCAGGTATAGAATTATTTTTCAACGATGCTGTTTTTTACTTTTATAGTGTTTTAAAATTCAAAGTTAAAATCTTTTTCAGGACAACTCAATGTTATTTTTCAGATTCAGACGTTTCTTTTTCTTCCGGTTTGTCAGTATGTTCTTTTTTAAAAGTATCGTACCATTTTTCGATAGAAGGATAGACAAAAGCAGCCACTTTTTTTACGGGATTATAAAAAATGGATTTGTTTAAAGTTTCTTGCTTGGCAAAAGTATTATTGAAGTTTATTTTTTCGAATAAAGCAATAAAAATGCTCAGAATCAAAATGGTTTTTAAAACTCTGAAAAATCCGCCGCCCAATTTATTCATCCAGCCCAGCATGGCAAAATCGGCAATTCCGGTTAATATTTTAGCCAGGAAATAAACACCAATTACAACAAGTATAAAAGTCAGTATAAAAGCCGTAATCTGAATATTGACAGGATTCCATGAAACATGTTTTGAAATCATGCCAGTCATTAAAGAAGAAAATTTAATCGCCAGATAAATTCCAAGTAATAAAGAAATAAAAGAGGCAACTTCTACAAAAAGGCCATTTTTAACTCCTTTGTATAAACTATAAACGAAAAGTGCGGCAACGATAATGTCAAAAAAACTCATGGTTTGGTTTTATGTTTAATGAGGCGCAAATATATATCTTTTTTTAGGTTCGGAGGTTCAGAGTTGCAAAGGCTCAAAGTTTCTTTTCGGGAGATTATAAATCTATCTTTAATGTGTTTAATTTTTTTAAGCACAATGAATCTGAACTATGTATCTTTGCAAATCAAATTTTAGAATTAAGATTGTGATTCTGCCCCCCTCAGAATTGATTTTTAAATCAACAATCTTAAATCTATAATCAAAAATCATAAATTAAAATGTCTAGAGATACACAACTAAAAGAGCGCTGGGAAAAGCTCGTCGATATACTTTCAAATCAATTTTCGCAAGGAGAAGATTTAGATTTGGATGCCATAATTTACCTAATTGGAGTTCAGGAATTTGGAAAAGTGCACCGCGAATTCAAAAAAGATGAGAAACTGAATCTGATGCATATTGCAATTTGCCGATTATTGGAGCCATACGGTTTTTACGAATTTGAGTACTTTGATGAAGACGGATGGCCACATTATAAAGTAAAAGAACAATTGCCATCTTTGAAAGCCGGTGAGCAATCGGTTTTAATGAAAGAAGCAATTGTAAGTTATTTTTTAGAAAGAAAACTTATAGAGTAGTTTTTCGTTGCAGTCTCAGTTTTCAGCAGAATGAATTAAAAACTGAAAACTTCAACTGTATACTTTCAAATAAAAATTTTGCAAAGATGTGTAGATATGCAATGACTTCCTATAAACCTCATTATGCTTGTTTTAATTGTCGAAAAACATTTAAAAGAAGACTTAAGGGGGATATAAAAGATGGTGCAGAATTAAATTATGAAGCCAAATGTCCTGAATGTGGTGAGTTAACGGCAAATATGGGACTTGATTTTGAATCTCCAAAAAAGGATGATGTAAAAAAATGGGAACATATTAAAAATTTATATGCCGTTGGAATTACATTCCATTCTTGTGGTTGCAGTGGTCCTGGTTATATTCCTAATTCAAAAGAAAAGTTAATCGAATATTTTGAAGGACTAAAAGAAACTTATCTTAAAAATATGGATTTTTGGCGTACAAGAATAGAACCATCTAATAATAGGGAAAGAGATCGTGATTGGACTAAAAATGGAATTGAGTTAGCAAGTGTAGGATCCAGATATGGAAAAGAAATTGTTAAAAATCAGGATGGTATAAATTATTGGCATAAAAAAATCACTGAAGTTGAAACTAAATTAAATAGGATAAAATAATTTCAAATACATAGTTTATAAGATACAATTCGATCTGAAAAATTTAATGATTTTGTTGAGTTGATCTATAAATAAAAGCCCTTTTTTTGTTCTTTTACAAATAGTAATTTGAAGGAACTCTTAGTTACAAAGGAAACTTTCAACTTTAAATATTAAACTTGAAACAAATTACTTAAATTTGTATTCACAAGAACTGAATGAAAATGATAGACAAGATAAAAGAACATATAGAGGAAGCCAAAGCCTTTAATGATAAAAATAAAGAATCTTTAGAACAATTCCGTATTAAATATTTAGGTAGTAGAGGCTTAGTAAGAGAACTTTTTAATGAGTTTAAAAATATTCCAAACGACCAGAAAAAAGATTTTGGAGTTGTAATGAATACCTTAAAAGCTGCTGCTGAAGAGAAAGTAAGAGTTATTCAGGAAGAACTTGAAAGCAAGGAAGAGAAAAAAGGAGTTTTTGGCGATTTGACACGTGCAGCTGAACCGGTAATTATTGGTTCTCGTCATCCTATTTCAATTGTTAAAAATCAAATTATAGATATTTTTGCCAATATTGGATTCAATGTTTCTGAAGGTCCGGAAATTGAAGACGACTGGCATAACTTTACAGCATTAAACTTACCGGAATATCATCCGGCACGTGATATGCAGGATACGTTTTTCATTCAGACAAATCCTGATGTGTTATTGCGTACACATACATCATCTGTTCAGGTACGTTATATGGAAAACCATAAACCGCCAATTCGTACTATTTCTCCGGGACGTGTTTTCCGTAATGAAGCCATTTCATCTCGTTCGCACTGTATTTTCCATCAGGTAGAAGGATTGTATATTGATAAAGATGTTTCTTTTGCTGATTTGAAACAAACATTGCTTTATTTTACTAAAGAAATGTTCGGAAAATCAAAGATTCGTCTTCGTCCGTCTTATTTCCCGTTTACAGAACCAAGTGCTGAGATTGATATCTATTGGGGATTAAAAACCGAAACTGATTATCGTATTACAAAAGGTACAGGATGGTTAGAAATTGGAGGTTGCGGAATGGTAGATCCAAATGTTCTTAAAAATTGTGATATCAATCCGGATGAATACAACGGATTTGCTTTTGGAATGGGAGTAGAGCGTATTGCGATGCTTTTATACCAAATTGGTGATATTCGTATGTTTTATGAAAATGATGTTCGTTTCTTAGAGCAATTCAAAGCAAATATATAATTTAAGTCAAATAGTCATAAAGTCGAAAGTCGAAAGTCCTAAAATAATGGCTTTTGGCTTTCGACTTTATGACTTTCGACTTTTAAACTTTTGATTAATATGAAAAAAGATATAGTAATTCCAGAAGTCGAAAACGTATTTCTTGCTGCAGTGCAGGAATGGAGCGATGATTTTATGGAAAAAGTATGGTATGCTTACCTTGTTAATGACAGCGATTTTAATCTTGACAGCGTTATGGTAGTTTCAAAAGCGTTTGGAACAATTGATGGTGAAATGAAAAAAACGTCAATTCTTCGTCACGCATTTGTTGAGGTTCCTGCCGTTTCTGTAGTAAAAATCGAAATGATTGAGAAAAGTCTTTTGGTTATGAATAATGAATTTATGGTGACATTCTTTATTGGAAACACTTTATACGACAAGAAATTTACTTTCAAATCTAATTTAATCAACGAAAATGATACTGAAGAAGTGCCAATTTTGTTTGTTGAAGGGATTATGGTGAAGTAGTTTTTTAGAGAATAGATTATAGAAAATAGAATAAAGAAGAAAGAGTCAAGACGAAATTTAATTAGTCTTGACTCTTTTTTTATTCTCAAAGTATAGAAATCTATTCTCTTTATTCTATTCTCTTTATTCTATTCTCTTTATTCTATTTTCTTTCTTCTAAAAAAAACTAATCCAAAGACTCAGTCAACTTCTTAAAAACAGATTTAGCATCTTTTCCTTCATATAAAACAGCATAAACAGCGTCTATAATTGGTGTTTTTGCTCCATAGCCTTGATTTAGTTTATAAGCACTTTTTGTTGCGTAATAACCTTCAGCAACCATGCTCATTTCCATCATAGCACTTTTTACAGTATATCCTTTTCCTATCATGTTTCCGAACATTCTGTTTCTTGAGAAAACCGAGTACCCAGTAACTAATAAATCGCCCAGGTATGCAGAATCGTTAATATTACGTTTCATTTTATGTACTTTTCGGATGAATTTTTTCATTTCGCGAATTCCGTTACTCATCATAACAGACTGGAAATTGTCTCCGTAACCTAAACCATGTGCAATTCCGGCAGCGATCGCGTAGATGTTTTTAAGCATTGCAGCATATTCAGTACCGATAATATCATCAGAAATTTTAGCTTTAATATAATTTCCAGAAAGTGATTTAGCTACATTTTTTGCTTTATCCGGATCACCGCAAGCAATTGTTAGGTACGAAAGTCTTTCTAAAGCTACTTCTTCAGCATGACAAGGTCCTGTAATTACTCCGATGTTGTAATATGGAATATCGTATTGAATATGGAAATGTTCTCCAACTATTAAACTGGTTTCCGGTACAATTCCTTTTATGGCAGAAAAAATGATCTTGTCAGACAAAGAAACCGTCATGTTTTTTAATTCGGCATCTAAAAAAGCAGATGGAATGGCAAAAATTATATAGTCTGCATATTCTATTGCTTCGTTTATATTACTTGTTAACTTAAGCTTTTTGGTGTCGAATTCAACAGAGCTTAAGTAGTTTGGATTGTGTTTGTATTTCTGAATATGTTCGATTGCAGATTCATTACGCATGTACCACGCAATTTCTGAAAGATTAACGCATAACATTTTTGCAATAGCCGTTGCCCAGCTTCCTCCTCCAATTACTGCAAATTTTAAATTTTCGCTCATTATTTTAATAATTTAAAACAAAAGTACTTAATAATGTAGTAATAACACAAAATCTCATTTAAGAAATTTATAAATTGATTTCAAACACTTTGGTTTTCAAGGGGTTTTTAAACGGACAAAAAAATATTTTTTATGCTATGCAATAAAACACAATGGCTTGCGTTGTAACTAATTATAAATTTGAATTTTAATGAATTTAACAAAAATTGAGTTAGTTAGTTTTGTTTTAGTATTTTGAAAAGGCGTTCCTAATAAAATTAAGAGCGCCTTTTTTATGAAATTCCAATAAAAAAATTCCAAATTCCAATAAATCTAAGATTGGAATTTGGAATTTTTTAAAACTTGGAATTTATACTTTAGTAACTAAGCTCAACAATAGATTTCACTTTATCTAAAGTAACCAATTGATTTTCACCTAAACCTTTCCAGCCTCTTTCGTTAAAACGATTTACGATAAAGTCGGCTGTATTGCTATAGTCTTCGGTATATTGCGAAAGTTTAGTATCCATTCCCATTGTATGGAAAAATTCAACTGTTTTATTGATGGCTTCTTTTGCTACTTCTTCATCAGAACCAGAAAGATTAAAAATACGTCTTCCGTATTGTGCTAATTTCCCTTTTTTAGTTTCAAACATTACAGTGTATAAACTTGGGCCAATAATAGCCAAAGTTCTGGCATGATCTATTTCATAAAGAGCCGTTAATTCGTGGCCAATCATGTGAGTTGCCCAATCACTTGGAACACCTTTTTGAATTAATCCGTTTAAAGCCATTGTACAGCTCCACATAAAGTTTGAAGCCAAAGTATAATCTGTTGGGTTTTTAACAACGCCCGGACCAACTTCAATTAAAGTCTGCAAAATTCCTTCGGCAATTCTATCTTGTAAAAAGGCATCAGTTGGATACGTTAAATATTGTTCCATAACATGCGTGTAAGCATCTACAACACCATTTTCAAGTTGTCTTTTTGGTAAAGATGCAATAACTGTCGGGTCGCAGATGGAGAATTGCGGAAACAAAGCGCTTCCACCAGAAGATAATTTTTCCTGTGTTGCTTCAATAGTTACCACGTATCCTGAATTCATTTCACTACCCGTAGCCGGAAGCGTTAAAACAGTTCCAAAAGGCATTGCGTTTTCTTTAATTAAGAGACGTTTTTGTAAAATGTCAGTTGGATTTCCTTCAAAATGTACTGCAGCCGAAATAAATTTTACACCATCAATGACAGATCCGCCACCAACAGCCAGAATAAAATCAATTTTTTCTGCTTTTATTACTTCAACAGCTTTTAGTAAAGTCTCAAATCTCGGATTTGGCTCAATTCCGCCAAATTCAACAATTTCAAAACCTTTTAAATTGTTAATTACCTGATCGTAAATTCCGTTTTTAAAAATACTTCCGCCACCATAAGCCAAAAGGATTTTAGCATTTTTTGGAACCAAAGTTGAAAGTTTTTCTATTTGTCCTTTTCCGAAGATTAAATTCGTCGGATTGTATAATTCAAAGTTTAGCATGTTTTTTTAGGTTCTAAGATGCTAAGGTTCTGAGGTTCTAAGTTTTTTTTCTTTGAACTCATCTGTAGCCTAGCACATTGTTGTTTATTTAATTTTTTAATAGTAATGAAATAAGAGATTGAGTTTTTTAAGATGCTAAGAGAAAACCTTAGCATCTTAGTAACTCAGTCCCGATAGTTATTGGGATAGCGCCTTATTTGCTCAATTTTTGTAATAATTTGTCCGCAACCAGTTTAGATGATGCCGGATTTTGTCCTGTAATTAAAAGTCCGTCTTCAACAGCATAAGGTTGCCAGTTTGGTCCTTTAGAAAAAATACCTCCGTTTGATGCCAAAGCATCTTCTAATAAAAAGGGAACAACTTTAGTTAAACCAACAGCTTCTTCTTCTGCATTGGTAAATCCGGTTACTTTTTTACCTTTTACCAAATATTCACCTTTTACTTTTACGTTTTTCAAAACTGCCGGAGCGTGACAAACAAAAGCTACAGGTTTGTTATGCGTGTAAAAAGATTCAATCAAAGCAATTGAACTTCTGTCTTCTACTAAATCCCAAAGCGGACCGTGGCCACCAGGATAAAAAACAGCATCGTAATCTTTTTGATTTATGGTTGAAAGTTTTATAGTGTTTTTTAATTTTTCCTGTAATGTCTTGTCAGCGTCAAAACGTTTTGTGTCTTCTGTTGCCGAAGCAGGATCAGCACTTTTAGGGTCAATTGGAGGTTGTCCTCCGAGCGGAGAAGCAATTGAAATTTCTATTCCCTGATCTAATAATTCGTAATACGGCGCAGCAAATTCCTCTGACCAAAATCCTGTTTTTTCTCCTGTATTGCCCAGTTTATCATTGCTGGTAACAACAAATAATACTTTTTTCATACTTTTTTTATTTGATTTTTGAGCCATAGCCGAAAAGCTAATTGCTGTGAATACTATAATTCCGAGTAATGCTATTTTCTTCATATGTTTAAATTTTTAGCAAATTTAACGCTAAAGTGATATTTGTAAAAATAAAATAAACTATGTTTGTTATTAAATAATTTATATCATGGTAAACTTAGAATGGTACAGAACGTTTAAAGCGGTTTATAAAAATGGTAATTTTTCGTTAGCCGCAAAAGAGTTATTTATGAGTCAGCCTGCCGTTAGTCAGCAGATTTCTATGCTCGAGGCTCATGTTGGAAATAAATTATTTAATCGAAAATCAAAAGGAGTAGAACCAACCGAATATGCTAAGTTACTCAATAATTTGATTATAGATGCATTGGAACGTCTTGAAAATGTGGAAACTAGCTTTCGTGCTAAAGCTGAAGATGCCAACAGGTTAATTTCGATTGGAGTTTCGCAACATCTTTTTGGCTGTATTGGAGATCTTTTAATTTCGAAGTTTGATTTAATCGATTTTACTTTTGCAGAAAATGATGCACTTTTTGAATTGGTAGATGCTAAAAAGCTTGATTTTGCCATTGTTACTAAAGGTTTTGAGACGTTTGATACGGTATACGAAATTGTAGGGAAAATTAAGCTGATAATGGTAGCACCAACAAATCAGGATGTAACCGAGTTTCGTCAGCGATTAAAAGCAGATAATTTTACAGAAATTGAGCAATGGCTTAACGAACAAAAATGGTACAGTCATGACGCACGAATTCCGCATATAAAATTATTCTGGCTCCATGCTTTTAATAAAAAAAGACCTTCGATGGTGCCCAATTATATTATTCCCTCTGAATCTGAAATGCTTAAAATATTGGCAAAGAATGAAGGTGTGGCAGTAACCTGGAATTGTAATGCGAGAAAATATATTCAGGAAAATAAATTGCAGTTATTATGGAATAGTTTTCATGTACCCGAAGAGTTTGTATACGTTTTAACAGCTAAGAATAATAAATCTAATACGCTTTTTGATATTATTTCTAAGGAACTAAAACTGTTTTTTGGTAATAGATTATGATATAGATCATTTGTTGATATTGCTTAAAAGTATAATTTTGATAAAATAAACCACTAAAGTTTTCAAAAATGAAAAAGATCGTATCCGTTTTAATTCTTATTGCAGCTGTATTTATGAGTAATTCTTGCAGCAAACATGATGACGAGGTGATAATTGATTGTCTGGCAGAATCTCTGTATGTCAAACTACATAATTCTACAGATGCCGTGAATCCGAAGTTAATGAACTATTCAGTTGAGTACAGTGGAACTGGAACTTTGATTTCTGTAAAATGGACATTTGGAGATGGTACTACGGGAACCGGAAAAGAAGTTACTCATACTTATGCCGCGGCTGGTACATACGAGGCAAAGGCTGAGGTTACGGTTAAAAAAGACGGTACAGAATGTACTTCTGTTCCAAAACGAACTGTGACAGTGAACTAGAAAAGTAAAACGAAGAAAATAGGTGTGAGAGCCAGTTTTATAATTTATTGCTTGGGTAATAGATTATAAAATTGGCTCTCATTCGTTATATTTGTTTGATATGATTTAGGATTATGGAAAATTTACAAAATATAAGAATTGCTGTTGATGCAATTGTTTTTGGTTATAAAAACAATGGTTTATATGCGCTTTTAATTGAACAGAAATTTGGTTCAGCAGATAAATATTGGGCATTGCCCGGAGGTTTAGTTCAGAATGATGAATCCTTGAGCGATGCAGTAATACGTGAATTGCATGAAGAAACCAATGTACAGTTAACTTTTATGGAACAGTTGTACACTTTTGGAGATAATATTTACAGAGATTCCCGAAACCGTGTAATTTCGGTAGCCTATTACGCATTAGTCGACGCTTCAAATTTAGAAATTAAAGCCGATACAGATGCCGAAAGAGTGCAATGGTGTAAAATAGATGAAATTCCAACTTTGGCTTTTGATCATAATTTAATACTCGAAAAAGCAATTTCCAGATTAAAATCAAAACTAATCTATGAACCAATTGGTTTTGATCTGCTTCCCGAAGAATTCTTGTTTTCAGATCTTGAAAATCTTTATTGCACTATTTTAGAAAAAGAAATTGATCGACGAAACTTCAGAAAAAAAATCCTCAGCTTTGATATTTTAGAGCAAACAGAAAATTTTTCACCCGTAAAAACAGGTCGCCCGGCGAAACTTTTTAAATTCAATAAATTGAAATATAATGAGTTATCGAATAGGGGCTTTCACTTCGAAATAAAGTTTGCGTAATTTTTACACAAAATAAATTGTTTATTTAAAATTAAATTCTACATTTGCGTATAATTAACGCAAACTAAAAACCTATGATACTAAATCTTGACCCAAAATTCACTCCTTTTAACAATCAGGAAGAAATCAAATTTCAAAGTTTTACATTTTCTGGAGGAGAACCTCATATAAAAATTAATCCCGATTTTGATAGCAATCAGAAAATAACAATCACACATAGATTAAATTCTTTCAACGATTTAGGTTTGTTGTGTATTGCAGTTGATGCGTTGCGCAGAATGGACGTTAAAATTATCGATCTCTTTATTCCGTATTTTCCGGCTGCCAGACAAGATCGTGTTATGATTCCCGGCGAACCATTATCTGTAAAAGTTTATGCTGATATTATAAATGCCTTGCAATTAAACAAAGTGTTTGTTTTTGATGCGCATTCTGAAGTGACTCCGGCTTTAGTAAACAATTGTACTGTAATTCCGAACCATACTTTTATTCAGCAAATTTTAAAAGTTATAGGTGAAAACGTAAAATTGATTTCTCCGGATGGCGGCGCTTTAAAGAAAATCTACAAAGTTTCTGAATTTTTAGGTGGAATTGATGTTGTAGAATGCAGCAAAAGCCGTGATGTAAAAACAGGAAAATTATCTGGTTTTAAAGTATATGAAGAAGATCTAAAGGGAATGGATTGTTTAATTGTGGATGATATTTGCGACGGAGGAGGAACTTTCGTAGGATTAGCTGAAGAATTAAAAAAGAAAAATGCCGGAAAATTATACTTAGCAGTAAGCCACGGAATTTTTAATAAAGGGTTTGAAGTTTTAAATTGTTTTGATAAAATCTTCACAACCAATTCAGTAAAAGACTTTGACAATGAAAAGGTTGAAGTCGTAAAATTAGAATTATGAATAAAAATTATAGAGTAGAAATAGCAAATAAAACCTTAGAAATAGTTAAGAATGGGTTTTATGAATATAAAGGAAAAAAGATTGTTGTAGAAAAAGAACTCAAAGAATCTATACAAAATACGTTTACAATTGCGCCAAATGATTGGGACGCAATCCTGAAAACTCCAATTGAGAATAAGTTTGAAACAGAAATTGTTACTAAAAATTGTTCTACAATTGAAGCACTTGCTCAAGAGAAAAATGACAAAATCTGTGTTTTGAATTTCGCTTCAGCAAAAAATCCGGGTGGTGGATTTTTAGGCGGTGCTTCTGCTCAGGAAGAAAGTCTGGCCAGATCTTCAAACCTTTATGAAACACAAATCAAAAACAAAGCGATGTATGATTTTAACAGAAATCAATCTTCGTTTTTATATTCAGATTATATGATTTATAGTCCGAATGTTTTGTTTTGGAACGATGATAATGGAAATTATTTTGAAAAACCATTAACAGCTGATGTAATTACAGCAGCTGCACCCAACAAAGGTGCGATGGTGCAACATAACAGGAAAGAAGAAATTGCCGAAATAGAAGAGGCTTTAAAAGAAAGAATGGATAAAGTATTGGCAATTGCTTTAAAACAAAAAAGCAATACACTGATTTTGGGAGCTTGGGGCTGTGGTGTTTTTAGAAATGAATCCAAAGATGTAGCCTATTTGTTCAAAGAAATTATTACAGATAAATATGCAGGAGCTTTTAAAAAAATAGTTTTTGCCGTATTTGACAATTCTGAAAAGAAATCAAACTTTAAGCAGTTTGAAGATATGTTTAATTAGTTTCAAGTTCTCAAAGTAACCTGAAACCTAAAACAAAAAAATGAAATACAATATAGATACTATAGCTCCGGAAAGTAAATTTTTATTTTTCTGGGGACATCAGCCAAGTAAAGACGGAACAATAATCAAAACCTGTTTCAGCCAGTGGTGGTTAAGCTCTTTTGAAGTGGAAGGAGTTACCTATAAAACTGCAGAGCACTGGATGATGGCAAAAAAAGCGGAATTGTTTAAAGACCAGGAAATTCTAGAAAAAATCATAAAATGTAATTCTCCTGCCGAAGCCAAAAAATTAGGCCGTAAAGTGAGAAACTATGATGATAAAATCTGGTTAGAAAACCGATTTGAAATCGTAAAACAAGGGAATTATCATAAGTTCAGTCAAAATGCAGATTTGAAAATATTTTTGCTGAATACCTATGATAGAGTTTTGGTAGAAGCAAGTCCTGTTGACTCTATTTGGGGAATTGGAATGGCAGGGGATCACAAAGACGCTTTTAGTCCTAAAAAATGGAAAGGCTTAAATCTTTTAGGTTTTGCTTTGATGGAAGTTAGGGATGAGCTGAGATAAAACTACGAATGAGAGGATGTTTGGAAGAAGCATTTCATAAGTAGTAGAATTATAAACGAATTTAATTTGCGTTCTCTAAACTAAGAACGTTTGAAGTTAGAACGTTTGAAAAAAATATTAAAAATGAATGAAAATATAGCAAAAAGCGTCAGTAAGTTTTTAAGTCTGGTGCTTAGACATTCGCCGGAAAAAATCGGATTAAAATTAGACGAAAACGGTTGGGCAGATGTCAATGAATTAATAGAAAAATGTACTAAAAAAGGGAATCGTCTTGACGCTGAACTTTTAGATTACGTTGTAGAAAATAACGATAAAAAGCGTTTTGCTTATAATGAAGATAAAAGCAAAATTCGTGCAAGTCAGGGACATTCTATTTCAGTAGAACTGGATCTGGCAGAAACAGAACCTTTAGAATATTTGTATCACGGAACGGTTGGAAAATTTATGGAAAGCATAGAGAAAGAAGGTTTGAAAAAAATGAACCGTCAACATGTGCATCTTTCCAAAGACAAAGAAACTGCGATTAAAGTAGGTAGCAGACGTGGCGTTCCTCAAATTTTGACCGTTAGAAGCGGTGACATGCACAGAGACGGATTTAAATTTTATTTGTCTGAAAACAATGTATGGCTTACAGATGAAGTTCCGGCAAAGTATCTCGAGTTTAAATCTTAAAATAATCTAATAAAGAAGTTATGATTTTAGAAGCAGCAATAGGCGATGCATACGGTGCAGGTTTTGAATTTAGAGATTTAAGTTTTATCTCTAAAAATAACAATTTGACTCAGTATGATAAACATGGAATGTACACAGAGATTTATAAAAAATATACTGATGATACCCAAATGGCGATTGCGATTTCGGAATTGCTTTTAGAAGAGGATAATTGGAATGAGATTAAAGTAGCAGATAAGTTTGTAGAAGTATTTCACAGAGATAAAAGAAGAGGATATTCAGACAGAGTTTACAACGCTTTGGATGCCAGTAAAAACGGTTCTGATTTTATCAAAATAATCGACAATGGAAGCAGTGGAAATGGTTCTGCCATGAGAGCGTATTCCATTGGATATTTAAAAGATATTAAACAAATACTCGAGTTCTGTGAGATTCAGGCGAAAACTTCCCATAATACAGTTGAAGGAATAAGCTGTGCTAAGCGTATAGCTTTAGCAGTTCATTATTTTAAATATAATCTGGGTGACGGATCTACTCTGATAAATTTTCTAAATGAAACTTTAAAAGAAAATGAAAACTATAGAATTACTTCTCCAATCGACATGCATGGATATCCAACAACACAAGCTGTAATTAAAATGGTTTCAGAAGCTGTTTCTATGAAAGATTGCCTAAAAACAGGAATCGGTTATGGCGGAGATACAGATACCGTTGCAGCTTTGTCTATGGCAATTTTAAGTCAGAAGCAAAATTGTGAGAAAACGTTGCCATCATTTCTTTATGAAGAATTAGAGAATGATAAATTCGGAAAAGATTTTCTAATAAAATTGGATGCATCTTTGAATAACAAGTTTAGTTAATCATGTAAAGAACTTTTTACTAATCATAAAATGCGTAGTTATGCTAAATATCATTAATGAAGGATTGGATATTTATACAATAGATAATTTTCTTAGCCTGGAAGAATGTAACGAACTGGTAAAGAAAAGTGAGTTAATTGGTTTTGAAGAAGCTGAAGTTAATGTTGATGGAGCACAAAAAATGATGAAAATGGTGCGCAATAACGAACGTATCATGTATGAGGATCATGAATATGCATCTTTAATCTGGCAAAAATTAAAATCTTATGTTAAGCCTGTTGTTAACGAGAGTATAGTCATAGGATTAAATGAAATGTTTAGGTTTTATAAGTATAACCCTAGCCAGCGATTTAAAATGCACCGAGATGGTAGTTATAAACGCAACGAATCTGAATTTAGTTATTATACTTTTCTCATTTATTTGAATGAGGGATATGTAGGCGGAGAAACAAAATTTGCTTCGGGAGAAATTATTACGCCCAAAACCGGAACAGCGCTTATTTTTGAACATAGTCAGCGTCATGAAGGAGCAGCTTTGATTTCGGGAATAAAGTATGTTTTAAGGAGCGATATTATGTATAAACTGAAAGACGGTAATAATTGATGAAAAGAACTCTGGTTTTTGGCGATATTCATGGTGGATTAAAAGCATTAATTCAGTTGTTAGAAAGAATTGATTATTCAGAAAATGACAGATTTATTTTTCTGGGAGATTATGTTGACGGCTGGAGTGAATCAAAACAATTGATTGATTTTCTTATCGATTTATCCCAAAAACAAGAATGCATTTTTATAAAAGGAAATCACGATGCCTGGTGTCAGGAATGGTTAGAAGATGGTGTGATAAATGATATTTGGTTTTTACACGGAGGAAAATCAACTATAGAAAGTTATGCCGATATTGAATTTTCAGAAAAAGAAAAGCACCGCCATTTTTTCAATGAGATGAAAGATTATTTTGTAGACGAAAAGAACAATTTGTTTATTCATGCCGGCTTTTCATCTATGCACGGTCCGGAGAAAGAACATTACAAAACCAATTATTCCTGGGATAGAACTTTGTGGGAAATGGCTTTAACGATGGATAAAAGAATTCAGAAAGATTCACTTTCGTACCCGAAAAGATTGTTGCTTTTCAATGAAATTTATATCGGTCACACACCAACACTTCATTATGATGTCGAAATTCCGATGCAAGGCTGTAATGTTTGGAATATAGATACCGGAGCAGGTTTTTATGGAAAATTAACTTGTTTGGATGTTGAAACAAAAGAATTTTGGCAGAGTGATGCAGTACAAACATTTTATCCAGCTGAAAAAGGAAGAAATAAATAACCATGAAGAAAATTTATAAAGCACCCGAAGAAATCCCCTCGAAAATCGATGTGAAAACCATTTTTTTGGCTGGTTCAATAGAAATGGATAAAGCGATTAACTGGCAGTTGCGCTGCGAAGAATTGTTGCAGAATGATTAATGTTATTTTTAATCCAAGAAGAAGCGAGTGGGATAGTAGTTGGTCGCAAACCATAGAAAATATTCATTTTAAGGAACAGGTAAGTTGGGAACTTCACGCACTTGAAAGAGCAGACATTATTATCATGTATTTTGCAGAAAACACAATGTCACCAATATCGTTACTGGAATTTGGACTTTATGCCCAATCGAATAAAATGATGGTAGTGGTAGAGGAAAATTTCTGGCGCAAAGGTAATATTGATATTGTATGTGAGAGATATGCGGTCGAACAATTTAAAACATTAGAAGAGTTAGTTCAAAATCTATTAAGATAAAAAGTACACGGTCATAATTAGAAAGTATCATGAAAAGTAAAATAGAATCAGGTTTATTTGGTGTTGCGATTGGTGATGCTTTGGGCGTTCCGGTAGAATTTTACTCCAGATCATCTTTAAAAGAAAATCCTGTTTCTGAAATGATTGGGTACGGAACACATTACCAGCCGCCAGGAACCTGGAGCGATGATAGTTCTCTCGCTTTTTGTTTAGCAGAAAGTTTATGTGGCGGTTTTGATTTAAATAATATGGCCAAAAATTTCGTTAGATGGTATAATGCAGATTTATGGACACCGCATGGAAAAGTTTTTGATATTGGAATAGCAACAAGAAATGCAATGCATAATATAGCAAAAGGACATCAGCCTGATTTATGTGGCGGTTTTGAAGAAAGAGATAATGGGAATGGTTCCTTAATGCGTATTTTACCATTGGTTTTTTATCTTCAAAAAGAAAAAGATATAGAAGTTATTTATCAGAAAGTCAAGGCTGTTTCGTCGATCACGCACGCCCATTTCCGTTCCGTATTTGCTTGTTTTATTTATGTTGTATATTGTTTGGAGATTCTAAAAGATAAAGATAAATTCGAAGCTTATAAAGAAATGCAAAATGTTGTTTCAAGATTTTTAGAAAGCAAAGAATTTAACCCAGTAGAAATTGGATTGTTTGAAAGGATTTTGAAGAATGATATTTTTTCATATTCAGAAAATGAAATTCATTCGTCCGGTTATGTACTGCATAGTTTAGAAGCTAGTGTCTGGTGTTTTTTAAATTTTGATTCTTATGAAGAAACGGTTTTAAAAGCCGTTAATTTAGGTGGAGATACAGATACAACAAGCGCAATTGCCGGAGGATTAGCAGGGATTTATTACGGTATCGAAAATATGCCTCAAAAATGGATTGACAATTTAGTCAGGTCCAATGATATTAAAGATTTAGCAGAAAGATTATCACAAAAAATATAAAAATATATGAACCCATTATTATTAACCGATGGTTACAAAGTTGACCACAGAAGACAATATCCAGATAATACCACTTTAGTTTATTCTAACTGGACACCTCGTAAATCAAGAATTGAAGGTCTGGATGAGGTTGTGTTTTTTGGATTACAGTATTTCATCAAAAAATATATCATTAACGATTTTGAGGAGTATTTCTTTAAAAAACCAAAAGAAGAAGTGATTAAGAAATATTCCAGAAGAATCAATAATTATTTGGGCGAAAACCAAGTTGGTACAAAACATATCGAAGACTTACACGATTTAGGATACATCCCGATGGTTTTTAAAGCTTTGCCAGAAGGAGCAAGCGTTCCGTTGCGAGTGCCAATGTTTACGATGTACAATACCATTCCGGAGTTTTTCTGGCTGACCAATTATTTCGAAACTTTACTTTCTGCAGTAATCTGGCTTCCTTGCAACTCAGCAACACTTGCAAAAGAGTATAGAAAAGTATTAGATAAATATGCCGACCAAACTTCATCTGTTCCTGAATTTGTAGATTGGCAGGCGCATGATTTCTCTATGAGAGGAATGGGCGGAATCGAAGCAGCAGTAACTTCTGCAGCCGGACATTTATTGAGTTTTACAGGATCTGATACAATTCCGGCAATAGATTTCTTCGAAGAATATTACAAAGCCAATTCTGATTTAGAATTAATTGCAGGTTCAGTAGCCGCTACAGAACATTCTGTAATGTGTATGGGGACTACAGAAGGCGAGTATGAAACTTTTAAAAGATTGATTACAGAAGTATATCCAAAAGGAATTGTTTCTATCGTTTCTGATACCTGGGATTTATGGAAAGTTTTGACGGATTATTTGCCTCGATTGAGAGAAGATATCGTTTCAAGAGAGGGTAAAGTCGTAATTCGCCCTGACAGTGGTGATCCGGTTGATATTATCTGTGGAAATCCAAACGGAAAAACAGAACAAGAAAAGAAAGGGGTTATCGAATTGCTTTGGGATGTTTTTGGCGGTACAACAAATGCAAAAGGATTCAAAGAATTAGTTCCGCAAATCGGAGCTATTTATGGAGACAGTATTACTGTAGCAAGAGCAACACAAATTTGCGAAAGATTGAAAGCAAAAGGATTTGCCTCTACAAATGTTGTTCTTGGAATTGGTTCTTTCACTTATCAATACAACACCAGAGATACTTTCGGATTTGCGATGAAAGCAACTTATGGAGAAGTAAACGGAGAGGGAAGAGCCATCTTTAAAGATCCAATTACAGACGACGGAACTAAAAAATCGGCCAAAGGATTGATGAAAATAGATTTAATCGACGGAAAGTATCATTTAACTGATAATGTTTCCTGGGAAGAAGAAAAACAAGGTGAATTGAAAGAGATTTTCAGAGATGGAAAACTTTTGATTGATCAATCGCTGAGTGAGATTAGAACGAGAGTTAAAAGTGAAGTGAGCATAGAAGCTTAATTATAAACGAAAGCCTGAATTGAAATTCAGGCTTTTTATTGAAATTATAAATGTGGTGAGGCCTTTGTCAAAGTTCGAAACTTTGACAAAGGTTTTTTCGTTTTAAGAGAAATCAATTGCCTCCAGTTTTAACTGGAGGTTAAAAGAGATATCGCAACATCGGCTTTAGCCAAACGTATTTTGGCTAAAGCCATGTGTTGTTGAAAATAAAAAACCTCCAGTTAAAACTGGAGGCAATTCAAAAATTTAAATGCAATATTTTGCTTTAAATTCCTGAGCATCTTTGTTTGAATTAAATTTTATTAAACCAAGACCTTCTTTATTACTAATTTTCTTTTCTCGGATTAATTTTCCAATTAGAAATTCGAAAAGAATATACGATCGATGTTCTTCATTGATAAAATCTAAATATTCTTTTTTGAAAGGAATTTTTTCGGAGGAAATAATATGAATTAAAGTATTTTGTAATTCATCAAGATGACGTTCGGTATTTAACTGAAAATGTTTTTCAATTTTAATTCCGTTACAAGTAAATGAAATTAGATTTTCGACGCCATTCCCATACATAGGACCATATCTGTAATTTTTTGTTTTTTCTCCAGAGAACGAATTTCCATAAATAACTAAATTTTCTAATTTTGAATATTTGTATTCAATTCCATTTATAACTAAGAAGTCTTCTCTAAATGTAATTTTCCCATCAAAAGCGCCATTAAGATTTTCAAATTCCCCTAGTCTGATAAAATAACTACTAAAATTTACTAGAAAGATAATTAATGATATATAATAAATCCACTGAGGGAATTTATAATTGTAATATTTTTCAATGAATAAAATTGGTAATGAATATATTACAAGTACTCCTAAAGAATACCAGCAAAGTTTTTCTGATCGAGTTAAATTAAAACCTTTTGGTTCTTTAGGAATGAAAATAGAGGCGGAGAAAAGCATCTACTTCTTATAAAAATTATTATGATCAATATATTCCCAAACTTTTGGCGGTAACAAAGGCTGAATATTTTTGCCTTCTTTAATACTGTTTCGAATAAAAGTTGAAGAAATCTCTACAATTGGAGCATCAATAATATGGATTTTTGGATGCGATTTTAACTCGATATTTTCCGGTTCATCAGAAATACGTGGATAAACATATATATCATGATTATCAAGGATTACTTCATAGTTCTTCCACTTATGGAATGTTTTCAAATTGTCTTCACCCATAATCAATGAAAATTCATGATTTGGGTATTTTTCCTGTAAATGTGCTAAAGTAATTACGGTATAATTGGGCTGAGGTAATTTAAACTCAATATCAGATGGTTTAATTTTTGGATATTCTTCTGTAGCCAAAAAAACCATTTGCAAGCGCTGATGATCGTCAAGCAGAGTAGCTTTCTTTTTTAAAGGATTATGAGGTGTAACCACCATCCAAATCTGATCTAAATCTGCAAACTCGGCCATATGATTGGCAATGATCAAATGACCAACATGAATGGGATTGTAAGTTCCGAAATATAAACCTATTTTCATTTTCTAGAGTTTCACAGAGAGTTGCTAAGATAGCACAAAGATTCGCAAAGTTTTATTTCAACTTGGCGAATCTTTGCGTTTTTCTTTGTGGATCTCTGCGGAATAAAATTATTTATTTACGAAGTCCTTAACCAATTGATGAGCTTCTTCTAAAGCTACAGGTAAATCATAATTTTTGATAATTACATCAAATTGAGGAGCTGTTGCCAATTCTACAGAAGCTTTTGCAATACGCATATTGATTTTATCATCACTTTCGGTAGAGCGCTCTTTTAATCTGCGTTTTAATTCGTCAACGCTTGGTGGTTTTACAAAGACAGCTAGAGTCTGCTCTGGAAATTTATGTTTGATTCGAAGTCCACCCGCAACATCAATATCAAAAATGACATTTTTTCCTAGGGCCCATATTCTCTCAATCTCCGATTTTAAAGTGCCATAGAAGTTATCGCGATAAACTTCTTCCCATTCCAAGAAATCCTCAGCTTTAATGTGCTTTTTGAATTCTTCTAACGAAATGAAATAATAATCCTTTCCGTGTACTTCTTCTCCACGTGGTTCACGTGATGCTGCCGAAATCGAAAATTCAAGATTTAAATCTTCTTGACCTAATAAATGCTTTACGATAGTTGTTTTTCCTGAGCCTGAAGGTGCTGAAAAAACAATTAATTTTCCTTTGTTCATTAATGTATGCTTTAGGCTTTAAGCAATACGCTTTAAGCTTTAATTTGATGTCTTTATTCTTGCTTATAGCCTATAGCTTAAAGCTTACTGCTTTTTAAAGCACATTCAAAACCTGTTCTTTAATCTTCTCCAATTCATCTTTCATCATCACAACCAGTTTCTGCATTTGTGCATGATTTGATTTAGAACCCATTGTATTGATTTCACGGCCCATTTCCTGAGTAATAAAGCCAAGTTTGCGACCATTAGCTTCAGAACCGTTTAAAGTTTCCAGGAAATAATCTAGATGGTTGGTTAAACGAACTTTTTCTTCTGTAATATCCAGTTTTTCTAAATAATAGATTAACTCCTGCTCAAAACGATTTTCATCAACATTTACCTGCAATTCTGAAATAGCAGTTTGTAAACGGTCTTTAATGGCCTGAATACGTTCCGGATCCAGTGCCAGAGTATCATTCATGTATTGACGGATATTTGCAATTCGAAGATTAAACTCTTTTTCAAGAGATTCACCTTCGTCTTTTCTAAAACTTAAGATATTTTGAAGTGCTTCATCGATCGTAACCTGAATTTGATCCCAGTCATTTTCGTCTATTTCTTCACGCTCTGTTTTTAATGTATCAGGCATACGAACGGCCATTTTCATTAATTCAGTTTCATCAGCGTCCGGATTTACTTCCTTCAATTGTGCGATATAATACTTTACGATAGGTACATTTACTTTTGTCGAAGTTTGTTCTGCAGTACTTTCGATATAAATTCCGAAATCAATTTTACCTCTTTCAAGTTTAGTAGAAATCAAGGTTCTTAAACCTAATTCCATTTCGCGGTAAAGCGAAGGCATTCTTACGTTTAAATCTAAACCTTTACTGTTTAAGGATTTTACTTCGACTGTAATTTTTTTTGTAGGCAATTGCAAAGAAGCTTTGCCAAACCCTGTCATAGATTGTATCATATAATTGAGTATAAAGGCGCAAAGATAATTAAAAGTTTGCAGTGTTGCGCTGTAAATCACTATTCTGTGAGACCTGTTGTTTTAAGGTGTGTTTTTGCCACAAATTTTAAGGATTAAATCTTGTAAGATCGCTGCATTAGAAAAAAAATAAGCAGTTTGATTTACGAAAATTTGTGGCAAAAAACGGGTAAAGCTTTTAGCTTAAAACTTTTATAACTTCTGTTATATTTTTCTGGCTGTTGCCAATGTAAATTTTTCCGTCAATAATAAAAACCGGACGGCTTAAAAAAGTATAATGCTCTAAGATGTATTTTTTAAAATCTGCTTCTGTCAATGATTTATTTTTTAAATCCATAGATTTATACAGTTGTGCTTTTTTGCTGAATAAAGCTTCATAGCTTCCCGAAAGTTTATACATTTCTTCGAGTTCAGCTTCTGTAATTGGATTTTGTCTGATATCCTGAAAAGTCAGATTGTGATTTTCAGGAAGACTTTTAATGATTTTGCGGCAAGTATCGCACGAAGCCAGATAATATATTTTGTTCATGATTTATATTTTTAGAGACTACAAAGAAAATTCATTTAAAACTTAAAAATGAGTAATTTTAGAAAAAAAATGTAATTATGAATTCAGTATTTGAAGTACAAAAAACAATTAGAGAAATTCTTTTGAAAATTTTAGATAATCATTCATTAGAACAATTGAATAAAATTCCGGAGGGATTTAGTAATAATTTAATTTGGAATGTTGCACACTGTGTGGCTTCACAACAAGTGTTGATCTATAAATTATCAGGTTTGCCTACTATGGTTTCTGAGGAATTTATTGCAAAATACAGAAAAGGAACAAAACCGGAAGGTGATGTTTCGCAAGCAGAGGTTGATGAAATCAAAACATTATTATCCTCTACATTTTTACAAACGATTAATGACTTTGAGAAGAACATTTTTGTTAATTATACCGAATATACAACGAGTTTGGGATATACGCTTAAAAACATTCAAGGAGCTTTGGATTTTAATAATTACCATGAAGGAATTCATACCGGAATTATAATGGGCATTAGAAAGTTTGTTTAAATAAAAATCCCGTTCTGAAATTCAGAACGGGATTTTTTTTATTTTTCGATAATGGTCTCGATGGTTACTTTCATTGCACCAGCACCTTTATTTTTGGTAATATCCATAAAGGCACGCTTAGAAAGGTCTATTTCACGTGTTTTTACAAATGGACCGCGGTCAGTGATTTTTACAATAACAAACTTTCCATTAGCTTCATTTGTAACTTTTACTCTTGTTCCAAAAGGAAGTTTTTTATGTGCGGCAGTATATTTGTTGTTGTTGAATCTGCTGCCATCTGCAGTTTTTTTGCCATTAAAACGGTCTGCGTAGTAGGAAGCATGTGCCGTTTTTTTGTATAGTTTTAATTTTAAGCCTTTGTCAGTAAAAACTGAATCGGTAGGCATGGCAATAATATTAGGTCGCGATAGGCTATCTTGTATTATTTTGGGCTCGATGGCCGGTTTGGTTTGGCTTATAACGTAGGTGAAGCAACTTATAAAAGTTGCCGTAAGCGCTGTGAGTATAATGTTTTTTTTATTTCTCATGGGTTATTTTTTTCAGACTTGGGGAGTTTGTACAAATAATATGCCATTATAAAAAAAGTCCTACAATTCTAGGACTTTATTTTTATTGAAACCAAAGGTTCCAAGGTATTCTGCTAAGGATTAGCAATAATCCTAATCCGTAAAAAATTGCAAATGTTTTAAATTTTGCTTCGCTATTGATCAATTTTTTATGTTTAGACCATCCGATAGTAATTAGAATGATGGCAATGATGTTGATTAGTGGATGTTCTAAAGAAGTTAATCTTAGTTCAGCATTAGACATTTGTCCAAAAGCAGCTTTTCCTAAAGGAGAAACAAAGTAAAGAATCAGACCAATTAATAATTGTGTGTGTGTTCCAATTAATGCGAACAAAGAGATTTTGCGGTCTTTAGCTGTGAATTCTTTTTTAGAAGTTAAGCCTATTATTGCATTTACTACTGCAACCAAAAGTAGCAATAGAGCTAAATAAGCCCAGCCCGAGTGAAATTTTTGTAAAAAATGGTACATAAATAAGATTTTTTGTTAAAACAAATATAGAAAAAAAGGCATAAAAAAACGGCATTAAACTAAAAGTCAATGCCGTTTTTTGGTATTTATTTAGATTCTAAATATTAGAAATCGTAACGTAAGCTAAAGTTCCAAGTTCTTCCGAAACCAAAGTAAACTTTGTTAGCAGTTGCAATACCATTGTAAAGTTGTCCATTAGAAGCATAAGTTCCTTTTGAACCAGGTGTTTGTCCATTTGCTACAGGAAGGTTGTCATCTGCAAAAATGTTTGTAAACGATTCGTTGATAAATGTTTTATCAAAAACGTTGTTAACATTTAATCTGAAGTTTAAAGAACCTAATTTAGGTGCAAAATTCCATCTGTAAGATACACCAGCATCTGTAGTTGCAAAACCAGGTAACTCTACTGCACCTTTGTTATCTGCAGCTCCAAATTTAGCTACATCAATGTTTCCGTACAATTTTTCAGAGTAGTTAAGGTTTGCATCAACATTAAGACCGTCTAAGATTTCGTAAGCCGCTCCAATTGCCATTGTAGTTTGAGCATTGTTTCCAACTTTAACTCCATCTAAGTATAAAGGTTGATCTCCACTAATTGGATTATTAGCAACATCAAAACGGCTACTTGTAGCATTACCGCTGTATTTCCAATCCCCAACAGAAATCATTCCGTTTAGTTTTAATTTGTCAATTAACTTAGCATTAACATCCAATTCGATACCTTTATGGATTTCATTAACACCTTGGAAAGTGTAGTATCCGCTTGGATTCGTTGGTGCCTGATCTATCGCAGTTGTAAATCTGTCATCCCAAGTTGTATAATAAGCGTTTAAGTTAGCATTGAAGATACCAGAACGGAAACCGTAACCAGCTTCGATTGCTTTGATTTTTTCATTTGTAAGGTTAGGGTTTACAATTGAAGCATTGTTAGGATATACCGCATTGAAAAACGGTTGTTTTGAGTATATACCTCCATTTACAAATACATTATGGTGCTCGTTAATGTTGTAGTTAGCTCCAGCTTTAATATCTCCACCAGTAATAGTTTTGAAACCTGTTTTAGCAAGTGGGCTATCATAAGTATACTTGAAATGATCAATTCTTTGGTAAGCTTGCTGAGATACAGCTCCTTGAAGGAAAGCAGTGAAGTCTCCAGTAGTGTATTCTAATTGAGTAAAAGCTCCGTAATAATTAACTTTACTGTCATTCCAGTAGTTAATTCTTTGCTGATAATCAGTGCTAACAAATGGATTTCCATTTGGTCTTGGCGCATAAGTAGTGCTAAAATAACCAGGATTGTTATTTACGTCAGCAGTGTTTTTATAAACATCAGCTCCAAGTAAATCAATTAAGTTTTGGAAGTGGATACCTTGGTACATTCTTCCTTCAAGTCCAAAATCTAATGTAAGGCTTTCAGAGAATTTTTTATCTAAATTGATTACTGCACCATACCAGTTGTGTGAGTTTACAGAAGCAATTTGTGAGATACCATTGGTTGAGTTTGATGCATTCGAAGAATTGTTTTCGAATTTACCGTTAACAGGAACTCTTGTTCCAAGTGTTGTAGGTTGTCCTGAATTCCAATTTTCGATTAAATCAAAATTTACTGTTCCGTCAGGAGTTCTTAATGCGTTGTTTGTAGAGTAAGGATTGTTTCCTTTGATAACTCCATTTGAAGTAGTTCCTCCTCCACGTCCCCATGAAGCATAACCTACTGTAGATAATTTTGTAGTTGAGTTGATATCGTAATCCCAGTTAAGAGACATTACAGGTTTATGGTAATAATTTGTTTTTAAATTATACTCTTCACCATTTCTCATACCCCAATCAGAGTTGTATTTGATGTTTGGTTCAGTACCATTACTTCCGTATTTTAATGCATCGCTTATGGCAACAGAGGTAGATCTTTGGTCATGCCATTGAGGCGCTCCTGTAAAAGTAAATTGGAAACTATGTTTGTCATTTGCTTTGTAACCAAAAGCCATATAATAGTTGTATCCTTCAAATTTAGTTGCATCAACATATCCGTCTCCTGCAGTTCTGCTGAATAAAACAGAAGCAGAAAGACCATTTTTCATTACACCAGTATTGTAAGAAGCTTGTGCTTTAATATAACCGTTATTACCAAAAGTAGATGAAACTGATCCACCTTCTTTCATGTCAGACGTTTTAGTAATGATGTTTATTGTACCACCTACAGAAGAAATAGCCAATTTAGAAGCTCCAAGACCTCTTTGAACCTGCATAGCAGAAGTTACATCAGAGATACCTGCCCAGTTACTCCAATATACAGAGCTGTTTTCCATATCATTGATAGGCACTCCATTGATCATAACTGCAACGTTTTTTTGGTCAAATCCACGAATCGCAATTCTTGAATCTCCATATCCACCACCAGCTTTTGAAGCATACACAGAAGGTGTGCTTTTTAAGATTTCAGGAAATTCTTGAGAACCAAGTTTTTCTCTAATTTCAGCTGCTTTAATTGTAGAAACAGCAACTGGAGTTTTTCTGTCTTTTGCAACGTCAATAACGCTACTTGTAACCACAATTTCACTTAACTCGTTTGAGTTAGATGTTAAAACGATTTTTCCTAAGTTTGTAGTAGAACCATTTGAAACTGTATATTTTACAGTTTGGTTTTCAAAACCTAAAAAAGAGATAACAATTTCTCCAGAACCTGTAGTTGAATTTAAGGTAAATTTACCATCAAAGTCTGTTGAAGTTGCCGTAGTAGATCCTTTAATCACTACGTTTGCTCCTGGCAATGAACCAACACCGTCGGTAATCGTACCAGTAACTTTTCCTTGAGAAAATACGGTTGAAACTATCATAAAAAATAGTCCAGTAAGTAACCAATTTTTCATTTTCTTCATTTTGTTATTTAGTTTATTGTTTTTGGCAAAATTATAACAATTAAATCAGATAGTGTTATCAAAATGTTAAGAAAAGGAAGTTTTGTCTAATTGATTGCGCATTAAAATGATTTTTCTATTTTCTATTAAATAAAATAACTATTTTTTAAATTATTAGGGCTGTATTTTGTTAAAATCATAATAATGTGAACGAGTTTGTAGCTGTATACTTATATTGTTCCGTCTTTTTAGCTGCTAAATGATGATCTTTATACGAAAAAACGCCTTAATTTGTGTTAAATTAAGGCGTTTCAGTATGTTATGATTTTGTTTTTTGAAGAGCTTTATTTGTTTTTCAAAAAGTGATTCAGTAAAAATGAAGTTGAACTGTCATGAGTTTTAACTGTTTTCGAATTTATTTCATCTAAGATAGAGTTTGCTAACTGTTTTCCTAATTCAACTCCCCATTGATCAAAGCTGAAAATATTCCAGATAACGCCCTGAACGAAGATTTTATGTTCGTATAATGCAATTAACGAACCTAAACTTTTTGGTGTTAATTTTTGAATCAAAATTGTATTGGTTGGTTTGTTGCCAGTAAAAACTTTGAATGGTAATAAATATGCTGCTTTTTCGGCAGACAGACCTTGTTTGTCAAATTCAGCCTGAACCTGTGCAGGAGTTTTTCCGTTCATTAAAGCTTCTGTCTGTGCAAAGAAGTTTGACATCAATTTGTCGTGATGATCTTCATTTCCGTAAAGCGGTTTTACAAAACCAATAAAATCAGTTGGGATTAATTTTGTTCCCTGATGAATTAATTGGAAGAAAGCATGTTGAGAATTCGTTCCCGGTTCTCCCCAGATAATGGTTCCTGTTTGGTAATTAACAGGCTTTCCGTCACGGCCAACGCTTTTTCCGTTACTTTCCATAGTTGCCTGTTGCAAATAAGGAGCTAGTTTTTGTAAATATTGAGTATATGGAATCAAAGCTTCACTTTCGGCACCATAAAAGTTATTGTACCAAACGCTTAACAAAGCCAGAATTACCGGAATATTTTCGTCAAATTCAGTCGATTTGAAATGTTCATCCATTTCATTAGCTCCAACTAATAATTGGTTATAATTATCAAAACCAATTGCTAAAGCGATGCTTAGACCAACGGCACTCCAAAGAGAAAATCTTCCTCCAACCCAGTCCCACATTGGGAAAACGTTGTCTGGATTAATTCCGAATTCAGTTACTTTTTGGATGTTAGTTGAAACCGCCACGAAGTGTTTTGCAATATCTTCTTGCGAAGCTGATTTTAAAAACCATTCTTTAATAGTTTCAGAATTTGAAAGTGTTTCCTGAGTGGTAAAAGTTTTAGAAACAATCAGGAATAAAGTCGTTTCAGGATTTAATTTTTTAATTACTTCGTTTACGTGATCACCATCAACATTTGAAACAAAATGAAGATTTAGATGATTTTTGTAAAATTGTAAAGCTTCAACAGCCATAACCGGCCCAAGATCTGAACCTCCAATTCCAATATTTACAATATCAGTAAAAGCTTTTCCTGTAAAGCCTTTTCTTTGCCCCGAAATTACTTCGTTTGTAAAGTTTTTAATTTTGTTTTTTACTTCATAAACTTCTGGAATTACGTTTTCTCCATCAACTTTAATAACTGCCGATTCCGGAGCGCGCAATGCAGTATGCAAAACAGCTCTGTTTTCAGTTTGGTTAATAATTTCTCCGCCAAAGTATTGTGCAATGGCATCTTTTACTCCAATAGAATTAGCTAATTCTAGTAAAAGAGAAATAGTTTCCTGGCTAATATTGTTTTTTGAATAGTCAACTAAAAAGTCATTCCATTGCAAATTGAATTTTTCAGCACGTGCATTATCTTGCTGAAATAATTCCTGTATCGTTGTTTCGTTAATTGCGTTATAGTGGTTTTGTAGATTCTTCCACGCTTCAGTCCCGGTTGGGTTTGTTGTGTTTAAAGCCATTTGAATTTTATTATGTGGTTTGTTTTTTTAGAAACACAAAAATACTGAAATAACTTTTAAAAGGGGAGTTGTTCGTGATTATATAACAATTAGTTACGAAAACGTTTTATGAATATTATAGTTTTTTCCAGACAACTTCTGCCGTGACTGATTTTCCTCCCTGCGTAGTATTGGTTACAACATATTTAAGTTCATTATTTATCAAAGTATAAGATCGTTTTTGGATTGTTCCTTCCCAGTTTGGAAACGAAGCTGTTTTTATTTTAAAAGTAATAATCCTGTTTGCTTCGTCAATTTCATATTCTCCAAAGTGCGAATTACTTCCTTGCACAATTGCCGCATTTTCTTCGGGAGTACATTTGTTTTTATCGCCCGAAACTATTTTTGATCTTTCGTTTTTATATATCTGAATGACGTAATTTCCCTTTCCATCAAAAAATAAAGTGCCCTTTGGATTTACATCATACGGAAGATTTTTTGTTCCATCAGAATTTTTGTTCTCTACCGAAACCAAAGTCCATGAACCTAAAAAATCAGATTTTGTTTTTTGCGCAATAGCCGAATTTAAAACGAATAGTAATAATAAGAAAGTTGTGTTTTTCATCTTTAAAATTTTAATAGTTTACTTTAATAATTTCTCCATTGATAGTTCCTTCTATAATTTTTGTATAAGCATTTATTAAATCTTCCACAGGAATGTCTGAAACCTTTGCCGGACTTATTGCATTTATTCTAATTCCTCTTTCTAATTCCAGCGAAGCCGAAAGCACAAAGCTGTTAATTCCGCCATTTACAATTGCTTTGCTAATATTGTTTTTCACCGGTTTATCGCCCATTTTCCCGAAGTCAGTATAAATGATCCGTTATCGTTTAAGTATTTTTGCCCAATTAAAACCAAATTTACCTGACCCAATAATTTGCTTTTAATGCCAATATTTAATTTTTCTTCGTCAAGCGAATGCAAATCTCCCGTATAACAATCGCCTGCAACACAGATACAGGCATCGATATTTTTGACTTCGCTGAATAATTTTTCAATCGAGTCTGAATCTGATAAATCGATTTTAAAATCACCGCTGTTTCGTCCTGCCGAAATAATTTCATGATTTTTTGCCAGAGCCGGATTTAGTATTTTTCCAATTGTTCCGTTTGCTCCAATTAAAAGTATTCTCATTTTGTAAATTTTAGTTTGTTATCTAAAACAAAATTAAGAGGTTAGCTTTCGTAGAAAATTGTACTTATTGGTACTAAAATTGTATTTTAGCTTAATGACAGACAAGAATTTATATCTTCCTTTTGAAGTTGATTTTAAAGAATTGGAACAGTTTCCGAAAACAAGTCGGAAAAACAATTTCTTTGAATTGATTTATGTTGTTGATGGAACCGGAATTCAGGTTATTAATAACAATGAATTTCAATATCGAAGGGGAAATCTATTTCTTGTAACGCCCCAAGATGTCCATTCGTTTGAAATTACAACGCCAACAAAATTCTTTTTTCTTCGATTTAATGAATATTATATCAAGGCAAATTCTCAAAACGGACAATCTGAAACGGTTCTGCGAATGGAATATATTCTTCAAAATGCAAGTCACCGTCCCGGGTGTATTCTAAAAAATAAAATTGATAAACCTTTAATTGCGTCGCTGATAGAAAGTATAATTCAGGAACTAGACAATCAGCAGATTTATCATCAAAAGATTATTGAGCAAATTGTAAATACAATAATTACAATTGTAGCGAGAAATATTGCCTTAAAACTTCCGAAGAATATTAAAGAAACTACGGGAGAAATGGTTTTGGAAATACTACATTATATTCAGGAAAACATCTACAATCCAAAGCAATTAAAAGCAGAAAAAGTAAGCCAACATTTTAATATTTCGCTTAATTATTTAGGAAAGTATTTTAAGAAACAAACTGGCGAAACGCTGCAGGAATATATTGCAAACTATAAATTAAGATTAATCGAAACGAGACTTTTAAATAGTGATATGCGGATTAACGAAATTGCTGATGAATTAAATTATTCTGATGAAAGTCATTTGAATAAAGTTTTTAGAAAACATAAAGGAATGAATCCGTCGGAATTTAGAAAGAAGTTTTGTAAGTGATGTCGTTTTAAATATTACCAAATCTTCCACCAAGGTTTTTTATTAATTTCAATAGTTTTCTTGGCAATATTGATTTCGATTCTTTTTGGAGATTCTGTTTTAATTTTAGAATCATCAAAAAACATTTCGCCGTTTTCATTCATTCCAATTGGTAATTTTGTTCTTTCTTTCCAGCCTTCAGTTTGTAATTCCGGAGCTGGAGCTGAATCGATTTTGTCTAGAAATTTTTTCCTTGCTTTTTCAATGATTTCTTCTTCAAGGTTTGAAGTTGAGTTTTTGAAAAGTGAAATCGAATTGTCTGGAATGTTTAAAAGGAAAACCTGAGTTTTGTTTTCAATTTTCTGAATGTCCAATATTTTAAAATATGCAATAGTGTCAAGAAGAAAATGACCGAGTTTTGCAGAGTCAGGATTGAATTTTGATAAATCTTTTGGATGTGCACTTGCAATTAAATACCGGATGTTTCCTGAAAGCCCGCCACCGATAGAAGACATATCAGTAAAACCTTTTTCCTGAATTATTTGTCCGACTTTATAATTTGCAATCAGATTATCAGGAAGATTACTATCTCTGTAAAATAATTTTAACCCATTAAAAGTTTCATTGTAAATTGCTTTGACACGTGCATTTTTCATTTTGACTTTTTATTTGAGAGATTTACAAATTCCCAATACTATCCAACTCTCTTTTCAAAGGTTCGATTTGTTTAAAGAAGCGAGTTTTGTCGTTTCCTGTCAAAGATTCTCCAGTTGGTAAATTCAGTCGAAGGGCATCAACCTGAACACCGTTTTTCCAGAAGCGATAACATACGTGTGGGCCCGAAGCTAAGCCTGTGCTGCCGACTAATCCGATAGTTTGTCCCTGAGTTACACGTTGTCCACGACGAACCAAAATTCTGGACATGTGTAAATATTGAGTAGAGTAGGTTCCGTTGTGCTTTACTTTTACAAAGTTTCCATTCCCTGCAGTATATCCAGTTGCTTCTACAATTCCGGATGCTGTTGTAGAAATTGGAGTTCCGGTTGGAGCAGCGTAATCAGTTCCTTTATGTGCCTTCCAGGTATGTTGTACCGGGTGAAATCTGTTCATAGTAAATCTTGAAGTGATTCGGCTGAACTTAATTGGAGTTTTTAGAAAGAAGTTTTTTAAAGTCTTTCCTTCATTATCATAATATTCTATTTTTCCTGAAGTAGTGTCTCTTTCAAAAGGGAAAGCATAGATGATTTTTCCTTTATACTCAAAAAAGGCTGCTTCCAGTTCTTCGACACCATCATACGTTTTACCATTAATAAAGCGTTCGGTAAAAATTAATCCGTAGCGATCTCCTTTTTTAAGTTTAAAAAAGTCAATAGACCAGGAAAATACTTTTGTGATTCTGCTGGCAAGTGCTGTTTCTACACTTTCGTTTCCTAAAGTTTCAGATAATGAACTTTTTAGGACACCACCAATAATTTTTCTTTTTAAAGTAACCGGTTTTATTTTTTTATACGCTTTTGCAATACTGTCGCGTAAATCGACAACATAATAACTTAAAGCGTCAGGCTGGTAAATAAAAACCTGAAGCTTATTTGTTTTGTTTTTAGATCGAAGTAAAGTAAATGGTTTGTTGTAACGAATTGTTCTTACATCAAAAGAGTCTTTTACCTGTTCAACAATATCAAAAACTTTTTTGTCTCCAATATTTTGACTTTGAAGAATTGATCCGAAAGAATCTCCTTTTGAAATAGTATCATTAACAATATTAAAATCAGCATAGTTAAAGCCAAATTCTACTTTTTTAGTTTTTGGTTTAGTGGTTTTAGTTTCAATTTTTTCATCTGTTTTGTTGCATGAAAAAATGGATAGTAAAAGGATTATAAATAAAAATGCTTTTTTCAAACTTTTAATTTTTTTTGGGAAATTAAGTGGTTGTTTCATTCCCCCAATTGGACAATTCTTCTTCGGTCCACAATTTAGGAAAAAAGATGCGTCTTTGGTATTTTGGATGCATATATTTTTGCCAGTCACTTCCTCCGGTCGCTTCACCGTTTCCTTTTCCGCTTCCTAAAATGTATTTTCTTGCAGTATTAAGATGTTGCATTACCCAGGTAATATTTACCGTTTTGTCATAATGGCGCATCGCGTTGATTAACTCGGTATTTTGCTGGTCTTCAATTGGTAGCTGAGTAAATTTTTGCCAGATATTTTTCGTTTTAAACGATGTTATTTGTCTTAAAAATTGATCTTTATATTTTTTTTCAAACTCATTTATTAAGTATGATTTTTCGCCTGTTTCGTAATCTTTTCCTGCTGCTTGCCAGTATAAGTGTTCGTAACTGGTTTCCAGATCTGTGTTTTCGTCAAAATTTGCTTTGTATCTTCTGTCTGTTAAATTAACAACATCTGTTGAGGCAAATTCAATCATTCTATATTGTGCACTCTGAAAACCACTTGCAGGGGTAAGCGTATTTCTAAATTTCATATATTGATCAACCTCCATTCCGTTCTCCATAATGCTGAAAGAATTGGTTAGCATATCAAAGTAACGAGTGATTCGGGAAAGTCTTTCACTGAAAAAATCTACCTGAATATTTTGTGTTTCGGCGATTTGATCAATCTCCCACAAAATCATTTTAAATATTAATTCATTTACCTGATGATACATGATAAAAACCATTTCGTCAGGAAGTGTTGTGCGTTGTATTTGGAGGTTTAAAAGCGCATCAGTCTGGATATAATCCCAATAGGTGATTGGTTTTGACCAAAGTAGTCCTTCTAATTGTACATCAGTTTTTTGGTTTATTGCTTGAAATTTTTGATCAATTTCTTTTAAAATTGATTCAGAATGGTCAGTAAGGTTCATTATTTTTTAACTTTAAATGGATTTTTTAATCCTTTATATTCATCAAGATCTGCTTTGAGTGATCCTACGGCAAGATCTGCTTTTATTCTTATTGGTACTTTATTATTGTCGTCTGTTATCCAAAGTGTTACGCTTTCTTTTTCTTTAAAAACTCTTCCTGCTTGCACTAAAGGTTTGAAAACCATTGTAGAAACGGTTCCAAATTTAGTCGTAATATCTTGACGGCCTATATATTTTAACTTAAATTTTGTGATTTCATCATCAAAAAACATGTCAATTGTAATCGCCTCTCCAGGTTTAAGTTTGTCAATACCAGGGTGATTACGCAGATAGTAGAATGATGAGATTATATCTTGCACATTATCAGTGACAATAATTGTTTTTTCGTTTTTTCGTTTGTAATCTTTAACTAATACGCGGCCCTCACTTTGATTAAAAAAACCTTCCTGATTTTTTGTGTAACCCCCTTCGTTAATTTTTCTAACATAGCGATAAGGTTTTCCGGTTTCCTTGTCAAAGTAACTTTCGTATAAGTCTTCTACTTTGAAGAAAAATTTAGACATTCCGGTTGTGTAACCTTTACCAACAGCATGGTGAACTTTTTTGCTGTTTATAGTGGCATCGACAACTTCTAAAGTTGCATAACCGGCATTTATAATTCCGTAATGAATTCTGAATTTAAAAAATTCTCCTGTGTCGAAAGCATCTTCTTTCTGCGAATCAAAACTAAAGGCTGTGAGGATAAATATGATGAGAAGTAATTTTTTCATAGTGCTGTTTTACAATTATTTATAAGGATAAATGCAAATTCTATTCCAAATGTACCAAAACAAAAAAACTCAGTCAAGGAATGACTGAGTTTTTATGCTATTAACTAACCAAAAAACTATAAATTATGAAATTTATATCAATTCAGAAGGAAACCACCCCTTCTTGATTTGCGAGTGCAAAGATAGATAGAAAGTTCAAAAAATAAATAGCAAAAGGCAAGTTTAACATAACATTTGCATAAAAAACATCGTTTTACAGAGAATTTTTCTACATAATGCAAAAATATTGCGATTTTACAATGTTCCTCTCAATTCCTGCTCTCTTTCGATAGACTCAAAAAGGGCTTTAAAGTTCCCTGCACCGAATCCTTTTGCACCCATTCTTTGAATAATTTCGAAGAAAAGTGTAGGTCGGTCCTGAACTGGTTTCGTAAATATTTGTAATAAGTAACCATCTTCATCGGCATCGACCATAATGGCTAACTTTTCAATTTCATTAATGTCTTCTTTCATCATATCCATATGAACTCCCAGTCTTTCAGGAATTGCCTGGTAATAGGTGTGGGGAGGAGCTGATAAAAATTCAACACCACGTGCTCTTAATTGTGATACTGTTTTGATAATATCATCTGTTGCAATAGCGATATGCTGAATTCCAGGCCCACCGTAGAAATCTAAATATTCTTCAATTTGAGATTTTTTCTTTCCTTCGGCTGGTTCATTGATTGGAAATTTGATTCTTCCATTGCCATTTGACATTACTTTACTCATCAATGCAGAATATTCTGTAGTGATTTGTTTATCATCAAAAGAAAGGAAATTTACAAATCCCATTACATCTTCGTAAAATTTAACCCAGGTATTCATTTCATTCCAACCCACATTTCCAACCATATGATCAATGTACTTTAATCCGGTTGGTTCTGGGTTATAATCAGATTTCCATTCTTTATAACCTGGCAAGAAAACACCATTGTAGTTTTTTCTTTCTACAAAAATGTGAACTGTTTCTCCGTAAGTATAAATTCCTGAACGGATAACTTGTCCAAATTCATCTTCTTCAACGGTTGGTTCCATAAAAGAACGTGCTCCGCGTTTCATAGTTTCTTCGTAAGATTTTGTAGCATCTTCAACCCAAAGTGCGGCAACTTTTACTCCGTCACCGTGTTTCTTCAAATGTTCGTTTATTGGAGAATCTGCTGTTAAAGGGGTAGTCAAAACAATTCTGATTTTGTCTTGTTTCAAAACATAAGATGCTTTGTCTTTTACTCCGGTTTCTAACCCAGCGTAAGCCAATGACTGATAACCAAAAGCTGTTTTATAATAATGTGCAGATTGTTTTGCATTCCCTACATAGAATTCTACATAATCTGTTCCTAATAAAGGAAGGAAATCTTGTGCTCCTTCAAAGATTTTTTCTAATCCGTATTCTACTGATTTTACTTCTTTTGACATAATGTTTATTTGTTTAATCGGTTAATCGTTTATTTGATTTTCCGAAATGTTGTGTTTAGATTTTTTAACCGCAAAGTGCGCAAAGGAAATTGTAATCCCGATAGCTATCGGGAGCAAAGTAATTATAGCGATCTTTGCGCATAATCCTTGCGAACTTTGCGGTTAGATCAAGACTATAATTACTCAGTCCACGATTTATAGTACTGACCGTCGTCAAGACCCATCGCTTCTTCAGTAACCATTAATGGTCTGAAAGTATCAACCATAACGGCTAATTCCTGAGTTTCTTTATGACCAATACTACGTTCCATTGCGCCTGGCGCTGGTCCGTGCGGAATGCCTTTTGGGTGTAAAGTGATATGGCCTTGTTCAATGTTATTACGACTCATAAAATCGCCATCAACATAATATAGTACTTCGTCAGAATCTATATTGCTGTGATTGTATGGAGCCGGAATTGCTTTCGGATGATAGTCGTAAAGTCTTGGGCAGAATGAACAAACAACAAAAGTTGCTGTTTCAAAAGTTTGGTGTACAGGTGGCGGTTGGTGAACGCGCCCCGTTATAGGTTCAAAATTATGAATTGAAAATCCATATGGGAAATTATATCCGTCCCAACCCACAACATCAAAAGGATGAGTAGCATAAACCACCTCGTGAATCATGCCTTCTTTTTTGATTTTAATTAAAAAATCACCTTTCTCATCGTGCGTTTCCAATTCGCTTGGCAAAATAAAATCACGCTCACAAAAAGGAGAATGTTCTAAATGCTGACCAGACTGGTTTTTGTATCGTTTTGGAGTATAAAATGGAGAATAAGATTCTACATAAAATAGTCGGTTGTCTTCTGTTTCAAAATCGATTTGATAAATAATACCACGCGGAATAATTAAATAATCGCCATATTCAAATGGGATATTCCCCAACATGGTTCTTAATTTTCCTTTTCCTTTATGAATGAAAAGCATTTCATCGGCATCGGCATTTTTGTAAAAATAATTTCGAAGCGATTCTTTTGGTGCAGCAAGACCTATAATACAGTCTTTGTTAACCATCATGGCTTTTCGGCTGTCAAGAAAATCATTTTCAGGTTTTAATTCAAAACCTTTAAAAAGTAGCGATTTTATATTTTTTCCGATTGCAATTTTTGGTTCAACCGAATAAGAATTTAAGATTTCTTTTACCTGTGTTGGTCTGTGTACATGGTAAGATAACGATGAATGTCCGTGAAAACCTTCGGTTCCAAACAATTGTTCATAGTAAAATCCTCCGTTAGGTTTTTCGAACTGGGTGTGTCTTTTTTGAGGGAAATCCCCAAGTTTATGATATAGTGGCATGGCTTTTTCAATTAGATAATTTGTAAATTAGATAATTCGAAAATGTGAATTGTAAAGTAAACAATCAGTTCAATTTTTCAAATGACTGATCATCTCAATTCGATAGAAGCACTATTCAGGATTTCTCTTGATAAGGAATTGAAGATACTCTAATAAACCTGTCCATTTTGTTTTCATTATAACAAATGTCGTAATTTTTTCCGAGTAAAATTATAAATTATATCATTTAAAAACCTAGATAAAACTAATTTTTTTTGATATAAATTTTAGATCAGGAAAAAAAAGCCTGTTTTTATTAACTATTCCTGAATAGAATATTAAAATAAGAATCCGATACTAAACCAGGTGAAGCTTTTTGACATTTCCGGAGACCATGATTGTTTTATTTCAATTGGACCAATAATAGTTTCAAGGCCATAACCCACTGCATAACCTGAATATTTAGGCATCGAAATCCAGTCTACAGTAGTGAAAATATCATCGCCTAAATTGGCAAAATTGGCTGAAAAATTAACGTGATTTTTTTTGAAAATTTCATAATCCAGCGTGATATCTGTTTTTATATAACTGTTTCCGGCAATACTTAAAAAGTCATAACCATAGAAATAATTGAAATTGTTGATTTTATTGTAGCCATATCCTCCAAAAATATAATCAAAAAACGGAACACTATCGCTGCCAATATTAAAACCGGCATCGGCACCAATTTTAAATGTCGCTTTTCTGAACAAAGTTTTTGCAAATGCAACTTCTGCTTTTGCGGTAGAGAAAGGTTTGAAATTATGAGTGTAATCTGAAGAGGCTAAATAAGTCTGTACATCAGTAGAAAAGTATAATCCGGAATGCGGAAAGCTTTTATTATCGAATGAATCGTATTTTAAATAACCAAAAACACTAAAATAGTTGCTCTTTTCAATGGTGTTTACTTCATTTGAAAGTGTTGGAGAATCTATTTTTAGGTATTTGTATTCGAATCCGCCACCCATTAAAAACTTCTGTACAAAAATGGTTTGAAAATAAGCCTGATTTGTGATGTCAAAAAAATCAACATTGATAAGATTTACACTTGGATTACCTTCGGCAAGACTACTAATGCTTGTAGTAACGTTTCTGTTGAATTGATTTAGTCTCGAGCGAAATCCAAAGCTAATGTTAAATCCATTTTCGATATAATAATTAAAATCATATCTAAAATTATCTCCCAAAATAATGTCTATTGAGGTAACATCATTTTTTAGAAATGTTTTTTTATGTGTAAGATTTAATAAAATGGCACTTTTATATAATCCGTCGTAATGCAGTCCAAGTTTTAAATAAGTTTGTGTTGGGTTTTCTTTCAATACAAGATCCAGATTGTCTTTGTCTCCATCTGGTTCTAAGCAATAAGATATTGTGCTAAAGTTTTGAGTAGCATCCAGATTATTTATTCCAGTTTTTAAATCGGCATATGTTATGGTGCTTCCCGGTTTAAATCGAAGTTTACCATTTATGTATTCTTTGGTATAATTGTCTAATTTATCGCTGTTTATCTTGTTGATTTCGAGTGTATCGCTACTAATTTTTAGTTTAGGTTTTTTGTAAAAGGTTTCTTCGTTTACCAGCGATTTTATTTTTTCATAAACTGCAAAAGTAGCTTCTTCGCCTTTTCGGATTATCTCTTCGCCTCTGTCAAATGATATTACGCCAAAATCACGAATATCTGGTTTAATATAGATATCTGTATCTTTTACTTTGCTTTTCATTTTTTCGATCGACTGAAGATTGGTAATCTGTACCAGAATTCTGGTAGCATTTTTAAGGTTTTTACGTTTCAGTAAATCATCCTGAACATCAACCCCAATAATAATATCAGCACCCAGATTTCTAACTTCTTTTATAGGGTAGTTATTTACTACTCCGCCATCGACCAATAGATTACCGTCAATTTCTACAGGAGTAAATAAGGAAGGGAAAGCTGCACTCGCCATCATTGCCTGAACGAGGTTTCCTTTATTAAGTAATACTTCTTCACCAGTTTCTATATTGGTTCCTATACATAAGAATGGGGTAGGAAGTTTATTGAAATCGCGAACATGACGTACATTTCTGGTTAGACTGCTTAATAGATTGTAATTGTACATTCCTTTTGAAAGTGCTTCCGGAATTCCAATTTTGAAATTACTGAATGGCAAAGTAATGGCGTACAATTCGTCATTTCTTTTGCCGTAAAAATTTTTGGAGGAACGCGGAATATAATCGTTGATCAATTCGTCAAAATTGGTTTTTTTAAAAATAGAATCAATTTGCGAAGCATTATAGCCCGATGCATAAAGTCCGCCAATGACAGATCCCATACTGGTTCCGCCAATATAATCGATTTTGATTCCTGCTTCTTCAAGAACTTTTAGAACTCCGATATGAGCAAAACCTTTTGCACCACCACCGCTTAAAACCAAACCAATTTTAGGTCTTTTAATGCTGTCTTGTTTAATATCCTGTGCAAAAGATTTTTCGGGCAAAAGTAAAATGAGTAGGAAAAGTAAGGATGCAAAGCCCCATGCAGTTTCGATTTTTACTGATGTCGAATTTTTTGAGAACAAGGAAAGTTCTTTTGTGGTATTTAAATTTGAAAGCTGGTTTAAACGCATAAAGCAACTAATTGGTTTTGTAAAAGTCGACAATTTTTTTTGCTTTTGATATACCGATGACGTCTGAAATTTCTTTTTCTGTTGCTAATTTTAATCTTTTAACACTTTTGAAATGTTGTATTAAGGTAAGCATCGTTTTTTCGCCAATTCCAGGAATGCTTTCAACTGATGAATTCAAGGCAGCTTTACTTCGTTTATCACGATGAAAAGTAATCCCAAAGCGGTGTGCTTCGTTTCTTAATTGCTGAATTACTTTTAAGGTTTCTGATTTTTTATCCAGATATAACGGAATCGAATCGCCAGGATAGAAGAGTTCTTCAAGACGTTTTGCAATTCCAATTATGGCAATTTTACCACGTAAGCCCAATTCGTCAATACTTTTTAGAGCTGCAGATAATTGTCCTTTTCCACCATCAATAATAATCAATTGCGGAAGAGGTTGATTTTCGTCTAATAATCTTTTGTAACGGCGATATACAATTTCTGTCATCGAAGCAAAATCATCCGGACCTTCAACCGTTTTTACATTAAAGTGACGATAATCTTTTTTACTCGCTTTTCCATCTTTAAAAACAACGCAGGCAGCTACCGGATTGGTTCCCTGAATGTTCGAGTTATCAAAACATTCAATATGTCGGGGCTCAACCGGCAAACGCAAATCTTTTTGCATTTGTGCCATAATTCTGTTGGTATGTCTATCCGGATCGACAATTTGTAATTGTTTTAATTGTTCGATTCTGTAGAATTTTGCATTTCGAATGGATAAATCTAATATTTGTTTTTTGTCGCCAAGTTGAGGAACAGTCGTTTTGATGTTTTCGCCTAAGTCCATTTCAAAAGGAACAATGATTTCTTTTGATAATAATTGAAAACGCTCACGAAGTTCAATAATAGCGAGCTCTAATAATTCTTCATCGCTTTCGTCCAGCTTTTTCTTCATTTCTAAAGTGTGCGAACGAATAATCGAGCCATGAGAGATTTGTAAAAAGTTTACATAAGCGGCAGTTTCATCAGACACAATAGAGAATACATCAATATTGGTGATTTTTGGATTTACGATGGTAGATCTCGACTGATAATTTTCAAGAACTTCTATTTTCTCTTTTATTTTCTGAGCTTCTTCAAAACGTAATTCTTCAGCATATTTAATCATTAAGCGCTTGAAGTCTCTCATGCTTTCTTTGAAATTTCCTTTCAGAATTTCACGAATCGCATCAACTTGCCTTTGATATTCTTCTAAAGGTTCCAGACCTTCGCAAGGGCCTTTGCAATTACCAATATGATATTCTAAACAAACTTTAAATTTGCCAGAATCAATATTTGACTTACTTAAATCGTAATTACAGGTTCTTAAAGGATATAATTCTTTGATTAAATCTAAAATAGTATGTACCGTTTTGAAACTGGTATAGGGGCCAAAATATTCAGAGCCATCCTTAACCATTCTTCGGGTTGAAAAAATTCTCGAAAAAGGTTCTTTTTTAATACAAATCCAGGGATAACTTTTATCATCACGCAGTAATACATTATAACGTGGCTGTAAAGTTTTGATTAAATTGTTTTCTAATAAAAGCGCATCTGTTTCCGTTGGAACTACGATGTGTTTTATTGTTACGATTTTCTTTACCAGTACATTGGTTTTGGCTGTATCGTGAATTTTATTGAAGTAGGAGGAAACCCTTTTTTTTAAATTCTTGGCTTTTCCAACGTATAGAATCTTTCCGTCTTTATCGTAATATTGATATACGCCAGGATTATCTGGTAAAGTGAGGATTTGAAGATCAAGAGGAGTCTGCATAGTACAAATTTAAGCTATTGAGCTTAAACTTTAAAACTCTTTTAGGTTTCTTCCTAAAAAAAAGAGCCCTTTATTCTGTAAAGGACTCTTTTGTAAAAGTATTTATTTGATCGAAAAATATTCTGTTTGCAGCAAATGAGTTCTTGCGTCAAAGACAAAATCTACATATTTTGCATCGTCTTTTTTAATATCAACTTTTAATCGGCTTCTTCCTATTTCTTTTTTATCAGCATTAAAAGCTTTTAAAATCAAATCGCCTTTAAAATCTTTTTTGGCGATTAAATAAATAGTCACTTTTTTTTCTTTATCCTCGTCTGAGGCATAAATTTTTTCGGCTTTACATTCTTCAAAATTGGCTTTAAATGAAGGTTCGGCAACTACGTCAGATTGGTTTATGCTTTCGCTCATTCCGGAATTTATTCCTTTTATCACATCTCCAACGCCTTTAGAAGCACTTTTTGCGGCTTCTTTTCCTTCTTCCTGAAGTGCTTTTCCGGCGCCTTCTATCAATTTAGATTTTACAGCGATCACTTCGTTTCCATTTTCTTCTGCTTCTTTCATTTTTTCTTCCTTGCTCATGCACGAAACCATAAGAGTCAATGCACTGAGCAGAATTAGAGTTTTTTTCATCTTTTTAAATTGGTTATTATTGATACTTATTAGGAATTTGTGTATTAAAATCAAAGATATACATTTAAAATATAATTTCTATATTTAGCTTTTTATTACAGATGAAAAATAGTAAACCCCTGGTTATTTTTGATGAGGCAATTTTGCCAGGCGAAAGCCGAACAATCAATGTCGAAATCGCAAGATTACATACCACTACAAAATTAAATATTCCGGTTATTGTACGCCGCTCTAAAATTGAAGGGCCTGTTGTTTTATTCTCTGCAGGAATTCACGGCGACGAAATAAACGGAGTTGAAATTGTAAGGCAAATTATCAGTAAAAAAATCAATAAGCCTGCCCGCGGAACTATTATTTGTATTCCGATTATCAATATGTACGGGTTTGTCAATAAATCCCGTGAGTTTCCTGACGGACGAGATTTAAATCGTGTTTTTCCCGGAAGTAAAAAAGGTTCTCTGGCAAGTAGGTTTGCCTATCATATTGTAGAAGAAATTTTGCCCATTTTAGATTATGCAGTCGATTTTCATGCCGGAGGTGCAAGCCGATTTAATGCACCGCAAATTAGAATTACAGAGAATAATCCGGAATTGAAAGTGTTGGCAGATGTGTTTAATGCACCATTTACTTTGTATTCAAAAAATATAGGCGGATCTTTTAGAAATACTTCTGAAAAAGCCAATGTAAAAATGCTGCTTTTTGAAGGTGGAAAATCATTGGACATCAATAATGATATTGCTAATGAAGGAGTGCTGGGTGTAAAACGATTACTGTCTTATCTGAACATGCTGGATCCTAAACAACTTGTAGAGGCAGCGCCGGTTCCATCGATTTACATAAAAAATTCCGTTTGGCTTCGCGCAAAATGTTCTGGCTTATTGCACGATTTTAATCTAATTGGAAGGTTTGTGACCAAAGGAACAATCTTAGCCATTATTACAGATCCGTTTGGGAAATTTGAACAAAAAGTAAAAGCACCTCATGATGGATTTATAATTAATGCCAATCATTCGCCAATTGTTTACGAAGGCGATGCCATTTATCATATATCTAAAAGCCCTGAAAATGCCGACGAGTAAAAAAGAATTAAGACGTGAGTATAAAAACCTTCGAAAAGAACTTTCTGAACAAGAAATAGAGGAAAAGAGTCTGGCAATAGCTAATAATTTAATACAATTATCCATTTGGGATAAAACCTATTACCACGTTTTTTTGCCAATAACAGAACATAAGGAAGTTGATACAGAATTTATTTTGCATTTGCTTTCCGGAAAAGATAAAGAAATTGTGATTTCTAAAAGTGATTTTGAAACACGTGAAATGACTCATTTTTTATTGACTGATAATACAAAAATTAAAAAAAACGAATATAATATTCCCGAACCGGTTAATGGACTTCAGGTTCCGAACCAAAATATTGATGTCGTTTTTGTTCCGCTTTTAGCATTTGATACTTACGGAAATCGCATAGGTTATGGCAAAGGATTTTATGATAAATTCCTTGCGCAATGTAAGTCAGAGACAATTAAAATTGGTCTTTCTTTTTTTGAATCAGTAAATCAAATCGATGATGTGTTTGAATCTGATGTAAAATTAGATTATTGTGTTACACCTTTAAAAGTCTACACTTTTTAAAATTCAGGTATATAAATGATATAAGTAAAATTAGCTTTTATTTATTTTAAACTAAATTTTATTTATAACACAAACATTGATTTTCAAATAGAAATTCAATAATCAGGATGAAAAGAAAAATCCCAAACTTCAATATTAGAATTGGAGTTTGGGATTTTTTTAATTATAAAATTATAATTCTATTTTACTTCTTTAATGGTTGTAGCGTCTAGCCAACCTTCGGTTCCGTCTGTTAATTCTACTTTTTTCCATTTTCCTAAAGTCTCGGTCACATAAACTTTTGCACCTTCATGTAATAAGAAAATTGCAGCACCGGCTTTTTGTGGTTCACTTCGTACTTCGCTCAATTCGGCAAAAACAATTGCGGGACGATCGTTATCAAAATGACTTTTTTCGGACATTCCGGCTGAAATGCTCAGAATTAAAGCAACTAAAAGAATAAACATTCCAATGAAATAAATTCTTTTAGTAAGTGTAAGTTGTGAAAAGTAGTAACCAATAAAGCTCAATAGAAATACAAATGCAATTCCAACAGAAATTTTGGCCCAGGTATTATAATCAAAAATACCCGTAAAATTTTGAATCAGTTTTGCAAAACCTACTTTAGGAACTTCTTTAATTTCATCAATAGTAAGCTTTTTTGCAAATTTTAAGTTGTTTAAAGTCTCAGGATCGTGAGGTTTTAAGACTAAAGCTTTTTCATAGTTATAAATTGCAGGAGCAACTTTATTTAGTTTGTAATAGCAATTAGCAAGATTAAAGTACAACTCAGCCGAGTGCTGTTTATCTTCAGTTAGAATATTTTCGTATTCCTGAGCAGCTTGCTGATATTGCTCCTTCTGATACAAAGCGTTTCCTTTTTCAAAACTGCTTTGCGCAAAGAAAACCTGTGTAATTAATAAAAAGAGATATACTATATTTTTCATTTTATTTTCTTTAAACCCGACAGGTTTTAAAAAATTTGTCGGGTTTGATATTAATTTAAACGATCTGTTTTTCTAATTCTGAAATAATTAAAACAGCTTTATCAAAATCTTGTTGAATCGAAGCGCTAGATGCCGGAGCATATCTTGCAAACTCACAGTTTTCGGTCAAATCGATAAAACTCTTAACCGATTCCGGTTTTGCATTTCGTGATAATAGTAATTCCTGAATGTTGTCTTTACTCATTTCTGAGGTTTCAATATGCAGTTTTGCTTTCAGGAAGTTATGCATTGCTTTTTCCAGAGCAATATAAAAAGCTTCTTTATTATTAAGTTGTTTTTTAGCTTCAGATAAATATTTCTTGGCCAGTTTATTATTCATCCTGATTCGGTTTCCGGTAACATCACTATCAATTGCTTCTTTTTTCTTCTTAACCAAAATAATAATTGGCAAAATTACAAAAGGAGCAAACAACAAAGCCAAGTACAAATCTGAACCATAAAAATCATTTTTAACCATAGAAACTAAAGTAGTTTTTGGTTTAATGTATTTGAATTGATCTGTTTTCGAAATCACGTTTTTGGACGCATTTGCTGTATTGTTAGCTTCAGCCTGCATAGGTCCGTCTAAAACATCAATAGTAATTTCCTGAGATGTCATTGTTTTGTATGAGCCCGAATTTAAATCAAAATACGAAAACTGCATTGGTTTAATAACATATTTTCCTTTGTATTGAGGCACAATAGTGTATTTGTCTGATACTCTTCCTGACATTCCAGATAATGAAGTCGTTACTTTCTCGTCATGTACAGGATCATACATTTCCAGTGCATTTGGTACAACTGGCTTTGGCAGGGTAAACAATTTCATGTTACCATTTCCATTAGCACTAACGATCAGGTCAAGGCTTTCTCCACTTTTTAAACTTGTTTTAGATGGCGTAACGATAAAATTGAATTTACCGACAGCGCCAGTGAAACCTTCCGGTTTAGTGCTTTCCGGAAGTGGTCTTACGTTTATTGTTTTGGCTCCGGCAGAAACTACTTTGTTTCCGTCGGTAATAATCATTTGTCCAAACATATCACGACGATTTGTTGGTAATTGAACACCAATGTCCAGCGAAAGTGGTTCAATCGTTAAACGACCTGATTTTTGAGGATATAAGATGGTTTTCTTTAAGATTACAAAGTAACATCTTTGTCCTTGGTAAGTTCCTTCTTCAATCGACAATTGTTTTACGTCAATGTTTTGATTCCAGAAATCATTGTATTTTGGTTTTGCCAGTTCTTTAAAACCTGTAACACCAATATTGTTAAAGTATAATTTATAAACGACTGTAATGGGTTCGTTTAGATATGGATTTGTTTTAGAAATTTCGGCAACAAGATTCAGCGTTTCACTTCCAGATCCCTGAGGTCTGTCATTTGGATCTCTTTCTTGTGCTACAGCATTGGTAACAACAATTTTTATGGGCGATGTTTTGTAAATCTGCCCATTAAATTCAATGGCAGCCTGTTTAATGTTAACAGTTCCTTTTTGGTTGGGTTGCAGGATATAGGAGTAGATTTTCTGAAAAGAGCTTCTTCCGTTTACCCATGACTGACTAATTTGCTGACTTGGTCCGGCTACAATTTTAAACCCGTCAAAAGAAGGCTGTTCGAAGTTGTCTCCATCAACATTCATGATGAAGTCAATTCTTAGCCTTTCATTAACTCCAAGCGTGTTTTTGCTCACTCTGGCTTCAAATTGAACCTGAGCCAGTAATCCTTGAAAAGTGAATAGTAATAAAATTAAATATCTTTTCATTAATAGTTTAATCGTTGTTTGTTTGCTGTTTAATTGTTTAACTGTGAAATCGTTTAATCGGTTTTTTGTTTAAAAGAATACGATTCAAGATAAACAAATTAACAATTAAACGATTAAACATTTTTTACCAGTCTTTTTCTGTTGGTTTAGGATTTCCTTTTACTTTTTGGGCATTTACTTTATCCTGAATTTTTTTCTCTTCGTTATTAACGGCATCTAATAAATTCTGAACGCGATCTTTTGATATTCCTCCAGGTTGTGGCTTTGGTTCTCCTTTATTGTCAGATTTGTCATCTTTCTTAGGATCGTTTTTGCCATCTTTTTTATCCTTGTCTTTATCGCCTTTGTCGTCTTTTTTATCTTTATCCTTATCCTTGTTTTTATCCTTGTCTTTATCTTTATTTTTATCCTTGTCCTTGTCTTTATCCTTATTCTTGTCTTTTTTATCGTTTTTAGGAGGATTTTCTTTTAGTTTTTGTTTGGCCAAGGCATAATTGTATCGTGTTTCATCATCCGTAGGATCATTTCTTAAGGCTTCTTTATAAGCGTTTACAGCTTGTGTATAGTCCTTCTCTTTCATAAAGACATTTCCTAAGTTATGAAACGCTTTGTGTTTTTCGGGTCTTGTTTTGGCATTTTTTATGGCATTCGCGTAAGCAAATTTTGCCTCAGAAACTTGATTTTGTTTGTAAATGCTATTTCCTAAATTATAAGAAGCAGTTGTCTTTTTTGGAAATTTGGATTGCGAAATTCTATAATTGGCTTCGGCATCAACAAATTTATCCTGTTTATATTCTTCATTCGCTGCAGGCAATGTTTTGTCTTTTTCCTGAGCAGAAACTGCTAAAGAAAACGTTAGTAAAATATAAAGAAGTAAATTTTTCATTCTAAATTTTTTATTTTTTGTTCCGAATTAAATCGGGGCAATTATTTCTTTTCGTTAAATAAATTCAACTCTTTTATCCAGTTTGTTTTTCTTTCCAAAAGGAAAATATCTAAGAACAATAAAAGAAAAGCAAAACCAATAAACCATTGAAACTGTGATTGAAACTCGGCCATTTGGGTTGCTTCAAACTCTGTTTTCTGAATATTGTTCAGGGCATTTTTTACATATTCTAAAACTTCTTTTGTATTACCACCGTAAACATAACCACCTTTTGTTGCTTTTGCAATGGATTTTAATCCTTCCTGATTTAATTTTGTAATAACAATTGTTCCGTTTTGGTCTTTTTGATGACTTCTAACGACACCATTTTCTTTTAACGGAATTGTTCCTCCTTTTTCGGTACCAATACCAATTGTGATGATTTTCATTCCAATTTTATTGGCTTCTTCTGCAGCAACTGTAGCTCCTTCAGAATGATCTTCACCATCTGATATTAAAATTAACAACTTGCTGGTTTTACTTTTTTCGTCAAAGTAAGTCGATGATAACCTGATCGCTTCATCAAGTGAAGTTCCTTGAGATGAAACCATATCCGGACTCATGCTTTGAAGGAACATTTTGGCAACACTGTAGTCGCTTGTAATTGGCAGTACAGGGAAAGCACTTCCGGCATAGGCCACGATTCCTATTCTGTCACTTCCTAATTGATTAATGATTTGGGAAACCAATTGTTTACTTTTCTCTAAGCGGTTTGGAGCAACATCTTCGGCCAGCATACTTTTAGAAACATCGACAGCAAAAACGATATCAATACCTTCGCGTTTTACAGTTTCCATTTTGGTTCCAATCTTAGGGTTTACTAATCCGATAATTAGACAAGTAAGAGCCAAAAGTATTACGGTTAATTTTAATACTGGCTTGAAAACAGAACGTTCAGGACTCAGCTTCTTTACCATTTCGAGATCACCAAATTCACGTTGTTTTTTTCTTTTCCAGTACATATTGAAAAGAAAAATACATACCATGATTGGCAGTAAGAATAAAAGGTATAAATATTTTTTTTCGTCTAATTCCATAAATTTTTTAAATTCCAATATTGAAATTCCAAATTTCAAACCTTGCGGTTATTTAAATTTCAATTTTTCAAATTCTAACTTTTTGTTTTGCCCTGAATTAAGTCTCCAAATTTTTGATTCTAAATCTAAATCCCAATTTGGAATTTGGCGTTTTAAAATTTGGATTTTTTAATTTTTTCAAAAATTAAATGAAGCTTCTGTAAACTGTATTTCTCAAGCCGACTTCCAATAATAATAAAAAGACTGCAATTAATGCAAAAGTTCTATATTTTTCGTCATAATCATAGAATTTCAATTCCTGAATTTCTGTTGTTTCCAGTTTATTGATTGCGTTGTAAATTTGAGCTAGTCTATCGTTACTTGTTGCTCTAAAATACGTTCCATCAGTTTTACGGGCTATACTTTTCATTAATTGTTCATCTATCTCGACTTTTTGCATTTTGAATAAGAAACCTCCGTTTGGTGCGTAAGCGTATGGAGATTCTGCCATTCCGTTTGTTCCAATACCAATTGTATAGACTTTTATTCCGTATTGTTTTGCAATATCTGCAGCCGTTTCCGGTTCAATAAAACCGGCATTGTTAACACCATCAGTCATTAGAATAACTACACGGCTTTTTGCTTTACTGTCTTTAAGACGGTTTACTGCAGTTGCCAGACCCATCCCAATTCCGGTTCCGTCTTGTAAAACGGTATCATATCGAATTCCTTTTATGGCTTCTAGAATAATTGGTTTGTCACTTGTAACGGGTGTTTTTGTATAGGCTTCAGAGGCGTATAAAACTAAACCAATTCTGTCATTTGGTCTTTCTGAAACGAAATCTCCTGCCACTCTTTTTAAAGCTTCCATACGGTTTGGCTTTAAATCTTTTGCCAGCATACTCCCAGAAACGTCAATTGCCATTACAATGTCAATTCCTTTTGTTGTTTTTGTCTGGTTACTAATGTCTACAGTTCTTGGTCTTGCTAAAGCAATAATTAAAGAACATAATGCAAGCACTCTAAAAACATACAGACAAGGTTTTAGTTTGGTTAATAGTGATGCACTATTTTTAAAACCTGCTGTTGAACTCATTTTTAAGGTTGCCGTTTGCTGATTGCGTTTCCAGAAAAACCAGGCAATTACGATCGGAATTAATAAGAACAACCAAAAAAATTCCGGATTTAAAAAAGTTATCTTGCTCATTAGTTACTTGCTTTTCTAAGTTCAACAGAATTTAATATTCGGGTTGTGATTTCATTAGCATAAGTATCACCTTCTTCATGCATAATTGTAATTTGCTGTAATCCCTGATCTTGTTTGAAAAGCAAAATTTCGTAATATGCTTTTATACTTGTTTTGTTTACAGGATTTAAGACAGTCATTATTCCATAACCTTTTAGTCCCTGAACACCTTGATTTGTTTGAAAATCTTCTTGTTTTACAATTATATTCTGACCACCCTGTGCTTCGATTACTTTTAGGGACCCTTCCAGTGCTTTTGCTAAATCGAGTTCAACTGGATTTTTGAATTTACTGGTAGAAACAGTTATTAAAAAGTTGTCGATCATACTTCCGTAAGCAAAAAGCTGCATCTCTTTAAGTAATGCCATTGTCTCTTTTGGCAATGCTTTTTGAGTATCCATGCGTTTTAGAACTTTTGGTGTCTCGATTAAAACACCAGGATTTCCATACTCACTTTTTACCCATTCGCCTTCCAGTAATTCTTTAGATGGATGACCAATAATGTTATCTTTTACATAAGTAAAGCCTTTTGTGATAATAAAAAATGTTGTGGTTGCAAACAATAAGAAAACCACTGTTCCTACTGCAATTGCAATACGTTTGTTACGTTTTTTAAGCAATTGAAGTTTGATTTGTTTTTGTCTCTGTGCTTCATTTAGCAATTGATCTTCTTCTTCGGCAGATACTTCGGTTGGAATTGCGTTGTCCAGCGTTAAAATTACTTTTTGAATTTTATTTCGGTCTTCGGTAATTTCAAAATCAAGTGGTTTTGATTTAGCAAATTTTACTAAATCGGCCTGACGTAAAACACGTTCTAAATTCTCAACGGTTTCAGGGGTTAATGCCATTTTCTTTTTAGTAGACGCATTTCTTATTGCCTGAATTAATTCAGAAGTTGTACTTTCCATAGCCGGAATATGAATGGCTTCTTCAATATAATTACGGGCAATATCAGTAAGTTCACTATAGTATTCTTTGATTTCACCTTTTTGAACCAATTCTTTTTGTTCAAGGTTATTCAATAAACCGGTAGCTTTTTCGATTGGAGTTTTATAAACTTCTTCCTCAATTTTCTTTAGTTGACGTTTCTTAACATACCAATAAACGAAAGCTCCAATTCCTATAATTACTGCTAAAACTAAAATATATTTCCACCAGTCACCAATACCGCCATCAGTTGTTGAAATATCTTTTATATCGTACATCTTTTGCTGAAGTGTATCCACTTTTACGTTAGCAACTTCAACTTTAATTGAATCTGATAAAAAAGGTTTTTTATCAATTAAAATCTGGATAGCCGGAATGGTATATTTTCCGGAATCAAATTGTGTTAAACCATATTTTTTGATTAGCTCATATGTGTCATTTTTCTTAACTGTATCAATTGGATAAGATTGAATTACTTCTAAAGGACCAATGGTTTTTAGTTTAGGGAAAACAACTTTAGATTTTGAACTTACCACTGTTTTCAGCGTTAGCTTAAACTCAGCACCGATTTTGTTTTTTGTAGTATCAATGCTTGTTTCAACTTGTTTGCTTTGAGCAAAAACAGTTGAAGTAAGTAAAAATAAAAATATGTAAAATTTTAATTTCATTTGATTAACGATTGAAGATTAACGATTTTTGATTTTTGATTTTCCAAGGATTGTCAATTGTTACTAAAATTGTAATCTTTAATTTTTTATGAATTATTTTTTGATGTTTTGATACTCGAAACGAAAATTGATATTAATTGATTGACCTCTATTTTTGCCCGGGATAAATTTTCATGATCTGATGATAAATTTGCTTTTTCAATAATTTTTAAACAAACAAAAGTTTCTCTTAATTCTTTTAAACAAATTCCCATTTTATGAATAAAATCTCTTTTACTTTCAGCACTTTGTGCTTCACCATAATTTAAGGCCGGAGAAGTACTGGAACGGGTTATTTGCCCTAGTAAATGATTGCCAGCGTAATTCTTTTCAAAAGTAATAGTTAATAATATAATGCTTGCAGCAAAATCAATCAATCTATTTTCTAATTCCTGTTTATTCATTATAAATTCATTTAGGCAATTCGATCAAAAATCAAAAATCGTTAATCGAAAATCTTAAATTTTTATCTTGATTTGAAATAGCCCAATAGTTTTGTTACATAATTTTCGTCAACTCTCGTATTTACAACACCAGCACCCGATTTACGAAATGTATCCTGAAAATAATGCAGTCTTTCCTGATAATGTTTCTCGTAATTCATTCGAACTGTTTTTGAGCCAGTATCTACCAGATGTGTTTTTCCGGTTTCGGCATCAAGCATGGTTACCATACCTAGATTTGGAATTTTTTCCTCACGAATATCATAAACGCGAACTCCGGTAAGGTCATGTTTTTTTGAAGCAATTTTTAAAGTTTGCTCGTAATTATCAGACATAAAATCTGAAATCATAAATACAATGGCTTTCTTTTTTTGGGTTCCTGACAAGAATTTTAATGCCTGAGCAACGTCTGTTTTTTGACTCTTTGGTTCGAATTCTATTAATTCACGAATGATTCTTAAAACGTGTGAACGGCCTTTTTTTGGTGGAATATACAGTTCTACATTATCTGAGAATAATATTAAACCAATTTTGTCATTATTTTGTGTAGCCGAAAAAGCCATCGTTGCGGCAATCTCCGTGACGATGTCTTTTTTAAATTGAGTTTTTGAACCAAAACCTTCGGAGCCCGAAATATCAACCATTAAAACCATGGTCAATTCACGTTCTTCTTCAAATACTTTAACGTGAGCTTCGTTGTAGCGTGCGGTTACATTCCAATCGATATTACGAATATCATCTCCGTATTGGTATTGACGTACCTCGCTAAACGTCATTCCTCGTCCTTTAAATGAAGAGTGGTATTCTCCCGAAAAGATATGATTACTCAGTCTTTTGGTTTTAATTTCTATTTTCCGTACTTTTTTTAAAAGCTCTTTTGTATCCATTTTTGATTTGGTTTATGGTTTATGGTTGTTGGTTGAAGGTGCATAGGCCATCAACAAAAAACTATCAACCATCAACTTTTTAAGGTACTTCAATCTCGTTTACGATTTTGTTGATAATGTCTACAGAAGTAACGTTTTCTGCCTCTGCTTCGTAAGTGATTCCGATTCTGTGACGTAAAACATCGTGCACAACTGCACGAACATCTTCCGGAATGACATAACCACGACGTTTGATAAAAGCGTAGCATTTTGCAGCATTTGCCAAGTTGATACTTCCACGTGGTGAAGCTCCAAAACTAATAAGAGGTTTTAAGTCTGCCAGTTTGTATTTTTCCGGATAACGAGTAGCAAAAATGATATCCAGGATATATTTTTCGATTTTTTCATCCATATAAACTTCACGAACAGCTTCTTGCGCACGCAGGATTTGTTCAACTGAAACTACAGGATTTACTTTTTCGTAAGATCCTTTTAGGTTTTGACGAATTACAAAACGCTCTTCATCGATTTTTGGATAATCAATTACAGTTTTAAGCATAAAACGGTCAACCTGTGCTTCAGGAAGCTGATATGTTCCTTCTTGCTCAACAGGATTTTGAGTTGCAAGAACTAAAAACGGACGATCTAATTTGAAAGTGGTGTCGCCAATAGTAACTTGTTTTTCCTGCATCGCCTCTAATAAAGCCGACTGAACTTTTGCAGGAGCACGGTTAATCTCATCTGCAAGAACGAAATTGGCAAAAACAGGTCCCTTTTTTATAGAAAATTCATTTTGTTTGATGTTGTAGATCATTGTTCCAACAACATCGGCAGGCAATAAATCAGGAGTAAACTGAATTCGGCTGAAAGAACCTTGTACAGCCTGAGACAAAGTATTTATCGCTAAAGTCTTGGCCAGACCAGGTACACCTTCCAGTAAAATATGCCCTTGTCCTAAAAGTCCAATTAATAAGCGCTCGACCATATGTTTCTGGCCCACAATGACTTTGTTCATTTCCATTGTAAGAAGGTCTATAAAAGCACTTTCTCTTTCAATTTTTTCATTAATCGCTCTAATGTCTAAAGTCGTTGTATTTTCTTCCATATAAATATTTTTAAAACCTTGATTTTTATGTCTTAATTTTGAGAGTGCAAATTCAATATTTTTTGAGAAGTAAGATGTTAAAGAATGGTTAAAACTTCGACCAATGACTTAATTTTAAGGACGAATTGTGAATCTATTTTTATATTTTTAAGAACTTTGGTGATTATGCTTTAGAAAAGCATATTTATTACCTTAAATAACACAATATAACCATGAGCAAGACAACATTATCGCCTATTATTTCGGGTACTATGAATTGGGGTGTCTGGGACAAAAATTTGACGCCAAAAGAAATGGAAAGTATGATACAGGTTTGTATCGAAAACAAAATTACCACTTTTGATCACGCCGATATTTACGGGGATTATACTACCGAAGCAGATTTTGGGAAGGCGTTTAAAGCCAGTAAAATTTCAAGAGAAAAATTACAGTTAATTACAAAATGCGGAATTCAGATGATTGCTGAAGGTCGTAAAAATAAAATTAAGCATTATGATTATTCGAAAGAGTACATCATCTGGTCTGTTGAAGAATCATTAAAAAAACTTAAAACAGATTATGTTGATGTGTTTTTATTACATAGACCAAGTCCGTTAATGCAGGCTGACGAAATTGCAGAAGCAGTTGAGAAATTAAAATCGGAAGGTAAAATTGTTGATTTTGGACTTTCAAATTTCACGAATTCTCAAACCGAATTAATTCGTCAAAAAACAGAAATAAGTTATAATCAGGTGCAGTTTTCAGCAACACACTTTGAAGCAATGACAGACGGAAGCTTAGATTATATGCAAACACAAGGAATTCGTCCGTTGTCATGGAATCCGCTTGGGACTGTTTTTAGAGAAGATACAAAGAAAACACGTCGTTTAAAAAAGTTACTTGCAGAGTTAATGCATAAGTACGGATATGGTTCTGATACCCTTTTGCTAGCCTGGATTTTGAAACATCCGGCTGGTGTGATTCCGATTGCAGGAACTGTTAATATTGCAAGAATTCAGGCTTTAATGAGAGCCGTTGAACTGGAAATGGATAAAGAAGACTGGTTTGCCATCTGGACAGAAAGTATGGGCGACGATGTGCCTTAAATTTTAAGTGTTCAGGGTTCAGTTTTTTTAGTGTTCAGCTAAATGCCATTAAAAAAATATTTGCCACAGATTAAAGGATTTACACAGATTACAAGAATCATTTTAAGCTTTTAATCTGTGGCTAAAAAAAAATAAAAATCTCAGAATGAAAAAAACAGTTTTAATTACTGGAGCCACAAGCGGAATTGGAAAAGCAACTGCGCAGATAATGGCAAAAAACAATTACAAAGTTATCCTTTGCGGAAGACGTAAAGATCGTTTGACAGAACTTGAAAAAGAGCTTTCGGTTTTTACAGAAGTACATTCTTTATCATTTGATGTTCGTGATAAAGATGCTGTTTTTGAAAGTATTAATTCATTGCCAGCGGATTTTTCGACTGTTGATGTTTTAATAAATAATGCAGGGAATGCACACGGTTTAGATCCAATTCAAAATGGAAATATTGAAGATTGGGATGCCATGATCGATATCAATGTAAAAGGACTTTTATATGTTTCTAAGGCTATAATTCCGCAAATGATTGAGCGTAAATCGGGGCATATTATCAATATTGGCTCTATAGCCGGTAAAGAAGTGTATCCAAACGGAAATGTGTACTGTGCGTCTAAACATGCTGTTGATGCAATTAACAATGGAATGCGAATGGATTTGAATCCTTACGGAATTAGAGTAGGCGCAATACATCCGGGAATGGTTGAAACTGAGTTTAGCGAAGTACGTTTTAAAGGCGATGTTGACAGAGCTTCAACGGTTTATAAAGGTGTAGATGCTTTACAAGCTGAAGATATTGCCGATATTATTCATTTTGTGGTTTCGAGAAAGTATCATGTTAATATTGCTGACTTGATCGTTTATCCAACTGCTCAGGCATCTGCAACAATAGTCAAAAGAGATTAATTTATTTTAGACTAACTTAGACTTCTTAGATTTGAAGTATACTACAGTTAAAATTTAAGAAGTCTAAATGTCTAAAGTTAAAAGTCTTGTGAGGTCTAAAAATCCAATAATCTAAGAAGTCTGTAAATGATCAATAAACGCCTTTTAATAAAAAACCTGCTCGCTCATAATGACGAGAGCAGTTTTTATGATAAAAAAAGGCAATTGAATCTTCATTCACGAGAGGGGAAAGGAAAGTTCCTCAAGCATATTTGTGCATTATCCAATTCAAATCCAGCCAATAATTCTTACATCGTTGTTGGTGTTGAGGATCATGACAATGAAATTGTAGGTGATGATTTTTTTGATGATAGCAGAATTCAAAATCTCGTTAATGCCTTTTTAGAAAATCCTCCAAAAATTCAATATGAAAATGTACCTTTTCCGAATCTTCCAAAGGATAAGGTAATCGGTTTGGTTACTATAAAACCCAATAGTAAAATTTCATATTTTAAAAAAGGAATTCACACAATACTTGCAAATAGCATATTTATTAGGCGTGGCAGTAATTCGATTCCGTTAGAAATTGGTGAAGAATTCGAAAAAAACTATCAAAATACTGAAACTGTAATTGGAATTGAAAATAGTTCCCGAAATAGTATTCAATATACACTAGATGGTGTTTTTGATTTCATGAATTTCAGGCATAAAGATATGTCGCCAAAATATTATGTCTTTAAAGAACTCTTTGTGATTTGTTGGGCGGGAGTTGCAAAGAAATCCCGCGACAAAACTTTTTTATCTCGCGTAGATATTGAGTTAATCAATGAGCAGGTAAAGCTTTTTTATTCGGCTCAGGATGTTGTTACTATTGTTTACAATGAGGATAGTTTCACCATTACAGAATATGTTCCATTGGGATTAAATGACAAAACAAGTTATTATCCTCTAGAAAAACAAACGATTCATTTTTTTGATAACGGGTACTATAAAATCGATCGTGAGATGCTTTTTCAGCCACCAGAATTCAATCGAAAGATGTTGTACCATATTTATAATTCGAATATTGCATTGCTTCAAAAATTGCAAAAAGGATTTGTTTTATCAGACAGAGAATTAGTTGATCTTGAGAATCTGCCATCGACATTTATGATTTGCTATTTAAACGGGTTTGATGAAGCCAAACAAAAATTAATTGATTCAAAATTGTTGTTGAAACCTTTTCCACAAGTGTACTTGTCTTTTAAAGAAGCACTTCGTATTTTGCGTAAAATGAAATATGATGTTCAGTAAAGATGATGAAAGCTTGTAGGTTCAAAGAGTTTTCGATCTGGAAACACATTGTTGAGTATTTAACTTAAAGTTGATTCAGATATTACTGAAAATTTAAATATTTGCTCACTTCTTCATAAGGAAATAAGATTTCTTTTGGGCCATCGGCGTAGGAGCCTGCTTCGTATGAGTTGTAGTATAAAAGAAGGCCTTCTTCAGTATAAAAAATATTTTGTGGTAGCTGAAATTTATCGTTTTCAAACATTAATCCCGTTGCATTTATATTTGCAGTGGTTGGAATTTTGTATTTCTCGCGAAATCTTTTTTCAGCAAAAACTTTGAACTCATTTTGGTTTTTAAACAATTGGTTGTTGAATATAGTTTTTCCTGTTTGCGGATTAAATAGTAAAGATTTAAAACCCTGATAACCATGTGCTCCGCCAGTAAAAGTATAATGATCAATTTTGATATTTAAAATCTGATCTGATTCAAATTCAATATTTCCTTTAATTTTTCCTTCCCAGCCAAAAGTTTCGCTTGGAAATTTTTTGTGCATTTCTTCATAAGAATCAATGAATGATTTGGCAAGAGAATGGTAGTCATGTACTGATTTTGGATCTTCTCCAAAATAGATTATTTCTTTTACAACAGAAAAAATCTTTTTATTTATACTGTCGGCAGTAATTTTAATATTTTTTGCAACAGGAATGTCAATAGTAACTTTTGGACAATCGCTCTTGCATGGAATGGCAGATTTTTCTTCAAATGTTTCATTCTCAAATGAAAGCTCTTTGTTACAACTTGTAAATATCAAAAACAGAAAGACTAAAAAAGTATAATGTTTCATATCAAAAAGTGTTAATTAAATACAAAGGTAAGAAGTTGTGTCAGGATTAGAATAAATTAAACGGTAAATTTGTACAGGAATTAAAGATTTAAAATTTGTAACTATATGAAATTCAATACAAAAGTAATACATGGTGGTCAGCATCATGATCCAAGTACCGGAGCCGTTATGCCTCCTGTGTATCAAACTTCAACTTTTATTCAGACAAGTCCAGGCAAGCCGTTGGCTGATTATGAATATAGCAGGGCATCAAATCCAACTCGTACAGCCTTAGAAAATGCTTTGGCAAGTATTGAAAATGGTACACGCGGATTAGCTTTTTCATCAGGATTAGCAGCAACAGATTGCATCTTAAGATCATTTAAGGCCGGCGATGAAATTATTGCAATGGATGATTTGTACGGTGGAACTTATAGAATGTTTTCGAGAATTTATAAAGATTCAGGAATTAAATTTCATTTTGTAGATATGACTGATATTGCAAAATTGAAATCATTAATCAATGAAAATACAAAATTGGTTTGGGTAGAAACACCAACAAATCCATTAATGAAACTGGCAGATATTGAAGAAGTTGCTAAAATTACAAAAGCGAACAAAATTTTGTTTGCTGTAGATAATACGTTTGCGACACCTTACTTGCAAAAACCACTAGATTTAGGAGCCGATATCGTTATGCATTCTGCTACTAAATATTTGGGAGGACATTCTGATGTTATTGCGGGCGCTTTAATTGTAAAAGATGAAGCTTTGGGAGATCAATTGCATTTTCAGCAATTTGCTACCGGAGCAACCTTAGGGCCAATGGATAGCTTTTTGGTTTTGAGAGGAATTAAAACGCTTTCTTTAAGAGTTCAGAGACATTGCGAAAACGGAGAAAAAGTGGTGGAGTTTTTAAGTAATCACCCAAAAATTAATACGGTTTATTACCCTGGATTAAAAAATCATCCTTTTCATGAAATCGCTAAAAAGCAAATGAAAGCTTTTGGAGGAATGGTTTCTTTTACTTTTAAATCTGGAAAAAAAGAAGATTCAATTGCCTTTTTAGAGAAATTGAAAGTGTTTACTTTGGCAGAATCTTTAGGAGGAGTTGAATCTTTAGCAAATCATCCGGCTTTAATGACACACGCTTCAATTCCTGCTGATAAGAGAGCAGAAGTTGGTATTACTGATGATTTGGTTCGTTTAAGTGTTGGGATTGAAGATGCAGAAGACTTAATTGCTGATCTGCAACAGGCTTTAGCATAAAAATTAAATTCCAAATTAAAAATCCCAAATTCCAATCTTAATAATTGGAATTTGGGATTTTTTATATTTTGGAATTTTGAAATATTTCTAGAATTCTAAGTAGTAGATGTATCCAAAGTTAAACCATACTTGCCAATCGTTTGATTTGTTTTCTTTGTAGATATCTTTGTTAGGGTTTAAACCGTCAATCCAGTCTGAAGTAAACATTTGAAAACGAGTTTCAAACATTAAATCGCTCATTGTCGTTAGCTTATAATGTACTCCCAGACCACCTGTAATTGAAGCTGCAATTCCGGTTTCGGATGAAAAACCGTGAGGTCTTCCGTCTGATGGAGTTAAATATTTTCCTGGTGTAATATGAGGAAGTGTTATATCTCCTAAACTAGAACCAATTTTTGATGAATAATAGTTTATCATAATACCTGCACTTAAGTACGGACTGAAGCTACCAACATTGTTTTCGAAGTCATGAATTTTTATAAAAGAAAATTCTAATTGAGATCCTAATCCAAAAACTGTCGAGCTTGCACTCATTCCTTTCAATTGGTTGATAGTCAAATTGGCTGGTTTTTTTTCGACCCATCTACCAAAGTGTTGTAAGTCTGTCTTGCTAAAAGATAGTTCAGATCTTACTTTAAAGTGTTCAGAGAAAAAAGTTTCGTGGTTGTTGGCGGCAGAAAAGTTGATAAAATGTATAATTCCAATTCCAAATCCTGTATTTCCAACATTGGTATCAAAATTATTTCTTTCACCAAAATCAGATTGGAGGGTTACAGGTCCTGCGAATATTCCTATTTCTTGCGCAATATCGGATTGAGCAGTTGCAGTTGTAGAGATGCCAAGTATGGCAAATAACGTGATAATTATAGGTTTGAGCATGGTATTTGGGCTTTCAAATCTTGGCAAATATATAAAAAAGGTTGTCTAAACAAAATATTAAATTCGGGTATTAAAAAATTAGTAACAAAACACTTAATTTTCTGACTTTAAGTGTGGTGATTTGATGTAAAATCGTAAGTGTAAAATTGTATTTTTATTTTTGTTTAAAAAAAACACAATTCTTCTGCTAAAGCTAAAAAAAATAACAATTCATGATCGTTTTGCCTTATCTTTGCTTGTTATTACGAAAACGTTTTCTTAAAGGGCGTTTTCTTATTTAAAAGGTTAAAAAGTTATAAACTATTATTTGAATAATTTATTTAAAAATGGAACAAAAAATAAATGAATTTATGGCTCTTGTTGAGTCAAAAAATCCAAACGAGCCAGAATTTCTTCAAGCCGTTAGAGAATTTGCCGAAACGGTAATTCCATTCATTGCAGAAAGAAAAAAATATGATGGAAAAAATTTATTGCTTAGAATAGCTGAACCGGAAAGATCTATTATTTTTAGAGTTCCGTGGGTAGATGATAAGGGAGAGATTATTGTAAATCGTGGTTTTAGAATTCAGATGAATTCTGCAATTGGACCTTATAAAGGAGGAATTAGATTCCATCATACTGTAAATTTATCAGTTTTAAAATTCCTAGCTTTCGAACAAGTTTTTAAAAATAGTTTGACAACTTTACCTATGGGTGGAGGAAAAGGAGGTTCTGATTTTGATCCTGAAGGTAAATCTGATGGAGAAATTATGCGTTTCTGTCAATCATTTATGACAGAATTATGTCGTCATATTGGACCAGACTTAGATGTTCCTGCGGGAGATATTGGAGTTGGTGCAAGAGAAATTGGTTATCTTTTTGGTCAATATAAAAGAATAAGAAACGAATTTACAGGTGTTTTAACAGGTAAAGGTCTTGCTTACGGAGGATCATTAATTAGACCAGAAGCTACTGGCTATGGTGTAGTTTATTTTACAGATCAAATGCTTCGTACTATCGGACATGAAATAAAAGGTAAAAGAGTTGCAATTTCTGGATTTGGAAATGTTGCTTGGGGAGTTGCATTAAAAATAAATGAACTAGGAGGGAAATTAGTTACTATTTCCGGACCTGATGGTTATATTTATGATGAAGAAGGAATCTCGGGAGAAAAAATCGATCATATGGTCGAAATGAGAGCAACGGGAGATAACAGAGCAGAGCTTTATGTAAAGAAATATCCAAATGCTGTTTTCCATAAAGGAAAAAGCCCATGGGAAGTAAAAGTTGATATTGCAATTCCATGTGCTACTCAAAATGAATTGAATGGAGAAGATGCTCAAAAACTAATTGATAATGGTGTTTTATGTGTTACAGAGGCTGCAAATATGCCTTCAACGTTAGATGCTATTAAATTATTTTTAGATAATAAAGTACTTTTTGCTCCTGGTAAAGCTGCAAATGCTGGTGGAGTAGCTGCTTCTGGATTAGAAATGACACAAAACTCTATTCGTTTGAACTGGACAAGTGAAGAAGTAGATTTAAGATTAAAAGATATTATGGTTGGAATTCACAACCAATGTAAAAAATATGGTGCTGGCGAGGATGGTTATGTTAATTATGTAAAAGGAGCTAACATTGCAGGATTTGTAAAAGTTGCTGATGCTATGCTTGCTCAGGGTGTAGTGTAGATTAAAACAAAAAAAAATAGAAAATGCCTTCATTCGTCTTCAAGATGAATCGAAGGCATTTTTTTTATTTGAAGAACAAAAAACAAATACTTTGGTTTATAGTATATTTGTTGATTCGAATAACGATCGCAATGAAGAGAATCTTTCTGTGTATTTTGTTTTTATTTGCATTTCAGTTTAGTTTTAGTCAGGCTAAATTGAATTGGCAAGGGTATTTTTCGTTTACTGAAATAAAAGATATTTCAGAATCATCTTCAGCGGTGTATGCCGCTTCAGAGAATGCATTGTTTTCTAAAACAGATGCCGCAAATACAATTAAAACAATTACAACTGTTGATGGGCTTTCGGGTCAGACGATTTCGGCAGTTTATTATAGTGAAGCATTCAAAAAAACGATTGTAGGCTATGAAAATGGTTTGATGATCGTAATCAATGAGAGTGACGGTAGTATCATGAAAATTGTTGATATTATCAATAAACAATTGGCTCCCAATTTGAAAAAAATCAATCATTTTATGGAACATAACGGTTTGGTTTATGTTTCCTGTGATTTTGGAATTGTACAGTTTAATTTAACCACATTACAATTTGGTGATACCTATTTTATAGGTGATAATGGAGCAGAAATTAGCGTAAGGCAAACTACTTTTTTTAATGGATTTATTTATGCTGCAACTTCAAGCGGTATCAGAAAGGCAGATAGTACAAACGCAAATCTGATTGATTTTAAGCAATGGCTACTTGTAAATACAGGGAATTGGTCCAGTATTGAGGCTTTAGATACAGAACTTATTGCAATAAATACAACTGGATATGTTCATCGGTTAAATGCAGGTGCTTTTGTTGGATTTTTGCAGCTTCCACAACCTGCAGTAGACATGAGGTCAAAAAATCATAATTTGTTTATTACAATTCCTAATCTGGTTTATGTTTATAATAATCAAATGATTTTAAATCGTCAGATCACAAACACTCAGGTTTTAGATAATACGATTACATTTACTTGTACAACCAGTGTTGGTAATTCGATTTATATAGGAACAAAAGAAAAAGGACTATTTTCTTCGACACTTTCAGGAGCAGCTGTTTTTGAAAATAATACACCTGCTGGTCCTGCGCGTAATAGTATTTTTTCGCTGGATGTAACTCCAGGTTCGCTTTGGGCTGTTTATGGAGATTATGATACATATTATAATCCCTATGATTTAGATAGCTACGGAATTAGCAAATTTAATACTTCAGGCTGGTTAAATATTCCGTATTCTGAGGTTTATGATGCGAAGTCGATAACTAGAGTTATAATAAATCCTGCAAACGAAAAACAAGTCTATGCAAGCTCTTTTTTTTCAGGATTATTAAGAATAGAAGATGATGTTCCTAATTTTTTATACAATGAAAAAAATAGTGGATTACAATCTATTACTACAGAAGGACCAAATTATATAGATGTACGTATTAATGCAACTGCTTTTGATAAAACGGGAAATCTTTGGATAACCAATAGTCGTATTAAGAATGGATTGAAAGTTTTGAAATCCAATGGGCAATGGGGGAGTTATGCTATGACTTCAATTTTGGACGATGCAGAGGCGAGTAGTTATTCCAGTATTCTTGTTGACCGAAATAATGTGAAATGGATAGGGACCAACAGAGATGGAGTTGTTGGTTTTAATGAAACTACAAATACATTTAAAAAAATGACTTTTGGAGTAGATGCCGGGAATCTTCCAATTGCAGATGTCAGATCAATCGCAATAGATACGAAGAATCAATTGTGGATAGGAACAACAAAAGGATTGCGTGTGCTGAGTAATATAGGAAGTTTTCAAAGTGAGAGTCAGCTTAAAGCAAATCCAATAATTATAATGGAGGATAATCTGGCTCAGGAATTACTGTATGAGCAATTTATTACTTCAATAGCTGTAGATGGAGCAAATAATAAATGGATTGGTACGGCTGATTCCGGTGTTTTTATGGTGTCGCCAAATGGACAGGAAACCAAATATCATTTTACAATAAATAATTCGCCACTGCCAAGTAATGTGGTGAATGATATAAAAATTAATAGTGCTACAGGTGAGGTGTTTATTGCAACCAATAAAGGAATGATATCATTTAAGGGTATTGCAACCGAAGCAAATGAAGATTTGAATAATGTTTATGTGTACCCAAATCCGGTTAGGCCAACCTATTTCGGGACTGTGAAAATAGCTGGTCTATTAGATAAAGCAAATATTAAAATAACTGATATCGAAGGAAATTTGGTTTATGAAGCAACATCAGAAGGAGGTACAATCGAATGGGATACAACTGCTTTCGGTCGTTACAAAGTTTCCTCCGGAGTGTATATGATTTTTATTTCTGCTCAGGATGGTGGTGAGACGAAAGTGAAAAAAGTTATGATAATTAGATAATGTGGTAATTTAAGTAATTATCGAATTGCTTAAAGTCTAAATAATCTAAGATGATATAGACAAAAGTTTATGGTCAAAATTCTAACAATCTAAGAAGTCTAATAATCTAAGTAGTGCAAGTTAAAACCAAAGCCATAGTAATCTCATCCTTAAAATTTCAGGAAAAAAGTTTGATTGTAAAATGTTTTACACTTTCAAGCGGACTGAAATCTTATTTTGTGCGCGATGCTTTTTCGAGCAGGAAAGCCAGTCAGAAAATTGCTTATTTTCAGTCATTATCAATTCTGGAAATCGAAGCTGTTCATAAGAATAAAGGAACGCTGGAAAACTTCAAAGAAATAAAGACTGCAGTTCCTTTTCGGACCATTCATACTGATATTTTTAAAAGTACAATAGTTATGTTCTTGTCTGAAATGCTTCATTATTCGATTCAGGAAGAAGAAAAAAACGAGCCGCTTTTCGTGTTTTTAGAAACCGCTTTAACGTGGCTTGATCATCATGAAGAAATTTCAAATTTTCATTTAATTTTACTTTTAGAAATTACAAAATATCTGGGTTTTTATCCTGATGTTTCTGAAATTGCTCTGCCGTATTTTGAAATGAATGAAGGGATTTTTACACACTTTCAAACTTCAACAGCTCTTTCTGAGCATGAAACAAGTTTGCTTAAAAAGCTTATTGATCTGAAATTTGATAATAGCCAGAAAATCTTTCATGTTGTAGAAAGACAATTGCTTCTTAAAATTTTAATTGATTTTTACAGTTCTCATTTAGAAGGGTTTAAAAAGCCAAAATCACTCGATGTTTTGAAAGAAATCTTTTCTTAAAAACTGTATGCTAATTTCATATATTTGGCGCACCAAAAACCAATTTATATGAAAAGAATAACTACTTTTTTACTCTTTATTTTAATAGCTCCCGCTTTCTCGCAATCTGTCGATTTAGATCCTCACAGTTTTAATTTATCATATGTAAACCTTCCTCCAAAACCTGTTTTAGATAGAAAAAACAGAACCTATCATTTAAATGTTAATGCCAGTAATATTGCCTGGTTTAAAGATGCGAAGGATAATTTGGAATATAATTTTTCTATAGATGGATTTAAGAATCTGCCTGCAAATGGTTATTTTGAAATTGCTGTTGATTTATGGGATCCGATTACTTTGGTTGATGGAGTGAGAAGAGTCGAGAATAAAGTAAAAGATTCAAATGGAAAAGAGAAAATTGAAGTTTCCTTTGTAGCTTCAGTTAAAGTAAGAGAAACAGGCAGTTTTTCTGTTATCTGTTCATCAGATCCTTCTTTTAATAAAAAGTATAGTTTAGAAAATTCGTTTACAGTAGAAAATTCATTTTCAAATCCTGATGATGCCAGAAAATTTATAGATGTAGCAATGTATTCAGTAAGAAATAATTTTTTATCGCGAGTAGCCGGAGTTATGGATCTGAGATTGAATCGTGATTATGGTTATGTTGTGCAACAAACATCAGATTTTGTGTGGATTTTAGATTCTAAAAAACATCCGGAATATGATAGTAGTGTTAAATCGCTTTCAGGAATTAAAGCTGTTTTTAATAAAATGTCTTATAATGAAGATGTTGCGCCTTTAAAAACAGAGATAGATCCCATAATTAAGTATTTTGAAGGAATCGATAAGACTTATGCCGAAGATGAAAGAAAGCATAGAAAACTTCGATACGAAGCCTATTTTAATCTGGCTGTTATCTATCATTATCTCGATATGCCGGATGAATCGGATATTTGGTGTGACAAGTTAATCGGAAATAAATATGATGTTTCTGATGGGGAAAGCATGAAACTTAAAAATGAAAGTTTAAGGGAACTTTTTGCTGTAAATCAGGTTAAAAGCAGGCACATGGATGTGGAAGTCCGAACAAATGGTGTTAAGGAGGAAGAAGTAGATGTTGCTAATTTTGATCCTAATTATTTTTTAAAAAATGACCCGAAATACCAATTGATTTCTCTTGTTTTGACTACAAATGATACCGTGTCAGGATATGCAAAAATAAGAGCAATAGAAAACTTAGACCGAAAAATTTCAGTTAGTATTCCGGATGAAAACGGAAATCACAATCATGTATTTAAAACTTATTTTGCAGATCAGGTTACAAAGTTAGTCGTTCAGGAGAATGATTTTTATTCAACAGTATCTTTTAAAGAGGCTCTAAAGGCAGGATCAAAACCGGTTTTTAGATTTGTTCGTGAAATTTTAAACGGAAAAACAATTTCGTTATACGGATATTTAAACAGCGAAATAATCATAAAAAAACAAAGTGAGGCTATAGGCTCTTCTACAAGTTCCGTTGGTTGGCAAATGAATACTAAAACTAAGTTTGTAGAATTGGCAAGGCCTTGTCCAAAATTGGTAGCCAGGGCAAATGGTACAGAATTTAAAAACGATATTAATTCACTAAGGAAATTTGTAGAGGCATTAGATGCGTGTAACTAAATTTTAATTTAAAATGAAATAAAAAAAGACTACAGTTTATAGCTGTAGTTTTTTTTAGCTGGAATATTAAGGATTTCCGGAAGGATTTCTTTTAAAATCATTTGAAAGCGGAGTGTTTGTTAAAAAATATGTTATAAATTGCTTCTAATTGGTCTTTTTTCCGTCATCTTTTATCTATTTTCCTCAAAATTCCTTACTTTCGCACCTCGTTTAAGAAAAGGATAAAATGAGTACAAAATTTACTGAATACAAAGGACTTGACTTGCCAACTGTAGCTACTGAAGTTCTTGATTTTTGGAAGAAAGAAAATATATTTGAAAAGAGTGTAACAACTCGCGAAGGTGCTGAGCCTTTCGTATTTTTTGAAGGTCCGCCTTCAGCAAACGGATTACCTGGAATTCACCACGTAATGGCACGTGCGATTAAAGATATTTTTTGCAGATATAAAACTCAAAAAGGTTTTCAGGTAAAAAGAAAAGCCGGTTGGGATACTCACGGTTTGCCTGTAGAATTGGGTACCGAAAAAGAATTAGGAATTACAAAAGAAGATATTGGTAAAACCATTTCTATCGAAGAATATAACGAAGCGTGTAAAAAAACCGTAATGCGTTATACTGACGTATGGAATGATTTGACCGAAAAAATGGGGTATTGGGTAGATATGGAAGATCCATATGTAACGTATAAACCAAAATACATGGAATCGGTTTGGTGGCTTTTAAAACAAATCTACGATAAAGGTTTGTTGTACAAAGGATACACGATTCAGCCATACTCTCCAAAAGCAGGAACAGGATTATCTTCTCACGAAGTTAACCAGCCTGGAGCTTATAGAGATGTTACTGATACTACGATTGTAGCGCAGTTTAAAACATTGCCTGAGACATTGCCAAGTTTTTTACAAGGTTTTGGAGATGTTCACATTTTGGCCTGGACAACAACGCCTTGGACATTGCCATCGAATACAGCTTTGACGGTTGGTCCAAAAATCGATTATGTTTTAGTAAAAACATTCAATCAATATACTTTTGAGCCAATCAATGTGATTTTGGCTAAAAACTTAGTTGGAAAACAATTCGGAAAAGGATTTTTCTTAAGTGAAGATGATGCTGACTTTGATAACGTTAAAAACGGAGATAAAAAACTTCCATATAAAATAGTAACTGAAGCAAAAGGAGCTGATTTAGTAGAGATCCGTTACGAGCAATTATTGCCGTACGTATTACCATATCAAAATCCTGAGAATGCTTTTAGAGTAATTGCTGGAGATTTCGTTACAACTGAAGACGGAACAGGAGTTGTGCATACAGCACCGACTTTTGGTGCTGATGATGCTAAAGTAGCAAAAGAAGCAAAACCGGAAGTACCGCCAATGTTGGTTTTGGATGAAGAAGGAAATGCAGTTCCGTTAGTTGATTTACAAGGGAAATTCACTTCTCATGTTGGGGAACTTGCTGGTAAATACGTTAAAAATGAATATTACGATGCAGGACAAGCTCCGGAGAAATCTGTAGATGTTGAAATTGCTATTCGTCTAAAAGAAGAAAATAAAGCATTTAAAGTTGAAAAATACGTGCACAGTTATCCACACAGCTGGAGAACTGACGAACCGTTATTATATTATCCACTAGATTCATGGTTCATCAAAGTAACCGATGTAAAAGATAGAATGTTCGACCTGAACGAAACTATCAATTGGAAGCCTAAATCTACTGGTGAAGGACGTTTTGGAAACTGGCTTAAAAATGCCAACGACTGGAACTTATCTCGTTCTAGATATTGGGGAATTCCGTTGCCAATTTGGAGAACTGAAGATAAAAAAGAAGAAGTTCTTATTGGTTCTGTTGAAGAATTATACAGTGCGATTGAGAAATCTATCGAAGCAGGTTTTCAGAAAGAAAACCCGTTTAAAGGTTTCGAAATCGGAAACATGTCTGAATCAAATTATGATTTAATTGATTTGCACAAAAATGTAGTTGATCAAATTACTTTGGTTTCGGCTTCAGGCCAACCAATGAAACGCGAAAGTGATTTAATTGACGTTTGGTTTGATTCTGGAGCAATGCCTTATGCACAATGGCATTATCCTTTTGAAAACAAAGATAAAATTGATGAGAATAAAGATTTCCCTGCAAATTTCATCGCAGAAGGAGTAGATCAAACACGTGGATGGTTTTATACTTTACATGCAATCGGAACTTTGGTTTTTGATAAAGTAGCGTATAAAAACGTAGTTTCTAATGGTTTGGTTCTGGATAAGAATGGAATTAAAATGTCTAAGAGTAAAGGAAATACTATAGATCCGTTTAAAACCATTGAAGAATTTGGTCCTGATGCCACGCGTTGGTATATGATTATGAATGCAAATCCGTGGGATAACTTAAAGTTTGACCTTGAGGGAATTGCTGAGGTTCGCCGTAAATTCTTCGGAACTCTTTATAATACGTATTCTTTCTTTTCGTTATATGCTAACATCGATGGATTTAAGTATGCTGAAGCAGAAATTCCGTTAAACGAAAGACCAGAAATCGATCAATGGATTATTTCTGAGTTGAATACTCTAGTTAAGTTTGTAGACGAATGTTATGAAGATTACGAGCCAACAAAAGCGACAAGAGCAATTTCTGAATTTGTTCAGGAGAACCTAAGTAACTGGTACGTTCGTTTATGTCGTCGTCGTTTCTGGAAAGGTGAATACGCTAAAGATAAAATCGCAGCCTACCAAACGCTTTATACTTGCTTACTTACAATTAGTAAATTAAGCGCTCCTGTAGCTCCTTTTTTTATGGATAAATTGTACAGAGATTTGACCGTTTCTACGGGAACCGAGGATTTTGCTAGTGTTCACTTGGCTGAATTCCCAAAATTTGTCGAAAACTTTGTTAATAAAACGTTAGAAAGCAAAATGCAGAAGGCGCAAACCATCTCATCTTTGGTTTTATCACTTAGAAAAAAGGAAATGATCAAAGTGCGTCAACCTCTGCAAAAGGTAATGATTCCGGTACTTGACGAGAATCAGCGTGCTGAAATTGAAGCTATTTCTGACCTTGTAAAAGCCGAAGTTAACGTGAAAGAAATTGAACTTTTAGATGATGCTTCGGGTATTTTAGTAAAGCAGATAAAGCCTAATTTTAAGGCACTTGGGCCACGTTTCGGTAAGGATATGGGCTTGATTTCTAAGGAGATACAAGGTTTTTCTGCCGATCAGATTAATGAATTGGACAAGCAGGGAACGCTAGATATTGTTATTGCAGGAAATAGTGTAACTTTATCATTAGAAGACGTCGAAATAACATCTCAGGATATTGAAGGATGGTTGGTTGCAAATTCAAACGGAATTACGGTAGCACTTGACATTACAATATCTGAAGAGTTGAAAAATGAAGGTATCTCGAGAGAATTAGTAAACAGAATTCAGAATATCCGTAAAGATTCAGGATTTGAAGTTACTGATAAGATTAAGGTGCAGATAAAAAGAAACGGTATCTTGGAAGATGCAGTTTCAAAAAATGAAGACTATATTAAGTCTGAGACACTAACTGATAATTTGGTTTTTGTGGATGCTTTAGAAAACGGCACAGAAATTGAGTTTGATGATATTAAAACTATGATATTAATTTCAAAATAAAGTATAAATACCATGATAGATGAAATTACAAGATACTCTGACGCTGATTTGGCGGAGTTCAAAGAAATAATCCAGGCAAAAATTAAAAAAGCACAAGAAGATCTTGATTTGATCAAAAGTGCCTATATGAATGATTTAAATAACGGGACAGATGATACATCTCCTACTTTCAAAGCTTTTGAAGAAGGAAGTGAAACAATGTCTAAAGAAGCAAACTCTCAATTGGCTATAAGACAAGAGAAGTTTATTCGTGACTTAAAGAATGCTCTATTCCGTGTTGAAAACAAAACATATGGTATTTGCAAAGTAACAGGTAAATTAATTGGTAAGGAAAGGCTTAAAATCGTTCCTCATGCAACAATGAGTATCGAAGCTAAAAACTTGCAACGATAAATATTCTAATTTTAGAAGGATAATAATAAACGCTCCAAGAGGGGCGTTTTTTTTGTTTAATATTTTAGTAAATTCTCTAATGCAGATTTAATACTATTTTGAAAGAAAAGAATTATATTTCAAAATGAAATTGATATTAAAAAGGGTGAAATTTTTGTAAGAATATAAAATAATGCCAAGTTGAGGACTCTAAAGTATATTTTAATTAGAACTGTCTTGATTTTAGACAGTTCTAATTAAGTTTAAAAACTAAGCCAGATTTTTTTCTAATTCAGTTTTGTGCTTTTTTAAAATTGCTCTCGTCATTCCTAAATTTGCTTTAGAAGAATCGGCTGCAAGATAAATCATGAATTTTTTGTTAGGAGAAATGTCGATAACGTGAATTTGATTTGAAAGTGTAATCAAAATGTCTTCAATATTCTGATTTAAATTTAATGCTTTAACAGCATTAAGTTTAGCTTTTACAACCTCTAAGTTGTAGGCGGCAGCAAGTTCAGGGTCAAAACTTGGGTCAACTGTTAGATTTCCAAAACTTAATCCTGATTCAATCTCTGTTACAGCTACTGCTATAAAGCCATTTACATTTGTTTTCATGTCGTTTAAAAACACGTTTAAAAAATCGTTGCTCATAATTTAGTGGGTTTGTTGGGTTAATAGATTTATTTACTTTAATAGTGAATTTTTGCTAAGTTCTGCAGATAATTCTTCGGTAGATCTCATTAATAAGGCCAGATTACTTCCTTCCTTGGTAAATGCGATTACAAAGTTGGTGCCACTGATTTTGTTTCCAATGACTACTCCTTCTGAAGTTTTTAGAAAGAGTTGTTTTAGTGCACCTTTGTCTAAATCGATTAAAAATTTTTCGCTCATTGATAATATTGCGGCGCTCATGGCAGCAACACTATCGCTGTAGTCCACATGAAGAGAAGTGATTAATTTCCCTTTCCCATTTAAAATTAAGGCAGCTGTAGATTTTGTGTTAACCAGAAAATCATTTAAAGTAGTAGTTATTTCATTCATGATTTTGTAAGATTAAGGAGGTTTGTTTAGGTTGTTATGTGTTGGTGTCTTTCATTTGTCGTTTTTCGGGCCTTTTATATGAACAAGTGTTAATTTTCATTAACAAATATAAATTAAATTATGTATCATTGTAGAACCAAATTGTTAATAATTTAATTTATTTAACGTAAAAAACTTACATAATGGCTAAAGTATTGAAATTCAAAGAGGTAAACTCTGACGTAGAGGGTAGAATGAAGGAATTCGAAAAAATGCGTTTAAAGTTGAAAACAGAAATTAAAAAAGTAGATGCCAAAAAGGCTAATGCAGGAAAAGAGAGTAAGGGATTGTTAAAATCCATCTCTGATTTTTTTGCAGATAATCCCAAAACAGCTACAAATACAACGGTAAAAAAATAAACTTACAAAAAGGTTTAAAATTGATTAATGGCATTTAGTTTTATTGTAAAATAATTAACGCTCCCTTTGGAGCGTTTTTTTTGATTTAATTGTTATTTTTGCCACATCAAAATTTGAAAAAATGTCATTACGAAAAGCGTATTTCCTTATATTTTTAGTTTTAATTGTCGATCAACTTTCAAAAATTTATGTAAAAACAAATTTTACTTTAGATGATCATGGTAATGAAGTAATGATCTTTGATTGGTTTAGAATTCATTTTATAGAAAATGAAGGAATGGCATGGGGAACAAAGATACCTGGGGAATATGGAAAATTAATTCTAACTGTTTTTAGAATTTTTGCTGTTTTTGGTATTGGTTATTGGTTAGCTGACTCAATCAAAAAGCGTCAGTCTACTTATTTAATTGTTGCTATTGCATTAATATTTGCCGGTGCTGCTGGTAATATAATCGATTCTGTTTTTTACGGGGTTATTTTTGATGACAGTCACGGTAAGTTGGCGACTCTTTTTTCACCAGAGCCTTATGGAACCTGGTTTCATGGTTTGGTAGTAGATATGTTTTATTTTCCTATTTGGGAAGGAAACCTGCCATCTTGGTTGCCGTTTTTTGGTGGCAAACACTTTACTTTTTTTAATGCTATTTTTAATGTTGCAGATATTGCAATCTCTACCGGAGTTGGGATTTTGTTGGTTTTCAATAAAAAAGCCTTTCATACTAAATAAAATTAATTTTCATAATAGAAATTTAGGTTTCGTAGGTTATAGTTGGTAGAAGTGTTATTTTTACCAAACAAAACCATTAGTTATGCAAAGTCCGTCTTTTTCCATTTATGATGCTTCTGCGGGATCAGGAAAGACTTATGCATTGGTTAAGGAGTATCTTAAAATTATTCTTTCTTCCCCAAAAAATGATGCTTACCGAAATATTCTTGCAATAACTTTCACCAATAAGGCAGTTCATGAAATGAAAAGCCGTATTGTTGGAAATTTGTCTGAATTTGCCAAAGATGTGCCTTCAGAAAAAGCAATGAGCTTAATTGAAGATTTATCTCGCGATACAGGACTTTCTGTTATTCAGATAAAGGTAAAATCACAAAGCATAATTAAACATCTTATTCATAATTATGCCGCCTTTGATATCTCGACCATTGATAAGTTTACACATAAAGTTATTCGTGCTTTTGCTCATGATCTAAATTTGCCAATGACTTTTGAGGTTACACTCGATACGGAAAATTTATTGGTTGAGGCTGTCGATGCGATTATTGCACAGGCAGGTCAGGATGAAACGCTGACTAATTTGCTGATAGATTTTACGATGGAGAAAACCGATGATGATAAAAGTTGGGATGTCTCTCGTGAAATTCTGGAAACAGGCAGATTGGTTTTGAATGAAAACAATCGAACAGAAATTTCGCATTTTCATGATAAATCAATCCAGGAGTTTTTGGAGATCAAATTGAAAATGCAGACTCTATGTAAAGAACTTGAGTCTGAGAATGGTAATTTTGCTAATGATGCGCTTGTATTATTAGAGGATAAAGGTATCGACTTAAAGTCGTTTTCAAGGGGGACTTTTCCAAACCATTTAGAGAGTATTAGGGATGGAAGGTTCAATCCGAAAAATAAGATGTTTCATGAATTTGATGATATTGCGATTAATAAAACAGCCAAAGACAAAGCGCTAATTGAAAGTGTGATTCCTGATTTGCTTCAAATCTTAGATAAGATTTATAAAAAATTTGAGAAAAGGGATTTCTACAAAGCTTTTCTTAAGAATATAACGCCTCTTTCTTTGCTAAATACAATTAGTAATGAATTGGAAAAAATTCAGACCGAACAAAATGTTTTGTCTATATCTGAATTTAATGCCATAATTCATCGTGAAATTCAAAATCAACCTGCGCCATTCATTTATGAGAGAGTAGGGGAACGTTATCGTCATTTTTTTATTGATGAATTTCAGGATACTTCAGAGATGCAATGGCAAAATCTTATTCCGCTTATAGATAATTCGCTTTCAGGTTTAGATGATTTTGGAAATAAAGGAACTCTTATGATTGTTGGTGATCCGAAACAATCGATTTATCGCTGGCGCGGTGGAAAAGCGGAACAGTTTATTGAACTAAGTAAAGAGGAGAATCCGTTTAATAATCCTGAAAAAGAAATACGTTATTTAAATACCAATTATAGAAGTTATAGTGAAGTTATTAATTTTAATAATGCTTTTTTTAAGTTAATAGCTACGGAGTTTTCCAATAAGGATTATAAAGAGTTGTATGAAAATCACAGTTTTCAGAATACAAATTCTAAAAAAGGAGGATATGTAAATATTTCGTTTCTTCCTTTTATAGAGAAGAATGATTTTGTTGATGATGAAGAGGTAATAGAAAAATCAGACTTATATGTTTTAGCAACTTTAAATACGATTCAAAATGTTGTTCGGGAGGGTTTTGAGTATAGAGATATTGCGATTTTGACTCGTAAAAGAGATCAGGGAATAGCAATTGCTAATTACTTAACAGAACAAGGTATTCCGATTCTGTCTTCAGAAACTTTAATGATACAAAATGCTACTGAAGTTCATTTAATAATTTGTTTGCTTAAGTACTTGAACAATAGTACTGATTTAGAATCTAAAGCTAATTTTCTTCATTTTTTGGTAAAAGAAATGGAAATTGAAATGCCAATTCATGATTTTATAGCAAAAGGTATGAGCTTCAAGTCTGAAATTGATTTTGAAAAATGGCTTTTGACTTTTAATGTTTCGCTTTCTTTTGAAAATGTTCGTAAAAAATCATTGTATGAAATGGTTGAAATTATCATTTCAAAATTTGTTCGTTCTTTTGAGGGCAATGCTTATGTACAGTTTTTTCTGGATATTGTTTTGGAGCGAGATATTCGTAATCAGGCTGGGATTGCAGATTTTCTGAGTTATTGGGATAAAAATGCTGAAAAATTTAGTATTCCCTCGCCAGAAGGTAATAATGCAGTTCGACTTATGACGATTCATAAGTCAAAAGGTTTGGAGTTTCCAATTGTTATTATGCCATTTGCTGAAGAAGATTATAATAGAAAACCAAAAGATAAATTGTGGCTTGATACGGAAGATGTTGGTTTGGATATCCCCAAAGCCTTAATAGATAATAGCAGTGCGGTAGAGGGGTTTGGTGAAAGTGCTTCAAATGTTTTTAATTTGAAAAAACAAGAAGAGCTGCTTGATAATATAAATGTTTTATATGTTGCATTAACTAGGGCAGAGGAGCAGTTGTATGTTATTTCTCAGTCACAGAAAGAAAGAAAAGACGGTGAGCTTCCAAATAATATGGCATCTTTTTTTATTAAATTTCTAATGCATCAGAACCTGTATGATTTGGAGAAGCTGGAGTATGAATTTGGAAACAAAAACAAACTTTCAGAATCAAATGAAACAGTTAATTTGGTTAAAACTATTCCTGTAGTTTCTGAAGTTCTGAATCCAAAAAATATCAAAATTGCTCAGCGTGAAGCGTTAATGTGGGGAACACATCAGCAGGAAGCGATCTCTTTTGGAAATATAATTCATGAGATTTTAGCATTTGTAAAAGATAAGTCTGATGTTGATCTGGCAGTGGTTAAAGCAATAGAAGGAGGATTGATAACAGTTGATCAGGTTGATCAGGTTTCCAGAACGCTTAATGAAATTGTGAATCATCCCGAATTGAGTATTTGTTTTGAAGGTGAAAATAAGATTTTAAATGAGCAGACAATTGTTCAGAAAGAAGGTAAGATTCTAAAGCCAGACAGGATTGTATTGACTAAAAGCAAAGAAGCTTATTTATTGGATTATAAAACCGGAGCTGTAAATCCAAAATATAAACAGCAAATTTTGGAGTATGAAACAGCGATTGAAGAATTGGGTTATAAAGTGTTAAAAAAAGCTTTGGTGTATATAGGAACCGAAATCGATGTAGTAAATTTGTGAAAAAATTAATCAGATGTTAATGAATTAATGTATTTAATGACGGGTTAAATTGTTAATTTTTAACGTTTTAAATAAATAGAAATGTACGGTAAAATAAAAGAGCATTTGCAAAATGAATTGCAAACAATTGAAGAAAACGGAATTTTTAAGAAGGAACGTGTGATTACTTCTCCGCAGGGCGCAGAAATTACAATTTCAACAGGTGAAACTGTTTTAAATTTTTGTGCCAATAATTATTTAGGACTTTCCTCTCATCCAGAAGTGGTTCAGGCTGCTAAAGATGCAATGGATACACATGGTTTCGGAATGTCGTCTGTTCGCTTTATATGTGGAACGCAGGATATTCACAAAACGCTGGAAAAAAAGATTGCAGATTTTTATGGTACAGAAGATACTATATTATATGCAGCAGCATTTGATGCTAACGGTGGTGTTTTTGAACCATTGCTTGGTGAAAATGATGCAATTATTTCGGACAGTTTAAACCATGCTTCTATTATTGATGGAGTTCGTTTGTGTAAAGCAGCTCGTTATCGCTATGAGAATAACAACATGGCCGATTTAGAGCAACAGTTAATAAAAGCAAATGAAGCAGGAACTCGTTTTAAGTTGATTGTTACTGATGGAGTTTTCTCTATGGATGGTCTTGTAGCGCCTTTGGATAAAATTTGCGATCTGGCAGATAAGTATGATGCAATGGTAATGGTGGATGAATGTCATGCAGCTGGATTTATTGGTGCAACAGGAAAAGGTACTCTGGAGGCAAAAGGTGTAATGGGGCGTGTTGATATTATAACAGGAACATTAGGTAAAGCGCTTGGAGGAGCAATGGGCGGTTATACAACTGCTAAAAAAGAGATAATAGAATTGTTGCGTCAGCGTTCAAGACCTTATTTGTTTTCAAACTCATTAGCGCCGGCTATTGTTGGGGCTTCTATTAAGGTATTTGAACTTTTAGAAAAAGATACTTCTTTAAGAGATAAATTAGAATGGAATACTAATTACTTTAAAGAAGGGATGAAAAAAGCAGGATTTGATATTATAGATGGTGATTCTGCTATTGTACCTGTTATGTTATATGATGCTAAGCTCTCTCAAACAATGGCAAACGAACTTTTAAAGGAAGGAATCTATGTTATTGGCTTCTTTTTTCCTGTAGTTCCAAAAGAAAAGGCAAGAATAAGGGTTCAATTGTCAGCAGCGCACACAAAAGACCATTTGGATAAGGCGATAAATGCCTTTACAGTTGTAGGTAAAATGTTAAAAGTTATATAATTACCACTTTGTCGAAATTTTTGTAGGTTTTTTTTAACATTTCATTTTGTATTTAAAAAATTTGGTGTTACTTTTGCTTGTAATTAACTAAATTGTAATTAAAAAAATTAAGTATGAAACATCTTAACAAACTTTTAGTTGCTGTGATGATGGCGATGGGTTTAAGTTCTCACGCGCAAGACAGTAACAATCCATGGGCTATCTCTTTTGGAGTTAATGCCGTTGACACTAGAACTAGTTCTGGTGCTGGAAGTGGATTTTTCGATCAACACTTTTCTCAGCCATTCGCTGTAAAAGACAACTGGAATATTCTTCCATCATTATCTTACATTGGTGTAAATAGATATGTTGGGCATGGTTTCTCAGTTGGTTTACAAGGTTCTGTAAACAAAATTGATAAATTTGTAACTTTCGCTCCAGGTGCTCCAGGACATGATTCAAGAGGAAATATTGTAACTAATCCTGGTGATTTGATGTATTACGGAATTGATGCTAGTGTTAAATATAGCTTCCAGGAATTAATCAAATCTAAAGTAATTGATCCTTCGTTATCTGTTGGTGGAGGTTATACTTTCTTTGGAGAGAGTAGCTTTGGAACAGTTAACCCAGGTGCTGGTGTTACTTTCTGGTTTACAGATGCAATTGGTCTTGAGTTAGCTACAAGATACAAATGGGCTGTAAGTGGTGATAGACAAGATGCTTCTGGTGCGCCAGATAATGTTTCTCATTTCCAACACACTGCAGGTTTAGTTTTCAAATTCGGAGGTAAAGATACTGACGGAGACGGAATCTATGACAAAGACGATGCTTGTCCAGATGTTGCTGGTTTAAAACAATTCAACGGATGTCCTGATACAGACGGAGACGGAATCGTTGATGCTTCTGATGCTTGTCCAGATGTATTTGGTTTAGCTGCATTAAACGGATGTCCTGATACAGACGGAGATGGAATCGCTGATAAAGATGATGCTTGTCCAGATGTTGCTGGTTTAGCTGCTTTAAAAGGTTGTCCTGATACTGATGGAGACGGAATCGCTGATAAAGACGATAAATGTCCTACAGTTGCTGGTCCAAAAGAAAACGGTGGTTGTCCTTTCTTAGACGCTGACAAAGATGGTGTTGCTGATAAAGATGACGATTGTCCTACAGTTTACGGTCCTGCTAGTAACAGAGGATGTCCTGAAGTAACTACAGAAGCTTTAGAGGATCTTAAAGTTCAAGCTAGAGCGGTTTACTTTAACTCAGGAAAAGCTACTTTCAAAACTGGTGACAAAGAAACTCCAGCTAGATTAGATGCTATTAAAGAAATCCTTAAAAACTATCCAAACGCGAAATTCTCTATTGAAGGACACACAGATAGTACAGGTTCAGCTAAAATTAACGAAAAACTTTCTCAAGATAGAGCAAACGCTGTAATGAATGCTTTAATTGAAAGAGGAGTTAGCGCTGATAACTTAGAGGCTAAAGGTTTTGGATCTTCTAAACCAGTTGCAAGTAACAAAACTGCTGCAGGTAAAGCTCAAAACAGAAGAACTGAAATTAGACATATTGGTTCTAAATACCAAGGTAAACTATAATTTACTTTGTAAATAATACTAAAAAGCCATTCTTAATTGAATGGCTTTTTTTATTTTTATAAAATGATAAATACTTCTTTTTTAGAAAAAATTGCAACGATAATAATTCAGGATTATTCAAATAAACTTGCTGAAACTACTATTATCTTGCCGAATAAAAGAGCTAAAGTTTTTTTAATAGAAGCACTTAAAAAAGAGACTTCAAAAACAATTATTTCGCCTTTAATTATTAGCATTGAAGATTTTATTCAAGATGTAGCATCAGTCAGATCAATAGATTCTATTGAACTTTTGTTTGAGTTTTATAAAGTGTATTTATCTATTACTGAAAAACAAAAACAAGAGTCTTTTGAGTTATTTGCAAATTGGGCGAAAACACTTTTACAGGATTTTAATGAAATTGATCGTTATCTTTTAGATCCACTACACGTTTTATCTTATCTGAAAGATATTGAAGATATAAAAAGATGGGGGATAGAAGTAGAAAACAAAACAAAACTTCTAGAGAATTACATTGATTTCTGGAAACTTCTGCCGCTTTATTACGAGTCACTTTATGATCATTTACTAAGTAAATCTATCGGATATCAAGGATTGATTTATAGAGAAGCTGTTAATAATCTGAATCATTTTTCAAATGCTGTTTCGGAACATAATTTTGTATTCGCCGGATTTAATGCATTAAATGCCGCCGAAGAAAAAATTGTGCAACATTTATTGGCTTTAGATTTAGCTAAAATTTATTGGGATGCAGATCAGGCTTTTTTAAATGATCCTTACCATGATGCCGGGCTTTTTGTTCGTCGTTTTAAGGAAAGTTGGAAACATTATAAATCACATCCTTTCGAATGGATTGTAGATGACTTTTCTCAATCAAAGAATATTCAGGTAATAGGTACTCCAAAAACAATTGGACAAGCTAAACTTACCGGAAGTATTATCGAAAACATTATAACTCAGAATCCTGGTGCATCGCTAGATAAGGTGGCAATAGTATTGGGAGAAGAAAATTTATTGATGCCGGTTTTATATTCATTGCCTGCTTCGGTTGGAGCTTTAAATATAACGATGGGATACTCCGGTAAAAATAATCCTTCTCAAATATTGATTGCCCAATTATTTAAAATGCATACTAATGCGCTTTCTCGTAAAGGTGAAAGTTATGTGTATTATTACAAGGATGTTCTTAGTGTTTTAACACATCCACTGGTCGCTCCCTATGCAAATACAAGTAATTTGGTTAGAATAATCAAGGAGAATAATTACACATTTATTACACACAATAAAATAATAGAGCTTAATGAAAAGCCATCGGAGTTGTTTCAATTATTATTTAAAAAATGGGATGGCAATGCGATAGATGTCCTTGAGAATTTTTCTGCACTTTTAATTCGTATTAAAGGAAATTTTAGCAATGATAATGAAGAAGAGAAAATCGCTAAGTCCTTCGTGTATTCCGTTTTTAAAGTAATTAATAAGCTTATTAATTATTATACTCAACATAAACATATTAACAGTATTCAAACGCTTCATGCAATTTATAAGCAAATTATAGATCTGGCAGAAGTTTCTTTTGAAGGGGAGCCTTTGAGAGGTTTACAGATTATGGGGGTTCTGGAAAGTCGTGTGCTTGATTTTGAAACAGTGATTATAACTTCTATGAATGAAGGTAAATTTCCGGCAGGAAAATCACAAAATTCTTTCATTCCTTATGATGTGAAAAGGGAACTAGGACTACCTACTTTTAAGGAGAAGGATGCTATTTATACGTATCATTTTTATCACTTATTGCAAAGAGCCCAAAACATATATTTGATTTATAATACCGAAAATGATGGTCTGGATGCCGGTGAGCGAAGTCGTTTTATTACACAGCTGGAAGTAGAAAAGAAGGCAAAACACAATTTGACTTTTGATGTTTATAATCCCGTTATACCCAATACTGCTTATGAGCCAATTGTAATCCCAAAATCGGAAGCAGTTATGGTTAGACTGAAAGAAATTGCAGTAGCTGGTTTTTCTCCTTCGGCATTGACAAGTTATATACGAAATCCGATTGATTTTTATTTTCAAAAGATTCTTCGTATTCGTGAAGTAGAGGAGGTTGAAGAAAATATTGCGCTTAATACGCTTGGGACTATAATACACGAGACTTTAAAAAATTTGTATGAGCCTTTTGTTGGGAAATTTATTTCTGAATCTGATATTACAGGCTGTTTTGCTTTGTTAGATAGCGAAGTGCTTAAGCAGTTTAAATTGGTTTATAAAGAGGGTGAAATAAAAAAAGGTCGAAATCTTTTGGCTTTTGAAGTGGCAAAACGTAATGTTTCTAATTTTTTAAAAATGGAATTAGAAGCCATTAAGAATGGAGATGCAATTCAGATTATTGCTTTGGAACAAACTTATGAACGTGAGTTAGTACATCCAAATTTGCCATTTCCGGTTTTAATTAAAGGAAATGTTGACAGGATTGAACTTCGTAACGGAAAAATAAGAATTATCGATTATAAGACCGGAAAAGTAGAAAAGAACAATGTGGTGCTTAAATCATGGAATGGCTTGACTCAGGAGCTTAAAAATGATAAAATTATTCAGGTTTTGGCTTATGCGTTTATGTTTGAGGAAAAGGCTGGAAATACTCCAATTGAAGTTGGAATTATTTCGTTTAAAAATCTTAAATCGGGATTTCTGCCTTTTGGATTTAAAGAAGAGAAAGACTTGGATATAGTGGTAAGTAATGAGATTTTGAAAAACTATATAGAAGAGATTGTTTTATTGTTAAATGAGATTTTTGATATGGATATCCCATTTGAAGAAAAATTAAAATAATGATAAGGAAGCTGCAGAACATATTTGAATTTTTTAAAACCACATTGATGGTTAATTTGCTGGTTTGTTTAATTGCTGTCTTCTTTGGTGGTTTAGATTATTTCTTTATTTTTTTTCTGAGTTTTGGCTTTTTAGCGAGCTTATGCTTCAAGGAATTTTATCGCAAAAATGATTATTTGTTTTATGTTAATAACGGAGTATCTAAAATACAGCTTTTAATATGTAGTTACTTTATGACTTTTTGTACTTCAATTTTATTTGGTTTGGTAATCTTTTTAAAAGGTAAATTATTTTGAAGAAACATACTTTAGAAATTAGCGGTATTCAGAAAAAATTTGGAGAACGGACAATTCTTTCGGATGTTTATTTAAAATGTGAAACTTCTGAAATTATTGGATTGCTGGGACGAAATGGCTCCGGAAAATCTACATTATTAAAAATTGTAGCCGGCCTTGAATCTGTTAATGACAGATGTGTCCGAATCAATTCGGTTTCTTTAAATACTAAAAATGTATTGATGAGCGAGGTTAGTTATCTGGATCAGGATCGGTTTATTCCCAATCATTTATCGGTACAAAAAGCAATTTATTTAGCAATTGAAAAGGAAAACAGAGCCAGTTTTTGTGAAGATGATTTTATCAAAGAGCTTTTGAAGAAAAAAGTAAGGCATTTATCAACTGGTGAAGCGCGCTATCTGGAAATAAAAATTGTGCTTTGGAATTCGTCTTTGTTTGCATTGCTTGATGAACCATATAATGGACTTTCTCCGTTGATGATCGAGAATATTAACGAAATGATTAAAGGCTGCTTAAACAAAAAAGGAATTATTGTTACGGACCACAATTATCAGAATGTATTAAAAATTGCAAATAAATTGGTATTGATAAAAGATGGAAAGACTCATCTGATAAAAGAAAAAGCTGAACTGGTTGAGAAAGGGTATCTTACAAACCAGTCTTTGATTGGATGATTTTTTAAGCCGTAAAAAGTTTATAGAATGGAGTATAGCTTAAAATGTTAAATTTTAGAATTAAATATATTAGGTCAGAACGTTCTGTTTTTAAATGAATGTGCTTTTATTGTTGTATTTTTTTATGTGATCTCTTTATTAATTAAGGAATAAATAAAACCGAAACAAATTGTTATGGTTACCTCTATTTTTAACAAGTGTTTATTGTACAAATTCTATTAATTCAAATAACTTTGGCGTTCTCAAAATGTTTACGATCAGAATAAGATTTGATAAACGATACTATTTTTTGCCCCAACAAAAAAGAAGGAAAAGGCTGTTTCGATATAGATTCGAAATGGCCTTTTCTAATTTAATGAATGTTTTTGTCTTTTAGTAAAAGAAGCTTGTAAGGATCTTCTTTAGTTCTTCTTTGTTTTCTATCTGACTCATGTGTCCGTCATCAAAGGTGATCAATTCTACAGTTGTATCCTCAATTTGTGTCAGACTATCTTCATAACTTAAAACAGGATCTTTTTTTCCTAAAATCAATAAAACAGGAAAACGGTTTTCTTTTAGTAACCACTCTCTGTCTTTTCGTATTTTCATTCCTTCCAAAGAAGCAACAATTCCTTGCAATGGAGTTTTAAGCGCTTGCTCTTTTACTTTTTCAATTTCTTCTGCTAATCGGGTTCTGTTGTTTTCGCTGAATAAATTGGCAATTGCAAGACTCACAAAACTTATGTAATTCTGTTTTACTGCTTTTATAGCGCGTGTTCGGTTAAGTTTTTTCTCGGTACTGTCTTCTTTAGAAGTTGAATTTAGTAAAACTAATTTTTGAATTTTCTGTGGATACAATTCGGCGAAAGCCAAACCAACATAACCGCCCATTGAATGTCCAAGAATGATGGTTTTCTCAATTTTTAAATGTTCCAAAACTTCGTTTACAACATTAGCGTTATCTTCCGTTTCATGAACGTAGCCCAGAGAGTCTGATTCGCCATGCCCTAATAAATCGATCGTAATTATGCGATATTTTTGGGAGAAGAAATCAATATACTCTTTCCACATTTTTTTGTTTTCCAAAAATCCGTGAAGTAAAACAATTGTGTTTCCAGTTCCTGAATCGGAGTATGATATTTTGGTGTTTTTATATAAAAGCGTTTTCAAAATGAAAGATTTTTTGTTTTGAAGTACAAAGCTAAGAAAGCTGAACTAAAATATCGCGGTGTCTTGATTTAATTGGGAAATCTTTAAAAGAGCTATAAATTTATTTATGACAAATCTATTTGTGAAATAATAAAAAATGGCTCTCGTTTCTGAAAGCCATTATAAATTAAAATCGGTTATCGCCATCCAAAAGATTTCCTAATCCGCCGAGTAAGCTGCCTTCGTCACGATTGTTTCCGCCAGATCTTGGTGCCGATGCAATAATGCGGTCAGCCAATCTAGAGAATGGCAGCGATTGTATATAAACCGTTCCCGGACCTTTTAAAGTGGCATAAAATAATCCTTCGCCGCCAAAAATAGAATTCTTGATTCCGCCAATAAATTCAATATCATAATCTACATCTTTGGTAAAACCGATAATGCATCCTGTATCTACTTTTAGGACTTCGCCGTGAGCCAATACTTTTTTGGCCATTGTTCCGCCAGAATGTACAAAAGCCATTCCGTCTCCTTCTAGTTTCTGCATGATGAAACCCTCACCGCCAAATAAACCGCGTCCTAATTTCTGAGAGAATTCTATTCCGACAGAAACGCCTTTGGCAGCGCATAAAAATGAGCTTTTTTGACAGATAAATTTACCTTGAAATTCTGTTAAATCAATCGGAAGGATTTTTCCAGGATAGGGCGATGCAAAAGAAACTTTACTTTTGCTGTTGCCTTGGTTTAAAAATGCAGTCATAAACAAGCTTTCGCCGGTAAGAACTCTTTTACCTGCATTTAAAAGTTTGTCAAACAAACCTGATCCCTGTTGCTGAGAACCGTCTCCAAATATCGTTTCCATCTGGATACTGTTTTCCATCATCATAAAACTGCCTGCTTCGGCAATTACAATTTCCTGAGGGTCTAGTTCTATTTCAACATACTGCATTTCTTCGCCAAAAATCTGATAATCTATTTCGTGTGCCTGCATGATTTCTAAGTTTTTTATTTTTAAAATTAGACAAAAAATGCTGTAGAATGTTACAGTCTTTAGCGTATTTCGGCTGTTTTTAAGAACATTATATGATTTTGTTATTTTAAATTAGTCTTAATTATGTTTTTTATTGCTTTAAATTCTATATTTTTGCACCGTTATTATATTTTATCAGAATGGCATTAGTTAGTGATTTGACCACCAAAGTATTATTTGAAACCGAAAAAGGATACAGTTATCAATGTGATTTGACCAACAGCATAATTATCAATTTTGTTGATACAGTGTCAAGTTATAAAATTCAGGATTTTTTGATTTTTCAAAGAAAGGTTAATAGTGTTGACATTCTCAATATGCTTTATGACTTATCTGATCAGTCAGATGCGCAGTTGATTGAAACTACCAAAAGAAATTTTTCCAGAAATCTTACCATCTGCGAAATAGTGCAGTTAAGAGATTTATTAAACGGAACTAAATTTACCCTCACTTTGCATTCTATGCTTTGCAATATGGTCAACGTAGAGCTTATTTAGATTCTTACTTAGATTAAATCCAAATTTTCAGGCGTTTAGAGTTGCCTGCTTTAATTTTTGTAATTTTACACGTATAAAAATTAAAGGTTATGAAAGATTTACTAAGAACAAGTACTTCATTAGTTGAAGGAATCGAAAATATATTGAACTTACAGGCAAAATTAGAAAGTGATGCTTCTAATAAATATTTAGCTATGGCTGCATGGTTGGATAGAAACGGTTATGCAAATACAGCATCTTATATGTACAAGCAAGCCGAAGAAGAAAGAGAGCATTTTCTAAAAGTTTTCAAATATATTACAGATATGGGAGGGATTGCAGTTACGCCATCTGTTCCGGAAGTGCAGCAGGAATTTGCTTCTTTTAGAGAAGTATTTGAAATTGCTTTGCAAAATGAAATTGCAGTTACTCAGGCGGTTAATAAAGTAATTGCAAAATGTAGAGCTGAGAATGATTATGCTACAGAAGATTTTATGATGTGGTATGTGGCTGAGCAAAGAGAAGAAGAGAAAAACGCAAGAAGAGCTTTAGAGCTTTTTGAACTAATCAACGGAAACGAAGCTGACGGAAAATTTCAATTGGATGTTCAGATTTCAAAAATCGGATAATAAACGATTTATATAATTTAAAAAGCCCTTAATATTATTAAGGGCTTTTTTGTTTTTAATCTTTATGATTTTAAGAATGAATTAATATCCGAGAAATATTTGTCTCTTGCATCAAGCCATCCGTAATGTTTGGAATGTTCTAATAAAATCAGTTTTGAGTTTGGAAAAGTTTGCTTTGCCAATTCGCCGATTTCATTGCTGATAATATCTTCTTTTCCCTGAATAATTAAAACAGGGTTTTTAAAATCTTTCAATTTGGCTTTGCAGTCAAAATTCATTTTCTGCATATCAGACCATAATAAACCATTGATTGTCGAATTTCCCTGAGTTAATCTTTCTGCAATAATAGGAACAAATTTCTGATCGTAAACATAAGCCGGAGCCATGGCACGGCCGCGTCCTAAACGAGCTTTATGCGAAGTATCTCCTTTTTCGATTTTGTCGTTCCAGTAATTCATAGAATCTATTTCAGTTTTAGAAAGATTAGATTCAATCAAATTTGGGCCTTTTAATAAAGATAAATCGACACCGCCAGATGATGATAAAACCAATTTATCAATACTATTTGGGTAAATAGTCGCATAATACGAACCTAACATTCCGCCAAAAGAATGCCCCAGAATATTCCATTTCTTGATTTTAAGATGTTTTCTTAATGATTCGATATCATCGGCCATTATTTTCATCGAAATGGTCTTAGCATCTAATTTTGAAAGTTTCGATTTCCCGGTTCCTCTTTGGTCGTAAATAATCGTTTGTTGACTTTCGCCCAGAACTTTCGCCATATCTTCAAAACCATTACTGTTCATTCCCGGACCACCGTTTATAATTAAAAGCGGTTCGCCTTTTCCGAATGTTTTGTAATACGTTTTACTTCCGTCATTATTTACAGCATAACCTTCAGTTTGGGCAAAAATAGTTCCCGCAACCAATAAAAAACCAAATAGAAAAATCTTTTTCATGATAGAATTATTCATTCATCAACGTTTCGATTTCCTCAGCTTCAACCGGAATATTTCTCATTAAGTTAAAAGGTTCTCCTTTTTCCTGAACGACAACATTATCCTCCAAACGAATTCCGAATTTCTCATTTGGAATATAAATTCCAGGCTCAACCGTAAAAACCATATTCGCTTTCATTGGTTCATGAAGCAAACCATAATCGTGCGTATCAAGTCCCATGTGGTGAGAAGTTCCATGCATAAAATATTTTTTGTAAGCTGGCCATTCCGGATTTTCGTTTTGAACATCGGCTTTGTCCAATAAGCCTAAACCTAATAATTCAGAAGTCATTATTTTACCTACTTCAACATGATATTGTTTCCAAAGCGTTCCCGGAGTAAGCATTTTTGTAGCTTCGTTTTTAACTTTCAAAACGGCATTGTAAACTGCTTTTTGGCGATCAGAAAAACGTCCTGAAACCGGAATTGTTCTTGACATATCACTTGAATAATTAGCATATTCTGCAGCAACGTCAAGCAAAATCAAATCTCCTTCTTTACATTGTTGGTTGTTTTCGATATAATGCAAAACATTAGCATTGTTTCCAGAAGCAATAATTGGTGTATAAGCAAAACCTTTAGAGCGGTTACGGATAAATTCGTGAGCCAATTCAGCTTCGATTTCATATTCTGTAACATTTGGTTTTACGAACCCTAATAATCTGCGGAAACCTTTTTCTGTAATATCACAAGCATGCTGAATCAAATCGATTTCTTCGCTTTCTTTTACAGAACGAAGTCTTTGTAAAATTGGGTTGCTTTTTGCCACGTTGTGAGCTGGATAACGCTCTTTCCACCATTTTACAAAACGAGCCTCGCGTGTTTCAGTTTCAACAGTTGCGCGGTAGTGTTCGTTTGTATTAATATACATGGTATCGGCATACGTCATCATTTCGTTCAAAACTTTATGAAAATCCTGTAACCAATAAACTGTTCTAATTCCCGAAACCTGAAAAGCACGTTCTTTAGTTAGTTTTTCGCCTTCCCAAACTGCGATATGATCATTGGTTTCTTTCAGGAAAAGCATTTCTCTTTGATGCTCATAAGGCGCATCCGGAAACAAAAGCAAAACACTTTCTTCCTGATCTACACCACTCAGGTAAAAAATATCTCTATGTTGTGCAAACGGTAAAGTACTATCGGCACTAACCGGGTAAATGTCATTTGAATTGAATACGGCAACAGAATTAGGTTTCATTTCTGCCATAAATTTTTTGCGGTTTTTTACAAAAAGAGCGCTGTTTATTTGATGATATTTCATAATAACTTAGTTTTTGAACTTTGAATTTCAAAATTAGTGATTTTTAATAAGTGGCGTACAGTTGATTTATTAAAGTTTTCTTATTTGTCTTGGTTCTAATTTTTAGCCACAGATTATACTGATTAAAAGACTTTTTTGAATTAATAATAGATCGCAATTCTGGCATTTCAACGAATAGAACTAGTTGTAGCGAAAATTATCAGACAATACTTTAAAAGTTAAAATTTTGAATTTTATGGAGAAATGTGGTTTCCCGTAAAGAAAACGTTTTGTAAAAAGTAATATTTGCAGCAGATAAACTAATCCATAATTATGAAAACAAAAATTTACCAATTTACCCTATTGTTTTTTTCTCTTTTAATGTTCTCATGTGCTTCTGAGGAAAGCTTAAGTTCCGAAAATACAATTCAGTCTTTTAGTATTACCAAAGAAAGTATCAAGAAAGAATTTACTATTGGTGAAAGTTCAATTACTGGCAAAGTTGAAAGTACATTTGAATTAACCGATATAACCATAGCCATTTCAATCCCGAAAGGAGCAAAAATAAGCCCGGATCCAACTACGATTAAATCGATTAGCGGCCCTTTGGCTTTTGCAGTTACAGCCGAAAATGGAGAAATCAAAAATTATACTGTAGATATAAACAGAGAGCCAAGTACAGATAATTTTATCTTAGAATTAAATGTTAAAACTCTAAATCTTTCATTTAGCGCTGATATTAATAAAGAAACAGGATTGATAACAAGAAGAATTCCAGAGATCAATGATCTAAAAAACTTAAATGTCGAAGTGAAGTTTTCAAAACATGCTACTATAACACCAGATCCTAAAACTATAAAAGATTATTCTTTGCCAGTAAATTTTACTGTTAAGTCTGAATCTGGAGTAGAAAAAGTTTATCAGGTGAAATTACAGCATATGGATATTAGTATATCAAGATCATGTTCTGAAGCAAATGCATGGAAATGGTTTGGTGGTGATGACAGAACCAATGCACCAGATATATTAGCTTACGATAGAAATGTAGGAACTGGGCAAACTGTAATAGTTGATAAAAATTTAGTTCCTTCTACTTTTAGAATTCATCTTGCTGAAGGATTTTCTTATGATCAGGAAAGACAAGAGTATAATAAACCTGTAACGTTGAAATTAATTGTAAGAGATGCAAATCTTAATGTTTTAGCATCTACAACTACAGAAGTTTCAGGACAATTCAATGGAGGTTTTATTCCGTTTGATCTGCAAAAGTTAAATCTTTATTTAGAAGCTAATAAAGTATATAGTTTTTATTGGTATTTAGTTGACGGAGAAAAATTAGGTATTTCTGCAAGTAGTTCTGGTAATACAAATGCCGGATCTGGATTTTGTTTTAATACGGGATATTCAGGAGAGTCTAAAGTTAGTGCAAAAACTACTCTTGAAGATTCAAAGGTTTGGTACAAACATGAATGGCATTTTAATATAGAATTAGAAGGTAAAGAATAATTCTAGAGAAACCGAAGTTAATTTAACTTCGGTTTTTTTTATAAAGTACATTTTAATTAGTGATTTTGTCTCATGTAGATTATTTAGCAGATTTTAGTTGTATTATCTTGTCTTTCAAGGTGGTTTTGTAAAGTAAACCCGACAGGTTTTTAAAACCTGTCGGGTTTGTAGATGTTAAATTGTATCCACAAAAAACCGAAGCTTGAAATTGAACTTCGGTTTTTTCTTTAAAATATGTACTTTGATTATTTCTTATCTAGCAACTTCTCCAAATAAGCAGCTTTCTCTTTTTCAACCTGAATCAATCTTTCGTAAAGTTGTTCATTTTTATCAATAGCTTCAAGAAGTTTATCCAATGGATTAAAAGTACATCCATAACTTATTACTGAAGAACCAGTATTGTTTTCTATTTCGATAGTATTTCCAATAATATTAAAAACAGCGTCTTCAGAAAAGTTTTTAATTACTTCAGGTGTAACTCCCAAAGCTTCTGCAATTTTCTTTAGTTTTTCTTCATCAACACTTTCGCTTCCTTCAATAATAGAGATAGATTGCTGGTTTGTACCAATTGCAATAGCAAGCGCTTCCTGCTTCATATCTCTTAGTTCTCTAATTCGGCTAATGTTTCTGCCGATATGTTTTGGTTTTACTGTGCTCATGATTCAAAGATATTTAAAATTCTTTTACATTTTTGATCTATGTAGAAAACAAGATTTTATTTGTGAGATACAAATTTTAAATCTTTTCGGGGTAAAAATACAACTTTTCTGACCGTTGTTTGATTTTGAATGTAGAATTGTGTAATCTTGATAGTAGAAAAAATCAAGTTCGATTAATACCAATAAAATGCAGACTTCCAATTTCAAATTAGTTACAATAGCCGAAATCAAAAAACAATATCCTTTTTTAACTGAAGATGAAAAGTTTGATTATTTTGATGATTGGCAAGACAAAGATTTTTTTCTAGCAGCAGATGGAGATGTCAATTTTGAAGGAAATTTCTATTTAGACCTTTATGAAGATAAAGAGAAAAAATGGTTGGCCAATTTGCTAAATCTTCCAATAAAAAAGATCGAAGAAATAAGAATTGAAGGCATTTTTATAAATGGAGATTTTTCTGCAAGCGGTTCAATTATTAATGCCGAGGGCGATTATGGACCGTATGTTTTGGTAAACGGAAATATTAGCTGCCAAAGTTTATTGCTAGGCGGTGCCAATGTTGAAATAAAAGGAAACATCGAAGTAAAAGAAGTTGTGATGACCTACTATAATCATGGTAATTTTAATTGCTCAGGTTCCATAAATTCTCCGGTTTTTATTGTTAACGATCATAATACAACATTCGCAGAAAGAAAAAATAATCTGTTTTATTATAGTGACAGAGATGAAATTGACCCAAAAAACGAATGCGAATATAATGATGAAACAGACGAAGAAATTATCTCAAACGAACTTCAAAAGTTATTGGATAATCCATTAATTGAAACTTTTGAAGAATTAGAAAGAGAATTAGCAATGGGCGAATTAATTCTAAAACAAAATAATCCATCGGCTAAAACTTATGAATATTGGCGTGATCGCGTTTTGACAAATTACAGAGATCTAAAACTTGTTCCTGAAGAATTTAAAACCGAAGAATTATGTAATTTGGCCTTAGGTATTACTTATCATGCGTTGCCTTTTGTCAATGAGGATTTAATAACTTCTGAACTCTGCGAGAGATTAGTCAGCAAAGATGGTTTTGCGATTCAGGTAATTCCTGATGAGTTTATTACAAAAGAACTTTGCTTGAAAGCGGCCGAAAAAGGTACAATGCTAAGATTAATTCCGTCAGCATATTATTCTGAAGAACTGATTCTGTTAGTTTTTAAAAACGGAAAACATCAACCGGATATTAACGATGTTCCTTCTCAATTTATTACAGAAAGCCTTTTAGAAGAATATGTAAAAATAGGAAAAGGACTTTGGCTTGATAAAGCGTGCAAAGAAAACGGAATTGATAAATTACAGGTTTTAAAACAAGTAATAGATTCTGGAATAGAATATTTGGATAACATTTTTGGAAATCATTTCAGTAAAGAAACCGTTGAATATGCTTTTTCGGTTCATAAAAATCAGGAGGAGTGGAGTAAATATGTTCAGAAGTATAAACAGAAATTTGAACGTATTGGGTTGAATGAATATTTGTAATTTGAAAATGGATGACGATAAAATAAAAATATTAAGAAGTAGAATTTCGATTCCTTTAAATACTGCTTTTAGTCTTTTAAAAAAGAATAATGGCGATGTGTTATTGTGCGAAAAAGAATTTCATGACAATAATATTGGTGAAATCTGTTTAAAGACCGAATGTGATTATGAAACTGCGAAGAAAAGTTATGAAGTCAGCAATCTTGATATTATAAAAGCAGTCGAAAGAATAAATCAGAAGCAAGTAACAATCACAACTGGAAAAGCTAAAGATTCGAAAATTGGATTTGTTTTATGGCCGGAAAATGCAAATGGGGAATTTTATAAAACAGAAAAAAGGAATGATGTTTTTATTCCTACAGAGGATTTTGATATTGTTTTAGAAGAATTTAAATCCGTTTATCCAATACGAAATCCCTGGAATAACTTGGTTGAAGATGAATTTGATGTTTTAGGGAATAATTTTTTTGATAACAAAACCTGTAAACAGATTGTGGAAAGAATAAGTAAAATACAAAGCAATGATCAACAAGTACAAAACTTTCTTATTGAACTGATTAATTGGTTAAATGATAAATTGATTTATGCGGATTATATTGTTGTTTATGGTAATTTGTAAATTAGTATGAAACCAAAAATTAAAATCAGAAAAGTAGAAAAACAAGACTTAGATTTTGTTTACAAAGCAATCTGCGAACTCGAAAATGAAATTTTAGATTTTGAAGTTTTCGAAACAATTTTCAATGAAAATATTTCAAACCCGAAAAATCTTTATCTGATTGCCGAAAACGAAAAGGAAGGTTTAGGTTTTATTAGCTTTCATACCCAAAATCTGCTGCATCATTGCGGATTGGTTGGTGAGATTCAGGAGTTTTTTATTCATCAAAAATATAGAGGCCAAGGCGTTGGGCGATTATTGATAAATGAAATTTTAAATTATGCAGAACAACATAATTTAAAAAGCATTGAAGTAACGACAAATAAAAAGCGAGTTGAGAATGTAGCGATTTATGAGAATCTTGGTTTTACTTTGAGTCATAATAAGTTTACGATTTATAAATAAATGCTAAAAACTAATGTCAGAAAACCATAAAAAAGTAGAATGCAGTAATCATGGACTAAGAAACAATGCCTTTGTATGTCAGCACTTAGTAACCTCAGAATTTACAGGTTTTTGGGAATCGTTTGATTCAGATCCGACAAAGATATATAGTAATGATGAATTAAATGCCTGGTGCGATGAATGCGATAAAATACTTCTTGAACAAGGAGAATGGAACGATATATCTGAAGCATTTGCTGGAATAAAACTTATTTGTGATGTGTGTTTTTTTGAAATGAAAGAGTTAAATAGTGGTTCGAGTAATTATAATTCAAAATGAAACAACTAAACACATACATAAAACAGAATCTAATAATAGGTTTATTCTTTAGTCTATGGATTTTTATTTTTGCTTTCATCATAAAACCTTTTGATTACGGTACTATAAATTTCAGAGCTTGGTTTTTCATAAGTTTTGGGTTTAGTGTAATGGCTTTTTTGTGTTATGGTGTTTTGGCAATTATTTAAAAAAGCTTCTGTAAAAGAATTAGAAAATGGAATAATAGTTTTGATATTAGACCTGACAGGTTTTTAAAACCTGTCAGGTCTCTATTTAAATTCGAAAATAGTATTAAAAAAGGAGTCAAAAGTTCTAAAAATGAAACAACTAAACATATCCATAAAACACAATCTAATAATAGGTTTATTCTTTAGTCTATGGATTTTTATTTTTGCTTTCATCATAAAACCTTTTGACGACGGTACTATAAATTTTAGAGCTTGGTTTTTTATTAGTTTTGGGTTTAGTATAATGGCTTTTTTGTGTTATGGTGTTTTGGCAATTATTCAAAAAATCTTTTATAAAAGAATCAGAAAATGGAATATTAGTTTAGAAATAGCGGCCATTTTACTCTTTCATATACTATATTTAATTGGTGTTTTTGCTTTTTACAAAAGCCCAATTCTAAACGGCGGTTATAATTTCTCAGAATTCTTTTCGGTAATATTTATAAAAGTGGCGCTAATTTTAACTCCCGTAATTATTCTCGCAAGAAGATATTTAATAAAACTAATTCCGGTAAAAGATGATATTTTAGTTTTTAGAGGAGAAAACAGATTGGATATTCTAAAAATCAAAAAAAGATTTGGTTTGCATTTCAAATGCTCAAAATTATGTTGAGATTTTTTATCTCGAAAATGATAAACTTCATTCAAAACTTATTCGAGCTTCTCTCAAAAAAATACACGACGATTTCGGTTTTTTAGTTCAAATTCACCGTTCACATTTAATAAATCAGATGCATTTTAAATCCTGGCGAAATTCAAATACCATCATTTTAACTCAAATTGAACTTCCGGTTTCTAAAAATTATAAAGAAACACTTTTGATGTTGTAAATTTCGTACCTAAAACAAAAGGTTTCGTACCAAAGTCAGTAAAACGTGCCATTAAGCTGGTTTTTAAAAATAGTTTTGCTTCATCAATTTTTAAAATAAATTATGAAAACAAAACATTTTTGCCTGATCGGGTTATCATTTTTTCTAGCCAGTTATTTATTATTTTCTAACATTTTGCCGAGTTTCAATACTTCGATAGATTTTGCGCATTGGTTTAATCTAATTGGTGCTTGTTTTTTATTGTCGTTTAATGATGCATTTCCAAAAAACAAAATAAATACTATTGCTTCTGTATTGACAACTTTGGGCGTTATTGCACATATTGGCCTCTGTACAATTGATTTTATAATGTCAAGTTACGGAAATAATGAAATTGCAAAAGAAGCATTAAGTCAGCAAATCAGTAATTCGCCAGAGATTTTTTATCCATTTGTTGCTATTGGTCCATCGTTGCTTTTTCTTGGTTTAGCGATTCATACCTTTACTTTTATTAAGACAGAAACTATGAAGTCTTTGATGGTAATTGTTGGTTCCGTTGGAGTAGGGTTTTCTTTTTTTGTTTTGAGAAATGGAGTTTGGATGCTTTTGAGTTGTATAGTTTTTGTGTTGGGATTAGGGTTGTTGTTTTATATAAAAGAAAAAGTTTTAAACGAATAAAAGTGATATTTTTAAAATTGGAACTTTTGTTTTAATTCGTATTTTCGTTTAATAATTCAGAATTTAAAAGATTGAAAAAACATCTAAAATACCTAATTGCACTCTTTCTCGCTTTTGTCGTGATTGCGGGTGATGGTACTTTGTATTCTCAATCTAAATCGGCTGAATATTACCAATCTTCATTTGTAGTTTTAAGAAGAGAATTAAATCTCAAGAGTTCTCGTTTATATAAATTTGGGCAAGTTGTTTCTTGTGGTAAGATAAGATTTTCGATTGTTTTGAATTTTCTTAAAACCGAAAATGTTTTTACTTTTCAGATTAAGAAACTTCTGAAATTGCAAAATCTGCTTCATCAAAAATTAAGTTCATTCATAAAACAATCTGTTTTTATAAATGAAATAATCACTTCAAAACACTTTAATAAAAGTTTATACAGCGCTTAAGAAAATTTATTTTTCTGTGGCTTTATGCGATTTCAAAGCATAAGATGATACAATAATGTCTAATCATTTATCATTTTCAAAATGTATAAACAAAATAAAAACTCACGCTTGGAGCAATCTGAGCGACCACTTCTTCATTGGATAAAAAGAAAATTTGTAATTGTAATAACGGCCTTTATGCTAGGAATGGCAAACGGAATGCATACTGAAGACACCCGAATTAAAGGAAATCAAAATTATACCGAACAGCATAAGAAGGATTGACTTTATTCCGACTTTATAAGTTTGTAAAGCTGGTTTTACATGCTATTTTTTAAATAACCGAAGTAAATTGCTTCGGTTTTTTTGTAGAATTGAGAGAGTTAAGATTTTTAATGATAAAGATAATAAGTTTGATGTGGCTGTAAATCAAGCAGATGTATGTTTGGTTTTTAAAAGTTAAAATTGGATATATTTTCTGTCAAAAAAATAAATTGTAACTCCTAAATGTTAAATTTTTTTTAATAGTTTTGAGCAATTTCCTACACTACCACTAAACCTTATTATGGATAAAAAAACAAGATTTTTTAAAACTGTATTGTTGCTTCAATTTATTCCGGCTCTTTTACTTGGAATTTTAATTTTAATGAATTTCAGAAGTCAAAAACTTCTTAACATAAGAGGATTTCATCCATATGAGTTTAATTACGGACATGCGGTTCCGTTACTTTTTTTTGTTATTGCTTGTCTTGCAGCAATTATAGGTGTCTTTTTCAAAAAGCAAGATATTTTAGAAAATGATGCCGACACTCAAAAACAGAATCGTGCCAGAAACTTTTGGAAGTTTGCTTTTTACTGCAACATCTTTTTTTTATTAATTATTTCTGTTTTTTCTGTAGCACTTTCTCGTAAAGATCCATTCATTATAGATCAGGCCGTGTTTTTTTATAGCTTGGTTTTTTCCAGATCTCTTCTTGTTGTGATAGTAAGTTTATTATTGGCTTCTTTTTTACTGGCGACCGGAATTTATTGGAAAACAAACAAGACAATGGGAGTTGTTATTCTGGTCTTCGGCTTTTTTATAGCTAGTATAGCATTAGCTTATGAAGCTGCTTTTGTAATCAACTTTATGGAAGCTTCGGAAAGATACAGATATCAAATGGAGTCAAAAGAGGTTTCGGCAGCTAATGTTGAAGAAACAGGAGATTATGACGAAAGTTATGATAATGATGAAGAAATTGACGGAGAAGAAGAATCGAAATTGATTTCATCCTGGAATTCATTAATTGGAGATTGGGGCGGTCTTGAGGGGAAGTATGATTTTTATGACGTTAGACTTTTAATGAAGCGAAGCTTAGATGATCATATTACAGTTAATGACCACTATTATCTTGTTCAGTATATAGATGATCTGAGAAAAAGCCCTGACGAACTCTATTCAGGATTTGAGAATTACAGATCAGTAGTCTACAGTGTTATTTCGCCTGAAGTTTATCGAACAGCCAATTTTGATAAAATCGTTGAGGGGTTGCTTTTAACTTATGATGATATGGGCTCAGAAAATCAAAAATTGGAAGAAATTTATAAAGCGATGGATATACCTGATGATGCTGAAGGGCCAACTATGGAAGGGTATTTTTCGCAATTTGAGACTTATTTTTCTTTTCAAACCATTAAAAAACTTCGGGATTACAAATTAACCAATGGCGATGAGTTTCACGATTCTGATTTGATATGGTTTTATAGTTTTTGGGCCAGAAGAAATCATGAAGGAAATGCAAAAGAAATTGCTATAATTTTAAATGAAATAAAAGAACATTATAACAAAACACAAGAATGATAAAGTCATACAAAATAGTTCTAATAATTCAAATTGTAATAATACTGATTGGGTTTTTTGCATTCAAAAATTTCTACTATTCAGATTACGAACAGATTGAAAGAACTTTGGTGTTAATCTTTGGCTTTTTGGCCTTAGCCATATCGGCATTTTCTGTATTGATCCAAAGAATAATAGTTGGGATTATTGATTCGGATTCGACAATTGAGGAAGTTAATAATCAGACGCCAAATGACAAATTTTGGAGAAATTCCTTTTTTATCACTATCATTCTAGGTGCTTTAACTCTTATTATATCTATTGTTGGTCTTTGTTCAGAAATTGAAATAGGAGTTAAGAATGGTGGTTTTATGTCTGATTTTTTTGCTTCATTACTGATTTTAACTATTTCTAGCATAACGATCGGCCTTTTGTTAAGAGTAAGAGAATCGATAAATGAAATAACAAAGTTTTTTGGATTTTTAATGGGGGTCATTTCAGTAATTATTTTTTCAGGATGTTTATTTGTAGTTTCAAGCGAATCTTTATGGGTAACTTCCTATGGTAGTGATAGTTTATATGGTATTGTTCAGAATTTATTTAAAAAAGAAGATTCTCAAATAGGAACCTTACCTCAAGTTGCAGTTGTAGATGAATCTTCAGCTGCAGTTGCAGGCGAAAGTGAGAGCGAAGGAGAGGGTGAAGAAGAAGAATCTGATTATTATGGTTTTAATGAGATGAGTTTTCCTGATGTTGAAACAGAGGGATATTTTAAGAACTTGTTTAATGATGAAAAATACGATGATGCTAAAGCTCAGGATTTAACAAAACTATTTTTGTCAGGTTTTTTAGAGTTAGAAAAAGGTCAGTCTTTTATGCAGCTAAGAAGAGCAGCTGAAAGAGGTTTCTTTTATGAAGAGTATGATGAGATAAACAAAGTTGATAAGAAAATACGAAGAAATCCTGAGGCAATTAGAAATACATTTGATAGTTATAATGTATTGCTGTATACCTTCTTGTCTCAAAAAAATTATTACGATTCGAGTTTAAATGAAATAGTAAACACGCTTATAAGTAGTCATGATGATATTTATAAAACTGAAAATCCGGAAGAATCATTAGATAAAATGTATAAAACAATGATTTTTGGTGCTAAAAAGGAGTTTCCAGAATATTATTTTGATAATTTAAGTCCATATGCCTCAGAAAATGTGTTGAATTCAATAAGTAAAAATGCCGAAATGAATTCGGAAAGAGATAATAATGAGGTAAGTTACAGTTCAAAGTTTAGTACTGTTTGGATCTATAGCTTTTGGGCAAGAAGATATAAAGAAAAAAATATTGATGTTGTGTATGAGATTTTAAAAGAAATTAAAGAGCATTATGAAGATAATTGATACTCACAAAAAAAACCGAAGTAAATTACTTCGGTTTTTTTGTGAGTTTTGGAATAGCTATTGGGATGAAATTTAATCGATCCATTTATAATATCGAGCTCCGGTCAAGACAGGAATTTCTTTTTCAATTCGGTCTAAAATCCATTCATTTTTAGGAGTTCTGATACTTTGTTTTTGTTCTTTCTTGTGAAGACTTTCATAAGTATTGAAGTCAATTTCTACACTTTCTGCTAAATTTTCAAAAAGCTTTACATTTTGTAAAGCCGATTTCCATTCTGGCTGAATCGTTCCTTCAAAAACTTTCGATTTTGACCCGCTTCCGTAAGCTAAGAAACCGAGTTTAGTTCCTTCAATTTCTTTTTTAGTATCGTAAAAATGAGCTAAAGTCGACAATAATCCCATGAAAATAGAACCAGTGTAAAGGTTCCCAATCAAAGAAGAAGCCAATTCGGCAGGCTGTAATTTTTCAGTTACAAAACTTCTATAGGCATCAGATTTTGCTACTTCTTTAATTTTTGTCTGATAATCGGCTGGTGCAATATCGTCAGCAATGATTTTTTCAGCACTGTCTAAAGCGTAAATTTCGGATAACATTCTGCGTCCTTGGAAAGAATAGGGTAAATGCATTACAATACTATGCCAAGTGTTGTATAAAGTTTCGGTTGCGTTTTTTAATTTCTTGAATGAAAAATAAGCATTACGCGTACGATCCATATAACATTGGTTTGAATATTGACCGTCAAAAACAGGCTGATCTTTATGAATTTCGATTTCGGCTTCTAAATTGTCAAACCAGGGATCATTACTTTCGTTCTTTGTAATTTCTTTTTTCGAAATACTTCTGTAAGGTTTAAAGAAGTCAAAAACTCCCTTTGTGCTCGTTGCCCAATTGTCATCAAAAGCTATGATTTTTGGATTTGAAGTTACTAACATTGCAACGGCGCCGGCACCTTGTGTGTATTCCCCTGTAGAGTTTAGATCGTATTTTGCAAAATCTGTCGCAACCACAATCGCTTTTTTAGTCGGATTCAGTTTGACGAAATCAAGACAGTTTTGCAGAGCGTCAACACCACCAATGCAGGCAAAAGTAAAATCGACAACATCGCATTCGGCTAAAACATCTTCGCCAAATTTTTGTTCCATTAAATTAATTAAATAGGAACTGATTGGCTTAGAGCTGTCGATTCCACTTTCGGTACCAACATAAATCCGGCTTATTTCGTTTAAGTTTATTTTAGTATCGATGATTAATTTTGTCAAAGCGTTTGCTCCAAAAACTACTACATCCTGGTGAACGTCTGGTAAGGTCATTTTAAGTAGTCCAAGACCTTTTTCTAATTTTTCCGGTTCAATATTTCGGGCAGTTGCCAAAGTTTTTATAGGCAAATGTATGTTGGCTACATCAAAAGAAATAGCGTCAATTCCTGTTTTCATTCTTAATTTTTTGAGCGGCTAAAGGTAAAACTATGTTATGGAATGACAATTTTTTGCTTTGATAAAATTGAGAGCCGGAAGCACTTTTGAAGAAAACAAATCAAAAGTTTGAATAAAATAATAATATCATAAATTTTCGGGAGTCTTTATACGTATTGAAAATGAGGTCTAAGAGGCAGAGAATGGCTTGTTATACTAAATTAAATGTTATTAACAATATTTTTGTACGTAAAAATACGTATGCATTTTCTATTTTAAAATGATTATAAATAACAGCGAAATGGTTGTAGTTCTTTTGTATTTGAGTTATTTTTGTGTAATTTTTTAAAACAAACTACTTAACACTTATGGCACAATCTGCACAGTTGAATGCTTCCATCTTAAAGAAAGTGGCTATGGCTCTTTCGGGAATATTCTTAATCACGTTTTTAGCGCTGCATGTTTCCTTAAATTTTATTTCTATAATTAGTGAGAACGTTTTCAACGAAGCTTCTCATTTTATGGGTTACAATCCGCTGATACAATATGTAATGCAACCAGTTTTGGCATTCGGAGTAATTTTCCATTTCGTAATGGGATTTGTATTGACCGCTCAAAACAGCGCTGCAAGGCCAATTGCGTATGCAAAATACAATGGAGCTGCAAATGCTTCCTGGAGTTCAAGAAATATGATTATTTCCGGACTAGTTATTTTAGCATTCTTAGGATTGCATTTTTATGATTTCTGGTTTCCTGAGGTTACTTACAAGTATATTGCAGGTACAGCTCCAGATGCAACAAGGTATTATGGTGAGTTAGTTCATAAATTCCATGATCCAATCCGTACAGGATTATATTGTGTGGCTTTTGTGCTTTTAGGTTTCCACCTTTGGCACGGATTTGCATCTTCTCTTCAATCTATGGGGATGCATAACAAGTACTCTCGATTCTTAAGTAAAGTTGGTTATGGATTTGCGGTTATTGTACCGGCACTTTTCATTATCATTGCTTTAGTTCATCATTTCAATAATTAATAATCAATTATAATGGCATTAGATTCAAAAATTCCAAACGGTCCTATAGCGGACAAATGGACAAATTATAAAGATCATATTAATTTAGTAAACCCTGCTAACAAACGTAATTTAGATATTATCGTTGTTGGTACAGGTTTGGCTGGAGGTTCGGCTGCGGCTACTTTGGCAGAGTTAGGATATAACGTAAAAGCATTTTGCTTTCAAGATTCTCCACGTCGTGCGCACTCAATCGCAGCACAAGGAGGTATCAACGCAGCAAAAAACTATAAAGGTGATGGTGATTCAATTTACAGATTGTTTTATGACACTGTAAAAGGAGGTGACTACCGTGCACGTGAGGCAAATGTTTACCGTTTGGCTGAAGTTTCTGGAAATATTATTGACCAATGTGTTGCTCAAGGTGTACCATTGGCTCGTGAATATGGCGGACTTTTAGATAACCGTTCTTTTGGAGGAACTTTGGTTTCTCGTACATTTTACGCACAAGGACAAACGGGACAACAATTATTGTTAGGAGCTTATTCTGCAATGAACCGTCAAATTGGTCGTGGAAAAATTAAAATGTACAACCGTCACGAAATGCTTGACATTGTAATCGTGAACGGAAAAGCGAGAGGAATTATCGCTCGTAACTTAATCACTGGAGAAATAGAAAGACATTCTGCTCACGCAGTAGTAGTTGGTTCTGGAGGATACGGAAACGTATTTTTCCTTTCAACAAATGCTATGGGAAGTAACGCAACAGCAGCTTGGAAAATTCATAAAAAAGGAGCGTTTTTCGCAAATCCTTGTTATACACAAATTCACCCAACATGTATTCCGGTTTCAGGAGATCACCAGTCAAAACTGACTTTGATGTCTGAATCTTTACGTAATGACGGTCGTATTTGGGTTCCAAAAAACTTGGAAGATGCAAAAGCAATCCGTGAAGGAAAGAAAAAAGCAACTGATTTATCTGAAGACCAAAGAGATTATTTCTTAGAAAGAAGATATCCTGCTTTTGGTAACTTAGTACCTCGTGACGTTGCATCTCGTGCGGCTAAAGAAAGATGTGATGCTGGTTTTGGAGTTAATAAAACGGGTGAAGCAGTTTACTTAGATTTCGCAGCGGCAATTAAACGTTACGGAACTGAAGATGCTTACGTAAAAGGTTTAGATGATAAAGATGCTGCTTTGGTAACTAAATTAGGAGCTGCAATCGTGAAAAGTAAATACGGAAACTTATTCCAGATGTATTACAAAATCGTCGACGAAGATCCTTATACAACACCAATGATGATTTACCCAGCGGTTCACTACACAATGGGTGGAACTTGGGTTGATTATAACTTAATGACTACAATTCCGGGATGTTTCTCAATTGGAGAATCTAACTTCTCTGATCACGGAGCAAACAGACTTGGAGCTTCTGCTTTAATGCAAGGTTTAGCTGATGGATATTTCGTATTGCCATATACTATTGGAGATTATTTAGCTCCAGATATTAAAATGGGGGAAATTTCTACAGACTTGCCAGAATTCGTTGAAGCTGAAAAAGCAGTTGTAGATCAAATCAATAAATTTATCAATAACAATGGTAAACATTCTGTAGATTATTTCCACAAAAAACTTGGAAAAATCATGTGGAATAAAGTAGGTATGGCTCGTAACGCTAAAGGTTTAGCCGAAGCTATCGAAGAAATTGCTGCTTTACGTGAAGAGTTTTATAAAGATGTAAAAGTTCCTGGAAACGCTAACGAATTTAATCAGGAATTGGAAAAAGCAACTCGTGTTGCCGATTTCTTAGAATTAGGAGAATTGTTCGCAAAAGATGCTTTACACCGTAACGAATCTTGTGGAGGTCACTTCCGTGAGGAGTACCAAACAGAAGAAGGAGAAGCACTTCGTGATGACGACAACTTTGCATACGTTGCAGCTTGGGAATACAAAGGAAAACCAAGTGATGCAGTATTACACAAAGAACCTCTTAATTACGAAAACATTAAATTAGTTCAAAGAAGTTATAAATAAGAATTTGGTCGAAAGCCCAAAGTCTTAAAGTCAAAAGGCAAAATGTGCCAAGCGACTTTCGACTTTCGACTTTATGACTTTCAAACGAAAAAGGTATGAAACTTACATTAAAAATATGGCGTCAAAAAAACGCTCAAGATAAAGGAGGGATTGTAGAATATCCTATTGATGGAATTGAACCAGATATGTCTTTCCTTGAAATGTTAGACGTTCTTAACGAAGGTTTAATAAACAAAGGAGAAGAGCCAGTAGCATTTGACCACGATTGTCGTGAAGGAATCTGCGGGATGTGTTCTTTATTCATCAACGGAGAAGCGCACGGACCAGACAGAGGTGTTACAACTTGTCAGTTACACATGCGTATGTTTAAAGATGGTGACACGATTTTTATCGAACCATTTAGAGCAAAAGCTTTTCCAGTAATTAAAGATTTAGTTGTTGATAGAACTTCGTTCGATAGAATTCAACATGCAGGAGGATTCGTTTCTGTAAATACTTCAGGAAATACAATTGATGCAAATACAATTCCAGTTAATAAAGATGATGCAGATAAATCATTTGATGCTGCTGCTTGTATTGGTTGCGGAGCTTGTGTTGCAACTTGTAAAAACTCTTCGGCAATGTTATTCGTTTCTGCAAAAGTTTCTCAATATGCATTATTACCTCAAGGTAAAGTTGAAGCAACTGATCGTGTATTAAACATGGTTCACCAAATGGATTTGGAAGGTTTTGGAAACTGTACAAACACCGGAGCTTGCGAAGTAGAATGTCCAAAAGGAATTTCTCTTGAAAATATCGCACGTATGAACCGTGAATATTTAGCAGCAAGTTTGAAAGGATAATACATCTTTTAAATAAATTAAAAAAGCATCTGTCATCTGGCAGATGCTTTTTTTTTGTAACCTATTTGAAATGCAGTTTCTCAAAAAATATTTGCGTGAATTACGTACATTTGTAAGAACTAAAATGTATTTACATGAGCAATGATAGTGAAGTAGCAAATTATAGCAAGGAAGAGCGTAAAAATCATATTTTAAAAGAGATAAACCTGCATACGCGCGTAAGTTTTGAAACCTTATCAGCGAAATTAGGTGTTTCTGAAGATACAGTTCGTCGCGATATTAATGAACTTGAATCTGAAGCTCTTTTGATTAAAGTGAAAGGCGGAGCGATGGCGAAAGGATATCACTATTCTTCATCAAATCAAACTTATGCTGTTGAATCAAAACAGCTCATTGCTCAAAAAGCCGCAGGACTTCTCCATGATGGGATGGTTTTGTTAATTGATGGCGGAACTACAATCAGAGAATTTATCCGTTTGATACCAAATGATTTGAATCTTACGGTCTTTACTATTACAGCACTTTCGGCAGTTCAGCTTTTAGATAAACCCAATATAAAAACGATTATGATTGGCGGAAGTATTTCTTCTTATAGCCAAATGTGTGTGAGCGGGGATGTATTTCATCAATTAGCAAACATAAAGGCAGATTTGCTTGTTTTTGGTACAAATGCTTTAGATGTTGAAGGTGGATACTCGGATTCTGACTGGGAGACTGTTCAGGTGAAAAAAGCAATGATTAAAGCTTCCAGGAAAACGGCAATCCTTACTATTTCAGAAAAGCTGAATACAGTTTTAAAAATGAAAATTGCCAATTTATCCGAGGTTGATTATATAATTACTGAATTAAATCCTGACGATGAAAAGTTACAGCCTTACAGAACTCCGGATCTTGTTATTATTTAAAAGTGCCATGATTTTTTGACAGCTGATTTTGCTGCATCATTATAAATTTGAAATATGAAAATTGCCTTAATACAATCAGATCTTTATTGGGAAAAACCTTCAGAGAACAGAAAAAATTTTGAGATAAAGATAAATCAGATTGATTCTGATGTAAATTTAATTGTACTTCCCGAAATGTTTTCAACCGGATTTACGATGAATGCATTAGAAGTTGCAGAGGAAATGCAAGGCGAAACAATTCATTGGATGCAGTCTGTTGCTAAAAAAAGAAAATGTGCTCTTACAGGGAGTGTGATTATTGTTGAAGAGGGGAAGTTTTATAACAGGATGCTTTTTGTTTTTCCCTCGGGAGAATTTCAATATTACAATAAGCGACATTTGTTTTCATTGGCAGGAGAAGATAAATTTTATACTGCGGGAAATCAAAAAGTAATTGTTGATTATTTAGACTGGAAAATCTGTCTGCAAGTTTGTTATGATTTAAGATTTCCGGTTTTTGCCCGTAATGCAGAAAATTATGATCTGCTTTTGTATGTTGCTAACTGGCCTAAAGTTCGTACCAATGCCTGGGATACGTTGCTAAAAGCACGTGCGGTAGAGAATCTAAGTTATGTAGTTGGTGTTAACAGAGTTGGTCTGGATGCCAATAATTACGAACATATTGGGCATTCGCAAGTGATTGATTTTTTAGGTAATTATATTTTACAACCACAAGAAGCAGAAAATGTTTTTGTGGTTGAATTAGATAAAAATATAATGCTGGAAACACGAAAAAAACTTGATTTTTTAAGTGACAGAGATTTCTTCGAAATTAAAATTTAAAAGGCTTTTCTTTTTTTCTCTTCGTCTTTTTGCTTTTTCTTGTCTGCTTTCTTTTCGACTTCAGGACTATAAGGTATGCTTAGGTCAATTGCTTGGTCAACATCCCAATTAGATCGCACATCAACACCTTTTTGAAAATAGAAGACCTCTTCAGAATATGTTTTGCTTAAGAAATTTCCGGTGTCGTAAATTTTATTCTTGTTATCATCGTAAATAATTCGAACAGTAAATTCTTCAGGTGCCAGTAAATTGAACTCGATTTTAGTATTACCTTCAGAATATTCAGAAGCAATTATATTGTCTCCTTTTTTATTCAATAGTTCAATAATGATAGGAAAACGTTTTACATTCTGTAGATTCATTACCAGATTTCCGTAATCTTCTAATTCTTTTGTAGATAATTTATAAGATAAAGTATCATTTGATTTTTCGTAGAAATCAGTTAATGCTCCCGGGAAGAAGGTAATCTTGTATTTTTCCAGAGGTTCTTTTTTGAAGTCTAGAGAGTATTTTTGTTCAAATTCATCGTATTCTGTGGTAAAATCTACCGCAACAGAATCTTTATTGATCAATCTTATTTTTGATTTGTCAAATTTAACCAGCGGAGTAGCAGATTCTAATGTGAATTTATCTCTAAAATTTAGAATACCATTTTGTAATGCCGTAATATTTAAAGTGTCTTTTTTCTGATCCTTAATCTTTATTGTAAACTTTTTATCATAATTAGGAGCACTTGTTTCTACTGTTAAAGAATCTGCTTTAAGTGGTTTGTACCAAATTTGAAGTGAATCTTTTTTAGGAAACTGAGTAACGATAGTCTCCAGAACTTCTGTGTTGTTTTTAAGCGTAATTTTTGGCTTAGAAAGCTTGAAGTTTTGTTTGCCATCATAAGGAAGGTAAAGTCTGTTCCCGGACGCCTGAACTGGTTTGAATGTTTTTAGCGGTAAAGTTTCTTTGAATAACTCTAATTCAAAAATAGTATCATTTGGTACGGTAATAGGGTGTTTAATAAAGCCTATTTTATCGTCTTTAGGGTTGAATTTATTGTTGCTGTTTTTGTCTTTCATTGCCACCAAAAGGTATTTTCCAGCCTTAAGGTTTTCCAGTTTAAAAGTTCGTAAACTGTCTAATGTATTTGTGATATATCTTGGAGATTCTTTGTAAACGGCAGAATCTTTAAATTTATCATTCATTTCATACAACATTACAGAAACAAAATTATCGACATTCTTCTCATGAGAATCCTTAACAATTCCCTGAATTGAAAGGGAGTCAATATAAGATCCTGTAGAGAAAATATATTTAAATTGATTAATTGGATTTCCCTCGTTATTGTCTGCAATGCTTTGTCCAAAATTAAAACTGTAAGTTGTATTTGGCTGCAAGGTGTCTTTGATCTTGATACTTATAAATTTACTTGCAGTAGTAGGTAATATAAGTGGCTCATATTTCATTGGTGGTGAAATAATAAGCTGTTTATGTATGTCTTTAAGCTTTACATATTCATCAAATGTTAATACAATTTCATTTGCTTTAAAATCTGTTGTAAAATTTTTAGGTGTGCTTGATCTTAAAACCGGAGCCAGTGTATCTTTTAATCCGCCAGTAATGCTGCCTCTTTTGGCGCAGCTCATCATTAATAAAACGAATAAAAATGAAATGTATTTGAATTTGCTTTTCAACATAGCGGTCTTTAAATTTGATTGCACAAAATAACAATTATATTTGCTTTAATCGAAATTTTTTATCCTTTTATTAGGGTTTTGCGGTGTTTAATTTTCAAGGTTTTTTTTAGATTCAAAAGCAATAATGGGTAATAATTTCTTACTTTTGGTTTTAAATTTAATTTCCTCTGGTTTTGATTAAAAGATTTTTTGCAGGTTTATTGTTTTTTTTGCTGATTGCCTGCAGTAAAAAGAATGAAGTTCGTACTGCCTTTTATTATTGGAAAACCAATTTGAAATTTTCAGAAAAAGAAAAAGAGGTTTTAAAGGAAAATAATGTTCAAAAGCTCTATGTGAGATATTTTGATATTGGACTTCATCCTGAAACTCAAAAACCGTTTCCTATAAGTGCTATACATTTTCAGCAAGATCTCAGGGATTTTGAAATAGTTCCGGTAGTTTTTATCCAGAACAAAGTTATGCTTCAGGCTGGTTTTGATAGTGAAGATTTGGCGAAGAAAATATTTCACTTGCTTTCTGAAATCAATAGCAAGAATAAAATTTCAGTTTCAGAAATTCAAATTGATTGTGATTGGTCGCTCGACAGCAAAGTAAATTACTTGAAATTTATCGAAGCTTTTAAAAAACTTTCAAAGAAAAAACTCTCGGCAACAATACGGCTTCATCAGGTTAAGTATTTCAAAAAAACTAAAATCCCTAATGTTGATTCTGGTGTTTTGATGTTCTATAACGTGGGAAGTATTTCGGCGGATTCATTAAATTCGATTTACAGTCAGAAAATTTCAGAGAAATACCTTAAAAGTTTAAAGAAATATCCCCTGCATCTTGATTTTGCTTTGCCTGTATATTCATGGGGAATACATATCAGAGATCAAAAAGTTTTAGGGCTTCGTGCAAAATTAAATTTTGAAGCACTTAAAAAAGATAAAAACTTTGAACAAATCAGTCCCGTTTTTTTCAAAGTTAAAGAATCCAATTATAAAAACGGAGTGTTTTATGAAGAGAATGATTTGCTTAAAATTGAAGCAATTTCTTCTCAGGATTTAATAGAAATGGCCGAAGATTTGCATGAAAATTCAGCTCAGAATCCAAAAGAAATTATATTTTACGATTTAGACGAATTCAATTTAAATAATTATGAAAAGAATATTTTTAAACAAGTTATTTCTTGTTTCTAGTGTTGTCTTACTTTCGGTTTCCGGAATAATATATGCATGCGCAGATGGAGATTGGGATTATTTCGGAGCCTATAATTCAAATTTTACTCCGGAAACTTTTGCAGATAAATCATATTCCCCACTTTTTTTATCCGGAGGCATTTTCTACGGAATTGGATTTGATACGCAACACAATTCACGTTTTAATGAAAATATAAAATCAGACTGGTCGACTTATTTAAAAGGAAAAGTAGATACTACAACTGTTAATTATTTTTTAATTGGAAAAGAAAGTACAAGGTATTATTCTGATGATAAAGATGTTATAAGAAATAAAGAAGAGATTGCAGATCTTCATGTTTATTACAAGACAAAAAAGAATAATGCTTCGTCTTTAAAATGGGGAAAGAAGATAAATCTGAAAGAAGAAAAAGTAAAAAGCTTTATTGAGTTTTTGTATTTGGCACAGAAGATTGAAACAGTTTCGATTAATAAAGATTATTGGAGCTATGAGCCGGTAGTGGCGAAGACTTTTAATGATCCAAAAATGATTCAGTCAATTGAGAACGTATACAATATGACTTCAGATTCATTTTTAAAAAACAGATATTGGTTTCTGACAATGAAGGCTCGTTTTTATAGTAATAATAAACAAAAAGCGATTGAGTTTTTTAATAAAACAGAGAGTTCAGTGCCGAAAAATGTTTTGTATTACAGAGCGCTTGCTTATGTTGCAGGAATCAATTATCAGCAGAAAAAATATGCCACTTCAAATTATTTGTATGCGAAGGTTTTTGATAAATGTCCTGAATTACGAGTTGTGACGGCTTATAGTTTTAAGCCAAAAAACGAAACTGACTGGAATAAAGCACTGACCATGGCTAAAGATAATAAAGAAAAAGCCGCACTTTGGGCTATTCACGGATATTATAAAGATGAAAAACAAGCCATTGAGAAAATTTATGAATTAGATCCAAAAAGTGAGCATTTAAATTATCTGGCGACACGATTGGTTAATGGACTTGAGCAGTCTCTTAATAATTCATTTCAGCAAGATGGTGGAGAAGATCAGCCGAGAAAAAAACTGACCGTAGTAGAAAGCAAAGCAGAAAATCAAATTAAAGTTGATAAAAAAGCACTAGACCTAATTGCTAAAATTTCGGCTGCAGGAAATACAGACAGGCCATATCTATGGGATTTGTCTCTAGGTTATTTGCAAACTTTAAAAGAAGATTATGCCAGTGCGGATAAGAATTTTGATAAAGCGGTAAAAACGCTTCCGAAAACAGATTTAGCAGGGATGCAGCTTCGTTTGTTGCGTTTTGTAAATAACTTAAGTAAAATTGATAAACTTACAGATAAAAACGAAAAAACAATTCTGGCTGATTTGAATTGGTTGTACTATGAGCTTCCGAAAAATTATAAAGGAGAGGAATTTCGTTATCAAAATGCTTCTTCATGGAGTAGAAGCTATTTGTCGACTCTTTATAGAGAAAAAGGAAATGCGGTAATGGCTGAAATATTTGGAGAATCTAGATATAGTTATTGGAATGATGGAAATTCGTTTTACGATGACGAAAAAAATCTATCGGGTATAAAAACGTTTTTGTCTAAACAGGATAAAAGTGAAATCGAAAAAATTGGAGCAGGAATTTATAGTTTAAAATTAAAAGATATTAATAATTTCCAGGCAGTTCAGGCAACATTTAAAAATAAAATCCCTGAAGCAATTGTTTTTATGCAACAAACAGATTCTGTTCAGTATTCTAAATTTTTGGGAAATCCTTTTAACGGAAATATAAAAGATTGTCATGATTGCGATCATGCTGCATATCAGAAGAAAAAATATACACAGCTGGATTTTCTAAATACAATTAAAGCAATGCAGGATAAACTGGCTCAAAAAGAAGATGTTTATACAAATAGTTTGTTGCTTGGAAATGCTTTTTATAATATCACACATTTTGGAAATGGAAGAACATTTTATGAGATCAGCATTATAGGTTATGGTTCAAGTCCGTATTCTTTTAGAGATTCAATGAAAAAAATGATTACCAATTGTGACTTGCCAAAAATGTATTACCAAAAAGCTTTTGAAGCAGCCAGTACAAAAGAGCAAAAGGCAAAATGTATTTATTTGATATCAAAATGTGAACGAAATGAATATTATAATAATAAATATAATAATGTTAAGAATTGGTGGACTGCTGAAGATGATAAAATAAATTTTATTGCCTGGAACGGTTTTAAAATATTAAAAAAAGAGTACGCAGATACTAAGTATTATCAGGATGTAATTGCTGAGTGTGGTTACTTTAATACTTACATTAATCGATAAATTCAGATAAAATGGTTAATAAAATTGAACACATTGGGATTGCAGTAAATAACATGGCTGATGCTAATGTTTTGTTTGAAAAATTATTAGGTGTTTCTTCTTATAAAATGGAAGAAGTAGAAAGTGAAGGGGTTTTGACTTCGTTTTTTCAAACCGGTGAAAGTAAAATAGAACTTTTAATGGCTACGAAGCCGGAAAGCCCAATTGCAAAGTTTTTAGAAAAAAAAGGAGAAGGTATTCATCATATTGCTTTTGATGTTGAAGATATTCACGCAGAGATTTCGCGCTTAAAAGAAGAGGGTTTTGTCTTGATTAATGAAGTTCCGAAGAAAGGTGCAGATAATAAATTGGTGGTTTTTCTGCATCCAAAAAACACAAATGGGGTTTTGGTTGAGCTTTGTCAGGAAATTAAGCAAAAAAATATCAATTTTAGTTTTTGAATAATCGCCTGAAAATCAATATTAATATTGAAATCATTGACATTGAATTGGAATAAAATGTAAATCATGTCCCAAAATATTTGGAGTGAATGAAAAATAGTAGTAATATTGCATCCTCAAACCGGTCCTATAGCTCAGCTGGTTAGAGCACCTGACTCATAATCAGGTGGTCCCTGGTTCGAGCCCAGGTGGGACCACAAAAAAGCTTCATATTTTTATGAAGCTTTTTTTTATTTTTAAGTTGTATTTCTGCAAAAATCTTATACATTTGTCGAGCAAACCCTTTGCGAGAAAGGATTTTGTGCGAAATTTCCATAAGGACCCCAAGTCTAATTTAAAATTGTGCTTGCTTAGGCAGGTTTAAAGTTATGAAGATAATTAAAGCTATTTTTCCCGTACTTTTTTTAACTATAATAAGTGTTTCCAGTGTTTTTGCAGGTACCACTCCACCAGCACAGATGCCTCCGCCGGCAAGAAGGGGAGTGCAGCCACAAGGGGGTCAGCCACTTCCGGGTATGCCAATTGATCAGAATTTAATATTTTTAGTGGTGGGAGGGATTCTGTTAGGTGCTGTTTATATATATAAAGATGAAATCAAAAAAAAGCTTCAATTTTAATTGAAGCTTTTTTTTGTAATTGCATTTTGAGTTTATTTATTAATAGAATATAATCTCGAAATGTATTTGCCTACAACATCAAATTCTAAATTTATTTTGGTTCCAACTGCAAAGTTTTTAAAGTTGGTGTTCTCAAATGTATAAGGGATAATTGAAACACTAAATTCATTTGTTTTAGAATTTACAACTGTTAAGCTTACACCATTTACTGTAATTGAGCCTTTTTCGATTGTTATATTGTTTAGGTTGCTGTCGTACTCAAAAGTATAATTCCAGCTTCCGTTTGCTTCTTCAATTTTAATGCAGGTTCCGGTTTGATCCACATGGCCTTGTACAATATGTCCGTCAAGACGGTCTCCAAGTTTCATTCCTCTTTCCAGGTTTACAATATCGCCCTCTTTCCACTCGCCTATGTTGGTCTTTAAAATCGTTTCGTCTATTGCGGTAACGGTGTAAAAAGTGTCTTTAATAGCCACAACTGTAAGGCATATTCCATTATGTGAAACGCTTTGGTCTATTTTTAATTCGTTAGTGATTGATGAGTCAACTGTTATGTGAAGATTGTTTTGATCTTTTTGGATTTCATGAATCCTTCCAAGTGTTTCTATAATTCCTGTAAACATTGTAGTTTTATTTTACTAAATTTGCACATCAAAATTAGTAATAAATAAGCTGAGCTCATGAATAAAAAAGCAGAAAATATAATTGTTGGAATTTCAGTAGGGGATTTAAACGGTATTGGAAGCGAGGTTATATTGAAAACATTTGAGGATTCAAGAATGTTAGAAATGTGTACGCCGGTTATTTTTGCAAATGCTAAGATACTTTCATTTGTTAAAAAAAGTTTTACTTCGACTGTTCAGTTTCATGGAGTTGACAAGTTAGATCAGGTTCTTCCGGGAAAAGTTAATGTTTTGAACTTATGGAAAGAAGGTATTGATATTAATTTTGGTAAGAATGATGAGAAAATTGGAGAATACGCTATTAAGTCATTCGTTGCGGCAACCAAAGCTTTGAAAGAAGGTTTGATAGATGTTCTGGTTACGGCTCCAATAAATAAATACAATATTCAGTCAGAAGAATTTAAATTTCCGGGACACACCGATTATCTTGATCAGGAATTAGAAGGGAATGCCCTGATGATGATGGTGCAGGATAATTTGAGAGTAGGTTTGTTGACAGATCATGTACCTTTAAATGAAGTTTCTTCTCATTTGACAGAAGAATTAATTGCAAGAAAAATTGAAACAATAAGAAAATCATTGATTCAGGACTTTAGTATTGTAAAACCAAAAATTGCTGTATTGGGGTTAAATCCACATAGTGGAGATGGTGGTGTAATAGGAAAAGAAGAAGATTTGATTTTAAAGCCGGCATTAAAAAAAATATTTGATGCAGGAACGATGGTTTTTGGTCCATTTTCTGCAGATGGCTTTTTTGGAAGTAGTCAGTATGAAAAATATGATGCTATTGTGGCAACGTATCACGATCAGGGATTGATTCCTTTTAAAACATTGTCTTTTGGTAAAGGAGTCAATTATACTGCAGGTTTAGATCGAGTAAGAACCTCGCCGGACCATGGTACAGCTTATGATATTGCTGGAAAAGATATGGCAGATTTCAATTCGTTTAAAGAAGCAGTGTATCTCGCGATTGATATTTTTCGTTCGCGTAATCAGTATGAGGAGATTAGCCAAAAACCTCTTAAAATAAAAGAAAAACAGTTATAAACAAAAAAAGGTGAATAAGATTATTAGATTTGTAATAATTTTATATCTTTGCACCCCAATTCAGATGTCTGTTTACAGATGAGGATTGTTCAAATTGATGTTGAAATGAGCAAAACAAAAGAATTTTTAATTCCTTTCGTAGGATTAAAACTAGGAAAACACCATTTTGAGTATCAGGTAAATAACAAGTTCTTTGAGAACTTTGAGTATAACGAATTTCAAAGTTCGGATATCAAAGTAAGTTTGGTTTTAGATAAGAAAAGCACCATGCTTGAGTTAGATTTTAAACATAAAGGGACGGTTAATGTGCCTTGTGATCTGACAAGCGAAGATTTTGATTTGCCTCTAAAAGGTAAAATGAAATTGATTGTTCGTTTTGGAGATGAGTTTAATAATGATAACGAAGAGTTGTTGATTTTACCACATGGAGAGTTTGAAATAGATGTAGCACAATACATTTATGAAATGATTGCTCTCTCGGTACCTCTAAAACGAGTTCATCCAGGAGTTAAAGACGGAAGTTTACAGACAGAAGCTTTAAATAAACTGAATGAATTAAGAGTCAAAGAAGAAAAAGTTGAGAATAAACAAGAAGAAGATATTGACCCGCGTTGGGAAAAATTAAAGAAACTATTAACGGATAAATAATATAGTAAAATGGCACATCCTAAGAGAAAAACCTCGAAAACAAGAAGAGATAAAAGAAGAACACATTATAAAGCTACTGTAGCTCAAATCGCTACATGTCCAATTACTGGAGAAGCACATTTATACCACAGAGCTTACTGGCATGAAGGTAAAATGTATTACAGAGGGCAAGTTGTTATCGATAAATCTGAAGCGGTTGCTTAATACGTTTTTGTAAATTATACTGGAACTCTCACATAGTGAGAGTTTTTTTTGTTGGTTATAATTTTCTTTTTTTAAGAAATTATCTACAGATTAATTTCTTTTTTTTTTGTAATTTTCAGGTCTTTTAAAAATTTTTCAAATAGCAGTATTTGGAAGGAAATAATAGAATATAATGAATACAATCACAGCCGCAATTACCGCTGTTGGAGCTTATGTTCCAGACTTTGTGCTTTCTAACAAAGTATTGGAAACCATGGTAGATACCAATGACGAATGGATTACCACTCGTACCGGAATTAAAGAGAGAAGAATTCTTAAAGATGCTGATAAAGGAACTTCGTTTCTTGCTATAAAAGCAGCACAGAATTTAATTGAAAAAGCAAATATTGATCCTTTAGAGATTGATATGATTATAATGGCAACAGCTACAGCAGATATGCCGGTAGCCTCTACAGGAGTTTATGTTGCAACAGAAATTGGGGCTACCAATGCATTTGCATACGATTTGCAGGCAGCGTGCTCAAGTTTTTTATACGGAATGTCAACTGCTGCAGCTTATATTCAGTCAGGACGTTACAAAAAAGTATTATTAATTGGTGCCGATAAAATGTCATCAATTGTGGATTACACAGACAGATCTACTTGTATTATTTTTGGAGATGGAGCAGGTGCTGTTCTATTCGAACCAAATCATGAAGGTTTAGGTTTGCAGGATGAATACTTAAGAAGTGATGGTGTAGGACGCGATTTTCTTAAAATTTCTGCCGGAGGTTCTCTAATCCCAACTACAGAAGAGACAGTTAAAAACAGGCAGCACAATATTATTCAGGACGGGAAAACCGTTTTTAAATATGCTGTAACTAATATGGCCGATGCAAGCGAATTGATTTTGCAAAGAAACAATTTGTCAAATCAGGATGTTAACTGGTTAGTGCCACATCAGGCTAACAAGCGTATTATTGATGCTACGGCAGGAAGAATGAATCTTGAAGATTCAAAAGTATTAATGAATATCGAAAGATATGGTAATACAACTTCAGCAACATTGCCATTAGTATTGGCTGACTTTGAGCAAAAGCTTAAAAAAGGAGATAATATTATTTTTGCCGCTTTTGGTGGTGGATTCACTTGGGGATCTATTTACTTAAAATGGGCTTACGATACAAAATAAATCAAAACTAAAAACGAATCATTATGGATTTAAAAGAAATTCAAAACCTAATCAAATTTGTAGCAAATTCGGGAGTTGCAGAAGTAAAGTTAGAAATGGATGATGTAAAAATCACGATCAGAACAACTTTAGAAACAAATGTAACTGAGGCTACTTATGTACAGCAATTGCCAGCTCAGGCTGCATTACCGCAAACTACTGCTCCTCAACAAACTGCTCCGGTTGTTGTAAATGTAGCACCAGAGGCTCCAGCTGCTAACGATTCTAAATTCATAACTATAAAATCTCCAATTATTGGAACATTCTATAGAAAACCATCTCCGGATAAACCAGTTTTTACTGAGGTAGGAAGTACTATTGCAAAAGGAGATGTTCTTTGTGTAATTGAAGCAATGAAATTATTCAACGAAATTGAATCAGAAGTTTCAGGTAAAATTGTAAAAATTCTTGTTGACGATATGTCTCCGGTAGAATTTGATCAACCATTATTCTTAGTAGATCCATCATAAAAATTTAGATTTTAGATTTTAGATTTTAGAACGATTTGCAAGAAAGTTTTGTTAATCATCTAAAATTATCTAATTATCAAATTGTCTAATTATCTAATTAAAATAAGATGTTTAAAAAAATATTAATTGCAAATAGAGGAGAAATTGCACTTCGTGTAATTCGTACATGCAAGGAAATGGGAATTAAAACTGTAGCAGTTTACTCTACAGCCGATGCAGAAAGCCTTCATGTTAAGTTTGCTGATGAAGCGGTTTGTATTGGTCCCCCTCCAAGTAACTTATCGTATTTAAAAATGTCAAATATTATTGCTGCTGCAGAAATTACAAATGCAGATGCAATACACCCAGGATACGGATTTCTTTCTGAGAATGCTAAATTCTCTAAAATTTGTCAGGAACACGGTATCAAATTTATTGGTGCTGCTCCTGAAATGATCGACAGAATGGGAGATAAAGCTTCTGCTAAAGCTACAATGAAAGCAGCAGGAGTTCCTTGTGTACCAGGTTCAGACGGATTATTAGAATCTTATGAGCATGCACAAAAAGTAGCTAAAGAAATTGGTTATCCAGTTATGATGAAAGCTACTGCTGGTGGTGGTGGAAAAGGAATGCGTGCGATCTGGAAAGAAGATGAGCTTTTAAAAGCTTGGGAAAGTGCACGTCAGGAAGCTGCTGCAGCTTTTGGTAATGACGGAATGTACATGGAGAAACTTATCGAAGAACCACGTCATATCGAAATTCAGGTTGTTGGAGATTCTTACGGTAAAGCATGTCACCTTTCTGAAAGAGATTGTTCTGTTCAGCGTCGTCACCAAAAACTTACTGAAGAAACACCTTCGCCTTTCATGACAGATGAACTTCGTGCAAAAATGGGAGAGGCTGCTGTAAAAGCTGCTGAATTCATTAAATATGAAGGAGCCGGAACTGTAGAGTTTTTGGTTGATAAACACAGAAACTTCTACTTCATGGAAATGAATACTCGTATTCAGGTAGAGCACCCAATTACAGAACAAGTTATTGATTATGATTTGATCCGTGAGCAAATTATGGTAGCAGCCGGAATTCCAATTTCAGGAAAAAACTATTTACCACAATTACACGCTATCGAATGTCGTATTAATGCCGAAGATCCATATAACGATTTTCGTCCTTCACCAGGAAAAATTACTACACTTCATATGCCAGGAGGACATGGAGTTCGTTTAGATACTCACGTTTATTCAGGTTATAGTATTCCGCCAAATTACGATTCAATGATTGCTAAGTTAATTACAACAGCACAATCACGTGAAGAAGCTATTAGCAAAATGCGCAGAGCTTTGGATGAATTTGTTATTGAAGGTATAAAAACTACAATCCCTTTTCACAGACAATTAATGGATGATCCAAGATATATTGCAGGAGATTATACTACTGCATTTATGGATACATTTAAAATGAATAGTCCAGAATAAATTTAAGACCGTCAATTGACGGTCTTTTTTATTTAATACAATTTTTGAGCCTGATAGATTTTAAAGTCTGTCGGGCTTTTTCTGTTTTGATTTTGTTTTGAATTACAGAAGTAAACACAAATAGTGTATACTTTTTACACACTATTTAGTTGGTTTACACACTTTTATGACTGTTCGGGAATTTCTGGTTTTTACTTCAATGTCTTTAAGAATAAGGGGTTTAGCGGCTTTTGAAGGTGATATTGGATTTGCGGCACAATTGTTTCATTATCTAAAGCGTAGACAACTATTAAAAACTAAAAAATATACTACTATGAAAAGATTATTTATATCAGCCGCTCTTGTTTTGGGAAGTTTAACTTCATTTGCTTCAACTTCGCCAATTACAAATTCTATCGTAAAATCAATTTCAGTTCAGGATGAATATACCGAAATTAAATTAGAAGAATTACCGGCTCCAATCACTGAATCATTAAAAAAATCATTTCCAAATGCAGTGCTTACTAAAGCATATAAAAATGCAGCTTCTCAATATAAACTAGATGTTACTGTTGGTGAAAAAACAGGAAATCTTTTTGCGAACGCTGACGGAACCTGGATTCAGAAATAATCCAAATTAACTTTTAATCAAATTAACTATTAAATATACACATTATGAAAAATTTATTTTTATCAGCCGCAATCGTTTTGGGAGGTTTAACGTCATTTGCTTCAACTTCACCAATCGCAACTACAATCGTAAAAACAATTTCTATTCAGGACGAATACACAGAAATTAAATTAGAGGAAGTGCCTTCTGCAGTAACAGTTGCTCTTAAAAAAGCATATCCAGATGCAGTACTTTCTAAAGCATTTAAAAATACAGCTTCTCAATATAAATTAGACGTAACTGTAGGGGATAAAGTTGGATCTCTTTATGCTAATGCAGATGGAACCTGGATTAAAAAATAATCCCTTTTTGTTCCAAATAAATTAATTTTAAATATACACACATTATGAAAAATCTATTTTTATCAGCCGCAATCGTTTTGGGAGGTTTAACATTATTTGCTTCAACTTCTCCAATCACAACTACAATCGTAAAAACAATTTCTATTCAGGACGAATACACAGAAATTAAAAATGAAGAAGTTCCTTCTGCAGTGACAGATGCGCTTAAAAAAGCTTATCCAACTGCAGTTCTTAATAAAGCCTATAAAAATACAGCTTCTCAATACAAGCTTGAAATTACAGTAGGTGACAAAGTTGGTTCGTTGTATGCAAATGCTGACGGATCTTGGGTAAAAAAATAATTAGTTTAACACTAAAATAATATCATTATGAAAAAGTTAATCTTATCGGCAGCGATCCTTTTAGGAGGGTTGTCATCACAAGCAGCAACTATTGAAGTTACAAATACAGTAGCTCCGTTAGTAAAGTTTCAGGATGAGTATAAAGAAGTTGATGCTGTTCCGGCGGCAATTAAAACAGCTTTGGATAATGCTTATCCAGGTGTAAAATTAGAAAAAGCGTATGTAAACGATAAAAAAGAATATAAAATCGAAATTATCGTTAGAGAGACAAAATCAATTGTTTACACAGACGCGCAAGGAAACATTCTTAAAAAATAACTATAAAACCAATCCACTATGAAAAAGTTAATTCTATCGGCAGCTATCGTTTTAGGAAGCTTGTCAATGCATGCAACAACTGCAACACTAAAATCTGAAAATGTGCAATCTGTAAATATCCAGGACGGTTATACAGAGATAACTGCCGATGAAGTACCTGCGGCTGTTAAGTCTACTATCGAAAAATCTTTTGCAGGTACAAAACTTGAAAAAGCGTATAAAAACGATAAAGGGGAGTATAAACTTGTGATTTCTAGTGGAGAGAAAAAGTATACTTTCTTTACAGATGCTTCAGGAAATATTCTTAAAAAATAATTTATAAAAAAAGAGCATTATGAAAAAGCTAGCCCTGGCAATTGCTATTGTTTTAGGAACTATGTCTATTTCTGCAACAGCAGAGACTACTCCAAATAAAGTTAAAATGTCCATTTCTGCACAAACAGAATATACAGAAGTAACTACAGATGCTGTTCCGGCCGCTGTAAAAACTGCTCTTCAGACTGCTTATCCTGGTGCTAAACTGGATAAAGCATTTGTAAATGAAAAAAAGGAATATAAATTAGAAATATCAGTTAAGGATCAAAAGGCTACTGTTTACTCAGATGTCAATGGCAATTGGCTGAAGATATAATAAATATATTATAAATATAATTAGGTGAAATTAGATTTATGTTTTTGGTGAAAAAGAGATTGCTGTAAGCAATCTCTTTTTTTTTGCATAAATTTGTGATAATACAAGTTTAATAGTGTTATTTTAGCAAATAAAGTCCCTAAAAACAAATGTCAAAGATATTATTGATAGAAGATGATATCTCGTTTTGCAAATTATTAGAAAAGTTTTTAATAAAAAAAGCATACGAAGTATCTATCGCATTCTCTGCAGCAGAAGCCAGATTAGCAATTAAAAACGAATCTTTCGATTTGATTTTAACAGATTTGCGTTTGCCTGATTCTGACGGAATTGGTTTAATGTCTGAAATCAAGAATTCACATCCTCACATTCCGGTTGTTCTTATGACTGGTTACTCTGATGTAAATACTGCTGTAAAAGCAATAAAAAATGGTGCCGCAGATTATATCTCGAAGCCATTTAATCCTGATGAAGTTTTATTGGTAATTACAAATGCATTACAGAATCCTGAACCGGAACAAGCTCCTGCAAAAGAGAAGAAAGCTTTAAAAAAACAAGTTTCAACGGAAAACGAATTTGTAAAGGGTATTTCTATTGCTTCAAGGAAACTGTTAGACCACATTCAATTGGTAAGTCCAACAGATATGTCTGTGCTGATTATTGGCGAAAGTGGAACAGGAAAAGAAATTATTGCCAAAAGTATTCACCAGCAAAGTAATCGAAAAAACAATAATTTTATTGCGGTTGATTGCGGGGCAATTCCAAAAGAATTGGCAGCAAGCGAATTTTTCGGACATTTAAAAGGATCCTTTACAGGTGCGATTAGCGATAAAATGGGTTATTTTGAAGCTGCAAATGGAGGAACTTTATTTCTGGACGAAATAGGAAATCTTTCTTACGAAAATCAAATACAGTTATTAAGAGCACTTCAGGAACGAAAAATTAAGCCTGTTGGGAGTAACAAAGAAATAAACGTCGATATCCGCATTATAACTGCTACCAATGAAGATTTGCGTGAAGCAGTAAAAAACGGTGATTTTAGGGAAGATTTATACCATAGAATCAATGAGTTTTCTATTCTTTCTCCATCGCTAAAAGACAGAGAAGAAGACTTAATGGTTTTTGCCGATTATTTTCTCGAAAAAGCCAATCAGCAACTAAATAAAGAAATTATAGGGTTTTCTCCCGAGGTTGTTTCTATTTTTCAAAAATACAACTGGCCCGGAAATTTACGTGAACTTCAAAATTGTGTAAAACGTGCTACACTTTTGTCTCAGGGTGAATATATTGAAAGTGATGTTTTACCTGCAGAGTTCTTTCAGGTTCAGAAACAAAATCCGGCAGAAACGACAACTAGTTTCTCATTATCTGAAAATGAAAAAGAAACTATTATTCATGCTTTATCAAAAACACAAAATAATAAGTCTGAGGCGGCAAAATTGCTCAAAATTACCAGAAAGACACTTTATAATAAATTAAAGCAATACAATATCGATTAAACGATTTCTTTTTCTAAGGATTCAAAAAGAGAATCAATCTGTTTTTTTAAATCTTTATAAATGACTTTTGCTTCAGAAAGTTCAAAATCAGTACTTTCTAATGTTTTTAAAATTTCGCCAATTTTACGCGCTTCAATTTGTTTAAACATTGGAGTAATGCGATGTGCAATGGCTTTTATTTCGATTATGTTTTTTTCTGAAATAGCATTTTCTAATGCAGCTAAATTTTCGTTGCTGCTCTCAACAAACGATTTTAAAACATCTTTTAATGCTGTGGTATCATTTCCAAGAAATTCTTTTAGAGTATTTAGAGAATATAATTGCGATGAAATATTTTCTTTAGCATCATATATTTCGGTCTGAGGTAAAGTATCATTTTCTAAGATAATGCGAATAGTATCCAGTAAGATTTTTGGCGAGTAAGGCTTCTTCACGACGGTTATAAAGCCGGCATCTGCATAAACAGAAGCTTCTAAATCTGTTCGTCCTGTTAAGGCAATTACAGGCTGACTACTATAAGCAGCACTGTTTTTTAGATTTTGCAGAAACATAAAACCATCCATTTCCGGCATTTGAATATCAGTAATCACAAAGTCGAAGTTGGTTTTCTGAATTGCTTCCAACGCTTTTGTGGCACTGTTAAAAGATAAAACCTGATGTTTTTCTTGTCTCAATACACCACTTGTTAAGTTGAGAAGATTAATGTCATCATCAATCACAATAAAAGTTTGAGCCTTTGTATTTTGCAGGATTGGTCTTTTGGTCTCGTTAATTAAATTTGAGCTGGTATCAAATAACAACGGAAGCTGAATTTCAAAAGTACTGCCTTTCCCAAAAGTGCTTTCAAGCTGTAAAGTTCCGCCCAGAATCGAAATTATTTTTTGACAAATAGATAAGCCCAGACCAGTTCCTCCGTATTTTTTTTCGATGCCTTCGTTTGCCTGAGCAAATTCTTCAAATACAAGTTTCTGATTTCCTTTTTCGATTCCAATTCCGGTATCTTGAATTGTAATTATGAAAAATTGATTATTTTCAGAAGGATAAGCGCTGATTTTTATAAAACCTTCATCCGTAAATTTATAGGCATTCCCAATAATATTACTCAAAATTTGTTTGAGTCGAAACCGATCTCCCACAATTTTTGCATTCAGTTTTTCATTAACATGAATAATTAAATCAATGTTTTTTTGGTTGTATACCGTCTGGATACTTTTGGCAACTTCCTCAATAACTTCAGAAAGTAAAAAAGGAACTTTTTCAATTGTAATTTTTCCCGCTTCAATTTTTGAAAAATCCAGCAAGTCCTGAACCAGTTGCGTAATATATTCTGAAGAGTTTTTAATGTTTTTAATGAAATAAGACTGCTTGGTGTTGACTTCAGAATTGTCCAGAAGTTCAGAATAACCCACGATTGTGCTCAAAGGTGTTTTTAAATCATGACTTACAGTCGAGATTAATTGTTCCCGGCTTTTAAGGAGGTTCTTTGTTTTGAAATTCGCAATTTCGAGCTGCTTTTTATACAATTGAGATTTAGAATAATCACTGACAATTAAAATAGAAAAGAAGATTGTAAGTACTAAACCAATAATGGCAGAAGCAGTCACAATTTCATTAACTTTTCGAAGTGATTTTTCCTTTAGAGAATTATTTTTTATAGAGTTGATAATGATTTCGCGCTCAATTATTCGAAGTACTTTTCTAAGCTGTTCAGAGATTGCAATTTCATTTTTAAGTAATTTATTTTCCTCAAAATTCAGGGATTCTTTTTTCTTTTCTGCCCGCATTTTTACAGAACTCAAAAGTTTTTTAGAATTTGCCAAAATCGAATCAGAGGCTTGTTTGCTCAATGTATTTGTACTGTCATCGGGAATATTCTGATTGAGATAATCAACATATTTTTGAAGTACATTTTTTTGATAACTTCCAAGCTGATTAGGGTTTTTGGTAAAATCCTGAAGTTCCAGTTTTCGAAGTTTAAACTCCATTTTGGTAATTTCATCGATTGCCGTATTTACCGATACTTCATCATCGGCTTTGTTTTTTATTGTTTTTAATTGCTGAATGTTTTTGGTTTTTTCAGACAATAGATAAGTAACACTATCCAGTAAAATTTTTTGGTAATCGGTAGTAACAATTTGTTTTAAAGTATCGATTCGGGCACGCAAAGAATCCGTTTCGATAACATAACTTTTAAAGTCTTTATCAGAGTTCGTCTGAATTGTTTTTCGGGCTAAACTTTCGGTTTTATAAACATTAGAAAAAAGTTTACTAACTCTTAAAATCTTTGTTTTCTCAAAAGCAATTTTGTCTTCCAGTTTATTATACACTACATTTTCAGAATATAGAAACCATCCAACGGTAACAACGAGAGCCAATAGTGCTACGTAGCTAAAGAGCACTTTAATAGCGGTGTAACTTTTTTTGCTCTCCATAGATTGTTATTGTTGGGATTGGGAAGTTTTTAGATTTCGAATTCACTGCAATTTATTTAAAAAAATCTGTTTTAAAAAGAGAATGAAGCCTAAAGTATTACATAATTCAAAGGTCTGGGAAACAAAATAGCCGTAGATTATGTAAAAATCTACGGCTATTAATTGGTCTTAAAACCTTATATTATAGTGTTTCGTTCAACCATTTAAAGAATTCACCTTGCCATACCTGAGCATTTTGTGGTTTAAGAACCCAGTGATTTTCTTCTGGAAAATAAACAAATCTACTTTTTATGCCTCTTAATTGAGCGGCCTGAAAAGCTTCCTGTCCTTGTCCGATTGGTACACGGAAATCTTTTCCTCCCTGAAAAATCAAGATTGGTTTATTCCATTTTTCAACCATAGTTGCAGGGTTAAAAATAGTGTATGCTTTTTGAGCAACAGCATTGTCTTTTTCCCAGTAAGGACCACCAAAATCCCAATTGTTAAAGAAAACTTCCTCTGTAGTTCCCAACATACTTACTGTATTGAAAACCCCATCATGTGCGATAAAAGTTTTGAAACGGTTGTTGTGAATTCCGGCTAAGTAAAATACCGAATATCCTCCGTAACTTGCACCAACACATCCTAAACGGCTTTTGTCAACATAGCTTTCTTTAGCTACATCATCAATTGCAGAAAGGTAATCGTTCATAACCTGTCCGCCCCAGTCTTTACTAATTTGTTCGTTCCATTCAACACCATGTCCTGGCATTCCGCGACGATTTGGTGCTACAACTACATAACCTTTAGCAGCCATTAAAGAAAAATTCCAACGGAAAGAATACGATTGTGTCAATGCGCTTTGTGGACCACCCTGACAGAATAATAAAGTTGGGTATTTTTTTGTAGCATCAAAATTTGGAGGTAAGATTACCCAAACCAACATTTTTTTTCCGTCAGTCGTTGTAACATAACGCTTTTCAGTTTTGCTTAAAGCTAATGTTTTATAAGTATCTGTATTTACATTAGAAAGTTGTTTCCAGATATTTTTCTTCAAATTAAAAGAATAAATCTCCGGAGCATGATTCATATCGTTTCTTGTTACAATGATGTCATCGCCAACAAAACCTACTAAATCATTTACATCAAAATCTCCGTTTGTAATCTGACGAACCTGAATTGCGATTTTTGTCAAACCTGGAAAATTCACTACAAAAAGCTGTTTTGTACCATCTACCGGTGCTACAAAATAGACATTTTTGCCATCTTTGCTCCAGATAAAATTATCTACAGTTCCGTCCCAGTTTGCTGTCAAGTTAGTTTTGATCCCTTTAAATTCTACAATAATGTCGTTTTTATCAGCTTCATAACCATCACGTTTCATTTGCAGCCAGGTCAAATTTCCTGTTGGAGAAAATTGCGGAGCCGTATCGTAACCCAAATTGCCTTCGGTTCTGTTAGTTGTTTTTTGAGTTTCTAAATTGTACTCATAAATATCTGTATTTGTTGAAATCGCGTATTGAGTTCCCGATTTTTTCTTGCACACATACAAGATGCTTTTTCCGTCTGGTGACCAGATATAATCTTCATCTCCGCCAAATGGTTTTTGTGGAGAATCAAAAGTTTCACCTTTCAAAATGTCAATTCCCGCAGCGCCATCTTTGTTTTCTTTATAAAAAACGTGGTTAAATTTTCCTTCATTCCAAGTGTCCCAGTGGCGATAATCTAAACCATCATAAATTTGAGCATCAGATTTTTCAAGACTTGGATAAAAATCTTTTCCTAAAACTTTGTCGATTTTTACTTCTTCATTATAAACTAAAAATTTTCCGTCAGGCGAAACATTTTTGTCTTTCAAAAGGTCTTTAGTGTCTTTAACTTCAGTTGCATTTCCTCCGTTTACAGGAATAGTGTAAAATTTAGAGTGCGATTTGTTTTCTTCTACAGAAGGTGTAGAAACCTTAAAAACGACATTCTTTTCGTCTTTTGAAAGTCCGAGTGCGCTTACTCTTCCTAGTTTCCATAATAATTCCGGAGACATTACATTTTGTCCGATAGCGTTTAAACTCATCATTATTAATGTTGTTACTACTACTTTTTTCATAATAAAAATTCTAATTTTTTGTGCGCTAAAAATACGAATATAATTTTGCAACAAAATGTTAAAAAGGGTTAAACCATATAAGTAATGTAAGTTCATTTAAACATTATCAATATTTTTTCTTTTTTACCATTAAGAGATTAAGTGAATTAAGAAAGCAGAACTTAATATAACTTAATCTCTTAATGGTTGGTTTAAAAATTAAATTGTTTTAAAACTAAATTTAAATGAACTTACATTACTTATATGGTTCAAAAAAATCATTATTTTTATAAAAATTTGATCGATGGAATTAAGTTATTGGGAATTAAAAAACTGGTTCACAAATGTTGATTATACTATTGTGGGCAGCGGTATTGTTGGTCTGCATACAGCATTACGCTTACGCGAAAGATTTCCGACTACAAAAATTCTGGTTCTCGAAAGAGGAATGCTGCCGCAAGGTGCGAGTACAAAAAATGCCGGTTTTGCCTGTTTTGGAAGTATCTCGGAAATTCTGGAAGATTTAAAAACCCATTCAGAAGATGATGTAGTGAATCTGGTCGAAAAACGCTGGAAAGGTCTGCAATTACTCCGAAAAAGATTAGGTGACGCTGCAATTGATTTTAAACCACACGGTGGGTATGAATTGTTTCTGAAAGAGGAGGAATCCGGATTTGGCGAGTGTATTGCTAAGATTCCTTTTATAAACGAAGTTTTAAAACCGTTGTTTAAAGCTGATGTTTTTTCTAAAGAAGTAGATCGTTTTGGTTTTGCAAATATTCAGGAATATTTAGTTTTTAATCCGTTTGAAGCGCAGATCGACACCGGAAATATGATGCAGGAATTATTGAAACAAGCTATTTCTGCAAATATTTTAATTCTAAATCAGCAAACCGTGACTTCTTATTCTGATGCCGGAAACCATGTTGAAGTGGTGCTGAATGATTTAAGTTTTAAAACAAATAAATTGCTTTTTGCAACCAATGGTTTTGCCAATGCTTTAACCAATGGTGCTGTAAAACCGGCAAGAGCGCAAGTTTTAATTACAGAACCTATAAAAGATCTGGATATAAAAGGAACTTTTCATCTGGATCGCGGATACTATTATTTTAGAAATATCGGTGATCGGATTTTATTAGGAGGGGGAAGAAACCTTGATTTTGAAGGAGAAACCACGACAGAATTTGGGCAAACGAAAATTATACAAAATAAATTGGAGGAGTTGCTGAAAAATGTAATTTTACCAAATCAGGATTTCCAGATAGCGCATCGTTGGAGCGGTATTATGGGAATTGGGAATAGTAAGAATCCTGTCGTGTCTCAACTTTCTGACAACGTGTTCTGTGGAGTACGTTTAGGCGGAATGGGGGTCGCAATTGGCAGTTTAATAGGAACAGAATTAGCAGATTTAATATAATGGCAGTAACCAAAAAACCGGCACCAAAAAAAACTACAGCAACAACAAAACCTAAGCCAACAGCAAAGAAAAAGACCAGCCGTACTTTTGGCGAAAAAGTAAAATGGTTTTTTATTAAGCTCTCTTTATGGTTTTTTGGATTGTCAATCGGGTCGGTTATTATTTTTAAATACATACCGGTGCCTTTTACACCTTTAATGCTTATTCGTGCTATCGAAAATAAAATGGCTGGCAAAGAAGTTTACTTTGATCACGACTGGGAACCAATTGAGAAGATTTCCAATAATCTTCAAAAAGCGGTAATCGCCAGCGAAGACGGAACTTTTTTAACGCACAATGGTTTTGATTTTAAAGCGCTTCAAAAAGCATATAAAAGCAATGAACGCGGACGCCGAATTCGTGGCGGAAGTACCATTTCGCAGCAAACAGCAAAAAATGTCTTTTTATGGCAGGGAAAAAGTTATTTCCGTAAAGGTCTTGAAGCTTATTTTACCGTTTTAATCGAAATTATCTGGGGCAAAGAAAGAATTATGGAAGTTTACTTAAACAGTATCGAAATGGGAGATGGTGTTTATGGTGCTTATGCCGCAACAGAACACTGGTATCGTCGTGATGCCTCGAGTTTAACACCGATGCAGGCTGCCGGGATTGCAGCAATTCTTCCTAATCCGAGAAAATTTAAAGCTACCGGTTCTTCAAGTTATATTAACCGAAGAAAAGAACGAATTGTTCGCGAGATGCGAGCCGTTGGAAAAATAAATTATAATGGAAAATAGAAATGCCTTTTTTGCGGTCTTTCTATTGGCAACAACGTTAGTTTTTGGGCAGGCAAAAACAAAAGAAATCGGAATTATTTCTGATAATGATTTATACACTTCGTCCAAAAACGATATGTATTACACCAACGGTTTAGAGTTTTTCTTTCGGTTTTTATCTAAGAACGAAAACCCAAAAATCAATAAAAAAATTACCGAGTTTCGTATTGGTCAATATATCTATAATCCAAGATTTATAAACAAAGAAGCCGTTTATGTAAACGATCGTCCTTTTACAGCCTATCTTTTTGCCGAAGCCGGACGCAGTTTTTTTTACCAAAGTGAATCGGTTTTAAAAACAGATTTCCAATTGGGTTTTATGGGACCAAATGCGTTGGGAAGAGAAACACAGGAAAGTTTTCATCACCTTATTGGATATAAAAATGTATACGGTTGGGAAAATCAGCTTCATAATGCTTTTGGTATTCAGGCACATGTTTTATATTCTAAGAAGTTATTTCCTGCTAAACACAATGATTTTGTGGATCTTCACTTTCAATCCGAAGCCAATCTTGGAACTATATTTACAGGAGTTTCTACAGGTCTTTTAACCCGAATTGGGTTTAAAAAGTTATTACCGGTTTACGATTCAAATTTGCACGATGCATCTGTAAATACTCAACCGCAATATAATATTCGTGAGTTTTATTTCTATGCCATGCCAAGTGTCAATTACCAGTTTTATGATGCTACTATTCAAGGCAGTATGTTTAATGATACCAGTCCGTTGACTTTTGATATAGTTCCGTGGCGCTTCAATGCCGAATTTGGTTTAAAATACCGCCATAATAACTGGAACTTATCCTACTCCTTTTTATACCGTGGCCGTGAGGCTGAACCCAATTTTATTACCAATACAAACACGGGTTATTTTTATGGATCTATCAGACTGGGGTATTTGTTGAATTAGGTTTTGCTGAGAAGACGTTAAAATACAAAGGTTTTTAGTTTTAAAATTCTGACTTTTAGGTTATAAATAATGAAAAACGGAATTAATCAATAATGCCCAATATGATAAAAAAAATAAATCGATTAGCGCATCCTGTTTTTCTTGTTTCGTTATTTATTCTTCTTTTAAATGATTTAATATTAAAGACAACCTTTCATAATTATCTCACCGGAAAGTTATCTGATTTCGCAGGACTTCTTGCTTTTCCGTTTTTTTGGAGTGTTCTTTTTCCAAAAAGAATCAAAGAAATTCATATTGCGGTTGTTTTATTTTTTTGTTTCTGGAAAAGCCCTTTTTCAGAAACTTTTGTGAATTTGTTTGGTTTTTATCGTATTGTAGATTTTTCAGATTATATCGCTTTAGTGAGTGTTTTTATTTCGTTTCTGCTGCTAAAAAAAGAATTTGTCCTATACAAAGTTCAGCCAGTTTTTCTAAAATTTATTTTTCTTCTTTCTTGTTTTTCTTTTGTAGCTACTACGCAACCACCAGAACCGGAAACATATGAAGATGGTTTTTTATATCTGTATCTGACAAATGAAAGCGATAAAAAAATAATTGCTCTGGTAAATTTTAAATTTTCTGAAAATGAAATTGCATTATTTAAAAAGCAGCAAATTAAAATTCGTTTAGATCAGTATGAAAAATTTGTTAGTGAAGAAGGAAAAGAACATGGATTAGTTTATAAATCATCTGATTCACTACGAATTGTAAACGAAGTCAATGAGGAATGGCTGTTACGACAAAAAACACACGTTATAGACTCGATTGTATTAGATAAAGGGGCTGAAAAATATCTTGTCTTGCCTTTGCATGGTAACGATACATTAATTGGTTTTCCTAAAAATTTTAAAATTTCAATTTTAGATGCTAATAGGAAAGTGCTAAAAAGCTATGACAAAAAAGCATTTTTTAATACAATAGGCAACAAAGGATTGAACGAATTCTCAAGAAGAGACATGTTTAAATTAACTTTTGGAAAGAAAAAAGAACCGTTAAAGATTTCTGATTGTTACGGTAAATGGGAATCTCGCGAAAAAAACGATTTGAATAAAATAGAAATCAATTCTCAATTTTGCATAAATGACAGTAACGACGAAGTTTATGACTGTAATTATAAAAATGATACCATTTTAGTACATTCTCCTAATAAAATATATCTGGGAATCATTAAAAAAGTAACAAATGATCTTCTCATAATTTCCTGGGACAGCAAACCTGATTTGATTTATGTTAAATCTAAAAAGCCTACGGTTTTGGCTCGTTAATTTTTTATAGGATGATTTGATTTGATGCAATAATTGTTTCTCTTTTTATGTATAAATTCTAAATCTATACTATCTGTCAAAGAATATTGTTGTTTTTTATTTTAATATTAAAAAGACAGATTGTTTTTTTTGTAAGAATTTTTTGCTTATTTTTAATTCTTATTGATTGTAAGGTAATATAAAAAACATGAAAATACTTATTGATACCAACATATTTTTAGATTTTTATCGCTCGAATAGTGCGTCGATACATATTTTTAGCACGCTAATTGAAAACATTGATAAATTCATTTTAACTGATCAGATAATTCAGGAATTTGAAAGAAGTAGGGAAGGCGTCATAAAAAGTGTTCAGGAAAGGTTTCAAATAGAATCTAAATTAGATAATTTTTCAAGTTCATATCTTCAGAACTTGCCAGAATTTAAGACGCTAGTAGATATCCAAAAGCAATATAGTGCCCAACAAAAGATTGTCAGTTCAAGTATTTCTGATATCTTAAAAGATTCTGCTAAAGACCCTATTGCAAATTATTTTAAGGAATTTGTAAATGAATCTTTAAAAGAAGATAAAGTCTATTTTACTACTGATGAAATAGTAAGTAAGGCTGTGAAAAGAAAAAATATAGGGAATCCTCCAACTTCTAGTAAATTTTCCCTAGGAGATGAAATTAATTGGGAAATTATCTTAGCAAATATTCAAGAAGATATAATTTTAGTTGGACGAGATAATACTTATGTGAATAATCTTTCATTTTTGCAGAAGGATTATCATAAACAAACGGGTTATGATATCATAGATTTGACAGATAGAATATCTTTTGCTTTAGATATAGCAGGAATTAAAATATCGGAGGCCTTAATAAAAGAAGAAAATAAAGTTATTGAAGATTTAAAACATTATGATGAGTTTTGGAGATATAAAGCTCGAGAAGAATAATTATCTTTGAAATCAAAACTTTAATAAAATAATTATTAGCTATATAAAAATGGGAAAATTTGTTATTACAAAAAGAGTTAATGGTGAATTCCAATTTAATCTTAAGGCTGGAAATGGTCAGACGATCCTAACAAGTGAAGGTTATACCACCAAGGCGGCTTGTTTGAATGGAATAGAATCTGTTAAGACAAATTCGCAAGATGATAATAGATTTGATAGAAGAGAATCTTCAAACGGAAAACCTTATTTTAATTTGAGAGCATCAAATGGTCAAATTATTGGATCAAGCGAGATGTATGAAAGTGTTGCGGCTAGAGAGAATGGTGTTGAATCTGTAAAGAAAAATGCTCCAGACTCATTAATTGAAGATCAGGAATAATTGAATGAATTAATAAGACATAAAAAAAGCCGTTCTAAAAGTTTAGAATGGCTTTATTAATTTATAATGATTAAAAGGATTATTTCTCCTTCAATATTTTTTCTAAATACTCTACTTTATCTTTTTCAGCCTGAACCAAACGCTCATAAAGTTCAACCACTTTATCTAGAGGATTGAAATTGCAACTGTTATTTCCGAAATTCCCAAAGTTTCCTTGACTATCGTTGAAAGTATTAAAATAATTAATCATATTTTCCTCTGAAAAACTTTTTATAGCTTCAGCAGTAACACCAAGTGCTTTTGCTATTTCGATTAATTTTTCTTCTTCTATAGTTTCGCTGTTTTCTATTGCAGATACAGTTTGCTGGCTCATGCCTAAAGCTTGTGCCAAAGCTTCTTGTTTCATATCACGAAGCTCACGAATACGGCTTATTTTACGGCCTATGTGATTTGGTTTTGTTGCTGTGCTCATAATTCAAAGGTATTTAAAAATCATTTACAAAATCATTTATCAGTAAAAAACAGAGTCGTTTCTGTAAAATACGCTTTAGGGTTTGAAAGAAGAAAATAAACAAATAAATTTATTTGTTTTGGTTTTGTAGTCTGGCAATAAATTACGTTCCTGAAATTCTGACAGAAAAGATTTTATCCGGAATGATCGACATACAAATACCAGACATCTTTTATTTTTCGCATTATTCCGGAAAACTGCCCGGAACTGTTTTTACCATTCGGAGCTTCTACACTAAATTTGGCATTTACAAAAGCATCTTTTTTTGAAAGTGGTTCAATAACAAAATCGGTCATAGTCAGTTTTCCCATTCTTTCTTTCGGCCAGTATTTTTTATAGAAATCTGTGATATTGTTTTTTCCGTAAACTACACCGCCGCTGTAGATCATACGAACAGAATCTACGGGAGCATAAAAGTTGAGGTAGCCTTCGAGATCGCCGTTATTCCAGCAGGTTTGCTGTGCTTTTAAACGTTCGAGTACTTGTTGTGAAATTTTATCCTGACAAATGCCTTTAAAGGAAAGCATAAGCAAAAAAACGAGAAATAAAGATTTTAAGTGACGCATAAGTTTTATAAATAAAGTTAAATTACTCAATTGTGTTGTATTGCAATAATCTTCCCGCTATTTTTATCAAAAGTGATAGTTTTATTAGGGAGGCCGTAAAAGAGCGTTAAAGTTATCGTATTATCGGTTTCATTTTTAAAAAGAATATCTTTTGCCGTTCTGATTTTGATATTCATATTATCATCCATAAGCTGATAGTCAGTACATTTTAAAATTCGTTTTTCAAACACCCCTTTTTTTTCAATGACTTCAAGCCACGGATGCCCCATCGGACTGTAACTTACAATTTGTGCTCTATAATTTTCATTGAGATCTTTGTTTTGGTATAAACCTAAAGATGTACTTGAAAGCAATAAAGTAAAAAATGGAAGCATCATGGCAATAATACTAAGTCCAAAAGTTACGACTATTGCTGCCAAAAGAAGTTTTGCCATGAGATTTTTCCAAAAAACGATTATAATTACAAAATTGCTTATGAGCCAGAGCCATGATAAAACCACATCGCTGTAATAACCGCGAAGACTAATTTCTTTAAAGTAGTACAAAAGACAGTCAAGCACAAAAAGAGTGCAGATAATGAAGTAGATTCGTAAAAGTATTTTGTGGTCTGAACTCATAATTTTCCTGTGATATAATGTAAAGCAAATATTGTAACAGTTGATAAAACCAAAATAGGGAAGGAAGAAACGGTCAAAGTATAAAGTATTTCTTCTTTAAAAAGATAAGTACTCCATGAAGATTCACGATCAACAAAAATGGTGTAATTCCAGAAAAACCAAATAAAAATTAGACAGTTGAGTTCAAAGCCTATTTTTAGATATTTATTTTTTATGAAAGTAAACAGGAGAAATGCAATTGTCAGGAAACCAGTTGTAAGTACAGATATTAAATAAGCATCATCAAAAAAGCTACTGTCTGGATTTCCGCTGGATATTTTATTAGAAAAACTTCCCATTGCCCAATAGATTTCTATAAAAGTAAAAACAAAAAGTAACAACGCAATTATAACGAGTTTCTTTAAGAATGAGAATGTTTTGTTTTTTAAGTTTTGATTCATTTTGAAACATTTGGTAACTAAAAATAATTTCTTCTTTCGAATATTTTGGACTTACAAAAGTATGAAACTGTTTTAAAGAATTATCTTTCAAAAGCTTTAGTTGTGTCAGAATAAGTTTTGTCTGGAAATTGAACACTTAACTTTTTGATAATACAGTATTTAGTTATAGTTTCTTACTTTTAAGTAAAAATTAAAGTTATGGAAATTAATTGGGGCATAATAGCGATTGTTGCAGTACTGGTAATTATTCTAGTTGTATTAACAATCAGAAGAAATCTGAAGGAAAAAAAGAAATTAGAAAATCTGTTGAATAACGATTTCAAAAAAGCAGAAAAAAAGAGAGTAGATGCCGAAGATTCGGCAAATGAGAAATAGATAGTTTTGTCATAGAAATCGAAATGACAAGATTAAGTACAATAAATATTCATAAAAACAAAAAACCTTGTAAAACTAAATTTACAAGGTTTTTGGTTTTTTGTGGAGAATACCGGATTCGAACCGGTCACCCCTTGCCTGCCAGGCAAGTACTCTAGCCAAATGAGCTAATCCCCCTAGCATTAATTTGGGTTATAGATTCGAACTGTCGCCTTCCCGATTTTTCATCGGGATACTCTAGCCAAATGAGCTAATCCCCCAAAGCGTTAGCAAATAAAGTCAATTAATTGTCAAAAAACAAATTTTGGGGAGTTTCAGGTTAATTATTTTTCAAAAGCGTAACTTTACCTTTAAATCTATTTTTATGAGTTCAGAAAATGCAAAAGGGAGTTTAGAAACTTCTTTTCAAAATACTATTGCAACCGTTGAGTTTGGTCATCCTGCGAGTAATTCTTTTCCGCGTCAGTTATTAGATCGCCTTACAGCAGAAATTAATTTGTTGAGCCGAAATGAAAATGTTTCGGTAATTATATTAAAAAGTGAAGGAGTCAGAGCCTTTTGTTCCGGTGCCTCTTTTGATGAACTTTTAGAAGTTGAAAATGTGGAGCAGGGAACAGAATTTTTCTCTGGTTTTGCTCATTTGCTCAATGCGATGCGCAATTGCAATAAATTGATTATTGGCCGTGTTCAGGGAAAAGCGGTTGGCGGCGGCGTTGGTATTATTGCTGCTTGCGATTATGTTTTTGCAACTCCCGAAAGCGATGTGAAATTGTCTGAACTGGCAATTGGGATTGGACCTTTTGTTATCGAACCTGCAGTTTCCCGAAAAATTGGTAAAACAGCAATGACCGAAATGACGCTTGCTGCGCATGAATGGAAATCGGCAGAATGGGCTTTTCAAAAAGGACTTTTCTCGGTAGTTTGTGAATCTTTTAGTCTGGATCTTAAAATAGATAATTTCGCTCAAAAGTTAAGTTCGTATAATCCGGAAGCTTTGCTGGAAATGAAAAAGATTATTTGGGAGAATACTGAAAATTGGGAATCATTGCTTTTTGAGCGCGCTGCAATTACAGGAAAATTGGTTCTGTCTGACTTTAGCAGAAATGCATTAAAACAATTTAAAAAATAAACCAAAAGAAATTCCAAATAAAAAAATCAAAATTCCAATGGAGGACCAAATTATATTGGAATTTGGGATTTATCCCGAAGCCTCGGGATTGGAATTTACTTTCTAACAGTAAATTTCTGTGTTAATTTAAATTTAGTAAACATGTATATCATTTCATTACTACAAAAAGTCGATGTTGCCGAAAAACTTAAAAATGCGCCGGACAGCGGATATCAGATTGGTGTTGTCATTGGTTCTTTTATTCCTTTTGTCATTTTAGTAGGAATTGCCTACTGGATGTATAACCGTGCTAAAAAAAGAGATGAAAACGGTTATTAATTTGTAAATTTGCAAGCTTAAAATTAAGAATCGATGAGTAATATCAGAATTACAAAACAATTTAGTTTCGAAACCGGACATGCTTTGTACGGTTATGACGGAAAATGCAAGAATGTTCACGGCCACAGTTATAAATTGTCGGTAACCGTTATTGGTTCGCCAATTACTGACCGATCGAATGTGAAGTTTGGAATGGTAATTGACTTTTCTGACCTAAAGAAAATTGTAAAAGAAGAAATCGTCGATCAGTTTGATCATGCTACTGTTTTTAATCAGACAACACCGCATATTGAACTGGCAAATGAATTGAAAAATCGTGGCCATCATGTAATTTTGGTAGATTATCAGCCAACAAGTGAAAATATGGTGGTAGATTTTGCAGAAAGAATTATTGGAAGACTTCCGGCTGGAATTTCTCTTTTTTCCCTTAAACTTCAGGAAACAGAATCTTCATTTGCAGAATGGTACGCATCGGATAATATCTAAAACTCCAATTTTTAAATTCCAAATCCCAAATTTTTGACTTCGCTCAGAGAGACAAAAGTCTAAAATTCTTAGAAATCTAAAACTCTAAATGAAAAAAATATATTTTGCTTCAGATCAGCATTTTGGTGCACCGACTCCAGAATTGAGTCTTCCGCGTGAGAAAAAATTCGTGGCCTGGTTAGATGAGGTTAAAGAAGATGCCGAAGCAATTTTTCTGTTGGGTGATTTATTTGATTTTTGGTTCGAATATAAAACAGTTGTGCCAAAAGGTTTCGTACGTATTTTGGGCAAATTAGCAGAAATTCGCGATAGCGGAATTCCGATTTATTTTTTCGTTGGAAATCATGATTTATGGATGAACGATTACTTTGAAACCGAATTGAATATTCCGGTTTATCATGATAATAAAGAATTTACTTTTAACGGAAAAACTTTTTTAATAGGTCATGGTGACGGAAAAGGCCCCGGCGATAAAGGGTATAAAAGAATGAAAAAGGTATTTACAAATCCTTTTTCAAAATGGCTTTTCCGTTGGCTTCATCCGGATGTTGGAGTAAGTTTAGCACAATATTTATCGGTCAAAAACAAACTGATTTCCGGAGACGAAGATGTTAAGTTTCTTGGAGAAGAAAATGAGTGGCTGGTTTTGTACGCCAAACGAAAACTGGAGACCAAGCATTACAATTATTTCATTTTTGGACACCGTCATTTACCAATGATTATTCCTGTGGGTGAAGATTCTAACTATGTGAATCTTGGCGATTGGATAGGTTATTTTACCTACGGTGTTTTTGATGGTGAAAAATTTGAACTTAAGAAATTCGAAAAATAATTACTTCTTTTTAGTATTCGCATAGATCCCAATTTTATGCGTTCGCAGAGAATAACTTGTTACCGCCGCAGTATTTGATTGCTGAAAGTGTATAGCTTTCGAGTCTTGTTTTGGCATATGGCATTCTACACAATTATTAGCCAACATTGATTTTGAAATTGTTTTTAGTGTTGTCGGAGTATGTTTGGCCGTCTGATGACAGCTCATGCAAATTTTAGAATAAGCAGCCATGTTTTGCGATGAATCCTGATGTGGATTATGGCAAGATGTACAATCCATAGTTTGACTTTGTTTAAAACATTTACTCTGAGAAAGTAATCCTAATTGATTACCATGCACATCAAAATTCAGACTGTCTTTGGTGCCGGGATAGGCTCTAAAATAAGAGTTGAGACTTTCTCCTGGTTTGTACTGAAATCTTGATTTTAATTTTGCCTGATCATTACCAGAATGACACAAAGCGCACGCATCTAGTTTTTGTTGTCTGTTTAGGTTTTTAAAGCCAATGATATTTTGAGCCTGTTTTAAATCAGGAAATTTTAAATGAGTCTGAACATGTTTTTTTGCCGGTCCGTGGCAACGCTCACAATCAATTCCGTAAACTAAAGTTTTCTTGTTCATAAAGTCTTCGACATCCATGGTTAGGAATGTAATACTGTCTGAACTTGTGGTAATAAATCTGCTGCCAATATTTGAACTATGGCAGGCAAAACATTCTTTATCTATTTTTCGTTCAAAATTTGGAATAGTAGCAGAATATCCGGGACTTGTTGCCCAACTGTGTATCGATTTGTAGTATGAAATTGGCAATTCGTATGGATAGTGGTTTTTCCAATAAGCACTGGTTTGCGCATGTTTAGTTCCAAAAATAACGTCAAACGGGTAAGCTTCAACTTCTTTTCCATTTTTATACAAAACCTGATAAAGCGAATCATTACGCTCTTCCATTACTATTTTGATATCCTTGCCGTAAACAAAAGTATTTTTTCCATTTGTAAAATGACCTAAAATGTTCTCTTTTGTTGGTGGAGACGTGGCTTTAAAATGTGAAGTATGTAAAGTCGATTCGTATTGTTGTTGGTGACACTGAATGCAACTTTCAGAACCGGCATAATCGGTTCCGCGTGGATCAATGTATTCATCAGATTTGTTACTGCAATTGGTTAGGGAAATTGCGAGTACAAAAAGTGCAAGAATGAGGCAGCATTTTTTCATTGCCGTAAATATACTTTTTTTTGATTTGAATCAAAATATATTTAAATAATGAAAGATTACTGTTAAAATGTTTCGGATATCTTTAGTTTAATCCGGGACCGTAAACATATTCGTCTAATTCGATTTTAAATAAAGAACCTTCAACTAAGTCTTTAATCGATTTTAATTCCGTCATGTTAACCGCTAAATCTATAGAGGAACAAGGTGTTTTTAATAAAAATTTGTGGCAGGAATATTTTAATTCGCAGGCTTCGCAACAATTGTTTTCGATTAAACTATCTTCAATCAAATCGCAAAACATATTCAATTCAGAAATGGTAAAATAAAAGCCTGTTTCCTTAAAAACCAATTGTACTTTGTCCAGAATGGTTTGATTGTTTTGTTTCCAGTAAAAGGCTATTCCAAAATTATTGTGGTATATCTGTTCTATTTCTCTCATTATAAATCCTTTTATTTGAACAAATATAAATATTATTTATATTAATTCTAAATAAAAAAATCATAAAAGTTTGAAAAATGTTTTCATTGAGCTTACACCTCCAGATGTCAAAAAAAGTTTGGATTTGTTGTGTATGTAAGAGAGGTAGAAATATTCTAGTTCATGCCAGAACCATAAATGTATTCGTTTAGGTTAAGTCGAAACAATGAACCATCGACCAGGTCTTTTATAGAATTTAATTCAATCGGTGATATTTCCAGATCAATGGCAACATAAGGTGTTTTTAATAAAAATTTATCAAATACACGTTTTACGCCGCTTGTATCATAATCATTTTGGTCTGTTACACAGTCTTCAATTAAATCGTGAAATTCATTTAATTCCTGAACTGAAAAATAAAATCCCATTTGTTTAAAAAGCAACTGAATTTTATCTGCTATGATTTCGTTGCCTTCTTTCCAATAGAATGAAATTCCAAAATCGTTTCGGTAGATTTGCTCGATGTCTTTCATGGCAATTTTTTTAGGCCACAAAGATACATACTCTTTGTATTAATACTTGATTAAGAAAAGCATAAAAAAATGCTAAAAAATCTTGTTAATAATTTGATTTTTAGTTGTTTGCTTTTCTTTTTAGAAGCTCAGTTTTTTAATGAACTTATATCCTTTAATGTGGTCTGATAAAAATTATTTCAGCCAATATTTTAGGTAGGAAAGAAATTTTTTCTGCTGGTCAACAAATAAATAATGCGAGCAATTGTCTAAAAAAGCAAAATGTTTTTCTCCTGTTATAGCTTTCATAGAATTAATTTGTGCTGATGAAAAAATGCCGTCATCTTTGCCGTAAATTCCAAAAATAGGAACTCCCGAAGCTTTAATCTGTTTTAAAACAGGTCGGGTATCGATGTTGTTTTGCTTTTCATTTTGATAGAAAAGTAATGGTGCATTTTTGTTTCGGATATTGGTTTTAAAAAAAACACCTGATTCGTAATTATTATAAAACTTTTTTGAGTCTTCGGTTGGTTTTGGCATTTTAAAAAAGCCGTTTTCTCCCGCAAGTTCAAAGCAGCCTTTTCTATATTCGGCAGTGTTTTTATTCAGATTTTCGACAGTATTTATTTTCTTTAATTGTTCAGCATCACTGCTGTATTTCTTCTTCAAAGTGTCTAGAATATGGTCGTAAGTTTCCTGTTGTGAAAATAAAGCTCCGGCTAATACCAAAGCACTTACATTTTTTGGATACTTATTGGTGTAAAGTGTAGCGACTAAACCTCCGAAGCTATGACTAAGTAAAACAGCTTTTTTTAAATGATATGTTTTATAAATAGAATTTAAATCCCGAAAAGCTTCTTCATAGGTAAACTTCGCATTAGGATCTGTAGATCTTCCTTCACCTCTTCGATCGTATGCAATGACATAAAAACCTTGATTAGCCAGATTTTGAGCCGTTGTTCCTTCAAATAAAGTTGCGTTGCCGCTTGGACCTCCGTGAATAAAAATTAGAGCTTTATTCTTTTCGTTTCCGTATGTTTTGATATAAAGGTTTTGTCCGTTTGTGAAAAAGGATACTGCAAGTAACAAAGTTGTGAATAAAAACTTCATCTATTCCTGATTATGATGATCATCCATATCTTTTTTAAGATCTAAATTTCTAAACGTAGGAGATATAAAACCAAAGCCTAAAACGGTCAAAAGTGTAATGCTTCCTCCAAAAACAACAGAAGTGACTGTTCCCATTAATTTGGCAGTTGCACCGCTTTCAAAAGCACCTAATTCATTAGAAGATCCAACAAAAATAGAGTTTACAGCACCAACACGTCCACGCATATGATCGGGAGTTTTAAGCTGTAAAATAGTCTGGCGAATTACTACAGAAATTCCGTCTGATAAGCCGCTCAGGAATAAAGCAAAAACAGAAAGCCAGAACGACGTAGAAAGACCGAACAAGATAATAGATAATCCAAAAACAAATATGGCGACTAAGAGTTTCTTTCCTGCATTTTTATATAAAGGGACATAAGCAGAAACAAGCATCGTAATAAAAGATCCTACAGCAGGAGCAGCTCTTAAGATACCAAAGCCTTCAGAACCAACTTTTAAAATGTCTTGAGCAAAAACGGGCAATAATGCCACCGCGCCTCCAAAAAGTACAGCAATCATGTCAAGGGATAAGGCACCTAAAACAATTTGATTTCTAAAAACAAAAGTTAAACCTTCTGTAAGACTGTCTTTTATAGATTCTCCAATTTTTGGGTTTATGATTGGCTTTTTGCTTATTTGTGACAAGGCAATTAAGGAAAGAAGAGAGAACCCGAAAACCAGACACATTGACCAGTGAACGCCAATCCAGTTGATGGAGAATCCAGCTACTGCCGGGCCCATCACAGCTGCAATCTGCCAAACCGAACTACTCCAGGTAGCTGCATTTGGATATGCTTTTTTAGGGATAATCAGAGATAGAAGTGAGAAAATAGTTGGTCCTAAAAAAGCTCTTACCAATCCGCCCAGAAAAACTAAAGCATAGATTGAATATAAAACTACAGTTGGGGATAAATCACCAACAACTTTTGGCCAGGTCAATAAAAACAATCCAAAACTAATTACCGAAAAACCTAGTATACATTTTACCAGTAATCCTTTTTTTTCTCGTTGATCGACAATATGTCCTGCAAAAAGAGCCATTGAAACGGCCGGTATAACTTCCATTAAACCGATAATCCCTAGCGAAAGCGGATTTTTGGTTAAACTGTAAACTTGCCACTCAATTACGATAAACTGCATAGCCCAGGCAAAAACCATGCAGAAACGCAGTAATAAAAACACGTTGAATTCTCTATAACGAAGTGCCTGATACGGATCTGGCTTGTTTGATTTAGTTGTCATTTGTTCTAATGTCTTTCAGCATAAGCTGTGTTGAAATGTTTCCGTTCCATTCATTTTCAGCTATTGTATAAGCGAGCTGAAATGTATTTTGATTTTTTGTAAGATCTATTTTTTTTCCAAGGCCAAAGCCAATGGCAGCAATTCCTTCAGAATTAGTTTGTTTTGCAAATAGTCGTAAATGTTCTTCTTCTGCACCTAAGGTTTTGGCATAACCGGTATCTTTTATATTTGTAGTCATAAAAACCGGCGTCATATTCTGTGGGCCAAAAGGTTCAAATTGTTTTAAAATCCGAATGAGTTTTGGTGTAATTTCCGAGAAGTTTATCTCGGCATCAATCTCGATTTCCGGAGTTCGCATTTCCGGTAGAATAGTGGTTTCAACCTGTTTTTCAAAAGCGGCTTTAAAAGTGGGATAATTTTCAGCTTTTAAAGTCATTCCCGCAGCGTACATATGTCCTCCAAATTGTTCCAGATGTTCAGAACAGGCATCTAGTGCATTGTAAACATCAAACCCTTTTACCGATCGGGCAGAGGCGGCGTATTTATCACCACTTTTGGTAAAAACCAAAGTCGGACGATAATAGGTTTCGATTAATCTTGAAGCCACAATCCCAATAACGCCTTTATGCCAGTCTTCCTGAAAAACAACGGTAGAAAAACGTTCCTGTTCGTTGTTTTCCAAAATCTGCTGAAAAGCTTCTTTGGTTATTTTTTTATCCAGATCTTTTCTGTCCGCATTGTATTGTTCAATTTCTGATGCGAATTGCTGCGCTTGTTCAAAATCAAATTCAGTTAATAATTCAACGGCATGATTACCATGTTTGATTCTTCCTGCTGCATTAATTCGGGGAGAAATGATAAAAACAACATCTGTGATGTCTAAAACTTTCTTTTTTACCTGATGAACCAACGCTTTAATTCCGGGTCTTGGTTCGCTGTTAATGACCTTTAATCCAAAATAAGCTAAAACTCGATTTTCACCCGTAATCGGAACAATATCGGCCGCAATTGCAGTGGCAACTAAATCCAGATACGGAACTAAGTCCTCAATTGTTTCATTTCGATTTCGGCCCAAAGCCTGAATTAGTTTAAAACCAACGCCACAGCCACATAACTCATCATATGGGTAAAAGCAGTCATCTCTTTTTGGGTCTAAAATGGCAACTGCATTTGGAAGGGATTCTCCGGGTCTGTGGTGATCGCAAACAATAAAATCAATATTTTTTGATTTTGCATATGCGATATGTTCAATTGATTTGATGCCACAGTCAAGCGCGATAATTAATGAAAATCCATTATCGTCGGCAAAATCAATTCCTTTATAAGAGATTCCGTAACCTTCATCATAACGATCCGGAATATAAGTAGCAATGTTCGGATAATGTGATTTTAAATAGGAAGAAACCAAAGAAACCGCTGTTGTTCCGTCGACATCGTAATCGCCAAAAACCAAAATATTTTCCTGATTTGCAATAGCCACTTCAATTCGGTCAACGGCTTTATGCATATCTTTCATCAAATACGGATCATGTAGATGTTCTAATGAAGGGCGAAAGAAATTTTTTGCCTGATCAAAGGTTTCAATTCCACGCTGAATCAAAAGTGTTGCTACAAAATCTTCTACATTTAAGGCTTGTGCCAAATGTTTGATTTTATCTTCAGAAGGTTTTGGTTTTATGGTCCAACGCATGGGTTGATTTTAGATTTTAGAGTATAGATTTTAGATTGTAGAAATCGGAAATCGTTTAATTTGATTGGTAATTTTTTTTGCCACAGATTAAAAAGATTATAATGATTATTTTTTTGCCACGAATTGCACCAATTTCCACTAATTAAATTCGTGCTAATTTGTGCAATTCGTGGCAATCTTCATATTAATCTGCGTAATCCTCTTAATCTGTGAATCCCGAAGCTATCGGGAGTGGCAGAATATTTTGTTTTATTTCGCTTCTAAAGCATTTCCTTCAAACTGAATTCCGTCCCAACCTAAGTTGATGAAATTTCTAATGTTTTGATGATTTGCTCCATTTGGATCTCCTAAAACTTCTTCAAAATAAAATGCTCCAAAACACGATAAAGTTTCTTCTTTGCTTAAGTTTTGCAATTTCGCGAACGAAAATAATTTACAAGAACCTGAATTTTCTCCGGCTGCATTATGTTGCGTTCCGTTTTGAAAAGCTGTTGGAGTAAAATTGTAGTTTTCCTCAATTACTGCAATAGTTTCTGGAAATGTTATTTGTGTCGGAGTTTGTTTTACTTTTTCTAAAAAGGCTTGTATGCTCATGATATGTATTGTTTTTCTACTTTGTAGTTTAGGTTTTCTGCCACAGATTAAAATGATTAAAATGATTTTTTGCCACTAATTGCACGAATTTCCACTAATTAAATTCGTGATAATTGGTGAAATTGCTTCGCCTGTTCGCTGTCGCTCGAGTCGTGGCGAAACTTTTTTAATCTGTAATAATGATTTTAATCTGTGGCATAAATAATTTAATCCTCTTCTTCATCCTTAGAATACTTACTTTTCTTGGCTTCTTTTTCTATTGTTTTTCCTGCGACGACAACGACGATTTCGCCTCGTGGTGCGGTTTTTTCAAAATGTGCTAAAACTTCTTTTGCCGTTCCACGCACGTTTTCTTCGTGCAATTTTGATAATTCTCTTGAAACGCAAACTTGTCGGTCTTCTCCAAAATACTGAACAAATTCGGCTAAAGTTTTAACGAGTTTATGCGGAGAAACGTATAAAATCATCGTTCGGGTTTCTTCGGCTAAAGTCAAAAAACGAGTTTGACGCCCTTTTTTATCAGGAAGAAAACCTTCAAAGACAAATTTATCATTTGGTAATCCGCTGTTTACAAGAGCCGGAACAAAAGCTGTTGCGCCTGGAAGACATTCTACTTCAATTTTATTTTCGACACAAGCGCGAGTCAATAAAAATCCTGGATCTGAAATTGCCGGAGTTCCGGCGTCAGAAATCAAAGCAATGTTTTCGCCAGCTTTCAAACGTGCAATTAGATTTTCGGTTGTTTTGTGCTCGTTGTGCATATGATGGCTGTGCATGTGCGTGCCAATTTCAAAATGCTTCAGTAATTTTCCGCTTGTTCGGGTATCTTCCGCCAAAATCAAATCGACTTCTTTCAAAACCCGAATGGCTCTGAAAGTCATATCTTCAAGATTGCCAATTGGCGTTGGAACGATGTATAATTTTGACATAATTTATTTTAATATTTAAACACGAATTACACTAATTAAGACAAATTTTTAATACTTGTAAAATTTCACGAAGCAAATGAATTCGTGTTAATTAGTGTAATTTGTGTTTGTTTTTTTAAGCGAATTTTTTCTCGATAATGCCTAGAAAACGTTCTGCATAATCATCTTTTCCTTCCCAATTGTTATAATCTGGTTTTACCATGTTTTCGATAAATTCCTGTGCTTCTCCATAAGTGTCAAAAGTCAGTAACTGATTTAAAACACGACTGTAATCTTCAGTGCTGTTTCCAAAAAGATTTTTAGTAAAAGCAATTCGGTCATTCAAATCGATATGAAAACCTTTAGCCAGTTTTTCGTTCAGTGTGGCAGTTTTTGTTGCAGCAGGAGTTTCAAGAATGGCAGTTTCAATGCTTTTCTTTTCTGTAAATTCATTGATTGAAGGTGTTGGAGTAGGAGTAACGGCTTCAAAACTATCTACTTTTACAAATTGTGCATCGGCATAGTTAATTCCAAAATCTTCAAATAAAATCGTTGGTTTTGCTGAAGTTTCAATTTTTGGTTCTTCTTTAATTTCGTCTGTAATTTCAGCTTCTTTTTCTAATTCAAAAGCCGGTTTGAAGTCCGGAATTGGGTTTGCGTGATTTACTGTAGTAAAGGAAAGTTCTCCAATGTTGTTTGCAGGTTCTTCTTCTTTTTCAATTTCTTGCTCTGCTTCAGGTTCAATAATCTCATTGACAATTGGAAATATTGTTTGTTCTGCTGTAGGTTCTTCTTTTTCCTCAACAATTGGTTCTGTGATTTCTTCTGGTGTTTCTTCTGAAATTTCCGGTTCATTATTTTCTTCAACCGCAATTACTTCTTCATTAACTGGAGTTTCAGTTTCAATTACAGCAGGAGCTATTTCTTCTTCTTTACTAAAAATGGTTTCCAGTTCAGCATTAATTTCGTTATGTCCAATAGTTGGTTTTATAGTGTCGAAATTTTCTTCTACAAACTTTAAAACAGCTAATTTTTCATATAATTTCTGTGTTTCTGCATATAATTGATTGATATCGGATTTGTTTTTAAGCTTTAAAATTCGATGTGCAATGCTGATTAAATCGGCTTCCAATTTTTTTTTCATAACTGTTGAAATTATAGTGAATAAGGTATTTTAGTGTATTTAATGTCTGAATGTCTTTAATCTGAAAGAAATCCAAAAGATATTTTTTTATTTCTGTTAATAAGCGTTTGCTAAACCCTGATTTGATAAAAATTTTCTACTTTTGAAAAAATGTAAAATAGCACATTTTTACGTCGATTTATTACCAGTACAAAGTAATAAAAACTATTCATTTTTAAAGGCAGAAAAATACAAAATGTTTCTCGAAAATACAGTAAATCACAAAGAACAATTTGGTTGGATTGAAGTTATTTGTGGATCAATGTTTTCGGGTAAAACCGAAGAGCTGATCCGTAGATTAAAACGCGCTCAATTTGCTAAACAAAGAGTCGAAATTTTTAAACCCGCTATTGATACCCGTTATCATGACGAAATGGTAGTGTCTCATGATGCCAACGAAATTCGTTCAACACCGGTTCCTGCTGCGGCTAATATATTAATTTTGGCACAAGGCTGCGATGTAATTGGTATTGATGAAGCGCAGTTTTTTGATGATGAAATTGTAACAGTTTGCAATGATTTGGCCAATCAGGGAATTCGTGTAATTGTTGCAGGACTGGATATGGATTTTAAAGGAAACCCTTTTGGACCAATGCCGGCCCTTATGGCAACAGCCGAATATGTTACTAAAGTACATGCTGTTTGTACCAGAACAGGGAATTTAGCCAATTACAGTTTTAGAAAAACAGATAATGACAAATTGGTAATGCTTGGTGAAACCGAGGAATATGAGCCACTGAGTCGTGCAGCATATTTTAATGCAATGAAGAAAATTCAGGAAAAATAGATATTAATTTTTATTTCAATCTTAAATAAAATGGAAGAAAAGCAAAGCAGAAAAAAACAGAATATTTTATTGTTAGCTGTTATTGGAATTGCAGTTGTTTTAGCTGTTTTTTTTCAATTTTATCTTTCTAAAAATAAAGAGGCGGTAAATACAGAAATTGTTGAATTAGTTGGGAAATACAATAAAAATTGTCCACTAATAATTCAGGAAGGAATTCGTTTGGACAGTGTAAGCTTGCACGAAGAACAAGTTGTTCAATACAATTTGACTTTGTTGAATGTTGAAAATACAACTGCAGATGTAAACCTGATTCAGGATGAAATCGAAAAAAGTCTCTTAAGTACAGCTAAAGCAAATCCCGGTCTTCAGGTTTTTAGAGATAATGATTATACTTTGATCTATAGTTATAGCGATAAAAAGAAGGTGTTTTTGTTTACGGTTAAAATATTACCGGATCAATATAAATAATTAAAAAAATAAACGTTGGTAAACCCGACAGGTTTTTAAAACCTGTCGATTTTTTTTTGATTTAAATCAAAATGCCAACGTAAAACTGGACTGAAGTCCAGCTCTACAATATAATTTGTTCCTTCGGAACTATAAATGAGCCAGAGGCTCGATCCATATTGTAGAGCCGGATTTTAATCCGGTTTGACATGCAATGATTATGTGGAAAAAACAAAGTCCGATAGATTTTAAATCTGTCGGACTTTGTTTTTTAAAATGAACTTATATTTCTTATATGGTTAAAAAAAACTAAATCTTTTTTCTCATTCGAGCAACCGGAATATCTAATTGCTCACGATATTTTGCAATAGTTCTTCTTGCAATTGGATATCCTTTTTCTTTTAAGATTTCTGCCAATTGATCATCTGGAAGCGGTTTCTTTTTGTCCTCTTCTTCAATCGTATTTTTAAGAATCTTTTTGATTTCTAAAGTTGAGACATCTTCACCCTGATCATTTTTCATGGCTTCAGAGAAGAATTCTTTAATCAGTTTAGTACCATAAGGAGTTTCAACATATTTACTGTTGGCAACTCTTGAAATCGTCGAGATATCTAAACCAACCATATCGGCAATGTCTTTTAAGATCATTGGTTTTAGCTTGGTTTCGTCGCCGTCTAAGAAATAATCTTCCTGATAATGCATAATCGCATTCATGGTTACAAAAAGAGTTTCCTGACGTTGTCTAATCGCATCGATAAACCATTTAGCCGAATCCAGTTTTTGTTTGATAAACTGAACCGCATCTTTTTGAGCAGTCGATTTATCACGAGAATCTTTATACGTCTGCATCATTTCCTGATAATCTTTAGAAACGTGCAGGGAAGGAGCATTTCTTCCGTTTAGCGTCAATTCCAGTTCACCGTCAACAATTCTGATGGCAAAATCCGGAACCACATTTTCTGTTACTTTGTTGTTTCCGGTGTAAGATCCTCCTGGTTTTGGGTTTAATCTTTCAATTTCATTAATTGCTTTTTTAAGCTGTTCATTCGAAACACCATATTTCTGAAGTAATTTGTCGTAATGTTTCTTCGTAAATGCATCAAACTGATTTTCGATAATGTCAATTGCCAAATCAACATATTCAGTTGGCGTTTTATGCTTCAGCTGAAGCAATAAGCATTCCTGTAAATCTCGCGCACCAACTCCTGAAGGTTCCAGTTCGTGGATTACGGTCATCATTTTTTCGACCATTGCTTCATCAGTATAAATTCCCTGAGTAAAAGCCATATCGTCTACAATGTCCGGAACACTTCTGCGGATGTAACCCATATCATCAATACTTCCAACAAGGAATTCGGCGATTTCGCGTTCTTCGTCATTCAAAATAAAAGTATTCAGCTGATTGATTAAATCCTGATGAAAACTAATTGGCGAAGCAAAAGGTGTTTCGCGTTCTTCATCTTCACTGTAATTGTTAACCTGAGTTTTGTAATCAGGTGTATCGTCGTCGCTTAAGTATTCATCAATGTTAATATCATCTGCTTCGATTCTGTCAGATTCTGCATCATCATAATCGTCGTAGTCTTCATTGGCAAATTCATCGGCTTCGTATTCTTCTTCTTTTCCAGCTTCAAGAGCCGGATTTTCGTTCATTTCTTCCAATAAACGTTGTTCAAAAGCTTGCGTAGGCAATTGAATTAACTTCATCAGCTGTATTTGCTGTGGAGATAATTTTTGGGATAATTTTAAATTTAAAAATTGCTTTAGCATATAAAAAGTTGCTAAGGTACTAAGGCACTGAGGCACTGAGTATCTTATGTTGACGAATTAAATTCGCGATTGAATTATTTTATTTATATTTTAAAAACTTAGAACCTTAGTATCTCAGTACCTTAGAACCTCAGATTAAAACTCTGCACTTCCTGGAGTTCTTGGGAAAGGAATTACGTCTCTAATGTTTGTCATACCAGTAACAAACAATACCAAACGCTCAAATCCTAAACCGAAACCTGCGTGAGTTGCAGAACCAAATCTTCTGGTGTCTAAATACCAGTATAATTCTTCTTCATCAATTTCCAGAGCTTTCATTTTCTCAACCAAAACATCGTAACGCTCTTCTCTTTCAGAACCTCCGACAATTTCTCCAATTCCAGGGAAAAGGATATCCATTGCACGAACTGTTTCTCTGCCTGGTTCTGTGTTGTCGTTCAAACGCATGTAAAACGCTTTAATATTTGCTGGGTAATCAAATAAAATTACCGGACATTTAAAGTGTTTTTCAACCAAGTAACGCTCATGTTCTGATTGTAAATCAGCTCCCCATTCGTTGATGATATATTGAAATTTTTTCTTTTTATTTGGAGTTGAATCTCTCAAAATGTCGATTGCTTCTGTATAAGAAACACGTTTGAAGTTGTTTTCTAAAACGAAGTTCAATTTCTCTAACAAAGCCATTTCGCTTCTGTCTGCCTGTGGTTTTGATTTTTCTTCTTCTAAAAGTCTTCCTTCTAAAAACTTCAAATCATCCTGACAATTGTCCAAAGCATATTTAATTACATACTGAATAAAATCTTCAGCCAAATCCATGTTGTCATCAAGATCGTTGAAAGCAACTTCTGGCTCGATCATCCAGAATTCTGCCAGGTGACGAGAAGTGTTTGAATTCTCAGCTCTAAAAGTTGGTCCAAAAGTATAAATCTGACCCAAAGCCATAGCAAAAGTTTCACCTTCTAACTGCCCAGAAACCGTTAAGTTCGTATGTTTTCCAAAGAAATCTTTTTTGAAATCAATGTTTCCTTCTTCATTTTTTGGAAGATTATCCAAAGGCAATGAAGTTACCTGAAACATTTCTCCTGCACCTTCAGCATCAGCTCCAGTGATAATTGGCGTGTTTACATATACAAAACCTTTATCCTGAAAGTATTTATGAACTGCATAAGACAATACCGAACGCACACGCATAATTGCACCAAAAGCATTTGTACGTACACGCAAGTGAGCATTTTCACGTAAAAATTCTAAAGAGTGTTTTTTAGGCTGCATTGGGAATTTCTCCGCATCAGAATCTCCAAGGATTTCAAGTTTGTTTACCTGAATTTCGTATTTCTGACCTGCACCTTTACTTTCAACCAAAGTTCCAATTACAGAAACTGCAGCTCCCGTTGTGATTCTTTTTAGAGTCTCTTCCGGTGTATTTTCAAAATCAACAACACATTGTATATTATTAATGGTAGAACCGTCATTAAGTGCGATGAACTGATTATTTCTAAAAGTTCTCACCCATCCTTTTGCATTAACCTCCTGAAGCGTCGTAGTACTGTTTAATAAGTCTTTAACCTTTGTGTGTCTCATTTTTATATATAATTGATATTAAATAATATTCGTTTTGAACAACTGCAAATATAATCGATAATAATTAATTTTTGTAGCTGTTTCCCGCTCTTCGCTGTATCTTTCTATTTTTAAAGGAAAAATAGAAAGGATGCCGCTTCGATCAGGGCTAGGGCACTCGTTTTCATGAGAACCAATCGTTTTTTTGTTTTTGTCATTCCGAGGAACGAGGAATCACACTAGTAATTCCGCAAAGAAAATCGCCAATCGTTGTCGAGTTTCGAGTGTGATTCCTCGTTCCTCGGAATGACAAACTTTGTGTAAATCTTTGTCAAAGTTCTAAACTTCGACAAAGATTTATATTTTTAATTCGTGCTAATTCGTGAAATTAGTGTTTTACTTATCCAAATTCTCTAATTCCTCTTTCTTGGTTTTCTTCTTCTCAAAAGTCAAAACCAGCGAAGGTAATACAACCAAGTTCGCAAACATCGCAAAAGCCAAAGTACAAGAGATTAATCCTCCAAGAGCAATAGTTCCGCTAAAGCTTGATAATGTAAAAGTTGCAAAACCTAAAATTAAAACTACAGATGTATAAAAAGTACTGATTCCAGTTTCTCTTAAAGCACTGAATACAGATCTTTTAACTTTTCCGTTGCTTTGCATCAAGTCATGTTTGTATTTTGCCATAAACTGAATTGCATTGTCTACCGAAATTCCAAACGCAATACTAAACACAAGAATAGTTGATGGTTTTAATGGAATTCCGAAATAACCCATTAATCCTGATGTAATGCAAAGTGGTAAGATATTCGTAATCACCGATGCAAAAACCATTTTGAATGATCTGAATAAATACAGCATCAATATAGCGATAACAACAATTGCAAAAATTAGAGATTCAATTAGGTTGTCAACCAAATACGATGTTCCTTTCTGAAAAACCAGTGCTTTTCCGGTAACGGTTACTTCATAACGGTCTTTTGGGAAAATTTCAGCAATTTTATTGTTTAGTTTTTTCTCCACTTTTGCCATTTCATCAGTTCCAATATCTTTCATAAAAGTAGTGATTCGGGCATATTGTCCAGTCGAATCAACGTAAGCTTTCATTAAATTTTCTTTACTGTTTTTGGTCGCATTTTTAGCGTAACTCAAAATAAAAGCCTGTTCCTGAGAAGTCGGTAATTGATAATATTCAGGATTTCCGTTGTAGAAGGCCTGCTTAGAATATTTAACCAAATTAACTATTGAAACCGGTTTTGCCAATTCAGGAATTTCTGCAATTGTATTCTGTAATTCATCCATTTTACGAATGGTCGAAGCCTTCATAACACCTTTTTTCTTTTTGGTGTCAATCATGATTTCAAGCGGCATTACACCATTAAATTCTTTTTCGTAGAATAAAATATCTTTAAAGAAAGAAGCGCTTTTTGGCATTTCGCCAATCAAACTTCCTGAAACTTTCATTTGCGAAACTCCAATTACACTGAAAACCAAAAATAACCCGTAAACAATATATACGTATCTGCGTTTTGTTTTAACTAAATCTTCAACGACATTTAATAAAGTCGAAATGTAAGTTTTAGTCAAATGATATAAATGCTTTTCTTTTGGTAATGGCATAAAACTGTATACAATTGGCACGATTAAAAGTGTCAATAAATACACAGAAATTACGTTGATAGAAGTTACCAGACCAAATTCAAAAAGTAAATCATTTCCAGTAATCATAAACGTTGCAAAACCTATTGCAGTGGTTAAATTGGTCATTAAAGTCGAAACTCCAATTTTTGAAATAACGCGCTGTAAAGCTTTTGCCTGATTGTTGTGTAATTTGATTTCCTGTTGGTATTTATTGATCAGGAAAATACAATTCGTGATTCCGATTACGATAATTAAAGGTGGAATAATAGCTGTTAAAATCGTGATTTTATAATGAAATAATCCTAACGTACCAAAAGACCAGATCACCCCGACAATCAATATACAGATTGAAATGAATGTGGCTCTGAACGAGCGGAAAAAGAAAAAGAAAATCAGTGAAACCGTCAGTAAAGCCGCTCCAATAAAAAGACCGATTTCGCCTTTCATATTATCTGCGTTGATTGTTCTGATGTAGGGCATTCCCGAAACACGAAGATCAATTCCGGTTGTTTTTTCGAATTTATCGATTTTCGGAACCAGATTTTCAAGAATAAACGTTTTTCTTTCAGGAGTATTTACAAGTGCTTTATTAATATAAATTGCTGAGCGGATACTGCCACTTTCTTTATTAAACAGTAAGCCTTCATAAAAGGGTAAATTGTGAAATAAATCGTATTGTACTTTCTTTAAATATTCAGGATCAAGTGCCTTTTTTTGTTCTATAAACGGAGAGAGTACGAATTTTTCATTTACAGTATCTTTCTCCAGTTTCTTTAAGTCGTTTAGAGAAACGACCAAATCAACTTCTTTAGATTTTTTTAAACCTGTCATCAATTCATTCCAGGCTGCATAGTTTTTTGGTGTGAAAAACTTTGGGTCCTGAAAACCAATTACAACCAGATTTCCTTCTTCTCCAAATTTATCCAGGAATTTTTGGTAATCTTTGTTTGCGATATGGTTTTTAGGCAGTAAATTAGCTTCGGTATAGGTCATAGAAAGATTCTTCCATTGGTAACCAAGGAAAATTGTTAATGCTGCGACAATAACCAAAAGCGTAATTCGGTTTTTAAGTATAATTCGGGCCAATTTTTCCCAAAAACCAACTTGAATAGTGTTTTTCATAAAATCTTTAAAAATGGTTGCAAATGTAGTGAAAAGTGCTCAAAATCATAAACAATCGATTGTATTTTACTTTATGTTAACACTAAACTGAAAGCTTTCCTAATGTGATAATTTTCTTGTTTTTGATTATAGAATCAGTAGCTTTTCTCATATTTGCAGTTAATTTTAGAATGAAATAAAAGAATTAGGTTATAAAATGTTGATCAAAATTTTCAGTTTAAAAATAGATTTTCGATTTTAGAATTTAATTTGTTTCCTTTAATAAAAAAATATAGACCACAGACTAAAATGATTATTGGGATTTTAATCTGCAATAATCTCTGAAATCTCTGGCAGAAAAAATTGACACTATGCAGGAAAACAATACTACAACTTTCATTTTTTTAACCATTCTTTTGTTACTTGTTGTTATAATAGGCTTTATGGTTTATTTGCTAATGCAGGCCAGAAAAGCAAAAGATGATGCCGAGAAAAGTTTTTATGCACTTGAAGTAAAAGTTAATGATTTACAGTTAGAGAATTTAGAATCTAAACTCAATCCACATTTATTTAAGAATATTTTAAATTCGATTCAGTCACATGCTTATCAAACTTATTTTGCTTTAGATAAACTGGCCAATGTTCTGGATTATATTTTATACGAAAGCAAAAAGAAATTTGTCACCGCCAAAGAAGAAATTGATTTTGCTTTGAATTTAATCGAAATCAATAAAATTAAAATCAGTCCGCTTTTTGAGCTTAAGATCAAAACAAATATAAACCAGGAAGATAAATTGTACGATCAGCCTTTACTGGCACCATTGATTTCGATTGATTTAATCGAGAATGCATTTAAACACGCCGATCTTCAGAGTGCCGATGCTTTTATCTCGGTCGTTTTTGAATTTAAAGACAATGCCTTTTTTATGACGGTTTCGAATAAAATATCAGATAAAAAAGTTTTAAAAAAGGAACGCAGCGGTTTTGGTCATGCTACTCTTGAGCATCGACTGCGCATCATTTACAAGAATAATTTTAAACTTGATAAGTTTATAGAAAACGATGTTTATATTGCTCATCTAAAAATTGATCTCCTTGAATACAAAACTGAAATGCTTGCTTCTGGACGATGAGCTTCCGGGATTAACTTACCTGAAAATGCTTTGTGAACAAATTCCTGAATTGGAAATTGTAAAAACATATAACAATCCTGAGAAACTTTTGCAGGACATTCCGATATTGGATTTTGATCTGTTAATTTCGGATATCGAAATGCCAGGAATTGACGGACTTCATTTGGCCGAAACATTACAAGGTAAACTTGTTGTTTTTTGTACGGCTTACAAAGAATATGCTGCCGAGGCTTTTAATATAGATGCGGTAGATTATATTACAAAACCGGTAAAACTGGAACGTTTGCAAAAAGCCATTTCTAAAGCAGTTGAGCGGTTTGAAAAGCCGGATGCAGCTAAAAAGTTTATGCAGTTAAACACAGATAAAGGCAAAACGTTATTGTATTTTAATAAGATTCAATACATAAAAACGGCTATAAGTGACAGTCGCGATAAGTCTGTTTTGCTTGTAGACGGGAGTTTCCTAAACTTGAAAAACGTTAAGTTTGATACCCTTTTAAAAGAACTTCCGGAAGCTGATTTTTGTCGTATAAATAAAAAAGAAATCATTTCGGTAAAAGCAATTAAGTTCTTTAATCACAACGAAATTGTATTGCATCATACAGAAGAAAATGCCAAAAATGTGACTTTAATTTTAAGTGAAACCTATCGTTCTGACTTTTTGAAAAAGGTGAAATTATAACTTATTACAAAGTTTTTCCGACTTGTTACATAGATTGAAAATTAGCAGGAAATTTACTTTTTCACTTAAATCTCAGTTCTGATATTTGTGCCAATAAATCAAAAGAACGAGTTATGAATAATCTTAAAAACTCTTTATTTTACGTAACAATTATTGGTGGCTTTACGGCGCTGATATATTGGGTAATTTCAAAAGGTGCTGCATTAGAAGTAGGACGTAATATTGTTAAGAAACAAATAGAAACCAATCATTGGAATGATTTTCTTCATTCGATGGTTGAAAATTTACAGCATCCGTTGGCTATTTTATTAGCGCAAATTGTGACTATTATTCTGGTAGCTCGTTTGTTTGGATGGTTTTTTAGAAAGATAGGACAACCATCTGTAATTGGTGAAATGATTGCCGGTATTGTTTTAGGGCCTTCTTTAGTGGGGATGTATTTTCCGGAATTCTCTGCGGCTTTATTTCCAAAAGAATCTTTAGGGAATTTGCAATTTTTAAGTCAGATTGGTTTGATTCTTTTCATGTTTGTGATTGGAATGGAGCTGGATCTGAAAGTGCTAAAAAATAAAGCGCACGATGCCGTTGTTATTAGTCACGCCAGTATAGTTATTCCGTTTGCTTTGGGATTAACATTGGCTTATTTCATTTATCATACTTTCGCACCAATTGGTGTAGAATTTTCTTCTTTCGGTTTGTTTATGGGAATTGCCATGAGTATAACTGCATTTCCGGTTTTGGCCAGAATTGTTCAGGAAAGAGGAATGCAAAAAACAAAATTGGGAACTATTGCCATAACTTGTGCGGCGGCAGATGATATTACTGCATGGTGTATTCTGGCGGTTGTAATTGCAATTGTAAAAGCAGGATCGTTTACAAGTTCGTTGTATGTTATTGGTCTGGCCATTTTGTATGTAATCATCATGCTAAAAATTGTTCGTCCGTTCCTGAAACGTGTCGGAGATTTAAATTCTACAAGAGAAAGTTTAAATAAACCCGTAGTAGCCATTTTCTTTATTACACTTTTGGTTTCGGCATATGCAGCTGAATTAATCGGTATTCACGCTTTGTTTGGTGCTTTCTTAGCAGGAGCAATTATGCCGGAAAACAATAAATTCAGAAATATATTTATCGAAAAAGTTGAAGATGTTTCTATAATTGTATTGCTTCCTTTATTCTTTGTTTTTACTGGTTTGCGTACACAAATTGGTTTACTGAATGATCCTTATTTATGGAAAATTACAGGATTAATAATTGCTGTTGCAGTTGCAGGTAAATTCTTTGGTAGTGCACTGGCAGCTAAATTTGTTGGTCAAAGCTGGAAAGATAGCTTGGCGATTGGAGCTTTGATGAATACAAGAGGCTTAATGGAGCTTGTTGTCTTGAATATTGGGTATGATCTGGGTGTTTTGTCTACAGAGATTTTTACTATGATGGTAATTATGGCTCTAATTACTACGTTTATGACAGGTCCGGCTTTAGATTTTATTGGTTATATTTTTAAAGATAAAGTAACAGAAGTACCACAGGAAATAGGGAATAAAAGCAAATTTAAAATTCTGCTTTCGTTTGCTACTCCTGAGCGAGGAAAAAAACTGCTTAAAATCGCCAATAGCCTGGTTAAAAAGCAAGGAGATAACTCGATTGTAACAGCGATGCATTTATCTTTAAGTACAGAAATACATTCATTTGATGTAAAAGATCACGAACGTAAAATGTTAGTGCCGGTAATTGAGGAATCGCATCGTTTAAATCAAAACATGTTAAGTATTTTTAAGGTTACAACTGATATTGATACAGAAATTATTGATTCGGCAAATCAGGGAGAATATGATCTGTTATTAGTTGGTTTAGGGCAATCTATTTTTGACGGAACGTTACTTGGAAAGATTCTGGGATTTACCACCCGAATCGTTAATCCGGATCGTTTAATTGATAAGTTTACGGGGAAAGAAGGTTTGTTTGAGAATTCCCCTTTTGATGAAAGAACACGTCATATTATAGCAAAAGCAAAAATGCCGGTTGGGATTTTTATCGATAAAGACTTAGAAGAAGTAAATCAGATTTTCATGCCTGTTTTTAGTAAAGAAGATGCTTTTTTAATTGAATATGCCAAGAAGTTAATTAATAATAATGGTTCGCAGATTACAGTTCTGGATGCAAGCGGAGAAGTGAAGAATACACGTGATATTCAGGAAACTATTCGCTCAATTGAGCAGATTGCACCAAATCATATTATGATTATGCATGACAGAACAATTAAAAAAGAATTCTTAGAAAACCAGAATCTTATGATTATTAGTTTGGAGAGCTGGAAGAAACTAATAGAATCTCAAAGTACATGGCTGAATAATACGCCATCGGTTTTGATTTTGAAACCATAGTTTTTTAGAAATCTCAATATTTTAAATTCCAAATTCCAATTTTCTAATGATTGGAGTTTGGGATTTTTTTATTGGAATTTAATTTATGGAATTTAAATTTTAAAGCCCCAAATCCAGAACATAAGAGATTTTAACAGCAATGTTATCTTCAAATTTCATTAACTGATTGGGTCCATAACGATAAAATCCGCCCAGACCAAAACCTTTAAAGATCTTATTTAGTTCAACTCCCGATTCAAAAAAACCTTTGTCTAAGGTTTTATAATCCGGACCAACATGTTGTTCGGGATTTTCCATATTTCCCCAGGCCATTCTGGTAACTAGAACCAATGATGGACGTACCTTTCTCATGATTTTAATTCGGTCAAATCCATGTTTAATCTGGAAAAATACATATTGACTAGAGAAGAACTCATTAAAAAACATGGTTTCAAAACTGTTTCTTCCGGCAAAAGTAATACGCTGAATAACGGTTTCTTTATTTAAGTTATTTGGCATAGTGTTATACAAATGGGTAATTGGTACATCGCCCATTGCGTAACCACCCTGCAATAGTAAACTTGTTTTTTGACCGTTTAGATATTTTTTTTCATATTCAGTTTTGAAATCTATTTTGCTGAAGGTGAAGTCATTTCCTAAAACATTGGGCAGCGATTGTGTATATTGAAAAGTAAATCTTGGAAATCTTTTATCTGTTTCAGTTCTTCCGGTCGGTGTTTGCATAAAATTGCTAAATGGCGCCCAAACAATTGAAGCCATTGCTGTTGTCATAACATAACTCGAATACAATTGCCCGTTGTAATTAAAAAGATAATCAAATTTTGGTTCTACATATGTCCTTGCCAGTTCGAATACAGCTTCGGTTTTCGGAATAATTTTAGTCTGCACATTCGCTTTCCAGCCAATATATTTATAGAATGTACTAATGTTGATTGGGCGCGGATCATAAATTTTAAAAACACGTTTGTCAACCGCAAATAAAGTACTTGCAATCTCCCGAACATCATCTGTATAAGAAGCGTTCAGCCAGGTGTTGGAGTTTTTATTTAGTAAAACCCCGGAGCCAAAATTGTATTTAAATGCACCGTCTTTTGTTCCGTAAGCTCCATACCCTTCCAGACGGAAGTATTTGGAAAAGCGGTCATTTGTAATGCCACCAAGACCTAATCGAAAACCTTCGTAATTATTATAACTGATTATTTTTTTTAGATCTAGATCAACCGGCCCAAGCGGAAGGTATCCGTTTATAATTTTTCGGCCCAAACCTAAACGTTTTTCAATTCTTTTGCTCAAAGACAAGCTGTCTATTAATTGATATGTTTTTTGACCTTTAAGGTCTAAACTGTCTTTTCTGTACTGATTCCAGAAGCTCTCCGGTTTTTTACTGGCATCGTCTTTAATTTCAATATAAAGCGATGGGTTTTTTATAATTGGATTTGTGTTGTAATGAATGTCAAAATTATTACTCTCTGAAAGTAAATAGGTGAAATCTGAAGCTACTTTTTTTCTGGGTTCATAATCTGCTTCTACATCTCCATCAAACTGAATCGTTCCACCTAAAATTTTTATATCATCATCATTTTTTCCTTTTACAATTTTAAAAGTAGTATTGCTTTGAAACCATATTTTTTCTTCGGGAACATAATTAAATTCATGAATACCACTGATGTCCAAAACACCTTTGATACGCATGACAGCTTTGGCAACTGCAAAGTTTTCCTGATCGATATACAAAACACCTTCAAGACCATTTGATTTTCTTCTGTTTTTGTTTTTAAAGTAAATCATATAAGTATCGCGGCCTTTGATCGATACAGTGTCAAGAAGTTTATAACTGTAATCGGCTGGGGCATTATTGGCAATAGGGCTTTGGTGTTTGGTTTCCAGCAGTTCGTATTTTGCATCATAAACCGAGATAGATTGCAGGTTAAACGCAATAATTTCATAGACGGGTTGTTTGAATCCCGCCATTTTGGTGCCCAGAATGGTTTCTTTTAGTTTGTTGTTTCCAAATTGGTATTGAGAAACTTTTTCGGTTTGAAATAAATGCTGTTTACTGATTATTTCTTTAAACTTATAATCAGATGAATCAATATTGATTTGTCTTTTGTTGAAGTCTTTATAAGCTGCAGATGAGTCAATTCTGCCATCGATTGAGTCAGGATTGGCGGTTACAATAAGTTTATTGTACGTTTTGTATTCAAAACTATTTAGTTTTTTTTGCGGATTGTTTTTGTTTTTAGCTGCTATAACTTTTTTTATAATCGTTAATGCCGGATTTTCATTAGAAACAACAACCTCTTTAAGGTCGTCTGTTTTTTGAGAAAGAGAAATAGCGTAAAATTTTTTATTCTCAGTTGTTGTAATGATTTTGGTTTGAAACCCAATATAAGAAACGGCAAAAGTTATGGCTTTTGATGACGCTTGGAAAACGAATTTTCCATCTACATCAGTAATAGTATTATTACTGTCTGAAGTAGTTATGGTAGCAAAAGGCAGTGGTTTGTTATTTGGATCGGTCACGATTCCGTTTATTTGAAATTGCGCCTGAATACTAAGCGTAAAAAACAAAGTCAATAAACAAAATAGCTTCATACAGAAAGATATAATTTCAAAACGAAAAGTACATGATTTTCGTATGGCAAAAATAAGAATAAAAAAATCCGTCTGGTACAATTTAACCAAACGGATTGTTATTTTATGTTACAAATAATTATACTTTCATGATTTCGGCTTCTTTTGCAGCCAATAATTCATCAATTTTTTTGATATAAGCATTTGTAAGGTTCTGAACTTCTTCTTCTGCAGATTTGCAAATGTCTTCAGAAGTTCCTTCTTTTTCTAGTTTCTTAATATCAGTATTAGCGTCTTTACGTGAGTTACGAATACCGATTTTAGCATCTTCAGCTTCAGATTTTGCTTGTTTTGCCAAATCACGACGACGCTCTTCTGTTAATGGTGGCACGCTAATGATAATAACGTCTCCGTTGTTCATTGGGTTAAAACCAATATTGGCAACCATAATTGCTTTTTCGATTACAGACAACATGTTTTTTTCAAACGGTTGCAAAGTAATTGTTCTGGCATCAGGTACACTAATTTTAGAAACCTGAGAAAGAGGTGTTGCAGATCCGTAGTAATCAACAAAAACACTTCCAAGCATTGCTGGAGAAGCTTTTCCTGCACGAATATTTAGAAATTCTTTCTCTAAATGCGCAATCGAACCATTCATTGATTCTTCAGTACTTTCTAATATGAAATCTATTTCTTCAGTCATTTTGTTTAGATTTTTAGATTTTTAGAAGATTGATTTTTTAAATTTTAAAAAGGGAATCTTCTAATTTACTAACTAATATAATTTTATTTTTTAAGATTATTGAAATTTAGAGCGTCTAATTGTCTAAGAGTCTAATAATCTACGCAGTCTAGATATTTACGACAGTTCCAATGTTTTCGCCATCACAAATTTTCAAAAGATTTCCGATTTTATTCATATCAAAAACTACGATTGGTAATTTGTTTTCCTGACTCAATGTAAAAGCAGTTGTATCCATAACATTTAATCCTTTTTTTAGAACATCATCAAAAGAGATGAAATCGAATTTTACTGCCGAAGCATTTTTTTCAGGATCAGAATCATAAACACCATCAACTCTTGTTCCTTTCAGGATAACATCAGCATTGATTTCGATTCCTCTTAAAACTGCTGCAGTGTCAGTTGTAAAATATGGATTTCCGGTTCCGGCACCAAAAATTACAATTCTTCCTTTTTCAAGATGACGATCTGCTCTTCTTTTAATATAAGGTTCTGCAATAGATTCCATTTTTAGCGCTGTTTGAAGACGTGTTTTCATTCCTTTATCTTCAAGAGCGCCCTGTAATGCCATTCCGTTAATTACAGTTGCAAGCATTCCCATATAATCACCCTGAACTCTGTCCATTCCGGCACTTGCACCAGCAACGCCTCTAAATATATTTCCTCCTCCAATTACAATGGCAATTTCTACTCCTTTACTGTGAATTTGCTTAATTTCATCTGCATATTCGGCTAATCTCTTTGGGTCAATACCATATTGTAAATCACCCATTAGGGCTTCGCCACTAAGTTTTAGAAGAATTCTTTTATATTTCATGTGTGTGTTGCGTTAATTTGTGCAAATATAGACATATTCTGATTTTTTAAAATAGTGTTTACGAAAAATTAATTTGACATTGAAATTAATTTTCGACAGAATTTTAGCAGGTTTTCATTCAAATGTGATAAAAGTCATAATCACGTCATCTAAAAATGATTAAATTTGATAGTACCAAAAAGTAACAAATATGAAAAGCATCGTAGCCAAAGCATTGTTTAATAGTCATTCTTATACTGAATATAGAAAATTAGTAACCGATTTATTGTTAGAAGGAAAATCTACCGGAAATGAACAATCGGAAAGCCTGACAAATTATTCGAAATTAAACGAAACCCGAATGAATCGTTTAGAAAAAACGATAACCATTTCTGAAACTGTAATTTCAAAACTTCAAAATTTAGACAATCATTATATTTGGCTGGTTATTTCTGAAGGCTGGTGCGGAGATGCTGCGCAAATTCTTCCAATTTTAAATAAAATGGCTTTGGCTTCTGATAAAAAAGTTGATCTTCGAATTGTACTTCGTGATGAAAATGAGGAGTTAATGAGTCATTATCTGACTAATGGCGGAAGAGCAATTCCAAAAGTAATTGTAATTTGTAAAGAAGCCGGAATCGTGCGGGCAGATTGGGGACCAAGACCTAAAGGTGCAACCGAATTAATGGAAAAGCATAAAAGAGAAATTGGTCCTATCGATGAAAAAATCAAAACCGATTTGCAATTATGGTATCTTGCTGATAAAGGAATTTCGGTTCAGGAAGAGTTAGTTGAGATAATGGAAAATATTCAATACAACAGATTATAGTGCCATTTTTGTACTAAATGTCTGAAATGAGTTGTTGATAACGTGTTGATAATTAGTAAAATGATGTCTTAAAAAATAGGGCTAAAATTTTTTGCTATAACAAAATTTTGTATCTTAGTAAAAGAATCCCACTTCTATTATTAACTTTCTGATTTACTCTTTTTATTGGTGTCTATTTAATGTTTAACAATTAAAAAATACACTATTATGAAAAAGTTATTCGAAAGATTCTATGATTTCTTTTCTACATTTTTATTTGGAGGGAAAAATGTGCCTCACTACTAACTCAGGATAAGTATGGAATAATTCTACTTTGATTTACGAGCCAGGCACATTACTTTCATTTGTAATGTGCTTTTTTTTATTTTAAACTTTCTTCAAATAAAGTAATATCAATTGCATTTTTAACATCATATTCGCCAATCTTAGTTCGGCGTAAAACGGTTAAATGTGAGCCGGTATTCATTGCTTTTCCAAAATCAAAAGCAAGGGAACGAATGTATGTTCCTTTAGAACAAACTACTCTAAAATCGACCTCAGGTAATGCTATTCGGGTAATTTCAAATTCGTGAATGGTTGTTTTTCTGCTTGCAATTTCTACAGTTTCTCCTGCACGGGCATGCTCATACAAACGAACACCATCTTTTTTGATTGCAGAGAAAATAGGTGGTTTTTGATCGATTTCGCCTAAAAATTGTTTCACAGTTTCGTGAATCAGAGCTTCGTTGATATGTTCTGTTGGGAATGTTTGATCGATTTCGGTTTCCAGATCATACGATGGAGTAGTAGCTCCAATATAAAATGTTCCGGTATATTCTTTTGCCTGTCCCTGAAGTTCAGAAATTCTTTTAGTAAATTTCCCTGTGCAGATTAATAATAGACCAGTTGCTAAAGGATCTAAAGTTCCTGCATGACCAATTTTGAACTTTTTTGGAAGCCCAACTTTATTAATTAAAAGGTATTTTAATTTATTGACAGCCTGAAACGAACTCCATTTTAAAGGTTTGTCAATCAGTAAAACTTGTCCGTTTAAATATTCTTCGGGAGTCATTATATAATGGTAAGCGGGTGAATGAAAAAGTGGATCAACAATAAGATGATTCCGGCAAGAATTCGGTAATAGCCAAAAACTTTAAAACCATTTTTAGTTAAAAAGCCAATAAAAGTTTTGATAGCCAAAAGTGCTACAATAAAAGCTACTATATTTCCAATAATTAATATATTAACTTGATCGTGAGATAGCTCAAATCCTGCTTTATAATAATCATAACATTTTTTTACGGTAGCGCCAAGCATAGTTGGAACTGCAAGAAAAAATGAGAACTCTGCGGCGGTTGTTCTTGATAGTTTTTGAGACATTCCTCCCACAATACTTGCCCCGCTTCGTGAAACTCCGGGAATCATGGCGATACATTGAAATAAACCAATTTTAAAAGCTTGTAAATAGGTGATTTCCTGAGAGTTTTCGGTTGTATTTGGATTGTTGAACCATTCATCAACTTTTAATAAAATCAAACCTCCAATTAAAAGTGAAACAGCAACAGTAACTGGGTTTTCTAATAAACCATCGATAAAATCGCTCAATAATAATCCTAAAACTACAGCTGGAATAAAGGCAACTAGAAGTTTAAAGTAAAAATCAAGCGTTTGAAAGAAACGTTTAAAATATAAAACAACAACCGAAAGTATCGCACCAAGCTGAATAACAATGGTGAAAAGTTTGGTAAAATCTTCGTGCGCAATTCCGAAGAATGAAGAGGCAATGATCATGTGTCCAGTTGAAGAAACAGGTAAAAATTCTGTGATTCCTTCAATAATGGCAAGAACGATAGCTTGTAATGTATTCATTAAATTTAGATTGTTAGATTATTAGACTTCTTAGATGTCAGACTTTTTAAAGCGATTAATCTAATAATCTAAAGATCTAAGTTGTCTAAGCAGTCTAAAGAATTTACTTAGATTTTTTAAAAATAGAATAAATCGTAATTCCAAAACCAATTAAAACAGTGGTAGGAGCTAAACGAATACGTCTAAAACTAAAAACATCTTCATTAAATACATTTGGATCATTACTTCCTCCGCCAGACATTAAAATAAATCCTAATGCAATAACAACAATACCAATCAATAAGATTTTGTAATTGATGCTGTCAAAAAGAAATTCGTGTTTGTCTTGTAGTTCGTTATTATTTTTCATTGTTATTTTTTTATCTTCCTGATAAAGATCAAGTGTTGTTTTTATTTGTGTGCCTGAGCGAAGTCAAAGCTTTTTAGTCTAAAATCAGCAATCTGAAATTAATACAAATCGTCTGTTCTTAAATTAAGGAAACGTTGTGTTGCAAAATGTGTGCTTACCCAGGTAATTAAAACTCCTAATGCAAAAACAGCTAATAAAACCAATCCAATCAAGACTTTGTCTTCCAGGATTCCTAAGCCAGGGAAATTAGTTTCTACATAAAGTAAAAGTGCAATTAATGCAATAATTGCTAATACGGCACCTAACATTCCAAGTTTTATACTACGAGTAACAAAAGGTTTACGAATAAACGATTTTGTAGCACCAACCATTTGCATGGTTTTGATGATAAAACGATTGGAGTGAATTGATAAACGTAGTGAACTATTAATTAATAAAACTGCAATTACAGCCAGAAAACCACTGATGATTAAAATCCACATACTTACTTTTTTGATGTTGTCGTTTACCAGATTTACCAATTGTTTGTCATAAACAATATCTTCAATCATAGTATTCTGACGTAAGTTGCTTTCAATTTTAGAAATACTGTCTCTTTCAACATAATCAGCCTTTAAGTGTATGTCGTACGAATTCAGTAATGGGTTTTCACCAAGAAAAGTCAGGAAATCTTCACCAATGATATCAGTGTGTTCTTTTGCTGCTCTTTCTTTAGAAACATAAACATAAGATTTTGCAAAAGGCGCCCTTTTTAATTCGGTATTAAACGCTTTGATAACACTATCATTAGCCTCATTTTTAAAGAAAACCGTCATTGCGATTTTTTCTTTAAAATCGTTAGCTAGTTTTTTAGAATTAATAATGAATAATCCTAGTACTCCCAATAGGAATAAAACCAGGAAAACACTTAATACTACCGAAAAATAAGAGGAAATTAACCTGCGCTTTTGAAATTTATCAAAGTTAGAACTCATAGTCTGCTTAAATTATGTGGTAAAAATAATAAAGAATTTCTTTATTTAAAGTTATTAACGAACTTTTATAGCATAAAAGTACAATTCCGTATTGAATATAAGATTTTTTTAAGCGTAAAGTATGTAAGGTTTTAAATAAAGTACATCGAGTAAAAAAAATTGCCACAGATTAAAGGATTAAGATGATTTTAAATCGGTGCAAATCCTTTAATTTGTGGCAAAAAACACAAAACTTTGCGTTTTGTACGTTTTGTATTTTAAATATAGCCCATGGTTTCAACCAAGGGTACACAATCATTGTCATACATTATCGCAATCCATATTCCTGTAATTCAATCGTAGGATGCAAAATATATTAATACGTTTCCCGTGGTTGAAACCACGGGCTATGCTCAACAAGAAAATAAAACTATATTGTAAGTTTTAAAATAGATTGAAGAAAAACTTTGCGACTCTGCGACTTTGCGAGCAAAATAAAAGCTGCAAAGACTTTGAATCTTTGCAGCTTTGTTCCTTTGAACCTTAAAAGTTATTTCACCTTATAAACTTCAATACTTTTTAACCAATAAACATGTCTTGGCCCGGTTCTGATATCATTTTTACAAATGGCAATCATTTCGCCATTTTTTAAGGGTACTCCATTTTCTTCAAATAAAACATACGCATTATCTCCTGTTGGATTATTGAAAATTTCTGCCCACGAGAAAGTCGCTTTATAACCATCTGAAGCTCTTTCTACGATATAAAAATTTCTATCTTTATGATCTTCTTGCCTGATTTTAGCTTTTTCCAGAATATCTTTCAAAAGAACAGCTTTGCAAGTTCTGATTTCTCTTTTGATTTCTCCATTTTTACCGGTGATTTTCAGGTTATCGATAGTAATTACTTTCATTTTTTTGAGCGAATCGACTGTTAGTTGCAACGGAAATTCGACCTCACCTTTTACTTCGATTTGGTGATTGACTAATTTTAGACTATCGTTGCCTGAAAGAGTTTCATGTTGATGTTTTTCTGTTTTTGATGTCTTTTCTTTCGGGACAATTTCTTCTTTGTCTTTCTTAGAAGAGTTGCACATTGTAGATGAAAATGCAATCAATAAAATGAGGATGTAATTTTGTGTTTTCATATAAAGAGAATTAAAGAGATTTTTTAATTGTCGATTAAATTTTACCGGTTTCCCAAACCAGCGAAAAATAATACAATCCGCCAATTGATGTTCCCCTCAGGATTGAAATATCAAGGGTTGTTTAAAATATTTGTTCCTCTTAGTTTGGCCGAAGTTCCTTTTTTTGAAACGCTAATTTACCTGAGTATTCATTGAGTAACAAGCAGGAACAGTTCCGCTGACAAAGAAAGAAACATAATCAAAGTTATTTTGATAACGAGTTGTAACACTGGTGTCAATGTTTTTCTAATTCCCGGAAAAGCGCTTTAGGTTTCTTCAATCCAAACGCGTACTTCAATATTATATTTCTTATTTTCTGCCATTTATCTTCGGATAAATAAGTATTAGAGTCTTGCAATAATACGTATTTTTACTTAATTGTAAATACGTAAAATGTTATTTTATTTGTTTGTCAGTGAAATAGCTTTGGTACAATGCGCAATAAATGTAAATTTGCGTCCATAATTAATTTAGTGAAAAGCCTTAGAACCTTAGTCACTTAGAATCTTAGTCACTTAAAATGAAATACAATCCAAACGAAATAGACGCCAAATGGCAGAAATATTGGGCAGAGAATCAAACTTTTGCTGCAAAAAACAATTCTGAAAAACCAAAGCATTATGTTTTAGACATGTTTCCTTATCCGTCTGGAGCAGGACTGCATGTTGGGCATCCGCTAGGGTATATTGCTTCAGATGTTTATTCTCGTTTCAAGAGACATCAGGGATTCAATGTTTTGCACCCAATGGGTTATGATAGTTTTGGATTGCCAGCTGAGCAATATGCAATTCAGACAGGGCAACGTCCGGAAGATACAACGCGTGTAAATATTGACGGTGGAGTAGATAAAGAAGGAAAGCAAATTGCAGGATACAGAAAACAATTAGATAAAATTGGATTTTCATTTGACTGGGCGCGTGAAGTGCGTACGTCAAATCCTGATTATTATAAGCATACACAATGGATTTTTATCCAATTATTTAATTCCTGGTACAATAAAAACACAGACAGAGCTGAAGATGTTTCGACTTTGACTGCCATTTTTGAGAAAGAAGGAAATGCAAACGTAAATGCAGTTTCTGATGATAATATTATTGCTTTTTCGTCAAGTGAATGGAATTCTTTTTCGTCAGATCAACAACAAAAAATCCTTTTGCAATACAGATTGACGTATTTAGCAGAAACCGAGGTAAACTGGTGTCCAGGTTTAGGAACTGTTTTGGCAAATGACGAAATTGTAAACGGAGTTTCTGAGCGTGGAGGCTTTCCTGTTATAAGAAAAAAAATGACACAATGGAGTATGCGAATTTCTGCTTATGCCGAACGCTTGCTTCAAGGTTTAAATGACATTGACTGGAGTGAGTCTATAAAAGAATCTCAAAGAAACTGGATTGGAAAATCAGTTGGTGCAATGGTTACTTTTAATGTGAAAAACCATGACGAAGTAATTGATGTATTTACAACAAGACCTGATACAATCTTTGGAGTTACTTTTATGACTTTGGCGCCAGAACATGATTTGGTGGCTAAAATTACAACTCCAGAGCAAAAAGAAGCTGTTGAAGCTTATATCGAAAAAACGTCAAAACGTTCTGAACGTGAGCGTATGGCCGATGTAAAAACTATATCTGGTGTATTTACAGGAGCTTATGCTGAACATCCTTTTACAAAAGAAGCTATTCCGGTTTGGATTGGAGATTATGTTTTAGCAGGTTATGGTACAGGAGCGGTTATGGCAGTTCCTTGCGGAGACGAAAGAGATTATGCTTTTGCTAATTTCTTTAAAGGTCAGAACGGAATGCAGGAAATAAAAAATATTTTCGCAAATGTCGATATTTCTGAAGCGGCTTATGGATCAAAAGACAATGTTGAAATTGCAAATTCTGATTTCTTAAACGGATTAAATTATAAAGAAGCGACTAAAAAAGCAATTGCTGAATTAGAAAAATTAGGTCAGGGAAAAGGAAGAACAAATTATCGTTTACGTGATGCTGTTTTCTCCCGTCAACGTTATTGGGGTGAACCATTTCCTGTTTATTATGTGAATGGACTTCCTAAAATGATTGATGCACAACACTTGCCAATTATTTTGCCAGAAGTAGAGAAATATTTACCAACAGAAGACGGTCTTCCACCATTAGGAAACGCAGCTGTTTGGGCCTGGGATACAAAACAAAATAAAGTTGTTAATACTGATTTGGTAGACAATGTTTCGATTTTTCCGCTTGAATTGAATACGATGCCAGGATGGGCGGGAAGTTCATGGTATTGGATGCGTTATATGGATGCGCACAATGAAAATGAAATGGCCAGCACAGAGGCGTTGAAATATTGGGAAAGTGTAGATTTATATATTGGAGGAAGCGAACATGCAACAGGACATTTATTGTATTCTCGTTTCTGGAATAAATTCTTAAAAGACAAAGGTTTTGCTCCAACCGAAGAACCATTCAAAAAACTGATTAATCAGGGAATGATTTTAGGAACAACGGCTTATGTTTACAGATTGGAAGGAACAAACACTTTTGTGTCTAAAAATAAATTGAAGGTCAAAATGTACAGCCAATTCGCGTAGATGTTCATTTTGTTAATTCATCGGATGAATTAAATATCGAAAAGTTCAAAGCCTGGAGAGAAGATTTCAATACAGCAGAGTTTATTTTTGATGAAAACGGAAAATACATTGTTGGCCGTGAAGTTGAAAAAATGTCCAAATCATATTACAATGTGGTAACGCCGGATGATATTTGTAATGAATTTGGTGCTGATACATTACGTTTGTATGAAATGTTTTTAGGGCCATTAGAGCAGGCAAAACCTTGGAATACTGCCGGAATTTCGGGAGTTTTTGGTTTCTTGAAAAAATTATGGAGATTGTATTTTGATGACAATGGTTTAATCGTAAACAACGACGAACCAACAAAAGACAACTTAAAATCATTGCATAAAACCATCAAAAAAGTAGCAGAAGATATCGAGAATTTCTCTTTCAATACTTCGGTTTCTCAGTTTATGATTTGTGTTAATGAATTGTCTTCTCAAAATTGTCATTCAAGAGCAATTTTAGAACCGTTAGCAATTTTAGTTTCACCATATGCACCTCATATTGCAGAAGAATTATGGTCGCAGTTAGGACACACAACTTCTATTTCAGAAGTGGCTTTCCCAATTTTTGAGGCAAGTCATTTAGTAGAGACTAATAAAGAATATCCAGTCTCGTTTAATGGAAAAATGCGTTTCACAATCGAATTGCCTTTGGATTTAACCAAAGAACAAATTGAGGAAATTATTATGAAAGACGAAAGAACACAAAAACAATTAGATGGCAGAACGCCAAATAAAGTGATTATTGTTCCTGGGAAAATCATCAACCTTGTAGGGTAATAATTTTAAAATTTCAATATAAAAATTCCAAATTCCAATTTTACGATTGGGGTTTGGGATTTTTTTTGCAGTTTTTTCCGCCACGAATTCACGAATTATTTTTGACAATCTTTGAGAATAAAAATTCGTGAATTGCTTCGCCTGTTCGCTATCGCTCGAGTCGTGGCAGAAAATTACCCGAATCAGTTTGGAATTTGGAATTTTTATATTGGAATTTCCCAAGTAAACATTGGAATTTGGAATTTTTTTATTGAAATTTTCATTTTCGTTGTAACATTTTAATAGTTGCCGTATCAAAAGCATGGATCCGATTTAATTAACAAAATTTATTGCTATTAGAATTTTAACAACTTAAAACTATTAAAAATGAAAAAGTATATCATCTTAATTATCGCATTCTTATTCTCGGCATTATGTTTAAATGTTTTTGCACAAACAAAATCATATCCTTTCGAAGTACTTAAAACCGGAAAAGGAAAACAGTCCATAATTTTTATTCCCGGATTTGCTTCTTCCGGAGAGGTCTGGAATGAAACAAAAACCGCATTCGAAAAAGATTATAGTTGTTACACTCTTACAATGGCAGGTTTCGCCGGAGTAAAGCCACAACCAAATCCATCATTTGAAAATTGGAAAACAGAAATCGCCAATTATATCAAAGAAAATAAAATAGAAAAGCCAATTCTTATCGGTCACAGTATGGGTGGGGGATTGGCGCTTGCTATTGCGGCCGATTATCCGGAATTAATTAAGAAAATTGTGGTGGTAGATGCACTTCCATGCCTGGCTGCGTTAATGGATCCGTCTTTCAAGTCAAAAGAAAATAATGACTGTACTGCAATGACGGATCAGATGACTGGTATGACAGATGCTCAGTTTCTTGAAATGCAGAAAAAAACAATGCCAAGACTTTTAGCAGATGTCTCAAAAATGGATATGGTTGTTGATTGGAGTGTAAAATCAGATAGAAAGACATTTGGTGAAATGTATTGTGATTTTTCAAATACAGATTTGAGAAATAAAATTACAGGTATAAAATGCCCATCATTAATTTTATTAGAATCTTATTTTATAAATTTAAAACCATCAATCGAAGGACAATATAAGAATCTGAAAACAGCAAATTTTCAATATGCAGATAAAGGATTACATTTTATAATGTACGACGATACAGCTTGGTATTTGGCACAGTTAAACACTTTTGTAAAATCGTAAGAATGGAATTTGAAGAAATCTATAAGACTTATTGGGACAGAATATTCAGGCTTTGCATGGGATTTGTAAACGATTATGATGCCGCACAGGATTTGGCTCAGGAAACTTTTATAATTGTATGGCAAAAGCTGGAAACTTTTAGAAACGAATCGGCTATTGGAACCTGGATTTTTAGAATTGCCTCCAATAACTGTCTGAGGCAGATTGAAAAGCAAAAACGCTTTCCAAAATCAGATTTACCAATTCATCTTTTTGAAGAAAAACAACAATCAATAGAGCCACAGATTCAGTTTTTGTATAAATGCATTGCAGAATTGCCTGAAACAGAGCGTATCATTATTTCATTAGAATTAGAAGATGTAAAGCAGGCAGAAATAGCCAGGATTATTGGGCTTTCTGAAGCGAATGTAAGGGTAAAAATTCACAGAATTAAAGAAAAACTGACTCAAAAATTTAAAGAAAATGGACAACGATAACAATATAGATTTTAAAGATTTATGGAAAAGACAATCTGTAAGTCAGCCAGACATGAAAGATTTATTATCAAGAGTAAGTGCGTTTAAAAAAGCAAGTTTAAGAAGTTTGTGGACAGCCAATATTTTACTGTTTTTTACAAGCGTATTTATTATTTTTATTTGGATATACTATCAACCAGAATTTGTTTCGACTAAAATTGGAATTGTATTAACGATTCTGGCAATGGTAATTTATTTGTTTGTTTATAATAAATTATTGATTCCTTACAAAAATATTGATGCAACACAAACCAATCAGGAATATTTGCAGAAACTGATTTTAATTAAAAAGAAACAGCAGCTTATGCAGACCAAAATGATGAGTTTGTATTTTCTGCTACTTGCAACTGGAATTTGTTTGTATATGTATGAATATGCAAGTAGAATGAGTGCTTTGGGAGCAAGTTTGTGTTACGGAATAACATTGACGTGGATGGCTTTTAATTGGTTTTATATCCGCCCAAAGCAAATCAAAAAACAGCAATCTAAACTAGATGCATTAATTGGGAAGTTTAAAGAAGTAAACGATCAATTGTTGTAGAAAACTTTGTTAAGTATTTAGACAGGCGCACTTTGATGCGTCTTTTTTATTTTGAACGGATTCTGTTTTGCTGTCTTAATTGCTGTTTTTGGTGTCAAAATGTCATTTTTTGAGTTTGGTTCAGAAATTGCGGTTTGTTTTGTGAATTTAAAAATCAATCTAAAAACATTTAAATATGGGAAGTGGATATTTAATAATTGCCGGAGCTATAATGTTGTTTAGCTGGCTGGTAAGTTCAAAACTAAAAAGTAAATTCGAATTATATTCTAAACTGCAATTACGAAACGGAATGAGCGGTGCAGAAATCGCTGAAAAAATGCTTGCAGATAATGGTATTACAGATGTTCGTGTAATCTCGACTCCGGGACAGTTAACAGATCATTATAATCCGTCTGATAAAACGGTGAATTTAAGTGAAGCGGTTTACAATCATCGTAATGCAGCGGCAGCTGCAGTAGCGGCTCATGAATGCGGACATGCTGTACAACATGCAATTGGTTATGAATGGCTGACAATGCGTTCAAAATTGGTTCCAATTGTAAGCGTTGCGTCAAATTATGTACAATGGATTTTGATTGCCGGAATTCTAATGATTAAAACTTTTCCTCAGTTATTATTAATAGGAATTGTAATTTTTGCTGCAACAACTTTGTTTTCGATTATTACTTTGCCGGTAGAATACGATGCGAGCAACAGAGCCTTGGCTTGGCTTGAAAATAAACATATGCTGACACAACAGGAGCAAGCAGGAGCAAAAGACGCTTTAAAATGGGCTGCACGAACTTATGTTGTGGCTGCGATTGGCTCTATAGCAACGTTGTTGTACTATATCTCGATTTATTCGGGGAACAGGAGAAACTAATTTGATAATTAGAAAATTAGCCAATTAGATAATTTATAGCAAACCCGACAGGTTTTTAAAACCTGTCGGGTTTTTGGCTTTTTATAAGTTAGTGTATTTTGAAATAATAAATAACAAAATCCATATTGCTATTACAATAAAAATACTGTTTTGGTACTGCCTCTCCTCTGATTTGTAAAGTTTGAAAATAAGGATTAAAACATAAATTATACTGATAGGAATTGAAAGTAGCAGCAATAATCCTCCCACACCGGGTGTGCAAGGTCCGCCTCGATCAATTTTATTCAGAATGAATGTCGCTGTAAAATATATTATGAAAAATAGTATTGTTTTTAATTCAGTCCGAATATTTGTCATGCGTTATTGGTTTTTTAATCGAGTATGTATTTTAATAAAATATAAAATATGACCCATATTGCAGTTACCATAAATAATGCATTTACATAATTTCTATTTCCAGATTTAAAAAATTTATAAAGTAAAAACATGCTGTAAATTATGCTCGCCGGAATTGACAATAAGAAAAATATATCACTAAGATTTGGGCCATGTGGACTACCAGTTGGCTGAAATGTTCTTATAAGGATATAAAATATATAAAAGGCAATAAACAACAGTATTGTTTTAATTTCAGGTCTAATGTTTTTCATTAAATGGAATTATCTAATTATCAAATTGACACATTCTCTAATTCTAAAGTTGAATTTGTCTGTCAATCTGCTGATCCAACGATATAAAAGTTTCGGTTCTCGAAACGCCTTCTATGGCTTGAATTTTGGTATTTAAAAGTTGCATTAGATGTTCGTTGTCGCGACAGATGATTTTGATCAGTACAGACCAGTTTCCGGTTGTGTAATGGCATTCCAGAACTTCGGGTATTTTTCTAAGATCTTTTACGGCTTCAGAGTTTCGGGAAGCTTTGTCCAGATAAACGCCAACAAACGCCATAGTGTTGTAGCCAAGAACTTTTGGATTTACAGTAAACTTAGAACCGGAAATAACGCCAGATTGTTCCAGTTTTTTTAAACGCTGGTGAATTGCGGCTCCCGATATTCCAATTTTATTGGCTATTTGCAGAATTGGTTTTCGGGCATCTTCCATTAAGTAACGTAGAATTTCTTTGTCGATGCCGTCAATTTCAATTATTAGAGAATTGATTTTCATAACTTGTAATTTGAAACTGTTTTGAGCGATTTGGGTTTAGAATAGAAATCAAATGTAGTTAAAATGGAATGAAAATGAAAATTTCAATATTGAAATTCCAAATTCCAATTTTTATTGGATTTGTTAATTAGAGGAAATTCTGAAAAAAAAGTATAGCCCATGGTTTCAACCATGGGAAACGGAAAGAGGAAAGAAATGATTAAAAACAAAAAATCCAAATCCCAAGTGATTAGTTTGGAATTTGGATTTTTAAAAATTGTATATTTTTTTCTTAGGTTTATTTTCCTTTGTTTGCTTCGGCTATGTATTTTTCAAGCGCCATTGTCATAGAAGGTGTTTCTGGTGTTGGAGCAAGAATATCAATTCTTAAACCATGATCTAATGCTTCTTTTTGAGTTGTGCTTCCAAATACTGCTATTCGGGTATTGTTTTGTTTAAAATCAGGGAAATTTTTAAACAATGATTTAATTCCAGTTGGGCTAAAGAACGCTAATACATCATAATACACATCAGCCAAGTCAGACAGGTCGCTCATTACAGTTTTGTAAAAAACAGCTTGTGCCCAATCTACTTTTAAGTTGTTCAGTGTTATCGGTGCGTCTGCGTTTAATTGATCAGATGCTGGTAACAAGAACTTCTCGTCTTTGTATTTTTTAATAAGAGGTGATAAGTCTGCAAAATCTTTTGCTCCTACATAGATTTTACGTTTTCTGTACACTACATATTTTTGCAGGTAAAACGCAACTGCTTCAGATTGACAAAAATATTTCAATCCTTCAGGAACTTTGTAACGCATTTCATCAGCCACTCTAAAAAAATGATCTACAGCATTTCGACTTGTTAAAATGATCGCAGTATAATGATTAAGATCGATTTTTTGTAATCGAATCTCTTTTGCGCTAACCCCTTCCACATGAATAAATGGTCTGAAATCAATTTTTATTTTGTGTTTTTGTTGGAGCTCAAAGTAAGGAGAATTCTCCACTTTAGGTTCAGGCTGTGACACCAAAATTGTTTTCACTTTCATATTATAAATATTTTCTAAGCACTCCCTTTTGTTATCCAGTAATAAAGAAAATAATAAGGGGCTATTTCAAGAGCGCAAAGATATAAAATAAAATAAAACAACTTACTGATTATTGCATTTTGATACGTTTTAATTGAAATAAAATATGAGTATACGCTGATACACAGTGAAATGGCTATAATTGCAAGCGGTATACTTTTTGGAATTCCATCATAATAAAACAAAACTGCATTGATAGGCAGGATTAAAACACCAATATAAGTTCTGTAAGTAACTTTTTGTAAGTTAAAAAGGTCAACAAACTCATCAATGTTGAATGAAGTTGCGACAATTTTTTCTACTAGATATTTTGCTAAAATAAAGTATAACAGTATTGTTGCGATCTGAATAAATAAAACCCAGTCGGTTTTGGAGGCATATCCAAAAACACTCATGCTTAACTGAATGAAAAAAGCAAATGAAACAATCTGCACAAAAAACAAACCAACAGTAAAACTGCTTTTCATGTGGTTGTTATCGCGATAGATTTTGGCATATTTATCTGAAAAAATAAGTTTGCTGAATTCGCTAAATCGAGTTTCATAGGCTGATTTTGTCATTGCGACAACAGCAAAAGTGATCACAAATAAAAGTGTGGCCCAATCTTTATTTTCTAGTATTCTGGGGGTAAGTTGTTCAATCATAACGATACAAAATTAGTAATTTTTTGTCTCAATACTTTTATTATACATTTATTATGAGTCAAATGCTATAAAAAGTTTACTTTTGCGTTGAAATTACCCTTAAAAATGAATGATAGTATTGTAATAATACCAACTTACAACGAAATCGAGAATATTGAAAGTATTGTAAGAGCTGTGCTTTCGCAACATAAACCTTTCCATCTTTTAATTATCGACGACAATTCGCCCGATCACACAGCAAATAAAGTGATTGCCCTGCAGGAAGAATATCCGGGAAGATTATTTTTGGAAAAAAGAGCCAAAAAAGCCGGTTTAGGAACCGCTTATGTTCACGGTTTTAAGTGGGCATTGGAACGCAAGTACGATTTTGTTTTTGAAATGGATGCTGACTTTTCGCACAATCCCAATGATTTAGAAAAATTATATGACGCCTGTCATTTTGGAGGTGCTGATCTGGCTGTTGGGTCTCGCTATGTAACAGGAGTAAATGTGGTAAACTGGCCATTAAGCCGTGTTTTGATGTCTTATTTTGCTTCGGTTTATGTAAAGTTTATTACCGGAATGAAAATTCATGATGCTACAGCTGGCTTTGTTTGTTACAAAAGAGAGGTTTTGGAGAAGATAAATCTGAATAAAATCAAATTTGTTGGATATGCATTTCAAATTGAAATGAAATATAGAACTTATTGTGGTAAATTTGAGATATCTGAAGTCCCAATTATTTTTACAGACAGGACAAAAGGAGTTTCTAAAATGAGCAATGCTATTATTAAAGAAGCTATACTTGGAGTGATTTCTCTTCGATTAAAAAAATTATTCAATACACTATAAATAAAAGGCGATGAACAGGATTTTAATAAAAAATGCTAAAATTGTAAACGAAGGATCTATTTTTGAGGGTGACGTTCTGATAGAAAATGATTTGATTGTTGAGGTTGCAGACAGCATAAGCTTAAAGACATCCGATTGTATTGTTATAGATGCTGAAGGAAATTATTTAATGCCGGGTGCTATTGATGATCAGGTGCATTTTAGAGAACCGGGTTTAACACATAAAGGAGATATAGAATCGGAATCGAGAGCGGCTGTTGCCGGGGGAATTACCTCTTTTATCGAGCAGCCTAATACAGTGCCTAATGCTGTAACTCAGGAAATACTTGAAGATAAATATCAGATTGCTGCAGAAAAATCTTTTGCTAACTATTCTTTTATGATGGGGGCAACAAATGATAATCTGGAAGAGGTTCTAAAAACAAATCCAAAAAATGTTGCAGGAATTAAGATTTTTCTAGGTTCTTCAACTGGAAATATGCTGGTTGATAATGAAGCGACTTTAGAACGAATCTTTTCAAGTACACCAATGTTGATTGCAGTTCATTGCGAAGATGAAACTACAATTCAAAATAATTTAGCAGAGTTTAAAGAACAGTATGGAGAAGATATTCCGGTAACGGCACATAACTTGATCAGAAGTGCTGAGGCTTGTTATATTTCGTCATCTAAAGCGGTAGCGTTGGCAAAAAAAACGGGAGCGAGACTTCATATATTTCATCTTTCGACTGCAAAAGAAATGGAGTTGTTTACCAATAAAATTCCATTAGAAGATAAAAAGATTACAGCAGAGGTTTGCGTACACCATCTTTGGTTTACAGACGAAGATTATAAAACAAAAGGCAATTTTATTAAATGGAATCCGGCTGTAAAAACTGCTGCAGACCGAAAAGCACTTTGGGAAGCTTTAAATGACGGACGTATTGATGTTATTGCAACAGATCATGCGCCACATACTAAAGAAGAAAAATTACAATCTTATTTGAAAGCACCTTCTGGAGGGCCGCTTGTACAGCATGCTGTTGTGGCAATGTTCGAAGCGCATCATCAGGGGAAAATTAGTGTAGAAAAAATTGTGGAGAAAATGTGCCACAATCCGGCTAAGATTTTCAAAATCGAAAAAAGAGGTTTCATTAAAGAAGGTTATTTTGCCGATTTAGTAATTGTAAATCCAAGCCTTCCATGGAGTGTAAACCAGGATAATATTTTATACAAATGCGGATGGTCTCCATTTGAAAATATGGCTTTCAAATCCAGAATTACACATACTTTTGTAAATGGCGAAATGGTGTATAATAACTTTAAAGTAAAAGATGTTCGTGCTGGAAAAAGATTATTGTTTGATAGATAAAAAGCTAGAATGAAGAATTTTGTATTTGTAATATTGGTTTTAATGCTTTCTGTAAGCTGCAAAAAAGATTTGGTAAAAGAGCCAAAAGGACTTATTGAACGCAAGAAAATGATTGATATTATGTATGACTTATCGATTCTGGAAGCGATGAAGTATCAAAATCCGCTTTCGTTAGATTCGATAGACTCAGATCCAAAAAAGTTTGTCTTAAAGAAATATAAAGTAGATAGTTTGCAGTTTGCTCAAAGTAATATTTACTATGCTTCGGATTATAATACTTATAAAGATATGTTTGATGAAGTTGGAAAGCGAATTGCTGTAGAGCAGCGTGCAGCAGATTCTCTTGTTAAAATTGATGAGAAGAAAGCGGCAAAAGCTAATAAAAATAAAAAAGTCGATCCTGCTCTAAAACGTGAAGAGATTAAGAAAGCAAAAATATTAAATGTAGATTCTCTGCAAAGAGCAATGCATTCCAGAAGATAGTTTTATAGTTTTGAAACTTCTTTTATATATAAATGTACATCCTGAAAAACCGCTCCAAGAGCGGTTTTTATTTTTTCGTTTGAATATAAGCTCTTAGAATAAGAAGCTTTTGCAGTAGCTTTAGTAAGGCTTCTTTTTTGAAAAAAGAAAGTGGAGTAAATTCCATCAATCATCCAAAGCAGATTCATAAACATTGGTTTTGCATGTATATGAGGTCTTTTTACTTTTAAAGTGTCTGCAATAGTATTGAGAATATCCTGAAAGATTATATTTTCGGAAATTAATGTAAAACGTTCGTTTTTGATTTCGCTTTTCATTAATTTAAAAGCTGTTTTTACAACATCATTTACAGAAATAAATCCAGTGCTTCCTAAAGTGTAGAACGAAAGCCCGTTGGCTACTTTTGTGTACAGCTCTGCGCTTCCTTGTTGTAGATTTTTTGTTTTAAAGAAAGGGCCTAAAATAACCCCGGGATTTATAATAATAATATCCAGACCTTCTTGTACAGCGCGCCAAACTTCCATTTCGGCGCCATATTTAGAAATAGCATAATCGCTGTGTGGCTTTTCAGGATTCCAGTCTGTTTCTTCGGTAATGTAAGTTTCATGCGGAGCTAAATCTCCCAAAGCAGCGATTGAGCTTACAAAACAGAATTTCTTGACATTTTTGGCAATCGAAAAATTAACCATGTTTGCTGTTCCTTCAATATTGGTTTTTCGTAGTGCATCTTCATCTTTGGGATCAAATGAAATTAAAGCGGCACAGTGATAGACAAAGTCAATTCCGATAAAGGCAGTCTCTAATGAAGGGACGTCTAAAATATCGGCTTCAAGCCAATCTATTTTTTCAAATAGATCTCCTTTTTTATACAGTTCAAAAACCGATTTTGTTTTTTCAATGTTGCTTTGGTTTCTGTAAATAGCCCGAACATTTTCCCCATTTTCAATTAAATGAAGTAATAAATGCGAACCCACTAAACCTGTTCCTCCAGTTACTAATACCATTTTGTAAAGATAAGTTTTTGCTTGAAAGGAGCAAAGGCACATAGACTCAAAGTTGAAAAGGTTTTTTATTGAGGTTCAAAGTTCTGAAGAGACAAAGTTTTTGTGCATTGATATTGCTTTTTGTTATTGATATTGTCATTGCTTTTTGATATTGCCATTGTCATTAATTATATTTGCACAAAATATTTATAAAAATGAAGAATCTAGTTGAAGAATTAAAGTGGCGCGGTTTGTACCATGATAGCATGCCAGGAACGGAAGAACAATTGCTAAAAGAGGTAACTGCGGCTTATATTGGTTTTGATCCAACAGCAGATTCGCTGCATATTGGCAGTATGGTTCAGATTATTTTATTGGTTCATTTGAAGAATTTTGGTCATCAGCCAGTTGCTCTTGTGGGCGGCGCGACCGGAATGATTGGTGATCCTTCTGGGAAATCTGACGAAAGAAATTTGTTGAACGAAGAAACTTTGGCTAAAAACGTTGCAGGAATTAAAAGCGTTCTGTCTCGTTTCTTAGACTTTAATTCAAATGAACCAAACGCTCCAATTATGGTAAATAACTATGATTGGATGAAAGAATTCTCGTTTATTGATTTTGCCCGTGAGGTTGGAAAACGTATTACGGTAAATTATATGATGGCGAAGGATTCTGTTAAAAAGAGAATTAACGGAGAAGGTGAAGGAATGTCTTTTACAGAATTTACTTATCAACTAATTCAGGGATACGATTTTTATCATTTATATAAAAACAATAACTGCCTTTTGCAAATGGGAGGTTCTGATCAATGGGGAAATATTACCACCGGGACGGAATTAGTGCGCAGAATGGGAGGAGAGAATGCAAAAGCTTTTGCATTAACAACACCATTAATTACAAAAGCTGACGGATCTAAATTTGGAAAATCTGAAGGTGGAAATGTTTGGCTGGATGCTGATAAAACTTCTGTTTACAAATTTTACCAGTTTTGGGTAAATGCTACAGATGCTGATGCAGAAAAATATATCAAAATCTTTACCTTTTTAGATAAAGAGACTATTGAAGCTTTAATTGAAGAGCATAAAACAGCTGCACATTTAAGAGTTTTACAAAGAAAACTTGCTGAAGAAATTACAATTTTTGTTCACAGTAAAGAGGAGTTAGAAAAAGCAATTCAGGCATCAAATATCTTGTTTGGAAATTCTACTGCTGAAGATTTGAAGCAATTAGATGAGAAAACTTTTTTAGAAGTTTTTGACGGAGTTCCGCAAGCTGAAATCACAAAAGCTGATTTAGAAAACGGTTTGGATATCATTTCGGTTTTAAACGAAAAAACAGGTTTCTTTAAATCTAACGGAGAGGCGAGAAGAGCTTTAACGGCAAATTCTATTTCGGTTAACAGAGAAAAAATCAAAGAAGATTTTGTTCTGACTGCAAATGATTTGATTAATAATCAGTTTGTACTATTGCAAAGCGGTAAGAAGAATTATTTTGTTATTAGAACGGTTTAATTGTTTAATCGATTTTTGCATAGTTAAACTTAAATATATGAAATCCCAATACCTCGAAGAGCTATTGGGATTTTTTTTAAATTTCTAATGTTGAAAATGTAATAGTTTTTTTATCTGATTGATTTTGTACAATTAAACGATTAACCAAATTAACGGTTAAACCTTTAAAGCACCATCAAATTACAGCCACGAATATCAGAATTATCAAAACGTCCCAATACCTCAAATGAGTTGTTGGAATATTTTTTGCCTAGATCCTGTGTTGCAATAAAAGAACAAGAGTTGATGTTGGCGAGGTCAATAACATTTATTCCGCCTGTTTTTCCGTCGTTTACATAAGTGAGTGCATCTTCCGGATCACGTACTAAAATGCTCATCCAGGACGGGCATTCAAAAATACCATCGCCTAATGAGTAGGCTTGTGCCAAAAGTTCGGTCATTCCGTATTCTGAGTGTATAGAAGAAACGCCAAAGCCTTTGCAAAGCAATTCGTGTAATTCTTCGCGAATCATTTCTTTGCGTTTACCTTTCATTCCTCCGGTTTCCATTATAATGGTATTTTGAAGTTGAAACTGATGTTTTTCGATTAAATCTAGTAAAGCATAAGTAACGCCAATTAAAATCACATTCTGACCAGATTCATCTAATTCGGTTAGTTTTTTAATTAAGTCGTCGTGATTATGTAAATAAAACCCGCTCTCAGGCTGATTGGATAGTTTTATTAGATCTTCGACCATGTAGATTAACGAAGAGCCATCTCGTTCAAGATAGGACGGTAAAAGGGCCAAAACAACATAATCTTCGATGTTGCCATAAAATTGAGAAAATCCATTGCGGTAACTTTCCTCATATAGGGAAATATCGGTCACTAAATGTCTGCTTGTAACCATTCCGGTGGTACCGCTGCTGGTAAAAGTTACCTGAGGAAAATCTGAATTAGAAACTACTTCATGACTTTTAAAAAACTGGATGGGTAAAAAAGGAATCTGCTTAAGTGATTTTATCTGCTGCGGATTGACTTTCAGGAAATTACAGAAATCACGATATACTTTGTTGTTTTCGTGCTGAAAACGAAACACTTTTAGTGCTATTTTCTCAAATTGTTTCTGACTTGAAATGGTAAATATATCGCTGGCTGTAATCAAAACTTTTTTGTGCAAAGATATTTATTTTTTAGTTTTCAGTCTCGATTTTTCAGATACAGTTTTCAGAGGGATATTTCAATAAGTTTATAAGCTGAAAACTGTGACAAGAGCACTGTAAATAGAAAAAAGCCCCATATTTGGAGCTTTTTTTATGTTTTATCGAATGATAAGCTTTCGTGTTGCTGAAGCATTTTCTTCGCTTATTTTAATGATATAAACGCCGGGAGCTAAATCTGCAACGTTTAATTCTCTTGTGCTTAAATGTGCCTGAAGTACTTTTTTGCCCAGTAAATCAAATATAATGATTTCTTTTTCTAAGTCATTTTTAGACGAGATGTATACTTTTCCGTTAGTAACTGGATTAGGGTACAAGCTTAGTCCCTCAATAGAAGTAGTTTCCTGAGTTTTTGGTAATTGCTTACTGTCTTGTGCCGAGACACTTACAGTAAAGAAAAAAGCCAATAAGAAAGTAATATAAAAGTAATTTTTTGCCATCGCATTTATTTGGATAAGTAAATATACAAAAAAAATTACAAAAATTACGCCAAAAAAAAACATCCTAATATTTTAGGATGTTTTTAACATTATGTATTCGAAGTTATTAGATGTATTCTATATCTGTTGGGCATTTTTTTTTTTTTAATTATATAAATTAATTGAAAAAGAAAAAGCTGCCTGAAATATTTTCAGACAGCTTCTTTTTTATTTTGTATCAGAACTTTAATTATTTAGTCCAGTTAGCCCAAGTTGGTAACTCAGCACCATTACCAGCACCAAGGTTTCCAGTGCTTGTTCCAGATAATTTAGCACCATCAAAAGAAGTTACAGAAGCTCCAAAAGTATAGTTTGTGATAGTAAAGTTACCAGCAGCGATATTTGCAACTGCACCTGCATCTGTAGATAATTTAGTAAGAGCAGCAGGCATTCCGTCAGCAACATATAAGTTTGTGTAAGCTTGTTTTCCACCACCTTCTTTGTAGTTGATTGCTTTTTCATCAGCTAAGAAAGTAGCACCACCTTTAATGATAGAGATGTTTGTAACTTTAGCGTTAGTCATTGGAGTAGCTCCACTTGGATCTTTAGCGTTAGTAGATCCTTCAACACCTGCTTTAGAAACACCTTTAATGTATACGTTTGTAGCAGTACCTTGCCATCCGTCAGCGAAATCTAATGAATCATCATAAGAGTTAATGATTGTTAAGTTAGAAGCATTTACAGCTCCTCCAAAGAATTCAATTCCGTCATCACCACTTTCGAAAGTGTAGATATCAGATACTACAGTTCCAGAACCTACTCCAAAGAAAGAAACTCCATTGTATTCTTTTTCAGAAGTATATTTAGAACCTGTATAAGAGATTTTTAAGAAGTTAATGTTTCCAGAAGAATCTGCATTATCATTACCTCCGTAGCTTAAACCACCTACTTCAGAAGTACCATTGTCTCCAGTGTTTACTTTACCGTTACCAGCAATGATCAATCCACCCCAGTCACTTTGAGCAGGAGTTGCTTTTCCAGAAGTCATAACAACTGGTTTAGTAGCAGTACCATTGATGTTAATTTTAGCGTTTCTTTCTACAGCGATATATAAAGAAGTTGCTTCTGCAGTAGGAGAGCTTTTAATTACTGTTCCAGCAGGAATTACTAAAGTAGCTCCGCCTTTAACTACTAAACCTCCAGTTAAAGTATAAGTTTGAGTAGGATCTAAAGTTACAGTACCGTCTTTAATCTCCCCTTTTAAATCGTCAACTTTTAAAACAAAAGAACTGTTGTTAGTGTCTTTGTTATTGTCATCAGAACTACAGCTTGTTAAAGCAAGTCCTAATATTGCAGCCATTGCAAATAAACTTTTTTTCATTTTTGTTGTGTTTTATTGTTTTATTTATTCAAGGCAAAGTAAATGAACATATGTTTTTGTTGAGTTAAGACGATATTAACAATCTATTAAGTATAATGGGGTAAAAACACATCGTCTTAATGTAAAATTTACATTGCAGTTTCGAATAAAAAAAAAGGTGATTGGAATAACCAATCACCTCTTGTAATTTGTTGAAAATCTTTTTCTTAGAAAGTATAGTTTAAAGTAAGTCTTAGATCAGAACCTGCTTTGTACGATGTAACTGTGATATCGCCAACACTTTCTTTTCCTGGTACTTCACCTTGCTCTTGTACACGTTTGAAAGTTGGATTCAGGATGTTGTTATAAATAAGGCCAATTTTTAAGTTTTTGGTTAAGCTTGAGTTTACAATAAAGTCTAGTTTGTTTACTGCTTTATCAACCATGTTTCCAACTCTTGAAGTTCCAATTACAGCTAACTTATCTGAAAAATAAGAGTAAGAAACTGTTGCCGAAATATCTGTGTTTTCTGAAAACTCATTTAAGAATGATAAGTTCGCATTGGCAAGGAAATTAGAAGCTCCTGTTAATTTACTTGATGTAAAAGTAAAGTTAGCTCCAAAATCATTTTCATTGTTTACTTTTTCGTTGCTTAGATCTTGTTTTGTGTACAAGTATGATCCGTTTGCGTCAAAAGAAAGTTTTGTCTTTAGGTTGTTACTTTTTTCAATTTCAAAAAGATCTTTTCTGTATTCTACTTCAACCCCAGCGACTGTTCCTTTGTCTCCTGTATTTGCATAAGAAATATCATTTGAAGAAGAATTCAAGAACATTTCGTTGATTGGGTTTTGAATGATTTTACCAAATGCAGTAACAGAAATTAGCTCACTTGCTTTCGGGAAAAATTCCCATCCTAAATCAAAATTGTAATTTGTTGAAGCGTATAATCTTGGGTTTCCTTCGTAAGCTTGTGCAACATCTTCATAAATAATTGGCACTTTTTCTTTAAACTGAGGAAGTGTATACGTTTTACTAGCAGAGAATTTTAAATTCTGTCTGTCATTTAATGTATATTTTGAAATTAAGCTTGGTAAAATATTGAATTTAGAATCATCAGAGTTTCCTCCAGATGGAACTGTTGTCGTGATATAGAAAACATTCTGATTCAATTGTTCTAATCTAGCTCCTAATATCACGCTTAATCTTTCAGTTAAAGAATATTGAACATTAGCAAAAGCAGCATTAATATCTAAATTTCCATTATATGTCTGGTGAATTCTGTTTGAGTAAGATGAACCCCAGTGTGCAGGATCTAAATAATTGTCTACATGGTGAATGTCTTCTTTAGGAAAAGAAATTGTAGTTCGGTCCGGGAAGAACGAATACTGTTGCATTTCGTAATCCACATTTTTGAATTTTCCTGAATAACCAACAGTTACTTTTCCTTTGTAAGTATCATCACTACCTTTTTTGAAGTTGTAAGAAAGAGCAATATTTGCAGCGATTTCATTTTCTTTTAAGTCGTGAAAGAATCTGTGGTTATTAATATTTGAATTGGTAAAAAATGTATAGTCGATAGCATTAGGAGCATACACGAAAGAGTTTTGCATACGATCCGGGATTGCGCTGTCAGACATACTGTAACCTACTCCCCAATTTAAATTCCACTGATCGTTGAATTTATTTTTACCTGTTAATTGGTTTACCACTAATTGAGTTCTTTCAAAAGTTCCACGTTTGATAAAACCGCTAATTTGCTGTTGAGCATCTCCACCACCATCAAAGTTTACGTTTGTTCCTTCATATTCACTATAATCTTGTTCACTAGAGTTTAAGAATAAAGAAGTAAAGAAGATTGAGTTTTTGTTGTTGATTTTATAATCAGCAGTACCCATAACCGTTGTTGTAGTGTTATGCTTATAAGCTGTTCTGATAAAATCAGAATAAATATCTCCGTCAGAAGTGATTCCTCCTCTGCTGTAACCTTGAGTAAATTTGTTTTTTGCGCTAAAAGATCCTGTAACAAAAGCACCAATTGAGCTTTCGTCATTTATTGTAAATCTTTTTCCTCCAGATAAAGTGTAGAAAGCATTTAATACATTTTTACTTTCTTGTCTATCCCAGCTTGTTGCATAGCTGTATGGCAATAATGGAGATTCTGGAACTCCTACTTTTTTAAATCCTGTATAAGTAGGTCCGTCTTGCAGGTAAAAATGATCTTGTCCTAAAACATTTGTGTTTGCACCTGTACCAATTGAAAAACTGATAAAAGGTTTTCCGCTGAATTTCTTTGCGCTAATATCGATATTAGCTCCTCCAAAATCGGCATAGTTTTGAGATTCGAAAGTTTTACTGATTCCGATGTTATCTACAATGTTTGTAGAGAAGATCTCTAAAAGAATGTTTTTGTTTGCTGGGTTGTTTGATGGTAACGGAAGACCATTTAAAGTAGTTACATTATAACGGTCGCCTAATCCGCGCACGAAAACATTTCCAGAATCGTCTTGCTTAGAAACACCACTTACTTTCGCAACAGCGTTAGCTACGTCATTAACTCCTTTTCTCGCAATTTCCTCAGCACCAATAGCCGCTTTAAATTGAACTGCATTTTTTTGATCTAATAATAACGCTGATTCTTTTTGTTTGTTTACTGCTGCAGATTTTACAACAACATCTTTAAGAGTGAAACTGCCTGATGATAATACTTGGTTAATAGTAATGGTTTCACCTGCCTTAACAGTTACTGGTTTTTCTACAGATTCATATCCTACGAAACTAAAAATAATTGTATAATTTCCTGGATTTACACTTAACGAATATTTTCCGTCAATATCAGTGTTGGTATTAATTTTTGTTCCTTTTAATAAAACATTTGCAAAAGGAAGTACTTCATTATTAGTTTCTTTATCGGTTAATACACCAGAAATCGTACCTTTGTTTTGCGCGATCGAAATCGAACAGATAAATAATGTGATTAATAGAAATTTTAAATTGAATTTCATTGTCAGTGTTGTGTTTAATTTATTTTTGTGCAAAGAAAGAACCGTATTGTAAAGTTCATGTTAGGGACTTGTTATGTTTTTGTGTTGCCAAGATTATCAAATTGTTACCAAATTAAATTACCGTTAACCGCAATTTTTAACGGTCGTTTTATTACTATATTTACGCTGTGAAATAAAAAACATCGAATATATAATGAAGAAAATTTGATGTAAAAATCTCAATTTTGCTATTTATGAAAAAAACACAAACCAAGATTTTATTAGTTGACGATGAACCAGATATCTTAGAAATCGTTGGCTATAACCTTGCGCAGGAAGGCTACCAGATTGTAACTGCTTCAAACGGAAAAGAAGCGATTGCAAAAGCCCAGAAAGAATTGCCGGAATTAATCATTATGGATGTTATGATGGCCGAAATGGATGGGATGGAAGCTTGTGAACACATTAGAAAAATTCCGGAACTAAATAATGTTATCATAACATTCCTTACAGCAAGAAGCGAAGATTATTCGCAAGTTGCTGGATTTGATGCTGGTGCTGATGACTATATTACCAAACCAATAAAACCAAAATTGTTGGTGAGTAAAGTAAAGGCTTTGTTAAGAAGGTTAAAAGAACAAGAAATAGTTAGTGATACTATAAATGTTGGTGGTATTGAGATTAACCGTGAAGAATATAAAATAATCAAAGGCAATGTTGAAATTGCTTTGCCAAGAAAAGAATTCGAATTGTTTTATCTATTAGCTTCAAAACCAGGAAAAGTTTTTAAAAGAGATGAAATCCTTGATAAAGTATGGGGTAATGAAGTAGTTGTTGGAGGAAGAACTATCGACGTTCATATCAGAAAACTTCGTGAAAAAATAGGAGAAGACCTTTTTAAAACAATAAAAGGGGTTGGTTACAAATTTGAAGTCTAGTATTTCTATAAAAAAGGGAACCATATAAGTAATATAAGTTCATTTAAATTATAGTTTGCTTTCAAAATAAAAAAGCTCATTTTTGTCAAAGTCTGACTTTGATAAAGATGGGCTTTTCAAAATTATTATTTGTTCCCAAAAAAAAGTTATTTTTAAATGAACTTATATTACTTATATGGTGAAAAAATAACCTTTAATTAGTTTTAATATTTTAACTATTTCAATGAAAATTAATTTTAAAAAAACATACAAATTTGCTATTAAATCGGCATTATATATAAGTCTGTTTTCAACAGGATTTGTGATGATCCTAATGTCTTTATTCTATAAGAACCAATTGAAATATCAAATTGCATTTGGAACAATTTTTATCATTTCAATTTATATTTTCTCTTTTTTGGTTTTGCAATACCGTGTAGAACGTTTTATATATAGACGAGTTAAGAAAATTTATGATGAGGTTTCGCTGTTAGAATCTACACCACTAATTAATCAACCGATAACGACCGATATGGAAACGCTTTCGCGTGAAGTAAAAAAGTTTGCTACGGATAAAAAACTTGAAATCGAAATGCTCGAAATTCGGGAGCAATACCGAAGAGAATTTTTGGGTAATGTCTCTCACGAACTTAAGACGCCTTTATTTACAGTACAAGGTTATGTGTCGACCTTGCTGGATGGAGCGATGGATGATAAAAATATTCGCAAGAAATATTTAAAACGTGCCGAAAAAGGTGTTGAGCGATTGATTTATATTGTCGAAGATCTTGATATGATTACCAAACTTGAATCTGGTGATTTAAATTTGGTAATGACTGATTTTGATATTGTTGAACTAATTCAGAATGTGTTTGATTTACTGGAGATGAAAGCCGATAAAAAGAAAATCAAATTGGCTTTTGAAAGTAAAAATGTACAGTCAGTTATCATTCGCGGTGATCAGGACAGAATTCAGCAGGTTTTAGAAAATCTGATTGTCAACTCAATAAAATACGGAAAAGAAGGCGGTTTGACCGAGGTTGGTGTAGTAAATCTTACCAAGAAAAAGGTTTTAATCCGAATTAGTGATAACGGAGAAGGTGTTGAAAAACAGAATATTTCAAGACTTTTTGAACGTTTTTACAGAGTTGATAAAAGCGGAACACGTTCTGAAGGTGGGTCCGGTTTAGGTTTAGCAATCGTAAAACATATTATTGAAGCTCATAAAGAGAAAGTTTACGTAGAAAGTGAGTTTGGAATTGGTTCTGAATTTTCTTTTACACTCGAAAAAGCACATAAAATACAAAAACCGGAAGTTAAAAAATTGTAATTAAGGTTTCGTTAGAAGCTGTAAAATGCAGGTTTTAACATTAAATCAACATACGGTTTCAGGTCGTAACATTAAATTTTTATTATAGTAACATCTTGTTAATGATTTCTTAACATAGGTGAGTCATCTTTGCATCCTGAAATTAAGGGTAATAGAAAAATGATGAAAAAAATAATTGCAGCAGTTTTATTTCTGCTTACTTACGGTGCTAATGCGCAGGAATTAAATAAGCAGGATGTAAAAAACGAGGTAATGCGTATTTTAGATTCGATTAACAAAGCAAAACTTCCGGAAACTAAATCCGGAGGAGGAGTTGAAGCGCATTGGTACGATCGAATTTCTTTAAGAGGTTATGCACAAGTAAGATACAATGGTTTGTTCTCTACAAACGACAAAATTACCTGCGACCAATGTGACAGATCCTGGGGAACAACTTCAACAGCTCCGGATGCAAAAGCCAACAACGGACTTTTTATTCGTCGTGCGCGTTTAGTGTTTTCTGGTCAGGTTCATCCAAATGTATTTTTCTATTTCCAGCCTGATTTTGCCAGTTCACCAGTAACTGGGATTCAAAATTTCGTTCAGATTCGTGATTTGTATTTTGATCTTTCTTTTGATAAAAAAAGAGAATACCGAGTTCGTGTGGGGCAAAGTAAAATTCCGTATGGATTCACAAACATGCAGTCCAGTTCACAACGTTTAACATTGGATCGTGCAGATGCCATTAACAGTTCGATAGCAAATGAACGTGATTTAGGGTTGATTTTTTATTGGGCACCAGCCGAAATCAGAGAACGTTTTGAAATGTTGGTTAAAGATGGTTACAAAGGTTCGGGAGATTATGGAGTGTTTGCATTTGGAGTTTATAATGGACAGATTGCTAATAAAATTGATGCAAACAGAGATTTGAATGTAGTAGCCAGAATATCGTATCCTTTTGTAATTGGCAGCCAGATTATAGAACCTGGAATTCAGGCCTATGATGGGAAATGGGCTTTTACAGATGAAATTTCTACCGGTGTTATTGTGAATGATCCTAAATATGTGAAAGATGAAAGAATAGGTGCAACTTTTGTTTTGTACCCAAAACCTTTCGGTATTCAAACGGAATATAATATTGGTAAAGGGCCTCGCTATAACCCTTTAACAAACACTGTTGATCAAACCAGTTTAAATGGAGGGTATGTTTTGCTAAACTATAAATTGGATATCAAAAAACAGCGTATATATCCTTTCGCTCAATTTCAATATTATGACGGAGGTAAGAAATATGAAAAAGACGCCAGAAGCTATGTTGTCAGGGATTACGAATTTGGTATCGAATGGCAACCAATCAAAGCATTAGAATTAACAGCCGAATATGTTGTAGCCGATAGATCTTATGTAGATAGTGCCCGCCCGATTAATAGACAAGAAGGTAATCTGTTGCGTTTACAAGCGCAGTTTAATTTCTAGAAATTAGTCTTCAAAAACAGAAAATAACGAGTCCCAGTCAATTTCATTTTTAAATTGGGACAATCCTTTAAACGACTTTACTTTTGATAGATCTTCAATCGTAAAGTCGTCTTGCATTGCATAGGGTACAAGATTTTCTTCCTGAAGTTTTATCGCCAGATATTCCTGCTCATATTGTCCGGGAGTTGGGATAAAAAAAGCTTTTTTGCCTAGTTTAGCCAAATCCATTACAGTTGTATAACCAGAGCGGCACAATACAAATTCACTTTCGTTAAAAGTTTGCTCGAGTTGTTTAGAGTTCATGAAATTATAATAAGTAACATTTCCTGCCTGCCACTTACTCTGCACTTTTTCAACGAGACCTTGTACAAAAACAACTTTGCCTTTATAATTAGCAACTTCCTTTTGAAGTTTTTCGTCTAAGAATGTGCGTTGAGGTTCTGGTCCGGATAAAATAATCATTAAGTCATAAACTTTGTCGATTTCCTTTTGGCGCATCCGACTCAACGGACCAATATATTTTAAATTGAGATGATTGGTTTTTAAATGACCTAAATCACCCGTAAGATTCGTTTTCTCATTAGAATCAGGAACCCAGCATTCTGTATATTTTTTTATAAAATACTGGTGACATTTACTAGTAAACCAGGTAGTATTTCCGGTCATAACATTCAATTGATGCGTCATAAAAACCGATGGGACTTTTTTACTGAAGACTCCCAGTCGATTATCAGATATAATGCCGTCAATTCCGTGTTTTTTGATCCACGAATTCACCACTTTTTTTTCGTCCAAAATGGCAGTGATCATTTTGGGTAAATTTTTAATTAGTTTCCATTTAAAATTTTTGCCATTTTTAGCATATTCAATATGGTAGGAGGGCAACTCCAGAGTTTGTATATATGGAAATTCTTTTCTTAATAGAGCCAAAGCAACACCATCAGAAGCGATAATCGGAATGAATTTATTTTCCTGAAGCGCTTTGATAATCGGGATGCATCGGGTGGCATGGCCTAATCCCCAGTTTAACGGAGCAACTAATATAGTTTTGTTAGCAGAATAGTCAATGCTCATAATTTAACGCTTTTTGAAAACGAAGATAAAGAAATATGTTTTTTATGGTATTTCGCACACATTACTAAATTATTAATTTAAGATTCTGAGGCTCTAAGGTTCTAAGATGCTAAGATATTATGGGTCTGAGGTTCTGGATATAGTTTTAATGATCTAAGATTTTAACAAAAAAAGCCGAACGTAAGTTCGGCTTTTTAAATTTTCGTATTTCAATAACTTGGCACCTTAGTATCTCAGTACCTCAGAACCTTTCCCTAATCCTGAATATAAGTTTTGTTTCCGTTTTTGTTAATGTAGTATTTACCACCTCTTGGTCCTGTGTAAACTTTTTTTCCGTTGTATTCTCCGGTAACTTTATCAGCTACTTTTGGAGCTTTTTCGTTCGTTTCTTTTAAAGTTTTAGTGGTTGTTTTTGAAGCAGTTTTTTTTGCTGTTTTTTTTGCTGTTTCAGCATCCTTTTTTACAGATTTGCTGGCAGCATCAGCTTTGTCTGCTGTTTTTTTTGCGTCTGCTTTTGTGCTTTCTGCTTTGTCAGCGGCTTTTGTCGCTTTTGTCGCTTCACTTTTAGCTTTTGTTGCTTCTTTGTTTGCTGTTTTTTTGGCAGCAGTTGCTGATTCTTTTGCTTTGGCAGTTTCTTTATCGGCTGTTTTTTTAGCAGCGCTTGCAGATTCTTTCTTCGCTTTTGTAGATGCATCTGTTGCTTTGTCAGCAGATTTTTTAGCTTTATCAGCTTCTTTTTTAGCATCAGACTTAGCTTTAGCAGCATCAGATTTTGCTTTTTTAGCAGATGCTTCGGTTTTACTCTTAGTTGTTTTTGCGGCAGTCTCCTGAGCGTAAAAATTAGAAGAGAAAACGACTATAAAACAAAGTAATAATAATTTTTTCATAAGGTTAAGAGTTTAAATTTCAATTAAAATTAATCAATTTATTCTTAGCTTTTTTGCAAATTATTAAAAATAAGCACGAAGCTGAACATTTCCTGTATGAACGGTTGTTCCGGTTTCGCTTTTTCGTCCCTGGTAATTTAAATTAACGTCTAAAAAGGAGGTGATGTTTTTTTGCAAAAGTAATTTCCAGACTAAATTTTGCCCTGCCTGAAGACCTTCGAGCATTTGAAATCCTACAGATGAAAATTCATTTCCGTTGAATTTGTTTTCATAAAAAGAAAACTCCCCGTTTAATGTTATTTTCTTTTCCCCGGCAAACGAAAAAGAAGTTCCAAGTCGGTTTTGAACTAAAGTCTCAAAATTTCCAATCTGATTTTCTTTGTTCTGAAATTCGTAAAAGAAATCCAGACTTGTGTTTTTAGAAAATAAATAACTGATTTTTGGGGCAATTTGATACCCTTTCAGATCATAGTTTTTCTCGGTAAAATCTTTAGAAATCAGATCTGTTTTTATTGTTTTGGTAAAAAAATTAAACAGCCAGCTTTTTTGTAACAAGTGTGTATATTGTAATTGGTGTGAATTGTTTTTGACATTTTGTGAACCAACCGACAGTAGATTTTTTCCTTTATTAACCAAGTAAGAATACGTTACAGAATGTTTCTGTTTACCTCTATTATAGAATAAACTGTTTCTAAAACTCGAATTCAATCCCAGAATATTTTCTTCAGAAGAATCAAAAGGATTTAGTTCCAGACTACCGCCTTCGCTTTTTACTTTTCGATCCATAATAAAGGAAGTCTGATTATAGAAATAAGAAATAATTTTTTTGAGGCCTTTTTCATTTTGCCATTGCAACGGGTTCAAAGTCACAGATTGAGAAAATTTGTTTTGGTTTGTTTTAATATAAACCTGATTAGGCAAAAAGATTCTAATGTATCTCGCTTGATCTGCATAAGCTGCGACTTCAAATTCTTCTAATTCCTGTATTCCGTTTCCGTTATAATCATTCCACGTATAGACACCTTGACCGGTTGGAACTTCGATATAAGTAAATTCCTGTTGTGCAATTGTTCCGGAACTGGTTTCGTACGCAGTTCCAATTTGCATAAACTGATTGAAAAAGCGATCATTGTATAAAATTCGCGAATTTAATGATGGTTCATTTTTTCTTGTTTTATCAGTAAAATCTAAGTTTCTGTAACTGGCATAAACGGCCAGATCGGTCTTTTTGTTTTGGATTAATTTTGACTTTAAATAATAAGTTTGAGAATTGTTTACATGTTGTAATAATCCGTTTTGCAAACTATCATTTCGACGTTGTAAAAAACCTAATTCAACAAAAACTTTTGTACTGTCTCCACGACCAATAAAAGTGCCGAATTCAGAAAATCTTTGGCTTAAAGCCGAAAACTGATTGGTGATTTTGTCTTTTTCCTGATTGTCCTCAAGCTGCATACTTGCACCAACCCAGTTTTTGCCAAAATGATATTTTGTTCGGGTTTGATTTCTAATGAATTTTGAAGTCGAAGCTGTGGCATCTGAATTTAAAAAACTGCCTTGATTTTCTACAGTCCAGTTTTTCAGCTTAAAGAATGCTGTTGTAGTATGCCGCGCTCCCGAGTAGCTTTCGGTAAAATCAAGTTTCTCAAACTGATAGCTGAAAAGACCAATGTTTGAGGTTTCTTTTTTTGAAAACAAATCAAAATTTAATCCCGTAACGAGTAAACTTTGATTCCCCGATAAGGTTGTGTTTAAATTCCAGTCGCGATTAAATTCGATATTATACAAACGCTCAACCGATTTAAAATTTTCCTGCACAAACTGATAATTAACAAAAGCATCCAATGTCCAGCTTCTGGTAAAAAGACGCTTTTTGATGTTGGTTTTAAAAGCGATTCCTTCGTTGTTGCCATCATCAAGAGTAGAGAATAAATTTTTATCATTATTACTTATGGCAATTTCAAAATCGGCAAGAGTTTTTTCATTAGGATTGTATTTTCCAAGAAAAGTGGCAACCTGAAGTTTTATGGGCGCAATCAATTGTACAATGGGTTCGTAATTTCCTTGGGGAATACCGTTTTGAGGGGATACATATTCGTAAATTCTCTCGACCGAAGTATTATTTTGAATGATATAATTACCAAGATTATTGCCCACCAGACTAAATTTTACATTGTATAAAACCTCTGTGGCGTCTTTAGAATATTCATAAACTTCGACTGAATTGATTAAAGTTTTTTTATACAAAATTTTGTTGTCAGCATAAGTATCTTCATATGCAGAAGGTGCTTTCATTAAATTTGGATCATCTCCGGCCTGACTTAAAATCTGAACCTGATCTGTGGAAAGATTTTGCTGTAAAGGCTGATTTTTTAAATCGCTTTCAGAATATAAATAACCTCCAAAACTCCAGTTTTTATTTTCATGTGTTCCTCCAGCATAAGTTACCAGACGATTGTAGTTTCGTTCAGAATATTGGTATTCAACATTAATTCGCATTTCAGATGTGATTGTGAATAGCGAAGTAAAAACAATTTCACCTGCATTGTAATCAATCACATAGTCATTGTTTTCTCCACGCTTTAGTAAAACGCCGTTTACATAAACACGCTCAGAACCAGAAATAACTAAAACGTATAATTCGCCATTTTGACCTTTCAGTTTGTAGGGACCCTGATTTCCTTCCTGACCTGTAAAGGTACTTTTTGCATATTGACCCTTTACAAATGAAACTGATGCAAAAACATTGGTTTTACTTTTGCCGGTATCAAAATCAAAATTGGCAGATAGCCCCTGAACTTTTTTATTGAAATTTAAAAATTGGGTTTTTCGGTTTTCTAAAAAGATATCTCCTGCACGAATGTTCCAGTCATCGCTAAAAAGTTCCATAAAAATATTGTCAAACTGATCTAGTTTTTGCGAATATCCGCCATCCTGTAGCGGAATATTGTTATCCTGTAGCGAGGCCCGTAAACTCACTTTGTCGGATAATTTTCCGGTAATTTGTAAATCAAGATTAGAGTTTAAAACTGTATTTTGATTATTCCCGACAGTAAGGCCTCTGGTAATACTACCCGAAGTATTTAAACCATCAAAAGGAGTGACTTTTTTATCATTTGCATTCTCAATTCGGTATAGTTTTTCGGTGCCAACATCATTGGTTACGATCTGATCAGATTTATAAAGGCTATATTCTTTAGTAATAAAATCAGGATAGGTAAGATAATTGATAATTAAAGTGTCAGAAACAGCATTATATTTTTCGTTTAAAAGAAGTGTACCTTTTTGGAAATCAATTTTATAAAAAGTAGCGTCGACAGCTTCATTTTTAGTATTTAAAAGTTCAAAGAAGTCAGGGTTAATACTGAATTTCTCCAAATGAATAGTGTCGCGTGTTGCAATTACTTTTTTGGTTTTGTACGCTGATTCGGTATCCTGAGCCTGAAGCGCAGAAAACCAGATGAAAACCGTAAAAAACAGTAATTTTTTCAACATAAATACTTTAACTCTAAAAAGCCAAAAGTAGTATTTATAATTGGGAATTGTTGGTTGGAAATTTTAGTTTGTTAAGGAACAAAATAGGTGTTACACTTATCTTTTGAGATATAGTATTACGAAAATTAAAATAACCGAAAGTAATAACAAAAGTATAATAACAGAATCAGGATGGGCATAATTAGTATGCCATCCAAGCTCTCTTGTTTTTTTAGGAAAATATAATCGTTTATCTTTTGGATTATAATAAAACATTCCCCAAATCCAATTTTTAGGATCATTTTCCCACTCATTTCTATCCTTTTTATTGGGTTCGTCGTAATTTTTCATATTTATAAAGGATCAGGATTCTCGTTTTTTTAATTATAGTAAATTTAGTTAAACATTAATAATTAAAGAGTTATCTTAAGTTTTAAATGTAAAAAATGAATCTTTTATGAATTGGGTATCAATCATGATTTGAGAATATTTTTAAAATTATTCTAACAGGAATCAATTTTTTTTAGCTTTGTTCAGGATATAATAAACTTATTTTATGGATACTGGTAAAGAGATTTTATTCTTTTTTAGTGCTTTGGGGGTTTTCAACGGAATTATTTTGGGTTTTTATTTTTTCTTTTTTACCAAGAAAAAATACCTTACCAATTATTTCCTTGGAGCACTTTTATTTGCATTAAGCATCCGAATTGGGAAATCTGTTTTTATTTATTTTGATCCCGAACTACCAAAAATGTATTTGCAGTTGGGACTTACAGCTTGTTTTTTTATTGGGCCATGTTTGTATTATTTTCTAAGATCGGCGGTGGAAGAAATCAACATAATGCCAAAATCGTGGAAAATGATATTGCTGTTTTGGGGAATTCTAATTCTTGGTGTCGGATTCTGGTATCCGTATCAAACTTATCCAGTGCTTTGGAGTTTTTATTTTATTAGAATCATTTACTTTCAATGGTTTGTATATATCATTTTTTCAGGGTTCACGAGTAAAGATATTTTAAAGAAAATTTTCAATAAAAAAGAGAAAAGTAGTCCTTCTGAAATATGGTTTGGAACACTTTTTTTGGGGAACATTTTATTGTTTCTCTTTTATTTTTTAGCCATTATGGGCGCTCCAGGTGCAATTTACATAAGCGGTGCAGTAGTTTTTTCTCTTATTTTGTATCTGATAATTTCTATCCTTTTATACCGAAAGAAAACAGACGACTTATTTTTATTGAATGGTTCTAAGAATTCAGGTAAGAAGATCGATTCAGCTGAAGCAATTCTGATAGCCGAAAAACTTGAAAATATTATGATTGAAAGAAACCTGTATAAGAATCCAAATTTGAACTTACAGGATTTGTCACGAGAGATTAATATTTCGAGCCATCAATTATCACAGTTTTTGAATAACAATCTGGGAAAAAATTTTACCAGTTTTGTTAATGAATTTAGAATAAATGAAGCCTGCAAAATTATAACATCCAATAATAAACTGACTCTGGAATCTGTTGGCTATGATGTTGGTTTTAATTCGAAGTCAACATTTTTTGCTGCTTTTAAAAAACATACAGGAACTACGCCCTTAAGCTATCAAAATCAGGCTTTGCAGGCATAAACAGAGTATTAATTTATAAAATCGTACTCCTGATTTCGCTTTCGATTACCTCATTTCGTGCTTTTAAACTGACTTTTGTTCTCACAAAAAGTCAAATTTTAAAGGCAAAAAATCATGAGATTTTTAATTCTAATAGTCGTTTACATTTATTGTTTTTTTTTAAATGTAACACGATCAAATGCACAATCTATTCAGAGAATATCCGGAAAAGTAGTTAACTCAAATAACGAATTGATGATGGGTGCTGCAAGTATTCTGTACATTCAGGATTCTACAATTATTAAACATCAAAATTTTTTAGATGGTGTTTTTCAATTATCAGACATTAACCAAAAAGAAATTATTCTAAAACTAACTTCAGAAGAATTTGAGGATCGTTATTTGAATGTGAAATATGAAGGAAAAGAAGATCTTGATTTAGGTTCTATTAGTATTACGGAGCATCAGAAATTAAATGAAGTTGTTATAAAAAGTCAGCCGTCATTACTTAAATATGGCGCAAATGGAAATATTGATGTTAACGTAAACGGAACGGTTTTGGCAACGAGCAGTTCTGTAAATGAACTATTGAGCCGTGTACCGAGTGTAGTAGTTGCGGAAGGGCAAATCAGTGTGCTCGGAAAAGGCGAAGCGATTATTTATCTAAATGGAGTTTTGATTAATTACGAACGTTTTGCTGCGATTCCGGTTTCTCAAATTGCCAGGATTGAAGTTATTTCGAATCCTTCTTCCAGATATGATGCCGAAGGAAAAGCGGTAATCAATATTACGATGAAGCAAAACATTGAAAGTGGTATAATGGGAACCGCAAACCAGCATGTAACAGTTTCAAAATTTGGAGGAACTAGTACCAATACACTTTTTGATTTTAGTTATTCTAAAGGGAAATTCTCTTTCATAAGTAATTACGGTTTGCAATTAGGCAGAAATCGTGAATTGTTGTACACTACTAGAACACGCCCAAACCCTGATGATTATATGAAATCTGAATTGACAACAGATTGGAAAAGACGGTTTAATAATTATTCTAATTTTGGTTTCGGACTTCAATACAATTTTTCGGCAAAAGGTTATATTTCATTAGCATACAGTGGCAATGTAAACGATTTGGGAGGTATTACAGAAAGCAGAAATTTGATAACGAATAATTCAGGAAATAGTTTTTATGCCACAGATGTAGACAGAAATGATGTTTTGTTAAATCAGTTTGTCAATTTGAATTATAATTTGACAACCCAAAAAGGGGCTACACTTTTTGTTGGATCACAATTCTCTAATTACAATCAGACCATAGGGGATTTTATCGAAGAAAACAGTTTTGTTAAAGAAACAAATTCAGACAGATATTTAAAGAATAATGTAGGAAGCAGGATAAATATCTTTGCAGTTCAGGCAGATTACACAAAAAAAATAGATGAAAAAATAAAGCTGGAAACAGGAGCAAAGTTTAGTTATACCACTATAAAATCAGGAACTGATTTTTTGGTCTCTGATGATAATTTGGATTTCGAATTAGACGAGGACCTTTCAAGTGATTTTGAATATAATGAAAAAATTGCTGCAGCTTATTTCAACTATGTCAGAACATGGAATGATAAAATCAATTTTTCACTTGGAGTAAGAGCAGAAAAAACAAGCTATAATTTATTTACAAATGCAAACAAAGTTCAGGAATTTGAAAAAAGTTATGGCAACCTCTTTCCAAACTTACTTTTAAATTTTGATTTTTCAGAAGATTGGAAAGGACATTTTTCTTATGCTGCAAGAATAACAAGACCAAGATATCAAGCTTTAAATCCATATGTTATTTATCAGGATCCATTTACTACAATTGAAGGAAATCCAAATTTACTCCCGGAAAAAACACATGCTTTTGAAATTGGTACGATGTATAAAAAGTTCGATTTTAAAATAGGATATACTTATAAAATCGACCCGATTTCCGCTGCGGCATTACGTGGTGATACACCCAATAGTTATGTTTTAAGAGCTTTAAATCTAGAAAAAGGACATACTTTTTTTGGTTCGCTTTCGCGTTCTTTCAATTTCAGGTGGTGGAATTCTACTAATACAGTCAGTGTTACCTGGCAGAAATCTGTAGATAATTTTTACGGATTTGTTTTCAGTCCTGTAGAACCTCAGTTTTATTTATATTCCAATAACACCTTTACAATTCCAAAGTTTTTCAAACTACAGCTTTTAGCTTGGTATTTAAGCGACAGAAGTTATGGATTGGGAACTGAAAACAGCCGTTCGACAGTAACTTTAGGAATCGAAAGAAATTTTCTTAAAGAGGCGCTAAAACTCAATTTCTCCGCAAATGACATTTTTCATAAGTTCATGATTTCTGGTGATTATAATGTTGGAGAAACTCAAATTTATTACCATAGAACCTATACAAGTAATTATTTTAAACTTGTCGCTACATATACTTTTGGAAACTCCAAAAAGACCACTTACAAGAAATCTGAAATTGAGCAGACGGAGAATAATAGGGCGAGGTAAAGTTTATTTGATGTGCCTTATAGTGTATTAGAAAAAGAGAAGCTATTTTATATCCAAATCATATTTTCCGGTATTGTAATCATCTATTATCTTCTTAGTACTTTCTAAGTCTTCTTCTCGTATGTTTAGAATTACGGGAGCATTACCTCCGGCAGAAACAGACCATGGCTGAATGCTGGACATGTATTCATTAACAGTAAAAACTGGAATATCATTATTTTCTAATAAATTTTTAATATTTATTGCTTCAATATGGGAGCCTCTGAAAATTTCTATCATGATTATTTGCCATTGAGATTAATTATTTTTCTTTCCAGTAATCGCTATAAAAATTATTGGTTTCCATTAGTTTTTTATGATTTCCTGATTCTGAGAGAGTTTTTTTTGGGGAATAATTCTATATTGGAACTGTTGGGTTTATTGCCTAGAGAATCTATTAAAAAATCATTTCAGAATCGTATTAATATTTTATTGTTTATAAGTTAGTAACATTGCAGATGATATCATTTTATATTTTCTCCATTGTGATTGTGCACTTTGTTTATAATAATGAATGGAATTGAAAGATGGTATAAGAAGAGGGAAGCTTAATTTATCTCCTGTTTTGGATGCTTCGATCCATTCGACAGTCACGATTACATCATCTTTTGTTACGATGTTGTAGTCAGCCAAACTTACATTTATCCAACCTTTTGTATTTTGTACTTCTGAATAAATGTCAATTTTGTTAATTCTATTTGAAGGGATTTCGTTGCTTATACCATAAATATTGATTCTAAACTTAATTTTTTCATAGTTGTTCTCTTTAATGTAAAATTTAAATCCTTCTATTATACTTGGTTTTTTTGAACCAAGTATAAATTTTCTGCCTATTTCGGATCCTAAATTTATATTTTTAATTTCTGGATTAGCAAAAAAAACTTGATTTTTACTTTTAGTTTTTTCTTTACCTTCTGTGTAGCTTTTTAGATTATCAAAAGATATTAAGACTTCTTCAAGTTCTTCAACGTGGCTTTCTAAATAAATATCGGATATCTTATTATCCAATAAGTCTTTAATTATAAATTCCTTGCTTTTAAAGCCAAGTGACGAAATTTTTAATGTATCTAAAATATGTGAATCATTTATCTTTAGTATAAACTCGCCCTCATTATTAGTAACTGTTCCTATTGGTTTGCTTAAAACTCCAATATTAGCATATTGAATTGGTTTTTTTAGATCATCTAAAACTGAGCCTTTAATTATTCTCTCTTGAGAAAAAACATTACTCAAACTAAATAATAATATAATGCTAATTGCTCTTATCATTGTTGTTGTTTTCATAAATCAAATTTGTAGAGTTAACAAGGATATGTCCATTGAGTAGGTGTATTTATATATTTTATGCTTCAAAATTTTATACGCATCCTGAATGACATTTAGTTATTGATATTATTTATCTTTCCAGTAATCGCTATAAAAATTATTGGTTTCCATCAATTGTTGATGATTGCCAAATTTAGATATCGTTTTATTTTCCAGTATATAAATAGTATCTGCTATATTTTTAAGTTTGTTCAGACGATGAGAAATGAATAATACAGCGCAATTTGATTTTATTTTTTGAAGCAGTTGGATTGTAAAGTTTTCAGTATTTCTGTCCATTGCAGAAGTTGCTTCATCGAGAATTAAAAACTGCGGTTTTTTGTACAACGCCCTTGCGAATGCAATAATTTGTTTTTGTCCGCCACTTAGATTAATTCCCTCTTCACCTACAATTGTCATTAAACTTTGAGGTAATTGATTGAAATAAATATCAAAACTGTATTCAGTAATAAAGGTTAAAATGTTTTCAGCTGTGTCGATTTCTCCAAGTAGAATATTGTCAATTACGTTTCCATTAAAAATCGTAATTTCTTGAGGAACTACACCTAATAAATCTCTATAGTTTTTAAGCTCAATTTCATGAAGTTCATGTTTATTATCTACAATTATTTTTCCATTTTCAAATGAATAAAAACGTTGTAATATCTGCCCTAGAGTACTTTTCCCACTTCCGCTTTCACCAACAACGGCAGTAAGTTTTCCTTTTTCAAGTGTAATATTGACATCATGAAAAAGCTCACTTCTTCCTGCAAATCTAAATGAGAGTTTTTGAATCGAAATTTTATTGATTTCCTGAATTTTAAAACCTTCTTCATTTTCTTTTTCAATTGATGCAAACTCATACATTCTATTAAAGGCAATTCTAGCCTCATTTATAGGAATGGATATTAAAGCTAAATTGGCAATTGAAGGAAGCAAAGAACCAGAAATGCCTAATATTGCCATTAGTTCTCCGATTTTAATTTCGTTATTAAAAACCTGCATAGAAGTATAAATCAAAATTCCGATAATGAACGCGACATTTGCCAAGCCAGATTGCCAAGATAAGGTTATATTGATTTTTCCGAGATTAAATATCTGATCTTGATATTGGGCAAAAATATGCCGATTGAGTTCGTTAAAAATAGATTGTTTATTATCTGTTTTTATAGTTGAAATTCCTTGAATTGTATTTATAAAATTGCTTTCATTAACGGCAGAACTTTGCATTACTTTTTTTTGAGACTCTAGAATTTTTTTATTCTTGCGATAAATTATGAAAAAGTAAACGGGGATACTTAAAATGCAGATTAATCCCATTTTCCATGAATAGAGAAATAAAAATACGGTTGAAATTATCGATACCAATATGTCTATTATTAAGGAACTTGTTAGAAGCTTAATTACATTTTGTATACGTTGTGTATCATTTAATCTGGAAACTAGTTCACCTGTTTTTCTGTTGTCAAAAAAAGATTTAGGAAGTTGTAATAGTTCACTAAAAAAAGAATTGTTTATTCGATTATTAAAATCTTTTGACTGCCTAAGAAGAAAATATTGTCTTAAAATAGATATTCCTACTCTGGCTGATAAGAGAACGGCAAGAAGAATAATACCTGAAATTAATTTTGTGACATTATTAGATGGGAGAATATCATCTACAAGTTTTTGAGAAAATAAAGCCATTGCTAATCCAAGGCCTGCAACGAAAACACCAAGTAAAGTAGAAATCCATATTAGTTTGTAATCTTCTTTTAGAAGATTTAAGAACCATTCTTTTTTATTGTCTTGTTCCATTTTTTGAGTGATAAAAGAATCATTTGGTTCAAGAGTTAAACAGGTTTTGGAAACCCAAAAATTCCCTAACAGTTCTATAGGCATATTGTAAATACCTACTGCTGGATCACCAATCAAAAATCCATCTTTTTCAGAGTATTGATAGCAAATGACATAATGTTCTAATTGATTTTCTATTAATAAGTGTAGAATAACAGGTTTATTATGTTTTATTAGAGAGTTAATATCTGCTTCACATCCTTCAGCATTAAAACCTAATTTATTTGCTGCTTGATATAAACCTAGCATAGTAGTGCCTTGCTTTGTTGTACCACTTAATTCTCTAATTTTTTCTAAAGAACTATTTCCATTGTATAATTTTATTATAGATAATAAACAAGAGGGACCACAATCAGATTGATCTAATTGTAAGGTATGCGTTTTTGTAATCTGTTTTACATTTATTGTAGGCACTTATTCTTTCTTTAACTTTTGGATTATGTTTTCAGGTTTTGTTTGTCCTTTTATCTTTTCTATTAGTTTTTGATTTTTGTCATAAAGTACAATGCAAGGCAGTGAGGTTACGTCAAATGTAGAAGTAAAAGTAGCTTTACTGTCATGCAGAAAATGAATATTATCATAATTAATCAGTTGATGGTTTTGAGCGAAATTTTTAATTTGTTCGATGTTCTCAAATGATACAAAGATGATTTGAACACTCTCAAATTTCTTTATATTTTTATGTATCATTTGAGCTTCTTCGTTGCAATATTCACATTCTGTATTGAAGTAAATAAAAATAGTTGGAGTTTCTGTCTTTAAATTTTCATTGGTAAAAATTCCTCCTTTTATATTTTGATAAGAAAATTTAGGAATCGTTTTAATGTTTTGCTGAACTTCTTTTTTATAATTTATTTTGGAGAGTATTTGATAGCCTAGAAAAAGAAAAGTGCTTACAAATAATAAGATAAAAATGCTTTTAAGTGATTTTCTCATTTTTCTTGATTTTCCTTTAATAAGGTTATAATAATTAGTAAGATCATTGAAACGATCCCTGATAAGGCATGAAGTAAATTAGTGTCATAAAAAAAGTATCTGATTATGTAAATTATAATCATGATGCAGGATAATACGAAAAGAACTTTTTTAAGTTTTGACATTTTAACTATAATTAAGTGTAAAAAACATTACTGTTGCTACCCATAAAAACAAAGCAGGGACATAACTTATTCCAACTATTTTTAGACCATAATCAGCATTTGTATTGGTTAATTTGCCAATTTGAAAACTTAAGTAAATGATGTAGAAAAACTCAAAAAAATTTAAGACTTGAAATGGATAAATAAACCATGTTTCTAAATCTTTATAACCCGTAATATTAAGGGCTGAGAGTGGATAGAAATATTGAATATCATTTAAATCATAATTCGTTTGGAAGAAGTAAAACCATATAATTTTAAAAACGGGTACTAACAAAAAAATAAATTCTGCTTTTATAGTTGCATCCCATAATTGATTATACTTTGTTTCTTTTGATAATAAAAACAGTCCAGCATATAAAATTAGAGAAATTGCAGAAGTCTTAATTAAGATTAATAAAGGAATGTATAAATAAGTTAACCAATACCATTTATCTTGAAATTCTATAAAGTTATTTACTTCTCTTTGTGTTAAAAGATCAGACATAAAATGTTGAAGTAGTTGGTTTATATTTAATAGATCGTTTGTTATTTTATTAATAAGTACAAATGCTACAGCTAGAATTATAAACTTAAAAAGGGACCTGTATTTTTTTTTTTGCATTAGAGATTTTGAAATTATGGGTATTTTTTACTGACATAAAAATAAACGTTAAGTATATTTTTTTGTAGAGAGCATTATCTTTTAAAGGATAATGCTCTTCTATTTGCTATCATTAGATTAGTTTTTGTTTCTAACTCTTTGTTTATAACTTTTCTTTGTTTTTTTTAAGAGCATTTATGTATCCTATAAAAATTGCGATTGAGGATAAAAATGGCCCTATCGAATATCTGAAATCTGAAAATTTTAAATCATCAAAATTTTTTCTTTCAAATAACCAACTTAAGGTTAAGCCTAAATAAAATAAGGAAATCACAAGTAAAATGAACAGTACACCTTTGTTAATTTTCATGATTTTTGAAGTTTAATTGAAATTACTTTTTTTTAGTAATTTATTTTTGCTTTTCGTGTTTTTAACGGTTAGTTTGATTTTTAACGACAACTTGCCCCCCACTGAGCAGAAGCATATATGAAGCCAGCTGCACCAATTCCTGCTCCTACAACAGAAGCACCACCAGCTACTAGACCTGCAAATCCTATTAATAGACCAACAGATGCCCCTGCACAGCTTGTTAAAAAGCTACCACCACCTTCATGTGTCGCATCGTATTGATTTGCATCTTTTAATTGCACATTAGCTCCCCCTATCAAAGTTTCCATTTGATTTAATTCTAATTTTTTCATAGCTAAAAATTTAAAGGTTATAAAATTTTGTTTTTTATTATAGTTAATGATGGCTCCTCCTTAACTCAATTATTCTCTTGTTTCTTAAATTTGAAATTGACCCGATGCAGAGTAGGATTGCAGATACAACTCTAATGCAGACATATAGAAGGTTTTTCGTTGATTCATTGTTAAAAAGAGTTTCAATTAAGGAATTGATACATAAGATTAAAATTATTATAGTAGTAAAGGCAAATACACTCCTAAAATCAAGTTTGAATAATCTGTCGTTTTTCATTGATATAAAAATTTAATGATTAATACTTTTCAAAAGTATAGAAGGTTTAAAAAATGTCTTAGTCGAAAATCGGTTATTTAAAGTCTAAATCCGAATAATTGTAAAACAATTCTTATATTTATATTTGTTTTAAAATGTTAATTATGAATAAGATTGTAGGTAATAACTTAAAAATATTGCGAAAATCTAAAAACATGTCGCAGGAAGAGGTTGCAGATCGTTTAAATATTTCGCAGTCTGCTTATGCAAGAATGGAGCGTGGTGAAAGCAGTTCATGGGCAAGCCATTTTAATAAAATTTGCCAGGTATTTGAAATAACTCCTGAAGAATTAGTTAAAAAAGAATTAGGAGATGCTGTGTTTGAAAGTTTAATGAATACAGAACTTCAAACTGAAATTGCAATGTTAAGCGTATACCGGAAAATAATAAGACAATATGAATTACAAATTGAAGATCTAAAAATAATTATTAGAAATCTTAATAAGAGGAAAAACTAAAAAAGCTTCGCCAGAAGCGAAGCTTTTTTTAATATAGTCGAATTGAATAATTACCTTTTATAAAGCAATATTAATTTAAATCTTTAGTCACAATCTGCATAGTTTCACGGCTCACTTGTTTTAGTAAAACTTCTTTGTTGGTTTCAACAGTTTGTGCAGCTTCTTCGGTAAAGTGACGAATAGTATATAAAGTTACATTTTCGCTGAACTCTACTTTGAATTTTTTCGAAAGAATAGCATTCAGTTCAGGGAAATTTCCAAATTTATCTTCCACACAAACAGAGAAACTAATAGCAGAATTCTGAATTAAGTTTACTTTGATTTTGAATTCATGAAACAAACCAAAAATTTCACTGATGTTTTCTTCCATAATAAAAGAGAAATCAATTGAAGAAAGCGAAATTAAAAGTTGCTCTCTTTTTACAATGAAACATGGATATTGAGGCTCCAAATCAACTCCTTTAGAAACACATGTTCCTTTTAATAATGGGTTGATAAATGATTTTACGTACAACGGAATTTCTTTTTTCTGTAGCGGCTGCAATGTTTTTGGGTGAATTACAGTTGCTCCGTAAAAAGCCAGTTCGATCGCTTCACGATAAGAAATCTGATTCAGTAAACTTGCATTTTCAAAATAACGCGGATCGGCATTCATAACTCCGGGTACGTCTTTCCAGATTGTTACACTTTCGGCATTTAAGCAATATGCAAAAATTCCGGCAGTATAATCAGAACCTTCACGACCAAGAGTTGTAGTGAAGTTATTTTCATCGGCACCAAGGAAACCCTGCGTAATGTTTAGCATCTTGCGTGGTACATTTTTACTGATGTTTTGTTGAGTAGTTTCCCAATCTACTTCGGCATCTCTATAGGTTGTGTCTGTTTTGATAAAATTACGAACGTCAAGCCATTTGGTCTGAATTCCTCTAAAATTCATATAATGACTTAAGATCGTTGTAGAGATTAATTCTCCAAAACTTACTACCTGATCGTAAACAAAGTTATAGTTTGGCGATTTATTGTGTGCCAGGAAATATTCTAATTCAGAAAACTGAGCAGTTACAGCTGTAAAAACTTCATTTTTTTCATCCTCAAATAGATCTAATAATATTTGATTGTGATACTTTTTTATTTCCTGAACAGATGCGTTTAACTCTGTCGATTTTTCAAAATAATTCTTGATTACAACTTCAAGAGCATTTGTGGTTTTTCCCATTGCCGAAACAACCAAAATCACATCTTCGTAACCTACTTTTTGCAAAACGTCATAAACGTTTTTAATTCCATCTGCATCTTTTACAGACGCTCCTCCAAATTTAAATACTCTCATTTTTATATATGCTGTTTTTTTATAAAATTCCAATTTTTTAAAACTCAAATTCCAATTGAATTGTAGAGACGCACTGCTGTGTGTCTTTTTTCTGCCACGAATTTCACGAATTGGCACGAATTAATTAGTGAAAATCAGTGGAATTGCTTCGCCTGTTCGCTATCGCTCGGGTCGTGGCGAACCGACACAGATTGTAAAATCTTTTTAATCCTTTTAATCTGTGGCAGAAAAATCTTTTTTATTTTTCTAAGAACGAATTAATCCCTGCTTCATCCATTTGAACCACTCTCCATTCTTCGAGAATTTTTGCGCCTGAGTTCTCGTAGAATTTAACTGCCGGAGTATTCCAATCCAGAACATTCCAGTCTATTCTTCGAACGTTGTCTCTTTTGCCTTGTTTCATGATTTCAGCATAAAGCGCCGATCCTAAACCGGTACCTCGCATTTTTTCTTTTACAATTAAATCTTCAAGGTGTATTGTCTTTCCTTTCCAGGTCGAATACCGATAATAATATAAGGCTATTCCAACTATTTCTTTTTGGTTTTCATCATTTTCAATTTCTGCTACAAAAACATTAAACAATGGTTTTTCGCCAAAACCATCACGTATTAAATCCTCTTCTGTAATTACTACAGCCTCGGGTTCTTTTTCGAATATTGCCAGCTCTTGTATTAATCCTAAAACCGATTTCATGTCTTGAGGATTTCCTTTTCTAATATTCATATATTCGTATTATTAGATGTTTATTAGCTAAAAAAGCATTGTTTTGAAAGGTGCTTTTTGCTGATTATTAGCAAATATACAATAGTAGCAAACTAACAAAATAATTTTTAAATCATTCTCACAAAAAAAACGATATTTGTGACTTAAAATTAAATCTACAACGATATAGCAATGGAAGAACGCAATAAAACACTGGGAGAGTTTATTATTGAGAACCAAAAAGCATTTCAGTATTCGTCGGGGGAGCTTTCCCGAATCATTAACTCTATACGTTTGGCGGCAAAAGTCGTAAACTATAAAGTAAACAAAGCCGGACTAGTGGACATTATTGGTGCCGCAGGCGAACAGAATGTTCAGGGAGAAGACCAGCAAAAATTAGATGTCTATGCAAACGAAGTATTTATCCAGACGTTAATAAACCGTGAGATTGTCTGTGGTATTGCTTCTGAAGAAAACGACGATTTTATTACTGTTCAGGGGAGCGACAACAGTCATAATAATAAGTACGTGATCTTAATGGATCCGCTTGACGGATCTTCAAACATTGATGTGAATGTTTCTGTGGGAACTATTTTTTCTGTTTTCAGAAGAATTACACCAATAGGAACTCCGGTAACAAGCGAGGATTTTTTACAACCGGGAATCAATCAGGTGGCAGCAGGCTATGTAATTTATGGAACTTCGACTATGTTGGTTTATACTACAGGACATGGTGTAAATGGTTTTACACTGAATCCTGCAATTGGTACATTTTACCTTTCACACCCGAATATGAAATTTCCGGAAAAGGGAAATATTTATTCGGTTAACGAGGGCAATTATGTTCATTTTCCGCAAGGAGTAAAAAATTACATCAAGTATTGTCAGCGTGAAGAAGAGGACAGACCTTATACTTCAAGATATATTGGAAGTTTAGTTGCCGATTTTCATAGAAATATGATCAAAGGAGGAATTTACATTTATCCTACAAGTTCAAAAGCGCCAAAAGGAAAATTACGTTTATTATATGAATGTAATCCAATGGCTTTTATTGCAGAACAAGCTGGAGGAAAAGCTACAGATGGTTTTGGAAGAATTATGGAAATCCAGCCAACTGAACTTCATCAGAGAGTTCCGTTTTTCTGCGGAAGTCACAGTATGGTAGAAAAAGCAGAAGAGTTTATGGCTGCTGAATAAGTATTCAGTGTTCAGTTAGATATAAATAGCAAAACCCGACAGATTTCTAAAATCTGTCGGGTTTATAATTAAGTTTAGTTTCAATTTCAGAATCTGTATAAAACAGAGCTCTAAAAAACTGAAAATTATTTATTCATATTTTCCATTTCGAAAAGGAAAGTATCTAAATCTACTTTTTTGTCAATTAGAGACAATGCTTTTCTGATGATATGATTTACGTTTCCAGGCGTAAAACCTAATGCTAATCCCATACGGGTTAACATTACTTCCTGCTGATCTCCTAAATGGTGATCTATGTGAACCATTCTGGCCAAATCGTATAAACGCTCCAGACGTTGCGCATATAGATATGGTGGATTGATATCATGACTCCATGGATCTTTAAGGATTTCTTTGTATTCTTGTTCCGAAATTTCTAATCTTGAAGCTAGTTTGTCCAAAAACGCTTTTTCTTCGTCATTAATTTTTCCGTCAGCATAAGCTACACGCACAATAGCAGAGAAATGTCCTCTGTTTCTTTGTTTGAACTCGTTGTCAAATAATTCTGAAAATGGCATAATTAATAAGGTTTTTATTAAACAAAGATAAAAGTTATTTTAATTTAATGTTTTTAAATTTCTCATAAAATTTAACTTATTTTTCTGCGTTGTTTTAAATAGAGACTTTACGAAATTTTCAAAATAAATCGTAAGTTTACATCCCCTAATCATTTAATATTATTGCCCCTATGTCAGAATTTTGGATTTATTTTCAAATAGGATTAAAACATGTTTTAGATATAAACGCCTACGATCATGTTCTTTTTTTAATTGCCCTAACAGTTCCTTACACATTTAAAGACTGGAAGCGTATTTTGCTTTTGGTTTCTGTTTTTACAATTGGTCATACCGTTGCATTGATACTTTCTGTTTTTGGAATTATAGCAGTAAAAGTTAATCTTGTTGAATTTTTAATTCCGATAACGATTTTGATTACAGCTTTATATCACTTATTTACTGCTGGTAAAGCAACAAAAAACGATGGTGTAAATCTGATCTTTTTCGTAACATTGTTTTTTGGAATCATACACGGACTTGGATTCTCAAACTATTTTAAAACTATTTTAGGAGGATCTGCAAGTTCAAAATTAATACCTTTAGGCGAATTTGCTTTAGGAATCGAAGCTGCACAGCTTGTTGTTGTTTTCGTTGTTTTGGTATTATCATATATAGTTCAGACTGTATTTCGTTTTTCAAAGCGCGACTGGGTACTTGTAATGTCTGCTTTTATTGTTGGAGTTGTAATTCCGATGATTATTGAAAGCCCAATATGGAACAGATAAAATAAATGGAAGTAAAAAAATTAAATAAGTACGATAAAGCCTATTTGAGAATTGCCAAAGAGTGGAGTCTTTTATCGTATTGCAAACGTAAACAAGTTGGAGCTATTATAGTTAAAGACAGAATGATTATTTCTGATGGCTATAACGGAACGCCAACTGGTTTTGAAAATTGCTGTGAAGATGAAGAAGGATTAACACGCTGGGATGTATTGCACGCTGAGGCAAATGCAATTTTAAAAGTAGCAAGATCAACACAATCCTGTGAAGGAGCCACTTTATATATTACACTTTCTCCATGCAAAGAATGCAGCAAATTAATACATCAGTCAGGAATAAAAAGAGTGGTGTATAAAGATGGATATCGAGATGATTCCGGAATTCAATTTTTAATAAAAGCAGGGATTGAAGTAGAACATATTCCTGTTCTGGAAGAGTAAATGAAATTTAATTCAAAATATTTGCCAATCGTTATCGGAGCGACTCTTGCTCTTGGTATAGTTCTCGGAAGCGTGATGAATGCTCCCGCAGATGATCAGTTTTTGGCTAAAAATTACTCTAAAACCAAACTTAATAAACTGATCGATTTTATTAACAACGAATATGTCGACAGTATCAATACAGATTCTATTGTAAACCTTACAGTAGATAATATCTTGTCAAAATTAGATCCGCACTCTGTTTATATTCCGCCAAGTGAGCAAGCTGAAGTAGCCGAAAGTATGAAAGGTGATTTCGTGGGAATCGGGATCAATTTTTATATGTACAAAGATTCTGTAGCCATAATTAAACCGGTAGAAAATGGTCCGTCGGCAAGAGCAGGTTTAAAATCTGGTGACCGAATTTTATTTGCAGGAAAAACAAAATTATATGGGCGTAAACTTCCTTCAGATAGTTTGTTTTCCAAATTAAAAGGGTTGCAAGGTTCTGAAATTGAGTTAACCGTCTTTAGGAAATCAGAACAAAAAAAGCTTAAGTTCAAGGTAAAAAGAGATGTTATTCCGATAAAAAGTGTCGATGCATCTTTAATGGTTGGAAGTAATACAGGTTATATCAAAATCAATCGTTTTGCCGAAACCACTTTTAATGAATTCAAAACCGGTCTAACAAACTTAAAACAAAAAGGGATTCAATCTTTGGTTATTGATCTACGCGATAATGGCGGAGGTTATATGGAAGAAGCTATAGCTATCGCCGATGAATTTTTGAAAGACAAACAGTTAATTGTTTTTACTAAAAATAAAAATGGCACTACAGAGAAAACCTATGCTACAAAAGCAGGAAGCTTTGAGACTGGAAAAGTATATGTTTTAATTAATGAAAATAGCGCTTCTGCGAGCGAAATTTTGGCAGGAGCTATTCAGGATAATGATCGCGGAACCATTGTTGGACGTCGTTCTTTTGGTAAAGGTTTAGTGCAAAGAGAAATGGATTTCAATGACGGGTCGGCAGTTAGGTTAACCGTAGCACGATATTATACACCAACCGGAAGATCTATTCAGAAACCGTATAAAAAAGGGAACGAAGATTATTTTAAAGAATCAGAATCACGTGTTAAATCTGGTGAGCTTTATGCAAAAGACAGTATAAAAGTGGCCGATTCTTTAAAATTTAAAACCCCAAAAGGTAAAATCGTTTATGGAGGCGGTGGAATTGTTCCGGATGTTTTTGTTCCGCTGGAAGCAGAGCACGGAAATGAAAACGTTGCCTATTTATTACAGACCGGAATTGTGGGGCATTTTGTTTTTGAAGAACTGGATAAAAACAGAGATGCTTTTTCCGGATTAAAATTTGCTGCCTTTTTAGAGAAAATGAAAACGACTGATGTTTACTTCAAGAAATTCAAAAACTACATTTTTATGACGGGTCTGGATTTAAAATTAGATAAAACAAGAGCATTGGTAGATCGTTATATCACAGCAGAATTTGCACGACAATTGTACGGCGAAATGTATTACTACGATGTGGTTTTGAAAGAAGATGCGATGATTAAAAAGATTCTGAATCCGAAAAAATAACTTCAAATTTTTTGTCATGAGAATAGAAACAGTTACAAATGCTGAAATAGAACTTTTAACCGCTATCAAAAATGCCGATGTTTTGACTTTAGAAAGAATACTGCATGATGATTTGCTTTTTAACTTACCAGATGGGAATACAATCACCAAAGAGTTTGATCTCAATTCTTATCGTTCTGGCAAAATGAAAATTGAAGCATTGGAAGCTACCGATCAGGTAATAAATATTATCGGTGATTCGGCTGTGGTTACCGTTGTTGTTTCGCTAAAAGGGACATATGATAATAATCGAATTGACGGTGTTTTAAAATATATAAGGGTTTGGAAACAATTTGATGAAGAGTTAAAAGTTATTGCCGGAAGTTGTATTGTTCTGACATAAATTTTGAATAAACTAATAATAGCTTAAAGCATAAATTAATTGATTTAAGGCAGCTCTAAGCTTACTTTGCAGTTTAAATACATAAACATGAAAAATATTAAAAGAATAAGTTTTCTGGCCATTTTAATGACTTTTTTAATCTCTTGTGCAGGAATGAAAGATACGACTAAAGCAGTTTCTGGAAAAGTTGAATCCATTGAAGGCGGTAAAGATGGTTATACTGCAAAAATTAATACCGATACAAAAGAGGTTTACTTTGCAACAATCAGTATTGTAAATGTGGGTGGACCGCAAAACTATAAACAATTCAAAATAGGAGATGTTGTGTCAGTAAAGGGAGAATTCTGGAAAAGTGAAGACGAAAATCATATTAAGGTAACACAGATTATCTCGGTAAAATAAGAATCAAAACAAACAAAAAAATAAACCATATAAGTTATATAAGTTCATATTATACTTTACGTATAAAATTAAATGAACTTATATAACTTATATGGTTTAATAATTTTATATAATGTTATCGAATGCTATCGTGCGAATGAGTTTGCGTGCCGTTATTCCATAAAGTAAGAATGTCTGTGGCAACAGCAGCACCACTACCTGCAGCGATCGCTAATTGACTTCTCCAGCCTGCTAAAGTTCCAATTACATAAATGCCATCGCTAACCTTGTGATCTTCGTTTTTAAGCTGAATACGCTGTTTCTCAGGAAGTGCTTTTTTATGCGGTTCGATAAATTGCATCAATCCTTCTATGTCAAATGTATTGGCAGAACCAATTCCAACAACGATATTTTTTGTTTGGTACGAGTTTTTATTAGTTATGACAGTAAACAAAGGATAAGAGCCTTCGATTTTTATCACTTTTTCATTTGAAATCTGTTCAATATGAGGATAAGCAGTGGCTAGATCCTGTGTGCTTTCTGTGAGTAATTCGGAGCCTAGTTTACCTGGAGTTATGCCATAAGCATTGTAGAAAATAGCTTCTTGTAATGAAGAATTTTTTTGATGTGTAAAAATTCCGATTTTCTTATCGGATACAAAAGCTTTGTTTTTAGCAGATCCCAGAACAAGCGCACATGACATTCCGGATACACCTCCGCCAATAATTAAAACGTCAAACATTTATCTGCCGTTTGTTTTTTCTTCAATTCTTTTTGAAATTCTAAAAATCAAAAGAATCAAAACAGCGCAAAAAGAAGCGACGATTCCAATAAAAGCTACCATGCTGTCTCCTTGAAAAGGATTTTTGAAGTCTAATAGCGTAATATTAAAAACAATTAAAGCTAATGCTAAAAGCACTAAGATGGAAGTAAAGATTTTCATAAGGTTGTTTTTTGTCTAAAAGATTTAAAATATAGCTTTTAAGAGAAAAATGTCTTAAAATTATATTTTTATAAATTTTATGGGGTAAAAGTATAAAAATAAATGTTAGACAAACAAACCTTTAACATTAGCAGCGAATAATTTAACAGCAATAGCTAAAAGGATGACTCCAAATGTCTTGCGAACCACGCCAAGTCCGTTTTCTCCTAATAAAGTTTCTATTTTCTTAGACGATTTTAAAACAATATATACCAATATAATGTTCAGTACAATAGCAATAATAATGTTAATGGTGTGAAATTGAGAACGAAGCGATAACAAAGTGGTCATTGTCCCGGCTCCGGCAATCAACGGAAAAGCTAAGGGTACAATAGAAGCAGATCCGGGTTCTTCGTCGCGATAAATTCGAATTCCTAAAATCATTTCCAGAGCCAGAAAGAATAAAACAAACGAACCGGCAACGGCAAATGAGTGAACATCAATCCCGATAAGGTTAAGCAAACCTTCTCCAACAAAAAGAAAAACAATCATTATTAAACCGGCAACAATAGAAGCTTTTTCAGATTCGATATGGCCAACTTTTGCTCTTAAATTTACTATAATCGGAATTGATCCTACAATATCAATTACAGCAAAAAGCACCATTCCAACAGTGATAATTTCTTTAAAGTCGATTTCTAACATATAGTTCTGATTTTTAGCGATTAAAAATTTGTTGCAAAAGTAGGTAATAAAGTTAGGTGATTTTTTGATACATTGTACTTTTGTTATAAAAACATCTATTTCGTGTACAAAATGTGATATTTGTAACATTGTAATGTTTCTGTTGTTGATTTGGAGAAAAAAGGACCGTTTATTTTTGAACTTAATTATTTTGTTTTTGTATGATAAGTTGATGAAATCAAACGTTAAAAAATATAACTTACTGAAAATCAATTGTTAAATTTGTGGTAATCTAAAAAGAAACGGTTATGAAAAAGATGATGTTTGTTATAGTTTTCTTGTGTTTGTTGTTTTCATTCAATAGTTCACAAGCCCAAATCTGGCAGCAAATTAAAAAAGCAGCGCAACAAAAAGATCAAAAAGGTAATGGCACCACTGCTGATCAAAATGTAAGTATGGAAAATGCAGTTTTGGGTTATGGAAAGAATAAAGTTGATCCATCGGTTGTTCCAAATACGTATGTTTTTAACTGGAAGTATGTTATGGAGATTAAAGCCAATGAAGGTAAGGCAATGAATGCTGAATATTTTTTGGAACCAAATGCATCTTATTTTGGAATGAATATGTCACAGGGACAGGGACAAAATATGTTGATGATTATGGATGCGGGAAAAAATATTACGGTAACAGCTTTTGGAAATGGTAAAGAAAAAATGGCATCAGCATCAAAAATGCCTGATTATTCTGAAATGGCAAAGAAAGAAGGTGAGAAGTCAAAATTTACAATCAAAACATTGCCAAATAAAACTTTTCTGGGGTATAACTGCAAAGGGGTACAAATGACAAATGATGAATATGATATTGTCTGTTATTATACAAGCGAGGCCAAAGTAAGTTTTGGAGATATGTTTAAAAAACAGAAAAATTGGAAAATGCCCGATGAGCTGGCTAATTACTTTAAACCCGACGACCGCACCTTGCTGATGGATATGACCATGAAAGATTTGAAGGGTAAAGGAAAAGTAACAACCATGAAATGCATAAGTCTGGAAAAAAGTGCTTATACCTTTAATAAAGCGGACTATAAGTTTATGTAGATAAAATAGTAACATTCTAAATTAGTTTGCTTTAAGAACATATCTGTGAGAGTGATTTTTATTTCCTGAATCTTTAGTTACCTTTGCAAAATGTTTCAACTAGGAAAAACCATCGTATCCGAGGATATACTCGAAAAAGAATTTGTTTGTAATTTGTCAGCTTGCAAAGGAGCCTGTTGTGTCGACGGAGATGCCGGCGCGCCTTTGAATGAAGAAGAAACCAGAATTCTGGAAGAGATTTATCCAAAAGTTAAACCCTTTTTAAGAAAAGAGGGAATCGCCGCTATTGAAGCTCAGGGAACCTGGGTTAAAGGAACAGACGGCGATCTTGAGACAACCCTAATTGATAATAAGGATTGTGCTTATGTTATTTTTGATGGCAAAACTGCACTTTGCGGAATTGAGCAAGCCTATAATCAGGGAATCGTAGACTGGAAAAAACCAGTGTCTTGTCATTTATACCCAATCCGTGTGAAAGACTTTACAGAATTTGCTGCGGTAAATTATGATAAATGGGATATTTGCGATGATGCCTGTTCTTTAGGAAAAGAATTGGAAGTTCCGGTATATAAATTTGTGAAAGAAGCTTTAATCCGCCGCTTTGGTCAGGATTGGTATCTGGAACTTGAAAAAGTAGCAGAAGAGCTTAAAAATTCTTAAAAATCTGCGCCACTTAGTGGGCTGGCAAAAGAAGGCGTTTTTTTCTCAAAAAAATAAAAGTCCGGACTCGAAAAAACTTTTAAAAACAATTTAAAATTTCTTGCTTTTTATTTCAAAAAGTCTATATTTTACAGTCCTTGATGATGTAAATATGGGTTTTAAGTTGCTTATTTACAATTATTTAATTATTGTATGAAAAGTATTTCACTTTTTGGTGGTTGTTAAAAACTACATCGAATTGTGAATAAGTTTGACTTTCATTTTTGGTAGCAAATGACAATCTTTGTAGTCTACTGAATTAGTAAAATTTTCGGTAAAAAAATTAAATAAAACTGTCATGTCACAAGTCGAACCAATATTACAAGAAAACAAAAATCGTTTCGTTATTTTTCCTATCAAACACCATGATATTTGGGAATGGTATAAAAAAATGGAAGCTAGTTTCTGGACTGCTGAAGAAATTGATTTGCACCAGGATTTGACAGACTGGAATAATAAATTAAGTGACGACGAAAGATATTTCATTAAACATATTCTGGCATTCTTTGCGGCTTCTGATGGAATCGTAAACGAAAATCTTGCGGAGAATTTTGTTAACGAAGTTCAATATGCAGAAGCTAAATTTTTCTACGGTTTCCAGATCATGATGGAAAATATTCATAGTGAAACTTATTCTCTATTAATAGATACTTATGTTAAGGATGAAGCTGAAAAAGCAGAATTATTTAATGCTTTGGAAGTTTTTCCTGCAATTGGAAAAAAAGCAGAATGGGCTTTAAAATGGATCGAGTCAGATTCATTTGCTGAAAGACTTATTGCTTTTGCTGCAGTTGAAGGAATCTTTTTCTCAGGTGCTTTCTGTTCTATTTATTGGTTGAAAAAACGTGGATTAATGCCAGGTTTAACATTCTCTAATGAATTGATCTCTCGTGATGAAGGTGTACACTGTGATTTTGCAGTTCACTTACATAACCACCATTTGGTTAACAAAGTTCCAAAAGACAGAATTAAAGAAATCATCGTAGATGCTTTAAATATCGAAAGAGAGTTTGTAACAGAATCTCTTCCGGTAAGTTTAATCGGAATGAATGCGACTTTAATGACGCAATACTTAGAGTTTGTTGCAGACAGATTATTAGTAGAATTAGGTTGCGAGCGTGTGTATGGATCAGCGAATCCGTTTGATTTTATGGACATGATCTCTCTTCAGGGAAAAACTAATTTCTTTGAAAAACGTGTTGCCGAGTATCAAAAATCAGGTGTGATGAACACAGACAGCGATGCTCAGAAAATTTCATTTGATGCAGATTTTTAGACAACAAAAATACTTTTAGCGCCTGCTCTTCAAGAGGTGCTAAAAAAAGATTAACGGAATATTTTAAGGTTGAATCTCTATCCCCAAATCGCAGATTCAATAGCAATTTTTTACGAATTTAAATTCGGTTTTCGAATTTGAAACAAGTAACTATTGAGAATTTGGTAATTCTCAAAAAATAATTTTAAAACACGCAATGTTTAAGTGCCGGAAATCGTTTTTCCAGTGTCTTTCATTTTTTCAATAACTAAAATAGTAAGCTTATGTATGTAGTAAAAAGAGATGGCCACAGAGAGCCCGTAATGTTTGATAAGATTACAGAAAGAATCAAAAAATTGTGTTACGGCTTGAATGAGCTCGTAGATCCGGTTAAGGTAGCGATGAGAGTTATCGAAGGATTGTATGATGGGGTTTCAACTTCTGAATTAGATAATCTTGCGGCAGAAACGGCGGCTTCTATGACTATTGCGCATCCTGATTATGCTCAATTGGCAGCTCGTGTAGCAATTTCAAATCTACATTCAAATACTAAAAAGTCGTTTTCTGAAACGATGAAAGATATGTACCATTACGTGAATCCAAGAAACGGTCAGGATGCACCGTTGATTTCGGATGAAGTATTTAAGGTGATTCAGGAAAACTCTGCTTTCTTAGATTCTCATATCATTTATACAAGAGATTTTAATTACGATTACTTTGGTTTCAAGACTTTAGAACGTTCTTATCTTCTTAAAATAAACGGAAAAATCGTAGAGCGTCCGCAACATATGTTAATGCGTGTTTCTGTTGGTATTCACTTAGACGATTTAAAATCGGTAATTGAGACTTACGATTTAATGTCTAAAAAGTTCTTTACACATGCAACGCCAACGTTGTTTAATGCAGGAACTCCAAAACCTCAAATGTCTTCTTGTTTCCTTTTGGCTATGCAGGATGATAGTATTGATGGTATTTACGATACCTTGAAACAAACAGCAAAAATCTCGCAATCAGCGGGAGGAATTGGTCTTTCTATCCATAACGTTCGTGCAACGGGATCTTACATTCGTGGTACAAACGGAACTTCAAACGGAATTGTTCCGATGTTGAGAGTTTTCAACGATACAGCTCGTTACGTTGATCAGGGTGGTGGAAAACGTAAAGGAAGTTTTGCGATTTATATCGAAACCTGGCATGCTGACATCTTTGATTTCTTAGATTTAAAGAAAAATACAGGAAAAGAAGAAATGCGTGCAAGAGATTTATTCTTCGCTATGTGGACTTCAGATTTATTCATGAAACGTGTTCAGGAAGATACAACATGGACCTTAATGTGTCCAAACGAGTGTCCTGGATTATATGATGTTTATGGAGATGAATTTGAAGCATTATATACTGATTACGAATTTAGAGGAAAAGGAAGAAAAACGATCCGTGCTCGTGAATTATGGGAGAAAATCCTTGAATCACAAATCGAGACCGGAACACCATATATGTTGTACAAAGATGCGGCAAACCGTAAGTCAAACCACAAGAATTTAGGAACAATCCGTTCTTCTAATTTGTGTACAGAGATTATGGAATACACATCTAAAGATGAAATTGCCGTTTGTAATCTTGCTTCGCTTTCATTACCAATGTTTGTTGAAAACGGAAAATTTGATCACGAAGCGCTTTATAATGTTACAAAACGTGTAACGCGAAACCTGAACAAAGTAATCGACAGAAACTATTATCCTGTAAAAGAAGCTGAAAACTCAAACATGCGTCACCGTCCGGTTGGATTAGGAGTACAAGGTTTAGCAGATGCTTTCATTATGTTGCGTATGCCGTTTACAAGTGATGAAGCTAAAGCTTTAAACCAGGAAATTTTCGAAACATTGTACTTCGCTGCTGTAACTGCTTCTATGGAAATGGCAAAAGAAGAAGGACCATATTCTACATTTGAAGGTTCTCCGATGTCTAAAGGAGAATTCCAATATAATATGTGGGGAATGAAAGATGAAGAGTTATCCGGACGTTGGGACTGGGCTTCTTTAAGAAAAGAAGTTATGGAACATGGAGTTCGTAACTCATTATTAGTGGCGCCAATGCCAACAGCTTCGACTTCACAAATTCTTGGAAACAACGAGGCTTTCGAACCATATACATCAAACATTTACACACGTCGTGTATTGTCTGGAGAATTCATCGTAGTAAACAAACACTTACTGGAAGATTTAGTAAAACTTGGTTTATGGAACGAAGAATTGAAGCAAGAAATTATGCGTCATAACGGATCTGTTCAGAATATTGATATTATCCCACAAGACTTAAAAGATCTTTACAAAACAGTTTGGGAAATGTCGATGAAAGATATTATTGATATGTCTCGTCAAAGAGGGTATTTCATTGATCAATCACAATCATTGAACTTGTTCATGCAGGATGCAAACTATTCTAAACTTACGTCAATGCACTTCTACGCTTGGCAGTCAGGTTTAAAAACAGGTATGTATTACCTAAGAACAAAAGCGGCTGTTGATGCGATTAAATTCACATTAAACAACGATAAAAAAGAAGAAACAGCTCCGGCATTAGTTCAGGAAACTGAGGCAATCAGCGTTGAGGATTACAAAGCAATGTTGCTTAAAGCGCAAGCTGCAGGTCCTGAGGATTGTGAAATGTGTGGATCTTAATTTTTTTTAGAGGAAAGAAAATAGAGTAAGGAAGAAAGACTTATTCTTTAATTTATAGAAAGCAGTTATTGTAATGATAGCTGCTTTTTTTGTTTAAAGTCATTGCGAGGAACCAAACAATCATGGTAAAATAGGTTAGAGAATTTGATATGCAGTATGAAATTGCTTCGTCCTTATTGATTAATTGGAAGAAAGACGAGTGTTGGGATGATGTTTCATTTCATGGTAAAATTTGATTAAATTTGTAATATTAATAACAGTGGTAATACTAAAAATATGGAAATCAAAAATTTGTCTAAATATAGTAATGCTGAAAAAATTGTTTTAGCAGAGCAACTATGGGATAGTGTCTCTAAGAAAGATTTAGAGATTTTGGATGATGTTAAAAGAGAATTGGATAACCGTATTCAGAACTTAGAAGAAGGAAAAACAGAATTGTATACTTGGGATGAGGTTAAAGCTCATTTAAGATCGATTAGATAATGTATAGAATTCGTTTTGTAAAAGAAGCATTATTTGATATTGAAGATATTGTATTATGGTATGAAGAACAGAGAGTGGGACTTTCTTATGATTTTGAACTATGTTTGGAAGTAGGAGTCGATGAAATCTCAAGAAATCCAGATGCTTTTCAAAAAAGTATAAAAATATAAAGATTAGATTTATATCAAGATTTCCTTATGGAATTCACTATCGATTTGAGAAAGATGAAATTATAATCATCGGTATTTTTCATACCTCTCGTTCTCCAAAGAATTGGTCTAAAAGATTAAATTTATAAATAAATCTAAGAACCTTAGCAACTCAGTACCTTAGAATCTTAGAAAAACTCAATTATAAATATCTCATTTTAAGTCTATATTTTTATATTATCATACAAAACCTGCTAAATTTGTTAAGAAATCCTTTTTTGTTTCATAAAATGCAATCTTTTTTTTGGTGCGCTAAAAATAATTTATACATTCGCAGAGAATTTAAAACAAAACACAAACAAAATGGCAAGTAACCGTTTTTATTTTAGCAACTCTTTTTATTTCTTCTTTAGTAGAAGTGAGGATTGTGCTATGGTTATTTGAGATAAAATTTAAGACAAATAAAACTAATATACAATCCTGATGCAAATCAGGATTTTTTTTTGAATATATGACAACGAAAATTGCAATACAAGGTATAAAAGGATCATTTCATCATCAGGTAGTGAATGAGTATTTCGCTGAAAATGTGGAAATTGATGAATGTTTGTCTTTTGAAGAATTGGTTGATAGCCTGCTTTCCGGGAAATCAGATCAGGCGGTTATGGCAATCGAAAATTCAATTGCAGGGCCAATTATTCCGAATTATGCTTTGATTGATAAGAATAATTTGCACATCATTGGAGAACATTATTTAAGCATTCACCAAAATTTAATGGCTTTAAAAGGTCAGAAATTAGAAGACATAAAAGAAGTTCATTCGCACCCGATGGCCCTTTTACAATGTATGGATTATTTGAAACAGTTTCCGAATATCAAGCTGGTTGAAGATAAAGATACAGCCGAAACAGCAAGAAGAATTCAGGAAAAACAATTAACCGGAATTGCAGCAATAGGAAGTAAAGTAGCTTCAGAAATGTATGATTTGGAAATCATCGCGCCAGAAATTCAAACCATCAAAAACAATATGACTCGTTTTGTGATTATCAAAAAGCAAAATTCATTTTTGCCGGAAAATGAAATCAACAGAGCATCAATCAAATTTGAATTAGATCATAAAAGAGGAAGTTTAGCAGCGGTTTTGAATGTAATGAGCGATTGCAAACTGAATTTGACAAAAATTCAATCGCTTCCAAAAATAGAAACACCTTGGAAATATTCATTTTTCGTAGATGTGACATTTGATAAATACGAAGATTTTGCAAAAGCCAAAGCGTTATTAAACATTATGGCGGAGTATTTTAAAGTATTAGGAGAATATAAGAATACTAAACCTTAAAAAAGGAAATTCCAATTTTTTTGAAATTCCAAATTCCAAAGGTTTGAAACAATAAATTGTCAGGCTGAGCGAAGTCGAAGCCCACGTTCCAATTGGAAAGCCCTTTGACTTCGCTCAGGGTGACAAGTCAAAAAGAGAAAAGCATATAGCGTAAAGCTTAAAGCATATAGCAAAAATTAAAAAAAATGATTACAACAGCAAAAAGATTAGATAAAGTTGAAGAATACTACTTCTCATCAAAATTGAGGGAAGTTCGTCAATTGCAATCTGAAGGAAAACCGATCATCAGTATGGCAATTGGAAGCCCTGATTTGAGTCCGTCGAAAGCAGTAATTGAAGCAGTCGCTGCGGCAATTCAAGATGAAAATGGGCATGGTTATCAGAACTATCAGGGATTACCGGAATTGAGAAAAGGGATGGCAGATTTTTATCAGAATCAATTTGGTGTTGAATTAAATCCGAATAATGAGATTTTGCCTTTGATGGGTTCGAAAGAAGGAATTATGCACATTTCGTTAGCATTTTTAAATGAAGGTGATCACGTTTTAATTCCTAATCCGGGTTATCCAACATATACGTCGGTAACCAATTTGGTAGGAGCCGTTCCGGTTTATTATGATTTGAAAGAAGAAAATGCCTGGGAACCGGATTTTGAAGCTTTAGAAAAACTGGATCTTTCAAAGGTAAAAATTATGTGGCTGGGATATCCACACATGCCAACAGGAGCAAGAGGTAGTTTAGCGTTATTTGAAAAATTGGTTGCTTTTGCTAAAAAACACAGCATATTATTGATCAACGACAATCCGTATAGTTTTGTTTTGAATGATAACCCAATGAGTTTGTTACAGGTTGCAGGTGCAAAAGATGTGGCTTTAGAATTGAATTCACTTAGTAAAACCTTCAACATGGCTGGCTGGAGAGTTGGTATGGTTTTAGGAAATCCTGAAATTATCGATGCAGTCCTAAAAGTAAAAAGCAATATGGACAGCGGAATGTATTACGGAATCCAAAAAGGTGCAGTTGCGGCATTGAATTGCGATGAATCCTGGTTCGAAGATCAAAACAAGATCTACAGACGCCGCCGTGAACTAACAGAAAAATTAGCAGAAAAATTAGGCTGCAAAGTTTATAAGGAAGGAGTTGGGCTTTTTGTTTGGGCAAAACTTCCGGAAGGAATAGCATCAGCAGAGAAGTTCATTGACGAAATATTATATGAGAAACATATTTTCATTACACCGGGAACCATTTTTGGAAGTAACGGCGAAGGTTATATCAGATTCTCATTGTGTGTAAAAGAAGAAAAAGTACAGGAAGCGATAGACCGATTTTAGATTTTAGAATGTAGATTTTAGATTTCAGATTTTGCGAACCTTGCGTAAATTCTTTGCGGACTTTGCGGTTAAATTAAGGTTGGAATTTGGAATTTTAAAATTGGAAATTAAAGAGAAGTATGAAAGTATACGTAATAGGAATAGGATTAATAGGCGGTTCGATGGTGCTGGACATCAAAGAAAAACATCCAAACGCCACTATTTTTGGAATAGACAATAACGAAAAACATTTGCAGGAAGCAATTGATTTAGGTGTTGTTGAAAAAGCAGGAAGTTTTGAAAATTTGGCCGAGGCTGATTTTGTAATTGTTTCAGTTCCTGTTGATGTGGCGCTAGCGGTTTTGCCTAAAGTTCTGGATGCGGTTGGTGATAAAACAATTGTTTTTGAAGTTGGATCGACTAAAAAACCAATTTGTGATGCAGTGGCAAATCATCCGAAAAGAAGAAATTTTATTGCCACACATCCGATAGCAGGAACAGAATTCTCAGGACCTTCGGCGGCGATAAAAGGTTTATTTAAAGGAAAAACAAACATCATTTGCGAAGTGGAAAAAACCACTTTTAAATTGCAGGAAAAAGCATTGCAGCTTTTTAGCGAAATAGGAATGAGGATTCGATATATGGATCCAATTTCGCACGATAAACACATTGCTTACGTTTCGCATTTATCGCACATTAGTTCATTTATGCTGGGTAAAACGGTAATGAATAAAGAAAAAGACGAACAGGATATTTTTGATATGGCGGGAAGTGGATTTGAAAGTACGGTACGTTTAGCCAAAAGTTCGCCGGCAATGTGGACACCGATTTTTAAGCAAAACAAAGAACACGTTCTGGAAACATTAGAAGCATACATTTTAAACCTAAGTCGGTTTAGAGATTTGTTAAAAGAAGAAGATTATAATGCCATTTTTGAAGAAATGGAAAGCACAAATAAAATAAAGGAAATATTAAACGGATTAACTATAAAAAAGTAAACTATAAAAAAGATGGAAAATAAGAAAGAAATGAGAAAGTGGTTAGAAGATTTCAATTTAAATCACCCACTTGTGATAGCTGGACCTTGTAGTGCAGAAACTGAAGATCAGGTTTTAAAAATCGCTCATGAATTAAAAGATTCAAAAGTAAGTGTATTCAGAGCAGGAATCTGGAAACCAAGAACACGTCCGGGAGGATTTGAAGGTGTTGGAGAAATTGGATTAAAATGGTTGCAAAAAGCAAAAGCTGAAACTGGTTTGTTAATGGGAACTGAAGTTGCAACAGCAGCACATTGTAAATTGGCTTTAGAACACGATATCGACGTATTATGGGTTGGAGCACGTACAACTGCAAACCCATTTGCGGTTCAGGAAATTGCAGATACTTTAAAAGGAACTGATAAAATTGTTTTAGTGAAAAACCCTGTAAACCCGGATTTAGCTTTATGGTTAGGTGGTGTTGAACGTTTGCACATGGCTGGAATCGAGAAATTAGGAGTTATTCACAGAGGTTTCTCTACTTACGAAAAAACAAAATACAGAAACATTCCAGAATGGCAGATTGCTATCGAATTGCAAAATAAATTCCCTGATTTACCATTAATCATCGATCCATCTCACATTACCGGAGATCGTAAAATGATTTTCGAAGTAACGCAAGAGGCTTTAGATTTGAATTACGATGGTATGATTATCGAAACGCACATCGATCCGGACAATGCTTGGTCTGATGCTGCACAGCAAGTTACTCCAGATTCTTTGAAACAAATCATTAAAGATTTGACGATCAGAAAAACGGATGATACTACAGATGAGTACAGCCAAAAAATGAAAAAACTAAGAGCAAATATCGACGTTCTTGATGCTAACTTATTAGAATTGTTAGGGAAACGTATGAAAGTGGCTGACGAAATTGGTCAGGTGAAAAAAGATGCAAACGTTGCGATTCTTCAAAATAACCGTTGGAACGAAATCTTAGGAAAAATGATTTTAGAAGGTGAGAAAAAAGGTCTTACTGAGGAGTTTGTTTTAAGAATGTTTAAAGCAATTCACCAGGAAAGTATTGGTCACCAGGAGAAAGTTTTCAACGCATAATTTTCTTTAAACCATATAAGTGATATAAGTTAATTTTGGTTTAGTTTAAAAACTGTTGCTAGATTTTATTATATCACGCATTTAAAAATAGATTGTTTTTTTTTAAATCCCCATTGCTTTGAAAGAAGTAGTGGGGATTTTTGCATTATATAGTATAGTTCGTGGTTTCAACCGTGGGCTATGTTTAAAATTAATAATTTATCTTTGCAGAGATTTAGGGTTTGAATCTAAAATCTTAAAATCAGAAATCTAAAATTAAAGAATGACAGGAATCGTATATAAATCTACAGGAAGCTGGTACACCGTAAAATCTGAAAAAGGCGATTTTATAGAATGCCGTATGAAAGGGAAGTTCAGGATGAAGGGGATTAAAAGCACTAATCCAATTGCTGTAGGCGATATTGTCGATTATGAATTAGAAGAAACTTCAGATACCATAACGGGAACAATTCATAATATTCACGAAAGAAAAAACTATATCGTTCGTAAATCGGTTAATCTTTCCAAACAGATTCATATTATTGCATCCAATATTGATCAGGTTTTTTTACTGGTTACAATTGATAATCCGCCAACAACAACCAGTTTTATCGATCGTTTTTTGGTTACAGCCGAAGCATACGGAATCGAGGCAATCCTTATTTTTAATAAAATTGATACACTTAACGATCAGACTTTAGACGATCAGCTTTATCTGCAGCATATTTATCAGGAAATAGGATATAAATGTCTGCGAGTTTCTTCTACAGAAAATAAAGGTGTTGATAAGCTGAAAGAAATGATGATTGGTAAAGTAAGTATGTTTTCAGGACATTCCGGAGTTGGAAAATCAACTTTGGTCAATGCAATGGAGCCAAGCCTTCACTTAAAAACGACCGTAATTTCAGAACAAAGCAAGCAAGGACAACATACGACGACTTTTGCAGAAATGTATGATTTGTCTTTTGATGCCCGAATTATTGATACACCGGGAATTAAAGGTTTTGGAATTGTTGATATGGAACCAACAGAAATTAGTGGTTATTTTCCGGAATTCTTCAAGCTGAAAGATCAATGTAAGTTTAACAACTGTTTACATAAAGAAGAACCACATTGCGCTATAAAAGCTGCTTTAGAAAAAGACGAAATTGCCTGGTCACGTTATAATAGTTACCTTAAAATTCTGGAAGGCGACGAAGAACATTATCGTACAGATTCTTATGGTGAAGATCGTGCAGCTAGTGATGAAACGAGGAAATAAAAAAAGAGAAATTCCAATTAAAAAAATCCAAATTCCAATTGTATTGTAGAGATGCACTGCTGTGCATCTAAGGTTAGAATTTAAAATCTGTTTCATCCGTGTATCCCGATAGCTGTCGGGAGTGGCTAATAAACTATACTACATTAGATCAAAATAAAAATGAAAGTTGTAATACAAAGAGTTTCCGAAGCATCTGTAACCGTTGATGGTCAAAAAACAGCAGATATTCAAAAAGGTTTATTGGTTTTAGTTGGAATTGAAGATGCCGATACTCAGGAAGATATTGATTGGCTCGCAGGTAAAATCATAAAAATGAGAATTTTTGGAGACGAAAATGATGTGATGAACTGCTCGGTTCAGGATATTGACGGCGATATAATTGTGGTAAGCCAGTTTACACTTCATGCTTCTACAAAAAAAGGAAATCGTCCTTCTTATATAAAAGCGGCAAAACCAGACTTCGCAATTCCGATGTACGAAAAATTTGTAATGTCTTTGGAAAAAGAATTGGAGAAGAAGGTACAAACGGGAATTTTTGGTGCCGATATGAAAGTCAGTCTGTTAAATGACGGGCCAGTTACCATTACAATTGATAGTAAAAACAAAGAGTAAAAAATAATCAACAAATGTTAAGAATTTCTAAAAATAATATATATTTGGCGAAATTACTTACTAATGAAAACCTCTTTTTTCGCGTTGTTTTTTTGCTTATTTACGCTTGCCTCTTTAGCTCAAAAGAGTGAATATTCTTCCTTAACAATTTCCGATAGTCTTAAGCAAAATGCAGATGCAGTGGTGCGTTTAGACCAAATGGACATTGCGATTGCTTCACAACGAAGCATGAATATTAAAATCCAGAGAATAGTAACGGTTTTAAATGCACAAGGATTAAGCGATATAGAAGCTTATCAGCATTATGATAAGTCGACTACAATAAAAAATATCGAAGCAATTGTTTACGATGCATTTGGAAACGAAATCAAGAAGATTAAACGAAAAGATTTTAAAGATCAAAGTGCTGTAAGTGGTAGTACACTTTTTTCAGATAATCGTGTGATTTACTTAGAATATACACCAATTTCATATCCTTTTACAATTGTTTATACTAGCGAAATCGAAAATTCAAACACGGCATTTATACCAAGATGGTATTTTTTAGGTAGTTACAATTTAAGTGTAGAAAAAAGCGTCTTAAATGTATCTTACCCAAATAATCTCGGATTTAAAAAGAAAGAGTTTCAGTTTTCTGATTTTAAAATACAAAAAACGATTGACACAGATACCAAGTTAAGTTATGCAGCGGTTAATATTTTAGCAAGAAAAGCGGAAGATTACAGCCCATCATCAGATAATCTTTTTCCAAAGGTAATGATGGGTTTAGAAAAATTTCACTTAGAAGGTTATGACGGAACTGCGACAACCTGGGAAGCATTTGGTAAATGGTATGCCGATAATATACTTACAGAAACTACAGTTTTGCCAGAGGAAACCAAGACAAAAATAAAAGCACTTGTGGGTAATGAAAAAGATCCTATAAAGAAAGCAAAAATCATATATGATTATGTACAGAAAAAATCAAGATATGTAAATATTGCTGTGGGTATTGGAGGCTGGAAACCTATGTTGGCAAGTGATGTTGATCGCTTAGGATACGGAGATTGCAAAGCACTGTCAAATTATACCAAAGCACTTTTGCAAGTGGTAGATGTTCCTTCGTACAATACCATTTTATACGGAGATCGTAATAAATCGAATATTCAGTCAGATTTTGTTTCGATGCAGGGAAATCACATGATATTGGCAATTCCTACTGGAGATAATTACACCTGGCTGGAATGTACAAGTCAGGATGATCCTTTTGGTTATCAGGGAACTTTTACCGATGACAGGGATGTTTTGGTAGTAAAACCAGAAGGTGGAGCTATTGTAAGAACAAAAATTTACGAGGATAATGAAAATACGCAAAAAGATAAAGGAGCTTATTCTATCGATGAAAATGGAAATTTCTCAGGTTCAATATCGATAATCTCCGAAGGTTCTCAGTATAGTAAAAAGTACGGAATAGAGCATTTGCAACCTACAGAAAAAGAAAAACATTATAAAGACTACTGGGATAATATCAATAATCTTAAAATTAATAAAATATCCTTTGTCAACGATAAAGAAAATATTCGTTTTACCGAAGATGCTCAGGTTACAGCAGTAAATTATGCAACAATTTTATCCAATAAAATGATGTTTGTTGTAGACGCTTTTAATCAAAATACCGGAAGTGTCAAGCGTATTAGAAATAGAAAAAATCCATTTGAAATTCAGAGAGGTTATCTGGATTCTGATGAAATTGAAATTAATCTGCCGGCTGGTTTTACGATCGAATTTTTACCGTCAAACTTTGAATTGAAAGGAAAATTTGGCGAATATAAAACTGAGATTGTCAAAAAAGACAGTAATAAATTAACCTATAAAAGATCCATGTTTTTAAACAAAGGCAAATATTCTAATAAAGAGTATGATGAATATCGCCTTTTTATGGAACAAGTAGCAAAAAATGATAACGCCAAAATTATACTAACCAAAACCAACTAAGAATTAACCAAAATGAAATTAATTAAACTTTTTAGCCTGTCTGTGATTTTATTAATCGCTCCAAAAGTGATTTCACAGGATTTTAAATTAGGAAAAGTTTCTGTTGCAGAACTTGAACAGAAAATGCATCCTAAAGATTCTTCTGCGGTAGCAGCAATACTTTATAAAAGAGGTGAAGCGAGAATCGAATATGATCAGAATGATGGATTCATTACGGTAACCGATGTTGAAACCAGAATTAAGATTTATAAAAAAGAAGGTTATGATTGGGCAAATCAAAAAGTATGGTATTATAATACTAGTACTTTAAAAGAACGTGTGTTCTTTAATGATGCTGTTACCTATAATCTGGTTAATGGTAAAGTTGAAAAGACAAAGCTAAAAAGCGATGGTGTTTTTGACGAAGTATTAAATAAATACAGAGGGCAAAAAAAGATTACGATGCCAAATGTAAAAGAAGGATCGGTAATAGAATTTAGATATACTATTAAATGTCCAAGTTACAGTATGATCAGAGATTGGGATTTTCAGACCTCAATTCCGGTAAATTATTCGGAGTTTTCCACATATATTCCGGAGTATTATGTTTTTAATTCCAGACAAAAAGGATATATTTTTCCTAAAATAACAACACTTAAAAATCCTAAATCAGTAATTTTTACAAGTAAAGACAGGTCTGATCACGGAAATGTATCCAAAACTACTTTTTCGAACGATAAATTGGAATACCTGGAGAATCAGACTACTTATATAGCGATAGATTTTCCGGCAATGAAAGAGGAAGCTTATATAAATAATATAGATAATTATACCTCAAGTGTTCAACATGAATTATCATTGATAAAGTATCCAAACTCGCCAATGAAACAATATTCGGCAGATTGGAGTTCTGTTGTGAAAACAATATATGATTATGATGATTTTGGACCAGAATTAAATAAAACAGGATATTTTGAAGATGATTTAAAAGCTTTGTTAGCAGGAGTAAATACAACAGAGGAAAAAATTCAGCTGATTTTGAACCATGTAAAAACTAATGTAAAATGGAACGGCTATACAGGCTATGGCTGTGACAGCGGAGTTAAAAAAGCATATAAAGAGAAAACAGGAAATATTGCTGATATTAATTTAATGCTTACAGCAATGTTGCGTTATTCAGGATTGACAGCAAATCCCGTATTGTTAAGTACCCGTTCTAATGGTATTGCTTTGTTTCCTAACAGAACAGCTTTTAATTATGTTATTGCAGCAGTTGAGACTCCAAACGGAAATATTTTAATTGATGCTACAGATAAACTTTCAACTCCAAATGTATTGCCTTTGCGTGTTTTAAACTGGTCAGGAAGATTAATACGAAAAGATGGTACCTCTGATGAAATAGATTTAATGCCAAGTAAAATCTCAAATGATATAATTTTTATGAATTATAGTATTGATCCTGAGGGAAAAGTTACAGGTAAAACCAGAAGACAATGCACAGATTATAATGCTATGCTTGTGAGAGATGTGATTGATGGTGTAAAAGAAGAAGAATATTTAGAAAAACTGGAGAATAATAACAACAAAATTGAAATAAGCGAATACTCAAGATTAAACGAAAAAGAACTTCTAAAGCCAACAATAGAAACGTATTCATTTACAGGAAATAGTTTGACGGAAGTAATTGGGGGTAAAATTTATGTAAACCCGATGTTGTTTTTTACAAATGATAAAAATCCATTTAAACAAGAAGTTCGAGAATATCCCGTAGATTTTAGTTTTCCTTTTGCAGACAAATACAATATTTCAATTCAGATTCCAGATGGTTTTGCAGTTGAAACTTTGCCTGCACCTGTTGCTTATACAATGGAGAATAATTTAGGCAGTTTTAAATTTAATATCGTTGCAACCGGAAATTTACTTCAACTAAGTGTAGTACACCAAATTAACGAAGCTATTGTTTCTACAGAGAAATATGATATGCTTAAAGAATATTATAAAGGAATGGTAGCAAAAGAAACGGAGAAAATTGTTTTGAAGAGGATATAGTAAGATGGAAAGATTAAGTTAATTTTGCTCAAAAATATAATCATGGATTTGAAAAATGCACAACTAGACGTTGATACCTGGATAAAAGAGCATGGAGTTCGTTACTTCAATGAATTGACCAATATGGCACAGCTTACAGAAGAAGTAGGTGAAGTGGCTCGAATTATTGCGCGTCGTTACGGAGAACAGTCAGAAAAAGAGAGTGATAAAAACAAAGATTTAGGCGAAGAATTGGCCGATGTTGTTTTTGTTGTTTTATGTTTGGCCAACCAAACCGGAATCGATTTGCAAGCTGCCTTTGATAAAAAAATGGACTTAAAATCGGTAAGAGATAAAGATCGTCACAAAAACAATGATAAATTGAAATAATTGTGAAATTTCAGTGCGAATTTTGATTTACGGGCGAGGAGTGGTAAATTGCATGCCTGGATTATGTTACTCATAATTCGCAACTCATAACTAATATCATGAATTTAAAATTAAGCACGAATCCGCAATTCACAATTGATGATTCGCAACTAAATATCACAGGTTCTAAAAGCGAAACAAACCGTTTATTATTACTAAAAGCTTTATTTCCAAATATCACGTTAGCCAATACTTCAAACTCAGATGACAGCGAAGTAATGCAGAAAGCACTTCTTGGCAATGACGAAATTGTAGATATTCATCATGCAGGAACAGCAATGCGTTTCTTAACGGCTTATTTTGCTGTAAACGAAGGAAGAGAAGTCGTAATGACCGGATCAAGCAGAATGCAGGAACGCCCAATAAAAATTTTAGTAGAAGCTTTGGCTCAATTAGGAGTTGAAATCTCTTATGAAAAAGAAGAAGGTTATCCGCCAATAAGAATTAAAGGGAAAAAAGTTACCGCTTCAAAAGTTACTTTAGCAGCAAATGTGAGCAGTCAGTATATTTCGGCACTTTTATTAGTAGCTTCAAAACTAGAAAATGGTTTAGAACTTACTTTAGAGGGAGAAATTACTTCAATCCCATATATCAAAATGACTTTGGCTTTGTTGACAGATTTAGATATTAAAACGAGTTTTGACGGAAACGTAATTAAAGTTTATCCAAAAGAAGCGGTAGAATCTAAAGAAATGGTGGTAGAATCAGATTGGAGTTCAGCATCTTATTTCTTTAGTCTTGTGGCTTTGGCTGATGTTGCAAAAATTACTTTAAGCAGTTATAAAGAAAACAGTCTTCAGGGAGATTCTGAACTGGTTTCTCTTTATGAAAAAATGGGTGTGAAAACAACTTTCCAAAACAATAAAATGACTTTGGAAAAAGTGGCAGGTTTTAATTATCAGGATGTAAATTTTGAATTAAACAATACACCGGATATCGCCCAGACAATCGTGGTTACTTGTTTAGGTTTGGGAATCGGATGCTATTTAACAGGTCTTCATACTTTAAAAATTAAAGAAACAGACAGACTTGAAGCTTTAAGAATCGAGTTGACAAAATTAGGCGCAAATATTTCGGTTACAAACGATAGCTTAACTTTGGTGCGTTCTGAAAATATCAATCACAATATACACATTGCAACATACAACGATCACCGTATGGCAATGGCCTTTGCACCGCTGGCAATCAAAGTGCCAATTATTATTGATGATGCAGAAGTAGTTTCAAAATCATACCCGGATTTCTGGAATGATTTAAGAGCTTTAAACTTTCAAATCTCAGAATTATAGCAAATAAAAAATAGCCACAAATTCACGAATTTATATTTTAGAAATTAAGGTTGATAAAATTCGTGAATTCGTGGCGAAAAAATAATTAGTACACAGCCTCTGGTTTCAACCAGAGGTTTTTTTATGCTCATTATGGGAAAACCCGACAGGTTTTTATCCCGAGGCTTCGGGACTGTCGGGTTTAAATAGTTGGTTTGTAAAAATAAAAGCCCCAATTAAATGAACTTATATAACTTATATGGTGAAAAAAACATTTTTATGGTCATCAAACCACCACTAAATCAAGGACTTTTGAAAATAAACGTCAAAACACTTGACAACGCCTATCTCACAATCGTATATTTGCAAGCGATTTAAAATTTTAGATACATAAATCTAAAATTGATATTTTAAAATCTTATACTTCAATATGAAATTATCACACTTCAATTTCAATTTACCGAAAGAACTTTTAGCGGAATTTCCAGCAGAGAATAGAGATGAATCTCGTTTAATGGTAATTGACCGTCAAAAACAAACTATAGAGCATAAAATGTTTAAAGATGTTATCAACTATTTTGATGACGGAGACGTTTTAATTCTTAATAATACAAAAGTTTTCCCTGCACGTTTGTATGGAAACAAAGAAAAAACCGGAGCGAGAATTGAAGTTTTCTTATTAAGAGAATTAAATTCAGAGCAACGTCTTTGGGACGTTTTAGTAGATCCGGCCAGAAAAATCCGTATCGGTAATAAACTTTATTTTGGTGACGACGATTCGTTAGTTGCTGAGGTAATCGATAATACAACTTCTCGTGGTAGAACTTTACGTTTCTTATACGATGGTTCTTATGAAGAATTCAGAAACAAATTGACAGAACTTGGAGAAACTCCAATTCCTAAATACATCAATAGAGAAGTTACTGCTGAAGATGCTGAAAGATATCAAACTATTTATGCAAAAGAAGAAGGAGCTGTAGCTGCACCAACTGCAGGTTTACACTTCTCAAAACACCTTTTGAAAAAATTAGAAATCAAAGGAGTGAATTTTGCTGAAGTTACTTTACATGTAGGTTTGGGAACTTTTAACCCGGTTGAGGTTGAAGATTTGTCTAAGCACAAAATGGATTCTGAAGAATTAATCATCAGACAAGATGCTTGTGATATTGTAAACGATGCAAAAGCAAAGAAAAAACGTATTTGTGCAGTTGGAACAACTTCTATGCGTGCAATCGAAAGTTCTGTTTCTTCTGCAAATACTTTAAATCCTTACGAAGGCTGGACAAATAAATTTATTTTCCCTCCTCACGATTTTAGTATTGCAAACTGTATGATTACTAATTTCCATACACCAAAATCAACATTATTAATGATGATTTCTGCTTTCTGTGGTCACGACTTAATGAAAAGAGCTTACGACGAAGCGATCAAAGAAGAATACAAATTCTATTCTTACGGAGACGCAATGTTAATATTATAATCTGAGTTTATATCAGAATTTCAAAAACCTGTCAGTGATGACGGGTTTTTTGTTTTTTAATGGTTTCATGTTTCAGGTTTCACATTCGTTGAGAAATTTAAACGCAAGGTTCGCAAGGTTTTTTACTCTTGATAACGTTTACAAACGCTAAGTTCGCAAAGCTTTGCGTTCTTTTTTGCATTTTGTAAACACAAACTGAGTAAAAAAACTTTGCGCGCTTTGCGGTTAAACACACAAAGTATATCAACATGAAACATGAAACGCGAAACTTGAAACCTGAAACAAAACAAAACAAACAAAATTTGTTATTTTAGCATCCAAAACAAAAACACAATGACTTTTCAAAATACACGCGAATTTGCACGAGAGCTAGATTCGAAAGACACACTAAACCACTATCAGGAACAATTTATTTTTCCTAAAGTAAATGATAAACGAGTTATCTATTTTACAGGAAACTCGTTAGGATTACAACCTAAACGTACCAAAGCTTATATCGATGAAGTAATGAATGATTGGGCAGAATTGGCGGTAGAAGGTCACTTTTATGCAGAAAAACCTTGGTGGGATTATCAGGAAAGATTTGCAGAACCGTTAAGTAAAATTGTTGGAGCGCTTCCGTCAGAAGTTACAGTAATGAATACTTTGACAGTAAACCTTCATTTATTGATGGTTTCATTTTATCAGCCAAAAGGGAAACGATATAAAATCATCTGCGAAGAAAAAGCATTTCCATCTGATCAGTATATGTTTCAGAGTCAGGTTCATTTTCATGGATATAAACCAGAAGATGCGATTGTAGAAATTAAACGTCGTGAAGGAGAACATAATATTCGTCTTGAAGATGTTTTGGCCAAAATTGAAGAAGTTGGAGAGGAACTGGCTTTGGTTTTAATTGGTGGAGTAAATTATTATACCGGACAAGTTTTTGATATTAAAACCATAACTGAAGCAGGACAAAAAGCGGGAGCAAAAGTAGGCTGGGATTTAGCACACGCTGCGGGAAATATCAAATTAGAACTTCATGACTGGAATGTAGATTTTGCCGCTTGGTGCAGTTATAAATACATGAATTCAGGACCTGGAAATGCTTCAGGCTGTTTTGTTCACGAAAGACATCACAATAATCCTGATTTACCTCGTTTTGCAGGTTGGTGGGGACACAATAAAGAACGTCGTTTTAAAATGGAACCGACTTTTGATCCCGTTCATGGAGCAGGAGGATGGCAAATTAGTAATCTTCCGGTGCTTTCACTGGCGCCATATTTAGCTTCAGTAGAAATGTTTGCTGAGGTAGGAATGGATGCTTTGATAGCAAAACGAGATCATATTACTTCTTATTTAGAATTTATTTTGCATGAAATTGATAAAGAAGTAGAAAGCACTTTTGAAATCATTACCCCATCAAATCCAGAGGAGAGAGCTTCACAATTATCTGTTTTTCTTCATGGTGAAGGAAGAAGCTTATTTGATTATTTAATGAAAAACGGAGTAATTACAGATTGGCGTGAACCAAACGTAATACGTCTGGCCCCAGTTCCGTTATATTGCTCTTATGAAGATATGTACGACTTCGGACAGATTTTGAAAAAAGGAATTTTAGGGAAGTAAAGCTTTAAAAAGAATTAATCTCGCAATCCCGATAGCTATCGGGAGCAGAGACGCGAAATTTTTTATTTAAAGCCACAGATTAAAAGGATTAAAAAGATTTTTTTAATTGCCTCCAGTTTTAACTGGGGGTATTAAGAATGAAATTTGAAAGGCTTTAGCCAAACTATATTCGTTTGGCTAAAGCCTTTTTGTTTTGATCAAATTTTCATCCAGCTAGAGCTGGACACTATTGAACTTACTAAGATAAAATCGCATTTTTTTGTTTCATGCAGTCCCAATAGCTATCGGGAGCAGATTTAACAGATTTTTCGGCAAACTTTCTCAAAGATTAATCCGCTTAATCAGCAAAATCTGCGAGACAAATTTCAGCATATTTTGAAATCATTTTAATCCCTTTAATCTGTAGCAAAATAAAACTTTGTGCGAAATTAAAACATTAAGTCAGCTCCAAAATTACAAGCAAATAAAATTCAAAATCTTCTAATTTTATAAACTTTCTGAAAAATTCTGTAATAATTAATATAGCAGATATTCCGTATTTTGTAGTGTACAATTTTTAAAAACTACAATCATGAAAGGCTTATATATTTTATTAGCAGTAATTCTTTTCGCTTCTTGTCAAAATCAAAGCAAGGAAAATATAAATAAAGCCAAGCAAGCCAGCATTGACTCGATGAAAGTTGAAATTAGTAAACAACGTGTTATCGATTCGATGAAAACAGAAATGGCAAAAATTAAAGAAGAACAAAAAACAGAAGCTCAGAAAGTTGTTGTTGTACATCACAATGACGGAACATCAACTGCTGCAACTACAACTTCCAAAAAGAAAGGATGGAGTTCAACTGCTAAAGGCGCTGTAATTGGAGCCGGAGTTGGTGCTGCAACCGGAGCAATTGTGAGTAAGAAAAAAGGAGAGGGAGCTATTATTGGCGGATTGGCCGGAGCAGGTGTTGGGGCCGGAACAGGTGCAATTATAGACAGTAAGAAGAAAAAAGAATAGGTTTTAAGTATAAATAAAAATGCCGATTTAGGAATTCTAAATCGGCGTTTTGTTTTATGCTAATTCCAATTTTGGAATTTGAATTGCATTTAATTCTGATTTATAAAAACTGAATTGATTTTTCATTCTTTCCTCATCCGTTTTGAAATATAAAGTTGAGGAGAATAAATTTTGATAATATTCTATTCCTTCTAAAATATTCGTTTTAAAAGAATTCCACTTTTTAAGTTGATTGGCTGTAACCTCTCCGGAAATAGTTTCAATTTCATTTCTAAAATAATCAACATACATTTTTAATTCCTTTACAAAAAGGTTCGGACGATCAGTAGTTCTTAAAATCGATTGTCCCTGATATATGTGCAATAACATATCTTTTAGAGAAACTTCCTGATCAAAATAAGCCATGTTTGGTCCTGGGCAAATGACAACACCTTGTGACTGACCTTTTATTTTAATATTATTTTCTAAATAAGAAGCATTTGCTAAACCAACACAAAGACATGATTTTTCAGTTATTTTAATTTTACTGTTTTCAAATTCTTTGGCAGATAAATGGTCTTTACTTTTTTCTAATTCTTCCAGTTTTATATCCTGATATTTTTTTGAAGCGGTGCAAATTCCATGTGGGTCATATTCTTTGCTTAACGCCAGGAATTTCTTCGGACATGAACTTCCGGCTTTGTTTTCGTGAATACGTTTTTGTTTTAAGATTTCGTTTGTTGTTCCATGTAAAGTATTAAACGGAACTCCCAAAGGCGAAATATGACTTAAGTATAAATCGTCTTCTTTGGCATTTATCAATAAATTTCTCGTTTGCTGATCTAGAGAAGTAGCTTCCGGAACTAATAAAAAGGGAGATCCCCAGCCCACAGAGTCAACTTTATAATTGTCTAATAAAAACTCATGTTCTTCTGCAGTTCCAACGCCACCCTGAACCGTAATTTTTAATTCTAAAGGCGTTTCAGGAAAAACTTGATTTTTTAGCTGTAAAGCTTTAATCATTAAATCATGGGCCGATTGTACCAATTGTTCTTTTTTTTGCTTGAATTCTTCTAAAATGGTACCCAATAAGAGTCCATCGGTAGCAAAAGCATGTCCGCCGCAGTTCAATCCGGATTCAATTCGATATTCAGAAACCCAAAGCCCTTTTTTAGCCAGGAAATTTCCCTGAATCATAGCCGATCGAAAATCACTTACTTTTAGAATAATTTTCTTTTTAAGCTTGTTGTTTTCATTTGGAAAAAAATCCCTGAAGTTTTCAAAATAACTGTACAATCTCGGATTCATTCCGGCAGAAAGCACAACAGACGATTCTAAATTACTTTTAGCAAAACCTCTTAATGCTGCATGAGCATCATTGAACTCAATTGGAAGCTGTTCGTTTTTAACAAAATTATCTTTGTCCAGTTTTGTCATGATATTTACATCGATATCTCCGGGAAAAAGATGTGATTCGATATAGTTTTGAATGTTTTCTTTAAAAGCAATTCCGTCATCTAATAAATTTTGAAAGCCTTTTTTAATGTCAGAAGTATTTGGCAGCATCGACATAAAGTTTTCAAGAGCCGTTTTACTTTCTGATAATTCAGTTTTAAAATTTTCGAACTTTTCTTTTACGATTTTGTCAACCAGATTTAAGTAAGAGGTAATTCTTTCTGCCCGATAATCATGAAATTTCTGAGTAATTTCTTCGTAGGGAATATTGAATTTGGTGCTGTAAAAATTACGCATCTTTTCAATTAAGTCGTCATCAGCGATCGAAACAACTGACGAAATCCCATATTGCGCCACTCGAATAGGGCTGTCAATTGTATAGGCAAGACCCATTACCGGTATATGAAAAGTGTGTAAAGGCTTTTTTGTCATTTGTTTTCAAATTAAAATAGAGGCAAATATTGAAAAAAGGATTTTCTTAAAACCTGATAATTATCAGGTTTACGGATTGGTTGCCACGAATTACACGAATTTCCACTAATTTTTATTCGCAGGATTTTAAAAATTAATTCGTGAAAATTCGTGAATTGCTTCGCCAGTTCGCTATCGCTCGAGTCGTGGCGAAAAAAAAATACGAATCAAAAATAACATAGCCCACGGTTTCAACCGTGGGAAACGTATTATGAATATGTATTGTGAATATGTATTGTGAATATTATATTGCGTTCCCGCGGTTGAAACCGCAGGCTATATTGACGTAGATGCGTTTATATCAAAATCTTCTTCAAAGACGCGGCAATGCTTCTCCATAAAAAGTTGTAGAATGATTTTTCCTGAATCCTTTCAAGTTCTACATCGGCGGTTTTGGGTTTGTCTTTCGACTCATTTTTTACGAGTAAATTGATAATTGCTGACTTTAGTCTGGCTTCTTTTTCAGGATGTTTCTTTTGGTATAATTTTACTTTTAAATCGTCGTAATCCAGAGAAGCATTTCCTTTTGAAATAAGATCATTTCCGTAAAAATTGAATCGGTATTTATTAAAAACTCCAGTGAAAGAGGCATTCATATAAGGTTTGCTGAATTGTCCCATAGCTCTGATATCAAAATTTGAAATTAAGCCCTGAATATGAAAACTGTCTTTTTTGTCGAGAACATTAAAATTCCAATCGACATCAAGAGGTGAAGTTTTCATGAAAACACATTTGACTTTAATTTTTACATCATCGGTTTTTTTCAATCCAAAACCACTTTGCAGATTAGTTGCCTGCAAGTTAAATTTATCGAAATTTAAGACTCCGGGGCCTTTTGAAACATCAATTTCTTCTTCGTAAACCAATTTAGATTTCAAAACTTGTAAAGTGTCAATCTGAAGTGGAAATTTAATGTTTCGCAATAAATGATTGTAGAGATATTTTTTGCTCAAATCATCTTTTGGTGTTTTACTGCGATAAATATTGGCATCGAAGTGATTCATCACGACCGAATTTGCTTTGAAATAAAAACGATCATTTTTAAATCCCCAATCCATTTTTGAGATCTGTAACGAATCTAATTTTAGAGTATAAATATCTTTCTCTTTTTCTAATTTTTGAACAAAATCTTTACGGCTGAATTGTGGAAGTGCCGAAAAATTATTGATTTTCAGAAAATTTTTCTCGGTACTTATTTTTCCAATATTGATATGATAAAAAGCACTCGGTCTGTAAAATAAACTGTCGCAGATTAAAGTATACGTTTTATACCGCATCGGAATTTTTTCTTTTAAAGTGGCATCGGTTATTAAAATACCTTCCAGCTTTAAGATGATTTTTTTAATGCTAAATATTGGCTTTTCAGTATCTAGTGAAATAACATCGATAGTTCCGTCATTTAAGTAAATGTTAGAAACGGCAACAATTTTTCGAAAAGGTTCTATGATTTCGCTTTTAATGCTTTTGCTGTTATTTAAAAGTTTTTCACCTTTTTTATATAAAATGACACGTGGTTTATTGATGATGATGCTTTCGGCCTGAATGATATCACGAAAAGCCAGATCCCAAACATTAAAATGCTTTATGTTGATAGATTCAATTCTAGAAAACAATCCGTTTTTACTGTCTTTCGGCTCATTTTTAGGATGTATCAATAAAGTCTGAGCGTAGATATTTCGGGAGAAAAGAGAGACTTCAATTTTTTCATAGTGAATATTGTAAGCCGTTTTGTTTTTCTCATGAATGATAATCGGAAGTTGTTTTTTTATCCAGTAATTCAGGCCAATATTGACCAGAATCACTAAAAGAAACAGAGAAATTACTCCAATTGCTATTTTTTTATAGACAGACATTTATGCTATTAATTTTAAATACATAAATTTAGACTTTAAAAAAAGAATGATATTTACATTATTCTGCAATTTCGTTACATCATTTTAAAAACTTCATCATTTATACCTTTTGCGAAATATGAAAAAACTTAAAAAATTTCTGCTGGTTTTAATCGTTTTAATTGTTGTTTTAGGAATAGGTTTATGTGCCTATATTTTTCATTTGAAACCCAAATACGATGGGGAATTACAATTGAAAAATCTGCAAAAAGAAACCACAGTATATTTTGATGAATATGGAGTTCCACATATATATGCCGATTCTGAAAAAGATGCCATGACGGCCCTGGGGTATGTGCATGCGCAGGAAAGATTATGGCAAATGGAATTGCTTCGTAGAATTGCACCGGGACGTTTGTCTGAAATCTTCGGTTCAGTTGCGCTTAAAAATGATAAGTTTTTCTCTGGAATTGGTATTGAAGAAGCTTCTGCGAAAGCCATTGCTAAACTGGATAAAAATAGCGAAAGTTATAAATTGACACAGGCTTATCTGGACGGAATAAATCAGTATTTGGAAGAAGGAACCACACCAATTGAGTTTACATTGGTTGGTGTAAAAAAAGAGAAATTCACTATAAAAGATGTTTACAATATCTTCGGATATATGTCTTTTAGTTTTGCTATGGCTCAAAAAACAGATCCGTTATTAACTTATATTCGAAATAAATATGGTGCAGAGTATTTAAAAGATTTAGGAATAAATGGAGAATTTAATACAACGCAATTAAAAAGTTCAAAAGATAATATTGAAGAATACACTGCTATTTCAAAATCAATTACAGCTTTATTAGATAAATCGCCGATTCCGCCATTTATAGGAAGTAACAGCTGGGTTGCCGGGCCCCATAAAACTAAAAGTGGAAAGGTGATTTTTGCCAACGATCCGCATATTGGGTTTTCTCAGCCTGCAACTTGGTACGAAGCGCATATTACTACACCGGAACATGAATTGTACGGTTGTTATTTGGCAGGAACTCCGTTTCCGTTATTGGCTCACAATCGTGATTATGCATATGGTTTAACGATGTTTGAAAATGATGATATCGATTTTTATCAGGAGAAAAATAAAGCAGAAGATTCAAATCAGTATCAAACACCAACTGGTTTTGCTGCTTATGAAGTTAGAAAGAAAACAATTAAAGTAAAAGATACGTCAGATGTTGTAATGACTATTAAATCAAGTCGTCACGGACCAATTATGAACGATGTTTTAGATCATTTAGATAAAAAGAATCCAATAGCAATGTCATGGACGTATACCAGAGAGCCAATTCAGATTCTGGATGCAGTTTACGGACTTTCGCATGCAAAAGGCAGGGATGATTTTAGGAAAGCGGTACAGCTTGTTGCTGCGCCGGGACTTAATGTTATGTATGGTGATGCAAAAGGAAATGTGGCCTGGTGGGCGACGGGAAAATTGTATAAACACAATCAAGGTGTAAACACGCATTTAATTCTGGACGGTTCCAGCGGAAAAGAGGATATCGCAGAATATTTAGATTTCTCCAAAAATCCTTCGGCTGAAAATCCTGAATGGGGTTATGTATATTCGGCAAATAATCAACCCGAAGCGATTGATGGTTATTTATATCCGGGATATTATCTTCCTGAAGATCGTGCTAAAAGAATTTCAGGTCTAATGAATGCGAAATCAGATTGGGATAAAGAAGCGATTAGCAAAATGATTTATGATAATACTTCTGACGTTGCAGTTGGAACGGTTCAAAATCTAATTTCAAATATTGATCTTAATACTATTTCACCAGCAGAAAAAGAAGCTGTAACTATTTTAAAATCATGGAAAGGAACAACAAATCTTGAAGATGTTGGGCCAACGATTTATAATAAATGGGTTTACCTCTATTTAAAAAATACTTTTGAAGATGAAATGGGTGAAGATAATTTTGATTTGTTTTTAGGTATTTCTATTGGAAAACAGGTAATTGCGAATCAGGTTAAAAGCGAAAATTCGGTTTGGTGGGATAATGTCAAAACCAAAAATGTAAAAGAAACCAGAAAAGATATTGTTTCAAAATCATTTCATGAAGCCATTTCTGCACTTCAAAAACAATTAGGAACGACAATCACCGACTGGAAATGGGGAGAAGTACACACCGTTGAACACGAACATCCGTTAGGGAAAGTCGCAGCACTTCGTGGTCTGTTTAATGTTGGTCCTTTTGCTTCGCCAGGATCAAATGAAGTGATTAATAATTTATTCTTTGGTTTAAATAAGAAAGGAAAGTATTATGTAAAAGGAGGGCCTTCAACCAGAAGAATTGTAGATTTCTCAGATATCGAAAATAGTTGGAGTATTTTGCCAACAGGTCAGTCCGGAAATCCATTCAGCAAACATTACCAGGATCAGGCTGTAATGTACAACGAGGGTAAATTCAGAAAAATGAAATTGAATAAAGAGGAAATTATAAAGACATCGACGAAATTGGTTTTAAAACCTGTGAAGTAGTTTCAAGTTTCAGGTTTCAAGTTTCAAGTTTTAGCTTAACTCCAAAATAATAAAAGGTTCAAAGGTTTCTAATAAAAACCTTTGAACCTTTGTTGCTTCGTCTCTTTGAACCTTATGTAAAACCTTTACTTAGAAATATACTTCCCCAGAACAATATCATTTGCAAAAATGTTCAGATTATTAACAAGGGCTTTATTTGCAGTCATAACATTTTTAGTTTGATAGGCAGTATCTTGTTCATATGCTTTTAGAAGCGTTTCTAATTCTACTTCATCATAAAAAGCAAAAGAATTATAAATTGCGTCTCTAAAGTTTTTATAATTGATGCTTTCAGTAATTTCTATTGCTTTTTGTTCGTTCCAGCCTTCTTTGGCAGAAGCCTCATTAATTTTAGTTAAGCAAAAATCAATTACATAGGTTTTATAATGTGCAGCTTCGACAATTTTGTCTACGATAATTTTGTTTTGCTGTGTTGGCATTGCCGGTGGCGGATTGTTTTGCGATAGAGATTTTGAAGAAATAAACAGGCATAAAAGCGCACACAGAAAGCTGTGCTTTTTTAAATTTTTCATAGGTTATTCATTTGTTTTTGGGAACGGCTAAAGTAGTATTTTTTATGATAAATCTTCAGGTTTGAATGTTACAAGTTATAACAAAAAACTCCGATAAGACAGTTTTAAAGCTGCCTTATCGGAGTCTGTTGAACAAATTATAATTTGTTTATTTTTTCGAAAGTTCTGCTAAAACTTTTTTTCCGTTTTCATTTGATGGATCAAGTTCGACTGATTTTGAATAATTTTCTGTTGCCAGTTTTTTATCTCCATCGGCTAAATAAGCTTCACCAAGGCTATCATAAGCATTTCCTGATTTTGGGAATGCTGCTACGTTAATTTTAAAAATTTCAATTGCTTCTTTCTTTTTTCCATTGCCTAGTAATTGATAACCCGCACTGTTCATTTCGTTTTCTTTTATGCCGTATGTTGGGTCATTCTTCAGTTTTTTATAAAGTTCTGTACCAGCATTTACGCCTTTCTCTGAAAAGGAATCTAAAAGATCAAGTGCCAATGATTTTTTGGGCTGATTAAATGGCTGGTTGTATAAAATAGCTCGGATTGCATCATTCATTTCGCCCAAAACTGTTCCTCCGGTATTGTTTAATAAAACGACTAAATTTTTATCAGCAGGAATTCTAGAAATAATAGTATTAAAACCATTGATGCCACCACCATGCTCTACGATTTTTAGCTTGCCTTTATTTCCATTATCAGCTTCGCTTAAAAACCATCCATATCCATACGAATCGTCCCATGCCTTGATATAAGGTTTGAATAAAGATTCCATTGATTTTTCTGAAAGTAATTTAGTAGTATACAACGCCTGATCCCAAAGATATAAGTCTTCAACAGTAGAATATAATGATCCTGCTGCATATGGAATACTCATGTCAATGTAAGGGGCATTGATAATGTTTTTACCGCGTTTTTCATATCCAGCCGCTCTGTTTTTTAAGATAATATCACTATGATCAAAACCGGTGTTGACCATTTTTAGAGGTGTAAGGATAATTTCCTGTAAATACTGCTCATATGATTTGCCTGTAATTTTTTCGATAATATATCCCAATAAAAAATAGCCGGAATTACTGTAATTGAATTTTTCGCCTGGTGCAAATTCAAGTGGTAAACTAGAAAAAGTCTTTACAAAATTTTCGGGACTAGATGGGTTTCTGCTTTTTTCTTTTAAGAAATTAGGATCACTAGTGTAGTTTGGAATTCCTGACGTATGAGTCAATAAATGATGAATCGTGATTTTGTCCCCGTTTGCTTTTGGATAATCCGGTAAATAAGTAGTGATTGGAACATCAAGTTTAATTTTTCCTTCTTCGGCCAGCTTTACAATTAAGAATGCTGTAAATTGTTTTGTAATAGATCCTAATCTGAATTTGGTATCAGGCTCATTTGGGATATTCCATTCCATATTAGCAGAACCAAAAGCTTTTTTAAAGATGACTTTTCCATTTTCAGCTACCAGAGCCGAACCATTAAATTGACCATACTCAGTATATTTACTCAAAAGCTGTTCGATTTGCTTTGCTTTATCTTGAGCAAAAGTGGTTAGTGTAAAAAGTTGCAGCATTACGCACAGTGCGATTAGTCTGATTGGTTTTTTCATAATAATGGTTTAAGGATTAATGAAATAATTTGTTCTTGATTGATGATTGAAACTTTGTAACAAATAGACTTTTAGTATATTTTGTGTGAATTTCTAAATTGAATCTATAGGTTCTAAAGTATTAGACGATCGATTTACGATTTGGTTTCAATATCAAAGATTTTTTTTCCATTTTCTCCTAAATAATGCTCAAGTATCTTTTCATAAACTTTATATCCGCCGTCAACATTGGTAAAAATAATAATGCCCTGTTTTGTTTTTGGCAATATAAATACGATGGTTTGTACACCTTTGTCTGCGCCGCCATGCGATAGGGCATAATTTTCATTTCCTAAATCGTAAATTTCAAAACCTAAACCAAAATATTTGTTTTCTTTTGTTTTTATCTGGTGAGCGTTCATTTCGTCAAAAACTTTCTGGCTTAAACCATCACTATTCATAACACTGCATAAAAAAGTTCCATAATCCTGAATAGTAGTCAATAAATCGTCGGCAGCATTTGCTGTTTTGTTTTTAGTCGGTTCATATGCATTTCCTTTGTTATCATAGTTAATAGCGTATCTTGAAAGATCTACTTTATTATTCCAGATAAATTGAGTGTCATTCATTTTTAGCGGTTCAAAAACTAATTCTGATGCTAATTGATCCAGCGTTTTATGAAATTTCTTTTCCAAAGCTTTTCTTAGGTATTCTAAGCCTTCACCGGAATATTGATACTGAGTTCCCGGTTTAAATTTAAAATCCAGTTTACCTGATTCATTCATGAATCTCCAGTTTGGGAAACCAGTCTGATGGCTCAGAATAATTCGTGTAGTAAGTAATTTGTTATTAGAGTCATTTGCGATATCAGGATCTGTCCAGTATTTGTATAGAGGCTCGTCGAGATTCCATTTTCCCTGACTTACTAGTTTAAGTGCCACAATAGCTGTTACAAGTTTTGTCAATGAAGCAACATTCCAGATGGTATTATACGGCGCTGCAACCCCTTTTTTTAGTTCCCCATAAACATTAACTTCTTGTAGTTTTCCATTATTGATTATTCCAATTCCTAAAGTCGGGATGTTGTTTTCCTGAAGCCATTTCTCTATTTCTTTTTTATTCTCAAAAATGGAAGGCTGATCAGGAGTTGTATTGCTAGATTGATGATCGTAACTTAGAGATCTTTTTAGTTTCCATTCATTGTTTTCCAAAACCCAGACATGCGTAAATCGTGCAGTATCGCCCAATGTTTCATTTTTCTTTAACAGAGGTTCATTCTTTTTTGCTGAAATTTCATAAAAGCGATGAACTCCGGTTTGGATCGCAGCATACAAAACCCCTTTTTTATATAATGGATAAATTTGAGTACTTCCCGGAACTAATTCTCTTCGGGCTCTGTAAGTTTCGGGAGATTTACATAATCCATTTTTGAAATTATATAAAAATTCTGCTTTGTTGGAGATGCCATCACGATCATGAAAAAATTCAAATTGATCACTGTATAAGTTTTCAAACTGAGAAACATCACAGGTATTAAAGCCTACATTAAAAAGCAGGCTGTCTCTTGACATAATAGTTTTATACAATTCGGAGTTTTTTTCTTCCTGTGAAGAAACAGTTTGATTGCAGAATAATAAGATTCCAAGTAAAAGGATCTTTAGTGGAATAAAAATAAGATTGATGATTTTCATTTGATGACTGAATGATAATTAATGATTTTGCAATATTACTTCACTCAAAAATAGCAAAATTGTACAAATGCGAAATTTCATCTTTTTTGAGAAAGAAAATACAAATCGGGATTGAACGTTTTTGGAGTTGATTTAGTTACATCCTTGAATTTTCTGATAAAATGGGATTGATCAAAGTATTTATTATAAAGTGCCACATCAGTTAAACTGAGTTTCTCAAGATCGGCATTTACCATTTGATCTACAGATTTTCTGAATTTTAGAATCTGAATATATTTTTTGATTGTTAATCCGGTTGCCGATTTAAATTTAATTTGAAGTAAGCGCTGCGATAAATTTAAAATTTTTCCGAGTTCAGAAACCGAAATTTCTTCTTGCTGATTTCGAATTATTTCGCAGATTTTTTCAATTGTATTTTGATTAGGATTTAAATGATTAAGATCTTCAAAAAAACGATTTATTATAATTAATACTTTTTCAATATCAGAATTTGATTGTAATGTAAAAGGCAATTCTGCAGTATCTAAATTAATAATTGAATCTGTAAACTTACTTAGATCATATTTTGGAAACATTGAAAGTGTCCAGGCGTGCAGTTGAATTATAGTAACCTTAGTTCTGGGTTGAATATTAACCAGGACTTTATTGGTCATTTGCGAGCAAAAATAAATTCCTTCCGGCATTTGGTATTTATTTTTGCTTGTGTGAACTTCTATTGCATTCCCGTTTACTAAAGCCAGATTAAAACAACCGTTTGGTAAAACGAGTTTGTTTTCTATTAGACTTTCGCCAAAGCTGTTATCCAGACACCAAATTTTACAGACAAACCTTTCAGATTTTTCGTTTACATATTGTTCTGAATATAATTTCATTTAAACTGAATTTAACTTTAAAAATTAAGAGCTGTCGTTTTGTTTCAAATTTAGTCTAAAAAGATTAAACAAATTAACCTCGAAATAATATAAAAATGGTTTCATATTAGAAACTGAAACGTAATTAGAAGAATAAAGATCTTGGTTGTCTGATGATTATATAATTTTGAGTGGCTTTTTATTTATTATCAATTTCATATATAAATATCATGAAAAGAAAACTTCCATATCTGCTATTATTGTTGCTTTTTATTTCAGCTTGTAAAAAGGAAGAAAAAACAGAAACAGCAGTAAATCAAATTGCAACGAACTCTAAAACTAGTTTTCGGCCTGAAAATGTAAAAGAGAAAATACAATATCAAAGGGCTGTTGATGTTGCTATTTGGGGAATTCCCGCAGTTAATTTTCAACTTATGTACAAAGAGATGGAGAAAATTAACGGATCATATAATCAAATAGTGTATTGGCCGGGATTATTAACCTGGAAGAACCAGACACTCACCCCAAATCCGGATGTTATTTATCTGATGCCTTTTTTTAATACCGAAAAAGGACCTGTAGTGCTTGAAATTCCCCCTGCTGATAATGGTGTTTTTAACGGAAGTGTTATGAATTACTGGCAGGCAGCGATCGAAGATGTTGGGCCAGGTGGAATGGATAAAGGAAAAGGAGGGAAATATCTTATTCTTCCCCCGGATATGATAAAAGCAAAATTCCATCAGGTTATTTTGTAATGCAGTCTGATACGTATCGTGGTTACGCACTTTTGCGCTCTGTACTTAAAAGTGGCAGCCAGGCCGATGTAAAAACTGCTGTAGAGTATAGTAGAAGAGTTAAGTTATATCCATATTCGGAAGCCACCAAGTCGCCTAAAACTATATTTGTTGACGCGACTAAAGCAGAATATGATTCTACGATCAAATATGATGACAGTTTTTATCAGACCCTAAACGATATTGTACAGCAAGAACCTTTTTTAGAACGTGACAGGGTTATGATTGACGTTTTAAAAACGATAGGAATTGAAAGAGGAAAAAGCTATAATCCTGATGAAAAAACGAAAGAACTATTTAAAGCTGCTGTCAATGAGGCCAGAGATTGGCTATTATATAATTACGAAAAGACCAAACCTTTTTATGAAGGCAGTCAATGGTTTTTTCCTGCCAGTGAAGAAAATATAAAAAGTGTTAAAAGTTCTTTTCAGCTACGGGAAATTTACCCAATTGATAACAGGGCAGTATGTTATATGATTGCATTTTTTAGCGCAAAACATCTGGGTGAATCTCAATATTATTTAATGACCATCAAAGATAAAGATGGCGTTTTACTGAAAGGAAATGCTTCGTATCGTGTAACTGTTCCTGCAAATGTACCGGTAAAACAATATTGGTCAATGACTGTTTATGATCGTGAAACTCATGCTTTTGTGAAAAATATGAAATGGGCCGGGCGTTCTTCGCAAACTCCGGAATTGAAAAAGAATGAAGATGGAACTGTAACGTTATATTTTGGGCCAAAAGCACCACCGGAAGGCGAAAGTAACTGGATACCAACAGATCCTAATGGAGATTTTGAAATCCTTACAAGATTTTACGGACCAACAAAAGCTTTGTTTGATCAGTCCTGGAAATTGACCGATTTGGAAAAGATTAAATAGAGAAAGCAATGATAATTAAAAAACCGATTTTTGGCCGTACCGTGTGAACACAAATAGTATAGATTAATTTTGAACTCGAATTGCACGAATTTGCACAAATTTTAATAGGTTGACCTTGTTTGTGAAATTAGTTTCACAAACAAATTAGTGATAATTAGTGTTATTTTTTATGCTTGTGTCCACACGGTAGGTTTTTGACTGAGTTTTTATTTTTTTATAAATCTAGTGAAATGGATTTTAGGTATTTATTTATAGGTAACATTGGCTGCATTAATTTTTAATGAATTGACCAATTCTTTAAAAGAGGTAAGATATTTGTTGAATTCCGTACTATCCTTTGCAGAAAGAACAGCAGTAATAATTGTAGTTTTTGATTCAATAACAAGTAAAACTTCTTCTTTAGAATCTGGATATATATAGGAAACAGGTTTGTAACGTCCAGTCAAAAAATCCCCGGATTTTAAATTCTCAAATTTTAAATTTAACTCGCTAATCTTTATTTTGGGAATGTCATTTTTTAAGCCTGAATTATTTCCTTCAATCCATAAATCCATATCAGGAGGTGATTGGTAATCTAATCCGTAAACATACATATAGGTATTATCGCTAACATTTTTTTCGTCAGGTTTTATTAAAAAGGGGATTTGCTCATTCTCAACCTGAATCCAATTTTTTGGAATATTTAGCATTATTAAATGTTTATTACCAGTCAATAATTTTGATTGTGCATAAAAATTGAAAGAAACCAGAATAAAAAACAGGCCAAAAAAGGTTTTACGGTTCATGAGTTTTTGAAAATTATATCAAGCTAATGTATTACTTTTTTTGTTAAAGAATAAAATGCTCTTAAACAAGTTTCTCAAAATAATCTCGCTTAGTATTCTCCCATTCCTCCAAAATAATACTATAATAAACATCATCTTTACTGTTTCCTTCAGAGTCGATGTAATTATTTCGAAATAAACCTTCTTTTAGGGCACCCAATTTTTCAATAGCTCTTTGCGATTTTTCGTTCTCAAGATCAGCACTGAATTGTATTCTTTTGAACCCAATGTTTTCGAAACCAAATTTTAGCAACTCATATTTGCAGGCTTTATTTAATCCAGTTCCCTGAAATTCTTTTCCGTACCATGTCCAGCCAATTTCACATTTTTGACTCGCATGATTTAAATAGCCGTATCGGGTGCTTCCTGCAACTTTATTAGTGGCTTTATCAATAATTAGAAACGGGTAACAAATTCCGTCTGCTTTTTGTTTTAATGTATTTTGAATATAGTTTTCAAAGTCCTGATCGTTTCGAACGTACATTCCCATATATTTCCAGATTTCATCATCAAAAATGATTTCTTTGAGTTCAATGTTTCTTTGGTCTTCAAAAGGAATCAACAGTACCTTTTCGTTTTCCAGAGTAATTTTTGATTGTAGGATTTCGCTGTTCATGATTTGATATATATTAAAGTAAAACCAGAAGTAAAAGTAATTGTTTAATTTTTTTAAATAAATCAAATAATACAACATTTTGTTATGTTTTTAAAGCAGGTGCCAATCTTAAAAAGAATCATAAACTGTTGTGAGCCCGCTTAGAGTAAATAATTTGTTTATTTTAAAGCTCATGAATAATTATTACTTATTTTTACGACCCAATATTAGATTATTTCCTCGATGCAAACTTCTCTAAAAATTGCTGTTGTTGGTTCTGGACTTGTAGGATCGCTGCTGGCAATTTATCTTAAAAAAGCCGGTCACACCGTTCATGTTTATGATCGTAGCCCCGATATTAGAAAAATAAATTTCTCTGGTCGTTCTATTAACCTGGCAATGTCCAATCGTGGTTGGAAAGCACTTGATGCAGTTGGTGTTGGTGATTCGGTTCGTGAAATTGCAATTCCGATGGACAAACGTGCGATTCATTTGGTTGATAAACTCAATTTTCAGAATTACGGTCAGGAAGGCGAATCTATTTATTCTATTTCAAGAGGAATGCTGAACAGAAGAATGATTGATCTGGCCGAAAATGCCGGAGCCGAATTTCATTTTGAACAGAAAATTTGGGACGTCACACTAAACGATGCAACGTTGCATATTGGGGAAAGTGAAAGAGGCGAGTGGGAAGAAAGAAAATATGATATGGTTTTTGGTGCCGATGGAGCATTTTCCAGAATTCGTCACAGAATGCAACGCCAGAGCATGTTTAATTATTCACAGGAATTTTTGAATATGGGATATAAGGAATTAAACATTCCGGCAAATGCTAATGCAACTCATAAACTCGATAAAAACTCTTTTCATATTTGGCCAAGAGGAGAGTATATGTTAATTGCACTTCCTAATCTTGACGGAAGTTTTACTTGTACTTTATTTATGCCTTTTGAAGGAGAAAATTCTTTTGAATCCTTAACTGATAGAAAAATGGTGGAGGATTTCTTTGAGAAAAACTTCCCCGATTCGATTGAAGTGATTCCGGAACTGGCAAATGATTTCTTTAAAAACCCTACTAGTACATTGGTTACCATGAAATGTTTTCCATGGACTTTTGAAGATAAAATTGCTTTAATCGGTGATGCATGTCATGCTATTGTTCCGTTTTATGGACAAGGTATGAATGCCGGTTTTGAAGATATCACGGTTCTAAATGAAATGATTGAAAAGTATGGAGACGACTGGAAAAAGATTTTCTCAGAATATCAGATTTCCCGTAAACCAAATGCCGACGCAATTGCAGAACTTTCATATCGTAATTTCATGGAAATGAGTACAAAAACGGCAGATGAAAAATTCTTATTGCAAAAGAAAATAGAAAAAATCTTTTCAGATAAACATCCGGACAAATGGATTCCGCTTTATAGCCGCGTAACTTTTAGTGATCGTCCTTATGCAGAAGCTTTAGCAATTGGCGATTTCCAAAACGGAATTATGGAAGAAGTTCTAAAACTGGATAACATAGAAAGTATTTGGGATACACCAGTGGTTGAAAACAAAATTCTGGAACTCCTGCAGAAAGCATAAATATTTTAAACCATATAAGTCATATAAGTTAATATAAAGCTTTGCATATAGTAAACCCGACAGTTTTTTAAAACCTGTCGGGTTTGTTATTTAAGGACACAATATAATTCGATATATAAATTAACTTATATAACTTATATGGTTTGATTTTTTTACTATTTCTTAAATATTTTGGTTAAAACTCCAAAAACACCTCTTATAAAGGTAGCGCTTGTTACCACTTTAAGAACAGATTTACCAACCACACTTGCAGTGCTTGGTTCGGCTTTCGAAGATTTTGCAGGTGCTTGTTCTTCTTGTTGGGCTGCAGCCTGATTTGCATCTTCTATTTTTTTAGTTAAAATCTCATAAGCGCTTTCACGATCGATTTCTTCCGCATATTTTTTAACCAATTTAGATTTGCCATTAATATCTTCGATTTCATCAGAAGATAAAATATCCATTCGGCTTTGTGGAGCACGCATCATAGTCGCAACAAGTGGTGTTGGAACTCCTTTTTCATTTAAAGCAGTAACCAAAGCTTCACCTATTCCTAAACTTGTCAATAATTCGTCAGTCTTATAATATGCTGAAGTTGGATAATTGTCAGCAGTTTTTTTAATAGCCTGACGGTCATTAGCAGTAAACGCTCTAAGTGCATGTTGAATCTTCAATCCTAACTGAGCCAAAACTCCACTAGGAATATCCATTGGATTTTGAGTGACAAAATAAACACCAACACCTTTAGAGCGAATTAATTTCACAATAGTTTCAATCTGTTCCAATAAGGCTTTGCTTGCTTCGTTGAAAATTAAATGCGCTTCATCAATAAAGATGACCAGTTCGGGTTGTTCAGCATCTCCTTTTTCAGGCATTTTTTGATAAATTTCAGCCAAAAGGCTTAACATAAAGGTAGAAAACAATTTAGGCTTGTCCTGAATATCTGTCAATCGGATGATATTTACATAACCTTTTCCGTTTTCATCAATGCGCATTAAGTCATCCGTTTCAAAAGATAATTCGCCAAAAAAGATATCACCACCCTGTTGTTCCAGTTCAATTATCTTTCTTAGAATTGTTCCTGTTGTTGCGGTTGAAATTTTACCATAATTGGCTGCGATTTCATCTTTGCCTTCTTCTGTAATATAATTGATAACCTTTTTTATGTCTTTTAGATCTAATAAAGGCATTTGGTTATCATCACAATATTTAAATATAACAGCAACAACTCCCGCCTGCGTGTCATTAAGGTCTAATATTCTGGAGAACAGTACCGGACCAAATTCAGAAACCGTTGCACGTAAACGAACTCCATCTTGTTTAGACAGCGACATTAATTCAACAGGAAATGATGCTACATTAAAAGGTATGTTTATTTTGGCGTGACGTTCAGTAATAAAGCCTTCTTCTTTACCTTCTTTAGCAATACCACTAAAGTCACCTTTTATGTCCATCATTAAAACCGGAATTCCGGCGTTTGATAATTGCTCAGAAAACACCTGAATAGTTTTGGTTTTTCCTGTTCCGGTAGCGCCGGCGATTAATCCGTGACGATTGAGAGTCTTTAGAGGAATCTTAACGTGAGCCTCAGCAATTGCTTCACCATCTAAAATTGCACCACCAAGAATAATGGTGTCGCCTTTGGCAAGATATCCGTTATTTATATCCTGAATGAAATTATCTTTTTTATTCATGTTTTTATTTGTAATTTAGATGATTATAAGAGTTTTGCTTTGTAATTTAACAATTTGACTGTCTTTTTTTTAGTAAGAAAAAGCGTTTTTTCATTAAAAAATAGATAAAAAGTGATTTCGCAACTTTTTAAGAAGATTTCAATGGATTGTTTGAATATTTACTAAAACGTTGTAATTTTTTTATTATTAGGCCTTTTTTTTGTTTTATCACAAAAAAGACACCGCCAAATTAATGAGATATTTTTTAATTTGACGTTAAATTTCATTCAATAAAATTAAAAAAAGTTTTTTTATTTAAACTAAACGTATAAATTTGCTACCCTACAAGTTAAATATAACTAAAAAATAAAAATTATTTAAAACTATTAAAATTAAAAAAAATGGCAAACGTTAAAGTTAAAAAAGAAAGCACTTCAAATGGGGGAGGAATGATTTCAGGAATCATTATTGCAGCATGTGTTTTTGTAGGTTGGTTAATCTGGAAATTCGTTATGGGGGATTCAGCTAACTTTGAAGGAGGGAATCCAGAAACAGGTCACCCAATCAATACTTTAGGGATGGTGTACAAAGGAGGTTTTATTGTACCTGTATTATTAGGTATGCTTTTAATGGTTGTTGTTTTTTCTATTGAGAGATTTATCGTTATTGGTAAAGCTGCTGGTAAAGCTAACTTAGATGCATTTATGAAAAATGTACAAGGAAGTATTAAAGAAGGAAACATCGAAGGAGCTATCGCTTCATGTGACAAACAACAAGGTTCAGTTGCAAATGCAATTAAATCTGCTTTGATTAAATATCAAGACGTTAAAAAAGAAGGTTTCAATAGTGAAGAGGCTTCAGAAGTAATCCACAAAGAAATCGAAGAGGCTACTTCATTAGAAATGCCAATGTTAGAAAAAAATATGACTATTATCTCTACTTTAGTATCTTTAGGTACATTAGGAGGATTATTAGGAACAGTATCAGGTATGATTAAAGCGTTTGGTGCGTTAGCTTCTGCTGGTACTCCAGACCAGGCTGCACTTGCAACAGGTATCTCTGAAGCACTTATCAACACTGCAACAGGTATCTCTACTTCTATCTTTGCAATTGTTTCTTACAACTTCTTTACTGCTAAAATTGACGATTTAACTTACTCTATTGATGAGGCTGGTACTACAATCGTGAATACTTACAGAAAATTCAGAGGAAGTTTAAAACAATAATTAATTTTTGATATATAAATAATTAGATTTAATTATATCAAAATAAAATAAAAGATAATGGCTAAAATTAAAATGAAAAAGAAGTCGACATCGACAGATATGACTGCCATGTGTGATGTTGCGTTCCTTTTGCTTACGTTCTTTATCTTGACTGCTACTGCTAAAGTGCCTGAAGCGCTTCCTGTTGATATGCCTGCTTCTACTGTAGAACATAAATTACCAGATTCTAATTTGGCAATTATTACAATAGGAAAAGGAGCAGACGGGAAAAGTAAAGTGTTTTTCGATATCAAAGGAAGAGAGATTCGTAAAAGAACTCTTGAAGGTATGGGAGCAAAATTCGGTGTTACTTTTTCAGAAGATGATAAGGCTAAATTTGCATTAATGGATGACTTCGGTGTTCCAGTAGCTAGTTTAAAGCAAATCATTGATATGAAAGCAGCTGACAGAACTAAAGCAAATCAGCCAGGTATTCCAATCGATTCTTTAGATAATCAATTAAAAGAGTGGCTTTTAGTTTCAAGAAGAGCTACAATTGATCTTGAGGATAAAGAATTAGAGATTGCAATAAAAGGAGATGCTAAAGAACAATATCCACAAATCAAAAAGATTATGGATATTTTACAAGATCAGAAAATCAATTCCTTTAACTTAGTTACAGGTACGAGAGGAAAAGACTTTTAATTAAAAAAGATACACTAAAATGGCTGAATTAAATACCGGCGACGGTGGTGGCGGAAAAGGTGGCAAAGTAAGAAGTAAAAAGCAAAATTCGAAAGTCGATTTAACGGCAATGGTGGATTTGGCGTTCTTACTGATCACGTTCTTTATGTTAACCACATCGTTGTCAAAACCTAAAGCAATGGATTTGTCGTTGCCAGATAAAGACGATGATCCGAATAAACCAAAGGTTGATACGAAAGTAGATGAAAATCGTACTATGACAGTAATGTTGGGTGCAGATAATAAAGTGGTTTATTACATGGGGTTATTAGCTAGTCCTAAAGTAGGGCCAAAGGATATCGCTTATGGAAAAGATGGTATCCGAAGAGAATTATTAAAACAAAAACAAAATGTTTTAGCATATTCTACAGCTTTAGGAAAACCTAAGAATGGAATCATTGTAATTATCAAACCAACTAAGAAATCAAATTACCGTAATTTGGTTGATATCTTAGATGAAATGGCGATCACTGGAGTTGAAACGTATGCAATTGTTCCTGAGTTTACACCAGAAGAAACAAAAGTTATAGATAAACAATAAGAGTGATCTTAAGTTTTGTCAACTTAAAAATCTAGAAAAATGAAATTAGATATTATAAAAAATCAGTGGCTTGATATCGTATTCGAAGGACGTAATAAGATATATGGTGCATATGAGTTAAGAAAATCGAACAACAAGACTACGGTAAGAGCACTTATCATAGGTTCGATTATTTTTAGCTTTGCTGTTGCAGCTCCTCTTATTGCAAGTTATTTGCCAGATTCTGGTGAAGAAGATATGGATAAGGATATTAAGATCGCTACAGTTAAATTACCTCCTAAGAAAAAAGAAGAGGTAAAACCAAATGAACCACCACCACCGCCACCACCACCAAAAGTGGATCAGGTGAAGTTTGTGAAGCCGGTTGTTGCTAAAGCAGAAGAGGTTACTGAGGATCCACCAAAAATTGAAGATCTTAAAGATAAGAAAGTTGGTGCTGAAACTATCAAAGGAGATCCGGATGCAGTTTTAACTGTTGATGAACCAGTAGGTACTGGTACTGCTGCGGTAGTTGAAGAAGATACTCAGATTTATAACACAGCTGGTATCGAAGTAAAACCAGATTTCCCTGGAGGAATTGATAAATTCTACAAATTTGTAGGAAACAATTACAAAACTCCGGAAGAAGAAGGTTTAAAAGGTAAAGTTTACGTTACTTTTGTAGTTGAAAAAGACGGTTCATTAACCGACATTAAAGTTCTAAGGGATATCGGTTACGGTACAGGAGCAGAAGCAATTCGTGTTCTTAAGAAGTGTCCAAAATGGACTCCTGGTGAGCAAAATGGTAAAAAAGTTAGGGTATTGTACTCTCTTCCTATTACTATTCAATCTGCAGACTAATGTTAAAAGATATGCTTAATAATATTCTGAAGAAATCGCTCAAAGAGCGATTTCTTCTTGTTTTAGGAATACTGTTTTTTTTAATATATCTTGTGCTGGGTTTAATGATTATGTTTTGGGAAAAATTACCTTTAAACATGGAACCTAAATACAGATATGCTTTTGGAGGACTATTGATTGTGTATTCAGGAATACGTTTTCTCAGATTAATTAATTCAAATACAGAGTAAGTTATGTTAAAGTATAGTAAAATTGTTGGAATAGTTCTTCTTGTCTTTTTGTTTGCTATGTGTAACCAAAAAAGCAAGAATGATACTAAAGAAACGATTTTAAAAGGATCAATTGATATAACAGTTGATGAAACAGTAAAGCCAATTATTGATGATCAGGTAGCTGTTTTCGAAGGAACTTACTATGGCGCTAAGATTATAGTGAAGCCTAAATCTGAGGTAGAGCTTATAAATGATTTGTTGAATCAAAAAGCTAAGGTTGTTGTCACTGCTCGCAATCTGACAGCAGAGGAACTGTTAAGGTTTGAAAAAAGTAAAATTAAACCCAGAGTTACGCCGTTTGCTATTGATGCGATTGCTTTAATTTCAAACAAAAGCAATAATGATACGTTAATTGCGTTGAAAACTGTACTGGATTTTATGCAAGGTAAGAAAGACACTGGAATAAAAGGGCTTGTTTTTGATAATCCAAATTCTAGTACGGTGCATTATATGAAAGAGTTGGCAAAAGTAAAAGATATTCCTTCGGCTGGAGTTTTTTCTTTTAAAACAAATAACGAGGTTATTAAATTTGTTTCTGAAAATGAAGGAATGATTGGTGTAGTTGGAGTTAACTGGTTGTCACAGCCTTCAGCAGACATGGTTGATTTTATAAAAAAAGTCAATATCTTAGGTGTTAAAGGTTTAAAAGAGAATAAATATTACTATCCAAGTCAAAATGATCTTGCTGAGGAAAAGTATCCTTTGGCACGTGATTTGTTTATTATAAATTGTCAGGGTTATTCCGGATTGGGAATGGGGTTTTCTTCGTTTGTTGCCGGAGACATTGGTCAAAGAATAATATTAAAATCAAGTTTAATGCCGGTGAAAACACCAGGACGAAAACTTCAGATTAGAAGTCAAATTATAAACGATAAAGAATAAATTAATTACAATTAAGATGAATAAATTTAAAATTTTTAGTCTTGCCTTAGTTGCTACAACTTCTGTAGTAAAAGCGCAGGATATCAAAGAAGCTAGAAAAGCAATTGATGCGGAGCAATTTCAAAAAGCAAAATCTTTGCTTAAATCAATCATCAAAGCAAAACCTTCTGATGGAGAAGCTAATTTTGTATTAGGTAATATCTATTTAAATCAAACTGTAGTAGATTCTGCTAAAATCTATTATTTGAATGGAATTGAAGCATCAGATAAGAAAAATTTAAATTATATTGGTTTAGGTCAAATAGATTTAGATAATAAAAATACTGCTGCAGCTCAGGCAAACTTCGGTTTAGCAACTAAAGATATGAAGCGTAAAGATGTTGATGAGTATATTTACATCGGAAAAGCATATATGAATTCAGTTAATCCTGATTATAATAGTGCAATTACAAGTTTAAAACGTGCCTTGTTAATTGAGCCACAAAATGCAACTGCACTTTTGACAATTGGTGATGCTTATTATGGAGCAAACAACCAAAACGAAGCTTACAAAGCTTACCGTGATGCATTTACTGCAGATCCAACACTTTTAAGAGCTAAAATGCAATTAGGTGTTTTATTGAAAGGGGCTAAATCTTATGATGAAGCTATTAAAGCATTCAATGAAGTAATTGCGATCAACCCAAATTACGGTCCTGTATATAGAGAGTTAGCCGAAACATATTACAAATGGGGTAGAAATAAACCTTCTACTTCTAAAGTAAATATGCAAAATGCAATTACGAACTACGAAAAATATTTAAGTCTAACGGACTACTCTTTAGATTCAAAAATGCGTCATGCAGATTTCTTGATTTTAGTAAAAGATTACAAAAATTTAGAATCTGTTGCAAATAAAATGATTGCTGAAGATAAAGTTAACCCGAGAATTTACAGATATTTAGGATATTCTGCTTACGAAAACGGAAATATTGACGTTGCTCTAAAATCTTTAGAGGATTATGTTAAAGTTCCTTCTAACAAAGTAATCGCAAAAGATTACTTATACTTAGGTTTTGCAAAAATTAAAAAAGGTACAGCTGCTGACGGTACTGTAGAAGCTGGTGCTTTTGAAGCTGGATTAACAGATATTAAAAAAGCTGTTGCAATGGAGCCTTTAGCAGTAGAGGATTTAGGTGATTTTGGAAAAGAATTGTTTACTAAAAAACAATATAATCAGGCGGCTGCTATTTATGAATTGAGTACAAACAATACTGATCAGAAAAATTATTTGAATGATAATGTGTATTATGGTATCTCAATCTTTTATGCAAATGCAAACAAAGACAAAACAGCTATCGATGCTGCAGGATTAGCTAAAGCTGATGCTGCTTTTGACAGAGTTTTAGTGGCTTCGCCAACTTATGATGAGGCTTACTTGTATAAAGGAAGAATCAATAACTTGTTGGAAAAAGATGATTTAATCATTAAAAACTACGAAGAGTATGTAGCAAAAACTACTGCTAAAGGTGCAGAAGAACTTGCTAAACCGGCAACAGTTAAAAAAATAGTTGAAGCTTACAATGCTATTGGTGCTAGTTATGCAAATACAGATAAAGCTAAAGCAATTGAGTATTTCAATAAATCTTTAGTTTTAGATCCTGCTAATACTTATGCAGCTCAATCTGTAAAAGCTTTAAAATAATAAATTTACATTACAGAATAGTAAACCGATAGTTCAAAAAGCTATCGGTTTTTTTGTTCCGTAATTTATTGAGTATCTTTGCACTTTAAAATAAAGTAATGTTATCAAAAGAAATACAATTAGAAGTTAATAAAGGTGCGATGTTACCCCTAATGGAGGAATTTTATACTATTCAGGGGGAAGGTTTTCATACAGGAACTGCTGCCTACTTTATTAGAATTGGAGGGTGTGATGTTGGTTGTCACTGGTGCGATGTAAAAGAAAGCTGGAATGCAGAGTTACATCCGCCAACTAGTATTGACTTGATCGTGAAAAATGCTTCTGCGTATGCAGATACTGTAGTAGTAACGGGTGGAGAACCTTTATCCTGGGATATGACTTTGTTAACGCAAAAGTTAAAAGACGAAAATTTAAGAGTTCATATTGAGACTTCGGGGGCTTATCCTTTAAGCGGAACATGGGACTGGATTTGTCTTTCTCCTAAAAAAAATAAGCTTCCAACGCAAACTGTTTATGACAATGCGCACGAGTTAAAAGTGATTATTCATAATAAGCATGATTTTATTTTTGCAGAAGAACAGGCTGAGCTTGTAAATGACAAGGCTATTTTATTTCTTCAACCTGAATGGAGTAAAAAAGAAGAAATGACCCCATTGATTGTTGATTATGTTATGAATAATCCAAAATGGCGCGTTTCTCTTCAAACACATAAATATTTAAATATACCCTAAAATAAAAAATCTCTTCGATTGAAGAGATTTTTTATTTTAGTATCATTTTGGAAGTAATTATTCCCAATTTTTGTGTTTCTTTAGTGTTGTGATATGTGCTAAATGATGATTTCCGTGCCAGGCATACATTCCAATCATTCGTTTTATGGCGATTTCTGAATTATTTTCAGGGTGTATGAAAGATTTTTCTAAATCGGCTTCAGATAAATTTTTCAGAATATAGGCTATTCTAAAATGAAGTCCCTCTAATAAAGATAATGTTGGTTCAATTGGCATATGTAGATTATCATATAACTCAGACCATAATGTTTCGTCATATGCTTTGATGACAGGGTTGTTTTCTGTTAAGGCCCATTTAATTCTGATAAAACAGTTCATATGGCTTTCGGCACAATGATGAATTACCTGTCGAACAGTCCATCCATCAGGACGATAACGTGTGTTTAATTGTTCATTATTTAAATGAAGAGTTTCTTTTTTTAATTTCTCAGGAAAACTTGCTATTTCTTCAATTTTATTTGAAATATATGAAGCAGTGTATTCTAAAGGAGTTTCAAATTTTCCTATAGGATATTTTAGTTTTTCTAAATCAAATTCTTTCATTGCGTTTGTTTTAATGTTGAATAGAAAGTTTTGCTAAATAATCATAATGTGAGCCTTCTAAAATTAGTTCACATTTTAGACCATTTGCAATTGCAGCATTCTGAAGAGTATTATAGTCTAAATACAACCAGTCAAAAGTATCTTCTTTTTCTCCTTTATAAGAAATAGTAAAAGTTAGTTCTCCATAATAGTCAGTCGTTGACGGAATCCATTTTCCTCCATCTTCGTCTTCGTCAAACATGTAAATAATGTCTGAGCTATCTATTAAAATTTGACCTTCAGGATTTAAGAGTGATTTTAGTTTCGATAAATAAGTATTGCAGTTTTCTAGTTTACCAAAAATCCCGGTACCATTCATTAATAATAGAATGGTGTCAAATTTTTCACCTTCAAAATCTAATATATTTTGAACTATGGCATTTTTTGCGCCGCGCAATTTGCAAGTTTCAATTGCTTTTTCTGAGATATCAATTGAGGTGACTTCTATATTACGGTCGTTTTGCAAAGAAAGAGTATGGCTTCCTGCTCCGCATCCTACATCAAGAGTTTTTCCGGAAGTTAATTGCAATGCTTTTTGTTCCAGTTGTGGCATTTCGTTGTAAGAACGGAATAAGTATTCTACACTCATTTCATCTTCTTCAGATATTGAAGTTTCAGTTATGATGTTTTCTGGGTTATTATTGGTTTGGAAATCGAACATCGCTTTCCCAAAAAGATCTTTCATTGTATTTTAGTTCAAAGTTTAAGGTTTCAAGTTTAAAGTTGTTTAATTTTGCACGTCAACTTTAAATTTTAAACTTGAAACAAATTTTAAATAGCTTAAATAAGTTAGCCAAAGATAAGCATATCGAAAACAAAAAGTATTTTGATAAGCTTAAAAAGAAACAGCCTAAAAATTTAGATTACATTATGCAGGATTTGCATGATGCTGAATTTAAAAAAACAGATTGCCTGCAATGTGCCAATTGTTGTAAAACAACTGGGCCATTATTTACTTTGGCTGATATTGAGAGGATCTCAAAATCCTTCAGGCAAAAGCCACAGCAGTTTATTGATCAATATCTTCGAATTGATGAGGATAAGGATTATGTTTTAAAAAGCGTTCCTTGTACCTTTTTAGATAATGAAAATTATTGTATGATTTATGATGTTCGTCCGAAAGCTTGCAGAGAGTTTCCTCATACAGATCGTAAGAAGTTTTTTCAAATAGCAGATCTTACTTTAAAGAACGTTGCTATATGTCCGGCTGCATATAATATTGTAGAAGAAATGAAAAAGAAACTTCCGTTATAAGAATGCTAAAAGTTTTGTAATTGCTTAAAGGGGAAAAAGTTTTTTTTAGTTTTTTAAATGTATTTTTGGCTTAGAGAAGTATAAATATTAACGTAACATCAAAAAATTGAATTTAGAATATTTTATAGCCAGAAGACTTATTACTTCAAAAGATTATAAAAGTAGTATTTCGGCGCCTATTATAAAAATTGCCATTTCGGCCATTGCTATCGGTATTATTATGATGTTGGTTTCGGTTGCAACTGGAATTGGTTTGCAGAAGAAAATTCGTGAAAAAGTTTCGGCTTTCAATGGCCAAATCATAATTTCAAATTTTGATAATAATAATTCCGAAGTTACATTAGTGCCTATTTCTAAAAAGCAGGAGTTTTATCCTAATTTTAAATCAGTTCCCGAAGTTAGCCATATTCAGGCTATTGCTAGTAAAGCTGGAATTATCAGGACAGAAAACGCATTTGAAGGAATTATTTTTAAAGGAGTTGGGGCAGATTATAATTGGGGCAATATAAAGGAATATCTTGTTGAAGGGAATCTGCCTGATTTTTCAAAGGCGCTAAATGAGGATGTTATTATTTCGAGATTTCTGGCTGATCGTCTTAATTTGAAAGTTGGTGATGATTTTAATACATTTTTTATAAAAGAGGAGCAAGGGAAAATGCCCAATATCCGTCGGTTTAAAATTGCGGGTATTTTTAATTCAGGATTTCAGGATTTTGATGCTACATTTATAATTGGAGATATTAGACATATACAAAGAATTAATAAATGGTCTCCGGATCAAATAGGTGCTTTCGAAGTTTTTGTTAAGGATTTCAATACTATTAAGGCAACAGGTAATCAGATTTATGAACAAACTTCATCAAGTTTGGATACCAAGACGATAATAGAAAAGTATAGCTATATTTTTGACTGGTTGCAGCTTTTTGATTTTAATATTATAGTAATACTTGCGGTTATGATTTTAGTTGCTACTATTAATATGGTGGTGGCGTTGTTGGTTTTAATTTTAGAACGTACACAAATGATTGGAATATTGAAGTCATTAGGAGCTAATAACTGGACAGTTCGAAAAATATTTCTTTACAATGCGTTCTATCTAATTATGCGGGGATTGTTTTGGGGGAATTTAATAGGTATTTCTATTTTGTTAATTCAGCAACAGTTTGGAATAGTTCAGTTAAATCCTGAAAATTATTATGTGAACCAGGCACCAGTGTATCTAAATTGGGGATATGTAGTTTTATTGAACTTGCTGACCATTACAATTTGCTTTTTGGTTCTTTTAATTCCATCATATATTATAACGAAAATCTCACCAGTGAAAGCTATTCGTTTCGATTAGTCATTTTTATTCTATAATAGTATGTATACAACCCGATAGGTTTTCAGAACCTGTCGGGTTTGTTTTTGTAGATATATAAGTATAAAGTTCTACTATACTATATAAGGTAGAATCCTGTTGGGTTGATTGGAATCAAATAGTTTGTAATTTGGAATTTTCGGATTTGGAATTTAATAAGAAGCTGTTTCCACCACTATCGGGACTATTTGGATTGTTTTGAGAATGGATTATAGGATTAGCTGGTATAAGAGAGAGATAAAAAGATAGAAAAAAGCGAGGATAAGGATTAAAAAACATGAAAACTCATCAAAAAGTAAAGGCTGAAACAGGCAAAAATTACCAAAACCACAGCTAAAACAAGAAAAACCTTACGTATAATAGAAAAAGTATGATTTGTAAAGTATGTGTTATCAGAGTATTAAGAAAAAGGATAAAAAAAGGGCGAAAAAAAGTGGTTAAAAAGTATTGTAAATGCGGATAAAGGTTCTACTTTTGCACCCGCAACAACGACAAACGTTCCCTGAAATACTGACAAGCTACTAAAACAAACGGAAAGAAATTTTCGAAAAAAAGATTAGAAAAAGCTTGTGAGATTTAAAAACGGATGTTACATTTGCACCCCGCAAAATACGGAAAGTTCATTGACAGATTGGTAAATTGGGAAGTATAAAATGGAAAGAAATTTTCAAAAAAAACTTCAAAAAACATTTGCCAGTTAGAAATAAGTTTTCTACTTTTGCACCCGCTTTGAGAGACAAGCGAAACAAAAAGAAATACACGTTCGTAGACATATTGAATTGACAGCCGTTCCGATGAAAATCGGAACAAAAGAATAAGAGTAATAGAATTGAGAGATTCGAAAAGAACCACTAGATAATACATCGCAATATAATATAAAAAATATACGATGAAGAGTTTGATCCTGGCTCAGGATGAACGCTAGCGGCAGGCTTAACACATGCAAGTCGAGGGGTATATGTCTTCGGATATAGAGACCGGCGCACGGGTGCGTAACGCGTATGCAATCTACCTTTTACAGAGGGATAGCCCAGAGAAATTTGGATTAATACCTCATAGCATAGCAACTTCGCATGAAGTCACTATTAAAGTCACAACGGTAAAAGATGAGCATGCGTCCCATTAGCTAGTTGGTAAGGTAACGGCTTACCAAGGCAACGATGGGTAGGGGTCCTGAGAGGGAGATCCCCCACACTGGTACTGAGACACGGACCAGACTCCTACGGGAGGCAGCAGTGAGGAATATTGGACAATGGGCGCAAGCCTGATCCAGCCATGCCGCGTGCAGGATGACGGTCCTATGGATTGTAAACTGCTTTTGTACGAGAAGAAACACTCCTACGTGTAGGAGCTTGACGGTATCGTAAGAATAAGGATCGGCTAACTCCGTGCCAGCAGCCGCGGTAATACGGAGGATCCAAGCGTTATCCGGAATCATTGGGTTTAAAGGGTCCGTAGGCGGTTTAGTAAGTCAGTGGTGAAAGCCCATCGCTCAACGGTGGAACGGCCATTGATACTGCTAAACTTGAATTATTAGGAAGTAACTAGAATATGTAGTGTAGCGGTGAAATGCTTAGAGATTACATGGAATACCAATTGCGAAGGCAGGTTACTACTAATGGATTGACGCTGATGGACGAAAGCGTGGGTAGCGAACAGGATTAGATACTCTGGTAGTCCACGCCGTAAACGATGGATACTAGCTGTTGGGAGCAATTTCAGTGGCTAAGCGAAAGTGATAAGTATCCCACCTGGGGAGTACGTTCGCAAGAATGAAACTCAAAGGAATTGACGGGGGCCCGCACAAGCGGTGGAGCATGTGGTTTAATTCGATGATACGCGAGGAACCTTACCAAGGCTTAAATGTAGATTGACCGGTTTGGAAACAGATCTTTCGCAAGACAATTTACAAGGTGCTGCATGGTTGTCGTCAGCTCGTGCCGTGAGGTGTCAGGTTAAGTCCTATAACGAGCGCAACCCCTGTTGTTAGTTGCCAGCGAGTCATGTCGGGAACTCTAACAAGACTGCCAGTGCAAACTGTGAGGAAGGTGGGGATGACGTCAAATCATCACGGCCCTTACGCCTTGGGCTACACACGTGCTACAATGGCCGGTACAGAGAGCAGCCACTGGGCGACCAGGAGCGAATCTATAAAACCGGTCACAGTTCGGATCGGAGTCTGCAACTCGACTCCGTGAAGCTGGAATCGCTAGTAATCGGATATCAGCCATGATCCGGTGAATACGTTCCCGGGCCTTGTACACACCGCCCGTCAAGCCATGGAAGCTGGGGGTGCCTGAAGTCGGTGACCGCAAGGAGCTGCCTAGGGTAAAACTGGTAACTAGGGCTAAGTCGTAACAAGGTAGCCGTACCGGAAGGTGCGGCTGGAACACCTCCTTTCTAGAGCCTCGAATGTTAGTGCTTGCACACGTTGAGGAAAAAAGATGTGAATCGAATGGATCTGAATATTAAAATTCAATTACTCTTGCTGTTAATTTAAAAATAATGAAAATTAAGTAAAACAGAGTCTCGTAGCTCAGCTGGTTAGAGTACTACACTGATAATGTAGGGGTCGGCAGTTCGAGTCTGCCCGGGACTACTATTTAACTTAAAACAAAGGAAATTTTAGAGGTTGAGACCTTATGAGCAATAATTCATAACTCATAACTAATAACTCATCACTAAGAAAATGGGGGATTAGCTCAGCTGGCTAGAGCGCCTGCCTTGCACGCAGGAGGTCAACGGTTCGACTCCGTTATTCTCCACGATTTTAGTCATAAAGATTAAAGTCATAAAGTCCAAAGTGATTCACTTGACGACTTTTGACTTTTGACCTTCGACTAAATAAAGTTCATTGACATATTGAGATAAGAAAATAATAAAAAGTAGAAAGCGTTTTTTGTTATTAGTAGTAATACAAATAATAAAAGACAAAAAAAAACGGTCATAATTAAATTTATGATTGGTACAATAAGCAAAATAAGGGCGTATGGGGGATGCCTAGGCTCTCAGAGGCGAAGAAGGACGTGATAAGCTGCGAAAAGCTGCGGGGACGAGCACACATCGATTGATCCGCAGATATCCGAATGGGGCAACCCACTATGTTGAAGACATAGTACACCGATAGGTGGGCAAACCCGCTGAACTGAAACATCTAAGTAGGCGGAGGAGAAGAAAACAAAAGTGATTCCGTAAGTAGTGGCGAGCGAACGCGGATTAGCCCAAACCAGTGCTGTTACGGCAGTGCTGGGGTTGTAGGACCACGACATTTCTTGCACAAAGAATTAGAATCTACTGGAAAGTAGAACCATAGAGGGTGATAGTCCCGTATAGGTAATGAGTGTAAAGGATAGTGGTATCCTGAGTAGGGCGGGGCACGTGAAACCCTGTCTGAATTTGGCGGGACCATCCGCTAAGGCTAAATACTCCTGAGAGACCGATAGTGAACCAGTACCGTGAGGGAAAGGTGAAAAGAACCGTGAATAACGGAGTGAAATAGATCCTGAAACCATACGCTTACAAGCGGTCGGAGCCCTTTCGTGGGGTGACGGCGTGCCTTTTGCATAATGAGCCTACGAGTTAACGTTGCTGGCAAGGATAAGTGATTAAGTCACGGATCCGTAGCGAAAGCGAGTCTGAATAGGGCGCTTTAGTCAGTAGTGTTAGACGCGAAACCGTGTGATCTACCCATGGGCAGGTTGAAGCTGTGGTAACACACAGTGGAGGACCGAACCGGTTGACGTTGAAAAGTCTTCGGATGACCTGTGGGTAGGGGTGAAAGGCCAATCAAACTCGGAAATAGCTCGTACTCCCCGAAATGCATTTAGGTGCAGCGCTGATGATAGTTATATAGAGGTAGAGCTACTGATTGGATGCGGGGGCTTCACCGCCTACCAATTCCTGACAAACTCCGAATGCTATATAATGTTTCACAGCAGTGAGGGCTTGGGTGCTAAGGTCCAAGTCCGAGAGGGAAAGAACCCAGACCATCAGCTAAGGTCCCCAAATATATGTTAAGTTGAAAGAACGAGGTTTGTCTGCCCAGACAGCTAGGATGTTGGCTTGGAAGCAGCCATTCATTTAAAGAGTGCGTAACAGCTCACTAGTCGAGCGGACGAGCATGGATAATAATCGGGCATAAACATATTACCGAAGCTATGGATTTACAGTCTGACTGTAAGTGGTAGGGGAGCATTCTAACAGGGTTGAAGGTGTATCGTAAGGTATGCTGGACTGGTTAGAAAAGAAAATGTAGGCATAAGTAACGATAATGCGGGCGAGAAACCCGCACACCGAAAAACTAAGGTTTCCACAGCTATGCTAATCAGCTGTGGGTTAGTCTGGTCCTAAGGCGAACCCGAAAGGGACAGTCGATGGCTAACGGGTTAATATTCCCGTACTACTAATTACTGTGATGGGGTGACGGAGTGATGAAAGCGCCGCGAACTGACGGAATAGTTCGTTGAAGTACCTACCTATAAGAGATGCAGGCAAATCCACATCTTTTGGGGAAATACGATAGTACTCGGAGTCTTCGGACAAAGAGATAGTGCGCCTAAGGGCTTCCAAGAAAAACCTCTAAACTTCAGGTAATTAGTACCAGTACCGTAAACCGACACAGGTAGTTGAGGAGAGAATCCTAAGGTGCTCGAGAGATTCATGGCTAAGGAATTAGGCAAAATAGACCTGTAACTTCGGGAGAAAGGTCGCCAGCGCAAGCTGGCCGCAGTGAAGAGGTCCAGGCGACTGTTTATCAAAAACACAGGGCTCTGCAAAATCGTAAGATGAAGTATAGGGCCTGACACCTGCCCGGTGCTGGAAGGTTAAGAGGAGATGTTATCTTCGGAGAAGCATTGAATTGAAGCCCCAGTAAACGGCGGCCGTAACTATAACGGTCCTAAGGTAGCGAAATTCCTTGTCGGGTAAGTTCCGACCTGCACGAATGGTGTAACGATCTGGACACTGTCTCAGCCATGAGCTCGGTGAAATTGTAGTAACGGTGAAGATGCCGTTTACCCGCAGTGGGACGAAAAGACCCTGTGCACCTTTACTATAGCTTAGTATTGACCTTGGATAAATGATGTGTAGGATAGGTTGGAGACTGTGAAGTGGCGTCGCCAGGCGTTGTGGAGTCATTGTTGAAATACAACCCTTTGTTTATCTGAGGCCTAACCCCGCGTTGTGGGGGACATTGCTTGGTGGGTAGTTTGACTGGGGTGGTCGCCTCCAAAAGAGTAACGGAGGCTTCTAAAGGTTCCCTCAGTACGCTTGGTAACCGTGCGTAGAGTGCAATGGCATAAGGGAGCTTGACTGAGAGACATACAGGTCGATCAGGTACGAAAGTAGAGCATAGTGATCCGGTGGTTCCGCATGGAAGGGCCATCGCTCAAAGGATAAAAGGTACGCCGGGGATAACAGGCTGATCTCCCCCAAGAGCTCATATCGACGGGGGGGTTTGGCACCTCGATGTCGGCTCGTCACATCCTGGGGCTGGAGAAGGTCCCAAGGGTTGGGCTGTTCGCCCATTAAAGTGGCACGCGAGCTGGGTTCAGAACGTCGTGAGACAGTTCGGTCTCTATCTACTGTGGGCGTTAGAAATTTGAGTGGATCTGATTCTAGTACGAGAGGACCGAATTGGACAAACCTCTAGTGTATCTGTTGTCCCGCCAGGGGCACCGCAGAGTAGCTACGTTTGGAAGGGATAAGCGCTGAAAGCATATAAGCGCGAAACCCACCACAAGATGAGATTTCTTTTAAGGATCGTGGAAGATGACCACGTTGATAGGCTATAGATGTAAAGGCAGTAATGTCATAGTCGAGTAGTACTAATAATCCGTAAGCTTATGTACACCCTTTTCCCGAGAGCGAAAGCTCTCGGGAGGAAACTTTCTAAATACTTTTATGTTTCTTTATCTCAGTATGTTAAGATATTTGCAGCGAAGCTGCAGTTGACAGTTGATGGTTGGTAGCCCGTGGAAACACCAACAACCATAAACCAACAACCGCCAACAATGACCTTAAGGTGGTTATTGCGGCGGGGCTCACCTCTTCCCATCCCGAACAGAGTAGTTAAGCCCGCCTGCGCAGATGGTACTGCAGTTATGTGGGAGAGTATGTCGTCGCCTTTCTTTTAAAAACCCTTTATCAATTGATAGAGGGTTTTTTGTTTTACAACATTTTTTAATGGTACTGCAATTATGTGGGAGCCCCGATAGCTATCGGGGGTCGTCGCCTTTGCTTCGCCAGTTCGGCCAAAAGGCCTCAAGTCTTTTGAAAAACCCTATCCAAATCGGATAGGGTTTTTTGTTTTGTAAAATTTATGATTGCTGTATTTTGTGGTAGCTTCGATAGCTATCAAGAAGCGTTGCCTTTCTTTTGAAAAAAAAACTATCCAAATTGTATAGGGGTATTTTGTGAAATTTTTTGATTGCTGTATTTTATGGGAACTCCGATTGCTACCGGAGAGTGTTGTCTTTCTTTTGAAAAACGCTATCCGGTTTGGATGGAGTTTTTGTTTTTAATGTTTTTTTGAATTATCCTTAAAACTGGATTTCAAAATGGATGGACGTTATGTCTTTTGATTTTGAAGAATTAGGCTTTTTCGGTCACAGTTTTTGTTAATAGGAATAAAGAGAACGACATGAATCAATTCGAGATACTGTTAGTTGAATAAATAGGATTAATATTTTGTTTTTAAGTTATGTGTTAATCGAAAGGAATTTCATTTTGGGTGATGCTTTAAAGTTTTCAAAAATCGTTATTACTAAAGAAAAACCAAATACTGAATTGAAAAGGCAATTTTTGATTTTTTAAAACAGAGTGAATGTGGTTTATCTTATGTAAAGCTGGCGGCAGATTGTTTATTAGTCTTAAACAAGGAAATGGTAGATTTGGAAACGAATAGTAAGAAGAAGAAATCTTTTAATGTTATAGAAGATTATCTTAATAACGATTAGAAAGAGGGATTAAGAAAAGAACCTCAAGAAAGTAAGGTAAGATTTTAGTAAAGATGATTGATTGCTAAATGGGAATCACGACCTATAGTTTAATGTGTGTTTTGAAAAAGGGTTTCATAGTGTTTGTCGCTAATGTTGCGGCTAATTTATTTATCATAAGCTTTAGGTGGAATATGTGTCTTATGAAGTAAATGGGGATGTTTGATTGGGGTAATTCTTTGGCAAGTATTCGAGTCTGGATATGTGGCAAATTAGAAGATAGTAAATCTATTAATTGTGATGATGTGATGGATTGGTGGGAAGAGAAGGTTAAGGCTGTGGGGAAAAAGTATTCTCAGCTATATATTAAGAGCAAATAGTAGTTATAACCCGACAGTTTTCTAAAACCTGTCGGGTTTGTTTTTTGGATGTGCATAGTAATATATAGACATAGAAAATTGGCTAACCAAATTCGGAATTATTATGTCTTGCAAATAGAGTCTGACGATTGAATTTAATAAGGAGTTTAATGCTGCTATCGGCGGCAATCTTTTATTTAGAACGCCAAAATAAAAGGATTTCCACTACTATCGGGGCTATGTGGATTGTTTTGAGAAGCGATTACAGGATTAGCTGGTATAAGAAGGAGATAAAAAGATAGAAAAAAGCGAGGATAAGGATTAAAAAACATGAAAACTCATCAAAAGGGGATGGGCAAAACAGGCAAAAATTACCAAAACCACAGCTAAAACAAGAAAAACCTTACACATAATAGAAAAAATACAATTTGTAAAGCATGTGTTATCAGAGCATTAAGAAAAAGGATTAAAAAAGGGCAAAAAAAGTGGTTAAAAAGTATTGTAAATGCGGATAAAGGTTCTACTTTTGCACCCGCAACAACGACAAACGTTCCCTGAAATACTGACAAGCTACTAAAACAAACGGAAAGAAATTTTCGAAAAAAAGATTAGAAAAAGCTTGTGAGATTTAAAAACGGATGTTACATTTGCACCCCGCAAAATACGGAAAGTTCATTGACAGATTGGTAAATTGGGAAGTATAAAATGGAAAGAAATTTTCAAAAAAAAACTTCAAAAAACATTTGCCAGTTAGAAATAAGTTTTCTACTTTTGCACCCGCTTTGAGAGACAAGCGAAACAAAAAGAAATACACGTTCGTAGACATATTGAATTGACAGCCGTTCCGATGAAAATCGGAACAAAAGAATAAGAGTAATAGAATTGAGAGATTCGAAAAGAACCACTAGATAATACATCGCAATATAATATAAAAAATATACGATGAAGAGTTTGATCCTGGCTCAGGATGAACGCTAGCGGCAGGCTTAACACATGCAAGTCGAGGGGTATATGTCTTCGGATATAGAGACCGGCGCACGGGTGCGTAACGCGTATGCAATCTACCTTTTACAGAGGGATAGCCCAGAGAAATTTGGATTAATACCTCATAGCATAGCAACTTCGCATGAAGTCACTATTAAAGTCACAACGGTAAAAGATGAGCATGCGTCCCATTAGCTAGTTGGTAAGGTAACGGCTTACCAAGGCAACGATGGGTAGGGGTCCTGAGAGGGAGATCCCCCACACTGGTACTGAGACACGGACCAGACTCCTACGGGAGGCAGCAGTGAGGAATATTGGACAATGGGCGCAAGCCTGATCCAGCCATGCCGCGTGCAGGATGACGGTCCTATGGATTGTAAACTGCTTTTGTACGAGAAGAAACACTCCTACGTGTAGGAGCTTGACGGTATCGTAAGAATAAGGATCGGCTAACTCCGTGCCAGCAGCCGCGGTAATACGGAGGATCCAAGCGTTATCCGGAATCATTGGGTTTAAAGGGTCCGTAGGCGGTTTAGTAAGTCAGTGGTGAAAGCCCATCGCTCAACGGTGGAACGGCCATTGATACTGCTAAACTTGAATTATTAGGAAGTAACTAGAATATGTAGTGTAGCGGTGAAATGCTTAGAGATTACATGGAATACCAATTGCGAAGGCAGGTTACTACTAATGGATTGACGCTGATGGACGAAAGCGTGGGTAGCGAACAGGATTAGATACCCTGGTAGTCCACGCCGTAAACGATGGATACTAGCTGTTGGGAGCAATTTCAGTGGCTAAGCGAAAGTGATAAGTATCCCACCTGGGGAGTACGTTCGCAAGAATGAAACTCAAAGGAATTGACGGGGGCCCGCACAAGCGGTGGAGCATGTGGTTTAATTCGATGATACGCGAGGAACCTTACCAAGGCTTAAATGTAGATTGACCGGTTTGGAAACAGATCTTTCGCAAGACAATTTACAAGGTGCTGCATGGTTGTCGTCAGCTCGTGCCGTGAGGTGTCAGGTTAAGTCCTATAACGAGCGCAACCCCTGTTGTTAGTTGCCAGCGAGTCATGTCGGGAACTCTAACAAGACTGCCAGTGCAAACTGTGAGGAAGGTGGGGATGACGTCAAATCATCACGGCCCTTACGCCTTGGGCTACACACGTGCTACAATGGCCGGTACAGAGAGCAGCCACTGGGCGACCAGGAGCGAATCTATAAAACCGGTCACAGTTCGGATCGGAGTCTGCAACTCGACTCCGTGAAGCTGGAATCGCTAGTAATCGGATATCAGCCATGATCCGGTGAATACGTTCCCGGGCCTTGTACACACCGCCCGTCAAGCCATGGAAGCTGGGGGTGCCTGAAGTCGGTGACCGCAAGGAGCTGCCTAGGGTAAAACTGGTAACTAGGGCTAAGTCGTAACAAGGTAGCCGTACCGGAAGGTGCGGCTGGAACACCTCCTTTCTAGAGCCTCGAATGTTAGTGCTTGCACACGTTGAGGAAAAAAGATGTGAATCGAATGGATCTGAATATTAAAATTCAATTACTCTTGCTGTTAATTTAAAAATAATGAAAATTAAGTAAAACAGAGTCTCGTAGCTCAGCTGGTTAGAGTACTACACTGATAATGTAGGGGTCGGCAGTTCGAGTCTGCCCGGGACTACTATTTAACTTAAAACAAAGGAAATTTTAGAGGTTGAGACCTTATGAGCAATAATTCATAACTCATAACTAATAACTCATCACTAAGAAAATGGGGGATTAGCTCAGCTGGCTAGAGCGCCTGCCTTGCACGCAGGAGGTCAACGGTTCGACTCCGTTATTCTCCACGATTTTAGTCATAAAGATTAAAGTCATAAAGTCCAAAGTGATTCACTTGACGACTTTTGACTTTTGACCTTCGACTAAATAAAGTTCATTGACATATTGAGATAAGAAAATAATAAAAAGTAGAAAGCGTTTTTTGTTATTAGTAGTAATACAAATAATAAAAGACAAAAAAAAACGGTCATAATTAAATTTATGATTGGTACAATAAGCAAAATAAGGGCGTATGGGGGATGCCTAGGCTCTCAGAGGCGAAGAAGGACGTGATAAGCTGCGAAAAGCTGCGGGGACGAGCACACATCGATTGATCCGCAGATATCCGAATGGGGCAACCCACTATGTTGAAGACATAGTACACCGATAGGTGGGCAAACCCGCTGAACTGAAACATCTAAGTAGGCGGAGGAGAAGAAAACAAAAGTGATTCCGTAAGTAGTGGCGAGCGAACGCGGATTAGCCCAAACCAGTGCTGTTACGGCAGTGCTGGGGTTGTAGGACCACGACATTTCTTGCACAAAGAATTAGAATCTACTGGAAAGTAGAACCATAGAGGGTGATAGTCCCGTATAGGTAATGAGTGTAAAGGATAGTGGTATCCTGAGTAGGGCGGGGCACGTGAAACCCTGTCTGAATTTGGCGGGACCATCCGCTAAGGCTAAATACTCCTGAGAGACCGATAGTGAACCAGTACCGTGAGGGAAAGGTGAAAAGAACCGTGAATAACGGAGTGAAATAGATCCTGAAACCATACGCTTACAAGCGGTCGGAGCCCTTTCGTGGGGTGACGGCGTGCCTTTTGCATAATGAGCCTACGAGTTAACGTTGCTGGCAAGGATAAGTGATTAAGTCACGGATCCGTAGCGAAAGCGAGTCTGAATAGGGCGCTTTAGTCAGTAGTGTTAGACGCGAAACCGTGTGATCTACCCATGGGCAGGTTGAAGCTGTGGTAACACACAGTGGAGGACCGAACCGGTTGACGTTGAAAAGTCTTCGGATGACCTGTGGGTAGGGGTGAAAGGCCAATCAAACTCGGAAATAGCTCGTACTCCCCGAAATGCATTTAGGTGCAGCGCTGATGATAGTTATATAGAGGTAGAGCTACTGATTGGATGCGGGGGCTTCACCGCCTACCAATTCCTGACAAACTCCGAATGCTATATAATGTTTCACAGCAGTGAGGGCTTGGGTGCTAAGGTCCAAGTCCGAGAGGGAAAGAACCCAGACCATCAGCTAAGGTCCCCAAATATATGTTAAGTTGAAAGAACGAGGTTTGTCTGCCCAGACAGCTAGGATGTTGGCTTGGAAGCAGCCATTCATTTAAAGAGTGCGTAACAGCTCACTAGTCGAGCGGACGAGCATGGATAATAATCGGGCATAAACATATTACCGAAGCTATGGATTTACAGTCTGACTGTAAGTGGTAGGGGAGCATTCTAACAGGGTTGAAGGTGTATCGTAAGGTATGCTGGACTGGTTAGAAAAGAAAATGTAGGCATAAGTAACGATAATGCGGGCGAGAAACCCGCACACCGAAAAACTAAGGTTTCCACAGCTATGCTAATCAGCTGTGGGTTAGTCTGGTCCTAAGGCGAACCCGAAAGGGACAGTCGATGGCTAACGGGTTAATATTCCCGTACTACTAATTACTGTGATGGGGTGACGGAGTGATGAAAGCGCCGCGAACTGACGGAATAGTTCGTTGAAGTACCTACCTATAAGAGATGCAGGCAAATCCACATCTTTTGGGGAAATACGATAGTACTCGGAGTCTTCGGACAAAGAGATAGTGCGCCTAAGGGCTTCCAAGAAAAACCTCTAAACTTCAGGTAATTAGTACCAGTACCGTAAACCGACACAGGTAGTTGAGGAGAGAATCCTAAGGTGCTCGAGAGATTCATGGCTAAGGAATTAGGCAAAATAGACCTGTAACTTCGGGAGAAAGGTCGCCAGCGCAAGCTGGCCGCAGTGAAGAGGTCCAGGCGACTGTTTATCAAAAACACAGGGCTCTGCAAAATCGTAAGATGAAGTATAGGGCCTGACACCTGCCCGGTGCTGGAAGGTTAAGAGGAGATGTTATCTTCGGAGAAGCATTGAATTGAAGCCCCAGTAAACGGCGGCCGTAACTATAACGGTCCTAAGGTAGCGAAATTCCTTGTCGGGTAAGTTCCGACCTGCACGAATGGTGTAACGATCTGGACACTGTCTCAGCCATGAGCTCGGTGAAATTGTAGTAACGGTGAAGATGCCGTTTACCCGCAGTGGGACGAAAAGACCCTGTGCACCTTTACTATAGCTTAGTATTGACCTTGGATAAATGATGTGTAGGATAGGTTGGAGACTGTGAAGTGGCGTCGCCAGGCGTTGTGGAGTCATTGTTGAAATACAACCCTTTGTTTATCTGAGGCCTAACCCCGCGTTGTGGGGGACATTGCTTGGTGGGTAGTTTGACTGGGGTGGTCGCCTCCAAAAGAGTAACGGAGGCTTCTAAAGGTTCCCTCAGTACGCTTGGTAACCGTGCGTAGAGTGCAATGGCATAAGGGAGCTTGACTGAGAGACATACAGGTCGATCAGGTACGAAAGTAGAGCATAGTGATCCGGTGGTTCCGCATGGAAGGGCCATCGCTCAAAGGATAAAAGGTACGCCGGGGATAACAGGCTGATCTCCCCCAAGAGCTCATATCGACGGGGGGGTTTGGCACCTCGATGTCGGCTCGTCACATCCTGGGGCTGGAGAAGGTCCCAAGGGTTGGGCTGTTCGCCCATTAAAGTGGCACGCGAGCTGGGTTCAGAACGTCGTGAGACAGTTCGGTCTCTATCTACTGTGGGCGTTAGAAATTTGAGTGGATCTGATTCTAGTACGAGAGGACCGAATTGGACAAACCTCTAGTGTATCTGTTGTCCCGCCAGGGGCACCGCAGAGTAGCTACGTTTGGAAGGGATAAGCGCTGAAAGCATATAAGCGCGAAACCCACCACAAGATGAGATTTCTTTTAAGGATCGTGGAAGATGACCACGTTGATAGGCTATAGATGTAAAGGCAGTAATGTCATAGTCGAGTAGTACTAATAATCCGTAAGCTTATGTACACCCTTTTCCCGAGAGCGAAAGCTCTCGGGAGGAAACTTTCTAAATACTTTTATGTTTCTTTATCTCAGTATGTTAAGATATTTGCAGCGAAGCTGCAGTTGACAGTTGATGGTTGGTAGCCCGTGGAAACACCAACAACCATAAACCAACAACCGCCAACAATGACCTTAAGGTGGTTATTGCGGCGGGGCTCACCTCTTCCCATCCCGAACAGAGTAGTTAAGCCCGCCTGCGCAGATGGTACTGCAGTTATGTGGGAGAGTATGTCGTCGCCTTTCTTTTAAAAAACCCTTTATCAATTGATAGAGGGTTTTTTATTAAAATTTTTGTATTTATAGTGATATAAATATTTGGTACCTTAGCTCAGATGGTAGAGCAATGGACTGAAAATCCATGTGTCCCTGGTTCGATCCCTGGAGGTACCACATCATGCTCGGATGGTGAAATTGGTAGACACGCTGGACTTAAAATCCAGTGAACAGCAATGTTCGTGCGGGTTCAAGTCCCGCTCTGAGTACTAAAAACTTCAATTGGCTTCGCTAATTGAAGTTTTTTTTTGCGGTAAAGTCAGTTGCTTATTAAACTTAAACTTTAAAAGCGTTTTTTAGAGGTTTTAAGAAGTTGTTTTTAATATTTGTGCCTCGAGTGTTTTTGTTGCGGTTCTTTTCTTTAAATTGGTGATTAATTTATTTTGATAGTAGTATTATGAAGAAGCTTATTGACGTTATAAATGGTTTTCAAAAGTTGGATAGTGAAACTGAAGCAGCTATTCAAAGATTTTTTATTGTGGAAAAATTTGAAAAAAACGAATTGATCATTGAAGAAGGCAAAATTTGTAAAAAGGTTTATTTTGTTAAATCTGGTGTTATTCGAAGATTTTGTTTTGAAAATGAAGAAGAAGTTACCAAGTGGATTTATACCGATAATCAATTTGTAACTTCTATGAGCAGCTTTTTTGAACAAAGACCTTCTTTTGAAATTTTTCAGGCCTGCGAGGAAACAGTTGTCTATTCGTTGTCTTACAATGATGAACAGCTTTTATTGGAATATCCTTTATTTTTAAAATTTCACCTGAAGCAGCTTCGACATTATCTTTCTAAAATAAATGAATTTCATCATTTATTTCGTGTAATGACGGCTGAGAAAAAGTATCTATTTCTATTAGAATCGTTTCCTCAAATTATTCAAAAGGCTAAGTTGAAACATATTGCTTCTTTAATTGGAGTAAGTCAGGAAACATTGAGTCGAATTCGGGCTAGTATTATTTGACATTAGGTCAAATAATAAATTTTTCTTTTTTTCAATATTTGTGTTATTATTAAATTAAGCACTATTGAAAAATTCTGTAATAGAAAAAAGGGCAATTATTGGAAAGAATGTTCATTTTGGAAATTTTTGCACAATCGAAGATGATGTGATCATTGGTGATAATTCCTGGTTGGGTAATAACGTAACAATTTTAAGCGGTTCGAGAGTAGGTAATAATTGCCAAATTCATTCCGGAACTGTAGTTGGGGGAATTCCTCAGGACTTAAAGTTTAATAATGAATATACTTTGGTCGAAATTGGTAATAATAACATCATCAGAGAAAATGTTACGATAAACCGTGGTACTTCTTCAAAAGGAATAACCCGCATAGGAAATTCTAATTTAATTATGGCAAATGCTCATATTGGGCACGATTGTACTATTGGTAATAATTGTATTATTGGTTTTAGTGTTGGTATGGCGGGTGAAGTAGTTACTGGCGATTTTGTTAATATAAGTGGGCTAACCGCTGTACATCAGTTTTCCCGAATTGGAAGTTATAGCATGATTAGTGGTTTAAGCAGAATTGTGAAAGATATTCCTCCTTTTGTAACTGTAGCTCATGAGCCTTTACGATTCGCCGGTTTAAATGTTGTGGGTCTTCGCAGAAGAGAATTTTCTTCTGATAAAATTGAAGAAATCAAATCAATTTACAGAATTATTTTTCAGGAAAAAAGAAATACTAAAACCGCTTTGGAATTAATAGAGCTAAATTTTGAGCCAACTTTTGAGCGTGATGAAATTTTGAATTTTATTAAATTATCAAAACGCGGAATTGTAAAAGGAATCTAGAATAAAAGAAGCCTCCAGTATTGTGTCTTGGAGGCTTTCTACTTTTGTGAATTAAAATTAAAGATGAAAATATCACCATATACTTTTCTATTCGTATTTCAGATATTTCAGAATATCGGTTTTGGTTGCCTTATAAGCTCTCGATAATACAATTAATAGAGTTAGAAATAATAAAACAATGAAGCCAGTAAGAAATGGATATATTGAGATGTCAATTCTAAAGGCAAAGTTTTCAAGCCATTTGGTTAAAAAATAGTAAACAGGAAATAATGCAATTAAAAATCCGATGATGCAATACAAAATATATTGTCCGGATAATTCTTTGAGTAAAGTATTGGTTTCTGCGCCCAACGTTCTTCTGATAGCAATTTCTTTCATGCGTCTTTGAATTGAATAAGAGGCTAATGCAAAAAGGCCAAAGAGAGCTATTAGAATTACAACGACATTCAATAAAGAAAATAAATTCTTTTGTTTTACATAAGACTCATACGTTCTTGCATATTGCTTATCTACAAAATCGTATTTAAAAGGATATTCTTTGTCTACATTTGTTTCCCAAAATTTCTCAATGTCTGATAAGGTTGTGTCAATATTTTTAGATTTTAATTTTGCATAAACTACATTCATGTTTTGTGCTAAATGTAAAGTTTCTAAGTGAAAGAAGGTCATTGGGGGAACTTTGACTTCAGGACTTAGTAGATTGAAATCTTTTACTACTCCAATAATTTTTAAATTTTGATTTCTAATTAGAATTTCTTCTCCAATTGGATTTTTCATGTTCATCAACTTTGCTGCTGTTTCATTTATCATAATTGAATTTATGGTATCAGAAGCAAATTTTTTATCTAGTCCTCTGCCTTTTTCTATTTTGATTTTTAACATTTCAAGCATTCCATAATCGATTCCAATATGTTTTGCTTTAAAAAGTATATCGTGATATAAAAGTGGTGATAACGAATTGTCTGCACCATCAAAAGATATAAGTCCGGTTGAAACATTTTCAACTCCTTCGATTTTATTTAATTCCTGTCTTATCGTATTGTATTTGTTGAAGATGTTTTTGTCAATGTTTTCTCCTTCATAATAAGAGGGTGGAAGATTTAAATCAATAGCAATCAATTGATCTCCTTTGAAACCAAGATCTTTATCGTTTAAAAATTTTACTTGCTGATATACAATGCTTGAACCAATAATGAAGAAAGCTGCAATTGCAAATTGAAAAATCAACATTCCGTTGCGTAGCCAAACACCACTTTTGCTTCTTGTAAAGTTACCTTTCAGGACCTTTAATGTTTCAAAATTAGAAACATAAATTGCCGGAAATATTCCTGCAACCAAAATTGTAATGACAAAAATTAGAATGAGTTGTAAATAGAATTGACCTCCAATAATCATTAAATTCTTGTTTAAAAAATTATTGTAATAAGGCAAAGTTAATTCTACTAGAACTAAGGCCAATAGGATTGAAAACAAACTAGTTAGAATCGTTTCAAACATAAATTGCAATATAATATTGCTTTTTGAAGCACCAACAATTTTGCGAATTCCTACTTCTTTAGCGCGTTTTATAGCATTAGCTGTAGCCAGATTTATATAATTAACGATAGATAAAAGGAGAATCAGAACCGATAATCCCGCCATAATTAGTAAAAACTGATAATTTCCACGGCCTTCCGGGTAACCATCTGCAATAGATTGTAATCTTGCTGTTGACAACGGCTCCATGAAAACGGTAAAGTGCCCCACTTTTTTTGTCATTTCTTCAGGCGTAAAACCAGCTTGTTTTGCCTCTCTCACAATCACATCGTCATAATATGCTTTTTCGAGCATTTTTCGTGTTTGTTCTACTTTTGACGGATCTTTTACTTTTAAAAGTATTTTTAAAGCAAACAGACTTCGGCTCTGAGCCGGATCGGCAAGATCTTTCATTCGATTTACTACAACATTTGGTGCAATCGAAGAATTACCGGGAATTTGATATACGGCGCGAACTACAAACAAATTGTCAAGACAATTAATTTGTTTGCCAATTGGGTTTTCATTGTCAAAAACGCGTTTTGCAAGATCTTCAGATATCGCAATACTTGCGCCGTCTTTTAATGCACCGCCACCATTTCCCTTGATGATTTTAAAAGGAAAAAGAGAAAAGAAATCAGGTTCAACGTTGACTATTTTATCAACGAATTCTTTCTTCCCTTTATAAATTATTTTGCTTTTTTGATACCAACTGTCTGCAAAAACAATGTTTTCGACATTGGGATCTTTTTCTAAATGCGCTTTTAATAACACTGTATTATCGGTACCGACAGGCGTGTCTGTCAACTGCACTAAAACCTGATAAACTTTGTCTTTTTCCGGATTCCAGGCATTATAACTCTGCTCGTCGTTCCAGTAAAGTAAAGCAAATATTAATCCTGCAATTCCAATCGATAATCCCAGAACATTCAGGGCGGTAAATAACTTGTTATTCTTAAGTTGGTAAATAAATATATTGGTCCAGTTTTTTAGCATCTTATTCGTATTTTAAATATTTTAAAATGTCTGTTTTTGTTGCAGTATAAGCTCTTGAAAGCACAATTATTAATGTTAGAATTAATAGAATGAAAAATCCTAAAACGAATGGTATTATGCTGATGTCTATTCTAAAAGCGAAATTTTCGAGCCATTTGTTCAATAAAAAATGAACAGGAAACAGTGCGATTAAAAAACCAATAATGCAGTAGAAGACATATTGTTTCGATAATTCTTTCAACAGCACATTTGTTTCAGCCCCAAGCGTTTTTCTAATGGCAATTTCTTTCATTCGTCGTTGTATAGAATAAGATGCTAAGGCAAATAAGCCAAAAAGAGCAATTAGAATTACAACAATATTAAGTAATGAAAACAAGCTTTTTTGTTTGGAGTAAGTTTCATAAGTTCTCGCATATTGTTTGTCTACAAAATCATATTTAAACGGGTATTCGGTATCGACTTTCGACCATAATTTTTCGATATTGGCGATCGTGTTTTCTAAATTGTCACCTTTTAGTTTTATGTAAACTTTATCTATATTATGCGCCATATCAAAGGTTTTAATATGATGAAAAGCAATTGGCGGCACTTTTACTTCTGGGCTCATTAAGTTGAAATCCCTGACAACGCCAATGATTTTTAATTTTTGCTCTCGTATCACAAGTTCTTTTCCAATCGGTGATTTAAGATTCATTAGTTTTGCAGCCGTTTCATTTATTATAACTGAATTAACGGTATCCGACGCTATTTTTTTATCAAAATCTCTGCCTTTTATAAATTTAATATTCAGCATTTCGAACATGCCATAATCTAAATTGATTACTTTTTCCTTAAAAAGTTCATCGTTATACAGAACCGCAGAAATAGAATTATCTGAACCATCAAAAGAAATAAGACCGGTCGAAACTTGTTGAACGCCTTTAATTTTATACAGTTGTTGTTTTATGATGCTGTATTTATTGTGAATAATTTGTTCTGCGTTTTCTGACTGATGTTCAATTGATGGAAAATTTAAGGAAACCGAAATTACCTGATCGCCTTTAAAACCAAGATCTTTGTTTTGTAAATATTTAATTTGCTGATATACAATATTAGATCCAATAATAAAAAAAGCAGCAATTGCAAATTGAAGAATAAGCATTCCGTTACGCAGCCAAATACCATTTTTGCTTCTTTCGAAATTTCCTTTCAAAACTTTAAAAGTCTTAAAATTGGAGATGTAGATTGCCGGTAATAATCCAGCAGCCAAAACCGTAATGATGAAAATCACAACCAATTGTATATAAAACTGACTGGCGAGAAGTATAATATTTTTGTTTAAAAAGTTGTTGTAATAAGGCAAAACAAGTTCTACAATTACCAACGCCAGTAAAATGGAGAAACTGGTTGTAAAAATAGTTTCAAAAAGAAACTGAATGATAATATCGCTTTTAGAAGCTCCCGAAATTTTACGCACTCCAACTTCTTTTGCTCGTTTTACTGCATTTGCAGTGGCGAGATTGATATAGTTAACAATCGACAAAATGAGAATCAAAAGAGATAAACCCATCATGATCATCAAAAACTGATAATTTCCTCGCGTTTCAGGATAACCATCTGTTACCGAATGTAATCTGGCTTTTGACAAAGGTTCAAGAATAACCGTAAAATGACCTACCTTTTTAGCCATAACTTCGGGTGTAAAACCTGCTTCTTTGGCAAGTCGCGTAATAAAATCGTGGTTGTAAAGTCTTTCGAGTTTCTGTCTTGTTAGATCAATTTTTGACGGGTCTTTTACTTTTAATAATAACTTTAAAATAAACGGATTCATCAATCCGGAAGTTGTTATTTCCTTCATTTTATTGATGATGACGTTTGGCGCAATCGAAGAATTTCCGGGAATATGATACACGGCCCTTACAGAAAACAGCTGGTCAAAGCATTTTATTTGTTTTCCAATGGGATTTTCATTTCCAAAAATCCTTTTAGCCGTAATATCTGAAATAGCAATGCTGGAATCATCTTTTATAGCTGAAATTGCATCGCCCTGAATAATTTCGAAAGGAAAAAAAGAAAAGAAATTTTGTTCGACATTGATAATTTTATCTACAAATTCCTTTTTTCCTTTGTAAATAATTTTATCCTTTTGGTACCAGTAATCAGCATATAGTGTAGATTCGATATTTGGATCTTTGTCTAAGGCTGGTTTCAGGAATAAGGCACAATCTGACCAGGCGGGCATATCGGTTACTTGAACCAAAACCTGGTATACTTTGTCTTTTTCAGGATTCCATGCATTATAATTTTGTTCGTCGTTCCAATAAAGCAGGGCAAAAATCAGCCCGGCAATTCCTATTGACAATCCTAAAATATTAAGGAAAGAGAAAAGTTTGTTGTGCTTTAAGCGGTAAATAAATATGTTGATATAGTTTTTTAGCATCTTATTCGTATTTTAAATATCGTAAAATCTCCACTTTTGTTACTTGGTATGCCTTTGCTAAAACGATTGTAAGTGTTAGAAACAATAAAGACGCAAAAGCAATTATAAAGGGTAAAACCGGAATGTCAATTCGGAACGCAAAATTCTCAAGCCATTTTTGTAATAAAAGATAAGCTGGAAGTATTCCGATTAAAAAGCCAATCACACAAAAAATAACATATTGTTTGGATAGATCTTTAAGCAAAATATTGGTTTCTGCACCAAGAGTTTTTCTTATAGCGATTTCTCGTAATCTTCTTTCCATAGAAAAAGAAGCTAGCGCAAACAATCCGAAAACAGCAATTAGGATTACGATGATATTCAGTAAGGCGAATAAGTTTCTTTGGTTTTCATATTTTTTAAAGTTTCGTGCGTAATTTTTATCTACAAAATTATATTCAAAAGGATATTCAGAATCTACTTTTTGTACCCAGAATTTATTAATACCAGCAATAGTTTCGGAGATGTTGTCGGGTTTGACTTTTATAAAAATATGTCTAAGGTCATCTTTTACTCCGTTTATTTTGGTTGCATAAAAGAAAACCATAGGTGAAATTTGGCTTTCAAGTCCGAAATAGTTAAAGTTTTTAACCACGCCAACAACCTTTACTTTTTCATCTCTCCAAAGAATAGTTTTATTTAGAATGTCTTTTTCTCCAATCAATTTGGCAGCTTTTTCGTTTAAAAGCACTGATGAAATAGTGTCCGAAGAAATAGCAGGATTTAATTTTCGCCCTTTTAATACTTTAATATCCAAGATATCCAACATATCTAAATCCATTGCCATTTCCTGAATTATAAATGGTTTGTTGTTTTGATAACTCGCACTTGACCATGAATTTTCCTGCGATCCCATTGCAAATAGAGCAGTCGAAACAGCTTCGACACCTTTTATTTTTGAGGCTTCTTGCTTGATGACTTTATATCTGTCAAATTGCGTTTTTCCTTTTTTAGGTTTAAAGGTGATATCTAAAACTTGTTTTCCTTTAAAACCTAAATCTTTTTCGGCCATAAAATTTACCTGTTTGTAAACGATGAAAGATCCGATGATAAAAAAAGCAGCAATTGCAAATTGTAAAACCAGCATTCCGTTTCGAAGCCAGATTCCTTTTTTACTTCGGGAAAAGTTCCCTTTCAGGACTTTTAATACTTCAAAATTCGAAACATAAATCGCCGGTAAAACTCCAGAAACCAGTATTACGAGCAACGTAATTATCAATAATTGAATGTAGAATTGCGATCCAACAAGAACCAGGTCTTTAGTTAGAAAAGAATTATAATAAGGCAATAAAATTTCAACCATTACCAATGCCAACAACGCTGAAAAAACTGTGATTAAGGCCGTTTCAAAAACAAATTGTATTATAATCTGACCTTTTGTGGCGCCGGTAATTTTTCTTACTCCGATTTCTTTAGCTCTTTTTATCGCATTTGCAGTTGCCAGATTAATATAATTTACAATCGAAAGCAGTAAAATCAATATTGACAAGCCCATTAAAATCTGAAGATATTGCAAATTTCCATTTGGTTCTGAAAATGGAGAACTTCCAGAATATAGTTTTGCTTCAGGCAATGGCAGTAAACTTGTTTTTACAGGATCACCGTACTTTTTCAAAAACTCATCAATCGTTAAGCCTTCCTGTTTTGCTTGCGCTTTAGAGCAATTTTCAAAGAAAAGTTTATCCATATTTTTTATGATGGCATCTGTCGCATTTGGATTTTTAATTTTCAGAATCAAGCCGTAATGGTAACTCCATTCGTCTTTTGTTCTTTTTAAATCGTCATCAATAACTGTTGTAACAGCTTCGGGCATTACAGATGATTTTTCAGAAAGTTGATAGACGCCGCGAACAGTAAAAACCTGACCATCGTATCGAACTAATTTTCCCATCGGATTTTCTGTACCAAAAAGGCGTTCGGCAGTTTCGTCAGATAATGCAATACTACTTCGGTCCTGAATTGCCGTTTTGCCATTTCCATGAATAAATTTGTACGGAAAGAAAGAAAAGAAATTACTTTGTGCCGTAAAAATCTTATTCAGCACTTCTTTTTTACCATTATATGAAATCACATCTTTGGCATATTCGGCATAAAAATAACAGTAACTGTCCAGATCAGGAGAAATTGCTTTTAGCATCGGTCCCGTGGTAGCCGCATTTGATGTCCAGACATTATTTTGGCCAATGTCGTTTAGAACCGAATAAATTTTGTCTTTCTCCGGGTTCCATTGGTTGTAAGCATGCTCATCATTCCAAAAAAGAATTGCAAAAATCAATGTTGCCATTCCTATTGAAAGTCCCAAAACATTTAAAATCGAAAACAGCTTATTGTTTTTGATGTGATAAAAAAATGTGTTGATCCAGTTTTTAAGCATGACTTTAGTTTTTAGAAGTTACCAGAACATCTACATTTCTGTGATTTACTTTTTCAGAAAGGATTACACCGTCTTTCATTAAAATAGTTTTTTGCGAGAAAGAGGCGTCATAATCAGAATGCGTTACCATCAAAATTGTTGATCCGCTGGCGTGAAGATCGGTTAGTAATTCCATAACCTCGTTTCCGTTTTTACTGTCCAGATTTCCTGTTGGTTCATCGGCCAGAATAATTTTTGGGTTATTAATTAAAGCTCTTGCAACCGCTACACGTTGTTGTTGCCCGCCCGAAAGTTGCTGTGGAAAATGTTTTAATCGATGTGTGATTCCTAATATTTTGGCCATCTCATTTACTCTTGATTTTCTTTCACCAGCGGGAACATTATTGTAAATCAATGGCAATTCGATATTGTCAAAAACAGATAATTCATCAATTAGATTAAAGTTCTGGAATATGAATCCGATATTTTCTTTTCGGGCTTTCGATTTTTCTTTTTCTTTTAAGCCAACCATTTCCTGATCAAGTAATACATAACTCCCATCTGATGCACTATCCAAAAGCCCGATGATATTTAATAAAGTTGATTTTCCGCTTCCGGATGGTCCCATAATAGAAACAAAATCGCCCTGGTTTATAGTTAATGATATTTCGCTTAATGCTCTGGTTTCTAATTCCTCAGTTCTAAATACTTTTGAAAGCTTGTTAATGGTAATCATAGTAGATTGTTTTTAGTTTTGATTGATTTTCCTTTGTAAATATTTTCCCTTTGGTAGTAAAAGAAACGCGTCTGAAAATTAAGATAATTAACAATGCGATTTTTTGTTATTTTTACTTTCGAAAGGGGTTAATAATTAATGATTTATCACAACAAATGTGATTTTCATGCCAAAAATTTAAACCTTGTAACTGCTTTGTTTTTAAGATTTTATTTTCTGGAAAAAAGCTTCACTGTCCATAAATGGACACCTTTCGTCCAAAAACGAACAAAAATGAAAAAGACCAACGCTTCAATTTTAATCATCGACGATCAGGAAGACATCCTTTTTGCATCAAAAGTCTATCTGAAAAAGTATTTTGAGAATATTTATACACTCAATAATCCGAAAAATATTGTCGAATTATTAGCAAAAAACACCATAGATGTTGTTTTGCTGGACATGAATTACAGAATAGGTTTTGAAGATGGGAGAGAAGGTCTGTATTTATTGAAAGAAATAAAAACACTTTCGCCAAAAACGGTTGTGATTTTAATGACGGCTTTTGGAAAAGTTGAAACAGCTGTCGAGGGTTTAAAATCGGGTGCTTTTGATTACATCTTAAAACCCTGGGAAAATATAAAACTATTAGAATCGGTAAAGCAAGCCGTGGAAAAAGCACGCAAAGAACAAAAGAAAATAAAAAATCCGGAAATTGCCGATGACTTTTTTATTGGCAATTCTGAGATTATAAAAAAAGCCTATTCTTTTGCTGATAAAGTAGCAAAAACAGATGCCAATGTTTTGATTCTTGGTGAAAATGGAACCGGAAAGTTTGTTCTGGCTCATCATATTTATTCACAGTCTGAAAGAAAAGATCAGCCTTTTATCAATGTTGATTTAGGGTCATTAAACTCAAATATTTTCGAAAGTGAATTATTCGGTTATGCAAAAGGTGCTTTTACTGATGCCAAAACCGATACACCCGGACGTTTTGAAATGGCGCAAAACGGCACTATTTTTCTGGATGAAATTGGAAATGTTCCGCTTCATTTACAGTCCAAATTATTGCAGGTTATTCAAACCAAAACCGTAACAAGATTAGGCGAAACAAAAGCACGACCTTTGAATGTGAGAATTATCACGGCGACCAATCTGAATTTAAAACTTGAAGTTGCTGATAAAAATTTCAGAGAAGATTTGTATTATCGAATCAATACAATGGAAATTATTTTGCCTCCGTTGCGCGAAAGAAACGAAGACAAAATTCCGCTGGCAGAATATCTATTAGAAAAAATCAGTGAAAAATACGGGCGAAGCCAAATTACTTTTGATAAAAAAGTATTGGAACAAATCGAGAAACACGCCTGGAACGGGAATATTCGCGAAATGGAGAATAAGATCGAGCGTGCTGTTATTCTCTGCGAAAACAATAAAATTACAGTTTCAGATTTAGATTTGGAGCAAATTACTGAATATGAAAACCCGGATGATATTCAGCTTTCTTCTGTTGAAAAAGCTACGGTAGAAAAAGCGCTTTTGAAACACAATAATAATATCAGTAAAACGGCCGAAGAACTAGGATTGTCAAGAGGTTCTTTGTATCGTCGCCTGGAGAAATATAACATCAGTACCAATTAGTATGCTTAAATCTTTAAAAACATATCAGCTTATTTTTCTGCGGTTAATTTTGATTTTGACAGTAATTGAGTTTTCTATTTATCTGCATAAAATCAAATTTGTTTTTGCGCCTGTTTTTGGTTTTCTGATCGTTTTTTTTCTAATTATCGAATTGTATAATTATGTAAAAAGCATCATTTTATTGTACGACAAAACCATTTCTTCTATCATACAAAATGATTTTAGTTCTGATTTTTCTAAACATAAATCCAATCAAAATGATTTATTTCAGTTGTATGATATTCTAAAAAACAAGCGGAATGAGCAAGTATCAAAAGATATTATTTACTCGTCAATTTTAAATAATATCGAAACCGGAATTATTATTCTGCAAAAACAGGAAAAGGACTGGAATGTGTTTTTGATGAATGATTATTTTTCGACTCATTTTAATGTTCCGAAATTTTCGAAATGGAAATACCTAAAAAGTCATTTGCCTTCGCTGTGCGAGATTATTGATAAAGATGATTTTCAGGAAATAAAAACTTCGATCGAAATTAGTATTAATCAACAAAATTCTCAAACTTTTGTTTTGCAGGCTTCGCGTACAGAAATTTTTGAAAATGATTATTTTATTGTTTTACTCGATTCCATTCAGAATGTGGTAGAGAAAAAAGAAAAGGATGCCTGGATTAATTTAATGAAAGTGATTTCGCATGAACTTTTAAATTCGATAACACCCATTCGTTCTATTTGTCAAAATCTTCAGGATTTGGTCGAGCAGGATTCTTTGTCCTCAGAAGATCTAGAAGATATTAAAAACAGTGTTGGTACCATGTTAAGACGAAGCGACCATTTGCAGAAGTTTGTTGAGGGTTATCGAAAATTAGCAATGTTGCCTTCTCCTAAAAAGCAAAAAACAGAGTTGCAGGATTTGGTATATACATGTCTTCAAATTATGGAACCTCTGTTTAAAAAAGAAAATATCGAAATTGTAAATACCATTTCTTCCAGATCTTCGATTAATGTTGATGCCCAGCAAATCGAACAGGTTTTGATAAATCTTTTAACCAATTCGATCAATGCACTTAAAAACACCAATCAGAAGCAGATTTTTATTTCGACGGAAGCCAAAGAACACCGAATTTTTATCAAAATTGCAGACAACGGAACAGGAATTGAAAAAGAAATAGAAAGTAAAATTTTCCTTCCGTTTTTTACCACCAGAAATGAAGGTGCCGGAATTGGTCTGACTTTATCCAAAAATATCATAGAAGCACATGGCGGATACATCAATTATAAAAATGAAAATGAAAAAACGGTTTTTGAAATTTGTTTGATTGAAAATTGATGATTTTTTATTCTGAGAATTTGAAAAGAAATATTAAATTCTAATCTTGACTTAAAACAAACAAACATGAATGGTAAAATAAAATCTTATATAAAGGTTTCAAATGACGGAATTGATAATGCTAAATATTTTAATGTTGAAGGAAAAATTATTAAAGAAGAAGATTACAGATTTTTCAAGGAGGTAAATGTTTACACTTATACTGATAATAGTATTTTACTTGAAACATTTGATTTTAAAGGAAATTTAAAGGGTAAAAACCTTAAAAAATTCAATAAAGAAAAAAATGTTGAAGAAGATTATGATTTAAACATCTATGGTGATTGTGTAAATAAATGTTTTTACAAATACGATCAAAATCAAAAGCTTTGTTCTCAAACTAGATTTGATTCAGATGATCAAATTATAAGTACATCTCTATATAATGTAAAGAATAACGAAGAGTATACTAAACATTACAATGGTTCAGGAATTCTGGAGTCAATGGAGATTATGAAATTCAATGACAAAAAACAACTTATTAGAGAAATCTATTTTGAAAAGCCAGTTGTTGTAAATAATAGTCTTCAGGGGATTCAGTTTTTTGAAGAATATTTCGAAATGATGGAAGCCTTTACTTTTGATGTTCATGAAAAAAAAGTTGATGTTTTATTATCAATGGAGTTTGTTACCAATGATATAAGGTATCAATATGATGAATTTGGAAATAAAATACTTGAGGAAGAATGTGAGTGTTTTATGGAAGGCCCGATAGTTCATTTGAATTTGATTCGTGGAGAATATTATGAATATAACGAGAAAAACATGGTCGTTAAAAATATATCTTGTGAGATACATACAGATTGGGATGCAAAGTATGAGATTGATTTTGGATATTTCTTTGATGAAAAAGATAATATGATTGAAAAAACAATGAACAATGGTATTAATAAAATAAGTGAGAAATTTAATTATAATAATCAAGGAAGTCTAATTAGCTATATTGAAGACAGGAATGATTCAGAAGAAGTAACCGAAATATTCTACGATGATTTTGGTAATGAAACTTTAAAAATTAGAAAAATGAATTATGAAGGTGAAGAGTACGAAGAAGAAACTACTAGATATGAAATTGAATATTATTAATTTATATTCGCATAAACTATCTTTTCAAACTTATGATATTAGCCTTCGATACGTATTATTACGACAATAAAGCCAAAACAATCTGCATTGAATTTACAGACTGGAATCAGGAAAAAGATTTCAAAATTCACACAGAAATTATTGATAATGTCTCAGAGTATATTCCGGGAGAATTTTATAAAAGAGAATTGCCTTGTATTCTTAGCTTATTAAATAATATTGATTTAAAGTTAGTCGATATTATAATTGTTGACGGTTTTGTATATTTAGATGACGATAAAAAATACGGTTTGGGCGGACATTTATATGAAAAACTGAACAAAGAAATTCCGATTATTGGTGTGGCCAAAACTAATTTTGCCAGTATCGAAAAAGATAAAAAACCATTGCTTAGAGGTGATAGTAAAAAACCGTTGTATATAACTTCCATTGGAATTGATTTGGAAGATGCTTTTGAGAAAGTTGAAAGTATGGCAGGTGAATTTCGAATTCCAACTTTACTGAAAGAAATGGATCGATTAACAAAGGAACCTTAAAATATTTATGGATAAAACTCTTTGGTCAGAAATTGAAAAATTCGATTTAGATAATGCGTTTGAAGAATATGGATTTTCAACCCGACTGGCATTTGAAAACAGCTGGACAATCTATTTTACAAAAACAGCAATTCTTGAATATAAAAAATTCATGTACTTAGCAGCAATTTCAAATGAAATGGTTTCGCCCTCTGAAATTGTTGACATTGTTTGGCACCAGCATTTGATCTTTACTAAATCATATTCAGATTTATGTACAATTTTGTCAAAGAAAATAGAACACATTCCTTCGACTCACAATAAAGCTGAGTTTGATAAATTTAAAAGAGCAAAAGAAGCAACCAAAAACATTTATGAGATGAATTTTGGAAGTCAGCCGAAAGAATTTTGGGAATATCAGGATCCGATGAATTCATTGAAATTAGATATTTCGAATCTGGATCTCACTATGCTGAAGATGATTTTTTTAGGAAGTTTTTTGCTTTTAATTTTTCCACTATCATTATTGCTTAAGCCGGTTTTAGTTCAAATAGGGAATCCAGATTTTGTTTGGTATTATATTTTTTTATTTGTGATTGGAACTATTTTATTGATGCGGTTTGTAAAAAGATCCTGTATGGAATTGATTCAAGATCTGAAAAATAAATTAATTATAAGTCATCTTACCCCTTTCGAATTGGTGTATTTGCAAAAGGACCGATTGGATTTCGTAATTCATGGCGTTGTAAATAATTTGGCCGAAACCAAAAAAGTAGAAGTTGTTGGAAACAAATTAAAGCTGATCAACGCAACTTTAACCAATAATCAATACGAAAACTGTGTTATCAAGATCATGGAAGAATATGATTTTATGCCCTATTCGCAACTCAGTCAAATCATCAAAAGCAAACCGTTGTATAGACAGCTCGAAAATGCTGTTGGAAAAATTCGGGATACTATTGTGAACTCAAAGCCCTTTTTAAATATCTTTAAAATAGTATTGCTTGTTTTTGGCTTACTCTTAAGTATAGGTTTCAGTAGGATTATTATTGGAGTTTCTAGAGGAAAAGCAGTTTGGATTCTTATTTCTATAATGATTATTATAGGAATAATTTCGAATCATTATTTTAAGAAAATGACTAATTATTTGTTTCTTGAAGCGGTTTATTTCAGTTTTAAACAAGAACGAGTTGCGACCAATGCTGGTTACGATTGGCAATGGAATTATTTTTTTCATGGGGCAATTGCGGTTTCCATTATTCCGCTCACGTCGTACACCAGTTCTATTTTTAATTCTAATGGTAATCGTTCCGACGGTGGTAGTTCTTGTGGTAGCTCATGTAGCAGCTCATCCAGTAGTTCTTGCGGAAGCTCTTGTGGCAGTTCATGCGGAGGCTGTGGCGGAGATTAATTTTTTTGCTTAATAATTTAATGATGAATCTAACCATCCAATCTCTTTTACCCGAAGATTCTATTTCGCATTTTGTTCACAGCTTTTGGATGGTGGAGAACAAAACGGGCGCTGCTATTCCCGGAACAATACTTCCGAACGGAATGGTGGATTTGACGCTCATGAAAATGAATTCTGAAAATTGGGAAATGTCAATTCGCGGATTGGACACAATGCCAAGTCAGGTGATAATTACTAAAGAGGCTAAAATATTTTCTGTTGGTTTTAAGCTTTTGGCAGTAGAATATTTATTTGGAGATTCTATTAAAGATGTTTTGAATGACGGAAAAGCAATTTTAAATGACGTTTGGCAATTTGAAAAAAGTGATACAGAAAGTTTAGAAAATTTCCGAAAAAAGGTAACACAGCAAATAAAATCAATTTCTTCAAAAGGTATTGATGAAAGGAAAAAGAAACTGTTTGAATTGATTTACTCTTCACATGGAACAATTACAGTAAAAGAGCTTTCTGAAAAAGTGTTTTGGAGCAGCCGCCAAATTAATAGATATTTTAATCAGCAATTCGGAATTTCACTAAAAGAATATTGTAAGATTTTGCGTTTTGGATCTTCATTTAAAGATTTAAGCGAAGGCAAACTTTTTCCGGAACTGAACTTTACCGATCAAAATCATTTCATCAAAGAAATTAAAAAATATTCGGGGGTTACGCCAAAAGAGCTGAGCAAAAATACCAATGATCGTTTTATGGATATTCTGGCCATTAAAAAATTGCCTCCTCAAAAAAACGACTGATTTTTACTATTTCGGCAATAAGCATCTTTGCAATTTTGTATCGTAATTAAACCATACAAAATCATGTTACTACATCATAAAAAAATAGCCATTATTGGAGCCGGACCTGTTGGTTTGACTATGGCAATATTACTTGAGCAAAAGGGAATAGACGTTACAGTTTACGAACGAGATAAAGATGCCCAAACCAGAATTTGGGGCGGAACACTAGATTTACATAAAGGTTCCGGGCAGGAAGCAATGAAAAAAGCGGGACTGTTAGAACGATATTATGAACAGGCAATCGCGATGGGAAGAACCATTGCTGATGAAAAAGGGAATATATTGAGGAGTCAGAAAATAACTCCCGAAGAAGCGCGGGATAATCCTGAAATTAACAGAAATGATTTAAGAACTTTGTTACTTGAAAGTTTAAAATCTAATACAGTCGCCTGGAATAGTAAAGTGACCAACCTGGAAGCAAAGGACGGAAAATGGATTTTGCATTTTGAAAAGAACCAAACCGCAACGACTGATTTTGTTATTGGGGCAAACGGAGGAATGTCGGCCATAAGAAAATATATTACCGATGCCGAAGTCGAAGAAACCGGAACATATATGATTCAGGGTGAAATTTCTCAGGCCGAAATGAAATGCAAAGAGTTCTTAAATTTATGTCAGGGAAATATATTAATGACGGCATACAATGGTAATCTATTAGTTGCAAATCCTAAAAACAAAGATTCATTGAGTTACAATGTGATTTTTAAAACACCTTTGGATTGGACTATAAAAAATAACCTGGATTTTAGAAACGCAGAAAGTATTAGTTCGTTTCTTGCAGATCGATTTTCAGATTGGAATGAAACCTACACCCAATTATTTCGTGTAACATCGGTTTTTATGGGACTGCCAACACGGAAAATCCCATTAAATAAATGGGAGAAAAACCGCCCTTTGCCTATTACACTTATAGGAGATGCGGCGCATTTAATGCCTCCTTTTGCAGGACAAGGCGCAAATATTGGTTTGGTAGATGCCATGATTTTGTCTGAGAATCTACTAAGCGGACAGTTTGAGACTATTGAAAGTGCAATTTTAGATTACGAAAAACAAATGTTTGTTTATGCAAACAAGGCACAGAAGGAAACCAGAGAAAATGAATTGATGATGCAGGATGCCGGATTTTCTTTTATGGGGTTTGTCGGCGGATAAATTACAATCAGATTTTAGGCTTAAATTTTAAAGTAATTTAAACTACGATATTTCTTATATTCGTTAAAAATGAATTTTATTCTTAATCAATATTATGAGAAATCGACTTTTGGTGTTTTTTGTATTTTTTACTGCTTTGATGTTCGGACAAAAACCTGTTTTTACTATTAGATATTCGGAGCAATTGGCGGTTTTTATCTTCATGCAGAACCTTTCTGAAAACTACCCTGAAAATGTATTCAAAAGTGAATTTCAAAAATCAAAATACTTTACCGAGAAGTACAAAAATATAGTTTCAAAGTTTGATCAGCTAAATATTTATTACAGTTATCGCTTTGAAGAGTTTCCATATGGATCTAAAAAAAACATGCAAACACAAGATTTTTTGATGAAGAACCTTATTGAAACAGAAAATTTAAGAGATTTTAAAATTCGATCTATAGGAATGATTCCAAATCAGACCTTAAATGATTTAGCACAAAGTATTTTGGAATTTACGCCTATTTATAATGAACTAATATATAATCCTAATAAAGAAAAATTTGAAGCACAACTTGGCAACATTCAGAAATACTCCAAAGAGAGCCAAATAGAGAATTATTTTGAAACGGGTTTATTATTTTATAATTCAAGTTGGGATAATTCCATTCCCTTTGTGGCAGCTTTTTATCCATTACCCAATTCCAAAGGATTTACAGCTCAGGCATTTTGTAATAATTTTATTAGTGCCGTACAAACTGATCTAAAATCCTATAAAGATTTGTTTAGTGTAATGCTGCACGAAACGTATCACATAATTTATGACGAGCAATCGCTTGAAGTAAAAACACAAATAGATACTTATTTTAAAGAAAATAAATCCAAATGTAGTAATTATGCCTATCAGCTTATGAATGAAGTTTTGGCAACTGCATTAGGAAATGGATATGTTTTTGAAAATTTAGATGGTAAAATCGACACCGGAGACTGGTATAATAAAAAATATATTAATCTGATGGCGAAACAAATCTACCCATTAGTAAAAGAATATATCAATCAAAAGAAACCAATCGATAAAAATTTTATTGATAGCTACATTAAGTGTTATGAACTTAATTTTCCGGACTGGATTAATGAACTTGACAATATAATGACATACAGATATGTGATTTCTGAGAATGAAGAGGATTTTAAAGCAATAGGGAAATTATTTCGCTACCGATCCAGAACAGAATATGATTCTGAGTTTACAGAAAATAGTATTGATAAAATGCAAAAAACACCGCTGACAAAAGTGATTATAGTTTCAAATAATAGTAACGAAAGTTTAAAACTGGTTAAAACTAAGTTTAAAGAATTAAAAAATTGGCATTTTAAAGCAGACAAAGAATTTGCCGATAAAATTCTGTTGAATGATAAGAGTCAGTTGATTATTTTGAATCAGAAAAAATCAACGATTGAAGCCCTTTTTAAAACTATAAAAACGTTGTAAATTTTAGTTTTGGCAAATTTTAAAATCTAAAAAAGTCTTAAGAATTATATGTTACCTGATAGAATTATAATACTATTAAAATGACCAGGGAAGAATCTATCAAAGAGTATTACTTTAGAATCAATAGAAGTATCGATTATATTAAGGAAAACCTTGGTGAAGAACTTTCTTTAGAAAAACTGGCTTCACTTTCCAGTTTTTCAAAGTTTCATTATCACAGAATTTTTAAATCTGTAACAGGGATAACGGTAAATGAATTTGTAAAGAATGCCAAAATAGAAAGAGCACTTTTTTTCTTAATGAACAACCAGTCCAAAACGATTAATGAAATTGCAGCCGATTCTGGTTTTTTAAGTATTTCATCTTTTTCAAGAAGTTTTCGTGAAGCAAGAGGCGTAACACCAACCGAATGGCGGGAGTCATTTAAAAAAAGCAATATTGGTATAACAGATAGCAATATTGGACAAATGCAGGATAAAATCCAGGATTACCTTGCACTCAAATTGAATAACTTAAAAAATAATCAAATGAGTGAAGAAGTAAAACTTGATTTTGAAATTAAAAAACTGGAAGAATTTAATGTTATCTATGTAAGAAATCTTAATATTCATCAACACGATAGTGAAGCATTTGGTCAGATGTTTGAAAAACTATTTAGTTGGGCAGCTCCAAGGAATTTAATTAATTTTCCTGATACCAAAGCGTTAACGGTTTACAGAAGTAATGCTAATTTATCGGGAATGCTTCAGGCAGATGTTTGTTTATCAGTTCCTGAAAAAATTTCTGGTGAAGGTTTAATAGGCAATACTGTGATAAGTGGGGGATTGTATGCCATTTTTCATAAAGAAGCTCCTATGTCGGATTGTTTTAAAACCTGGAATTACATTTATGATGTCTGGTTTGAAGAAAATGGTTACCAGCCCGATAACAGAAATTTCTTTTTAAGCCATTTAAATGATCCTAAAACGCATCCGCAAAATTTTCATATCATCGACATTTATATCCCGATTAAATTGCTTTGATCATTCGGAATTTTAGATCCTAATTATTAATTTAATTTTAGAATAAATGAAATTATCATTGGTATTCTTTTTTCCTTTTACAAAAATAGGTTTTGCTATTAAACTGAAATTATAATAGTTGTTTGTGATTTTTTTATAATTCCAAAGTAGTTTTGTACTGGTAATCTTTTGTTTTAATTTTGCAGCACTTTTGTAAGAGACAAAACGCTGATAATAAAGAGGAAGTAAAAAGAGTGAAAAAGGAAGAAACATGCTGGACGATGTGCGAGGAATGCCAGGGACTTGGTAAAAAAAGCCAAAGGCTGAGCAAGAAAATACGACTTCGTTATCAGTTAGAATTAGAGCAATTTGAAAAGTCAGACAAACAGGGAACTGCACCAGTTCGGCCAAAGGCTCATAAAATTGTGTGTCCGAATTGCTCAGGATCCGGATTGATTTCTGCTGTAAATTTTCCCATAGCAGATACAGAAAATTATCCTCATGTTGCCATTATTGGTGGCGGAATAGGTGGTGTGGCTCTGGCTGTAGCTTGTTTGCACCGCAAAATTCCCTTTACCTTATTTGAACGTGATCATAATTTTGAAGCCCGGTCTCAGGGTTATGGACTTACGCTGCAGCAAGCCAGTAAAGCAATCAACGGATTAGGAATTTTTACTTTAAAAGATGGTGTAGTTTCAACCAGACATTTGGTTCATACTACAGAAGGAAAAGTAATTGGTGAATGGGGAGTACGAAAATGGATTCCGTCTGATACAAAAACATTTCAGAAACGTTCCAATATACATATTGCACGACAATCATTGCGTTTGGCATTGCTTGAGCAGCTTGGCGGAAATGATGTCGTGAAGTGGGGGCATCAATTAATAGATTTTAAAGACAACAAAGACGAAAGTATCGAGTTGAGCTTTCAGGTAAATGGAGAACTAAAACACGTTAAAACAGATCTTGTAGTTGGTGCAGATGGTATTCGCAGTGCTGTACGCAGGTTGTTGTTTGGTGAAGATGTTTTTCCTTTGCGTTATTTGGGTTGTATTGTAATATTGGGTATTTGTCCTTTGAGTGCGCTTGAAGGTCTGGATAATTCTTTGTTAGATTCGGCAACGGTATTTCAGACTGCAAATGGCAATGAGCGCATTTATATTATGCCTTATAAATCAGATTCGGTAATGTGGCAATTAAGTTTCCCGATGCCGGAAGAAGAAGCAAAAGCATTAAGCGCCAAAGGAACTAAAGCACTAAAAGATGAAGCTTGCCAAAGAACACAATGGCATGATCCAATTCCTCAAATCTTAGAAGCAACTCACGAAGCTCAAATTTCAGGTTATCCGGTATACGACCGTGAATTACTTCATGCAGAAGTCTTGAAGAAAGCAGGAAAAGCGACCTTAATTGGAGATGCTGCGCACCCAATGAGTCCGTTTAAAGGGCAGGGAGCCAATCAGGCCTTGCTGGATGCGCTTTCGCTGGCCCGAACCATCACCAAAGAATGCAGACCTTTGTCTAAATGGAGAGAAGCCGGACTTAGAGAAAGTGTATTGAATGTGTTTGAAGCAGAAATGCTAAAACGTAGTGCTGTAAAAGTAAAAGATTCTGCAGCTGCTGCAGAATTTCTTCATTCTGATATTGTACTTCATGAGGGCGATGAGCCGAGAGGACGCTGCTTAAAGAAAAGAGAATAAATATAAAAAGAGACTCGAAAGTCTCTTTTTGCATTATGTATCTTTTATAAAAGGTTATTTTCCTTTTAATAATTTTTCTAAATATTCGATTTTGTCTTTTTCTGCTTGGATCAAACGTTCATAAAGTTTTTCCTTTTCTTCGTAAAGTTCTACTACTTTATCAAGCGGATTAAAATTAGGTTGAATATTGATTGCACTTATTGTTGAGTTATCATGACTGCTGATAACATTTAATATAGTTTCGTCGCTATAGTTTTTAATAGCTTCTGCAGTTACACCTAGTGCTTTTGCAATTTCAGCCAGTTTAGTATCATCTATAGTTTCGCTGTTTTCAATAGTAGAAATTGTTTGCTGGCTAGTGCCTAAAGCTTGTGCCAATGCTTCCTGTTTCATATCACGAAGTTCGCGAATACGACTTATATTTCTTCCGATATGTTTTGGTCTTGATAGTGTGCTCATAATTCAAAGATAATAATTAAGTATAATAAACCGGAACTGTAAAAAACATAATTTAAACTGTGAGTTACAGAAATTCAAAACAAGCGCGAAACAAAAATACAATTTTTCGCACAAACAATAAATAAGAAATTAAGATTGCTACTCAAAATTAATTAATAAAAAGAATGGGTTGACCGTTTTTTGTTGTTGCAAACAGTTGTAGAATAACGTTTTGTAATTATTCGTACTTGGTTTTTGAACAATTCGTACTTATTTTTTTAAACGAATGCGTTCGACTTTTTTTATTCGGTCGCACACGAACGGCCTCTTTCGCAAATTTGTATCGAAATAAATTTCTAACCTAAAACACGATACAATGAAAACTTCATTAAAATTTTTAGCAGCACTATTAGTAATAAGCCATTTTTCTTTTGGACAAGATATTACCAAAAAGATTGATTCTATAGTAAAGGCCAATTATCAAAAAAATCCTAATATAGGTATGAGCATCGGTTTTATCAAAAATGACCAGGAATTTTATACCTCATATGGTAATTTGAATTCTGATGGAATAAGTAAAATTGATAAAAATTCGTTATTTGAGATTGCATCGATTACCAAAATCCTGACTGCAGATTTAATGGCGCAGGCAATTGTAGATCACAAAATAAAAGCGGATGATTATATCGATGCTTTTCTGCCTAAACAATATGTACTACATGAAAATCTAAAAAACAAAATAAAAATTTCGGACCTGGCATCTCATCAATCCGGATTACCTGATATTGATTTTGGGAAATTAATAGAACTTAATCCGCAACAACCGGTAAGTAATGTAACCGAAAAAACATTGACAGATATAGTTAATAGTTGTACAGAATTAAAAGATTATGGTAAGTATCGTTATTCTACTATTGGCTATACTTTGCTGGGACAAATAATAGAGAAAGTGTACAACAAAAGTTATGACGAAATTATAAGAGAAAAAATAATAGTGCCATTAAAAATGAAAACTACATTAACGAAAGATTTTAATGTAAAAAACAAAACAGAAGGTCATAATCCGGATGGAGGAGTTCAGGAATTCTTTAACTGGAATGTTACTGCACCGGCAGGTTTAGTAAAATCTAACGCTTCGGATATGGTTAAGTATTTAAAAGCAGTTTTAAACAAAGAGACCAAAGTGGGTAAAGCAGCTTTAATTACAGAACAAATTTTCTATAAAGATGAAAAGCGCGAATTAGGATTAGGAGTCAACATTGTTACAGATGATAAAAACACATTGTATATGAAATCGGGTGATTCTATGGGACAATCTTCTATTGTATGTTACAACAGAACTAAAAATTGGGGAATCATCATTCTTCTAAACCAAAGAAACTCAAAGTTGAGACAAAACCTCTTAAATGAAATTTGCGATACAGTTTTGAAATAAATAAAGAACCATAAATATAAGGACCGTTATTATTGTCCGATTTAGAAATAAAAAAACTCCTCAAGAAAATTGAGGAGTTTTTTTATAAACTTGTTTGCGTGTATTTTTACATTATCTCAAAAGTTTTTCTATTTTTAAACTTTAATGTAATAAACTCTAACCTTGCTTAAGGTCTTAATGTACAGTAGCGTTTAGTAGTTAAAGCAATCGAATAAAATTTTTAGAATGGAATCATTAATAGAATATTTTGCAAAACTAGGTTTTTCAGAAGATGCTTTAACTGAATTTTTGAGTTGTATTAAAACACGAAAGTTTGCAGCAAATGAATCAATTCTTGTTCATGGGCAAATGGAAAATTTTTTATCTTTTGTTGATACAGGCGTAGTAAGATATTATGTAATTGCAAACGATAAAGAAATTACATTTGATTTTGCTTTCAAAGACTCCTTTTACTGTGCATATGATTCCTTTTATAATAGAACAAAAACTGAGGTTTATATTCAGGCATTAACAGAGTGTCAGCTATATTCTATATCGCACGAAAATTTACAGCGACTTTATGAAAAATGCGAAACAGCTAAAAAACTGGGCCGTATTGCTACCGAATATTTGCTGGATAAAAAAGTAAAAAGAGAATTAGATCTATTGACCAAAACACCTCAGGAGCGATACGAGAAGTTGTTGTTTGAGCAGCCTAAATACATTCGACAAATTCCATTAAAATACCTTGCTTCCTATATTGGCATAGTGCCGGAAACTCTAAGCAGAATCAGAAAACGCATTTCTTGACCAAAGTCAATTTCCGGACCATTTATTAAACTCAGCTTTGTATAATCATTTTAACAATTAAAATTGAAATACAAATGAAAGTTACAATTACACATATTGACACTGCCTGCGTGTTGATAAACATTAATGGATATAAAATTTTAACAGATCCTACCTTAGATAAAAAGGATGGTTTTTTTCCGCAGTATGTCAGCAGTCCTATGGCATTTTCAAAAAAGTATATTAGTCCTTTTTTATCAATCGAAGAAATAGGAAAAGTAGATTTGGTTTTATTAAGCCACGATCATCATAGTGATAATTTAGATAAAAAAGGCAGAGCTTTTATTAAAACTGTTCCAGTTGTTCTTTCAACAAAAGATGCGGTAAGACGTTTGAAAAATACCAATACAATTGGTCTTGATAACTGGCAGGAATATCAGGTTGAAACAGAAAAAGTAAAGAGTTTAAAAATTACTGCTATACCGGCTCAACATACCAATATCAAACGACTGGATAAAATTATGGGTAAGGTTATAGGTTTTACTTTAGAGTGGGGAGGACAAACAAACGGTTGTATGTATATTTCTGGAGATACAGTACTTTTTGACGGATTGTATGAACTGGAACAAAAGAAAAAAGTTGATATCGCAATTTTACATTTAGGAGCCGGCGCATTCCCATATTTAAAAAAGAATCTAAGAGTAACCATGAATGGTAAAGAAGCAATTGCAACCACTCAGCTTTTAAATCCAAGTATTGTAATTCCTATACATTATGAAGGATGGTGGCATTTTAAACAATCGGTAAAGTCATTAAAAAGCGAAATTGAAAGATCGGAACTAAATGAAAAATTTCTATGGCTTAAAAGCGGTACCGAAACCTTTCTTTCAGAATAATATCTTCAATACTACAAAAAAACTCCTTTAGAAATTAAGTAGTTTTTTAATGATACATACGATTCTGTTTTTTACAAGTGATGTTGTATTTTTTAGGGAAAGGATAATGGCTAATGAGGAACAATTATTTATCGGGAAAAAACTTATATTCGCGAATGTTTTTAAAAATTGAAAACGAAAGAAATATTTCAAATCTCAAATCTTAAAATAAATGAAAAAAGTAATTTGTTCTTTAATAGTAACAATGCTCACAATTTGTGCTTATTCGCAGGAAATTAAAATAAAGAATGACGAAGTTAAACTTGATGAAAAAATCGTTGCCTACATTACCGGTAAAAAACCAAGTTTACAAATTTTAAGTTTAGACAAACAGTACACAGTAAATGCCGAATTGAAATTTTTGGAGTCTACAGGAAAAAGATGGATGGTTTTGAAAAGTTTGAAAACTGAAAAAACAAATGAGGCTGATTATAAAAAGTTTAATCCGTTAAATCAACAAAAAAGTGTAATTGAAGCTTTTATTGATAAAGGGTTTTTAAGTGCAGACGGACTAAATACGGAAGCAATTGAAAGTTTTATAAACGGAGCATATTCAGGAATTTCTGACAACATAAAAGCTGAAGCCAATGCAGCTGCCGACAAGAAAAATAAAATTGCAAGCTATAAGATTTCGATTGATGATGCTGGTGCTGTTTTCAGCGGACAAAATAAAATTGGAACCGTAAAAATTGCCAGAACAAATAGTTCAGGAATACAAAGCTACGAGGTTCTTGATTTAGACGGGTTCGTTATCGCGACCTGGTACAATATGAGCAGCATGCATCCGGGTTATAATAAAGCGCTGTACGAAGAACTAATTACATTTGATGGAAAAGTGATGAAAGTAAAACCGGATACTTTTGGAACTCTTCAATATAAAATGAGTACAGATAAAACGGCTTTGAATATTGTTGGAGAATTGATAGGTAATGACTATGTTTTACAACATCAGGGAGCGGCTGCTAAAGATGTAGCGAAACAGGAAAAGTTGAAAGCTGATCAGGAAATAGCAGCAAAAGAAAAAGAAGCTGATAACAGAATCTACGAGCAAAAACCTTTTGCTATGGACGAGAAAAAGGCAATCAGAATTATTGAATACATGTTGGAAGCAAGATTTGCAGGAAGTAGTTTTAGCCCGGAAGCACAATATATTATGGAGAATAATAAAGTTGTCGGAAAAAAATATCCATCACACGGTAATTCAAATTACAGCTATTATGAAATTAGATTAAATTTTGAAAATAACCTGATTAAAAATGCCAGCTTCGTGACGCGCGACAGTAATAAACCTATTTTGTTGGAATTTCAAAATAATACTATTACTCGTGTTGTTTATAAGGATTATAATGTAGATTATAAATTGCAATATGAAGTTAATAAAGTAACTCTCTTCGGTAAAGAAAAAGAAGCTGAGAGGACTTTTGTTTTAGAATTGGATGGAGACAAAACAAAATCTATTGTTGAAACAGTAAAACTTGATAAGCCATTCACAAAACCTTATGTTAGCGAAACTTCGAAATTTACATTCGATGCGGATTCTTACACCAGAGATAATATCATTTATAAAAGAGAAAAAGCAGCTGAAGATAAAAACATTCTACAAAGATCTGTTGATAGATATTCTAAAGTAAGCAAGAATGTATATAAGACTGAAAATCTTGAAAATGGAATGAAAATGGATAAAAGTAGGGGCCTTGTAAAAATTTCTACATATGATGATTTGGACAGAATTTCAAAAGAAGAAGGCGCTTCTAATTATGGAAAATTTGTTAGAACCTATTTTTATTCGGATAACAAAACCTATGATTATGTGAAAGATATTTTGGTTAGTGAAAATGAAAAAGGCATTAAAGAAACCAGCATCTCAATTGTAAAAGATATGCCTAAAGTAAATGATACTGTAAAAGATTATGAATGGAGACATGGTTATTATACTCTTGATGCTAATAACGATTTGATTTCAGAGAACAGAGACGGAAAACACCGTACAAAAGTTAATGGTGTTTGGTCGGATTGGAAATATAATGAAATGTAAAATAACCCGTTTTTAAAGACTAGAAGAAACTCCATTAGTAATAATGGAGTTTTTTTATGCGAATAATTTGTAAGTCTGTGTATGTTTCCTAGGCTTGAAATGGTTTTTGTATCTCGTTTGCTGTATTTTAAAAACTTTAAAAGTAAAAAGAATTAGTATATTTGCAACTCAAAAGTATAGACTATACTCTATACTTTATTGTTTTTATAAAAAGAATAAAATTATGCTTATAAACGAATTATCAAAAAAAACGGGACTGTCAATTCATACTATTAGGTATTATGAAAACTTAGGAATGATCAAGGGGTTGACTAATGAAGAGGTGAAATCTAATAATTATAAATATTACGATGATAATGCTGTTGAGCGTTTGGAAATCATTATAGAAGCAAGAGAAGTCGGATTTACTTTGGCAGAAATAAAAAAGATATTGACTACCTGGTTTGAAAGCACTGATTCGAAACCGGAAACACTTGAACTTTTTCAGGAAAAAATAAAAGAGATCGATGATAAAATGAGATATTTCAAACAGACCAAGAAGCTTCTTGAAAAAGTATGTGAGAAATTACAAAATAATGATTAAGAGTAAGTAAATTATCGATCGACGAAATCTGAAAGTGTATAATGAAGAAAAACTCCATTTGAAAAATGGAGTTTTTATAGTTTGTTTCGTCTTGAGAAAGTTAGCAGTTTAAATTTTTAAACTAATATTAGTTCTTAACTAATTTACGGATGAACTAATAAAGCGATTATACTCTTTAATTTTGCTTTTTAATCTATCTGCTAAATAGGTGTTACCATCTTTAAGCTCATTCCATATAATTTCAGCTTCTTCAACATATTTTAGTTTTTTTTCATCATTCCAGTAATATGGAGGTTCGTACAAATTACAGATTCTATCTGCCATTTTTACGGCCCAGACTTCTATAGGTTGTTGTTTAATTCTGCTTAAACTGTCAAGCATTTTTTCAAGAGAATCCTTAATTTCATCATTCTTGGTTAATGCCAAAACTCCAGAAGCGACTTCACTTCCAAATAGATTATCTACTTTTTTATAATTAAATGCCGTGTCTTCTATAGTGTCATGAAGCATTGCACATTTAACGGCCAAATCTGTGTTCATGTTTTCTGTTAAAAGGCTGGCATTTAAAACCTCAAAAACAACACTTCCGATATGATTGATGTATTCAACCCTTTCTCCTTCATTTCTTCCGCCATATTTTTGTCCGTCATGAAGTTTTGAAACCAATTGCCATGCATTCTGAATTTCGTCTATTGACCAGTCTTTCTGTTGTTTCATATTATAGTAATGGTTTTTTTGATTGATTGTAATTTATGGCTTTTTTTAAATATTTGCAACATTCCAATCTTTATCCTGCAGCATATATTGCTATATTAGCTAAATAAACATCAGGATGTTATTAGAATAGCCTGATAAAGAATAATAGAAGTAATACCAATAAGTTAGATTTTTACAATGCAGGAAATTTTAGAAATTAAAGAATTAAATACAGAAGATATAAAATTTCTTAAAGGAGAATTGAAAAAAACATATGTATTCTTATTTTGTTTATCACTGTTTTCTATTGTATTGCCGGGATATCTTATTTATCTGATTTTTACTAATCCTGATATCGAAGATGGAGGATTTGCAGTCCTGATGGTAATAATAGTTTTTGGTTTTTGGACTTATGTCGGCATCAATGGAATGATAAAGAGCAGAGAGGAAAAACAGGGTTTGTTATTGCAGAAAAAGATAGAAGGAAATGTAAAAGTTGTGAAAAAAGAGATAGTAACCAATGAAGGCCATGACTCGGATACACTTTCTCATGAAATAACAATTTATTCTCAGATTGAAGAGAAATACAGGAATATTTCAATTTATAAAAAAGATTATGATAAAATCGAGGTTGGAGATTTTATGAGGATTACGTACTTTACAGACAATACTTCTATAAAAGCATTAATTTTTAAGGAGCAAAATTTAAAGTACAAGTCTTTTACCAGCACAAAAGCTTTTGATAAATAATAATCAATTCTCTCTTGGTGTGAGCGACCTACTCGCACAAGCTAGAGGAGGTTTGTAAAAAGTTAAATGTTTTTTCGAATAAAAATCAGAATAACTTTAAAGGGGTAATTCAATTCTAAATTGGTGGCTACTACTTTTCTTTAAGTATAGATTGTATTGATCTGCTAATTTTAATTAAAATTTTACCAGAGTTTTTTTAAGCAATGTTATGCCAATAATGTTCGCATCCATTTTTACACACAGTTTCACGTCTATCGGTGTCTGTAATTTTGAAAATCCAGAGAAGCGAGATAATTATTTTATCATATTCGCTTTCGGGTAATTCGCTTAATTTCGTAAAGGCAATTTTAGTTGAAAATTTGTTAAGTATAATAATCGGAGTAAAAGTTTGTTTGATAGGAATAGTGATAATTGCTTTTTGATAGGAGTCAGAATTATAATTGGATTTATCCAGAATAGAATTAAAAATGAAATTTTTTAGGGTTTTAAATGTTTCTTTAAAATCGAATTCAGAACTGTTTAAGATTAATTTTAGACCATCGTTAAATTCTATTTTGTCCTGAGCTATTAAATTTATTTGTTTTTCTATTGCAGTCATTTTAGGTAAGGATCAAGTTCTATGGGAAACACCCCAATAGTGCTGATTTGAAATTCGCACTCATAAAAATAAGTAAAAAGTATAAGATAAAAAAAACTCCTTAATTTCTCAAAGAGTTTTTTGTGGGGGATGAGGGGTTCGAACCCCTGACCCCATCTGATGAAAAATCGGAATGCTCTGAATCAGCTGAGCTAATTTTTAAATTGTGAAATTCATAAATGTATATAAATTAAAAAGCCTGCTAATCTTAGGATTTAGAGATTTTATCGCGTTTTTACATCTTTCCGAATAAGCATAAAAAAAAGTCCTAATTTTCATTAGGACTTTTTTGTGGGGAGAGCAGGATTCGAACCTGCGAAGTTCACACAGCAGATTTACAGTCTGCCCTCGTTGGCCGCTTGAGTATCTCCCCAAGTTTGAGTGTGGATCTATAAATCCGTGGACACTTGGAAAAGTGTAAAAAAAAACTCCTTAATTTCTCAAGGAGTTTTTGTGGGCGATGAGGGGTTCGAACCCCCGACCCCCTCGGTGTAAACGAGGTGCTCTGAACCAGCTGAGCTAATCGCCCTATTTTACTAGGTTGCTATCATTTTGTGATTGCGAGTGCAAATATACGCTAGTTTTTGAGTTCTGCAAAGAAAACACATAAAAAAATTAAAGTTTTTTTAATGTGTTTTCTATCTTATTGATGCAGAATTTGTTATAAAAGTATATTTTTTGGTTATTTTTTATTTTGAGACCGATGGAATGTTTCTATAAATGTAATCGGCGTGTTTTCCGGTGAAAGATTTCTCCAGTTCATCAAAAAAAGCATCTGCATCTTTCTCATTTGGCCAGGTCGATTTGATTAATTCGTCTATTTTATCATTTGATTTTTCCATATCCGATAAAGAATCATAAAAAAACGCTTCCATAAAATCGGTACTGTTAGATCCCCATGCATGACGGAATGGATAATAGGCTTTTATATACGGATCTTTGAAAGTGATTTTGTCATTAAATTCTTTTGCATTTTTTCCGTCACCTTTCATGCTCATCTGAGATCTCCGAATGTAAACAATCATTGGTTTTTTGGTTTCGTCCTTATAAGGTTTTTCGCCAACAGAGGTAATGCTTTGATAAATTTCATCAGAATGTTGTGGTGTAAAAAATGAGTTGTACTTATCAAAAAAAGCTTTTCTGGTTTTTTCGTCCGGCCATGCTTTTTTAGCGAGTTCATCACTTAATGCATTTGCTTTCTCTATATCTTCCCAGGATTTGTAAACACTTACCTGAACAATTTCGGTATTGTCGTCTGTATAGTAATGAGTCAGAATTTCCGAACCAATAATAAGATCATTTTTGCTGGTCACTTTGTCAAAGTATTCCTGCTCTGTCGCTTTCCAGTCTTTAGCCTTTGCATCGAGACTGCGATGCAGTGTAGTCATGGTGATAAAGACTGGTTTTTCTTTTTCCTGTGCATTTCCGGGAATGCACGCCAGAGTTATCCATAGGACAAGCCCCAGAAGTTTTCTTCTTTTTTTCATGATATAAATTTGTTTGGTTATTAAAAAAACTATACAAATTTAAAACATTAAAAATCAAGCTTTTATGGTTTTTGAGTAAAGTTTTACTCCCGGTTTTATGTCAAATTTTAATTGTCTTTATTTAACGGGAGTTCCGCTACTACAAACGTACTTCCGCCTACATAAATGAAATCATTTCTTGTAGCTTTTTTCTTTGCATCCAGAAATGCTTTTTCGACCGAATCGTATTTTTCTCCAATTAAATCATGCTTTTTAGCAGTATCCTGCAATATTTCGGTGCTTAATCCCCTTGAAGAATCGGGTCTGCAGAAATAATAATGCGCTTTTTTGGGGAAGAGTGGTAAAATTGAATCAAGGTCTTTATCATTTACAACACCAAGAACAATATGTAAATTATCAAAAGTTTCTTTCTGAATTTGATTCATAACAACAGCCAATCCGTGTTTGTTGTGTGCTGTATCGCAAATGATTTTTGGGTTTTCGCCAAGTTGTTGCCATCTGCCTTGCAAACCGGTGTTTTTTACTACATGTAATAATCCTGATTTTAAACTTTCATCAGCAACTTTAAAGTTTGTTGTTTCGTTTAAAATCTGAATGGTTTGTTGAACTGTTTTTTTATTATGAAACTGGTAGTCTCCAATTAAGTCCGAAGGAAAAACTTCAGAAATTAAATCAGTAGCAAAGTAAATCGGGGCTTTATTTTCTTCGGCTTTTGCTAAAAAAACGGGTTGTGTTTCGTTGGTATATTCACCAATAACAACAGGAGTATTTGATTTAATAATTCCGGCTTTTTCACCCGCAATTAAGGCAGGTGTATTTCCTAAAAACTGAGTATGGTCTAAATCTATATTAGTAATTACAGAAACCAAAGGAGTTATAATGTTTGTAGCATCAAGTCTTCCGCCAAGACCAACTTCGATAATGGCAATATCAACTTTTTCTGAAGCGAAATAATCAAAAGCCAGACCAACAGACATTTCGAAGAAACTCATATCATTGGCTTCAAAAAAGTTTTTGTGTTTGCCAATAAATTCAATAACAAAATCCTCCGAAATCTCTTCACCATTTATCCTGATTCGTTCTCTAAAATCCTTTAAATGTGGTGAAGTGTATAATCCCACTTTATATCCTGCTTCCTGTAATACAGAGGCCAACATGTGCGAAGTTGAACCTTTTCCGTTTGTTCCCGCAACGTGAATGCATTTTAAATGGTTTTCAGGATTACCAAGATGTGCTGCCAGTAACTTAATATTGGTTAAATCTTCTTTATATGCCGAAGCGCCTTGCAGCTGGTACATTGGGAGTTGATTAAACATCCAATTGGTAGTCTCTTGATAGTTCATTTAATTTGGATAAAATGGTTGTTGATTGAAATAATTTTCGATTTTTGTAGTTTAATATTACAGCGAAAATTATCTTTAGTGCAAATTTCAAATAATTTTTAGAATTAATCATAAAAACCAGAATTAAAATATGTTTAGCTACATTCAATTACAAACAGATACAATTGCAAACGCTGCATCTAACGTAGTTATCGAAAAAATCGCTCCAAATAACGAAATCTCAGTATTAGGTTTTATCCTAAAAGGAGGTGTCTTCCTGATTCCAATTGCTATTTTATTGTTTTACACTATATATGTCATCTTTGAGCGCTATATGTATATTAGTAAAGCTTCCAGAATTGACAGTCGATTAATGCAGGATGTTGGGGATAAATTGAATGCAGGAAATATCGAGTTGGCAAGAACAATTGTAGAAAGAAGTAATACTGCAGCTGGAAATATTCTGAAAGAAGGCGTTCTTGTAATTGGAAGACCAATTGCAGAAATAGAATCAAATATGGACCGCGCCGCCGATATTGAAATTGGTGAAATGGAAAAGCATTTGGGGCATCTGGGACTTATAGCTGGTATTGCGCCAACCTTGGGATTTATTGGAACTATTTCGGGAGTTATTAAGATTTTCTACAGTATCTCGGTTACAGAGAATATTAGTATCGGAAATATTTCGGGAGGTTTATATGAGAAAATGATTAGTTCCGGGTCCGGACTAATTGTGGGTATTATTGCGTACAGTGCGTACCACTTGCTGAACGGAAAAATTGATAATTTTGCTTTAAAGATTCAGAAACAAATATTAGAGTTTGTCAATATAATTCAAAGAGCATAAGCTATGTCGATTAAGAGAAAAAGAAGATTTCACGCTGAGGTTGCCACTTCGTCTTTAAGTGATATTATGTTTTTCCTGTTGTTGTTTTTTCTTATTATTTCAACACTGGCAAATCCTAATGTTATTAAAATGACATTGCCGAAAGCCAAAGCGAATGAAAAAACCAATAAACAGTTAATTAGTTTATCGGTTACAGAAGATAAAAAGTTTTACATTGACAAAGAACCGGTTGATTTCGAGAATCTGGAAACCAGCTTAATGTCAAAAATAGGAACGGATAAAGAACAAACGGTTGTAGTTAGAATTCCGTTTAATTTGCAGGTTCAGGATTTAGTAGATGTTTTACAAATAGGAGTGAAGAACAATTTGAAGTTTGTAATTGCTACAAGTCCGAAGTAAATTAATCAGTAGGGCGTGACCACAATAAAAAAATGGGCTAATCAGCATAACGTTGATTCGCCCATTTTTTTATTGCGGTCGGGCTATCAGCGCTAATTCGGTAGCTTGCTTCTATCCCTCACGCAAACTCGTTGTTAATTTAGACCTGACAGGTTTTTAAAATCTGTCAGGTCTAAGTGAAGAAATAAACAACACAATCTTGTCATTTCGACCTAAGGGACAAATCTCATTCGTTGATCGATGTTGATTGGAGATTTGCTTTGCGGAATTACTTGTGTGTCCTTCGACTTTGCTCAGGATGACAACTAATCGTAAATTAGTAAAGACAATAAAAAAAGGCTTTCAGATTTTCTGAAAGCCTTTTTTTATGATAACAGATTTAGTGTAAATCTGTGAACTTCGTGTTTTAATTCAAACTAAAATTATAAATAATTTTCCCAACTTGCTTAACAGGAGCATCATTGTCAGATTCCCATTTAGTATTCATAGCGGCAATTCTTGCCTGATCTAATAAACAACTTGCTGTATTTGTAGTTCCTTTTATTCCTGCGGTTGCGCTTATTGTTTTTCCGTTTTGATCTACTGTTACTTCAACCACCACTTTTCCTTCTTCGTTGCAATTGTATTTTGGTGCCGGTTTCGATAATGCTTTTCGATTTCCTAAAGAGTATCCAGATCCACCACCAGAACCTCCGCCGCTTCCGGCTCCGTAACCGCTTCCGGTTCCAATTCCATGTCCTGTTCCGTTGCCGCCTCCGGTTCCTCCGCCAGAACCGCCACTTCCATAATAGCCATTAGAGCCTAGACTTCCGTTTGCTTTTCCTTTATTTCCGGCAACTTTATCATCTCCATCACCACCTTTATTAGAACCTTTCATAATACTTGCTAAAGCATCATTTGTTGAGTTAGAAACTTTTGGTTTTTCAGGAACAGGTTTTGCTTCCGGTTTTACAACGGGTGTTGGTTTCTTTGGTTTTTCTTTAGTGGGAATTACTACATCATTCTCAGCTGTTGTATTTTCCTGAGTTATAATTGCTTCTTCCGGTGCTGATTTTGCCGGAGTTTGTTTCGCGTTATTTTTTACATCCAGAACTTCACTTTTGTAATTAGCTCCCGAGCCCAGATCGCTGTCACCAAAATTTACGGTAACACCGCCACCGCCACCACCGCCATCAGCAAGTGCGACATTGTTTTCCGGATTGTAAGGAGGCCAAAAACGGATAAAAAACAACAATACAAGTATCACTGCATATATTGCTGTTGTGAAGAGTAATGATTTCTTTTGATCTGAAGAAATAGAGGAACTCATTTAATTCTGAATTTTGAAATGTATAATTTTAAAAACGTTTAAAAGTAGTAAAAATTGTTTAGAATGAAAGAGAGAATTTAACCGCAAAGAGCGCTAAGGTTAACGCAAAGTTCGCAAAGTTTTTTTCACGCAGATTTTACAGATTTAAGCAGATTTTTATTTTAAAATAAATCTGCGCTAATTTGCTTAAATCTATTTTAAATCTGCGTGAAACTAAAATCACAAAGTTTAAAATCCAAATAATCCTTTAATCTGTGGCAAAAGAAAGCGAGCTAAATTTTAGCTCGCTTAGAAATAAAGTATAAAAAAAATTACACTAATTGTTTCAATGCTATTTCAAAAGCCGTTGCACTAATATTAGTTTTTGATGCGCTTAAAGCATGTGCTTTTACAATCGCATTTTTTATAGTTTCAGAAGTATCATTAAAGATTGCCTCGTCTGTCATTTGAACTTTTTTCTCCATGAAATAAGCAAAAACTCTTGCCATTCCGCAGTTTGAGATAAAATCCGGAATCAAACTTACTTTATGATCCACTTCTTCCATAATAGATCCGAAGAAAATTTCTTTGTCAGCAAAAGGAACATTGGCTCCGCATGAAATAACTTCTAAACCATTTGAAATCAAGTTGTCAATTTGGTTTTGAGTAACCAATCTTGATGCTGCACAAGGGGTGAAAATTTCAGCACCAATAGTCCAGATTTTAGAATTGATTTCTTCAAAAGGAATCATATTTTCGGCTACTAATTTGTTACCGTCTTTATTTAAAAACAAAGTTCTTATTTCTTCAAAAGAAAACCCTTCTTCTTTAATTAATCCACCATCGCGATCAATAATTCCGATAACTTTTGCTCCCATTTCAGCAAGATAAAAAGCAGCTGCAGAACCAACGTTTCCAAAACCTTGTACGATTGCTTTTTTACCTTTTATTTCTCCTCCATAAGTTGCGTAGAAATGACGAACAGCTTCAGCTACGCCATAACCAGTTATCATATCAGCAACAGTATATTTTCTGGTAACATCCGGAGAGAATTTTGGATTTTCAATTACTTTAATAACACCTTGACGTAATTGACCAATTCTATTGATTTTGTCTGCTTCAGTAGGTTTAAAATGCCCGTTGAAAACTCCTTCCTGCGGATGCCAAACACCACATTCTTCTGTCATTGGGATAACTTCGTGAATCTCGTCAACATTCAAATCACCACCAGTTCCGTAGTAACTTTTTAATAGAGGAGAAACTGCTTTGTACCAACGTTGTAAAACTCCTTTTTTGCGAGGATCATTAGGATCAAAATTTATTCCAGATTTAGCGCCCCCAATTGCAGGTCCGGAAACTGAAAACTTAACTTCCATTGTCTTAGCCAGAGATAAAACTTCGTTCATATCTAAGCCCTTTCTCATTCTTGTTCCTCCGCCGGCAGCTCCTCCACGAAGTGAATTAATCACAGTCCATCCTTCGGCTTCTGTTTCAGAATCTTTCCAGTTAAACACAATTTCAGGTTCCTTATTTTCAAATTGTTGTAATAAATCTTTCATTTTGTTGAGATATGTTTATTTTGCGTAAATATATAAAATAGAATAATGCGAATAATGTATTTTGTTTCAATTTTGATGAAGAAAAAAAAGAAAGCCGAAAACTATAAGGTTTTCGGCTTTCGAATTTCGAAATTTTTTAAGAATTTCTAAGTTATATTCCCAATAAATGTTTTTTCAAAGCTTCGTCTACTGGTTTGTCTGAAAGCCAGATTCCGAACAAGGCCTGTTTGAAATCAAACCCAGGTACTTTTCCTTTTACAACATCGTTTTTAATAACATTTGTTGTTTGATCAAGTGGATTATACCATAATATAAAAACATCTTTTTCTGTAATAGCATCGTTTAAGTAACTTTTAAACTGCTCAATTCTTGGACGTAAAGACTCAAGATTGCTTCCTGCAGATTTTTCAAAACCAGTATTCATTGCTTTTGTCAGTTTGCCAGAAGATACCATAGATGAGGTAATTTCAATTCGGACTGCCATTTCGGTATCACTGTCGATAATGAATTTTGGATCCTGACTTAGTTGAGATAAATAAAGCGCCTGAACATAAACTTCCAACCACATTTTTGATCTTCCGCCGGCACCATTTAGCTGCATTGTTTTGTTTTGTATTTCAATTTTTCTTGGAACTGTAACGCCGTTTACTTCTAGTTGAGTTTGTGCAGAAACGGTCGAAAATTGTAAACTAAAAACGAATGTAAGTAGTAGTAAAGTCTTTTTCATATTCTATACGAGGTTATTTTTTTTAGGCAAAAATACTTTTATTTTCTAAATTCTGAACTCTAAAAATACATGTTTTTTACATAAATGTAACATTTTTGTAATTTGTATTTATTTAGTAATCAAATTAGTAAGAGTTGTTTTACGTACATTTACGGGATTAGATTGTTGTTGCTTTTTTTGTCGAATTTATTTTACTAAAACTTTAGAAACATGCGTTTTTATGCACAATTAAATTCTTAAATTTTAAAGAAAACCTTGCGGTATTAATGCAAGTTATTGAAAATTTCAGAATAATCACGAAAACGTTATCGTAATTATTGCTGATCTATTAATTTTATATGCATGCATTGTTAATTTGAGTTATAAAAATTATCTTTGGGAGCCTTTTTTAAAAAGAATAATTAAAAAAACAACCAAAAACATCTCTGATAACAAAGTTTTCGATTTTGGTTATCAAAAAACAATAAAACTAAGAAGACTATGGATTTTAATCTAACTGAAGAGCATTTAATGATTCAACAAGCCGCTAGAGATTTTGCTCAAAACGAATTGTTACCTGGAGTTATTGAACGCGACGAGAAACAAATTTTTCCAACCGAACAAATAAAAAAAATGGGGCAATTAGGCTTCATGGGAATGATGGTTGATCCTAAATATGGAGGAAGTGGACTGGATGCAATTTCATACGTAATTGCAATGGAAGAAATTTCTAAAGTTGATGCATCAGCTTCTGTAGTAATGTCTGTTAATAATTCATTAGTTTGTTGGGGTCTACAGGAATTTGGTACTGAAGAACAGAAACAAAAATATTTACCGGGATTAGCTTCAGGTGAAATTCATGGTGCATTTTGTTTAAGCGAGCCGGAAGCCGGAAGTGATGCAACTTCTCAAAAAACGACTGCAGTTGATATGGGAGATCATTATCTGGTAAACGGAACAAAAAACTGGATTACCAACGGAAATACAGCTTCAGTTTATTTAGTGATTGCACAAACGCATCCTGAATTAAAACATAAAGGAATCAATGCTTTGATTATGACCAAAGATATGCCAGGTTTTTCTATCGGTCCAAAAGAGCAAAAAATGGGGATTCGTGGTTCTGATACACACTCTTTAATGTTTAGTGATGTAAAAGTTCCAAAAGAAAATAGAATTGGAGAAGACGGTTTCGGATTTAAGTTTGCAATGAAAACACTTGCCGGAGGACGTATCGGAATTGCTTCTCAGGCTTTAGGAATTGCTTCAGGAGCTTATGAATTGGCATTGAAATATTCAAAAGAGCGTAAAGCTTTTGGAACTGAAATCTGCAATCATCAGGCAATTGCTTTTAAATTGGCAGATATGGCAGTTAATATCGAAGCAGCTCGTCACTTGTGTATGAAAGCAGCTTGGGATAAAGACCAACATAAAAACTATGATGTGAGTGGTGCAATGGCAAAATTATTTGCTTCGCAAGTGGCAATGGACACAGCTGTAGAAGCGGTTCAGATTCACGGAGGAAATGGTTATGTAAAAGAGTATCATGTAGAGCGTTTTATGCGTGATGCAAAAATTACTCAGATTTATGAAGGAACTTCAGAAATTCAAAAAATTGTAATTTCAAGATCAGTTATTGCGGGATAAACATTGCCCTTTATTAAAATACAGAGAAAACCCTTTCAGCTTTTTTAGCTTCGAAAGGGTTTTTTAATTTTTTTTTGTTACTTTTCAGACAGATAATTATATAAATCAATATTCAATTTTATAAAATCAAGCTTTCATTTTATGAGAAAACTATACTTTCTTCTTCCTTTTGTAATGTTCGGTTGTAAATCCAATAATTCGACAGTAGCTGAAAAAACATCGAATACAAGTGAACAATCTACTAAGATTACTTATCAGGTCTCGCAAACAGATGTTTCAGATTTCTTAAAATACCTTTCGTCAGATGAATTAGAAGGGCGTGAAACCGGAACAAAAGGAATTGAAAAAGCCGCCGTGTTTTTAGAAAATTTCTTAAAGAAGAATAATGTAAAGCCTTATTTTAAAACGTACCGTGATACTTTGACCAATTTTGAACCGTCTGCGTTCAATATTGTTGGAGTAATAGAAGGAACAGATCCGGTACTTAAAAATGAATATGTTGTTTTGAGTGCTCACTATGATCACATTGGTTTAGAAAAAAAGCAACAAGCAGATGTTATTAATAACGGAGCAAACGACGATGCATCCGGAGTAACTGCAGTTGCTCAAATGGCTAAATATTTTGCAGAAACAAAATCAAATAAACGAAGTATTCTGGTTGTGTTTTTTGCCGGAGAAGAAAAAGGACTGTTAGGGTCTAAGAGTCTGGTGGAGAAACTTAAAAAGAAAAATTTTAATTTATATACTCAGTTGAATATCGAAATGATAGGAGTTCCTATGAAACGCGATTATCTTGCATATATAACCGGATTTGATAAATCTAATATGGCTGCGAAAATAAATGAATATACGGGTAAAAATACGATCGGGTTTTTGCCAAAAGAAGCAGAATATGAATTGTTTTACAGATCTGATAATTACTCTTTTTTTGAAGCTTTCAGAAAACCGTGTCAATCTATAAGTACATTTGATTTTGAGAATTTTGATTTTTATCACCATGTTTCGGATGAATTTAAGCTAATGGATACTGCACATATTACTTCATTTACTCAGGAGTTACTTCCGGCTGTAACACGTATTGCGAGTTCGCCGACACAAGAAATTACAATGAAGAAATAATAGAGCTATAATTTTGGTTTTGCTTATTTTTGCTGCATGAAAAATATTATTGTTACAGGATCGAGTAGAGGAATTGGTTATGAACTGGCCTTGCAATTTGCAAATGCCGGAAATCAGGTTTTAGCTATTTCCAGAAAAACACCAAAAGCACTTTTAGAACATCAAAATATAACCTGTCTGTCTATTGATTTGGCAGATGAAAAATCTTTGGAAGAAGTAGATCATTTTCTTTCTTCAACCTGGAAAAAAGTTGATGCGGTTGTGCATAACGCCGGAGCTTTATTATTGAAGCCTTTTGCAGAAACAACGCAAGCTGATTTTGAAAGTATTTATAAGGTGAATGTATTTGCAGTTGCAAATCTTACCAGAATTTGTCTTCCGTATTTACAAAAGGGGAGTCACGTTGTAACCATTAGTTCAATCGGCGGGGTAAGAGGAAGTTTGAAATTTGCAGGTTTAGCAGCTTATAGTTCAAGTAAAGGTGCGGTAATTACTTTGACAGAATTGCTTGCAGAGGAATATAAGGAACGAGGTATTTCGTTTAATGTTTTAGCCTTAGGTTCTGTACAAACCGAAATGCTAAATGAAGCTTTCCCAGGTTATCAGGCACCAATTTCTGCAGAAGGAATGGCAACTTACATTTATGATTTTACTCTTAACGGAAATAAATATTTTAATGGAAAAGTATTGGAGGTTTCTTCAACGAATCCTTAGTTAGTTATAAATTATGAGTTATGAATTATGAGTGAGAGTATTGTAAAAACCAAAAGTTTTGAATTAGCTATTAGAGGTGTTAATTTTTATAAATGGTTAGTTGCTGAAAAGAAAGAATTTATAATGAGTAAGCAATTTTTGCGTTCTGTTACTTCTGTAGGTGCAAATGTTCGTGAAGCTGTAAACGCACAAAGTAGAGCTGATTTTATTCATAAATTATCCATTTCTCAAAAAGAATGTGATGAGTCAATGTATTGGTTGGAAATTCTAAACGGAACAAATTTTATTTCTAAGAATGAGTTTGAATCAATGCATCAACAATGCAATGAGGTTTTAAAAATTATCAAGAGTATTATAATCACATCAAAAAGTAACTCATAATTCATAATTATTTTGAGCGATACATTAGCCAAATATATTCCGGAGCATGCTGTAAAGCCTGTTTTTGATTTGATTGTTGCCAATCAGGTTCATCTTAAAATCGTAAATGAGCGCCAAACGCGTCATGGCGATTACAGACGTGGGCATACTGGTAAACATGAAATAACGGTTAATGCAAGTTTGAATAAGTACAGGTTCCTGATTACACTGATTCATGAGATTGCACATTTGGTTGCTTTTGAAAAATTTGGACGAAATATTAAACCGCACGGAAATGAATGGAAGTATTCTTTTCAGCGTTTAATGGTGCCTTTTATTAGGCCAGAGATATTTCCTAGTCAATTATTACCATTGTTGGCAAGACATTTTAAAAACCCTTCTGCAAGCAGTGATACAGATACAACTTTATCATTGGCTCTGAAACAGTTTGATAAGGAAAATGATAAAAATTATATTTTTGAAATTCCGTATGGAAGTGTTTTCAGAATTAACAATGGGAAGATTTTTAAGAAACTGGCTGTTAGAACCAAACGTTTTGAATGCATCGAAATAAGTTCTGGAAAAACGTATCTTTTTAATCCAAACGCTGAGGTAGAATTGGTAAATACAAATAAAGTACAATAAAGAATCCCGGATTCTGGAATGAAATTTCAATAAAAAAAATCCCAAATTCCAATCCCATACAAAAAAACTCAATAAAAAAAATCCAAATTCCAACTGCATTAGTATTGGAATTTGGATTTTTATATTTTTGGATTTTAAGACTTTTAGCCCTTCAAATACGCTTCTCTTACTTTTTTGAATAAGTTTGAAGAGTAAACAAATTTAACAATGTCTTTGTTATCTGTTCTGAAGATTTCTTCTTTGGTTCCCTGCCAGGCTTTCAATCCTTTTTTTAAGAATACGATATTCTCTCCAATTTCCATCACAGAGTTCATATCGTGAGTATTAATTACAGTTGTAATGTTGTATTCTTCTGTGATCTCCTGAATCAAATTATCAATCAGGGTTGAGGTATTTGGATCCAGACCTGAATTAGGTTCGTCACAAAATAAATATTTTGGATTATTTACAATCGCACGGGCAATCGCAACACGTTTTTGCATTCCTCCTGAAATTTCAGAAGGCAGTTTTTTATGTGCGTCTACCAGATTTACTCTCTCTAAAACAAAATCAACACGTTCTTTAATTATTGCTTTGTTGTTGTTGGTGAACATTTTTAAAGGAAAAGCAACATTCTCTTCAACGGTCATAGAATCAAATAAAGCACTTCCTTGAAAAACCATTCCGATTTCAGTTCTTAATTCTCTTTTTTCTTCCGGAGTCAAATCAGAATAAACTCTTCCGTCAAATTCAATTGTTCCTGAATCCGGCGTGTGAATTCCCAATAACGTTTTTAATAAAACCGTTTTTCCAGATCCACTTTGTCCAATAATCAAGTTGGTTTTTCCAGTTTCAAAAACGGTTGAAACCCCCTTTAAAACTTTACTGTCACCAAATGATTTTTCTATGTTTTTTACTTCGATCATTATCCTAATAATAATTGAGTTAATATATAATTAAAAAGAATGATACAAACCGATGTCCATACAAACGATACCGTACTTGCTTTACCAACTTCTAGTGCACCACCTTTCATGTAATATCCGTGAAATGACGGAATTGTAGCTAATAGCATTGCAAAAATTAAAGTTTTAATAAAAGCATATGTAATATGAAAAGGAATAAATTCCATTTGAGCACCCTGAATAAAGTCCTGACTAGTTGAAAATCCGCCATATGCGCAAGCAAGCCATCCTCCAAAAATACCTAAGAACATACTAATTCCAATTACAAAAGGATACATTAGTAAAGCTATTATTTTTGGAAAAACAAGATAGTTTAATGAGTTAACCCCCATAACTTCTAGAGCATCAATTTGTTCTGTAACACGCATTGTCCCGATACTTGAAGTAATGTAAGACCCCATTTTTCCGGCCATAATTACCGAAATAAAAGTAGGAGCAAACTCCAGGATTACAGATTGACGTGTAGCAAAACCAATTAAGTATTTTGGGATTAAAGGATTAGTTAAGTTTAATGCAGTCTGGATGGCAACAACTCCTCCAATAAAGAAAGATATAAAGCAAACAATTCCAAGAGAGTCAATAATAAGGTCATCAATTTCTTTGAAAATTAAATTTTTCATGACAGGCCATTTGGTCTGTTTATTGAAAATTTCTTTCAGCATTAAAAAATATCTCCCTATTTGGGATAAATAACGAATTAGCATCATAAGTTTTACAAATATTGGCTAAGGTAAAAATAAGTTATGAGTTTTGGGTTATGGGTTCCCGTTTTTCGGCTTTTTTACCAATCAAATTAATTTTTGTTTCATTTTTTGAAAGCGGTACTTTCTTATAAATTTAGCTTGCTCAGGAGTAACTAATAAAGGTGTTTTTGCTTTTTTTGCTTTCAAAAATCCTTTGATATAGTCAAAAAATAAGAAAGGTTTTTTCTTCATCATCGCTAGTTTTGCCGAAGCAATCGACGTAATCCAAAAACCATATCCTAAAGTATAAAAAGCCTCGCCTTGTTTATAACGAGCTGTTTTGTTGTAATTAGCGCCAGTTGGTTTCAGGTGTTTTACATGTAAAGATTGGTCTGTAACTACTTTCCAGTCATAAAATTTGCAAAGCAGTTCATCTACAGTATCCCATCCCATTGCAGGTTTTAACCCTCCGATTTGTTGAAATGTTTCTTTGCGATACGCTTTTAAAGCACCGCGAATATGATCTTTATCGGTTAGGTTTTCCAGAATCCATTCGCCATTTTTATCAATATAGCAGAATCCACCAACCATTCCAACTCTAGAGTCTGATTTGAAATGTTTGATTATGGTTTCGAAATAATCAGTTGGAAAAATTAAATCGCCATCTATTTTTACAATAATATCATATTCTGAATCTAAAGTTTCAAAACCTTTTTGAAAGGCTTGAATAACTTTACTTCCCGGCATATGAATGGCATCTGAAGTTTTGTTTACAATAGATATAAACGGATTTTCTTTTGCAAATCCCAAAACGACTTCTTCTGTTTTATCTGTAGAATTATCATTTACAACGACAATTTTTGCAGGTAAAACAGTTTGCGAAACCAAAGATTGCAAAGTCAGACCTATAAGATCTTGCTCGTTGTGTGCGGGAATGACGATGTAATATCTCATGTTAAATTACAATGCTTAAATTCCAAATTCCAATTTTAAAAATAGACTTAAATTGGAATTTGGAATTTTATTTTTGAGTTTTCTGTTTTTGGGAATTGGCTCTTAGGCTCTTTCCGCATAAACGATATAATATCTGTTTGTAAAGCGGCGTAAAAATGGTCTTAAACCAAATTTTTTAACCGGGTTTGTCCATTTTTGTCTGTCGATGATTTTCCAGCCTGTTTTTTCTAAAAGCCAGTCCAGTTGCCAGTCTTCAAATTCATGATAATGTCTGTCCCACATATCTGTTTTTGAACGATAAGCAGGAGAAAACCATAAACGCATCGGAATTGAAATTAAAAGTTTATCTGATTTAATTTCGTTTAGAATTGTAAACGGATTTAATAAATGTTCGAAAATTTCAAAAGCAGTTACAACCTCAGAATTTGTATTTTTTAAACTGTCTTGATTTAAATCTAAATCCTCGCCAGTAGTGTTTTTTACTGAATATCCTGCTTCCTTCATGATTTTTGAAAACGGATTTTCAACTCCTAAATCAAGGATAGTTTCAGATGTTTTGATATGTTTTTGTAAAAATTCTAGAGTAAGTTTGAATCTTTTATTCGGAAACGTTTTTTCGTACATTATATATGTTTTAAACAGCAAAGGCGCAAATATACTAAAAAGTCCGCATTTTTAAGATGCGGACCTTTTTTAGTTTTCGGGTAATAGTCACAGTTTTCAGTTCTCAAACTGTTGGTTGAGCTAAATATAGCAACTTTAATTAGTATCTGTAAACAAATGCATTAACGTTCATTCCTGCTCCAACAGAAGCAAAAATAATTACATCGCCTTTGTTGATTTCGTGATTTTCAATTTTGCCTTGCAGAATCAAATCATATAAAGTAGGTACCGTTGCAACACTGCTGTTTCCTAGATCATGAATACTCATTGGCATAATGTCTTTTGGAGGAGTTTTGTCGTATAGTTTGTAAAAACGGGCAATAATGGCTTCATCCATTTTTTCGTTTGCCTGATGAATAAGAATCTTTTTTACTTCATCAATTGAAATTCCACTGTTGTCTAAACAGCTTTTCATTGCACATGGGACATTGCTTAAAGCAAATTCGTAAATCTTACGTCCATACATTTTGATGTATTTAATATCCGGATCTAAATCTGGATTGTACGATTTTCCAAAATAAAGGAAATTAGCTTCTTCATTTGCAAAAGTAGCACTTTCGTAAGATAGCAAGCCAGATTCATCAGTTGATGCATCTAAGATTGAAACTCCGGCTCCATCAGAATAAATCATAGAATCACGGTCGTGATCATCTACAACTCTTGATAAAGTTTCAGCTCCAATTACCATCACTCTTTTTGCCATTCCGGATTTAATGAAAGCATTTGCCTGAAGTACTCCTTCAATCCAGCCCGGACATCCAAAGAGAATATCATAAGCCACACATTTTGGGTTTTTAATACCCAATTTGTTTTTAACTCTTGTTGCTAAACTTGGTAAAATATCAGTTTGATGCGTTCCGGTTTTTACGTCACCAAAATTATGGGCAAAAATAATGTAGTCTAAAGTTTCGGCATCGATTCCGGCATTTACAATTGCTTTTTGAGCAGCAAAAAAAGCTAAATCTGATGCTGTATATTGAGGTTCGGCATAACGGCGATTTTCAATTCCCGTAATACCTTTAAATTTTTTTATTACGACTTCATTCGGATAACCAAAAGGGGTTCCATCTTCATTCAAAAAAATATGCTTGTCAAAATCTGTGTTTTTTACTTCTAAATTAGGAATGTAGCTCCCAATGCCAATAATTTTTATTTTCATTTTGCCCTTAATTATCCAATATATTTCATGCTAAAGTATAAATAAAAATATGATAACCACTATAAAAAATACTATGCGCGCATATAATTGTGGAATAACGATTTTTTAAATGATATATTGTTTATTTTTTAATGATTTTTTAATTTAACTGAGATTTCAAACGATTTAGAATGTGTCAGGATTGTTTTTTTTCTAAAAAAAAGAGCCACTTTTAAAGTGGCTCTTTCAAATTATTTAATGTTTAGCTTCTCCAGATGAAGATTTATGCTTTTTAATTTTTTGTCGTATTCTAATAATAATACGTTACCAATTTTTGCTGGTAATACTCTAAAATCTTTACTCTCATTTTCTAGATAGATTTTATCTTCAGACAATTTACCTTCATCATAAATAATAGTCTTGAAAGCATTTTTGTTTTTCTCTCCTTTAGTTCTTTCATAATCTATAAAGCATGCGTAAAAACGATTATTCTTTTTGTCAATTTGTGTATATTCATAATCAAATGCTCCGTAAGATTTTAGTGCATGGGCATTTAATTGCGGACTTCCAAAATCTGTTAAACTAGGAGCTCTTGATTTTCCTTTTTCAAATTCCTGAATTCCAAGTAATTTAAAATCTGAATTAAATTTAAACACGACAGAATTAGTAATTGTAAGTTGCGTTACACTATTTCCTCCACCTAAAGCAGCCATAGCAATTCCGCTCGCACTTGCAGTTCTTTTGTAGAATTCACCAATAGCATAATATTCATTGCTTTGGGTTCTAACTATATTATGAAAATAGATATATCCTTTATCTTGGACATAGTTACCATCAGTTTTTGTGATTTTTGCGACATCATCTTTCCAGCTTATAAAGTTTTCAGCCAAAGTTTTTCCTGTTACATCTATTACTTCTGTTGATAAACCCAAACTTTTGTCATCAAAAATATTATCACCTTCTTTGAAATATTCTCCCATTAAAAGAAGATTGCTGTCTTTGTCCAAGAAAGCATTTGTGATTAATTTCGGTTTACTATTTTTACTATATTCTTTTTCAAATAATAATGTACCGGTATTAATGTCTAAAACCTTAGTTCTAATTGTTGTTTTTCTAGAAAGTGCACTAGCTCTTGCCATTTCTATTGCAACAACATATTTGTCGTTTGCTTCGATAGGGTTTATCATTACAATTTCTTTCGAATCTTCAGGAGAGTTGTACTCCCAAGCTTTTCCTCCGTCAGTTGGATAATATTTTAAAGAGTATCCAATTTTTTTATTGTCTTCTAATTTATTAAAAAGGAATCCTTTGTTTTCGACCGGTAAAATAATATTAAAATCACCAGTTTGTTGCAAATATTGTAAATAACGAACTTCTTTACTTTCTAATGGAATGTCGATAGCAGGCATTTGTTCTGCTTTTTTATCAAACATTAATAAGTTGATTTTTTTCTCCTTGTAGTTAGCAAGGGCAAACATCATTTGCTGGTTGTTAAAACTACTTTTCATTAGAAAAGTATTTTTCTTATCAACGTAAGTTTTTTGAGCAACTTCAGTTAAATTCTTATCCAGAATTTTAATAGCAAACTCACGGTCGCCATTTTTTAGTTTATCCAGTTGGTAGAAAAAGTAATATCCGTCAACATCATTTTCTTTGTTCATGATGGCACCAGAATTCTTTACTACAAAAGTATTAACTTCGTCGATCTTTTTGGTTTGAGCAAATGAAAGGACTGTTAAGAAACAGACTATTGCCAGTGTAATAACTTTGTTTTTTTTCATGTTTTGATAAGGATTAATTTTGGTTTAATTTTTTGAAAAAGGTATAATTGTCTTGAAATTCTATATTTCCTCCGAGAAGAGATTCGTTTTTAACGCAAAAATAATAACCAATTTTGCGGATGTTTTTTAGTTCAATATTGTTCAGGAAAAGTCTTACTTCATTGAGATTTTTTTCTTCAGAAAACACATTTACTGGCTCTACATATTTGCCGAAATTGTGATTTTCTTTTAACTGATAAACTTTTTTAAGTAATGAAGTGATGGTGACATTAAAGGTTTGACTGTCCAATTTTCCACTTACATTTAAAGACAACAACTGATATAATAGAATATCAAGTTTATGATTATCGGAGTAGATTATCAGACTGTTTTCGTCTATTAACTTCTTAATTAATTGTAATTCATCTTTAGTTACCGCTGTTGAGGTTAATTTATGATGCTGTAAAATGTTTTCTATTCGTAAAGGGATATCAGGATGTGTTTTTGTAGAATCCTTATTGAGTGCAAAGTCATTTACACTTTCTTTTGTGTCAAATATTTTATCTTCTTGCTCAATCCATACATCTTTAAAAGGATATTCTGTAAATGTGAAATTTTCTTTTAAGTTCGTTGGGTTTTTAAAAAACATTTCGTCAGATAAATCAAGTTTTTTTAGCATATTGACAGATGCTTCTTTATTGTACTTTGTTTTATTGAATAATTCAAAACCAAGAGAATCTGCCTGAATTTCAGCAGTTCTACTATGTTTCATGAAGTTGAATTTTAAATCCTTTAGTAATTCAGCAACAGCAGCTCGTCTTCCATATTTTAAATTGGTTGCTGTGTTGATTTTTTGTTTAACTTCTTTAGAATTTATTGTTTTAAGATAATTCTGTAGCGAATTGTCATTATGTTTTAAAATGTAATGGGATAATTCATGACAAATTACAAAGGCAATTTCATCATCACTTTCTGCAAGATTGAACAATCCTAAGTTTACAGTAAAGATACCATTTCCATAACAAGCAGCATTCGGAATCAATGATTTATTAATCAAAAAATAAAAATCATTATGATCAATTTGGGAATTTGCTTTGTAGATTTCAGCTAAAATACTTTGAAGATATTTATTAATTTTTTTCTCAAAAATAAAAGTGCTGTCTTTTATGTTTTTTAGAAAAGCTTCTTTTCTTTCGAGAAGTATTTCTTTTGCTTTTTTTTGATTTACAGCATCAAAAGCTTTTATCTTGTTGTTTGTGATTTTTGAGATATAAGTTTCAAGTGAGTCCTTATTGTCGGGAATATATTTGAAATTTTTATTTTGTGAATTAATAAAGCCTACATACAATAAAAGTATGAAGCAGAATATTTTTTTCATTTTGGGGCTATTGTAAGAATTGGTTTGTTATACAATAGTAATAAAAATGTCCCGACGAATCGAGACATTTTTAAGTTTTTTTTAATATTTTTTTAGTTTTCCATGTAAGCTTCAATAGGAGCACAGCTACAAACTAAGTTTCTGTCACCGTATGCATCATCTACACGACGAACTGATGGCCAGAATTTATTGTCAGCGATGTATTCTAATGGGTAAGCTGCTTTTTCTCTGGTATAAGGGAAATCCCAAGAATCTGTAGTTAACATTGCCAATGTGTGCGGTGCATTTTTCAATACATTGTTTTTATCATCGGCAGTTGAAGCTTCAATTTCTTTTCTGATTGAGATAAGAGCATCACAAAAACGATCTAATTCTGCTAAATCTTCAGATTCTGTTGGTTCGATCATTAAAGTTCCTGCTACAGGGAAAGAAACCGTAGGAGCGTGGAAACCGTAATCCATCAAACGTTTTGCGATATCACCCACTTCAATTCCGTTTTCTTTAAACGAACGACAATCTAAAATCATTTCGTGAGCAGCTCTTCCACATTCTCCAGTATAAAGAATTGGGTAGTGTCCTTCGAAACGAGATTTCATATAGTTAGCATTCAAAATAGCATGTTCTGTAGCACTTTTTAATCCGTCGGCACCCATCATCGTGATGTATCCGTAAGAAATTAAACATACTAAAGCTGATCCGTAAGGTGCAGATGAAATTGCTGTAATAGCTTGTTCGCCACCTACTTTTAAGATTGGGTTTGTTGGTAAAAATGGAACCAGTTTTTCGTTCACACAAATTGGTCCAACTCCAGGTCCACCACCACCGTGAGGAATAGCGAATGTTTTGTGTAAGTTTAAGTGACAAACGTCAGCGCCAATTGTAGCAGGATTTGTTAATCCAACTTGTGCGTTCATGTTTGCACCATCCATATATACTAATCCGCCATTTTCGTGGATTAATTTTGTGATTTCAATAATAGAAGATTCGAAAACTCCGTGAGTAGATGGATAAGTAACCATTAAACAAGATAAATCATCTTTATGTTCAATAGCTTTTTCTCTTAAATCTTCTACATCAATGTTTCCTTCCGGAGTAGTTTTAGTAACGATGATTTTCATTCCGGCCATAGCTGCAGAAGCAGGGTTTGTTCCGTGGGCTGATGAAGGAATTAAACATACATTACGGTGACCTTCGTTTCTTGACATATGGTAAGCACGAATCGCCATTAAACCAGCATATTCTCCTTGAGCTCCTGAATTAGGCTGTAATGTTGTTCCGGCAAATCCGGTAATTACATTTAATTGCTCCTCTAATTTTTTAAGCATCGTGATATAACCTTCAGCTTGCTCTACTGGTGCAAACGGGTGAATGCTGTTCCAGTTTGGCATTGATAAAGGCAACATTTCTGAAGCTGCGTTTAATTTCATCGTACAAGAACCTAATGAAATCATTGAATGATTCAATGATAAATCTTTACGCTCTAATTTTTTGATGTAACGCATTAACTGACTTTCTGAATGATGGTTGTTGAATACATCATGTGTTAAGAAAGAAGATGTTCTTTCTAATGAAGCAGGTAATTGACTTGCAGTTGCTAATTCAGAAATCGTAAAAGTTTCTTTTCCTAAAGCCTCAGCAAAAATCGCAATAATTTGGTTGATGTCGGCAATTGAAGTTGTTTCGTTGAACGAAATAGAAATCGTATCAGCATCAACATAGAAGAAGTTTACTTCGTTTTTCTCCGCTACAGCTTTTACTTTTTGAGCATCTGCTTTTACCAAAATAGTATCGAAGTAAGCTGTGTTAGTTTGGAAAACTCCTAATTTATTTAAAGCTTCAGCAGTAGTAACCGCCGATGCGTGAACTTTGTTAGCAATGTATTGTAATCCTTTTGGTCCGTGGTAAACTGCATACATTCCGGCCATAACAGCCAATAAAACCTGAGCTGTACAAATATTAGAAGTTGCTTTTTCACGTTTAATGTGTTGCTCACGGGTTCCTAATGCCATACGTAAAGCACGGTTTCCATTTACGTCGATAGAAACACCAATAATACGACCTGGCATAGATCGTTTGTATTCTTCTTTAGTTGCAAAAAAAGCAGCGTGAGGACCACCGTAACCCATTGGTACACCAAAACGTTGTGAAGTTCCAACAACTACTGCTGCTCCCATTTCTCCCGGAGAAGTTAAGGCAGCTAATGATAAAATATCTGCAGCAAAGGCAACTTTGATTTCGTTTTCTTTTGCTTTAGCAACAAAAGCACTGTAATCGTTTACCTGACCATATTTTCCTGGATATTGTAAAATAGCTCCAAAAAATTCATTTGAAAAATCAAATGTTTCGTGGTTTCCAACAACTAATTCAATTCCAATTGGAGTCGAACGTGTTTGTAAAACTGATAAAGTTTGAGGTAAAATTTCTTCAGAAACGAAGAATTTGTGTGTATTGTTTTTCTTTTGATCTCTTGTACGAACGTCAAATAATAACGCCATAGCTTCTGCAGCAGCAGTACCTTCATCAAGTAAAGAAGCGTTTGCAATTTCCATTCCTGTTAATTCGATAACAGTAGTCTGGAAATTTAAAATTGCTTCAAGACGACCTTGAGCAATTTCTGCCTGATAAGGTGTGTAAGCTGTATACCATCCTGGGTTTTCAAAGATATTTCTCTGAATTGGAGCCGGAACGATAGTTGGATGATAACCCAAACCAATATATGATTTGAATACTTTATTTTTCTTTCCTAATTCCTGAATATGATTTGCAAATTCATACTCCGTCATCGCTGGATCTAAGTTTAAAGGTGCTTTTAAACGGATGTCATCTGGAAGGGTTTCGTAAACAAGTTGTTCGATCGATTCAACTCCAATTGTCTGTAACATGTGTTGAAGATCTGTTTCTCTTGGACCAATGTGTCTTAAAGCAAAAGCATCTGTTTTCATATAGTTGTAATAGTGTTGTTTTTTTGTGGCGCAAAATTAAGTATTAATAATAATTTATTACACATTTTTAACTTCAATTTTTATGAAATTTACAACTAAAGAGTTGATTTGTTAATAATTGATTAGATTTGAGGTATGATAGTATCAAAACGCATCTTAGATTTTTATCTGAATAGCAGTATTCATGTGGCTTTATCGTGTTACGCTCTTGTGCGAATCACGTTTCATGTGTTTCATATTCAGTACGATGAGCCAATGGCACTATTTGTTTTTTTTGGAACAATTGTGGGGTATAATTTTGTTAAATACGATGCTTTGGTTCGGGTGAAGAAAAATCCGATTGGAATGCAGTTGAAAATTATTGCAGTTTTGAGTTTTATTTCGGTGATTCTGGCAGGTTATTATTTTTTCCATTTAAAACGAATTACTCAAATCATCTCTGTTGGAATTTTTGTCATAACAACACTTTATACATTGCCTTTTTTTCCCAACAGAAGAAACGCAAGAAACTGGGCTGGAGTAAAAATTTATATTGTCGCACTTTGTTGGGTAGGAGCCACATTGGTTTTGCCTTTAATAAATGCCGAAATTTCGTTTACAAGTGACTTCTTTATAAAATGCATTCAGCGTTTTGTTTTGGTTTTTGTGCTGATTTTAGTTTTCGAAATTATTGATTTGGCTAATGACGATCCGCACTTACAAACCGTTCCGCAGACCATTGGCGTTAAGCGAACTAAAATCCTGGGGTTTTTATTATTAGTTCCATTTTGGGTTTTGGAGGTTTTTATATCTACTTTTAATTATCATGATGCTTTTATTAATCTGATAATGGTTATAATCTTAATGTTGTTCATTGTATTTGCAAACCCAAATCGCTCAAAATATTATACTTCTTTTTGGGTCGAAAGTGTTCCTATTTTTTGGTGGCTAATGATTGTTTTCTTATAAAAAGGCATCAAAGTTTCTAAATAATTTGGGCGTGTTTCGCCGCGGCGAACCGGGCTATCCGCTGCAAGTCCTCGCACTTCCTTCGTCAGGCTGTGGGCTATCCGCTTCTATCCCTCACGCAAATCGTAAAGCAAGAAATTTTATTTTCAAAAGAAGATTTATCAGCTATTTAATTTTTTTGTGAATAGCCTCCAGCTTCAGCTGGAGGTAAATGTAATAGAATGTTATTGGCTTTAGCCAAACTTTACCTTTCGGCTAAAGCCATATTGAAAACTCTTTATCACCTCCAGCTAAAGCTGGAGGCAATTCAAATTAATTTATAAAATCTGCTAAATCTGCGAGAAAAAAATAATCACTTTCTTTAAAAAAAAACGATCTATTTTGTTTTTTGTTCTGCAAGTGCTTTGTTCAAATCAGCTTTCGCTTCGGCTAGTTTCTTTTTTTTCTTGTCGATTTTTTCCTTGCTTTCCTGATCTTTAATTGCTTTGTTCAAATCAGCAGTTCTCTCGTTGACTTTTTGTTGTTTTTCTTTTACTTTTTTATCAAGATCATTATTGACAGTTTTTGTTGTGCAGTTCTTTTTGGTTTGAGAAATTGCATCTTCAACTCCTTTAATTTGGTTTTGATTACCAGCTTTTTTGGCTGCCGTTAATTTGATATTTAATTCACATAATTTTCTTTCACAGCCTTTTAAATCCTTGCAATTACTTTGTGCAAAACCTATAAAAGAAACGGCAAAGAATGCTATCGATAAAATTTTAGTCTTTATTGTCATGAGTTAAATTTTTTTAGAAGATTAATATAATGTTTCAAAATAGAGAAATTTTCTCACTTTTTATTTCTTTTTGATCAGTTTTAAGTTCAGTTTAACTTTTCAAAAAATCTTTTATTCTAAAACTATTTAAAACTATATTTGAAAATAAATAACCACATGGAAAAACAAATTTCTTTTTTTGGATTCAAATTCACGAACACACAGTTCATTGTATTCTTTATTTGTTGGATGATTTTTCTAGGTTTTGTCTGGCCACTAATTATAGGATCTCCAATTTTTTTTTCAATTTTGGTGTGTGGTATTGTTCTTATTGTAGTAGGTATTTTTAACAGACTGGTTGGATTATTAATCTTGCTGTTGTTTGTTTTAAATGAATCACTTCTTCGAATTTATCAGAACTTCATGTTTGTTATTGGGACTATTTTTATTACCTGGCTTTATAGTCTTCTAACACCAATGAATTTCTATGTATATGTCGCGCATCTTGCTATAAATATTTTTTCTGTTTTTCTGATGCATATGATGTTTGTTAAAAAAGGAACTCAGAGCGCAGGAGATGAACTTATAACTTTTGATGGATTAGAAGAGTAGAGTTGATGTAGGTTTTCTTGACATACTCCCTTTAGGATTTTATTCCGATGTAAAAGAAAATTGGTGAGATGTTTTTCTAATACTAGAATATCAAAAAGTTCTCCGAATATTCCAAAAGGAGTTTCGTATTGCAATTTATCCTTCATAATTGTTATTCCATTTTTTTCCTCAAAAAAGTGTTCATGTTTGAAAGTTTTGAATTTACCTCTTTCCATTTCATCCACAAAATAATCATGCAGCTTCATTGTCGTAATTCGGCTTTTGTGTGTGAGGTAGAATCCAAAATGTTTACCTCGCCAAGTTACCGTTTCATTTAAATTTATTAAACCAGATGTTACGCCGGCAATTGCCTTTTCTTTTGAAGGACTTGTAGATTGCTGATGAATATCGATATTTCTTGAAGCATCAAAAACGATTTGTTTTGGTGCTTTTATTTTTGTTGTAAGATTTATTGTTGTCATGATTTGGTGAGTTTAACTTTGTCAAAGTTTCAAACTTTGACAAAGTTGTTTAGCGTAATAAATTTTTAAAAGCCTCATCTATATCTCCAAATTTAAATTCAAAACCATTTTCTAAAAGTCTTTTCGGAATCACATTTCTACTTTTCAAGACTAATTCAGTTTCTGTTCGGATGAAAAAAGATCCAATTTCAAGAAGTAAAGTATTCATTGGAATTCCAAAAGGGAAACCAACTGCTTTTCGAAGTTTCGCCATAAAATCGACATTGCGAATTGGCTCCGGAGAAACAATATTAATAACGCCTGTAATTTCTTTTTGAATAATAAAATCAACCGCATTTGCAAAATCTTCTTCATGAATCCAACTAATAAATTGATTTCCTTTTCCTTGTTTTCCGCCAAAACCAGTTTTTGCCAAAGTTTTTAACGGAATAAAAGCACTACCATTTTTACCCAAAACAATTGAAGTGCGCAAAGCCGTTTTTAAAGTATTTGGAGTTTCTGTTTTAAAGAACGCTTTTTCCCAGGAAAGAGCGACATTTATAGAAAAATCATTTCCAATTTCGCCATCGATTTCATCCATTTGTTTGTCCAACGAAAATCTATAAATAGTAGAAGTTGATGAATTGAGCCAATGTTTAGGTGGAGTTGCACAGTTTAAAACAGCTTTATTTAAAATCTTTGTGCTTTCAATTCTTGATAATAAAATGGCCTTTTTGTTTTCTTTGGTATATCGACAATCAACAGATTTTCCGGCAAGATTAATTAAAACGGTTGCGTTTTCGAGTTCTTTTTCCCAACCCGAAAAAGTTCTGGCGTTCCAGTTTACATATTTGATTCCGTCAACGGTTTGAGATTTTCTTCTGGTTAGAATTACAATTTCTTCAAATTTATCTTTGAAATGATTAATTAAAACTTGTCCCAGAAAACCTGTTCCGGCTGCGATTATGAGTTTTTTCATTTGTTTTTCAAATATTAAACCCAACAGGTTTTTAAAACCTGTCGGGTTTCGTTAGGATATTTAAGCTTTAAAAACTAATCTTTCTTCTCGTTGAGCTTCTTTGGCTTTTCTTTTTCCTCTGAAGAAGAAATATAAGTTGAAGAATAACATAATGCCAAGGTAAATAGAAAATCCGCCAATTTTATAACTCAGTCTTTCAATTAATTCCTGATAACTGTCCTGGCTTAATTGCAGTTCTAGAATCATTAAGGCAAAACCAATATTTAAAAGATAGAATCCAGTTTCAAAAAGTTTGTTTGTTGCATCAGCGATTTCTTCACGGCCTTTAAATATATCAAGCATAAAGATTTTTCCATTTTTAAAAAGGGTTTTAGAAACATAATAAGTTAAAAATAAAGCAACTGGTAAATAAATTCCGTAACCGATTAAGATTTTTGTAGTTTCCATAATATTTGAATTTTAGTTGTTATGAATTAGTTTTTGAACGTATTTGGTTATAATTAAAATGTTGAAGTAATGCAGAATTGAAATAATAAAAATTATGATAGCGGTTTTGATGCAGATTATTTCGATCAATTGAGTCGAAGAAATAATTTTTTGCCAGGAAATTAAAGTCATCGCACAATACCCAATATTTAAAAGGTAATATCCTAAAAGTAAAACCTGATTGATTTTTTGACAAAGTTCGGCATGGTCTGGAATTAATTCTAAAACAAAAATATTTCCGTTTTTGTAGCAGATTTTTCCAACTTTTAGGATAATGAAAATAGTTATACTGAGGTAAACAAAATACCCAATGATATTAAAATTCATGATTTCCTGATTTATGAGGTTAGTACATTTCTTCCAAAACAGTAAGGATCTGCAATTTTCTTTTGTTCTTCACTGTAATGTTTGATCCTTGAGCTAAGAAAACTGAAGTTGGTTTTTGAGTTTGAAGAAATCCAAAATCGCGTCCGTAATTTTTTTCGAAATCAATATCAATTCGATGATTTAAAACTTCAAATTGTTCCCATCTCGGATGCGTCACTTCATATTCAAAAGTGGTTTCGTCATCGATTTTTGTATATCCAAAATAATGTTCAGTAATAAATTCGGCTTCAGAATCAATTTCGATTTTGCTTAGATCTTTTTTTGTTTCAACTTCAATTGTATTCCATTCCTTGTCATTCTTCCATTGATAAATAAAAGAATTGCTGTTTTCGTTTTCAATAATTTCATGACTCATTTTCTGAGTTTCATAATGTTCCTGATACAAAGTATTGGCAATAAAAGTGATGGCTTTTTTAGGGACAATTTCTTTAATAAAAACTACACCGCGTTTCCATTCGCCATTTTCAAAACGTTTTACGTAAAATCTCAAATTGACTTCTTCAAAGTTTATATGAAACGGAACTTTTAGCCCTAAAACTTTTGTGTTTTTAAACATGAACCCCACTAAGCTTACATAACATTTGTTGTTCCAGATATCAATTTCAGTTCCCGCAGGAATATATTGTTCTAAAATTTTAGGATTAACTTCATAATTGAAAAGTGCTAAGTTTTTCCATTCTGCTTTTAAGAAGTTCATAATTTCTTTTTTTGATTGTAAATAATAAACGTAAGAAAGAATATTAATGAAATTGGTAACAAGAAAAGCCAGTTAAATTCTCCATTCCAGATCAGGAAGAAAATAATTACCAAACCAAAATAAATATAGATCAGTTTGTTTCTCGGAAATATTAAAACAAATAAAATAGCAGCCAAAACTTGCAACGCTCCTGTAATTGCTATTCCGTATGCTCCAAGTAATAAGAATAATATCGCACAGATATTTATAATTTCTAAAACTTTGAAAGTTGTTTTCATAACTATTTATTGTTTTTAAACTTTCAGAAAAAAATGAAAGTTTTGATTAAATTTTTTTACTTCATCATTTTTATAACTAATTTCCCTAACCAGTTTTCATTGAATTCAGTCATTTTGTCCAGCATATTATCTGCCTTTAAAACGAAATCGTATAATTTAGTAGTTTGATCTACAAAGTGTTTTTCTTCTGCTGAATCTTTTGTTTCGATTGTAGAAACTTCTTTTAAGATTTTAAGTGCAGGTTTAATTTCTCGTTTGCTTCTTTCTCTGGAAATTTTTGCCGCTAATTCGTCTAAATCTTTTTCGGCAGTAAAGAACTCTCTTCTTTCTCCGGCTTTGTATTCTTTATAGACAATTCCCCAATCCATTAAAGCTCTTAGGTTCATGCTGGCGTTACCGCGTGAAATTTGTAATTCTTCCATAATGTCTTCCATCGAAACAGCTTCGTTTGAGACCATTAATAAAGCGTGGATTTGTGCCATCGTTTTATTAATTCCCCATTGAGAACCTAAAGCTCCCCATGTCTGAACGAATTTATTTTTTGCTTCTTTGAATTCCATGAGTCAAATGTAAGTAAAAGTTTTTAAACTTTCAAAAATAAATGAAAGTTATTTAACGAATTATAAAGTTATGTTAATTCAAGTCCCGAAATTTTCGATTAAATAATGAGAAGGATATTTTTGTAAAAATCACATTTTATGGAATTATACTACACTTTTTCAGTACTTATTGTACTGGCTTCTTTCTTCGCCTATTTAAACCTAAGATTTTTAAAACTTCCGGGTACCATCGGGATCATGATTATTGCCATGTTAGTTTCAGTAGGAATTCGTCTTTTAGGCGATTCTTATTTCCCTGCTACTACTAAGCATTTTTTTGAATTAATAAAGGAATTTGATTTTAATGAAATCTTAATGGGGGCAATGTTGAATTTTCTTTTGTTCGCAGGTGCTCTGCATGTAAATATGTCTGATCTGAAAGAACAGAAAGTTCCAATTATGATTTATTCTACTGTTAGTGTAGTATTGTCAGCCTTGATTATTTCGATGCTGCTTTATTATATAGCACCTCTTTTAGGAATTACAATTCCTTATATATTCTGTTTGGTATTCGGAACCTTGATTTCTCCAACCGATCCAATTGTAGTTTTGGGTGTTTTAAAGGAAGCGAAAGTTCCTAAAAGAATCGAAACTAAAATTGTTGGTGAATCTTTGTTTAATGATGGAGTAGCGGTAGTAATGTTTGCCGTTGTTTTAAAAATGGCAACCGACCCAACATTTGATGCCACTTTTGGTTCAATTTCGTGGTTATTTATTAAAGAAGGAGTTGGTGGACTTCTGTTAGGAGCTGTTTTTGGATTTACAGCATCTAAGGTTATGAAAAGAATTGACGATTACAAAGTTTCGGTTCTAATTACACTTTCTATCGTAATGGGAGGATTTCTAATAGCTCAAAGTTTGCACGTTTCAAGTCCGTTAGCGATGGTAGTTGCCGGATTAATTATTGGTAACTACGGAAAAAAAGTCGCAATGAGCGAAGTGACCAAGGATTATTTGGAAAAATTCTGGGAACTTATTGACGAAATATTAAACGCAATTCTATTCTTATTTATTGGTTTTGAATTGTTATTGCTGCCAAATTTAAACAAGCAATTACTGATTGGTTTTGTTGCTATTTTTATAGTGCTTTTTTCAAGATTAACCGCTATAGTTTTGCCTTGGAAATTCTTTGATATCTTTAAATTCTTCGGAATCAGATCGGCCTACAACAAAGGTTCTTTGATGGTTTTGGTTTGGGGAGGAATTCGAGGCGGAGTTTCTATCGCGCTGGTGCTTTCTATGCCTGAAGGAGAGTATAAAAATTTATTACTTGAGGTAACTTATATTGTCGTACTGTTTTCAATTGTTGTACAGGGATTGACTGTTGGGAAATTAGCTAAAAGAGTTTTGGAGAAAGAGTAGAGAGAATATAGAAAATAGAGTCAAGAATAAAGATTTTATTTTTAGACTATTTGGTAAAGAGATCTGCAAGAATATTTGCAGGTCTTTTTTTATGATTTGCCTTTGATTAGGTATTTTTAATGATTAAATTCTTTTTTTGAAAGATTTTTCTTAATTTTAAATCTCAATTTGTTTTGCGACTATAATTTAGTTGCAAATTGAAGATTTAATGATAAATTTGTATGAGTAAGATTGATAAGCTTATTGAAAAGTTAAAATCAAAACCAAAAGATTTTTCTTGGGATGAAATGCTGAAAATTCTAAATCATTTTGGCTATAAACAAATTTCACAAGGAAAAACTGGTGGTTCAAGAAGGAAATTTGTAAATGAAAATAAACAGATTATAAGCCTGCATGAACCACATCCACAAAAAGTTTTGAAAGGATATCAACTTGATATTATTATTGAATATTTAGAATTGTAAGATGAAAAACTATTTAGAATATAACGGATACATTGGGACACTGGAATTTTCTGCAGATGATAAAATATTCTTCGGGAAAATTCAAGGTATAAATGATTTAATAACTTTTGAAGGTTCTTCGGTTATAGAATTGGAAGAATCTTTTAAGGAAGCCGTTGAAGATTATTTAGAGACATGCAAATCATTGAATAAAGTTCCGGATAAAACATATAAAGGATCTTTTAATGTGAGAGTGTCACAGGAATTGCATCAAAAAATAGCTCTTTTAGCAACTAAAAAAGGATTAAACTTAAATGAGATTGTAAAGGAAGCATTATCATATGTTGTCAAACATGAAGAAATTTTAAATTAGAAAACCCGAAACATTTTTGTCTCGGGTTTTCTTTATCGTTTATCTTCTTTAGAATAATTAGATTCTCCATTAATATTAATTTCTCCGCCTAAAAAACGAGGTTCCCGATTTCTAATAACATCAAAAAAAGATTTAAAAATAGAGCCATATTCTCTAAACGTTACATATTTGTAACCTAGATATTCACCATGGTTTGCAGAATATCCAGCTGATTTAATTCCGAGTTTTTGCCCAATATAGATCGCACGATTTAAATGATATTCCTGCGAAACCAATGTTGCTCTTTTAATTTTGAAAATGTGTTTGGCGCGATACATGGTAGAATAGGTGTCAAAGCCAGCGTAGTCAATAAATATCTTAGTTGTATCAACACCGTGATTGTAGCAGTAATTTTTCATTACTGTTAATTCATCATACTCATCACGGCCATTATCACCAGAAAGTAAAATTTTATTGATCCGTTTTGCTTTCCAAAGCATAATTCCCGCATCAAGACGATCTTTTAAATATTTACTTGGCTGATTGCCGTTAATTCCTGCACCAAAAATAATTCCGACATCATTCTTAGGGAACCTTTTAATCGAATAATATATATTCTTTTTGGTCGAAGATTTTACATAATAATTTACAGAGACAATGGAAATCAATCCGATAATTGCAAGATAAAGCGTTATTTTAAAATATTTTTTCACGGCTTGTATTTGTAAGATTAAGATTTAAAAACACGAAGATAGTCAAAGTAAAACCAAATAAAAAACCGAAGCATTTCGGCTTCGGTTTAATTTAAAATTTATTAGTGATTGAGATTAAAAATCTAAAATCTATAATCTACAATCAGAAATCTGCAATTACAGTAATCCTGCTCTTTTCAATAAAGCTTCAGGTTTAGGTTCCTGACCTCTAAAACGTTTGTACAAAGTCATCGGATGTTCCGTCCCTCCTTTAGAAAGAACATTATCTTTAAATTTCTTCGCTATTTCTTCATTGAAAATTCCGTTTTCATGAAAATATTCAAAAGCATCCGCATCTAAAACTTCTGCCCATTTGTAGCTGTAATATCCAGAAGAGTATCCACCTTGAAAAATATGAGAAAAAGCAGTACTCATTGCATTTTCTTTTACATCAGGATACAATTGTGTGTTGGCAAATTGCTCTGTTTCGAAAGTTTTTAAGTCTGTAATATTTGTAGGATCTTGTCCATGCCAAGCCATATCTAATAATCCAAAACTTAACTGACGTAACGTTGCCAAACCTTCCTGGAAACTTGCACTTTCTTTGATTTTCTGTACATATTCAATCGGAATAATTTCTCCGGTTTCATAATGATTTGCAAACAAAGCTAAAGCTTCAGGTTCGTAACACCAGTTTTCCATAATCTGACTTGGCAATTCTACGAAATCCCAATAAACAGAAGTTCCAGATAAACTTGGGTAAACGGTGTCAGCCAACATTCCGTGTAAACCGTGACCAAATTCGTGGAATAAAGTTGTTACTTCATTAAAAGTTAATAATGACGGTTTTGTTTCTGTCGGTTTTGTAAAATTACAAACGTTCGAAATATGTGGTCTTTCGTTTACGCCATCTTTTACATATTGTGATTTGAATGAAGTCATCCACGCACCGTTTCTTTTTCCTTTTCTTGGGAAGAAATCAGCGTAGAAAATCGAAACCAAATTGTTTTCGGTATCTCTTACTTCATAAGTTGTAACTTCTTCGTGATATTTATCGATATCAAAAACTTCCGTAAAAGTTAAACCGTATAATTTTTTGGCAACTGTAAAAGCACCATCTAATACTTTTTCTAATTGAAAATAAGGTTTCAGTTTTTCATCATCTAAATTAAAAAGCTGTTGTTTTAATTTTTCAGAATAATAAGCACCGTCCCATTTTTCTAATTGTTCGATTCCATCTAATTCTTTTGCGAAGGCAGTTAATTCTGCAAATTCTTTTTGAGCTGCCGGTTTTGCTTTTGCCAGTAGATCATTTAAGAAAGAGAAAACTTTCTCGGGACTTTCGGCCATTCTTTCTTCGAGAACAAAATGTGCGTGCGTTTTATAGCCTAATAAATTAGCTCTTTCATGACGAAGTTTAGCAATTTTCAGAACGTTTTCCTTGTTGTTGAATTCGTTATTTTGAAATGCTTTTGCTCCAAAAGCAATTGCCATTTTTTTACGCAGTTCGCGATTGTCAGCATAAGTTAAAAACGGAACATAGCTTGGATGATCTAAAGTAAAAATCCAACCTTCTTTTTCTTGATTTTTTGCTAATAATCTTGCCGCTTCGATTGTCCCTTCCGGTAAACCAGATAAATCTTTTTCGTCAGTTAGATGCAATTCGAAATTGTTGGTTTCTGCCAAAACATTTTCGCCAAACTGTAAACTCAATTTCGATAATTCTTTGTCAATTTCTCTTAATTGATCTTTTTTGTCTTCGGGTAAGTTGGCTCCGTTTCTTGAAAAGCTTTTGTATTTTTTATCTAATAAAGTCGTTTGCTCTGGATTCAGATTTAAACTTTCTTTTTGATCGTAAACGGCTTTTACTTTTGCAAACAATTCAGCGTTTAAACGAATGTCATTTCCAAATTCTGAAAGTAAAGGTGAAACTTCTTGCGCAATTTTCTGCATTTCGTCATTGGTTTCAGCCGAATTCAAATTGAAGAAAATACTTGAAAGACGATCTAAAATATCACCTGAAAAATCCATTGCTACAATGGTATTTTCAAAAGTAGGGGCATCCGAATTATTTACAATTGCATCAATTTCGGCTTTAGCCAAAGCAATTCCTTCGTTGAAAGCAGGAACATAATCTTCGATTTTAATTTGCGAAAAAGGTGCTGTATTATGTTTGGTGTTGAAATACTGTGTTAAAACGCTCATATTGCATATTTTTATCCTGCAAGGTTTTCAAAATCTTGTAGGTATTTTTGAAGTATTATATTTTGATTGTGATAATCAGACCTGCAAGGTTTTGAAAACCTTGCAGGAATTTATAGGAGAATTATTTCTTCAAACCTTCAGCAGCTTTATTAACCGCAGCTTTCAATTCTTCTTTATAAGAAATAATAGTATCTAAAACTTTTTTATCGTGACTTCCGATGATTTGTGCAGCTAAAATTCCGGCATTTTTTGCTCCGTTTAAAGCTACAGTTGCAACTGGAACTCCGCCTGGCATTTGCAGAATCGATAATACCGAATCCCAGCCATCAATAGAATTGCTTGATTTTACCGGAACTCCAATTACAGGAAGCGGAGACATTGAAGCCACCATTCCTGGTAAATGTGCCGCTCCGCCCGCACCCGCAATAATCACCGAGATTCCGCGAGTATGTGCATTTTTACTGAAATCGAATAATTTTTCCGGTGTTCTGTGTGCCGAAACAATATCTACTTCAACTTCTACATTAAATTGTTTTAATATGTCGATTGCATCCTGCATAACTGGCATGTCTGAGATGCTTCCCATTATAATAGCTACTTTGCTCATGTTTTTTGTTGTATTTGTTTACTTCGTCTGTTCGGCTAAAGCCTCGGGTCAGGTTTAAAGTTTCAAGTTTTGTTGAGACTGAAAACTGTCATTAGTTTCATTGTTTTAAACTTTCCTACTTATAGGATTTTTTTAATCTGTTTTTGATTACGTTACCCAAAAAATAAACTACAAGTAAAATAATTGTAACTGTAATGAAATTTATAATCAAAAATTCTGGATAAAAATAGTCGCTAACGTAACATTCCGCATCAACTCTTCTATATGCCTGAAATGGAAAACCTATAGAAAAACCCCGGCCATGTTTAGTTATAGGTATAGTTATTAATTGTATTGCGAAATAAATTAAGATTGTTAATCCAGAGATTTTTAATGCTTTTTTCATTTCATTATTAAGCGCTAATCACTTTAATAGTTTCCTTAACTTCCTGTGCAATTCTTCTTGCTTCAGCCATATTTTCGTTTACGATTGTTACGTGACCCATTTTTCTGAAAGGGCGAGTTTGTTTTTTACCGTAAATATGTGGCGTAACACCATCCCATCCTAAAATGGTTTCGATGTTTTCATAAACTACGTCTCCAGAATGACCTTCGGCACCGACTAAATTTACCATAATTCCGGCAACTTTGCTGTCTGTGTTTCCTAACGGAAGATCTAAAATAGCGCGTAAATGATTTTCGAATTGTGAAGTATAACTTGCTTCTATTGAATAATGTCCAGAATTGTGTGGGCGAGGAGCAACTTCATTCACTAAGATTTCGTCGTCCTGAGTCTGGAACATTTCAACTGCTAAAAGACCAACGTGATTGAAATTCTCTGAAACTTTTAAGGCAACTGCTCTGGCTTTTTCAGCCACTTTATCGTCGATTCTTGCTGGGCAGATTACATATTCCACCTGGTTTGCTTCCGGATGAAATTCCATTTCTACAACTGGATACGTTTTCATTTCTCCTGATGGATTTCTTACCACAATTACGGCCAATTCATTTTTGAAAGGAACCATAGTTTCTGCAATGCATTCCACATTTGGAAGCGTATCTAAATCTGAAATTTGACGAACTATTTTTACACCATTTCCATCATAACCAAATTCAGTGCATTTCCAAACAAATGGCATCTCGACTTCGTTTGATGTAACGGCAGATTTTAGATTTTCTAAATTTTCAAATCTTTTATATGGCGCAGTTGGGATATTATTTTTAGCGTAAAAATCTTTTTGAACGCCTTTATTCTGAATTCCTTTTAGGGTTTTTGGCGAAGGATATATTTTTAAGCCTTCATTTTCTAGCTGAGTTAGTGCTTCAAGGTTTACCAGTTCGATTTCGAAAGTCAGAACATCGACTTGTTTTCCGAAATTGTAAACGGTTTCATAATCCATTAAATCGCCTTGAAAGAATTTATTACAGGCAATTTTACTCGGCGCTTCATCGCTTGGATCAAGAACATAAGTTTGTATATCAAATTTTCGGGTATCGAACAAAAGCATTTTGCCTAATTGTCCTCCACCTAATATTCCTAATTTAAAATCAGAAGAAAAATAATTCATTTTGTGTTGTGTTTTTGCAAAGATACCTTTTAATCTTTTTTTAGCCAAAATTTCGTTGACGACTAGTTTTCTGTTAGCCACGAATTCACGAATTATTTTTTTCTTTATCTGTAAATAAAATTAGCAGTTAGCAAAACTAAAGTCAGAAGTAAAAACAATCTGTGAATTCGTGGCTAAAAAATTATCTCTCGATTTTCTTCAAGACCTCTCGTGCAACGGCCTTGTAAGCTGCTGAATGATCTCCGTAATCTTTGTTCAGGATAATTTGAAGCTCGGGGTGAATCCAGTCGTAATGTTTTCCTAGTATATATAACGTTCTTATAGAATAAGCCTTTGTGGCCACTTTTACATCATTTATCAGCCAATCAAAACTTGCTTCAATACAATCCTGTAGATTTTCTTCAGACAAAGAAATGCTGTTTTGATCTTTTTTATAATGCGATTTTACCAGAAGCTGAGTCACCTTTGCAATAGGACGTATGGAGCTTTCGTCTTTTAAAATTTTTAAATTGGAACAGAAAAAATCAAGATGTGGCTGAAGCCAAAGTAATTCTTCATAAGATACAAATTCTAAAATCCAGCAAGCTTTATGATTGTTTTTGTCTTCTGGTGAAAAACAAATTAAAATTAATTCGTTAAAAAGTGACGGATTTTTGAGAATATCTTCTGCACATTTTAAGCGGTTTTCCCTATAAGCTTTAACATAATCCAGTTTTTCTTGTAGCTCAGAAGACATTTTTTTTGAATTTGATTAATAAACACAAATTTAAAACCATTTTTCGGTTCTCAAATTCCAATTCTGTATCTTTGTCCATTATTTTAAATTTAAAAATAATGATACAACTTCACGATAAACAATTTGTTCCGTTTATTTCGGCAAAAGAAATTGATTTTGCTTTAACAAAATTAGCGGCTCAGGTAGAAGATGATTTTGGAGATGATACTCCAATTTTTATTGGTGTTTTGAATGGTGCCTTTATGGTCGTAGCCGATTTTTTGAAAAAGTATAAAAAACATTGTGAGGTTTCATTCATCAAAATGGCATCTTACGAAGGAACAGAAAGTACTAATTCGGTTAAAGAATTAATCGGAATAAATCAGGACTTGACCGGAAGAACCGTGATTGTTATTGAAGATATTATCGACACAGGAAACACAATAGAAGAATTGAAGCATTTGTTTAAAGCACAAAATGTAAAGCATTTTAAAATTGCAACGTTGTTCTTTAAACCCGAAGCTTATAAAAAAGACATAAAAATAGATTATATTGGAATTAGAATTCCAAATAAATTTATTGTGGGTTACGGATTGGACTATGATGGTTTGGGACGAAACCTTACAGAGGTTTACAAATTAGCAGAATAATATTAAACAAAACACAACTATATATTCATTTTAAACTTCTTCAAAAATAAGAAGTCACACAACTCGCACATATTATGATTAACATTGTTTTATTTGGAAAGCCAGGAGCAGGAAAAGGAACTCAGGCAGAATTTTTAAAAGAAAAATACAATTTAACACATCTTTCTACGGGAGATATTTTTCGTTTCAATTTAAAAAATGATACTGAACTGGGTAAAAAAGCAAGAGTTTTTATGGACAATGGAGAATTGGTTCCTTGCGAAGTTACCACTGCAATGTTAATTGATGAGGTAAACAAGCATCCTGATACAGCAGGATTTTTGTTTGATGGTTACCCAAGAACAATCGATCAGGCTGAGGCTCTTGATAAATTTTTGCCAACAATTGGTTCAAATGTTACTGCAACAATTGCTTTAGAGGCCGATGATGAAATTTTGGTTGCCCGTTTACTTGAAAGAGGTAAAACAAGTGGAAGAGCAGATGATCAGGACGAAGAAAAAATTCGCGTGAGATATCAGGAGTATAATGAAAAGACTGCTCCATTAATTGGATATTATAAAGAGCAAAATAAATTTCATGCCGTAGATGGTATTGGAACAATTGAACAAATTACAGAAAGATTAACGTCAGTTATAAATAATTTGTAGAAGCTATCCAGCTTAACGTTACATCCTGATTGCCTAAGCCATCGGGACATTAAAAAACTATTTTTCCACACCATAAAAAGTAGCATCCGTTGGTTGCAGTTTTCTGGGAGGAAAAATTAGTTTTTTTAGCTCGGGGCTTTGCAGGGGCTAAAAAACAAATAATATTACAATACAACAAACCAAACGAATAACGAATCTACTAAACATTGGAAATACTAATAATATTTTTTCTAATACTATTAAACGGAGTTTTTTCTATGTCTGAAATTGCACTGATTTCGGCTAGAAAAAACAGACTTGAAACAGCAGCAAAAAAAGGAAACAAAGGAGCGAAAATTGCGCTGGACCTTGCTAATTCTCCTAATAAGTTTTTATCAACGGTACAAATTGGAATTACCTTGATCGGAATTTTGACAGGTATTTACAGTGGGGATAAAATTACAATAGATGTAGAGCAGTTTGTTGCAGGATTTGCTGTTTTAAAACCTTATGCACATTCAATCGCAGTAGGAATTGTGGTTGTGGTTTTAACATTTTTCTCTTTGGTTTTAGGTGAATTACTTCCAAAACGAATTGGTTTAAATTATCCTGAAGCAATTGCAAAAATGTTTGCGATGCCAATGAAGATTATTTCGATTGTTACAGCCCCATTTATTTGGCTTCTTACTTCTTCGACAGATTTTTTATTGAATGTTTTGCAAATAAAACCAACAGCTGATGGAAAAGTTACCGAAGAAGAAATTAAAGCGATAATAAAAGAAGGGACAGAAGTTGGTGAAGTTCAGGAAATAGAGCAAGACATTGTTGAGCGCGTTTTTCATATTGGAGACAGAAAAGTAAGTTCGTTAATGACGCACAGAAAGTCTGTAGATATGCTGCCATTAAATGCAGATAAAATCAAAATAAAAGAATTGGTAGTTCAGGACTTACATACTGTTTATCCTGTTTTTAAGGATGTTTATGATGATATTGTAGGGGTTGTAACCTTAAAAAATATTTTTGCTCATATCGAAAATGATAATTTTGATTTGAGTTCAATTTTATCTGAGGCGCCTTTTTTAATGGAGCAGACCACTGCTTACAAAGCTTTGGAAAATTTTAAAAAAACGGGTGTTCATTATGCTTTAGTTTCAGATGAGTATGGTGTTTTTCAGGGAATGATTACTTTGAATGACATTTTAGAAGCTTTGGTTGGTGATGCATCAGAATTTTATAAAGACGAATTTCAGCTTATTGAAAGAGAAGATGGATCCTGGCTGGTTGACGGACATTATTCGTTGCATGATTTCTTAACTTATTTTGAGTTGGATGAATTGACAAATGATTACGAAGTGAATACGGTAAGCGGTATGATTATGACGGAGCTTTCACATATTCCAAAAGAAGGAGAGAAGCTTGTTTGGCAAAAATTTGTCTTAGAAGTTATCGATATGGACGGTGTTAAGATTGATAAAGTGCTTGTGAAAGCATTGAAAGAGTAGAGAAAATTTGTTTCAAGTTTTTTATGTTTCAAGTTTCAAGTTACGTGTATTGTGCCGACTTGAAACCTGAAACTTTAAACTTTAAACTATACATAAACAAAAAGAAAATGACAGAAGGAAATTTTGTAGATTACGTTAAGATATACGTTTCGTCAGGAAAAGGAGGAAAAGGATCTACGCATTTACATAGAGAGAAATTTATTGAAAAAGGTGGCCCGGACGGTGGAGATGGTGGTCGTGGAGGACATGTTTATTTAGTTGGAAATAAAGGACTCTGGACATTATTTCATTTAAAATTTGCCCGCCACATCAAAGCCGGTCATGGTGGAGATGGTGGAGGAGACCGCAGTACCGGTGCAGATGGAGATGATAAGATAATTGAAGTACCATTAGGAACTGTAGTAAAAGACAAAGAAACCGGAGAAACACTTTTTGAAGTTACTGAACACGGAGAAAAAAGAGTTCTTGCAAAAGGAGGGAAAGGTGGTTTAGGAAACTGGCATTTTAGAAGTTCTACAAATCAAACTCCTCGTTATGCTCAGCCTGGTTTGCCAGGAATTGAAATGGATGTGATTCTGGAGCTTAAAGTTTTGGCAGATGTTGGTTTGGTAGGTTTTCCGAATGCAGGGAAATCAACATTATTATCTGTGCTAACTTCGGCGAAGCCAAAAATTGCAGATTATCCTTTTACAACTTTAAAACCTAATTTAGGAATTGTTGCTTATAGAGATTTTCAGTCTTTTGTAATTGCAGATATTCCTGGAATCATTGAAGGTGCTGCCGAAGGAAAAGGTTTAGGACATTATTTCCTGCGTCATATTGAGCGTAATTCAACATTGTTGTTTTTGGTTCCTGTAGATACTCCGGATATTAAAGCAGAATATGATATTTTGGTCAATGAGTTAACAAAATACAATCCTGAAATGCTGGATAAAGAACGTCTCTTAGTGATATCAAAATGCGATATGCTGGATGACGAACTTAAAGCAGAATTGAAAGCTGAGTTAGATGTCTCTTTTAAAGATGTACCTTATATGTTTATTTCATCTGTAGCGCAACAAGGACTTACAGATTTGAAAGATAAACTTTGGAAAATGCTAAACGAGTAAGATCGTTCATAAAAAAATAAACCCGACAATTTTACTTGTCGGGTTTTTTGCTTTTAACGAAAAAAACAAAGAAATTAAGATTTCTTAAATCTTAAAATTATAATCCAAAGTTTTTAGAAACTCCTATGCTAAAAGTTTTTCCAAAATTAAATCCAAAACGTTCTTGTCTTGGGTCATTTTTTCCATCAAGATTATCATAGTTAATTCCCCGATAGAGAAATTCAAACCAAATCCTCTCTTCATATTGATGAATAAAGCAGGAGTTAAACTAGCATAGATTCCTTTTGCATCGTTTAAAGATGTACTTTGATAACCAGCTCCTAAATCAGCAAAAACAGAGAATACTTCAGAAAGTGGTACAGAGTAACGCACAAAACCACCAATTTTGTATTTTTCAGTACTTTCTAATCCGGTAGTTTTTACATTCATAATTGAACCTTCAACTCCAGCGGTCCAGTTGTCAGTAAACTGATATCCAACTTTTGGAGCGAACTCAAAATTCTCAAGTTTTGATTCACCAATTTTTTCAGAAGAGAATCCAACATTTCCACCAACTAAAACTGAGTTTTTTTGTGCACTTACAATAGTTGTTGCAAAAAGAACAACTGCTACTAATAATTTTTTCATTTTTTATGATTTTATAATGAACTGGCAAATTTACAATAATATTTATTGTAAGAAATAGATTCTACAAAGTATTACAAAGGAGAGTTTATTTTTACAAAATGTCATACTCATTGTTTTATTATCTGACCAGATTGTTGATTTTTTGGGTTATTTTTTATGCTTAATTCAGCTTTTTTGGAATTATATGTTTGTTTAATTAAATTATGAATTTCGCAAAATGATGTTTGCTTTGGTTTGATATGTTTTGTTTTTGGCTAAAACACATATTTTTTTTGCGAAAATGAGTTATATTCGCAGTACTTAAACAAAATAACATGAAAAAAATAGTTTTATTCTTGACTATGTGTCTGATGGCGGTACCAGTGAGAGCCGATGAAGGAATGTGGTTCTTGATGTTTATCGAAAGGTTGAACCATAGAGATATGGAGAAAATGGGCTTGCAACTGACAGCCGAAGAAATTTACAGTATTAATCACCATAGCTTAAAAGATGCAATCGTGCAGTTTAATGGAGGTTGTACTGCTGAAATCGTTTCTAAAGACGGATTAGTTTTAACCAATCATCACTGTGGTTATAATGCTATCGCTGAACTTTCATCTGCAGAACAAAACTATTTGAAAGATGGTTTTTGGGCAAAAGAAAGAAGTGCCGAAATGAAGCCAAAATCTTTATACGTTCGTTTCTTTGTTCGTATGGATGATGTTTCTAAAAGAATTTTATCTAAAGTAAACGATAAAATGACAGAAACTGAAAGAAACAAAATCATTCAGCAGGAAATTGCTTTGATTGAAAAAGAAAACAACGAAGGCGGAAAGTATACCGTTTCTGTTCGTCCTTTCTTTCAAGGAAATGAATATTATTATTTCGTTTACCAGGATTATACAGATGTTCGTTTAGTTGGAACTCCTCCTGAAAGTGTTGGTAAATTTGGTGGAGATACAGACAACTGGGAGTGGCCTCGTCAAACAGGAGATTTCTCTATGTTTAGAGTTTATGCAGATAAAGCGGGAAATCCTGCAGTGTATTCTAAAGATAATGTGCCTTTGCAACCAAAACATTATTTGCCTGTAAGTCTTAAAGGGGTAAAAGAAAATGATTTTGCCATGATTTTAGGTTATCCGGGAAGAACAAACCGTTGGATGCCAGCTGGTGGAATTGAGCAAAACGTAAAATTTACTTATCCTGCATGGGTTGAAGGTGCAAAAACCGGAATGGACCAAATGAAAAAGTATATGGATAAAGATGCAACAGTTCGTTTACAGTACGCATCTAAATATGCTTCTACAGCAAATTACTGGAAAAACCGTCAAGGTATGATCGATGCTTTAACAAAAGCAGGAACAGCAGCTACAAAAAGTGCACAGGAAGATAAGTTTTATGAGTGGGCATCTAAACCTGCTAATAAAGAAAAATACGAAAATGTAATTCCAACAATCAATGATTATTACAGAGAGACTAATACAAAAGCGACTCACGATAATTATTTAATGCAGCTTTTGCGTACATCAAACTATGCAACCGGGCCAGCTAACTTAGGAAATGCATTAATTGCTTACTATAACGAGAATGATGCTAAAAAAGCCGAAATGTTACCAAAGATCAATGCAATGATTGATAACATTTATGGAGAGTTTTATGCGCCATTAGAAAAAGATGTTTTAACTGCACAATTAAATTTATATGCTGCTAAAGCTGCTGAATATGGACTTGCTCCGGAAATTGCAAAAATGAAAGCAGCAAATAATGGTGACTTTACTGCAGATGTAACTAAGGCTACAGAAATTAGTTATTTTACGACTAAGGATAAAGTATTGGCATTTATGGCTAATCCAAAACCATTGGCAATTGTGCATGATCCTTTGTACATTATTTCTAATGATCTTTTGACTAAATACCGTGCTAAAACAGATGATCAGGCAAAAGCTGATGATGGTTTTGCAATAGCTTATCGTAAATTAGTTGAAGGTTTAAGAGAGTCTAAATTAAATGCGATTCAATATCCTGATGCCAACTCAACTTTAAGATTGACTTACGGAAAAGTTCGTGCTTTACCTGCTGATCCTCGTAATGATGCTAAAATTAATAACTATACTACAATGGAAAGTATGGTAAAAAAATACAAAGCAGGAGATCAGGAATTTGATTTACCAAAACGTTTATTAGAATTAAACAAAGCAAAAGATTTTGGTCAATATGCAGATAAAGCAGGTTATATGCCAGTAAACTTCTTGACGGATAATGATATTACAGGAGGAAATTCTGGTTCTCCAGTTTTGAACGGAAAAGGTGAATTAATTGGAATTGCTTTTGACGGAAACATAGAAGCGATGGCAGGAGACGTTATTTTTGACCCTAAATTACAAAGAACTATCAACGTAGATATTCGTTATGTACTTTGGATTATAGATAAATACGCCGGAGCTAAAAATATTATTGACGAAATGACGATTATCAAATAATCGAAGTTTTGATTATAAATATCAAACCCGACAGGTTTTTAAAACCTGTCGGGTTTTTCATTTTTTTTCCGCCACGAATTCACGAATTTTTTAATTAATTCGTGAATTCGTGGCGGAAAATCTTTGCTGCATTGTTCTTGGAATTTGGAATTTTATTTTTGGAATTTTTATTGAACTTTTACCCGAATTCCTTTAGTATGACTTGAGAATTCCGGCGCGTAAATACTTTCAATTGTTGTAATTCCGTTAGAGAATTCCCCGCTGTTGTTTACCCGAATATCATATTCAATTACATAAGTTCCTTTGTTGATATGATCAAAAAAGAAATGTGTTGCAGCATCTTTCGTGCTCATATAATATCCTAAACGATCTTTGTACTGATATTCTGAAAGAACGTTTACAGGTTCAAAACAAGAAGCTCTCATATCTTTCAAATGAACAAATTCCATATCTTCTTTAGAATTGATAACTAACCGAACAGTTACTAAATCTCCCGGTTTTAATGGGTTTTTATCTGTGATTCTTTCCAATTGATCGCCTTTTAGAGAATTCTTCTTTAGATATAATTCTTTAGAAACTGATAAAACTGCTCCTGAATTTGTTTTGATTTTATCCAAATCTTCAAAATATTGCCAATACACGCCTCCAAATCCAGGAATTTTAGATTTGTTTTGGATGTTTATCGAAGCCATTTCTTTTTTAACTTCATTGGCTTTCCAATTGAGTTTCAAATATCCTGTTTCAGCTTCTTTTTCGTTTTCGGCTAATTTTTTAGTTAGAATTTTTTCATCTCCAATTTTAATAACCGTATTATCTTTTACAGACAGCCAATCGTTTCCTTGCATTAATAAAGCATAAATAGCTTCGGTAGTAGATTTTGTTGTTGGCCAGTTTTTTGTCTGTTTGTTTTTTAATAACCAAACTTTCATTGCATCTACAGATTTGGTATCGTGATTTACTTCGGCGAAAGCCTCAATCAATAAAGCCTGAGTTTCTATAGGCGCCTGATACCAATACCAACCAGCTTTATTCGCGATCCAGTACATTCCCCAATCTTCATTATTCGAAGCTGTTTCTTTTAGACTTTCAATGATTTTTTGGGCAGTATCTTTTTCTCCAAAACGATTTAAAGTTAGCGCTGCCAATCCTTTTTCGTAAAGAGAATAAGAAAGCCAATCTTTTTTAGCCGTTTCCAAATATAATTTGGTTGCTTTTTTCAAAGTATCTGAAAGTGGATATTTGTCTAAATAGAAACTTCTGGTATACAAATTATGCAAATCAGAATAAGGGTTAATCCAGATTAGTTTTTCTGTGGCTTTTAGATTTTTTGTCTGACTTTTATAATACTCTAAAAATTTATTGTCCAGAAATGGAATTCCGGTTTTGGCAATGGCATCAATTTTTGTGTTAGTTTCTTCTGTTTTATTCAGTTTAGATAAATGACCTAAACCAGCCAGAATATGTCTGGTAATGTATTCGCTTTCGTCACTTCCGTCAAACCATGAAAATCCTCCTGAAGGTTTTTGCTTTTGCTTTAATTTATCAAAAGTTGCTTCTTGCGAAGTTTTCATTTTTTCTAAATCAAACAGAAGAGCCAGATTCTTTTTCTTTTCATCTTCACTTTGAGCATCATTTAGCCATGGAGTTTCTGCCAGAATAATTGATTTTAATTCTTCATTTTCTTCCAGTTTAGAATTCAATTTTCCGTTCTTTCTCCAATCTTCAAAAACAGTTGCAATCTTCGGATTACTCGGAATAATTTCTGAAGCCAAAGCATTCGCATAAAAACGGGCAAAAGTTTGTTCGGCACATTCGTGTTCATATTCCATTAAATACGGCAAAGATTGAATCGCGATCCACGAAGGATTTGAAGTATATTCTAGCGTAAGCTGATGATTTTTTAAAGTTGTAGAATTATTGTTTTTTAAATTCTCAAACGTATATTCTTTTGTGGAATTTTCTCGAACCCAAATTGGGATACTTTCTGTAACCAACATGTTGTTAGTCAAAACAGGAAGAATGTTTTCTTCACCATCAGAGAAATCACCTGATTTTGCCAGAATTTTATATTGAACGCCTTGTAAACCTTCCGGAATAGAAATGGTCCAGGTGGCTGTTGTATTTCCAAAAGCACCAACATTGAAATTTCTAACATTTTTTGCGTTTAGCATTTTGACATCAATAGGCTGCATGGTTGTAGCATCAAAAAGTTGTAAAATCGCGATTCCTGTTTTGGCTTTATCGGTAATATTTGAAATTTTAGCCGAGATTACAATGGTATCTTTTTCCCTAAAGAAACGTGGGAAATTCGGTAAAACCATCAATTCTTTTTGAGTAACAACGCTTTTGTGTAAATACCCAGATACGGCATCTTTATTATGTGCAAACAATCGAAGTTTCCAAGCGGTTAAAGCTTCTGGAGACGTAAAGTTGAAACTTACTTTTCCAGTTGCATCGGTTTTTAAGTTTGGCAGAAAGAAAGCCGTTTCTGAAAGGTTTTTTCTTGCTTTTACTTGGATTAAGGCTTCTAGTGCTTTTTTTGTTGTAATGATGATTACGCCGTTTGCAGCTTTGCTTCCGTACATGCGGATTGCTTTATCTGAAGTCAAAAAATCAATGTCCAAAATATCTTCTGGATTTATTTTATTGAAATTGTCTTCTGATGAGATTTCTCCATCAATTACATATAGGGTTGATGCAGTGATAACCATGTTGGTTAGCCCACTGATAATCTTTTTACCTGGAATGAATTTTACTTTATTTGTTTGAAAGTATGGAGGATTCTCAGTCGTTTCCTGTGCAGACGCAATGACAGGTTTAACAAAACGGACTTCATCTACTTTCATATCTACTGCAGCAGTATTGTAAACCTGACTATCTTCTTCAACCACCACTTTTGCTGATCCCGCTCCAACTGGTTCGTCAACAGTCATTACAGCATCTGGATCTCCTTTTATTGTTTCGCTTCCCACTTTTTTATCTTTTAACTCCGTAATCGTAATGCCCAGCGAGTCACCATATCTACTGTCATAAAAATTAAAACCAAACCATTTTAATCTAGTTTCTACATTGCTGTAACTTAATTGTGGAAATCTTACATTAAGATTTTCGACAGATGCATAACTAATATCAAAACCCAAGCCTGTTTTAAAATTTGTGCCGTTGTGATAATTATCTTGAAATTTTAAAAGATCCCAATTTTTTACAGAAAACTGATCTAAGGAGGTATCATACATCGAAGCCAAAACTTCAGCTTCGTTTTTAGTATTAAGACCGTTCAGTTTAAAAGACCAGTTTTCATTTGTTCCGGGTTGTATTTTATTTCTAAAACTCTCAATTGTCCATTCTAATTTTTGCTCTTGGCTTTTAAGCGGAATAGTAATAGCTTCAGTAAAAGTATCATTATCGAATACACATTGAAAATCTATTAGTATTTGTGTTTCAAATTCTTTTTTTAGTGGAACTTTAACCGTGGTTTCATGATTTTGTAAATGTGCAAGATTTTCAAAATAGGTTTTATTTTGATAGTTGGCATTCGTTAAAACATACAGTTCCGGAATAATCGATGTAATTTTTACAAGAACAAAACCATCTTTTTTAGGATCACTGTTGAGTTGTTCTGCATTTAGCAATTTACTTGGATTGAATTTATCCTTGCTTTGTTTGATTATGAAGTTAGAGGTGGTTTCAATTGGGTTGTTAAAGGTGTCTTTCGCTGAAAAGACAATTTTGTAATTACCGGATTTATAATTCGAAATAAAATCCAATAGTACTTTTTTGTCTTTTTGAGTATCGATATTTTTCGTGAATAATAAAGTTTCTGATGGATTTTTGCTGGTGACATTTTCCGAAATTTCATAAGGAAATAATCTATCGAAATCTTCCGGAGAAATTGTTTCGATTTCTGGCTTATCAAATTTTCTTGTTTTGAATTTGTCAGAAAGCGGATTTAAATAATACAATTTTATCTCGCCTTTGACTGCCAGAAATTCTCCATTTAAATTAGTGCTACTTAAAGTAATTTCGTTTTTGTTTTTGGTTTCAATCGTATTGGGAATTTGAGCATTTAAGATTAAATCATGATAACCAATTTTTACAGTTGTGAGAGCAGAATGTGTTTCACCATTTATATCGGTAACAGTTGCTGAAATTTCATAATTGAAAATAGGTAAATTCTCTTTCGAATTGTTTTTAGGAGGGACGGCTGTAAAATTGATAATAAAGTCCCCAGAATTATCCGTTTTTGTTTCTCCGACTACTAAAATTTCGTTTTCCTCGCGTCCGTAATAATTCCTTAAATACGTAGTATATCTCGTTACGGTATATTTTACAGTAGCATCTGATATATTGCTTCCAGCGAAAGCTTTTGCATTACCTTTTACTTTAACAGGCTGATTAAGTCGAAAACTTTCTTTTTTAGCATCAAAAGTTGCTTCAAATTTAGGACGTTTATATTCTTCAACACGGAAATATATAGTGGCATTGCTATAATTTATGGATACTTTGTCCCAATAAGCCTGATCAGTATTTGATGAATTTTGTGGTTTTTGCGCACTAATAACATAGCTACCAGTTATCCCTGTTTTTGGTATTGTAAATTCACCAAAAAAAGAGCCATATTCATTTGTTGTAGCTTCAAATTCTTTTACAAGCTGACCGTTTTGATCGTTCACAGTGATTTTGAATGTAGCGTTAGCAGTAACATTTGTCTTATTATTGTTTTTTTGAATGGCGATTCCTTTATAAAAAACAGTTTGACCAGGTCTGTAAATGGCGCGATCCAGATAGAATTCAATTTTTCCTTCCAAACGATTATCTTCAGATAATTTGTAATCCTGCGTATACGGTAGATAGTTTTTATGTACTAAGATACTATCTCCGTTTTGTGTAAGTTTAATAGGTTTCTGCCTGTAATTATAATCATATTCGTTGGTTTCCGAACTAAATGTTGCGATTCCGTTTAAATCTGTTTTTGCTTTTTTTTCTCCAAATTCTACTGTGACATCTTTTAGCGGCTTTCCGGTTTTTCGATCTAAAGCCTGATAGTTTTCGATTTTGTCTTTTTTAGAAGCAAGAACTGAAATGTTCGAAATCGTAAGGGCTTCAAAACCAGATGCTTTTTGATCTTTTGAATCTGAATCGCTTTCAAAATAAGCTAAGTAGTTCCCTACCGGTAATTTTGGTAATAATACTTCTGTCGAGTATGTAAAATAATTTTCTTTATCAATCAAATTATAATTTTCGGTCTTTACTGTATTTTGATTTTTTACTATCGAATTTGCTAAAGAATCTCGATTAACTTCATACAATCTACTAAACTGGTCAACTTTCAAAAGATCAATTTTGTAAATGAAATCTTAAATTTATTGACATTTTTATAATTAATAAAAGCTCTGGTGTTTTCATTCTCGTAACTATTTTTTTGAAATTGAATTACTAACATTTTTGATAAAATATCGTATTTCTTAGAGACTGCCTGTTTTGCATAGTTTGAATTTTCATTAATTTTAATTACTTCATTCAATATCTCTAGAGCTTTATTGTTGTTGTTTGGATGCAATTCTTTTGATGCTTGATCTAATAGAATTTGCGCTTGTTCTAATTTTATATTCTGAATAAGATTTTTGTCCTGAGTTTCTTTTTCTATTTTATTTAAAAAAACACTAAAATCGTCATCCGATTTTAATAAATACTGCTGACAGAATTTTGCGCGTTCCAGTTGGTTTATTAAAGCTGAATTATCGGCTTCTAATTTTTGATAAAGCTCCAGAACTTTTTGACATTTGGCTCTTGTACAAAGTCAAGATTTAGTTTTAAAAATGCATTCGAATTTCCTAAGAGTTGCTCTTTATGAGCTAAAAAATCACTGTTTTGGATTTTCCAAGGTTGAATTTTTTCTGTAAAAAAAGTTATGTTTTCTTTCAATAAATAATTCCATAAGTTTTCTTCTTTAAACTTTTCTAAATCCGGAAAATCAAAAATGTCTTTATATTTCATTAGAGATGTCGCTTTTAATATTGCTTCATTCTCTAATGTTTTATTGAAAGTATTAATGACATCATATTCAGTTGTAAATTCCTGAGGGACATAATTTGAATGCGGAACTTCTATCGAATCGATTTCAGGAGTTTTAATTCCGGTAACAGAACCGGTATCGATCGTCGCGGCTACTTCGTCTATAAGAGCCGCAGCGCTATCTACCATTACGGCGACGCTATCTACTTCCACAACGGAATAACCATCATAATCGTTAGAAAAATCTTTTAGATATTTTGCATAAATTAAATTCAAAATCGCTTTTGAAGGGATGGATGCGCGATTAATGTCGGTTTTTAAATTGCCTACAATTTTGGCTTTTGCATTTTCATCTAAAACCTGTGTGTATTTCGATTGATAAAAAAAACATTTTATCATTTGTGGTTCATCTTTTCTGGCAATGGCTTTTTTATAAATTTTGGTTACAATTTCATTTGCCGATTTTATTTTGCCCTCGTTTTCAAAAGCTCTCACTTTTTCCCATTTTTTATCATTTTGTTGGCCAAAAACGACTGTTGAAATCAATAAGAGTACAAAAAATACATTTTTCATAAATTGGATTTTTATTTATAGAGTGCTGTTTATCTAAAAAGGTTGGAATCGTGTTTAAATAAATTTCGTACAAATTACTAATTTATCTCTAAAAGCAAATGATGCATTTTATATTTCCTTATTTTTGGAACATGAAAAAGCTACTACTCTTTTTTTTATTGATGCCCATTTTAGGATGGTCACAAACGAATTTTGAAAAAGGGGAAAAGTTGTTTCTGTCAAAAAAATATGACGAAGCACAAATTGTTTTTGAAGCCATTTTAAAAACAAAACCTTTAGATATCAAAACTCTCGAATATTTAGGAGAGATTGAAGCGCATCAAAAATCATGGGTAAAAGGTGCTGAATATTTTAAAAAACTGAAAGAATTAAAACCCACAGTTGCTGATTATTTTTTTAAATATGGAGGATGTCTGGCAATGCGGGCCGTTGAAGTAAATAAAATAAAAGCCTTTGGGATGGTTGGTGATATGAAAGAAGCTTTTGAAAAGGCAATTGAATTAAACCCGAAACATGTTCAGGCCAGATGGGCATTGATTGAAATCTATTTACAGTTGCCTGGTATTTTGGGAGGCAGCGAATCTAAAGCAATTTCGTATTCTAATGAGTTGGCGCAGTTTTCTCCTGTAGATGGTTATCTCTCGAGAGGAAGAATTGATGAGTATTTTGAGAGATACAATTCGGCAGAAAAAAATTATAAGAAAGCAGACGAAATTGGCAATTCAAAAGTCACATTTCAAAAATTATATAATTTATATTTGAATAAATTAAAAGACCCTAAAAAGGCACAAGAGTTGAAACGAAAATTTGACGCGTAGAGATAAAATCTCAGAATGAATTCCAAGTTATAATTGGAATTTGTAATTTTAAAAAATTGGAATTTAAATGAAAACACATTTCATCGCCATTGGCGGAAGTGCCATGCACAATTTAGCACTAGCATTGCATAACAAGGGATATCAGGTTACAGGAAGTGATGATGCTATTTTTGAACCATCAAAATCAAGATTAGAGAAAAAGGGAATTTTACCTGCTGAATTGGGTTGGTTTCCTGAAAAAATTACTGCTGATATTGATGCAATAATTTTAGGAATGCACGCTAAAGCGGATAATCCTGAGTTGTTAAAAGCACAGGAACTGGGACTGAAAATTTATTCGTATCCTGAATTTTTATACGAACAATCTAAAAATAAAACGCGTGTTGTAATAGGAGGTTCTCATGGAAAAACCACAATTACTTCGATGATTCTGCACGTAATGCATTATCACAATATTGCAGTTGATTATATGGTTGGTGCACAACTGGAAGGTTTTGATACGATGGTACATCTTACCGAAGAAAATGATTTTATGGTTCTGGAAGGAGATGAGTATTTATCTTCTCCTATAGACAGACGCCCAAAATTTCATTTGTATCAGCCTAATATTGCTTTGATTTCGGGTATTGCCTGGGATCATATTAATGTTTTTCCAACTTATGAAAATTATGTTGAGCAATTCGAAATTTTCATTGGAAAAATTACAAATGGTGGAATCTTGGTATATAATGAAAACGATCCGGAAGTAAAACGAGTTTCTGAGGCTGCAACAAATCCAATTCGTAAACTTGCATATCATACGCCGGAATATACCGTTAGTGATGGTGTGACTTTATTAAAAACTCCGGAAGGCGATATGCCAATTGAAGTTTTTGGAGCCCATAACTTAAATAATCTTGCCGGTGCAAAATGGATTTGCCAAAATATGGGTGTAGATGAAGCTGAGTTTTATGAAGCGATTGCAAGTTTTAAAGGAGCTTCTAAACGTTTGGAAAAAATTGCTGAAGGAAAAGGAAAAGTAGCTTACAAAGATTTCGCACATTCACCAAGTAAAGTTGCTGCGACTACAAAAGCAGTAAAAGAGCAATACCCAAGCAGAACTTTGGTAGCTTGTTTGGAATTACATACTTATAGTAGTTTAAATGCAGAGTTTTTAAAAGAATATGAAGGTGCTTTGGAATATGCAGATATTGCAGTTGTGTTTTATTCTCCAGATGCTGTAAAAATTAAGCAATTAGAAGAAGTGACTTATGAGCAAATAGCTAAAGCATTTAATCGTGAAGACCTTATCATTTATACTAATCCGGACGAATTTAAAGAGTATCTGTTTAATTTAAACTTGGATAATTCGGCACTTTTATTAATGAGTTCCGGAAATTATGGAGGTTTAAATTTTGACGAAGTAAAAGGGTTGATTAATTAGATAATTAGTCAATTTTGATAATGAGATAATATGCCAATTGCGATTTTGCAATTGGTATTTTTTTTAAGTTTATTTTTTGTTTGAGCGATTTTTCTTTCTTTTTTGAATATATTCGCTTTTTTGAAAATTACTTAACTTATGAAACAACCTCATTTTTCAATTAAAGACTGGTCGGATGATGACAGGCCTCGTGAAAAATTAATGCTTAAGGGAAAAGAAGCTTTAAGTGATGCTGAATTGATTGCTATTTTAATTGGATCGGGAAGTCGAAATGAATCTGCCGTAGATTTAAGCAAACGTATTTTAGCGGCAGTTGGCGGCTTAAATTCGTTAGCAAAATTATCTCTTTCTCAATTAATGAATTTTAAAGGGATAGGGGAGGCTAAGGCCGTTTCAATTATTGCAGCGCTTGAATTGTGCCGACGCAGAAGTTCGGAAAAAGCGGTCGAAATGGTAAAAATCACTTCAAGCAAAATGGTTTTTAATCTTATGCAGCCTATTATTGGCGAATTATCTCATGAAGAGTTTTGGGTACTTTTTCTTAATAATGGAAATAAAGTAGTTTCTAAGTCACAATTAAGTAAAGGAGGTATTGGAGGTACTGTTGTTGATGTTAGGTTAATTTTTAAATTGGCGCTTGAGAAAAGTGCTACAAGCCTGATTTTGTGTCATAATCACCCTTCGGGGAATTTAACGCCAAGTGATGCTGACAAGCAAATTACTAAAAAAATTCGCGACGCAGGGAGTAAGTTAGATGTTAAAGTTTTAGATCATTTGATTATAACTGAAACAAAATATTATAGTTTTGTAGATGAAGGAATTTTTTAAATTATGAATACCACAATTACCGATGTTTTTTTTGATTTAGATCATACACTTTGGGATTTTGATAAAAACTCCGAAATGGCTTTTGATCGTATTTTTAAAAGTAAGTATCCAAATATTAATACTTTGGATTTTATTGAAAAATATGCTCCAATAAATCAAGCTTGCTGGAAGTTATATCAAAATGATCAAATAAGTCATATTGAGCTCCGATACAATAGGTTAAAACTTTCATTTGATGCATTAGATTATCAAATTTCAGATGAAAATATTAATGAAATTGCAAATGATTATATCGAATTCTTAACTGATAATAATCATCTCTTTGATGGAGCCATTGAAGTATTGGAATACTTAAAACCTAAATATCGACTTCACATTATTACTAATGGTTTTGCGAGTGTTCAGGATAAAAAGATAAATAATGCTTCGCTTGACGGATATTTTAATACAATCACAAATTCAGAATTGGCTGGTGTAAAAAAACCAAATAGTATTATATTTGATTATGCAGTCAATTTGGCTCAGACTTCAAAAAACAATTGTATTATGATTGGAGATTGTCTGGATGCAGATGTTAATGGTGCATTGAATGCCGGATTGGACGCCATATTCTTTAATGAAAAAAATATTGAGGTTTCTCAGGATATAAAACAAATAAAACATTTACTAGAACTTAAAAAATATTTATAAAAATGAAAATAAAATTTCTATTTGCTGCATTAATTTGTTCCGTTATTGGGTTTGCACAATCTGTTAATGATTACAAAGCTGTAATCGTTCCGTTAAGATATGAGTTTACTAAAACAGATAATCAATATAGATTATCAACTATGAGTAAATCAAATTTGGTTAAAGCCGGTTTTGCTGCTTTTTATTCTAATGAGGTAATTCCTGCGGAATATAATGATCGTTGCCAGATTTTGTATATGGATGTAAAAAGAGACAATGGATTTTTGGTTACTAAACTTTTTGTAGAGTTTAAAGATTGTTACGGAAAAGTAATTTATACCTCTGAGATAGGAAAAAGTAAAGAGAAAGATTATGAAGCTGCGTACAAAGAAAGTCTTGACAATGCTTTTATTTCTATAAATGCATTACATTACAAATACAGCGGAAAAACAGTTCCAAGTGAATCGAGAGTGGTTACTGCAGCAGCAATTCCTGCTACTGTTGTAGTTGCGCAGAATACTACAGTTGCAACTCCTGTTGCTAATATAGCAGATCCTAATTTATTGTATGCACAACCAACTGAAAACGGATACCAGCTTATTGATAAAACGCCAAAAGTGGTAATGAAATTGTTAAAAACATCACGCCCGGATTCGTTTATTGCGATAAAAGATGGAGTTCAGGGATCTTTAAATGCAAAAGACAATCAATGGTATTTTGAATACTACCAAAATGATAAATTAATTTCTGAAAAAGTTTCAGTTAAATTTTAAATATAAAATAGGGTTTTAATAACTATATTTATCTTTCCAGCGGTTCTTTAGAAATTCGCGGTTGCTGTTCTCTCTTGAATTGCTTCCCGGATTGTAAAGAACCGTTTCTTTTATAGCATCAGGCAGAAATTCCTGCTCGGCAAAGTTATTTGCATAATCGTGCGAATATTTATAATCATCGCCATAACCTAATTCTTTCATAAGTTTGGTCGGTGCATTTCGTAAATGGATTGGAACAGGTAAATCTCCGGTTTGTTTTACCAACTGTTGTGCATTTCCAATTGCCATATATGATGCATTACTTTTTGGAGATGTTGCCAGATAAATTGCGCATTGACTCAGAATAATTCGACTTTCAGGATATCCAATAGTGGTTACGGCCTGAAAAGTATTATTTGCCATGATAAACGCAGTTGGATTTGCATTTCCAATATCTTCGCTGGACAGAATTAGCATTCTACGAGCAATAAATTTTACGTCTTCGCCACCTTCAATCATCCTTGCTAACCAATACACAGCTCCATTTGGATCGCTTCCTCGAATTGATTTTATAAAGGCGGAAACAATATCATAATGCTGTTCACCAGTTTTGTCATATAAAACGGTATTCTGCTGTACAAGCTCTAAAACACGAGCATTTGTGATTATAATTTTATCTTCTGCAGAAGCGTTAACAACAAGTTCAAAAATATTTAGAAGTTTTCTGCCATCACCGCCAGAAAGTCTTAATAAAGCCTCGGTTTCTTTTAATATAATATTTTTTGAAGCTAGATAAGAGTCCGTTTTCATTGCTCTGTGTAAAAGCGATTCCAGATCATCTTTTGTGAAAGCATTCAATATATAAACCTGACAGCGTGAAAGTAGCGCTGGAATAACTTCAAAGCTCGGATTTTCGGTAGTTGCCCCTATAAGTGTGATCCATCCTTTTTCGACAGCTGCCAAAAGAGAGTCTTGTTGTGATTTACTAAAACGGTGAATCTCGTCTATGAATAAAATGGGATTTTTGGCCGTAAATAAGCCACCGCTTTGTTTCGCTTTTTCGATTACATCACGAATGTCTTTTACACCCGAATTTATCGCACTCAGAACATAAAACGGACGTTTTGACTCTTGCGCAATAATTTGTGATAAAGTTGTTTTTCCGGTTCCTGGTGGTCCCCAAAATATTAAAGACGGAATTATACCCTTTGAAATTTGTTGTGTTAATGAACCGCTTGGTCCAACCAAATGACTCTGGCTAATATAATCTTCTAATGTTTGTGGGCGAATACGCTCGGCTAAAGGTGCTTCCATTTTGTAAAATTAGTATTTTCAGCTTTATTTTAATTGTTTTGATCGTTAATTACTTCATAAAGCTGACAAATTATCAGTAAATTGTATTTGGATAGTTTTTTGATGCTGTTCTGTAAATTTTAAGAAGTATGAATGATAATCACTTTAAATTTTCTTACACAGTAATTGGTCTTCCTGTTTTTTTTGTCCTTTTTTTGTGGATCGTTTATTGGTTCCAAATTCGTTTTGATTTTGATTTTTATCAGAATGGAATTTATCCCAGGGATTTTTCAGGTTTGCAAGGTGTGTTGTTTAGTCCGTTTATACATGAAAATTTAAGTCATTTATACAATAATTCTATTCCGCTTTTGGTTTTACTCGCTGCCTTGCAGTTTTTTTATCCTAAACAGACTATTGCAGTTATTGGCTATGGAATTCTTTTTTCGGGATTAATTACCTGGATTATTGGTCGTGAGAATTATCATATTGGTGCAAGTGGATTGATTTATGTTTTAGTAAGCTTTATTTTTTTTAAAGGAATTCAAACAGGATATTATCGGTTAGTTGCACTTTCGCTTTCGGTTATTTTACTTTACGGTGGTATGATTTGGTATGTGTTTCCTGATGTAGATGCTACAATTTCCTGGGAGGGGCATTTGGCAGGCTTTATAACAGGATTTGTTTTGAGCTTATTATATAAAACGCCGGAATATGCAAAACCAATAGTTTATGATTGGCAAAAACCTGATTTTAAACCGGAAGAAGATGCTTTTATGAAACACTTTGATGAAAACGGTAATTTTGTAAATACAAAAGCAGATGAAGTGGAGGAGGAGGAAGCTCTGTTTTCTTATTTTAGTTCTAATGTTCCTGTTTATTATGATATTACTAAAAAGGAATCTGAAGATAAGCTCTGAAGCTTTCTGCTTAATTGATTTAAATAGGTTAAATTTGTTAATATAATGGTTTGATTTTATCTGGAAACTATGAGGAATTTGATTTTTTTAGGTTTGATTTTCTTCGGACTTACAAGTTCAGAAGTTATTGCTCAGTGTGATATTAAAAATAGAGTGTCAGCTGATGGGAGCATGATGTACTATTTTGATCCGGCCGTTTTTTATACCACAAAATCCAAATCTTTAAAAATTAATGTTCTAACAGATAAAGAGCATTATTTTATTGCTTTACAGCCCACTCCGTTTCCTTCTAAAAAAGAGGGCAAGAAAATAAAGGGTGATTTAACAATTCATTTAGCAGATAATAAAGTGTATAAGTTATCTCATTATGATACACAATACATGAATAATGACTCTATTATGCAAATACTTTATCTTATTGATGATAAAGATCTGGAGTCATTTTCTAAATTTGAAGCTCTTGTAGCAGAAATTAGGATGGAAGGAACAGAATTTGTTCGAGATTATAATTTTAAGCTGCACAAAGATGCTATTCTGGAACAGCTTATTTGTTTTTTGAAAAAAGAAGAAAATTAGAGATTAATCTTCGACTGTTGTTTCTGGCTTTTGAAATAATTTTTTATGCAATTTTTTAAAAAGATTATTGAAAGTTACATTTAGAGATGCAGCGTTTATAATTTTGTTTTGGGTACTTCTGGGAAGGTATTCGTTTGCATAAGTTAATTCAACTTGTATATCATCAGTAAACAGGTATCCAGCTCCAATATTAAATCTGTTTCTGTCAAAAAAACTTTCTCCGGTAACTTCTGCCTGAGTTTTTATGTAAACTTCATCAGAAGCAACTGCGTAAACAACACCTTGTCTTAATATTTTGCTGTTAAGTGGTTGCATGTACTTAATCTGCTGGCGATATCGCAATACATTTTCATAATCATCTTCTTGGTTTTTAAGATGTCTAAATTCAAGTCGCATTCTGGTGCTTAATGTGTAACCAGTTTTATGAAAGAAGTAAGTTCCCTGAGTAGTAAATCTCCATTCGGGTGATTCAAACTGACCGATCTCCGGAACATCTTTATTATTGTGGTAACCCAAAGAAGCAGATAGTTTCCAACGTGGTGTTAAGTAATAATGTCCCCAGCCCCGGATAGCTCTTTGTATATTTTTATCAAAAAGATTTGACGAATAATCGGTGCTGCTATAGGTTCCTTCGAGATCGAGTTCGGCAGACCATTTTTTGTTTATCGTTCTGTTGAACTGAATTTCATTCCAAAACTGATTGTAGTGAATCGATTGAGAATAGCTAATACTTGTAACTAAAAGAAGTACAAGTATTAGGCTTATTTTTTTGAGTGATATGTGTTGAGCAGAACTTATAGGCATTCATAATTTTTTAAGTAGTACCTAGATTCTTAATCCTCTAATTTCTTTGACGAACAGTTTCGTATAAAAAGGCTCCACAAGCAACAGAAACATTTAACGATCCAATAGAACCAAACATTGGCAGTTTTGCTTTTTCATCTACAATTTTAAGAACAGATGGGTTTATTCCTCTGTCTTCAGATCCCATGATGATTGCCAAAGGTTCATTTAAAGATAAATCGTAAATGTTTTGATCTGTTTTTTCGGTTGCGGCTATGGTTTTAATACCTGAACCCTGAAGGTAAAAAATAGCATCTTTAATATGTTCAACTTTACAAATTGGCACATTAAATACTGCTCCGGCAGAGGTTTTTACGGTATCTCCATTTACCGGTGCCGAACCTGCTTTCTGAACTATAATTCCATTTACTCCGGTACATTCTGCAGTCCTGATAATGGCGCCAAAGTTTCTTGCATCAGAGATTTGATCTAATATTAAAAACAAAGGTTTTGCTCCTGATTCAATTGTAGATTCTACAAGATGTTCTAATTCGATAAAACCAATAGGAGATATTGTAGCGACTGCACCCTGGTGATTGTTTGGTGTAAGACGGTTTAATTTTTCAACAGGAACATAGGAGAAGTTAATGTTAGCACGTTTCATTACTTTCATTAAATCTTTCATTAATTCTCCGGAAATCTCTTTTTGTATAAATACTTTATCAACTTCTTTTCCAGCCTGAATTGCTTCTATGATGGCTCTAATGCCAAATATTTGATGTTCTTTTTCCATGAGACAAATATAGGTAATATGTTTATATAAAAAAACCACCCCAAATTAATGGGATGGTTTAAATAAAGTTCTTTATAGAGCTTAATCTTAGTGTTCGTCTTCAGCGAAACCGGTTCTTTTATAACCTTTTATTTCATAAATAACTCCTGGTTCATCAGAGAATTCAGCTTTAAAAGAGATGCCGTCAACAGTATGGCCTCCAGTAGATGTAGCACCATTTTTAACGATTTTACCATCTGTGATGTTTACGTTAACTGAATATGTTTCAATAATGTTAGGTGTTGAAGCAATGTCACGTACAATTTTACTTGCTAAATTATTTCCTGCAAATGACAATGAACTGATAGTTACGGGTGTCTTAACTTTAAAACCCCACATATTATTATGATCATCTATCCAGAAATCTTTTCCATCATTTGCTGATGTGTTGAAGGTAGAAAGAAGTCCATAGTCCTCTACCACCTCTCCGTCAGCCGCTAATAATTGTACATACCAATCACCGGCCATTGACTGAACAGAAGTTCCTCCAGCATCAATATCCCCAACTTCATCGCAAGATGAAAACGAAGTAAGAACAAGTACCGCTACTAGTATACGTGTTATATTTTGTTTAAATTTTTTCATTTTAATTTTTTTAAATTATCTTTTAAATACTCTCTCAGCTGTACCGAAAACTGCTGAAGCATAAATTACCCATTTCCAGTTGTTTTTATCTGTAATGGTACCAATGTTACTTTCTGCAGAAATTCCAGACGCAGAAGCGTTTTCAGTGTATGGTGCGTAAATTTGTTTGTCGTCTATATTATAAAATTCCATAGTCAACTTATCGGCAGCTATACTATATCCAGTTGCATTATCACATGTGTATTTTCTTCCACCGTATCCAGGTAGTGGGGTTACCACGTTAGGGTTTCCACTTCTTAGGAAAGTACCAGTTAAATCAATTGTAGATGGTTTGTTACTTAAAACAACAACAGTACGTGTTACAGAAGCAGGGAAACCATCACTATTTACTGCAGAGTATTTTAGTTTGTACATTGAAGGCTTACTTGTGTCTACAGCACCATCAGTTTTTACTTCAAGTGTTTTTCCATCAGCCTCAGCAGTAACACCTTCCTCAGTATATGTATCTCCTTGAGTTAGAATAACAAGATTTGGGCCATTCATCGTAAAGTTGGCGTAAGCTGTTACTTTCGAAACTCCATCAGTAGAGTCTCCTTCGCAAGAAGTTAATAATAGTCCTGAGACTATCATTAGAGATATAAAAATCTTTTTCATTTTTTTAATTTTTTAGTTAACATCCCACCAAACTGGATCTATAATTTTCTTTAAAGCTGGAGCATTAGGATTTCTTGATTTTACTGTATTTGGCAAAATAATTCTTCTTGGGAATTGATTTGCTCCAAGTACAGTTTCTACAGATGTAGCAAGTTGTCCAGGAATGTATGCTTCGTTAGATTGTTTAACAGCTGATTCTTTTGGGAATCCAGTTCTGTTTTGCTCTAAGAATGACTCGTAACCGTTTCCAGGGAAACTTGCGATCCATTTTTGAGTGATAATTGCTTCAATTTGAGCAGCAGTTCCAGTTGCAGGGAATTCATATTTTCCACCAGCAGCTAAGATATTATTTGCATTGCCAACAGCTGGAACAGTAGAAGTTGTACCATCTGGATTGACAACTTTAGTTTCAGTGTTGTATTTAGCAAAATTTGCTTGTACTCCTAAATCATATTTTTCTTTAGCACCAGCACCAGCATAATATCTAGTAAGAGCTTCTGCTTGTAAGAAATAGCTTTCCTCAGCACTTATTAAATATACCGGAGTCTTAGGGAATAATGTTACTAATGAAAGACCAGTCGCAGTGTTTAAGAAATCACCTTGGTTGTTTGGTTGTCCTACTCCGTAATATTTGTCTTTACGCGGATCTGCGTTAATAGCCAAATAACTGTACAATGTTTTACTAGCTCTAAGATTTAAAGTAGTGTTTAATTGTCTTCTGTCTGATTCGTACAAAGGGTTACTTCTGTCAGCAGCATCTTCAAATTGAGTCATAGCAGCATCAACATCTAAGAATTGTGCACCAGAATTAATTAAAGCTGTAATTCCTGATTGAGCAAGAGTAGGGTTAACCTGAGTTAATCTCATATGAAGTTTTAACAATAAAGTATTACCATATTTAGTCCAGTTTTCCATGTTTCCATTAAAAATGAAATCATCTTTCCCTGGTACATCACCTACAGAAGCAGATTGATCTTTTGCTAAAGCTGATTTTAAATCAGCGATCATTAAATCGTAAGCCTCTTTTCCAGTATTAAATTTTGGTTGTAAAAATAATGGATTGTTAGCCTCTGTGTAAGGGATATCATCGTATAAATCTGTCATTACCTGAGAAGCTTGTACTTCAAGTACTGTAGCAATCAAGTAATAGTTGTTATTACCTTCTTTTAATGCTTTTGCTTTAACCACTCTAATGTCGTTTAAAGCATCGTACATTGCTGTCCAGCCAACTTGGTAATCATTTGTTCCAATACTGTATTGGTCAATATTTTTATATTGGTTTGAAGTATTGTTTTGAGTCCAAAATTGAGACCAGAACCCACCAATTAAAGCATAGTAAGACCCTTGTGCTCCTACAACTCCAGCAATACCAGCCGGTAAAATTGTAGCATATGCTTGCCCAGGAGGCAATAGATCCGGATCTCTATTAATGTCAAATGTATCATCACATGACACTAATAAGAAAAGAGCTGTTATTAATGTTGCTATTTTTTTCATTTTTCTATATTTATTATTAGAATGATAATTTTAAAACTCCTCCAATAGATCTTTGAGAAGGGTTAGCTGCAAATTCTCCTACATCAGAAAGTACACCTGTTCCGTAAGTTCCAGTTTCTGGATCTGTGTAAGGGTTGCTTCCTGGAGTCCATAAGAAAAGGTTTCTTCCGTAGATTCCAAGAGTGATTTTGTTTAATCCCATGTTTTTACTTACTGAAGATGGGAAATCATAGTTGAAATTAATCTCTCTTAATCTAACAAAAGTTTTGTCAATTACGTGAGTAGATTCAATTCCTGGGTTGTTTGTAGTGTTGTAGAATGATGATACGTTAGCGAAAGTAACCGGAGTTGTGTTTTCAGTATAAGTAACAGCACCTGCAGCATCTACGTGCTCATTAACAGAGTTAGGGATGATGAATGTGTTTCTGTCATTGTAAACAGTTTCTGCACCATTTCCTGTAAAGTGTGATAATCTCTTAGTGTAAGAGTAGAATTCTCCACCTTGTTTCCAGTCAAATGAAAGACCTAAGTTGAAGTTTTTGTATTTGAAAGTATTTTGTAAACCCATTACGAAATCACGTTGTGAGTTCCCAATGCGTTGGATGTCAGCACTTGTTTCGTACATACCTGTGTTAGCATTAACAATATATTGCCCTGCATCATTTGTTTTTGGTACAAGAGAATAGAATGTTCCGATTGGTTGTCCTTTTGTAGCTCTATAAGTTACACCATAAACAGGCGCTAAGTCGATATCGTTAAATCCGTCAGCTAACTTAGTAACTTCATTAAGGTTTTTAGTGAACGTGTAAGTTAAGTTCCAAGAAAAGTCTTTGTTTTTAATTGGACTACCTGAAAGAGAAAGCTCGATACCTTTGTTTACTACTTCAGCAGCATTAATATATTTACTTGTAAATCCTGTTGAAGGATCTAACGGTAAGTTAACGATCAAATCAGAAGTTGTTTTATGATATAATGCAATATCATAGCTAATTCTGTTTTTCAAGAATGATCCCTCAGCTCCAACTTCGTACTCAATTGTAGATTCTGGTTTCAATTCTGGATTTGCTAGTCTACTTGAAGCTTCGTAGTAACTTACGCCTCCCATTGGAGATGCAATGATACCAAAGTTTGCAGCAGCAGAACCTGGAATGTATGAGTTTTCAGTTACATAAGGCTGAGTGTCATTTGCAATTTTAGAAGCAGCACCTCTTAATTTTAAGAAAGTACTTCCGTTATCAATTACAATAGCACCAAGAGATAATGCTGGGTAGAAATAAGCATTGTTTCCAATTGGTAATGTAGATGTAGCATCTTCTCTACCAGTAAGTGTAGCAAAATATCTGTTTTTGAAAGCAAATTCAGCAGAAGCATATACAGCAGCATTTCTTCTTAATGAGTTTGTTTGTGTAATAGTTGGTCTGTTTGGTGAGTTAGATAATTCGTAGTAATTAGCTATACCAAGATTTGTAATTGTGTTAAACAATTCATCAGACTCTCTTTTGTTGTAGTTTAAACCACCTAAAAGGTTTAATGTCCAGTCTTCACTCAAGTTTGTGTTATAGTTAATGTTGAAGAAAGTATCAAATTCACTGTATTCAGATCTTCCTTCTGTAACACCACCCACAACTTTGTTTGCTCCTGCAATTGCTTGAGCAGAACCTGGAGCGTAATCAACAATAGCTCCGTAACTTTTAAATCTTTCAGATCTAATGTTACCACCCACTTGCCATGAAGCAACAATTTTATCAGTAATTTTGTAGCTTAAGTTTACGTTTCCAAAAACGTTGTTTCCGTAAACTTTAGTACTGTTCTCGTTAATTGAGAAGTAAGGATTTGCAGCGTAAGGAGTAAAGTAGTAATCTGGAGTATTGAATGGATTACCTTTGTAATCTGCTAAATCTACGATACTAACGTCTCTAGGGATTTGTAATAAATCTTGTTGTAATGTAGAACCTTGTCCTGCATCATCACCTTGTCCTGTATTAACAACACTTTGGTTTTTGTATACATAGTTTAATGCAGTTCTTAAAGTAAATTTTTTACCTTTTAAACCTCCATTGAAACCTAAAGATTGTTTTTTGTATAAATCAGCATCAGATGGTACAACACCATCACTGTTTACATTTGAGAATACTAAAGAGAAATCTGAAGTATCTCCACCACCACTTAAGTTTACAGATTGAGTAGCTAAAGATCCTGTGTTGTAGAAGTCTCTAACGTTATCTTTTAGACCTACATAAGATTTTAATTGTTGAGTATTCTTGTAAATACTACCCCATGGTCTAACTTCTCCATTGAATGCAGGTCCCCAAGAACCATTTTCATTACTGAAAGTGTTAGATCCTGAATATCCAACACCATTCCATCCTTGTCCGAATGAATTTTGTAAGTGAGGAACTCTAGCAACCTCACTGAATTCAGTTGAAGCTAAAACGTCAACTTTAATTCCAGTGTTTGATTTTCCTTTTTTAGTTGTAATAAGGATTACACCACCCCCAGCTCTTGAACCATATAAAGCAGATGCAGCAGCTCCTTTAAGAACTGTCATACTTTCAATGTTGTTAGGGTCAAGGTCACTGATACCGTTACCTGTATCATATGATCTAGTTGAAGAAGCAGTACCATTATTACTAGTACCTGTTGCAGTATTGTTAATTGGAGAACCATCAACAATGTAAAGCGGTCCTGCATTACCAGTAATAGTGTTCAAACCACGGATAACAACTTTAGTAGAAGCTCCTGGTTGAGACGGTGCTGTAATATCAACTCCGGCAATTTTACCAGAAAGTGTTTCAAATGGGTTTGTGTTAACTACTGCAGTAATTGCTTCTGCTTTCAAAGTTGTTGTTGCGTAACCAAGAGATTTTTTCTCTCTTTTAATACCAAAGGCAGTTACAACAACACCTTCTAGTTCTTGTGCGCCAGCGTCAGCTAATTTTACATTAACTGTTGCAGAAGTAGCTGCTACTTCTTGGGTTTTCATCCCAATGTAGCTAAATACCAAAATTTGGCTTGAAGATGCTTTAATAGAAAATTTACCATCAAAGTCTGATTGTGTTCCCGTTTTAGTTCCTTTAACTAATACACTAACACCTGGTAGAGGCATTCCTGCATTGTCAGAAACTGTTCCAGAAACAGCTCTTTCTTGCGCAAAAGAAAGTTGCGCGACTAGTACCAATAACAGTACTAAGAATCCATTGAACTTTAGTTTCATTTTTAAATATTTTGAATTAGTCCGACAAAAATCTTAATAATTTGTTAATCTACCTAATATAAAAAGCTTTTTTTTTAGTTAAATAATGATTTTGAGGTGAGATTTTGCTGTTTTATCGATTAAAATTAGCTTAAAATTACAAATCCGTAATTTTTAGTGTTAAAATTGACAATAATTAAAAATTTTATCAACCCCTTAAATGTTAAATTTATAGATGAAGGGTATTTAAATGTTTTTTTTATAACTTTTATCTTAGAAAAAATGAATGGACTAACTGCTAAATTTTGTTAAAAAGGTCGTGAATCTTTAATAGTCAGTGTTAATGGTTGTGTAAAGTATTTTATGTTGTGAAATTGCTTTGAAAATTAAGCAAAGACTTTTGTCTGTTTAATAGATTGAAAATTTTGCTTTCTTTTTAATTTTTTTAATAGTTTTTTGTTTTGGTATTTCTATTATGATAATAGTGCAATTTAGTCTAATGTAAAATTAAAGTTAATAGAGTTTTTAAAAATAAAAAGCGGTTACAGGTAATTTGTAACCGCTTTCTTTTTGTTGTAATGAAGTGATATGAGTTAGAATTTATCCCAAAATAGTTTAGTTTCTACTGCGTCGCCACCAATTGCTGCACTTGCTTCTGTGTAGCTTGCTTTGTTTAGCGATTGTTCAATAATTGGATAAGTGTAGCGCATCGGAAAACCGGAAACAGCATCTGGTGGCGCAACTAAAACAGGGAAGTCTAATCTTCTGTAAAATGACCAGCCTTCAAATGAATTGTTGTAAAAAGCGATCCAGCTTTGTGTTCCTATTTTTTGCTTCCATGTTCCTGCAGCGGTGGTGTAAGCAACATCAGGATTTGCTAAGTACGTTGTAGCCTCAGCTTCTGTTCCTCCCCAGTCTAAAATGGAAGCTGTTATTGCTGCATTATAATGTGCTTCTGCATCTGCAGGTGTTCCGTATAAGGATCTTTCAGCTGCTTCTGCTAGTAGAAATTCAGCTTCGGCATAGTCTAAAATTGTTCCTGGAAAGTCTGGAACTTGAATTGTTGGCGTTATATGTGTTTTTTGTGCAAATGAATTGCTTGCTCCATTTTCTCCTCCAATATATTCTATTTCTGGGGTAGATGGGTCATCCATGTTATCGTCAAAATATTTTGAACGTCTTGGGTCATTCAAATGGTTCATCTCGTCTATTATTGTACTAGTCGGAACAAAATCAGAACGACCGCTGGCAACAAGATCTACATATAATGGATTAGTATTTGGTGTGGCTGTAAGGTATTTTAGATCTGCATTGTCGAGATTTGATGTAAATACTAAAGGGGCTGCACTTGATACAGTTGCTTTTGCTAATGCACTTTCGGCTGGAATGTCAGAGATAGTTATACCCATTCGTAATTTTAGAGTGTTGGCAAATTTGATCCATTTTGGTATGTCCCCTCCGTACATTCTGTCGCTGCCTCCGAAACTTTTACCGCCGGTATTTAGTTTGGTTATCGCATTGTTTAATCTGTTGATTAAATCTTTGTAGATAGTTAAGCCATCATCGTACTTTGGTGTTTTGTAGTCAAGATTTATGGCTTGAGTATATGGAATATTGCCAAATGTTTCTACTAATATTGCATAGGTATAAACATTTAAAACTTCTATAATTGCAAGTTTGTTTTGCTTATCCAAAGGATTTTCCGTTAGACCAAGTGGAGTGTTGGTGATGTTTTTTGCACTTTGGTCTAAGTCTTTTAATACGTCTTTATATAAGAATTGCCAGTGTTGTTCTGGGATTGTTCTTGTAACTAAATCGTAATTACTTTCGTCTGTATAAACGGTCTCTGTAAAATATTGATTAATTAATCTGATAATGTTATTGTTAACATTTGTGTTTGTCATTTGATCTACCAAACTTTTTTGGGCACTTGTAAATAAAGCTTCTCCCGGTACGTTTGACGGGTCTTTCACGTTCACGTTTAATTTTTCTATATCATCAGAGCAGGAAGAAAATGTTACTGCGGTGAGTATGATTATAAATATTTTTTTCATGATTTCTTGATTTAAAATTGGATTTTAATGTTGAAGCTAATATCTCTCGTAGAAGGTAAAGATCCTGTTGAGTAGCCTTGTAAATTACCAGCTCCTAATCCTGATTCCGGATCTGCATCTGGTAAGTTTTTGTGTATAATCCAAAGATTTGTTCCAACAACACTAAAAGTCATTCCGTTCATGAAAGTGTTTTTTAGTATTTTTTCTGGCAAAGAATATGTAATTGCAGTTTGTCTTAGTTTAATGTAACTTGCATCATATACGAATGCTTCGTCTGGTAGGCCTCTTCTATAACCTTGTGCTCCAAATCGGCTTGCTTCAATTCTTGTCGTGTTTACTTTTCCGTCAGGATTTACTCCTTGATTTATAAAACCACCACTATCAGGTCCTGAAGTCAATGGATTTCTGATAGGATTCCCTAGTTCATTTATAAATGCAGTATCATCCGGCAGACCTGTTGCTAAGCCATAATAACGGTCTAGTGAGAATATTTGTCCGCCTTTTTGCATGTCGATTAAGAATTCAAATGAAAAGTTTTTGTAAGTGAATTTATTGTTTAAACCACCTGTGTAATCTGGATTTGCATTACCAATTGGATTGTCGGATGTTGAAGTTTTGATGTATTGGCCGTTAGTTGGGTCAACAACAGGTTGTCCGTTTAAGTAAGTGTATTTTGTTCCATATATTACACCGTATGGTTGTCCAATAGCTGCATTTATTGTTACCCCGCCTTGAAAAGATCCTAATTGCAGGTTATCAATACCTTCTAATAGGTTTAAAACTTTGTTTCTATTTCTGGCAAAGTTAAAATTAACTTCCCATGAAAAAGTGTCTGTTTTTATTGGTGTACCATTTAAAGATATTTCAATCCCTTTATTTTCGATTTCACCAGCATTGATTAATTCGTATAGATATCCAGTAGATGCAGTAAGTCTTAATGGGATTATCTGGTCGATTGAATTAGATTTGTAGTAAGAGAAATCAAATCCTAGTCTCTTTTTAAAGAAAGAAAGTTCTAAACCAGCTTCGTAACTTTTTGTGCGTTCTGGTTTTAGGTTAGGGTTGTTCTTTGTGTCTTTTACAGATGCTGATGCTGCACCAAATGCTGTATTAACAGCATAAGTGTCCAAAACTCTGTCAAATCCTGGGCTATTTCCAACTTCGGCATAATTAAGTCTTACTTTTCCAAAGGATAGCCAGTCTGCGTCTATGAATTTAGAAAACACAAAACTTGAAGAAACAGAAGGGTAGTAATAAGTGCTATTTGCTTCTGGTAGAGTTGATGAGTGGTCTCTTCTAATTGTTCCTTCTAAAAATAGGTAATCTTCATATCCAAAGGATGCGCTTCCGTAAATACCGTCAACACCTATGGCTTCGTCCCTTTCAATAGGTGCTAATAATGGACTTGCTGTATTTTGTAATGCATATAATTTTGGTATGGCAAGTCCGCCATTTGTTGCTGCAAATATTGAATTGTAATAACTTCTTCTAATGTTCACACCAACTACACCTTTTAAGTTTAATTTTTGTGTAATGTCTGTGTTATAGTTTAGCATAAAGTCATAATTGTATTCGCTAAAACCTATGTTTTTTCTTGAGTAGCCTGATGGTGCGGGATTTCTGTTAGTAGAACCATCACCGCCTCCGGTTCCAATTCCGAAATCAGCAGGTACACTTCCAATAGCTCTTCTTTCTTCTTGAAGTTCATCATAGGTGTCTACTGACATTCTTCCGAAAGCATCTAGCCAACTTGCAATTTTATAGTTTAAAGAAACGTTTCCAATAAATCTGCTTCTGCTGTCTGATTCATAATTTTCATAACGTTGAAAATAAGGGTTGTCCCAGAATATTGGTGTTGGATTAGTGTAGGAATTAGGGTTCCATGTTACATTGCGTCCAGTAAGTTGATAGGCTTGTTTTAAGCTTTTAAGATCAACGTTGGTTTGCCACCATTGTCTGAAGTTACCGGCAATGTTGTCATTGTATCCTGTACTGTTTCTGCCGACAGTGTTTGTTTTGGTGAAATTTCCGTATCCTGCAACAGTTAATCTGTCATTAATCAGTGTGGATGTGTTCAGTGTGAAGGTGTTTCTTTTTAAAGAGCTATTTGGCATTAAACCAGTTTGATCCAGATTGTTAGCTCCTAATCTTAAATAACCATTTTCTAATCCTTTATCTATCGATATGGAATTAGTAAGTGCTACTGGTTTTTCGAAAAAAGTAATTGGGCCATTTTTTGCTGCTGTCCAAGGTGTAGCTTTCATGTAATTTGGAGATTCAGGATAAAAAGCATCCCATTGATAAACCATTAAATTTGGGTCAAAAGCTTGTCCGTAAGAAGCATCTTCTGTTAGTGGAGTTACATTGTCTAGAATTCCATCTCCATTTATGTCGATATGGTCTAAGTAGGAGTCTTCGTCTGGACCATAATAAGGTCCGTAGCCGCCACCATATTGTTTTTGATATTTTATAAAAGTGCTTTTGTCAACAGAGCCAATAGTTACACCTGAATTAACAGTAACAGAGTAGCCTTTTGCTTTTTTGTTTCCTTTTTTAGTTGTTATTACAACAACACCATTTGCAGCTCTTGATCCGTAAAGTGCACTTGCAGCAGAGCCTTTAAGTACGTTGATGGATTCGATGTCTTCAGGGTTAATGTCTGATGCGGCACTTCCGTAGTCATAGCCTGCTCCAGATTGTTCCTGATCTCTTGTGTTCGAATTGTTGTTACTTACCGGAACCCCGTCAATAACAAATAAAGCTTGATTGTTTCCTGTTAAAGATGAATTTCCTCTAATTACAATATTAGTGGATCCTCCAAAATTTGTTGTTCTTTTTACTTGCACCCCGGAAACTTTTCCTGAAATAGCATTTACGAAGTTGTCGCTTTTAACTGCGGCTAGGTTTTCTCCTTTAACTTCTTGAGTTGCGTAACCAAGAGACTTTTTCTCTCTTGATAATCCTAGAGCGGTAACAACAACTCCTTCTAGTTGTTGTGCATCACTGGATAATTTAGCGTTAACTTTTGTTGAGCTGGCTGGAAATTCTTGAGATTTCATTCCAATGTAGCTAAAAACTAAAATTTGACTTGGTGTTGCTTTGATAGAGTATTTTCCATCAAAATCGGTTTGTGTTCCAGTTTTTGTTCCCTTTACTAATACACTTACACCTGGTAAAGGCATACTTGCATCATCGGTAACAATACCTGAAACAGTTCTTTCTTGCGCAAAGGTTAGTTGCGCGATTAGTGCTAACAAAAGCACTAAGGATCTGTTTAACTTTGGTTTCATATTATCAAATATTTTGGATTAGTTATGTAATATTCGTAATTACTTACTAAAATTCCTAATATTTTGTTAACAGATTTTGGTAATGGGTTAAAATTTAACATTGTAACATATCGATAGGATACTGTTATAAAATTTTATTTCGGCTTCATTTGTGCTTCCGTTGGCTAGTATTATCTTTAATAATCCATTTTTTGTTAGTAGTCCAAAACCTATGCCGGCACTGATTAAACTGTTGAATTTTTTGCTGTTTTTTATAGAAGTTTGGTCTTGGTAAATTCCATAGTCAAGAATAGTATGCATGTATAAATTTGAACTAAGTAAATATCTGTATTCGGTAATGAATAGATTTGCAGAGTTTCCTTGTAAGCTATTTTCTGAGAAGCCTCGAATTGAGTTTAGTCCTCCAAATCTAAAAAGTTCATTTGTTATATAATTGTCGCTTTTTAAATATAGATTTTGGGAATTTATATATATGTAGTTTTTTTTGTTTAGTTCGAAGTTGTAGAAAAGGTTTAGATTGGTGTAGAATTGATTGATTGTTTCTGTAGTTTCGGGAGTGCTGTTTGTGGTCCTTTTTCCGTAACCAAATATGAGGTTTAGGTATGATTTTCTTGGAAACAGGTAATTAGAGTGATTATTTTTTTTGTATTCTAGAGAGGAGGTGATGTATGAGTTTTTAAAGTCAGTGATTGTTGTGCTGTTTGTGTTTTGAATATCACTTGATTCTGTTGATTGGTAGCCAACATATATTTTAGAATTGTAGTTTAAGTAATAGCCTAAATCTATTGCTGTTTTTGTGTTTTGAAATGTACTGTCTTGTTTAAATATATTTAGTTGCGCTTTTATTCCTAAAGCAGTTTTGAAAATGTAAGGGATTTCTAGTTTTGTATTAAATGTTGTTTGTTTGTTGCCGTCGCTTTTCCAGTATAGAGAGAATTGTTCGCCTGCATGAAGTGTATTTATTAAGGAAATGTCTAAGTATCCATTTAGTTTTATTTTTTTGCTTTCATCATTTGAGAATCCAACGTAACCATCAAAAGTATTGGCTTTTCTTTTTTCTATATAAGTATAGATTTTAGTTGAGTCGTTAGTGAATAAAATTTCCGGATATTTTACCTGATTTACAAATTCGTAGTTATTGATGTCCTGATAAAGTTCTTTTGTGATTTCCTGATTAAAAGTTTTGTTTAAATATTTTTTGCGAAGTTGTTTTAGATGGCCATCTGGGAAAAAGTTTTTCTCATTTTGATTTGCATAGTTTAGAATAATGGAATTTATGCTGCGTTTTTTTTCAGCTTTAAAGCTTAGGTCAGCATAGATTATTGTATTCTTTTTTTGAATGTTTTCTAGTTTGATTTTGCTAAGCGCAAAACCAGATTTTTCGGCATCTAGTATTTTTTGATTTAAGTAATTTTCTACTTCGTTATAAGGAATTATTATACTGTCGTTTTTTGTTGTCTCGGTTTTAAAGAGAGGGTTATTTGCTCCTATATATATATGTATATATTTTGTTTTTTCGTTTAATGATATAATAGTCGTGTAAGAGCTGTCATTTACTTTGTTGGTTTTTAGTATTTTGCTGTTAATGTATCCGATTCTGGAAAGTTTTTTAGTGGTATTTTTTGTTTCGTTTAATAGTGATTTTAAATTTAAGTGAAGATGATTGTAGTTTAGTGAATCGATAATTTTGTTTTCGGTATCGTTGGTTCCGTTTATTTTTAAGTGAAAGTTTTGTGCATAGCCAGAAATGCTTAAAGATAGAAAAAGGAATATTTGTATTAAGTGTTTCAATGGCAACTGTTTCATTTATTAAAAGTATTGCAAATATCTATTGTTTGTTTGTAAAATCATAAGCTTAAATAATCTTATTGAAAATTAATGATTTAACGTTTGTATAGTGAAAAATATTTTATACATTTGCAACCCCGTAAAAAGCGGGAATTTAATAAACATAATAATTTTTAGTATTAATTATGCCAACAATTCAACAATTAGTAAGAACAGGAAGAACTCAGATCACTAAGAAGAGTAAATCGGTTGCTTTAGATTCTTGTCCTCAAAGAAGAGGGGTTTGTACGCGTGTTTACACTACTACACCAAAAAAACCAAACTCTGCAATGCGTAAAGTTGCGCGTGTACGTTTGACAAATGGTAATGAGGTGAATGCTTACATCCCTGGAGAAGGACATAATCTACAAGAGCACTCGATAGTATTAGTGCGAGGTGGAAGGGTAAAAGATTTACCAGGTGTTAGATATCATATCGTTCGTGGAGCGCTTGACACGTCAGGAGTTGCAGGAAGAACGCAAAGAAGATCTAAGTACGGTGCTAAACGCCCAAAAGAAGCAAAAAAGTAATTTAAAAACTTTTAAGAAAAAGACATGAGAAAAAGAGCGGCAAAGAAAAGACCACTTTTACCGGATCCAAGGTTTAACGACCAATTAGTAACACGTTTTGTGAATAACTTAATGTGGGATGGTAAGAAATCTACAGCTTTCAAAGTATTTTATGATGCAATTGATATCATTGAATCTAAAAAGCAAAATGATGAGAAGACTTCATTAGAGATCTGGAAAGATGCTTTAACAAACGTTATGCCTCACGTAGAAGTACGTAGCCGTAGAGTTGGTGGAGCTACATTCCAAATCCCAATGCAAATTCGTCCAGACAGAAAAATTTCTATGGCAATGAAGTGGTTAATACTTTATTCAAGAAGAAGAAATGAAAAATCTATGGCACAACGTTTAGCGTCAGAATGTTTAGCTGCTGCTAAAGAAGAAGGTGCTGCGGTTAAGAAAAGAATGGATACTCACAAAATGGCAGAAGCTAATAAAGCATTCTCTCACTTTAGATTTTAATTCGTAAGAAATGGCTAGAGATTTAAAATATACAAGAAATATCGGGATTGCTGCTCACATTGATGCTGGTAAAACAACAACAACTGAGCGTATTCTTTTTTATACTGGAAAGTCACATAAAATTGGTGAAGTACACGATGGTGCTGCAACAATGGACTGGATGGCGCAAGAGCAAGAAAGAGGTATTACAATTACTTCTGCTGCTACAACTTGTACTTGGAATTTCCCAACTGAGCAAGGTAAGACTCTTCCGGAATCATTGCCTTATCACTTTAATATTATTGATACTCCTGGACACGTTGATTTTACTGTAGAGGTAAACCGTTCTTTACGTGTACTTGATGGTTTAGTTTTCTTGTTTAGTGCTGTTGATGGTGTTGAGCCTCAATCAGAAACTAACTGGAGACTTGCGGATCAATATAGAGTTCCTCGTATGGGATTCGTAAATAAAATGGACCGTCAAGGTGCTAACTTTTTAGGAGTATGTGGGCAGGTTAAAGATATGTTGAAATCGAATGCGGTTGCAATTACTTTACCTATTGGTGACGAAGCAGATTTTAAAGGTATTGTTGACTTAGTTAAGAATCAAGCTATCGTATGGCATGATGAAACTCAAGGAGCTACTTTTGATATCGTTGATATTCCTGCTGATATGGTAGACGAGGTAAGACAATATCGTTCTATTCTTATCGAAGAGATTGCTACTTATGATGAGAATCTTTTGGATAAATACATGGAAGATGAAAACTCTATTACAGAGGAAGAAATTAACAATGCATTAAGAGCTGCTACTATTGATATGGCAATTATCCCAATGCTTGCTGGTTCATCTTTCAAAAACAAAGGTGTTCAATTTATGTTGGATGCAGTTTGTAAGTATTTACCATCTCCATTAGATAAAGAAGGTATTGAAGGAATTCACCCTGATGATGCTGATTTATTAGAAGAAGATCAAACTAAAATCTTGCGTAAGCCAGATGTTAAGGAGCCATTTGCTGCTTTAGCATTTAAAATTGCTACTGACCCATTCGTTGGTCGTTTAGCTTTCTTCCGTGCTTACTCTGGACGTTTAGATGCTGGTTCTTATGTTTTGAATACTCGTTCTGGTAACAAAGAAAGAATTTCTCGTATTTACCAAATGCACGCTAATAAACAAAATCCAATCGAATTTATTGAAGCTGGAGATATTGGTGCTGCTGTTGGATTTAAAGATATTAAAACAGGGGATACTCTTTGTGATGAAAAGAATCCAATTATCTTGGAATCTATGAAATTCCCGGATCCTGTAATTGGTATTGCTATTGAGCCAAAAACAAAAGCTGACGTTGATAAAATGGGTATGGCTTTAGCTAAATTAGCTGAAGAAGATCCAACATTTACAGTTAGAACTGATGAGGCTTCTGGTCAAACTATTATTTCAGGTATGGGTGAGCTTCACTTAGATATCTTAGTTGATCGTATGAAACGTGAATTTAAAGTTGAAGTGAACCAAGGTGAGCCTCAAGTTGAGTACAAAGAAGCGTTTACAAGATCTGCAACACATAGAGAGACTTACAAGAAACAATCTGGAGGTCGTGGTAAATTCGGTGATATCGTATTTACAATTGAGCCTGCTGATGAAGTTGATGGTAAAGTTCCAGTTGGATTACAATTTATCAATGCTGTAAAAGGTGGTAACGTTCCTAAAGAATATATCCCTGCCGTTGAAAAAGGATTTAGAGAAGCTATGAAAACTGGTCCATTGGCAGGATATGCTGTGGATAGTTTGAAAGTGACTTTAACTGATGGATCTTTCCACCCTGTGGATTCTGATGCATTATCTTTTGAGTTAGCTGCAAGAATGGGTTATAAAGAATCTGGACGTGCTGCTGGTGCTGTTATTCTTGAGCCTATCATGAAAATCGAAGTTATTACTCCAGAAGAAAATATGGGTGATATCGTTGGTGATTTGAACCGTCGTAGAGGTCAGGTTAATGATATGGGTGATAGAAATGGGGCTAAAACTATCAAGGCTGATGTGCCTTTGTCAGAAATGTTTGGTTACGTAACAACGTTAAGAACATTGTCTTCTGGTAGAGCTACTTCGACAATGGAGTTTTCTCACTATGCAGAAACACCTTCTAATATTTCAGAAGCGGTAATTAAAAAAGCAAAAGGTAACGCTTAATTCTTAAGAAAATGAGTCAAAAAATCAGAATAAAACTAAAATCTTACGATCACATGTTGGTAGATAAATCTGCTGAAAAGATCGTAAAAACAGTAAAAACTACTGGAGCAGTTGTAACAGGTCCAATTCCGTTACCAACTCACAAAAAACTTTTCACTGTGTTACGTTCTCCGCACGTTAACAAAAAAGCGAGAGAGCAATTTGAAGTAATGTCATACAAGAGATTGATTGATATTTATTCATCTTCATCTAAAACTATTGATGCTTTAATGAAACTTGAATTGCCAAGTGGAGTTGAAGTAGAGATTAAAGTATAATTTTTATTATATTTTTTATATAAAAAGCGAGTCAGAAATGACTCGCTTTTTTTGTTTTGAAGGGGTGGTTTTAGTTGGTGGTTTTTTCTAAATATTTTATGGTTCCGTAAGTCTTTTGGATTTGTGTAAAGACCTTTGTTTTAAGGAGGTACGAAAGTTTTTTATTTCAATTTTATTAAGTAATTGTTAAGTGTAAATTGTCTAAAGATTAAAAAAAATGTTTCAAATTTTGTGCTGGGCAAAGCTGTTTTTGATGTCATTTTTGAGCTTGGATTTTGATTATGAGCGATTTAATTTTTGTAACTGTTTGGTATATTCAATTTTAATGTCTACTTTTGCACTCCCTGTTTGGAAATTTCTGTTATTTTCAAATTGAAGGGAATTTTAGTAATTAATAATTAATATTTATGTCTGGGTTAATTGGTAAGAAAATCGGCATGACTAGTATTTTTGACGAAAACGGGAAAAACATTCCTTGTACAGTAATCGAAGCTGGTCCATGCGTTGTTACCCAAGTCAGAACCAAAAGTGTTGACGGGTACGAAGCGTTGCAACTTGGTTTCGATGACAAAAACGAGAAACATTCCACTAAAGCTGCTTTAGGGCACTTTAAAAAAGCTGGAACTGTTGCTAAGAAAAAAGTCGTTGAATTCCAAGATTTCGCAACTGAGCAAAAATTAGGAGATCTTATTGATGTTTCTATTTTTGAAGAAGGAGAATTTGTAGATGTACAAGGTGTGTCTAAAGGTAAAGGTTTCCAAGGGGTTGTTAAACGTCACGGTTTTGGTGGGGTTGGACAAGCTACTCATGGTCAGCACAACCGTTTAAGAGCGCCAGGTTCTGTAGGAGCTTCTTCTTATCCATCTAGAGTATTCAAAGGAATGCGTATGGCTGGAAGAATGGGAGGAGAAAATGTAAAAGTTCAAAACCTTAGAGTTTTAAAAGTAGTTGCTGAAAAGAACTTACTTGTTATTAAAGGATGTGTTCCTGGACATAAAAACTCTTATGTAATCATTCAGAAGTAATGGAAGTAAAAGTATTAGATTTCAACGGAAAAGATACTGGAAGAAAAGTTCAACTTTCTGATTCAGTATTCGCAATTGAACCAAACAATCACGCTGTATATCTTGATGTTAAGCAATATCTTGCTAATCAAAGACAAGGTACTCATAAGGCTAAAGAAAGAGCTGAAGTAACTGGTAGTACACGTAAGATTAAAAAACAAAAAGGAACTGGTACTGCTCGTGCGGGAAGTATTAAAAATCCTTTGTTTAAAGGTGGTGGAACAGTTTTCGGGCCAAGACCAAGAAGTTATTCATTTAAATTGAATAAAAGCGTAAAAAGATTGGCTAGAAAATCAGCTTTCTCAATTAAAGCAAAAGAAGCGAATATTGTCGTTCTTGAAGACTTTAATTTTGAAGCGCCAAACACTAAAAATTTCATTAACGTTTTGAAAGCTTTAGGGTTAGAAAATAAAAAATCTCTATTTGTATTGGGTGAGTCAAATAAAAACGTATATTTGTCGTCACGTAATTTAAAGGCTTCTAATGTTGTAACTAGCTCAGAATTAAGCACTTACGCAATATTAAACGCTAATAATTTAGTGCTTTTGGAAGGTTCTTTAGAGTTAATTGAAGAAAATTTAAGTAAATAATAGGAATATGAGCATCATTATCAGACCTATAGTAACGGAAAAAGTAACCAAAGAAAGTGAAGTTCTTAACCGCTTCGGATTCGTTGTTGACAAAAAAGCAAACAAAGTTCAAATTAAGAAAGCTGTTGAGGCTGCTTATGGAGTAACTATCGTTTCTGTTAACACTATGAATGTGAGACCAGACAGATCTACTAAATACACTAAAAGTGGTTTAATCAGTGGAAAGACAAATGCAATTAAAAAAGCGATTGTTCAAGTACAAGAAGGAGAAACAATTGATTTTTACAACAATATCTAAGATAGAAAAATGTCAGTAAGAAAATTAAAACCTATTACCCCAGGTCAGCGATTTAGAGTTGTGAATGGTTATGACGCCATTACAACTGATAAGCCGGAACGCTCTTTGATAGCGCCGATAAAAAACTCTGGAGGTAGAAATAGTCAAGGAAAGATGACCATGCGTTATACGGGTGGTGGTCACAAGCAGAGATATCGTATTATTGATTTCAAAAGAACTAAAGACGGAATTCCGGCTACAGTGAAATCAATCGAATATGATCCAAATCGTACTGCATTTATCGCTTTATTAGCTTACGCTGATGGAGAGAAAACTTATGTAATTGCTCAAAATGGATTGAAAGTTGGTCAGAAATTAGTTTCTGGGCCAGAATCTCAACCAGAAATTGGTAATACATTACCTTTAAGCAGAATTCCTCTTGGAACTGTTATATCTTGTATTGAGTTACGTCCAGGACAAGGAGCTGTTATTGCTCGTTCAGCTGGAACTTTTGCTCAGTTAATGGCAAGAGACGGGAAATATGCAACAATTAAAATGCCATCTGGTGAGACAAGATTAATCTTGTTAACTTGTTCGGCTACAATTGGAGCTGTTTCTAACTCTGACCACCAATTAGTTGTATCTGGAAAAGCAGGTAGAACAAGATGGTTAGGAAGAAGACCTAGAACTAGACCAGTAGCGATGAACCCAGTTGATCACCCTATGGGAGGTGGTGAAGGACGTTCTTCTGGAGGGCACCCACGTTCAAGAAACGGATTGCCAGCTAAAGGTTACAGAACTCGTTCTAAGAAAAACCCGAGTAACAAGTATATCGTAGAACGTAGAAAGAAATAATAAGATATGGCACGTTCATTAAAAAAAGGACCTTTCGTTCATTATAAATTAGACAAGAAAGTTCAAGAAAACGTAGAAAGTGGTAAAAATAGTGTAGTGAAGACTTGGTCTAGAGCTTCAATGATTACTCCTGACTTTGTTGGACAAACTATCGCAGTTCATAACGGTCGTCAATTTGTACCAGTTTACGTAACAGAAAACATGGTAGGTCACAAATTAGGAGAGTTTTCACCAACTAGATCTTTTAGAGGTCATGCTGGAGCAAAAAATAAAGGTAAAAAATAAGAAGCAATGGGAGTTCGTAAAAGAGAAACAGCAGATGCGAGAAAAGAGGCTAATAAGTCTATTGCTTTCGCAAAATTGAATAACTGCCCTACTTCACCTAGAAAAATGCGCTTAGTAGCGGACTTGGTAAGAGGTCAGAAGGTAGAAAGAGCACTTAACATTTTAAGATTCAGTTCTAAAGAAGCTTCAAGAAAATTAGAAAAACTATTATTATCTGCAATCAACAACTGGGAGCAAAAAAATAGTGAAGGTAATTTAGAAGAAGCTGGTTTATTTGTTAAAGAGATCAGAGTAGATGGTGGAATGATGTTGAAAAGACTTCGTCCAGCTCCACAAGGTCGTGCACACAGAATCAGAAAACGTTCTAACCACGTAACAATCGTGCTTGGAGCTATCAATAACACACAAAGCAATTCTTAAGCAGCATGGGACAAAAGACAAATCCAATTGGAAATAGACTTGGTATCATCAGAGGGTGGGACTCAAACTGGTATGGTGGAAATGATTACGGTGATAAACTTGCCGAAGATCACAAAATCAGAAAGTATATCCACGCTCGTTTATCAAAAGCTAGTGTATCTAAAGTAATTATCGAGAGAACTTTAAAGCTTGTAACCGTTACTATCACTACTGCTAGACCTGGTATTATTATCGGAAAAGGTGGACAAGAGGTAGACAAGTTAAAAGAAGAACTTAAGAAAGTTACTGACAAAGAGGTTCAAATCAACATCTTTGAAATCAAAAGACCTGAATTAGATGCTTATCTTGTGGCGACAAGCATCGCTCGTCAAATCGAAAGCCGTATCTCTTACAGACGTGCAATCAAAATGGCTATTGCTGCTTCTATGCGTATGAACGCTGAAGGTATCAAAGTTTTGATTTCTGGTCGTTTGAATGGTGCTGAGATGGCGCGTTCAGAAGGTTTCAAAGAAGGTAGAATTCCTCTATCAACTTTCAGAGCTGATATTGATTATGCTTTGGCTGAAGCTCACACTACTTACGGTAGAATGGGTATCAAAGTATGGATCATGAAAGGTGAAGTTTATGGAAAGAGAGATCTTTCTCCACTTGCAGGAATGGATAAAAAACAATCTGGTACTGGTGGTGGTAAAGGTGGAGATGCCCCTAGAGGTAAATCTAACTTTAATAAAGGTGGAAAACCAGACGCTCGTAAAAGAAAGTAAATTTTTAAACTAAAGAAAAATGTTACAGCCTAAAAGAACAAAATACCGTAAGGTACAAAAAGGTAAGATGAAAGGTAACTCTCAAAGAGGGCATGAACTTTCTAATGGAATGTTTGGTATTAAATCTGTACATGAAGATGGAATGTTCTTAACTTCTCGTCAAATCGAAGCTGCGCGTATCGCTGCAACTCGTTACATGAAGAGAGAGGGACAATTATGGATTAAAATATTCCCAGACAAACCTATTACTAAGAAACCTCTTGAAGTACGTATGGGTAAAGGTAAAGGAGCAGTTGAGTATTGGGCTGCTGTTGTTAAACCAGGAAGAATTATGTTTGAAGTTGGAGGAGTTCCATTGTCAGTTGCAAAAGAGGCGTTACGTCTTGCAGCTCAAAAACTTCCAGTAAAAACTAAGTTCGTCGTTGCTAGAGATTTCGAAGCATAATTTATATTATATTATGAAACAATCAGAAATAAAAGATCTTTCTGCAGCGGAGTTGCAAGAAAAACTTAGTCAAACTAAGAAAATATATGCTGACCTAAAAATGGCTCATGCTATTTCTCCAATTGAGAACCCGCTTCAAATTAGAGGTGTAAGAAGAACAGTTGCAAGATTGGCTACAGAGTTAACTAAAAGAGAGTTACAATAATTGTATTCTGCTGAAAGATGGAAGAAAAAAGAAATTTAAGAAAAGAAAGAATAGGTGTTGTTACTTCAAATAAAATGGATAAGTCTATTGTTATTGCTGAAGTAAGAAAAGTAAAACACCCATTATACGGTAAGTTCGTGTTGAAAACAAAGAAATATGTTGCACACGACGAAACAAACGACTGTAACATTGGAGATACTGTAAGAATTAGCGAAACGCGTCCTTTAAGTAAAACAAAATGTTGGAGATTAGTTGAAATCTTAGAAAGAGCTAAATAATTATGGTACAACAGGAATCAAGACTAAAAGTAGCAGATAACACGGGAGCAAAAGAAGTTTTAACTATCCGTGTTTTAGGAGGTACCAAAAGAAGGTATGCCTCTGTTGGTGACAAGATTGTAGTATCTATTAAAGATGCAACTCCAAACGGTAACGTTAAAAAAGGAGCTGTTTCAACTGCAGTTGTTGTACGTACCAAAAAAGAAGTGAGAAGAGCTGATGGTTCTTATATCCGTTTCGATGATAATGCATGTGTTCTTTTGAACGCTGCAGGGGAAATGAGAGGGACTCGTGTTTTTGGTCCGGTAGCAAGAGAACTTCGTGAAAAACAATTCATGAAAATTGTATCATTAGCACCAGAAGTGCTTTAATTCGTTTTAAGATGATAAAGCTAAAAATAAAATCAGGAGATATCGTAAGAGTTATTGCTGGAGACCATAAAGGTGCTGAAGGTAAAGTTTTACGTGTTTACCGTGAGAAAAATAAAGCGATAGTTGAAGGTGTAAACATGGTTTCAAAACATACAAAACCAAGTGCTAAAAACCCTCAAGGTGGTATCGTTAAGAAAGAGGCTTCTATTCAAATTTCTAACATTGCTCTAATTGATCCTAAAACTAAGGAAACAACTAGAGTAGGTATTAGAGTAGAAGGAGATAAGAAAGTAAGATTTTCAAAAAAATCTAATCAAGTACTATAGTAATGGCATATACACCTAGACTAAAAGAAGAATATAAGAGTAGAGTAATCTCTGCTCTTAAAGAAGAGTTCGGATATACAAACGTTATGCAAGTTCCAAAACTTGAAAAAATCGTTTTGAGCCGTGGAGTTGGTGCAGCTGTATCTGATAAAAAACTTATTGACTATGCAGTTGATGAGTTAACAAAGATCACTGGACAAAAAGCAGTATCTACAATTTCAAAGAAAGACGTTGCGTCATTCAAATTGAGAAAAGGGATGCCTATTGGAGCAAAAGTTACTTTACGTGGTGAAAGAATGTATGAGTTTTTAGATAGACTTATTACTTCTGCTTTACCACGCGTTAGAGATTTTAGTGGTATCAAAGCTACAGGTTTCGACGGAAGAGGTAACTACAATCTTGGAGTTTTGGAGCAAATCATTTTCCCAGAAATTGATATTGACAAAGTAAACAAAATCTCAGGAATGGATATTACTTTTGTTACTACTGCAAAAACAGACAAGGAAGCAAAGTCATTATTGGCTGAATTAGGATTACCTTTTAAAAAGAATTAAGACATGGCTAAAGAATCAATGAAAGCCCGTGAGGTGAAAAGAGAGAAAACGGTAGCTAAGTATGCTGAAAAAAGAAAAGCTTTATTAGAAGCTGGAGATTATGAAGGCCTACAAAAATTACCTAAAAATGCTTCACCAGTTCGTTTGCATAATCGTTGTAAATTAACAGGTAGACCAAGAGGTTATATTCGTCAATTTGGTATTTCTCGTGTAACTTTCCGTGAAATGGCTAATAATGGATTAATTCCTGGTGTTAAAAAAGCATCTTGGTAATCTCGTAATAAGTTATTACTTTTGCAAACCAAAAAATAATTTTAATTGATTAAAGGTTCGGGAGACGAGTGTCTCCCGAAAACCATAATCGCAATCAAATACATATGTATACAGATCCTATTGCAGATTATTTGACTAGAGTTCGTAACGCTGTGGCTGCAAACCACAAAGTTGTTGAAATTCCGGCTTCTAATCTAAAAAAAGAAATAACTAAGATCTTATTTGATCAAGGTTATATCTTAAGTTACAAATTTGAGACGAACACTGTTCAGGGTTCAATCAAAATTGCTTTAAAGTATGATAAAGATACTAAAGAGCCTGTAATCAAAGATATCCAAAGAATTAGTAAACCTGGTTTACGTAAGTACGCAGGTGCTGCCAAATTACCGAGAATCCTTAACGGATTAGGAATTGCTATTGTTTCTACATCAAAAGGTTTGATGACTGGAAAACAAGCTAAGCAATTAAATGTAGGTGGTGAAGTAATTTGCTACGTATACTAATTTTAAACACTAGATAAAGATGTCAAGAATAGGTAAAAGCCCAATTGTAATCACTGCTGGTGTAACTGTAGAAGTTAAAGACGGTATTATTACAGTAAAAGGAAAAAAAGGTCAACTTACTCAGGAGTTTTCGGACGTAACTGTAAAAGTTGAAGGCGATCAAGTTTTAGTTGAAAGATCGTCTGATCATAAAGACCAAAGAGCAAAACACGGATTATACAGATCATTAATCAGTAATATGATTGTTGGTGTATCTGAAGGTTTTACTAAAGAACTAGAATTAGTTGGAGTTGGTTACAGAGCTTCAAACCAAGGTCAAAAGTTAGATTTAGCTCTTGGATATTCTCACAATATTGTTTTAGAAATTGCTCCAGAAGTATCTTTAGAAACAATATCTGAAAAAGGTAAAAACCCTATCGTAAAGTTAACATCATTTGATAAACAACTTTTAGGTCAAGTTGCTGCGAAAATCAGAGGTTTCCGTAAGCCAGAGCCATACAAAGGAAAAGGTGTTAAATTTGTGGGTGAAGTATTAAGAAGAAAAGCAGGTAAATCAGCTTAAAAAATAAGATTATGTCATTAACAAAATCTGATAGAAGACAGAGAATTAGATTCAGAATTAGAAAGTCAATTAGTGGTACTGCTGCTAATCCAAGATTATCTGTATTTAGAAGTAACAAAGAAATTTACGCTCAACTTATTGATGATGTAAATGGAGTTACTATATTAGCTGCATCTTCAAGAGAAAAAGAAATAGGAAAAGGTACTAACGTTGAAGTAGCTGCTGCTGTTGGAAAACTAGTTGCGGAGAAAGCGTTAAAAGCTGGGATCGAAACCATCACTTTTGACAGAGGTGGATATTTGTATCACGGTCGTATTAAATCATTAGCAGAAGGCGCAAGAGCGGCTGGACTTAAATTCTAATATATTATGTCTAAATACAAAAATGTAGAATTGGTAAAACCAAGTGGTCTTGAACTTAAAGATCGTCTGGTAAGTGTTAATCGTGTTACTAAAGTTACAAAAGGTGGTAGAGCTTTCGGTTTTTCTGCTATTGTAGTTGTAGGTGATGAAAATGGAGTAGTTGGTCACGGATTAGGAAAATCTAAAGACGTTTCTGAAGCAATTGCGAAAGCAGTAGAAGATGCTAAGAAAAATTTAGTAAAAATTCCTTTGAACGGACAATCAGTTCCTCACGAACAAAAAGGTAAATTTGGTGGTGCACGTGTATTTTTAATTCCTGCTTCTCATGGTACAGGAGTTATTGCTGGTGGAGCTGTTCGTTCAGTTCTTGAATCAGTAGGTATTCACGATGTATTATCTAAATCTCAAGGATCATCAAATCCTCATAACGTAGTGAAAGCAACTTTTGATGCTTTATTACAAATGAGAAGCGCTCATACTGTTGCAAAACAAAGAGGTGTTTCTTTAGAAAAAGTTTTTAAAGGTTAATTCAAGGAAATTATGGCTAAATTATTAGTAAAACAAGTAAGAAGCAAAATCAACTGCCCTCTTTCTCAAAAAAGAGGTTTGGAAGCTTTAGGTCTACGTAAAATGGGACAAGTTGTAGAGCATGATTCAAATCCTGCAATCCTTGGGATGATAAACAAAGTTAAACACTTAGTTTCTGTAGAAGAAGCTAAATAACAAATACTGTTATGAATTTAAGTAACTTACAACCAGCTGAAGGGTCAACGCACAATCAAAATAAAAGATTAGGTAGAGGAGAAGGTTCTGGAAAAGGTGGTACTTCTGCAAGAGGTCACAAAGGAGCAAAATCTCGTTCTGGTTATTCTAAAAAGATTGGTTTTGAAGGAGGGCAAATGCCACTTCAAAGACGTGTACCTAAGTTTGGTTTCACAAACATCAATCGTAAAGAATACGAAGGTGTTAATTTAGATACGCTTCAATTATTAGTAGACAATGGTGTGATTACTGATTCTGTTTCTATGACAGATTTCGTAGCAAACCGTCTAGCTACCAAAAATGAAATCGTTAAGATTTTAGGTAGAGGAGAGTTGAAAGCAAAATTAAAAGTAACTGCTCACAAATTTACTGCTACTGCTAAAGCTGCTATTGAAGCTGCTGGAGGAGAGGCTGTAACAATATAATTTTTCTATTGTATGAAGAAATTTATTGAATCAATAAGCAATGTTTGGAAAATCGAAGAACTGAAAAACAGAATTCTAATTACTTTAGGATTACTTTTAGTATATCGTTTTGGAGCACACGTAACGCTTCCTGGAATTGACGCAACTCAATTGATGGGGTTAGCAGGACAAACTAAAAATGGTCTAGGATCTATCCTGGACATGTTCACCGGAGGTGCATTCTCTAAAGCTTCAGTTTTTGCTTTAGGTATTATGCCTTACATTTCTGCTTCTATTGTTGTTCAGTTAATGGGAATTGCTATTCCTTATTTGCAAAAACTTCAAAATGATGGAGAAAGTGGTAGAAAAAAGATTAACCAAATTACACGTTGGTTAACTATTGCTATTACATTGGTTCAAGGTCCAACTTATATCTACAATTTATACAGAACGTTACCTGGAAATGCATTTTTACTAGGTTTTAACTCTCCTGAGTTTTTATTTTCGTCTGTTATTATCTTGGTTACTGGTACAATTTTTGCTATGTGGCTTGGAGAAAAAATTACAGATAAAGGTATTGGAAATGGAATTTCATTATTAATTATGGTGGGTATTTTGGCTCGTTTACCACAAGCTTTTATACAAGAATTTAAATCTGTTGTTACTAATAACGCTGGAGGTTTAATGTTAATGGCTATCGAGATTATCGTATGGTTATTGGTTATTATTTCTTGTGTATTATTGACAATGGCAGTACGTAGAATTCCAGTTCAATACGCTCGTCGTACTACAACTGGAGACTACGAGCAAGATTTAGCAGGTGGTAACAGACAATGGATTCCTCTTAAGCTTAATGCTTCTGGAGTTATGCCAATCATTTTTGCTCAGGCAATTATGTTTATACCTGCAGCTGTAGCTGGATTGTCTAAATCAGACACATCACAATCTATCGTTGGAGCATTTAGCAATATGTTTGGTTTTTGGTATAATTTTGTATTTGCAACTTTAATTATTGTATTTACATTCTTTTACACTGCAATTACTGTACCTACAAACAAAATGGCTGATGATTTGAAAAGAAGTGGTGGTTTTATTCCGGGTGTTCGTCCGGGAACTGAAACTTCTGAATTTCTTGATAAAGTGATGTCTTTAATAACTTTCCCAGGATCTTTATTCCTTGCTTTGATTGCTGTGTTCCCAGCCATTGTTGTAAGTATTATGGATGTACAACAATCTTGGGCAATGTTTTTTGGAGGTACCTCATTAATAATTATGGTGGGAGTTGCAATAGACACGATTCAACAAATCAATTCATACTTGTTGAATAAACATTATGATGGTTTAATGAAGACTGGTAAAAATAGAAAAGCAGTAGCTTAATATATTTATGGCAAAACAATCAGCAATAGAACAAGACGGATCAATCATTGAAGCATTATCTAATGCGATGTTCCGTGTAGAGTTAGAAAATGGACATATTGTAATTGCTCATATTTCTGGTAAAATGCGTATGCATTACATCAAATTATTACCTGGTGATAAAGTGAAACTAGAAATGAGTCCTTACGATTTGTCAAAAGCAAGAATTACTTATCGATATTAAAGGATAATTACTATGAAAGTTAGAGCATCAGTAAAAAAGAGAAGTGCCGAGTGCATTATCGTGCGTAGAAAAGGGAGACTGTACGTAATAAACAAAAAGAATCCTAGATTTAAACAAAGACAAGGATAATTATGGCAAGAATAGCAGGGGTAGATATCCCAAAAAACAAAAGAGGTGTTATCGCACTTACCTATATCTTCGGATTAGGAAGAAGTAGAGCTATTGAGATTTTAGAGAAAGCTCAAGTAAGCCAAGATAAAAAAGTTCAAGATTGGAATGATGATGAGATCGGAGCAATTCGTGATGCAGTTTCATTTTACAAAATTGAAGGAGAATTACGTTCTGAAGTTTCTTTGAACATCAAACGTTTAATGGATATTGGTTGTTACAGAGGTATCCGTCATAGATCTGGTCTTCCGTTAAGAGGGCAAAGAACTAAAAACAACTCTAGAACAAGAAAAGGTAAAAGAAAAACTGTTGCTAACAAGAAAAAAGCAACTAAATAATAAGTAATATGGCTAAAGCAACTGCAAAAAAACGTAAAGTTATCGTTGAATCAACGGGTGAAGCTCATATTTCTGCCACTTTCAACAATATTATCATTTCTTTGACTAATAAGAAAGGTGAAGTTATTTCTTGGTCTTCAGCTGGTAAAATGGGTTTCAGAGGTTCTAAAAAGAATACTCCGTACGCAGCTCAAATGGCAGCAGAAGATTGTAGTAAAGTAGCTCTTGAGGCAGGACTTAAAAAAGTAAAAGTTTATGTAAAAGGACCAGGAAACGGACGTGAGTCTGCTATCCGTTCTATTCATAACGGTGGAATTGAAGTTACAGAGATTATCGATGTTACTCCAATGCCTCACAACGGATGTCGTCCTCCAAAAAGACGTAGAGTTTAATACTCAAAATTTAATATAGTATAACCTAGATAGAATATAGATTATCGAAGGATAAGACCTGAATTCATAATCTCTATCTTAAACAATTTAAAATGGCAAGATATACTGGTCCTAGCACAAGAATCGCTCGTAAATTTGGCGAAGCAATCTTCGGAGATGATAAGTCTTTCGAAAAAAGAAATTACCCACCTGGACAACACGGGATGGCTAAAAAAAGAGGAAAAAAATCTGAGTATGCTGTTCAGTTAATGGAAAAGCAAAAAGCTAAATATTCTTACGGAATTTTAGAAAAACAATTCAGAAATTTATTCGAAAAAGCATCAGCTACTAAAGGAGTTACTGGTGAGGTTTTATTACAATTATGCGAAGCAAGATTGGATAACGTAGTTTTTAGAATGGGTATCGCTCCTTCTAGAAGAGGTGCACGTCAAATTGTATCTCACAGACACGTTACTGTAAATGGTGAAGTTGTTAATATTCCTTCTTACCACCTTAAGCCTGGTGATAAAGTTGCAGTTCGTGAAAAATCTAAATCTTTAGAAGCTATCGAACGTTCTTTGTCAAATTCAAGTCATGTTTATGAATGGATTACTTGGAACAATGATCTTAAAGAAGGAACGTTTGTTTCTGTACCTGCAAGACTTCAAATTCCAGAAAACATTAAAGAACAATTAATCGTAGAGTTGTACAACAAATAATAATTGACTTAGTCGAAATTTATGGCAATATTTAATTTTCAAAAGCCCGATAAAGTTATCATGATCGATTCAACCGATTTTGAAGGTAAATTCGAATTTAGACCTTTGGAACCTGGTTATGGATTGACTGTTGGTAATGCACTTAGAAGAGTTTTGCTTTCAGCATTAGAAGGTTATGCAATTACATCGGTTCGTATCGAGGGTGTAGATCATGAGTTTTCTACTATTTCAGGTGTTGTTGAAGATGTTACCGAAATTATCCTTAATCTTAAACAAGTACGTTTCAAACGTCAGATTGAAGATATAGATAATGAAGCAGTTACAATTTCTGTTTCTGGTAAAGATCAGTTAACGGCAGGTGATTTCCAGAAATTTATTTCAGGTTTCCAAGTTCTGAACCCAGATCTTGTTATCTGTAATTTAGATTCTAAAATCAAATTGAACTTCGATTTAACAATCGAAAAAGGTAGAGGATACGTTCCTGCTGAGGAGAACAAAAAACAAAATGCAGCAATTGGTACTATTTTTACAGATTCTATTTTTACTCCGGTAAAAAATGTAAAATATGCAATTGAAAACTTCCGTGTTGAACAAAAAACGGATTACGAAAAATTAGTTTTTGAAATTAAAACTGATGGTTCTATTAATCCTAAAGATGCTCTTACTGAGGCTGCTAAAGTTTTAATTCACCACTTCATGTTATTTTCTGACGAAAGAATTACACTCGAGGCTGACGAAATTGCACAAACAGAATCGTATGATGAAGAGTCATTGCATATGAGACAATTGCTTAAAACTAAGCTTGTTGATATGGATTTATCTGTTAGAGCATTAAATTGCTTGAAAGCGGCTGAAGTTGATACACTTGGTGATTTAGTATCGTTCAATAAAAATGACCTAATGAAATTCCGTAATTTTGGTAAAAAATCTTTAACTGAACTTGATGAACTTGTTGCAGTGAAGAATTTAACTTTCGGAATGGATTTAGCTAAATACAAATTAGATAAAGAATAATTTACTTCATATTTTGCTCTCCATAGTGGATTGTAGCAAGATGAAGATAAAAAAAACACGTCATGAGACACGGAAAAAAATTCAACCACTTAAGCAGACAGACTGGACATAGAAAAGCTATGTTAGCTAATATGGCTTGTTCTCTTATTGAGCACAAACGTATTAACACTACTGTTGCTAAAGCTAAAGCGCTTAAACAATTTGTTGAGCCTTTAATTACAAAATCAAAAGAAGATACGACTCACAACCGTCGTATTGTTTTTGCTTACTTACGTAGTAAATATGCTGTAACTGACTTGTTCAGAGATGTAGCTGCTAAAGTTGGTGACCGTCCAGGTGGATACACTCGTATCATTAAAGTTGGAAATCGTTTGGGAGATAATGCTGATATGGCAATGATCGAACTTGTAGATTTCAATGAACTTTACAATGGTGGTAAAAAAGAAGTTAAAAAAGCAAAAAGCCGTCGTGGTGGTAAAGCTAAAAAAGCGGAAGGTACTCCTGAAGCTCCAGCAGCTGAAGCAGAAACGACTACTGAAGCTTCTGAATAATTATGAAAGTAATGATTCTATAGAAATCAAGGATAAGCTAATTTTTAGTTTATCCTTTTTTTTTGATTTTTTTGAAAGTTGCTAAAATCTAACTTATTTAAACTGTTAGGTTTTATTTTTGCTAATGAAATTTTTAAAAAATCTTGGAGGCACTCTTTTAAAGAAGTAAATTTGCAAAATATCTAATTACAATTGAAGCGAGTTTGACTGGTTTCGCAGATTATAAAACAATACAATTAAAGAATGAAATACACAACACGACAAAGCGCCATTTTATTACTAAGTGATGGGACTATTTTTCACGGAAAATCTATCGGAATTAGCGGTAAGACTTTTGGTGAAGTATGTTTTAATACTGGAATGACGGGATATCAGGAAATATTTACAGATCCTTCGTATTTTGGTCAAATTATGGTAGCTACTAATGCTCACATTGGAAATTACGGAGTTAATGATTTAGAAGTTGAATCTGATAGCATTAAAATTGCTGGTTTGGTTTGTAAAAACTTTAGTTTTAACTATTCTCGTGAAATGGCTTCAGGAAGTTTGGAAGATTATTTTACAAAACAGAATTTAATCTGTATTTCTGATGTTGATACACGTGCGCTTGTTAGCTATATTCGTGATAATGGAGCGATGAATGCTGTTATTTGTACTGATGGGACTTCTATCGAAGATTTGAAAAAAGAGTTGGCAAATGTGCCAAACATGGAAGGTTTAGAGTTGGCTTCAAAAGTATCAACTACTGAGCCTTATTTTTTTGGAGATGAAAATGCTACATATAAAGTTTCGGCATTAGATCTTGGAATTAAAAAGAATATTTTAAGAAATTTAGCGAAAAGAGATTGTTATATTAAGGTATTTCCATATAACTCGACTTATAAAGATTTGTCAGAATTTAATCCAGATGGTTATTTCTTGTCAAACGGTCCTGGAGATCCAGATCCTCTTTTTGGTGCCATTGAAGTTGCAAAAGATATTCTGGCAAACGATAAACCTTTGTTTGGAATTTGTCTGGGACATCAGGTAATTGCTTTGGCAAACGGAGTTCAGACTTACAAAATGTTTAATGGGCACCGAGGTATAAATCATCCTGTAAAAAATGTTATAACAGGAAGAGGTGAAATTACTTCTCAAAATCATGGTTTTGCTGTGAATAAAGAGCAATTAGACAATCATCCTGAATTAGAAATTACACATTTGCATTTGAATGATGGAACAGTTGCAGGAATGCGTATGAAAAACAAAAACTGTTTTTCTGTGCAATATCATCCGGAAGCAAGCCCGGGACCACATGATTCGTCTTATTTGTTCGATCAGTTTGTAGAGAATATAAAACTATCTATCGCTAAAACGATGTAGTTAATAAATAAAGGTGTTTAATGTATTAAATAGGTTTTAAGTATTAAATATTTTTATAATTTCGAAAAAAAAATATAATTTACTAATAAAAAAACAAAAATAATGAGTATTATAATTAAAGTTCACGCAAGACAAATTCTTGATTCTAGAGGGAATCCTACTATTGAAGTTGATGTAGTAACTGAAAATGGTGTTTTAGGAAGAGCTGCTGTTCCATCTGGAGCATCAACTGGAGAGCACGAGGCTGTTGAATTACGTGATGGAGGTAAAGCTTATCTTGGAAAAGGAGTCTTGAATGCAGTGAACAATGTAAATACTGTTATTGCTGAAGAATTAGTTGGAACTTCTGTTTTCGAACAAAACACAATTGATCAATTAATGATTGATTTAGATGGAACTCCAAATAAATCTAAATTAGGAGCTAATGCTATCTTGGGAGTTTCTTTGGCTGCTGCAAAAGCTGCTGCCAATGAACTTGGATTGCCTTTATACAGATATGTTGGTGGAGTTTCTGCTAACACATTACCAGTTCCAATGATGAACATCATCAATGGTGGCTCTCACTCTGATGCGCCTATTGCATTTCAAGAATTTATGATTTTCCCTGTAAAAGCAACTTCTTTTACACATGCTATGCAAATGGGAACTGAAATTTTCCACAGCCTGAAAAAAGTTTTACACGATAGAGGTTTAAGTACAGCTGTTGGTGACGAAGGTGGTTTTGCTCCAAATTTAGCTGGTGGTACTGAGGATGCTTTAGATACTATTAAATTAGCGGTTGAAAAAGCAGGATATACTTTCGGTGACGAAATTATGATTGCTCTTGACTGTGCTGCTTCTGAATTTTATGTAAATGGTAAATACGATTATACTAAATTTGAAGGAGAAACTGGTAAAATCAGAACTTCTGAGGAACAAGCTGATTATTTAGCTGAACTTGCTGCTAAATATCCAATTATCTCAATCGAAGATGGTATGTATGAAGATGACTGGAATGGATGGAAATATTTAACTGAAAAAATTGGAAATAAAGTACAATTAGTAGGTGATGATTTATTTGTTACGAATGTTGAACGTTTATCGACAGGTATCGAAAAAGGAATTGCTAATTCAATTCTAGTAAAAGTGAACCAAATTGGTACTTTAACAGAAACTATCGCTGCAGTAAATATGGCTAAAAATGCAGGTTATACTTCAGTAATGTCTCACCGTTCTGGAGAAACAGAAGATAACACAATTGCTGATTTAGCAGTTGCTTTAAACTGTGGACAAATTAAAACAGGTTCTGCTTCTCGTTCTGATCGTATGGCAAAATACAATCAATTATTAAGAATTGAAGAAGAACTTGGAAGTACAGCTTATTTCCCGGGATTAAATGCATTCAAAATTAAATAATTGTAAGATATACATTGAATTTAAACCATTCGCCTTTGCGAATGGTTTTTTTTTGGACTTTTAACAAATTCATAGCAGTATTCTTTTTTTAGTTAATCTTAAATTCCTTAGATTTGATAAATTATTATTTTATAGAATTATTCCCGATTATATTATGTCAAAAATAGCTACATTAGAAGTAGATGGTAAGAAAATTGAACTTCCGGTAATAACAGGAAGCGAAAATGAATCTGCTATCGATATTAACAAATTACGTGATTTAACAGGTTTTATTACAATTGATCCTGGATATAAAAATTCTGGATCTTGTACTAGTGAAATTACTTTCTTAGACGGAGAACTTGGAATTTTGCGTTACAGAGGATACTCAATTGAAGATTTGGCTGAAAAAGCTAGTTTTTTAGAAGTGTCTTATCTTTTGATTTTTGGAGAATTACCTACCGCTGCTGAATTGGAGCAATTTGAAAATGGTATTAAAAAGCATTCTTTGGTTAACGAAGAAATGAAAAACATCATCGATGGTTTTCCAAAAACGGCACATCCAATGGGAGTGTTATCTGCTTTAACAAGTGCGTTAACGGCTTTTAACCCTAAAGCAGTTAATGTTGAGAACGAAAAAGAAATGTATGAAGCTATTTGTAAAACAATGGCTAAGTTTCTTGTAATCGCAACATGGACCTACAGAAAATCTATGGGATATCCTTTGAATTATTATGATAATACAAAAGGATATGTAGAAAGCTTTATGCAATTAATGTTTAAATTGCCTACAGGACCTTATGCAGCAAATCCAGTAATTGTTAATGCTTTAGATAAATTGTTTATTCTACATGCAGATCACGAGCAAAACTGTTCTACTTCAACTGTTAGAATGGTTGGTTCTTCGCATGCAGGTTTATTTGCTTCAGTTTCTGCAGGAGTTTCAGCACTTTGGGGACCACTTCATGGTGGAGCAAATCAGGCTGTACTTGAAATGCTTGAAGAAATTAACAAAGATGGAGGTGATACAGATAAATTTTTAGCGAAAGCAAAAGATAAAAACGATCCTTTCCGTTTAATGGGATTTGGTCATAGAGTTTATAAAAACTTCGATCCAAGAGCAAAAATTATTAAAAAAGCTGCTAAGGAAGTTTTAGAAACTTTAGGTGTTGAGGATCCTATTTTAGAAATTGCTAAAAAATTAGAATCAGCTGCCCTTGAAGATGATTACTTCAAATCAAGAAACTTATATCCAAATGTGGATTTTTATTCTGGGATTATTTACAGAGCGTTAGGAATTCCAACCGATATGTTTACTGTAATGTTTGCTATTGGTAGGTTACCTGGCTGGATCGCACAATGGAAAGAAATGCGTGAAAACAAAGAGCCAATAGGAAGGCCAAGACAAATTTATACTGGGCATCCATTGAGAGACTTTAAGTCTAATAAATAAAAAAAAATTAAAGCTTCACTTAACTGTGAAGCTTTTTTTATCTTTGTTCAAAATATAATAAAGTTATGTTGCAATTAAATATAAAGAACGAAACCTCCAGACTACGTGCTGTCGTTTTGGGTTCTGCAGTTCATAATGGGCCAACTCCTTCTTTAGATGAAGCTTACGATCCTAAATCGTTGGAACATATAAAAGCTGGAACTTATCCGATCGAAAAAGATATGGTTGCTGAAATGGATGCTTTTAATGCTGTTTTTCAAAAATATGATGTTAAAGTATATCGTCCGGAAATGATCGAAAATTACAATCAAATTTTTGCAAGAGATATTGGTTTTGTGATAGATGATACGTTTGTGAAATCTAATATATTGCCAGATCGTGAGCGTGAACTTGATGCAATTCAGTATGTAATTGATCAAATGGATTCGTTAAAGGTAGTTCGTCCACCTGAAGAAGTTCATATTGAAGGAGGAGATGTAATGCTTTGGAATGATCATATTTTTATTGGAACTTATAAAGGTAGCGACTATAAAGATTATATTACTGCAAGAACCAATATGCATGGTGTAAAATATATTAAAGAATTATTCCCGAATAAGATTGTTAAGGAGTTTGATTTAGTTAAATCTAAATTAGAAGCTCGTGACAATGCTTTGCATCTTGATTGTTGTTTTCAGCCAGTTGGAAAAAATAAAGGTATTATCTATAAAAGAGGTTTTCGGGAGGAAGCAGATTATACCTATTTAGTAAATCTTTTTGGAAAGGAAAATTTATTTCATATCGAAAGAGATGAGATGTATAACATGTTTTCGAATGTGTTCTCAATCGATGAGAATGTAGTGGTTTCCGAGAAAAACTTTACTCGATTAAATAATTGGCTTCGCGCAAATGGATTTGTTGTTGAAGAAATTCCTTATGCCGAAATTGCAAAACAAGAAGGTTTATTAAGGTGTTCAACTTTACCATTAATTAGAGATTAAAAATAGTTTTTGGGTTTCAAGTTTCAGGTTTCAAGTTTTTTACAAGACGTGAAGCCTGAAACTTAAAACTTGACACGAGGCTTTAGCCGAATTGGCGAAGCAAACAAAAAATATAAAAAATGAAACAAACAACAAATGCAATTGTAATGATTCGGCCTGTTGCTTTCAGAATGAATGAACAGACAGCTGTAAATAATTATTATCAAAAAGTTTTAGATGGCTTATTGCCAAGTACGGTAAATGCAAAAGCACAGCAAGAATTTGATGTTTTTGTAGAAAAACTTAGAGCAGTTGGAGTTGATGTTACTGTAATTGAGGATAATTTGGAAACTGATACGCCAGATAGTATATTTCCGAACAACTGGGTTTCTTTTCATGAAAATGGCGATGTAGCACTTTATCCAATGTTTGCAGAAAACCGTCGTCAGGAACGTCGTGAAGATATATTGGATACTTTGGAAGAAAAAGGTTTTGAAATTTCAAATATAATGGATTATACCTCTGCAGAAGATGATGGGTATTTCCTGGAAGGGACTGGAAGTTTACTTTTAGATCGTGCAAATTCAAAAGCATATTGTGCTTTGTCACCTCGCGCAGATGAAGAATTATTCATTGAGTTTTGTGAAGATTTTGATTACGCTCCAGTAATATTTGAAGCTTTTCAAACAGTTAATGGTGAACGCAAGTTAATTTATCATACAAATGTTATGATGTGTCTTGGAGAAACTTTTGCGGTTATCTGTGCAGATTGTATTGATGATAAAAAAGAGCGTAAAATGGTTTTAGAAAACTTAAAGGATGATAAAAAGGAAGTTATTCTGATTACCGAAGATCAGGTAAATAATTTTGCTGGTAACATGCTAGAAGTTCGGGGAACTAATGATAAGAGATATATTGTTATGAGTGCTTCAGCACATCAAAGTCTTACTCCAAAACAAGTTGAACAATTAGAAAAACATGCCGAAATTTTGAGTTCAAGTTTAGATACTATTGAAGCTTGTGGTGGCGGTAGTGCAAGGTGTATGATGGCAGAAGTTTTTTTACCAAGAAGTTAAAGATAGAAAGTTAAAAAAGAAAAGGGATAAAATTACACTGTAATTTTATCCCTTTTCTTTTTTTTGCAAGTAATTAATTTGGATTAAAAATTCCCCTTTATAATATTTACAATAGCACTTACTATATATTGAATTCCGATGGAAATAACGATAAAGCCAACGATTCTGGAAATTGCCACAATACCAGATGCTCCTAATATTCGGGCTAAGTAATGAGCGCTTTTTAAGATGGCGAAAATAGCAACAGCAATTGCAAAAATGGCCAAGCTTGAAATTGCAATTTCTTCCATTTGATGATGCTCCTGATAAAAAGCGATTAATAGAGAAATTGATCCCGGACCTGCTAGCATTGGAATTGCTAACGGAGTTAATGCGATATCATTTCTTTGTTGAGCTTCGTTTTCTATTTTTTTATTAATTCCTCGTTTTTTATTGAATTTTCCAGATAATAAAGAAAACCCGGAATTTACAATTACAATTCCACCGGCAATTCGCAAGGCATCAATGCTTATTCCAAAAAAAGTTAAAACATACTGGCCAATAAAAAAAGAGACTATTAAAATGATAAAAACATTTACAGCAGTCCAAAGTGAAATTCTTGAACGTTCTTTTTGAGAGTCGTGTTGCGTTAATCCAACAAAAATAGGAACAGTGCCTATAGGGTTTAATACAGAAAAAAGTGCAGCAAATAAATAAATGAATAAATCCATATTGTTTTGGTTAGTAAAGTAAAAATAATCAAATTTTAGTATTTCAGAACATATTGGTATTAAGTTATTGTCTTTTTTTCCTAGTAATTCTAAATCAATATCATAGAGTTTGCTCAGACTTTTTCATTACTTTTGCGCTAGATATTAAAAAAATGAAAAATAAAAAAACTCTAGTTCTTGGTGCTACTACAAAACCAGAACGCTACGCTTTTAGAGCCATAAATATGCTAGTGCAAAAAGGGCATACAGTTTTAGCAATTGGCCAGAATAGTGGTGAAGTTGCAGGTGTGAAAATTCATACTAAATCTATACCTGTTAAAAATATAGATACTGTTACATTATACTTAAATCCTGCTCGTCAGCGAGATTACTATAACTATATTGTTGAAGCACAGCCAAAAAGAGTTGTTTTTAATCCGGGAACTGAAAACCCGGAATTGTACCAATTGTTAGAATTGAATAATATTAAAGCCGAAGTCGCCTGCACATTGGTTTTGTTAGCTACAAATCAGTATTAGTTTTGCAATAAATTTCACTTTGTTGAAGTATGTGTTTTGAAAGAATCGTATTGTATAAATGTGAGGTTTCTCTTGGGATATAATTTCTATTTTAAACAAGCTTTGAATTTACTTGCCTCTAAGATGGCTGAACCATTAAAAGTATTACTTTTGTTGCCATGGAATTTTCATCAAAATTAATAGAAAAAGCAGTCAATGAAATGTCACAATTGCCTGGAATAGGTAAACGTACAGCATTACGATTGATTCTTCATTTGCTTAAACAACCAAAAGAGCAAACTGGTTTTCTGTCTCAGGCATTACTAAATATGCGTGAGAATATTAAATTTTGTGAAAGTTGCTATAATATTTCAGATACCAAAATATGTGAGATATGTGCCAATGAAGTGAGAAATCATCAAACAATTTGTGTGGTTGAGGATATTAGAGATGTTATGGCTATTGAAAATACTGGCCAATATAAGGGAATTTATCATGTTTTAGGTGGTAAAATTTCGCCTATTGAAGGTGTTGGTCCAAGTCAGTTGAATATTTCGAGTTTGGTTGAAAAAGTCAAATCTGGAAAAGTAGTCGAAATTATTTTTGCGCTTAGTTCAACAATGGAAGGGGATACAACAAATTTTTATATTTACAAGCAAATTGCCGAGTTAGAAATTGTGATTTCTACAATTGCAAGAGGAATATCTGTAGGAGATGAGTTGGAATATGCCGATGAAGTAACGCTTGGCAGAAGTATTATTCATAGGGTTCCATTCGAAAAAACATTCAAAAGTAATTAACTAAAATTCTAATAAAATATAGATTTTTTAAAGATTAAAGGAAAAACTATATTTGCGGATAAAATTCAAATAATGACAAAAAAAAGTATTTATATTCTGCTATTAATTAGCTCACTTTTTACTTCATGTATTCCTATTAAAGATTTGGTATACTTACAGGATAAGGATTCAACAGGAGAGCAAAATACAATTGCAGCAGTAGAGTCAAAACCATATAGATTGCAGATTAATGATGTTTTGAGTGTTAATATAAAAGCAATAGATCCTAAGTTGGTATCTATTTTTAGTAAAACAGAAAATGCTACATCAACAGGTAAATCTGAGGCAGCTTTATACTTTGATGGATTCACAGTAGATGATCATGGAAATATCAGAATGCCAATTTTAGGCGAGATAAACGTTATTGGTTATACTCTTGAAGAAGTACGAATTATGATAGAGAAAAAACTGCTTGAAGAATATTTTAAGAGTGAAGCGAACATTTTTGTTACAGTTAAATTAGCGGGCTTTAGATATACAATAAACGGAGAAGTTGGTAGCACAGGTACAAAAACATTATTTCAGGAACATGTAAATATTATGGAGGCTATTGCAAATTCTGGGGATATTACTACAGTTGGTAATAGAAAAGCTGTGACAGTGATACGACAAACTCCTACTGGTGTACAAATGCATGAAATAGATCTGACAGACGCCAATGTAATGAAGTCGCCTTATTATTATTTACAGCCAAATGATTATATTTATGTAAAACCATTAAGGCAAAAAACTTGGGGAACTGGTCAGACTGGTATACAGTCTATAGGTACTATAATTACGTTGTTATCTTTGGCAACAACCGTTTATCTAATTATCAAAAATTAAAGCTGAGTTATAAAGATGTTAGATATAAAAGATTTTTCGATTTTTGAAAATCATTCCAATTTTGATTTTAAAGGATTTTTGCTAAAAATTGCCAGTTATTGGAAATGGTTTTTAGTTAGTTTAATTATTGCATTTGTGATTGCATATCAGGTTAACGTTCGTAAAGAAAAAATTTACGGAATGGAGACTGTTATTTCTATTAAGGAAGAAAGCAATCCTTTTTTTACTTCTAATACAAGTTTGGTTTTTAATTGGGGTGGAATTTCTGATCAAGTAACAGGAATTTCTACAATACTACAATCCAGATCTCATAATGAGCAAGTAGTTAATAAGTTGCAGTATTATATCGATTATCTGACTCAGGGGAAATATAATCTGGTAGATTCTTATGGAGCTGTTCCATTTTACGTTAATATAGATAAAACAAAAGGACAATTAGCAAATAGCTTAATTAAAATTAAGTTTTTAACTGCAAACGAATATGAAATTCGTATTCTATTTGAAAGTAATTCAGTATCAATAGTAAACTATTCCGAAAATACTTATTCTAGTACAGCTGTTCAGCCTGTCGAATATGTTAAAAGATTTAAAGTCGGACAACAAGTTTCTGTGCCTTTTTTGAATTGGAAATTGGAAATAAAAGAAAATCCAGGACTTTATGTGGGGAATGAATATTTTGTTCGATTTAATGATTTTGATGGTATTGTTTCTCGTTATAAGGGAATAAGTATTAATGCGGATGATAAAGGAGGCTCTATTCTGACTTTGGGAATGCAAGGAACTAATAAGGCAAGATTGGTTGAATACCTGAATTCGACAGTTAAAATGTTAATCAAAATCCAGTTGGATGGAAAAAATCAGTTTGCAAATAATACCATAAGATTTATTGATAGCACCCTTGTTGCAATGGAGTCGCAACTAAAGGAGACTGGAAATGAGCTTAAATCTTTTAGAAAAGATAAAAATATCTATGAAATTGAAGGAGGTGGTGCAAAGGTTTCCGATAAAATAATGGGTTTTGATCTTCAAAAGGATCAGGTTACAAGGAAGATAACGTATTATAATTCTTTAAAAGCTTACCTGAATAATAGTGTTGATTATTCGCGTTTACCAGCACCATCTGTTGCGGGAATTGAAGATCCAAATATAGTTGCGAATGTGTCAAGGCTTATTGAACTTTCTGCGCAAAGATCAGAAATGAGTTACGCTGTTAAAAGTGAAAAGATTTTCAAAGATTTTGATAATCAAATGCAAGCGGTAAAAAATGTTTTGTTAGAGAATATTGCTTCAGCAAAATCTTCTTTATTGTATGATTTGTCATTGGTTAATGCTAAAATTGGTGAAGCGGAAAGTACAGTTAAGAGGTTACCAGAAGAGCAACAGGAATTGTTGAAAATTAAGCGTAAATATGATCTAAATGATAATATTTATACAGAGTTTCTTCAAAAAAGGAATGAAGCTGAAATTGTTAAAGCTTCCAATTTATCAGATATTCATTTTATTGATCCTGCAAAAGATATTGGGGAAGGATTAATTGGACCTAAAACTTCTGTTAATTATATATTGGCATTGTTTTTAGGAATACTGATTCCTTTATTAGTGGTTTTTGGGATCTTCTTTATCAATAACTCTGTTCAAAATGCTGATGACATTAGTAAAGTAAGTCAAATTCCGTTAATTGGAGTTATTGGAGTTAATAAGGATGCTAAGAGTTTAGCTGTTTTTGATAAGCCAAAATCGGCACTATCAGAAGCTTTTAGAGGAATACGTTCGTCTTTGCAATTTTTGTATAAAAAACAACAAGTTAATGGTACAAAAACTTTAATGATTACTTCTTCTATAAGTGGAGAAGGTAAAACGTTTTGCTCTATAAATATTGCAACAGTTTTTGCTCTAAGCGAAAAGAAGACTGTAATTGTGGGATTAGATTTGAGGAAGCCGAGATTAGCTGATGAGTTTGGCTTAATCACTAAAACTGGAGTTGTGAATTATTTAATTAAGCAAAATAGTTTGTCGGAAATTATAAGTGCGACAAAAGTTCCAAATTTAGATGTGATTCTTTCTGGGCCAATACCACCAAATCCTTCAGAATTAATTTTGAGTGATGCTATGAAAGAATTGATAGATGAGTTAAAGGAAAAATATGATTATATTATTTTGGATACTCCACCGGTAGGTTTGGTTTCTGATGCTCTTGAGTTAGCTCAATATGCTGATGTTACCTTGTATATTGTTAGACAAAACTATACTAAAAAAGATATGATTACGTTGTTGAATACTAGGATCAAAAGAGGAGAATTAAATAATGCCAGTATAGTTTTGAATGGTTATGAGAATAAAGCAAAATATGGGTCAGCCTATGGATATGGTTATGGAGCTTATTCAAATGGGTATCATGATGAAGTAGAAAAATCAAGTTTTGTGAAAACTATTTTTAATAGATTGTCAAAAAAATAATTTCAGATGGGAACATTTGCTCAAAATAGTATTTTAATAACAGGAGGGGCAGGATTTATAGGTTCAAATTTATGTGAGTATTTTTTAGGTGCTGGGCATAATGTTATTTGTTTAGATAATTTTTCAACAGGTTGTCGTGAAAATTTGAGAGATTTTTTTGAGAATCCAAAATTTAAATTGATCGAAGGAGATATACGAAATTTGGACGACTGTAAATTGGCAGTTGAAGGAGTTGATTATGTTTTGCATCAGGCTGCATTAGGATCTGTTCCAAGATCTATAAATGACCCAATCACCACTAATGATGTAAATGTTTCGGGTTTTTTGAATATGCTGGTGGCATCTCGAGATGCAAATATTAAACGATTTGTATATGCAGCAAGCTCTTCTACATATGGAGATTCGGAAGGATTGCCAAAAGTTGAAGATGTGATCGGAAAACCATTGTCTCCTTACGCTATTACAAAATATGTAAATGAATTATATGCGGAGATTTTTGGAAAGACGTATGGTTTACAAACTATTGGATTACGTTATTTTAATGTGTTTGGAAGAAAACAAACTCCTAATGGTGCTTATGCAGCAGTAATTCCAAAGTTTGTTATGCAATTAATGAATTATGAAAGTCCGGTGATAAATGGAGACGGAAATTATTCCAGAGATTTTACCTATATAGATAATGTGATTCAAATGAATGAATTAGCACTAAAATGCCAAAAATCTGAAGCTGTAAATGCGGTTTATAATACTGCATTTGGAGATAGGAATACATTGAATGATTTGGTTCAATATCTTAAAGAATATTTATCTGAATTTGATTCAAAAATTGCCGATGTGCAGATTATCTATGGTGATACTAGAATAGGCGATATACCTCATTCTTTAGCAAGTATCGATAAGGCAAAAAAGATATTGGGTTATAATCCAAAATACTCTTTGAAAGAGGGATTAAAGGAGGCTGTAAATTGGTATTGGAATAATTTAAAATAAGTTATAGATTACATAATATAAAAATTAAATGGAAATTACAAAAATTTGTTGCATTGGTGCAGGTTATGTTGGAGGTCCAACTATGGCAGTAATTGCTCAAAAATGTCCAAATATTCAAGTTACGGTTGTTGATTTGAACGAACAAAGAATTAAAGATTGGAATGATCCAAACACAGATAATATTCCAATTTATGAACCAGGACTTGCAGAAATTGTCGCTGAGGCAAGAGGTAGAAATCTTTTCTTTTCTACAGAAGTTGAAAAAGCAATTGATGAAGCTCAGGTGATTTTTATTTCTGTAAATACGCCAACTAAAACCTATGGTAAAGGAAAAGGAATGGCTGCAGATTTAAAATACATTGAATTATGTGCAAGGCAAATTGCTAAGGTTGCAAAGCAAAATAAAATTGTGGTTGAAAAATCCACTTTGCCAGTTCGTACTGCTGAAGCTATCAAGAGTATATTAGATAATACCGGAAATGGAGTTCAATTTCAAATTTTATCAAATCCGGAGTTTTTGGCAGAAGGTACTGCTGTAACTGATTTGTTAAATCCGGATCGTATTTTAATTGGAGGAGACACAACGCCTGAAGGTCAGGATGCAATAAATGCGTTGGTCAATGTATATGCAAACTGGGTAGACAAAACTAAGATTTTGAAAACTAATGTTTGGTCTTCAGAATTGTCAAAATTAACAGCAAATGCTTTCCTGGCTCAACGAATTTCATCAATAAATGCAATGTCAGAATTATGTGAAAAGACTGGGGCAGACGTTAATGAAGTGGCTAAAGCGATTGGTATGGATTCGAGAATTGGCTCAAAATTTTTAAAAGCATCAGTTGGTTTTGGTGGTTCTTGTTTTCAAAAAGATATTCTGAATTTAGTTTATATAGCTAAATCATACGGATTAAATGAAGTTGCTGATTATTGGGAACAAGTTATTATTATGAATGATCATCAAAAAAGAAGGTTTTCAAATAAAATTGTTCAAACTTTATATAATACAGTTGCCGATAAAAAAATTACATTTTTAGGATGGGCTTTCAAAAAAGATACAAATGATACTCGCGAATCTGCTGCCATTTATGTTGCTGATGATTTGATTAATGAGCAGGCTAAAATTTCAGTCTATGATCCAAAAGTTTCAAGGAATAAAATGCTGAGTGATTTGGACTATTTGCAAACCAGATCAGTTGAAGAAAATAGTAAAGCATTATCTATATTTGAAGATGCTTATAAAGCATGCGAAGGAGCTCATGCAATTGCAATTCTGACAGAATGGGATGAATTTACAACTTATGACTGGCAAAAAATTTATGATTCAATGCATAAGCCAGCATTTCTTTTTGATGGAAGAAATATATTGAATGCTAAGGAATTAGAATCAATTGGTTTTATATACAAAGGAATAGGTTCTTAAATGTGATTTGAATGCTTTGTTTCAATTTAAATAAAAATTATGAACTGGTATGTAATATACACAAAGCCTAAATGGGAAAAGAAAGTTGCTGAAAAACTAAATCAAGTTGGCATTGAATGTTATTGTCCATTAATTACACAGGTAAAACAATGGTCAGATCGTAAGAAAAAAGTTGAAGTGCCTTTGTTTAATTCTTATGTTTTTGTTCATTTAAACGATACTGATCGTAATAGTGTTTTTCAAGTTTCAGGAGTAATAAGATATCTATTTTGGTTAGGAAAACCTGCTATAGTAAAAGATGAAGAAATTAGTGTTATTAAAAACAGCCTTTCGTCACCTAATATTAGCGATGTAACGGTTGCGACAATTCAAGTCGGAGATAAGATAAAATTAGAGACTGGGGTATTTAGTAATCAAGAGGCAATAGTTCAGGAAGTTTCAAAGACACATTATATTTTAATACTCGAATCATTAGGTTGTGTTTTGAAAATTAAATATAAGTAATTTGTTTTAAGGCTAAAATCCAAAGAAAACAGGTAATAAAACCTTATTTTTCAGGTTATATTACCTGTTTTCTTTTGTTATTATGGATTTATTTCTGCTATAATTTACGGATTACTACGGGATTATAATGTTTTGGTATTTTGTTTTTAGTGCTTTAAGGGAAACCGTATTGAATAAGTAGAAGTAATACCTTATATTTGCGCAAAATTGAACTTTTAATATCTGTGTTATATTTATGTGACACAGAGAGGCGAAGCCGTGAATTGTGATGAACGAAATAAGTAAAAAAGAGAGTAAAATGGGTAACGATATAAAAATTGCCGTCATTGGTTTAGGTTATGTTGGTTTGCCTTTAGCTAGATTATTTGCTACTAAATATTCTGTTGTAGGTTTTGATATAAATGAGGCAAGAATAAAAAGTTTAAATTCTGGTTTTGATAGTACATTAGAAGTAGACGCTGAGACTCTAAAAAAAGTTTTGGTTAACAGTCCAAGTGCTGAAAAAGGTTTGTATTGTTCAAATTTATTAGAAGATATTTCCGAATGTAATTTTTTTATAATAACGGTTCCTACGCCTGTAGATAAAAATAATCGCCCAGATTTAACACCTTTATATAAATCAAGTGAATCAGTTGGTAAAATATTAAAAAAAGGTGACATTGTTATTTATGAATCAACGGTATATCCTGGAGTAACAGAAGAACAATGTGTCCCTGTTTTGGAAAAAGTTTCCGGACTTGTTTTTAATGAAGATTTTTTTGCGGGATATTCTCCTGAGAGAATAAATCCAGGTGATAAAGAACATACTGTTGAGAAGATTTTAAAAGTTACTTCTGGCTCAACTCCTGATATTGGACTTAGGGTTGATGCCTTGTATAAATCGGTTATCACAGCCGGAACTCATCTGGCACCATCAATAAAAGTAGCAGAGGCAGCTAAAGTGATAGAAAACTCTCAACGAGATATAAATATTGCTTTTGTAAATGAGTTGGCAAAGATATTCAACCTAATGAATATTGATACTCAGGAAGTATTAGCGGCAGCAGCAACAAAATGGAATTTTTTACCTTTCAAGCCTGGTTTAGTAGGTGGACACTGCATTGGTGTTGATCCTTATTATTTGGCACAAAGAGCACAGGAGTTTGGATATCATCCTGAAATAATTTTAGCGGGACGACGTTTAAATGATAGTATGGGGGAGTATATCGCTTCTCAGGTAGTAAAATTGATGATAAAAAAAGGTATATCGGTTAATGGCGCTAGCCTTTTAATGCTAGGTATAACTTTTAAGGAGAATTGTCCTGATGTAAGGAATACTAAAATTGTTGATGTGATTAAAGCATTGACGGAATATGGTATGTCGGTGACAATTTATGATCCATTAGCTAATGTTAAAGAAGTAAAAGAAGAATATGAATTAACAACAGTAAATTCAATTCCAAAAGAAAAATTTGATGCGATCATTTTGGGTGTAGCACATGCTGAGTTTTTAGATTTAAATTTTTCAGAATTACAAAATGATAATAGTTTATTATATGATGTAAAAGGAGTGTTGGGGACTATAGCTGATAACAGATTATAGTAGTCAGGACTTCTTTTTTATTTTAAAATAATGAGTACAGAAAAAACAATTACACATGTAATCCTAACTGGAGGGGTAGGTAGTAGATTGTGGCCGCTTTCACGTAAAAGCAGACCAAAGCAGTATTTGGAGATATTTGAAGGTAAATCTTTATTTGAAATGACTGTTGATCGTAATAGTCACCTTGCTGGTAAAGTTATGGTGGTTGGAAATGTAGATAATCACCATTTAAGTGGTGCAGTGATGGATAAAACGGCGACTTCATATATCAATATAGTTGAGGCCACACCTAGGAATACTGCTGCTGCAATTGCATTTGCTGCTTTTGCATCAGATCCTGATGATATATTAATTGTAACGCCTTCTGACCATATTATAGATAAAATTGAAGAATATAATAATGCTATTCAAGAAGCTGTATTAAAAGCAAAGGAAGGTTTTATTGTGACATTTGGGATTATACCGACTAAGCCAGAAACAGGTTATGGTTATATCGAGTCTAAAGGAGACAAAGTAATTTCATTTAGAGAAAAACCAAATGAGACTACTGCAAAAGAATTTATTGCAAGAGGCAATTTTTTATGGAATAGTGGTATGTTTTGTTTCAAAGCTGGAGTTCTTTTAGACGAATTGAAACAATTTCAGCCAGATGTTTATGAAAAATCTAAGATTGTATGGGAATCTAGTAAAAATGGATTCTTAGATTTTGATTTATCGCTAGAAATTCCATCAATTAGTATTGATTATGCTGTAATGGAGCGCAGTAAAAGAATAAAAGTGGTTCCAGCGTCATTCTCATGGTCAGATTTAGGTTCTTTTGAATCGGTGTATGATTATTTAATTTCTAAAGGCCATCCCATTGATAATAATGGAAATATGGTAATTGGAATGGAAAAATATACTACTTTTTTAGGGTTAAAAAATGTTATTTTTGTTCACACAGATAGTGCTAATTTGATTTTGCAAAAAGAAGATTCACAAGATGTAAAAGACATCTATAGTGAATTAGAAAAGCAGAATTCTGATTTATTAAATTAATTGAAATTTAAAATGAAAAAAATTCTTATAACTGGAGGAGCAGGTTTTATTGGTTCGCACGTAGTTAGGCGTTTTGTTAATAAATATCAAGAGTATCAAATTTTTAATTTAGATGCTCTGACTTATGCTGGAAATCTTGAAAATATTAAAGATATAGAAAATCAGCCCAACTATACTTTTGTAAAAGGAGATATTGTAGATGAAAACTTTATAAACGAACTTTTTGCTATTCATAAGTTTGATGGAGTGTTGCATTTAGCTGCAGAGTCTCATGTTGACCGTTCTATTGAAGACCCTTTAGCATTTGTAAAGACTAATGTCATTGGAACAATGAATTTGTTAAATGCTGCTAAAAACCAATGGAAAGATAATTTTGAAGGAAAAAGATTCTATCATATCAGTACAGATGAAGTTTATGGTTCATTAGGAGCAGAAGGATTATTTACTGAAACAACTTCCTATGATCCTAATTCTCCTTATTCTGCTTCAAAAGCCAGTTCTGATCATTTTGTGAGAGCATATGGTGAAACTTATAGTTTACCTTATGTTTTAACTAATTGTTCAAACAATTATGGATCATTTCATTTTCCCGAAAAATTAATTCCGCTTTTTATTAATAATATTATCAATAATAAACCTTTGCCGGTTTATGGAGATGGAAATTATACAAGGGATTGGCTTTTTGTTGAAGATCATGCTATTGCAATAGACTTAGTTTTTCATGAAGGAAAAAATCATGAAACATATAATATTGGGGGCTTCAACGAATGGAAAAATATTGATTTGGTTAAATTATTATGCCAAATTATGGATGAAAAATTAGGAAGAGAAAGTGGGACTTCTGCAAAACTAATTACATATGTAAAAGACAGGCCGGGTCATGATTTGCGTTATGCAATTGATGCTTCAAAAATTAATAAAGAGTTAGGATGGAAACCATCTGTTACTTTTGAAGAAGGTTTAGAAAAAACGATTAATTGGTATCTGAATAACGAAGAATGGTTGCAAAATGTAACATCAGGTTCTTACAAAGATTATTATCAAAAACAATATTCATAAAAAACTTTAAGCAGTTTTTTGAACCAAATTTCAAGGTTAAATTCTAAATTATATATGAAAAAGATAATATATGTTCTTACTCTGTTTTGTATTTTGCTAATGTCTTTTAATGCAAATGCTCAGGATATTATAAAGTCTAAAGATTTAAGCACTGTAAAAGTTGATTATTTATCAGATGATGAAATTGCTAAAATAATTTCTCAATTAAAAAGTAATAATGCGACAATAAATGATGTTGAATCTATGGCTTTGTCAAAAGGGATGAGTCAAAACGAATTTGATAAATTAAGAATTCGGGTAACAGAATATGAAAAGAAGAACTCGAAGGATAAGGACAAAAAAGATAAGGATAAAAAGAAAGATGATAAATCAAAAGAGATAGATAAAGATTCTGAGTTTGGAAGAAAACAGGAAAAAATTAAAAATGAAAAAATAAAGGATTCCTTAAATGCTTTGATTTTTGGCTCTGAATTGTTTGATAATCCTACTTTGAATTTTGAACCAGATCTAAAAATGGCAACGCCAATAAATTATGTTCTGGGGCCAGGAGATAAATTAGAAGTTAGTATATATGGTGTTCAGCAATTTGAGGATACTGTACCTGTAAATTTTGAAGGTAAAATTTCAATTGCAAATGTTGGACAAATTGCGGTAGCAGGAATGTCTATCGAGGCAGCTTCACAAAAAATAAGAGCGGCAATTGCCAGAGTTTACAGTACTGTTAGATCTGGACAATCTCAGGTTAGTGTTAGTTTAAGTGATATTAGAACTATTAAAGTGACCATTGTAGGCGGTAAACAACCTGGGAATTATTCTATTTCATCTTTGGCTTCTGTTTATAATGCGTTGCATTTAGCAGGTGGTCCTGGAAAAAATGGTAGCTACAGAAATATAGAATTAATTAGAAATAATAAGGTTTATAAAAATATTGATATCTATAAGTTTTTAGTAAAAGGAGATCAATCAGATAATGTAAATTTAAGAGATAATGATGTAATCCGAATTCCTGCTTATACTCAGAGGGTTGTAGTAGAAGGGGAAGTAAAACGTCCTGGTATTTTTGAAATGAAAAAAGGAGAGACATTTACAGATCTATTGTCTTTTGCTTCAGGATTTAACGAATTTGCATATACAGCATCTGTGAATGTGATGCAAAAAACAGGAAAAGAGTTTAAGGTACATGATATCAATGAAAGTGAATATAATTCATATTTGCCACAATCTGGGGATGTTTTCAGAGTAACTAAAATTTTAAATCGATTTGAAAATCGTATTAAAATTGAAGGAGCAGTTTTCAGACCAGATTATTATTCTTATAATGATGGTATGAGAATCTCAGATCTTATTACCAGAGCCGAAGGATTAAAAGAAGATGCTTATACAAAAAGAGCAAGAATTATTCGCTTAAAGACTGATTTAACGACTGAAATTGTCAATGTAGATTTAGGAAATGCTTTGTCTGGGGATTTAAATGCTGATATTGAATTAAAACGAGAAGATATTATTACGGTTTATTCGATTCTTGATTTTAGAGAAGAATATAAAATTACTATTGATGGAGAGGTTAAAAATCCTGGGGAATATGAGTATTTTGAAAATTTAACTTTAAATGATTTAGTTGTTCAGGTAGGTGGACTGACAGGTTCTGCGTCAAAAAGAGTAGAAATTGCAAGAATGGTAAAATCAGATGTAATTGATGATGCTGATCCAAAACGTATAGAATTGGTTGAACTTGAAATTACTGCTGATAACAATGAACAAATTAAAAATTTTGTATTAAAACCGTTTGATGTGATTAATATCCGTAAAATGGCAGTTTATGAAAAGCCAGAAATGGTAAAAGTTAGCGGAGCAGTAACTTATCCAGGTAAATATGTTTTAGCTAATAAAAAAGAAACAGTTTATAATGTTGTAATGCGAGCAGGAGGGTTAACATCTATTGCCAATCTGGATGGTATGAAAATAAAAAGACCAATTAAAGAGGAGCAGATTAAACAATTAGAAAATATAAATCTTAATCTTGATAAAAAAAATGATGAAGACGAAGAATTGTCAAAATCAAAGCAAGAGGGTTTGAATTTAAAACAAAAAGATACACTTAGTTCTAAGTTGTCAAAAAAACTTAGAGATGAACTAAAATATGCTACAATTCCAGTTAATTGGGAAAAAATTGTAAAAGATAAAAATCACTATTCTAATGTTACCTTATTTCCTGGAGATGAGATCGAGGTAGCGGTTTATAACGAAGGTGTTAAAGTTACTGGAAATGTCTTGCTTACTTCCGAAATTCCATATAGAAGCGGAAAAGGATTTAAATATTATATAAATTCTGTTGGAGGTGTAGATAGTAAGGGGTGGAAGAAAAAAGCCTATATTATTTATCCAAACGGAAAAGCATCTGTAACTCAGTCATTTTTGTTTTTTAGATCATATCCAAGGGTGGAGCCTGATTCACAGATAGTTGTTCCGGAAAAACCTGAGACAAAAAAAATGAGTACTGGAGAATGGGTTAGTATAGGAAGTGTACTTACTAGTTTGGCATTATTAATAGTTACAGCATTTAAATAATTTTTAATGGAAAAGAAAACTATTGAAAACGATGAGGTATCGTTAAAAGAACTAATAATAGAAGTAAAAGCATGGTATGCTTATTTATTGTCTCAATGGAAAATTATTATGTTAGCTGGATTAATTGGAGCGGTTTCAGGTTTAACATATTCACTTATTAAAAAACCTATTTATACTGCTACTTTATCTTTTGCCTTAGAAGATGAAAAAGGTGGAGGAGGCATTGGAGGAGCATTAGGATTGGCTAGCTCTTTTGGATTTGATTTAGGGGGGAGTGGAGGAGGAATATTTACTGGTTCAAACTTAACTGAACTATTTAAATCTAGATCAATGGTTGAAAAGACTCTTTTATCACCAGTTACTTTAAATGGAAAAGTAATCTCATTAGCCGAAATGTATATTCAAAATAACAACTGGCGTAAAGGTTGGAATGATAATCAACAATTCGCATCTATTAAATTTTTGCCTTATGCAAATCGTGAAAAATTCACTCGTGCACAAGATAGTATTATGGGAGTTATTTATAGAAATCTCTCTCAAGGAGGACTAACAGTTGCACAAAAAGATAAAAAGATATCAATTGTTAATATTGATGTTACTTCTACAAATGAGCTTTTTGCTAAATATTTTTGTGAGGCATTAGCAAAACAAGTTTCAGATTTTTATGTAAGTACAAAAAGTAAGAAAGCAAGAATCAATATGTCTATTTTACAATACCAAACAGATTCAATTCGTAGAGAGCTTAATGGCTCTATTACAGGTGTAGCTATTGCCAATGATAATACATTTAACTTAAACCCCGCGTTAAATGTACATAGGGCGCCATCTGCAAGGAGACAAGTAGATGTTCAGGCTAATACAGCTATACTTACTGAACTTGTAAAACAAACTGAATTGGCTAAAGTTACACTACGAAAAGAAACACCTCTTATTCAGGAAATAGATAGGCCAATTTTGCCTTTAAAAATGGAACGTGTAGGAAAGGCTAAAGGATTAACAATAGGGGCTTTTTTAGGTGGTTTTTTAATTGTTTTAGTGTTAATTGTTAAAAAATTACTAAAAGGTTTGAGCTAATGGTTTTAATCGTAAAATAAAGCTGAAATACTTTTAATAATAATAAATTTAGAAAATAATATAATATGGATCTTGTAAATAAAACAATATTAATAACAGGTGGTACAGGCTCTTTAGGAAAATCACTGACTTCACATATTTTTGAGCATTACCCAAAAGTGAAGAAATTAATAATTTTTTCGAGAGATGAACAGAAACAATTTCAGATGGCTCAGGAATATCCTGAGAAGGACTATCCCCAGATTAGATTTTTCTTAGGAGATGTTCGTGACCAAGAAAGGCTTATGAGAGCTTTTCAAGGAGTTGATATTGTAATTCACGCTGCTGCTATGAAGCATGTTCACTTAGCAGAATATAATCCGGATGAGTGTATTAAAACAAATATTGGAGGAGCTCAAAATGTTATACATGCTGCCCTTGAAACAGGTGTTCAGGATGTTGTGGCCTTATCGACAGATAAAGCTTGCGCACCTATTAACTTATATGGGGCTACAAAACTTACATCGGATAAATTGTTTGTCGCTGCTAATAATATAAAAGGTAGAAATCCAATTAAATTTTCGGTTGTAAGATATGGTAACGTGATGGGATCTAATGGTTCTGTAATTCCATTCTTCATGAAAAAGAAATCAGAGGGGGTACTTCCTATTACTGATGCTTCTATGACCAGATTTAATATATCGCTGCAGGGCGGTGTAGATATGGTTATGCATGCAATTAAACATGCATGGGGTGGTGAAATATTCATACCAAAAATTCCTTCATACAAAATTACTGATGTAGCAGAGGCAATTGCTCCTGAATGCAAATTGAATATTATAGGAATCAGACCAGGAGAAAAAATCCACGAAGAGATGATCACTTCATCAGATTCATATAATACATTCGATTTAGGGAAGTATTTTACTATACTTCCATCAGTGCCTAATTTTGACCTTGATAAATTTATCACCTTCTTCGATGCTCAAAAAGTAGAAGAGGGGTTTAATTATAACTCAGGTACTAATACTGAATGGGAAACTGTAGAAGGTTTAAGGGAACTTATAAAAGAACACGTAGATGCAACATTTAACTAAAGAGGGAAAGGCAATACCATATGGTCGCCAAAATATAACTCAGGAAGATATTGATGCAGTTATCTCGGCATTACAGTCTGACTACTTAACTCAAGGTCCTAGAATTGCCGAATTTGAGGCTGCTTTTGCAAAGTATATTGGTTGTAAATATGCCGTAGCTTTATCTAACGGTACAGCTGCTCTGCATCTGTGTGCGCTTGCCCTTGATGTAAAAGAAGGTGATAAAGTAATTACTACACCAATAACTTTTGCAGCATCTGCCAATTGTATAAAGTATTGTGGTGGTGATGTAGTATTTGCTGACATAGATCCTTCTACTTATCTATTAGATATAAATAATGTACGACGTTTACTTGAGGAATCTCCTAAAGGGACTTATAAAGGTATTATTCCGGTAGACTTTGCAGGTAAAGCTATTGATCTTGAGGCTTTCAGAAAACTTGCCGATGAATATGGGCTTTGGATTATTGAAGATGCCTGTCATGCGCCAGGAGGCTATTTTACTGATAAGACTGGAAAACAGCAAAATTGCGGTAATGGAAATTTTGCTGATCTAGCGATATTTTCTTTTCACCCAGTAAAACACATTGCTTGTGGTGAAGGTGGTATGATAACAACTAATAATGAAGCATTGTACAATAAGCTATTAATGCTACGTACACACGGTATTACTAAGAGTGATTCTGATTATACCAACAGTATTGCTTTTGCTGCAGGTACACCTGAGGCGGAAAATTATCCTGGTTGGTATATGGAAATGCAGACGCTTGGGTATAACTACAGATTAACTGATTTTCAGGCGGCTCTAGGAATAACACAATTGAAAAAGGCAGATGAAGGAATTAATAAAAGAAGGGAAATAGCTGCAATCTATAATGATGCCTTTGCTGATAAATTATACATTAAAGGCCAATCGGGTGTTGTAGAAGGACATGCTTACCACCTTTATGTTATAGAGGTAGAAGATAGGCTTGGCTTGTATAACTTCTTAAGGGAAAATAAGATTTTTGCCCAAATACATTATATCCCATGCCACCTTATGCCTTATTACAGACTTCAGGGTTGGAATGAGGGCGATATGGTAATAGCTGAAGAATATTATAAAAACTGTATAAGCTTACCAATGTATCCAACATTAACAGTAGAAGAACAAGAATTTGTTATTCAAATTATAAGTTCTTATTATGAAAGAAAATAATCAGAAAGAATCTTTTCTTGCCTACGAAGCTAATGCTTGGTTTGATAGAAATCGAGCAATAATAAAGAAGTATGACTCTAACAAAGACAGAGTCATTACGTTGATCGATGAGTATAATCTGAATCCAAAAAAAGTTCTCGAAATTGGATCTTCTGCTGGATATAGAATTAATGCCTTAAAATCTAGATACAAAGAATGTGAGGTTTATGGTATTGATCCTTCTGAGAAAGCTATAGAATATGGGAGAAGACATTTTTCTGATGTGAATTTTATACACGGAACAGCAGATAATTTAGAGAGTTTAGAAAATCACTCTATTGATATTGTTATTGTTGGTTTTGTTTTTTATGTTATTGATAGGGATATTTTATTTAAAGTTATATCCGAAATCGATAGGGTTCTAAAAAATGGAGGTATATTAATTATTGTTGATTTTTTCTCAGAAAAGTCATTGAAGAATGTTTACGAACATATTAATGAATTTACTGCATTCTCATTTAAACAGAATTATGAAGAAATTTTCACATCGTCTAAATTATACTATCTCTTAGATAAGTCGACTTGGAATCATACTGAAAAAGTACTTGATGCAACCGACAATTATTATGATAAATACAGTATTTCACTCCTTAAGAAAGATACTGTCGCAAGTTACAGGTAATAGACTAAGATTAAAAATATCTAAATTGAATAATAAAATAATATTAGGAACCGTTCAGATGGGCTTAGATTACGGTATTAATAATACAACGGGAAAAGTAAGCTTTGAAAACAGTTGTAAAATTCTAAGAAAGGCCTTCGAATTAGGTATTAATACCTTAGATACGGCAGAAGCTTATGGAGACGCTCATAAAGTAATAGGTGATTTTCATGAATTAAATCCGGATTCAATATTTAATATCATAACTAAGATACCACATGATGATGTTGAAAGTATTGAAAATAAAATAAATACTTATTTAAAAGAACTAAATGTTAATTTTCTTGAAGTTTTGATGTTTCATTCTTTTGATTCTTATTTAAAGAATAAAAACAATATCGGAATTTTGAAAAAATTTAAGCAAGAGGGTATTATAAATCATATTGGAGTTTCAGTTTATACAAATGAACAAATTGAAATATTGTTGTTTGATGATAATATTTCTGTGGTACAGATGCCTTTCAATTTACTAGATAATATATCGTTGCGCGGTGATTTAATGCACAGTTTAAAGAAAAATGGAAAGCTTATTCATACAAGGTCAGCTTTTCTACAGGGACTTTTTTTTAAAGAGAACTTTAATGATAGTATTATAACAAAAAGTTTGCAATCTGAATTAATTGAGATAAAAAACATTGCTAGAGAAGAGAATATAAGTATTTCAAATTTAGCATTGAGTTATTGCTTAAATGAAGAGCTAATTGACCAAGTTTTAATTGGTGTAGATTCTGAGAAGCAGCTTATAGACAATTTAGACGCTTTTAATTATAAGCCAACTAAGACTATAATTGATAAAGTTAATTCTTTAAAAGTCGTAGATTTAGATTTATTGAACCCTTCATTATGGAAATAAAAACAGTTTTAGTTACTCAAGCAAGATTAGGAAGTACTAGGCTTCCTGGGAAAATTTTAAAAGAAATTAAAGGTAAATCTTTGCTTGAAATTCATTTAAACAGGTTAAAAAAATGTTTGAATATTTCAAAAATAATAATAGCGACTACAACTTTAGATATTGATCAACTAATTTGCGATAAAGTTAAGGAATGGGGGTATGATACTTACCGTGGATCTGAATTGGATGTATTAGATCGATTTTATCAATCAGTAAAAGACGAAAACCCAGATTGGATCGTAAGAGTTACCTCAGACTGTCCATTAATAGATCCTAATTTAGTTGATGAAATTGTAACATTTGTTCAACAGAATAATAAAGATTATGGATCAAATGTATTGATTGAAAATTTTCCAGATGGGCAAGATATTGAAGTATTTAAATTTTCGGCTCTTGAAAAAGCTTGGAAGGAAGCTAAATTACTTTCGGATCGAGAACATGTAACATTGTATGTAAGAAATAATTCAGATTTTAATGGAGGGAATTTATTTTCATCGATTAATTATCCATGTCTTTCGGATTTTTCTAATATAAGGATGACTGTGGACGAACAGAGAGATTTTGATTTAATAGAAATCCTTGTAAATTCATTAGGTACAGATAGAACTTGGAAAGAATATACAAATTTCATTATTGAAAATGATTTAGCTTGTATAAATGATCAAATTATAAGAAATGAAGGATTATTGAAATCATTAAAAAAAGATAAATAATGGGGACAGGACAAGAACTGTATAAAAAAGCTAAAACATTAATCCCAGGAGGTACAATGTTATTATCTAAGAGGCCGGAGATGTTTTTACCAGATTTATGGCCATCTTATTTTTCAAAAGCAAAAGGATGCAAAATTTGGGATTTGGATGGTAAGGAGCTTTTGGATATGTCAATAATGGGGATTGGGACTAATACTCTTGGATATGGGAATGACGAAGTGGATAATGCCGTTTTGGAAACTATCAAAAATGGAAATATGACAACCCTAAATTGTCCAGAAGAGGTTTACTTAGCAGAAAAACTTGTAGAACTGAATCCTTGGGCTGACATGGTTCGTTTTGCAAGAAGTGGTGGTGAAGCAAATTCGATTGCGATTCGTATAGCACGTGCTGCATCTGGAAAAGATAAAGTAGCTATTTGTGGATATCATGGATGGCATGATTGGTATTTGTCAGCAAATCATAACGATGGTGGTGATGAATTGTCTGGTCATTTGTTGGCAGGACTTAGTCCTAAAGGGGTTCCTAAAAACTTAAAAGATACTGTTTATCCGTTTAATTATAACAATTTTGAAGAGCTACTTACGATTGTTAATACTAATGAAATTGGTGTAATTAAAATGGAGGTACTTAGAAATTTTGGACCTGAGGATAATTTTTTGCAAAAGGTGAGAAATCTCGCTACAGAAAGAAATATTGTACTAATCTTTGATGAATGTACATCAGGATTTAGAGAGACTTTTGGTGGAATTTACCAAAAGTTTGGTGTTGAGCCAGATATTGCTATGTATGGCAAAACAATAGGCAATGGTTATGCCTTAACTGCAGTTGTTGGTAGAAGAGAAGTAATGGAAGCTGCCCAGCAAACTTTTATTAGTAGTACGTTTTGGACTGAAAGAATAGGTCCAACAGCAGCTTTAGCCACTCTAAAAGTTATGGAAAAGTTAAAATCTTGGGAAATTATCACTGAAACGGGTACTAAAATGCGAGATGGCTGGCAGAAATTGGCAGATCTGCATAATCTAAATATTTCGATTTCAGGAATTCCGGCATTAAGTACTTATAGTTTTGATAGTTCTAATGCTCTATTATACAAAACACTAATAGCTCAGGAAATGTTGGAAAAAGGGTTTTTAGCAAGTACAAATTTTTACGCATCTACAACTCATTCTGATGCAGATTTGGAATCTTATTTTAATGCTTTAGATGAAGTTTATACTCTTATCGCAAAATGTGAAAGTAACGTTTTAAAAATAGAAGATCTATTAAAAGGACCAGTATGTCATGGTGGATTTAAAAGATTAAACTAAACTTGATATGTCATTATATAGCTGTTTAGAGAAACAAATTTTTGAATTTGAGAACTTTAAAATTGTTCCAATCCGTTATGAAGATCGATTTAAAATTATGGAATGGAGGAATGAACAAATTTATCATTTGCGACAAGATAAACCACTTACGAGTGAAGATCAAGAGTATTACTTTAAAAATGTAATATCTCATCTTTTTGATCAGGAAAAGCCCAGCCAAATTTTGTTTTCTTTTTTAGAAAATGATATATGTGTTGGTTATGGAGGACTTGTCCATATTAATTGGATTGATAAAAATGCCGAAATATCATTTATTATGAAAACCGATTTAGAAATGAATCATTTTCAATCATATTGGATAACATATTTAGGTTTGATTGAGCAGCTAGCTTTTAACGAATTAAATCTACACAAAATTTATACATATGCCTTTGACTTAAGGCCAAAATTGTATGATGCCTTATATAATGCAGGTTTTACTGAAGATGCAAGATTATCTGAACATTGTTTTTTTGAGAGCAATTATATTGACGTAGTAATACATGCAAAAACTAATACTTTATGTTAAATTTTAGACATGCGATTTTAGATGACCTTGAACTTTTTTTTAAGTGGGCAAACGATCCTTTTGTTAGAGACAATTCTTATAATTCAACAATTATTGAGTTTAAAGATCATGAGAAGTGGTTTAAAGCTAAGTTAAATGACGAATCGTGTTTAATATTAGTTTTTGAGAATGAAAACAATTTAGAAGTTGGGCAAATTAGAATACAAAAAGAAAATAATCAACAAGCTTTAATTGGAATATCTATTGACTCCATGCATAGGGGTAAAAGTTATTCAAAAGAAATGTTGAATATTGGAACTGATTACTTTTTAAGAAGTAATCCAAATTTTGTTATAAACGCATTTATAAAAGAGAAGAATTTAAACTCAAAGTACGCTTTTGAAAAATCAGGTTTTATATTTCAAAAGATGTTAAGCTATGAGAACTTTAATAGCTTTCATTATACAAAGAAAAATGAAAATAGATAATTTTATTATTGACAAACAAAGTAAAGTTTTTGTTATTGCTGAACTTTCTGCAAATCACAATGGAAGTATTGAAACAGCAATCGAAACAATTAGAGCAGCTAAAAGAGCAGGTGCAGATTGTATAAAATTTCAAACATATACTGCAGATACAATTACAATTGATTCTGATAAAGAAGATTTTTTGATTAAGGGAACGATTTGGGAGGGTAAGAATCTTTATAATTTATATAAGGAAGCTTACACTCCATGGGAATGGCATAAAGAACTGTTCAAAGTTGCAAAAGAAGAGGGACTAGTTTGTTTTTCTTCTCCTTTTGACAAAACTGCTGTTGACTTTTTGGAAGAATTGAATGTGCCAGCTTATAAAATAGCTTCTTTTGAGATTACCGATATTCCTTTGATAGAATATGTAGCATCTAAAGGAAAACCCATTATTATTTCAACAGGAATAGCTGAACAGGAGGATATTGAATTAGCACTCGATGCATGTCGTAGAATGGGCAATAATGATATTGCATTATTGAAATGTACTTCAAGCTATCCGGCTCCTATTGAAGAGGCAAATATGTGTATGGTAAAAGATTTGTCTGAACGTTATAATGTAATAAGCGGTTTGTCAGATCATACTATGGGGGCTACGGTACCAATTGTTGCAACGGTATTTGGAGCAAAAATAATTGAAAAACATTTTATTCTTGATAGATCAATAGGAGGGCCAGATGCTTCTTTTTCTATGAATGAAGGAGAATTCGCTGCTATGGTAAAAGCAGTGCGTGAAGCAGAAAATGCTATTGGGAAGGTGGATTATACTTTAACTGAAAAACAAGCGAAAGGAAAAGATTTTTCGAGATCCCTTTACGTAGTTGAGGATATGAAGGCTGGAGATATAATTACTGATAAAAATGTGCGTTCAATTAGACCAGGATTTGGGTTGCATCCAAAGTTTTTTAATAAGGTACTGGGAAAGTCCATTACAATTGATGTAGAAAGAGGAAGTCGTTTTGAATTGGATTCAATAAAATTATAAAGTAATAGTTTATAAAATTAGAGACTAAATTAATTATATTTCATTTAATTTTCAGTGGATAAATACCTTATTAAATACTTAAAAGAGAACACAAATAATGAATTGTCTTCTAAATATATAGATTTTTTCAAGATTGAATTGGATTGGCATATATATAATTCGGAGCGACATATTGCAGAAGTATACCATAGAAATAGAGTAATAGGTTGGAAAGAGAGACTTTTTAATTTATATCAATATACCAATGCACTTTTTTTTAATGCTAATTTAAATAAAAAGAAGGGACTAAATATATTATCAACAGTTCATTTCGAGAAGGATTTGTTATCAAGTTTAGGTTTTAATTCTTATTCACCTGTTTGGCATGCTTTAGGAAAGGATAATATTTTTGGGGATTATAAAACTGTTGTATGGCATGAAAAAACAAAAAATCTTATAAGAAATGAAGATTTTTTTATGTTTCTCGATTCAAAATTACACCAAGAGTTTGAAGATTTTCAATCCCACCTTCTTGAGCAGTATCAAAAACAAGATTTTAGGGCTTTATTTCTAAATACGGATCAATATTTTTATAGCAAATATAGTATTGATATATTTAAAAAATTAGATAGGCCCTCTTTTGTTTTCTCACATGGATTACCAGGGATATATTCTTTTGAAGTTGATAATAGATCAGATTACTTAATGGTTTGGAGTGAAAAAATAAAGCAAAATTATATAAACATTGGCTTTGATCCTTCAAAAGTTAAAGTGGTTGGTAATCGCAAATATGTAAATATTCCAAAAAATAAAGAGCTAAAATCTTCTTTGGACAATATTTTAGTAATTCCAGTTTCTTCCGCCAATTGGCATCAACATGAATATGATAATATTGTTCATACAGATAAAAGTATGGTTGTTCTTTATTTATACAAAGTCCAATCAGTTTTGAAAAAACTTGGAGTCAAAAAAGCCCGATATAGAGTTCATCCCTCTATTAATAAAGAATGGGTTCATGCTTTTTTAGATCATACTTTTTATGTTAGAGATGATGAAACACTAGTAATGTCTCTTAATCGTTCCTCTTTAGTTATTGGATCTACATCTACTGTTTTGTTAGATTCTTTAATACAAGGGGTTAATTATATAATATTTGAGCCTAAAGAAGAAGATCAGGTCAATATGACAGGCTTTAAGATGGTTCCTCCATTTGATGGATCTGAAGAAAAATTAATGGTTGCAAATGATGAAATTGAGTTAGAAAAAATGTTGCATTTTAATGCCGTAACGGATTATAGTTTAGTGCAGGATTATGTGCAGGATTTTGATTTAACTGTGCTAAAAGAATTGATTAAATAAAAAATGAAAGAAAGTAAACGTTTAATTAAAAATACAACCATTTATGCTTTAGGAGATATTATTCCAAGACTTTTAGGTTTTATATCTTTTCCAATACTTACTAGATATTTGTCACCTGCAGACTATGGAATAGTAAATTATGTAGGAACACTAACTACTTTTTTATTAGCTTTTGGTTTTTTATGTATTAATACGTATTATTTAGTTTTTTATTATAGATGTGAAGATAGTGAAGCCCAAAAAAAATTACTTGGAAATCTTTCTTCGTTTGCGATCTTATTCAATTTAGCATTGGTAGTCTTTTTTTTGTTATTTGGAAATAGTTTATTCAAACTTTTTGGAAGTAAAATTACTTTTTATCCCTATATTTTTATTGGCATTTTAACGAACTTTTTTAATATTTTTGCAGTATTGCCTTCAGCTCTGTTTAGATTATTGGAAAAGCCTTTATTGCTTACAATAATAAATGTTTCCAGAGGTGTAATAACCCTACTTTTGACTTTATTATTGGTAGTATATTATGACTATTCCGCAATTGGAGTTTTATATGTAACTCTTTTTGTGAATTTTATTTATGCCTTTATTTTTCTTTATATTTCACGGAATCATATTATTTGGAATATATGCTTAAAACAGTTAAAAGAAGTACTACGATTTTCGTTACCTCTTCTTCCTGGGTCATTAGCCTATTATATTACTACGATTTCTGATAGAATATTGATAGACAAATATCTTAGTTTAAGTGAATTAGGGGTTTATAGTACGGCAGTAACTTTAGCGTTAATCCTTAATATATTTTCTTATGGTGCTTATAAAGCTTTTGAACCTTATATTTTTAAGAATTGGGGTACTGAAGGTTTTGTAGAGATATTTGAGAAAATTCGTAATGCGTTTGTTTATGTTTTACTTATTGGGGTTCTTTGTTTATCTGTTTTTTCTAAGGAATTTTTTCAAATTATGTCTAATGTGAAATTTCACGAAGCTTATTGGTATGTTCCAATGATAATAATTGGAGTATATAGTTCATCTTTAAGTATGTTGTATAGTACTATTATTACCGCAAAAGGAAAAACAAAAATAAATTCACTAGTTAGTATTATTGGAGCTACAATTAGTATAACACTTAATATAATATTATTACCAATATTAGGATTAGTATCAGCTGCTATTGTTTCTAGTTTTGCACTCACTGTAGAATTATTTATTTTGATATGGTATTCTAAATTAGAAGTAAACCATAAGAAACCTTTCTTTAGTGTGTTGATTGTTGCGGTCGCAATATATTTTTCAGTATATATATTTAGTATTGAGCAAATAGTGATTGCGATTTTATTAAAAACTATATTCACTTTCTTAGTAATCGTAATTTTATCTAAAACCCTAGTTATTAATCCATTTAAGATGATTAATAGCTTTATCATAAAATAATTATAATCATGGAAAATAAAGCAAGACTAATTGCATTTTACTTACCACAATTTCACCCTATACCAGAAAATGATGAGTGGTGGGGAAAAGGATTTACAGAATGGACCAATGTAGGTAAAGCCAAGAAGCTTTTTAAAAGACATGATCAACCAAAAGTTCCAGCCGATTTAGGGTATTACGATTTGCGCGTGGATGAGACACGTAAAGCTCAGGCGGACATGGCTAGGGACCATGGAGTCGAAGGTTTTTGTTATTGGCACTATTGGTTTGGAAATGGCAAAAGATTAATTGAACAGCCGTTCAACGAGGTAGTAAAATCAGGAGAGCCAGATTTTCCATTTTGTTTGGCTTGGGCAAATGATTCATGGATGGCTAAATTGTGGAATAGTGAAGGTACATGTCAAAAAGAAATTTTACAAGAACAACTTTATTTAGGAGAAGATGATTATATACAACATTTTAATGAGCTCCTCCCAGCTTTTAAAGATCAACGCTATATACGTGTAAATAACAAACCGTTATTTATGATATATAAACCTTTGGAGTTTCCAGATGTTAGTTATTTTATTCAATTATGGCAAAAATTAGCTATCGAGAACGGACTTGAAGGTATCTATTTTGTTGGCCAAACACCGAATATTAGAAAAAGAGATATTATTTTGTCTAAAGGTTTTGATGCAATAAATGTTGTACGTCTGTTTGAATTTGTTAAATACAGAAGTTTTAAGAAAAAGGCTGTTCAAAAGATTAAGAGAAAAGTTTTCTCATTGCCGTTTGTTTTTGAATATAAAGATGCAATGAAGTATTTTGTTGGAAAAGAAGATTCAGATATAAAAGTGCATCCTTCAATTATTCCTAATTGGGATCATACTCCACGTAGCGGATTAGGTGGACATGTTTATCTTAATTCTAATCCTGAGCTTTTTGGAACACATGTTAGTGAAGTACTAGAAAAAATTAAAGATAAACCGGAGGAAGAAAGGATTGCTTTTATTAAATCATGGAATGAATGGGGAGAAGGTAATTATCTTGAACCAGATTTAAAGCATGGATTGTCATATCTAAAAAAGCTAAAAAGTGTTTTGAAAGATTTTCAAAAATGATTTTATGAAAAAAATACTTATTGTTTTCGGGACTAGACCAGAAGCTATAAAAATGGCTCCTTTAATTAAAGAATTTCAAAAAGACAAAGCAAAATATGATGTAAAAATTTGTGTAACGGCTCAGCATAGGGAAATGTTAGATCAGGTTTTAGAGTTTTTTGAAATTAAACCTGATTTTGATTTAAACCTGATGAAAATTGGCCAAAACTTGTTTACTCTGACTGCTGATGTTATTGTTGGAATGAAGCCAATTCTTGAGGATTTTAAACCGGATTTTGTTTTTGTTCATGGTGACACTACCACCTCTACCGCAACTGCTATAGCCTCATTTTATGCAGGAGCAAAAATCTGCCATGTAGAAGCTGGTTTAAGAACTTATAATAAATTATCTCCTTTTCCAGAGGAAATGAATAGACAAATTACGGGTCGATTGGCAGACATTCATTTTGCGCCAACAATACAAGCGAAGCAAAATTTAATAAAAGAAGGAGTTGATTCTGATTGTATTTCTGTAACAGGAAATACTGTTGTTGATGCTCTTTTGTATGCAAGGGACAGAGTTGACAATGTACAAGATTTTCAAATAGATTTTTTGAAATCAATAGTTGATACTACTAAATATTTAATTTTGGTTACAGGGCACAGAAGAGAAAATTTTGGAGAGGGATTTGTAAATATTTGCAAAGCTTTAAAACAAATAGCATTAGATAAAAATGTACAGGTGATTTATCCTGTACATCTTAATCCAAATGTACAAAAGCCCGTTAATGAGATATTGGGAGAAGTTGATAATGTGAAATTAATAGCTCCATTGAATTATCCTGCTTTTGTTTGGTTAATGAAACAATCTAAGATTATAATTACAGATAGTGGTGGTGTGCAAGAAGAGGCGCCAAGTCTTGGGAAGCCGGTTTTAGTGATGAGGGACACAACAGAAAGACCGGAAGCTGTAGAAGCAGGAACGGTTATATTGGTAGGAACTAATACCTCTGATATTGTTAAACAAACATCTTTATTGATGTCAGATAACCTTTTGTATGAAAAAATGAGTAAAGCCCATAATCCTTATGGTGATGGAAATGCCTCATTGAGGATATTAAAAGCAATTGAATAAATGAAGAATATAGTTTTTTTAGCGCCATTTCCTACATCCGAAAATATAAAAGAAGGAATGATGCAAAGAGTATGTGCTGTTGATCAGATGTTTGAGAGTAGTGAGTATAAAAAAATATATTTGATTCCTCGGTTTAAGACTTTCAAAACAGAATTTAAAGAAGTTGATAGAAATGTTTTTGAAATAAACTTATCAATTTGGCTTTCATTTCCTTTATTATTGAGAAAATTAAAAAAGGCAGATATTGTGTATTCTCATTCTCTTTATGGAATGAGTTTAGTGGGGTTGTTTTTTTTGCCGCTTTTAAGAATTAAAAATTTAATATTAGATGTTCATGGAATAATTCCTGAGGAAATAAAGCTGGCCGGACACGGTAAGCTAAAACAATTTGTTTATTCAAAACTTGAAAGCTTGGCAATTAAAAAAGCAACAAAAATAATTGTTGTTACTAATGCTATGAAGAAATATTTATGTAAAAAGTATGATAACATAAATGCGGAATTCTTGGTTTATCCAATACTTCCTAACACTATAAATGTTGACAGTGGGTTTGAAGAAAAGGGAGATAAGTTAAATTTTCTTTATGCTGGAAATATGCAAGGTTATCAGAATGTTCCATTGATGGTGGAGGTCATAAAAAGTATGATTGATATACCCAATATCTATTTTTATATATTGACAGGGCAAAAAAATGAAATGAATGAAATATTTAATTTGCATGGACTAAGTGATAGAACAAATATTTTAATAGATTCGGTTAAACCCAGTGAGTTAGATTGGTATTATAAGAAAGCACATTATGGGTTTGTTTTGAGAGATGATTTAGATGTTAATAATGTGGCTTGCCCAACAAAGATTATTGAGTACCTTGCTTACGGAATGACTTGTATAACTTTAAATAGTAAAATTGGAGATTTTGAAGAATTAGATTTTGATCATATAAATTTAGATGAGCTAAAAAACAGGAAGTTGAAGGGAATAAAAAGTATTAAGAATCATGAAATATATTGCAAAATGAATGCAGATAACAAACCTTCTAAATTAGTTTCTTTTGTTTTAAACATATAAAATATGTGGGTATATTTTATGGTTTTTTTTACAATTGTTGGTTTTGGTTCGATTTATAAGTTTAAATTAACCAACCAAAGCCTTTGGTTGTATTTTTTTTTGTGGGCTCTTCTTTTTATGATTGCAGGATTTCGTGCAGATAATGTTGATAATGATTATGAAAATTACATTGTAGCGATTAAAGGTGAAGAAGGATTTACCGAGCCTTCTTTTTCATTAATTTCTTATATATGTTATGATTTATTAGACTCTACAAAACTTGTTTTTGTAACTTATGCATTGTTATCTATTTCTTTACTGTTTTACGGGTTAAAGAAATTATCGCCCTATTTTTTTTTATCGTTAGCAGTTTATTTTTCGACTTCTTATGTAATTCATGATTTGAATGCTATCAGAGCAGGTGTAGGCGTTGGGTTCACATTCATCGCTTTGGATCACTGGATTAATGAAAGAGCAAAGAAAACATTTCTTTTTTTAGCACTTGCTACATTCTTTCATATCTCATTTTCAATGTTTTTCGTATTCTACTTTTTTTTAAAAGATAATAAGAAATATCTTTTAACTTATATTCTGCTTATTCCAATATCTTATTTAATTTATTTTTTGAGGATTGATGCTTTGTCCTTACTTATGAGGGTTCCTATACCTCAAGTACAGACATTAGCTTTAGCTTATAGTGAATGGAATACAGATGTAGTTTCGACAGTAAATGTTTTTAGTTCTTTTGTACTAATAAAGCTTCTGATATTTACAACTTTAGTGGTATGTATAAAACAATTGGGTGTGCGATTTAAAGGTTTTTATCTTTACTTAAAAATGTACAGTTTAGGTTTTTTTTTATTGATTTTTTTAGCTTCTCTGCCTGGAGCAGCTTTTAGATCTTCTGATCTATTATGGATAAGCGAATGTCTTTTGTTGCCAATGTTAATTGTAGTCGTTAATCCTCGATGGGTAACAATAGTATTAATTTTAATCTTTTGTATTTTTATGGTTTGGCTAAATTATGTACATAGTGATTTTGTACGACCATATGATTTTAATTTCGAATTATGAGTGTAGTGGATATTGCAATGGCAACATACAATGGAGAAAAATATTTAAGAGAACAAATAGATAGTATAATATCTCAAACATTTACGGATTGGAGATTGTTTATTCGTGATGATGGTAGTATTGATAAAACTATTGATATTATTCGGGAGTATGTTGAAAAAGATTCTAGAATTCATTTAATCGAAGATGGATTAGGAAATCTTCATGTCTCGAAGAATTTTGAACAGGCTCTTCTATATTGTACAGCACCATATTCAATGTTTGCAGATCAAGATGATGTTTGGTTTGATAATAAAATAGAGGTTTCTGTATCTTTTATGAAAAGGGTTGAAAAAGAAGGAGTTCCTGTTTTAATGTTTTCAAATTCAGTTTTAGTTAGTGAATCTCTCGATGTTAAATTTGAAAACAATTATAATTTAAAAAAAGATCCAGAGTTAAGGAATTTTTTATTTGCTAACGCAGGTTACCAAGGGTCAACAATGGTATTTAATAATAATTTAAAAGAAAAATTATTTCCATTTTTTCCAAATTCTTCTGTTCATGATTATCATGTTTCAATTGCTGCATTACTTTTTGGAGAAGTATATCATGTAAATGAACCTTTAATGTTATATAGAAGGCATGACAGTGCAACTACAAAAAAAAATATTTCTTTGATAGAAAGGATGGTTTGGTTGTTTAAGAATAAATCCTTTTTATCTGACAAAAAAATGTTAAGTTATTTGAAAGAATTTACCTCGTATCATGAAGATGAAATTACAGAAACAAATAGAAATTTAATAAATGATTACTTTAAAATTTTAGATAAAAAAACATTTTTTTTGAAAAAAGCGAAGTTGGTTTTAAAAAATAATTTTAGCTTAAGAGATAGCAAACATTATTTAATTTTTAAATTATTAGTGTTAAAATGAAAATACTTCATGTAATTAATAATATGGTTACTGGTGGTGCTGAAAAGTTATTATTAGATACCATTCCTTTATTCAACGTCAAAAATTGTCAGGTAGATTTATTGCTAATAGATGGGACAGATTATCCCTACTTAAAAAAGCTTAAAGAGTTCAATAATTGTAATATATATTATTTGAATTCAAAAAATATATATAGTCCTTTAAATATCTTTAGGATAATTCCATTTTTGCGTAAGTATGATTTGTTACACGTTCATCTTTTTCCAGCTCAGTATTGGGTTGCATTTGCAAAATTAATTTCATTTTCTAATACGAAACTTGTTTTTACAGAGCATAGTACTTCAAATAGAAGAATGGAGAATAGATTGTTTAGATTAATAGATAAGCAGATATATAAAATTTATCATAAAGTTGTTTGTATTTCATCGGAAATAAAGAAAGTATTGATGCTTCATGCAAATCTTAATGAAAGTAAATTAGTTATTGTAGAAAACGGAATTAATCTAGATTTATTTAATAGATCAGCTGCGATAAAAAAAAACAGCATAGATAAAAATTTATGTGATAATGATATAGTATTAATTCAAGTAGCTGGTTTTCGTTATCAGAAGGACCAAGTAACTACGGTCAAATCATTACAATATTTACCAATAAATGTTAAGTTGGTTTTAGTTGGAGATGGTGAGTTTAAGGAAGATTTGAAAAAATTAGTTGATGATTTGAATTTAATTGATCGAGTGTTCTTTTTAGGTATACGATTAGATGTTCCTGTACTTATGAAATCGTCCGATATTGTAGTTATTAGTTCACATTGGGAAGGTATGCCTTTATCTGTTATCGAGGGAATGGCTGCTAAAAAACCAGTTGTTGCTTCAAATGTAGCGGGAGTTACTCAATTGGTTGATGGATTTGGTATCTTGTTTGAAAAAGGAAATGAAATAGAGCTTGCTGAAAAAATAAAAACATTACTGGTTGATGATATTTATTATAGGAAAATAGCAGAGAGAGGTTTTGAGCGGGCAAAAAAATATGATATAAATTGTATGGTAGACCAGCAAATAAATTTGTATAAAGAATTATTGAAATAAGGTATTGCAAAAAATGAAAATTCTTATAATAATAACAGATTATGGTAGTTTTAATAATTTTTTGGCTGAGCTTGCAGTAAGTTTAAGTTACCAAAATGAAATCCATATTGTTTGTTCAGATTCTAATGTAATAAATATTGTAGATAAGTATGATTATGACAAATATAATTTAACATTCCATACCGTAGATATTCCAAGGTCAACGTCTATATTAAAATTAGTAAAAAGTGCTTCTTTGATTCGAAAAATAGTTGAAAGAATTAATCCAAATTTAATCTATGCGCATTTTACCACAGGAATTTTTCCAACAATTTTCTTTAGAAAAAGAAATGTCAAATATTGGGGAGCTTTTCATGGATTGGGAATGAATGCCAGTAATGGAATTAGACAAATAATGTTTTCTATTGTTGAACTTTTTTGTTTTGTAAGGTTGGACAAGAGATTTCTTATTAATAAAAAAGACTATAAACTGGTTAGTAATATATTCAATAAAAATACATTAAAGTATAATTCTTGCGGGGTTGGTTGTGACATAGAAAAATTTAATAAAGATAAATATACTAGTTTAGATAAATTGCATCTAAAACAAGAGTTAAATATTGTTGATAAATTTGTAATTACATACACAGGAAGATTTGTTGAGTTTAAAGGATTTGATTTAGTTTATCATAGTTTTGTAAAATTGCTTGAAGAGTTTCCAGATAAAATTGTTTTGCTATTGATTGGAGGCAGGGATCCAATACATCCGACGGGGTTAAATGAGTACGAAGAAAATGATCTCTTAAAAAATAAAAACATTATTAATATTGGTTATACATCACAAGTAGAAAAATTTCTGGCTATTACAGATGTATTTCTGTTTCCAAGTAAGAAAGAAGGACTACCAGTTTGTATAGTCGAAGCTTTAGCTATGGGAGTTCCTGTTGTAACTCTGGATGAACGTGGGAATTCAGATGTTGTGCAAAATGATTATAATGGATATTTAGTTAAGTCTGTTTCGAAATTAAAAGATGTTGATGAAATTGTTGAAAAATTAAAGCATTTGTGTTCTAACAAAGAAGACATGTATAGATTGTCTGCAAATTGTTTAAAGAATCGCCAATTATATTCTCGCTCTTTTTTTGTTGAAGAACAATTAAAACACATTGATGATTTTAAAAAAATTATGTTGAATTGATTTTTAATTTCGCACAAGCTATTAAAGAAATGATTTTCTAGCAGTTTATTAGTAAATGTAAACTTAATAGTAAAATAACAATAATAATGAAAATTACTATAACAGGTGCTACAGGTTTTGTTGGTACACATCTTATCGAGTATTTAAAAGATTATATGGAAATTAATGCGATGAGTGTTAGATACAGTCCTAATCAAACCTTTGAATTAAATACAGATGTTGTAGTTCATTTAGCAGGTAAAGCACATGACCTTAAAAAAGTTTCAGTTCCAAATGAATATTATGAGGCAAATTTTGAATTGACCAAGCAATTGTTTGATGCATTTTTGTGTTCAACCGCTTCTGTGTTTATTTTTATAAGTACAGTAAAAGCTGTTGCAGATAAAGTTGAAGGGATTTTGAAAGAAGATACAATTCCTAATCCTCAAACACACTATGGAATTGCGAAGCATAAAGCAGAGGAATATATTTTAAGTAAAAATGTGTCTAAAGATAAGAAAGTTTTTATCCTTAGACCATGTATGATTCACGGACCAGAGAATAAAGGGAATCTTAATTTGCTTTACAAATTAGTTTCGAAAAACATACCATGGCCATTGGCAGTTTATAAAAATGAACGTTCATTTTTAAGTGTAGATAATCTTTGTTTTCTAATTAGGTCAATTATTGAAAAAGACAATGTTGCATCAGGAGTTTATAATATTTCGGATGATGAATTTCTTTCAACAAATGATTTAATAAAAATTATATCTTCAATCTGTAAGAAAAGAAATGTATTTCTGACGATACCAGTATTCATTATTAATAAAATTGCAAGAGTTGGGGATTTGATGAAGTTGCCATTAAATTCAGAAACATTACAAAAATTAACGGAAAATTATCGTGTTTCAAATCAAAAAATAAAAATAGCATTGGAGATTGATACACTTCCAATGACAGCTCAGCAAGGGCTCAAGAAAACAATCAAAAGCTTCATAGATAAATAAAAATGGAATATACAATATTAGGAATTCTTTTAATGATTTTGATGTTACTTTATTTTAGAGTCGCTAATCATTTTAATATTATTGATAAGCCTAACGAAAGAAGTTCACATACAGAAATTACATTAAGAGGAGGTGGGATAATTTTTTGGTTTTCTGCCTTGATTTATTTTTTACAGCACTTTCAGAATAATTCTTTTTTCTTTACCGGAATTACTCTTGTCAGTTTAGTAAGTTTTTGGGACGATATTCAAAGCCTATCTAATAAAATTCGAATCGGAGTTCATTTTCTTTCAATCACGTTAATTTTTTATGATTTAAACTTATTTACTTTAATTCCAATTTGGACTGTTTTAATAGCCTATATTTTAGCAATTGGACTAATTAATGCATATAATTTCATGGATGGAATTAATGGTATTACAGGTTTATATACTTTAGTTGTAATGGGAGCATTGCTATATGTCAATACAAGCATTCAGCTTTTTACAGATGGAGATTTTATAAAATACGCCATAATTGCGAGCTTAGTTTTTCTGTTCTTTAATTATAGAAAAAAAGCAAAATGTTTTGCCGGAGATGTTGGAAGTATCGCAATTGCGTTCTGGATAATTTACTTAATTTTAAAACTTATTCTGGTTACAAATTCTCTTATTTGGCTTTTATTTTTAGCGGTCTACGGAGTTGATGCTATTTGTACAATTACTCACCGCCTGTACTTAAGACAGAATATTTTTGAAGCCCATCGTTTACATTTATATCAGGTTTTAAGTAATGAATATAAAATACAGCATAGATTGGTTTCTTTATACTATGCTTTAATTCAAGCAGGAGTTTCGTTTTTAGTTATAAAACTCTACAATAAGATAGAAGATTCTATTTTGTTTTTAATTGTACTTTTACCTTTGCTTTTAGTTTATTCATCTAAATTTTACTTACTAAGTAAAAATAATTTAAAAGTGAAAGCATGATTCCAAAAATAATTCAGGGCGGAAATTTTTCAGATCATCGTGGTACTATTTCATATGTAAATGACTTTAGTTTTAAAGATATAGAAAGATTTTATATTATCAGTAATTCTGATGAAAATCCAATCCGTGCATGGCAAGGTCACAAATTAGATGCTAAAAACTTTTATTGCTTAAATGGTTCTTTCAAAATTCATTTTGTAAAAATTGATAATTGGGAAAATCCTTCAAAAGATTTGGTTATTGAAACAGTTATAGTTTCAGAATCTGATAGTAAAATAGTCCATGTTCCTGCTGGTTATGCTAATGCAATAGAATCATTAGAAACAAATTCAAAATTGTTATCATTCTCAACCTTGCCGTTAACAAACGTAAAAGAAGATGATGTTCGCTACTTGTCAGATTACTGGAATATAAATGAATAATAAAAGAATTTATTTGTCATTATCTCAACAAAGCGGTTTTGAACAAGAATTTGTTCAGAAAGCTTTAGATACAAATTGGATAACTTCTGGAGGGCCAAATGTTGATGATTTTGAAATTAAACTTGAAAATTATTTTAATAAAGGAGCATTTGTAACGGCATTAAATTCTGGAACATCGGCTATCCATTTAGCATTGATTTTATTAGGAATAAAAGCCGGTGATGAGGTAATCTGTCAAAGTATGACATTTTCGGCATCCGCAAATCCTGTTTTGTATCAAGGGGCAGTGCCAGTTTTTGTTGACAGTGAATCTGATACATGGAATATTTGTCCTGAGAATCTCGAAATAGCAATAAAAGATAGAATAAAAAAAGGAAAAAAACCAAAAGCGATTATCGCTGTACATTTATATGGTATCCCCTATAAAGTTGATGAAGTTCATGCTGTTGCAGATAGATATGATATACCAGTCATTGAAGATAGTGCAGAAGCTTTAGGAAGTACATATAAAGGTAAAAAATGTGGAAGCTTTGGAAGCTTTGGGATTCTTTCCTTCAATGGGAATAAAATTATTACAACTTCAAGCGGAGGAGCATTAATTTCAAATTCTAAAAAAACAAAAGAGAGAGCTATTTTTTATTCTAATCAATCAAAAGATATTGCAGTTCATTATCAACATAGTGAAATTGGATATAATTATAGAATGAGTAATATTTGTGCTGGTATTGGTTTAGGGCAAATAAAAATGTTAGATAAGAATATTGAAGCACGAAGAGAAAATCATTTTTTTTATAGAGAGATTTTTAATGAGATCGAAGATGTAGAACTTTCGGAAATATCAGATGAAACTTCTTTTTCCAATTTCTGGTTAAATACTATTTTAGTAAAACAGAATAAAAACAAAGATAGAGAAAGGTTAAGATTGACTCTCGAAAAGGCGAACATTGAAAGCCGCCCTTTATGGAAACCGATGCATTTGCAGCCAATTTTCATGAAATATCCTTATTATGGAAATAAAGTTGCAGAAGAATTATTTGATAAAGGATTATGTTTGCCTTCGTCATCAAATTTAACAACAGAAGATAAAAATAGAATTAAAGAAGTTATAACAAATTTCTTTAGATAAAATATAAAATTAAAACATGAAGATCGAAGAAACATTTATAAAAGATTTAGTAATAGTAGAACCTACAGTTTTTGGAGATGAAAGAGGTTATTTTTTTGAATCTTATAGTAAAACTAAATTTGAAGATTTAAGAATTAATATTGATTTTGTGCAGGATAATCAGTCCTTTTCGAAAAAAGGAACATTAAGAGGTTTGCATTATCAGAACCCTCCTTTTGCTCAAACAAAATTGGTTCGTGTTTTAGAAGGAGAGATTATTGATGTTGCCGTAGATTTAAGAAAAGATTCGCCAACTTATGGAAAAGCTTTTAGTGTTTTATTAACTGCTGAGAATAAAAGGCAATTGTTAGTACCACAAGGTTTTGCGCATGGTTTTTCAGTTATTAGTGAGACAGCTTCAGTAATGTATAAATGTGATCAGTTTTATAATAAAGCTTCTGAAGGGGGAATTAAATATGATGATCCATCTTTAAATATAGATTGGGGAATGAATTTAGATGAAGCAATAGTTTCCGAAAAAGATCAGATTCTTCCCTTTATAGATAATTGCAATAGTTTGTTCTAATGAGAAAAATTCTTGTAACCGGAGCAACAGGTCAGTTAGGGTCAGAACTTTTAGTTTTATCCCCTTCTTATTCAATGTATGAATGGGTATTTGCTGATCGAACAAAAGTGACATTAGATGATTTAGAATTACTGCAATCACAATTAAGTGCAATTAAACCAGATGTTATATTTAACTGTGGGGCTTATACTGCTGTTGATAAAGCTGAATCAGAAAAAGAGTTATCATTTAAGGTGAATCATTTAGCAGTAGAATTAATTGCAAAATATGCAGCAGAAAATAATGTCAAATTAATTCATATTTCAACAGATTACGTTTTTGATGGTTCTTCTTCAATTGCTTTAGATGAAAAGGCAGAAACAAATCCTGTAAATGTTTATGGTGAAAGCAAACTGGCAGGTGAAACCGCATGCATAAAAGAAAATCCAGAGACTATTATTATTAGAACTTCTTGGGTTTACAGCAAGTTTGGAAATAATTTTGTGAAAACTATGCAACGATTAATGCAAGAGAGAACTGAAATTAATGTTGTAAATGACCAGATTGGTTCACCAACTTACGCAGCTGATCTGGCTCAGGCAATGATTGATATAATTGAATCTTTAAATTGGATTCCAGGAATTTATAATTATTCAAACGAAGGTGAAATTAGCTGGTACGAATTTGCATTAAGTATTAAAGAATTAGGGGATTATAACTGTAAAGTAGGAGGGATAACTTCTTCATCTTATCCGACACCGGCAAGACGCCCAAATTTTTCACTGTTAGATAAGAAAAAGATAAAAACTGTTTATAATTTAGAAATTCCAAATTATAAAGAAAGTTTAAAAAAAATGTTTGTTTAAAAATCTAAGATTAGAATTTTATAATCAATAAAATAAGAATTATGAAAGGAATTATATTAGCTGGAGGTTCGGGGACAAGATTACATCCATTAACATTAGCGGTAAGTAAACAATTAATGCCAGTTTATGATAAACCAATGATTTATTATCCATTGTCAACTTTAATGATGGCAGGAATAAACGAAATTTTAATAATATCTACTCCTCATGATTTACCTCATTTCAAGAAGCTTCTTGGGGATGGGACTTCAATTGGATGTAAATTTAGTTATGCTGAACAGCCAAATCCAAATGGTTTAGCTCAGGCTTTCGTGATAGGGGAAGAATTTATAGGCAATGATAAAGTGGCTTTAGTGCTAGGAGACAATATTTTCTTTGGAACAAATATGCAACAATTGCTTAAAGATAATGCAGATCCAGAGGGAGGTGTTGTTTTTGCTTATCATGTTTCTGATCCAGAAAGATATGGAGTAGTAGAATTTGATGAAAATAAAAATGCAATTTCTATTGAAGAAAAACCTTTAGAGCCTAAGTCAAACTATGCTGTTCCAGGTTTGTATTTTTATGATAATACAGTAGTTGAAATTGCAAAAAACATTAAACCGAGTGCTCGCGGTGAATATGAAATTACAGATATCAATAAAGTTTACCTTGAGAAAGGGCAATTAAAAGTGGGAATATTAAGTAGAGGTACTGCCTGGTTAGACACAGGGACTTTTAATAGTTTAATGCAGGCTGGACAATTTGTTCAGGTTTTAGAAGAAAGACAAGGTTTAAAAGTAGGTTGTATTGAAGAGATTGCATGGAGGCAAGGCTTTATTAATGATGCACAGCTTGAAGAATTAGCTCAGCCATTGCTTAAATCTGGATATGGGACTTATTTAATAGAATTTTTAAAACAAAAGAAGAAAGGTGTTAAAGTATAATTTACTTGATAAAATAATCTTTTAAAACCTTTAATTTGTATTTTTGTAAGACATACAAATTTTGCAGAATCAAAATCATTGAAATTGAATACAGATAAACCAACCAAAATAGCCGATTTGTTGCATAATTCATTCTCTCCGAGAAATTTAAGGGCGAATATTAATAACCTTAGTTATTTGCCTAGGTGGATTATTGTTGCTATAGATATAATGGTTCTGGTTTTTTCATTTACCTTCACATACATGTTGTTTGAAGGAACAGCGATTGGATACATTATAACTTCTCATGATTTTTATTTTGTTTTTAGTTTAATATTTGTAAATATATTTTTCTTTTGGTTGTTTAGAACTTATTCTGGTATTATTAGGCACTCCTCTTATATTGACGCAATAAAACTTCTGTTTTCTCAGATGTCAGTATTGGTTTTCTTTTTATTTTTTAATTTAGTTTTTGAACTATATACCGGACATAAAGCGTTTCTAAACACGGCTCTTTTTATTAATTTGGTTTTATCATTTTGTGGTTTGTTTTTGTATCGTGTAATTGTAAAACAAACATTTGAGTTATATTTTTCTGAAAAGACAAATTCAAAATTGATTAGAACTGTGATTTATGGCACTGATGCCAATGCTATTTCAGTAGCTAATGCATTAAAATTTGAAACTCCTTCTCGTTTTAAAATTGTTGGTTTTGTGGATAAAAACAATCAAAATGCATCTAAACGTATGCTAGATTTGCCAATTTTAATTCTAAGAAAAAAAATACCGGCTTTAATGCGTTCTGTTGCAGCAGAAGGTGTGATTATTGCTGATAAAAGTTTATCTAAAGAAGAACAATTAATTATTGTTGACCAATGTCTGGAGTTTAACTATAGAGTATATACTGTTCCATTAATTTCAGATTGGGAAAATCAAAAGGAAATTTCTCAAAAGGTTAAGAACATTCAAATTGAGGATTTATTAGAAAGAAAACCTATAGTTTTAGATAGTAAATCAATTTCTAAGCAATTAAAGGATAGAACAATTTTGATAACCGGAGCTGCTGGTTCTATTGGAAGTGAGATAGTAAGACAGGTTCTTGGCTTTAATCCTAAAACAATTATTATTTTAGACCATGCGGAAACTCCGTTGCATAATTTATGTTTAGAGACATTCGCAATGAACTCAGAAACAAAAATTGTTGCTGTGATTGCTGACGTTAAAAGTAAGAAAGCATTAGAAAAAGTATTTAAAAATTATAACCCTCATGTTGTTTTTCACGCGGCAGCTTACAAGCATGTTCCCTTAATGGAAGATAATCCATCACAAGCTATATTAACAAATATAAAAGGGACAAAAAATTTGGCAGATTTATCATGTAAATACCATGTACGTAAATTTGTAATGGTTTCAACAGATAAGGCTGTTAATCCTAGTAATGTTATGGGAGCAAGTAAGCGAATTGCAGAGAAGTATGTGCAGTCACTTTTTTTAAAAAATCAAAAAGAGGATATTCCCGGCGTTACAAAGTTTATTACAACACGTTTTGGGAATGTTTTGGGATCAAACGGATCTGTTGTTCCCTTGTTTACAAAGCAGATTGCAGAAGGTGGCCCAGTTACCATAACGCACCAGGATATTATTAGATATTTTATGACTATTCCTGAAGCTTGTCAGTTAGTATTAGAAGCTGGAGCTATGGGGAATGGTGGAGAGATTTATATTTTTGATATGGGGAAACCTGTACGTATAATAGATTTGGCAAAAAAAATGATTAAACTTGCAGGCTTTATTCCAGACAAGGAAATTAAAATAAAAATTGTAGGTTTGCGGCCTGGAGAAAAATTATATGAAGAATTATTAAATGATACTTCTAAAACGCTACCAACTTATCATAATAAAATTATGATTGCTGAGGAAATTCAGGATGAATATGAAAATCTTCATGCAGAAATTGATGAGCTTATAGGAATAGCAGATTTCTATGACAATGATGATATTGTTGCGAAAATGAAAAAAATTGTTCCAGAATTTAAAAGTATGAATTCTGCTTTTGAAGTTTTAGATAATTGATTTCTTACAGTTATAGAATTTTATTTCAAGTTATATAGTTAAAAAGGTGTTTTTTTGAAAGCGCCTTTTTCCATTTATAGATGTTTTTTAATCGAGTAAAAATCCTGTTAATTCAAAATGGAATTCTAAGGTTGATCTAAAATGAAAAATGTAAATTGAGAAAAAGTTTTCAATTTTGGAAAATTTATCCTGAATAGAAGAGTAAAACAAGTGCATTAAAGTAATTAAATTTATTTTTTAAATTTTTAAATGGAATTAAAAACTACGGTTTATCAAAGGGAGAATAATAGTAATATTGGTAAACTTATAAAAGAGAGTCTTAAAGATATTGTTAGTTCACGGTTTTTAGCAAAACAATTAGCTATTCGCGATATTAAGGCTCAATATCGACAATCATTTTTAGGTATTATATGGGCATTTATTACACCATTATCTACTGCCTTAGTTTGGATTATTTTAAGTAAATCAGGAGCGGTAAAACTATCCGAAACAGGAGTTCCCTATCCAGTTTATGTGTTTTCGGGAACACTGCTTTGGTCTATAGTTGTAGATTCTATTAATGCACCCATGGCTAATACTAATGCAGCCCGCGGAATACTTTCTAAAATTAATTTCCCTAAGGAAGCGTTAATTTTATCTGGTGTATATAAGCTGATTTCAAATAGCATTGTAAAAATCGTTTTATTATTAGCATTTTTAATAGTGTATGGAGTTGGATTTCATTCCTCTATTTTATTATTTCCATTAGCATTTTTAGGAATTATTTTTTTTGGAACTACGATAGGATTATTTATTACTCCTTTAGGAATGCTTTATAATGACATAGGAAAAATAATTACTATAGGACTCAATTTTTTGATGTATGCAACACCGGTTGTATATGCAATTCCTAGAATGGGATTATTGAAAAGTTTAATGGAAATAAATCCATTAACTCCCTTGTTATTAACTACTAGAAATTTATTGTTTGGACAGCATATAGAGTATTCAGCATATTATTTTGGTGTATTTGCTGTTTGTATACCTTTATTTTTTCTAGGATTAGTTTTTTATAGAATTTCGATTCCAATAATTGTTGAACGTATGAGTGCTTAATTATGAAGGAGAACGAAGTATTAGTAAAAGTAGAGAGTCTTTCTAAAAAGTTTTGTAAAGATTTAAAATCCAGTCTTTGGTACGGTGTGAAAGATTTGTTTTTTAATGTACTAGGGAATAAAAATGATAATACAAACTTACGCACAAATGAGTTTTGGGCAGTAAAAGATATCAATTTTGAATTAAGGCGAGGTGAATGTCTTGGATTAATAGGGCATAACGGTGCCGGTAAATCAACATTATTGAAAATATTGAATGGATTAATAAATCCAGATGAAGGCAAAGTAACCATAAAAGGAAGAGTTTGTGCCTTGATTGAACTGGGAGCTGGTTTTAATCCAATATTAACAGGTAGGGAAAATATATATAATAATGGTGCAGTTTTAGGCTTTTCAAAAAGTGAAATTGATTCAAAGGTTGAGGAAATTATTGATTTTGCCGAGGTTCGTGAATTTATTGATATGCCGGTACAAAATTACAGCAGTGGAATGAAGGTACGTTTAGGGTTTGCTGTTGCAGCTCAAATGGAACCTGATGTACTAATTATTGACGAAGTACTTTCGGTAGGAGATTTAGGTTTTAGAGTAAAATCTATGAATCGGATTACGGAATTATTGGCCAGATCTGCAGTTATATTTGTATCACATTCTATGGCTCAAGTTACAACTGTTTGTAATGAGGCAATGCTTTTGGAGCATGGTAAACTAGATTTTTATAGTAAAAATGTAGGGGAAGTCGTTGAGCAGTATTTCTTCAAATTTCAAACAAGTGATGAACAATTAATTGGAGATGGAAGTGTAAAATTAAAGTCATTTAATTTTATTGAAAACTCACAAAAAGTTGTAGAAACTTCTATTAAAAATGGAGAAGATTTGAAAGTAGAATTTGAGATTGAAGCCGTTAATGGTATTGAAAATTTAAAATTCAGATTAGGTTTTTTTAATATTGAATACAAACTTTTGGCTGAAGTCGATTCAGATTCAGTAAACTTTATTGGGAAAGTAGTTGATGGAAAAATTAAAGTGGTTACCGTTGTTAAAGGACTATATTTGAAATATGGAAAATATAGTATTCACTTGCACGTAACAGATTTTGATACAGATAAAAAAAAATTAAGACAAAGTAATATTGGTCACTTTATTGTAAAACCAACAATTACTGTCGGGGCCGATTTTTTACTGCCTAGCGAGTGGAGCTAAATTAATAGTTTTCAATATGACGCATATATTTATACAAGCCAGAACTGGATCTACCAGACTTCCAAATAAAATTTTGTTGCCTTTTTTTGATGGTAAGTGTATTTTAGAAATTATTGTAGAGAAACTTAAAAAGAGTTTTCCTTTAATATCCATAATAGTCTGCACAACGATCGATAAGAAAGATGATGCTGTAGTTAAATTCTGTGAAAATAAAAATCTGAATTATTTTAGAGGTGATGAAAAGAATGTTTTAAAAAGATTTATAGAGGCGGGGTATTTTTATAAGGCACAAAATATTGTTCGAATTTGTGCCGACAATCCTTTTCTGGATGTCAATTTTTTAGAAGAATTACTTAGATTTCATAATGAAAATCAAGAGGCTGATTATTGGAGTTACAAGAATGGTAAAAATGTTCCTGTTATTAAAACACATTTTGGTTTTTTTGCTGAGATAGTAACCATAGATGCTTTGTTAAAAGTTGCATCAATTACTTCTGAACCTATATACTTAGAGCATGTGACAAATTTTATTTATGAAAATGATTTGTTTGAAAGTAAATTAAAAATTTTACCTGGTTTTTTAAAAGAAAGAAATGATTTACGCTTCACAATAGATGATTTTTCTGATTTTGAAATACTGCAAGAAGTATATCACTATTATAATGAAGTGAACTATGATATTGAAAAAACGATTCTTTTCGTAGAAAAAAATCCATTAATTTTAAAAAGTATGATTGAAAATATTAATAAGTATTCAAAATGACATATATAATTGGTGAAATAGGCCAAAATCACAATGGTTCGGTTGAATTAGCTAAAGTTATAATTGATTTAGCTTCAAGAGAGATTAAAGATGAGGTTTTTGGAAATTTATTGCGAGGGATGGATGCTGTAAAGCTGACTAAACGTGACCTAAATCAAGAGTTATCACAATCACAAATGTCCAGAATTTACGATTCTCCACATTCTTTTGGAAAAACATATGGTGAGCATCGTGAAAAACTTGAACTATCAGATGAAGAGCATTTTGAGGTATATAAATACGCAAAAACAAAAGGTCTTGATTTTGTTGAAACACTTTGTGCTGTTGGTTGTTTATCAATTTTAGGATATTTTAGTCCTGATAAATTAAAAGTAGCAAGTAGAGATTTAACTAATTTGCCACTATTGGAAGCCTTAGCCGAAACTAAAATACCAATAATTGTCTCTACAGGCATGGCAGGGAAGAAAGAATTAGACGATGCGATCGAAGTTATAACAAAATATCATTCAGATTTATCAATACTGCACTGTGTTTCTCAGTATCCTACAGAACCTAAAAATGTTAATTTAAATACCATCAAGTATTTATTGGCTAACTATAGTGATTTTGTAATAGGTTATTCGGATCATACAATAGGAATTTCTACTCCTGTAGCTGCAGTAGCAATGGGAGCAAAAATTATAGAAAAACATATTACTCTTGATAGAAGAATGAAAGGTACTGATCAGGCTGGTTCTTTGGGACCTGATGGAGTTTATAGAATGGTGCGAGATATCAGGATTCTAGATCAATCTATGGGAATTGAAGATATTTTTATCGTTCCGGAAACGGCAACAGCAAAAGAAAAATTGGAACGATCGATTGCAACAAACAAAAAGATAAAATCGGGAACAATAATTACCGAAGCAGATATTCATATGCTATCTCCGGGAGATGGTTTTAAATGGGCTGAACGCCATCAGGTTATTGGAAAGAAAATGAAAGAAGACCTTTTACAAAATGAGATTATTTACACAAAGGATTTAATATAGTATGGCAATAGAAATAAAAAGTATAGCTTCTTCGGTAGAATTAGAAAATAGAAACAGATTGAATTCTCTTTTTAATAATTGTCCAATACCTGATAATGAAAGATTGGCAAATTCTGGTTTATTCGTTAAAAGGCAAGATTTGACAAAGCAACTTTTTTTTAATGATTTGTATTCAAAAATAATGGGAGTTCATGGTGTTATAATGGAATTCGGTGTTAGATGGGGACAAAATCTTGTAACATTAAATAATTTAAGAGGCATTCATGAACCTTTTAATTACAGTAGAAAAATAATTGGGTTTGATACATTTTCGGGTTTTGAAGAAGTTAGTGAAAAAGACGGAAATCATGAAGTTATAAAAAAAGGAGCATTTTCAGTTACATCCGAATATGAAAAGTATCTGGAAGAAATTTTGGATTATCATGAAAAAGAATGTCCAGTTTCACATGTAAAGAAAAATACTTTAGTTAAGGGGGATGCCGTTGTAATGTTAAAGAAGTATTTAGAAGAACATCCCGAAACTATAATTGCATTTGCTTATTTTGATTTTGATGTATATGAACCAACTAAGAAATGTTTAGAGATGATTAAGCCTTATTTAACAAAAGGATCTATCATTGGTTTTGATGAATTAAATGACCCTCAATTTCCGGGTGAAACAGTAGCTCTTAGAGAAAGTTTAGGATTAAATAATGTGGCTGTGAAAAGAAGTAAGTATAGTGGGATTCAATCTTATTTTGAGTTTTAATGAAAGTACCAAAATTAGTTTTAACAGATATTGATGGTGTTTGGACAGATGGCGGGATGTATTATGACCAGACGGGAAATGAATGGAAAAAGTTTAATACCTCAGATAGTGCTGGGATTTTGTTTTGTAAAAAAGCAAATATTCCAGTTGGGATCATTACAGGAGAAGATACAGAAATAGTAAAACGGCGGTCAGAAAAATTAAAAATTGATTTTTTATATCAAGGAATTTCAGATAAACTTACAATTGCTAAAGAGATTTGTAAAGAACTGCAAATTTCACTAGATGATGTAGCTTATATAGGTGATGATTTAGGGGATATTGAATTACTATCTAAAGTAGGGATTAGCGCTTCTCCTGCAAATGCTCCTGAATATATAAAATCTAGGGTAAACTTTGTAACCACAAAAGCAGGAGGAGAAGGTGCATTTCGTGAATTCGTAGAAACTATTTTAGGCGAAGATTTTGTTTTGAGGTTGTTATGTTAGATCAGGAAATTTTTATAAAAAAATTTGAAAATCAAGAATTTAGTTTTTGTGGTGTTAATTGGTGGCCACTCATAAAGATTCAGGTGGCATACCAGATCCATTTGAAAAATTCTAATATTTTTGCATTACATCATAGTGATAAATATTATCATGAAATCCAAATACAAAGAACTTTAAAAGATAAATTACGATTTTATCTTCAATTCTTAAAAACGACAAAACCTGCTAAAAATCTAATAGTTACAGACTACTCTCATAAATATAATACGTCTAATGGTACAAATACAGGATCTAATCCTTATACAGATCCGTTTATACATTATTTTGAAAAGTTAAAAATTGATTTCACTATTTTCGATTACAAAAAAGAGAGATTTTTATTAAATTTTGATTTAAAAAGTTTAAAAAAAATATACCTAGAACAAATCAAGTATAGTTTTAGAAATGATGCTATAATTCAATCACAATTAAAACAATTTTGTAGCTTTTTAGAATTGCATTATGGAAATGATTTTAAACTATATAACCATTTAATTCAAAGTATTATTGATAATCAAGTAGAATATTTGATTTACTCCTTTGTTTTAAAAAAAGGAAACGTAAAAAATATCCTCTTGTATTGCTACTACAATAATACCATGATGAGTATTATTAGAGCAGCAAATCACTTAGATATTCAAACCATAGAATATCAGCATAGTCAGGTAACTTCAAATCATTTTGCATATAGTAGTTGGAGTATCAAAAACAACAACAGCAAAGGTTTTTTTCCTGCAAAAATGTGGGTTTGGAGACAAAGTGATGCTGAATATTTAGCGAAGCATTTTCAATGTGTGAAAAAAATAGGTTATGTCATCGGAGGTAATCTTTCTTTAAAGTCAGCGAAAACTATAAAAATTGAAAAATCAGATTTGAATATTAAGGTACTTGTTACTCTGCAAGGGATAGGTTTGCCAGATTATGTGATTAATTGTCTTAGTAAATATCCCAATTTAATATTGTATTTAAGATTGCATCCACGTTATTCTCAAGATAAAGAAATGTGTGAGGTACTTAAAGCAAAATATAATGATCAAATAGAAATAGATCTTTCTAATTCATTAACACTGCACGAACTTTTAAGTTTTGCAGATTATCATTTGACTAACTTTTCAGGGTCTGCAATTGAAGCGGAACATTTTGATGTAACAAATATTATCTACGGGGACAAAGGTTATATATCTTATGAAAATGAAATAACGACTGGAAAATATTTATTTATAAATAATCAGAATGATTTAGATAATATATTTGCGCAAAAATTAAAGCATAAACCAAACTCAATTGTAAACAAGAAAGACATTTTTGAATTGATCAAAGAAAATTTTAATTGATCTCTAATGACCTGCTTAAATTATAAAATTTTAGAATGATCAAAAAATCAAGAATATTAGTATTTGCTCATGAACAATATCTAAATGGAGCATCACATTCTTTAATTGCTATTTTAGAGGGATTAAAAGAAGTATATGAATTTTTGGTAATAGTGCCTGATTATGGCTTAATGGTTGATGAACTGAAAAGAATAAATGTAAATTTCGAGATATTAAATTTGCCAAGATGTGGTTACTTTAATTATTCATCCTTTCAAAATCATGTAAAGGAAATAAGACTTTATTATAAACGTAAAAAGGTAATCACAAAAAGACTGTTTTTGATAGCGGAAAACTTTCTTCCAGATTTAATTTATACAAATACTTCTGTTTTATCATTAGGTTACGATTTGTCAAAAAAAATAAATAAGCCTCATATTTGGCATATCAGAGAATATGGAGATAAAGATTTTAATATTTTCTACATTCCATCAAGAAGCTTAATTGTGAGTAAAATTAGAAAAAGTGATGTTTCAATTTTTACAACAAATTTGCTAAAAAAGCATTGGTTGGGAGAAAAGAAGCATAATTCTGAAATCATATACAATGGGGTTTTGGAACAAAAAGAAGTTCCTTTTAAGAAAAAAAGCAACAAGTTGATTACAATTGGAGTTGTGGGATTCATTATGGACACTAAAAATCAGGATTTCGCCCTACAGGTATTTAGCTCATGTTATAAAAAAAACAGTAATTTGAGATTGAACTTTTACGGAGATATTTTTACAGATCGTTATTACAAAACCTTAGAAAACTTTATTGAAATAAATAAATTATCAGATGCTGTTAGTTTTTTGGGTTATGTATCCAATGAGATAATATATAACGAAATAGATATATTAATGAGTTGTGCTAATAATGAAGCTTTTGGAAGAACTTTAATAGAAGCAATGAGTTATAAAATACCGGTATTAGCCAGAAATAGTGGTGGACCATCTGAAATATTAAATGACAACTACGATTTATCCCTATATGATACTATTGATGAAGCAGTTTTTAAAATGAATAATTTAGTTAATAATAGCAGGTTGTATAAGAAATCTTCAGAGGCTGGGTATAAGTTAGCTATGAGTTCTTTTTCTAAAAATAATTATATAGAAAAGACTGCCTTTATTTTTAATAAAACAATAAATGAATAAGATTAAACCGATTGCAATTTATTTACCTCAATTTCATCCTTTTAAAGAAAATAATGAATGGTGGGGAAAAGGGTTTACTGAATGGACAAATGTTAGTAAAGCGAAGCCAAGATTTGAAGGCCATTATCAGCCACATTTACCAGCTGATCTGGGATTCTATGATTTGAGACTGGAGGAATCTAGACTGGCACAGGAACAAATGGCAAAAGATTATGCTATACATGGATTTTGTTATTATCATTATTGGTTCAATGGAAAAAGGTTGTTACATGAACCCCTTGACAGAAAATTAAAGAATGATAAGGAAGATTTTCCTTTCATGATGTGCTGGGCAAATGAAAATTGGACAAGAAGATGGGACGGAGAAGAAGAAGAAGTTCTAATTAAGCAAGATTACAGTTTTGAAGATGATGCTGCTCATTTTAAATTTTTATGCAATAACTACTTTAAAGACTCAAGATATATTAGACATGATGGCAAGCCTGTTTTTTTGGTTTATCGACCTAAACTTTTTAATGATATAAATAAAACTATAGAAATTTGGCGAAATGTAGCAAGAAGTGAGGGTGTCGGAGAAGTGCATTTGGGATATATGCAAAGTTGGGGAATAACTGAAGATCCTTTAAATATGGGCTTTGATTTTGCTGTAGAATTTCAGCCCCGATTCCCAGCTGTAGAAGATAGAAAAAATAATTTTTGGCAAAAAATAGGCAATAAAATTTTTGGAGACTCTTTTGGTTTTGATAAAAAAGAAGTCGAAAATGATGCCGATAGATTGTACGATTATAAAAAATTTGTTGAGGCACAAAAGAGTCATAAATTTAAAAATAATGTAAGTCCTTCACTAATTCCAATGTGGGACAATACTTCAAGGCGAAAGAAAAAAGCATTTGTGTTTACCAATTCGACACCTGAAGAATATGGTAAGTGGCTGAGTTACATTGTGAGCAATTTTCCATGGAAAGCGAATAAAGAAAAATTTTTATTTATTAATGCATGGAATGAATGGGCCGAAGGAAATCATCTTGAACCATGCCAGAAATGGGGTACACAATATCTCGAAGAAACCAGAAAAAATCTGATTATAGATGAAAAATAAAATAAATTTTCTGGCATATTACCTTCCTCAATATCATCCTATACCAGAGAATGATCAATGGTGGGGAAAGGGTTTTACAGAGTGGACAAATGTAACTAAATCAAAACCTCTTTTCGAAGGGCACTATCAGCCAATATTACCAGCTGATCTGGGATTTTATGATTTAAGAATTTCAGAAGTACAAATACAGCAGGCTGAATTGGCAAAAGAATACGGAATTGATGGTTTTGTTTACTATCATTACTGGTTTGGTAACGAAAAAATGCTATTGGAAAAGCCTGCCGAGGCAATGCTCCAAAATAAAGCCATAGACATACCATTTTGTTTTTGCTGGGCAAATGAAAGCTGGAAAGGAATTTGGCACGGAATAAATAACAATAATGTCTTAATGGAGCAGTTATATCCTGGAGAACAGGATATTATTAATCATTTTAACTATTTGCTTCCATTTTTTAAAGATGAAAGATATATTAAAATTGAAGGGAAACCTATGTTTCATATTTATAAGCCAATTGATATTCTTAACACAAAAGAATATTTATCTGTTTATAATCGATTGGCAATAGAAAACGGATTTGAAGGAATTTATTTTGTAGCTAATTTTTTTCCATTTGAAACTGAAAATATTTTAGAATATGGCTTAGACGCCCAAGTAGGGTTGGATTTGTTTTATAAAGTTAGATATAAGAAAGCGATGGAAAAATCGCCAGGTGGAAATAAATTACTAAGAAGAATAAAAAATAAATTTAAAAGTAAAATTAGAAGCTATATTCAGCCTAAAAAGCAAAAACCAAGTCCAATGATCTATGAGTACGATGAAGTTGTTGATTATTTGAAAAATGATCAATATCCTCAGGGTATAAATTATTTTCCGTGTATAATCCCGAATTGGGATAATACAGCACGTGCAGGAATCAATGCGTTGATTTTTAAAAATTCAAACCCTGATGATTGGGCAAAATGGATAAGTTATACTATTGATAAATTAAAAAATAGAGAACAAAAGGAAAAATTTATAGTGATAAAATCCTGGAATGAATGGGCAGAAGGTAATTATTTGGAACCATGCAGTAAATTTGGATACAAGTGGTTAGAAGAATTAAAAAAGGCAAAAAACAAATTGTAATTTTTTTTAAAATATAAAAGAGAGGTACTTTTTTATTTTGGAATAGAAGGATAAAGTTTATGGAAGTATTTGTTCCGCATCAAAACGTTAATAACATTTATTTGGAAGAAATTATTCGTTTTTCGGATAGTAAATTTATCTTTGGAAATATAAATGAATATAAAAGCAGTTTTAAAATTGTTAATATACATTTTCCCGAAGCGATCTTTAACTGGAAAAGGCCTACAGAAGATGAGTTAATAGATTTAGAAAGGGAGTTATTGCTCTGGAAAAAACATTCTAAGATTGTGTTTACTCTAAACGATATAGAATCACATTATGACCGGGAAAATAAATTTATAAATTTATTTAGGTTAATTCAAAGACATGTTGATGCTGTTATACATTTAGGGAATTATTCTTTTGAAAAATTCAAACATCTGTTTTCTGAAAACTGTTCACATGTGGTAATTTATCATCCATTATATGCTAGTTTGACAGAGAATTATAAAACGGAAAGTTTCTCGAAAGAACTTAAAATAAATCTAAAAGAAAAGTATATAGTTACAGTTATTGGTGCTCTTAGATCTGCTGATGAAGCAAAACTGGTTTTTAAAATTTTTAATAAAATACCGGTTAAGAATAAATTTCTTGTAGTACCAACTATGTTTCAGTTTATAAATATGCCTTCCTATTTTCCTTATCGTTTTAGGAAAATTTACAGAGCCGTGGTCGAACGAATATTCTGTTATCCACTGCAAAAGAAAGATTACTTTTTTGGATACACGTTTTTAGACCATAAATATATGGTAGACTTAGTCGAAAAATCATCCTTGGTAATCATACCAAGAATAAAAAATTTAAACTCAGGTAACCTTTATTTAGGATTAACCTTTGATAAGCCAATGATAATACCTAAGGTTGGTAATTTGACAGAAATTGCAGATTTGTTTAATTTTCCAGTACTGGATTTAAAAAAAAATAATTTTGAAGAGGTTATTAAAATTCAGTTAGATCCAAAAATTGAATTCTCTTTTAAAACTAATGATTACTTAGAGAAAAAGAAAGTATTTATGCCGAACAAAATTGCCAAAGAATATGACTCTTTTTTTAATAATTTGATAAACACAAAATGAATCCATTAGTTTCTATAATTATTCCTTGTTACAATCAGGGTAAATTTATAAATGAGACGCTTCAGTCTGTTTATCTGCAAACTTATATCACTTGGGAATGCATAATTGTTAATGATGGCAGTACTGATAATACTGAAGAAATTGCCAAATCATGGGAAGCTAAAGACAGTAGGTTCAAATATTATTATAAAAAAAATAGTGGTGTAAGTAGTACAAGAAATTTTGGTATTTCAAAGGCTTCCGGAATGTATCTTCAATTTTTAGATTCAGATGATCTTTTGGATGAAAAAAAAATACAATTTTCTGTAGATGAAATACTTAAGTCTGATGAAGTAAAAAAACAAGTCGTTATTTCAAATTTTAAAATGATATCGGCCAATTCTAAGGAAATTTTACCGCCATTTTGTGAATTGACGGAAAAATCATTTACACTTGAAAATTTTTTGTACAATTTATTCTCGATTCAGCTGCAATGCGGTTTTTTTGATATAAAGCTGTTTGAGAATATAAAATTCCCCGAAAATTTATCAGCTCAGGAGGATTGGATTGTATGGATTGCTATTTTAAAAACAAACCCCGGATATAGCTTTATTGATCTGCCGTTGGCTTACTATAGAATTAATCCTTCAGGAAGAATGAATACGATTGGTGCCGATGATAATCAAATCAAAATTTTAGACCCATTAAAGCAAATATTGACTTATGACGAATACTATAAGTTTTCGGTCGATTTAATGACGCGATATTTTAATTCGGCTAAATTGTTTAGAAATAATTTGAATGCAGTTAAAAGATCAAAAAGTTATCAATCCGGAATATTGCTAAAAAAAGGGCTAAAAAAGATTGGGGTGTTGAAAATTGGGCAATTTTTCTTTAAAAGAGTTATCAAGTTCAAAACTAAAGAGTTGTAGTCTATAAATTTTTCCTAATAAAAAAATGATTTCAATAATTATTTGTTCCAGAGATATTAGCCTTTATACTAAAATACATAAAAGTATTGAAGAAACTATTGGTATAACTGAATATGAAATTATAAAGATTGATAATTCGGTAGAAAATTTAGCTATTGTGAAATCTTATAATATCGGAATTCAAAAATCAAAATTTGAGTATTTGTTGTTCGTTCATGAAGATGTTCTTTTTCATACCGTAAATTGGGGGCAGATTCTTGTCGATATTTTCGATTCAAATTCTAAGCTTGGACTGATTGGAGTTGCCGGGACTAAATATAAAAGTAAGTTTCCGAGTGCGTTTTGGCATACAAAAGAAGAGCTTTTAAATATTAATTTGATTCAGCATTATCCAAATAAACCAAAAAGTCATTTAAAACTGGGTTTTATCGAAAATCACATGGAAAAAGTTGTAGCAATTGACGGTGTTTTTATAGCACTTAAAAAAAATACAGGAGTTCAGTTTAATGAAAAAATTTCTGGTTTTCATTGTTACGATTTAGGTATTAGTGTTGATATTTTAGAAAAAGGATATCAAATTGTAGTAACCGATCAGATTTTAATAGAGCATTTTTCTAATGGAAATACGAATTTAGATTTTATAAATGGAGTTATTAAATTTCATGATTTGTATAAAAATAAACTGCCAAAAAGCATTGATCATAAAAATAAGAACTTAGGATCTTTAGCCTTAAAAAAATTTTTAGAATTGTGTCTGTATCATAGAATGGTACCTTTGAGGTTATGGTTGTTTAATATACGTCATAGACCTTTTGACAAATTGAATTATAAAATAATGAAATTAAAAATCTACACATTAAAAACTAAATTTAAATTTAATGTCTAGAGTTTCGATAATATTACCAAGTTATAATCACAGTGAATTTTTGTTAGAAAGGTTAAAAAGTATACTTAATCAAACATACAAAAATTGGGAAGCGATTATAATTGATGATCAATCTAAAGATGATAGTGTACAGATAATATCAAGTTTTCTAAAACAAAATGCAGACTTTAAAGTGAAATGCTTTATTGTCAATGAGAAAAATTCCGGAAGTGGTTATTTTTCATGGCAAAAAGGAATAGAATTAGCGGATACCGAATATATTTGGATTGCAGAAACGGATGATTTTTCTGAACCGGAATTTCTGGAAGAATTGGTTGAGATTTTAGAATTTAATCAAGAAACAGCTTTGGTTTTTTGTGGTAGTAATTATATTGAGAATAATAAAACCATTTATAATTCGGCAAATAGGACTCAGGATTTAGCCGTTGAAAAAAATAAATATAGAATTATTAATAAAAATATTTTTTTAGAGCGAATGCCTTTTAATACTTATATAACCAATGGGAGTTCTGTTGTTTTCAGAAAACCGCAGTTTGCAATTCCATCAGAAATATTTAATAATAGATTGTGCTCTGATATTTTTTTATGGTCTTATTTGCTTCAAAATAATTCTTTTGCATTTCTAAATAAAAATTTGAATTTTTTTCGAAGACATGAAGGGTCAACATCATCGTTTTTACAGAAAAATAAATTAGAAACTATTTATCATGAAAAAGCAAAATATCTGAATTATTTTGGAAAAGAAAAGGATTACGAATATTTTATAAATCATTATATCAAATATTATATTTGGAGTCATAAAAAAGATTTTTTGAATACTACAAGCATTCAAAAGATCCAGGCGGGTAAAAACCTAAAAGTGTTATATTTTTATAAATTGATACAATTTTTTGTTTCGAAACTTTTACGAAGATGATTTGGCCTTTAGTTACCGTTATTATTCCAACATATAACCGAAAAGAATATTTGGAAACAGCTATTCGATCGGTCTCGAATCAATCTTATTCGGAAATTGAGATTTTAGTAATAGATGATGGGTCAGCAAATAATTATGCGCAAGAAATCTGCAATAAATTCTCGAATTGCACTTATCATTTCAAGGTAAACGGTGGCTTGTCTTCTGCAAGAAATTACGGAATCCAGCTAGCTAAAGGTGAATACATAGCTTTTTTAGACGATGATGATTTTTGGGAAAGTTCAAAAATAAAGAAACAGGTAAAAATAGTACTCGAAAACCCTTCTGTTGATTGTGTTCATAGTTCTGTCACTGTCGTGGATGAAAATGGAAAACCTACAGGGAAATATTATGGAGCTGCTAAAAATAAAATTAGTAAACGTTCAGGATATGTTTTTTGGAACGCACTAGGTGTTTGGGTTGTAAAATCTCCAACTCCTCTAATTAGAAGAAAGGTTTTTAGAGAAGATTTAATGTTTGATGAAATGATTAAGGTTGGGGAAGATATTGATTTTTATCAGCGTATGTTTTACAGACATAAAATACATTACATTAACGAGCCATTAGCTTTTTATAGAGAATATGATGATCCAGAGCGACTTTCGCTTCAACTTGAAAAGTATATTGGAATTGAAAGTAAAATGTATCATAATTTTAGACAAATGAAAATTAGAAATCCATTTGTTCTTTATTTTGTAAAAATCAGATTACTAAAGAGTTATGTGAAAAGGTGGAATATGGCTGATGATAGAAATCCTATAATAATTAGTGAATTTGAAATTTGGTTTAGAATTAATTACTTTCTAAAAATATATTTCAAAATTTAAAGCGAAAAAAATTTAAAGTAAAAAAGAAAACTATACAATACTAAAGTGAGAATAACCAAAATATTTAAGAATTTGAAAAAATGACTTGTTTTAAACAAATTAGATCATTTTTAGTTTTTTATAGTTAAGGTATTAAAATTATTGCTTTTTATTTTAATTAAAAGATAAGTGAAATGAGTTAAATGACTTTTTATCAGATTATAAATGATTAAATCTCAAATCATATAATCGGTAAATATTATGTATTAACTTCTTCCAACCGATAGTGCTTATGAAAATACATTTTTATCATCATAATTTAATAGGATCGATTGATGAATTAAATTTCAGCCCAAATGATGGTTTAGATCATTGGATAACAACAACTTTCTTTGCTTTAAAAATGGAATTTGAAGAAATTACTATTGGCCCAGAAATACCTTTAGAAGGAGTTATTGTTTTTCATAGAAGATATTTTCCTGCCAAAATAAAACCAACTATTAATCAATTTTTTTTGTGTTTGCATATAGATTCTGGTAGACATTCTTATGCTCAATGGCATATAGTACACAACCCTTATCAGGATAAATTTTTCCTTTTTCCTAAATTAATTACGGATTTTCTATTTGGATTTAGTAAAACAAAATTTATCTGTGGTTGGCCACAACATAATATGATTCCACGTGAAATTTCGCGAAAAAGAGATTTAAAAACCATATCATTTCATGGGAATATTGAAAATATTCCTAAAGAAGTTATTTCGGATGATTTCAATATGTTTTTAAAAAATAATAATTTAGAATTAAAGATAAAGGCTGAACCTGAATCATGGAACGATTTTTCAGATTCTGATCTTTCTTTTTGTTTTAGAAGTTTCGATAATGAAAAATATTATTTTAAACCTTATTTAAAGATTACTAATTCTTTATTAGCTGGAGTTCCCGTTGTTTCAGGATATGATTCAAGTTCGGTTTATTTTCATAATAATTATGTTACAATCCCATTAGTTCGAAATATTTCAGAATTGAAGGTATTAATCTTGCAAATTGTCGAGAAAAAATATGATCCTATAGGGCAACTTGAAGAATTTGAAAAGCATAAAAATAAATTTGTGCGGAATGAAATTCAAAAAAAATGGATTTTGCTTTTAAAACAAGTAGAACAAGATTATAATAAATGGATGAGTTCATCGAATAATAAGAGAACTGCATTTTTAAAGGTTCGTCAATTTTATCGTTTTATGTATAATTCTTCAAAGTTATACTTCACTTTTTTGGTTCGAATTAAAAGTAAAATCAGGAATTTTAAAATACTTGTAACTAAATGCGCATAGGAACAAACCCAGAAAATAAAAATTAGAAATCCATTTGTTCTTTATTTTGTGAAGGTAAAGTTGTTAAAAAGTCATATAAAAAGATACAACTTGGTAGGTAATAGAAATCCTATAAGAATTAGTGAGTTTGAAATTTGGGTTAGAATTAATTATTTTCTAAAATTATATTTCAAAATTTAAAGCAAAAAAATAAGTTAAAAAAAGAAAACCGTACAAAACTAAAATGAGAATAGCCAAAATATTTAAGAATTTGAAAAGATTAAATTTTATTAATCTGACAAGACTTATCATTTATAAGCTGAAGAAAAAGATAAATAGTAAGACAACACAGGCCGAGAAATATTTGTCTCTTTATTATAATTATTTGGTTAGATTTAATGGTGTTTTAATTGAAGAAACCAGTAAATATTATATCACAGAATTTAAGGATAAGTTTTCAGCACGAGTTAAACTTAGAAAAACTCCTTCTAGTGATTTTGATGTTTTTTATCAAGTAGTTGTGTCGAATGAATATCTTCCGGTTGTAACTAGTTATCGGACAAATTTTAAGCTTCCATTAAATTATACACCAAATATTATTGATGCAGGAAGTAATATTGGTTTAACATCTCTGTTTTTTATCAATCAGTTTCAAAGCGCCAAAATTGTTGCTGTAGAACCTGATACTGATAATTTTCAGGTACTGGATTATAACTTACAAGAAAAAGATAATTTTGAGTTTATTAAAATTAATGGTGCGATATGGTCATCAAATACAAAAATTAAAGTAATAAATGATTTTAGAGATAGGTCTGATTGGTCATTTAGGGTTGAAGAATCTAATGATTCAGATGCAATGCAATCATATACAATTAACGATCTAATGTCAAAAAATAATTTTGATTATATAGATATTCTTAAAATTGATATCGAAGGAGCAGAAAAACAAATATTTACTTCGTTTGAGTCTGATTTAGATTTTTTGAATAAAACAAAATGTATAGCCATTGAAATTCACGATGAGCTTGAATGCAGAGATGAAATTAATACTATTCTTGATAAATATGGATTTTCAATTATTCATGAAGGAGAGCTGACAATTGGAATCAATAAAAATTTAAGAGACACAACCGCTTAATTCATGACAATAAATTATATAATATTAGCGCATAGATATCCGAATCAAGTAAAGAAATTGATTCAGAAACTGACATGTCCAGATGCTTTTTTTTATGTTCATATCGATAAGAATGTTTTAATCGATCCTTTTTTTGAAGAATTAGATGATTTGCCGAATGTAAGTTTTGTTGCTCAACGTGAAGAGGGAATTTGGGGAGATTTAGGAATTGTTATAGCAACATTAAATGCTTTAAAGCAGATTTTAAGTGATAAAAGGAGTGGTTATTGTGTGCTCTTAAGCGGTCAGGATTATCCAATTAAATCTAATGATGATATAAAACTGTATTTTAAAACAAATATTGGAAAAGATTTTATAGATATTTTTTCTCTGCCAACAAAGTATTGGTCAATAGATAGAATGACAAAATATAAATTTAATCTATCTGGCAAAAAGGAAGATTTTGTGCAAATTGGTTCTATTTTGGAATCTGAGTTTTTCACAAAAAAGACTTTTAAGAAAATTTATAGGTTGATAAAATTAGGTCGCTTTGATTTTATTTTGAAGATTTTAAAAAAGAGGAAATATCCTAATTACATCCAGCCTTATGGAGGAAGTCAATGGTGGGCTTTGTCAATGACAACAGTTGAAAAAATTATTGCATTTCTTGAAGATCATCCGGATTATGTAAGATATCATACGTATTCATTATTACCAGATGAAATGTTTTTTCAGTCAATTATTATGTATTTGATAGAAAAGAAAAATGAAATTAAAATAATGCCATTTCTTTCTTATGCTAACTGGGAAAAAAAGAATTGTGATTTGCCGGTTACCTTTACTTCTGAAGATTTTGACGAATTAATCTCACAGCCAAATTCTAAGCTGTTTGCAAGAAAATTTGACAGGAGTATAGATAAGGAGATTTTTGATAAAATAGATGCTTTTCAAGCACAGAAGAAATAAAAAATAAACGGGTTTTAATTCAAATAAAGAGATAAAAATTATGCGTATTGGCGAAAATCCGGAAAAATTAAACTCTAAAAAGCTCGAGTATAAACCTTTTAGGGTGATAATTCCTGTTTTTATTCCTGAAGGTAATGCGGGATATTTTAAGGATGCTTTTTCTGTTTTTGAAAAGAGTATATACTCCCTATTAAATACAATAGATGCTGAAAAAACAAATATTACAATAATTAATAATAATTGTAAAAAAGAGGTCACAGATTACATTAATTTATTACTCGCTAATAAAGAAATTGATAAACATATTCACTGTAGTGAGAATTATGGAAAAATTTACACCATACTTCAGGAAGCTAGAGGATGTTATGAAGATTATATTGCAATAGTAGATTCAGATGTTTTTTTCTTTTCCAATTGGCAGAATGAAGCTTTGTCAATTTTTAATAATTTTAAAAACGCAGGGGTTGTAGGTTTAACACCTGACCCAAATACAGCGTTTTATTGCAATAACTCTCTTTTTACTAATGAATTTTTATTTGTAAAAAAAGACAAAGTAGTAAAAGATAAGGAGTTAGAATTGTTTGAAGCAGGTATAAATAAGGAGAATTTTTTTGTAACCAAGACTAAAAATTGGAAGGAAAAACAGTTCTACTTAGAAACAAAAACAACAAAAGCTGTTATTGGGGCCGGACATTTTGCTTCAGTATACAGAAAAGAAATTTTTAAAAAACTTCCTTTAGAAAAACCCATTTATGTTTTTCCTGGGGGTGAATTAAGTTTTTTAGATATTCCGATTGATAAACTGGGATATTATAGGCTTTCTCTACTAAAAGCATCGGCTTACCATTTGGGTAATTCATTACCAGACTGGATTCTTGAAAAAGAAATTTTTGCATCCAAAATTCATGAACATTTAGAAAGTTCGAAGAGAGTGTATGTTTTAATTCCGTATAATTTCAGATGTCTTTTTGTTAGGGTTTTAAGAAAATTTAATTTTTATAAATAGATGGGGCATAAAAATTTAGTGTCAATTGTAATCGCAACTTATAATAGAGCAAATCTAATAGCTGAAACTCTAGAGAGTGTTTTAGCTCAAACCTATGAAAATTGGGAGTGTATAATTGTCGATGACGGTTCTTCTGATAATACTGAAGAGGTGGTAGCTAAATATACTACCGATGAAAGAATACGGTTTTTTAAAAGACCAGAAGAAAGAATAAAAGGCCCCAATGCGAGTAGAAACTACGGAATAGAAAATAGCTTTGGAGAATTTATAATGTCTTTAGATTCTGATGATTGGATTCTGTCGGATTATTTACAAAAAAAAATTGAAATTTTTCAAAATCAACCAGAGGTGGATGGAGTACTTTCAAAAACTATAATGGTCAATAATGAGAAAGAAATAATTAAAAAAGAACTAAGGACAAAAATAACAAACAATTTACTTGAAGATTTTATTTCTTTAAATATCTCTTGGTATATGCATGATATTCTTTGGAGAAGAAGTTTTTTGCAAGATAAAATCTTGTATAATGAGAGACTTCTTAAAATGCTTGATCGGGATTTCCATATAAGACGATTGATAGAAGAACCGAATTTGTTTCTTGTTGATGAATATTTAGCTTTATATAGAATTCACGAAAACTCAAATTCATCAAATTCAGATTATAACGTAGCAGAATCCAGACATAAAGCAATTTTACAAATTGTGGGGGCTTTAAAAAAGGAAAACAAACTTTCAGATCGAATAAAATTTTACTTATTTAAACATCAAGTTCAAAATTTAATTGTTTTATATAAGCATCCTAAATGTATTGAGTTATATTTAAATTTAATTGGTAAAACATTTAATTTTAGTTTAGAATACTTGAAATGGTTGTTGAAATTTAGCATTGGATATGTTTCGTTCAAATTAACAAAAAGAGGATTAAGATTTATTCAATAAAGAGAAATGAAAAAAATATTCAAAAAATTATTGTTTAAAATTTTAAACAGTCCAGAAATTAATGGTAGTAGTGTGTTTTCAGGTTTTTCTCGAGGAATAAAAAATGTAGTGTTTGAAGGTAATAATGCAGTTCCTCATGGATGTAATTTTTCAGGTAAAGTTACAATTGGATTTGCGAGCACATTAGGGTATAATAATTTTATACATGGTGATGTTACAATTGGAAAATATTGTCAAGTAGGAGTTGATGTTGGAATATTTGCCAAAAATCATCCAACTAATTATATGTCAACGTACATTAACAAAAATTTATTTAATGGTGAATTGAAAAGTATTAGGCAAGAAAATAAAATAATCATTGGTAATGATGTCTGGATTGGTCACAATGTAATAATTGTCGGAAATGTTACTGTTGGAAACGGAGCGGTTTTGGCAGCCGGTTCAGTAATAACAAAGGATGTATTGCCATATTCAATTGTTGGAGGTGTTCCAGCAAAAATTATTAAAAAGAGATTTACAGATAGTATTATCCAAGAAATAGAAGAATTACAATGGTGGAATTACTCTGAATCTGAATTAGAAAAAATAAAACCTCTGTTTTTTAAAGATTTTGAAAATAAAATTAGCATATATGAATAAAACAATTGCTATAATTCCTGCAAGAGGAGGTTCTAAACGAATACCTGAAAAAAATATTCAGATTTTAGGTGATCTACCTTTGATTGTTCATTCCATTATTTATGCAAAAGAAAATAAAGCAATAATTGATGAAGTATATGTTTCCACAGATAATGATGCAATCAAACAAATTGCCTTAAAATTTGGTGTAAATATTATTGACAGACCAGAATCAATTTCAGGAGATATGGAACCAACAATTTCTGCTCTAAAACATGTTTTAGAATCCATTGATTCAGAAGATGTAGAAAATGTTGTTTTATTACAACCTACAAATCCGTTGAGACCTCGGGATTTATTAAATGAAACTTTCGAAAAATATCAAAATGAAAATTTAGACAGTTTATTTACGGTTTCCAGAAATTATCAAAAATTGGGAAAAATTGAAGACAATAGATTTTTACCCTATAATTATTCTATTGGGCAAAGAAGCCAGGACTTAGAGCCTCTTTTTTTTGAGAATGGATTATTATATATCACAAAAGCTTCCTTAATTCTGAATAATATTATTATTTCAGAAAATGCTTTTCCATTCGAAGTAAATCATATTTTTGCACAAGTTGATATCGATACTCGGGATGATTTAGATTATGCGAGATATCTTTATCAAAAACAATAAAACCCCAAATTTTAGAAAATAATGAACCCATACATAGAAATTGCAGGGCGTAAAATTGGACCAGATTTTCCGCCATTAGTTATTGCCGAAATCGGAATCAATCATGAAGGTTCTTTAGAAGTAGCCAAAGAAATGGTTGATGCAGCACACAGAGCAGGAGTTGAGGTAGTAAAACACCAGACTCATATTGTAGAAGATGAAATGTCTGGTGCAGCAAAAAAAGTAATTCCAGGGAATGCAGATGTTTCTATTTATGAAATCATGGAACGCTGTTCACTAGATGAAGATGAAGAATTAGAATTGAAAAACTATGTTGAAAGTAAAGGGATGATTTTTATTTCTACTCCCTTTTCAAGAGCTGCGGCAGAACGCTTGAAAAAATTTGATATTCCGGCCTACAAAATTGGTTCTGGAGAATGCAATAATTATCCCTTATTAGAACATATCGCTTCTTTTGGAAAACCTGTAATTTTAAGTACAGGTATGAATACAATAGAAAGTATCGGAAAAGCGGTTTCGATTTTTGATAAAAATAATATTCCGGTTGCTTTATTGCATACAACTAACTTATATCCAACGCCTATTCATTTAGTTCGTTTTGGTGCAATGGTAGAACTTCACGAAGCTTTTCCAGATAAAGTATTTGGGTTAAGCGACCATACTCTAAATAATAATGCTTGTTTAGGTGCGGTAGCACTTGGAGCTAGTATTTTAGAAAGACATTTTACAGATCATATGCAGCGAACAGGTCCGGATATTATTTGCAGTATGGATGAAAAAGCATGTAGTGAATTAATTGTTTCAAGTGCAGAAATTGCTTTAATGCGAGGAGGAACTAAAAAACCAGCTCTTGAAGAACAAGTTACAATTGACTTTGCTTTTGCTACCGTTTGCGCTATTAAACCAATTAAAAAAGGAGAGATTTTATCTAAAGAAAATATTTGGGTTAAACGTCCAGGGACTGGTAAAATTTTAGCAGAACACTTTAATGATTTAATTGGAAAAATTGCTGCAAGAGATATTGAAAATGATGAACAATTAGATTTTACTGATTTTGAGTAATTCTACAAAAAAAATATTATTTCTAACCGGCACCCGTGCAGATTTCGGGAAAATAAAATCCCTTATTCAAACCTTGGAAGAACGGCAGGATTTTGAAGCTTTTGTTTTCGTTACCGGAATGCATCTGCAGGAAATTTATGGGTATACGCTAATTGAAATTGAACGATGTAATTTTAAAAATGTCTTTACATTCGAAAATCATACGCATGAAACTACAATGGATTTGACATTGGCAAAAACCATTGAAGGTTTGTCAAATTATTGCAAAACCATAAAACCTGATATGATTGTGGTGCATGGTGATAGGGTAGAAACACTTGCCGGCGCCATTGTAGGATCTTTAAACAATATTTTGGTAGCTCATATTGAAGGCGGCGAAGTTTCAGGAACTGTCGATGAATTAATTCGTCATAGTGTAAGTAAACTAAGTCACGTACATTTTGTGTCAAATAAGCAAGCAGCAAAAAGGTTACTGCAAATGGGAGAAGTGAAAGAATCTATTTTTACTATTGGCTCGCCAGATATAGATATTATGTTTTCTAATAATCTGCCTTCTCTTGAAACAGCAAAACAATACTATCAGATTTCTTTTGATGATTATGCACTTGTAATGTTTCATCCCGTTACGACAGAATTTAATTCAATGAAAGAATATGCTGTTACTTTTGTTGACTGTCTATTAAAAGATAATCGAAATTATATTGTTATTTTTCCAAACAACGATTTAGGAAGTCAATTCATAATTAACGAATTTAAAAGATTGGAAGGGAATACTAGATTCAGAATTTTTCCATCATTGCGATTCGAATATTTTCTAACATTATTAAAAAACAGTCAATTTATAATTGGCAACAGCAGTGCCGGAATTCGCGAAGCTCCTTATTATGGAATTCCAATTATAAATATAGGGACTCGCCAGCAAAACAGAGCCGTTCATGCAGATATTATCAATGTCAATTATTCAGAAAAAGACATTCTTGAAGCCCTTTTTAAAATAGATTCTCACAAAGTTCAGTTTTCAGATAATGATTTTGGGGAAGGAAATAGTAACGAATTGTTTTTGCAATCACTAAAGAAAAACGATATTTGGCAACTGAATCACCAAAAACAATTTAGAGATATATAATATCTCTTTAATAATACCATTGTAAACACTTATGTTTTTTAACTCCATAGCATTTGCTATTTTTTTACCAATCGTTTTTTTCCTGTATTGGTTTGTATTTAATAAAAACAAAAGCACCCAAAATGCTTTGTTAATTATTGCCAGTTATTATTTTTATTCTTGTTGGGATTGGAGATTTCTATTTTTATTGGTTTTCTCCACTTTTCTGGATTATTACACAGGGATTCAAATCGAAAAAGGAAAATCAGAGAAAAGCCGAAAATTTTGGTTTTGGTTAAGCATTTTGGTCAATCTGGGCTTTTTAGGAGTTTTCAAATATTATAATTTCTTTGCCGCTTCATTTTCAGAATTATTAAATTCAGTTGGAGTAAAAGCAAGTCCGCTTTTACTGAATGTTATTTTGCCTGTCGGAATTTCATTTTATACTTTCCACGGACTTTCTTATGTTATCGATATTTATTTTAAAAGAATAAAAGCCGAATATAACTTTGTAGATTATTCCTTGTTTGTGAGTTATTTTCCGTTGCTGGTTGCCGGACCAATTGAGAGAGCCACCCATTTATTGCCAGAAATAAAAGTTAAGCGTGAATTTGATTTAGAAAATGCAAAACAAGGAGTTTATCAAATTATTTGGGGTTTAGTAAAAAAGGTAATTATTGCAGATACTTGCGCACCTTATGCCAATGCTGTTTTCGATAATTATACTTCAATGAATTCCTTCTCCCTTATTCTAGGAGCCATATATTTTGCTTTTCAAATTTATGGAGATTTCTCAGGATATTCAGATATTGCACTTGGTGTATCAAAACTGTTTGGTTTAGATTTATTACGAAACTTCAATTATCCTTATTTCTCAAGAGATATAGCAGAGTTTTGGCGCCGCTGGCATATTTCACTTTCTTCCTGGTTTAGAGATTATTTATATATTCCGTTAGGAGGAAGTAAAGGTGGACTTTGGATGAAAATCAGAAACACATTCATCATTTTTGTTGTAAGTGGTTTTTGGCATGGCGCAAACTGGACATATCTCGCTTGGGGATTTATAAATGCAGTTTATTTCCTACCATTACTTCTTTCAAACAGCAATCGAAATAACATGGACACCATTCAGCTCAAATTTAATTTTGATTCTGTAAAAGTGTTTTTAAGCATACTTTACACCTTTGCATTAACCTGTATTGCATGGGTATTTTTTAGAGCCAAAACAATTACAGATGCTGTTTTGTATTTAAAGAGAATTATTACCAGTAAAGATTTTAGTTTTCAATATTTAGATAACGAGCGCTACAGTTACGAACTGTTGCTTATGATTGGATTATTTGTTTTAATCGAATGGAATAATCGCAGCAAAGTAGAACCACTTTCTGGAAAACGGAGTGCCTTAAAAGTAGCTTTGGCAATTTTAGCTATTATGGCTTTTGGAACTTTTTCAGATTATAAAGAATTTATATATTTTCAGTTTTAATGAAGAAGTTTTTAATTTATATAGCTAAAATTAGTGTAATAACTGTTTTAATGGCATTTTTATTAGATGGCTCGTATACGTATATTTTTATGCATTCTAATAATAGAGGAAAAATTGAAAAGGTTTTTAATTCAAAAGCCCAGAAATATGATGTAGTTTTTTTAGGATCCTCAAGGGCAAACAATCATTTTGTGACACAAATGTTTGAAGACAAAGGACTAAAAGCATTCAATTACGGAATGAGCGGTGGACATTTATTTGAAGCTTCTTTGATGTTAAAATTAATGATTGAAAGAAAATATGAAATAAAAAATGTCATTCTCGAAGCCGATTTAAATCTTTCAAATGAACATCAGGCGGAAGGGATTTCAGCAAGATTCCTGCCTTATATTCATAATTCAGAAGTGATTAAAGAACACTTTTCAAATGAAACAGATTTTAATGAGCTGTATTATATTCCTTTTTATAGATATATTAAATATGATAGTAAAATAGGGTTTCGGGAAACTTTTTTTATTTCAATTAATAAAAAAACGAGCGCTTTGGATAATTTGGGTTACTATCCTTTGGTGAAACATAAAAATGGTAATATGAAAAATAATATCGTTAATTTAAACCCATTAAAGCCTAACAAATATTACGAAGAAATTAAAAATCTTTGTAAAGTACATAATATTAATTTCATTCCGGTTATGACACCAATGTGTGAAAACACTAAAGGGATGAATTATTTTGAAAAAGTTAAAAAAGTATATCCGGAAATTCATAATTACGAAAATGTAGTGATAGAAGATAAATACTTTTCTTCTTGCGGACACATGAATGACACTGGTGCAAAAATATTTACAGCAAGAATTCTAAAAGATTTTTTCAATAAATAAAAATGAAAAAAAATAAGATTTTATTATTGTTCCCAGATGGTGTTGGTATTAGAAATTATCTGTTTTCGAATACGTTTAATAATTATAAATCAGAAGAGTTAATTCTGTTTCATAGTTTTGATCCCAACACAATTGCTGCAATTAAGGAAGATTCTTTGATTGTTAATGATATTGTAATTCCAACTTATAAAGAATCTGCAAAGGAAAAATTTTTAAGAGAGTTAATTTGTCTTTCGAGATTATACTATAATAATGCTAAAGTTAACAATCCAACTTTGTTAACCAATTGGAATTGGGAACAAAAAGGATTGTCTAAGAAGATATTTTATAAACTAATACAGATATCATCTATATTTTTTAAAAAATATCCGAGTATTTTAAAACTCGAAAAGATGTATCAGAAAGCCATTCGTCAGAATCCTTTTTACTATCAAGTAAAAAATATCTTGAGCGATGCAAAAGTAAGTCATTTATTCTGTTCACACCAAAGAGCACTTACTGCTGCGCCGGTTTTTGCCGCAGCGACTGACTTAGGAATTAAAACCAGTACCGTAATTTATTCATGGGATAATTTGCCAAAAGCTCGTTTAGCCTTGCGAGCAGATAATTACTTAGTTTGGTCAGATTACATGAAAAATGAATTAAAACAATTCTATTCTGAAATTCCATCAGAAAGCATTCATGTTACAGGAACCCCGCAGTTTGAGTTTTACGATGAACCAAAAAATGTAATTGATAAAGAAATTTTTTATCAGAAATATAATTTAGATTTAAACAAAAGAATTATTTGTTTTTCTGGTGATGACACTAAGACTTCACCAGATGATCCAAGTTACTTAAAAGACATGGCAGAGGAAATTATTAAAGCAAATTTGCAGAATGAATATCAAATTTTATTAAGAAGATGCCCGGTTGATTTTTCAGGAAGATTTGATAAGATCGTAGAGCAATATAAAGATTTAATTAAAGAAGCACCGCCTTTATGGTATTTCAGTAAATCAAAGGAGTGGAATACTGTATATCCAAGTTTTGAAGATGTAAAATTATTAGTAAGTACTGCCTTTTATGCAGATATAGTTGTAAATGTTGGGTCTACCATGGCTTTTGATTTTGCAATGTTTAATAAACCCTGCATATTTATTAATTATGATCAATCAAATAGAAATGTAAAAGATTGGTCTGTAAAAACGATCTATCAATTTCAACATTTTAGAAGTATGCCAAATAAAGATTCAATTATTTGGTTAAATAGTAAAGATGAAATCGCTCAAAAAATTGATATGCAGACGAACAATAATCTTGATATGATTAATTGGAAAGAAATAATCCTTGGAGATTATAAAAATGCATCTAGTAATATTCGACAAGTAATAAATAATTAGGTAAATATGCACATTTGTTTCTTAACAAACGAGTTTCCGAAAGAAGGATTCCCACATGGTGGAATAGGCAGTTTTGTTAAAACGCTGGCAACTGCTTTAGTCAAAAAAGACTATAAAATTTCTGTAATCGGAATTAATTATACTAATAATCGTGAAACTGATGTTTTTGAAGGTGTTAATATATATAGATTAAAAAAAAGTACAATAAAAGGATTCTCGTGGTATTTTAATGCTAAGGAAATTAATAATAAAATTAGAGAAATTCATCAAAAAGACCCTATAAAAATTATTGAATCTTCTGAACTAGGTTTGGCTTTCATTCCTAAAATAAACGGTATAAAGTATATTATCAGATTGCATGGTGGACATCATTTTTTTGCAGAAAGCGAAAATAGAAAAATTAATAAATGGAAAGGGTTTCAGGAAAAAAGATCTTTTAAAAAGAGTGATGCTTTTATAGCTGTTTCTAAGTTCGTAAAAGGGCACACGGAAAAACACTTAAGTTATAATAATAAACCCGTTGTCTATATTAGTAATCCAATTGATACAGATTTTTTTTATCCAATTGAAATGGAATGCGAAGATAAGATTGTTTTTGCTGGAACAGTTTGTAAAAAAAAAGGAGTGCGTCAGTTGATACAATCTTTTCCATTTGTAAAAAAAGAATTTCCAAAAGCAACACTTGAAATTTATGGTAGAGATTGGTTTTTTTTAGACGGTAGTTCCTATATTCAAATGCTGAAAGATAAAGAACTTTATCAATTAGGAGAATTAGCAAATGATATTCATTTTCATGGAGCAATTTCATATAATGATATTCCAAGAGCTTATTCAGAAGCTTCGGTATGCGTTTTTCCATCGCATATGGAAACACAAGGCTTAGTTGCCCCGGAAGCTATGTCTATGAAAAAAGCAGTTGTTTTTACAAAATTGGGACCAGGACCAGAAACGATAAAAGATTATGAAACTGGCTTATTATGTGATCCGTATAATCCTGAAGATATAGCAGAGAAAATTATTTGGATGTTTTCGAATAAAGAAAAAACAAAAGAGATGGGTGAAAGAGCAAGAGAATTTGTGCTTCAAAAATACAAATTGGAAAATATCGTTTTGAAAAATATAGAGTTTTTTGAGTCTTTATTACAAGTAGAAAAAGAATAATTCATAAGGAAAAATAAAATTTCGAAAAGTTTATGCGAAATAACTCTCATATTTGGTTATTATAAAAGAAATGAACTGGTGAAATAATTAGATTTGGCACATTTTACAAAGTTTGAATTTATCATTTTTTTAGGATTAGGGCAGTTTGTAAAGGACCTATTGTAATAAAGTTTTCGGTTATAAAAATGAAATATTGTAGTTTAAAAATTTGGCAACAGTTTCAAATTTTGTTGATATTGAAGAAGAAATAAAGCATTCTAAACATAGGGTAGTCCAGTATGTTGATTTATTTAGTGTGTTATATAAGTAAAATTAAGAAACAAAATTGTAAATAATGAGAACCATTTTTATAACACATAATTATAACGAAAATTCTTTTGTAGTACTTAGTTTTTAGTTAGCTCATTATTTGGTAAATCTGGAAAACAGAGTTTTTTTTGTTTCGTATCGGCCATTTTTTATCGAAAATGAAACTATTCTAAAATGTATGCTCAAATAAATTTGTTTATTTGTAATCTTGTCAAACTAAAATTGTTTTAATGAAATTAGAATTACCATGTTGGACCTCACATCATAATTTGCTATTGTACTCATTTCTGTTTTTTTGTTATGAAAATGATTTTGCATTTAATGTCGTTTTTAATAATAGACTTGCAACAGGCGGAGGAATTATTTATTTAGATGATGATAAAACAATCTTTCTTGATTATTCTGATGATATTAAGTTTATAGATGACCCTAAACGGTATAGTTTTTACTTTAAAAGGTCACTAACTTTTGAAAATTATTCAGGAAATATTTATCCACTTAATTTTCAAGTTAATTATTCTTATAAAGCAATTAACCTTTTAATGAAGTTTAAGCTGAATGATTTAATGAATAGTAGAAATAGAATAGAGATAATACGTGCAATGGATTATTTTAATTTATTCACAAATCTGTCACATAATGCAATGGATGCAAGGTCTTTTCCTACAAGTGTCACTGATAACAATGGAAAAATAATTTTTCATACTAGATTGTGGAACCCAGAAAATCATATAGATCTTGAAGAGAAAAAAAGACGTGAAATTCAGAATCAATTTCGTATTGAAGCGTGTCGCATAATAAAAAGGAATTTTGAAAATTCTTCGGTGGGTATTTTTCCTGATGAGCTGTCAGCTAGAATCGCTCCTGATCTTTTACTAAATGTAAAAAGAATATCTAAAAAAGAATATTTTAAGTCGTTAAGGAATGCTGATATTGGAATCGCTGATGATGGTTTAAAAGATACTCCAGGATGGAAAATAGGGGAATGCTTGTTGTTTGGGAAAGCAGTAATTACAACTCCTTTAAATGTTGTTGTAGAAGATTTTAAAGAGTATGTTAATTATGAAAAATTAAGTGCAAGAGATTCTTATTTAGAATTGCCAGAAAAAATTGAGAGTTTAATTGTAGGTAAGAGATACTGTGAAATGGGACAAAAAAATTTAGAATGGAGTGAAAACTTTTTACATCCAAAGAATTATTTTAAAAGAATTCTGGCTATAACAAAAAGTAAAACATGCTAAAAATTAAGAAATTTGTAATAATTACAAATGTTAATCATATTAAAAATGGTAGCTTTTTTTTTGGATATTCCCCATATGTACATGAAATGGACATTTGGTTAAAGTATGTTGATAAAGTAATAATTGTTGCTCCTTTATCAGAAGGAATTGCAAGTGAAATTGATTTCTCATACAAGAATGAACAGATTGATTTTAAACAAGTACCAGATTTTAATCTTACAAGTTTTAAAAATAGCATATCCTCAATTTTTAAAATTCCTATCATTCTTTGGAAAATATTTTGGGCGATGAAAAATGCTGATCATATCCATTTAAGATGCCCCGGAAATGTCGGTTTGTTAGGGTGTTTTATTCAAATGTTTTTTCCAGGCAAAAGTAAAACAGCTAAATATGCAGGAAATTGGGATTCTAAAAGCAAACAGCCCTGGACATATAATTTGCAAAAACGAATTTTGAACAATACTTTCCTAACTAGAAATATGAAGGTTTTAGTTTATGGAGAATGGAAGAATCAATCAAAAAATATTAAGTCTTTCTTTACGGCAACATATTCAGAAAATGAAAAAAAACTAATTCAAAAATCACCTCTGGATTTAGTTTTAGAATTTATTTTTGTTGGAAGTTTAGTTTTGGGAAAATCTCCCATTTATGCCATTAAGTTGGTTGAAGGGTTAGTTAAAAAAGGGCATAATAGTGTTTTAAATCTATATGGAGATGGGGTTGAAAGAGATATTTTAGAACAATATATAAGAGAGAATCAACTCGAAAATTTTGTCTTTTTGCACGGAAATCAAAATAAAGAAACAGTAAAAAAAGCCTATCAAAAGAGTCATTTTGTGATTTTGCCTTCTAAAAGTGAAGGCTGGCCAAAAGCAATAGCAGAAGGGATGTTTTGGGGCTGCGTTCCATTAGCAACAAAAGTTTCCTGTGTTCCCTACATGCTTGATAATGGTAAAAGAGGTATTTTGCTGGATATGAATCTTGAGAAAGATTTAGCACAAATTGAAAATATGCTTTTTGATAGTAGTGGTTTTAGCGAAAAAAGTAAATTAGCAATCGAATGGTCTCAAAAATTTACAACTGATATTTTTGAAGCAGAAATTAAAAAGCTGTTAGTAAAATGAGAATTGTTCAGATAATAGATTCTTTAGAAGCTGGGGGAGCCGAGCGTATGGCAGTAAGTTATGCAAATTCACTAGCAAAAAAGATAACTTTTTCCGGTTTAATTGCTACTAGAAGAGAAGGGAAATTACTTTCTCAAATAAATGAAAATGTTTCTTACCTGTTTTTAAGGAAAACAAAAAGAATAGATTTTCGAGCCATTTTCAAATTAAGAAAATATATAGTAAAAAATGAGGTTAATATTGCTCATGTACATAGTTCTTCTTTTTTTACAGCTGTTTTAGTAAAGCTAACGCTGCCAAAACTTAAAATTATCTGGCACGATCATTATGGGTCACGACCAAAGGAATCAAGAAAGCAAAATAGAATTTTAGTGCTTTCTTCATTTTTCTTTTCTTCCATTTTTGTAGTTAATTTGCAGCTGAAGAAGTGGAGTGAGGATAATTTACAGTGTAAAAAGGTTTTTTTTATTCCAAATTTTGCCTTCGTAAAAAATGAATATGAGAAAATAACTTACTTAAAAGGGGAGCAGGGCAAACGTATTGTCTTTCTGGCAAATTTAAAAGACCCCAAAAACCATATAGTAATTCTTAAGGCTTTTAGAGATTTAAAGTTGAATGAAACAGATTGGAGTTTGCATTTAATTGGTAGAGATTATAATGATATTTATTCTCAGCTGTTAAAAGATTTTATAAAATCTAATTCATTAGAAAAACATATACATTTGTACGGTGATAGAAATGATATTAAACATATATTATCTCAATGTTCAATTGGAGTTTTGGCCTCAACTGATGAAGGTTTTCCAGTAACTTTATTAGAATATGCTTTAGAAGGTCTCGCAGTTATGTCAACAAATGTTGGATATTGTTCAGAAATTATTCAGGATAATAATACTGGATTATTATTTAATCCATTAAATCAATCTGGGATAATGAATCAATTGTATACAATAGTTGAAAGTGAATCATTTAGAAATAAATTAGGAAATCATTTTAAAGACACTGTTATTAAAAATTATTCAGAAGAAAAGGTGATAGAAAAACTAATCAGGTCTTATAAAAAAATAACGTAATGAAAAAAAAGTCATTGTCATATAGTTTTCTTGTACTGATTCATATAATTATTGCTGTGATGATTTTTAGTTTACCTTTTTTGTCTAAAATTTATGCATTATTGATTCCTGCTTTTGGTCTTTTGATCACTGTTCGAAATAAAAATAGAAATAATGAAGTTATTCTTGTTTCAGCTTATCTGGTTGGAGTTGAGGTTTTTTTACGGATGACGGGAGGTAATTTTAATAATGAATATATAAAGTTTCTTATTGTGTTTTTTATGTTGGTGGGAATGCTATATAGTAACTTTTCTAAAAAGGCTCTTATTTTTGGTTTGTTTTTATTGTTGTTAATTCCGGGAGTTTTAGTTACAAGTACAGCTGATAATTTTAATTTAGATATTAAAAAAGCAATAATTTTTAATTTATCCGGCCTTATTTGTCTAGCAATTGCTTCAATATATATGCTAAAGAAGAGATTATCTTTTTCAGAACTGCAAAATATTGTAATAACAATGGGAATGCCAATAATTACAATAGCTACATATTTATTTTTGTTTAATCCTAGTGTTAAAGATGTTGTGAAAGGTACCAACTCTAATTTTGAAACTTCTGGAGGCTTTGGACCTAATCAGGTTTCAACTATTCTGGGATTAGGAATCTTTATTTTCTTTACTCAATTGATTTTGTTTTCAAAATCAAAAAAAGAAATCATTTTAAATGGACTGCTATTAATTTTTACAGCATACAGAGGGGTTGTGACTTTTTCCAGAGGAGGAGTTATAACGGGTGTAATCATGATTCTTTTTTTATTGTTTTTATTATACTGTTTTTCAAACAACAAGGGTAAAAGTAAGATTAGTTTTGTTGTTATTTTAACCGGATTAATTGCAATAGGAGTTTGGGGTTATAGCTCTTTACAAACAAGAGGTTTGATTGAAAAGCGTTATGCAAACCAGGATGCAAAGGGACGAACAAAAAAGGACCGTTTAGGAGGTAGAGAGGCTGTTATAGATTCAGATTTAAAAATGTTTTTTGATAATCCTATACTCGGTATTGGTCCTGGATTGGGAAAAGAAGTGAGAAAAGAGACAATTGGTCACGCTGTTGCAGCACATAGCGAGATCTCGCGTATGTTAAGCGAGCATGGTTTATTTGGTATTTTTGGTTTACTTATACTTTTAATAACCCCATTTACAATATATATAAACAACCCTCAACATTTGTATTTTTTGTCTTTTTACTTTTTTTGGCTGCTTACCATAAACCATGCAGCCATGCGGATCGCTGCACCGGCATTTGTATATGCTTTAACATTACTTTCTGTTCAGGTAAAAATTCCGGATAAAGCAGAAAATTCTCTCGATTAATATCTTTTTTTTTATGATACATTTGCCCCCAATCAAAGAGCTTAAAAAAACAGACTACATGGTTTCCAATAAAAAAATGCACTTCGAAATTTCGGAAAGAAAAATACTACTTCGTGTTTTTGATGCTGCTTTTATTTTGTCGGGACTGTATTTGTTAAGCACCCTGTTTAATTATCAGTATTTTGTTTTAGATTACGCTCACTTTTTTAGACCTCTTTTGTTAATTGCCTATATTCTTGTGTTTGGTGTAATTTTCGAGATGTATAATCTTCAGGTTTCGAGTAATCAGTTTCAGATTCTTCGAAGTGTGATTTTTACAGTGACGACGTCGATTTTGGTTTACTTATTTACTCCGATTTTATCTCCTGAATTGCCTAAGCAACGTTTAGTTATTTTAATTTTTTACTTTACTGTTTTAAGCACACTTCTTTTTTGGCGGTTTTTTTATGCAATTTTTCTTGCTTCACATCGGTTTTCTCAAAGTGTGGTTTTGATTTGTGATCAGGATCAGGTAGAAGAGTTAGTCTTAGGACTTGAAAATGTAGACCCACATTATAAAATAATTGGCTTTGTAAATTCAGATTCTGTTTCTGTAGAGGATTCTAAGTTTCATTATGTAAAAGAAATAAAAAAGGATGATTTGGAAGCATTCGTAAGAAAAAATTACGTTTCAGAAATTGTAATTGCTTCTCAAAAAACGGAAGGAATCACTGCCGATTTGTATCAGCAACTATTACATTTACTGGAATCCGGAAATATAATTAGAGAATATACTCAGGTTTATGAAAATAAAACACAACGTATTCCTGTACATCATATAGAACGTGACTTTTATCGTTTTTTTCCATTCAGTCGCAGTAATAGTAATAAGTTATATTTGATTTTAATACGTTTTTTTGAATTGGTTTTTTGCTCTGTAGGTTTGTTCTTAGGGGCACTTTTTATTCCGGTTATTTTGATTGGAAATCTTATAGGTAACAAAGGAAGTTTGTTTTACACTCAGGAACGTGTGGGGAAGCACGGAGCTCTTTTTAAGATCTATAAGTTTAGAACTATGGTTGAAAACTCTGAAGCTAACGGAATTGTTTTTGCAACCACAAATGATAAACGAGTAACACCTTTTGGAAAATTTATGCGTAAATCAAGATTAGACGAGTTTCCGCAGTTTATCAATATTGTAAAAGGCGATATGGCAATTATTGGCCCAAGACCAGAGAGACCATTTTTTGTGGAAGAAATTGCACAGATCATGCCTTTTTATGAAACCCGTCATGTTATTAAACCAGGTCTTACAGGTTGGGCTCAGGTTAATTATTCTTATGGAGAATCTATAGCAGAAAGTTTGGTAAAACTTCAGTATGATTTATACTATATTAAACATCGTAGTGTTTTTCTTGATTTAAATATTGTTTTCAAAACCTTTACAACTGTTTTGTTTTATCGCGGACAGTAATTAGATAATAATTGGAATACGCTTTTTGTTTCTAAGAGCTACTCTTACTAAAACAAATCCGCTTGTAATTATCATTGGTAATACAATAAAGAAGTGCGCTTTGTTGATTAAGATAAAAATATAAATAATCAGGAATAATAAATGTAAAACGGCAAATCTATATGTCCATCTTTTATTTTTAAGAAGCGAAAAAACAATCAAAATCAATAATAGCGGGCTAAACAATAATATGTTATAATTCATTGCCAATTCGTGGTGAAAGGAATAAAATCCAACCGTAACAAAAAAGATTCCCATTAAGGATAAGATTAAAAGATAGATTTTATCTGCAATTTTATTATGTACTAGTATTATAAAACCCAATATCACAATATAAGTGTAAATGTTATTCCACCATGAAGTTGGTGTTTCTTTTTCAAAACTTAACAGAGTTGTACTTTTTTCTGCTAACGGATGATTTTGAAAAGTAGTTTTTTCTAAACTGTTTTTCAATTCAAAAGGCAAAAATATCTTCGTACCCAATTGATCAACTTTTGTTCCGAATATTATACTAGTTCCTAATTGATCATAGAAATGTCCATTAAAATAAGGGAAAAGTATAGAGCGGTAAGTTTTATCAGTATCTCCAACTTTAGTAATTACACTTCCATTTAGAGTTTTATTAATAATGTCTACCACCATTGAGGTACAGTTTTTATCAATAAATTTATATGTATAGTAGCGATCTTCAGTAAGTAAAGTGGCATTTAAATTATCAAAAAGTTTTTGTTTTAAATCTTGCGAAATAACAAGTTCTTGTTCAAAGACACTTCTTTTCTCATAAGTATATTCATTCATGAAATCTGCAAATGGATGAACGACTACAAAATATTGTAGATCTCCTTTTGCAAATTTGGCAACAAAATTTGGAGTTCTAAAATCGAAAGCACCATAATTATATACCAAATCAATATTGTTTGCGGTATCTGCGACGCGTATAGCGGTATGCCCAAAATAAGAATAAGTCTCATTGCCAAGCCCACAAGTAATAACGCTTATTTTAGCATCTTTCGATAGGGGCAAATTTTGGCCAAAACCAATGAAACTTAGTAATAATAGTAAACAAAAAAGTGTTTTTTTGAAAAGGACATTTTTCATAATTTAAAATTTTAAGAAGTTTAATCGGGTTGTAATATTATCTAAAGATACCTAAATCTACTTTTAAAGAAAAAATATTAGAGTAAAGGGCTGTACTTTGATTTCCTAAATCAGTCAAAGCATAATCAACCTGAATACCTTTATATTTAAAACCCAGTCCAATATTAGGCTGAAAATTTACTTTTTCGGTATTATCAAGTTGTGTTACATTCTGGAAATTTCCTGCTCCTGCTCTCAAAAAGACAAGATCGGTATATCCAAATTCAAAGCCAATTGCAGGATCAATACTTACAGCTTTTGTAGAAATAATATCATTTGTTTGTTCAAAACGCATATTTAGATTTGTGGCAACCAAAAGACTGTAATCATAATGAAAATCAAACTTTTTTGAAACTCCTAATTGTGCTTTTGGCAGTGTTATTTCGGTACTTTCAGGGAGTTCATTATTTTCTCCCGGAATAGCATTGGCAATTTTTGCATATTCCTTCTCATCAATATTCCAGACATTATAAGTTGTGGTAATATCACGAAGCATCAAGCCAAATTTCCAGTCATTTCGCTCAAACTGAAGGCCAAAATCAAATCCAAAACCCCATGAGTTAGCAAATTTCCCGATAATTCTTCGGATTACTTTGGCATTTATACCATATTGAAAACCTTCTACAGGCAGTTTTCTGGCATATGAAAAAGTAAAGCCATAATCTGCGGTAGAGAATAAACTTATCCGGTTATAATCGATATTACCTTGACTATCGATTAATTGAGTGGTATCCATAATATCATCAACACCAAATCGTATCATAGAGATTCCCCAGGCACTGCGATCATCAATAGGGCTGGCATATCCTATGTAATCATATTGCGCAATATTGGCAAAATAATTGGCGTGCATTAGTGAAATTTGATGATCTTCAAGATGGGTTAAACCAGCCGGATTCCAATATACAGAATTGACATCGTTTGTAGAAGCAACAACGGCGCTGGACATTCCTAATGCTGCCGCATCAACACCAATATTCATAAACTCATTCGAATACTTTCGAACGGTTTGTGCATACTGTGCAGTAAAACTCCAAAATAATAATAACGTAAAAAGTTTCTTCAACGGTTATTTTTTTGCAGACTGAGGCCTGTTTTTAATTTTCATCAAAAATATAATATTTTACTCAGCAAATTTATTCCTTTTGAGAAATATTGCGAAAGATCCTTTTTTATGAGGCTGGCTTTTATGAGTAATAATATTGTGTTCAAACTTTAGTAACAATTTTTGTTACGAATAGTAATAAATGTTGTTTTTTATGCGAAATTTGCTGTTCATTATATATCAAAATCAAAAACATGAATATCAAAAAGCACATTCCGAATTTAATTACTTTAATTAATCTTTTTTGTGGCTGCGTTGCAATAGTTTTTATTTCTAAGGCTGTCGAAACAGGAGATTCTTTTAACTACGAAATGGCTTTTTACATGGTTTGTCTTGGAATCTTTTTCGATTTTTTTGATGGTTTTTTCGCCAGGTTATTCAAAGTTTCAAGCCCGCTTGGCCTGCAGCTGGATTCTTTGGCAGATATGGTAACAAGCGGAGTTGCTCCTGGGTACGTAATGTATACCATGTTTGCGAATAGCGGACATCAAATAGGTACAAATGCTTTTATTCCGTTTTTAGGATTTATAGTAACATTAGGTTCTTGTTATAGATTGGCTAATTTTAATATTGATACACGTCAGACAGATTCATTTATTGGTTTACCAACACCAGCATGTTCATTATTTATGTTGAGTTTGCCTTTGGTTTTGAAGTTTTCAGATTCTTTAATGTTGCTTGAAATTTTAACTAATCAATGGGTTTTATTAGTAATCACTTTATGCAGTGCTTATATCATGAATGCTGAAATTCCGTTATTTTCTTTAAAATTTAAAAAGTTTACTTTTAAGGATAATATATTGCAGATTGTGTTTCTTGCTATTTCTTTTGTTTGTCTTCTATTACTTCAATTCGGTGCAATTCCTGTGATAATTATTATTTATATATTGTTGTCGATCATAAATAATATCTTTCTGAAAAAGTAGTTGTATTCGAATGGCAAGAAAAACCACAAGACGAACTTCATATTCTCGAAAATCAGAGCCTTCTTTTTTTAGAAAAGTTATCCGATTTATTGTATTCTCTTTTTTCGCGGTGCTTATTTTAGGAATGTTTTATCACTATCGCGCTGGATTAGCTTACTATCTGGGTTTTAAATCAGAGAAAGTTCTTGATGAAGATGAGGTAGATAAACATCTTTCGGATGTTAGAAACATTAGAGTTCTCGAAAATCATAAAGGAAAAGTAGTCGGAATTGATGTTTCTGAATTTCAAGGAAAAGTAGATTGGGATGAGGTAGAAGTTCTTGATGAGAAATACCCTGTGCAATTTGTTTTTATTCGGGCTACCGCTGGAAACGATCGTGTTGACAGACAATTTAAAAAAACTGGGAAGGAGCAAGAGAGAATAAAATTATTCGGGGCGCTTATCATTATTATCGCCCAAATGAAAATTCTATAGAACAAGCTGATCTTTTTATTAAAACAGTAAAACTGCAAAAAGGAGATTTACCACCGGTTTTAGATATCGAAAAATTACCCAAAAATCAACCTTTAGACAGTTTGAAGAAAGGATTAAAACGCTGGTTGACTAAAGTTGAAAAACATTATCAGGTGCGCCCAATCATTTATTCGGGAGAAAGATATTATTCTGATTTCTTAAAAGAAGAGTTTGGGGAATATTTATTCTGGATTGCCAACTATAATTTTTATAGAGAAAAAATTGAGGACGACTGGTTGTTTTGGCAGTTTACAGAAAAGGCTTCCTTGCCGGAATAAAACACCGTGTAGATGTTAATATTTATAATGGAGATTTAGAGCAACTGCAATTTATTACGGTTGAGTAGGGTGTAAGTCTCGTAATTTAATTGCGGCAAGTTTTTAATTTATTTTGATAAAATGAGAGCAATTATTATAACTAAAGGCAATAGCAGTAATACAGAATAAGGATTGGCAAAATTTATAGTATAACCCATCCATTGAATCTTTTTGGGAGGAAGCAATCTTTTGTCTTTTGGATTATAATAAATGAAACCTAAATACCAATTTTTTGGGTCTTTATGCCAATTATCGTAATCTTCCTGAGTTGGTTTTTCTGATTTCATTCGAGAGTTTTTGTATGAAAATTGTAACCTGTAAGATGAAAAAAAATGGTAAAAAGTAATTTTATATTTTACTTTTTACCATTCATAATATAACTTTTTTAAAATTCCAATTTCTTCTTACGAAGTTCGAAGTTTTGACCAAGATAAACACGGCGTACCATTTCATCTTCTACTAATTCTTCGGGAACTCCTGCTTTTAGAATTCCTCCTTCAAACATTAGATAAGTTTTGTCAGTAATGGCCAAAGTTTCCTGAACGTTGTGATCTGTAATCAGGATTCCGATATTTTTGTTTTTAAGCTGAGCTACAATTCTTTGGATATCCTCAACCGCAACAGGGTCAACTCCGGCAAAAGGTTCGTCCAATAAGATGAATTTTGGATCTGTAGCCAATGCACGCGCAATCTCGGTACGACGACGTTCTCCTCCGGAAAGTAAATCCCCACGGTTAGTGCGAATATGTTCTAAGCTAAATTCCTCGATTAAACTTTCCATTTTAGCGATTTGGGCTTCTTTAGAAAGTTTTGTCAATTGTAATACACTTAAAATATTGTCTTCAATACTTAATTTTCTAAAAACAGAAGCTTCTTGTGCCAGATATCCAATTCCTTGCTGTGCACGTTTGTACATTGGGTAATCGGTAATATTCAGGTCGTCAAGATAAATGTTTCCTTGATTTGGTTTTACCAATCCTACAATCATATAAAAAGAGGTAGTTTTTCCGGCACCATTTGGTCCTAGAAGTCCAACGATTTCTCCTTGGTTTACTTCAACAGAAATTCCTTTTACAACACTTCGGCCTTTATAGGTTTTGATTAAATTATCGGCTCTTAGCTTCATTTTTTTTAATTAGATAATGTCAATTTGATAATGAGATAATTATATCTGCTTGGGCAAAATAAATGAAAATAAATCAACGAGATAAATGAATTAACATATTGTCAAGAAATTATCTAATTGACTAATTATTAAATTTTCTAATTATTTCCCCGCTTCTTCAAGAGCTTCCCAGAACTCATAAGCTCTTCTTAAATGAGGGATTACAATTGTTCCTCCAACCAAAGTGGCGATTCCCATTGCTTCCATCATTTCTTCTTTAGTAACGCCTTCTTTGTGGCTTGTTTCTAAGTGATATTTTACACAGTCATCACATCTTAAAACTGCCGATGCTACTAATCCTAAAAGTTCTTTTGTTTTTACATCAAGAGCTCCGGGTGCGTAAGCATTGGTGTCAAGATTAAAAATTCGCTTTACAATTTTGTTATTGTCAGCTAATAATTTCTCGTTCATTTTAGAACGATAGTCGTTAAATTCTTGTATGATATCAGACATTTTCTTTCATTTTATTTCTGTAAACAATCTTTGAAATCAGGATACTCACTTCGTAGATTATTAACATCGGGATTGCTACAATAGTTTGACTTACTACATCTGGAGGGGTTACAATTGCAGCAATAATTAAAATAATTATTACCGCGTATTTCCAGTATTTTCTTAAGAAGGTCGGAGTAACCAGACCTAATTTGGTTAAGAAATAGATAGCGATTGGTAATTCGAAAAATATGGCACTACCAAGAATACTCGTTTTTACCATTCCCATATAAGATTCAAGTGTAAATTGATTTTTTACAACATCGCTCACGGAGAAAGTTGCAACGAAATTTACAGACATCGGAATCACAACATAATATCCAAACAATACTCCTAAAAAGAAAAGTAATGAAGAAGTGAAAATAAAAGTTTTTGCATTTTTACGTTCTTTCTCATATAAGGCAGGACTAATAAACTTCCAGATTTCCCATAAAATATAAGGAAAACTCAAAATGAAACCAGCCAAAAGACACATCCACACAAATATGTTAACCTGTCCTTCCATTTCGGTATTCTGAATAATGAAATTCAGTTCGGTGATACAAATACTGTCAGCAAATCCTAGTTGGTGTGATAAATCACAAAACCATACATAAGTAAAAAATGTAGGTCTTATTGGGCCCAAAATAATTTGATCAAACAAATAATCACTCACAAAATAAGTAACAAATGCCATAATGCATATAGCAATTGTACTTCTAACTAATAACCATCTTAATTCTTCAAGATGATCTAAAAATGACATTTCGCCAAGATTTTTCTTTGCCATTATACGATTCCTTCTTTTAAAATGTCATGTAAATGTAATACTCCTTTATATTCGCCATTGTCCGCAACAATAAGCTGTGTTATTGAGAAATCTTCTAAAATATTCAAAGCTTCAACCGCCATGGTTTCAGAAGACACTAATTTAGGGTTTTTAGACATAATGTCTTTTGCGGTTAAATCTGCGATAGAATCTCTATCGTTCAGCATTCGTCTGATATCTCCATCGGTAATAATACCTACTATTTTCTCATTTTCGATAACAGCGGTAACTCCTAATCTTTTTTCAGAAATTTCAAAAATAGCTTTCTTGATTGAGGTGTCAGGGCTAACAGCTGGTTTTAGTGAATGTTCGATCATATCTTTTACACGAAGCAATAATTTTTTGCCCAATGCACCTCCAGGATGATAAATAGCAAAATCTTCGGGTTTAAAATCACGCATTTCCATTAAACAAACGGCTAATGCATCACCCATTACAAGTTGTGCAGTAGTGCTGTTTGTTGGGGCAAGATTTATAGGGCAAGCTTCTATTTCAACAGTGGTATTCAAAACATAGTCCGAACCTTTGGCTAAAAATGAAGTTATGTTTCCGGTCATTCCAATTAAAATGTTTCCAAACCGTTTTAATAACGGAACTAAAACTTTTATTTCAGGGCTGTTTCCGCTTTTTGAAATGCAGATAATGATATCGTCATTTTGTATCATTCCCAAATCTCCATGAATTGCTTCTGAAGCATGCAGGAACATCGATGGGGTTCCTGTCGAGTTAAAAGTGGCAACCATTTTTTGTGCAATGATGGCGCTTTTTCCTATCCCTGTAACGATCAATCGGCCTTTGGTTTCGTAGATGCGCTGTGTGGCTTCGTAGAAATTTTCGTCAAGAAAATCAATTAATTTTGTAATCGCCTCACTTTCAGATAGTATTGTTTTTTTGGCGATCGCCAATATATTTTCTTTTGTGATCAAAACAGAATATTTAAAATTTGTATGTATAAAAGAAAGTTGTATCTTTATGTGTTGCAAATTTATACAAAAATATCCATTAAAATAAAGAATGAATTCAAACGAAATTGAAATACACAAGGAATTAAAGAAGTATTTCGGCTTTAGCCAATTTAAGGGCTTGCAGGAGCAAGTCATTACGAGTATTTTAGGTAAGAATAATACTTTTGTAATTATGCCTACTGGCGGTGGAAAGTCTCTTTGTTATCAATTACCCGCTTTAATTCAGGACGGAACAGCAATTGTTGTTTCGCCTTTGATTGCTTTGATGAAAAATCAGGTTGATGCAATTCGAAGCCTCTCGTCTGAAAATGGAATTGCGCATGTGCTCAATTCTTCTCTCACAAAAACAGAAATTGCTCAGGTAAAAAAAGACATTAGTTCTGGTTTAACGAAGCTTTTATATGTAGCTCCCGAATCTTTGACCAAAGAAGAGTATGTTGCTTTTCTTCAAAGTGTACCTATTTCTTTCGTTGCAATAGACGAAGCCCACTGTATTTCAGAATGGGGTCATGATTTTAGACCGGAATACAGGAATCTTAGAAATATTATTAAACAATTAGGTCAGGTGCCTATTATAGGACTTACCGCGACTGCAACTCCAAAAGTTCAGGAAGATATTTTAAAAAACCTGGATATGTCTGATGCAAATACTTTTAAAGCATCATTCAACAGACCGAACTTGTACTACGAAGTTCGTACAAAAACTAAAAATATAGAGTCGGATATTATCCGTTTTATTAAACAACATAAAGGCAAGTCTGGAATTATTTACTGCCTGAGCCGTAAAAAAGTAGAATCGATTGCCGAAGTTTTACAAGTTAACGGAATCAGTGCTGTTCCATATCACGCAGGTTTAGATGCGAAAACACGAGCGAAACATCAGGATATGTTTTTGATGGAGGATGTAGATGTGGTTGTGGCTACTATCGCTTTCGGGATGGGTATTGATAAACCAGATGTTCGATTTGTAATTCATCATGATATTCCAAAATCTCTTGAAAGTTATTATCAGGAAACAGGTCGTGCCGGACGAGATGGTGGTGAAGGACATTGTTTAGCTTACTACTCTTATAAAGATGTAGAAAAATTAGAGAAATTCATGTCCGGGAAACCAGTTGCAGAACAGGAAATTGGGTTTGCTCTTTTGCAGGAAGTTGTGGCTTATGCCGAAACTTCGATGTCGCGCAGAAAGTTCCTTCTTCATTATTTCGGTGAAGAGTTTGACAGCGAGACAGGAGAAGGTGCAGATATGGATGACAATGTTCGTAATCCGAAGAATAAAATTGAAGCAAAAGACCAAGTGGTTAAATTGCTCGAAATTGTTCGGGATACCAAACATATTTATAAATCAAAAGAGATTGTATTTACTTTAATTGGGCGCATAAATGCAGTAATTAAAGCGCATAAAACAGATTCGCAATCCTTTTTTGGATCGGGTGCAGATCATGACGAAAAGTACTGGATGGCCTTGCTTCGCCAGGTTTTAGTAACAGGTTATTTGTCAAAAGATATTGAAACTTATGGTGTTGTAAAAATTACCAAAGAAGGTTTAGATTTTATCAAAAAACCAGTTTCGTTTATGATGTCTGAGGATCATGAATATAGCGAATCTGAAGACGAAGCAATTGTGACCGGAGCAAAATCATCCGGAACTGCAGATGAAGTTTTGATGGGAATGCTTCGTGAATTACGTAAAAAAGTGGCCAAAAAATTAGGAGTTCCTCCATTTGTTGTTTTTCAGGATCCTTCTCTTGAAGACATGGCTTTAAAATATCCGATTACTTTAACTGAGCTATTCAATATTCATGGAGTAGGTGAAGGAAAGGCTAAAAAATATGGTGGCGAATTTGTAGCATTGATCAGTCGTTATGTTGAAGATAATGATATTATTCGTCCAGATGACTTAGTTGTAAAATCTACAGGAGTTAACTCTGCTAATAAATTATACATTATTCAGAATATCGATCGAAAATTATCGCTGAATGATATTGCTTCTGCGAAAGGTTTAACAATGGATGCTTTGATTAAAGAAATGGAGCAAATCGTTTATTCCGGAACAAAACTAAATATCAAATATTGGGTCGATGATATGCTTGATGATGATCAGCAAGAAGAAATTCACGATTACTTTATGGAATCAGAATCGGATAAAATCGAAGATGCTCTTAAAGAATTTGATGGCGATTATGATATTGATGAATTGCGTTTGATGCGTATTAAATTTATTAGCGAAGTGGCTAATTAAATTCCAACCCTTTGGGAAATTCCAAATAAAAAATTCCAAATAAAAAATTCCAAATTCCAATGCTACAGATTGCTTGGAATTTGGAATTTATTTTTTTTGATTGTTTTTGGAATTTGGAATTTCAAATATTGGAATTTTACTCCGTATAAACTTCCCCTCGATGCGGTTTCAAAGCATCTCTTACCTGAATCATATTTTCATCGGTTACAACCATAAATGCAGTTGCATACATGTCGTTTATGATTTTATATCCAGTGATATTCAAGGGTAGTTTTTCAATTGCGATATATTCTTTTAAATGAATTTCATGATGCTCGGCTGTCTTTGCAGAAGCCGGACCGCGAAAATCCCAAATCAGTTTTATTTTTCTAGACATTCTTTTTTAAGGTGCAAAGGTTCAGAGAGGCAAAGGTACAAAGTCTATTTTGAAAAAAGATTCTGAGGTTCTGAGTTTTTTTCTGTAGTGACGCACTGAAGTGTGTCTAACTGTTCTAAAAGAAATCTTTTTAATCATGATAATCTGTGGCTAAAAAGAAATTAGAAAGATCGTAAAGCTTTGTGGGTAGGTAAATGTAAAATCTGCATGCAAATTCTATAGTAAAGATAAAATCTCATTTCAAAATAGTACTTTTGCATGTTCTTTTCATAGAAAGAAAAGCTAATAGAATAAAAAAGATACAATGCCAAGAGAACTTTTACTTCAGGTAACTCCGGAAATAGCTGCAAACGAATTGTTGCTAAAAGACTATTTGTCTAAACAAATAAAGGTTTCTCCTAAAGAAATTCAACACATTTCTATTTTAAAACGTTCGATTGATGCGCGTCAAAAAGCGATTAAAATCAATCTGAAAGTTATTATTTATTTGCAGGGAGAACCTTTTCAGGAGACTAAAATAGAGCTACCTATATATAAGGACGTTTTTTCGGCACAAGAAGTGATTGTTGTTGGAGCTGGTCCTGCGGGACTTTTTGCTGCTTTGCAATTAATAGAGCTAGGTTTAAAACCAATTTTGCTTGAACGTGGAAAAGATGTTCGCGGACGCAGACGTGATCTAAAAGCAATAAATGTTGAACATATCGTAAACGAAGATTCTAACTATTGTTTTGGTGAAGGCGGAGCCGGAACGTATTCTGATGGGAAATTATATACACGTTCTAAAAAACGTGGAGATGTAACTAGAATCTTAGAGCTTTTAGTAGCCTTTGGAGCTTCAGAAGATATTTTGATAGAAGCGCATCCACATATTGGAACGAATAAACTGCCGAAAATTATTGAAGATATCCGAAACAAAATTATCGAGTTTGGTGGTCAGGTTTTGTTTGAAACCCGTGTAACGGATATTTTGGTTAAGAACAATGAAGTTGAGGGAATCGTTACTCAAAAAGGAGACAAAATTCTGGCGAATAAAATAATTCTGGCAACGGGACATTCTGCTCGCGATATTTTTGAATTATTAGATAAAAAGAAAATTTTTATAGAAGCAAAACCTTTTGCTTTAGGAGTTCGTGCGGAACATTCACAGGAATTAATTGATAGCATTCAATACAGTTGTGATTATCGCGGGGAGCATTTACCGCCGGCACCGTATTCTATCGTAAAACAAGTAAACGGTCGCGGAATGTATTCATTCTGTATGTGTCCGGGTGGGGTAATTGCCCCTTGTGCGACAAGTCCGGGAGAAGTAGTTACAAATGGTTGGTCGCCATCAAAACGTGATCAGGCGACGGCAAATTCAGGAATTGTAATCGAATTGAAATTAGAAGATTTTAAACCGTTTGCAAAATTTGGAGCTTTGGCGGGAATGGAATTTCAAAAAAGCATCGAGCAGAAAGCATGGCATCTGGCGGGAAGAACTCAAAAAGTACCGGCACAAAGAATGATCGATTTTACACAAAACAAAGTTTCATCAGATATTCCGAAAACATCTTATGTTCCCGGAACAACTTCAGTTGAAATGGGGCAGGTTTTTCCGGGATTTTTATCTCAGATTTTACGTCAGGGATTTCAGGAATTTGGAAAATCAATGCGCGGTTATTTGACCAATGAAGCCATTTTGCACGCTCCGGAAAGCAGAACGTCATCACCAGTAAGAATTCCGAGAGATCCAATGAGTTTAGAACATTTGCAAATCAAAGGTTTGTATCCGTGCGGAGAAGGAGCAGGGTATGCGGGCGGAATTATCTCTGCTGCTATCGATGGTGAAAAATGCGCATTGATGATTGCGGAATCCTTGAAATAATTGGCACAGGACTTTTCATGTAGTTAAAAGATTATTATCTTGGTCATTTGATTCTAATAGAATATTCCCCAAATATGACCATACAAGAAATTGAAACAAAACACAGCTTTAAATTCCCCAATTTATACAAACAACTAGCTGCCGATGGTATGCTTGATGTTGGAGAATATGGGCCAAATTGGTTCACCGAAGTTTATCCAACTTTAAGAGATAATCCGCCTTTACTATTACATTCGTATGATTTTGAATCTCTGAATTTAAAATCAGTTGCTGAAGAAATTGAAGAGCTTAAAGATCCTGAAGATTATCGTAATATAAACCCGGAATTTAGATTTATTCCCTTTGCAAAAAGTGGAGGCGGCGATCATTATTGCTTTTTTCTAAATGAAGAAAATAATGGCGATGTGCCCATTGTTTTTGTATGGCATGATATGAATGAAGTTGATTATCTGGCTAAAAACCTGCAGGAGTTTATTTTTAAAGTTTTATTGATCGACATGTCAAAGCAGGATCTTTACAATGAACTCAGTGATGAAGAATTTAGAAATGATATCGAATCGGTACTTAAATCTCATAAAAAGTATTTAACAGATCGTCAAAATGAAATTTTGTCGGCTATTTTAAAACGTGAAATTATTGATTACGAAATAAACGTATCGCCAAAAATAAAAGAATCTGCAAGAGGATTGTTAACTGATGTTGAATTGGAATCAATTGTAAATGAGGTTATCCCTTTTGATAAAATGAATCAAAGTTTTAAATATTCAATGGAGTAAATCTGTAGTCTAAAACCGCTAAATATCATTTATGAAAAATTTCTTTTCAAACTTATTTAATAGAAATAATGACCCAAAATCGATAATTTCTTTTGATGTTATTGACCCGATTTATGGTTATTTGTATCATGAAGCTAATAGTTTTGAATTCAAGATGAAAGGGATTCAGGATTCCGTTTTGGTTAATTTATATGCTTTTCCGACTTCATTAGATCATGAAGAGGGTAGAGCAGAAATTAAAAAAGCGGGTTTTAATACTGCTTATGAGGTTTTAAATGAACTCTACAAAAAGATTGATATCGGACCTTTGTCTGAAGAAATAATGCAGCAGGATTTAGAGTATGATTTTATTCATATTCAGTTTTACTCGAAACCAGATCCGGAAATGAAAACGCATTTTAAACGCGTTTTGAATAATTTTATAATCTTTTTTTGTTGTACTAATAGTCTCGAAACAAATGATTTTAAGATTTTGTATACAAATAGTTATTTTGAGGATTATACAAAAGGATTGCTGGGGGCTGAATCTCTTGATTTTAAGAATCCTAAAAATGAAACTGAGGAAATTGGAATTCAGGATTTAAAAGTTGTTTTGCAGGGAATTTGTCAGTATTTAAATATTGAAATTCCACAAACCGTTGAGCTTCCTTCCTCTGAAAATTTGTTAGAAAGTGAAGAAGTGACAGCAGAAACTTTTGAAGAATTTATACACTTGGTTTCTAGAGGTAATATTGAAGAAAAAGAACTTAAAGGGAAATCTAAGAAACTATTTAAAAACTTTAAGAGACCAGCAGAGGATTATTGCGAAATAGTCGAAGATCATTTTGAGTTTTTTGAAAGTATTGATGCCTGGAACAGCGATTGGAAATTTGATCCTGAAGATGCTGAATATTTTATTTCTGAAATGATTGGCGAAGATCTTAATTTCGATTATCCGGAAGAAACCTATAGTCATGATTTGTTCCCTTATATTCAATCGGCTTTAGAGAAATATAATCTTGAGCTAATGACGTATGATACGTATGGAGATAATTATTTGTTTTTTGTAGCAAATAAAAATGATGTAGACAGAATCTTAGAATTGTCCGAGGTAACAAAGATTGAGATTAATCAGTTGTAAAATGGACTGAGTTTTACCGCAAAGGTTGCAAAGTTAGTTAGGCTTTATTTTTATTTGCTTTTGTAAAGATCACAAAGGGATTACAGAAAAGAAAGTACGCGGATAAAACGGATTCGCTAAGTGAAGACACAGATAAGAACGGATTTTATATGATTTCTCATTCCTTGAAATGACAAGATTACGGTGAAAACTGAGACTGAAAACTGATTATGCGTGAGGGATAGGAGCCGGCTACCGAAGTAGCGCGGATAGCCCGACAGCAATATAAAAAGGGGCGACTAAGCGATTGCAATAGTCAGCCCCTTTTTATATTGGTGGCACGCCCAGATTATTATTTACGGAATCAAAATTATTTTCCCTGTACTTTTTCGGCTTTCCAGATAATCATGTGCCAGTTTTCCTTCAGATAATTTAAAGGATGTTGGTTCAGAAAGTTTGATTTTGCCTTCAGTAATCCAGTTGAATAATTGATTAGCTCTTTTGATTCTTTCTTCTTTTGAGTTTAAGTAACTCCATAAATCGCCACCGGTTAAAGTTTTTGAAGTATCCATTAACATTCTTGGGTCTACATATTCAGGATCGCCGCCTGCCATTCCGAAGAAAACAACCTGACCACATTCTTTAGTCACTTCGAAGCTTTCTGTTAAAGTGCTTCCGATACTGTCATAAACAACATCAACTCCTTTTGGAGTTACATTAAAAACTTGTGATTTCCAATCTTCATTGTAAAGAAAAACATGATCTGCACCTTGCTCAGTTGCCACTTTGGCTTTGTCTGCAGATGAGGTTAAGCCTATGATTTTTGCACCTAAAAATTTACTGATTTGGGTTAAGATCTGACCAACTCCGCCAGCAACGGCGTGAATTAATACTGTTTCACCTTTTTGAGTTTTATGACTATCGGTGGCTAAATAATGTGCGGTTAAACCTTGTAATAATATAGAAGCTGCGGTTTCAAACGAAATCGCTTCTGGCAGAGGTAAAATATGATTGGTGTTTACAGCAACCAGTTCGGCATTTGCAAAAGGAGCGTCGGCAAAAGCCACACGATCGCCCACTTTGTATTCAGGATGATTATTGGCATCGATTACAATTCCGGCACCTTCGTAACCCGCAATAAAAGGTGGATTTCCTTTTAAATGATAATTTCCCTTTCGTCTGTAAACATCGGCAAAATTTAATCCGATAGCTTTCATTTCGATTAAAATCTCATCGCTTTTTAGTTGTGGATTTGGGATTTCGATATATTCTAAAACATCTGAATTCCCAAAAGAAGAGAAGGTAAGTGCTTTCATTTTTAGTTTTTTGAGGTTACAAATAACGGAAAATATATTGGCTCCATTTTAAAGATGCTCTTAAAAATAAAAAAAAGTAACAACTTGAATTCAGGTTGTTACTTTGAGTTAAAAACTAAAAGGTTATGATACCCGTAATATCCTATTTTTTAGTTCTGGGTTTTATTTCTGTTACAACTAAATTCACAGTTGTATCCCCTAAATTTTTTGCCATATGTGTCACTGTAGGTATGTACATGGCATCCCCGGCTTTAATATCCATAATAACAGGTGCTTTGCCTTTATCGGTTATTTCAATTTTTCCATCAGTCAATGCATAGATGGTGTGATCAGGATGATGATGCCATGGGATTGTTTCTCCCGGAGTAATCTCAACTTGCATTATTCTTACTCTTTCATTCTCAAGAAGTACTTTTTTATACGCGTTAGGCGCTACTTTTATAGGGTCTTGCGCATAGATATTCACACTTAATAGTAAAAGTAATAGTATGAACAGAGACATTAAATTCTTTTTAATTGTTTTCATTTCTTTTTTATTGATTAAATTTTTCCAGAATTGTTTATTGCGTATTCGTTTTGAGAATTTTATCATGGTTGCGTTATGAAAAAGACAAAGTTCTCTTGCAATGCATTTTTTTAAATTAATACAAAGAGGCAAATTTTTTCTGATTCGAAAAATTACGGTTAGGATATTTAGCTAGAAAAATTGGATTTCATTTTGCGGTTGTGAGATCCTTAGATTTAGGTAATAGATCCTTATGCCGCTTGTTTAAATCCATTGTTTTTTTTCGGCTTATCTTCACTGGTTTGGGAAATTGAAGTGCGATAAATAGCTTCTATTTTGGGACTACTAATTTACAAAAAAAAGAGACGTGAAATGTTTTAAAACTAAATTATTAGTCTTGTTTATTGTTGTAAATAGCTTGTTGTTAGTTGTTTGTGTTTGTTTTGATCCGAATATTTGTGAAATTGTAAGAAGAAACCATTAGTAAAAACTTTTTATTTACTAATGGTTTTATAGTTATTTTTAGGTTTTATTTTTAGTTTGCTTTTAAAAACTTTTCAGGATTTATATTTTCGGAAGTTTCATATCATTAAAAGTACTTTTTTGTTTGGCTAAAGCTTCGATATCCTGCCATTTTCTAGGAGATTCTGCTGATAAGTTTTCGTAAGAATCTTTAAGCATTAAAATGTCATCTTCGATACGAACACCAATATTCCACCATTTTTTATCGCATTTGCTGTTGGCAGGAATATAAATTCCAGGTTCAACGGTCAGAATCATATTTTCTTTTATAACTGTCTGTGGTCCTTTGTAAGTTCCTTTGTCGTGAACATCTAAACCAAGAAAGTGAGAGCAGGTATGCGGATAGTATAATTTTACCTCTTTTGGATCTGTGATGATACCTAATTTGATAAGTCCTTTTGCGATAACATCTTTTGCAGCTTCGTTTAGGGCAACAAGAGGAGTTCCTGCCTTACAGATTTTGAAAACAGCTTCCTGAGCATCATAAACAATTTGATAAATCGCTTTTTGTTCCTCGGTAAATTTTCCGTTTGCCGGAATTGTTCTGGTAACATCTGCAGAATAACCGTGATACTCAGAGCCAACATCCATTAATAATAGTTGATTGTCCATTTTTGTGGCGTTGTTTTCCCAATAATGTAATATGCATCCGTTTGCTCCGGCACCTACTATCGGGCCATAGCCTTCGCCTTCGGCGCCATAGTGCTTGTGTATATAAGCATGAATTCCATCAGCTTCGTTTTCGCTCATATCTGGGCCAACTGCTTTCATTACTTCGTTGTGGGCAACACAGGATAATTTTACAGTTTTGCGCATTAGAACAAGTTCTTCGGGAGTTTTTATTTCTCTAAGAGAACTCGTAATATCTGCAAAAGATTCAATAGGTGCTTTATCGTCAGTATTTATTGCGGCCTTGGTTTTAAAGTTTTCCAAAAGTCCAAAAAGATCAAATCCGCTTTTGTCATTACGAATGTCTGTTGGGATCGCATCATAAATTACTTTATCGAATTTTTTAAAATCAATGGCAAAATCTTTAAAGTCTTTTCCGTTATAAACAGTAGTAAAACCTAGTTTCGATTTTGCGCCTTCAATTCCTAAACGTCTTCCTGTCCACATTTCATGAGCTGTATTTCTTTCTCTAACAAAAAGGACTTCATTGTATTTCTCAGTTCCTTGAGCTTCTTTGAAAATTAACAGTACAGCATCAGGTTCTTTGTATCCCGTTAAGTAATACATATCGGGATTTGCGTGATAATTGTAGTTGATGTCTTTTGAAAAAACTCTTTCAGGGTAAGCAAATACAACCGCTACAGAATTGGCAGGCATCAAAGCCCTAAAAGCTTCACGACGGCCTTTGTGGAATTCTTTAGTGAGATAATCTGTCGGAAGGTTTTCTTGTGATTTTACTTGATTTACAGTGAATAAAAAAACAAATAATAAGAATAATTGCTTCATTTTTTGTGGTTTTTGATGATTGGTTTTAGTTTTTTGATTCATGCAAATTACAAAAATTATGAATTGCTATTGTAGAAAAGAAGTTGTCTCGAATTGTACTAATTCTCACGAATTATATTCTTGATTTTTTTGCCACAGATTAAAGGATTATTTGGATTTTAAATCTGTGAAAATCTTTTAATCTGTGGCAAAAAATATTCCCGATTTTAGAGAATAAAAATTAGTGGCAAAAAAAAAGACCACTCATTTTCATTAGTGGTCTTTGATTGAATTAATAATTATTTCTTTTTGAGTTTGTCTTTAAAGACTTTTTCAAATTTTTCAATTTTAGGCTGAATTACCATTTTACAATACGGCTGATTTTTGTTGTTTGCGTAATAATTCTGATGATAATCTTCGGCTTTATAAAATGTTTTAAAGGGTTCTACTTTAGTTACAATTGGATTGTTGTAGACTTTTGCTTTATTGAGTTCTGCAATAATGCTCTGAGCGGCTTTTTTCTGTTCTTCGTTTTTATAAAAAATTACAGAACGATATTGAGTTCCAACATCTGCTCCCTGACGATTTAGAGTTGTTGGGTCATGTACAGTAAAAAACACCTTGAAGATTTCATTAATATCAGTTATGTTTTTATCATAAGTGATCTGAACAACCTCGGCATGTCCTGTTGTTCCGGTACAAACTTCTTCGTAAGTGGGATTTGCAACTTTGCCCCCGGAGAATCCTGAAACGACAGATTTTACTCCGTCTAAATTCTCATAAACGGCCTCTACACACCAATAGCAACCACCACCAAGTGTAATGGTTTCAAGATTTGATGCTTTTTTATTCTGTGCAAAACCCTTTAGTGATAAAGCAAGAAAACAGATTAAAAGTATATTTTTCATAAAATTAATTATTTGTTATCAGGGATAAAATCAAGAGCAATTGAATTCATACAATAACGCTTTCCGGTTGGTTCGGGGCCGTCATCAAATAAATGACCTAAATGCCCGCCACAACGTCCGCAAAGGGCTTCGATTCTTTCCATGCCAAGCGAGTTATCATTTTTGTAAACCACACTTTTTTTACTGTCCTGTTCAAAAAAACTTGGCCAGCCGCAGCTACTCGAAAATTTTGCAGTTGATCTAAAAAGCTTGTTACCGCAGGAAGCGCAGTAGTAAGTTCCTTTTTCGTCTGTATTCCAATATTTTCCTGTAAAAGGTCTTTCGGTATCTGCTTCGCGCATTACAGCATAAACATCTTCAGGAAGGACTTTCTTCCATTCGGCATTGCTTACGTTTAATTTTGTAGTGTCGGTATTAGAATAATAAGGATTTTCCGGTTTGCTTATTTTATTTTCCATAGTAACCGTACTTGTAGTTTGCTTTTTCGTGTTTTGCCCACAGGCTTGTAAAATGAAAAGTGGTATTAAAAAGCAAATAGTGTAAATTAAGTTATTCGTTTTCATGAATCTTAGGTGAATTAGTCTGAATATCAAAGATACGATGACATGCTGTTCAGAAATAGTACAATAATTAGAATTCAGATATATTTAAGTATGTTTTAACTTTTTATTATTTACGTAAAATAAACATAAGTAGTTTTTATAGTTTGTTTTTAAAAGGATTTTTAAAGTTTGATGATGTGCAGTGTACTGTGAATCAGTATTTTGTTTTGTTTTCAAACAAGTTAAACTTTTCATAATGTTTTCTGAGATTTTATAGCCATTTCTTTTTTCGTATTTTTGTTTGTTCAATAAGCCCTATGATAGAAGAAAACGTAATACTAGTTAATCAAAAAGATGAGCAGATTGGCTTAATGCCAAAATTAGAAGCGCATGAAAAAGCACTTTTGCATCGCGCCTTTTCTGTTTTTATTTTAAATAGTAAAAATGAAATAATGCTACAGCAACGTGCTCATCACAAATACCACTCACCTTTACTCTGGACCAATACTTGTTGCAGTCACCAACGTGAAGGCGAGACCAATATCGAGGCTGGGAGCCGAAGATTGTACGAAGAAATGGGGTTTAAGGCTGATTTGAAAGAATTGTTTCATTTTATCTACAAAGCTCCTTTTGATAATGGATTAACAGAGCACGAGCTTGATCATGTTATGATTGGTCGTTATAATGATGAACCGGCAATAAATCCCGAAGAAGTTGAAGCATGGAAATGGATGAGTATTGAGGATGTAAAAGCTGATATTGAAAAACAGCCAGAAATTTATACCGTATGGTTTAAGATAATTTTTGATGAATTTGATCATTATCTCGAAGACCATAAATTATAACCAAAAGTAACCAAAAACCTAAATGAGAGTAACCATATCAAGAAAAGCACATTTTAATGCTGCACATCGATTGTACAGAAAGGACTGGACATTTGAGAAAAACGATGCTGTTTTTGGCAAATGTAATAACCCTAATTTTCATGGTCACAACTATGGTTTAACAGTAAGTGTTACAGGAAAAATTGACCCGGAAACAGGCTTTGTTTTAGATGTGAAAGTATTAGCGGATATTATACGCGAAGAAGTAGAAATACCGTTTGATCACAAAAATCTGAATCTGGATGTTCCGGAATTTCAGGATTTGAATCCAACAGCCGAAAATATTGCTGTTGTGATATGGAATAAAATTAAAAAAAGAATTCAGCCTGATTTTGATTTGGAAATCATTTTGAATGAAACAGACCGCAATTTTGTAACCTATAAAGGAGAAAGTTAAATGTCATTAAAAATAGGAGATATAGTTCCGAATTTTACTGCAAAGGATAGTCACGGAGAAACTTTTGAAAGCCAAAGTGTTTTAGGAAGAAAACCGTTGGTAATCTATTTTTACCCCAAAGATAATACGCCGGGCTGTACAACCGAAGCTTGTAGTTTTCGTGATCAATACGAAGATTTTAAGGATCTGGGAGCCGAAGTCATTGGTGTAAGTAGTGATAGCGTAAAGTCGCATCAGAAATTTGCCAATAAGTATAAATTGCCTTTTATTTTATTATCAGATAAAGATAAAAGACTCAGACAGCTTTTTGGTGTTCGTAACAACCTGTTTGGTCTTTTACCTGGAAGGGTAACTTATATTATTGATAGAAACGGGGTTGTTATTTATATTTTTGATAGTATGAATGCTGAAAAACATATTTCGGCAGCACTTGAGACTATTAAAGAATTAGTATTATAGATTTAGAAAAAATATTGCAATATCATAAATAGATATTAGTACAAAAAAAAGATGAGTACACAATTATATCCTTTACAGTTTGAACCAATTCTAAAAGAAAGAATCTGGGGAGGAGAAAAACTAAAAACAGTTTTAAACAAACCAATTTCATCAAAAATTACAGGTGAGAGCTGGGAGTTGTCTACCGTAGAAGGAGATGTGAGTGTTATTGCAAACGGAGTTTTAAAAGGGAAATCCTTAATGCAGCTTATTGATGAGGCTCCAGACGAAGTTTTAGGAACAAAAGTATATGAGCGATTTGGCAAACAATTTCCACTTCTTTTTAAATATTTAGATGCTCGTGAAGATCTTTCTATTCAGGTGCATCCAAATGATCAATTGGCAAAAGAACGTCATAATTCATTTGGGAAAACAGAAATGTGGTATGTAATGCAAGCCGACGCTGATTCCAGAATTATTGTTGGTTTTAAAGAAAATTCAAGTAAAGAAGAATATGTAAAACATTTAAATGACAATACACTTGTCTCTATTTTGGATGATGTAAAAGCAAAACCAGGAGATGTTTTCTTTTTAGAAACAGGAACCGTTCATGCTATTGGTGCCGGATTGGTGGTGGCAGAAATTCAGCAAACATCGGATATTACATATCGTTTATACGATTTTGATCGTGTAGATGCGCAAGGAAATAAGAGAGAGCTTCATGTAGATTTAGCACTAGATGCTATAAACTATAATAAGGTTAATACGCAAAAAAAATATGAGACAAAAGCAAATGCATCAAATGTGGTGGTTGATTGTCCTTATTTTACGACCAATTTTATTCCGTTAGAAAGTACAGTTGAGGTTTCTAGGACCGGAGAAACATTTACAGTATATATGTGCATTGAAGGAAGTTTCGAAATCGAATTTGATGGGTTTAAACAAACTTATACCAAAGGGGATACTGTTTTAATTCCGGCTGCGATAAATACATTTGTTTTGAGCGGAAAAGCTTCAATTTTAGAAATTTACATTTCATAGCACTTAATATAAAGATTATGTGTATTTTTGCAGACGCAAATTAAAATTATAATAAAAATGGCAAACGTTAAAAATTTAAAGAAAGACATCAATTTCGTATTAGGAGATATTATTGAAGCGGTTTACTTGTTTGAGATGTCAACAACAGGAAATCCAACTCCGGAAACGAATGCTTTAGTTGACGAAGCTATCAATGCTTTTGATACTTTGATTACAAAAGTGAACGCAAAAAACGTTGAAAACAAAAAAGCACATTTCAAACAAATAAATGTTGAATTGGAAGAAACTGCTAATCAATTGATTGCAAAAATCAACGAATTATAAGCAAAAAAAAGCATAAAAAAGTGCAAATTTATTTTGGGAAAACGAAAAACCGCTTTATATTTGCACCCGTAATGAGGCCGATGTAGCTCAGCTGGCTAGAGCAGCTGATTTGTAATCAGCAGGTCGTGGGTTCGAGTCCCTCTATCGGCTCAACAAAACCATCACAATAGTGGTGGTTTTTTTATAAAAAAATAGTGTGAATTTATTTTGGAATTATAAAAAACAATTCTATCTTTGCACCCGGAAAAAAGGCCGATGTAGCTCAGCTGGCTAGAGCAGCTGATTTGTAATCAGCAGGTCGTGGGTTCGAGTCCCTCTATCGGCTCCAAAAACCATCACAGAAATGTGGTGGTTTTTTTTATGTTTAAAAAAAAAAATCCAAATTCTAAGCTCCATATTAAAGCTTGGAATTTGGAATTTAAATTTTGGAGTTTAAATAGTTTATCTTCCTAGTGTTTGATGTGCAGTTGTAAATTGGCCTGAAGACATTGCTGCCAAAATCGAAAGCTCGCCTGTTAAGCATAAGGCAATAGCGATTTCTGCAAATTTACCGCTTTTGCCAGGGCCGTAGCAGTCCATTAATTGAAGACATTCTTTTTGCGTAGGAAATGAAGTTCCGCCACCAACAGTTCCAATAATTATGTTTGACATTGTTATAGCATAATAAACATCGTTGTTTTCATTGATCTCCATTCTTGTCGTTGCTATCGAAGCTTCACCTGTACAGGCTACATCCTGTCCGCAGGCAATAAACAAAGCGGCAAGGCCATTAGAAGGATGCATGCCGTTTCCTACAACACCAGCTTTTTGGGCTCCTGAAACTGATATTTTCCATTGTTCATGTAATAATGACGGAGTAGTCTTTAGAACAGATTTAATAATTTCTTTTTTTAAGATTATTTCTGCTGTAATTTTTCTTCCACGAGCTCTTGTGTTAATTGGTCCTGTTTTTTTATCTCCGGAATAATTACCTTCTATTGTCCAAAAGATGGGTTTTACGGGGCAGTTTTCAAGTATATAGTGGCATATTTTATCCGAGCATATAGTGACCATGTTTTGACCAGATGCGTCGCCCGATGTGTATTCTAATCTTAAAATTAAAATATTGCCTTCAATATTGATGTTTAAATCATTTAGAATGGCATAATTGCTTGTTTCTTTGGTTAATAATGAAAATGTTTCGGTATGATTCATAATCCATGAAGCAAATTTTCCTAAATCAATTAGATTTTTAAATTTAAAAGTTGGAGTTCTTTGTACGCCTTGCTGAAGTGTAATAACGGTAATTGCTCCGCTTTCTTTACATGCTTTTGCGCCTCTGCTATATGAGGCAAGTAAAGCGCCTTCTGTTGTTGCCAGAGGAACATAAAAACCTCCCTGAGCATGAGTACCATTAATTACTAATGGTCCAATAATTCCTGTTGGAATTTGCGACATGCCAATGTAGTTTTCAATATTTCCTTTTAAGCTTTCATTGTTGCTGAATACTTTTTCTCCTGATAGATAATCGGTGTTTGTGCCTAATTGCTTTTGAATAAAGTTTAAACGCAATTTTTGACCTTCTAAAGTGTAGGGGTCTTGTTTTGGAATTGAGGCTAATTCCTGATCAGGTTGTGGATTATAAGATTCTAATTTTTCAATAACTGCTGAATTAATTAAATCAAATTTTGCACGAGTAATGTTGCTAGGTGGATTTTTCATAATTTTTAGTTTTTTAAATTATGAAGCTAAGTTATTACAAAATCAAAATATATTTGTGTAATTTCTGACTTTTAAAAATGTTAATTATTTAATTATCAGATATTTATGATAATTTTATTGGAGGCTTTAAAAAAAGGCAATAAAAAATCCTGTTCTAATAAAAAAACAGGATTAGTAATTTGTAAATATGTGACTTTTTAAGTTGTAACTTGTTGTTTTTTACTGTTTTATGTTGCTTATTGTGTCTTGCTTTTTAATTTCGGCTACATATTTGGTTAGTTTTTTTCCGTAAAGTGATTGTGCTACTTTTGGAGTCATTGACTTTTGAATTGTATCCAGGAATTTAACGTTTATGTCATAAATCTCGGCTAAAGCAATATAAGGTGCGATTTCCTGATCTTTGTGATTAATAGCAAAGTTGGTAGCAAACAAATATTTTCTTTTAATGTTTGAATCATGTTTTGCGTTGATGCTGTCAAGTGCCTTTTGGTCCTTTCTTTTTATGGCTTTAAATCTTGCTTCAAGCATAGAAAGGTTTTCATCGTTAAAACGAGAATTTATCTTTTGATACTCCTGGTATAAATCCTGATTTTTAGATCCTGTAATTTTAGCATTGTAAATAAAATTATCCAGATTTGTATCGATATTTATGTTTCCAGGTTCAGCAAAAAATAAAATATTGTTGTCTAATGAGTTTGTTACTCCACGATCTAAAAACAAATAAAGCATTTCTGGAGATTCTAATTTAATGTCGCTCTCAAAAGCTGAGTTTCCGTCGATTTTAATACTGTCGATTGCTACAAGAGAGGTGTCAACAATTCTTTGAATATATAAAGTTCCGTTTTTTAATCCTTTAATGTTTCCTGTAATATGTAGGTTGTTTGTAGATTCTTTTTTGCTGCATGAAGCTAATAGTGCAAGTGCAACAAAAGCAATAATTGATTTTTTCATTAGTTTTTAGATTTTGGTGCAAAATAAAGAAAATAGTTTGAATGTGGTGAGTGGGATTTAAATTTTAATAAAAAATAAATCCCAATTTATTTCTAAATTGGGATTTGTATAGTTTTTTTAAAATGAGACTCTTACAAATTTAAATTGTAGCTTACTCCGCTATCGTTTGTGTAAGTGAATTTGTTGTCACATTCATTGTCTCCATAGTCAATAACTCCTTTAAGTAATCCGCCTTCAATTTTTAATTTGCCCTGAGAAATAAAGTTACATGAATATTTTTTCACCAATGTTTGCTGAACAGTCAAGGTTAGTTTTGTGCCTTTTTCTGTGGTTATATTATGGGTTCCTTCCGTCATTTCGTAAACATTGTCCTCTAAAACATAAGGAGTGTCCACACCAGCAGTTTGTCTCACGGTATGAATTCCTGAATTTAGATAAACTCTGCCTTCTAAATCTGTAAATTTTCCATTGCTTACTTTTCTGCTCCATTGTGGGATAGTCGGAACAGTTGTTGTGTTTGTGTATTCAATAGTTCCTTCTAGTTTTATGCCGTTAAAAGAATAATCAATTCTTTCAATAGTAAGTTTGCTTCCTGTGTTAATGATTGGTTCTGAAAGCGTGATTTTTAATTTTCCCTTTCTTACAATTTGATTGTCTGTACAGCCTGCTGTTCCATAGTCTACCAAATATACTTTTGGATAAGATTGTCCTTCAACTGTAACAGTAGCACAAATAGCAGCTGCAGATTTTCCAGCTGGTGAACCGGTTGTTACGATTAATCCGGTATTAATGTCCATTTGGTTTATGGCGTCAATTGTTATTGAAGCTCCAATAACTGTAGTGTCAGTTTGAGTTGCAGTATCACTGTCGCTTGAACAAGAGATGTAAGTTAGTGCTGTTGCACAAAGGGTTAAGAATGAAATAGCAATTTTTTTCATAGTAGTTTTTTTTAAGGGTTAGATTAAAAGGCATTCAAATGTAATAAAAAAAACGAATTACAATAAAAAAATCCTGTAAGCATCGCCTACAGGGTTTTTGTTGGTATTTAATGAATAAAAAATTACTTAATCATCTCAAAGCTTCTTTTTACAAAAGCAGTCAAGGCTTCACCTTTTAATAGGTTTTGCGATAATTTAGCCAGGTCTAAAGCTTGTTTTACTAAGTGCTCCTGATGTGTTTTGTCTTCAGTATTTAATATACTTGAAGCTAAGTCAGAATTTGTGTTTACTACCAAATTGTACATTTCTGGCATATTTCCCATTCCAAACATTCCGCCACCGCCTGATTGGCTCATTTCTTTCATTCTACGCATAAATTCTGGTTGCGTAATAATAAATGGTGCAGCCTGGCTGTCCATTGCTTCCAGTTGTACGCTGTATGCTTTTGGAATATAAGCTTCTAAAGAAGTTTTTAAAGTTGCTTTTTCTTCATCAGATAATTTAGAAATCGTGTTTTCATCTTTTTTAATCAAGTTGTCAATATGATCAGAATCGACACGAACAAAAGTTACTCCGCTATTATCATTTTCAATTTTTTGAATTAAATGAGAGATAATTGGAGAATCTAAAAGCAATACTTCGTAACCTTTGTCTTTTGCAGCTTCTATATAAGAGTGTTGTGCATCTTTATTTCCTGCATAAAGAACAACAAGTTTACCGTCTTTATCTGTTTGATTTTCTTTTAGTTTTTCTTTTAATTCTTCTAAAGTAAAATAAGTATTATCAACAGTTGGATACAAAACAAATGCACCAGCTTTTTCGTAGAATTTATCTTCAGAAAGCATTCCGTACTCCAGAACAATTTTAATATCGTTCCATTTTTCTTCAAAATCAGCACGGTTCTCGTTGAATAAAGCTTTTAATTTATCCGCAACTTTACGGGTAATGTAGTTTGAGATTTTCTTAACTGCACCATCAGCCTGTAAGCCTGAACGAGAAACATTCAGTGGAATGTCTGGTGAATCAATAACTCCTTTTAGCATTGTTAAAAATTCAGGTACAATTCCTTCTACGTTATCTGTAACGTAAACCTGGTTTTGGTACAACTGAATTTTATCTTTCTGGATTTGCATATCGGTGCCCAGTTTTGGGAAATACAAAATACCAGTTAAGTTAAATGGGTAATCTACATTTAAATGAATGTTAAATAAAGGATCTTCGAACTGCATTGGGTACAACTCTCTGTAGAAGTTCTTATAATCTTCTTCAGATAATTCAGATGGTTGTTTTGTCCATGCCGGATTTGGGTTGTTGATGATATTATCGATCTCAACAGTTTCGTTTACATAATCTTCCGGAGCATCTTCTGGTTTTGGAAGTGTTTCTGTTCTTGTTCCAAATTTAATTGGAATAGGCATAAACTTATTGTACTTGCTCAATAAACCACTAATTTTTGAATCGTCTAAGAATTCAAGAGAATCCTCAGCGATATGAAGAATGATTTCAGTCCCACGTGAAGTTTTGTCAGCAGGCTCTAAAGTAAATTCAGGGCTTCCGTCACATGTCCAGTGTGCTGCCGGTTCGTCTTTGTATGATTTAGTGATAATTTCAACTTTTTCTGCAACCATAAAAGCAGAATAGAAACCAAGACCAAAGTGTCCGATAATTCCAGAGTCTTTTGCAGAATCTTTGTATTTGTCCAGGAATTCCTCGGCTCCTGAAAAAGCAACCTGATTAATGTATTTTTCTACTTCATCAGCAGTCATACCTAAACCTTGGTCAATTATATGGATTTTTTTTCCGTCTTTATCTACTTTAATTTCGATAACCGGATTTCCATATTCAACTTTAGCTTCGCCAATGCTGATAAGGTGTTTTAATTTTAAAGTAGCATCAGTTCCGTTTGAAACGAGCTCACGCAAGAAAATTTCATGGTCGCTGTATAAGAACTTTTTGATTAAGGGAAAGATGTTTTCAACCGAAACATTAATTTTACCTGTTGTCATATTTTTTAATTTTTTGAGTTTAATGTGATGATTTTCATTTCTTCAAATAGAATACCAATTGTTTTTTGGATGACAAAATGGCGCAAGTGTTAATTTTGAAAGAAAATAAATGGATTCTAAAACAAATTTTATCACAACGTATCGTATATTTGTGGTATAATAATTGTTAAACGGGTAAGTATTAACTTAAAAATGTACAAAATGAAGAAAATTATTTTCATTTGCATGATCTCCGCAATGTTCTTTGCGTGTAAATCATCTTCGTCTACAACTGCTTCTACAGAAGCGCCAACGCTTTCAACAAAACTTGATAAATCTACTCAGGTGGCGATAAAGGGAAATTGGGTTCTTACCAATGTAACTTATCCGGGATCTGATTATATCAAAGTAAATTCTTTTGATCTTGCAGATTCAAAATGCTTTATTGGCAGTACCTGGAATTTTATTTCAAATAATAACAAAGGGACAATGACTTTAAATGCGCCAAGTTGTACTGCATTTACGTCTCCAATTGTATGGAGCATTAACAGCCAGGGACTTTTTGTACTAAAAATTGTTAACCCGGGAACAAAATCTAAAAACGTTAAAGAAGGATACTTGCTTAAAGTTGCAGGATTAACAGATAATTCATTTCAGTTAATTGACAACATTAATGTGGGCGGACAGGTTAAGGATGTGACTTACCAGTTTCAGAGAGCTAATTAATATTAAAAAATAGATACAAATGAGAAAGATAACCGTTTTAGGATTGAGTAGTTTACTTATATTAACTAGTTTTTTTGTAAGCTGTGATTCAGTACAAAATGCAAATAATACACAAAAAGGTGCCGGAATTGGAGTTGTTGCCGGTGGTCTTATTGGTGGTATTTTAGGAAATAATTTAGGGCATGGCGGAAACGCTGCTTTAGGAGCTGCAATTGGAGCTGCTGTAGGTGGTGGAACCGGAGCTCTTATTGGAAATAAAATGGACAAACAAGCTCGTGAAATCGACCAGGCACTTCCAGGTGCAGATGTTGAAAGAGTAGGTGAAGGAATTCACTTAACTTTAAATGAGAATTCTGTTCGTTTTGATACTAACAAATCTACATTAACTGCTCAGGCAAAAGCTAATTTAGATAAATTGATTCCTGTATTTACAGATTACGGAGATACAGATATTCAGATTTTTGGTTATACAGATAATACTGGTAAACCAGAATATAATTTAACATTATCTGGACAAAGAGCTGCTTCTGTACAAGCTTATTTAGTTTCAAAAGGATTAAAATCAAGCCGTTTTAAAACTTCAGGTTTAGGTATTGCAGATCCAATTGCAACAAATGATACACCGGAAGGAAGATCACAAAATCGTCGTGTAGAGTTTTCAATCACTGCAAACGACAAAATGGTAAATGATGCAAAAGCTGAATCTGGAAAATAATTTCAGAACAAAATAAATGAGTCGTCCTAAAATAGGTTGACAGTTTACAATAAAAATTTATATTAACCAGTCAGGTTTTCTTGGCTGGTTTTTTCATGTATAAAGTTAGGAGTTTTCATCATCAAACTTAGATGTGGTCTTTTTGTATTATATATAATTATTGACTCCTTTACAAGCTTTTCCAATGTGGCTCCATCCTTGCATTTATAAATTAAAAACTCGTTTTTTAAGATTCCATTAATTCTTTCCGCTAATGCATTTTGATAGCAGTCATATCCATCTGTCATTGATGGTTTAATATTGTGTTTAGCTAATACATTTTGATAAACCTTTGAACAATATTGCAAACCCCTATCAGAATGATGTATTAGCGGCAGTATCGATTTTCTACTCTTCACTGCCATTTTTAAAGCCTGAACTACACTTTCTGCGTTCATATCATCACTAAGTTTATAACCAACTATTTTTCTACTGTAAGCATCAGTGACCAAGGAGAGATAATGAGTTTTTTGCTGTGATTTTATATAAGTGATATCACTTACGTATACTTGTTCAGGACGTTCAATTTTACATTCTTTCAAAAGATTATCATATTTGTGCAGCCAATGTTTTGAAAAAGTAGTTTTTGTATAACTCTTTATTGGTTTTACAAGTAATTTTTCTCTTCTTAAATAATCAAAAAATGCATCTCGACCTATCTTAATCCCCTTTTGTGAAAATTGATCACAAAGAATATGATATAATTTACGAGTGCCAATACGAGGCATTTCCATTCTTATGCCGATAACCAAATCTCTAACTTTGAGTAGTTCAGATTCTCTTAAGGTAATTCTGTTCTGCCCTTGATAGAAAGCTTGCCTGCTGATCCCAAACAATCGGCAACTTTTACATAAACTTATTCCTGCTTCTTGCCTGAGGCGGAAGATGGTTTGGGAGAAAACTTTTTTCGAATCTGAGTACCGTACTGACTATCAGAGATGTCAATCATGGTATTAAGTATCTTATTCTTTAGCTGTTCATCTGCTAATTCTTTTTCAAGCCTTTTAATGGTTTGTGCCGGAGTTTCTTTAGATTTAGACATAAATAACAAGTTTGGTTTGCTCCAGTCTAAGTTACCAAATTTTCTGAGCCACACCAAAACTGTACTTCTTCCTTGTATTCCATAGTTTTTTTGAGCTTGTCTATAGGTCATTTCTCCTTTTTCAACTTGGGAAATTACAGCTAATTTAAAAGCCATGTTATAATCCCGCTGGGAACGCCTGCCCCCTTTGTTTTCTTTGTCTTTCATTATAAGTCGATTTAGTGTCAACTTATTTTAGGACGAGACAAAAATTTAAAAAAAGCTGTTTCTTAATTGAAGCAGCTTTTTTTTTGACTTTAGAAATTAAACATTGTAAATTTGAACTCTCAAATAGAACACATGCTCGACATTCAAAATATTTCTTTTTCATATACTGATACACCTGTTATTAAAAACGTTTCTTTTACGATCAATAAGGGAGATAATATCTCTATTATTGGTGAGAGTGGTTGCGGGAAAAGTACACTTCTAAAACTTTTGTACGGTTTGTATGATTTAGATGAAGGTAAAATATTTTATAACGAAAAACCTATTCTGGGACCAAAGTATAATTTGATTCCCGGTATGCCATTTATGAAATATCTGGCTCAGGATTTTGATTTATCTCCTTACGAAACTGTAGCAGAAAATGTTGGGAAGTTTTTGTCAAACGGTTTTGCTAATATGAAAAAACTACGTGTTCAGGAATTGTTGGAGATGGTAGAAATGGAACAGTTTTCTAATGTAAAAGCAAAATTTTTGAGCGGTGGTCAGCAGCAAAGAGTAGCATTGGTTCGGGTTTTGGCATTAGAACCGGAAATAATTTTGCTGGACGAACCTTTTAGTCAGATTGATGCATTTAGAAAAAATGCATTACGCCGAAATTTATTCAGATACTTAAAGCAAAAAGGGATTACTTGTATTATAGCAACTCACGACAGTACAGATGCTTTGTCTTTTGCAGATGAAACCATCGTAATGCGAAATGGTGAAATCATCACAAAAGGGGATCCTATAAAAATATATGAAGATCCTGAAACTAAATATGTGGCTTCTTTGTTTGGAGAAGTAAATGAAGTGCCAACACATTTATTACTTTCTTATGAAGATGAAAATCATAAAACACTGGTTTATCCACATCAGTTTAAAATGGTAACAGAATCAAATTTACCGGTAAAAATCAGACGAACTTATTTTAGGGGAAATCATTACCTGATCGAAACTATATTTAAAAGACAATTAATCTTTTTTGAAAGTGAAATCGATTTACCATTAGAACAGGAAATTTTCTTGGCATTGAATTATTTATAATTAGCTAATTTGTCAATTAGAAAATTAGATATTTTTTTTAGCGCCATAAAATAGCAAACCCGACAGGTTTTTAAAACCTGTCGGGTTTATTACTTAAATCGAAATCTAGTTTTTTAAATATTTTTCTAGAAACTGATCTTGTTCCCAAAGTAGGTGAAGGATGTTTTCTTTGGCAACATAACTATGAGATTCTTTTGGCAGAATCACCATTCTTGCAGGGGCTCCCAAACCTTTTAGAGCCTGAAAATAACGTTCTGTCTGCAAAGTAAAAGTCCCGGGATTATTATCGGCTTCACCATGAACTAATAAAATTGGCGTTTTCATCTTTTCTGCATTCATAAAAGGCGACATGGTATTGTAAACTTCAGGCACTTCCCAGTAGTTACGCTGTTCTGTCTGAAATCCAAAAGGAGTTAAAGTTCTGTTGTATGCGCCGCTTCTTGCAATTCCGCAGGCAAAAAGATTAGAATGCGTTAATAAATTTGCAGTCATAAATGCTCCATATGAATGTCCGCCAACGGCTACTTTTTTGCGATTGATATATCCTAAAGCATCAACGGCATCAATTGCGGCTGCTGCATTATCTACTAATTGCGAAATGAAGTTGTCATTTGGTTCAGTAGTTCCTTCTCCGATAATAGGAAACGCTGCATCATCAAGAACCACATATCCTTTTGTTACCCAATAAACAAATGACCCGTAATAAGGAAATGTAAATTCATTTGGATTTTGAGTCGTTTGCGATGCGCTGTTCCTGTCTTTGTATTCCGCAGGATAAGCCCAGATCAATAAAGGGAGTTTTTCTTTCTTTACTTTGTCATAACCAGCAGGAAGGTATAATGTTCCTGAAAGTTCCAGTCCGTCTTTACGTTTGTATTTAATGACTTCTTTGCTTACATCTTTGATGCTTTCAAACGGATTTCTAAAAGTAGTAATAGGTGTTAAGCTGTTTTGTTTTTTAATGTTTCTAAAATAATAATTTGGATATTCGCTTTTAGACTGAATCTGAACTAAAACTTTACCGGACTTAAAATCTTCAATTTCTATTAAATCTTCTTTTTTGTCTTTGTAGGCAGAAGTGTAAATACGTTTTGATTTAAATGTTTTAAAATTGAATTCATCTATAAAAGGAAATTGTCCTTCTTTGGTATATCCTTCACCAATTCTAAAAAGATTATCTTTTTCAATAGCCAGAATGTATTTGTTATATTGGTTTTTTCTGGTTTCAAAAATTCCCGGATCTGAGTAAACGTCCTGCGAATTTCTGTCGGTAATTACCTTTGGCTGCTGGCCAGGATTTGATGGGTTTATTAAGTAAGTTTTGGTGTTTCGGGTATCATACCATTCATCAGTAATAACGGCCAGATTATCATTCCCCCAGGTAACATCACTAAAACGTTGCGGTATTTTTAATAATGAAGATGCATTCTGATCAAAAGGGGCATCCCAAAGGAAAACTTCATCTCTAAAATCGACTTTGATTTCAGGATCTCCTTCGTCCAGAGCAGTTACATAAAATAATGTACCCGGTTTATCATTTCTCCATGCCATTTCTCTTTTTCCTTTTCTAACGGCCATAAAACCTTTCGGTATAACCTCGTTTAAAGGGACTTCATTGACAGTTTTGATTTCTTTACCTCTTATATCATAAACGATTGTTTTAAAAGGAAACCTGCTAAGTGGCACAACATAAGAAAATGGCTTATGAATAGTAGTTAGCATGATATAGTTACCATCTGGCGAAATTTTCTCTCCGGCAAACATGGCAGCTTCTTTAAATAAAACAGCTTCACCGTTTAGTTTTACTTTATATAATTCAGACGTAATACTGTTTTCAAAATTTGCTTCATCATTTTTGTTTTTCAACATATCCGGATAGGTTCTGTTTTGAGATTTCTCACCAGAAGTATTCGAAATGATTGGTCCGGTTGGCAAATCTTTTTTAGAATCTAAAAGAGGTTGTCTATTCTTAGGAAGCATTTTTACCAGAATTGTTTCATTGTCTGAAAACCAGTTAAACGGATTTCCAAGATTAGCATTAACCGTTGCTTCTGTAAGTTTTGTAGCCTGCGCAGAGGCAATATCTAAAACCCATAGTTCTACACCGGAACTTGTAGTATGAGAAAACAAAACTTTCTTGTCATTTGGTGACCATAGAATGTTGGCTATTTTTGGATTGTCAGGAAGCCCGGTAATCTGAATTTCCTGCTTTCCGTTTGTTTTTTGAAGTTTAATATTGGTCACATAAGTTACCGTACTTGAAATATTGGTAACGGGATTTATTCTTAGACCAGCAAGACGGAGTTCATCCTGATTTAAATCATCGAGGGTTTTGTATGTATTGCGATACAATAAGAGCATGTTTTCTTTCTTTGTATCCATTGATGCAGTAGGAGCCTTTTGATAATCGGCAAGATCCAGAATAGATTTAGAGGGTTTTTGGTACGTTAAATTTTCCTGAGCGGAAGAATAAAAGCCAAAAGTTAGAAACAAGAATAAAGTAACCTTTAATTTCATAATTAGAATTTTGTGGGGTTAAAAAAGAAAGTATTCAGAAATGTTTGTCTAAGATACTTGGGTCTTGTTACATTTTTGACCTTATATTTAATTTTTTTCAGTGTTTGTGTCTAAAAACTGTTTTTTAAAGAAGTAAATGATTTTAAATAGTCTTATAATTAAAGTAAATTAAATTGATAATAACGAAAAAAATAGTAATTTGGGTGCTTATGTTTTAAAGTATACGTAAATTTGCAATCCAATTTTTTAACAAATAATAAAAGAATATGTATCATTCAAAAATAGCGGGCTTAGGATATTATGTTCCTTCTAATGTTGTAACCAATGATGATTTGTCTAAGATAATGGACACTAATGACGAATGGATCCAGGAGAGAACAGGGATTCAGGAGAGAAGACATATCATTCGTGGAGAAGATACAACAACTTCGATGGGAGTAAAAGCAGCTAAAATTGCGATAGAGCGTTCTGGTGTAGCCAAAGAAGATATCGATTTTGTAGTTTTTGCAACCTTAAGTCCGGACTATTATTTTCCAGGACCAGGAGTTTTAGTTCAACGTGATTTAGGATTAAGAACTGTTGGAGCTCTGGATGTTAGAAATCAATGTTCAGGTTTTGTTTATGCGATTTCGGTTGCAGATCAATATATTAAAACCGGAATGTATAAAAATATTCTGGTAATTGGTTCAGAGGTTCATTCAACAGGTTTAGATATGACAACTCGTGGACGTGGAGTTTCGGTTATTTTTGGTGATGGAGCAGGAGCGGCAGTTTTAAGTCGTGAAGAAGATTTAACAAAAGGAATTTTATCTACACATTTACATTCAGAAGGGCAACATGCTGAGGAATTAGCTTTGCAGGCTCCGGGTATGGGTGCACGCTGGGTTACCGATATTTTAGCAGATAATGATCCTAATGATGAGAGTTATTATCCTTATATGAACGGACAATTTGTATTCAAAAATGCAGTAGTTCGTTTTGCTGAGGTAATCAATGAAGGTCTTGAAGCAAATGGTTTACAGGTTTCAGATATAGATATGCTGATTCCACATCAGGCAAATCTGAGAATTTCGCAATTCATTCAAAATAAATTCAAATTATCAGATGATCAGGTACATAATAATATCCAGAAATTTGGTAATACAACTGCGGCATCTATTCCAATTGCTTTGACTGAAGCTTGGGAACAAGGAAAAATTAAATCTGGTGATACAGTTGTTTTAGCTGCTTTTGGTAGTGGATTTACCTGGGCGAGCGCTATTATTAAATGGTAAATTAATTCATCTTGCATTATATTTAAAACCTGCTTCGTTTTGGAGCAGGTTTTTTTTATATCGGGTTGTCAGGCTGAGCGGAGTCGAAGCCTTCGTGTCAATTGGAACGCCCTTCGACTCCGCTCAGGGTGACAAGCAGGGTATGAAAATTGTAAAAGAACAGATTTGTCAGGCTGAGCGGAGTCGAAGCCCACGTGCCAATTGGAACGTCCTTCGACTCCGCTCAGGGTGACAATTGGAATGTTGAAGTAATAATAAAAAGAAATATTTTTCTTGCTTTTATTTGAGATTAATTTAACTTTTTTAAGTAAGATGAAACTATATTACGTCTATATATTAAAATGCTCTGATAATAGTTATTATACAGGATTTACAAACAATATTGAAAGAAGATTAAACGAACACAATTACGGCTTAAATATTGAGTGCTATACATTTAATAAAAGGCCACTACATTTAGTTTTTTGTACTGAATTTAATGATGTTAATCAGGCTATTGCGTTTGAGAAACAAGTAAAAGGCTGGAGTCGTAAAAAGAAAGAAGCAATAATAAATGATAAATGGGAAGATTTGAAAAAATTATCGGAATGTTTAAACGAATCAACACATAAAAAATTTAATAAAAATGAACTTTAATTGTAACTTAGCTTTCTACTTTGCTCAGGATGATATCGGATTAAAGTTACATAGAAATTATTGTCTGGCTAAGCGAAATCAAAGCCTTTTTTGATATTTACAATGAAAAAAAATCAATTAGAAATAGCGTGTTTTAATTACAATTCAGCAATTATCGCTCAGGAAAGTGGAGCCGATAGAATTGAATTATGTGAAAACATGAAACTAGGAGGTACAACACCAAATTCTATTTTGGTTGTGAAAGTGCGTGAAAGCATTAGTATAAAAATGCATGTTATTATAAGACCCCGCGGAGGCGACTTTGTTTATAACGATGATGAGCTTACAGAAATGAAGCAAGATATTAAACAGTATAAAAAACTGGGTGTCGATGGTTTTGTTTTTGGAATCTTAAAACCTAACGGAAAAGTGAATAAGAAACAAAACAAAGAGTTAGTACATTTAGCACATCCGCTTTCATGTACTTTTCATAGAGCATTTGATGTTGTTGATTCATTCGAAAAAGGACTTGAGGATGTTATTGAGTGTGGTTTTGAGACTATTTTAACTTCAGGAAGGAGTACGAATGTTGAAGATGGAATATTTGATTTAGAAATGATTCAAAAATTAGCCAAAGACCGAATCGAAATTATGCCGGGCGGAGGTTTGAGATCGTCAAATATTAAATTATTGCAGGAAAAACTAACTCCTACTTTTTATCACTCATCTGCAATTACAGATTCTGGAGAAACGGCAAATCCCGAAGAAATAAAAGAATTAAAGAATTTTTTATAAAGCATTCTTAAAATAAAAAAGCCTGGAGTTGGCATACTCCAGGCTTTTCTTTTCTACAAGAACTATTAAAATCTGCTAATAAAAGCGGGACTTAGAACATTCCGCCACCACCTTTGTTAGTGTTATCTTCTCTTTGTTTACGTTGTAAATTTTTAATTTTTCCTCCACCAAAGTTATAAGTTAAACCTAAATAAACGGTTTGGCTTTCCCATGTAAATTCTCCGGTTTGAGGATAAGGATAAATTCCGTCAAAAGCGTATCTCATTGTATTGAAAACGTCATTGAAACGTACACTTATGTTCATTTTGTTATCTAATAATGAATAACGGGAACCAATATCCATTTTATACATTTCTTTTCTTTGTTGTTGTACATCTTCAACTGGTCCTCTGTAAAAACCAAATAATAAGAAACTTAAACGTTTTGTTGGTTTAAAGTTTGAGTTCATACGGGCATTAAATGCAGAAGTTGTTACACTGCGTTCCAGAGGAGAACTAGTCTTTGTTGCCGGATCAAAAACAAATACAACACCGTGTTGTTTTATACTTGAAAAATCGATAGAAGGCTGAATATCCCACCATTTAGTAAGTTTATAGTTTAATGAAACATCAAAGCCATAAGAGTTGCTATTGTCATAATTAGTATAACTTAGAATTTGTTTGTATCCAGATGGGTCATTCGGGTCAGGACTTAAAGTTCTGCTAATTTGGTCATGTATGCTTCTTGCAAAAACACCAGCAGTAACGCTTCCTTTTTCAAGAGTTTTGGTGTAGTTTACTTCAACAGAATTAGTAAACTGAGGTCTTAATTCAGGATTTCCATATGAAGTTACCAGTGGAGTAGAAAACTCACGAATAGGTTTTGTCTGCTCTAAACTTGGACGGTCAACACGACGGCTGTAGCTTAATTGCAATACGTTTTTCTCATTTAAGTTATAAGTCAGATAAGCTGATGGATAAAGTGTGATATAATCATCAGTAAATTTATCCTGACCATGATTCAGATTAGCAATCACTTTGTAGCTCTCAAAACGAGTTCCTAACTGATAGCTAAATTTTTTGAATTTTTGACCGAACGTTACATACGCAGAATAAATATCTGTATCATAAGTATAGTTAGAGATTCTTTCGTCAACAGGAACTACAGGATTACCAGTAATGTAATCGTTATTTGTTCTTGTAATTCTGGCTTCGGCACCTGCTTCAAGAGTCGTTTTGTCATTTAACGGATTTACATAATCAACGTTTATTGTACTAAGTTTTCTTCTATCAGCAACATTATCTGTATAGATAATATTGTTAGCAGTATTATCTGGTTTTGTCGTCAGAGTTTCAAAATTTGCATCCTGGGTTACTTTAGTATCACTATAATTTCCTTCAAAATCTAAGGTATGTCCTTCTTTTTCAAAGATATGTTTGTACGCTAAATTATATGTTCCGGTTGTACTCGGGCTGTCATATTGTGCTTTTTGAAAGATACTTAAAATGTCCGGATCTCCATTGTTGTAATCAATGTCTGTGTTAACAATTCCAACTCCTGTAGATTTGTTTTGATTAGTATAGATAGATAAAGTGTTTTTGTCATTGATCAAATAATCCATTCCAAGTTTGTACAAGTAGTTATCATTATCGTTTGAGATTTCTAATTTTTGCTGTACATCCTGATCTAATCTTAAAATTTTTCCATCATTATGGTAAACACCAAAATTTTGACCTGCATTTCCAAAGAAATTTACTTTACCGGTTTTGTAATTTAAATCTAAAGACTGGTTGTATTTTGCTGTTTCTCCAAATGTAATACCACCACTATAAGTTCCATTAAAACCTGTGTTGGCATTTTTATGCAATACGATATTAATAATTCCCGACATTCCTTCCGGATTGTATTTTGCACTAGGGTTTGTAATCAACTCAATTTTTTTGATTGAAGTTGATGGAATTTGTTTTAGTAACTGAGCAGGATCAATATTAGATGGTCTTCCGTCAATTAATACACGAACATTATCATTTCCGCGAAGCGAAAGTTTTCCGTCCTGATCTACATTTACCGATGGAATATTACTCATAATATCAGAAGCTGAGGCTCCTGCAGTGGTTAAATCTTTTCCAACATTAATTACTTTACGGTCAATTTTTTGCTCAATAGTCGAACGTTCAGCCACAATATTTACACCTTTTAATTGTGTTGCTTCTTCTTCAAGAGACACATTAACTGTTGATGTTTTTTTGTTGTCGCTTAAAAGTACAGATCCAATATATTTTCTAAAACCAATGTATTGAATTTCGATTGTATAACTTTTTAAAGCCAGGTTTTTAATTGTAAAATCTCCATTATCATCGGTATTTACACCAGAAACAACTTTTCCGTTGTCTTTGATAGAAACGGTAGCATAAGAAATGGGAGCGTTATTGGATTTTTCGGTAATTTTTCCCGAGACAGTCCCCGTGTTCTGGGCCTGCGTTGTCGCAATTACACCAAGTAACGCGAACAGAAAGAATTTTAATTTCATAATAATAAAAATGATTATTTGATTTGATTGATGATGATTGTTTTTTGTTTTTGTTAGATTTTTTTAAACTTCAGATAAAATCGAAGTCCCTATTAAGACTCTTTAGTTATAGATATGTTACATGAAAAAATGAAAAAAATAATTTTTCAGATGTAGATGTTCTGTTTAGTAAGAGATTAGCATTTTGATTTTTTGATAATTTTAACATTCAAAACAAAATGCTTATTAAGAATTTCTAAACGTTTTGTTTTATTTTATATGTTTTTCATTTTCTCTAATTGATGAATAAGCAGTATCTTTGCTCACTTTAAAACAAGTTTTACATGTCATTATCACAAATTCTTACTCCTTCTATACAAAAAGCAATACAGACATTATTTGATGTTACTGTTGATAAAATCGAATTTCAAACTACCAGAAAAGAGTTTGAAGGCGATATTACGATGGTGATATTTCCTTTGCTAAAAGTGATTAAAAGTAATCCTGCCGAGTTAGGAAATAAAATTGGAAATTATTTAGTAGAAAATGTTTCCGAAGTTGCGCGCTTTAATGTGGTATCCGGCTTTTTGAATATTGTAATTGCAGATAGTTACTATTTGAATTTCTTTAATGGAATTAAAGACAATACTAAATTTGGTTATGTAACTCCAAACCCGGAAGAAAAAGCTATAATGGTTGAATATTCTTCGCCAAATACCAATAAACCTTTGCACTTAGGTCACGTTCGTAACAATTTGTTAGGGTATTCTGTAGCCGAAATTATTAAAGCTTCTGGTAAAAAAGTTTATAAAACTCAAATCATCAATGACCGCGGAATCCATATTTGCAAGTCGATGCTGGCCTGGGAAAAATTTGGAAATGGTGAAACTCCTGAAAGTTCAAATTTAAAAGGAGATAAATTAGTTGGAAAATATTATGTAGAGTTTGATAAAGCTTATAAAGCAGAAATCAACCAATTAATTGAAACCGGAAAAACAGAGGAAGAAGCTAAAAAACTTGCACCAATTATCGTTGAAGCACAAGAGATGCTTAAGAAATGGGAAGCTGGTGATGAAGCTGTTATTGCACTTTGGAAAAAAATGAACCAATGGGTTTATGATGGTTTTGCTACAACCTACAGCAATCTTGGAGTTAATTTTGATAAATACTACTACGAAAGCAATACCTACTTATTAGGAAAAGATGTTGTTCAGGTAGGTCTTGATAAGGGTGTTTTTGAAAAAGATCCTGATGGTTCCGTTTGGATTGATTTGACAGACGAAGGTTTGGATCGTAAAATTGTTTTGCGTTCTGACGGAACTGCGGTTTATATGACTCAGGATATCGGAACTGCAATTCAGCGTGTAAAAGATATGCCAGATGTGGGCGGAATGGTTTACACAGTTGGTAACGAACAGGATTATCATTTTAAAGTGTTATTCTTAATCCTGAAAAAACTTGGTTTTGACTGGGCTTCAAGTCTATATCACTTGTCATACGGAATGGTTGATTTACCTTCCGGAAAAATGAAAAGCCGTGAGGGAACTGTTGTTGATGCTGATGATTTGATGCAGGATATGACAGATACAGCGAAACAAATTTCTGAAGATCTGGGAAAATTAGACAGCTATTCTGCCGAAGAAAAAGCAAAATTATATAAAACAATAGGTCTTGGAGCCTTGAAATATTATATTTTAAAAGTAGATCCAAAGAAACGTATTTTATTTAATCCTGAAGAATCGGTTGATTTTGCCGGAAATACAGGTCCGTTTATTCAATATACTTATGCGAGAATTCAATCCATTATCCGTAAAGCCGATTTTGATTTCGCTGCAATAACAACGATCGAAGAGTTGCATGAAAAAGAAAAAGAATTGATAAAACAAATAGAACTTTTCCCGGAAATAATCCAGAATGCAGCGCAAAATCACAGTCCGGCACTAATTGCTAATTATACATACGACTTAGTAAAAGAGTATAATTCATTCTATCAGTCCGTTCATATTTTAGGAGAAGTTGATTTAACAAAGAAGATTTTCAGAGTACAGCTTTCTCAAAAAGTTGCCGAGGTAATAAAAGCTACATTAAGTTTGTTAGGAATTGAGGTTCCGGAGAGAATGTAAGAATTGTAAAAACAAATCGTATATTAAGATATGAAGCCAATAGTTGAAAGACTATTGGCTTTTTTTATTGCTTTTAAGACTTATAGGTCTTATTTGTAGTCTAATTCTGTAATATATTTGTATTAAATAATTGTAACAACAACTTTCAACCAAACGAAATTGGTTATTGTTTTAAGATACCTTCTTATATTTATTTTTGACTATTTTGAATTAGTAAGCTTTTAGCAGAAATTATTTAAGAGGATTAAACCGTCTAGACAGGATCTGGGCGGTTTTTTTATTTTCAGTTCCCAAACCAATAGGAAAGAAATTTGGTTTATGAATAACAACAATCGGGCGCAAAGACTCTGAGTGAGATTAATTAGCGAAACTTTAAAATTATAACATTTTTAGTTTTTTTTTAAGATTACAATCTTTAAAAGGATTCTTACAGAGAATCTATTCTACTTCTTTTTAAAGTTGTTGAAAATCAGGCTTATTGTAGGTCTGTTAACAATGAAAATATATTATTTGTAATACAAAGACTATATTTTGTAATGTTAAATACAGTATATTTCTTGTTAAAATTATTATTTATTAATAAGTTGCACCCCTAAATCAAAAAAATCAAAATAATGAAACAAAAATTAAAAGGATTTGCAGTACTTTTTTTTCTATTTGCTTTGCAAGTCACATTTGCACAAGAAAAAAAAATTACTGGAACGGTTTCGGATAATGCCGGAATACCTTTACCAGGGGTTAGTATTTTAGTCAAAGGAACGAAATCTGGAGCACAAACAGATTTTGATGGCAAGTATTCTATCAAAGCAAAAACGGGAGATATTCTTATGTTTTCTTATATGGGAATGGAAGATGTTAAGATTACAGTAGGAACTTCTTCTGTAATAAATGCTAAAATGAAAGAAGGAGGAAAAGAATTAGATGAGGTAGTTGTGGTGGCTTTTGGTACTCAAAAAAAACAAGAAATTACTGGAGCAGTAAGTAAAATAGATTCAAAAATCTTAGAAAATACTCAATCGTCTAATGCCGTTCAATCTTTAACAGGTAAAGTGGCTGGTGTGCAAATTAGTGCAAATTCAGGACAACCAGGCGATCCTCCACAGGTAAGATTTAGAGGTATTGGTTCTATATCATCTTCAAATGCGCCTTTATACGTAGTTGATGGAATACCATTTAATGGAGATATTAATTCAATAGCAACTCAAGATATTGAATCAATTAGTTTTTTAAAGGACGCATCATCTAATGCGCTATATGGTAGCAGAGGAGCCAATGGAGTAATCATTGTTACGACTAAAAAAGGAAAAAAAGGACAATTGACAGTTACTTATGAAACTAAAATTGGGGTTAACTCACGTGCTGTGCCTGAATATGATATGATTAAAAATCCAGCCGATTATTACAAAACGGTATACAATAGAATTAGAAATGGTTTAATTTATCAAGGACAAACGCCGACTAATGCTTCAAATATTGCAGCTCAAAACTTAATAACGGGAGATACTTATTCTCTTGGATATAATAATTATAATGTAGCCAATAATCAGGTTATAAATCCAGCAACTGGCGAAATAAATGCGGATGCTAAATTGCTGTATCACGATGATTGGTCAAAAGCATTATTTAGAGATGCTATTAGACAAGAGCAGTATTTAAGTCTGTCAGGTAGTACAGATAACCTTAACTCTTATTTATCTATTGGTTATTTATCAGATGATGGGTATACGATTAATTCAAATTTTGAACGTGTAACGTTGAGAGCCAATGTTGATTATAATGTTTCTAGTAAAGTAAAAATTGGAACAAATGTAAATTATGCACATTCAAACCAAAATGCTCCAATTTCAAAAACAGCATCTTCAACTTATAGCAATTTATTTAGCTGGGCTCGAAATATTGCTCCTATATATACTATTTGGCAAAGAGATGACAATGGTAATATGATTTATAATCAAGATGGTACTAAATCTTATGATTTTAACCAAAAAGGAGATCGACCTTATGGTTCAAATTTGAACCCTTATGCAACTACATTATTAAACATTAAATCAAATGAAGAAAATAAATTTGGTGCCAGAGCTTATGTTTCTGTCGATTTTCTAAAAGATTTTAATTTTAGATATAATATTGGATATGATTTATTATCAGGTTATTATCTAACAAGTACAACTGGTGAAGGTGGCGATGATATGGGGGTTAATGGTAGAATAGGAACGGCTACTAAAAATGAATATACATTAACTAATCAGCAATTATTATCCTGGAAAAAAACTTTTGGAGAGCATTCACTTGATGTATTAATTGGTCATGAATCATCTGATTTTACTTCAAAAATGCTAGCAGGACAAAAAAGTAATGTTGTTATATCTGATTTGCCAATTATTAGCAACGCAACCAAATATGGCTATCTAGATGGTTATAATGATTTATACAAAGTTGAAGGTTATTTTTCTAGACTAAACTATAGTTATAAAAATAAATATTTTGTGAATGGTAGTTTTAGAAGAGATGGCTCGTCAGTATTTGCTCCAGAAAATAGATGGGGTAATTTTTATGGTTTTGGAGCTGCATGGTCTGTGATTAAAGAATCATTCTTTCCTAAAACAAAATGGATTACAGATTTTAGAATAAAAGGAAGTTATGGAGAACAAGGTAATGACAATATAAATTATCCAGCTACTTCACAAATTAGTCATCGCAGTTATTTTGGCAGTTTAAGAAACTATTATGCTTACGAAACCCAATATGAAGTCGTGCCAGATTCTGAAGGCAACGCAAGTGTTTTAAATGTTTTTGAAGCAGATAAAAGTGTCAAATGGGAAAAGTCTAAAAATTTAAATGTTGGATTTGATATTACATTGTTTGATAGGATTTCTTTTGAAGCTGAATACTTTGAGAGAAATGTTAGTGATTTGATATACAATTTCCCTATTGCTTTATCTACAGGAACATCATTTGTTTCTAAAAATATTGGAGATATGGGAAATAAAGGGATTGAGATAAATTTAGGAATTGATATTGTTAAAAATAAAAATGTAGATTTTAATATTTGGGGTAACGCAACAAGTTATAAAAATAAGATAACATCGTTGCCTAAAGCATTTACAGATGGGATTTACCGTTTCGAAGTCGGAGCTCCTGCTTATTCATACTTTTTAAGAGAGTATGCTGGAGTAGATAAAACAAATGGAGACGCATTATGGTATAAAGATGAGAAAGACGCTAGTGGAAATTTAACAGGAAATAAAGTAACCACAAATGTCTTTGGAGAAGCTAATCCATATTTGAGTAAAAAGGATGCCAATCCAGATGTATATGGTGGATTTGGAACTTTATTTAGATACAAAAATATTACTTTTCAAGCAAGTTTTGCTTATCAATTTGGAGGTTATATGTATGACGGAGTTTATCAATCTGCGATGTATTCAGGATCAGATAACATAGGTCAGAATTATCATAAAGATGTAACAAAAGGATGGACAATTGATAACCCAAATTCTGACATACCTAGAATTGATCATGTATCAATTTATCAAATGGCGAATTCAGATTATTTCTTAATAAAATCTGATTATATAAGTCTTCAGGATGTTTCGATTGGATATAACTATAATGACGCATGGCTTAAGGATTTAGGTATCCAATGTACAAAGTTTACTTTGATGGGATCAAATTTAGCATTATGGTCTGAAAGAAAAGGAATGGATCCAAGATTAAATAGACTAGGAGAAAGGGTAAATAATGGGCAGTCGCTTAATGTGTATGGTGTGATGAGAAGTATTTCATTTGGTTTAACAGTAAATTTTTAAGACATGAAAAAGGTAATAATTGCAATTGTATTTTTATTGGCACTCACAAGTTGTGATAAAGAGTTTCTTGATACAGTACCTGAATCAACAATTAATAAAGAACAATTAGCAACTTCTGCATCGGCAAATCAAGCTATTGTAAGTGGGGTTTATTCTGCATTAAGATCTTATGGATTAGCAATTGGAGGTAATCATGAAGATTATGGTCATAAATCCGTGCTTTCAGCAATGGATATGATGTCTAATGATATGTTGATGACGAAATCAAGCTGGTATCAGTCTTTTTATACTTACATTGGTAGACAGCAAACGAATTCAAGATCTAGATTAGTATGGAATACTTATTATCCTCAGATTAAATCTACAAATATTGTACTTGGTGGTATTCCATCAAATGCTACTGATGAAAATTTAAAATCAATTAGAGGACAGGCTCTGGCTTTAAGGGGGTATTTTTATTTTATGCTGGCACGTACTTATGGTCCTACATATATTGGCAATGAAACTAAATTATGCGTGCCACTTTATACAGAGCCTACATTAGAAGGCAAAGCCAGATCTACTGTGGGTGAGGTGTATACTTTAGTAGAAAGTGATTTGAAAGAATCTATCGAATTGTTGACATCTTATAAACGCTTAAATAATGATTCTGTAGATAAAACAGTAGCTCAAGCTTTTTTAGCTGAAGTATATTTAGAGATGGGTAAGTATACAGAGGCAGCTTCAATGGCTCATTTAGCAAGACAGGGTTATACCTTGCTTAATGAAGCGGAATGGATGAATGGGTTTTATATTACGAAATCTAATGAAACAATGTGGGGAGCAACATTAAACTCTTCAATTAGTACTTTTGTTGCAAACTTCTTTGGACATTTTGATAATACAAATCAATCAGGATATGCAGGAGGAATGGGAGTTTATAAAAATATGGACAAAAAATTGTACAATAGTATTTCAGAAACTGATTTTAGAAAGAAAGCTTTTGTTTCTCCATCTGGTAATACAACATATCCATCTTTACCAGCTTATGCAAATATAAAATTTAGAGATCCAACTATAGATTCTGGTAGTTATATTTATTTGAGATCTTCTGAAATGTATTATATAGAGGCTGAAGCTCTTGCGAGATCAGGAAATGAAGCTTCAGCTAAACAAGTATTATATGAAATAACTATAACTAGGGATCCTGCTTATATGTTATCTACAAATTCAGGATTGGCTTTGATTAATGAAATAATTCTTCAAAAAAGAATTGAATTGTGGGGAGAAGGTTGTGCTTGGTACGACATGAAACGTCTAGGCATTGGTTTATCTCGAAATTACCCAGATACAAATCACCCTGCCTTTGGTAGATTCGATATTCCAGCAGATGATAATAGATTTATTTTTCAAATCCCGCAAGCTGAAATCGATGCAAATCCATTAATTATTCAAAACCCATTATAAATTAAAATGTAACCATAAAAAAAGCCGATAGTTCTAAAAACTATCGGCTTTTTCACAACTAACACAAACCATTTTTATTTTACAAACTTGTCGATAATCGCATCTGATTCTGCTTTTGTAGCGTCTGGTTTTAAATCAAACAAAAGAGAATAAAGAGCTTTTCTGTCTACTTTAGCTTCTAAGTTTAAGTCTTTATGTCTGTCAAAAAGTGTTTGCCATTTATCGCGAACATTTTTCCAAAGTGCATTGTTTGCAACCCACCATTTTTGACCAGCGATACATTTACTGTCTGCCACTTTTGTATAAACGTCAAAGCCTTTTTCCTGCGCTAACATAACGTCTTTCCCGCTGTCATCTCTAATCAGTTTATCATTATCCTGCTCATGATTCCATCCAGTTGCCGTGATTTCGTGAATGTTTCTTCTTTTCAAAACATTGTAATCATTACGGTGTGTCTGCTCTCTTCTAGGAAGTGGTGCGTCAGCAACATTTGCCCAGTAATCTTTTCCGTCAACATGTACCCAAGTAGAAGATCCTTCATATCTAGGGCTGTCATCTACCTGATAGACTTTTTGAGTCCATTGACCTTTAACAGCTTTTTTATCTAATTTTTTATATTTCCAGGAAGTTCCTTTATCAAAAGAATATAAATCTGTGTTTTCATACATCCAGTCTTGTCTCCAGTGCTTAATGATCATATCATCACTTACAATCAATAAATGTTGCATTACGATTTTGTTTGGAGTGTCCTCTAATAATTCTACCCATTCTAAAGCAGATTCATGCTTGGTTTCTGATGGTTTATAAGTAAGAGAATCTTTTGGATATGAAAATGTTTCTGTGAAGTTGAATTTTACTTCGTAGCAACCACACATTGATTTTATTGACTTAATGTCTTGTTGCTTTTTGTCCTGACTGAAACCAAGGCTGCAAGTCAAAGCCATAACAGCTGAAAAATAGAGACTTTTTGAAATCATAACTTATTATTTTGTTTTTAAATTTTTTGCAAATATATACATTTTATTTAGAACAAATAAAAATAGTTTATATATTTGCGGCATTATTAAGATTGAATAAAAATAATGAAAATTAAAATTACCCTTTTTGCTGGACTTCTTTTTTGTACCTATTCTTTTGCTCAGCAGAAAGATAGTATTGTCTCTCAGGAAAAACTTTCTGAGGTTGTTGTAACAGGACAATTAAGTCCGCAATCAATTAAGAAATCGGTTTTTAATGTACGTGTAATCTCTAAAGAAGATATCAAGCAACTAGCAGCAAATAATCTTTCAGATGTTTTAAATCAATACTTAAACATTACAGTTCAGAATAGCGGGAGCGATGGACGCTCGACGGTTTCAATGTTCGGATTAGATGCGCAGTATTTTAAAATTTTAGTAGATAATATACCATTAGTAAGTGATACAGGTATGGGAACTAATGTTGATTTAACGCAGGTAAATCTTGATGATGTAGAACGTATTGAGATTATTGAAGGCTCAATGGGAGTTACACATGGAGCGAATGCTGTGACCGGAATCTTAAATATTATTACAAAGAAAGGCGGGTCTAATAAATGGGATATCAGCGCAACTATTCAGGAAGAGACGGTTGGTAATGAATATTCACTTACTGATAAAGGAAGACATATTCAGTCAGCTAAAGTAGGGCATAATTTTAATGATAACTGGTATATTAATATTGGTGGGAATCATAATAATTTTGAAGGTTTTTATGACGATAAACAAGGAAAAGATTATGCTGTTAATGATGGTTTAAGAGGGTATTCGTGGCTGCCAAAAGAACAATGGGTTGGAAATGCAATACTTGGATATCAGAAGGATAACTTTAAGATTTTTTACAAATTTGATTACTATGGAGAAAATGTAGATTTTTATAGTCCAGTGTTAGTTCCTCAAGACAATTACCCTTTTCCGGAAACTTTTTTTGCAAGAGATAAACGGTATTTAACAAATCGTTTTTACCATCATTTGAATGCAAATGGAAAACTTTTTTCTAAATTAAATTATAATGTTTCTGTATCACACCAAAAACAAGAACGTGATGCTGAATTGTTTGACTATCAATTAGAAACAGAAAAAGAGTCTAACAATAACAGATTTACGTATCAATCTAAAGAAGTACTTTATTCTACCGGAACATTAAGTAATTTCTTCAACAATAAAAAAGTAGATTTTCAATTGGGATATGAAATCACAAATGAAAATGGTTTTTACAGCGGTGCAGCGGGAACTTTTCTAGATAACGCACTGCAGTCTGTAGATGTTAGAAAGAGATTAGAGAATTATGACATCTTTACAGTTGCTGAAATTAGTTTATCAGATAAACTTTCAATTCGTCCGGGACTTCGTTACTCCATTCAAAATACTTTTAAGGATCAATATGCTAGTTCGTTAGGCTTAAGATATCTTTTCAAAAAAGGATTAGAAGTAAGAGCTTCATTAGGTAAATCATATCGTACTCCAAATTTTGATGAGCTATATACTTATTTTGTTGACTCTAATCATAATGTACAGGGTAATCCTAATTTGGTTCCGGAAAACAGTACATCGTACGAAGTAAGTTTTAAGAGAATCTGTGATTTAAAATCGGGTGGACAGATTGCTAATAATGTGGCAGTGACTTTTTTAGATGTTGATGACAGAATTGATTTGGTGTTGACAGAAATTACACCTTCAAAATATAAGTACATCAATATCAACAAATATAAAATGTGGAACATTTCTACCACAGAGCAATATGCATATAAAAATTGGAATGTAAAAGTTGGAGCTGCTTTAGTTGGAATTTCTCAAAAACTTGATTTAGCAGAACTGGGTATTAGCTCAGATGATAAATTTTTGTATTCTTTACAGTTGAACTCCAGCATCTCATACAACGTTCCAAAATGGAATACTTTGTTTGCACTTTATTATAAATACAACGGACAACAACAGCAATTTGCAACAGGAACCGATGAAAATGGTAATGCTAAATTTTATCTAAACAAAATTAATCCGTACAGCTGGATGGATGCTTCTGTTCGAAAATCATTCTTTAAAAATCAATTTGAAGTTACGGTTGGAGCTCGTAATTTATTCAATATTACAAATGTGCAAATTACTCAGGGTAACGGAGGTTCAGGCGGAGGAACTCATGCCGCTGGTCCACAAGCCTTGATGCTTGGGTATGGACGCTCTTACTTTCTTAAACTTACTTATAACTTAAATTTTAATTAAATATATAAATACCTTAAATACTATGAAAAAGAACTTTGTCTTAATTCTTACTTTCGTCTTTCTTGCTTTTACGGCATGTAATAGTGACGATAATGCTCCACAGTCAGATGTTGCTGTTGCGTTTGCTGAAACTTCGTATAATTTGACAAGTGATGCAACTCCAGTTCAAATAAAATTCTCTAAGCCAGCTCCTGTTGCTGGAACGATTACTCTTGATATTACTGAAACAGCAGTAGCTTATACTACTGATTATACTACAAGTCCTGCAGCAGCGACTAAAAAAGTAGTTATACCTTTTGCACAAAATGCAACTTCAGTTGAGTTTACTTTTAATAAAGTAAAAAATGCAACTGCAACTGAGGTTAAAAATGTAGTTTTCACTATTTCAGGAACTTCTTTTGGAGCTCAAATTTCAGGAAACAAAACAATTCAATTAAACTTTAATGAGGCAGCATCTTTAGGAACAGCTTTGTCACCACTAGTTGGAGGTCCATTAGAACCAAACCAGATTTATATTGATTTGAGCAGTGGAAAAATGACAAGTGTAGTTAGAAATTCTTGGGATTTAGGATTTTATTCTGGTGCTGACTTTAGAGTAGTATTGAACAGTTCTGTAAAAATGGCTGTAAAACAATTAAAAAGTACTAACATTGATGAAGTTCAGGTTGCTGACGAAACTATGATTATTGGGCAGGGAACAGGTTTTCCTGAACAAGTTGATGATTCAGCAGGAGATATTACAAAAACGGCTATCGCTGCAGTTTCATCTACAGATTCTGATAACAAAGTATATTTACTTTATTTAGGTAATAAACCAGCTGCTGCTGCTCCGGTTTTAGGAAAAGAAGGAGCTGCAGGAGGAGACACAAGAGGATGGAAAAAAATCAGAGTTTTAAGAAGCGGAAGCGACTATAAAGTTCAATATGCTGATCTTGCTTCGACTACTCACGAAGAAATTGTAATTTCTAAAAATAGTGCATATAATTTTACGTTTTTAAGCCTAATCGATAAAAAAGTAGTAAATGTTGAACCGCAAAAAAATCAATGGGATATTAACTTTACAACCTTTGTAAATGTTATTCCTAATGGAGCAACAATGTCACCATATTTCTACCCGGATTATGTTACTAACAACTTAAACGGTAATGCAAAAGCTTATCAAGTTTTAACTTCAGCGTTTACTTATGATGCATTTACATTAGCAAATGTTGACAATACTAAATTTGCTGCAGATCAAAGAAGCATTGGGTCAAACTGGAGAAGTACTAGTGCTCCTGGTCCTGATGGAAATCCAATGACTCAATTTGTATTGAAAACAGATCGTTTCTTTGTAGTTAAAGATCCTGCTGGAAATGTTTATAAATTGAAATTTACAGCTGGTGCTAAAGCTGATTTAGAAAGAGGTCACCCAACATTCCAATATGCACTCTTAAAATAATTTAAGATTTAAAAAAATTAAGATTATAGAGATTATCTCATTTTAACTTGCGCTGCGCTGGCATCGATATTTAGTTAATCATTGGCTTTGTTTTTTTTATTTTTTTTTGATAAAGAGGTTAGATTCGTCTGGCCTCTTTTTTTGTTTTTAGATTATTGTTAAAAAACAATTATTAATTAATTGTTTAATTCTATCTTTGCGCATATTTTTTTTACAAGGAATTAACAGGAATTTTAGAGATTTAATTTCTGTAGCCATACTTTAAAGTTTTAAATCACAAGTGAATACAAAATCCTATTTTTTTCAGTCTTTTGCTATTGTAGCATTAGCATTTGTTGCTTTTATTGGATTCAAGCAAATTTTGCCGGATAAAATTTTTTCTGAAAGCAAAATAAATTCCAAAAATGTACTTATCGACAGCTTGCTTTTAGAAGCCGTAGCTAAAGATTCGTTAAGCGAAAATGACAGTATCAGCTCAATAGAAGATGCTCAGGGGAAAGAAGAAATCGTTTATAATAACATCGAAGGAATTGAATTTCCATCGGAGACTTTTGATAATTATAAAGGATATCAATACCTGCTTTCGTTTTACGAGAAATTATATCAACTGGAGAAAAATCCGGAATCTAATGTCAGAATCGCGTATTACGGAGATTCAATGACAGATGGTGATTTAATTGTTCAGGATGTAAGAACAAATTATCAGGAACGTTTTGGAGGAAATGGAGTTGGTTTTGTTTCTATAACCTCAGAATCGGCAGCATCGCGTGGGTCTGTTAAATCTACCTATTCTAAAAACTGGAAAACGCAGTCTTACTTAAATGTAAAACATCCTTCAAGTCCTTTTGGAGTAAACGGTCATGTATTTTTTGCAAATGATAAAGCAAATACAACATGGGTGCAGTATGAAGCAGGAACAAATAAATATTCAACAACTTTAGATAATCCGACTTTATTTTACGGAAGATCTTCTAAAAAAGGAAAAGTGAATTTTATTATCGGAAAAGATACTTTAAAGAAAAGTCTTAGTCCTAATAATTTAATCAATACCCTAAAAGTAAGTTCAGGACATCTGAAAGCATTTAAAGCTAATTTTATAAATGCAGATTCTATCCCGATTTATGGTTTCAATTTTGATAACGGAAGTGGTGTACACGTGGATAACTTCTCTCAGAGAGGAAATTCCGGATTGCCAATTTCAACTTTCAACGCGAGTGTAATGCAGGGATTTAATAATAATCTGAAATACGATTTGATTATTTTGCATTACGGAACTAACGTACTGAATTATGGAACAAAAAACTATTCATGGTACGAAAGAGGGATGACCAAAACGGTCAATAAAATAAAAGAATCTTTTCCGGGAGTTTCTATCCTAATTGTTTCAACGGCCGATAAATCGACCAAATATGACCAGGAAATGAAAACCGATTCGGCTGTAGTGCCTTTGGTAAAGTCACAAAAGAGATATGCACTCGATACAGAATCTGGTTTTGTGAATTTGTATACCTTAATGGGAGGAGACGGATCGATGGTAAAATGGGTTGACGAATCGCCGGCAAGAGCCAATAAAGATTATACACACTTTAATCAGCGTGGTGCAAAAGCAATTGGAAATTTATTATACAGTCAATTAAATAAAGGCTACGAAGAATATAAAATATTGCGTGAAAAACGTGATGCCGTCTCTCATCAGCAAAGAGCGGCTCGAAAAACAAATACAGATTCCGTTTCTGTAAAAAAAGATAGTGTAAATGAATAAACTAATTATTTTTTTCTGTTGTCTTTTTTTCTCAACAAATGATAAGACGCAAAAAACAGATCCACTTCCAATAACAAAAAGTATGATTCACAAAGTCGATTCAGTAGTAATTGATCCCGTTTCTGATGATCCCATTTATAATGCGAAAGTATTAGAAGATTTTTTTGAAAAGTTAAAGAAAAACGAAAATCAGAATAATCAGAAAATAAATATTGTTCATATAGGGGATTCTCATATTCAGAGTGATTTAATGACCAATGAAATTAGGAAAAAATTACAGCAAAACTTTGGTAATGGTGGTCGTGGTCTTGTTTTTCCTTATCAGCTTGCTAAAACAAATGGTTCCTACAACGAACGATTTTATTCGAATAGAGGCTGGGAAAGTTATAGAAATATCTATCCCGAAAAAAATCACCCTGTTGGGTTATGCGGTATAGGACTTTGGAGAGATACTGGAGGATTTGCTGTAGAATTGCGAGTAAAAGATCCGGCTTATAAATTCAATACAATTCATATTATCACGCCTCAAAATCAGAATATGTTTGATTTGGCTACTTCATCTCAGGTCAATCTGATTCAGTCAACAGAGAAAAAAGTAATCACGCATAAAATAAAAAAAGGAGAAGCTATTTCGACGATTGCAGATAAATATAATATTTCTGTTTCAGAGATTAAGAGAGTAAATGGATTAAAGTCAAATAACATTCGTGCCGGGAGAATGCTGAAAATTCCAACAAATGAGACAAAGCCAAAAACAATTAAAAGTTCAGAATTTGTTTCGTTAAATATAGAATCGGATTCTTTTTCACATTATTATAAATCGGATAAAGCTTTAGAAAAAATCTATTTGATTCCGAATAAAGAAGCCTCAAAATACGAATTGAACGGAATTGTTTTAGAGAAAGATACTTCGGGACTAATTTATAATTCAATTGGAGTAAATGGTGCAAAATATTCAGATTACAATAAATACCCATTGTTTTTTGAGCAGCTAAAAGCTTTGCATCCGGATTTACTGGTTTTTTCGTTGGGAACAAATGAAAGTTATGAAAAACTGGAAGCCAGAGATTATATTAAACATCTTAGAGAGTTTATAAGTAATATAAAAGCGCAAAATATAAATGTTCCTATAATTGTGATGACGCCGCCGCCGTCCTTACTTAGAAGAAAGCCCAATACCTACATTCGTGATTATACCAGGGAGCTTTTGGAAACAGCGAAAAACGATGGATTTGCTGTTTGGGATTTATATGATGAATTGGGAGGCATGGATGGAATAAGAGGCTTAAAAACTCAGGGATTAATTGGTCCGGATTGGGTTCATTATTCTAAAAAAGGATACGAGAAACAAGGAAACATGTTTTCGGCAGCATTTTTAAAAGCATACGATAATTTTAAATTAAGAAAGTAAATTGATAACAATAGATAGCATTAATGATTGGTTCATTCAAAATTTTGGTGCAATTTCAATAGAACAAGTTAAAGGTTGGTTTATATATAATCCAGACGAAAAATTATTATTTAATACCGGTTTATTCCTTGGATTATTTCTGGTTTTCTATTTTGTGTATGCCTTTTTGCGCAAAACATTTTATTTGAGATTAACCTACGTTATTCTCTTCTCGCTTTTCTTTTATTACAAGTCAAGCGGTATTTATTTTCTGTTGCTTTTGCTTTCGTCTGTTGTAGATTACGGGCTAAGTCAGATTATTTTCAGAGCAACTAAAGACACTACTAAGAAAGTATATCTAGTTATAAGTGTGATCCTGAACTTAGGATTGCTGGGGTATTTTAAGTACATGAACTTTATGATTGTGACATTCAATGATATGTTTCATGGTAATTACCAGCTACACGATATTTTTCTTCCTGTCGGAATTTCATTCTATACTTTTCAGTCAATGAGTTATATTATTGAAATTTATCGTGAAGAAATTAAACCGACAAAAAACTATATCGAATATTTATTTTTCGTTTCGTTTTTTCCACAATTAGTTGCCGGGCCAATTGTACGTGCAAAAGACTTTCTTCCGCAGATTTATCAAAAACTAAATCTGACACAACAAGATGTAAACAATGCTTTGTTTTTGATTATTGGAGGATTAATAAAGAAAACGGTAATCTCAAATTACATTTCAGTAAATTTTGTCGACCGTGTTTTTGATACGCCTTTAACCTATACTTCTTTTGAAAATTTAATGGCATCATACGGATATGCGATTCAAATCTATTGTGATTTTTCCGGATACTCAGATATGGCAATCGGAATTGCTTTGTTACTTGGATTCAAATTACCGGTCAATTTTAGAACACCATATAAATCAACTTCGATTACAGATTTCTGGAGAAGATGGCATATTTCACTTTCAACCTGGTTAAAAGATTTCTTATACATTTCGATGGGAGGAAACCGTGAAGGCTCATTTGCAGGATTTTTATTCCCAAGCTTATTTTTCTTCGGATTATTAGTCTGGGGAATTACAAGTTACAGTACAAGTATAATCCCACTAATTGTTGCTTCAGTTTCAATTTTACTTTTTTGTTTGTCATTCCTTCTTTCAAGTAAAAGAAAACAAACCTTAGTGACCAATTTAAATTTGTTTACTACTATGCTTTTAGGTGGATTATGGCACGGAGCAGGAGCACAATTTATTGTTTGGGGAGCTTTACACGGATTAGCTTTGGCAGTTCATAAGATTTTTGTTGAATTCTTTCCTTCAAAAAAAGATAAAAAACCGAACTTCTTATGGAGATTCTTTTCCATCCTGATTACATTTCATTTTGTAGTTTTCTGTTGGATATTTTTCCGTGCAAGAGATTTCGAAACAGCGTTACAGGTAATAAATAATATCGGACAGTTAACATTTGAACCAGAGCTTTGGCAGACGGTTATTATAGGGTACAAAAATGTATTCTTATTAATGTTGTTCGGATACGTTTGGCATTTCCTTCCGGAAGTTATCACAGACAAAATGAAGTTTGTTTTCGACAAAACACCATTACTATTAAAAGCTGTAATTCTGGGCTTCGTTTACTGGATTGTTTACGCAACATCAGTGGCAGGTTCACAACCTTTTATTTACTTTCAATTTTAAATTTAAAGGTTTATAGCCGCAAAGGCACTAAGGCGCAAAGGTTTTATTCTTTGCGCCTTTTTTTCTTTTGCCACAGATTAGAAGGATTAAAATGATTTTTCTCACGCAGATTTTGCAGATATTGGTGATTTTTTTCATACTCTATCTAAAAAATGATCTGCAAAATCTGCGAGAGAAAAATAATTAGAGAAATTAGCGTAATTCGTGGCAAAAAACTTTGCGCCTTAGTGCCTTCGTGGCAAAAAATTGCGCATAAATAAAAATTGCCTGAAATGTCTAATTAGATTATCTTTGCACTTCAAATAAAGAAAATAGTATGTTTGATAATTTAAGTGATAAGTTAGATAAAGCGTTCCATATATTAAAAGGACACGGTAAAATTACAGAAGTAAACGTTGCCGATACTTTAAAAGAAGTTCGTCGTGCATTACTTGATGCCGATGTTAACTTTAAAATTGCTAAAGATTTTACAACCAAAGTAAAAGAAAAAGCAATTGGTCAGGATGTATTAACTACGCTTCAGCCAGGACAATTGTTGGTGAAGTTAGTTAAAGACGAACTGACTGAATTAATGGGAGGTGATGTAGCAGGTGTAAATCTTTCCGGGAATCCAAGCGTTATTTTAATGTCGGGACTTCAGGGTTCTGGTAAAACTACTTTCTCAGGAAAATTAGCTAATTTCTTAAAAACAAAGAAAAACAAAAAACCACTTCTTGTAGCGTGTGATATCTACCGTCCGGCGGCGATCAATCAGTTACATGTTGTTGGAGATCAAATAGGTGTTGAGGTTTACTCAGAGCCAGAAAATAAAAATCCTGTTGAGATTGCTCAAAATGCAATTAAACATGCAAAAGCAAACGGTTTCAATGTAGTTATCGTCGATACTGCAGGTCGTTTGGCGGTAGATCAGGAAATGATGGACGAAATTGCACGTGTACACAAAGCAATTCAACCACAAGAAACATTGTTCGTTGTCGACTCTATGACAGGACAAGATGCTGTAAACACAGCAAAAGCTTTCAACGATATCCTGAATTTTGATGGAGTTATCTTAACGAAATTAGATGGTGATACTCGTGGTGGAGCTGCAATTTCGATTAAATCGGTTGTAAACAAACCAATTAAATTTGTTGGTACAGGCGAGAAGATGGAAGCAATTGATGTTTTCTATCCAGATCGTATGGCTGAGCGTATTCTTGGTATGGGAGACGTTGTGTCACTTGTAGAAAGAGCTCAGGAACAATTTGACGAAGAAGAAGCAAGAAAACTTCAAAAGAAAATCGCTAAAAACGAATTTGGTTTTGATGATTTCTTAACGCAGATTCAGCAAGTAAAGAAAATGGGTAATATGAAAGACCTGGTTGGAATGATACCTGGAGCTTCAAAAGCCATGAAAGATGTAGAAATAGAAGATGACGCTTTTAAACATATAGAAGCAATCATTCACTCGATGACGCCAATCGAAAGAAGCAAACCGGCCATAATCGACGTAAAAAGAAAAGCCAGAATCGCTAAAGGTTCAGGAACTAAAGTCGAGCAGGTAAATCAGTTAATGAAGCAGTTTGACCAAATGAGTAAAATGATGAAGATGATGCAAGGTCCGGGCGGAAAAAACCTGATGAAAATGATGGGAGGCATGAAAGGAATGCCAGGAGGAATGCCGAGATAATAAAAAATAAAAGTTTCAAGTTTCAGGTTTCAAGTTAGGAGACTGAAATTTGAAACTTTTTTAATTCAATAAATATTAGTTTCGCAAATATCGTGAAACATGAAACTTTAAACCTGAAACAACACAATGCAACTACTAGACGGTAAAAAAACATCTGAAGACATTAAAAACGAAATCGCAGCTGAAGTTCAAGCTATAAAAGACGCTGGGGGAAAAGTTCCTCATCTGGCAGCTGTCTTAGTGGGCAACAACGGCGCAAGTTTAACTTACGTAGGAAGTAAAGTAAAATCTTGCCAGCAAATTGGTTTTGATTCTACTTTGGTTGCTTTGCCTGAAACTATTACCGAGGCTGAATTACTGGATAAAATCAAAGAATTAAACGAAGATGATAATCTTGACGGATACATTGTTCAATTGCCTTTACCAAAACACATCGACGAGCAAAAAATCTTATTAGCAATCGATCCTGATAAGGACGTAGACGGATTTCATCCAACAAACTTTGGAAGAATGGCGCTGGAAATGGAAAGTTTTATTCCTGCAACACCATTTGGAATTATGGAATTGTTAGAGCGTTACAAAGTAGAAACTTCAGGAAAACATACTGTTGTAATTGGAAGAAGCCATATCGTTGGGAGACCAATGAGTATATTAATGAGCCGTAAAGGTAATCCCGGAGATTCAACTGTTACTTTAACGCACAGCCGTACTAAAAACTTAGCAGAATTTACTAAAAATGCAGATATCATTATTACCGCTTTAGGAGTTCCTGAATTTTTAAAAGGTGATATGGTAAAAGACGGAGTAGTAATTATAGACGTTGGAATTACTCGTGTAGATGATGCATCGAACTCAAAAGGTTACGTTATTAAAGGTGACGTTGACTTTGACGGAGTAAGCAAAAAAGCATCTTACATTACGCCAGTTCCTGGTGGAGTAGGGCCAATGACAATTGCAATGCTGCTTAAAAATACACTTTTAGCACGTAAAATGAGAAGTGCAAGAAATCAATAATTTCTTCTCAAAATACTTAAAAAGCCTGTTCGTTTGAACAGGCTTTTTTATTGCATAACTATTTTTTTTTAAACATATAGCCCCAATAGCTATCGGGGCTACGTGTTTAAAAAACTGCCCAAAGTGCCATTTTAATATTTAATTAATATTTTAAAGTTTTGGTTCTTAAAAATAAAGGATACTTTTGCACCACTTAAAAAACACTTCTCCAAATGGACGATTATTATTCGTTAGTACTTAATTAAAAGCAGCTTTTGAAAATTTCAAAATGCTGCGATAAAACCCTGTATTTTGAAATGAAAGCCTTTTACACAAACGACAACGGATTACTACAAATACCAAAATGGATTCCAAACTGCTGGATAAGTATCGAGGATCCCACAGAAACAGAAAAAAAATATTTACTGGAAGAACTTCAAATTCCCGAAGCATTCTACAATGATATCGAAGATATCGATGAAAGACCCCGTATAGAAATTGAAGATGGCTGGACGCTTATCATCATGCGTGTTCCTATAAAAAGTAATGATATTAAACTTCCTTTTCAGACCATTCCGATGGGGATAATTTTCAAAGACGATGTCTGCGTAACCATCACTTTTTACAAAACAGAAGTTATCTATGATTTTATGTTGTATTCACGACGCAAAAACATTCAGGTAAAAGATAATTTCGACTGGGTTTTGAGATTGCTCCTTTCATCAAGTGTTTGGTACTTAAAATATTTAAAACAAGTCAATCAGAAAATAAAACTGGCAGAGGATAATTTAGAGAAATCCATCAAAAATGAAGAATTGCAGGCCCTGCTTCAAATCGAAAAATGTTTAGTGTTCTTTATTACCTCATTAAAAGCAAATGATGTCTTATTTCAACGCATTAAAAATCTAAAAGCACATAAAGCAAATTACGATCCAGACTTATTAGAAGATGTCGAAATCGAATTAAGCCAGGCACAGGATACGGCCAATATTTACAGTAATATCCTCACTGGAATGATGGACGCTTATGCATCGGTCATTTCCAATAATATGAATAACATCATGAAGCAAATGACTTCAATTTCGATCATATTGATGATTCCGACATTAATTGCCAGTTTGTACGGAATGAACGTACCAAATGGTCTGGAAGAAAGTAAATATGGTATCTGGATACTGCTTTTAGTTTCTATAGTGCTATCAACTTTCGGAGTCTTTTTATTCAAAAGAAGAAGATGGTTTTAATTTAAAAATTTAAAATAGTAAGAGCCTGTTCGTTAAGAATGGGCTTTTTCGTTTTGTAATTTGGGCGTGACCGTGTTTGCAAAAAGGCGCATCAATCTTTGTGCGTATGCGCGCCTTTTTCAAACACGGTCAGGCTATCCATGCTGCTTCGGCAGCTTATTCCTATCCTTCACGCAGCTCTTAGGGAATAATAAATCTAATTCCTGCAAGGTTTTCAAAACCTTGTAGGTATACTTAGATGACTAAAATAGAATTTATTTTTCGGCTCAAATAGAGAGCAGAGACCTACAAGGTTTTGAAAACCTTGCAGGAATCGTAAAAATATTTTATACTTTTTATTTGTCAATTCAAAATAAATAATAACTTTGTACTGCAAAGTATTTTAATTATGAATCAAAAGCACCAAGAAGATTTAGCACACATTCGTTCCATGATGGAGCGTTCTTCAAGATTTATATCATTAAGCGGACTTTCGGGAGTCTTCGCTGGTCTTTCAGCTTTAATTGGCGGAATTTATGTTTATCAGCTTTTCAAAGTAAACGGTATCGATTATCTAAATGATGGGCATAGGTTATATTCTACCAATCTAGTTTCAGAATTATTCTGGATCGGCATCATAATTATGGTCGTTGCATTAGTATTTGCTGCTTTCTTTACAATTAGAAAAAGCCGAAAATACAATTTGCCAATTTGGACTTCAGCAACAAAAAAGATGCTTCTTCATTTGGCAGTACCGCTTTTAACTGGCGGGATATTTTGTCTGGCATTAATATATTATGGGCACTTTGGTTTAGTGGCTCCTGCAACATTAATTTTTTACGGACTTGCTGTTGTAAACGCAGAAAAATATACATTTTCGGACATAAAATATCTTGGTTTCTCGGAACTGATTTTAGGATGTATTGCACTTTTTAATATAGGATATGGTTTGATCTTTTGGATTATCGGATTCGGAATCCTGCATATCGTATACGGATTAGTGATGTTCAAAAAATACAAATAACCCAATGGGAATTATTGATAAACTAAATAAAGATTTTGAAAGCCGTGTCAGATTGGGTATTATGTCCGTTCTGATGGTTAACGACTGGGTGGATTTTACCGAGATGAAAACCCTTTTAAATATCACAGATGGAAATTTAGCAAGTCATTCCTCAGCATTAGAAAAATCACAATATATCGAAGTTAAGAAAGAATTTGTGGGCAAAAAACCTAAAACATCTTATCAGGTAACACCACTTGGCCGCGTGGCGTTTAAAGAGCACCTTTCGTACCTCGAAAAATTGATGAAATCTTAATAACTATATTTTTTTGTCCAATAACTTTGAAATACAAAGTACTTTTAATTTAATAAAAATGAAAAAACATCAAATTATTTTAGCTTGTACAGTACTGTTTGCAGTGCTTTTTTACAATCAGTCTCCTGGAGTTAATCTTAGCATTTTTGGCGTATTATTAACGCTATTAGTTAGTTATTTTTTTCAGGAAAAGTTTGTCGACAGATCGCATTTGGTTCTGGTGGTAACTTCTATCTTATCTTGTTTTGCTTTTGCATGGTATGGCGATGCTGCTTCGTTTTTTGCTTTAGCAATGTCAATTCTGTTTTTACAACTTAAAACTCAGGATGGCGAACTCAAAATTATACAGATATTTCCAATTGTATTCCTGAACGCATTCACTTCGGTAGGACGTATCTTTATTTTTAGTCAATGGCTGCCCGAGCGAAAAATTCATAATGATTTTGCTAAGAAATTAGTGGCTTTTGTGGTAATTCCTGTCATCTTTCTGGGATTGTTTTTTATCGTGTACTCTTTCGGAAGTAATCATTTTTCTTCATTGTTCACAGATTATACTTTAGATATTAATATTTTTCAGTTAATCTTAATTACCATATTGGGGTTTTATATTTCGTTTAGCTTTTGGAATTATTGGATTCCCGATGCTTGTTATGAGTTTAATCCAAAATTGGATAATGAATTCAGCAACATTTCGGAAATTAAAAATCAAAGCACATTTTCATTTCTTGATCTTGATTTTGAAAGAAAAAGTGGCGCAATAACATTATTTCTATTAAATATTATGCTTCTGGTTTTTATAGGAACTTACAACTACGAGCAGTTTTTTGAAATAGTCGAAAAAACAAATTTAAGTGCGGATACACATGAACGTGTAAATGCAGTAATCTTTTCAATACTTATGGCAGTTGGTGTGATCTTATTTTATTTCAAAGGAGGTTTTAATTTTGATGAAAAAGCCACTTCATTAAAACGGTTTGCCAAAATCTGGATTGCTTTAAATATAATTTTGATTATTAGTGCAATGGTCAAAAACACAGAATATGTTTCTTTCTTTGGCTTAACTTACAAAAGACTGGGAGTTTATGCATTTTTAATTTTAGCGATTATTGGTTTAGTTTATTCTTTTCTAAAAATTACCAGACAAAAAACAAATGCGTATTTGGTTAATCAAATGGTTTGGTATTTCTATGGAACAGTTTTAGTTTGCAGCTATGTAAATTGGGAAGTTTAATTACAAATTATAACATCTATGTAAATAAGGGAGTAGAGCCAGTATTTCTAAGCGGATTAAATTTTAATGACGATGAGCGCAGAGCGCATTTTGAAAAAAATAATCTTTATGGTCAGGAACCGGAAATCATTAGAGAAGAATTGATTTCAAATTACCAAAATGAAAGTTTTCTGTCTAAAGCTTTGTATTATGATTTTCTAAAAACTCAAAAATAAATGTAAATGAAAAAACATCATGAAAAAGTATATTTTTATGATGTTTTTTTTTAATAAAATACGCGTCGTTTAGTTTTAATATGAGATATTTGTTGTTCAAAAATAAATTAATCCTAACCTGCAACAACTATGAAGAAAATTACAATGCTGCTTTTTTTAGCATTAGCTAGTTACTCTGGATTTGCCCAGAGAACTGCTGATGAGGTCCTAAAAATGAATTCAAAAATCGAAGATTTAACACAAAACGTAATTACAGGAATTATTGTAGTTAAAGAAGGAAATATCGTAAAAGGTATTAGCCCTGAAACAAAAGCTGAAGTATGGAGCTTTGATGCTGACAAAAATGTTGGTACCGTTACTACGATGGAAACTTTAAATATGCTTGACGCTCAAAGTAAGCTTGATGTAGAAACCATGTTTGCCAGCAAACGTATACTTAAACCAATTGAAGGTACACCTTACGTAGAAGCACTAGTAAACTACAAAACAGTTTTGATCAATACACTTGATGGAAAAGTGGTTTACAACTCTGCTAATTACAAATACAGAGTTTTTAACAGCCAGTTTTTATACGGCGAAAACCAATATTTAGTTAAAGGTGCAGAAAACGGAAAAGTAATTGCGTCATTGATTGACTTGAATACCGGAGACGTACTTTGGAAAACAGAACAAGGAGATGCAAAAAGCGCATTTGCTTCAATGTTTACCTTTAAATCAAATTTTTCTAATGAAGCAGAAATAAGCGATACAACAATCTATTCGCTTTATATGGGTAAACTATCAGCGATTGATAGAAATACCGGAGCTTTAAAATGGACAGGAGAATTAGAGTACTCTAAAGTGTTTCCAACTCAAAACAACAAAAACTTAGTTGTAATTAACAGCAAAGGATTATTGTCATCTAAACAATACTTAAATGTTTTAGATGCTGAGACTGGGAAACCAATCTGGGAAGATGCAATCAAAACAAAATATATTGTTTATTTAGAAGACTGGGGAGATAAAATTTTAGTGGCGCACAACAGCGGATTCAATTTCTTTAATTTAAAAGACGGATCTAAAATCTGGAAAAAAGACGCCCGTGGAGACGGATTGAAAAAAGTAATTTCTATTGATGGAGATTATTTATACGTTGCCGAAAACGAAATGATGCTTATTGACAAAGATGGTCAAAAGAAATGGAAAAGCTTTATTGAAATCTCGGACGATAAAGAAGATGCTATTAATTACTTAGGAAAAGTTGATGATAAAGTTTTATACTTAACAGCAACTTATGGTAATATGGTAGACTATAAGTCTGGTAAAAAATTATGGAGAGGGAATTTGAAATTTGACAAAAACCGTCCATTGTTAAATGTTTTTGACGAAGAAAATAATCAATTTCTAGTGTACAACGATGAAAAACTTTTCAAGTTTAATACGACTGTAGCTGACAAACCAGATCCATTTGCAAAGGTTAATGTGAAGAAAGAAAAAGAATTAAATTCTATCGAATTATTTCCATGGGGAGTTGCACTTTCAGGACCAACAGAAGTGATGGGAGTAAGCAAAGACGGTAAAGTTTTATATCAAAAAATATATACACAACCAGGTGATGGTGGAAGAGCTTGGGGTCAGGCTTTATCTACTGCCGGATCTATAGGTTTAGGTGTTTCTGCGGGATACAATGCTGCGATGGGAGCAGAATGGAGAATGGTTTACATTGATCCGGCAACAGGACAAGAAGTTGGTTCTAGCGTGATCAAAAAACAAAACGACAAACAATTAGCTAGAGGTGCAAAACAAGCTGCAGGATCTGCTATGTTAGGAGATCTTTCTAAAAGATTTGCAAAGCGTTTTGATGCAATGAGACAAAGCCGTGACTTCTCTTATATTTTTGCTAAAGACGAAGCAACACAAAAGAAAGTTTTGGTAAAGGTGAGAAAAGATGACGGAACAGAATTAGACAAAATTCAATTCGAGAATATGCGTCCAATTTATGAAGTTGATTTCGCTACTCAGTCTGTCTACTATATTTATGAGAATGAATTAAGAATTTTCAATAAGAAAATCTAATTCATCTTAGGATAAAGTAAAAGGCGTATTGATTAATCTCAATACGCCTTTTTTATTATGATAAATTATTGATCTCCTCTTTTCTTAAATCTTGGATCATGTTTAGAAATAAACGTTGTTCTTCGACTTGGAGCTTCCACTTTCGGCAGACTTGCTTCTTCTGTTTTGCTTGAAGGTTCAATTAACAGATTTAATTCTTTTATTTCAGCATCTGTTAAATCACGATAACGCCCAACCGGAACATCCAAAGAAATATTAATAATCCGGATACGTTTAAGCGCTGTAACTTCGTAACCCAAATATTCAGACATTCTTCTAATCTGGCGGTTTAAACCCTGTGTCAGGATAATTTTGAAAGTGTATTTGCTAATTTGCTCTACTTTACACTTTTTAGTAACGGTATCCAGAATCGGGACGCCATTTCCCATTTTTTGTATGAAGCAATCTGTAATTGGTTTGTTTACCGTTACTGTATATTCTTTTTCGTGATTGTTTCTTGCACGCAAAATCTTATTTACAATATCACCATCGTTAGTCATAAAAATTAATCCTTCACTGGCTTTATCCAATCTTCCAATTGGGAAAATACGTTTTGGGTAATTAATGTAATCAACAATATTATTTCGAACTTCAAGATTAGTTGTGCATTCAATTCCGACTGGCTTGTTAAAAGCCAGATAAACCAATTTTTCGTGTTTCTCCACGATCAATTTTCCGTCTACGCGTATTTCATCCTCTGGCGAAACTTTAGTTCCCATTTCAGGCACAACGCCATTTATCGTAACACGTCCTTCTTCAATTAATTTATCAGCTTCACGACGAGAACAAAAACCCGTTTCTGCAATAAATTTATTCAGACGTTTTAAATTTTCTTCCATACTGCAAAAGTAGACAAAAGTTTAGACATCTTAGAATTTTAGATTTCAGACTTTTGAGAAAAACTTAGAACCTTAGTAGCTTAGAATCTTAGCACCTTTTCTCAAGAATCATGAAAAACCGAACTATCTTCTGGAGTTTCTTTTCTTTCAAACATTCCGTAATCACGAACTACAGTTGCAATTCTTAAGTGATAATCTTTAAAAACTTCCTTTCGGCCTTTTGTCTGTGCATGACGATGCATCTCAAGATTTCGCCATTGCTGAATACTTTCTTCATCCCGCCAAAATGATAAAGACAAAATTTTTCCGGGATCATTAAGGCTTTGAAATCTTTCAATAGAGATAAATCCATCAATCTTGCTTAACTCTGGTTTCAGACTTGCAGCAATATCCAGATATTCTTCTTTTTTTCCTTCGTTTGGAATTACTTCAAAAATTACTGCTATCATTTTAATTTTTAATTTTAGATTTTAGAATTCAGATTTTAGATTTTTGGAAAAACCTTTTACTTTGAATGTGTAGAAGAAAAAAGAAACTCAATGACCTTATCATATAATTCATCATCGTGCATTCCGTGACCTAAACCACTGGTTTCAATAAATTGACTATTTTTCCAATTGCTGGCTATTTTTTTGCCCTCTTCAAAAGCAACAATTTTATCCGAAGTATCATGTGCAATTAGTCCCGGAATGTTAAAACCGGAAGCAAATCTTTGCCCTGAAAAATCTTCGAGTTTAAAATTGAAACGATCCATAAATTTGCTTTCTAAAAGCGAAAACATTTTGGTGTTAAGGCTTAACATTGAGACGTAATTGTCGATCAAAGTTTTTAATTCTGAAGGCGCTCCCAAAATAACCATTTTGTTAATACTGGTATTTGGAAATAAATATTGATGATATACGCAAGCCGCACCGCCAATTGAATGTCCAATAATAATCTCCGGCTGGTATTTTTCTACCGCTTTATTAATGAATTCTGCGTAAAGCGGCACATTAAATTCTTTTCCGCTGCTTTGCCCATGTGCAGGAGCGTCAATGGCAATAATAGTGCTTCCTGACTTTTGGAGATGCGGTAAGGTCTTTTTCCAGCGTGATGCATTGCTCTCCCAGCCGTGTACTAGTAGAATCTTGGTTTCGTTTCCTTTCCAGACATAAGTCTGAAAATGATGTTCGTTATGATGGAAAGTTTCGGTTTCTGTATTTTTTAAAACTTTTGGAAGTTCTTCTTTTTTTAATCTCCCAATTCTAGGCTGGCTAAAAAGTGAATATGAAAGTTCAACAGCTTTTTGCGGACGCACATAACTTAGGAAGTTAATATATGACCCAACTGATTTTAATGTAATAAAACGAATTCCTTTTTTAATTCCCAAAATGAGTAATTTAATGATGAGTATAATATTCGGGGTCTAAAAAGAGTTGCCACGAATTACACAAATTTAGCATGAATTTTTATTCTTTGATATATCAGATAAAAAATTAATGAAATTAGTGTAATTCGTGGCAAAAACAGATAAAAAAAAAGTCCCGATTTAATCGGGACTTGTATGATTTAGAATTTAGAGAACAATTGTTCCATTTTTTCTTTTTCTTCTTCTGCTAATTGAGTATCAACTAAAATTCTTCCAGAATGCTCATCAGTGATGATTTTCTTTCTTGAAGCGATCTCAACTTGAGTTTGTGGTGGAATAGTGAAGAATGATCCTGCAGATGCTCCTCTTTCGATAGAAACTACAGCTAAACCATTACGAACACTGCTTCTGATTCTGTTGTAAGCTGCCAATAATCTGTCTTCAATTTGTGAAGCAAACTCAGCAGATTTCTCAGACAAGAAGATTTCTTCTTTTTGAGTTTCAGCCATAATAGCATCTAGTTCAGATTTTTTATGTTTTAAATGTGAACTTTTTGCGTCAAGCTTTTCTTTTAAATTAGAAGTAACTTCTTTTTTATGTTCGATAGAAGCTTTCATTTCTTTGATTTGCTTTTCAGCCAATTGAATTTCTAATTCCTGAAATTCAACCTCTTTAGTCAAAGAATTAAATTCTCTGTTATTACGAACTGATTCTTGTTGTTTTGTGTATTTTTTGATAACCTCTTTATGCTCCTCAATAGCAATTTTCTTTGCTTTGATTTGCTCTTCAATCACTTCAAGTTCACCTTTCAGTTTTTCTGAACGAGTGCTCAAACCTGCAACTTCATCTTCTAAATCTTCTACCTCTAAAGGAAGCTCCCCTCTTACGTTTCTGATTTCGTCAATTCTAGAGTCAATAAGCTGTAAATCGTATATTGCTCTTAACTTGTCCTCAACACTTAATTCTTTCGTATTCGCCATATTCTATAAGTACTTAACTGGATTTGTATTTTCTTCCGATAAAATGATGGCAAAATTAAGGATTTTTTTTGAAGAAAATCAACAATATAGTTTTTTGTATAGCGTTCGCTCTCAAAATGACCAATATCTGCCAAAAGTAACTTATTTTCGGCTTCATAAAATTGATGGTATTTTAAATCAGCAGTCAAAAAAGCGTCTGCTCCGGCCTGAATAGCATTTTTTATGGCAAAACTTCCTGAGCCTCCTAAAACGGCAACTTTTTTGATTTTTTTAGAAAGAAAGGCAGAATGACGAATTCCATCAGCAATCATTTTGTCTTTTACATAATGAAGAAATTCTTTCTCATCCATTTCATTTTCAAATTCTCCAATCATTCCAAGACCAATGTTTTGATGTGAATTTTCGAGATTGTAAATTTCATAAGCGACTTCTTCATAAATATGATTTGCAAAAAGCGTTTTTAGAATTCTGGATTGAAGATGTTTTTCAAAGGTAACTTCAATTTTTATTTCCTGAGTTTCGGTAAGTTCATGTCGTTCGCCAATTACCGGATTACTTTCAGAATTTCCTTTATATGTTCCAATGCCGTCTGAGTTAAAACTGCAGTTTTCATAATTGCCAATAGTTCCCGCACCGGCTTCAAACAAAGCCTGACGAACTTTTTGAGCATTTTCAGGAACAGTATAAGTCACTAATTTTTGTATGAAGTTTTGTTTTGGAATCAAAACTTTAGTATTTGTTAAGCCCAAAGCATCGCAGAAAATTTTATTAACGCCTTGTGAATGGTTGTCAAGTGCAGTGTGAACAGCATAAATAGCAATGTCATTTTTTATTGCTTTTAAAATGGCGCGCTCTACATAATTTTTGCCTGTAATCTTTTTAATGCCCGAAAATAAAATCGGATGGAAGCAAACAACCAAATTGCAGTTTTTGGTAATAGCTTCGTCGATAACATTTTCTAAGGCATCGTGACATACTAAAACTCCTGTGCTTTCGGTTTCAGAATCTCCGACTAAGAGTCCTACATTGTCAAAATCTTCGGCATAAGCCAGAGGAGCCATTTCTTCAAGAGCCGATATAATATTTTTGATTTTCATTTTCAGTTTTTGTTTCGGGTTTGAAGTTTCATGTTTTGTTTGATCATTGAAACCTCAAACAAATTAACGAAAAAAATTATACTTTCGTAAAATGAATCTACTTCGAAAAATACTTTTTCCTTTTGCCATTTTATATGGCCTCATTACTTCAGTTAGAAATTTTCTTTTTGATAAAGGAATTCTAAAATCTACATCATTTGATATTCCTGTGATCGCTGTTGGAAACCTTAGTGTAGGAGGAACAGGAAAGACACCACAAATTGAATACCTGATTCGGTTATTATCAAATGAATTTAAAATAGCCACTTTAAGTCGCGGATATAAGCGAAAGTCTGAAGGTTTTGTGTTGGCCGACGAAAATGTTAATGCAGAAATTTTAGGAGATGAACCTTTCCAGTTTTATCAAAAATTCCCAAATATTCAGGTTGCTGTTGATGCCAACAGAACTAATGGAATTCAGCAACTGCTTTCTCAGAAAGTAAAGCCCGAAGTAATTTTATTGGATGATGCGTATCAGCATCGAAAAGTAAAGGCTGGTTTTTATATTTTACTGTCTGCTTATGATGATTTGTATGCAGACGATTTTATGCTGCCAACAGGTAATTTGCGCGAAAGTCGAAGTGGGGCAAACAGGGCCAGTATTGTAGTGGTTACAAAATGTCCAAAAGATCTAAGCGTTGAAAAACAGGAAAAAATAAGATTAAAACTTAAGCTTAAAGATACACAGCAGCTCTTTTTTACTTTTATAGATTACGATGACGTAGTATATGGTAAAGACAAAAAAGTTGTGATAAAAGAAATAAAAGCAGAATCAAAATTGCTTTTGGCCGGAATTGCAAAACCAAAACCGTTTTTTGATTATCTAAAAAATGAAACTGACGAATGTTTAACTTTTCCGGATCATCATCATTTTTCTGATGCAGATTTAGAAAACATTAAAAGTAAAGCCAACGGCAGAAAAATAATTACAACCGAGAAAGATTATGTGCGCTTAAAAGATTCGGAGTTAGTTGATCAATTGTATTATCTGCCAATAAAAAGCTCTTTTATCAATCATCAGCAAGATTTTGATACTGCAATTTTAAGATATACAAAGAAAAACTCAGAAGTAGAGGCTTAGTATCTTAGAATCTAAGAATAAGAATCTTAGTTAATCAAAAAATTTAGCGATTGTACTGTAAAACTCGTCAGGAACAAAAGGTTTTGTAATCACGTCGTTCATTCCAAATGACAAAAGCATTTCTCGGTTTTCGTCTAATGAAATTGCAGTTAGCGCTATAATTGGAGTGGTTTTATCAAATTCTCTAATAAGTTTTGTAGCTGTTGTCCCGTTGATTCCAGGTAAATGTACATCCATTAAAACCATGTCAAAGCGTTTTACTTTCAATAATTCAACGGCTTCTTCACCGTTATCGACTATTTCGCATCCAATTGCTTTGTTTTCGAGCATTTTTCGCGTAATCATCTGATTGATCTTATTATCCTCAATCAATAAAATTGATTTATTCTGTAACTGTTTGTCGCTGTATAATTTTGTTGGTTCTTCAACAGCTTTCAATTGTTCTTTATTAATGTTGAAATTTAATTTGAAAGTAAATGTAGAGCCTTTACCTACTTCACTTTTTAATTTTATTTCGCCACCCAGAAGTTCAATTAGTTTTTTTACGATTGTTAATCCTAGACCAGTTCCTCCGTATTTTCTGTTTACTTCAATAGATCCTTGCGAAAAGCTTTCAAATACAGTTTGTAGTTTATCCTCTGGGATTCCAATTCCGGTATCTACAATTTCAAAATAAACAGTTGCATTTTCTTCTTCCAGAGCATACAATTTTGCAATTACATTAACATGTCCGTTTTGTGTGAACTTTAATGCATTGTTGATTAAGTTAAGTATGATTTGAGATAATTTAGTAGGATCACCAATTAAAAAATCCGGAATAGCTTCGTCTACTTCAAGATTGAAATAGTTCTTATTTGCGGTTGCCAATTCTTTTAAAGAGCTTTGAATGTTGGTTAAAAGTTCTTTTAAGTTAAAGCTGATATTCTCGATTTCACTTTTGCTGGAATCAATTTTGTTGATTTCGAGAATTTCATTGATAAAGGTGGTAAGGTAATTTCCTGAAAATTTTAGAGACTCTAAATATTTTAATTGATTTTTCTTCGGATTATCTTCAAGAAGTAAATGCGTAATTCCGTTTATGGCATTAAGTGGTGTGCGCAGTTCGTGGCTTACGGTCGATAAGAATTCAGAACGTGCTTTTGAGGCTTTTTCGGCTTTGTTTTTAGCAAGGATAAGTTCTTTGTTTTTTTCTCTTAAAAGTAAATTATTCTGATTTCGAATAATATTGTTTTTATACAATGCCAGACTTAGAAGCGATAAAATTGAGATTAGTGCAATAGCCAGAATACTTACCAGTTTTGAATAACGATAAGTCTTTAATTGGATTTTCTGGTCACTTTCGCGTTTAAGCGTATTGTTTATAGATTGTGTTTTTTTAAATTTTTCAAACTCATTCATGTCGAGTTTGGCATTTTTTAGCTTAAGAATATAGTTTTCAAGCTGATAATGCTCATCAAGATAAGAATAGGCAAGATCAAAGTTTCTATTTTTTTTATAATACTGACTTATAGCCAGAATGATTTTTGATTTTTGATTTAGATTGTTGTTTTTCTCACTGTAATCTAAAGCATTGTCAAAATGAATTAAAGCCGAATCGTTTCTTTTAAGCTTAGTTTCAATCAGACCAAGTTCGTAATACGAATCCGTTTTGGTTTTGATGATTTTTGGATTGTCGGGTTTCTTTAGTATTTTTTGAAAAGTTTTAGCAGCAAGGGGTAAATTTTTCCCGGCTTTTAGAGCCATTGCTTTCTGATAATCTAAAATCTCTGCATGATCAACAATCTTAAGCTGGTTTAACAAGCTATCGGCTTTTTTGTAATATATGTTGCCAATCTCAAAATTACCCTGAGCGGTATTTGCAGCACCAATATAATGCAGTGCTAAAATTTTTGTGCAAGTGGGTTTTACTTTATCAAATAAGGAAACACTTTTGTGGAAGTTTTTTAATGCTTCATCGTATTTTTGCTGATTGTAATAGATTTTACCAAGCTTAAAAGTCTGATTGGCTAAATTTTCCCCTCTGTTATTTGTCTGGCAAAAATCAATAGACTTTTTGGTATAAAATACTGCCTGATTATACTTTTGTTTGTTAAGATTAGAGTTTGCCAGTTTATTGTAATAGGAAATACTGTCTGTATTCTGTTTAGTTTGAGAATACAAAAATGAATTAAATAAACAAACAAGAATAAGAAGGTGGTATTTCATGTATGGCAATGCTTTTACAATGAATTTATGTTTTCCTTATTAGTAAAATTAAATCTATTAATCTTGATGAATAACCTATTTCGTTGTCGTACCAACCTACGACTTTAACCATTTTATCTATAACTGAGGTTAGTTGTGCATCAAATAAACACGAATGTGTGTTGCCAATAATATCAACAGAAACGATTGGATCTTCTGTGTAATCAAGTATTCCTTTTAAATTTGTAATTGAAGCTTCTTTAAACGCTTTATTAATTTCTTCTATGCTTACAGCACGTTTAACATTAAAGGTTATATCTGTCAATGAACCATCCGGAACTGGTACACGAATACCGCAACCTCCGATTTTTTGATGCAATTTAGGAAAAATTTTCGTTAATGCCTTAGCTGCACCTGTTGTTGTTGGAACAATTGACTGACTTGCACCTCTGGCACGCCGTAAATCCTTATGTGGCTGGTCATGAAGACTTTGGTCTGTTGTGTAAGAATGTATGGTTGTAATGTATGCTTGCTCGATTCCGCATAATTCATCAATGATTTTTATCATCGGAGCAGCATTGTTTGTTGTACAGCTTGCATTCGAAACGATGTCTTCACTTCCGTCTAAAATATTTTCATTCACACCTAAAACGATAGTTTTAATTGTGTCAACTTCTGATGGAGCTGAAAGAATTACCTTTTTTGCTCCCGCTTCCAGATGAGCATTTAACTCTTCATGTGTTTTGTACTTTCCAGTTGATTCAATTACAAAATCAATGTTATGTTTTTTCCAGTCTAAGTTACAAATACTTTTTTCATGAAAGAACAAAAAGCTCTTATTATTAACTAAAATACTTTCTTCATTATAGCTTACCTCAAAAGGCAAAACACCATGAATACTGTCATATTTAGCTAAATGTGCCATTGTTTTGTTATCGGCGATATCGTTGATGGCAACAACTTCAATTTCTGGATGGTTTAAAAGTAAACGGAATAAATTTCTTCCAATTCTTCCAAAACCATTTATAGCAATTCTTGTTTTCAATTATCTGGTTTATTCGTTTAATCGTTGAAATCGTTTAATTTTTTAAATCGTCTAACGTCTCTGCGATTAAACGATTAACCAATTAAACGATTAACCCTAATTTATAAAATGTGTTTTTGTGCTTTGTATGATGAGCGAACCAAAGGGCCACTTTCAACATGTCGGAAGCCTAATTCTAAGCCAAATTGCTCATATCTGGCAAATTGCTCCGGAGTAATAAATTCTTTTACTGGAAGATGTTTTTTACTTGGCTGTAAGTATTGACCAATCGTAACAACATCAACATTTGCATTGCGTAAGTCGGTCATAGTCTGGAATACTTCTTCTTCAGTTTCACCAAGTCCAAGCATAATTCCGGATTTAGTTCTGTTGATTCCTTTTTCTTTTAAATAACGCAGAACTTCTAAACTACGATCGTATTTTGCCTGAATACGCACTTCACGAGTTAAACGACGAACCGTTTCAACGTTATGAGAAACTACCTCAGGATTTGCCTCTACAATTCGGTCAAGGTTTCTTTCCATTCCTTGAAAATCAGGAATTAAAGTTTCCAGAGTCGTATTTGGATTCATTCTGCGGATTGCTTTTACAGTTTCAATCCATATAATAGAACCACCATCTTTTAAATCATCTCTGTCAACACTTGTGATTACAGCATGTTTTATATTCATGATTTTAATAGAACGAGCCACTTTTTCAGGTTCGTCCCAGTCTACAGTTTCCGGGCGACCCGTTTTTACGCCACAAAAACCACAAGAGCGTGTACAAACATTTCCTAAAATCATAAATGTTGCAGTTCCTTCACCCCAGCATTCTCCCATATTTGGGCAACTTCCTGAGGTGCAAATGGTGTTTAAGCTATATTTATCGACTAAACCACGTAGTTCAGTATATTTTTGTCCAATTGGAAGTTTTACTTTTAACCATTTCGGTTTTCCAGTTGGTATATTTTCAATGACTGTTTCCATATATCAAAATTCAAAACACAAAGATAATGAATGTAGTTTATTTGAGGTTCGTTTATATTGCATTTTGATATTGTACCTTTTTTTATTGATAACTGCTGTTTTAAAGATTGTTTTGAGAATATGTTAAAAAGCTAATTTTTAGAAATAGAACTAGTTCAAACGGTTTGTTTTTAGTCGCTTTTGGTATTTTCTTTTGTATTTGTGGTATTATATTGACTTTTAATCGTTTAAAATTTATATCTTTATTTGTTATAAAATGAGCTCATTTGAACGGAATTCATTTATTTAATGTAGTACATTTGTTGTTAAATTGTAATTAATATAGACATGAGAAAGAAATTTATAGTTTTAGGAGTTTTATTCGCAACATTAGGATTTACTCAAATGAATGCGCAGATTAATTTAGGTGATAAAGCGATGGGAGCTCTTCAAAAAGGAGTAACTAGTTTTACCTTATCTAATGCAGATGCTGCAGCTTTATCTAAAGAAGCTGTTCGTAAATTAGATTCAACCAATGAAGTTGCAGGGCCAAATGACGGTTATACTTTAAGATTAAACAGGGTTTTTGGAAAATATACTTCAGGTGAAGGATATACACTGAATTATAAAGTTTATAAACTTAAAGAAGTAAATGCTTTTGCAACTGCTGATGGAAGCGTTCGTGTATATTCTGGTTTAATGGATATTATGGATGATAATGAATTGCTGGCAGTTATTGGTCACGAAATTGGCCACGTTGCAAATAATGACACAAGAGATGCTATGCGTGCAGCTTATCAAAAAGAAGCTTTGATTGATGGAGTATCTTCACAGTCTGCAAAAATTACTGCTGTTACTGATAGTCAGTTAGGGAAAATTGGAAGCGCCATGGTAGACAGTAAATTTAGTCGTAAACAAGAATCTGAAGCAGATTTGTTTTCGTATAATTTCTTAAAGAAAAATGGTTATGATGTAAATGCTGAAGAATCTGCTTTCAGGATTTTGGCAAAAATGAGTGAAGGATCTGAAGCGTCATTTATTGATCAGATGATGAGTTCGCATCCGGATTCTAAAAAGAGAGCTGACGATGCAAAAAAGAGAGCTGAAAAAGATGGATTGTACAAGCCTTATGTGCAGCAAAAAATTGTAAATACAGCTCCTGCAACCAAAACAACAACTAAAAAAGCGGCTACAACTAAGAAAACAACAGCTAAGAAAAAATAAAATTTTGATTTAAAAAAAAAACGGCAAATTCTAAATTTGCCGTTTTTTTTATTTTAAGTCCTAACCTAAAACGTGATGTGCCAAAACTTTTTGAACATCATATACGTTTACAGATTTAGTAAATTGTTTTACAATACTTGGATTTGTTTCGCTTGAAACCCAGATTTTTAATTCGGCATCAAGATCAAAAGTGCCGGCAGTTTCAATGCTAAAACGTGTAATGCTTTTATATGCAATAGATTTATATTCTGTTTTACTTCCTGTTATGCCTTGTACATCAACAAGAATTAATCTTTTGTTGGTAAAAATAAAAGTATCACGGATTAGTTTAAAACCCATTTCAACTTGTTCGTTATCAGTTAAAAGCTGACCGTATTTTTTAAGTAAATCTTCTTGACTAACAGTGCCTGCATTGCCCATAAGAGCAGAAAATATTCCCATTTTTTTGTTTTTTAATTATAATACAATAGTTATTCTTTTAAGGAGTTGTAAAAGTAATTAAAATAAAAAAGCAGAACCTAAGTTCTGCTTTCTTTTAGTTATCGATTATTTTATTCGGCTTCTGTTTTTATTGTAATTGGAAGGTTGTATGCTGTTCTCACTGGTTTTCCGTTTAAGATACCCGGAGTCCATTTTGTTTTTAATGATTTTAAAACTCTAATTGCTTCTTTAGCCATTCCATATCCTGGATCCTTTTGTACTACAATATCGGTTATTGAACCGTCTCTTTCAATTACAAAAGAAACGTATACTTTTAAGGTTCTCTCAGCGTCTAGCTCAGGTCTTGTGAAATTGTTTCCTACATAGCTGTAAAATTTGCTCATTCCTCCTGGGAATTCCGGCATTTTGTCTAAAACTGCAGAATTCACAGGTTCATTAATGTTTACAGTAGGAGGAGCAACTTCTCCTGTACCACCGCCACTGCTTGGTATCGCATTAACAACATTTCCATTTCCTGTTGCATTTTCAACTACGGGAACATTTTCTTTGTTAATTGCAATTTCCTGAACAGCTTCGTCTGTATGGCTTACTACCGGATTTGTTAATTGACTTGAAGTTGTAACAACAGCTGGAGCACTTTCTTGTACAGGAAGTACTGGTTCTGCTTTTTGAGGTTCAACATACGGTTTTAAATCAACGGGTGTAATTACGTCGGGCAAAATATTGTCCGGAGCATTTTCTACAGGATCTACGGTCCTAAACTTATTAATCAGCATCGACACGCTTCCTAAGGCTGCCAACAGTAACAACCCCATAAATAGTGCGGTAATTGTTGTTTTAGAATTCTCCTGGCGTAATTGATACGCACCGTACTCTTTGTTTTTGTTTTCGAAAACAAGATTGGTCCACTTGCTTTCATAGATGCTTGATTTAGACATGATTTTTGGGTTTTAAGGTTAAGTAACTTTAAATCATACGCGATAAGGATTGGGTTTTTAGCAAACAACGTAGGAGTTGTTGTTTTAGTGTGTTAGATAATTAGTTTTTTAAGAAAAAATATGATAATATTTTAATCTATTCTTAAAGATAATAAATTATATGTTACGCTCAATGATTTCTGCTAATAATTTTTTAGCACGAAGTAATTTTACCTTTACGTTGCTTAAAGGCTCATTGATTTTTGTGGCAATTTCGTGATAAGACATCTCCTGAAAGTAACGCAGTTGAATGACTTCCTGATAATGTGGTTTTAATTCTTTAATGCACAAAAGCAAGCGGGATAGATTTTGATCTTTAATTAGTGCATCTTCAGCAGATGGAGTAGGGTCGGCAATGTTATATGCCTGTTGATCTTCACTATCGGTGATTTCAATAAAAAGACTGGTTTTCTTTTTTCGTAGTAAATCAATGTAGACGTTTTTTGCTATGCTGATTAACCAGGTGTTGAATTTAAATTCAGAGTTGTAAGTAGCAATTTTATCGAAAGCTTTAGAAAAAGTTTCTATAGTAATATCTTCTGCAATTGTTTCATTTTCAGTGCGTTTTAGCATGAAGCCATAAACTTCATTCCAGTAAAAATCTAATAAAAAAGTAAAGGCGATCTGATCGCCTTTTTTTGCTTTTTCTATTTTAGAATTTATTTCCAATGTACCGGTTTTGAAAAGATATTAGTTATAAAGATATTAATTTGTGTGAATATAAGCACTATCTCTACAACAGGAAACCAGATTTTAAGATCGTTTTCTTTTAATTTTCCTGCCGAAAAACCAATTACAGTCCATACGACAGTATATCTTGTTGCGAGTATTGCTAACACAGCAATCCATTGAAACTGGAATGCTAATAAAAGTATAACTAATAAAAAGAAGAATAATTGTGAGGTATAAAAAATACCCAATTGCAGTTTGTCAAAAAACTTATAATGTTCTGCAGTCGAAATATGTCTTCTTTTTTGAGAAAACCATTCTTTGTACGATTCTTTAGGTCTTGAATAAGTAAAACCTTCCGGAGCGTATGAAATTGTTGTATTTTCTTTGTTTGCTGCCTGATTTATAAACAAATCATCATCGCCAGAGCGAACCTGAATGTGGTCGATAAAACCGTTAACATTAAAGAATTCTTCTTTTTTATAGGCTAAATTTCGACCCACTCCCATATATGGAGCGCCAATTTTTGCCCATGAAAAATATTGTACAGCCGTTAAAAGAGTTTCAAAACGAATAATTTTATTCAATAAAGAACGCTCAATTTTTTCATATCCGCCATAACCCAGAACAATGGTTTTTTCTGAAGTAAACTGGGATGTCATTGTGGTAATCCATTCCTTTGAGGTTGGATAACAATCGGCATCTGTGAATAGTAAGTATTCTTTTTTTGAAGCTTTAATGCCTAAGGTTAAAGCGTATTTTTTATTGCCCCAGAAAGCTTCATTGTTTTGTACTTTTACCAAACGAATGTTTGAATATTGTTGTTCAAATTCTTCAAAAACTTCTAAAGTTTCATCGCTTGAAGCGTCATCAATCAAAACAATTTCAAAATCAGGATAATTTTGCTCCGCCAATAATGGGATAAATTTCTTGACATTTTCTTCTTCATTTTTTGCACATACGATAACAGAAACAGGAATGTTTTTTGGGTTAACGTCCTGAGGTTTAGCAAAAGCAAACTTTCCAAAAATACCTAAGTAGAAGAAAAGCTGAATAAAGGCAATAGCAATAAAAAAGTAAAATATTAATATAAGCATCTGGATTTTAGGTGTCGTTTAATTTTTTGAATTTTGCGAGAACAAAGGTAGCTATAGAATTTCTTATTTTCAATGTTTAAAACCGATTTACTTTCGGCATTTTGACATTTCTTTTGCAATAGCAATAGACTGAGGGTTTTCGGTTTTTTCTAATTCTGAAATTATGTTTTTATAATTATGATCGTCGCGGTTTTGTGAGAGTTTTTTGGTTGCCTGAATTTCTTCGATTTCAATTTCAAAGCCAAATATTCCTCTGGCTTCGCGCATTGTTTTGGTAGATAAATCTTCTACACGAACAGGATTTTCAGAATTGGCTTCATATTTATCAACCAGTTTTTTTAATTGTTCTACAGTAGTTTCATAATCCACAATCTTAATTTTGCCATAAACATGTACGGCTATATAATTCCATGTTGGTACATTTTCATGATCGTACCATGACGGAGAAATATAAGAATGCGGTCCTGTAAAAACAGCCAAAACCTGATCGTTTTCTTTAAAGCCTTCTGCTTGTGGATTTAGTTTGGAGATATGTCCCTGAAGAATTTCTTTCCCATCAGCATTTTTTTCTAATTCTATCGGAATATGTGTAGCGCATAATTTGCCGTTAGTCTGATTAATCAGAATTCCAAAACTATTCTCTTTTAGAAAAGTTCTGATAGATTCCGGATCTTCGTCTTTATATAAGTCAGGTGTGTACATTTTTTTTCTTTTTCAGTTGTCACATTGAGCGAAGTCGAAATGTTTTACGGTCGAAAAGGACTTCGACTTCGCTCAGTCTGACAGCTTCTGTTAAAATTAGTGAAAAATAAGTATAATTTGGGACTATTTTTTCTTCTAGATTACATTAACTTCCGCTTCTATTTGAATTCCAAAAGTTTCAAAAACTGTTTTTTGGACTTCTTTAGAAACGGCAAGAATTTCCTGTCCGGTAGCATTACCATAATTTACTAAAACCAAAGCCTGATTTTTATGCACTCCGGCATCACCAAAACGTTTTCCTTTAAAACCAGCCTGCTCAATAAGCCATCCTGCAGGAACTTTTACTTCTGTTTCAGAAACTTCGTAGTATTTCATTTCAGGAAATTTTTGGTGGATTTTTTCGAAATCAGATTTTAGTAGGATTGGGTTTTTAAAAAAACTTCCACTATTTCCTAATTCTTTAGGGTCAGGTAATTTACTTTGTCTGATTGCGATTACAGCATTACTTACATCTTTTAATGTAGGTTCTGTAATGTTATTTTTAGCTAATTCAGCCAAAATATCTCCATAAGAGGTATTGATTTTATGATTGTGTCTGGTAAGTTTAAAGATAACCGAGGTAATAATAAACTGGTCTTTTGCTTCATGTTTAAAAATACTTTCGCGGTAGCCAAAATTACATTCAGCATTTGTAAAAGTTTTCATTTCCTGAGTTGCAATATTCATTGCTTCACAAGAAACAAAAGTATCTTTAATCTCTGTTCCGTAAGCACCAATATTCTGAACGGGAGTTGTACCCACATTTCCAGGAATCAGAGACATGTTTTCTAAACCGCCAAAATTCTGATCAATTGTCCAAAGTACAAAATCATGCCAGGTTTCACCTGCCTGACTTTCGACCCAGACAAAATCTTCATCTTCTTTAATTGTTTTTTTTCCTTTTAAGTCAATATGAATGACCAAAGCGTCGATGTCTTTGGTTAAAAGCATATTGCTTCCGCCACCTAAAATGAATTTTTTTTCATTTTTGTTTTCTTCTAAAATTGTTTTTAATTCTGCAATTGAATGAACTGCGACAAATCGTTTTGCACTGGCTTCAATGCCAAAAGTATTGTGTTTTTTTAAAGAAAAATTGGATTGGATTTCCATAAATAAAAGGCTTTTTATATCCCCGAAATCTCGGGAAAATTCTGGAATCAAAAGTAAGAATTATAATTTAGTTGAGTTAGATTTTGGGAAAATATCGAGTTGAAATTTTAATTCCTTTTGTAACGCTTTTAGTAAGTTTTCTTAATAAAGAATTTTCAATTTCGTAATTCAATTTTTACATTGATCTCATAGTATTGCTATTTTCTTTTGTATGTTTGGCTCCCTTTTACTAACAAAACCAAATCGATGAAAGTAACCTTTAGAACATTATTTCTTTTAATTGTAATTTTTCAATTTCTCAGTTGTAATAAATCGAAAACAGAAACGGCAATAAAAAGCAGTGTAAGTAAAGACTCCATTAAGGAATCCAAACTTGCTGTCAACAATCCTGTAAAAGAAGATTTTTCTTTTCCGGTTGATAGTACTTTGCCAGTTAAAATTATTCAGTTGGAAACATTTCATAATGATGAAATTGAAGAAAATTATGATAAGAAAACCTGGTTTGGTCTTTTTAAAAACAAGAATGATTATTCACTTTCAGAAACCAAAGTGTTTTTTAAACGTGTAAATGACCCTGTAATTGATGATAATGAGGAAGATAAAACAGGTTGGGAAGTTAGTGCTTCTGTAAAAGATACTTGCGTAATTTTAATTGAGAAACTGCCTTATTTTATTGACGGAAATATATTAAGTGTCAAAATACCAGAGAATATTTATCCTGAAGAAAGCTTTAAATTTAATTTCAAAGGCATCGAATATACTTTGTTTGCAACAGGAAAAAAGAAAAAAGAATCACCAGATTCAGATTGGATTATAGTTTCGGATTATAAATTATATCTAAGAACTGTTGTTGACGGTAAGGAAACTAAAGAACTTTTGGTCGCCAAGAAAAATTTTGACGACCAAATGATAAGAATGATTTTTGGTGGAGATCTTGATGACGATAATAAATTAGATTTAATTATTGATACTGCTAGTCATTATAATGCTTCAAGCCCAACGCTGTACTTATCAAAACCTGCTGAAAAAGGAAAAGCAATTAAGCCTGTTGGAGTTTTTACTACCGTAGGCTGTTAAGTATTGTGGGCTTTATTTTATAGCGGCAATAAATTGTTGCATTTCTTTCAAAGTTCCTATGGTAATTCTGGTCCATTTTCCGTTTTCTTCATAAATTTTGGTTCCTTGAATATTATGATTTTCCAATTGCTTGAAGTAGTCTTTTTTATAATTATCTAAAGAGAAATAAACGAAATTGGAGTAAGACGGAATACACTTTAAATTTAGTTTTGTAAGTTGCTCAATAGTATATTTTTTTGCCTCTTCGATTAAAGAATGTACTTTTTGTATAAACGCTTCATCTTGTAGTGATGCCATTGCAGCTGAAGCTGATACAACACTAACAGATAAATTTGGAGATGATTTTAAAATAGAAAGTTCCTCGATTATTGATGCGTGTGCAACGGCATAGCCTACACGTGCACCAGCCAAACCGTACATTTTAGAAAAAGTTTTGGTAATAATTAAATTTTTGTTTTCGATAATCAAATCGCTTAGTGATTGTTCTTTTGTAAAATCGATATAAGCTTCGTCGACGAAAACAGTTGTTTTTTTAGTTGCCTCGTTTATAAAAGAGACTAATTTTTCTCTTTCGCAAATAGTACCTGTTGGGTTATTGGGATTACAGATGTAAATCATTTTTGTATCAGAATCGATAGCCTTTAACATTGCGGTTAAGTCATGTTTTTTATCGGAAGTGAGAGGAACTGTAATTTTTTTTATCCCTAATTTTTCAGAAGGAGCTGTCCAATAGTCAAAGGTTGTTTCTGCAGTTATGAAATTTCCCTTTTTTAAGGCAGTATATTGAAGAACCAAATCTAAAATCTCTGTTGATCCGGCTCCTAATAAAATATTAGCATCCGAAACATTGTTTTTTTTGGCAATAGCAGAAATTAGTTGCGGTAAAAAATCCCAGCCATAGCGATTGCTTAAATTGACACTTTTTGACATAGCAGTTATAGCTAGTGGAGAAGGACCGTAAGGATTTTCGTTTGATCTTAATAAGATAGGAGATTTGTCAAAATTGGGTAAAAAATATTCTTCTGTAGAAGGATTTGCAAATGTTTCAAATGGGATAATACCTAATCCTATTGTGCCTAAACTTATTTGTTTTAACCATTTTCTTCTATTATTCATATTACTTTAAGAATTAAATTAAACAATGTAACAAGTAATATGTCGATAAGATATAAAAAAAGTTACGTTTTGATTTTTCTTAAAAAAGTAAGTGATAAATAGCTGAATTATGAAGACAAAGAATTGTAAAACTTAGTGGTTAATTATTTCGTGTGTTCAGCAACTCATGATATTTATCTGAAATAGTTTTCATGTTAATAACATAATTAGCGTTCTCTTCTACAAATTTCCTGTTTCGAATAATGGCATTATTTCTGGATTCATCATTTTTAAATGACCAAATCAATTCTTCGGCTAACATTTCAATGTTATCAATTTTGATTAACTGACCATTTTCGCGATGTGTGATCCAGCTTTGGTTACCGGGAAGATCAGAAACGACAGGATAACAATTGCAAGCCATAGCTTCAAATAAAGAAGCTGAAACGCCTTCGGTAATTGGCATGCTGATATAAACATTTGATTGCTGCAGTAATTTTGGAAGTTCTGTATTGGGAATTCTTCCGGTAAAAATTACTTTGTTTTCAATTTGAAGTGCTGTGGCTAAATCTTTTAAATAGGACAGTCTTGTTCCGTCTCCTACAATTGTTAGCAAGAAATCAATTCCTTTTTGATGTAAAATTCCAAAAGCTTTTAAAATAGAATCGTGTCGGTATTCGGGCATTAACGAACGCGTTACGATTGCTTCAATTCTAGTCGAATTATTGGTTGAAGGTGTAAAAAGCGATAAATTGATTCCTTTCGGGAGAACTAAAACTTTATTCATGTCAACGCCGATTGCTTTCATGTGAATAGTCATTACAGGTCCCCAGGCATGAATTAAATGTGCTTTTTTGAAAGCGTATTTCTGAATGAATTTTTTAAAAGGGTATAAAGAGGAATCTTCCGGCCATAAATCGGTTCTGCCTTGTTGTGCAATGGCAATGGTTTTAGATCCTGATATTGCAGCAAGAAAACCGTAACTTGTGGTTCTTTCGGCAATAACCATATCCGGTTTTTCTTTTTTGATTATTTTTCGAATAGAAACCGGAGCAAAAAAATACTCTAAAATGCGTTTGAACCGATCAAATTTGGAGTTGCTTGGAGTTTGAAGTTCCCAGGTGATGATTTCAAAATCGCCAAATTCTTTCAGGCCTTTCATCCAGGTTATAGCGTCGGCACGGTAAGATTCTCCAAGAAAAAGTATTTTTCTTTTTTTCATTCGGCAAACTTAATTTTTTTTCGCCACGAATTCACGAATGAATTTCAAATAATTCGTGAATTCGTGGCGTTTTTTTTGAATTGTTTAGTTTTTTTGCCCCTCCCGATAGCTATCGGGATAAAAGATTTAAAATGATTTTTTAATCTGTGTTAATCTGTGTTAATCTGTGTTAATCTGTGAAATCTGTGGCGAAACTTTAAAATTCCTCAGTATCTAATGCACGATTTATGAATTCGTTTAATGGTTTTAAAGCGATTAGTTTTTGACTTATTTTTGAGACAAAATCTTTCTGAGTAACTTCAGAAATGTCATATTTTTGAGTAGCAGTGAAACTCTTTAGTTTTAAGAACTCAATTGCCGGATGGTCTTTTTCGTAACCTCTTGGTGGATTTTTAAGCGAATTACTTTCATTAAAATCTAAGTTTCCGAATTCTTTCTTGAAATTTTTATCGGCAATAATAGCTTCCAGGTCATCGTGGAAAAAAGCGATTTCTTTACGAACTTTTTTCAAATCATCTGATTCAGGCGAATAAAATCCTCCCGCGATAAAACTGGCTCCTTTTTCTATATGAACATAATACCCGGCACGATTTAGGCCTTTAATTCCGCTTGACATCCAAACGCCCAAATGTGCTTTGTAAGGTGATTTGTCTTTAGAAAAACGAATGTCACGATTAATTCTGAAGGTACAGTTTTTAACTTCTAATAATTCTAATGATGGATCAAGAGGTCTCATTGCGTCAAGAAAATCACTTACCAATTGATGGTAATCTTTTTTGAAGATTTCGTATCGTTTCTTATTATCCTGAAACCACTCGCGATTGTTGTTCTTTTTTAAATCGTCTAAAAATTGCAATGATTCTTTCGTTAGCATAATTATCTAATTTATTGCAGTTGTTTTTTTAAATTCTCTTCGCTCACAAAACCTATAGTTTTCGATTCTATGGTTTTGTTTTTGTATAATAGTAAAGTAGGAAGCTGATTAACTTTTAGCTGCTCTGCCAAAGCTTTGTTTTTATCAACATCAATTCTGATTATAGTTACTTTGTCTGCCATTTCTTTTTGCAATTTTAAAAGAAACGGTTCCATTTGTTTGCAAGGACCACACCATTCAGCATAAAAATCAATAAGTACCTTTTTATCTGTTTTTAATAAATCATTAAATTCACTCATTGTCATTCCGGTTTCTGCTGGCGATGCGCCAGACACTTCTCCGGTCCAGTTCATGATTCCTCCGTCTAATTCGTAAACGGTTGTAAAACCTAATTCTTTTAATTTTGCGGCAGCTTTTTTACTTCTCCCGCCGCTTAAACAATATACAAAAACAGGTTTCGATTTATCATAAGCTTCGGCTTTAGCAGTAAAATCTTCGCCATTCCAGTTTAAATTGACTGCATTTTTAAGATGTTCAGATTCAAATTCGTCAGGAGTTCTAACGTCTAAGATTTGCGGACTTTCAGTGGTTTTAATTTTCTCTGCAAATTCTTTCGGAGCAATAGACTCAAATGGTTTTGTTGTTTGATTGTTACAGGCAACTAAAAAGGTAAAAAGTAATAATGGTAAAATTTTAGAGAACTTCATGAGTCTGAATTTAAAAATAGTAGGGCTAAAATAAGGATTTTTCAATCTTGAATTTAGAAGTTAGCCCCGAATTAACACAAAATTTTGAGGAATTTGGTGTTGCTGGATTTTGGTAAAGTCTTTAGTCTTTCTAAATTTTCAATGAAAGTTACTCCAATCAATTGACGGAATTCCTGACAAAGAAAATTTTATAGATTGAATATTTTATAACTCTGGTGTGTTGATTTTACAATTGCTTCAGTACGTTCCGGATGTGTATCTGAAATAAAAAGCTGTCCAAAAGTTTCACTGTTTACCATTTCTACAATTTTGGCAACACGGGTTTCGTCCAGTTTGTCAAAAATATCATCAAATAATAAGATAGGTTTTACACCACTTTGTTTTTTTAAAAATTCAAACTGAGCCAGTTTTAAAGCGATCAAAAAAGATTTTTGCTGTCCTTGCGAACCAAATTTCTTAATAGGGTGAGAGTCAATTTCAAAAGAAAGATCGTCTTTATGAATTCCCGAACTTGTATAATGCAAGGCCCTGTCTTTATTAATGCTTTCCTGTAGAAGTGTTAAAAGATCTTTTTCGAACAGATGGCTTTCATAAACCAATTGTACTTTTTCTTCAGATCCCGTTATTGCATGGTGATGTGTATTGAATATCGGGATAAATTGTTGCAGAAAATCTTTTCGTTTTTCAAAGATCGATTTACCGTATTCATTCAGTTGCTCATTATATATAGATAAGGTATCATTGTCAAAAGTATGATTGAGTGCAAAGTACTTCAAAAGGGCATTTCGCTGTACAATCACTTTTTGATATTGTATAAGTTGATGCAGATAGGTTGAATCTAATTGTGAAATAACACTATCCATAAATTTCCGGCGTGTTTCACTTCCTTCAACAATTAAATCACGATCAGCCGGCGAAATAATTACAAGCGGAATAAAACCAATATGATCTGAAAATTTATCGTAGGCTTTGCCATTTCTTTTTAGAACTTTTTTTTGTCCTTTTTTTAAACTGCAAACAATCTGCTCTGTTCTTTCATTTTTTTCTAACTCAGCATCAATTACAAAAAACTCTTCTCCGTGCTTTATATTCTGAACGGCAAGCGGATTAAAATAGCTTTTTCCATACGCCAAATGATAAATGGCATCAAGTACATTGGTTTTTCCAATGCCATTTTTCCCCACAAAACAATTGATCTTGATATCGAAATCAAAATTGGCTTCGGCGAAATTTTTATAATTGAATAAAGAAATTTTGTTTAAATGCATTTTTTAAGAAACTCTAAGAGAAAATTACTGTTTTGAAACAGTAAAATTAAGAATGTAAAATTATCTAATTTTATCGATATAAAAGGGTTTTGGCGCGTTTCAAGTTGATTTATTTTGATGCTGATGTGAAAGGAGTTAGCATTCTTAAAAATATTTGTTTTAAAATAGTGATAAAATTGATTTTTTTTACCTCAGTTTCAATAAAAATTTTATTTTTGCCGTTCACTAAATTAATTTTAAATGGCTACTTACAATAAAAGAGGATATAAAGCACCGAAAGAGAAGGAAGTAAAAGAGGTAACTGAAGAACAACAGGTAATTATTGACGAAAAAGACAGCAGAACTGCTGAGGTTTTTTCGAAATTAGATGAAACTGCTTCAAGAACTGAGGATTGGGTTGCTAAAAATCAAAAAATCATTATTGGTTTAGTTGCTGGTATTGCAGTTGCTACTATTGGTTATTTGGCTTACCAAAAATTTATTGAAACTCCTAAACAAGATGAAGCTGCAAATGAAATGTTTGTTGCTCAGCAAAACTTTCAAAAAGCAGTTGATGGTGTAGCAAGTGATTCATTGTATAAATTGGCTTTGAATGGTTCTGAAGGGAAATTCGGATTCATAAAAATTGCTGACGAGTATTCTGGAACAGATGCTGGAAATTTAGCAAATTACTATGCTGGTATGGCATATTTGAATACAGGTAAATTTGATGATGCAATTAAATACCTGGGGAACTTCAAATCTGAGGATATGATTTTAAGTGCTTTGTCAAAAGGTGCAATTGGAGATGCTTACTCTCAAAAAAATCAACAAAAAGAAGCTTTAGAGTATTATGTAAAAGCAGCTGAGTCTAACAAAAATGACTTTACAACGCCACGTTTCTTATTGAAAGCTGGTAAAACGGCTCTTGCATTAGGTCAAAAAGAAGATGCTTTGAAGTATTTAACAGATATTAAAGATAACTTCGACGGAACTCCGGAAGCTGCTTCTGTTGATGCTTTGATTGGATTAGCTCAATAAAAATTTTAGACTTTAGATTTAAGATTGTAGATTTGTAGTTAAGAATTTAAATTCTAAAATCAAAAATCTAAAATAGTACAGAATGGCTACTGAAAATAAAAATTTATCAGAATACGATAAAAACACAATCCCAAATGCGAAAGACTTTCGATTTGGGATTGTTGTTTCTGAGTGGAACGAAACGATAACAGAAGGACTTTATAACGGAGCTTTTGATGCCTTAGTTGATTGTAATGTTCCTGCACAACAAATCATTCGCTGGAATGTTCCGGGGAGTTTTGAGTTGATTTATGGCGCAAAAAAAATGCTGCAAACGCAGAATGTTGATGCTGTTATTGTAATTGGCTGTGTTATTCAGGGAGAAACAAAACATTTTGATTTTGTTTGTGAAGGTGTAACGCAAGGAATTAAAGATTTGAATGTTCAAACAGATATTCCGGTTATCTTTTGTGTTTTAACAGATAATAACATGCAACAGTCTATTGATAGAAGTGGAGGAATTCACGGAAATAAAGGGACTGAGGCGGCAATTGCGGCAATTAAAATGGCATATATTCGCCAACAGGCTTCAATGTCACATCCGTTTAATCAGCCATTATTATCTTCCGGTGCGCTTCAAATCGAAGATACACCTCGAAAAATAGAAAACGAATAAAACTCAGTTTTAGAATACTAAAGCCTATGTCTTTAAAAAGATATAGGCTTTTTTTTATGCTTTTTTTGTGATTTTACTAAGAATGAGATGTTTAAGATTTGTATTACATTTGAGATGATTCAAAACGAAATTCTTATGAAAAAACTAGTACTATTTATTTTTCTTATTTCATGTTTTAGTATACTTAATGCTCAGTCTAAGATTAATCAAGGTCTAAAAGCAGCATTAGATTCGATTATGAAATCTGATCAGATTCTGAGAGAATATATAGATTCTGAAACAACTGAGGTTAGGAAAAAAGAAATCTTAAAAGAGATAGGACGTGAAAACGATGCCACTTTCAGAAATAGAATCTGGTTGACTATAAATACACAAGATTCTATTAATTTAATAAAAGTAGAAAAGATAATTGCGAGTTATGGTTATCCGGGAAAAAGTTTAGTAGGAGAACCTACAAATATAGCTGCGTGGTATGTTATTCAGCATACTTCTAAAATTGCTAAATATTTGCCTTTGATTGAAAAGGAAGCTAAAAGAGGTGAAATACCTTTTACTAATTTTGCTATGATGCAGGATCGTTGTCTGACCCAGCAGGGAAAAGAACAAATTTATGGAACGCAGGGACAGGGAAAATATGTGTTGAATAAAGAAACCGGTAAGAATGAATTTTTTAGTTATGTTTCTCCTATAAAAAATCCCGAAAAAGTTAATGAACTTAGAAAGAAAGCCGGTTTTACTACGACTGTAGAAGAAAATGCAGAGCGAATGGGTATAAAATATAAGATTTATTCACTAGATGAAATTGCAAAAATGAAGTAATTTGTCTTGAGGTAATGTGCAATCTTTCTGTTTTTTAGACTATTGTAGTTTTTGTTTTTTTTATGATATTCCATATCTCAAAAGCCAAGCAAAATTCACTAAATTTGTGCTTCTTGGTTTTTATTCTAAACCGTAAACTTTAAAACTATTTTTACTTAAATGTCGAGTATTATTCAATTACTTCCTGATCACGTTGCTAACCAGATTGCTGCTGGAGAAGTGGTTCAAAGGCCCGCTTCAGTCGTAAAAGAACTGTTAGAAAATGCTGTTGATGCAAAGGCAACTGATATCAAGTTAATTATAAAAGATGCCGGCAAATCTTTGGTTCAGGTTATTGATAATGGTCAGGGAATGACGGTTACTGATGCTCGTTTATGTTTTGAGCGTCACGCTACTTCAAAAATTCGCCAGGCAGAGGATTTGTTTTCACTTCATACTAAAGGGTTTCGTGGTGAAGCTTTGGCTTCTATTGCTGCGATTGCGCATATGGAAATGAAAACAAAACAAGATCAGGATGAACTGGGAACACATATTGTTATTGAGGGAAGTAAATTTATCTCGCAGGAAGTGGCGGTTTTGCCAAAAGGAACCTCATTTGCTGTTAAAAACTTATTTTTTAATATTCCGGCACGTCGTAATTTCTTAAAGTCAGATACGGTTGAATTTCGTCATGTAATGGATGAATTTCAGCGTGTAGCTCTGGCACATCCAAACATTCATTTTAGTTTTTACCATAACGGAAGCGAATTGTATAATTTGCCTGCCGCAGGATATCGCCAGCGAATTGTTGGGATTATGTCTGGTAAAACCAATGAAAAGTTAGTTCCGGTTACAGAAGATACAGAAATTATAAATGTTCAGGGTTTTGTTTGTAAACCTGAATTTGCGAAGAAAAACAGGGGAGAACAGTTCTTTTTTGTAAACGATCGTTTTATCAAAAGCGGGTATTTGCATCATGCAGTCATGGCGGCTTATGACGGACTTTTGAAAGATGGTTCGCAGCCTAGTTATTTTTTATTTTTGCAGGTTCCGCCTAATACAATTGATATCAATATTCATCCAACAAAAACAGAAATTAAGTTTGATGATGAGCAAGCATTATATGCTATTTTAAGAGCCTCAATAAAGCATAGTTTAGGGCAATTTAATGTGGCTCCGGTTTTGGATTTTGACAGAGATGCAAATTTAGACACGCCATATCATTATAAAGATTTAGAGGCTGAAACGCCAACCATTCAGGTTGATGGAAGTTTTAATCCGTTTACAGACGATAAAACAAATCAGCATTATACAAAATCGGGTTCGGGATATAGCTCAGGATCAGGGTCAACATATAGTTCAGGATCAGGATCATCATCATCTGGGTCGTCTTATTCAGGTTATTCTAAGCGAGTAGAGCCTACTGCAAGCTGGGAAAGTTTGTATGTTGGTCTGGATGTAGAAAGTACTGAGAGTATTGAGAGTTCGCCATTTACATTTGAAAATGAAGAAGTAACTTCTTCTTTGTTTAATGATGATGAGGTAGAGCAGGCAAGTCAGAAAACATATCAGATTCATAAAAAATACATCGTTTCGCCTATTAAATCCGGAATGGTGATTGTAGATCAGCAACGTGCGCATCAGCGTATTTTGTATGAACAGTTCCTTTTAAATATGACGGTAAATCAAGCCTCTAGTCAACAGTTGCTTTTTCCATTGGATTTATTTTATTCGGCATCAGAAATGGAATTGATTGAGGAATTAAAACCTTCATTGGAAACTACCGGATTTGTTTTTGATGAGGCAAAAACAGATCATGTTGTAATTTCGGGAATTCCTGTAAATATTACAGAGAGTGAGGTTTCTATGGTAATTGAGCAATTATTAAGCGACCTCCAGGACGGAATTCCAGCCAATAGTTATAGTCAGAATGATACGATAGCCAAATCGATGGCAAAAAGTTTGGCGGTTAAAACCGGATCTTATTTGACCGAAAAAGAACAAGATAATTTAGTAAACGGTTTGTTTGGTTGTAAAGATCCCAATATATCACCTTTTCAGAAACCTACTTTTATCACGATGCGTGTTGAAGATATAGATAAAAAGTTTGCCTTATGATGAATATAACTCCTGTTGTAAAACAACTGCTTGTAATTAATATTATATTTTTTATTGGTGCTCAGTTAGTGCCTGTTTCTTATGAATATTTAGCGCTTTTTTTTCCTGAAAATCCCGGGTTTAAGATTTGGCAGCCAATAACTCATATGTTTATGCATGGAGGATTTGCTCATATTGCATTTAATATGTTTGCATTATATTCTTTTGGCTCGACCTTAGAGCATTTTTGGGGAGGGAAGAAATTTTTGTTTTTCTATATTTCTTGTGGACTTGGTGCGGCATTGGTAAATTTTGCTGTGAATTATTATTTCTATCAGGATAGTTTAAACATTTTACTCGCAAATGGTTTTCATAAACCTGATATTTTGAGTTTGTTAAACGAAGGTAAAATCGATACAAGATGGCAACAAATCCTAACAGTTTCAGAGTTTAAGCACTTTACAGAGGCTTATTTAGGAACAGTTGTAGGAGCATCTGGAGCTATTTATGGATTGCTTATTGCATTTACTTTTATGTTTCCAAATGCAGAACTTGGAATTATGTTTATACCAATTCCGATAAAAGCGAAGTATTTTGTGCCAGTATACATGCTTTTATTTGATGGTTTTTTTGGAATATTTGGAAACTCTTTAATGGGAATAGATTCTGGAATTGCACATTACGCTCATATTGGTGGTGCGTTTTTTGGCTTTATGATTATGTGGTACTGGAAAAAAAATCAGTTTAATAACAATCGTTGGAATTAATTTTTAACTTTAATTAATTAACTTTAAAGACCAAAAGAAGACTTTATGAATATTCTTGACGATTTAAAATTGCAATATAGATTGGGAGGTATAGCAATGCGTGTTATTTATTGGAATGTCGCTTGTTTCTTGATTTCTTTAGTTTTTTTCTATCAATATTCTGGTGGCGGTTTTGCTTATCCGAGTTGGCTGGCATTGTCCTCAGATCCTCAGGTTTTTTTATTTAAGCCATGGACGTTTTTAACTTATGCTTTCTTTCATTTTGATTTTTGGCATCTGTTGTTTAATATGATGGTACTAAATTTTGCAAGCAATTTGTTTCTGACTTTTTTTACTCAAAAGCAGTATTTAGGACTATATATTCTGGGAGCTGTTTTTTCCGGAATTGCATTTGCTTTGAGTTTTTATATTTTAAATATATCAGCTCCAATAGTTGGAGCATCAGCCGCAATTATGGCAATTTTAGTTGCTGTAACCACTTACCAGCCGCTTATGGGTGTGCGCCTTATGTTTTTTGGTAATGTAAAATTGTGGCATATAACAGCTGTAATTTTAATTTTAGATTTAATGCAGTTTCGTTTAGGTAATATGGGAGGTCATATCTCGCATTTAGCCGGAGCAGTTTTTGGCTTTATATTTATAAAATTGCTTCAAAATGGTACAGATTTGAGTATCATTGTTTCAAAAGTATTAGACTTTTTTACTAATCTTTTTAGAAAATCCCCAACGACCCCATTTACAAAAGTTCATAAAAATTACAAAAAACCTACAGAAAAAGTAACATCAAGAATTGTAACAAAAGACAAAACGCAACAACAAATTGATGAAATTTTAGATAAGATTAGCCAGTCTGGTTATGATTGTCTCACAAAAGAAGAAAAAGAGTTTTTATTTAAAGCTGGGAAATAATCCTTTTAGCAAATAATATGAAAAACCTTTCGTGGTTTAATAAAATAATGTTTTTTCTAAACATAGTGCTAACTGTGCTTACATTTAGTGTCTATGTTTTACCTTTTTTAGCACCTAAGAGCTTTCCGCTTTTATCGGTGCTTACGTTGTTTATGCCGGCCTTTTTTGTGTTAAACGGGTTCTTCTTTGTTTACTGGGCAATTCAGTTTAAAAAAAGACTTATTTTGTCTGGTTTGGTTTTGCTGACAGGTATTACATTTATTAGTAAATTTTATAAGTTTTCGGCAAAAGACTATGTAAAAGACGAAAAAGATTTCTCTGTAATGAGTTATAATGTTCGTCTTTTTAATGTTTTTAAATGGCTGGATCGCGATGATATTCCGGAGATGATTAAGGCGTTTATAGACGAGAAAGATCCTGATATTTTATGTATTCAGGAATATTCAAATTCAGCACATCTGGATTTAAAAGTGTATCCGCATCGTTATATTTTTATCGATGGAAACAAAATCAAAACCGGGCAGGCTATTTTTTCTAAGTTTCCTATTTTATACGAAGGGAATATAATCTTTCCTAATTCTGATAACAATGTTATTTATGCTGATATAAAGCGTGGTAAAGATATTATACGTGTTTATAATATGCACCTGCAGTCTATAAAGATCTCGCCGGATGTAAATGAGATTTCGAATGATATTGATAATGTAAATAAGAAAAAATCACAGCTTATTTATTCCAGAATTAGTAAAGGGTTTAGGCAGCAGCAGGAACAGGCTGAGATATTCAGAGATAATATCAAGCAATGTAAAAATCCAATTATTATTTGTGGAGACATGAATAATAGTCCCTTTTCGTATGTTTACCGAAATATAAAAGGAAAACTTAAGGATGCTTTTGAAGAAGCCGGAGAAGGATTCGGTGCTACTTATAAGTTTAAATATTATCCGGCGCGAATAGATTATATCTTTACTGACAATACAATGAAAGTAAAGCAATTTGAAAGCTTTCCTGATTTTGAAAACTCAGATCATTACCCAATAATGACAAGACTTTCAATGGAATAAAGTTGTAGAAAAAGCAATTTTTAGAAATCCAAATTCTAAAAATTTTAATAAAATTAAAGTCCTGTTAATTTCTGTGTTTTCAAATAATCTACTGCAAATTTACCTTCATTAAACATTAGGTCAAGAACGCTTAAATTGTTGATGAAGCCATGTTTGTCATCAAAAACCTGTGTATATTTTTCAAAAGTATTTGGATCTTTTTTTCCGTTTGCTAAATATCTAAAGTCAGAAATATTTTCCAGTTCGTGAAAATACTCAGTAGTTTTTCCGAACTCTAATTTCATTCGAAGACATTTTGATACAAGATCAAAAACTTCCAGATTTAAATCCATTAAATACGTGTGTTTTTTTTCGAAAACAGGAGCAATGTCATCTTCAAAAAATTCAAAGAAAGGAGAGCTTCTGTAAGCGGCTTCAAGGGATTTGAAATGTTGTTTTTGCCAGTCAAAATCGTTTTCTATTAAAACGTCTTTCGTTTTTTGATGCACCGATTTTGAATGCTTTATTGGAATGTTTAATAGCTGAATTCCATTAGGGCTATAAATATAAGTACGGTTCCTGTTGGTCTGCTTCTGAAAATTATCTTCCATCTCAAAAGTAATAGTCTCAGATTGAGCCATTACAGCAAAGTGACTGATTGAAGGGAAATAAGTAGGAAGTAGTATAGAATTCATTTTGTTTTCTTGTTTCAAGTTAAAAAGTTTCAGGTTTCAGGTTTCACGTTTATTACGTTAACTTGAAACCTGAAACCTGAAACAAAAATAACGTATTATTTTTTATGCTTTATTTTCTTTTCTTTTTCTCCAGAAAAAATCTCCGACAAAATATAGAGCCAGAACAATTAAGAAATATTTAAAGTAGGATTGCGGCTGACCTTCACCATCTACTGTGGTAAAGACTCTGCTCCATCTGATTTTATTAATTCCTTTACCATTAGTATCCCAACTCATCCAGATGAAAACAGGTTTTCCAACAATGTGATCTTCCGGAGTATAACCAAAGTAACGGGCGTCAAGAGAATTATGACGGTTGTCTCCCATCATCCAGTAGTAATTTTGTTTGAATGTATAAGTTGTAGCAGGTTTTCCGTTAATTAAAATTTCAGAACCTTTTACTTCTAATTTATTTCCTTCATAATTGGAGATGATTTCTTTGTATAACGGTAATACTTTAGTGTTTAAAGCAACTGTTTTTCCAGCCTGAGGAATGTATATTGGTCCCATATTGTCACAACTCCAATTGTTTGTTGTAGATGGTTTTCCGTCCTGATAATCCGGGAAAATACCATCTTCCGGACCTTTTACAATTTCTCTTTTTACGCCAGTAATTCCTGGTATGTTTTTTATTCTGTCAACACTCGCCTGGGTTAAGGCTCTAAAGTAAAGAGTGTCCCTGTTTTTGCCAGTAAAACCAGCACCGTCTGTGATGTCTAATTCTTTTAATAGTGCTTCAAAATCGATAGGCGTTTTACCATCGTATCCAACAGAATAAGAGTATTGAGGTTTAGCTCTTTCCGGTAATATTAGTTCTTTTCCGTTTATAAAAACAATACCATTTTTAATTTGTAATGAATCACCCGGAATACCAACGCAACGTTTTACGTAATTGGTTTTTTTGTCAATCGGTTTGTAGTAAAATTTATCGGCAGGAATATACATATTATATGCTGTATCTCTTGGCCAGTTGAATACTACAATATCATTGTTTTTTATTTTTTCAAAAGAAGGAAGTCTAAGGTAAGGTAATTGAGGCCAGCTCAAATACGATTTTACTTTTGCAAATGGAATAGTGTCATGAACCATTGGCAGAGCAACAGTGGTCATAGGAACTCTTGGTCCATAGTTTAGTTTGCTTACAAAAAGGAAATCTCCTATTAGCAATGATTTTTCTAATGACGAAGATGGAATTGTATAAGGCTGAACAACATAAGTATGTACTAAAGTTGCTACTATAACAGCAAAAAGAAGGGAGCTTATGGTGTCTGCCGTTTTGTTTTCCGGAGTAAGTGTTCTATTGGCGTTGTATTCTAATTTCTGAGTATAGTTTACATAGTAGATGTAAAATCCAAAAGTAAAAATTCCCAGAATAGTGTCTAAGGTTGTTTTTTTACCAAACGTTCTTAATGTTTCTACCCAAATTACCGGAAACATAATTAAGTTAATGATTGGTATAAAAAGGAGTAAAGTCCACCAGGTTGGTCTGCTGATGATTTTCATTAAAACGATAGCGTTATACACCGGAATTGCAGCTTCCCAACTTTTTCTTCCTGCTGCCTGATATAGTTTCCAGGTTCCTACAAAATGAATAATCTGTACGGCTAAGAAAAATACGAACCAAAGATATAGTGTCATAATATTTTGTTTATAGTTTTAGGTTTAAGATTTTAATTGATCTTAGACTTTATCAGTTTATTTTAAATTTAGAACATCTTTCATGCTGAAAATTCCTGTTTTTCCAACAATCCATTCAGCGGCAATAACGGCTCCCAAAGCAAAACCTTCGCGGTTGTGAGCGGTGTGTTTTAATTCGATGCTGTCAACAACTGAGTCATAAGTCACGGTATGAGTTCCCGGAACATCACCAATTCTTTTTGCTTCAATGTGAATTTCATTTTTTGCCGCCTCTTCTAAGGTCCAATTGTTGTAATTGCTGTTTTCGATAACACCTTTTGCTAATGAAATTGCTGTTCCGCTTGGCGCATCAAGTTTCTGAGTATGATGAATTTCTTCCATCGTTACTTTATAAGAATCAAATTGTGCCATTATTTTAGCCAGATACTCATTCAGTTCGAAGAAAATATTTACGCCTAAGCTAAAATTAGAGCTCGAAATAAATGCACCTTGTTTTTCATTACAAAGTTTTACCATTTCATCATAATGCTCTAACCATCCTGTGGTTCCTGAAACAACGGGAACATTTGCATTAAAACTATTTGATATGTTGGCAACGGCTGCAGTTGGAATACTGAAGTCGATTGCGACATCTGCGGTTGAAAGTCCGTCGTATGTGTTGAATTCGTCTTTCTTTAAAACAATTTCATGACCTCTTTCCAAAGCAATTCTTTCGATTACTTTACCCATTTTTCCGTATCCTAAAAGCGCAATTTTCATTTTGTAAGTGTTTGTTAATTTTAAATAGAAGGAAACTATTTAAAAACGATAATTAAAAGTTAGTCCAACGTTTGGTTTAAAAGTTACATCAGCAGGATAAATTTCCGGACGTAATGATAACCTTTCGTTTACGTTGAATTGAATCAGTGCTGCATCTACATTGGCATCGATGATATTTAAGACATAAAAACCGACAACAAACAAAGCAGATAAATCTCTGTTTCGCTGATAAAATTTTTGTCCTGCAACAAGTCTGTCATTGTCTAGATAGTCGTAGTTTCCGCCAGTTCCGGGACCATAACCTTCAAGCCTTCGTTTGTATTCGTCGCGATAATCGTGGTATTTTTTATTGTTGTCTATGTAAAAATATAAACTGGTACCAATGGCACCGTATACAATTGGAATTTTCCAGTATTTCTTGTTGTATGCCTGACCTAATCCTGGTAGAATTGCAGAGTAAAATGCTGCTTTTGCTGGTGTCAGTGGGTCTATTTCTTCTAACTTGGTAGTGTCTTTAGCGACCAAAACCGTTTCTTCTTTTGTCTGGGCAAAAAGAGAAACGGTTCCTATTAGAAAGAACAATAAACTTATGGGGACAATCTTATTCACTATCCGTTTATTAATTTTATAATTCTGTTAAAGTCGGCTTCAGAACTAAAAGGAATTGTAATTTTTCCTTTTCCGTTACCGGCGACTTTTATATCAACTTTTGAACCAAAATAATCGTTAAAAGTATTCTTTTGTGTTTCTCTGACAGTAAAAGAAGAATCTGCTTTAGGTTTTCCTTCCGCTTTTGGCTGCTGTCCTTCGTGGTAATTTTTAACTAAAGCTTCAGTTTCTCTAACAGAAAGGTTTTGACTTACAATCTTTTGGTAAATATCTGTCTGTACATCCAGATCTTCGATATTAATGATTGCTCTTCCGTGGCCCATACTGATAAAACCGTCACGAATACCTGTTTGAATAATCGGGTCAAGTTTTAATAAACGTAAGTAGTTAGCAATTGTAGAACGTTTTTTTCCAACGCGCTCACTCATTTGCTCTTGTGTTAATTGGATTTCATCAATTAAACGCTGGTAAGAAAGTGCAATCTCGATTGGGTCTAAGTCATGACGCTGAATATTTTCAACCAAAGCCATTACTAAAGACTCATTGTCATTAGCAATACGTATATATGCAGGAACGTGAGTTAGGCCAACTAAAGTTGAAGCTCGTAAACGACGCTCTCCAGAGATTAACTGATATTTGTTGAAGTCTAATTTTCGAACAGTGATAGGCTGAATCACACCAAGTTCTTTAATAGAAGTGGCTAATTCGCGTAATGACTCTTCGTTAAAATTGCTTCTTGGCTGAAATGGATTTATTTCGATAGCACTTATTTCAAGCTCAATAATATTTCCAACAACTTTATCAGCATTTTTGTCTTCTACTGATGTAATGTCGTTTTCCGGATCTTTTAGTAATGCTGATAATCCTCTTCCTAAGGCTTGTTTTTTAATTGCTTTTGTCATAAAAACTATTTGCTGTTTTTCTTTATAATTTCCTGAGCTAAATTAATGTAATTAACCGCTCCTTTGCTTGTAGCGTCATAGTTAATGATGCTTTCCCCAAAACTAGGTGCTTCACTTAATTTTACATTACGCTGAATAACGGTTTCAAAAACCATATCATTAAAGTGTTTTTGAACCTCTTCTACAACCTGATTTGATAAACGTAATCTTGAATCATACATGGTAAGTAATAATCCTTCGATATCAAGATCGGGGTTATGGATTTTTTGAATACTTTTTATAGTGTTCAGTAATTTTCCTAATCCTTCAAGTGCAAAATACTCACATTGAATAGGGATAACTACTGAATCTGCAGCCGTCAAAGCATTTAAGGTTAATAAACCTAAAGAAGGGGCACAGTCGATAATGATAAAATCATATTCTTCTTTTGCTTCTTCTAATGCTTTTTTAAGCATATACTCACGGTTTTCTTTGTCAACCAATTCAATTTCGATCGCAACAAGGTCAATGTGAGCAGGGATCACGTCAACATTTGGAGCTGTACATTTTAGAATGGCTTCTTTTGGTGTTACAGTATGTTCAAGAATTTGATAAGTTCCAACTTCAACTGATTCTACGTCAATTCCAAGACCAGATGTAGCATTGGCCTGAGGATCAGCGTCGATCAATAATACTTTTTTCTCTAAAACACCTAATGAGGCAGCAAGGTTTACTGATGTAGTAGTCTTTCCAACGCCTCCTTTTTGATTAGCAATAGCAATGATTTTGCCCATTTATTTTCTAAATTTTGAACCGTAAAAATACAATTATTTATGGTTTTTGAAAATCTATTTTGTTAACATTTAAGAAACTTCGGTTAATCGAGGTACGGTAAGTGTTTCAAAGAATTTAATTTGTGATATATGTTAAAATGATGACGGAATTTTATTCTGTTTTATCTTTTATTTTGGTAGAATAAGGATGGATATGTAATTTAAGTTTTAAGAAGTGCCTATAAAAAGATTTAATTCATTGTATTTAAATTTCTTTATTAACTTTCCTGATTGACATAAATAGGAGTGCAATTATGAATAAGTCCTCCTGATAGAAAGCTCTTTTTTAATTCGTTAAAACTTCAATTTTAACTTTAAGTGAGCCGCTTCCTTTGTTTGAAGCAATTTTTATAAAAGCTTTTTTTGTAAGATCAATTTCTCTCCTCTTACTATAAGGTCCTCTGTCGATAACTTCTACAATGACTGATTTGTTATTTTTTTCATTTGTGATTTTTAGTTTTGTTCCAAAGGGAAACTTTTTATGTGCTGCGGTAAATTTACTGTTATTGAATTTTCTGCCGCTCGCCGTTCTTTTTCCGTTGAATTTATCGTTGTAGTAAGATGCGTGTGCATGAGTTTTGTATAGCGTTAATTTTTCCGTTTTTTCGTTAGGGGCTGATTTTTTCTGTGCAAAAGAGAATGCAGAAAGAATTAAAATAATAAAGAGGGCTATTTTTTTCATTTAATAATTTTCTATTGATTTACAAAAAACGCCTATTTAAAAAATATAACCAAATGGATTAAGTTGTATTTATTCTAATGTAGTTAGTAATTACGGATAATAAATAGAATAGGAAAGAGTTACATAAATGTTTAAAATTAGATATTCTACTGGGTTTTCAATGGTTTTAGTAATTGGAGCGCGACAAATTGCCAGAATACCGCTTACCATGATTCGTTTCTCGAGGTTGAAATCCTGGGTTATGGTCAGGATCAGTAGGTTTTGTGCTTGATTTCATTCCTCCAAGCCTTCTGAACAACGTAATCATGGGGTACGTAATCCTGAATGCTTTTAGAATTGTATAGCTTTTTTATGAGAAGACTTCGGAGAGCGGAGATGATGTTTTTTAATAGAATAAATCCAATTAAAAAACGACAACAGTTCCATCTTTTGTTGTCGTTTTATAAGGAAGATTATTATTGTTTGATCAGGATATAAGTGCCAGGGGCAATGAAAGGTTGTTTTAGAACTTCTCCTTCTTTACGGGCAACAGGACCTATCCAGTATAAACTTAGTGCAATAGCAGCTTTGCCATTTACAGTCACTCTCCTGAGTTGTATATCTGCTGCGCTATGAGAATTATAATCTTTTAATCCTCCTTTTAGTCTTTTCTCATTCAGGGAACAATCCGAACAGCCCATTTCTTTTCCGGTAAGAATGTGATTTGAATTGATACTATGATCCCTTTGATCTTCATAGTACGTGTTTAATTTGTTTAGTGTATTGACCTTTTCTACACCATTTTCTATATACTGGTATTCGCCAATTAACAGGTCTTCAAAATAGATGCGATTATAGGATTCTTTCTTTTTTTGCAGTACGATTTTCCATACCTTAGTTCCGTTGGTGTACACATAGGTGCCTTCATAGGCTTCGAGTTGTTTTTTGGTGTCTTTACGATAAGAATTTGGTGTCTTTTTTATAATATTATCAAGATCTTCTAAATCGTATATAGGCAATTGTGCTCTGCAATTTGTAAGCAGGACAAAAAAGAATAATAGGGTGATATATTGTTTCATTGAGCAAATCTGATTTTTAAAAAAAAACGACAACAGTTCCATCTTTTGTTGTCGTTTTATAAGGACATTATTATTGCTTAATTAGGGTATAAGTGCCAGGAGCAATAAAAGGTTGTTTTAGAACTTCTCCCTCTTTACGGGCAACAGGACCCATCCAGTATAAACTTAGAGCGATAGCAGCTTTGCCGTTTACAGTCACTCTCCTAATTTGTATATCGGCAAAAGTGCTATCATAATTCGGATCTATTAATCCTCCTTTTAGTCTTTTCTCATTCAGGGAACAATCTGAACAGCCCATTTCTTTTCCGGTAAGAATGTGATTTGAATTGATACTATGATCCCTTTGATCTTCATAGTACGTATTCAATTTGTTTAGTGTATTGACCTTTTCTACACCATTTTCTATATACTGGTATTCGCCAATTAACAGGTCTTCAAAATAGATGCGATTATAGGATTCTTTCTTTTTTTGCAGTACAATTTTCCATACTGTAGTTCCGTTGGTGTACACATAAGTGCCCTCATAGGCTTCGAGTTGTTTTTTGGTGTCTTTACGATAAGAATTAGGAATCTCTTTTATAATATTATCAAGATCTTCTAAATCGTATATTGGCAATTGTGCTCTGCAAATTGTAAGCACAGTAAAAAAGCATAATAGGGTGATATATTGTTTCATTGAGCAAATCTGATTTAAAAAAAAACGACAACAATTTCATCTTGTGTTGTCGTTTTATAAGGAAGATTATTATTGTTTGATCAGGGTATAAGTGCCAGGAGCAATAAAAGGCTGTTTTAGAACTTCTCCTTCTTTACGGGCAACAGGACCTATCCAGTATAAACTTAGGGCAATAGCGGCTTTTCCATTTACAGTCACTCTCCTGAGTTGTATATCGGCTGCGCTATGCGAATTATAATCTTTTAATCCTCCTTTTAATCTTTTTTCATTTAAGGAACAATCGGAACAGCCCATCTCTTTTCCGGTAAGAATGTGATTTGAAGAGATACTATGATCGCTTTGATCTTCATAGTATGTATTCAATTTATTTAATGTATTGACTATTTCTACGCCATTTTCTATATACTGGTATTCGCCAATTAACAGGTCTTCAAAATAGATGCGATTATAGGATTCTTTCTTTTTTTGCAGTACAATTTTCAACACTGTAGTTCCATTGGTGTATACATAGGTGCCCTCATAGGCTTCGAGTTGTTTTTTGGTGTCTTTATGATAAGAATTAGGTATTTCTTTTAAAACGTTAGTAAGGTCTTCTATGTCGAATATTGGCATTTGTGCTCTGCAATTTGTAAGCACGGCAAAAAAGATTAATAGGGTGATATATTTTTTCATAAGTTTTAGTTTTAGTTGCAAGGGATACTGTTTACAGCAGTTTTGTTAGTATTTAGTTCTAGTTTATTCCATTTTGTTTCTATGGTGGTTTGGCTCATTTTATAAAGTTCTATCCCGTAATCATTAAATTGTTCTAAAAAGCTTTTTTCTAAATATCCTTTATTGTTGCTATATACTTTAGCTTGTTTTTTATGGATTAAATCATATTTTTCTTCTTCTGTTTTTCCAGAATAGATAGAGGCGTTAAAAACTCTATCCACTTTGTCTTGTAAGGCAGCAGCATCTCGTACTTTGATTACATAAATATTTACACTGCCATTGTCATTGGTTACAATACCATGAAAAACGGCTTCTTTTCTAATTTCACTTGCATTAGAATAAGCAAGTGCCAAAAAACGAACATCGGCAAATGAAAACATGGGAACACCATTTTTAGGATGTGAATGCCAGCCGCCAATATTAGTTCCTCCAGTTGTAAGCGCTACATTAAATTCAAATGGAGATTCTATAGGGGTGTAGAGATTGGTGTAGGTTTCGTCGGGATTCATTCTCATTTTTACTTCTACTCCAAATTCTTTATCATTTTGGGCAGCATTAACTTTTGTTTTTAACCATTCTATACTAGGCATCATATTGTTTGTATTAACCGGATCAACTGCTTTTTTTAACTGATCACATGGGTAACTGTCAAAAAAACCTGAAGTAGTATATCCGTAATTTAAACCACCACCACCACCATAATTCCAAGTATTGCGATACAATTGGGTATAGATATTATTGTAATAATAAGAGCCCATTTGAAAGATAGTAATAAAGCTTACGTAGTAATTTGGTGCATGGTAATTATTCTGTATTACTACCTCCTTAAGATCTATTGCTCCAGAGCTTTTATTTGTTAAAGCAGTCGAGAAAAATTGAGAAATATTTTCTCCGTTTTTTACTCTGTAACCATTAATAAATTCACCATCTAATGTACGGATCATAATTGTACCTGAAAAATTTGCTGTATTCATAGTTGTTTCTGGATACATACTATATACAACGGTTTTTAGTTCATTTTGAATTTTTACCATAAGTACTCTGCTATGTTCTTGTGTATTATTGGTAAGCAATGGTATTACGGTAAGTAATTGAGTGCTATTTGTAATTTCTTCTTGTGTAGCATGATTATAATCATAATCAAGAGTGGTTACTTGGGCTGATTTAGAGGTTAGAGAACTACTTTTTTGCTGTTTCAAAAATTGAATAGCATCATCTATGGGTACTGTTTGTAATAAACTCGTTGGTTTGTCTATTTTTTCATATTCTTCATTTTGACAATTGTTAAAAAATAAAGTTACTAAAAAAAGTAAGAATAATCTAAGCGTTGTGCGGTTGAATTTTTTCATAGGTTTTGATTTAGAATCTAAAATTAATAAAAAAACAGCTACAAAATTATGTTTTTAAAATATTTCTTACATTTTAAGAAAGAATATGAAATAGGATGTGTATTAGAAAGTAAATCTTTAATTTATTTTTTTAGAAAAATAGATATAAAAAAAGAGACACGATAGCTGTTCAGTTATATTTGAGTTTATTGCAAAAAAAAAGTCTTTTCAAAAAAATGAAAAGCCTTTTGTCGGGGTGGCAGTCCCGAAAGCTTTCGGGAGAACCTGTGGTCTTCCCGATCTTAATCGGAACGCGATAACCGTTCAGTATTATTTTAGTTTTTCTGTTTATTACAAAAAAAAAAGTCTTTTCAAAAAGATGAAAAGACTTTTGTCGGGGTGGCAGGATTCGAACCTGCGGCCTCCTGCTCCCAAAGCAGGCGCGATAACCGGGCTACGCTACACCCCGAAGATGTATTTTGTTGTAGTGCCCGAAAGCGGATGCAAAGATAGAAATAAATTTCATTTAGAAAAGAAAAAAATGAAAATAAATAAAACTTATTTTAAGATAGTTATTTCGGATTTATTTTGGGCGTTATTTTTTATAATAAAGTTTACATTTGCATCACAAAAAAACTATACACATTATGTCAGATACAATCGAAAAAATTAAATGCCTTATTATAGGTTCTGGTCCGGCAGGTTATACTGCGGCTATTTATGCAGCCAGAGCTAACATGAATCCGGTTTTATATCAGGGGATGCAGCCCGGAGGTCAATTGACTACTACTAATGAAGTAGAAAATTTCCCAGGTTATGTTGATGGTGTTACAGGACCAGAAATGATGATTCAGTTACAGGAACAAGCAAAACGTTTTGGTGCTGATATTCGTGATGGCTGGGCTACTAAAGTTGATTTTTCAGGAGATATTCATAAAGTTTGGATTAATGATACAATTGAATTGCACTGTGAAACTGTAATTATTTCTACAGGAGCAACTGCAAAATATTTGGGATTACCATCAGAGCAACATTACCTAAATATGGGTGGTGGAGTTTCAGCTTGTGCAGTTTGTGATGGATTTTTCTACAGAAATCAGGAAGTTGTGATTGTGGGGGCTGGAGATTCTGCTTGTGAGGAAGCACACTATTTATCTAAACTTTGTAAAAAAGTAACCATGTTGGTAAGAAGTGAGAAATTCAGAGCTTCTAAAATTATGGAAGAACGTGTTCGTAAAACAGAGAATATCGAGATTTTAATGAATCATGATACTGTTGAAGTAGTAGGAGATAACCAGGTGGTGCATGCAATTAAAGCACTAAATAAAACTACTGGAGAAGTTATCGAAATTCCTGCAACTGGTTTCTTCGTAGCAATTGGTCACAAACCAAATACAGATATCTTTAAGGATTATATTACATTAGATGAAACAGGATATATTGTAAATACTCCGGGAACTTCTAACACAAATGTGGCTGGTGTTTTTGTAGCCGGTGATGCTGCAGACCACGTATACCGTCAGGCAATTACTGCTGCGGGTACAGGTTGTATGGCTGCTCTGGATGCTGAAAGATATTTAGCTTCTAAAGACTAATTTTAGTTTTACGTTTTATTTGTTTCAGGTTTCAAGTTGTTGAAACGTTTAAAACTTTATCATAAAAAAATCCCCGTCTAAAACTTTAGACGGGGATTTTCTTTTTATGACGTTTCTAATTTTAAACCTGAAACCTGAAACCTGAAACTTGAAACCTGAAACAAAAAGCTTATTTTATCTTCTTCATTAATTTAGCTTCTTCAGAAAAACGAGTTAGTTGTATCGCAGGATTCCCAAAAAGAGAAAGTTCTGCTTTGTCTCCAACAGCAAGTGAAAGTGTGGTTTCGGCTAAAATTGTACCCACAGCATAATTCTCCGCCGTTACGTTAGCATCTTTTAAAGTGAATTTTGTTCCGGTAAAAATGGAATTATTATCTAAACGAATAGTTGCTTTTTCAGCAATACCTTCAATTGTAGCTGTTGTTTTTTGATATAAGTCGCATTTGAATTTTATTGCTGATACTAATGATTTTATTGCAGCATTTTTGCTTAATTGAATACTGGCATCTTCTGCTTTTAGATTTATTTCAGATCTGGATTTGTCATCTGCAATTAAACCGAATTTTTTTGCATTGACATTTAAATATAGTTTTGAATAATCAACACTATTAAAGGTAATGTCGTCTAATTTTAGTTCCTGAATAGCGTAAATTACAGCTTCGTTTTTTGCAATAACTTTGTTTAAAGTACCAGTGTAAATAACATGAACCGTTAATTTTTTAAAAATGGTACTTTCTTTTGATGTATATAAACGTAACGTTTTATCTCGTAAATCCATACCAACAATATCGTGTAGATTATCATCAGCTTCAATTTTGATTTCGTTTTTCTCACCGCGTTCTAAGTAAACTTCTAAATTGTCATCTACTTCGAGTCCGTCAAAACTTTCCACTTCTTTTATAGATGTGGTTACGATTTTAGTTCCTTTTACTTTTTCTCTTTTTTGAGCAAAGGTTAATGTGGTAATGCATAATAATAGGAGCAGGGCAGTACTTTTTTTCATTAATTCTAGATTTGATTTTGACAAATATAAAAAAATCATCCACTTTGGGTGAATGATTTCTTTTATATTTAACACTTAAATAAGGTTTATCCTTTATTAATGTTTCCTCCTGAGCTTTGACTTTTCTCGATAGTTTTAGGTGTAGTATCGTAACTTATGTTTCCTCCGCTGCTTGCCTGAGCTTTAAGACTTACAATTGGATGAATACTTACTGTTCCTCCGCTTGATGCATCTGCATCTATGTCATTTGCCAGCAATTTTGTAGCATCAATAGATCCTCCGCTAGATACTGAAGTTTTTACTTTTAAGGCTTTTCCTGTTATGTTTATAGAGCTTCCGCTATCAGAATCTAAAGCAATATTATCAGACTCTACATTAACATCCATAGATGCTGCACTTGAACTTTCTAATTGAATATTCTCACCGGTAAGAACATTTTTGCTTTGAACAGATGAAGCGCTTGATGCTTCAATTTTATCAATTTTTGGCATTTTTACCGTTACCTTTTTCAAAGTCACGTTGCGGAATGAACTGAATTTACATGAAATTACTAATGTTCCGTTTTCAACTTTTGTAATAATTTCTTTTTGTAAATTATCGTCTGCTTCAACTTTAATTTCAGTTTTATCCGATTGCTCGATTACCAGATCAATTGCATTGCTTACTGATATGTTTTTAAATTCACCCTGAACAGTTCTGTTTTCGGTGGTTACATTCCCACTTCCTTCGATTGCATTCATGTTAAAGTTACATGAAGCAAACAGTAATGCAGTAATAGTGGCAATTATAAATTTCGTAATATGAATGATTATTTTTATCATGGCTTAGTTAATTTTAATTATGACTCCGTTTTTATCAGTGGTTAGCTTTCCGTTTGTTTTTTTTCCGTTTAAAACTTCTTTTCCATTAATTTTAATCGAAACTTCTTTTACAGTATCGTTGTCGATAGTGTTCTCGTCATTGTAATCATTGTCATTATCATTGTATTCGTTTTCATCTGCCGGGCAGTTTAAACATTTTATTTTAGAACCTTCTACTTTGTAGTTATAGTTACCACTAAAGTGCAGGTCGAAAAAATCATTTTCAGAATCATCGTAGTCCTGAATAGATGCATCTGGCTTAAATAATTGCCCTTCTGGCAAGTACAAATATACATCTACTTCTTGTCCTCTAAACTTGTTTTTTATATCTGTCAGAAAATAATTATCTAAAATTAAGTGATTTCCGTTAATCTGAAGATTGTAATTAATTTTTTCTGCTCTTTGTTTTGCGCTTGTTAACGAATTTCCTCTTGCGGTTTTTTCAATTTGCATATAAGGAGAAGCTTCATCTGTACGTAAAACGTGTAAGCGAACATCATTTGAATAAATTAAATTATTGTTTGCCGAATCCTGAACAAATGCAAACTCTCTGTGATGATCCAGATCCTTTGCGAAATAATCATTATATCTGAATTTTACAAACAGCGTATCTGTAGGTTTAATATTGATCGTTTTTTTCTCAACCGTTTTATTATCATAAGATATTTCGGTTGCCTGTTTGATTCCAATACTAATTACAATTGCAACTGCAATGATCCAAATGGCTAATAAGGTATATTTTGTAATATTTCCAATAGATTTTAAGTTTGGAGATAACAATTTAAAGCCTAATAATGTTAGAAAGAAAAACGGGATTCCAACAGCAAAGAGCATCAATAAACCAAAAGACCAAAGCGGATATTCTGTAAAGTTTCCTGCTTCAACAAAGTTTTGCCAAGGGAAATCAATAAATACATTTGATCCCAAAGTAAACACCCCAACCAATAATCCAAGCAAAACACTAATTCCGGACACGATTAATATGACACCTAAAAATTTAGCGAATATTTTAAAAACCGTCATGACAAAGTCTCCAAATGAACTACTTATTCTCTCAGCTCCCGACTTTACCTGGTTTCCCATTTTATCATAATCTGCGTTTTTGAATTTATCAGATAATGAATCTATTTCTTCACGAACTTTTTTTTCGATGTTCGAAATCGTAACTGGTTCTCCTGTCATTTCCAATTTTTCTGAAGTTGTAATTGCTTCAGGAGTTACAATCCAAAGTACAAAGTATGCTAAAATTCCGGTTCCAAAACCTGCAAAAACAAATACTAAGAATATGATTTTAATCCATACGGCATCAATTCCAAAGTAATGTCCTAATCCGGTTGCAACACCACCAATCATACCTTTTTCTTTATCACGATATAATTTTTTGTGTTTTCTTGCACCGTAATTGTTAAACGATTGATTTTGATTGTCTTCGTCCTCGATTCTGTAATCTTCCGGTTGTCCCATCACTGTAATCACTTCGTCAACATCTTTCAAGCCAACAACATGTTTTTCACTTTTTTGTTTTTCTGTTAATAATTCAGAAACACGCATTTCGATGTCTTTAATAATTTCATCTTGTCCAGACGAGTTATTTAGTGATCGTTTTATAGCGTCAAAATAGCGTGTCAATTTTAAATATGCATCTTCATCGATGTGAAAAAACATACCGCCTAAGTTAATATTTACTGTTTTGTTCATGACTTATTGATTTTGATTGGTGATTAGATTTACGGCGTCAGATAATTCTGTCCAGGTGCCGCTAAGTTCGTTTAAAAATGTTTGTCCTATCTCGGTTAATCCATAATATTTTCGTGGAGGGCCTGAGGTCGATTCTTCCCATCGATAATTAAGCAAACCGTCATTTTTCAATCTGGTTAAGAGCGGATAAACGGTGCCCTCAACAACTAATAATTTTGCGTTTTTTAAGGTGTCTAATATTTCAGATGTATATGCGTCTTTTTCTTTAAGTACTGATAAGATGCAAAACTCAAGAACACCTTTGCGCATCTGTGCTTTTGTGTTTTCAATGTTCATAATTTCATTTTGTTTTTTTTAGATTGAACAATTCGTTTTTTGATTGATGATGATGATTGATGATTGATTGTTTTTGCTATAACCTTTTAATTTTTATGCGATTACTTTATAAAAGGAATCGATAACGGATATTTGTATAATTCTCCGTTTGAAGCTTTTATCGAAGCATAAATCACTAAAAAGAATTCAACAAATTTTAAAACTCCAAAAAGTAAAACGGCTGTCGCACCAATACTTAATAAACCAATGTTTCCTTGTAAATTGAAGTTTCTGATTTCAAAATTATCGTCGTTAAAAAAGACTTCCATTGGAATATTCTGTAACACGACGGTTAAGAAAATCGGAATTGCGATTAAGGCTAAAATCAAAGTGTAAAGCAGTAAACTCAATTGAAAATTCAAAGTCTGTTTTCCGTGATGATTTACAAATTCTGATTTGTCTTTGTAGCTCGACCAGATTATAATTGGGAAAATATAATTCCCAAACGGAATGACATATTGACTTAATGTGCTTAAATGCGTAAACGCAGCTGTGTTTTTTTCTGATGTTGTTTCCATGATGAGTGGCGTTGTTGTTTCCATGATTAAAAGTATATAGTAATTTCTTATGCAAATATATATCTAAAAGACAGTATCTTGTTTTGCATAGTACCAAATATTAACAAAATATTAACAATTTTAAAATTTATATTTGAATAGTAATTCATTGAAAATCATTCGGAATAGCTGATTTTATTGGGAGTTTTGGAAAGTATTACAAATTTATTGTGCGTGCATAGTTTTTTTGTATTTTTACATAAAAAAATAAAACCACATGGCAGTTTCAGTTTCCAAACTCAATAAATTTGTATTATTCAAATTACCATCGGCATACATTTGCGGTGTACGTGTAAAAGCAATCGACAAAGAAAGTTGTGTTGTAAGTGTTAAGCACAGATGGATTAATCAAAACCCTTTTAACTCTATGTACTTTGCGGTTCAGGCAATGGCAGCAGAGTTGACAACCGGGGCTTTAGTGATTTCTCAAATTCAGGAAAGCGGAAGAAAAATTTCTATGTTAGTGGCTAACAATAAAGGGAACTTCACAAAAAAAGCAACCGGAAGAATTACATTTGCCTGCAATGACGGACATTTAATTGCCGATGCTATCAAAAAAACTATAGAAACGGGAGAAGGACAAACATTCTGGATGAAATCTATTGGGACAAATGAAGAAGGCGTTCAGGTTTCTGAAATGGATTTTGAATGGAGCGTTAGATTAAAGTAATTTTTTAGTCAATCCCGATAGTTATTGGAATAAAAGGATTAACACTGATTTTAAAAGCAATGAGTCGTCCTAAAATAGGTTGACAGTTTACAATAAAAATTTATATTAACCAGTCAGGTTTTCTTGGCTGGTTTTTTCATGTATAAAGTTAGGAGTTTTCATCATCAAACTTAGATGTGGTCTTTTTGTATTATATATAATTATTGACTCCTTTACAAGCTTTTCCAATGTGGCTCCATCCTTGCATTTATAAATTAAAAACTCGTTTTTTAAGATTCCATTAATTCTTTCCGCTAATGCATTTTGATAGCAGTCATATCCATCTGTCATTGATGGTTTAATATTGTGTTTAGCTAATACATTTTGATAAACCTTTGAACAATATTGCAAACCCCTATCAGAATGATGTATTAGCGGCAGTATCGATTTTCTACTCTTCACTGCCATTTTTAAAGCCTGAACTACACTTTCTGCGTTCATATCATCACTAAGTTTATAACCAACTATTTTTCTACTGTAAGCATCAGTGACCAAGGAGAGATAATGAGTTTTTTGCTGTGATTTTATATAAGTGATATCACTTACGTATACTTGTTCAGGACGTTCAATTTTACATTCTTTCAAAAGATTATCATATTTGTGCAGCCAATGTTTTGAAAAAGTAGTTTTTGTATAACTCTTTATTGGTTTTACAAGTAATTTTTCTCTTCTTAAATAATCAAAAAATGCATCTCGACCTATCTTAATCCCCTTTTGTGAAAATTGATCACAAAGAATATGATATAATTTACGAGTGCCAATACGAGGCATTTCCATTCTTATGCCGATAACCAAATCTCTAACTTTGAGTAGTTCAGATTCTCTTAAGGTAATTCTGTTCTGCCCTTGATAGAAAGCTTGCCTGCTGATCCCAAACAATCGGCAACTTTTACATAAACTTATTCCTGCTTCTTGCCTGAGGCGGAAGATGGTTTGGGAGAAAACTTTTTTCGAATCTGAGTACCGTACTGACTATCAGAGATGTCAATCATGGTATTAAGTATCTTATTCTTTAGCTGTTCATCTGCTAATTCTTTTTCAAGCCTTTTAATGGTTTGTGCCGGAGTTTCTTTAGATTTAGACATAAATAACAAGTTTGGTTTGCTCCAGTCTAAGTTACCAAATTTTCTGAGCCACACCAAAACTGTACTTCTTCCTTGTATTCCATAGTTTTTTTGAGCTTGTCTATAGGTCATTTCTCCTTTTTCAACTTGGGAAATTACAGCTAATTTAAAAGCCATGTTATAATCCCGCTGGGAACGCCTGCCCCCTTTGTTTTCTTTGTCTTTCATTATAAGTCGATTTAGTGTCAACTTATTTTAGGACGAGACACAAACATAAAAAAAGGCCTCAACTATTTGAGGCCTTTTGCATTTAATATATGTTGCAATTATTTTTTAACGCAACAAGATTTTTTATCTTTTTTATCTGTTGATGTTTTCTTGCAGCAAGATTCTTTTTTATCTTTTTCTTTTTTAGGAGCAGGTTTTGTTTCCTGAGCCGTTACACCAATTGAAAATAAAGCAGCAGTCAAAATTGTAATTACTTTTGTCATTTTGTTTTAATTGTTTTTTTGTTAGAAGCATTGTATTTGGTAAATCAAATATAATAACAATCTGCAGAGATGATTCTTACAAAAAAGTTAATGTTTTGATAATAATATGTGATTGAAAGTTAAACGATCCAGGCATCTAGTATCAGGTCAATAATTCATTTAAAGGGCATTTTTTAATATGAACTTAAATCACTTATATGGTTTAAAAACACAATCAATAATTCAAATTCAGTCCAAAACCAACTCCCATATCACTGTCATAATGTGTTGTGATTCCCAGGTTTCTGGTGGCTACATATTTTAAACCCGCCATATATTCTTTATCAGTATTCCACATTAAATTCATTCGCAAGCGTCTCGCAAGCGGAATATCTTTTCGTTCAAATTGTACTCTCACGTTTCCATCAGTATAAACCTCAACCTGTGCTTTTACGAGCATTGGTAAAGTATATTCGACTCCGGCACTAAAAACCGAACGATTATCTTTGGTGTTTTTTTGTCCAAAAAGGTTTTGTTCCTGTTCGTCCATTCCCATTTTTCTATAGCGCCAGTCAAAACCAATAAAAGGCATTAACCATTGATTTTTCCCGATGTAACGACCAATATGGGTTTCGGTTTCGTAACCATGTTTGTCATTGTAGCCCAGTCTCCATTCGGTTCCAATACTCCAGCGTGTATTACTGAACATCGCTTCACCATCATTTCCATTAGTGGCAAAATCATTTTCGGCCATGAAATGAAACATTCGGTCGTCCATTTTTAGCATTTTATAAGCCATTTTTGGATCATGAATCAAAGGATTTGGTGCTGAATTTTCATAAGTAAAAATGCGTCCCATTCCCGCCATCATATGATAAAGAATATGACAGTGAAAGAACCAGTCTCCATCTGCATTTGCCTGGAATTCTATTGTATCGGTTTCCATTGGCATAATATCAATGACATTTTTAAGGGGAGAATACTCGCCATGCTCATTCAGAATCCTGAAATCGTGTCCGTGTAAATGCATTGGATGACGCATCATAGATCCGTTGTACAATACAATTCTAACGTTTTCTCCTTTTTTAATTAAGATTTTATCTGTTTCAGAAATTACTTTATTGTCCATACTCCATACATAGCGATTCATATTTCCGGATAAAGAAAACCGTAGTTCTTTTACCGGAGCATCTTTTGGCAGCGTTGTTATGGTAGGTGATTTTAGCATTCCATAATTCAAAGTGACAATTTCAGTGGTTTCAGTACTGTCAGTTGTTATTTTCATGTTCTCCATAGTATGATTAGAATGATCTATTGGTTTTGAATTTTCATCTTCACCCGAAATCTCAGGATACATTACGGCATTCATGTCCATTTTATTAAGAGACATTTTCATTCCCATATCGTTCATTTCCCCATTCATTTTCATCATATCATTCATCATTTTCATTCCTTCAAAATATTTTAATTTTGGAAGATGTTTTACAGGCTGTTTTATTCCTTCACCTAAAAATAAAGTGGCTGATCCTGTTCTGTCTTCGGCTGTAGCCAGAAAAGCAAATGCTTTATTGTCCTCGGGAACGGTTACCACAACATCATAAGTTTCAGAAACCGCAATGATCAAACGATCAACTTCTACTGGTTCAACATCATTTCCATCGCTGGCAACAACGGTGATTTTTCCACCGCCATACGTTAGCCAGAAATAACTTGAAGCACCTCCATTGGCAATTCGTAAACGAACTTTAGAGCCTGGTTTAAGATCTGAAAACTGTTGTTCATTTTTACCATTGATTAAAAACTTTTCATAATAAACATCACTAACATCCATGGCGTTCATGCGTTTCCACTCGTTAGTGACCTTTGTAGAAAATTGCCCTTGTTTAATGGCCTCGGCGTAACTTTGCGTTGTTCCTTTTTTAATAGCAAACCAGTCATTTGCATTATGCAGCATTCGCTGTACATTCTCAGGTTTCAGATCGGTCCATTCGCTTAAAATAACCGGAATGGTAGGCAAATCGTCAATTCCTTTTCTAATGGTCGGATCATTTTCTTTTTTATTAATAATGAAAAGTCCGTACAAACCTATTTGTTCCTGCAATCCTGAATGGCTATGATACCAGTAGGTTCCGTTTTGAATGATCGGAAAACTGTATTTATGGGTTGTGCCGGGTTTAATAGGCATTTGTGTTAAATACGGAACTCCATCTTCTTTGTTTGGTAAAAATAATCCGTGCCAGTGTAGTGCAGTGTCTTCGTTTTTAAGTTCATTATGCACATAAATTTCGGCTGTATCACCTTCAGTAAAAGTAAGCGTTGGCATCGGAATTTGTCCGTTTACCGTTAGGGCGCGTTTTTCTTTTCCTGAAAAATTTACGATTGTGTCCCGAACATATAAGTCGTAGCGTACCACTTTTTGCGCCTGAGTAGTTATGGTGATCAAAAAGAGAATTATAATAGTATGTAGTTTCATATTGATTTTTTAAAGGTTTAGATTTCGTAATCGTAAGGCATTTACAATTACTGAAACCGAACTTAAACTCATTGCCAGTGCAGCTAACATCGGCGAAAGCAAAATTCCAAATACCGGATATAAAATTCCTGCAGCGATTGGAACTCCTAAGACATTGTATATAAAAGCAAAAAACAGATTTTGTTTGATGTTTTTCATCACCGAAAAACTTAGTTTTTTAGCTTTTACAATTCCGTTTAGGTCACCTTTTACCAGTGTAATTTTGGCGCTTTCGATGGCAACATCAGTTCCGGTTCCCATTGCGATTCCAATATTTGCCTGTGCTAAAGCCGGAGCATCGTTGATTCCGTCACCAGCCATGGCTACAATTTTGCCTTCAGCCTGTAAGCGCTGAATTTCTTTTAGTTTATCTTCTGGAAGGCAATCGGCTTTAAAATCACTTAAATGTAACTGGTCGGCTACTGCTTTTGCAGTATTGGCATTGTCACCAGTTAACATAATAACTTCAACTCCCTGATCGATTAAATCTTTGATGGCTTTTGCGCTATTTTCTTTTATCGCATCAGTAATCGTTACATAACCTAAAACGGCTTTGTCTATCGCGATATAAGAAACGGTTTTGCCAAGATTTTGCTCTGCAATAATTTTGTTTTCTATATCCACAGGAATGGATGCACCAACCTGATTCATTAGCTTTTTGTTTCCTAAAGCTACTTTTAAGTTGTTTATGGTTCCTAAAACTCCTTTTCCGGCTATGGCTTCAAAGTCCGGAACTTCAAACATAACTTGATTTTTAGCTTTAGCAAAATTTACTACAGCCTGCGCCAGAGGATGTTCACTATGTTGATTTAATGAGGCAATATTTTGAAGTAAAATGTCTTCATTATTATTTACCGAATAGATTTTTTCGACAGAAGGCTTTCCTTCTGTAATAGTTCCGGTTTTATCAGTAATTAAAACATCGATTTTATCCATGTTTTCCAGTGCTTCGGCATTTTTTATCAAAATACCGTGTTGTGCCCCTTTCCCAACTCCAACCATAACAGACATTGGAGTTGCCAAACCTAAAGCACAAGGACAAGCGATAATTAAAACGGCGATGGCATTAATTAATCCGTAAATGTAAGCGGGTTCGGGACCAAATTTTGCCCAGACAAAAAAGGTCAAAATTGAAATAATGACCACAGTTGGGACAAAATATTTAGCCACGCGATCTGCCAGTTTTTGAATTGGTGCTCTTGAACGGCTGGCATCGTTTACCATCTGTATAATTTGCGACAGTAAAGTTTCTGAACCTACTTTCTCGGCAATCATAACAAAAGATTTGGTTCCGTTTATGGTTCCGGCAATCACATTGTCGCCTGTTTTTTTATCTACCGGAATAGGTTCTCCGGTAATCATAGCTTCATCAATGCTGCTTTCGCCAGTTGTAATTTTTCCGTCAACCGGAATTTTTTCTCCCGGTTTTACTCTCAATAAATCTCCTTTTTTAATATGGTGAATAGAAATCACTTTATCATTTCCGTTTTCGACCAAAGTTGCTTCCGTCGGAGCGAGTTTCAATAATGCTTTTATTGCACCATTAGTTTGTCCGTGGGCTCTGGCCTCCAATAATTGCCCTAGTAAAACTAAGGTTAGAATTACGGTTGCAGCTTCAAAATACAAATGAATGGTTCCATGATGCGATTTGAATTCGTCCGGAAAAACATCTGGAAATAATAAGCCTGCAATACTAAATAAGAATGCGACACTTGTTCCGATTCCTATTAAGGTAAACATGTTTAAATTCCAGGTGATAATAGATTTCCAGGCGCGAACAAAAAACATCCAACCTGCATAAAAGAGTACAGGAAGTGAAAATAAAAACTGGACCCAATTCCATTTTTCAATTGACATTATAGTGTAAAGCGGATTATTCGGTATCATTTCTGACATTGAAATGATGAAAATTGGAAGCGTAAACAGGATCGCTAATTTCATTTTTTTTAATAAATCAGAATATGTTTTGTTTTCTTCCTTATCAGAAGCCTGCATCGGAACTAAATCCATTCCGCAAATTGGACAATCTCCCGGTTCATCTGAAATAACTTCGGGATGCATTGGGCAAGTGTATTTTGCAGCGCTGATTACAACCTGAGGGACTAAGTCCATTCCGCAAACTGGGCAGTCTCCGGGTTTATCGTACGTTTTGTCACCTTCGCAATGCATCGGACAATAATAGACACCATTGGTTTGCTGATGTGTATGGAGTTCTTTTTTAGGCTGGTGTGTGTGATTCTCTTTTTTATGGGCTGAACAACAAGATTTAACAGCTGTATCAGTGTGGTTTTTGGGAGAATCCATCTCAATAGTATATTTTCCTGCTGCTGCCAGAACTTCCTGAAATTTTTCTGTTGCAACATGTTTTTCCATTGTTATGGTAGCCAATGGCGGATTTAGTGTCACTTCGGCCTGAATTCCTTCAATTGTATTTAAAGTTTTCTCGACTTTCTTGCGACAACCATCACACGACATTCCTGAAATTATATATTGATGAGTCATTGTTATATGTTTTTAAAGTATTACAATGCAAATTTCCGAAGTATTAGCCACTTCGGTTTGTATAATTTTGTGAATGATTTGTAAGATTTACGAAAGGCGTTTTTTAACCGCAAAGTGGGCTAAGGTTTTACCTAATCTTATAATAATCTCGCAAAGACGCAGAGTCGCGAAGTTTTATGTTTATTAAGATAATAAAAAATAATTTCACGCAGTCCCGATAGCTATCGGGACTGCGCGAGACTTAAAACTTTGCGCTTTTGCGCCTTTGCGAGAAATTAATCTTTACAAATTTTCTATTTGAATACGTTTTTTATCTTTCAATTGCTTGAAATAAGTTGGGGTAAAACCTGTGATTTTCTTGAACTGATTGCTTAGATGTGCTACATTGCTATAGTTTAATAAATCGGCAATTTCGCTTAACGAAAGTTCATTGTAAATCAACAACTCTTTTACCTTTTCTATTTTTTGACTGATAAAGTATTTTTCGATAGTAGTGTTTTCAATTTCGGAGAAAAGATTGCTCAAAGTACTGTAATCCTGGTTGAGGTTTTCGACCAGATAATCGGATAAATTGATTTTGAGCTCACTGTTTTTATGATGAACCAGATCGACAATAAGGTTCTTTATTTTCTCGATGGTTTTACTTTTTTTATCATCGATTAAATCAAAACCTAAAGATTGCAGATTCTTAAGCAGGATTTTTTTCTGATCTTCGGTAATAGTTTCCTGAAGTTCTACTTCGCCCAGTTCAACAGAAATAGTATGAAGTCCGAGTTTTTCAAACTCAGACTTCACAACCATTTTGCATCGACTACACACCATGTTTTTGATGTAGAGCTTCATATTTATTTGATGGTTTCTACCACGTTTCCGCAAGTTAACATTGAAGATCCGTAGTAGGGATTCTTAACCGCTTTTTCTTTGCTTAACCAGTCAGCATCTGCCATTGGGCAATATTGTTTATAAATTGGCTGCTCTGGGCTAGACACTTTTATAAGATCGTAAGTACTTTTAGACAACGATTTGAAACTGTCACGTTGTTTTTTAAGATCTGTAGTTGACGAAATACTTTTGGCATCGGCAGTAAGTTTTTTCATTACTTTCATCCAAACTGTATGTTCATTACTTTTCAGTTTATCCATTTTTACAGCCGTAATTGCGGTAAGTAAATCTTTGGCTTTTGCCGAAGTTAATTTGCTGTCACTTTTAATAAGTGCATCTTTTACATTAAAATAAGCATCGTAAACCGCTTGTAGTTCATTTGAATTTAAAACCTCGATTTCGTTTTTTTCTGTGTTTGCCTGAATCGTATTTGTGGTAAAAACGAATGCGATTAATGCTGCTATAATTGTTATTGATTTTTTCATTTTATATGTATTTAGAAGGAATGTAGTTTTCCTTAATTATGTTTAATTCTTAAAGTGTTGCAGATTCTGCGGAGCGTTTGGACCCAGTTATGGCTGTCACAAATAGAATTATTTTATTTTTGGAGGTGCCCAAATAGAGGTAAAGCCATCAGAAATACTGTTGTTTTCATAGTATGTGATGGGAGTTTTGAAAGAGAAATTCAATAATTCGATACTGAATTCAAAATCATTTTCTGCAATTAAACTAAACTGCAAACCCGAAGTTGTACAGCCTGAGTGATCACATTTTCTGTTGCATCCATGCTGATCCTTTTTAGAATCATTGCTTTTTTTGCAGCAATCTTTTTCACACGAATCGGATTCTGTATTAGATGAACTTGCTTTTTTCTCGCAAGAACTTTTTTCAGCAGATTTTCCACAAGCATAACCCGTAGTTGACATCAAAGAGAGGCCAAAGAGTAAAACGAGTAATAATATGTTTGTTTTTTTTGTCAAGGAAAATAGATTGCTGATACAAATTTATACAAAAATTCTTAGCTCCGGTCTCTTTTAAGATTTCAATAACTAAAGCTTTTTAAAATCTGTTGGTTTCATGTTTTTTCGTTTTTTAAAATAATTCGATAAATGACTTTCATCTGTAAAACCAAATTCATAAGCAATTTGCTTAATTGGTAATTGATTATTGTGAAATCGTTTTTCGATTAAAGTTGTTCTTAAATTATTAATATAATCCCGGTAACTAATCGAGAAAGTCCTTTTAAAATAAGCGCTAAAGTAGGATGGAGCAATATTAAAATGTTCTGCTATAATCTTAATCTGAACCAATTTTGGCTGATAAACATTCTGATGAATATAATTGGCAATTTGTTCATTATCAATATGTGTCGATTTCATTTGAAGATTCATGCCACGGATGGTTTCTTTAATCAAACCAAAAAGCGAAAGAATTTGATAAAAAACGATTGGAGATGTGGTAACATCGATATAACGATCGTAAGTTATAATGTTTTCTACTGTATTTTTTAAAATGGTTTTGCAGGGTTCATCAAATTTTAATACAGTTTCTTTGAGGATTTTATCCCGCATAAAACTTTCAGGAGTGTTTACAAGAAATTCATCACAGGTAAGATTTTGTTTGGAATTAAAATAATTGTCTGTGAATTTAATATAAACAAAGCGAGTGTTTTTTTTGATGTCAAAATAATGCTCGTCTTCCGGAGAAATAACAAATAAATCACCGGCTTTATAAGGAAGAAGGTTTTTGTTTAGATGATGAATACCAGCCCCCTTTTTGATATAAATGATTTCGTAATACGTATGAGTATGTGGCGGAAGGTGAAATTTCTCATCCTCAAATTCATGAATAACGAGAGTTTCAAACTGATTTAATTTAGGCATGACTTAAATTTACAAGTTTATGTTGTAAATGTACAACTATTTTTGCGCTTAACGGTGTTAAATTTGTGCCATAGAAAATATATTCCTTTCTTATTATAAAACAAATGAAAAAAAGTCTTATTGCCTTGTCTTTAGGAGGCTTAACTATTGGAATAACCGAATTTGTAATGATGGGTTTATTGCCAGATATTGCTTCGGATATGAAAGTTTCTATTCCCGTTGCGGGATATTTAATTTCAGCTTACGCTTTGGGCGTTGTTATTGGTGCACCTTTATTAGTTATTATTGGAAGAAACTTTCCACCAAAAAAAATGCTTTTGATTTTGGCATTAATGTTAACTGTTTTTAATGCACTTTCTATTATTGCACCAAATTATAATTTCTTGTTTGCTTCAAGATTCCTTTCCGGATTACCGCACGGAGCCTTTTTTGGTGTAGGAGCTGTAGTCGCAAGCCGTTTGGCTGATAAAGGAAAAGAAGCACAGGCCATTGCCATTATGTTTTCGGGTCTAACGTTGGCTAATTTAATTGGAGTGCCAATTGGTACTTATATTGGGCACCATTTTATCTGGCGTTATACTTTTATATTAATTGCAATAGTTGGAATGCTGACCTTTTTATTTATTTCGCTATGGATGCCGAATTTAGAAAAAAGCGGAGATGTAAACATGAAGACACAATTGCTGTTCTTCAAAAAAACAGAGGCCTGGTTGATTATCGGAATCACGGCAATTGGTTTTGGGGGATTGTTTGCCTGGATTAGTTACATCGCGCCTCTGTTAATTAATGTATCAAGATTTTCTCCTGAAGATGTTTCCTATATTTTGATTTTGGCAGGACTTGGAATGGTTGTAGGGAATTTTGCGGGAGGTAAACTGGCAGATAAATATTCGCCTGCTCCAACTGTATTGGCTTTATTGTTTGTCATGGTGCTGGATTTATTAATGGTGTACTTTTTCTCCTTCAATCAATATATTTCATTATTTCTGACATTCTTAACCGGAGCAATTTCATTTTCGGTAATTGCGCCAATTCAGATGTTGATGATTCGTACGGCTAAAGATGCAGAAATGATTGCTTCGGCAGCACTTCAGGGAAGTTTTAATATTGGAAATGCATTAGGTGCTTTTTTAGGTGGAATACCATTGGCTGCCGGTTATAATTTTGCATCTCCAAATCTTATAGGTGTTGGAATGGCTGTAACAGGAATGATTATAACTTTTGTTCTGATGCAAAAGCATAAAGCAAATTTGCAGTTGCAAAGAGCTTAAGAGGATACTTTAGAAATTAATAAACCTTAAACTTAATTGTTTAAGGTTTTTTTGTGTCTAATCGTAACTGAATTTTGATGTAGGGGTAAATTAATATAAGAATTGATAGCTTTTTTTAGTTCAGGTGAAAATATAATCCGCTTTTATAATTGATATTGTTTTTTCATGTAATCGATTATTTTTTTAATAATAGCGAAATAATTTTTCATTAGGCAATAATAAAATTGGCATTTATTCATAATGTAAATTACACATGTCATATAAAAAACAGTCTTTATTTTTCATTTATAATTTTTTTTAGCAAATTTTTATGAAAATTAATTTTTTAATTAAAAAAAATATCTATGTTTGTGTAATCGATTACATCTTTTGTTTTGAATAAATTAAAGGTTATTTTTTTAAAGCGAAATCGATTGAAAAACCTTGTGATTGTTGAGTCTTAAAAGATTTTGCAATAATAGTAACGAGAGATTTTATGATGTCAAAACTACAGAAAAACTATTTAACCAATTAATAATTATTAAACAATAAACCATGAACTTTAAAGATTTATTAAACAAAGGAGCAAACTTTTGCTCTGCTCTTGTTTTTTTATTGTGCTTGCTTATGAGTAGTCAGGTAAATGCGCAGACTCCAACAATAGAGGGAACTGTCAGAGATGCAGCCGGTCTGTCTCTTCCCGGAGTTAATGTACTGGAAAAAGGCACAAAAAACGGTGTCTCTACAGATTTTGACGGGCGTTATAAGATCAAACTAACTAACCCAAAAGCAATCCTGACTTTTTCGTTCATCGGATTTAAATCAACTGAGGTTTCTGCTTCCGGAAAAAATAAAGTTGATGCTGTTTTACAGGAAGATTCTAATAATCTGAATGAAGTTGTTGTAATTGGTTATGGAACAGCAAAGAAAGGAGATTTAACCGGAGCAATTTCGACTTTATCAGGTAATGAAGTTAGAAAAACGCCAATTGCAAATGTGGCAGAAGCTTTAACTGGCCGTATTGCGGGTGTACAAGTGATATCTTCAGAGGGCTCACCAGACTCTGAAATCAAAATTAGAATTCGTGGTGGTGGATCGCTGACTCAGGATAGTTCGCCATTAATCATTGTTGACGGATTTCCTGTAAATAGTTTAAATGATATATCGCCTTCAGATATTGAAACATATACCACTTTAAAAGATGCTTCGTCTACTGCTATTTATGGTTCAAGAGGAGCAAACGGAGTTATTTTAGTAACAACAAAATCAGGTAAAGACGGGAAAATTGCTGTAAACTTTAATATGTTTTACGGTATGAAAAAGATGGCTGAAGAGATTGATGTTCTTGAGCCGGAAGATTTTGTTAAATGGCAGTATGAATATGCTTTGCTGGCTAAAAAACAAGATTCGTATGAAAAATATTTTGGCAACTGGCAGGATTATGATATGTACAAAGGAGTAAAAGGAGATAATTGGCAGAAACAAATCTACGGTCGCACCGGAGAAGTACAAAGCCGTGATTTAGGAATTAGAGGTGGTACAGAGAAAGCTAATTTTAACTTTAACTACGCACATTACGATGAAAAGGCGATTATGCTGGGGTCTGATTTTAAGAGAGACAACTTATCTCTTGCTTTAAAAAGTAAAGCCAGTGACAAGATTGATCTTGCTTTCACAATGCGTTATTCTAATACAGAAATTAACGGAGGAGGAGCGAATGAACAAAATGAGTTTTCATCAAATGACTCCCGCTTAAGACATGCTGTTGGATATTCGCCAATTCCAATGCCGGGATTGACTACCGATGATACTGACGAGGCAGTTTCGGGTTATCTTATAAATCCGTTCGTATCTGTAGCAGATAATGATCGTCAGCAGCTTAGAAAAAACTTTAATATGCTTGGAAGTTTTTCATGGAAACTAACAGATAAACTGGTTTTTAAAACAGACTTGGGTTTAAATAATTACAGTAATTTAGATTACCGTTTTTACGGACGTACTACTTATTATGTGGCAAATAAACCTTCAGGAGCTTTGCAGGGAATGCCGGCTATTATTATTACGGACAGAAAAGATGTAACATTTAGAAATGCCAATACCCTGAATTATGATTTCAAAAAGACATTAGGAGACAATCATAATTTAAAAGTACTTGTTGGAGAAGAAATGATCGATACAGAACGAAATGAAGCAACTTCTGTAGTGCAGGGATTACCTAAGTTTTTTGATTTTTCTCAGGCTCAAAAGCTTACCTCACAAGGAACACCAATTGTGTTTGATAATTTCTATTTTCCGGATGATAAATTGTTGTCATTCTTTGGTCGTGTAAATTATGACTTTAAAGATCGTTATATATTTTCAGCAACCTACCGTGCCGATGGTTCCAGTAAGTTTTTAGGAGACAATAAATGGGGATTCTTCCCGGCTGCTGCTGCTGCGTGGAAAATTTCAGAAGAAAGCTTTTTGAAAAATGTAGATTGGTTAAGCTCACTGAAAATACGATTTAGTTATGGTGAGGCAGGAAATAATAATATCCCGACAGGTCAGACTGTTCAGAATTTTCAATCAGGTCAGTCTGCATGGATTAATGGGGTAAGTAATTATTGGGCTACATCGCCGGTAATGGCTAATCCTGATTTGAAATGGGAAACAACTGTAACTCAAAACCTTGGTTTAGATTTTGATTTTTTCAAAAACCGTATCAATGGTTCATTCGAATTCTATAAAAATAAAACAAAAGATCTTCTGATTAATTTTCCTGTAGCGGGTTCCGGATATGAGACACAATACAGAAACATGGGAGAAACGCAAAACACAGGATTTGAGGCAACTTTGAATGTTACAGCAATACAGAAAAAAGACTATGGTTTAAACTTCTCATTTAATGTCGGAATAAATAAAAACCGAATCAACTCACTTGGAGTAATGAATGATTTTACAGTTTCAAGTTCTTGGAACAGTGATATTGTTGGAGATTATTTAGTAGCAGTAGGGCAGTCTATCGGTACCATGTACGGATACAAAAGCGACGGACGCTATGAGGTTTCTGATTTTGATTATGATGGTTCAAAATACACCTTAAAATCTGGTTTGGTAAACAGTTCAGGTGTAGTAGGAAGTGTACAGCCAGGTTATATGAAATTGAAAGATTTGAATGGCGATAATGTAGTAGACTCAAAAGATCTTACCATAATTGGTAATTCAAATCCAAAATACAATGGTGGTTTTATTATTAATGGTAATGTTTACGGTTTTGATCTTTCGGCTTCATTTAACTACAGTGTAGGAAATGATATTTATAATGCTAATAAAGTAGAGTTTACATCTTCTACTCCAAGAGGTCAGTATAGAAATCTAAGTTCAGAAATGGCAGATGGTCAGAGATGGACAAATTTAAATCCAACAAGCGGTCAATTAGTTACAGATCCTGCAGAGTTAACAGCCTTAAATGCTAATACAACAATGTGGTCACCATACATGAGTCGTTTTGTAACATCAGACTGGGCAATTGAGGATGGCTCTTTTTTAAGACTTAATACACTTACTTTAGGTTATACCACTCCGGAATCATTTACTTCTGCAGCTGGTATTGCTAAATTGAGGTTTTACCTGACAGCAACAAATGTTTTTCTTATTACCAACTACTCAGGGCCAGATCCTGAAGTTTCAACAAGAAGAAAAACGCCGCTTACACCGGGTGTAGATTATTCAGCTTATCCGCGCAGCAGACAGTTGGTTTTTGGTTTAAACCTTAATTTTTAATTTAAAACTTATCAGCAATGAAACATAAAATAATTATAGCAGGACTAATTATTGCGGGCCTTTTTAGCTCTTGCCAGGAAGACTATCTTGATGCTCCCGCAAAATCAACACTAGATGAAGCATTGATTTTTTCTGACCCCGGAATGGCCAAAAGTGCAGTTGATGGAATTAAAATACCATTTGGAGATCAGAATGGACATCGTGGAAGATTCCTTTCGTATTACGGATTCAATACAGATGTAGAGTGGTTCAATTCTTCAGAATCAACTTCTGATGATAAACCGGCATTGAGTGTTTATGATGCGAAATCTACTAATAGTCAAATGGATTTTGATGCACCGCCTACGGGAGGTGGTAATCCATGGACTTCTATGTATTCAGGAATTGAGCGTGCTAATATTTGTATTAGAGGTTTGCGTCAGTATGGAGATCCAAGGCCGGGAACAGAGTTGGGATATCTTTTGGGAGAAGCCTTAACACTACGCGCCATTTATTATGCCGATTTAACAAAAGCTCATGGAGATGTTCCAGCACGCTTTGAACCAGTAACTTCTGCGACTATTTATTTGCCAAAATCAAATCGTGATGTAATCTACAAACAGATTATTAGTGATTTGGGCGAGGCTGCTACATTGGTTCCGTGGCCAAATGAAACTACTGCAACAAGTAGTGTAGAAAGAGTAAATAAAGCGTTTGTAAAAGGATTACGTGCTCGTTTGGCATTGGTAGCATCGGGATTTCAGCAATATCCTGATGGAGTTAGAAGAAGTAGTGACCCTGAATTATCAGTTGCCAATATGTATGCACTGGCATTGGCAGAAACGCGTTCTGTTATTGCAAGTGGAACGGCTCATTTAGAAACTACATTTGAAACATTGTGGAAAAAGTACAATCAGGAAAATATACAAGCAGGTGGAGAATCTTTATGGGAAATTCCTTTTGGAGATGGTAGAGGAAGAATGTTATTCAGCTTTGCAGTTAAACATGCAGCGAATGATCAGTTTCATGCCAACGGAAATAATCGTGGTGGTACTGCCGGACCTTTGCCTTTTATTTTCTATGATTATGATCAACAAGATACACGTAGAGATGTTACATGTGTACCTTATACTTATGGAACCCCTGTAAATGGAATTGCGAAACAAGAATTGGCAGTAATAAATAAATGGTGTTTTGGTAAATACCGTTATGAGTGGATGACCCGCAGAGTTACTTCAGACAATGATGACGGAGTTAATAAAATTTATATGCGTTATGCTGAGGTTCTTTTAATAGCTGCCGAAACGGCAAACGAATTAGAAGGTCCTGGTGCTGCTGCTCCATATCTTAAAGAAATAAGAAGAAGAGCATTTCCGGCAGCATCTCATGGAGAAAAAGTAGACAATTATGTAGGTCAGTTGACTAGTAAAGAAGCAATGTTTAATGCGATTGTCAATGAAAATAAATATGAGTTTACAGGAGAAATGGAGCGTAAACAAGCCCTTATTCGTTGGAATTTATTGAAAATAAAACTAGACGAAGCAAAACAAAAAATGTTTGATTTACAGTCCCGTTCAGGAGATTATGCAACTGTACCGGTTAATTTATATTATAAATATAAAGAAGATAACCAAACGCTAATTATCTATGGTTTAAACAGAGGAGAAAATACAAATCCGGGTGTAGATTATACTTTTTATGTAGACAGCAAAGGTGCAGGTGCATGGAACGTTCTTACAGAAAGTAAAATAAACTCACTGTATAAGTTAGGTGTAGATCCTAATACGAGACAATTTTGGCCAATCTGGCAAAAAGTAATCAATGCAAGTAACGGACAGTTAGTTAACGATTACGGTTATTAAACTGAAATAATTAGTAGTAATTTATAAGATATTTATTATGAAAGCAAAATATATATTTAAAGGTTTAATAGCGGCCTTATTAATAGCCTTTACAATTTCTGGTTGTGAAAGTTTTAATGAAGAGTTATTGACTGATATTGGAGCAGACAGAGCATTTTCTCCAATTGGCCTTACGACAAAAGTTAGAAATCAAACGACGGTTGAATTAAACTGGACCGTAAATGAAGAGGCTGATCATTATGTAGTTGAATTTAGTGCAGATGATAAGGAATTTAAAACGATTTATAAAACTATAAATGTAGCGCCTAAAGAACTGCCGGTATCAGTACAATTAGAAGGAGAAACGACTTATTCAATCAGAGTAAAAGCGGTGAGCGCAACAGGTTTAGACGACTCTAAATGGACAGTTACTACCGCAACGACATTGACAGAGCAGATTTTCTTCCCGGTTCAGGATGCAGATATTGAGGCAAAGCAAGTTACTTTAAGATGGACACCAAATAGCAACGTAACACAAATTACTGTAGCTCCGGGTGATATTACTCATGTTATTACAGCTGCCGAAAAAACTGCCGGAGTTGCTGTTGTTACGGGACTTACGGGAGAAACAAATTATACAGCGACTTTATTGAATGGTACAAAGAAAAGAGGTGTCGTTACTTTTAAAACCGGAATTGATATCGGAACCGGGATTTTGGTTAAACCGGAAGACGATTTAAATGCAAAAATAGCAGAGTCACCAGCCAATTCTGTTTTGGTTTTAATGCCGGGAGATTATAAAGCATTTACTGGTGAAATAGTTTTAAACAAACCAATTACCATACGCGGATTACGTCCTGGAGATAAACCAAAATTACATGTGAGATTTACGGCAAATGTTGGAATGACAAGTCTTTCATTAATTGATTTGGAATCAGAAGGATCAGGAGTTGGAGACACAAACTTTATTACTATTTCAGGAGCAAGTACTACTTATAATGATATATTAATTAGCGGTTGTTATATTCATGATTACTTACGAGCCTTAGTTTACGGAAATGCAAGTGCAGCAAAATTAGCATCATTTACAGTAGACAATAGTATCGTTAAAAATGTAAATACAAATGCTCAGGCAGATTTTATAGATTTCAGAAATACGTATGTTGCAAATATAACAGTGAAGAACAGCACATTTGATTCTTGTTCTGTTGGACGTGATTTTGTCAGAGCAGATGCTGTAGCTCCTGCCAATGGTTTCTCAGGAACTGGTTTAACCACTACAGTATTAATTGACAGTTGTACTTTGTATAAGGTATCAAACACCGCAGCGCCAAAAAGAATTTTATACGTTCGTTTTGCAACAAATGCATCGACAGTAAGAAATACGCTTATTACAAATACAACGGCAATTTATACCAATCAGCCAACTACAGTTATGCCTGTATTTAGTAAAAATTACTATTTCGCGGCGCCAAGTTTTATCGATTCGGCAATTACAAATAATAAAATCGATTCTTCGGCTACGACAGCAGATCCGCAGTTTGTAAATGCGGCCGAAGGAAACTTTACCGTTAAAAACCAAACCATGATCGACAATAAAATTGGAGATCCGCGTTGGATAAAATAATTTTTATAGTTAGTTTTAAAAGGGATGCAGCAATTATACTGCATCCCTTTTTTATTTACAGAAATAAAAAAATGAAAATCTTTAAAATCTGCAAATTCGGTTTTTTAAAATATTATTCAATTTCCAAATCAAACTTCTCCAGTAAGCCTGCTAAAGCGGTATGAGAGACTTTTGTTTTTTTAATTTTGTTTTCTGAAGGATCAAAAGTATAATTGCGCGAAGTTCTAAAATCTGTTTTTTCCAGATTGCATTCCACGAAAGTGGCATTAGACAAGTCGCAGTTTTTAAAAAGTGACAAAGACAAATCTGTATTCGAGAAATCAACATCTTTTAAAGAACAATCTATAAAACTCGTTTTCTTTAGTTTCTTATAAATGAAAGTGGAATAATCTAACAGACAATCCTCAAAATTCATTGAAAACAAAAAACTGTTGCTGGCACTAAAGTCTAAACCCATTAATTTACAGCCAATAAACTGAATGTTTTTTAATCCGGTATTGGTGAGAATTGCCAGTGAAATATTGCAGTTTTTAAAAGTAGAATCTAAGAAATCATTATAACTTAAATCGCTTTTAGAGAAGTTACAATTGATAAATTCACAATTGACAAATTCGGTGTGCGATAAGCTTTGATCCGAATAATCAATGGTATCAAAAGTTCTGTTTTGATAGAGTTTTATTTCCATGTTGTAAAAAGAAAGAGGATAATGAAATTGGGTTTTATTCTAATTCGATACAGTCAAAAAAACCGTTGTTTAGTACTAAATCGGTTATTTCGGTTTCGCTGTCGATTCTTAAAATATTATCACAATCTTCAAGGTCAAAATTCCACTTAGAATTTGGGATTAATTGATAAAGTAAAGTTGAAGCCGATTCTAATTTAGAGTGATTATCAACGGAAGTTTTAAAAACATAAATCATAATTTGCACTTTTTGAAGCGACAAATTTCTGAAAAATGTATTCCTTTTTATTAGGATACTATAATCAATAATTAGGATTTATCAATCATTTTTCGATATTGTACAGGAGAAGTACCTTCATGTTTTTTGAAAAAACGACTAAAGTAAGATTGATCCTCCATGCCAACCTCAGCAGCAATTTCGCCTACAGAAAGAGTGGTCTGATACAATAAATATTTGGCTTCTAGTAATATGGTCTCATCAATCCATGTTGCTGCAGATTTTCCTGTTGTACGCTTTACAGATTTGTTTAAATGATTTGGAGTTACATTCAACAATGAAGCATAATAACTTACCTGATGCTGTGTTTTAACAGTCTGATAGATTAACTCCTTAAATCTATTCGTAATCGTTTCCGCAGCTGTTGAGTTTTTGGACGGTTTTACCTTATTTTTATTCATTTCATAGAATAATGCGATCAGGTAAGCCTGTACAATATTCAGATTGGCAACTGTCGTTTCTGTATATTCTTTTTGTAATCGTTTTAAAATAGAAGTTACCAAAGAAACATCTTCGGTAGGAATGGTTGTTTTAGGATATCCGGAAACTTTTAAGAAATCAAAATCATTAAGCATTTCCCTATTGCCATATTTGCCAATTAAAACCTCAGGATGAAATTGACAAATGTAGCCGTTATGTGTATTGTTTATGTTCTCTAATGAAAAAACCTGTTCGGCTGCCACCACCATAATTTCATTTGCAACAGTCTCATATTCTTCGTGTCCCACTTTCATTTTATGAGATCCTGACTCAACAAATATTAAAGTATGGCAACTGTGTTTTGATGGCGGAACCGGATGACGCAACTTCATTATCTCTTCTGTTTTTAAACAAAAGAAATGGTCTGAATTGGACTTGAAAAGCAAATGCATCGGATTATCTTCTCCCAGAAATTTCTCGCGGAATCCTTTTGCTTCATACGTTTTTATTTTTTCGGCAATCTTTGTCTTCATGCTTAATAATACAATCTAAAATCAAGTAATTTGCAAAGGGCATAGTGCTTTTGGTATAATTCTTCGACTACTTCGGTCAAGTCATCATTTTCCTGATATAAACTAAAAAAAGCTTTATCAATAGTACTGCAGCTGGCTATTTTATTATAAGAAGATCCATAGCCGGAAATGGCGCGTGCACCGGTAATATCAAGAAAATATTGCGCTTCATCATCGTTGAGGTCTAATCGTTTTTTGTTGGCAAAATGAATAATTTTACCTTTCATTTTCCCTTCAAAAAGTTCGGCAATTTCTTCAAGACTATAATAATAATCATGAAGGCAAATATTGTTTTCCTGCCCGGGCATTACCAGATAAATAATTTCATAATCTTTAAAATTATGATCTTCATAAAGTAACACAGTCAGACTTTCTTCGAGGCCCTCAATGGTATCACAAGTTTTATGAATACTGGCGATTCCCTGATCAATTGCAATTTCTTCCAGATTTTTAACCACATCAGTATTCGTAATTTTATCTACATCCTGAACGCCTTCGAGACAGAAAATAAATTTTTCATTATCCATACAAATATCTTTTTGATTTCTTCTGTTTGTGGTAGAAATTTGGTTTTAGACAAAAGTATTTTTTTATAAGGTAAAACTGTTGTTTTATTGGGATTTTAACTTGTTTTTAGGGATTGACTAAAGTTTAAAAATGCAAAGATGCAGACTGTTTGGTATAGCTCATAATAGAAGAGCTCTGAACTTTGCTAATATTTGGGTTATCAGGTAGTTTTAGAATTAAATCATTAAAAGCTTCCGGGTTTTTTACTACAACTTTTAAAACATAATCAAAAAATCCAACTGTTATAGTACCTTCAACAATTTTTTGCAGAGCAGCAACTTGTGTTGAGGATTTTTCCGCAAGTTTTAAACGTTGACTATTTAATGAACAATTCGGTTTCGGTTTCTCAATTCATACACGATGGAATTGTTAATATTTATGAAAGAATGTCAAGCAAAGAAAACTCTAAGCTTGATTAGGATAATTCTATTCGCAAATCTTATTTGGAGGTCCATATTTGAATTAAGAAGTAAAGGGAAATAGTTAAAAATGAGTTCTGAAATTCGCAAGGTGATTGGAGATGTATTAACTTTTCAGAGTTTGCCGGAAAAAAAATCGGAACAAAATCTCTTTTGTTCCGATTCAATCAATTTTATATTGCTAATCCAGTCAGTCTTTTTGTGAAAACTTACTATATGTTTTTACTTTACTAAATAAGAAACGGTATCTGCTTCGCATAGTCTAAAATAACCAAAGGCAAAATTATTGGCATCAGAAGTATTTATAATATTGCCTCTAATGTTTCCTGGCGGAACAAGGAATGGATTTGCGCTCGAAGCTTCTAAAATTAATTTCCAGTAATTGAAGAAGTTTTTAGAAACGCCTCTATGGGTAATTTTTACAGTATTTCCAGCTTTCATATCCTGATCAGAAAATCTTGTACTGATTTCGTTTCCGTTATAAAATTCATCATTAGTAATCTCATATTGTGGATAAATCAGAAAGTCACTTTGATAATCTGTAACATAAAAATTAACCTGATCTGCTGGATCATTGTAATAAAAAGTTAGTTCTATAACATCTTTTCCTCCAAAATCGGGAACGATATTTTGTTCAATTTTATTAATCGGAGTTGCCGAAGTTAACTTTTCTATTGCAGTAAAACTTTGCCCTTCTGTAGTAATAAACAACTTGTAATCCATATCAATGACAGGAACAAAATTGGTGCATTTATAAACTCCTGCTTCGGTTTCATTAAAGGTAAAAACATCTCCGCTGGTATTTTCAACTCTTACTTGTGCACCCGAAACTTTTGGTGTAGAACCGCTGTAATATGGAGCCGTTTTACTGATTTTTATAGTTTGTTCATTTCCTGTCGTTCCTTTTTTCCAGAGGATTTCGGCATCGACAACCAATTTGGTTTCGCCAGTTTCCAGATCCAGATTGACCACATCTTCGCAAGAAGCAAAAGAAAAAACAAAAAGAAGACTTATTAATGCCAGTGCTCTGTTTATTATCGTGTATTTTTTCAATTTATTCATAGCATTAAAATTTAAAATTATAAGAAACCCCAGGTACAATTCCGAAAATAGAAAGCCTTCTGGTTTCATTTGCTCCTGTATCTTCATTGGTTGTAAAACTCATAGAAGCTGCATTTTTTCTGTTGTATATATTGTAAAGGCTAAATACCCAATAGCTTTGCCATCCTTTCTTTTTGTCTGGTTTTGGTGTGTATGTAGCCGCAACATCTAAGTGATGAAAAAGCGGTAATCTGTTTTCGTTTCTCAAAGAATAATTCGGAATATGAATGCCTCCCATTTCATAATATCCATTTGCATACGTTACCGGCTGTCCAGACTGTAAAGTGAAATTTCCATTAAAAGACCATTTCGGATTCAGTTCGTAACTTCCAACAATGCTCAGATTGTGCAGTTTGTCATATCCTGATAAATACCAGTTGCCATTTGCAATTCCTGGTTCTTCAGGAGTTCTTCCAGGCGTTTTTTGTTCAGCTCTAGATAAAGTATAGGAAATCCATCCGGTAAAAACGCCAGTATTTTTTCTGAATAACAATTCCATTCCATACGATCTGGCTTTTCCGTTTAAAATAACCTGCTCAATATTGTTGTTAGCCAAAACATCAGCGCCATCAATATAATCAATACGATTTTGTACATTTTTATAAAATAACTCGGTTTCTAAAGAGTAATCGCCGTCTTTGAAGTTTCTAAAATACCCCATCGCATACTGATCCAAAAGCTGAGGTCTGGTAAAAGGTCCGCTTGGAGTCCAGATGCTCATTGGCAGCGGAGACTGTGTGTTTGATAAAATATGAATGTATTGCGCCATTCTGTTGTAACTCGCTTTTATAGAATTTTCATCGTTAAAGGCATAAGACAAAGCTGCTCGAGGCTCAAAATTATTAAACTTGCTGATGGTTTTTCCTTTTCCGTATGAAATGCTTCCATTTGGCGTTCCTTCCTCATAAATTTTATATAAAGGATTGTATACAACCGCCTGACCATTTTCGTATGTACTTATGGTTTCGTCTCCTAAACGATAAAACATGCTATAACGAAGTCCGTAACGGAAGTTCAGTTTCTCTGTAATCTGATTTTCAAAATCAACAAAAGCAGAAGCCTCTAATGCATATTTTTTATCCAATTGCATATAATTAAACTGAGAATCTGAAGAAGTTGGCTGTACAACTCCGGGATTGAAATTGTAATACAAACCATCAATACCATAATTGATTTTGAACTTTTCAGATTGCTGGAAATTCCAATTGTATTTCAATCCATAACTTTGAATGTTGCTGTCCCATTTAAAACTTTCAATCGGAATTTCTAGATTAAATCTATAATCACTGTAGAAAGTAGATAAATTGCTGTTTAAGCGATCAGAAAATTTATGTTTCCAGCTTAAAATACCCATTGCGCTTCCGTAAGTACTTGCAAAACGATCGCTGATGTCGAATATATCATTTCCGAAGTAACCAGAAAAAGACAGCGAATTTTTAGCATTAAAACGATAATTCAACTTAGCATTCAAATCATAAAACATGGCAGAATTATTATTGTCGGCCAGTTTCATAAACAAATGTGCATACGAAGCACGTCCTGAAAGTATAAACGAACCTTTTTCTTTTTCTAAAGGTCCTTGAACCAGTAATCGGCTAGAGATTAAACCAATTCCTCCATTTACTTTGTATTCTTCAAAATCTCCTGTCTGTTGGGTAACATCTAGAACAGAAGAAACACGCCCGCCATATTTAGAAGGAATTCCTCCTTTATACAAATCTAAACCATTAACAATATCAGCATTAAAAATAGAAAAGAACCCAAACATATGCGAATCTGCATAAACAGGAGCGCCATCCAAAAGAATTAAATTTTGATCGGCAGCACCTCCGCGGACATTAAATCCCGAAGAGGCCTCTCCTGCATTGGTAACTCCAGGAAGAGTCAAAATCGATTTTAAAGGATCTGGCTCACCCATTGCAACAGGGATTTTTTTAATTTCCTGCATTGACAGCTTGTTAACACTCATTTGAGTATTTTTAATATCAACAGCTTTATTGTTCGTCACAATAACTTCTCCCAATTGCTGGCTGTCAGAATCGATGTTGAAATTCACTTTGGTATCGTCTGAAACAGAAACTCGTTTCTCTTCATTTTTAAATCCAACGTAACTAACCTGAACAGTATAACTTCCGTTTGGGACATCAATATTATATTTTCCGTTAACATCTGTTACAACCCCTGTTTCCAGTTCTTTAATATAAATATTGGCACCAATAACGGGCTGTCTTTCATCATCATAAACGTGACCGGTTAGCTTGCTTTTTTTTTTGGCAGGTTTTGTTGTCTGAGATTTCTGCTTCACAAAAATATTACTGCCCACTATAGAAAATTGTACAGATGAGGTTAGATTTAATTCAGTAATAAGTTTGTCAACTTCTACATTCTTAAAAGTGCTTTTTTTATTAAAATACTTTTTATTGGTGTCAATCTGATCGGTAAAAGCAAATTTAAAATCGGTTTGACTTTCAATTTGTTTGAAGAATTCTTTTAAAGTTACATTTTGATCAACAGTTACCGTAACCTTCTGTGCAGACACACACAAACTGAATAAAAAAAAGCATGCTGAAATTATATGCTTCATGAAATTTTGTATTTTTGAATATTATTAAATGGATAACTTTGTGTTATCCTGACTATAAGGAGGATGTGTAGTTTCGCGGCTTACATCCTTTTTTCTTTTCTATTGAAAAGTAATCTGTTTTAAATCTTCATTTATTTCAAAGTTTAGGTTATACATTTCTGATATTAATTGAACAATTGTTTTTAAATCTTCTTTCTTGTTGATTCTGATTGTGATTTTCTGGTTTAGATTTTCTGCCGGAATAATAACTTTGTATCCGTAGTTTTCTTCAATGTAATTGCTTAAAGCAGATAAGTTTTCATTGTCAAAATCTTTAAATCGGCTAAATTCAACTACTGAAGCAGTTGGGTTTGCATACGTAAATTTCTCTCCCGGTTTTAAAATCCATTTTTGATCCTGACCTTTTACATTCATCTGAACACTTCCTTCATAAAGCTCAACTGTTACTTCTTTTTTCTCAGATTCTTTTATAGTAAACGAAGTTCCTAGAACTGTAGTGGTGGTCTCATCACAAAAAACCTGAAAAGGATGTTGCTTATCTTTTTTTACTTTAAAATAAGCTTCACCAATAAGTTCAATTTTTCGGTTTAAGGCAAAATTGTTGGCATAAGAAATTTTAGAATTCGGGCTTAATTCTATTTTGGAACTATCAGGCAGGACAACATATTTAATTTTTGTTGTAGTGTTTTCAATTACATTTTCGGTAAGAATAACATGCTCTGATTGAGGTTTGTTGTTAAAGTAAATTCCGGTTCCTATACCAGCAAAAAGTAAAATTGCCGCTGCGGCAGCATAACGCCATGGTTTAAAAACTCTTTTATTTTTTGCAAAAGTTTGCGAATGGAATTGTTTCCAGGAATCTTCCTTTATGTTATCAGAATGGGAGAGGGGAGTCTCATTCCATAACTTTTCAAAATCATTGTCTAATTTTTCCTTATCCATGTTTTTTGTGTATTAAACTATTTGGCAGTGAAATCCCTGTTTGTTAAAAACACCATAAACCATTTCTTTAATATCCCGATTGGTTTCGATTTTTAAATTTCGCTCCTGATCTTTTAAATCAAAATTTATAATACAATCGGAAATAATGAACTGCAAAAGAACTGCAATTTTGTTTGCATCTTTTTTTGTTCTGACATTTGTTTTATACGCTTCAATATGCATTTTATGTTCTCGTTTTTATAGATAACAAACGAGAATTGAAAAGTTCCTAATGCTCCGCGATTTTTTTTCGAATAAATTTACTGGCAAGATAAATATGATTGGCAATGGTCTTTTCAGAAAGATCCGTAATTTCTGCAATCTCCTTGTAACTAAGGTTCTCCAGTTTGTGTAAAGTAAATATTTTTTGTTGTTGCTCCGGCAGCTGATTAATGAAGTTGTATAATTTTTCTTTTCTGTCGTCAAAAATTCCGGAATCAGATTCCTCCTGTGCAATATCAACCTGAAAAGGATCAAGCTGAACTATTTTGTTTTCTCTGTTAATGTGATTGATGATGATGTTTTTGCAGATTGTAAACAATTGTTTGTCAAACAAAACATCTTCATTAAGTAATTCTCTTTTATTGTAAAGTCTTAAAAAACTCTCCTGAACAAAATCTTCGGGAGTGAGAACAGTAAAGTTAAATCGTCTGGCAATATTGGTAAGTTTGTCGTAGTAATTGAAGTATACTTCTTTAAAAGCTGCTTCATTACCTTTTTTTAAACTTAAAATAAACTTTTTATTGTCCATAACGAAAATATAGCAACTAGTTTTTTACTAGTCTAAACTCATTGGTTTCAATATTATTGTACTAAAAAACAGACTGTTTTTAAATTACGAGTGTTATAAGTTGCAAAGAACCGTAATTTAATTGTAAGATTAGACGTAGTTGACTAAGAAATGTTACAATTGTTACAAATAAAAAATCCTTAGACTTTTCGGTTTAAGGATTTTTGTTTTTAAAATATAATTTGATCTATTTCTCCTGTTCTAATTTATCTGCATCAGAAATCTGATCCAATATATTGGTTTGATTTGGCGAAATATAATTTTTGTTTTCAACAGCGTTTTCTTTTTTAAACAAAAGGTCTAAGGCATTATATAGTTTTAATAAAACATCTTTGTCTGCTTTTTCGATTTCTAAAGCAGTATTAAAATTAAAAACATAATTATTCGAATTGCGTACTTCTACTTTTATCGTTTTTGATGTGATTTTAAATTTAACTATATCCATGCTGTTTCTAAATTACTTTGTTTGCAAAACGCTAATTTAATAAAGTTCTGCGCTAAACAAAGAGTTATTTTAAATAAAAAACCCCTAAACATTGCTGTTTAAGGGTTTTACCTTTTGTAGCGAGGACGGGAGTTGAACCCGTGACCTCAGGGTTATGAATCCTGCGCTCTAACCAACTGAGCTACCTCGCCTGGACTGCTATCATGAATTCCTGATTGCGGGTGCAAAGATAGAAATATTATTAAAGCATACAAGCATAAAATGAAGAAAAAAAAATATTTTTAAAAATGCATTGTTTTCGGACATATATTCTTATATTTCGAAAAAATTAAAAGTAGCACATGGATCAAAAAATACGTTACGAAATCGAGTTTCCGATCAATTCTTCGCCGCAATTATTGTATCAATATATATCAACACCTTCAGGTTTGTCAGAATGGTTTGCAGACAATGTAAATTCAAGAGGCGAATTTTTCACTTTTATTTGGAATGACTCGCAGGAAAAAGCGCGTTTAGCATCTAAGAAAACAGGTGAGAAAGTAAAATTTAAATGGGTTGATGAAAGCAGTAAGGATACTGAATACTTTTTTGAATTGCATATTTTAGTTGATGAGTTAACTAAAGATGTGTCATTAATGGTAGTTGATTTTGCCGAAAAAGAAGAAGTAGGTGAGGCTAAACAATTGTGGGAGAATCAAATTTCAGACTTAAAACATCTTATAGGATCTGTTTAGTAAAAGTCTATTATATAACTTATATTTGCCCTGAACAAAATTCAGGGTTTTTTTATGATCAATTTTAACGGAAACATCGGACTAGAAGAAAATGTATTAACTCAGAATCGTGCATTTTTGTACGGCGATGGCGTTTTTGAAACAGTAAAAATTATCAACAACAAAGTTTTGTTTCTTGAGGATCATTATTTTAGATTAATGGCTTCTATGCGTGTAGTTAGAATGGAAATTCCGATGAATTTTACCATGGAATATTTTGAAGAACAAATCTTAAACCTTGTTCAGCAAAAAAATATTGCTTCTTCAGCCAGAGCACGTATTACTGTTTTTAGAAAAAATGGAGGATTATATTTGCCACAAACCAATGAAGTGTCATTTTTAATTCATGCGACATCTCTGGGAAACACTTCTTATGTGTTAAATACAGCTGAATACGAAGTTGATTTATATAAAGATTTCTATGTAACCAAGCAGTTGTTATCGTCTATTAAAACGACTAACAAGATGATTAATGTTACCGGAAGTATATTTGCTAATGAGAATGGTTTAGCAAACTGTATTTTGTTGAACGATAGTAAAAATGTTGTTGAGGCTTTACAAGGGAATTTATTTATGGTTGTTGGAAAAAAGCTGGTAACACCCCCAATTTCAGAAGGTTGTTTAAACGGAATTATGCGCAAGCAGATTTTGGCTCTTGCAAAGAAAATGGAAACTATAGAAGTAGTTGAAGAAGTAATTTCGCCTTTTGATCTTCAAAAAGCTGATGAATTATTTCTGACCAATGTAATCATGGGGATACAGTCGATAACTAAATATCGAAAAAAAGAGTTTACAAGTAATCTGGCTCAGTTATTAGTACAGAAATTAAATGAATCCATATCTGAAAATTAATTCAGATATGGGTTTTCAGGTGCGTTCGACCAAATAAGGTAATCACCGCCAAGCTCAATAATTTGTTCTTTCCAAAAATGAGTGGTCGATTTGCCAATAATCTTGTTTTTGTAATTATTATCAGCAATGATCCAGGAGTTTCCCTGCATTTCATTTTCTAGCTGATTTTCATCCCAACCGGTATAGCCTAAGAAAAAACGAATATTATTTTTGCTAATAGATCCGTCATTTATTAAGTCCTTTGTTGACTCAAAATCTCCGCCCCAATAAATTCCATTAGAAATCTCGACACTATTCGGGATCAGTTCTGGAATATTGTGAATGAAATACAGATTGTCCTGTTCAACAGGTCCTCCATTGTATATTTTAAAGTTGGCCTCAATCTCCGGAATTAAGTCATTAATAGTATATTTTAATGGTTTATTAATGATAAAACCTATTGATCCTTCTTTGTTATGGTCTGCTAATAATATTACCGATCTGTTAAAAGATAAATCTCCAATTATTGAAGGCTCGGCAATAAGCAGGTGTCCTTTTTTTAATTTTTCTGAAATCATACGGCTACAATTTTTATTAAATTTAGTCATAAAAAAATTAAAATCCCAAATAAAATCGTTAAAGCGCATAAAAAAACCCTCCATAAGGAGGGTTTTCATTATAATATAAGTTTAGAGAACTTGTTGATTAGTTCACTGCACCTTCTAATTCAGCTCCAGCTTTAAATTTTACTACGTTTTTAGCAGCAATTTTGATAGTTTTTCCTGTTTGAGGATTTCTACCATCTCTAGCAGCTCTCGCAGAAACTGACCAAGATCCGAAACCTACTAATGAAATTCTTCCGCCTTTTTTCAAAGTAGTTCCTACATTTCCTAAAAATGACTCTAAAGCTAATTTTGCCGCAGCTTTTGTGATTCCTGCATCAGCAGCGATAGCATCGATTAATTCTGATTTGTTCATAATAATTAGTTATTAATTGTTGGTTAAAAAAAAATGTTAATACACAAATTTAGTAGGAAATCCGTTGCGTGCAAGCGTTTTCCATAAATTTAGCTAGAATTGTTAATAACTTGCTTTTTTTTGTTCATAAAGCAGGTTGTTTATCGATCAAAATCAGGTAGAAACCCCTGTTTTACTGAGCTTAATACACCTTTGCGCTATCAGAAAAAGTGATGCCGTTAAGTAATTCTGCAACCTGCATTCTTTTTTTTCCGGGCAATTGTAAACTTAAAAGCTGAATGAAGCCTTCTTTGATAGCAATTTTGATTTCTTTTTTACTGCTAATTAAACTTCCGGTTTCATAAGAATGAGCTTCCGGAACCAGTTTTGCTTCATATATTTTTACATTCAATTCTTCATTTTTATCCTTCAAAAAACACCATGCTGCCGGATAAGGACTTAAACCACGAATCAGATTATTGATTTCATCACCAGATTTTGTCCAGTCAATTTTACAGTTGTCCTTATTTAGCTTGTATGCAGTTTTAATATCTTCATTATCTTCCTGAATTGTAGTGGTTACATTTCCGTTTTCAATAACTTTTAAAGTATCAATAACGGTTGTGCTTCCTAAATTCATCAGACGGTCATGTAATTGTCCTGCATTTTCTGTGGGCTCGATTGCAATTTCTGAGTTTAAAATCATAGCACCAGTGTCAATTTTATCATCAATAAAAAAGGTAGTAACACCGGTTTTGGTTTCCCCATTTATAATAGCCCAGTTTATCGGAGCTGCACCACGATAATTAGGCAACAAAGAAGCATGAAGATTAAAGGTTCCCAGACTCGGCATTTCCCAGACTACTTTTGGCAGCATTCTAAAAGCGACAACAATTTGAAGATTTGCGTTTAAGGCTTTTAATTCTGCCAGAAAGTTTTCGTCTTTTAGATTAGTTGGTTGTAATAGTGTCAGATTATTTGCTAAAGCGTATTCCTTTACTGCCGAATATTTTATTTTTTGTCCGCGTCCAGCTGGTTTATCTGCAGCTGTGATAACACCAACAACCTCGTAATTGTTTTTAAGAATGGTATCCAGAATGCCAACAGCAAATTCGGGAGTTCCCATGAATATAATTCGTAATTTTTCCATTATGATTTTAAAGTATATTTATTATTCGCTAAAATAACGATATGATTGTTTTCTAATAATTCCTGAAGTACCAAAAGGATATCGCCTGTATCTAATTTTATCTGATTCTGAATTTCTCGCGAAGTCAGAGCAGTCGCTTTCAAAAGATGCAGAATTTTATCTGCAATAGAATCTGCTTCGGTGATTTTTCCTTTTTGAGTAATACAATAAGAGCAGACACCACAATTCGCTTTACTCTCTTCGCCAAAATAATCGAGAACCAGTCTGTTTTTACACGTTTTGTCTTCCTTAATATAATATAACACAGAAGAAAGCTGATCTCTTTTAAGCTTGTTTTGTTTTTCCAGATATTTAGAAATCCGGTTTATAGTCAAATCATCTTCGCGAACTTCATTAAACAAAATTGTTGCGTCGTTATTTTTAGACTTGTATTCAATGATTTCTTTTTCTTTTAGTTTTTCTAAAAGTGTCGAAACCTGCTCTTCTGTATGATTGGATTTTTTAGCAATGAGCGAAAGATTCAGTGGGGTTTTCATTTCGTGAACTCCCGGATAGGTTCTTAGAATCGCCAGAATAATTTCCTCGTCATTCGGATTCAGACTCATGTAGCGAATTACTTCTTTCGATTCAATTAAAAACTGCATCGTAACTTTTTCTGAAAATTCCTGAGACATCGTGATAATTCCCTGTTGATTCAAAAACTGCAAAGCATTATAAGTTTTTAAAGTAGGGAAGTCATATTTATTGCAAAAATGATTCATCTTAAAAGAATACGAATCGTCCAAACCTTCGCCATAGGCAATCTGAAAATAATTGCAGAGCTTAACATACATGGTTTTTAGGAATTTTTTGTCAGGAAGAATGCTTAAAAATTGCTGTTCGGTCTGGTTGGCATCGGAGTTATTAAACAACAAAACCGAAAAAGCTTTTTCGCCATTTCGTCCTGCTCTTCCCGATTCCTGATAGTAATTCTCTAAGTTTTCGGGCAATTGTGTATGAATAACGGTTTTAACATTGTCTTTGTCAATTCCCATTCCAAATGCATTTGTCGCTACAATAACCTGTGCTTGTTCCGACATCCACAATTGCATATTCTTGTCTTTTTCCTGAGATGAAAGCCCTCCGTGATAATACGTGGCGCTAAAACCTAATGACTGCAATTGTGTTGAGATATTCAGGCAGGATTTTCTGTTTCGGACATATATAATAGAGGGCTGAGGATTTTTCTTTAAAATCTGCTCAATGCGATACAATTTGTCTTCAATTTCAAATACCATGTAAGCAATATTCTTTCTCTCAAAAGACTGCTGAAAAAGTTTAACATCTTTTAAACCCAGCTCGGTTTTAATGTCTTCAACAACCCTTGGAGTTGCCGTCGCGGTTAAAGCTAAAAATGGAATCTTAGGAAAGAATTTTTTAAGTTCAGAAATTTTTAAGTAAGCCGGTCTGAAATCGTGACCCCATTGAGAAACACAATGCGCTTCGTCTATAGCAATTAAATTGATAGGAAGATTTTTAATACGCTCCAGAATCCAGTCTGATTGTAAACGCTCCGGTGATAGATAAAGAAATTTGTAATTTCCAAATTGGCAGTTGTCCAGAAGATCAATAATCTCTTCTGTGTGAATTCCGCCCGTAAGGGCAATCGCTTTTATATCTCTTTTTTGCAAATTCGCCACCTGATCCTTCATCAAAGCAATCAAAGGTGAAACCACAAGACAAATTCCTTCACGCATCATGGACGGAACCTGAAAGCAAATTGATTTTCCGCCCCCTGTTGGTAAAAGCGCAAAAGTATCCTGACCCTCTAATACTGAATCAATAATTTCCTTTTGCAAAGGACGAAAACTTTCATGTTTCCAGTATTTTAAAAGAATCTCTTGTGCTTCCTGCATGGCCAAAGTGTTAAAGTTAAAAATTTAGAAATCAGTTTCTAGTTTTGCAACTTTAAACCCGCCACTAAATTTTATCTAAGATATAAAGAATTCTGTTTTCAACTGTATCTTTTGGAACCTCAATTAAATCGTAACCATATTTCTTATAGGTTTCAATAAGGTGATCCTGAATTTCTAATGCTTGTTCAAAATTTTCATAACGCTCTGTGTCGCTTTGGTAAATTTCTTCCCAAGGGGGTAAAATAAAAGTTTTAGAATATTTAAAATCCTCACAAGCTTTTGTAAAATGCTCCGGATATTCATCACCAATATAATCCATATAAGCTACAACATCTGGAATTCCTCTGTCTATAAAAACTACATTGTCCGGCTCTTCTTTGGCATTTTTAAATTGCTGAATACGACCTTCCAGTAACATTTCGCTAAACAATAAAGGCTCTTCCAAAAACAATTGGTCAATGCCTCGTTGCTGTGCTTCGAGTGTAACTTGTCTTGAAATTTCAGGGTAACAGCAGTAGCCACGAGCCACTAATTCGTTAATAAGCGTAGATTTTCCTGTACCAGGACCGCCAAGGAGAACTATGATTTCTTTTTGCACTATTCTAAAAATAAAGCGCAAATTTACCTAAACTTATTTATAATTAAAAAGAATATTTACTAGAAGCGAAAGATTTGATGTTTTTGGACTGAGCTGGACTAAAGTCCAGCTCTACAATATTGGTTCATTCCTTCGGAATTTTAAAAAGAGCCATAGGCTCGTTAAATCTTGTAGGGCTGGACTTTAGTCCAGTCTGGAATGCGTATTTTTAGAATGTGTGAAAATTTTTAAATTTTGCAGGAAATTGAAATGTTATTTTTGAATTTTGGTTTGCCAAATTTCTTACTCACAAAATAAATACTTCCCAGGATCCTTGCTATTTTTATTAGAAGGAATAATCAAATGCGATTGGAATTTCTTTTCTTTCAAAACATCATTTACAAAATCGAGGACATATTGCTGTCCCTGATGAAAAAGATAACCGGAGAATTCATGTCCTCCTCCACAGAAAGTAATCAGTTCAATATCTTTATGTAAATCCTGCATCTGATTATAAACGGCATAAGAACCAAAAAGAATCAGCCATCCTGAAGCATTTGTTGGGCACGAGCGATGTGACCCTGCGCCATAAGGAACCGTGTCATCATTATTTCCGTGCGCCAGTAACATTGGAATTGCTTTTTCTTTGGTAATTAAATTAATATCCTGAATAGCCCCCGAACCTCCAATAAAACCTTTGTATTTGAAATTTTCCGGCAAATTATTTTTATATAAATTCATTAATTTATAATCCCAAAATGAGGCGTGAAAACCGATTTCGGCCCCGGCACTAATTCCGGAAATAAAGATTTTTGAAGTATCGAGATTGTATTTTTCGGCGTTTTCAATTAAATAAGAAGTTGCCTGCCACATATCACTCACGCCAATCTGAATGGCTTTTATTTTTTCGGTCAAAGTGCCTTTACAGCCAAAATCTTTCCCTTTCATGTATAAACTGTACGAAATGCTGGCAACGGCATAGCCATTTTGTGCCATAAAGATCCCAAATTCTTTCTCGCTTGTTCGTTCGCCACCAGAGAATCCTCCACCAAAAGCAAACATAATTAATGGAGTTTTTTCTCCCGTTTTTTTCTTTGGCAGATATAAATCTAAATCCAGTTTTAGTGTGTCATTCTGAAAATAAGTTAAGGTTTTGATTTCCTGTGCCTGGTTGTTGTAAAAAGTGAAAACAGTGAAGAGTAAGAAGATAATTTTTTTCATTGCAATATGTTTTGATTTCTCAATTCCGATAGTTGTCGGAAGCAAATCGGAGAAGATTCAAATATAAAGGTTTGTCGTGAATTTTAATTAATCAGGAGGTAGTAAATTTAGTGAACTAAGATTTTCAAATGTAATTAGTGTAAATTAGTGAAATTCGTGGCGAAAAACGGACTGTTTTTTCACAAGAAAAAATCTAAAATCTAAAAACCAAAATCTGAAAGCAAAAGCGTATATTTGCGTTTATTTTTAATTACGAATGGAGAACGATAAAGAAAAAAATACAGCCGAATTTTACGAAAGATTAAAAGTCGAATTAGATAATGCAAATACTTGGCCTGCAGAATATTTGTATAAATTTATTGTGCCAACAGTTGCAGATAACGTAGAGCGTGTTGAAAAAGCTTTTGACGGTATGGGAGCTGTTATTAAAACAACTAAATCTAAAACGGGTAAATTTACCAGTGTTTCTGTTGATGTTACAATGCATAGCTCTGATGCTGTTATTGGTAAATACAAAGAAGTTTCTACAATAGAAGGTATAGTTTCATTATAACTTATGAACGAAAAATATAAAAAAGAGAACGCCAACGACGTCGTATTTAATTTAGAATATAATTCTGAAAGACAGCGTTTATTAATTCCGGAGTATGGTCGTCATTTGCAAAAACTGATTGATCAGGCAACTGTTATTGAAGATGCTGAAACACGTAATAAGGCAGCAAAGTACATTATACAGGTAATGGGGAGTTTAAATCCGCATTTACGAGATGTACCCGATTTTCAGCATAAATTATGGGATCAGCTTTTTATTATGTCTGATTTTAAATTAGATGTAGAATCGCCATATCCAATTCCGTCAAGAGATGTTTTGCAGTTAAAACCAGATGTTTTACAATACCCGCAAAATTTTCCAAAATACCGATTTTATGGTAATAACATCAAATATATGATTGATGTTGCCAATAAATGGGAAGAAGGTGAGATGAAAAACGCTTTGGTTTTGGTTATTGCAAACCATATGAAAAAATCATTCTTAAGCTGGAACAAAGACACGGTAAAAGATGATGTAATTTTCGAACATTTATATGAATTATCCGGAGGAAAGATCAATTTATTACAAAGCACAGAAGAGCTTTTGAATACAACCGATCTTATGCGCACAAATAAACGCATGTCAAACAAAATTTCACCTGCCGGACAGCCGAAAATTCAAAACAACAAGAACAACAATAAAGGCGGTAAAAAGCCTTTTCAAAAAAATAATAATCAGAAATAAAAAAAGTTGCTAAGTGTCTAAGATACTAAGTTGCTAAGTTTTTTTATAAAGATAAAAAGCTTAATGCCTTAGAACCTTTGTAACTCAGAACCTTAAAAAAGATCTATGGGAATTTTTAAAATCGAAGGAGGAACTCCTTTAAAAGGAGAAATCACTCCACAAGGAGCAAAAAATGAGGCATTACAAATTTTATGTGCCGTGCTTCTAACGGGAGAGAAAGTAAAAATTAATAATATTCCTGATATTATAGACATCAATAAATTAATCACTTTGTTGGGTAATTTAGGGGTGAAAATTCAACGCAATGAACCGGGTTCAATCACTTTTCAGGCTGATGAGGTTAATGTTGGATATTTAGAAACAGAAGCTTTCAAAAAAGAAGGCGGAGCTCTTCGTGGTTCTATTATGATTGTTGGGCCGCTTTTGGCTCGTTTCGGAAAAGGATATATCCCAAAACCAGGAGGAGATAAAATTGGCCGTCGTAGATTAGATACACATTTTGAAGGTTTTATTAACCTTGGAGCAAAATTCAGATATAACAGAGAAGATCACTTTTACGGAGTAGAATCTCCGGCTGAGGGATTGAAAGGAACAGATATGCTTTTAGACGAAGCATCTGTAACTGGCACTGCAAACATTGTAATGGCTGCTGTTTTAGCAAAAGGAACAACAACTGTTTATAATGCTGCTTGTGAGCCTTACTTACAGCAGTTATGTAAAATGTTGAACTCTATGGGGGCAAAAATCACAGGAGTTGGTTCTAACTTATTAACTATTGAAGGTGTTGAAAGCCTTGGTGGATGTGAGCACAGAATTTTACCTGACATGATCGAAATTGGTTCCTGGATTGGTCTTGCAGCTATGACAAAAAGTGAAATTACGATCAAAAATGTAAGCTGGGAAAACTTAGGTTTGATTCCAAATACATTTAGAAAATTGGGTATTACAATCGAAAAACGTAACGACGATATTTACATTCCGGCTCATAAAGACGGATATGAAGTAAAAACAGATATCGATGGTTCTATTCTGACAATTGCAGATGCACCATGGCCTGGATTTACACCAGATTTATTAAGTATTGTTTTGGTTGTGGCAACTCAGGCAAAAGGAGATGTTTTAATTCACCAAAAAATGTTTGAAAGCCGTTTGTTCTTTGTAGATAAATTAATCGATATGGGAGCAAAAATTATGTTATGTGACCCGCACAGAGCTGTGGTTATGGGGCATAATTTTGAATCTCAATTGAAAGCAACGACAATGTCATCTCCTGATATTCGAGCAGGAATTTCATTATTGATCGCAGCGCTTTCTGCAAAAGGAACAAGTACGATTCAAAATATTGAACAAATTGACCGTGGATACGAGCGTATCGATGAGCGCTTAAGAGCAATCGGCGCAAAAATCGTGAGAGCGTAAATTAAGAGTTAGCCACGACACGAGCGAAAGCGAACTGGCGAAGCAATTAACGAATTACACAAAATTATCATTGTGTTTTATTGCACTATTTTTTTTGAATAAAATTTCGGAAGTTATAATTAGTTTAATTCGTGATCCCGATAGCTATCGGGAGTGGCAAAAAAATAAATGTCTTTAAATGACAAACGAACAAAAAGCTATAAAAGCTACTATTTTTAGTATAGCCGGAAACACCTGCTTAGCCCTTGTAAAAGGCTTAGCAGGTTTTTTTGGCAATTCTTATGCCTTGATTGCAGATGCAATCGAGTCGACAACCGATATTTTTTCGTCTTGTCTGGTCTTATTCGGAATCAAGTATTCTAATAAACCAGCAGATGAAAATCATCCTTATGGTCATGGTCGTGCAGAGCCTTTAATTACTTTTTTGGTAGTTGGATTTTTAATTACTTCAGCAACTATTATTGGTTACGAAAGTATTGCCAATATTGGTACTTCACACGAGTTGCCAAAATCCTGGACATTGTATGTTTTAGGAGCTATTATTGTTTGGAAAGAATATTCATTTCGATTGGTTATGAAACGAAGCAGGCAAACAAACAGTTCTTCTCTAGCTGCTGATGCATGGCATCATCGTAGTGATGCTATAACTTCTGTAGCAGCGTTTATTGGAATTACGATTGCGCTGGTTATGGGTAAAGGTTATGAATCTGCAGATGACTGGGCTGCACTTTTTGCTGCTTTTTTTATTCTTTATAACAGTTATAAAATTTTCAGACCTGCACTTGGTGAAATCATGGATGAAAATTTAAATGATGATCTGGTTGAAGAAATTCGAGTTAAAGCATTATTGGTACCGGGAATTCTTGGAACTGAAAAATGTTTTATTCGTAAAGCAGGAATGCGTTATCACGTAGATCTTCATGCAATAGTTTCGGCTAAAATATCGGTGAAAGAAGGACATGAATTGTCGCACAAACTACAAGATAAATTAAAAGAAGAAATTCCTGAGCTCGGAAATGTTTTGATTCATATTGAGCCAGATGATTATCACTGAGAAAGAGGTTCAGAGTTGCAAAGGTTAAATGGGACAAAGGTTTTTTTGTTATGTAAACTCTTTTACTGTTTTAAACTTTGATAAAGATTGAAATAAAAAATCCGTTTATTCTTTAAGAGAGAGTAAACGGATTTTTTTATGTGATAAAGTGTGGCAGTTCGAGCGAAGTCGAGAACCTTACAAGTGTTTAGACTTTGTTCCGCTGAACCTTTGCAACTTTGTGCCTAGTCTAGAACATTCAAAATCTTCAAACCAAATACAACGCCATTTTGCTGAATTCCGCTTTGGTACGAATGAACATAATCAATACGAAATACTTTTAATTTTCCAAAGCCTAAGTTGTCTAAGCCGACTGTAAATTCAGAATAAGGCTTTTTATCCGGAATTGCCAAAGCGTGAAATCCTAGATTCATTGTTGATTTTAATAGATTAATCAGCGGAATTTTATTGGTTACAAATCCCATGTCATTATGTTCCAGATGCATTTCGAAATAGCTGTCATTTGTACTGTTGGCATAATATGGCATTAAATTAAAGACGTTCAAATAACGATCACTTGTTCCGATATGAGTTTGGTTTCCGTTGAAATGTCTGTAATCTATAAAAGCAATATTTTCGGCATTAAAGAATTTTCCGGCTCTGAAATTCATTCCCAAAACACCTTTATTATTTAAAGCTAAATCATATTGTACAGAGGCACCGATTCTTTCAAATTCATATTTTTTCTCGCTTGCTGCAAATGCTTTTTCAAAAGCCAGAAAAACAGTTGGATACTTTTCATTTTTTACATTAAACCTCCCATCAGGTCTTGAAATATATTTGTTTCCAAAATTGATTCGGGCGGTCAAAGCGGTTTTAAATAAATGATGTTGATCAAAAGCCGGAGTTGTAAAATCATTTGGTGCCAGCGGATTGTTGGAGGAATAGATGTCATCTTTTTTAAAGAAAGAATAATCCGTTGTGTTAAACAATGACTTTCGTTGTTCATAAGCAATTCTGGCATTTAAATTTACTCCATTAGCAACATCTTGTCCGTAATTAATTTGAGCGAATTCCAGATTGTATAATTTCATGTAATTATCTTTAAAAAATAAAGAACTTATGGAATTGACAAATTTGCTGATTGGTTCTGCACCATTAAACTGCGCCGTTTTTGTACCTCCCGAAGCCGAGAGTGAAGCATAATTAATGGTGTTGAATCGATGGCTGAATTCGCCTGTTACGCGCAAACGCTCATCAGAAAATCCATAATTGAAAGTCGTGCTTATTGTAGTACTTTTTCCTTCCTCTTCATTCCATTTTTTAAAAGAAAATCCAGAATCCAGATTAAATCCCTGAACAGTATTAAAACTCAAAGAACTCAGATTTAGTAAGCCTTTATATTCAAAAGAGTGTTTTTTGAACGTATTTTTATATTCATAACCCATTATAACATCCCATACTTTAAACTTATTGCTTTTAGCATCGATAGAGTCAGTATATTTTTGAGACTTTCTAATGGTTTGTAAACTGTCTTTTTTAGTATAATCATTGCTTTCTTCGATGGTCAGTGGAATTGGACGTATTTGATTCCAGAATGCATCATCTTTTTTATTGGCATTTGGTTCAAAAGCTACAATTTCATTTGTAAAAGTTTTCTTTTCAAAAGAAGATGGAAACTCATAATTGGAATAAACATAATTGAATTTTCCGGAGAACTTTACTCCAAAAGCACCAGCATTAAAAGAAAGCGTTTGAGCGTTTTTTGACCAGATTTTATTTTTTACATTGTAGCTAAAACTTTGTTTCAGGTTCATTACTTCAGTAAATTCGTTTTTCATTCTGTAGCCTTTTATATCTAGGTCTACAGCATAAATCGCAAAACTATCATCAACGATATAAATGTAACCTTCAAAAACGGGTTCTTTATCCCGTTTTGGAGTTACCTTTATCTTATAAATCTGTTGATTGTTGTCGTCAAAAAAAGTGCCTTCAAGCTTGTATTTGTAGTAATTGAAAGCGTTATCAGCGATAGGAGAGATGAGATTAATATTGAATTCTAAAGTATTGTCATAAAAATCATAAGTCGATAAAGTCGCGGTATTATAACTGAATCCTTTGTTGTTTCCGGAAACTTTTGATGCAATGATTTTTTCTTTTAGTTTTTCTGGTTTTTCAAAAGAAATCTTAGAAATGGTCTCTGACAGATATAAAATACCGGTTCCGGTGGAGTCTAAATTTGAAGCCATTTCGTCACCGATATCGACCTTTAATCCCATTATTTTCTTTGGAAGATCTTTTATTTTGAACATTCCTTTTGAGTAAAAATCAGCTGTGTAACGGGCTGTTTTTTCAGCATTGTCTTTCTTGTTTGCAATAGCACTTTTTATAATTGCATTGGCAGGATTGTTTTTGGGATCAATAATGACTTCATTTAAAGCAAAACTTTCTTCCTGCATTACAATATTTAGGGTAACTGTTTTTGAATCTGAGGCAACAGTTGATTTTTGAGTTTTAAAACCCAGATATTGAAAAATGATTTTGTTTTTACCAATCTCTTTTACATTAAGTTGGTATTTTCCCTGATCATTTGAAGTGGTTCCGCTATAGGTGTTTTCTTCAAAAACAGAAACAAAAGGTAACGGATTTCCTTTTTCATCGGTAATCGTGCCTTTGATTTGTGCAAAGTTTGAAAGAGAAAAAAATAAAAAGGCGAGTAGAGTATAGTTTTTCATGAAAGTGGTTTCTCTCACAAAAATAAAATAAGTTAAATCTGAGCTTATTAATAATTTGTTAAATAACGTTTTACAAAAAAGACTGAATGGCTAGTTCGTAGCTTTTTAACCCGAAGCCTAAAATAACACCTTTTGCATTTCCTGATAGATACGATTGATGTCTGAAGCTTTCGCGTGCATAAGTATTTGAAATATGAACTTCGATTACGGGAGTTGTAACCGCTTTCATTGCATCGCCCAAACCTATAGAAGTGTGAGTATAAGCACCGGCATTTAAAATAATTCCATCAAAAGTAAAACCGCATTCCTGAATTTTCCCAATCAATTCGCCTTCAATATTGCTTTGATAATAAGAAAGTTCTATGTTTGGAAATTTTTGCTGCAACGTTTCAAAATAATCTTCAAAAGTCTGGCTTCCGTATACTTCCGGTTCTCTTTTTCCTAAAAGATTTAAATTGGGGCCGTTGATGATGCAGATTTTCATATTTTAAATTATTTATATTGAAATATTGACATTGCTATTGGTTTTTGCAATTGTCATTGTATGCTGTAAAAATAAAAAAACCGTTCTATATAATAGAACGGTTTTTATAAAAGTATGTGAAATTCTTTTAGAACATGAATCCTGCTGATAATTGAACTACAGAGTTTCTAATATCGGCATGCGAAGAAACATCTGTTAATCCTAAACTATAGCGACCTTGTACAAATATGCTTTTGGTAATTTTTAATCCTAGACCTGCATTAAGAGCAAAATCAAAAGTATTGGCATCTTCGAAATCTACTTTATTTTTTTGACTTAATAAAAATGAAGCTTGTGGTCCAACTTCTAAACTTAATGATTTTGTCACATAGATTTTAGCCATTACAGGAATAGACAAATAAGCTAATTCATTTTTGAAATCTTCTTGTGCATCAGCAAATTTATAAGTTGCTCCCTGTGTAGAATATAAAAGCTCTGGCTGAATAGCAAATTTTTCTAATAATTTTACTTCTGCAACTACACCAACATGGTAGCTTGTAATTCCATCTTTATCAAATGCTACACCGTCTAATGATGCATCTCCAGGTTGACTTGCAAAGTTAACCCCTGCTTTAACTCCAAATTGTAATAATTGTGCATGTAACGTAGCTGATGTTGCAAGGCAAAATGCAGCCACTAAAAATATCTTTTTCATAAAAAGGTTTTTAAAAATTGGTATTATAAAATGTTATCTACAGTTCAAAACTACATTTTTTTAGATTTATTGTTTTATAACTTTCTTTATATAATTATTAAAATTGGCACTTTTTAGGTTGTATTATGGCAGTAAAAGTTTGGTGTTTCTTTTTAATTGTTTGAAAATCAGCGGATTATTTGTAATCTAATTCTGTCTTATTTAATTGAACTCTTTTCTGTTTTCAATTATTTTTTAATCAGTATAATCTTATTTTTAGATTTAAAATGAAGAATATAAATAATATAAAAAGTTGTTTGTGTTTACTTGTGATGGTTTTGTCAATACTCATAATAAAGCGTGAAGTTAGGTCATTATGGATAACAGAAAAATAGTTGATGAGTTTGATTTCTATTTAGTTAAGAGAAAAATTAGTGCGAGGTATGTCTGGAAAAGTTTAGGAATAAATTATTTGATGTTGTAAAAGAATTTTAAGCAATATTTGGCTTGTTCAGGGTACTAATTTTTTTGTTAAAATAAAAATGTTTTTTAAGAAGTATATTTTTATATTTGGCTCATTAATTTAACCCAAAACAAATTAGAATGAAAAAAATTATTTTATCTGCCATTGCTATTATGGCTTTTGCATTCTCAAATGCTCAGGAAACAAGATTCGGTATTAAAGGAGGTTTAAATATTACAACTTTTGCAGGTGGGAATTATTGGGATGCTAACTCTTTAGTTGGCTTTCAAGTTGGTGGTTTTGCTGAAATTAAAGTTATCGAAAGATTATCTATACAGCCAGAGCTGTTATTTTCTACTCAAGGAGCCAGAATTGAGTTAGCTGGAAACAATGATTTTGATACAAAACTAAATTATATTAACGTTCCTGTTTTAGCAAAGTTTTATATTACAAAGCAATTTACTGCTGAAGCTGGACCACAATTAGGATTTTTAGTTTCTGCTAAAAGTGATGGAGAAGATGTTAAAGATGGTTTCAAATCAGTTGATACAGGATTTAATTTAGGACTTGGATACAACTTTACGGATAATTTCTCAGTTGGAGCTCGTTATACTATAGGTTTGTCAAATATCGCAGATAATGATGCAGATACTTGGGATGAATATTATGATAGCCCAAAAAACAGTGTTTTTGCTATAACTGCAGCATATAAATTCTAATCTGAATTTTAAAATATTTCTTGAACCTTCCTGATTCAGGAAGGTTTTTTTTATGCTAGTTCTTACTTGCTTAGCGCTTTACAAAACTTTAATCTATTAATAATGTAATCGTTATAGGTTAATTCTTATATTTGATACTTAACTTTAATTTAAAGAAATGAAAAGAATTATTTTAGTAACAATCGTACTTATGGCATTTGGATTTACAAACGCACAATCGACCAGATATGGTGTGAAAGGAGGCTTGAATGTTTCTGGTATAACAGGTTATGCTGAAGACACAAAAACTTTAATAGGTTTTCATGTTGGAGGTTTTGCAGAAATAAAAGTTATTGAAAAATTAGCTATTCAGCCTGAATTTTTGTTTTCTACACAAGGAACAGTAATTGAGGGCTTCAACGGAGATTCTAATACTACTGTAAAAGTGAATTATTTAAATATTCCGGTTTTAGCTAAATATTCTATTTCAAATGCTTTTACTGTTGAAGCGGGACCACAAATTGGGTTTTTATTATCTGCTAAAACCAGAGGTGAGGATGTTAGTGATCTTTATAAATCAACAGATTTTGGTTTCAATTTAGGATGTGGATATAATTTTACGGAAAATATTTCTGTAGGTGCTCGTTACACAATTGGTCTAACAGATGTTAATGATGCTTCTGATGAATCTCTATATCCGGATTTGTATAATGCAAGTTTTAAAAATAGCAATTTTGCATTGTCATTGGCATATAAATTTTAATATTTAATTCAGCATATTTTTAAAACCTTCCTAATTCAGGAAGGTTTTTTTATGCTTAAAAATGTTTTACTTTGTAAATATGAAATGGAATAATTATATAAAAGATTATCAGTCGTATCTGCGCATAGAAAGAGGTTTGTCTAAAAACACGATCGAAAATTATAGTTTTGATATTGAGCGATTGTGCCTTTTTTTAGAGACGAATCAGATGGATGTTTCTCCTGTAAAAATTAAGGACGAAACAGTACAGGAATTTATATATGCGGTTTCAAAAGAAGTAAATCCAAGATCGCAGGCTCGTATTATATCCGGACTTAAAAGTTTTTTTAATTATTTGGTTTTTGAAGATTACAGAAACGACAATCCATTAGAATTAATTGAGACGCCAAAAACAGGACGTAAATTACCGGATACTTTGGCAGTAAGCGAAATTGATGCGCTTATTGCCGCGATTGATTTAAGCACAAATGAAGGTGAGCGAAACAGAGCAATACTCGAAACCTTGTATGGATGTGGTTTGAGGGTTTCAGAATTAATTTCACTTAAAATATCGGATCTGTTTTTTGAAGAAGGTTTTGTCAAAATTACCGGTAAAGGAAACAAAGAACGATTTGTTCCCATTGGAAAATTAACTAAAAAGTATATTGAGATTTACAAAAATGAAATTCGTTCTAATTTAATTATTAAAAAGGGTTTTGAAGATACTTTGTTTTTAAACAGAAGAGGTAATCAGCTTACACGGGCTATGATATTTACAATTATTAAAGATCTGGCTGTTAAAGTAGGACTGAAGAAAAATATTAGTCCGCATACACTTCGTCATTCTTTTGCAACTCATTTATTAGAAAATGGTGCAGACTTAAGATCAATACAGTTAATGTTAGGTCATGAGTCGATTACAACTACAGAAATTTACGTGCATTTAGACAGAAGTTTCTTAAAAGAAGTGATGTATTCATTTCACCCTCGAAAATAATTTTTTTGAGAGCAGGCATTTTTATTTCAAAAATTAATATATTGTATGATATTTTCTATTAAAGGTAAATAAAATCGACAAACTGCATTTTTTTACTTTTATCCTGTTTTAATGATCGAATTTGCTAAAAAAGGTAATGTATGGTTTTTGATTTATATGGAAATGAAGATTGCTTAGAAGTAAATAATTTTTATAAAAAATTATTGGCTGAAATGCCCGATTTGCTTTTTCAGTTTGTAATAGATAAAGACAATAATTACTCTTTTCCGCTTGTTAGCAAATCAGCTGATGATATTTTTGAGATTTCTGCAACAGAGTTTACCAACGAAATTAAATTTATTATCTACGACCGAATTTTTCCCGACGATAGAAATTTCTTTTTTGAGACTTTAGTTACGGCACGAAAGGAAATAAAACCATGGGAAATTGAGTTTAGGGCTGTCTTACCCAAAAAAGGTTTGCGATGGTTTAAGGTTTCCTGTAAAACGGAAAAATCTCCAGATGAACGAGTGAGTTTTTTTGGGCATGTTTCTGATATCACAGATTTAAAGGATAAAGAAGAAAAACTTCGTATCTCTGAAGAGCGTTTTCAGTTTGCCCTTGATGCTTCTACTGTCGGGATCTGGGATTGGAATATGGTGACCAACAGTGTTTTTTACTCTTCACTTTCATTGAAAATTTTGGAATTAGAATCAACAGATATTTTTGATGATCCTGAACGCTGGGATAAAATTGTTCATCCGGATGATCTGCCCAAATATTACTCAGACATCCATGAACATTTTGATAATAAGATTCCGTATTACGAAAATTATCATCGTGTAATGACTTCGAGCGGACACTATAAATGGATTCTTGATCGCGGTAAAGTAATTGAGCGCGATGAAAATGGAAAACCTTTGCGGGTTATCGGAACTCATACCGATGTGTCTTTGCAGAAAGAAAAAGAATTGGAGCTGATAAAAACAATGAAATTGTACAGCGATCAGAATAGTAGGTTGCTGAATTTTTCGCATATAGTTTCGCATAACTTAAATACGCAGGCCGGTAATATAAAATCTATTTTGGATTTTATCGATGCCGATGTTGATAAACAAACTGTAAGTGAGATGTTGGTGCATTTACGAACTGTTTCGAATGATTTGAATGACACTATTTTAAATCTAACGCAGATTGTAAAGACTCAAAGTAATATCAATATTTCGGTCGTTCCTTTGAAACTTTGTGAATATATCGATAAAACAATCTCGACAATCAAAGGATTTGATAAACGTAAGCATGTTACGATGATTAATAACGTGCCCAATTATCTGACTATTAATTTTAATCCGGCTTATCTTGAGAGTGTTTTACTGAATTTTACAACTAATGCTATAAAATATGCGCATCCTGATCGTGATCCTTTGATTATTTTTGATTTTGCAATTGAGCCGGACGGTTATAAATCATTAAAAATTACAGATAACGGTTTGGGGATCGATTTAGCTATTCATGGCGATCTTTTATTCGGAATGTACAAAACCTTTCATAAACATGAAGAAGCTCGCGGAATTGGCTTGTATATTACCAGAAATCAAATTGAAGCGATGAAAGGAACTATTAAAGTAGAAAGTGAGGTTGGAGTAGGAACCAGTTTTAAAATTATCTTTGGAGATTTGTAAAACGGTTTTTAAGGATGATAAAAACAAATAAGGCTATCTAATTAAAGATAGCCTTATTTGTTTTTATGTTTTAGAGGTTTTATTTAGCAATATTAACTGCTCTTGTTTCTCTAATTACGGTCACTTTTACCTGACCTGGATAAGTCATTTCTGTTTGGATTTTTTGTGAAATCTCGAATGAAAGATTTGCTGCATTGTCATCAGAAACTTTTTCGCTTTCTACAATTACACGAAGTTCTCTACCAGCCTGAATTGCATAAGCATTTTTTACTCCAGAGAAACCATATGCAACTTCTTCAAGGTCTTTCAAACGCTGAATATATGAATCCAGTACCTGACGTCTCGCGCCTGGTCTTGCTCCTGAAATTGCATCACAAACCTGAATAATTGGAGATAATAATGATTTCATTTCGATTTCGTCGTGGTGAGCTCCAATTGCATTACATACTTCTTCTTTTTCACCATATTTCTCAGCCCATTGCATACCTAATAATGCGTGAGGAAGATCGCTTTCTGTATCTGGAACTTTACCAATATCGTGTAATAAACCAGCTCTTTTGGCTAATTTTACATTAAGCCCTAATTCTGCAGCCATAATACCACAAAGCTTAGAAACTTCTCTTGAGTGCTGTAATAAGTTTTGTCCGTAAGAAGAACGGTATTTCATTCTACCTACAACTTTAATCAATTCCGGGTGTAAACCATGAATTCCTAAGTCGATTACAGTACGCTTACCAACTTCAATGATTTCGTCATCAATTTGTTTAGCTGTTTTTGCAACAACTTCTTCAATTCTTGCTGGGTGAATACGTCCATCGGTCACTAATTTGTGTAATGACAAACGAGCAATTTCTCTACGAACAGGATCAAAACAAGAAAGGATAATAGCTTCTGGTGTGTCGTCAACAATGATTTCAACTCCTGTAGCAGCTTCCAAAGCTCTAATGTTACGACCTTCACGACCAATAATTCTACCTTTTACATCATCAGACTCAATGTTAAAAACAGAAACGCAATTTTCAACTGCTTCTTCTGTTCCAACTCTTTGAATGGTATTGATGATGATTTTTTTAGCTTCTTGTTGCGCTGTAAGTTTTGCCTCTTCAATAGTGTCCTGAATATGAGACATTGCTTTGCTTTTAGCTTCGGCTTTTAAACCTTCTACTAATTGCTCTTTTGCTTCATCTGCAGAAAGCCCTGAGATTACTTCTAATTGCTGTAACTGACTTTTGTGAAGTTTGTCAACTTCACTTTGTTTTTTGTCTAAAACTTCAATTTTGTTGTTGTATTCTTGTGTTTTAGCTTCAAAATCATCATTTACTTTTTTAGCTTTAGAAAGCTCATTTGAAACTTGAGATTCTTTATCGCGAACGCGTTTTTCTACTTCAGCAACTTTTTTGTCTCTTGCTAAAATAACTTGTTCGTGCTCAGATTTTAATTCGATAAAACGTTCTTTTGCCTGAAGGATCTTATCTTTTTTGATATTTTCGGCCTCTAAATTGGCGTCTTTTAAAATTGAAGCAGCCTCTTTTTTAGCGTTTTTGATTAAATTAGAAATATTACTTTTCTCGATAATTTTAGCTATTGCAAAACCTGCTGCAATACCCACAATACCTGAAATAATGATCGTTATTATGTCCATGTTTGTTAAAATTTATATATAAAAAAGCCTACATTAATTGCTTGTATAAACTCGTAAAGACAAGTTTTGAGCTAACTCACTGTTCAAGTTTCCCAGCCAAAGGAGGGCATACTATAGTAGTGACGATTCGCTCATTCTAAATTGTTAGTGTTGAGTTTACCAATTGTGAACTAATGTAGGCAGTATCTTAGTTTTTGTAAAGAACGTTTAGTTTTCGAGATATTGATCTAAAAGCAAATTTAAATTTTTAATTCTTTCGATAGTTTTATTTCCATCGATTGCGTTGTCAATTTGTTTTTGTTCCACTTGTGATGCAAATTGCAGGGCACACATGGCCAGTACATCTTGCTTGTCGCGAACGGCATAACTTTCTTCGAATTGCTTAATCATAGCATCAATTTTTTTTGAAGCACTTCTTAGTCCCTCTTCCTGAGATGGTTCAACCGTTAATGGGTAAACTCTGTCTGCAATTGATATTTTGATTTTAAGCTTTCCGTCCATGTTTCCTAATCTGATAGTTGTGCTATACAGTGATCAATTTCGCGAATTAATGAATTTATTTTAAGCTTTGTCTCTCTCTTATTATTGTCGCTGCCGAGCAACGAATTGGCTATTTTTAGTGTTTCATATTGCTTTTTCAAAGCTTCAATTTCTTCAGATTGTTTCTGGATAATTTGAACAGCTTTGGTTAATTCTAATTGTAAAACCTGATTGTTTTTCTCCAGACCTTTTGATTTCTCAAATAGCCTCTGGACTTTATATTCAAGAGTATCAATTATTTCGGCAATTACACTCATTATAAATCCTATTCATTACTTAATCATACAAAGTTAGTATTCCTTTTTATTAATGCAATTTTTTATCGATTTTTTTACATTAAAAATAGGTAAGTTTCTGAAATTTAATTATTTGTGTTTTTGTGGGTTAACTCTCGGTTTTTCCCTGTTAATTTTTTATCTTAGCAAAAATGTTAGTTATGAAATTCTCCGTATTTGCCTTTTTGTGTTGTCATTTTATTTTCGCTCAGACACAATATCCTAAAGATTATTTTCGCCCGCCATTAGATATTCCAATGCAGCTTTCAGGAAATTTCGGTGAATTAAGGCCGAATCATTTTCATGCGGGGTTTGATTTAAAAACAAATCAAAGAGAAGGATTAAATGTGTATGCGATTGCTGACGGATATGTATCGAGAATAAAAATTTCGACTTTTGGAAACGGAAAGTGTATCTACATAACCCATCCAAACGGGTATACTTCTGTTTATGGCCATTTACAAACTACGCTTGGTCCAATTCAGGAATATGTAACAAAAAATCATTACAAAGAGAAAGCTTATGAAATTGAAATGTTTCCAAAACCAGATGAACTCCCGGTTACAAAGGGACAATTGATAGCACTTTCCGGAAATACAGGATCTTCAGAAGGGCCGCATTTACACTTTGAAATTCGGGATACAAAAACTGAATTTGTAATTAATCCGATCTTTTTTGGTTTTGATAAAAATATTAAAGACACTAAAAAGCCAACTTTATCCAGTTTGTATGTGTATCCATTAGATAATTCAGTGGTAAATTTGTCAAAACAACCTTTGTTGCTTAATCTGACTTTACAAAAGGATGGGACGTATCTTGCCGGAAAAGTAAAGGCAAATGGAAAAATAGGGTTTGGAATTAATGCAATTGATACTGATGATGTTTCGTTTAATAAAAATGGCGTTTTTAATGTTTCGACTTTTTTAAACGGAAATCAGAATTACAATTACCAGTTTAATACCTATTCGTTTGATGAAATGCGTTATATAAATGCTTTTATTGATTATTCGAGGTATAAAAAGACAAGTCAGCGTGTGCAAAAACTCTTTATGAAAACTCCTTTTGCTTTGAGTATCATTAAAACAGATTCGTTAAGAGGAATAATTACGGCTCAGCCAAATCTGGCTTCTTCGTATAGAATTGAAGTTTCTGATTATTATGGAAATTTAAATTCCGTTACAGTTCCAATCGAATATGATAACGCAACTCCGCTTGTAGCACCTGAACCCACTACATCTAAATATTTTGTCAGGTATAATAAAGACACCAACTTTGAAAAAGATAATATGTCTGTTTTCTTTCCTGCCAAAACATTCTATGAGGATTTTAATATGAATTTTGATGTCAAGAATAATAAAATCTTCATTCATGATGATACGGTTCCGGTGCATTCAAATTTTACAATTACTATAAAAGACGATTCTTATCCAGAAGACTTACGTGATAAACTCTATATAGGAAAAGGGAATAGTTATAATGGTACAATCAGAAAAGGAGATGTTTTTACTGCCAAAGCAAAAATTTTAGGGCAATACGGATTGGTTCTGGATACCATTGCTCCGGTTATAAAAATAACGAAACCGGTTGAAGGAAAATGGATTAGTGAGCAAAAGAAAATTGAGTTTGTTATTAGCGATGCATCATCCGGAATTAAATCATACAATGGGTATTTAAATGGAAATTGGGTTTTATTTGAATATGAGAATAAAAACAGAAAAATTACACATACTTTTGATAATCAGTTTTTAGTAGAAGGTGAAAATACACTGAAAATTGAAGTAGTTGATAATGTAGGAAATTCTGCTATCTTTGAGACTAAATTTTTCAGAAGTCAACAAAAATAAAAACCAAGTCATTGAAGGTAAACAGAATAATATTCGCTTTTCTTTTTCTATTTTTTACAAGTTTTTCATTTGCCCAAAGTGCACATGTTAAAGGAATTATTTTAGATAATGCAAATCATCCTGTCTCAAATGTCAATATATCAGCAGGAAAAAACAGCACACAATCTGATACAAATGGTTTTTTTGAAATAGAAGTGGTTTCAAATAAAAAAGCCTCGATAATTTTTACTCATATTTCGTTAAAAATGATAAGCCTGACAGTGAGTTTAAAACCAAACGAGATTTTTGTTTTTAATCCTGTTATGAATAACTCGGAAGAACAGATGGGCGAAGTTTTTGTCTCTTCTAAAAACAAAAAACGTGTTCAGGGAATTGTTACTGTTGATGCCGGAACGATAAAAAAAATTCCCGGTGCAAATGCCGGAATCGAGAATATTCTTAAAACACTTCCGGGAGTAAATTCAAATAACGAACTGAGCACGCAATACGCTGTTCGAGGCGGGAATTATGACGAAAATTTAGTGTATGTAAACGAAGTTGAAGTCTATCGTCCTTTTCTGATTCGTTCGGGACAACAAGAAGGTTTAAGTTTTACCAATACAGATTTAGTACAAAACGTTGATTTTTCGGCGGGTGGATTTCAGGCTAAATTTGGGGATAAATTGTCTTCTGTTTTAGATATTACCTATAGAAAGCCAACTCAGTTTGGAGCAGCTTTTGAAGCGAGTTTTTTAGGCGGAAGTGCAGCAGTTGATCTTGTTTCTAAAAATAAAAAATGGTCGGCCGTTACTGGAATTCGTTACAGAAATAACAGTCTTTTGGTGAATAGTCAGGATACTGAAACCAATTATACACCAACTTTTGCAGATATTCAGACGAATATTAATTATGATATTTCAGAAAAATGGCAGATAAGTTTTTTAGGAAATATTTCTGAGAATAAATATTTGTACCAGCCCTTAACCCGTCAGACAAAATTTGGTACAATCGATCAGCCAATGGCGCTTGCTGTTTATTACGAAGGTCAGGAAAAAGATAAATATGATACTTATTTTGGGGCTTTAAAAACAACTTATGCGGTGTCGCCAAGTTTGACTTTAAAACTAATTGGTTCTTTATTTCATACAACAGAACAGGAACATTTTGATATTCTGGCGCAATATCGTTTAGGAAATGTTGATGAAGAAGGGAATACTGAAAATATTGATTTTACACGCGGAATTGGTTCACAGCTCAATCATGCACGAAATGATCTGGATGCCTTAATTGCGAATGCAGAAATTAAAGGTTTTAAAGAATGGCTAAATGACAGTCAACTGGAATTTGGTTTAAAATATACCAGAGAATCTATTCGGGATCGTGTTGTAGAGTGGGAGGTGATTGATTCGGCCGGATTCTCAATTAATCCGCCGCTTGTAATTTTACCTAAAAACAATCAGCCGTATCAGCCATATACAGGGCCATTATTGCCTTATCAGGATGTTCGTGCAACAAATTTTAATACGATAAACAGATTTTCAGGATATGCGCAATTTAATAAGAAATCAGAATTAGGGTCAAATCAGATTTGGTATCATCTTGGAGCCCGTTTTCAGAGTTGGAATGTTTCCGGTGCCTCAGTCGAAGGTAAAAATCAGATTGTGGTGAGTCCGCGTGGTCAGTTTGCGATTAAACCGGACTGGGATATGGATATGGTTTTCAGGATTTCCGGAGGATTGTATCATCAGCCTCCTTTTTATAGGGAATTGCGTGACTTAAATGGTGTTGTGAATCCTAATGTGAAAGCACAGGAATCGGTACACATTGTCTTAGGCAACGATTACAATTTTAAAATGTGGAATCGTCCTTTTAAATGGGTTACAGAAGTGTATTATAAGTCACTTTCAGATGTAAATGTGTATTCGATTGATAATGTACGAATTCGTTACATTGCCAATAATAATGCAAAAGCATACGCACAAGGTTTTGATTTTAGATTGAACGGCGAATTTGTTCCGGGAACCGAATCGTGGGTAAGTTTTGGATATTTGAAAACCGAAGAAAATTATGAAAATAAAGGATATATCGCCCGACCAACAGATCAGCGTTTGAAATTTGCGATGCTGTTTCAGGATTATATGCCAAATATACCAAGTGTAAAACTGTATCTGAATTTAGTTTATAATACTGGTTTGCCAGGCGGCGCACCGGCTTACTCGGATCCTTATTTGTATCAAAACAGGTTAAACGATTACAGAAGAGTTGATGTTGGGTTTGCCAAAGTTTTTGTAGACGCGAGCAATCAAAGCACTAAAAAAAGCTGGTTGAAAAACTTTAAAGAGTTATCTCTGGGATTGGAAATTTATAATCTGTTTAATAATCAAAATGCCATCACGAATACCTGGGTTCGTGATGTCTATTCTAAAAATGAATATGCGATTCCAAATTATATGACTTCCAGAGTTTTTAATGTTAAGTTGAATGCGAGGTTGTAATGGACTGAATTTATTGTTAAAAGACAATTTTTTGGTTCTAAAGAAGTTTTTATAAATAGAATTTCTGAAATTACTAAGATTCATAAAACCGGAAATTACAATCAAAAATAGTATATTTGATATTCTAATATAATTGCCATAAATGAAAAACTGTCTAAAATATATTGCCTTAGTAATTATCGGAACTGTAGTGAGTTGTAAAGATGAAGCTCAAAAACCGAAGGTAATTTATGATGCTGCCAATAAAGGACGTGTTGTAGCAAAAACGGATTCGACGCAAATAGAAGTTGCTGATTTGCCTATTCAAATGGAGGGGACGAATTATTTAATTCATCCTGTTGGAGATTTGCGCGTTTTTGAAAAAGGAACTAAAGCCCGTTATGGATCATCAAGTGTAAACGACGTAAGTTTTACGATTTCTAATTTGGGAGATAATGAAATTACGGGATATTTGCAGAATTTAAAATTTCAGAAAGTAGATTCAGATTCGATTCGCCCTTTGTCAGATAAACCAGTTTTAATTTTAACGGCTACTTATTTAAAAACTGTAGCAGATAAAACTTCAAATAAAGTAATGGTTTATACTTTGACAGATTCTGATACAAATAAAGACGGAAAAATAGATACCGGAGATATTAAAACGTTATACTTAAGCGATATCAGCGGAGAGAATTTTACCAAAGTCTCACCAGATCTTCAGGAACTGGTAGACTGGAGTTTGATAGAGTCTAAAAATCGTTTGTATTTCAGAACAATTGAAGACACAAATCAAAATGGTCAATTTGATAAAAATGATGTTTTGCATTATAATTATATAGACTTAGCTTCTAAAAAATGGGAAGTTAAAAGTTATAAACCTATTTAAGTTGCTAAGGTTCTGAGATTCTAAGTTTTTTTAGCCACAGATTACACAGATTAAAAGGATTTTTTTTGCATAATCTTTATACATATAAAAAGCCCTTTAAAAATTAATATTTAATTTTTAAAGGGCTTTTTATATGTATAAAGATTTGAAAATCTTAGAATCTTAGAATCTCAGAACCTTAGCACCTTTATATCAATATATCACTTTCCAGATCTGATTTTTCAATCTCGAAACCAAAACCCAAGCGTTCAACCAGTTCAATTACCAGTTTTTTGTACCAGTTTTCGGATTTTGGATGAATGTATATTTTCTCAATTAGCTGATTGATGTCTACATTGATTTTTAGGCCATCATTTAATTTAATGTCGCTTTTTGAAGTGTCACTCAGAATTCGGACTTCTCTTTCGTATTGAAAACTTTTTCTTTTAAATAAAAAGGGAAAGAATAAATCATTAAACGGAATGTATTCTTTTTTATAATCGATATAGTTTACTTCGCCAATATACTGGTCAAAATTATTTTCCGGTCTTACTGCTTTTTGCAGTCTTCCAATTGTAGATTGAATAGCTAATCCTTCGTTGTTTTTTGTAAAGATTTGCCACATGGCAAATGACTCATACTCGTTGATATGCCAGCTGCTTATGGCAACTTTTTCCCGATGTGTTTTGTAGTAGTTTAAAAATTCAGGATTATCTGCCGCCAGTTTTTTGATCTCTTCGTAAGTCGGTTCGCTAAAAGTGCCTTCGTACTGATCTTCAAACTTGTCAGAACGTGACATGAATAGCTTTTTTGAAAGTAAAAGATCAAGGAATTTAGATAAGTCAAGGTATTTCCAGACAATGGTATTTGGATCGTCTGGTAGTTTTATGTTGGGGTTGTTAAGATACATTTCAGGAAGAGTTACAGGATTTATTCTTTAACTAACCTAAAGTTATAAAAATAAACACAGATTAAAGAAATTAAACTTAGTTTTAATATTTCCTTAATCTGTGTAAAATAGTTGTGGTCTTTTGGAGAATCTTAAGATTCGAAAGATTGCATCGTTACCAGTTTATTATAAGTTCCGTTGTGAGCAATTAGTTCTTCGTGTGTGCCTTGTTCGACGATTCTTCCTTTTTGCATCACCACAATCACATCTGCTTTTTGAATGGTAGAAAGTCTGTGTGCAATTACAATCGAAGTTCTGTTTTGCATCATGTTTTCTAAAGCGACCTGAACAAATTTTTCACTTTCGGTATCTAATGCAGAAGTTGCTTCGTCCAAAATCATGATCGGAGGATTTTTTAATACCGCTCGTGCAATAGAAAGACGTTGTTTTTGTCCGCCCGATAGTTTGTTTCCACTGTCACCAATATTAGTGTAAATCCCTTGTGGTAATTCATTAACAAACTCATAAGCATTGGCAATTTTCAATGCTTCAATAATTTCATCATCAGTTGCATCTAATTTTCCTAAAGAAATATTTGCTTTAATGGTGTCATTAAACAAAATGCTATCCTGAGTAACCAATCCCATTAGGCTACGCAATGATTGCAAATTCATGTCTTTAATATTGATATTATCAATCGAAATTGTTCCGTCGTTTACATCATAGAAACGAGTCAATAAGTTTGCAATTGTACTTTTTCCACTTCCGGACTGGCCAACAAGCGCAACAGTTTGCCCTTTTTTAATTTGAAGTGAAAAGTCTTTCAGAACTGTTTCGTCTTCATATTTAAAATTGATATTCTGAATATTAATATTGTTGTCGAAAGTTGTTTTCTCAATTGCATTTTCTTTTGAAACGATAGTGTTTTCCTGTTCTAAAATCTCAAGAACACGTTCAGCAGCAGCGTTTCCTCTTTTTACTCCATAAGAAGCTTTAGAGATGGCTTTTGCAGGTGTCAGAATATTATAAGCTAATCCCATGTAGGCTATAAATGCGGCGCCTTCTAAAGTTTTGTCTATCAAAACCATTTGACCTCCGTACCAAAGTAATATAGCAATTACTGTAATTCCCATAAACTCACTTGCCGGTGAAGCTAAATTCTGGCGATTTCCAATACTATTAGATAAGGTGAAAAAGCGTTCTGTAGAATTTTGAAAAACGGTATTGAAATAATTCTCGGCATTATATCCTTTAACAACTTTCAGGCCTCCGATAGTTTCTTCGATAGTAGATAAAAAAGCGCCTTGTTCTTGTTGTGCTTTACTGGATTGTTTTTTTAGTTGTTTTCCGATTAACGAAATAATATATCCGGAAACGGGAATAAAAATAAAAACAAACAAAGTTAGTTTGGCACTAATAATCAGCATGGTGCTTATGGTGAAAATAATCGTTAAAGGCTCTTTTACGATAAGCTCAAGAATGGCTAAAAAGGAATTTTGTACCTCATTTACATCGGCAGAAATTCTCGAAATTACATCTCCTTTTCTTTTTTCAGAGTAAAATGCTAAGGGAAGTTCAAGTGTTTTTTTGTACAAAGCATTTCGCATGTCTTTTAAAACTCCGTTTCGTAAAAAGTTAATAAAAAACATTGCCAGATAATCGGCTAAGTTTTTTAATAAAAAGATCGAAATTATGATTGCCACCATTACAGATAAAATATAACCCGATTCGTGGGTTCCTTTTGTAGTTGTAATGTAATAGCTTAAATAGTTTTCGCCGTATTCTTTAAGTCCTAATATTCCGGTGTAAACGGGTTTAATAGTGTTTGCTTTTGTTTTGTCAAATAAAACCTGAAGCATTGGTATTAGGGCTACAAACGAAAGTGTGCTGAAAAGGGCATACAAAACATTGAAAAAGATGTTTAAGAATGCGTATTTTTTATACGGATATATAAAAGGAACTATTTTTTTGAAATTACTCATTTTTTATTGATGTTGTTTTCTGCAATGGCAATTGCTCTTTCGAGTTTTTCCAGCAATAATTTTTTTTCCGGTAATTGTGTTAAATAAGCTGAAACTTTGATTTGTTCATCATTGTCAAGCATTAAATAATTAATTTGTTCAGGAGATTTTTCACTGCACAAAATTAATCCAATTGGTTTGTTTTCACCTTCTTTTTGTTCGTTTTTCTCTAGCCAGCGGAGATAGAGTTCCATTTGGCCTTTATAGGAAGCTTTAAATTTTCCAAGTTTTAAATCAATAGCAACCAATCGACGCAGGCCTCGGTGGTAAAAAAGTAAATCGATGTAAAAATCTTCATCATCAATTGTTATTCTCTTTTGACGGGCAAGAAAAGCAAATTCGCTGCCTATTTCTGTTATAAAATTTTGGAGCTGAGCTAAGATTGTACTTTCTAAATCTTTCTCGGAATAGCTGTCATGTAATCCTAAAAAGTCTAAAAAATAAGGATCGCGAAATGTCAAATCAGCGGTAATTTGTTTTTCGTTTTTTAATAAAGCTAAGTCTTTAATTATGGTTTCTTCAGGCTTTTTGCTAATTGCAGTTCTTTCAAAAAGCATGCTGTCAATTCGTTCTTGTAAGGTTCGTACACTCCAGCGTTCATGAATACTCATTTGGATGTAGAACTCACGTTTTATATTGTTTTCAATATAAATTAGATTTCGGATATGAGACCAACTCAATTTTGCACACAGTGTGTGCAAAATTGTAAAGTCTTCAATTGTAGTGTTAAGTTTAACAAAGCTTTGTAGATTTCTTTTGTTAAAGCCAATTCCATATTTATTAGTTAATGCAATGCTTAAAGCTGGAATTATTTTCTTTCCGTAATCCGCTCTATCGTTTTTTAGAATTTCATCATTGATGCTTTTTCCTATTTTCCAATATAAAAGCGTTAATTCCTGATTAACTGTTTTGGCGACAAAATGACGAGTCTGATCTATTAGTCCAATTATTGAATCTAATAGTTCGGGCTTGTCATTTGTGTCCAGTTTGTCACTCATTTTATGAATTCAATTGCATATCTGCAATGATATTTTGTATCTTTTGATCTAGGAAACTTTCAGCTTCAGTAAAGTCTGAAACCGATTCTATTTCAGCATTTACACTAATGTAGAATTTGATTTTTGGTTCTGTTCCGCTTGGTCGTGCACAAATTTTAGTTCCGTCTTCTGTATAATAAATCAATACATTAGATTTCGGAATGTCCATTACGGATTCTTCATTAGTCAATAAGTTTAATGCAGTAGAAGATTGATAATCTTCAACCATAATTACGCGCTGACCGTTGATTTCTTTCAAAGGATTCTGACGTAAATTGATCATCATTTGGTTGATTTCTTCTAAACCTTCCATGCCTTTTTTAGTTAAAGAAACTAGATGTTCTTTATAGAAGCCGTTTTCAACATAAAGTTGTAAAAGTTCTTTGTAAACAGAGCTTCCGGCAGCTTTTGCCTGTGCAGCGACTTCGCATATTAATAAAGTTGCAGCAACAGCATCTTTATCTCTAACAGCATCACCAACCATAAAGCCAAAGCTTTCTTCACCACCACCAATAAATTGAAGTTCAGGAAAATCTTTGATCATTTTAGCAATCCATTTAAAACCTGTCAATCCAACTTTACATTCAACACCATAGCTTGATGCTAATTCCATCATCATTGGAGTTGAAACGATTGTTGAACCTACGAATTGTTTTCCGTTAATTTTTCCGGCTTTTTTCCATTGCTGCAATAAGAAAGAAGTCATTAAAATCATGGTTTGATTCCCATTCAGTAAGATCATTTTACCATCATTATTTCTAACAGCAACACCTAAACGGTCACAATCAGGATCTGTACCCACTACAATGTCAGAATTTGTTTTATCTGCCAAAGCCAAAGCCATTGTCAATGCTTCCGGCTCTTCCGGATTCGGAGATTTTACTGTTGGGAAATCTCCATCTGGGATGGCTTGTTCAGGAACAATGTGGACATTTTTGTAACCAGCCTGTGATAAGGTATCTGGAATAGATTTTATTGAAGTTCCGTGCAATGATGTAAAAACAATTTGTAAGTTGTCTTTGGCTTCTGCAGGGGTATTAAAACTTGCATTCTCGATAGACGATTTTATAAAAGCCTTGTCAATATCAGTATCAATATATTTAATCAGGCTTTCGTTTGCGTCAAATTTAATTTTGTCGTAGCTTAAATTTTCAATTACATTAATAATTGCAGCATCTTGAGGAGGAACAATCTGACCTCCGTCTTGCCAATATACTTTATAGCCGTTGTATTCCGGTGGATTGTGAGAAGCTGTCAAAACGATTCCGCATTGACATCCTAAATATTTAAGTGCAAAAGATAATTCCGGAGTAGGTCTTAAATCTGAAAACAAATAAACCTGAATTCCATTTGCAGAGAAAACATCAGCAACAACCTTTGCCAAAGTATTGCTGTTATGACGACAATCGTAAGCAATAACAACTTTTAAAGTTTCATTTGGAAAAACCTCATGTAAATAATTAGATAATCCCTGCGTATTTTTTCCAAGAGTATATTTGTTGATTCTATTGTTTCCAACACCCATAACGCCACGCATACCACCAGTTCCAAACTCCAGGTTTTTGTAAAAACTCTCTTCCAGTTCTTTTGGAGAGGTAGTCATTAATTCCTTAACGGCAGCTTGTGTGTCCTGATCAAACGTTGGTGTTAACCATTCGTTGACTGCGTTTAATATATTAGGAGCTATATTCATGTTAAATGTCTTTTTAATAATTGTTTTCTAATTAAAGATAAGTTTTTCTATCTGAGCTATATTTTTTTCTGTCTAAAGGAGTCAGAAAAAGAATGTCGTTCCTTAGGGCTGACCTTCCGTTAAAAATTAACCTCGCGGGCTACTTTATATCGTGCTTCGTTACTTTTAGTTCGTAAAATAATTTCACCCAGGAATCCTGCTAAAAATAATTGAGTTCCCAAAACCATTGTGGTTAGAGCAATATAAAACCACGGATTGCTGGTTACTAAATTGTATTTCATTCCGGTATACATATGGTATAGTTTTGAAACTCCAATATACCCTGCGGCTAAAAATCCGATAATAAACATAATGGAACCCATAGCACCAAATAAGTGCATAGGTCTTTTTCCGAATCTTGATAAAAACCAAATTGTAATTAAATCCAGAAACCCGTTTATAAAACGTTCCATTCCAAATTTAGTTTCACCGTATTTTCTTGCCTGATGAATTACTACTTTTTCACCAATTTTTCCGAAACCGGCATTTTTTGCCAAAACCGGAATGTATCGGTGCATTTCGCCAGAAACCTCAATGTTTTTTACTACTACATTTTTGTACGCTTTTAATCCGCAATTAAAATCGTTTAACTCAACGCCGGAAGTTTTTCTTGCAGCCCAGTTAAATAATTTCGAAGGAAGATTTTTTGCGACAACAGAGTCGTAACGTTTCTTTTTCCATCCCGAAACTAAATCAAATTTTTCTTTGATAATCATTTCATATAGTTCCGGAATTTCATCCGGACTATCTTGTAAATCGGCATCCATAGTAATAATCACGTCGCCTTTTGCTTTTGCAAAACCAGCATGTAATGCTTGTGATTTTCCAAAGTTTTTCATGAAACGAATCCCTTTTACATTTGGGTTTTCGTTAGAAAAACTTTCAATAATGTTCCAGGAATCATCTGTACTTCCATCATCTACAAAAATGATTTCATAAGAGTAATTGTTAGATTGCATCACTTTAATAATCCACGAATAGAGTTCTTTAAGTGATTCCTCCTCGTTTAGAAGCGGTATAAGTATAGATAAATTCATTTATTTTTTTATTCTTGAGTAGTTTTGCTTTTAAAAAATGCTGCGAATATTAATCCGAAAATGGCACTAACCACGATAGCAAAAACAGATCCTTTTAGTAATTCAAAAGTAGAGTATGGATTACTTTCCTTCATTTTTGCAATTGCCTCGTTGATTACTGAAGCTGGAGATCCAAATTTCTGCATCATATTAGCAGTGTATTTTGCCATAATATCACTTAAAGTGTCTTTTGCTCCCGGATCAATAACATTAAAAAGAATAATATTAAAAGTTGTAGAAATTAAAATGCCAATTACAGCAGCTATAAAATAAGTGGTAAAAGCTTCTTTAAATGGGAAAACACCATTTAATTCTTTCTTGGTTTTAGACAGTAAAATAATACTGATAGTAACGCTTATCGCTATACCTATAATGCCCATCCACCAAGCTGTGAATAAGTTTAAATCAACAGCATATATAGTAGCAGTCACCAATGCCGATGCAATTCCAATCATTACACCATAAGTAATACCGTTCTTTTTTATAACTTCATTAATCATATTTCTATATGTTTTAAAATTAATCCACAAATATAGTAATTCCCACTATAATCGTAGATAAAAAAAGCTTTTGGAAATAAACTAAAAAAAAGTGGGCTAAGTATTTGTTTATTAAAAAAGAATTGTAAATTTGCACACTCAAAAATAATTAAATTTTTAAACAAAAAAAGAGTAGTGTTGTTTACACCTTTTTCTAACCATGAAAAAGCTTCAGAATAAAAATGCTCTAAACAATAAATAAAAGAAAAGATGAAAAAAGGAATTCACCCAGAAAATTACAGATTAGTTGCATTTAAAGACATGTCAAATGACGAAGTTTTTATCACTAAATCTACTGCAGATACAAAAGAAACAATTGAAGTTGACGGAGTTGAGTATCCAGTTGTAAAAATGGAGATTTCTAGAACATCTCACCCTTTTTATACTGGTAAATCTAAACTTATCGATACTGCAGGACGTATTGATAAATTCAAAACTAAATATGCAAAACACGCTAAAAAATAATAGCTGTTTTAAATTATACAAAAGCCTTCCAATTTGGAAGGCTTTTTTTATGTGATAATTTGTTAGCCACGACTCGACCAAAGGGACAGACGAAGTAATTCATGTATTATTTTATTCTAAATTATTAAAAGATAAAATTGCATTTTAAAATATACCCAGTGGTTTCAACCACGGGGTGCGTGGTACAGATATATTGCGTTCCATCGTTGAAACTACGGACTATGTTTTTTATTATAATTAAGAGCAATGTAATTATTCATGAATTAATTGCTAACTACTAAAACAAGTTTAGTAAAAACATAAATATTTGTAACTTTGACCCTGATAACCAAATCAAGATTTTAACAAGTACAAATTTTATTTATGAATTATATTCTTTTTGACGGTCCCGTCCGGAATGCTTTATTACCTTTTACTTTTACAAGGCCGGTGGCTGATATCTTAATCGGGATTATGACGATTCGTCAAAAATGGGAAGCCCGTTTAGGTTCTACTATAACTACAATTACTGAGGAATATCTTTCGGAAAAATTTCCGATGGTTGAATTGGAAGAAAACGTAATGATTAACGCAGCTTATTTGCCAAATGATACGCTTGCTGAAATGGTTTCTAATTTGAAGACAAATCAGGCGATTTTTAAGGGTGATGATGTAATTGCTTTTTTTACAACAGAGAATCAGGAGGAAGTTGATTTTGACTCTTATGAAATCATTCAGTATAATGATGATTGTTTGACGGTTGAACATAACTGGGATATTTTTTCTAAAAATGATGCTGCAATCCGAGCTGATTTTGCTTATCTGACAGAGGATAGAAAATCACAGCCAATTCCGAAAAGTGTTAATGTAATTGCGCCAGAAAATATATTTATAGAAGAAGGAGCAAAATTAGAGTTTGTTACGTTGAATGCTTCAAACGGACCTATATATATAGGTAAGAATTCTGAAATTATGGAAGGAACCGTAATTCGTGGGCCTTTTGCTTTATGTGAAAACGCCCAGGTAAAACTAAACGCCAAAGTTTATGGTGCTACCACAGTTGGTCCCGGATCAAGAATAGGAGGAGAGGTTAAGAATTCTGTGCTATTTGCCAATTCAAATAAAGGGCATGATGGTTTTTTGGGGGATTCTGTTTTAGGAGAATGGTGTAATATTGGTGCAGATTCAAATAATTCAAACCTGAAAAACAATTACGAAGAAGTGAAATTATGGAGCTATGAAACAGAAGGTTTTGCAAAAACCGGACTTCAATTTTGTGGTTTAATGATGGGAGATCACAGTAAATGTGGTATTAATACGATGTTTAATACCGGAACTGTTGTTGGGGTAAGTGCTAATATTTTTGGTTCAGGTTTTCCTCGTAATTTTGTTCCAAGTTTTTCTTGGGGCGGAGCAGCAGGATTTACTACTTATGTAACTAAAAAGGCTTTTGAAACAGCAAAGTTAGTTCTGAGTCGTAGAAATATCGAATTTGATGAAGTAGAAGCTTCTATTTTGCAGCATATTTTTGACGAAACTAAAAAATGGAGAAAAGATTAATTAGATAATTAGTCAATTTGAAAATTAGATAATTTTTAGCAACCCGACAGGTTTTAAAAACCTGTCGGGTTTTGTTTTTTGCCACAGATAATAGGATTAGAAAGGATTTTTATAGTTCTTAAAGTAATAATCAGTGGTGAAATAAGATATAAATATCTTCTTTTTTAATAGCAAACCCGACAGGTTTTAAAAACCTGTCGGGTTTAATTTTTTAACCAAAAGCTATTTGTCAATTTTGCTAAAATCTCCTTTTAAGTTGAATTTTAACTCTAAGCCATTGGTTAGTTTTGTTTCATAACCAGAAGTTCCTAATTCTATTTTGGTTACTTTTTCTTTTGGAAAATTTGTTTTTACATAAGAAGCGATTTTTTTAGGAATTATGGAGGAAGGGATTTTAGAGCCTTTTGCATCAACTTCTTTCCAGTTTCCTTTTTTGTCAAACTCTATTTCGGTTTTATTGTCAAATTGAACTTTGTATTCTGTAGAGAGAATTTCTTTGTCTTCCAGTATGTAGCTCGGTTTTTTTGATCCAAAGTGAGTCTTTAAGAAAGTTTGAGCATTTGCTGGTAAAGCTTCTTTTTTTATTACGGTTTTTTGTGCATTTGCAGAAAATCCAAATATTAATCCTGCAATTAGGGAAACAGTCAGTTTTAATTTCGTTTTCATATTTTGCTGATTTTTAAATTTTTATACAAGATAAGATTAAAAATTTAAAATAAGAAGAAAGCTGTCCGGTTTGATTTGTTGCGATTTAGAATTTAGCTTTATCAAATTATCTCATTGACACATTTTCTAATTAACACATTCTCAAAATTATCTAATTATCTCATTGGCACATTATCTAATTAAATCTATCTTTGCACCACAAAAAAAATGGGTGGTCAAATAAACGATTAACCGATTAAACAAATTAACAAAGACAAATGATTACAGTTAACGATATTTCGGTTCAGTTTGGCGGAACTACACTTTTTAGCGATGTTTCTTTTGCTATAAATGAAAATGATAAAATTGCCCTTATGGGTAAAAATGGTGCGGGAAAATCGACACTTTTGAAAATAATTGCAGGTGAAAATAAACCTTCAACCGGAAGTATCTCAACTCCAAAAGATGCTGTTGTGGCTTATTTGCCTCAGCATTTATTAACAAAGGATGGTTCGACTGTAATGGAAGAGGCTTCAAAAGCTTTCGGCGAGATTTTTAAAATGAAAGCTGAAATTGACGAAATCAATGAGCAATTAACGGTTCGTACGGATTATGAAAGTGATGAATACATGAAACTGATCGAAAGAGTTTCTGACTTGAGTGAGAAGTTTTATGCTATTGAAGAAATAAATTACGAGGCTGAAGTTGAGAAGATTTTAGTAGGTCTTGGTTTTGAACGTGAAGATTTCGGCCGTCAAACGTCAGAATTTTCAGGAGGATGGAGAATGCGTATTGAATTGGCTAAAATCCTTTTGCAAAAACCGGATTTGATTTTGCTGGATGAGCCAACCAACCATATGGATATTGAAAGTATTCAATGGCTGGAAGAGTTTTTAGTGACTTCTGCAAAGGCAGTTGTGGTAATTTCGCACGATAGAGCGTTTGTTGATAATATTACAAATCGTACGATAGAAGTTACAATGGGAAGGATTTACGATTACAAAGCTAAATATTCTCATTATTTAGAATTAAGAAAAGACCGTCGTATTCATCAACAAAAAGCATACGATGAGCAACAAAAAATGATTGCTGACAACAGGGCGTTTATTGATCGTTTTAAAGGAACTTTTTCTAAAACAGATGCGGTTCAGTCACGTGTGAAGATGTTGGAGAAACTGGAAATTGTTCAGGTTGATGAAGTAGATACTTCTGCATTGCGTTTAAAATTCCCTCCGGCACCTCGTTCCGGGCAGTATCCTGTTATTGTAAAGGAAATGTCAAAATCTTACGGAGATCATGTTGTCTTTAAAGATGCTAATATTGTTATCGAAAGAGGTCAGAAAGTTGCCTTTGTGGGTAAAAACGGAGAAGGAAAATCGACCATGATCAAAGCGATTATGAAAGAAATCGGTGTTGACGAGGGTAGTGTAGAAATTGGTCATAATTCTCAAATTGGATATTTTGCCCAAAATCAGGCTTCTTTATTGGATGAAAATGCTACTATTTTTGAAACTATCGATAATATTGCTGTTGGAGATATCAGAACCCAAATTAAAAATATCTTAGGAGCATTTATGTTTCAGGGAGATGATATTACCAAAAAAGTAAAAGTGCTTTCAGGTGGGGAAAAAACTCGTTTGGCAATGATTAAATTACTGTTGGAACCGGTAAACTTATTAATTCTGGATGAGCCTTCGAATCACTTGGATATGAAGACTAAAGATATTATCAAAGATGCTTTACGTGATTTTGACGGAACTTTAATTCTTGTTTCTCACGACCGTGATTTCCTTGACGGATTAGCGACTAAGGTTTTTGAATTTGGAAACAAAAGAGTTAAAGAGCATTTTGAAGATGTTGCCGGATTCCTGGCGCACAAAAAAATGGATTCTATGAGAGAGATAGAAAAGTAATTTTTCTCTTAAAAACATAGTAAAGGCATAAGTTAAATCTTATGCCTTTTTTTATGCCTTTAAATTAGTAGCTGTATTTTAATGCAATTTTTTTTACAGATTGTTTATTTTTTGTTACATTAGTATTACCCTTTTTTGTTTTAAGTTAATAGTTTTTTTTGATTATAATTAAGAGGGGCACTTTTTAATCGATACTAAGTTTTTTTTTATAAGCCTATGAGTAAATATTTACTTTTACGAATTGTTTTCATTCTTTTTATAGTACCATTTTTCATGAATGCTCAAACTTCCACAGCTTCAAATGATGACTCTGGAAATGGTATAAAATATCCTCAGTTTCAGTTTAAAGGACTCTTACAGGCCAGATATCTGGAAAGTTTTGGCGATAACATTGATGTTTTGGGGGTTCATCATTCTACAGGTGATGTTACTCAAAGCTCGTTTGATATTAAAAGAATGCGTGTTGGTTTAAATACTAAATTGAGTGAAGCGACAGAAGTTGTAATCTTGGTCAATTTAGCCGATTTTAAATCTGATACCAAAGGAAAGGTTTTGGAGAATGCTTACGGAAAATATACCTTTAGTAAATATATTGCTTTGACGGGAGGACAATTTAGGCCAGCTTTTGGTATTGAAGAATTGGTTCCTGTTGATATCATCAAATCATTTGATTTCTCTAATCAATATTACGAATTTGGAAAAAATGGCTGGACGAGTTTCCAGATTGGTGCTTCTGCGACCGGTGCATTTGATATTGGTAAATTTCCTTTTAATTATGCTTTTTCTGTTTTAAATGGGAACGGAAAAGATGTAGAAATGGATAAAGATAATGGGAAACAGTATTCTTCAAGAGTTGTTTTTGGGCTTTCAGAAAAGCATAAAATCAACCTGGGGTTAAATGGAGGTATCGGAAAAGTTTTCAAAGAAAAAGTTTATGCGGTCGGTGCAGATATTACGAGTGTCTTTCAATTGACTGATAAGTTTGCTTTTGACTTGCAGATTGAATACAAGCAAGGAACAAATCATAATTTGTATTTTTCTTTACCAGTTGATAAAAGAACGCCAAATGTTGATGATTATCAAATGCGAGGGGTTTATTTTCTGCCAAATCTAAGGTATGTGGTAAATTACCAAAAATTAACCGCTTTAGAATTTTCCTGCCGATATGAAACTTTTGATCCGAATTATAAAATTGATTCAAATGTTAGACAAACATACACTCCAATGGTTAGTCTCGAATTCGGAAAAGCTTATACAGGAAGAATAGAAGCCGGATTTCAAATCGACAACTATGACCATGATATTCCGGATACTTCAACTTATAGTAATAATTTGTTTTTAATTCAGTTGCAGCTCCGTCTATAATTTAACCTCTATTTATAATGAAAGAAGTAAAGATTCTTCAAGCTCTGATAACACTGGTTGTCGGGGTAGTGATTTGGTTTATTCCAGCACCAGATGGTGTTGTAATTGAAGCCTGGCATTTGTTTGCGATTTTTGTAGCCACTATTTTAGGTATTATCCTCAAAGCTGCTCCTATGGGGACTATGTGTATGATTGCTATTGCATTGACAGCTTTTTTACAGGTTTTGGCTCCCGGAGATGCCGGGAAATCAATTACTTTGGCGCTAAAAGGTTTTGGGGATAAAGTGATCTGGCTTATTGGAATCTCATTTTTTATTGCGAGAGGATTTATAAAAACGGGTTTAGGAAACCGTATAGCTTTTTTGTTTATTCGAATATTCGGTAAAAGTTCACTTGGTTTGGCCTATGGTTTGGGTTTGGCAGATTTAGTTTTAGCGCCTGCGGTACCTAGTAATACAGCACGAGGAGGAGGGATTATTTATCCTATTATGAAATCGATGTCAATGAGTTTTGGGTCAATGCCAGACCAGCCGGAGACACATCGAAAATTAGGAGCTTATCTTACTTTAAGTAGTTATAATGCCAATTTGATTGCGTCTTCGATGTTTTTGACAGGAACGGCAAGTAATCCGATGTGTCAAAAGTTTGCGCTTAATTTAGGAATTAAAATTAGTTGGATTTCGTGGGCAACTGCGGCAATCGTTCCAGGGTTGATTTCATTTTTTGTGATTCCGTTTGTGTTGTATAAAATTTATCCGCCTGAACTTAAAAATACAGGAGATGCACCGCAGATTGCAATGCAGAAGCTAAAAGAAATGGGGCCAATTAGCCGTAATGAATGGATGATGCTTTTAACCTTTTTTATTTTGTTGGTTCTCTGGATGACAGGCGATCTTTTTTCTATCGATGCAACAACAACAGCATTTATTGGTTTAGTAATTTTGCTCTTAACTTCAGTTTTAACCTGGGATGATGTAAAAGCCGAAAAAGGAGCGTGGGATACTATTGTGTGGTTTTCTGTTCTGGTTATGATGGCCAGTTCCCTTAACGAATTAGGGTTTATTGGTTGGTTCAGTAATGTTGTAAAAGATGAAATTGGTGGTTTAAGCTGGCAAATGGCTTTTCCTATAATTATATTGGTATACTTTTTTAGTCATTATCTTTTTGCAAGTGCGACAGCGCATGTGGCAGCAATGTATGCTGCTTTACTAGGAGTCGGGATTTCACTTGGAATTCCTGGTTTATTGTTGGCGTTTATGCTTGGTTTTGTTGGTTCAATTTATGGAACTTTAACGCACTATGGCCACGGACCCGCACCAGTTTTCTTCGGAAGTGGGTATGTTGACCTGAAAAACTGGTGGGTAAAAGGGCTTATAACCGGATTGGTTATGCTTTTTATTTACATGGCAATTGGAGGTTTGTGGCTCCGATTGATTGGTGATTTTTAGATCCTGATTCCCGGAGGTAGTAACTCTTTGTATTTTGGATTTTTTTTGAAAAATGCAACAATTTTTGGATGAATGGGAACTACTCTGAGTTTTTTCTCGATGTTAATTTCCATAATACTCTTTAATAAATTGTCAATTGTTTCCGGGTTTTCAAAGTTTTCAGGTGTGTTTATTTTGGTTAAGAAAATCTTCTTTTCCTGAAATGAATATTCAATTGTAATCGGTCCTTCCGGGGTCATGCTTTCGAATTGTCGGGCAAAAGCATTGTCTTTAACTTCCATAGTAGTTTCAGTGGATTCCATAATTTGACATGTTTTTTTAGTAGGTACAAATGTTAATAGGTTTAGGGGCATTAACCCGGTTTAAAAACTTATCTAAGAATATTAAACGCGAGAGATTTGGAATGCAAAGGTAATCATTTGATTTTCAATATGGAGTTATTTTTTTTAAACAGTAGTAATAATGCTTATTTGTAATTTTATTTGTTTTAATCTGCAATTATGGTGTAAGATTTGCTGTGCATATAATTAAAAAAAGTAAATTTAACTGAAATTGAAAATCTGTAATTAAAATTCCTTTTCTAGCAAATGAGTAAAATCCCTGTTTATTTTATGCCTGGTCTGGCAGCTAGTCCGGCCATTTTTGAGAGAATTAAATTAGATGAAACTGTTTTTGAAATGTTTCTGCTCGAATGGGAAATTCCCAAACCCAAAGAATCATTGTCGGATTACGCACTTAGAATTACTAAAAACATTAAACATGAGAACCCGGTTTTAATTGGGGTTTCTTTTGGTGGAATTCTGGTTCAGGAAATGGCAAAGCATATTCAGACCAGAAAAGTAATTATTATTTCGAGTGTTAGAAGTAATGCTGAATTTCCGAGAAGAATGAAAATCGGAAAAACTACAAAAGCTTATAAGCTTATTCCGATGAAGCTGATTTTGAATGTAGAAAATCTGGCTAAATACTCTTTTGGAGAAAAAGTCAACAAACGAATTAAATTGTACGAGAAGTTTTTAGCGGTTCGTGATCTTAACTATTTACAATGGGCAGTAGAATCAGTAATTTTATGGGATAGAAATCAAATTGATGATAATGTAATACATATTCACGGCGATCAGGATGATGTTTTTCCTATAAAATATATTAACAAATGCATTGTTGTAAAAGGAGGGACTCATATTATGATTCTCAATAAGTACAAATGGCTTAATGAGAATCTGCCTTCGATTATACTTGATTAAATTCCAATATTTAAAATCCCAAATTCCAATTCTTTGTGGGTTTATTAATCTTTATCAAAGTTTTAGGCTTTGACAAAGATCTATATGTAAAGATTTATGCACAATCTTGTCATTTTGGCTGAAGGAAGAAATGACATTTGATGATAATTCCATTTAAAAAAAAACCCAAACTCCTTTTGGAATTTGGGATTTTATCCCGAGGCTTCGGGATTGTAATTTAAAAAATCGTTAGATTTTCTTCATTTGTTCTTTCATCATTGAGATTTGCTCTTTCAGCATTCCTTGTTTATCTAATTTCTTAGCTTCGTTCAATAAATTAGTCGCTTCAAGTTTTCTTCTTCGTGACATTGCCACTCCTGCAAGGTTTAATTTAGCTACAGCCAGGTCCATATCCATTGATAGTCCAAGCTCAATTGCTTTTTTAAAATGTTTCTCAGCCTGGTTGATATTGGTTTGAGATAACATAATTCCGTGTAAGTAGTTAAAATATCCTTGTTGTTTTCTTACCAGTGCAGCTTCCGGATTTTTGATATATGCCAGCCAGCTTTTAGCTCCTTCAAAGTCTTGTTTTCTTAATTTAAGGAAAGCTAAAAGGATAAATTCATTTTTAAAGTAAAGAAAAATTGGAATTGCAGTCAATAAAATAAGAAAGATTCCGTTTCCTATATTACTTTCTGTAAATTGCCAAATGCCCGCAACTACTAGAAGTCCGGCCAAAATAAGTTTAATATTTTTGTGAAACATAATTATTGTAAATTTGTGATTGCAAATATAGTAAAATGAATTAAAAATATTTTTATTAAAGTACTTGCCAGAAAAAAAAGTCTTTGTATATTTGCACTCGGTTTTTGAGCAACGATATTCAAAAACAGAAAAACAGATATTAGATACCATTTTAAAGATACAAAGCAATGAGCAAAAGAACATTTCAACCATCGAAAAGAAAAAGAAGAAATAAGCACGGATTTATGGACAGAATGGCTTCTGCGAATGGAAGAAAAGTTCTGGCGCGTAGAAGAGCAAAAGGAAGACATAAATTAACTGTTTCTAGCGAGCCTAGACACAAAAAATAATGTTTGTATAAACATACATAAGGCGATTACTTTTTTAGTATCGCCTTTTTTTATACCTTGTCGGTAATAAATTTGTAACATTCTAGTTTCTAAAGCACTGTGAATGTTTTTTGAATACATTATAATAACTACACAATACATACAAAATGCCTAAAGACACATCAATAAAATCCGTTTTAATAATAGGTTCAGGACCTATTGTTATTGGTCAAGCTTGCGAATTCGATTATGCGGGATCTCAATCTGCACGTTCGATTCGTGAAGAAGGAATTGAAGTTATTTTGATTAACTCGAACCCAGCAACTATTATGACCGACCCTTCTATGGCGGATCATATTTATTTGAAACCATTAACTACAAAATCGATTATTGAAATTCTGAAGGAACATCCGCAAATTGACGCTGTTTTGCCAACTATGGGAGGACAAACAGCTCTGAACTTGTGTCTGGAAGCAGATGAAAAAGGAATTTGGCAGGATTTCGGAGTAAAATTAATTGGAGTTGATGTAAATGCCATTAATATTACAGAAGACAGAGAGCAGTTTAAACAGCTTTTAGAAAAAATTAATGTACCAACTGCACCTGCAAAAACAGCTACTTCCTATTTAGAAGGTAAAGAAATTGCTCAGGAATTTGGTTTCCCACTTGTAATTCGTCCTTCATTTACACTTGGTGGAACAGGAGCAGCAGTGGTTTACAAAAAAGAAGATTTTGATGAGCTTTTAACCAGAGGTCTTGAAGCATCACCAATTCACGAAGTTTTAATTGATAAAGCTTTGATGGGATGGAAAGAATACGAATTGGAACTTTTAAGAGATAAAAATGACAATGTTGTAATTATCTGTTCGATCGAAAATATGGATCCAATGGGAATTCATACCGGAGATTCGATCACAGTTGCACCAGCGATGACATTATCTGATACAACTTTCCAAAAATTACGTGACTACGCCATCTTAATGATGAGAAGTATTGGAAATTTTGCCGGAGGATGTAACGTACAATTCGCAGTTTCACCAGACGAAAAAGAAGATATCGTAGCAATCGAGATTAACCCTCGTGTATCTCGTTCTTCTGCATTAGCATCTAAAGCGACAGGATATCCAATCGCTAAAATTGCTTCTAAACTGGCTTTAGGATATAACTTAGATGAATTACAAAATCAAATTACAAAATCTACTTCGGCTCTTTTTGAACCAACTTTAGATTATGTAATCGTAAAAATCCCACGTTGGAACTTTGATAAATTTGAAGGTGCTGACAGAACTCTTGGACTTCAGATGAAATCTGTTGGTGAGGTTATGGGGATCGGACGTTCTTTTCAGGAAGCTTTACACAAAGCGACTCAATCTTTGGAAATTAAGAGAAATGGAATAGGAGCGGACGGAAAAGGATATAAAAATTATGAACAAATTATCGAGAAACTAACTTTTGCAAGTTGGGATCGTGTTTTTGTAATTTATGATGCGATTGCAATGGGAATTCCGTTGAGCCGTATTCATGAAATCACAAAAATTGATATGTGGTTCTTAAAACAATACGAAGAGCTATATACTTTAGAAAAAGAAATTTCTAATTATAAAGTTTCAAATTTACCAAAAGAGTTATTGCTTGAAGCGAAACAAAAAGGTTTTGCCGACAGACAAATCGCTCATATGATGAACTGTCTGGAAAGTGAAGTACATACTTTGCGTATGGATATGAACATCAATCGTGTGTTTAAACTGGTAGATACATGTGCGGCTGAGTTTAAAGCAAAAACACCTTATTACTATTCTACTTTTGAGGCTGAAATCGAAAAAGCAAATGGAGAGCGTTATGTAGATAACGAAAGTATTGTAACTGAGAAAAAGAAAATCATTGTTTTAGGTTCCGGACCAAACAGAATCGGACAAGGTATCGAGTTTGATTACTCTTGTGTTCACGGAGTTTTGGCTGCAAAAGAATGTGGTTATGAAACAATCATGATTAACTGTAATCCTGAAACAGTTTCAACAGATTTTGATACGGCTGATAAATTGTACTTCGAACCAGTTTTCTGGGAGCATATTTATGACATCATTCAGCATGAGAAACCAGAAGGTGTAATTGTACAGCTTGGTGGTCAGACTGCTTTGAAATTGGCTGAAAAATTATCTAAATACGGCGTAAAAATAATCGGAACTAGTTTTGATGCGCTTGATTTAGCCGAAGACAGAGGTCGTTTCTCAGATTTATTGACAGAATTGCATATTCCTTTCCCTAAATTCGGAATTGCTGAAACGGCAGACGAAGCTTCTGCTCTTGCAGATTCATTAGACTTCCCATTGTTAATTCGTCCTTCATATGTATTAGGAGGTCAGGGAATGAAAATTGTAATCAACAAAAAAGAATTAGAGGAGCACGTAATCAATTTATTGAAAACAATTCCTGGAAATAAATTACTTCTGGATCATTATTTAGCCGGAGCAATTGAAGCTGAAGCTGATGCAATCTGTGATGCTGATGGAAATGTGTACATCATAGGAATTATGGAGCATATCGAACCTTGCGGAGTTCACTCTGGAGATAGTAATGCAACATTGCCTCCTTTTAACTTAGGAGAATTCGTGATGCAACAAATAAAAGACCATACTCATAAAATTGCAAGAGCACTTAAAACAGTTGGTTTAATCAACATTCAATTTGCAATAAAAGATGATACAGTTTATATTATCGAAGCAAACCCAAGAGCTTCAAGAACGGTTCCGTTTATTGCAAAAGCTTATGGAGAACCTTATGTAAACTATGCAACAAAAGTAATGTTAGGGCACAGTAAAGTAACAGACTTTGATTTTAATCCGCAATTAAAAGGATATGCGATCAAACAACCGGTTTTCTCTTTCAGTAAATTCCATAATGTAAACAAAGCGTTAGGACCAGAAATGAAATCAACAGGAGAAAGTATCTTGTTTATTGATGACCTAAAAGATGATCAATTCTACGAATTGTACTCTAGAAGAAAAATGTATTTGAGTAAATAATCTCAGATTCTATTATAAAAGAAAAGCTCCAATGTAAATTGGAGCTTTTTTTATTAGGGTTTGATCCTGACTATTTTGTTATCTTTAAGTATAACTAGTTCACTGTTTGATTTCTTTTTAAATTCAATTAATTTTTCATAAACTTTACCCATCCCGTCAACAATTTTTTGTTGATTTAAGGATCTTTTATATTCTTTCATTCCAATATCTTTTTAAATTATAGAATTTAATTTCACTTAAAATTTTGATTTCAGTTTCAAAAGATTTTTCAGCTATTAATTCGGGTATTCCGAATGAATTGTCAAAAATAAGCACTTCATCTACAATTTCAAGATAAATTTCGAAAAGGTTTTTAATTCCGTTTAGGTATCTGCGCTTTATAGTTTCTGTTTCGATGTTGTGACCTCCCTCTTTTACTCTCGTTTTAACTCTTTCAATTGCTAAATCAACCGTTTCAAGCCAAAAAAATAAAAGAGTGACGTTGTATTTTTCTTTTTTTGCCTGAATAATTTTTGATTTGTAACTTTTAGTTGCCAATGTAGTTTCAAAAGCAAAGGTCCGATTTCCATCTAAAAGTTCATGGATTCGATTTAGCATTATTCTTCCAGCTTCAAAAGATACTTTTTCAGGTTGAAAAGGAGATAGTCCTTTTGCAATTTCATCAGCATTTACAAACTCTTTACAATTTAAAATTTCTGGTAAAATAGTAAAGGAAGCAGTTGTTTTTCCTGCTCCATTACAACCTGAAATAATATAAAGATTTTTACTCATTCTTACAAAGGTAAAAAATAGCGGTCATAATTATTGTTTTTTTAGTATGTTTATTGATGACCTAAAAGACGATCAATTCTACGAATTGTACTCTAGAAGAAAAATGTATTTGAGTAAATAATCTCAGATTCTATTCTAAAAGAAAAGCTCCAATGTAAATTGGAGCTTTTCTTTATTTAGGGTTATAATTTTTTAGTTTGAAACATCATATCTATAACTGAAAGTACCATCAGTTACTTTTGTTGTAATAGGGTTTGATGTGCTAACAGGTTTTGAATAATCTTCAACACAATTAAACGAGAATGTTCCTTTTACAGTTTTAGCATTTGTGTCAACTGCTGTTATTATCACATTACCTTCAACCGGATATTGAATATTGGTTCCTTTGCTGTTGTATGATATTTCTACCTGAGTTTTAGAAGCATCAAAAGAAGCTACTGTAATTGGGTATGTACCAACTTTAAGATCACTTCTTTTAATTAAAATTCTAATTTCATCGATTAAAGTTTTTCTTCCCTGTAATTGGATATATTCTTTTTGTGGATAATAATCAAATAGGGGTTTAGTTGTGTAATCTGAAGCAAATGGATTATTCATTTCCCAAAGAGTTCCGTCAATTTTAGCAGTCATGGCAAATTTTGATGTAGAATCGGGTTTCTCTGTAGTATTGTCATCGTTACTAGAACAGCTGCTTAAAGCAAGAATTAAAAAAAGAAACAGGATTTTTGATGTTTTCATTAGGTTGATTTATGGATTAAAATCCAAAAGTAGATAAATGATTGTAATATATTTTACGTTAAAACGTAATGTGGTAAAAAAAAAAGAAGCTCTAATTTCTTGGAGCTTCTTTTCGTTTTAAAGTATTTCTAAATTCTATTCGTTTTGGCTAAAGTTCATATTGTCTCTGGTATTTTTTTGTACCGAAATTGCGCCAAACAGTGCCAGTAAAAAAGCAAATGCATAGAAACCTTTTTCGCTTGGCAGAATAGTTGCATTCCATAATCCAACGACCAAAAGAACGATTGATAACAATGTTCCGAACCAGCAGATTCCGTAATAAATATCAGTTACCGGAAGTTTTTCAAGTCGGTCTCTGACACTTTTTTGCAATGAAACAACAGCAAAAAGGCCAAACATTAAAACGGTAAAATAATATCCTTTTTCGTTTAGTAGCATTTCGGCTCTTGCAAGTCCTACTATAAATCCAACTGTTCCCGCTCCAAGCGCTACCCACGATGCCGCGATAAAGGCATTTGATGTTTTTTGTATCATGTTAATTCTGGTTAATTAGGTTTTGAAATTTTTATGTTTTGATGAATCAAAAATCTCAAGGGTAAATGTAATTAAAATTCGTTTGAAATCTAACTTTATTTATTAAGATAAATAGTGCAATTTGTTTAGTTTTTTATTTTAATATTAGTGTAAAAAAAAAGAGCTTCAAAATGAAACTCTTTTTTTTCTAAAGTAAGATTGTATTGTTATTTAAGTAATTGCTGTAAAGGTTTTAGCTGTTCCATATCAATTTTTGATTTTTGTAAAACCGACATAATTGTCATAATGTTGTTTGGGTTCATGTTTTTTCCCAGCACACGTACAACTGCAAAACCATTCTCTTTTCTGTTGGCAAAAATGACAAACTCTTCTATGTTTTCGTCAGAGCCAACATAACTTATTGATGCACCGTCTTTTCCTGATCCAACTTTCATTAATTGCTGATATTTTGGATCTTTTAAAATTGCATTTACTTTTGTGCGTTCTGCTGCAAATTCGGCTTGGTTTTTATCGTTTGCTTTAAAAGCTAAAATATTCATTTTGTCAAACGATTTTAACGCTTCATTTTGCTCTGCTGTTAGATTTGCTTTGTCTAAGTTTAAAATATTAGAGGAAACATCAAGAGCAATAAAGTCTTTCTTCTCTGTATGTTCAACAAAATATTTTTGCAGAGAAGGTTCAGAATTACAACTTACTAAGCTAAGTAATGCTATAAGGGCTAAGGTAAAAACGGATGGTTTCATAAGTTATTAGATTTATTTTTTTCCTTTAGAAGCCTTTTTTAAATCTGAGCCACCAGGAAGTTGCATTTTGTCTGTCAATACTGAGATTTCGTTTAGATCAAAATTACCTGTTAAAGATAATAAAACCGTTTCGTCGTTTTTTGCACCGTCAACAAACATTAGCAATTCTTTAATCTGCGTATCGCTTGCTCCGGATTTAACCATTATTCGAACATTTTTACCGCTATCGTTTACTCTCATTAACTCTTCTAAACCTGCAGTTTTAATGTATTTATCTGCAGAAGCTTTCATATCAGCTTCGATTTTAGGGTTTTTGGTCGTAAAAACTTTTAAGTAATCCAGTTTTTTAATCAGATTGATGTATTGTTGTGTTTCTTTATCAGAAGCATCAACTTTTACTTTGCTCATCAAATCAAACATTTTTTTGTTTACAATTACTGAGGTTACATCGTCCTGACCGTCAAATTTGTCAAAGGCGCCTTGTGCATAGAATGTATGAGTGAAAAAGGCGAAAACTAGTGTTATGATGAAATTTTTCATTTTGTTTTGAATTTAATTACTGTTTAAAGATTTTGTTTTTTGATTGTTCATATTCGTTAATGTATTGTACACTTTCAATACCTACATTAACATTGTTTGATAATAATGCCAAAGCTTTTTGCGTTGCTTTTAAAGCTTCTTCAGGATTATCATAGGTTCCTAATTCTGATTGCGCTACAGCCGGAGCTGCATTTTTTTCGCTCATAAAGAAGTAAGTTCCAATTCCTAGTAAAACAACAACTGAAGCTGCAATTGACAACCACGCCACATTTCGTTTCTTAGATTGTAGTGGAATCTCCTGCGTTGATTTTTGTTGTTTTACCTGAGAGAAGTAACCAAACATAGGTTGATATTGCTCTAAATGCTGCGCAACATTTGGAGAAGAAAAGTATTCTTTAAGTTCTTTTTCTTCAGCAATAGTAGTTTCTCCCTGAAAGTATTTTTCTAATATATTTTCTATTTTATCTAATTCCATAACTGTGTGTATTAACCATTGATTCTCGTATTTTTTTTCTCGCTCTCGAAAGTGCTACTCTTATAGCTGTTTCATTCATGTTGACAATTTTTGCAATTTCTTCAAATTCATATTGTTCTACATCGCGAAGCTGAATTAATATTTGGAGCTGTTCCGGCAGCTGATTTATAATTTTTTCTACCCATTCTAAACTGTTTGAATCTTCCAGTTTTTTATCCAATTGAGGTTCGCGGTCTGTAAAATTGTTGTGTACTATTTTAAGATTGCCTGCCCGTTTAGATTTTAGCTGATCCAGACAATAATTCTTGGTCATTGTCATGGCAACTGCTTCAATATTATTATAGGTGTCTAAGTTGTCTTTTTTATTCCATAGTTTTACCATTACTTCCTGAGTTGCATCTTCTGCCTCTTCAGTACTTGTGAGCAATCGTTTTGCCAGACGAAAAACTTTGTCTTTAAAAGGATTAATCAATTCTATAAACACATTCTGATTCATAAAACTTGGTGGTTATTCGTTAGCTTATATAGTCAAGACGAGGCACTATTATTTTTGTTACAACAGGTTTTGATTTTTTTTCCTGAAAAAATGCAATAAACTTTATTATGTTAAAACTAAAGGTAGTATTTTTACGTTAATACTTTACCAATTGAAGATTTATGAAAACAATATTAAAGAGTTTACTACTAATTTTTGTACTTGCATTTGCTTTGCAGTCCTGCGAAGACGAGGATGATGTTAGAGCTCCTGCAACTTTACAAGTAAATGATTTTATCTGGAGAGGATTAAATCAGGTTTATTTGTGGCAGGCCGATGTGCCAAATTTGGCCGACGATCGCTTTAGTACAAAAGCAGAATTAAACTCTTATTTGGCCGGATATTCAGATCCTAACGAACTATTTCAGGATTTATTAAATAAACCTATCAGTAAATATCCTGCCAGTGCAATTGATCGTTTTAGCTGGATTGTTGATGATTATACTGTTTTAGAACAGGAACTAAACGGAATCACAAAAAATAATGGTGTAGATTTTAAGCTTACAAGAGTAGCAGAAGGATCTAATGATGTTGTAGGGTATGTACGTTATATAGTTCCAAATTCTGATGCTTCAACAAAAGCAATCAAAAGAGGAGATTTATTTACTAGTGTAAATGGTACAAAACTTACGGTTTCTAATTATAAGACTTTATTAATTGCTCCGGATAGTTATACTTTAGAATTTGCAGATTATAATGGTTCTGCGTTTACTTTGAATGGTAAATCAGTTTCTTTAACTAAAACGACTTTAGAAGAAAATCCTATTTTAATCAATAAAGTAATTCCTTCAGGAGGTCATAAAATTGGTTATTTAATGTATAACGGTTTTTATTCAGAATATGATGGTAAGCTAAATCAGGCTTTTGGCGAATTAAAAGCGCAGGGAGCAACGGATCTGGTTTTAGATTTAAGATATAATGGAGGAGGATCTGTGCGTTCTTCTACTCGTTTGGCGAGTATGATTACCGGACAGTTTGATGGAAAGATATTTTCGAAACAACAGTATAATTTAAAGTTGATGGCAACAATGAATTCAGAAGATTTGGAATCTCTGAATCAGAGATTTGTTAGTAATATTGATGGTAACGCTCTAAATAGCCTGAATTTAACAACGGTTTATATTTTAACTACTTCAAGCACTGCATCTGCAAGTGAATTGATTATAAATGGCTTAAAACCGTATGTAAATGTTATTCAGATTGGCGAAACAACTATTGGTAAGAATGTAGGGTCGTTTACAGTTTATGATTCTCCAACTTTGACAAAAGCAAATGTGAATCCAAATCATAAATACGCTATGCAACCTTTAGTTTTTAAAATTTCTAATGCTAATGATTTTGGAGATTATAATCAAGGTTTAGCTCCAACCTATCTTCAATATGAAGTTGTTAATAATTATGGAGTTTTAGGAGATCCGTTAGAACCATTGCTGAATTTGGCAATTTCTAAGATTACAGGATCCAGTGCTAAAAAGATTCAAAACGACGACGAGTTTGTTTTACCTTATATAAATGATTCAAAAAAAATCAATGGACAACGTAATGAAATGTATTTAGAGAATATTCCAAAAGGATTTCAATAATGTTAAAATAAAAAAAAGGCTTTCAGAAATGAAAGCCTTTTTTGTCCAAAAATATAATAACAAATTCTAATTATTTGAGTAAAAACCATTTGGCCCTAAACCAACAGTTAAAGTTTTTAATACTGTTCCGGTAGAAGTATAAACAGTAACAGTTCCGTCTTTAGTAAATGCATTTGCATCTCCCGAGTATATTTTTCCGTCAATTACACCAAAGCCATAAAAAGTAGACCAGCTGTTGTCTGTAACAGAGAATAATGCTTTATCTGAAAAAGAGGTAGCAGTTAAACCAATTGCATAAACACCAGTTCCCTGGGTATAATAGATTTTGTCTCCGTCAATATCCATGTTTAAAGCACCTTTTACTGTAGTAGATTCTATAGATGTTGCAGTATCTGTTGCAGTATCTATTTTAAATAATTTACTTTTAGTATCATTTCCGGCTAATACATAAACGTTCCCATTATTTGCTTCAATAGAGTTAATTCCATTTTCAAGAGTCAGGGTTTTAGTAACTGTATTTGTTGCAGGATTAATTACAGTAACTTCGCTTCCGAATCCGTAAGAAGCATTTGTTACATAAAGTTTTCCGTTTGCTGCTACAATTTTTTCAGCTGTTTTGTTTAAAGGAATTGAAGCTACATAAGCATATGTTTTAGCATCATAAATCGTTACCGCTTTAGAGATTGCATTAGTTACGTACAATTTGTCATTTAAAACAACACTGTAACGTGGGTTCTCAAGTTTTTCAGTAATTGTACCAAGACTTTTAAAAGTATAACGGTTTACTACTTCTACTTCATTAGAATTGTTTACTACAATAAAAGCTTTTTCATTGCTAAAACTTAGAGATTGTGCAACGTCTCCCAAAATAGTTGGAGCGTTTACTACTTTAAAAATATCATTTTGAAAAGTAGCTAAGTCATTCGAAAGATAAGATACCGAAGCATTTACATCTTTAAAATTTCCTTCATTTAAAATAAGTACTCCGTTGTCATATGCACCCAATGGAACATCATTGTTCTCGTCATCATTGCTACAAGAAGCAAATAGAAAAGCAGATGCTATAATTCCTAAATAAAGATTTTTAAATTTCATGTTATTAATAATTAAGGTTTAAATAAATGGTTAAATTTCGTCCAGGCATAAAGCGATTTGGTAATGCTTCGTATTTTTCATTCCAGATATTGGCCGCTTTAACACCTAATTTGAAAATATTTTTTTTGCTAAAATTGTAATCAACCCCAATGTTTGAAACATTATAAGCATCCAATATATATTTAGGATTATTATCTGATGTAGTGAAGATTTCTCCCGTATACATAATTTGATAATAAGCTGAAAGTTTTTTGTAATAATAAGATAACGAACCTGTAAGTTTATGATAAGGAACGTAAAAAAGCTGCTTATCTGTTTTGTCATCCAGTGAAACGTTGTAGGCATAAGTTCCGCTAAAATAAAATGTATGTTTATTGAAGTTCTTTTTCCATCCTAAAAGCGCTTCAGCACCATAAATGGTAACTCTGTCAGTGTTTACAGGTGACCAGTTTCCGGTATTATTAGGCAGCCAGCGAATCATGTCTTTAATTTTCATTCCGTAAGCAGTTACAGTCAATCGGAAATCTTTATATTTAAACTCATTTCCTATCTCGGCCTGAAATGAACTTTCGGGTTTTAAATCAGGGTTTCCGCTGCCTTCCCAATACAAATCGTTGAATGTTGGAATTCTGAAGTTTCTGGATACATTAAATTTAAGCTGATAGAAATCTGAAAAATTGTATCGGGAACCGGCTGAAAAAAGTACAGGACTTTTATAAACATCAGAAACTTCTTTTCGGGCACTCAATTCATAATTCCATTTATCTGTAAGCTGGTGTTTCCATAAAAGACTTGCACCGCCAATTTCTCGTGTGCTGCGACCAATTCCGGAACCAACTCCATCATTTTTAGTATAATCTAAAATAGTACTGATTTTCATTTTAGACGATATGGTGTAATCTAGATCGTATTTTCCAATAAAGCTTTTAACTCCGCCAGAAGTATACCCATTCCGATTTATATCTTCAAAATAATTGTAATGTTCGGTGATGTAGGCCAATTTTACGTTTGATTCGAATTTACTAAATGAGCTACTCCACGTTAATAAATTACGGGTATTATAATCCTGATATTTAGTTTTGGTTTCGTTTGGTGATGTCAAAGAAAAATGGCGTTCACCGTCAAATATTTCACTGTAAAACTTAAGACTGTTTTTATCGTTTATTTTATATCCAATGGCAGCATCAAGGGTATTATTGTAATACTGCCCATTTTTATTCCAGACTTCTTGACCAACAAATTTAAAATCATTGTCGGAACTGTTTCTGGTAAAACTGGCATCAACACTCCACTTTTTAGTAGCAGCAGTAATACCATAAATAGCGCTTAAAGTATTGAAATCGCCATAATAAATTTGAAAATCATTTTTGAAAGTGTCTGTAAACTTCAAATCATTATTTAAATGAATGGTACCACCAATTGCACCGCTGCCATAAACGACACTCCCACCACCGGCTTTTACATCAATAGAATTAAAACCACGTGTTGAAATGGTATTGAAATCAGCCTGTCCTAAAAGCTGTGAGTTAATGTTTATTCCATTCCAGACCACGACAGTTTGTTGCGAAGTCGTCCCTCTGAATGAAGGTGAAGAAGTCATTCCTAATCCATTTTCTTTGAAATATATAACCGTGTTATAATTTAAAAGTGAGGTTAATGAGGATTGGTTTTTGTTTATGATGGAATCATTTAATCGTTGTAACGATTGGGTATTCGAGAAACTTTTAAGATTATTATCTGAAACTACAACTTCTTTTAATTTTGTAATAGAATCGTTCTGCGCTAAAATTAATTGGCACAAGAAAAAGAAACAGAAAGCAAAGCGTATTTTTATAGTCATAATTTCTACACTCTTTTTCCCGAGAGCTCGATATTAGTTACAAAGGCAGGTCTCCTGGCTTGCGTCTTGTTGTTTACCTTCCCATTCGCCGGGGCGAGCAGTGGCTTTGCAGTTTACAACAAGCATTCTTTTCAGAACTAAGCTTACAGTTGCGGGTACAGCTCAAGATTTAACTTGATTCCCTTTTAATGTGTCTATTTATAACACAACCTTAATTTTGTGCAAAGATAAAGTTAAAAATGTCGAATTTTCAAATTTGCAATGCATTTTAGATCAAATTATAAATAAAACCTTTGTTAGGCCTCAATTCTTATAACCTGACCAAAATCGACTTTATTCTGAAAAGCTTCTTTTAATGGTAATGCACTTTGATGGCATAAAATACTTCTAACGACACCTGCGTGCGCAACAATCACAATTGGATGTGTGGTGTTTGCTGGAATTTTTTCAGACAGAAAATGACCAACTCTATCATGTAACTCAACAAAAGATTCCCCATTTGAAACCTGAATATTAACAAAATCTTCCATCCAGGGATTTAATTGTTCCGGCGAAATTTCGTCCCATTTTTTTAGTTCCCAATCTCCAAAATTCATTTCCATTAAACGTTTATCTTCCTGATAAGATATGCTTTTAATGTTTTCTTTAATATGATTCGCCAAAATTACACAACGTTTTAAAGGACTTGAAAAAATAATTGCTTCTGATGGCAGCTGCGATACTATCTGATCAAAAATAATAGTATAAGGTTCTGCGATATCAACATCAGATTGTCCGTAGCAAATTCCCTTTTCACAGATTGTTTCAGTGTGTCGAACTAAATAAATTTCCATATCAAAAGAAGACTTAAATAAAAAATAACTTCGCAGACTTGTTGTGTTGCTCCCAGACAATCGCCTGTGTAACCGTCAATCCATTTTTGGAAATACCTTGCTAAAAAATATCTGGTCAGGAAAACCGGAATTAAAACCAATAGTATTTCGAATTGAAAACAAGAATAAGAGAACACTAATAAAGGAAGTAAACCAAAGAAGAAAGATCCTGATATTTCTTTCCAGGTATGTTTTTTTGCAATAGGTTTACTTTTACTAGTTGCGTCATCTCTCGAATATTCATGTGTAAAAATGATACTAATGGCAGCCAGACGGCTTACAGAATGAGCTGAAATAAAAATCAGGAAAACCAGTAAATAGTTTTTGTGATTTATAAAAGGCAAAATGGATTCTGAGAGCATTTTAAATTTAATTAAAAAGAGTAAAACCAGGCCAATTGCTCCATAAGCTCCAATTGCACTGTCTTTCATAATTAGGAGAATTTTTTCTTTGGTCCAGCCTCCGCCAAAACCATCGCAAACATCAGCAAAACCATCTTCATGAAAGGCACCGGTTGTTAAAACAGAAGCTATAATAGCAAAAATAACTGCTGTTTCAGTCGAAAGAAATAAAGAAAAAATGTAAAAAGCAAGAAATGAAATACTGCCTACGATCCAGCCAATAAAAGGAAAATATCTTGTTGCCTTATTTAGATAATCCGGATCATGATTAATGTTTTTAGGACATGGAATTCGGGTGTAAAACATTAAACAGGTAAAAAAAATATGTAGTTCTTTTTTCATTTGGAGTGCGTTTAATTTGGCTAAAGCCTTTTTTATTGTCAATATTAGACCAACATCTAAAGATGTTGGCAATTCATTATTGTTTTTTTTGAAGAGGCTTCAGATTTATTTTGGGATATTATTAAACCACAAAGAAAAGAGCTTTGGCTAAAAAATCAAAATTAAGTGATTTCGAACATATTTTTGAATTGCTTTTAATTTGTTTGTAACACATAATAAGGGTCTAAAGAAAAGGACTTTACTCAAAAAAAGAATTAGATTATATAAAAACACTCTTTTTAATTGCCTTATGATTTGCTTGATTAAATTAAAGGATAAAAGTTTTACTCAAAACAATAAATAACATCGATCATGTTTTGAATTGCCTCCAGATTTATCTGGAGGTTATAAAAGTATGCGGGGTAAAGGCTTTAGCCAAATTCTATTGAGCGGTTTTATTAAAGCCAAATTTGATTATAAATTCATCATATTCTTCCTGAAAAGTTTTTCTTTTATGATGCTCTTCCTGATTTTTTATATATTCCCGAACTTTGTCAATTATTGATTCTGAAACAGAAACAGCAAAATAATCGTCTTGCCATTCGAATTTTTCTTGTGTTAATTGATTTTTATTAATCCAGTAAGAAGATTCTCCTTTTAATAATTGTATTGTTTTTTGAATGGTCTGATTGTTTCCTAATGAAATTAAACAATGACAATGGTCAGAATATCCATTTATGTAGTCAAGATATATTTCTTTTTTTAATGCATTCTCTTTTATATGATGCCAGACTTTTTGACGTAAATCAATTGAGTTTAAAAATGGAAACCTGTTTTTAGTACTCCAAACACAATGAATATAAATTTTAGTAAATGGCATGTATGAGAATTTAAATAAAAATTGAATATAGCATTCAAAATTACAAATTCAGAAAACAAATAGCAAGTTATTTCCTACTTACGCCAGCGCTCTCAAAACTTGCCATTTCATTCAAAAAAGCTTCAGCAGATTTTAGAATAGGGAAGGCAATTGCACATCCTGTTCCTTCACCTAAACGCAAATCAAGATTTAAAATAGGTTTTGCATTCAAATACTCTAGTAGTTTTTGATGTGCCTGCTCTGCAGAACAATGACAAAAAACAGCATTTTGTATGATTTCGGGATTTAATTTAAAAGCGATTAAAAATGCTGCACTGCAAATAAAGCCATCCACTAAGATTAGCATTTTGTAATCAAAAGCCGTTAGCATTCCGCTGGCCATTTGTAAAATTTCAAAGCCTCCAAAATAAGCCAGTTGGTCTTTTAATTCGGTTTGACCGGAATAATTATCAATTGCTTTTTTTAGAAGACTTTGCTTGTGGAGTAGTTTTTCATGATTAATTCCGGTTCCTTTTCCAACACATTCTTCAAGAGGTAAACCGGTTAAAAGACTCATTAATACAGATGCTGTTGAGGTATTTCCAATTCCCATTTCTCCAAATCCAATGCAGTTAGAGCCAGTTTTTGCAATTTCTTCAACGATCGATTTCCCTTTTTCAAAACATAAGTTAACTTCGGCACTGCTCATTGCGGGAACGTGAAGAAATGATTGAGTGCCTTTGGCGATTTTTGCATTAATCAGTTTTGCGTTTGTTGGAAAATCGTAATTAACACCTGAATCTACAATTGATAATTCAATTTTATTCTGATTACAGAAAACATTTATTGCTGCGCCGCCATCAAGAAAATTAGTTACCATCTGGCGTGTCACATCTTGCGGATAATCACTAACGCCATGATTTGCAATTCCATGATCTGCTGCGAAAACTACAATATTTGGATTTGTTATTTTTGGAGTTAACGTATTAAAAACCGTTGCCATCTGAAAAGCCAGTGTTTCTAAAGTTCCTAAAGCGCCTACTGGTTTGGTTTTAGAATCTATTTTTTCTTTTAAGAGCGCACTGAAATCTTCGGTTATGTGATTTGAAGAAGAAGTATTTAAATTGATTTCTGAAACTGAATTTTTGCTAAGATTTTTGATTTCTGTACAAACTGGAGTTTCAGATTTTTGTTTCCAATGCAATTGTTGCAGCATTGGTTGATTGTTGTAATTTGTTGCTGGTTTTCCAATGCAGAAATAACCGAGAGGTTCTATGTTTTCTGGCAGGTCCAGAATTTTTTTAAACTGGTAATAATTCAGAATAGAAACCCAGCCCATACCATAACCTTGTTCAGTTAGCGAAAGCCAAATATTCTGAGCCGCACAAACCGAACTGAATTTTACCGCTTCATTACTACCAACGGTTCCAATCGTGAATTGATTCAAAACCGAGCGATCATAGGCAATTATTAGTCCAATGGGAGCCTCTTCAATCGCTTCTAATTTCAATGATTTGTAGAGCTCTTTTTGTTCAGGATTATCAGTAAGTTCTTCGGCTTTTTTATTATAATCTAAAAACAGATTCTTAATAGCGTTTTTAACTTTATTAGATTTTATAAGATAATATCTCGTTGCATCTGTCAGACCAACAGAAGGAGCCCAGTGCCCGGCCTGTAATGCTTTTTCAATTACTTGATCAGGAACTTCATCGTTTGTAAAATGTCGGGTATCACGGCGTGATTTTAAAATATCGTCTAAACTAGTCATAAATTCCAATTTTTTAAATCTCAAATTCCACAATCAATTGCAATGTCAAAATTCAATATCAGTTTTGGAATTCCTGTAAAGATACTTCACGATATTGGAATTCGGAATTTTAATATTGGAATTTAACCCTTTATTTTAACCGGAATTCCGGAAACCATTAAAACAACTTCATCTGCATTTGAGGCTAAAAACTGGTTCATCCAGCCCTGAAGTTCAGTAAATTTTCTGCCAATATGAGTTTCAGCATGAACACCCATTCCAATTTCATTTGTTACAATAATTAGAGTCGTATCTTGTTGTGCTATTTTATTAAATTCAGCTTTGGCTTCTTCAAGAGATAATGATACATTGTTTTTAGTATCAATAAAAAAGTTTGTCAGCCATAAGGTTACACAATCGATTAGTGCTACTTTTCCTGAAAAATCAATTTCACTTAAATGTTTTTCTTTTTCAATATTAGTCCAGCGTTCATCTCGTTCTTGTTGATGTCTGTCGATTCTGTTCTGGAAATCGGCATCCCATTTTCTGGCCGTTGCCACATAAATTGGTGAATTAGAAAGTTGCAATGCTAAATTTTGAGCATAACTGCTTTTTCCAGATCGTTCGCCACCGGTAATAAGATAAATCATTTTTTTTGTCAAGTTAAAAGTTATAAGTCATAAGTTATGAATTTTGAGGGGAGTTTAATGTACTGTTTGTTATTTACAAACAGTAATTTATTATCTCATAATTTATAACTTTTAATAAGGGCAATGTCGGCAATCATTCCCACAACAGCTACCTCTTTTGAGATGGAACCAGGGTTTGAAAACATAATTTCCATCTTCAATATAATAGTCAATTCCTTCGATTAGTTTTTCGGTTGCAGGCAGGGATTTTGCTTTATTGGTTAGTGCTTTTTTAGGAGTCATCGTTTCGATGTAAGCATCAATTTTGTCTTCGCAGGCTTCTTTGAAACAAACCGGACAAAGACAATCTCCTCCTTCAGAAAGATTAAAAATGGGTGGATAATCATTACACCAGCATTTGTTTTCAACTGAACTATCTCCACAGCTGAAAGTAGATTCACAGCTTGAGCAAATTTTTGTTTTTGTGGTATTCATTTATGTAAAGATGCAGTTTGTTGAATTTTGTAAGAATAAAAGTAAACAAAAAAATTAGAAAATACTTTACCTTTGTCCTTATCCAAAACGTTAAATATGAAATTTTATTTACCTAAGTTAATATTTTTTATTTCTTTTTTTATCCTTACAGGGTGTAAAAAACAAGAAAATATCGAGGTTGCTAAATCTGATACCGCAAAAAACAGTGTAGAATTTGCTTCTGGACTCTCAATTGTAAAATACGAAGGATATTCGGTTGTCACAATTTCAAATCCCTGGCCAAATGCCAATAAAAATTTCAAGTATATTTTAAAAGAGAAAGAAGCCAAAGTTCCGGATAGTCTTCAAGCTTATGCTACAATAAAAGTGCCTTTGGAGTCTGTTGTCGTGACTTCGACTACAAATATTCCTTATTTAGAAATGTTGGAAGTTGAAGATAAACTAGTTGGTTTTCCTCACACCGATTATATTTCTTCTGAAAAAACAAGAGCGCTTATTGATAAAGGTTCTGTGAAAAACGTTGGACAAAATGAAAAATTAAATGTTGAACAATTAATAGAATTGTCTCCGGATTTAATTGTGACTTTTGGGGTTGATAATAACAATCCCATGCTGGATAATTTGAAAAAAAGTGGTTTAAATGTTTTAATTCAGGGCGACTGGATGGAACAATCACCACTTGGAAAAGCAGAATGGATAAAACTTTACGGAGCTTTATTTGGTAAAGAAGATAAAGCCAAAGAATTGTTTGATAAAATCGTGACAAGTTACAATCAGGCTAAAAAACTAGTTGCTGATAAACCGGCAACTTCAAAAGTTTTGTATGGTTCAATGTACGAAGATGTTTGGTACGTGGCGAAAGGAAATAGCTGGGTTGCACAATTTATGAAAGATGCACAGGCAGATTACTTGTGGAGTAATTTAAAAGGAACAGGAAGTGAAGGATTGTCTTTTGAAAAAGTTTTAGATAAAGCAAAAGCAGCAAATGTATGGATCGTTTCCGGTTCTTATAAAACGCTGGAAGAATTGCAAAAAGCAAATCCGCATTATAGCGAGTTTGATGCTTTTAAGAATAAAACAGTTTATACTTTAGAAAGTAAATTAGGAGCAACCGGAGGAACAATTTATTATGAATTATCACCGAGCCGACCGGATTTGGTTTTAAAAGATTATATCAAAATTTTTCATCCGGATTTATTGCCAGGTTATGAGTTTACTTTTGCACTAAAACTGAATTAAATTGGCAAACAAAAAACGGAATACTATTTTATTTGTGATTTTGGCTTTGGGGCTCCTTCTAATGTTCTTGGCGAGTATTAGTCTGGGATCTGTCACAATCCCATTAAAAGATGTTTTTACAAGTTTAACCGGAGGTCAGGCATCAAAATCAACTTGGGAATATATTATCATTAATTATCGTTTGCCAAAAGCAATTACGGCTGTTTTAGTTGGAACAGGGCTTTCTATCAGTGGACTTTTAATGCAGACTTTATTTCGAAATCCGCTTGCAGGCCCTGATGTTTTGGGATTGAGTTCCGGAGCAAGTTTGGGAGTGGCTTTTTTGATTTTGGGTGCTGCATTTTTACCGTCGTTTTTAAGTGCGATTGCCTTGTCTTCGTACGGAATTGTTTTAGCATCTACAGTAGGGAGCACATTAGTTTTATTATTGGTTTTATTAGTTTCACAGAGATTGCGGGATACAATGGTAATTTTGATTATGGGATTAATGTTTGGAAGTTTTACCATAGCAATCGTTAGTGTATTAACTTATTTTAGTACCGCAGAACAACTTCAGAAATTTACTTTCTGGTCTATGGGAAGTCTTGGAAATCTCTCATGGTCAACAATTGGAATCTTGACTTTTTGCGTTTTAACCGGTTTACTTTTAAGTGCCAATAGTATTAAACCTTTAAATGCATTGCTTTTGGGGGAGAATTATGCAAAAAGTATGGGGCTTAATTTTAAACGCTCAAGGTTAATCATCATTTTTGCTACCAGTATATTATCAGGAAGTATTACAGCTTTTGCGGGACCAATTGCTTTTATTGGTTTAGCGGTTCCACATATTGCAAAGCTAACATTTCAAACTAGTAATCACACGATTTTGTTTTGGAGTACTTTGTTTTTTGGATCTATAATCATGTTGTTTTGTGATATTGTTTCACAAATGCCGGGATTTGATGTCACACTTCCAATAAATGCAATTACATCTATTATTGGTGCTCCGGTTGTGATTTGGCTTTTGGTACGAAAAAGAAATTTCCAATAGATATTGGCCCACAGATTTTACTGATTAAACGGATATTCACAGATTATTTTTAATCATTTTAATCCTTTAATCTGTGTCAGAAGAAAAAACTTAGCCGCTTAGTATCTCAGAACCTTAGCAACTTTAAAAAAAATGATAAGTATCTTAAAAACATCAGATTTAAATATTGGATATAAGTCCAAGAAAGGAGTTACGACTATTGCTGAAAATCTAAATTTAAATTTAGCCTCTGGAAAACTGATTACATTAATAGGAGCAAACGGAATAGGAAAATCAACTTTGCTGCGCACGATCACCGGAATTCAGAAACCATTGTCAGGAAATGTTTATCTGAATGACCAAAATATCTCGGCCTATAAGCCTTTAGAATTAGCTCAGAATTTGAGTCTGGTTCTAACCGAAAAATTACCGCCAAGTAATCTTTCTGTTTTTGAATTGGTGGCACTAGGCCGTCAGCCTTATACCAATTGGGTAGGAACCTTAACTCCGGAAGATATTGTAAAAGTAAACGAAGCTTTAGCATTAACTCAAATCAGCCATTTAGCGCGCAAAAAACATTTCGAAATTAGTGACGGACAACTGCAAAAGGTGTTAATTGCAAGAGCTTTGGCACAGGACACGCCATTAATTATTCTGGACGAACCTACAACACATCTTGATTTGTTGCATAAAGTCTCGTTATTTAAATTATTGAAAAAGCTAACTCAGGAAACTCAAAAGTGTATTTTATTCTCGACTCACGATATAGATTTGGCAATACAATTAAGCGACGAAATGATTGTCATGACACCAAATAATGTTGTTCAGGATCAGCCTTGTAATTTAATTTCAAACGGAAGTTTCAGCGCTTTGTTCAAAGATGAACATATTATTTTTGATGCTGAAAAAGGGAAGTTTATTGTGACTTAATTAGATTGTTTTCTCGATTATATCTATTTCGGTGTATTGTTAGAGCGTGTCCTAATTCACTTGAGTCTGTGCTTAATTTATTAAGGTTAAATTTCATTATTTGACTTGGTTCAATAATATAATAATGAAAGTAATAATTATCATTTTTTTGATTTATATATTCACGTACGATTCTTTCATTTTCGATATTACTCCATGGAACCAAAGGATCATCTCTATATTGAATGCCTTTAGAATTAATCCGAAACTGAATTTCATCAATTCTTTTTATTGCTTTGATAAGTAAAGGAAGTTGAAAAACAAAAAGACAAAATAATGCTGAAACTACAATAAGTTGGTTTTGTGTATAAAAGTAAACAAAGCCTATAAGAGCTCCAACGACAAATAATATTCTCTGAATAATTTCTCCTCTTGTATAATAAATCAGGAATTCTTTAGAAAAACTAAGGTTATTTTCGTCAATGAGTGGTCTCATGTTATTTTTTCAATCCGATCTGTCTTTTAGCTTCACCAACAACAAAAGCAACAGAATTTGCAATATTAAAACTGCGAATTAATTTAGACATCGGAATCGTTAAATGGTTTTCAAATAAAGCTAAAACTTCTTTGCTCAGCCCAACACTTTCTTTTCCGAAAACCAGCCAGTCGCCATCCTGAAAATCAGTTTCCAGATATGATTTTTCAGCATGCGAACTCATCAAAAAAACGCGGGATTTATCCGGAATCTGTTGCATCCATTCTTCCACACTCTGATATTCGGTTACATCAAGATGTACCCAATAGTCCAATCCGGAACGTTTTAGATTTTTATCATTAATTACAAATCCAAAAGGGTGAATTAAATGTAATCGACTTTCTGTACCAACGCACAATCTTCCAATATTTCCGGTATTATTTGGTATTTCTGGTTCTACAAGAACAACGTTTAGCATTTTTTTGAATTATGAGTTATGAATTATGAGTTTTTAAAAATTATCTAATTATCAAATTGATCTACTTCTAAAACTTCGCCGGCTTTTAGGTTTTGCAAATATACATTTCCAATCCGAACGCGAACCAATCGTAGAGTAGGAAAACCGACTGCGGCGGTCATTTTTCTAACCTGACGAAACTTTCCTTCATTTACGGTAATTGAAGCCCAGCTGGTGGGGCCATGACGTTCGTCTCTGATTTTTTTTGCTCTTGGACCAAAATCCGGAATTTCAGTGACTATAAAAGCAGAGCAGGGTTTTGTTTTGTATTTACCGCCTTCAAAACCTATTTCTACACCTTTTTGTAATTGTATAATAGCTTCAGGAGTAATAATACCGTCAACCTGAACGTAGTATTCTTTGTCAACTTTTTTGCTCCTTATTTGTTCGCTTACTTTTCCGTCAGTTGTTAGTAAAAGCAAACCTTCAGAATCTTCATCCAATCTACCAATGGCCATTGTACCTTCAGGGAAATCATGCAATTCGCCCAAAAGTTTTTTCTTTCTTTTTAATTCATAAATAAATTGGCTCAGATAGCCGTATGGTTTAAAAAGAATAAAGTGTCGATGCATGTTTAATTTTTTGCAAAGATAGTTTCTTTAGTAAAACTAGAAGAGAAAGTTTAAGCTTTGATTTTTTTTATCCATAAATAGATAAACCAAATTACTGTTATTGTAAAAATGACAAGTAGTTCAGGATAATAGTTCTTGAAAAAGTCATGAAAATAACTTCCCACTAAAATATAAGCAGATGCCATACATAATTTGATTAGAATAAATTCGGCATTCGACCAGCTGGTTTTTATTTTGAAGAAATTCATAATAACACAATATTAAGTTGTTTTGATTAAAGGTACTAAATTTTGAAAAGTGGTAATTATAAAACAAAGACAATGTGAAACCATAATTTTTTCAAAATCAGAATTCGTAATATTATAATGAGAACACAAAATAATATTAATTATGGAAACGAATAATTTAGGTTCAAAAAAGATAAACGGTGCACAAAAAAATATAGGTGAATCGAAAGGAAAAAACATATCGCATGATGGTGAATCTGATGCTGTAAATTTGAAAAAAGAAGTAGTGACAGATGTTAAAGGGAATAAAGAGATTGTAGAAAGAGCGCGAAACGAAAATGAAGAAATTAATGCAGTTGCAGATGAGGTAAGTCCAGATAATGCAAACGCAAATCGGGGAGTTGAAACAGAAGAGGAAGCAAAAAAAACGGTTGAAAATAAAGATAGAAATTCGGATATTACTCCAAATCGATATCCAAACTCACATCCTGACAATCATGAAGACAGAGGAAATATGAAATTAGACGAAGATGAATAATGGTTATACGGTTTTTTTATGGTATCTGGAGACTATTTAACATCAAATAACATTTGCTTGGCAAAACGGGTTAATGTTATTATAAACTGAGGTTTTGAGGGTGCCCAACGACTAATATCTTCATAAATTGTAGTTTCAAATTTAAATATTAAGAATATGGCACTTTTAGAAAACAAAGTAGCTTTTGTATCTGGCGGAGGTTCAGGAATTGGACGCGCCGTGGCAAAAGCTTACGCTCGAGAAGGAGCAAAAGTAGTAATCTCAGATATTAATGTTGAACACGGAGAAGAAACCGTAAAAAGTATAAAGGATAGCGGTGGAGAAGCCTTTTTTGTAAAAGGAGATTCTTCTGTAGCAAATGATAATAAACACATGGTTGAGGTTGCAGTTTCAAAATATGGTCGATTGGACATTGCATGTAATAATGCGGGAATTGGCGGCCAGGCAAAACCAACCGGAGAATATGATCCTGAAGCATGGGATCGTGTAATTGCACTTAATTTAAGTGGTGTTTTTTATGCCTGCCGTTATCAGCTGGAACAAATGGAGAAAAATGGGGGAGGAAGTATTGTAAATATTGCTTCAATTCATGGACAGGTTGCTGCTCCAAATAGTCCTGCCTATACTGCTTCTAAACATGGAGTGGTAGGATTAACTAAAAATATTGCGGCAGAATATGCTTTAAAAAATATTCGCTGTAATGCTGTTGGTCCTGGTTACATAGAAACAGCTTTGTTAAAAGACAATCTGGCACAAAACGTAATGGATGCTGTTGCAGCAAAAGCACCAATGAATCGTTTAGGTACTGCAGAAGAGGTTGCCGAACTGGTTACTTTTTTGAGTTCTGAAAAATCTTCATTTACTACCGGAAGTTATATTATTGCCGATGGCGGATATACAGCAGTATAAAATTCTATATAAATTATTGGTAAAAACCGTCTGAAGTTCAGACGGTTTTTTTGTTTTTTGAATAAATTAATCGTTTGATGTTTAAATTGTTAGAACTTATAAGAGTGCGTATTACAGTAGTTAAATAAGAAAAATAAGAGAATTAAAATTTAACATCTAATAGTTAATTTTCTGAAATAACTTACAATTAATTTAAGTTTTTACAATATTCTCTTAACTTTAAACAAGATAAATTTGAACTCTAAAACTCTATTCGAAAACGTATGAAAAACAATTACTCTTTCCGTCATTTAATGACTTTTTTAGTTTTTTTATTTTGTTTCGCACTAAATCTGAGTGCGCAAACAATGCCAGCAGTACAAGATTTACCCTTTAGTCAAAATTTTGCAGGATGGGCGGCAAATTCTACAACTTATCCGAACGGTTTTCAGGGCTGGGTTGCAAATACCAGCGGAAATACTGGTGTATACAATACCGGATTATCAGGAGACAGAATTATTATTGGTAGTAGTAATGCGACACAAACTAGCGGTAACATACACAATTATAATGGTATGATTGGGTTTTTAAATACAACCAGTGTCGATCTGGCACTTGGTCTTGCATTTTCAACTTCTAGCAGTAAAGACATAAAAGTAGAATATGATGCTATGGTTTTCCGAAATCAATATGATGGAACGACGGTAAATCGCCTTCAGGAAATGTCTTTGCAATATCGTATTGGAATTACAGGAGCTTTTACTACATTACCTGGTACAGCTTATTCAAACAATAGTACAGTTGCCAGAACTGCGGCCAATCTTCCGGATCCGGTTGCAACAAGATTCGCTGTTATATTGCCGGCTGAATGTAATTATCAACCCATAATTCAAATAAGATGGATTGCAAAATTAATTTCAGGTTCTGCTGGCGGGCGTCAGTCTTTTGCAATTGATAATATTGATATTAAAAGTGATGATAAAGCTCCGGTTAATGCTACAGGTTATCCAAAAACAGGAAATGTCTTAACAGAGAGTTTCGACTATATTCATAAAATAAATGAAATTGGGAAAACATATTATGTACTGTTGCCTTCAGGAAGTGCAGCACCAACCATCGCTCAGATAAAAGCAGGTCAGGATGCAAGTGGAACTGCGGCTTTGCAATCAGGAATTTTTGATGTTACCGATTTTAATAAGGAATATGTAAAAACTTTTGCAGGATTAAGCATCAATACTCCATATTCTGTTTTTTATGTTTCTGAAGATATTATTGGAAATATATCGACAGTAAATAAACTGGATGCTTCTACGGCTCCTGTCTTAATTCCTTCATTAGCTCCAACAGTAGCATCATTAGATTTAGGGTTTTCTGAAGTGGGCTACGATTCAGAAATTTTTAGTTACCAGATTGCAGCTACTAATCTTACTAATGATGTAGTGGTTTCTTCTCCTGCAAACTTCACAATATCCAAAGATAACAATATGTTTGCATCCTCTTTAACATTTGCTGCAGCTGATTTTGCTTTAAATGCTACGCCTACAGTTTATGTGAAATTTACGCCAAATGCAGCGGGAAATTTTACAGATTCAATAACTCATGAAACGGTAGGAGGTACAACAAAAACAGTTAGTTTAACAGCTCTGGGAGTAAATCCTTTTGTGCAGAATTTTGATGATGTAAATATTTTTGTAAATAGCAAATGGTTGCAATACAATGAAGCGGGACCTATAAATAAATGGTCACACACTACTCAGTCACGAAATGTTAATTCTGGAATAGGAGCGGTGTTAATGAACGGATTTTCAGATAGCGGAGCGAGTAAAGATTGGTTAATTTCTCCAAGGTTACGTTTGGATAGTTTTAGTCAAATTCCATTATTATCTTTTTACTCTCGTAAATATTACTATGGACCTTCTTTAAAATTAATGGTTTCAACTAATTATGATGGAGTAAGTGATCCAAATACAGCAACTTGGATACCATTGGATGGTAAGTTTCCTGATGCTACAGGGACTTATGTAAAATCTCAGTATATTAATTTAACAGCTTATAAAACAGACCATACTTATTTAGCTTGGGTTTACGAAACAACTGCGGGCGGAAGTGGTAAGGCAGCAGAATGGTCTTTGGATGATTTTGCAGTTACAAATGTGTCACAATATGTTGATTCGAATCCGATTTTAGATTTTGCAGATGTGAGTCCAAATTCGGTTTCTGTTAGTCAGTCTTTTGTTTTTAAAGCAGCAGGCTATGGTGATATAACAATTGAAGCTCCGGCTTCGTACCAATTATCATCAGATAATATTTCATTTGCCTCAAGTATTATTGTTTCTTCTGCAGATGCACTGGCAGGAAAAACAGTTTACGCAAGATTTGTACCAACAACAAAAGAACCAACAATTTCGGGTGTGTTAACCATTACAGGAACATCATTGAATAAACAAATTGGCTCATTTACGGGATCTTCAATATTAAAAGCAGATACTTTTGATGTTGTTACGTATAATCTGGAGTTTTTTGGTTCAGATGTAAAAGATAAATCCAACAAAGAATTTGGTCCAACAAATGATGCTTTGCAAATTGAAAATGTTGCAAAAGTAATGAATAAGCTAAATGCCGATGTTTATGTGGTTCAGGAGGTTTCAGATGATCCGTCGATTGATATTTTGATTAGTAAAATAAACATCAACGGAAAAACATTTGATAAAACGACTTCAACTTCCTGGTCATATTCGTTTCAGGCCGCAGATCCTTATTTTCCGCCTCAAAAACTAGTGGTGCTTTATAACACTCAGACAACTACTGTAAAAAAGACGCGTGTTATGTTTGAAGAATTTTATAAAGATCTTCGCGACGGAAAAAAATCGTTAACCAATTATCCTGTAGCAGTAACAAATCCTCCGGCAGAAAATCCGAGTGCCAGTTTTTTCTCTTCAGGACGTTTGCCTTATATGGTAACTATTGAAACAAATATTGGAGGAGTTAAAAAAGAAATTAATCTTGTAGATCTTCATGCCCGTGCAAACAGCGGATCAGATATTTCAAAATATAATATGCGTAAGTACGATGCACAGGTTTTAAAAGACAGTTTAGATGCACACTATCCAAATTCTAATCTGATTATTTTAGGAGATTTTAATGATGATGTAAAGGCGTCAGTTATTGCCGGTCAGGTTTCTTCGTATGAAAGTTTCGTTAATGATAACGTCAACTACAATCCGTTAACATTAGAAATCAGTAAAGCAGGTGCTTATAGTTTCTTAAGTTCAGGAGGGTTTTTGGATCATATTGTGATATCTAATGAATTGACAGATCAGTATATTGATAAATCTATCGCAGTTTATGATCCTCGTGCAGATATTACCGATTATACCACTACAACTTCAGATCACGGACCTGTAATTGCTCGTTTTGAATTGAAAAAAGATGTTTTGTCAACAGTAGATTTTGAAACGAACAAAGGTTATCTGGTAAATGCTTATCCTAATCCGTCTTCTGATGTGGTTAATATCGAAGTAAAAACAAAAGACGATAAAAATCTGACTTTAAACCTTTATGATATTACAGGAAGAAGTGTAATTAAACCTATTCAAATAAAAGGAACTCAGGAAAAGAATGCTGCAATTATTCAATTAAGTAATCTTAGAAACGGAATTTATTTTTACACTTTAAGTGAAAACAATAAAGTGATTTACAGCAATAAGATTGTTAAAAAATAGATTTTAAAAAGAGTAAAATAAAGAAGGCGATTCAAACTGAATCGCCTTCTTTATTTTATAAAAAGTTTTGTAAACTTTTCTATTTCTGTTTCTGGAGTTATAGCGTAAAAATAATCCAGTTGCCATTTTTGTGTTTTTTGAGCCTGTTTGCTGTTTGCGTTATCCCAGGGTGGATAAACTCGTGTAGCTCTTATTCCTTCCTTATTTTCGGTGGTAAAAATTCCTTTTTTAAGAAGAATTTCTTTGGGGAATACAAATTGTCCAAACAAATCATCTTTCCTTACACTTACAATAACAAAATCTATTGAATCAGTATAATCAAAGGGTTCAATTGTCCCCTTTGCATTTCTTTTCCATAAGGTTACAAACTGACCCGTTTTGGTTGGCGTAATTTTAGCCGATCTGAATTTTATTGCTCTGTCATCAATTTTAAAATCAAAAGCATCATATTCTTTGCTTTCAATTTCTGGCTGAGGTTCAGAACATTCAAATCCGCAAACATCATAAATTAATTTTTTTGCAGTGCTTAAATTTTTTGGTAAAGAAGTTTCGTCTGCCCAGCTATTTTCAGGTATCATTTACATTTTATATTTCTGTAAAATTATATAAAATAGCTGCGAATTAGAAAGAAACATTTAGGCCAAAGTTCAATCCCCATTGAAATTGGTTAAAAGATTGGCTGTTTAAAGGATTTACATAATAATTAACTGCCGGTTCAACAAAAACATTTGTTTTTTTATACACACGGTATTGTACCGTACTGCTTAAGGTTGAACCGTAAACAAAATCATTTGCATTTACATTTTTCCCTATAGAATAGCCATCTAATGCGACATTATTAGAAATTAATTTACCAACAAATCCTCCTGTGTTTAAAGTAATATTTGCTTTGTTTTTTGAAAAAACAGCATACGAAACTTCCAGCGGCATTTCGATATATCTCAAACTCTGATCTAAATTTCCACTTTGAATGTTATCACTTTTCAGTGCATTTTTAGTGTTATTAGAGACTAATACATAATCTTCGTTTGTTGCAATTTGTGGAACAGTAGAATTCTGAACCAAATAATCGCCAGTACCAAAGAAAGCATTACTTTTTACATTCATATAAGCAACATTTGCTACGCTTTGTCCCAGTTCATTGATTTTGAAACCAGAACCAACAGCCCATTTTTTTGCAACTTTATATTTTGTTTTAACCCCGTAAGTATTGCTTTGCTTAGAATCGTTGACATTACCCAAAGTTCTGTCGTTTTTGTAGTTTTCTGAACTGGCAACACCTGCAAAAACCTGAACAGCCCATTTGTCTGTTTTGTCTAAAGACTCCTCTTTCTTGTCTTTTTTATCTTTTTTGTTTTCTGGAGCCTGAGCGAGAATTCCTTTTTCTAAATTTTGAAGTTCAATAAGCTGAACAGAATCCTGCTTGCTTAAAACATTGCTGAATTTTGAATTGTTTTTTAGATTATGATCTGCAATTGCTTTTTCTGTAACTGTTTTTTCAGATTTTATTTCAGTGCTAAATTCTCTTTTACTGCCACTTACAACAGCCTGGCTGTTATTGTTTTTAAACGAATTTGAAGCAACCGTGTTTGATGAATTGTATTTTTCGAAAACTGAATTTGTTGGTAAAGCATTTGAAGCAGCATTAAAGTGGTTTGTTTTACCAGCCTTAAATGTTTTTTCAGCCAAAACTTTGTCAGCATTTTTCTTTTCAGGATCAGGAAAATAAATTTTTGAAGCTGCGTTAAAAGAATTTTGCTGTTTAGGATAATACCCTTTTTCTGCTACACTTTGTGTTTTATTGTTTTTTGGTGTGTTTAAGTTTTGATGTTTTGAAAATGAATTGAACTGATTTTCTTTTTCTGAAACAGAAGCTTTTTGTGTAGATGAACTATTATCTTCTGTACTAACAACTGCAGATTTTGTATTTAAAACAGCAGAATTAGCATTGACTTTAGAATCGGTGTTAATTATTGCATTTTCGTTGGTTTGTTTTTCAGGATTTTCTACAACTTGTTTTTCTGTTGTATTCGATTTTTGATTGTTATCATTTTTATTTTCATCTACAGATATTGAGCTTTTATCTTTCGATTTATTTTGGTTTTCGTCCAAAACAACACTATTGCTATTGATAACATTACCATTTACAGTTTTAATTCCTGAGTTTGATGTAAAATATAATACAGAAGGAAGCAGTAAGCCTAGTAAAAGGCATGCCGCAGCTGACCACCAAAGAATTGCTCTTTTCTTCTTTTTAGGTTTATCTAATTTTTCTTCAATATTGACCCACAATTCTGGTGGTGGAATACTTGAGAAGTTTTCCATTGATGAAAAAATATCTTCTATCTTTTCTTTTTTCATGCTATTTTAAAATTTTTTATGCTCAAAATTCTTTTCTGCAAAATGCCTTTCGCTCTATTTAAATTTGATTTTGATGTTCCTTCCGAAATATTCAGTAACTCGGCTATCTCTTTGTGTTTCATTTTTTCAAAAACATACAAGTTAAAGACCGTTCGGTACTGATCAGGCAAATCCCTGATATATTCTAATAATTTTTCTTGTTCTATCGGAATCGTATCTAATTCTTCTTCTTCAATAAAATCACTGTCAGGATCAAAGACATCCAGAAAAAAACTTTCTTTTTTCTTTTTATTTAGAGTTTCTATCAGCTTGTTGATAAAAATACGTTTTAGCCAGCCTTCAAAGCTTCCTTCAAATTTGTATTGGCTTATTTTCTGAAAAACGATTACAAATGCTTCCTGGAAAACATCTTTTGCATCATCTTCATTTTTCATATACTTCAGGCAGATACCATACAAAACAGGAGAGAACAACTGATAAATTTTCAGTTGCCCTTCCCGGTTATTTTGCATGCATTGCCTAATGTATTTTTCTAAATCGTCTTTCAAAAAGTGGTAATGTTTGGTTTTGCAAAAATAGTTTTTATAAACTTAAAAAACTATCTTTTAAATATACTACGGCTCGCTTCCTGGTTGTTAGTAGCAATTGTTAGATTCTGATTATCAAGTTTTTCTATGATGTATGTTTTGCCTTCAAAGGTAATCAGGTCATGTTCTGCCTTATCAGAAAAGCCTATTCCTTTTTCGATTTGATATGTACTGACTCTAATTTCTACATCGTTTTTATATGTAATTACTTTTCCATCCGGAGTAAAGACAATCTTTTTTGTAAAACCAATTGTTTTAGGAGTTGCTGTGTAAGGATTGCTTAATCCGCCGGTAGATTTTTCCCAAATCCATGTATTTACAATCGATGCTGAATTGAATTTTACAGGCTCCAGAGAATATCCGGTAGAGAAAAGTCCAAAGAAAATGAAGAATAAAAAGTGTTTTTTCATAATAGGATTATTTTAAACTTTCGATTTTATCTTTAATAGCTTTCTTGAAAAGTTTTATTTCTTCAGTTTGGTCAGCAGTATCAGCATTGTCAATGTAAACTTTGGTAACAAGGTTTCCTTGACGCAATTGAAAGTAAATTCCACCCTGATCTGCAGAATCTGGAGCACCATATGTTTTGGTCTGTCCTTTTAGGCTTAAAATCTCTCCAGGAACACCTTTTAGTAAAGAAGAGAATTCCCCGGTCTTAATTAGACGTGTATATTTATATTGCTCAAATTCATATTTTCCAGCTACAACATTTTGAAATTTCAGTACGTTGAAATTGTTTAATTGAAAGAATTTTTGACAATCTGCACCAGTACAATTTGCAGCATATGTTCCAATTACAATATTATCCGGGTTTTCATTAACTTTATTAAAAACGATAGGTTTGTTTGTTTTTGGTATTAATATAAAATCTGAAGGATAAGTTGGAGTTTGTAAAATTACTTCGCCGGCTTGTGGGCTGCTCTCATAAAAATTAATTATCATTTGACATTTGTTTTCAACAATTGAAGTCATTTTTATGCTATAGCCATTTGTAGGTTTCATTCCTGAAAAGATTCCCACCAATAGATTTTTTGTAAAATCAATAGTAGGATCGCTTGGAACCGTACAGGTGTTTTCGTGTTTGGTAAAGTATTGATCTAATTTTTCTTGTGAACCCAGAACAATAGCGGCCGGATTAGGAGGTAAAGTTTTTATACTGTAATTACATAAAAGTGGAAACCCTGTAAAAGCTACATCTTCATTTGCGCCACAATCAGTATTGATCTCATCATTATTAAGAGAACAAGCGCTGAATCCAAAAGCTATAAACAAGCTCAACATTAATTTTTTCATTGATAATATTTTAATAGTTTATACTAAGTAGATGGTGTTCTTTTTAAATGGTTGCGTAAAGTTTTTTTTTTATTTGATTTTTTTTTAATGTTTAGTTGGTTTAGAATCAGGACTTATTTGTGAAATTTTTAATTTAAGATTAGGTACTACGTATTATTGCGTACTTTTACTTAAAAAAAACGTAGTTATGTTGGACTTTATTCCGCTTTTAGTTGCATTTGTAATGGCTCTTTTCCTTGGGATTTATTTAGGAAAAATGCTCTTTTCCGCTAAATTTCAGTCAGAGAAAGTAAGTTTGGAAGAAAGACTGAATGCAAACGCAAATCAATTGCAGATACAGAAAGAACAAGCTGAAAATGACAGAAACAATTTTAGCAAACAACTTCAGCTAATTAATACTGAGAAAGAAAATATCAGAACAGAAAAAGATAGTCTGGCTATTCAGCTTTCTAAAAAAGAAGTCGATTTTGAGAATTTATGGGAGCGTCATAAAGAACAAAAAAGCGAAATAACTGAGCTCCAGGAGAAATTCACCAAAGAATTTGAAAATCTGGCAAATAAAATTCTGGAAGAAAAGTCGGCTAAATTTACCGAACAGAATAGTGAGAATATGAAAAATATCTTGTTGCCGCTGCAGGATAAAATTCAGGGATTTGAACAAAAAGTAGAACAGACACATAAGGAAAGTATCGATTATCATGCAGCACTTCGTCAGCAGATTATAGGTTTGAGCGAGATGAATGCCCAAATGAGCAAAGAAACCTTAAACTTAACCAAAGCGCTGAAAGGGGATAGCAAAATGCAGGGAAATTGGGGCGAACTTGTATTAGAACGCGTTCTCGAAAAATCTGGTTTAGAGAAAGGCCGTGAATATGATGTACAGCAAAGTTTTGTAAACAGCGAAGGAAATCGTGTTTTGCCAGATGTTGTAATCAATTTGCCTGATGGTAAAAAAATGATTGTAGACTCAAAAGTTTCTTTGGTAGCTTATGAGAAATGGATCAATGAAGAATCTGAGATTCTTAAAACAGATTTACTTCGTGAGCATGTAAATTCGATAAAAAGGCACGTAGAACAACTCGGAAATAAAAATTACCACGACTTGTATCAAATAGAAAGTCCCGATTTTGTGTTACTATTTATTCCAATGGAGCCCGCTTTTGCAATTGCTTTAAATGAGGATCCGGCTTTATACACCAAAGCATTCGATAAAAACATTGTGATTGTTACACCAAGTACTTTGCTGGCTACTTTAAGAACGATTGATAGTATGTGGACAAACCAGAAACAACAGGAAAATGCATTTGAAATTGCCAGACAAGCCGGTGCATTATATGATAAATTTGAAGGTTTTGTGACAGATTTGGTTAAGATTGGAAATAAAATAAAAGATACCAAAACTGAGTACGAAGCAGCGATGAATAAACTGGTTGACGGAAAAGGTAATTTAATCTCAAGTGTAGAGCGACTAAAAAAAATGGGAGCAAAAGCAAAAAAAGCACTTCCTGAAAATATTATTGTCAGAGCTTTAAATTCTGATGAAAATGAATTATTAAATTAAAAGACAATTAATCAAAAAATACCAACAACAACCATGGCTACAGATTTTAAACCCGTTTCTTCATCAAAAATTAGTATTTCAGAATTGATGCTGCCATCGCATACTAACTTTAGCGGTAAAATTCACGGAGGATATATTTTGCAATTACTGGATCAGATAGCATTTGCATCGGCATCAAAATTTTCCGGGCACTATTGTGTAACCGCTTCTGTTGATACAGTAAATTTTTTAAAACCAATTGAAGTTGGAGAACTGGTAACGATGAAAGCTTCTGTAAATTATGTAGGGCGTAGTTCAATGGTGGTTGGAATTCGTGTTGAAGCAGAGAACATTCAAACCGGAGCAATTAAGCATTGTAATTCATCTTATTTTACAATGGTAGCAAAAGATAAAGAAGGAAAAAGTGTTCAGGTTCCAGGGCTTATTCTATCTAATCTCGAGGAAGTTCGTAGATTTAGAAAAGCAATAAAACATATTGAAATTAAGAAAGAGATAGAGGAACATGAAAAAATAGCCAATATAAGCTCAATCGAAGATTTAGCGAGTTTAGATAAATATAATGTTCTTTTAGAAATTAGCTAGAATAACTAAACTGATATAAAATGGTAAAATTTGGATATACAATATTATATGTTGAAGAGGTAGAAAAGGCAATCTCATTTTATGAAAATGTATTTGGTTTTTCAAGAAAATTTATAACGCCTGATAATGATTATGCTGAATTGAACACTGGAGAAACAACAATTTCTTTTGCTTCAAAAAAACTGGCAGCTCAAAATTTAAAAGAAGGTTTTCTGGAAAGTAATCCGGATAATAAACCTTTTGCCATAGAATTAGGTTTTATCACAGACCAAGTTGAAGAACTGGTTCAAAAAGCAACTTCTTTTGGAGCCATTTTAGTAACTGAACCTACTAAAAAACCATGGGGACAAATTGTAGCGTATGTTCGGGATCTGGATGGCTTTTTAGTTGAGATCTGTACCGAAGTAGAAGGTTAGGAATTAATTTTATTAGAATGAAATACATAAAAAACAAGCCTTATATTTTGTTTTTGGCAGTAATAATAATTGTTTTAAGCTTTGGATTTTATAAAGGAAGTGAAGATATTGACATCAATATTCATGATACTTATATTATTATTTCGTATAAACATCTGGCTATACTTTTGTCTCTTATTTATGGATTATTTGCCTTGTTGTATTTTGGGCTTTCGAAAATGAAATTTACTTTGTTCAGCTGGATGACCATTTTTCATGTCTCAGTAAGTATAATTGGTTTGTTTGTGATTTTTGGTTTGTCTAAATTAATACGGGAAAGTGAGCCAGGTGACATGACTTCATTTTTAAATAATATAAATTTCAACGAAAAAATAGGGTATGGAATGGGGTTTTCTATTGTTTTGATAATTGGGGCTCAGATTTTGTTTTTAATTAATGTGACTTATGCTTTGATTAAGAAGATTATTTAAACCTGATCCATTTTTATTGAGTTGAAATATTCACAAATATTTAGGATAAGTTCAGAAACTTTGTACAGAGAAATTACGTAACTTTAAGTATATAATTATTTGGTTATAGAATATTTCACGGAGTACTGCCATTCTATTTTTAAGCCATTATCTTAAGTTCTGATTTTCTCTTCTTAAAATAAAAAAAAATCGAATGACATAATTGTTTAATTGTTAACGATTATGAAAAGAACTACTTTATTAATTTTACTTTTTACCACATTTTCAATACTTGCTCAAAATAAATTTAGAACCAATTCTGCGGTTGTAAATTTTGAGGCCTCAGTACCTTTTTTTGAAGAAGTAAAAGCGGTAAATAAGCTGGGAACATTGGTTCTTGAACCTTCAACAAGTACGCTGATCTGTACTGTTATCATCAAAGATTTTCGATTTAAAATGGATCTGATGCAAGAGCATTTTAATGATAATTATATTGAAAGTCATCGTTATCCAAAAGCGGTTTTTAAAGGTAAAATCGAAAAATTTGATTTGAAAAATATCGATGAAACTGAAAAAGAATTCGATATAAAGGGAAAACTATATCTTCATGGAAAATCAAAGATAATCCAAGTAAAAGCACTAATAAAAAAAGTGCCGGAAGGAATTCAGATTGTATCTACTTTTCCACTTTCGGTATCTGATTTTAACATTGAAATTCCCTATGTTGTAGCCAATAAAATTTCAAAAACAGTGCAGACTGATTTGACCGGAATAATGAGATAAACTACCAAAAACATAAACTACAAATTCTAAAGATTTTTTTGGAGATTTAAAAACTGGATAGCAACAATGTAAACTCTTTTAGAATCTGGAGAATTTGTTGTTTTATGTTTAATTCAGACAACTTACAAGGGTACGTTCCAAATCTGTAAATTGAAATTCGAAGCCTTGTTTTTGAATTTTTTCAGAAGAAACCCTTTGTCCTTTTAAGACTGCAACGCTCATTTCTCCCAAAATGATTTTTAATAAAAACACCGGTACTTTCGGCATCCATATGGTATAACCAAATAAATGCGCTAGTGTTTTTGAAAATTTAGCATTTGTTATATTGTCAGTCACAGCTGCATTATAGGGTCCATGCATTTGGTCGTCTGAAACAGCTTTGCAATAGATCTGACATAAATCCTCGATATGAATCCAGGGCAGATATTGTTTTCCTGTTCCTAAAACAGCGCCAAATCCTGCTTTAAAGTTGGGAGCTACTTTTTTCATAAAACCTTCATCTTTGCCCAAAACAATTCCGGTTCTGATTTTGACAGTCCGAATACCGAGATTTCCTATTTTCTCAACTTCATTTTCCCATTGTTGACAGGTTCTTCCTAAAAAGTCGTTTACAGGCGGAGTCTCTTCGGTACATATTTTATGGCTTGTAATTGCACCATAAATACCAACAGCCGATGCAGAGATAAAAGCATGGAGCTTTTTATTGTGTTTTTCTAAAACAGAAAATATTAAATCGATTGGTTTAGTGCGACTTTCCAAGATGGCTCTTTTCCTTTTTTTTGTCCACCTTTTTTCAACGATTCCTTCACCGGCAAGGTGAATAATATAATCGGCTTTTAAAACCGCATTTTCATCTATTAAATCCTTTTTTAAATCCCATTTGTAGTACGTAATGGTTGCTGTGTTTTCCTGAGCCGATCGACTTAAAACAGACACAGAATACCCAGCTTCAATTAGAACATTTGCCAGATGTTTTCCAATGAATCCATTTCCGCCCGTTAGAAGAACATTTTGAGTCATAATAGTTTATAATATATTTAACAGCCGATCTTGTTTAGGGACAAGTAAAGGTACTTAAACATTGCTTACCTTTAGGGCAAATTCTAAATTTAATAAAAATGGCAACTAAAAAAAAGACTATAACCAGAGATGATATTGTTTCTAAATATATGAATGACGTTTTAGAAAAAGGCCAAAAACCAAAATCAGTATATCATTTTGCCAAAGAAAATGATTTTGAAGAAACCGAATTCTATACTTTTTTTGGAACACTGGAAGGTTTAGAAAAGGAAATATTCAGATTGTTTTTTGTTAATACAGTTGATCTTTTGCATAAAAATGAAGAATATCAACAATATGATATGAAGAATAAAATGTTGAGTTTTTATTTTACTTTCTTCGAAATTCTGACAGCAAATAGGAGTTATGTTTTACAATCTTTAAAACTGGACAGAAATCCACTTAAAAATTTAGTGCAATTGACTTCGCTTCGTGAGGTATTTAAAGAATATGTTTCTGAAATCCTGACAGACGATTACAGACTTGAGCAGGAAAAATTTCAAAAATTCCAGGAAAAAGCCATTCAGGAAAGTGCCTGGCTCCAATTGATGATGACGATAAAATTCTGGATGGACGATGAATCTGCCGCTTTTGAGAAAACAGATATTTTTATCGAAAAATCGGTTAATGCTTCATTTGAATTAATGAATGTGGCACCAATGAATCATTTAATAGATTTTGGAAAATTTCTGTTTAAAGAAAAAATATACGCTAAACAATGAAAACGATCGATTATATACCAACTTCAAAAATAGAAAGAGCCGGTAAATTGGTTCAGACCGGAGCAAAAATTGGAGTTAACTACGTTAAACATTATGCCGAAAAAATTGTCAATCCGGATTTGACAAGAGATAAATTAAACGAGAACAATGCAGAGGATATTTATGACGGACTAAAAAGCCTGAAAGGAAGTGCTCTTAAGGTAGCACAAATGCTAAGTATGGACAAGAATTTTCTGCCACAGGCTTATGTAGAAAAATTTTCGTTGTCGCAATTTTCAGTTCCGCCGCTTTCGGCTCCATTAGTTCTAAAAACTTTCAAGAGCAATTTTGGTAAAACTCCTTATGAGATTTTCGACGAATTCAATGCAAACTCAGTAAATGCAGCAAGTATTGGTCAGGTGCATTTGGCAAAGAAAAAGGACAAGAAACTAGCCGTTAAAATTCAGTATCCCGGAGTTGCTAATAGTATTTCGTCAGATTTGGCTTTGGTAAAACCAATTGCAATAAGAATGTTTAATCTGCAAGGGAAAGATTCTGATAAATATTTTAAAGAAGTTGAAGATAAGCTAATAGAAGAAACCAATTATTTACTGGAATTAAAGCAAAGCCAGGAAGTTGTTGAGGCCTGCAGTAAAATCGAAAACATTATTTTTCCGAATTATTATCCGGAGTTTTCATCGGAGAAAATTATTACGATGGACTGGATGACTGGAATTCATCTTTCAGAGTTTACAGCAAAAAATACCGATCAGGAAGTAGGCGATAAAATAGGGCAGGCACTTTGGGATTTTTATATGTACCAAATTCACGTTTTACGAAAAGTGCATGCAGATCCGCATCCTGGAAATTTTTTAGTTGACGATCAAAATCAATTAATTGCGTTGGACTTTGGCTGTATGAAACAAATTCCCGAAGATTTTTATACACCCTATTTTGAACTAATCAATAAAAATGTAATTACAGACCAGAAGCTTTTTAATCAAAAGCTTTTTGAATTAGAAATACTTCGCCAGGACGATACACCAGCTGAGATGGAATATTTTACCGAAATGTTTCATGATTTGTTGTATCTGTTTACAAAACCTTTCCAAAACGATACTTTCGATTTTGCCGATGAAAAGTTCTTCAATGCAATAGCCGAATTAGGAAAACGTTTTTCTGAAGACACCAACCTAAAAAAAATGAACGGAAACCGCGGTTCTAAACACTTTATTTACATGAACCGTACTTTCTTTGGTCTGTATAATTTAATGTTTGATTTGAAAGCGAAGATTGTCGTTGATCATTATTTGAAATACTAGATGGGGAAAATTCCAATATAAAAATTCCAAATTCCAATTTTTAAATAGCAAATATATAATCTCTCGTTCCTCGTGATGACAAGATTGTGTGTAATTTGAATTTGGAATTTGAGAGTTTGGAATTTTATTTAATTATTCCCGCCTTGTATGTCGCAATCGCGCGATCTCTCGCGAAAGCATGATCAACCATGGGGTCATTGTACCCTAAATCAAATTCAGGAATCCATTTGCGGATGTATTCACCTTTTTCGTCAAATTTCTTTTGCTGGATTTCCGGATTAAAAACCCTGAAATAAGGAGCAGCGTCGCAGCCAGTTCCTGCTGCCCATTGCCAGTTTCCAACGTTTGAAGCAAGTTCAAAATCCAGTAATTTTTCGGCAAAATAAGCCTCGCCCCATTGCCAATTGATTAATAAATGTTTGCATAAAAAACTTGCTACAATCATGCGAACACGATTGTGCATATATCCCGTTTCATTCAATTGGCGCATTCCGGCATCGACCATTGGATATCCGGTTGTTCCGGTACACCAGCGTTTAAAATCTTCTTCGTTATTACGCCATTGAATTCCGTCATATGCCGATTTGAAATTATGATTGACACAATCTGGGAAATTAAACAGAATCTGAATAAAGAATTCTCTCCAGATTAATTCGCTCAAAAAGGTCTGATTCTTACGATTTGCCCAGTTAACCAATTTGCGAATACTTACGGTTCCAAAACGCAAATGAGGAGAAAGATAAGATGTGCTGTCTAAAGCCGGAAAATCTCGTGTTTCTTTATAATTTGCAATTTGTGTTAAGTCATGAGGTTGTACTTTGATAACGCTTTTTTCAAAACCAATTTCTGACAGATCAGGAAACAGGAATTGATTTTTTGCAAAATTCGATTGAAATGGAGCCGAATCATATTCCGGAACTGCGCCAGAAACATGATATTTCTCGAGCCATTTGTTTTTGTAAGGAGTGTAAACAGTATATGGAAGGCCGTCGGCTTTTGTGATTTCTTTTTCTTCGAAGATGACGTGATCTTTAAAAGAGAAAGATTCAATGTCATTCTCCTTTAGTAAAGACGAAATTTCATGATCACGTTTGATAGCAAAAGGTTCGTAGTCTTTATTGAAAAAAACGTTTTGAATATCAAATTCTTCAAGAAGTGATTTCCAGACTTCTTTTGTTTTTCCTTTTTTGATTAAAACAGAAGATTCCAGAGCGTTTAATAGGATATTTATTTTATCAAGTGTATCATAAATAAAAGTAACACGTGCATCATTTTTGGGAAGATTATCCAGAATGTCTTCATCAAAAATAAATAGAGGAATTACAGGAAAATGGGATTGTAAAGCATGAAACAATCCTGTATTATCTTCTAATCGCAAATCGCGTCTGAACCAGAAAAAGGTAACTTTTTGTTTTATCACTGTTGAATATTGCTTTGTGCCACTGATTAAAGGATTTTTTAATCTATGTAAATCTGTGGCTTAGTTTTTTGAAATAGTTCTAGATTTTATAATATTTAAATGGAACGAACAACATTCCGAAACATTCTCCTTTTTCTTTGCTGAGGTGTTTATGATGTATTTTATGTGCTTTTCTGAGCCCGATGAGGTATTTGTTTTTAGTGTTTTTAAACCATTTAAAACGCTGATGAATTAAAACATCATGAATTAAAAAATAGCAGGCACCATACAATGTGACTCCGCATGCAATGAAAAATAAATAATTAAAGCCGCCTTCAACACCAAAATAAAATAAGAGGATACTGGGAATGGCAAAAATGACAAAGAAAATGTCGTTGCGCTCAAATGGATGCTCGTATTTTGGCTGATGATGATCGGAATGAAAGTACCACATAAAACCATGCATGACATATTTATGTGTAAGCCAGGTAACACATTCCATGAACAGAAAAACGCTTAAAAAGATTAAAAAAGAAATCATTCTATAAATGTTGTAATTAAAATTAGGGCCTTATTTTGTTTGAGTTTAGCTTTAAGTTATAAAAGATTAACTCTAAAGATTTTTTTGTTTTCCACAATCTTGTCATTTCGACCGAAGGGAGAAATCACACAAGAAACTCCGTGTAAAATGTCGCCAATCTTTGTCGAATCCCGCGTGTGATTTCTCCCTTCGGTCGAAATGACAAATTGGAGGCATAATCTATACTAATTTAAGCTTATAAGTAACAAAAGACTGAGCTAAAAGCCCCGCTTTTGTATAATTTGAAACCCGGATTCTGGAATTGCCAATTTCGTGATACGGCGTGTTTTTTAGTTTTTGAAGCAATTTTTTGTAATAAACATAAGCAGTGTAAACTCCAAATTTTGCTTCAATTGGCAATTTTACAATTCCCTGATAGGCGATGCGAAAGTCTTCTTCGATTTCCTCAATTATCTGTGCTTTTGAATCTTCTGTGAAATTATTGAGATTAATACCCGGAAAATAAGTTCGGTTTAATATTAGATTATCATCTTTTAAATCTCTCAGGAAATTTACTTTCTGAAAAGCAGATCCTAAACGCATGGCTTCGTGTTTGAGTTGTTCGTATTTATGCTCCTTTCCGGCAACAAAAACTTTGAGACACATTAATCCTACAACATCTGCAGAACCATAAATATACTCTGCATATTCAGCTTGTGTACTATAAGTTGATTTGATAAGATCCTGTTTCATGCTTTTTAAAAATGCCTGAATCAGATTGTCTGTAATATTATATTTTTTGACCGTATGCTGAAAAGAATTTAAAATAGGATTTAAACTAATGCCTGATTCCATCGATTTATAATATTCTTTTTCGAAATCGGCTATGAGATACTCTCTGTCATATTCATGAAATGAGTCGACAATTTCATCGGCAAACCTTACAAAACCGTAAATACTATAAATAGCATCGCGAATGCTTGGTGACAGCATTTTGACAGCCAATGAGAATGAAGTACTGTACTTTTGGGTAACCAGTTTACTGCATTTGAAAGAGACGGTATCAAATAGTGATTTCATTTTTTAAGATCTAAAAGATTTTTGAATTAATTCAGCTACTAGTTTTCCCGAGATTAAAGCAGGCGGAACACCAGGACCAGGAACCGTTAATTGTCCTGTGAAATATAAGTTACGAATTTTTTTGCTTTTTAGTTTTGGTCGTAAAAAGGCGGTTTGTAATAAAGTATTCGCCATTCCATACGCATTACCTTTGTACGCATTATAATCTGTAACAAAATCATTTTTGCAAAATGATTTTTTAAAGATAATGTTGTTTTTTATTTTTTGCTGTGTAAGTTCTTCAAAACGAGTAATTATTTTTTCGAAGTATTCTTCACGTAATTCGTTATTATCCTCAATTCCGGGCGCAAGTGGTACCAGGAAAAAGCCACTTTCCATTCCTTCAGGTGCGGCAGTTAAATCTGTCTTAGACGGGAAATTGGCGTAGAATAATGGAGCATCAGGCCATTTTGGATGGTCATAAATGTCTTTTGCGTGTTGATTAAAATCGGTGTCGAAAAATAAAGCGTGATGCGAAATGTTTTCAATTTTTTTGTTGAAGCCGATAAAAAAAAGTAGGGAAGAAGGGGCAAAAACCCGGCTCTCCCAGTATTTTTCAGAATATTGTCGATGCTCTTTTTCCAGTAAAGTTTCAGAATGATGATAATCGGCACTGCTTAAAATGATATCTGATTTTATGATTTGTCCGTTTACAATAATTCCGGTTGCAATTTTGTTTTCGACTAAAATTTTTTCAACAGAAGAATTGGTTTTAATGGTAACACCAAGTTCTGTGGCTAAATTTTTGATTCCACGAATAACATCAAACATACCCGTTTTTGGATGCCATGTTCCTAAACCGAAATCAGCATAATTCATGAAATTATAAAACGAAGGAGTTTTACTAGGCTTAGCACCCAAAAATAAAACCGGAAATTCTAAAATTTGAACAAGTCTTTCGTTCCTGAATTTTAATCGGATATCATGACTTACATTGCCAAAAAACTGATTTAGTTTTAATGCCGTTTTTGCCGTAATGAGTTCAATAGGGGAAATACCTGGGCGATAAACCAGATCTTTAATTGCAACATCATAATTGCTTTTTGCCTGATTAATGAATTTTTGAAGTTCTTCTCCGCTTCCTTTTTCTATAGTTTCGAAAGTAGATTTTATATCTTCTAAATTATCACAGATATTTATAAAATCATTAATGCCAAAATAAACCCGATAGGCCGGATTTAGTTTTATTAACTCATAATAATCTGAAGGTTTTCTGTTGAAATCATGAAAGAAACGTTCAAAAACGTCGGGCATCCAGTACCAGCTTGGCCCCATATCAAAGGTAAAACCATCTTCTGTAAATTGACGAGCGCGGCCTCCTATAGTTTGATTTTTTTCGTAAATAGTTACTGTGTTTCCTTGTTTGGCAAGATAACATGCAGCGGCTAATGCAGAAAAGCCTGATCCTATTATTGTAATCGTTTTTCTCATTTGTTTAACAAATGTATAAAAACTTTAAACAAAATACTTACATATGGTCGATAGTTTCATCCATAGAATTGAAAATGTGAATTCTATCTGGCAGGTTAGTCTGATCAATATGCTCTACCATATTACCCATAAGCCATATTTCATTGTTTTTTTGCAATAATTTTTGTCCCATTGATTTAACATACTGATTGATGACATTTCGGTCTGGCTGAACCGTCATGAATGAAACAAAAGTGATGTTCTCGAAATGGCGTGTAAGATCCTGCAAATTTTCAATAGGCATACTTTCTCCTAAATAAATGGTTTTGTAGCCGTGGGATAAAATTTCATATTGCAGATAAAGCAGGCCTATTTGATGAATTTCATTTAAAGGCAATGAAAGCACAAAAATTTTATCTGTTTTAATAGGCTTTAATATTTGAAGACTTTCAGTATAAATTAAAATCTTTTGTTTGATCAAATGACTCATAAAATGTTCATTTGCCGGAGTAATGGTTTCAGATTGCCATAGTACCCCCAATTCTTTTAATAAAGGAAGAAAGTTATCTCTGAAAACTTCTTTAAAATTTTTTTCAGAAATAAGCCAGTCAAAAGTATTAAAGAATAATTCCTGATCAAAATTCATCATAGCCATTTTGAATGAAGTAATGGCATAGTTTTGCGAATTTTTCTTTGAAGTGATTTCACGCACCAGTTGCGGAATTTTTTCTTCGGGATAGGTTGCTATTTTAGAAATTTTATAGCCGTATTCATGTAATAATGTAATATTAAGAAGCTTCTGCAGATTTTGCAAATTATAAAGCCTGATATTAGTATCAGTTCGCATTGGTTCAAGAATGTTATATCTTTTTTCCCAAATTCTAATCGTATGAGCTTTTATTCCAGATAAGTTTTCGAGATCTTTAATGCTGAAAACAGTTTTAATATTGTTCATCATTTTTTATAAATTGGCAAACAAAAATAGAATAAAATCCGAGAAAATTGGCATAAACTTGACCAAAATGATCGATTATTAAAAGATTATAGTATCAAAACAATCGATTACCCGAATATTATAGTATCAAAATGATCTAACTGGTCTAAATGCAAGATTGTTTTTGAGCCATCTTTACTGCGATTATACATTGGTTTGAACTTTGCACCATAAATGACTTCATTAAAGGTGTAGGAGGTTCTGGCTGCAACAGTGTTGCTGAACATGTTATCGAATGTTGTGATGAATACTAAAATTTCGCCATGTATTTTTTTGAAATCTTCTTCTGCAAAATTGTATAAAGGGCTGTTTTCGGTTATAGGATGAACTAGTGTCCAGCTTAACGAAAGTGCATTTATCCGGTCTAATTCGAGTTCCAGACTGTAGAATTTGTTGGTTTGTTGTCCGTTTTCTTCAATGCTCATCCCTAAAGTAATTTTTGCTGTTGCATCTGTAAAATTGGTGTTTTTAAAAGGAACAAGCCGAATCATAAGTCCTTTGTTTTCTCCATACGGAGAAATTAAGGCATGGTGTGAAAATTTTAAAAAAGCGGTTGGTTTACTGAATCTTCCAAAAAATAGTCCGGTTGCTATAGCAAAGCTTAGTAAGCCAATCAAAGCCTCGGCAGCAGACAAAGCACTTGTTAAAAATCCTGTAGGGCTAATGTGGCCATAACCAACTGTTGTGAAAGTTTGAGCACTAAAGAAATAAGCCTGGCCAAATTGAGTGAGGACACTTTGAGATTGTGCAATTCCATCCAGATGCTGAATACCAATAGCATAATAGGCAACAGCAAAAATAAAATTGATTGCAATATAAAAAGTAAACAAGATAAGCATGAATTTCCAATTAGGCATATCAATCATAGTGTGATACCAGCTAATTCTGCGAAGTAAATTCATCCCTCGTTTTTCGATATTTGGAGTTCCGTTTTTATTTACAAATCTTCCGCCGTAGCTATTAGCGTTAGATCCAAAACCGGAGTTTTTATCTGTTTGTGCAAAGTGGTTTAGTTTTTTTAAAAGCGCCATATTGGTTAATTTTCAAGCAAATGTATGAATATCTTTTATAGAAAAATAGTCTGTTTTTTAAACAGAAAAGCCATTTGTAAAATCAATTTACAAATGGCTTTTTTTGCTTTTTCAACTTTGTTTATCTGCAAAAGGTTGCTTTGTTTTTAATAGCACTTTGACTGCCTAGCTCAATTGCTTTAGAAAAGTCTTTGCAGGCATTTTTTTTGTCTCCGCTTTTATTGTATGCTAAACCTCTAAGATTATAGGCAATATAATCTTTTGGATTTAAACCAAGAGATGAAGTGCAGTCTTCTATAGTTTCCTTAAAATTCATCAGTTTGTAATTCACATTTGCTCTTCCGGTAAAGGCGTCAGCATTCATACTATCCAAGTCAATGGTTTTACTAAAATCTGCCAGAGCACCTTTTAGGTCGTTAAGTTTTAGTTTGGCTACGCCACGGTTTTGGTAAGCTTCAACAAATTTTGAGTTCATGCTGATTGCTTTTGTATAATCGGCGATGGCGCCTTTGGTATTGCCTGCTTCGGCTTTTTTCATGGCCTTGTCAAAATAAGCCGTTGCAGATTGCGCCCATGAAGAGCAGGTAATCATAATAAATGATACTAATAGTAGGTTTTTCATAAACTAATTTGGGATTAGTGATTAATTATTTCCAAACGAATTTAGTAAAGTTTTACTTTGTAAGAGAAGTTCTGTTGTAAAATAATTGTGATTAAGTACTAAATGTTTTTAATAGAAAAACCACAAGAGAAAGAATGAATTGATTCTCAGTATATTATCCAGACAGGTTGAATTTGCAAAATTTTAAACTCTCAAAGAACCTCTAAAACCTCTTGCGGCATAATAAGATTCTGCACCATTGTGGTAAACGAATACTCTTCCGTAACGATAATCACAGAATACAGCTCCGCCAAGTTTTCTAACATCTGCCGGTGTCAAGATCCAGCTTGAAGTTTTAGTGTCAAAATTGCCAAGTTCTTGTAGTTTCTGGTATTGTTCTTCTGTCAGAATTTCAATGCCCATTTCTTCGGCCATATCAACAGCGCTGTTTTTAGGTTTGTGCTCTTTTCTTGCATCCAATGCCTGGCGATCATAACACAGACTTCGACGTGCTTTTGGACTTTCTGGTACACAATCAAAAAAAATAAATTCATTTGTGTTTTTATCATAGTCTACAATATCCGGCTCACCTTCGGTTTTTTCCATTTGAAGAAGCGACCATAGTTTTTCCGGATTTGCATTTAATTTGGCTTCTACTTTTGTCCATTCAATATCTTTATGCCGCCCCATGTTTTTTTCAAAACGTGTTTGTAGAATGTTGATGATTTGACCTTGCTCTTCCTGCGAAAGTTTGTTTTTGCTATTTTTCATTTGATGATTTTTAAGGTTTTATTCTTGTCGGCGAACCATCTCGTTAATCCAGATTGGAGCAAAAGGAGAGGTGCAGCCTTTTGAGGTTGGGTAGTCTTTGTAAATGCCTAGTTTTTCTCCTATTGAAAGTGCTCTGCTTCTAAATTCAGGAAATTTAATTCCAATTTGTGCCAAAGTACTATTCATGGTCCATTGTACTTCTGGTGCTGCATTGGGCATTTCGGTCTCAATGCGGTCAAGTAATCCCGATAAATCTAAAACTTCGGGATTTCGGGCGACACATCCGCTGGTGAGACTCCATGCCGCACGTCCATGCATAATATCATTTGAATGCATCCATTCTTGTCGCAAAGTTTCTCTAGCTGAATATTCTTTTAGTACATAAGAATAAAACCAATCTGCAATGTGAACAAATTTTTCAGATGAAACCATCTTAGCAATTTGATCTTTTGAAAGTTTTTTGGGTTCGATAATCAATATAGCTAAAAAACGAGCATCGACATTTTTGATATCCCAAAGTTCCAGTGCCAATTGGTGGTTGGTTTTTATCTTTTTTGCTAATGCGCGGATGTCGCCCATTTTAACACCAAATTGATTATCACTGGAACCACGTTTTTTGTTTTGAGCCCGAATTTTTTCGTCACCCAGTGCTTCGAGTTGTTGTAATATGTCTTTTACTTCCATCATAGCGGGATATTAATGTAATAGAAAATTAATCCTTAAGTCCTTTTCCCTCAAGGATGAGCGGAACAAGTTTTTCAACTCTGGCTTCGCGGGTTTTTGCTTGCTTAGGTTGAGAAAAATGCAATAAATAAGCTCTTTGGCGACCCGGAGTTAAAGCTTTGAAAGCTTTTTCAACATGGGGATTTTCATCTAATTTCTTTTGAAACTCTTCAGAAACCGGAAAATCTGATGTTTTTTTCAGGATAACTTTCAGACCAGCTTTTTCAATCTCAATTGCCTGATAAATATATGTTTTTAAAATTGTATTTAAATCGATAACCTCCTTAAGGTTCGTAAATCGAATTTGACGGGCTGCCTGTACGTTGTCACTTTGCTGAATTAAAATTCCGTCTGTATCTTTAAGTAATGCACCTTTAAAAAATAAGAAAGCGCAATAATCCTTAAAGGCGTGAATTAAAACAATGTTGCTGCCCTGGTAAGTATAACAGGGAGTGCCCCATTTTAATTCCTCAGTGAGCTGGCAATCCAAAGCGATTTTTCGCAGTTGTTCCAGTTCTTTCTGCCATTTTTGGGTTTCATCAAAGAAAAAATCGACTGTTGGATTCATTGTTATAATTTTTAAAGTTTAGATGGTGACAACTTTTCTTTCAGCCGGTCTGAAATACCATGAAAGAATAGTCAGGATTATTAAAAGTATGGGGCCAAAGTAGTCTTTTGCGCCATCGCCATTTGCAAAATGCGAAAATACTGCACCTGACATTGCAAAGAAAAAACCGGCATAAGCCCATTCTTTCAAAACGGGAAACTTTGGAATAAGAACCGCTATAACACCCAATAATTTCCAAAGACCTAATAAAGTTAGTAAATAAATCGGATAACCCAAATGTGCTATTCGGTCGGTTTCGTCTTTGTTTTGCAATAATTGTACAATTCCGGTTGCTGTCATTCCTAATGAAAGCCATAGTGTAGTAACCCAATAAATAATTTTGTTTCTCTTTGTCATGATGGTTTATTTAAGATTAGTAAAAATTTCCTGCAAACGATTATGTGCCATATTAAGTCCTTGTTTAAACGGAAGCTGAAGCATCTGATCTCTAAGGGCAGTTGATTTATATACAATATGCATAGTCAATTTGCTTGTTGTATCACTTTGTTTTTCAAATTCCAGAAATTCTAACTGAACAGTAAAAGGAGAGTTTTCCATTTCGAATGTTCTCGTGATTTTTTGGTTTGGTATAAATTCATGTATAACACCATTTGCCTGAAATACGACATTTCCTTTTGTATCACTGGTTTCAAATCGGTAACCGCCATATTTTTTATTTTCAAGTTTTAAAACCTTTGTTCCCATCCATTGTTCAACAATCTCTGGTTCTATATAGGCTTTAAAAAGTAATTCGACAGGTAAATCAAAGTCTCGGGTAATTAGGAGTTCTTGTTTGCCGTCCTGAGCGCTTATTTTTGTTTTCAGTTCCATGTTAGTTTAATTTTCTGGTTTATAGTTTTTCATTATAGTTTCAAGTTTATTAAATCTCTCGTCCCACATTTTTCGGAACGGTTCGATAAATTCTGCTACTTCCCGCATTCTTTCTGCATTGATTGTGTAATGAACTTCACGACCATTTTGCGTTTGCTGGAGTAGTTCACATTCTGTCAGGATCTTTAAATGTTTGGAAACTGTAGGACGTGCGGTGTCAAAATTGGAGGCTATCGCTCCCGCTGTCATGGAGTGCGAAGTCACCAAAAGTAATATAGCTCTTCTGGTTGGATCGGCTATGGCCTGAAATACATCTCTTCTTAAATTCATTTTGTGAAGTTATTTGACTACAAATATATGTGTAGTTATTTAGCTACGCAAATATTTTGATGTATTTATTTTGTAAATAATTGAAAATGTGGTTTTAATGATGAGTGTTAGTAAGGTTTAGACTTTGAATTTATTGGGATTTATGAAGGAAACAAAAATTATTGCCTTTGAGAAAATATTTTAAACGGCTTTGTTTTACTTTTAGCAAAAAAAGACAAGACTTGTAAAAGAAGTTTTGAGTTTTGCTTATAGGAGTTAAATAGTTAAAGAAAGTATGGTTGAAAATATTGCTATCCCGGACGTATTGCAAGAAGCGCTTGGAAATGAAAAAATTGAATTTTTTGTAAAAGCCAAAAAAGACCAGCCAATCAGGAATTGTTGGTCGGTTATTGGTTTTGGTGTTTGCTGGATTCTGGTTATTTGTTTGATATTTTTAGGTTTTGTTTGGGAATTGTTTAGTGGAGAATGTACTACAATTTCGATTGATGGAATTCCAACTGAAGTTTGTCGTGATGATTTGTCTCCATTGAAAAGTTTGTTTATTTATTTTGGTGTTTTTCTATTGCCGGGAATTATAGTTGGTTCGCTGGGTTTTTTAGGACTGTTTAAATCAGGCGGATATTACATTGGAACCGAAAGCAGGCTAATTCGTTATAGCTGGAAAGAAGTAAAATCGTTTCCCTGGGAAGATTTTACTGATGATATTGAAGTATTTGGAACGGAACAGGACGGCAATATAATTTTTAAATTAAAAACCGGAGTTTATGTTACCCGTAATCACAAAAAAGTATTGTCTAATACAAAGCTAAATCTTGGAAGTATTATGTATGCTTTTGAAATTGAGAAATATTGTAGAAATAGGATCACGAAGCTTGCAGAAGTGGAGAATTCGTTGCAAAACGACAATGTGTTGAATTGATTCGGGCATAATGTAAACTAGAAAACCTATTTCATAATGAAATAGGTTTTTTACTTTTAAGCTTTATTGCAAAGAATTCGAGTATTCTGTGAAGTTATTGGCAGATTTTAAGTGAAGTACAGCTGTATTTTTAAAGCTTTTATCAGTCGTACTTGTCCTTCTGTCTAAATTTATCAGTTAGATTATTTACAGTCAAAAAATCATAACCAATGTCAATAGTTTTGTCTTTGTATTTAAAATACCTTCCGTCTGTATAAATTGTTTCTTTTTTGTCTTGATCGTTCCAAAATCCAATTGTGTATTTGTTTTCGAATTTATAAGCTGTTTCTTTTCCTTTAAATATTTCTGTAAAAAGATAAAAACTTTCAGATTTAGAGAGATCACAAATTTGATTTCCTTTCGTAAAACTTATTCGCCACATGGAGAGTAAAGGTTTTTCAGCTTTTAATGGGGTCAGTTTTACTTGTTGGTATAAATATCTAACAGGTGTATAAGCCCAAATTAATTCAACCGGAGATACTCCTCCATAATCACTGATGGATTTTACTATTTTATTGTTTTTAATAAATGTTATAGTGATCGTCTCGTCATCTGTCCAGCTTCCGTGATAATCATCTTCTAGTTTTTTTATGTTAGCTTTTTTAAAACTAGTTTGAATTTTTTGATATTCATTTTTTGAAATCTTAGATTTGAAAAATCCATTTTGAGTATTATAATATTGTCCATAAAATAAGACATTACCATTATTATCAATGCTTATACTTGAGACTGGACAAGAACCGTAGCAGCCGGAAGACGAAACTATAATTTTGTCATAGTTTTCATTTGAATTGATTTTGGGTTCTGTTCTTGCGTATTTTGCAAAGATGCTGTCGTCTACTTTTATCGTTAATGTGTCTCCGATAATTGAATGTATTTTTTGATTTTCCCAAGTTTTAGTTTCTAAATCAAAAATTTTTAAGCTGTCATTTTCAATTTTGTATTTAGTTTCAGTTCCTAAAAAAAAGATCTTTCTGTCTTCTCTTTCGGTTGCTTTGATTCTTTTGAAATATCCAAATTTGTTTTCACACAAATTGTTTTCTGAAAAGACAAATCCTTTTATGTGGTTGCCAAAAGGCCATGGTGGTGGGATTATAACATCATTGCTTTTTTTGGGCTTTCTTTGATCTTCAGTTTTGATATACTTCCATTCACCAAGTATGGTTTTAGTCAATTGCTTGTCGTTATTTTTTTGACAAGAGTATAAAATGAGAATAGTTAAAACGTAAAGTAAAATTTTGTGCTTCATAAATTTATTTCTAACGTTAATTATTGTAGTAGCTTTTTGTTTACAGTTTTGTAAATATAAATGATTTTTGAAGCAATATGAGAACATAATGTGTGCTCTAGTTGATTTAAAATGAAAAAGCGGAAACCTTTATGAATAGAGACTTCCGCTTTTATGGCCATGCTGGAATTTGAATACTAAGTCCTTGTGAGTAGTACTATTTCTTCAAAATGGGATTCTGCCGTTTCTTTACATGAGCTAAAAAGAAAAAAGGTCAAGTAAATTAATACTTGACCTTTTGTGACCCGACTGGGGCTCGAACCCAGGACCCCATCATTAAAAGTGATGTGCTCTACCGACTGAGCTATCGAGTCATTGTTTTCTCTAATGAGGGTGCAAATATAAGTACTTTATTTAGCTTGTAAAGCCTTTTTTTGAGGTTTTTTTTGAATAAATTATAAAAGTCTATTTTACAATAGGATAGATTGGTTGTTTTTTTTATACTGATCCTGTTAATGCAGGAATCGGGTCTTTTATTGGAAGGTTTAACAGGATTAATAAGAGATAGATGTTTTTGATTTTGCAAATAATATAGTTTCCAATCTATTTTTTACGATATAAGAATCATTTGTAAGTGTTGCATAAAATCGCTTAAGAGTATGTTGGCTTTGTTCTTTATTGTATCGTCATTATTTTTTCAGCTTTGTCGTTCCAAAGTATTACATTTTGCTCCACGCTTGATGTAATAATTCTGTTCCCTTCCTTATTCCAGGAAACGCCCCATAAATAATCTTTAGAGTTTCCTTCTAAGATAAGATTGCCTTTAACGTCGAAAATTCTTAATGCATCACTTGCTGTTGCTAATCTGCTTCCTTTTGGATTCCAGGTTAAATTTCTGTATTCACCTTTGCTAATATCAATTGACCTTAAAAGTTCAGCTTTCTCATTCCAATATTGAAGTAATGATTTATCTTGTCTGTCGCCATAGTCGCCTGTTACAAAAAACGAACCTGATTTGTGCCAGGTAACACTCAACAGCATCACTTCTTCTGTTCTGTGTTTAATTGATTTTATCAAATTACCCTGAATGTCAAACAACCGTATTTTGTCTGAAACTGTTATCATTATATTTTTTTTGGGATGCCAATCAACAGCGGTAATTCCTTTGCTGTTTTCATTCTTAAAACGCCTTATTAAATTACCTTTTGGATCGTAAATCAATACTTGTCCGTTATTGTCAGCAACAACTAAATACTCCCCTGTATAATTCCAGTCTATTCCTCTTGCGCCATCGGGAGAGATTCCGTTCAATTCAATTTTTTCATTGGTATCCAAATTTATAATGCATGATTTATCTTCCGATAGTTGGGTTGCAACTGCAATACTATTTTTTGATGGATGCCATTTTATGCGAGTTATTGTACTTTTTATTGGGAATGATTTGTATAATTTAAAATTCTTTTCATTATAAATTTTCAAAGTGTCTAAGTTTCCTCCAATAGCTATGAATTTCCCATCAGAACTCCAATCGGTAGTCCAAAGGATTTTTTTACTAATAGTATCTTGTGCAAAAAGTTGATTATTGAGTATTATTAGTAGAGTTATGCATTTAAGGAGCTCATTTTTTATTTTCATAAATACCTGTTTTTATTTTCAGTTCGTCTTTAAAAATATTATGCTTTTTTGTTGTTTTCTTTATCGAATAGTAAATAATCTAAACTCCATTTTCCTGGTCCAATAAAAAAGAATAAAGCAAAATGCAGAGCAAATAAAAAAGGAAGTTCTCCATTAAAAATATCGCCCTCACTCATGGTATAAATAACACCTGCCATTACAGTAATTAATAGTGGTGTAATAAATTTAGTAAAAAGACCTGCGGCTAATAATATTGATCCTATAAACTCAATAATTTTGGCAGCATACGCGAAAAAAACGGGAAACGGAAAATTTATTTCCTTTAGAAATTTAATGAGTATATGTATATCAAACAATTCTAGAGAATGTCTGAATATATAAAAAGCTACTGCTATTCGGATAATAAAAATACCATTATCCCAAGTTCCATTTGAAGTAAATATTTTTGTCATGACTGTATTGTTTTGTTCTGGCAAACCTACAGTCAATTTGTAAATACAGTAGAATGTATAATGTAAAAGAAATGTAAAAAAAGTAAATTTTTATTAAATCTATTTTTATTAAGCTTCAAAAAAAATACTTTTGAATCATGAAACAAAAATACCTATTTACCTTATTTATACCGGTACTGGTTTTATTAATAATTTTTATTTATCCGGCCTTTCTGCAAGAATCATATGTTGAGAATCCAAGAAACGAAATACTACTAAGAAAAATTGGTCATGAATTACTGAATAGCTCTAAGGATAGCATTTCTAAAGTAATGCCGATAAAAATTTTATCAGCAAATGAGTTTCAAATTAATTTTGAAAATGAGTTTTCTTTTGTGCCAGATTCACTGGTAACAATTGTTCAGAGAAATATTAAGAAAAGTACCTTTCCAAGTGAATATTCTGTAAATGTATTTAAATGCTCAAGTAAGGAAATTATCTATAGTTTTTTAATATCATTAGATAATAAAGAAAATATAATTCCATGTATTGGAAGAAGCATACCTAATAATTGCTACAATATTGCTATTAAGTTTGCTTCAAATGAAAATGCTTTTTTAAACAATAAATCTACCTTTTTTGTTATTGTAATTTTAGTTTTATCTGCTTTGCTTTGGTACCTATTTAACAGAAAAAAAGAAAAAGTAATTCCTAAAAAAGAGTCTGCTAAAAATATTCAAATTGGAAAATATATTTTTTACTACGAACAACATTACGTTGATTATGAAGGTGTAAAAGTTTTATTAACGTCAAAAGAGTCAAAATTGCTGCATATTTTTTTCTCATCTCCCAATAAAATTATCGAAAGAAACATACTGCAGAAAGAAGTATGGACAAATGAGGGTATAATAGTTACAAGAAGTTTGGATATGTTTGTTTCAAAACTTCGTAAGAAACTGGATAAAGATCCGTTAGTAAATATTGTTAATATCCATGGCATTGGATATAAATTGGAGATTGTTAATTATTAAAGCAATTTGCAGTAGTTGATTTAACGTTCTTAAAACCACAAAATATCAGTATGATTTTCGAATCATAAAAAAAGCCTGAGAATCCAGATTCTCAGGCTTTTCCTTTTTTAATGTGACCACGGTGGGATTTGAACCCACACGCCCTTACGAGCACCACCCCCTCAAGATGGCAAGTCTACCGTTTCTCCACGTGGCCAAAAATGAAAAAAGGTCGAGTAAAATAAATTACCCGACCTTTGTGACCCGACTGGGGCTCGAACCCAGGACCCCATCATTAAAAGTGATGTGCTCTACCGACTGAGCTATCGAGTCATTGCTTTCAAGAAACTTATTTTGTTAATCACAAATTTTGTGACCCGACTGGGGCTCGAACCCAGGACCCCATCATTAAAAGTGATGTGCTCTACCGACTGAGCTATCGAGTCATATTCGTTTCTTGAATGCGGGTGCAAATATAAGGAGTTATTTTCGAAGTTTCCAAGCATTTTTATTATAAATTTGCCTTTTTTTACAAAAAGTTTCCAACTTCTTAGTTTATAAGGTTTTATTAATATGAAAAAAATAGTGTTATTAGGTTATATGGGTTGCGGAAAGTCAACAATTGCCCAAAACTTGTCAAAAATTACAAATATTCCGTTTCTGGATTTAGATACTTGCATCGAAAAAAGAGCAAACTTGTCTATAAATGAAATTTTTTCTAAACATGGAGAGGTGTATTTTCGAAAATTAGAACACGAAATGTTTGTCGAATTACTTCATTCTTCAGAAAATAATATTATTGGATTAGGCGGAGGAACGCCTTGTTATGCTAATAATCATTTATTACTTCAAAATGAAGATATCGTTTCTATATATTTAAAAGCATCAATTGATACTTTATATAACAGATTAGTGCAAAACAAAAGCAAACGGCCTTTAATTGCAGATATGAATGAAGAGGAAATGAAAGAGTTTATCGCAAAGCATTTGTTCGACAGAAGCTTTTATTATAACCATGCACAGTACAAAGTGTCGGTTGATAATAAAGCCGTCGAAGAAACTGTTGAGGATATTTTGAAGATCTTAGCTTAAAAAAGCATAATCATCGCCGTTGTCATCAAAAACAACCTGAACATGTTCTAGTAGAGAGGTTGATAAAGAAATGCCTTTAAAGTCGGCTTTTACCGGGTATTTTTTGTGATTTCTGTCTACTAGGACTGCTGTTTTGAATTTCTTAAGCGGAACGTCTAAGAAATGACGTACAGCATATATTAGTGTAGTGCCCGAGTTTAGTACATCATCCACTAATACTAAGCCTTTGTTTTGGTATTCTTCTTTGGTCAATGAAGTCTGAATTGGCAGCTGCGGATTTTGTTTGTCTATTTTAACATCGCAGGTTGAAACCTTTAATGTTGATATACTACTTAAAGCTAAGGCAATTTTTTGAGCAAAAACAGATCCGTTTGAAGCGATTCCGGCAATCACGATTTCTTCTTCGTCAACAAAAGTTTCGTAGATTTGATAAGCGATACGTTTGATTTTGTGTTCGATTTCCTGATTGGTTAAGATGATATTCTTGCTCATGGTGTAATTTTTTTGCTAATATAACTAATTTTAAATTCCAATATAAAAAATCCAAATTCCAATATAAAAAATCCAAATTCCAATTTTTTTAATAGAAATTCTAATGTTGAGTTTTTGATTTTGTAAAGTTTTGGAATTTGAAATTTGGAATTTATTCCGTTTCTTCCTCATCAAAAATTTCATTTCCGTATTCATCAATATCTCTTCTGTCTTTTTTAGTAGGTCTTCCGGTGCCGCTTTTGCGATAATGTTCTTTAGATAGTTTTAAAAGTTCTAAATGTGCATAAGCTTCCGGTGGCGTTTCGTTTTTGCGATATATATCAACAAGTTTTGCGCCCACACGACTTTCCGGAATATCAAGTACGGTAATGATTTGTGTAATCTGATCTTTTCTAAAAGTGATTTTATCTGTAGGGAAAACTTCTTTTGAAGGTTTGGCAACCTGCCCATTTACTGTAATATGGTTTTTTTTGCAGGCTTCGGTAACCATGTTTCTGGTCTTGTAATAACGCACGCACCATAAGTATTTATCTATTCTCATAATTTTTCTAAATTCGAAGTTAAATTCTTTACAAAAATAAATCAATATTGTATCTTGCGCACCTAAAAAATCCACAATAATGAATAAATTTAAATATTACTTTGTATTATTACTGGCAGGTATTGCTATCGTTTCTTGTAATAAGAAAGATGATGATGAGGTAGTGGTAGTCCCTTTGCGTGATTATACAGAGCAATATAAGGCAGATAATGATTCTATTATTAAATATTTAAATAGAAATTATATTACAGTTACTAATGCTCCGGGTACTCCACAAGATCAGGATGTAACTATAAGTAAGATTACAGATCCTGCTACGCAGCCTTCTATTATGTCATATCTTAACAGTGAGACTTTTCCAAAGTTGTTGACCAGAGATGTTTATAATGATAACATTACTTATAAAGTGTACTATCTGGTATTAAGAGAAGGTACTGGTCACTCACCTGTAAATACTGATAGAGTTTACAATACTTATGTTGGAAATTTATTGAACGGGACTCAGTTTGACAGTTCTAATAATATACCAGGATATTGGGATTTGGATGGTTTGGGTGACAGAGGTGTTTTTGTTGATGGGTGGAAAGAAATTTTCCCGAAGTTTAAGACAGGAACTGCTTCAGCGCCTGATGCTTCGGGTGTAGTTACTTATAATAATTTTGGTGCAGGTGTTATGTTTTTGCCTTCAGGGTTAGCTTACTATGGATCATCTCAAACAAATATCCCTGCTTATTCTCCTTTAGTTTTTAGTTTTAAATTAATGGACTTGGCTCGCATTGATCATGATCGTGACGGTGTTTTTGATTTTAACGAAGATGTTAATCATGATGGTTATGTTTATGATTTTAGTAATAAGACTTTATATCCTAATCCACCTGCGAATTTAATTGACGATACAGATGGGGATGGAACGCCGGATTTTCTTGATATTGATGATGATGGAGATGGATATACCACTTTGTTTGAAATAACAAAGCCAACGGGAGCTCCTGTTACAGGAATTAGTAAATATTATCCTTATGATCCAATTCCGGATAGCCCTGTAACGCCAAATATTGATGAAACGGAGACTTGGGGAATTCCAGCGGTTGCTTCTGATGGAACTGTTGATTACATCTCTCCAGGTCGACTAAGACTTCATGTTGATAAAAATCATCATGCGATAAAATAAAATATTTATTGAATTGATATTTTAAAAACCTGTTTGAAACAATCAAACAGGTTTTTTTTATTGTATCAGTATATGTTAATTTTTATTTTATTGTAGGAAAAATAATATAAATATTGTTTGTTTTTATATGTTTGTAAGATTAATAATTAAAATCTAATAATCATGAAAAAATTAATTGTATTGTTTTTGGTTGCAGGTTTTTTTTCCTGCAGTAATGATGAGGGATCTGTTGAACAAGTTTCGGTAAAAGATCAGCTTTCAGTTTTAGATGGTAATATGTTGTCTTTTAAAGATGAGGAATCATTTGTTAAAGAGTACTCTGATCTGGCAGGCTTAAGTACGGATGAGCTTAAAAATTGGGTATCTTCTAAAAAACTGATTTCATTGCTTGAATCATCAGATAGCTCCGAAGGTATAGAAGAAGATGTCGTGCCAGAATCTAGGTTGGTTTATTCTGATGCTTTAAAAGCTACTTTAAACTTTGATGCTAAAGTGAAAATTGGGAGCAAAATATTATGGTTGAATGAACTTGCTTTTTACGTGTTGCCTGAAGAAGATAAAAGTAAGTCATCTGATGAGCTTTTAAGTCTTAAAAATAAACTTCAAATTTATGGGCAAATAACAGGGTTGTCAAAATTAAATCAAAATTTAACTGGCAAAAATTTATTTCCTAACGAGAATAGAATTAGAACTTTCGCATCTCAAGAAATGAATTATAATGGAAGCAGGCTTAGGCATGTTGTCGATCTATTTAATGAAACAATTTATCTTAATGATCAGTTTCAATCTAGTAAAATGTTTATTCGTTCTATTTTGCAATATAGATCATGTTCTACTTGGAGATGTACTTGGAAAGAGGCTGCTAATCAACGAAATCTAACTAGTGATTTTTCGGGATCACCTGCAAGTGGAGTTTGGTCAGTTCCTGATGTATATACTTATTCAGCAATAAGTGGAACACAGACAATTTTATTATCAAGCTGGAATCGACCGCCTGCACCTACTCATCCAGATTTTTGGTATCCGAATTTTGCTATTTCAGGGCCATTGGTATGTACTTTAGTAGTTGTAGCTCCGGCACCTTCGGTGTCTATTGAGTTGTCTTGGTATTAAAAAATATATTAAAGAAGCAAAAAACCTCGAAATGTGAATTTCGAGGTTTTTTTATAAAGTAAGAAAGTAAAAAATTATTTTCTTTTGATCACTCTTTCTACAGCTTCAACAATCGCCTGATTGTTTAATTTGTATTTTTCCATTAATTGCTCCGGAGTTCCAGATTCACCAAAACTATCGTTTACAGCTACAAATTCTTGTGGAGTTGGATTGTTTAAAGCTAATACGCCTGAAACGCTTTCTCCAAGACCTCCAAGGTAGTTGTGCTCTTCTGCAGTAACTACACATCTTGTTTTTGCAACCGATTTAAGAATAGCTTCTTCGTCAAGAGGTTTGATCGTGTGAATGTTGATTACTTCAGCAGAGATTCCTTTTGCTTCAAGAGCTTCTGCAGCAATAAGAGCTTCCCAAACTAAATGTCCTGTTGCGATAATAGTTACATCTGTTCCTTCGTTTAATAAAATTGCTTTTCCAATTACGAATGGTTCGTCAGCAGGAGTAAAGTTAGCAACAACTGGACGACCGAAACGTAAGTAAGCAGGTCCGTGGTGATCTGCTAATGCAATTGTAGCAGCTTTAGTCTGATTGTAATCGCAAGTGTTGATTACAGTCATTCCCGGCAGCATTTTCATTAGTCCGATATCTTCTAAGATTTGGTGTGTTGCTCCATCTTCTCCTAGTGTTAAACCAGCGTGAGAAGCACAGATTTTTACGTTTTTATCAGAGTAAGCAACAGATTGACGAATTTGATCGTAAACTCTTCCTGTTGAGAAGTTGGCGAAAGTTCCTGTAAAAGGAATTTTTCCTCCAATTGTTAAACCAGCAGCGATTCCGATCATGTTGGCTTCAGCGATTCCGATTTGGAAAAAACGCTCCGGGTGATTTTTCTTGAAATCATCAAATTTTAATGATCCAATTAAATCAGCGCATAATGCCACAACGTTTTCATTTTTTTGACCTAACTCAGTCATTCCCGCTCCAAAACCTGAACGAGTATCTTTACTTCCTGTATTTTCGTATTTTTTCATTTTTGTTTTTTGCTTTAGGCAGTAAGCTTTAGGCAATAAGCTTATGGCTTATGGCTTACAGCTTATAGCTTTTTTTAATAATCCGCTAAAGTTGAAATATTTTGAGCTAAAGCACTTGCCAATTGATCATTGTTTGGTGCTTTTCCGTGCCATGCATGTGTATGCATCATAAAGTCAACTCCGTTACCCATTTCTGTATGTAGTAAAATACAAACTGGTTTTCCTTTTCCTGTTCTTGATTTAGCATCATTTAGTCCGGCAAGAATAGCATCTATACTATTTCCTTCTTTAATTTCTAAAACATCCCAGTCAAAAGCTTCAAATTTAGCACGAATGCTTCCCATTGGTAGAACTTCGTCTGTTGTTCCGTCAATTTGTTTTCCGTTAAGGTCAATAGTAGCAATAATATTGTCTACTTTTTTTGCAGAGGCATACATAATAGCTTCCCAGTTTTGACCTTCCTGTAATTCTCCGTCTCCATGTAAAGAATAAATTAAATGATTGTCTCCATTTAATTTTTTTGCCTGAGCAGCACCAAGAGCAACAGATAAACCTTGTCCTAATGAACCAGAAGCTATACGAACTCCAGGTAAACCTTCGTGAGTTGTAGGGTGTCCCTGTAAACGAGAGTTTAATAGTCTGAAAGTTGCTAGTTCTGAAACAGGAAAATAACCGCTACGTGCTAAAACGCTATAAAATACAGGAGAAATATGTCCATTTGAAAGGAAAAACAAATCTTCTCCAATTCCGTCCATATCAAAACCTTCTTTGCGCTCCATAATATTTTGGTATAAGGTTACCAAAAATTCAGTACAACCTAAAGAACCACCTGGGTGACCTGAGTTGACAGCATGTACCATTCGAAGAATATCTCTTCTTACTTGGATAGTTAAATCGCTTAATTGTTGTGTGTTAGGCTTCATTTTGTATGTAAAAGTTAAACTGGGGCAAAAGTAATTGTTATTTTGCGGGGAGACAAATGATTTTCTGCTTTAGTTTGCTGTAATTGTGAAATTTCGTATGTTTTTTATTAATCGTATAAAAAGGGATTAATTATACTATTTTTTTTGAGTATTATTCTTAATTGAGTAAAGAAATTGGGATTTCAAAAAAAAATATAGAAGTTTAGAGAAGTATAGATGCAATTTTGCCACAGATTAAAGGATTAAGCATATAAAAAAATCAGTGCTTGTCAATATAATCTGTGGCAAAAGTGATTAAGGTTATGTAAGTTTAATTGGTATCGCTTTCGCTGTAGAAATTGTTTTCTTCGTCTTCTGATCCTGTTTCTTCCTGCTCATCATCGAGTTCTGAGCCAGGAACATCCAGGTCGTTTCCTAGTTTGTCACTATTTTGTTTCCATTCGTGATTGTCCTGACTGATAGTTTTGTCACTTGAAATTTCTTCCGGATCAATGTCTTCTAATTTGTCTTCCCGATTGTAAATATCTTCGCTCGCGGGATAATTTAAATCTTCTAGATTTTTTTCAATTTGATCTTCTTTTGCCGGGTTTTTATCTTCTGAGTTTATCATGATTTATATGCTTTAAAATGTTTTATAAAGTTAAGAAATCTATGCGTTCTGTTCTTATATTTTCAAAATCAGGATATTATAGTATTTGCATAAAAAAGAAATTATCACATTTTCTAATGGATAAATTCTTTAACTGTAGAAATCTCTTTCCATGTAATTAATTGAATTTGATTTTCTTTTAGTTTCGCTCTGCATTCTGAACTAGTAAAAAAGTCAAAGTCAATCTGACGCCATTCTGATCCAAAGTTTGGATGGTTAATTGTGATACCCTGCATTTCAAAATCATCAAAAGCAGGGTGAAGCAAGAAAACATTGAATCCCGGAATAACATTGTCTAAAGCTTTTTCATATGATTTTCGAAGTTCTCCCTTTTCGAAATCGGCATAATATCCAATCAGAAGATTATCAGCTAAAAGAGTATTTGTAAAATCATATTTTTTATCAGATAAGCTAACTGATTCTATAAAGTCTTTATTGATGAAAACAGGTAAGTTATATGTTTTTCCGAGTTCCTTATAGATTTCTAAAATTTCAGGACTTACTCCAACGCTGCACATATGTGAGTCAAGATGTGTGGGCTGGATTCCGAATTGCAAAGCTTTTTCTATTTGAGCAGTTAATTCTTTTTTGATTTCAGAAAGCTTTGCGTTGTTTTTGAAATCTTTTCGGGTTTTGTAAAAATAACCGTTTTGATCCACTAAACCAGGAACTTCAGAAATAGGAAGAACAGGGCCGAATTTATAATTTTCCCATTCGCAAGTCAGTGTTAAATGAATACCACAATCATAATTTGGGTTGTTTTTGGCAAATTCGGCCATTTCAAAAAACCATGGACATGGTACCATTATGCTATAAGAGTTTACAGATCCGTTTTGAAGTGCTTGTATAGTGGCCTGATTTTCTGAATGAGATAATCCTGCATCATCGGCATGAATCATTAGAAGTTTTGTGTTTTCTGGATATCCGAGTTTTTGAGCTAAATTCATTTTCTTTTTGTTTTTTTGCGATGAGTAAATGGCACGCGGTCCCGATAGCTATCGGGATGCGGGTTTAAACGGATTTTTACTTTTTGTGATTGTGATGGTTCTACTTTGCCCAGCTTTGACTTCGCTCAGCCTGACAATAGTTTTATTCAAATTTAAAAAAATATTATGGAAGCATCACGTCTTTTTGCGTTAGGGATAGTAGTGAAAAGCCCACAGCCTGACGAAGGAAGTGCGAGGACTTGTAGCGGATAGCCCGACCGAAGGGAACGCCCAAATTATTAAATTTCAAATTTTAAAACAAAATCCAAATCCCAAGTTTCAGGTTTTCTTTGTTTCAGGTTTCAGGTTGATTATCTAATTTTCTAATTGCCAAATTATCTAATTAATTTTCCCTGAAATTAGCTTATCTTTGCGCACTGAAAAAAGAAACAGATGAAGTTTGATTTATTACAAAAAGATCCGCAATCGAAAGCGAGAGCAGGAAGTATAACTACAGATCACGGCGTAATTGAAACGCCTATTTTTATGCCTGTTGGAACGGTAGCTTCTGTAAAAGGAGTGCATCAGCGTGAATTAAAAGACGATATTAATCCGGATATTATTCTTGGAAATACGTATCATTTATATTTACGTCCGCAGACAGAAATTCTTGAAAAGGCAGGAGGATTACATAAATTTATGAATTGGGATCGTAATATTCTGACAGATTCTGGTGGATATCAGGTATATTCTCTTTCTTCAAACAGAAAAATTAAAGAAGAAGGTGTAAAGTTCAAATCGCATATTGATGGTTCGTATCACTTTTTTACTCCGGAAAATGTAATGGAAATTCAGCGCACCATTGGAGCCGATATTATTATGGCTTTTGATGAGTGTACACCATATCCATGTGATTACAGATATGCTCAGCGTTCTATGCATATGACTCACCGTTGGTTGGATCGTTGTATTAATCATTTAGATAAGGTGCCTTATAAATATGGTTACGAGCAAACGTTTTTTCCAATTGTTCAGGGAAGTACTTATAAAGATCTGCGTCGTCAATCTGCAGAATATATTGCAAATGCGGGGCAGCAAGGAAATGCTATTGGTGGATTATCAGTAGGGGAGCCTGCTGAAGAAATGTACGCGATGACTGAAGTGGTTTGCGAAATTCTTCCTGAAGATAAGCCTCGTTATTTAATGGGTGTTGGAACTCCGATTAATATTTTAGAAAATATCGCGTTAGGAATTGATATGTTTGACTGTGTTATGCCAACGCGTAATGCCAGAAATGGTATGTTGTTTACAGCAAACGGAACTATCAATATCAAGAATAAAAAGTGGGAAGCTGATTTTTCTCCAATTGACGAAATGGGACATACTTTTGTTGATACGGAGTATACAAAAGCTTATTTACGTCATTTATTTGCTGCCAACGAATATCTTGGAAAACAAATTGCAACGATTCATAATTTAGGTTTTTATATGTGGTTGGTTCGTGAGGCGAGAAAACATATCTTAGCTGGCGATTTTAGACCATGGAAAGAGATGATGGTTAAGAATATGAGTCAAAGACTTTAAATAAAAAAGTTTCAAGTTTTAAGTTTCAGGTTTCAAGTTCTCTACAGAACCTGAAACTTGAAACTTGACTCGAGAGCTTTGCTCGAACAGGCGAAGCAAACAAAACAAACAAATAAATATATGCTGACGATAATAGATAAGTATATTTTAAAAAGATATTTAGCCACTTTCTCGGTGATGATCTTATTATTTATTCCGATTGGAATTGTAATTGACGTTTCTGAAAAGGTGAATAAAATGCTGGAAAACAAGATTCCGTTTATGGATATTGCGATCTATTATTACAATTTTACGGTTTACTTTGCTAATTCGTTATTTCCGATATTCCTGTTTTTGTCGGTAATCTGGTTTACATCAAAATTGGCAAATAATACAGAAATCATTGCGGTTTTAAGTTCCGGGATTTCTTTTACACGTTTTTTGAGACCTTATATTATTGGGGCTTCAATCGTTTCGGTTTTTGTACTTTTAATGGGGTTTTTTATTGTTCCTGCGGCGAGTGAGGGCTTTAATAATTTTAGATATACGTATTTAAAAGGAAATGGTAAAGAGCTTATGCGTGGCGAAAACACCAATGTTTACCGCCAGATTAATGACCATGATTTTATTTTTGTAAATAGTTTTAACGAAGAATCAAAAACAGCTTTTAATTTTACGTTAGAACATTTCGATAAAGAGAAATTAACCTATAAAATTACGGCCAGCCGTATTAAATGGGATCCAAAAAAGAAAACCTACATTTTATACGATTATACTAAAAGAACGCTTGGCGAATTGAATGATGTAATCGAAAAGAATCCGGAAAAAGAAGTTAAATTTAAATTTGAACTGGCAGATTTAACACCGGTTGTTTATATTGCAGAAACACTTTCTTTAGGGAAATTAATTGACTTTATTGAAAAAGAACGAAAAAGAGGTTCCGGGAATATTAATACGTATTTGGTAGTTCTGTATAAAAAATACAGTGTACCTGTTTCTGCCTTTATTTTGACTATTATTGCCGTTGCGGTTTCATCTATGAAGCGTCGTGGTGGTATGGGAACCAATTTAGCTATCGGAATTGCAATTGCTTTCTCATTTGTATTTTTTGATAAAATATTTGGTACTCTTGCCGAAAAATCTACATTTTCACCATTATTAGCTGTCTGGTTCCCGAATATTGTTTTTGGAATTTTAGCAGTTTACTTATTACGCAATGCGAAACGATAATTTAAAAAGTTATTTAAATCTTCACTTAATTGTTTTTATCTGGGGTTTTACAGCCATTTTAGGAGCCTTAATTACAATCGATGCCGAAAATTTGGTTTGGTTTAGAATGCTTCTTGCAATGATTTTTCTTGGAGTATTTATTATCTATAAAAAACAGTCCTTCCAGGTTCCAATAAAAGAGCTCTTTAAATTGATTTTTGTTGGTTTGTTGATTGCTTTACATTGGATTTTCTTTTTTAAAGCAATTCATGTCTCAAACGTTTCAATTACACTTTCCATATTTTCATTGGGAGCCTTTTTTGCGTCTTTATTAGAACCGCTTTTCTTTGGACGAAAAGTGTTGTGGTATGAAGTTTTCTTCGGATTGATTATTATTGCAGGTTTAGCCTTGATATTGCAGGTTGAGATTAAATATCTTACAGGCGTTTATTATGCATTAGCCGCAATAATTTTGGGTGTTTTATTTACTTTAATGAATGGGAAATTAATATCAGATCATGAACCATCTGTAATTACATTTTACGAGTTTGGTGCCGGTGTGTTTTTTATTACTATTTATTTTTTAGTACAAGGAAAATTTAATGCCGATTTCTTTACAATGTCCTTAAATAACTGGGGTTTACTCTTTATTTTGGCTTCAATTTGTACCGCTTATGCATTTACAGCATCAGTAAAAGTAATGCAGAGACTGACTCCTTATACGGTAATGTTAACGACTAATTTAGAGCCTGTGTACGGAATTGTACTGGCTTATTTTATTCTTGGAGGAAAAGAAAAAATGAGTGTTGAATTTTACATAGGAGCAGTCATAATTATTATCACTGTGATTCTCAATGGTGTTTTCAAACATTACCAAAATAAGAAAGAAAACGTGTAATAGTTTCCTTATTTTTAAAAAGCATTTTTATACTTTAAATAACAATTAACTTCGCCAATGATATAATATTTTTATATTTGCGGTTCGATTTAAAAACAAAATTCAAAAATCCATGGAATATTTAGATTTTGAGCTTCCAATAAAAGAACTTGAAGAACAATTAGAAAAGTGCGTTATAATTGGAAAAGAATCTGATGTTGATGTTACGCCAACGTGTAAAGAAATCAACAAGAAATTAGAACAGACTAAGAAAGAAATATATAAAAATCTTACTGCCTGGCAACGTGTACAATTGTCAAGACATCCAAATAGACCTTATACTTTAGATTATATCAGAGCAATTTGCGGTGATACATTCTTAGAGCTTCATGGTGATCGTAACTTTAAAGATGATAAAGCTATGGTTGGTGGTCTTGGAAAAATAAACGGACAATCGTTTATGATCGTTGGTCAGCAAAAAGGTTTTAATACTAAAACACGTCAGTACCGTAATTTTGGTATGGCAAACCCTGAGGGGTACCGTAAAGCTTTGCGTTTGATGAAAATGGCAGAGAAATTCGGAATTCCGGTTCTTACTTTAGTGGATACTCCGGGTGCATATCCTGGGCTTGAAGCCGAAGAAAGAGGACAAGGAGAGGCTATTGCAAGAAATATTTTTGAAATGGTTCGTTTGCAAGTGCCAATTATTACGATTATTGTTGGTGAAGGTGCTTCTGGTGGAGCATTAGGAATTGGTGTTGGAGATAAAGTTTATATGTTAGAGAATACCTGGTATTCTGTAATTTCTCCAGAATCATGTTCTTCAATTTTATGGAAAAGCTGGGAGTACAAAGAACGTGCTGCAGATGCTTTAAAATTGACTTCATCTGACATGAAAAAACAAAAACTAGTTGATGATGTAATTCCTGAGCCACTTGGCGGAGCACACTACGATCGCGAAACTACCTTTAAAACAGTAGCAGAATACATCACCAAAGGATATAACGAATTGAAAGACTTATCAACAGCCGAGCTAATTGCCCAAAGAATGGACAAATACAGCAATATGGGTGAGTATAAAGAGTAAATTCATACAATATGATAAAAAATCCGAAGCCCTGCGGTTTCGGATTTTTTTTTGGTTATCAACAAAAGGAAAATATTTATAAACATTTAATAGTTATAACTAGATAACAATTTTTTTTTAAATTTTGTTACTTTCGCTATATGGAAAATTTCAAGAATGTAAATCCTGTAAAGGTAGATAAAACCACTATTATTAATCTCGAAAAAGGTAAACTTCCTCCGCAAGTATTAGAGATGGAAGAGGCTGTTCTTGGGGCAATGATGATCGATAAAAAAGGGGTAGATGATGTAATTGATATTTTGCAACCCGATGCATTTTACAAAGATGGACATAAACACATTTTTGAGGCGATTTTGCAGCTTTTTACAGAAACGCAGCCAATCGATATTTTAACAGTTTCGGCTCAGTTAAAGAAAAACGGAAAGTTGGATTTGGCGGGTGGAGATTTTTATTTGATTCAGCTTACGCAGAAAATTGCTTCTTCGGCGCATATCGAATTTCACTCTCGTATCATTCTTCAAAAATTTATTCAAAGAAGTTTGATTAGAATTTCTTCAGAAATTATTGAAGCATCATATGATGAAAGTGCAGATGTTTTTGATTTATTGGATCAAGCTGAATCTAAATTATACGAAGTTACACAAGGAAATATCAAGCGTAGTTCTGAAACCGCACAGAGTTTAGTTTTACAAGCTAAAAAGAAAATTGAAGAGATTTCTAAAAAAGAGGGATTAAGTGGTGTTGAAACAGGTTTTCACAATCTGGATAAGCTTACATCAGGATGGCAACCGAGTGATTTAATTATTATTGCGGCCAGACCTGCAATGGGAAAGACGGCGTTTGTACTTTCTATGGCTAGAAATATTGCTATCCAATATGGACATGGAGTAGCTTTGTTCTCTCTGGAGATGGCATCTGTTCAGTTAATTACAAGGCTTATTTCTTCTGAAACAGGATTGTCATCAGAAAAATTGCGTACCGGAAAATTAGAGCCTCATGAATGGACAATGTTGAGTACGAAGGTAAAAGATTTAGAGAAAGCGCCTTTGTTTATTGATGATACCCCCTCACTTTCTATTTTCGATTTAAGAGCAAAATGCCGTCGTTTAGCGTCGCAACACGGTATTAAGATTATTATTATTGATTATTTGCAGTTGATGACTGCAGGAGGGAATTCTAAAGGAGGAGGAAATCGTGAGCAGGAGATTTCGACAATTTCCCGAAACTTAAAAGCTTTGGCAAAAGAGTTAAACGTTCCGGTTATTGCACTTTCTCAGTTGTCGCGTGCCGTTGAGACGCGTGGATCTAGTAAAAGACCTTTACTTTCGGATCTTCGTGAATCTGGAGCGATTGAGCAGGATGCCGATATCGTTTCGTTTTTATACCGACCAGAATATTACAAAATCGAGGAATGGGATGATGAAGAAGCTTCGCCAACTGCTGGTCAAGCTGAAATTATGATTGCAAAACACCGTAATGGTGGTATTGAAAACATTCGTTTGAAATTTTTAGGACACTTAGGGAAATTTGATAACCTTGATGAGTTTTCGGGTAACTATGATGATTTGCCGTCAAAAATGAATCATGATGACAGTTCGTTTATTACAAATAATCTGCCTTCTGCAAACGAAGCATTTGGTAGTAATCTGAATGATGACGATGATGACAGCGATGTTCCATTTTAACAATATTTACTAAAAGCCTTTCTATAAGGCTTTTTTTTATGTTAAAAGGTTAAATTTCTTAATAAAATTCAGTAGTTTAGCATGCCGATTCTAGAAGATTGGACTATTAAATAATAACCAAAAACAAATTTAATCATGAGTGAAGAAAAATTTCCGGGGCCTATTCACGTTCCGGTCTCAACTGCAAAAAAGTGGGAAAAAAGGTATGATGACGATGATTTCGCTACCGAAAAAGCTAAAGACAAAGTAAAAGCTTATTTAATTCCAAGAGAAAGTTTGAAAAAAGTACTGGAGCTTAAAACAGAAGCTGTTTTAGCTTATATTGGAATTAATGATGACAATGAAAAGACATTGCTTTTTGTTGGAGCGAAAAAGGACGCAGAAGGTAAATTTATACCTGTTTATGGACCTCCGACAAAAGAAGATAATCTTGAAGGTGATGAAGAAGTTGCTTATGACGGATCACGCCCTTGCCCTCCATTTTGATATAAAAAAATGATTGATTTTTTAATTTATTCAGGTTATTTGATTTTATTAATAAATCTTATACTATATTCATATAGCTTTTTCCGAAAGGGAAAAGCTAATGTTTTTTTTGTGTCTTATCTGACTTTTATTTTTTTGCTCCAGTTTTACATGGAGATTATATATTTTCTCAGAGGACATAATTTGTATGTAATTAACGTATTCTTCATAGGGCAAATGTTATGGTTAGGACTGTTTTACAATTCATTGATGCGTATAAAAAAGCAAAAGTTATTTGTAAAAGCCAGCATAATATCGGCTTTGGTAGTTTTAGGCGTGCAATTTGTTATAGATTCAGATCAGTTTTTTAAATTTAATTTATTCGTGATTACTTTAACAAATTTATTGATCGTTGTTTTTGCCTTGATTCATTTCTATAATATGCTTACAGAAAATAAAGAATACTATTATATCAGTATAGGTTTAGTTTTTTATTTGTTAACCAGTACAGTATTATATGTAGTGGGGAACCTTGCTTTAGAATTTAGTGCAGATTTTAAATATATAATTTGGTTAGTAAATGCATTTTTTATTTTAATATACTATTTGTTTATTTTATACGAGTGGAAAGTAACATTTTTTGACAAACCAAAGATGGATTTAAGCAATAACTAATATATATGGGTAATCATTCAATTCCTGAAAAAGAACTTGTTGTTATAATTCTGTATACATCCCTTTTTTTTATTGTTGTAGCAGTTGCATTAATTATATTTTTCTATTTTTCCAGAAAGAAAATAATTCAAAAGGAACTTGAAAAAATAGATCTGATGGTGCAATATCAAAAAGAACAGTTGCATGCCGTTATTTTTACACAAGAAGAAGAACGTAAAAGAATTGCTCAGGATTTGCATGATGATATCAGTTCTAAACTTAATATTGTTTCTTTAAATACTCATTTGCTTTCAGCTCCTAATTTGTCTGAAGACGAAACCAAAGAGATTACCGAAAATGTTATAAATCTTACTGCAAAAGCACTTGAGAATTCAAGAAAAATAGCCCATAATTTATTACCGCCAGTTTTTGAGAAGTTTGGACTCAATGCGGGAATTGAAGAGTTATGCGGAGAATTTGAAAGCAGTAAATCAGTCAAAGTTCATTATACTAACAATATCGATTTTGATGAAAAAGAAATCGATCGGCATTTGCATGTTTTTAGAATTTTGCAGGAGTTAATGAATAATTCGCTTAGACATGGCAAAGCAAATGAAATTTGGATTTCGTTTGCCAATATTGGTGAAGCTAATACTTGTAATTATAAAGATAATGGTATTGGGTTTGATGCCAAAAATTGTGAAAATCAGAAAGGATTAGGAATGAAAAACATCGATAGCCGAATCTCTTTTTTAGATGGCACAATCGAAATTACATCAGAATTAAATAAAGGGATTGCCGTAATTTTCACATTTTAAAGTCTAAATTTCTATATAAACAGGCTTTTTATATATTATATAGGATTACTTCGCTATTTTATGCTACTTATTTCGTAATTTCGGCAGACCAAAGACTAAAAACTAAACTAAGAATGAATGCGGCTATTAAAATTGCTTTAGTTGATGATGAAGTTTTATTTCGAAAAGGGATTGCATTTTTATTACAGCGAGAACATAATATCGAAATAATATTTGAAGCATCAGACGGCGAAGAACTTATTTTGAATCTGGAAAAATTTGAAGATAAACCAGATATTATTATTATGGATCTGAAAATGCCGGTCCTAAACGGCGTTGAAGCCACAAAAATTATTCGAAAATCCTATCCGGATATTAAAATAATTGCGCTTACAAGTTATGATACCAAATCATTTATTGCAAATATGATTCAGGTTGGTGCTGTTGCATATCTTATAAAAAACACAACTCCTAAAGATCTGATTCATACTATAAACGAGGTTGCCAGAAAAGGATTTTATTATAACGAAAATGTTCTGAGAATTATACAAGAGACCATTGTTTCATCAAAAAATTCGAAAGGGCAATTAGAAACAAGCTTTCTTTCTCCTCGCGAAATTGAAATTCTTCAGCTTATTTGTCAACAAAAAACAACTACAGAAATTGCAGAACATCTTTTTTTAAGTCCAAGAACGGTAGAGGGACATCGCAATAACTTATTACTTAAAACAGAATCCAGAAATATAGCAGGATTAGTAGTGTATGCTATTCAGAATGAAATTGCAGTACTGACACTCTAATTAGTTGCTTGTTAAAAATTGAATTGACAATATATAATAAAAAATGATTGTCACTACAAGAACGCAAATACCTATTTTCTGTATTATATTAAGCCCATTACGTTGGTTATTTCTCTCATTGAATTTCATCGTCTTCTTTTTTATTGATTTATTTTTCAATGATTTGGGTTACCAAATGTAAGTAGAAAAAACTTTTGCGAAATGCGTGTTTTTACGTGTTTTTGCAAAATAGTTTTCGCTATTTTATTTAACAATTCTAATTGCCATAAAACAAAGTGATGTATGGTGTTTTTTGATCCTTCCTTTATATCTTTACTAAAATAATATTCGCATGAAGAAGAGTTTGGTTTGTATTTTTTTATTTCTACTATCCTTATCAGCACGTGCTTCGTTTATTTTACTTCCAATGGACGAAACAACGCAGCAGAATCATCTAAAAGCTTATGGAATTACATATTGGTGCTTAAGTAAGGATTATAAGGCCAGCTGGCTTCTGAATTATAGAGGAGGTTCTTTTCTATTGCCTGATGCTGAAGAAATTAGAAAAGAATGCAAAATTCGTGGTGTAAGTTTTGAAGTGCTTTCTGATAGTGAAGAGGCTGCAATTTTGAACGAAATTTCGAGTCCTTCGCAAAATATGGAATCTGTTATTTTAGAAAAAGCGCCCAAAATTGCGGTTTATACTCCAAAAGGTAAACAACCATGGGATGATGCAGTAACGTTAGTATTAACTTATGCGGAAATTCCTTTTACTCCAATTTATGATGAAGAAGTTTTAAGTGATCAATTGCTGCTTTACGATTGGCTACATCTGCATCACGAAGATTTTACAGGACAATATGGTAAATTTTATGCTGCCTATAAAAATACACCCTGGTATATTGATCAGAAAAGAGATGCAGAAGCTCTGGCAACAAAACTTGGATATGGCAAAGTTTCACAAGAAAAGGGAGCAGTCGCCAAAAAAATCCGTGATTTTGTAATAGGTGGTGGTTTTATGTTTGCCATGTGTTCTGCAACAGACAGTTTTGATATTGCACTTTCTGCCGATGGAGTTGATATTTGCGAAGCAATGTTTGATGGTGATGCAAGTGAATCAAACTATCAGTCAAAACTGGATTATGGAAATTCTTTTGCCTTTAAAAACTTTACTTTAGAAAGAAGACCTGAGGTTTATGAGTTTTCAGATATTGATATGACTACTAAACGAAGAGTTCCTATGGACAAAGATTATTTTACTTTGATGGAATTCTCGGCAAAATGGGATCCAATTCCAAGTATGTTATGTCAAAATCATACACAGCTCGTAAAGGGTTTCATGGGACAAACTACTTCATTTGACACTTCATTAATAAAATCGAATGTTCTAATAATGGGGACATGCGAAATTAATGGTGAATCAAGATATATTCATGGAGAAAAAGGAAAAGGTATGTTTACTTTTTTTGGCGGACATGATCCGGAAGATTTTCAACATCAGGTTGGAGATCCGCCAACTGTTCTTGATTTGCACCCTAATTCTCCGGGCTATCGATTGATTCTAAACAATGTTTTGTTTCCTGCTGCAAGAAAGAAAAAGCTGAAAACATAATTTAGTTTATTGAAAACTCAAACCAAATCGGAATATGATCGGAAATTTTTTTTGCTTCTGATAGTGAATCGAATTTTTTGTAAAAAGGAATTATACCAGAATTAATGTAATGTAAGGTATTTGATCGATAAAACATATTGTCAAATTCTGACGCCAGACATACATTTTCCCTGCATTTATGTTTCAAAGTTGTTTTCTGATTTTGCAGAATAGGGGTGTAACCCATTTTTTTTAAAGGATTAAAAACAGTATGTGATTGAGGGCAGTTAAAATCGCCCAGAAAAATTAAGTTTAGATCAGGATATTCAGCCGGTAAAAATTTGAAATATTTAATTTCTGTTTCAGGTTGCTTACTTTTGGTGATGGCGTGAAAATTGGAAAGTGTTATAAGCTTTTTATTTACTTTAAATGTAGCAAAGTAAGGTTCACGATCAATTTCAAGATGGTATTTTTTTTCCAGCCAGGGTTTCCCTTTTAATTGTGCTTTGCTGGTTTTCCAGATAAAAGCATAACGTTCCGTTTTATAACTGCTGCTGCTTGTTGGATCACTAATGGTATAGTCCCAATGAGATCCTTTTTCGTTTAAAACTGCGGCAAGTTTTGCTACCGCCTGTGCACCGCCATATCCTGCCACAACTTCCTGAAGAGCAATGATATCGTAATCCTGAACGGTAGTGGCAATAAAATTTATTTCAGATTGGGATTTAGATTTTCCAAAATTTTCAATGTTCCAGGAAACAATTTTGATTTGAGAAAAAAGGAAAACGCTATAAAAAAAGAAAATGAGGCTTAGAGTATTTTTCATGCAGTATTTAAAATATCAAATATAAGCATTTCAAAATTTCACTTTTACTAAGTTTTAATGCTTTTTGTATCTGTTTTTTAGAGCGGTTCCAATAATTATAATTTGTAAAACCAAAAGTGCTGGTATAAAAACCATTTTCCATTCGATCTTAAGCCATCCGCTCTTTTCTGAGATAAAGACAAAACTTATCGATAAAAAAATACATAGCAACATTGTTTTCATAAGTATTTTGTTATTAGTTGTATATATTTTTGAAATTAATTTTTGATAAAAACTTTCATCAAAAAAAATGTTATTCTTGGCTTTCATCAGGTTAATTAATAGATTATTACACAAAATTAGATTTATATAAAATCATTTCCTTACGGAAAGCCGTAAATGGTATTATTTTTTATACTAAACCAAAATCTTTTGCAATTGCAATAAGATGAACATTATTGTTGGCTTTAAAATATATTTTTAATTTATTGATTCTTTTTTCTATACTGCTCGTACCATTTGGAGTAATAGAAGAAGATTTAAATTCACTGGAGATGTTTTCTAAAATATAACCTTTAGCTAAAAGTTTTAAAATAGAAATATCATAAGATTCGATTTCAATTAAGGCTTTATCTGTAAAATTAAAAGATAAGTCTGATGAAAGGATTTTTTCTTCGTTTTGAAAAGTACCTTCAATAGCTTTTCTTAGCTCGCTTATACTGTTTCTTCCTTTAGAAACATAACCATTAATACCCAAATCATTAAATAGAGATTTGATACGGTATGATTTATCTTCAATCGAAAATACAATTTTCTTTAATTTTGGCTGTACCTCATTAATCGCTTCTATTAGTTCTTCCCCGCTATTAAGAGATGTTTTACGGTGATCAGTCTTAAAAGATAAATCACTAATTAGTAGGTCATACGGTTCATTGTCAGTTAATGCTTTTTTTATTTTTAAAAGCCCGTCATCACAGTACTTAACATGGTCAATTACGGGTATTTTAAGATCTTCAAGCACTTGAATAACGGCTATACTTATACTATCTAAATCTTCGGCAACTAAAACTTTTTTGAACATATTGTTATTTTTATAAAGGAAAGGTGAAACTTATTTTAATACCCTTTTCGAAATTATTGTCAAAAGTAATTGTTCCTTTTATTGTTTTAATACGGTTTTCCACATTTTGAAGATCATTTTTTAAAATTTGTCGATTATGATCTGTTTCCATCCCATTATTGATATAGGTAAAAGTGATGTTTTTAGAGGCTAATTTGAAGGTAAGACTCACTAAACTAGGATTGTTATGCTTGGCCGAATTTAAAAGTATCTCCTGAATAATTCTGTAAACTGTAATCTTTTTATTTTTTTCAATTTTATTCCAGGGTACAGTATCGAAGCCATTTAATAGAATATTCAGGTTTGAGGTTTTAAAACCGGCAATCATTTCTTTTAAATCCTGTGGATAATTTATATCAGTTTTGATTAAACTATTCTCTTTAGAAATATTTCTGGTTTTAGAATAGATTTGATCCAAATGGAGAAGTAAAATTTCTTTATTTTCTTTTTGTTGCAAATCTTTGGCTTTAGCCAAGGTTAAAGTTTGGTAAACATCATTGGTAAGTTCATTATGCAATTTTTGAGCTATTCTTGATTCGCTTTCGTAGATGGCTTTGAAATTTTCTTTTTTTCGTTTCGAGGTTAAATAAAAATAAAGAAATAATAGTATCGTGAAGGTCAAAGAAATTATGGTATAGGAAATAAAGCTTCTGTTTTTTTGTCTTTGTAATTGAAGTTCGTTTTCTGCTTTTTGCGCTTTAAGTAATAAATTTTCTTCTTTATCTTTATTTGAATTGTATTTAATATTAGAAGACTGATTCTTTTGATTTATTCTAAGATTAGTAATACTGTCAGTAAACTTAACGTAAAGATTGGAATATTTTTTTAAGTCACTGCCTTTACTGCATTGAATAAGGGAATACAGTGAATATTTCTTTGATTGATAATTGTTAATTTCACGAGCTATTTTATAAGCCTTTTCAGCATACTTTTTAGCAAGTGAGGGATTCTTTTTTAAATAGTAATCGGAAAGGTTTGAATAACTAAGTGCAACATTGTCGAAATCATCTGTTTCAAGTCTTATTTTTAGTGCTTCATTAAAATAGTGCAAAGACTTAGAGTCGTTTGTTTGAAAGTAACAAATTCCTAAATTATCTAACGATATGGCAAAATCTTTTAATTCATAATCTTTAAGAGTATTAGTTTTTTTGTTTTCTGCCAAAAAACCTTCAGATGTTAGTTTACTGTATATCTTAATAGCTCTTTTGTAATCTTTTTGATGCATGTAGGTTAGTCCTATATTTGCTAAGGCATTTGACTTTCTTCGTTCCTTAGTGTTTAAGTTGTAAGCTTTTTTAAAATATAAGATGGCATTATCAAAATTTTTTGTTCTAAGATAAGAACAGCCTAAGATATTATATGTGTCCCATGCAAATCTTGGCTTTTTTAAATACTTTAAGTGAGGTAGTATTTTGATTACGGTTGCCTCGCTTTGTACATAATCGCCTTGATCTAGATAGATATATCCTATCGATATTAACGCATCAACATAATCGATTCTATCTTTTACGGGATCGGATATGGCAATAATTCTCTCATAAAGTTTGAAAGCGTTTTTATTGTCAAATTTGTCAAAGTAATTATCAGCAATTATTGTAAGTCTTTTAACTTCTGCCGTGTTGTTACACTTTTTTACAAAAACTGGTTTCTCTTTTTTGCAAGAAGTTGAAACTACGAGCAAAAAAAATGCAGAAACTAGAATTTTAACTAAATCAGAAATTTTCATTTGAAGACTTTGTGGCTAAAGCATTATTATATGGGGAATTTAATAAAAGCTTTAAAACCTACAGTAGAAGTTTCATCGACTTTAATTTTACCTTTTACATCAAGAAGTCTTAATTCGATATTTTGAAAATCGTTTTGGAGATTCATTTTATTAAGATCAGTCCTTTGGCCGTTATCAGTATAATTGAGTTCAATATATTTTTCTGTTTTTTTTAGATTTATTCCAACTAACGTTGCATTACTGTGTTTTTTCATGTTTAAAAGTAATTCCTGCAAAACTCTGTAAAGTGTTATTCTTTTATTTTTATCAACTTCATTCCATAAAATAGCATCAAAACCATTTATTAGAATGTTTAGGTTAGAAGATTTAAAACCTGAAATCATCTCTTTTAAAACTTTAGAATAATTCTGATCTATTTTGATTAGACTATTTTCTTTCGAAATGTTTCTGACTTTTGAATAGAGTTGATCAAGATTGCTAAGTAGTTTTTCCTTGTTTTCTTTTTGATCCAGTTCGTGTATTTCTGCAAAAGCTAAAGTTTGGTATACATCATTAGCAAGTTCATCATGTAATTTTTTGGATATTCGGGATTCACTTTTATAAATGGCCTGGCTTTTTTCTTTTTTCCCTTTTGACTTCAGGTAATAAACAAGAAAAAGTGCTAAAAAAACACTAAATGATAATACTACATACGATATAGTACTTCTGTTTTTTTGTCTTTGTAATTGAAGTTCATTTTCAATTTTTCTGGCTTTCAATAATAAATTTTCATCTTTATCTTTTTTCGAACTATATTTTATTAATGCAAATTGATTTTTTTTATTCTGTCTGGACGTGTTGACACTATCAGTAAGTTTGATATATTTTAAAGAATAGTCTTTTAACTCAGAACCTTCGCTACAATCAATTAATACGCTTAAAACACGCATTCTAAGAAATATCGACTTGAGCTGGAGTGATTTGTGGTACGCAAGTTTTGCATATTTCTTCGCCAGTGATGGGTTTGTTTTTTGATAATATAAAGCAAGATTTTGATGACTGTACATTATCTTCTCTTCATCTTTTAATTCAGTTTTAATTTTTAAACTTTCTTCATAACATTTTAATGCTTTAGGGTTTTTGAGGATAAAATAACAGTAACCTAAATTATCTAATGTTCTGGCATATTCAATTTGGTCGATTGCACTATTTTTTTTGTAAACACCTTCACTTTCACATAATAAAACCAGAATTGTTATTGCTTGTTCGTATTTTTTCTGATCTCTGTAAACAGAACAGATTTTATTTAATGTGGATGCTTTTTTCCCTTTTGATATAATGTAGTGTAGCGCTTCTATATGATATTTAATCGCATTGTTGTAATCGAATGTTGCATGATAATTTTGGGCCATAACCGTATATGCAAACCATGGATATCTGGGTCTTGTGGTACTTTTTAAATAAGGCAATGTTTTAGCAAGGATGCTTTCACTTGTAATGTAATCTCCTTTAAGCTGTACAATTTCAGCCATACAGGATAAAGAATAAACATAATAATTGGTGTTTTTTTTCGGGTCGCAAAGCGAATAAGCTTTATCGAAGTAAAAATAGGCACTGTCGAGTTTATTATTATCAAATAAGAAATCGGCCTTGTCAAGGATCCTGTGGATTTCGGTGCGATGATTTTTCTGCTTTGGTTTAGGTTGGTTTTCCTTTTTACAAGATGCCAACAATGTAACTGCTGTTAATAATACAAATAAATATAACAGAGTTTTTTTTGACCAGTTTATTTTTCTAAAAGTGAATGTACTTTTCATTGCTATATAGGAAATTTGATAAAGACTTTAAAACCTTTATCTGGAGCCGAATCAATATCGATTTTCCCTTTAATATTAAGGATTCTGGTTTCAACATTATGAAGACCACTTTTAAGAATCATTTTGGTTACATCTACACCTTTACCATTGTCATTATAATTGATTTCGATATTTTTTTCTGATTTTTTAAAATTGATACCAACTAAAGTTGCTTTGCTGTGCTTTGTCATATTGACCAATAATTCCTGAAGTACTCTGTATAAAGTGATCTTTTTATTTCTTTCAATATCATTCCATGAAATGGTATCTAGTCCATTTAGTATAAGGTTGATATCTGGGGTATTAAATCCTGAAATCATTTCTTTTAAATAAAAAACATAATTCTCGTTACTTACAATAGGATTGTTTTCTTTTGAAATATCGCGTGTTCTGGAATATATGGCATCCAGATTATTTAATAATTGTTCTTTGTTTTCTGTAATCGACAAATTTTTGTTCTCAGCAAAAGCCATTGTATGATAGATATCATTAGCAAGCTCATCGTGTAATTTTTTGGCAATTCTTGTTTCACTTTTGTAAGTTGCCTCTATTTTTTCTTTATTCCCTTTAGAAGTTAAATAAAAATACAATGCTAAAAGAAGACTTAAACTTATTATGATTATAATATATGAAATTATATTTTTGTTTTTTTGTTTTTCTAATTGAAGCTCATTCTGCACTTTATGAGTTCTTAGTTTTAGATTTTCATTCTTTTCTTTTTTAGAATCATATTTAATTTTTGCAAATTCATTCTTTGCTTTCTGTCTTATTTCAAAAATACTATCTACAAGATGTATATAAATAGTTGAATAGTTTTTTAATTCCTGATTAGAACTGTTTCTAATAATTAACTTTAGTAATGTTAGTCTTTCCTCAGGATTGTTTACTTCACTAAAGTTTTTATAACTTAAAAGCATGTACTTTTTGGCTAGAGGAGGATTATTCTTTTCATAGAATTCTGCAAGATGAGCATAGGTTTTTCCTAAACCATTGGTGTCTTTTGTTTTTTGTTTGACTTCAAGACCTTTGTTTAAGTATTGAAGTGCCATTTGAGATTCGTCTAGTTTTGTGTAACATAAACCTATATTATCCAATAAAGAGCCATAAAAAGCAGTGTTTTTTATTACTTCTTTTTTTGTGATTAAGGGTAAGAAAATTTCAAGAGCTTCATTGTATCTTTTGTCTTGGATCAAAACGACAGCTATGTTGTTTTTAGCAATAAGTTTCTTAAAGTTTGATGTGTTTAATTGTAAAGCCTTTTGATTATAGAGAATTGCGTTTTTGTAATCGTAGGTGTTTAAAAAGTTAGTTCCTAAAGTGATATACGTATTCCATACATGCAAACTATTTTTTACATATTTCAGATAGGGTAAAGCTTCAGTAATTGTAGATTCGCTCCCGACAAAATCAGCTTGTGATTGTTGAATAATTGCCATACGATTTAATGTACTGACATAATTTTCGGGATCTTTTAGCGGGTTACAAATAAATTTTGCTTTGTTGTAGTAGTAAAAAGAACTGTCGAGTTTTTTATTTTCGAAAAATGAATCAGCAATCGTAATTAGTTTTTCAACTTCGGCTTTTGTGTTTTTTGTATTGTTTGGTGTACTATCTTTTTTCTGGCAGGATAAGAAAAGCAGAAAGGTAATAATATATAGGGATGCTCTTAATTTTGGTGGTATCATGTGCCAAAAATAAAGAATTTTATTCCGTTAAAAAATGTACAAATGAGGTAATTTGTATATTTTTCGGTTTGTAAGTGTTATTTATACTTGTATAAAATAAGTCCCTCTAATAGAGGGACTTATTTTTGTAATTAGACCTGTTTTGTATCGGTATTTTATACAGCTCGCATACCTGTGGTGATGGCTAATCTGTTCCATGAATTTATAGTAATAATAGCTAATATTATCTCAGCAAGATACTTTTCATCAAATAATTTTGCTGCATTTTGATATACTTCTTCAGATACGTGACCGCTTATCAAAGTCACTTCTTCGGTTAATGCTAGTATAGCTTTTTCTTCTTCAGTATAATAGTCAGCTTCGCGCCATGCACTTATCAAATAAATACGTTGCTCAGATATGCCCTGTTTTCTGGCATCAGCGGTATGCATATTAATACAGTATGCACATCCGTTTATTTGAGAAGCACGAATTTTAATTAGCTCTTTATGTATGGGAGTTAATGAAGTAGAAGAGATGTATTTTTCTAAATTCATTAAAGCTTGATATGCTTCAGGGGCAACATTTGGGATAACGATTCTTGGTTTCATTTTTATGTGTTTTAAAAGTTCATTACAAAGGTCAGTAAAGTATACTTGTAAAAACTTGAAGTACTTCAAGAAATATGATTAGATTTTGCCAGCTCTTATTTTACTCATAAATTCAGCTGAAAAATCGAGATAAGAAGCAATCATATATTGTGGAACGCGCTGTACAAATTCTGGGAAATGGTCATTGAAATGATGATATCGTTCTTCTGCGGACATCGTAAATAAGTATTTAATGCGCATTTGCATGGCGCCAAATGTTTTTTCAGATACAATTCTAAAGTAACGTTCCAGACTCGGAATTTCAATTAAAAGTGCTTCTAATGCGTTTTTTTCAATCGCAATTACTTCTGTGTTTTCTACAGCCTGTAAATAAAAGCTGGACGGAACATGATTGTGATAGCTTAAGTAATCTGTAATCCACCAGTTTTCAATAGCAAATTGCAATGTTTGTTCTGTACCTCTGGAATTGATGATGTACTGTCTCATGCAACCTTTAACTACAAAGTAGATAGTGTTGCAAATTTGACCTTCTTTCAATACATGTTCTTTCTTTTTTATTCTTGAAAGATTAAGTACCGATTCTAATTTATCAATTTCTGTAGGGTTTAATGTGGTGAATTTTTCAATATGATCAAAAAGAGATTTGCACATAAGTCTGACTTGTATTGTACAAATGTAGTTTTTTAAATATGATTTCTTGATGGGGAATTTGACACTTCTCTATAAATAAAAAACCATTCGCGTTAACGAATGGTTTTTCTATGATAAGTAAGTAAATCTAAATTGAGTTTATAAAACGTTTATTTTACTTTATTAAGTATTGCTTTGAAAGCTTCAGGGTGGTTCATAGCTAAATCTGCAAGAACTTTACGGTTCAATTCGATTCCGTTAGCTTTTACTTTCCCCATGAATTGAGAATAAGACATTCCTTCCAATCTAGCTCCAGCGTTGATACGTTGAATCCATAAAGCACGGAAATTTCTTTTGTTTTGTTTTCTATCGCGGTAAGCGTAGCACATTGCTTTCTCTACTGCATTCTTAGCAACTGTCCAAACGTTTTTACGTCTTCCAAAGAAACCTTTGGCTTGCTTCATTATTTTTTTTCTTCTTGCTCTTTTAGCAACTGAATTTACCGATCTTGGCATAATTTTAATGTGTTTTTGTAGCAGGCGTCCTGAATTGAATCAAAGGAACTTAATGGCCATACTCCAAGGTTATATAAATAATTTTTTAACCTAAAGAAAATCTTTAGTCTAATGTCTTAAAGTCAAATGTCTAAAGTCAGCTACTGACTTTTAAACTTTATGACTTTCTAACTTTTGACTTATAATTAGATAATTCTTAATTGTTGTTTGATGCTTTTCATATCTGTAGAGTGAACTAGCGCTGAGTGAGTCAAAGCTAATTTACGTTTTTTAGATTTTTTAGTCAAGATGTGACTTTTAAAAGCATGCTTTCTTTTAATCTTTCCAGAACCAGTAACTTTGAAACGTTTCTTGGCGCTAGATTTTGTTTTCATTTTAGGCATTTTTCCTAGTGTTTTAATTTATTCTTACTTACTTATATTTTTAAAAGCTTTAGGCTTTAGGCTTTAAGCTTTAGGCAAAAGTTTAATAAACGATTTGCTTAAAGCTTATTGCTTACTGCTTATGGCAAATAATTATTTTTTCTTTTTAGGAGCAATGAACATAATCATTCTCTTTCCTTCCAAAACAGGCATAGCTTCAACTTTCCCGTGTTCTTCTAAATCTGTAGCCAAACGCAATAATAAAATCTGCCCTTGATCTTTATAGATGATAGAACGACCTTTAAAGAATACGAAAGCTTTTAATTTTGCACCTTCTTTAAGGAACTTTTCAGCATTCTTTCTTTTAAATTCATAATCGTGCTCATCTGTTTGAGGACCAAAACGAATTTCTTTTACTACAACCTGAGTTGATTTGGCTTTTAGAGCTTTGTCACGTTTCTTTTGTTCGTAAACAAATTTCTTGTAATCCATGATTTTACAAACCGGCGGTTCAGCATTTGGAGAAATTTCAACCAAATCCAATTCGAACTGATCTGCTAATCGTAAAGCTTCTGCCAGCTTAAAAACACCAGGTTCGATGTTTTCACCTACTAGTCTTACTTCTTGTACACCACGAATATTGTTGTTTATTCTGTGTGCATCTTTTTTTTCTACTCGAGGTTGAAAACCTCTGTTGCTTCTTATTGCTATGACTTTATAATTTAAGTTAAACTGTAAAAACTTTTAATGTCTTTTTTATTTCTTCGTTTACAATCGAAGCAAATTCTTCAATAGAAACTGTAATGTTACCTTTTCCTTCTTGTCCGTGGCGACGAATAGAAATTGTGCCGTTTTTCTCTTCTTCCTCGCCTACAATCAGCATAAATGGGATTTTTTGCATTTCCGCATCTCTAATTTTCTTGCCAATTGTTTCGTTTCGATTGTCAATTAGGGCGCGAATTTCGTGATTTTCTAGCAAATCTAAAACTTTTTTAGCATAATTTTCGTATTTCTCGCTCAAAGACAAGATTATAGCCTGTTCAGGCATTAACCAAAGTGGGAAATTTCCTGCTGTGTGTTCTAATAAAATTGCTATAAAACGTTCCATAGATCCAAAAGGAGCTCTGTGAATCATAACTGGGCGATGTAATTCATTATCAGCGCCTTTGTATGTTAAATCGAAACGTTCTGGTAAGTTGTAATCTACCTGAATTGTTCCTAATTGCCATTGTCTTCCAAGAGCATCTTTAACCATGAAATCTAGTTTCGGACCATAAAATGCAGCTTCGCCATATTCAACAACAGTATTTAAACCTTTGTCTGCAGCGGCATTGATAATGGCATTCTCAGCTTTTTCCCAGTTTTCATCCGTACCGATGTATTTTTCTCTATTTTCCTGATCTCTTAATGAAATTTGAGCTGTAAAGTTTTCAAAACCTAACGAACCAAATACATATAAGACAAGATCAATTACTTTTTTGAACTCTTCGTCTAATTGTTCTGGAGTACAGAAAATGTGAGCATCATCCTGAGTAAATCCTCTAACACGAGTTAAACCATGTAATTCTCCGGATTGCTCGTATCTGTATACTGTACCAAATTCTGCATAACGCTTAGGTAAATCTTTATAGGACCAAGGTCTTACATTGTAGATTTCACAGTGGTGAGGACAGTTCATAGGTTTCAATAAAAACTCTTCGCCTTCTGCTGGCGTATGAATTGGCTGAAAACTATCTGCTCCATATTTTGCATAGTGTCCAGAAGTCACGTATAGTTCTTTCTGGCCGATATGTGGACTAACAACTTGCTCATATCCTGCTTTCTTTTGAGCTTTCTTTAAAAATTGCTCTAGACGCTCTCTAAGTGCAGCGCCTTTTGGTAGCCATAAAGGTAAACCTTGACCAACCTTTTGTGAGAAAGCAAACAATTCAAGTTCTTTTCCTAATTTGCGGTGGTCACGGCGTTTTGCTTCTTCAAGAAGTTCAAGATATTCAGTTAGATCTTTTTGTTTAGGGAAAGAAGTTCCATATACACGAGTCAACTGTTTGTTTTTTTCGTCACCTCTCCAGTAAGCACCTGCAACGCTCATTACTTTCATGGCTTTGATGATTCCAGTATTTGGAATATGTCCACCACGACATAAATCAGTAAAAGTAGCGTGATCGCAAAATGTAATTGTTCCATCTTCAAGATTCGAAATCAATTCAGTTTTGTAAACATTGTCCTTGTACATTTCTAATGCATCAGCTTTGCTAACCGGACGCATTTTGAATTCGTGTTTGCCTCTTGAAATCTCAAGAACACGATCTTCGATCTTTTTGAAATCTGCTTCAGAAATTTTCTGATCTTCAAAATCTACATCATAATAAAAGCCATTGGCAATTGCAGGTCCAAGAGTTAGTTTGATCCCTGGGTACAATTCCTCAAGAGCTTGCGCCATTACGTGCGAAGTTGAATGCCAGAAAGCTTTTTTTCCTTCCGCATCATTCCAAGTGTATAATATAAGATTACCATCGGTCGTTAATGGAGTTTCGGTTTCAATAGTTGTACCATTAAAAGATGCTGAAATCACATTTCTAGCAAAACCTTCGCTAATGTTTTTAGCGACCTCCATTGGAGTTACGCCTGAAGCGAACTCTCTAATTGACCCGTCGGGTAAAGTAATCTTGATCATTGTTTATAATTTTGTGAATGCAAATATAAGTGATTAGAAAAACACATACAATATATATGTATAAGTTTACTCTTTATTATATAGGTAAGGTTTTTTGTTCTGCTATATATTAAGAGTAAATCTCATTCACAACCCGACAGTTTTTAGAAACCTGTCGGGTTTGTTTTTTATACAGATGTATTAAGTAGGAAGTTCTTTTTGTGTCATAGCATGGTTTTTTGTTGTATATAATGTATGAGATAGAATAACATTTGCAACCCGACAGTTTTTAGAAACCTGTCGGGTTTGTTATTGTAGATATATAAGTATAAAGTTCTACTATTATATATGTGGGTAGAAGTCTGTCGGATTGAGCGGAATCAAATAGTTTGAAATTTGGAATTTCAAAATTTGGAATTTAATAAGGAGTTTAATGCTGCTATCGGCGACAATCTTTTATTTAGAACCCCAAAATAAAAGGATTTCTATGACTATCGGGGCTGTTTGGATTGTTTTGAGAATAGATTAGAGGATTAGCTGGTATAAGAGAGAGATAAAAAGATAGAAAAAAGCGAGGATAAGGATTAAAAAACATGAAAACTCATCAAAAAGTAAAGACTGAAACAGGCAAAAATTACCAAAACCACAGCTAAAACAAGAAAAACCTTACACATAATAGAAAAAGTATGATTTGTAAAGTATGTGTTATCAGAGCATTAAGAAAAAGGATAAAAAAAGGACAAAAAAAGTGGTTAAAAAGTATTGTAAATGCGGATAAAGGTTCTACTTTTGCACCCGCAACAACGACAAACGTTCCCTGAAATACTGACAAGCTACTAAAACAAACGGAAAGAAATTTTCGAAAAAAAAGATTAGAAAAAGCTTGTGAGATTTAAAAACGGATGTTACATTTGCACCCCGCAAAACACGGAAAGTTCATTGACAGATTGGTAAATTGGGAAGTATGAAATGAAAAGAAATTTTCAAAAAAAAACTTCAAAAAACATTTGCCAGTTAGAAATAAGTTTTCTACTTTTGCACCCGCTTTGAGAGACAAGCGAAACAAAAAGAAATACACGTTCGTAGACATATTGAATTGACAGCCGTTCCGATGAAAATCGGAACAAAAGAATAAGAGTAATAGAATTGAGAGATTCGAAAAGAACCACTAGATAATACATCGCAATATAATATAAAAAATATACGATGAAGAGTTTGATCCTGGCTCAGGATGAACGCTAGCGGCAGGCTTAACACATGCAAGTCGAGGGGTATATGTCTTCGGATATAGAGACCGGCGCACGGGTGCGTAACGCGTATGCAATCTACCTTTTACAGAGGGATAGCCCAGAGAAATTTGGATTAATACCTCATAGCATAGCAACTTCGCATGAAGTCACTATTAAAGTCACAACGGTAAAAGATGAGCATGCGTCCCATTAGCTAGTTGGTAAGGTAACGGCTTACCAAGGCAACGATGGGTAGGGGTCCTGAGAGGGAGATCCCCCACACTGGTACTGAGACACGGACCAGACTCCTACGGGAGGCAGCAGTGAGGAATATTGGACAATGGGCGCAAGCCTGATCCAGCCATGCCGCGTGCAGGATGACGGTCCTATGGATTGTAAACTGCTTTTGTACGAGAAGAAACACTCCTACGTGTAGGAGCTTGACGGTATCGTAAGAATAAGGATCGGCTAACTCCGTGCCAGCAGCCGCGGTAATACGGAGGATCCAAGCGTTATCCGGAATCATTGGGTTTAAAGGGTCCGTAGGCGGTTTAGTAAGTCAGTGGTGAAAGCCCATCGCTCAACGGTGGAACGGCCATTGATACTGCTAAACTTGAATTATTAGGAAGTAACTAGAATATGTAGTGTAGCGGTGAAATGCTTAGAGATTACATGGAATACCAATTGCGAAGGCAGGTTACTACTAATGGATTGACGCTGATGGACGAAAGCGTGGGTAGCGAACAGGATTAGATACCCTGGTAGTCCACGCCGTAAACGATGGATACTAGCTGTTGGGAGCAATTTCAGTGGCTAAGCGAAAGTGATAAGTATCCCACCTGGGGAGTACGTTCGCAAGAATGAAACTCAAAGGAATTGACGGGGGCCCGCACAAGCGGTGGAGCATGTGGTTTAATTCGATGATACGCGAGGAACCTTACCAAGGCTTAAATGTAGATTGACCGGTTTGGAAACAGATCTTTCGCAAGACAATTTACAAGGTGCTGCATGGTTGTCGTCAGCTCGTGCCGTGAGGTGTCAGGTTAAGTCCTATAACGAGCGCAACCCCTGTTGTTAGTTGCCAGCGAGTCATGTCGGGAACTCTAACAAGACTGCCAGTGCAAACTGTGAGGAAGGTGGGGATGACGTCAAATCATCACGGCCCTTACGCCTTGGGCTACACACGTGCTACAATGGCCGGTACAGAGAGCAGCCACTGGGCGACCAGGAGCGAATCTATAAAACCGGTCACAGTTCGGATCGGAGTCTGCAACTCGACTCCGTGAAGCTGGAATCGCTAGTAATCGGATATCAGCCATGATCCGGTGAATACGTTCCCGGGCCTTGTACACACCGCCCGTCAAGCCATGGAAGCTGGGGGTGCCTGAAGTCGGTGACCGCAAGGAGCTGCCTAGGGTAAAACTGGTAACTAGGGCTAAGTCGTAACAAGGTAGCCGTACCGGAAGGTGCGGCTGGAACACCTCCTTTCTAGAGCCTCGAATGTTAGTGCTTGCACACGTTGAGGAAAAAAGATGTGAATCGAATGGATCTGAATATTAAAATTCAATTACTCTTGCTGTTAATTTAAAAATAATGAAAATTAAGTAAAACAGAGTCTCGTAGCTCAGCTGGTTAGAGTACTACACTGATAATGTAGGGGTCGGCAGTTCGAGTCTGCCCGGGACTACTATTTAACTTAAAACAAAGGAAATTTTAGAGGTTGAGACCTTATGAGCAATAATTCATAACTCATAACTAATAACTCATCACTAAGAAAATGGGGGATTAGCTCAGCTGGCTAGAGCGCCTGCCTTGCACGCAGGAGGTCAACGGTTCGACTCCGTTATTCTCCACGATTTTAGTCATAAAGATTAAAGTCATAAAGTCCAAAGTGATTCACTTGACGACTTTTGACTTTTGACCTTCGACTAAATAAAGTTCATTGACATATTGAGATAAGAAAATAATAAAAAGTAGAAAGCGTTTTTTGTTATTAGTAGTAATACAAATAATAAAAGACAAAAAAAAACGGTCATAATTAAATTTATGATTGGTACAATAAGCAAAATAAGGGCGTATGGGGGATGCCTAGGCTCTCAGAGGCGAAGAAGGACGTGATAAGCTGCGAAAAGCTGCGGGGACGAGCACACATCGATTGATCCGCAGATATCCGAATGGGGCAACCCACTATGTTGAAGACATAGTACACCGATAGGTGGGCAAACCCGCTGAACTGAAACATCTAAGTAGGCGGAGGAGAAGAAAACAAAAGTGATTCCGTAAGTAGTGGCGAGCGAACGCGGATTAGCCCAAACCAGTGCTGTTACGGCAGTGCTGGGGTTGTAGGACCACGACATTTCTTGCACAAAGAATTAGAATCTACTGGAAAGTAGAACCATAGAGGGTGATAGTCCCGTATAGGTAATGAGTGTAAAGGATAGTGGTATCCTGAGTAGGGCGGGGCACGTGAAACCCTGTCTGAATTTGGCGGGACCATCCGCTAAGGCTAAATACTCCTGAGAGACCGATAGTGAACCAGTACCGTGAGGGAAAGGTGAAAAGAACCGTGAATAACGGAGTGAAATAGATCCTGAAACCATACGCTTACAAGCGGTCGGAGCCCTTTCGTGGGGTGACGGCGTGCCTTTTGCATAATGAGCCTACGAGTTAACGTTGCTGGCAAGGATAAGTGATTAAGTCACGGATCCGTAGCGAAAGCGAGTCTGAATAGGGCGCTTTAGTCAGTAGTGTTAGACGCGAAACCGTGTGATCTACCCATGGGCAGGTTGAAGCTGTGGTAACACACAGTGGAGGACCGAACCGGTTGACGTTGAAAAGTCTTCGGATGACCTGTGGGTAGGGGTGAAAGGCCAATCAAACTCGGAAATAGCTCGTACTCCCCGAAATGCATTTAGGTGCAGCGCTGATGATAGTTATATAGAGGTAGAGCTACTGATTGGATGCGGGGGCTTCACCGCCTACCAATTCCTGACAAACTCCGAATGCTATATAATGTTTCACAGCAGTGAGGGCTTGGGTGCTAAGGTCCAAGTCCGAGAGGGAAAGAACCCAGACCATCAGCTAAGGTCCCCAAATATATGTTAAGTTGAAAGAACGAGGTTTGTCTGCCCAGACAGCTAGGATGTTGGCTTGGAAGCAGCCATTCATTTAAAGAGTGCGTAACAGCTCACTAGTCGAGCGGACGAGCATGGATAATAATCGGGCATAAACATATTACCGAAGCTATGGATTTACAGTCTGACTGTAAGTGGTAGGGGAGCATTCTAACAGGGTTGAAGGTGTATCGTAAGGTATGCTGGACTGGTTAGAAAAGAAAATGTAGGCATAAGTAACGATAATGCGGGCGAGAAACCCGCACACCGAAAAACTAAGGTTTCCACAGCTATGCTAATCAGCTGTGGGTTAGTCTGGTCCTAAGGCGAACCCGAAAGGGACAGTCGATGGCTAACGGGTTAATATTCCCGTACTACTAATTACTGTGATGGGGTGACGGAGTGATGAAAGCGCCGCGAACTGACGGAATAGTTCGTTGAAGTACCTACCTATAAGAGATGCAGGCAAATCCACATCTTTTGGGGAAATACGATAGTACTCGGAGTCTTCGGACAAAGAGATAGTGCGCCTAAGGGCTTCCAAGAAAAACCTCTAAACTTCAGGTAATTAGTACCAGTACCGTAAACCGACACAGGTAGTTGAGGAGAGAATCCTAAGGTGCTCGAGAGATTCATGGCTAAGGAATTAGGCAAAATAGACCTGTAACTTCGGGAGAAAGGTCGCCAGCGCAAGCTGGCCGCAGTGAAGAGGTCCAGGCGACTGTTTATCAAAAACACAGGGCTCTGCAAAATCGTAAGATGAAGTATAGGGCCTGACACCTGCCCGGTGCTGGAAGGTTAAGAGGAGATGTTATCTTCGGAGAAGCATTGAATTGAAGCCCCAGTAAACGGCGGCCGTAACTATAACGGTCCTAAGGTAGCGAAATTCCTTGTCGGGTAAGTTCCGACCTGCACGAATGGTGTAACGATCTGGACACTGTCTCAGCCATGAGCTCGGTGAAATTGTAGTAACGGTGAAGATGCCGTTTACCCGCAGTGGGACGAAAAGACCCTGTGCACCTTTACTATAGCTTAGTATTGACCTTGGATAAATGATGTGTAGGATAGGTTGGAGACTGTGAAGTGGCGTCGCCAGGCGTTGTGGAGTCATTGTTGAAATACAACCCTTTGTTTATCTGAGGCCTAACCCCGCGTTGTGGGGGACATTGCTTGGTGGGTAGTTTGACTGGGGTGGTCGCCTCCAAAAGAGTAACGGAGGCTTCTAAAGGTTCCCTCAGTACGCTTGGTAACCGTGCGTAGAGTGCAATGGCATAAGGGAGCTTGACTGAGAGACATACAGGTCGATCAGGTACGAAAGTAGAGCATAGTGATCCGGTGGTTCCGCATGGAAGGGCCATCGCTCAAAGGATAAAAGGTACGCCGGGGATAACAGGCTGATCTCCCCCAAGAGCTCATATCGACGGGGGGGTTTGGCACCTCGATGTCGGCTCGTCACATCCTGGGGCTGGAGAAGGTCCCAAGGGTTGGGCTGTTCGCCCATTAAAGTGGCACGCGAGCTGGGTTCAGAACGTCGTGAGACAGTTCGGTCTCTATCTACTGTGGGCGTTAGAAATTTGAGTGGATCTGATTCTAGTACGAGAGGACCGAATTGGACAAACCTCTAGTGTATCTGTTGTCCCGCCAGGGGCACCGCAGAGTAGCTACGTTTGGAAGGGATAAGCGCTGAAAGCATATAAGCGCGAAACCCACCACAAGATGAGATTTCTTTTAAGGATCGTGGAAGATGACCACGTTGATAGGCTATAGATGTAAAGGCAGTAATGTCATAGTCGAGTAGTACTAATAATCCGTAAGCTTATGTACACCCTTTTCCCGAGAGCGAAAGCTCTCGGGAGGAAACTTTCTAAATACTTTTATGTTTCTTTATCTCAGTATGTTAAAATATTAGCTCGACGCGAGCAGTCTTTAAGTCGAAAGATTAAAGTCATAAAGTCGAAAGACTTTTAAACTTTAAGACTTGTGACTTTAGACTAACAACCTTAAGGTGGTTATTGCGGCGGGGCTCACCTCTTCCCATCCCGAACAGAGTAGTTAAGCCCGCCTGCGCAGATGGTACTGCAGTTATGTGGGAGAGTATGTCGTCGCCTTTCTTTTAAAAACCCTTTATCAATTGATAGAGGGTTTTTTGTTTTACAACATTTTTTAATGGTACTGCAATTATGTGGGAGCCCCGATAGCTATCGGGGGTCGTCGCCTTTGCTTCGCCAGTTCGGCCAAAAGGCCTCGAGTCTTTTAAGAATCCTCATCATTTATTTGATGAGGATTTTTTTGTTTTTGGTGGTTTTTAAAACTGTTCTGAAAACCGGATCACTGTTGTGTTAGTGATGTAGGTGAGAGCTCTTGATTAACAAATAAGATAAGACTTTTCATCTGTAGTTTTCACAAGCGCACAGTACACTGTAAAAGGAAATGTCATATGCTAAATTGCATGAATGGAATTTTGTTAAATTAAAGTCAATATTTAGGTTTTAAATTGGTCATAACTAGACTTTTTGGATGTGAATCCCTATTTTTGTTTTAAATATTATAATTTAAGTATGAAAAAAACTATTGTATTGTTGACATTGTTTGTGATAGCAAATTTAAATGCTCAGCAGCGCCCTAAGTTGGTTGTAGGTATTGTTGTAGATCAGATGAAGATGGAATATTTATATCGTTTTTCTGATGATTTTACTCAAAATGGATTCAAGAGATTAATGAATGAAGGATTCACTTTTCAGAATATGCATTATAATTATATGCCTACTTATACAGCTCCTGGTCATGCTTCTATTTATACAGGAACAACACCAGCAACTCATGGTATTGTTGGGAACGAGTGGTTTAGCAGAACTTTAGGAAAAGAAATGTATTGTACTGATGATGCAGGAGTAAAAACAGTTGGTGACGGAACAGCAGAAGAAGGCGCTATGTCTCCAAAAAACCTGCAAAGTACGACTATTACTGATGAAGTTAGAATGGCAACCAATTTTGCCGGAAAAGTAATAGGGATGAGTCTTAAAGATCGTGGGGCAATTTTACCTGCCGGACATTTTGCAAATTGGGCTTTTTGGTACAGTAAAACGGGGTCTTTTATTTCCAGTACTTTTTACGGAGAAAAGTTACCTGATTGGGTGACACAATTTAATAATGAAAAACATTATTTGCCTTATCTGAATAAAGGATGGGATTTATATAAACCAGCATCGACTTATAATGAAAGTTTACCTGATAATAATCCGTACGAAGGTAAATTGTATGGAAGCGCTGCACCAGTTTTTCCATATGATTTAAAATCTATGTATGAGAAGAATGATGCAGGAGTGATTAGAGCAACACCTTTTGGTAATGATCTTTTGGCAGAATTTGCAAAAAGAGCAATTGAAAAAGAAGATCTTGGTAAAGATGATATTACGGATTTTTTAACAGTAAGTTTTTCGTCAACAGATTATGTTGGACATTTACTTGGACCTCGTTCGATGGAGCTTCAGGATACTTATTTAAGATTGGATCAAACTATTGCTGATTTTTTAGCTTATTTGGATAAAACTGTGGGTAAAGGAAATTATCTTTTGTTTTTAACTGCGGATCATGCCGGAGCGGAAAATGTAATTTATTTGAAAGATCGTAAATATAATGTTGATAATTATCCATCAAAAGATGTACGCAAAAGTCTTCAGGATTTTTCCATAAAAACTTTTGGAGTGGATTTACTACTGAATTATTCTAATTTTAATATTTTCTTCAATAAACAAATCATTAAAGATAAAGGATTAGAATTAACAAAAGTAAAGCAGGCTTTCAAAGAATTTTTAATTTCACAGCCTCAGGTTAAAAAGGTTTATACGGAAGAAGAGATTTTAGCTAACGGAGGAAATGATTATTACTTAAATTTTGTTGCAAAAGGTTATGATGTGACTCAGGATGGTGATATGGTTGTAATTGATAAGCCTGGAAATATTGAATATTCAACAACCGGGACATCTCACGGAACTCCTTATAGTTATGATACTCACGTACCGGCTATCTTTTTTGGATGGCATATTAAAAAAGGGGAATCATACGATAAAAAAGCTATTACGGAAATTGCACCAACAGTAGCGCAAAAAATTAAAGTTACTTTCCCAAATGGAACTGAAGCAAAAGTAATGCAGGAAGTTTTAGATGAGAAAAAAGAAGGTTCGAATGTGAAAAAATAAATTCACGGATATTATAAAAAACAAAGCCAGTCAATTGACTGGCTTTATTTTTTCTACTAAAAAAGGCTTTTCAATTAAGAAAAGCCTTTTAAGTAGTGTTTAGTAAGCACTTATTTTAATGTCAGCACTATGCGTTTGCTAACACTAATTCTTCGTTATAAGGAAGATTCCAAGCTTCAGCAACTCCTTTGTAAAGGATTTTTCCATTAGCTACGTTTAATCCTTTTTTCAATTCTTCGTTTTCGTTACAAGCTTTTTCCCATCCTTTATTTGCTAATTGTAATGCGTATGGCAAAGTAGCGTTAGTTAAAGCTAAAGTTGATGTATAAGGTACCGCTCCAGGCATGTTAGCTACACAGTAGTGAACAATATCATCAATAATGAATGTTGGGTTTTCGTGAGTTGTCGGAGTACAAGTTTCAATACATCCACCTTGATCTACAGCTACGTCAACAACAACAGCTCCCGGACGCATTAATTTAAGCATATCACGTGTGATTAAGTGTGGAGCTTTTGCACCAGGAATCAATACAGCACCAACTACTAAATCTGCATCTTTAATTGCTCTTGTGATGTTATAGTGATTAGACATTTCTGTGTTTACATTTGCAGGCATGATATCATCTAATTGACGTAAGCGAGGTAAACTTAAATCCATGATAGTAACCTGAGCTCCTAAACCAGCAGCCATTTTTGCAGCTTGAGTTCCTACAATTCCACCACCTAAAACCAATACTTTTGCAGGAGGAACACCTGGAACACCACCTAAAAGAATTCCTCTTCCTTTTAATGGTTTTTCAAGATATTTTGCTCCTTGTTGAATAGCCATACGACCAGCAACTTCAGACATTGGAACTAAAAGAGGTAAACTACGATCTGTTTTTTCAACTGTTTCATACGCTAAACACACTGCACCTTTTTCAAGCATAGCATGTGTTAATTCTTCTGATGAAGCAAAGTGGAAATAAGTAAAAAGTAATTGATCTTTTTTGATCAAAGGATATTCAGAAGCAATTGGTTCTTTTACTTTGATGATCATTTCTGCGATTGCATAAACTTCTTCAATTGTTGCAAGAACTACTGCGCCAGCAGTTGTGTATTCATCATCACTAAATCCACTTCCTAAACCAGCAGTAGATTGTACATAAACAACATGTCCGTGTTTTTTCATTTCAGAAACTCCGGCTGGAGTTAATGCTACACGATTCTCATTGTTTTTAATTTCTTTTGGAACACCTATTATCATTTTGTTATATTTTTTGTTTTTTTTTTTGAATTTGCTTTTACAAAGCTACAGATAGAGAATATATTATTGATATTTGCTATATAAATAAGAAAATATTATTTTATTTTATATTTTTACAGAAATTTATTCTCTTTAAGGAGTTTTTTGCTTCTTAAAAAAGAAAAAACAACTGATTTTTATTTGCAAATGAAAACGTTTTCGTTATGGCTTTAGATGAAATAGACAAAAAAATCTTACGACTTTTACAGGAGAATGCACATTATACGTTAAAAGACATTGCAAATAAAATTAATTTGTCTCTTACACCTGTTCATGATCGTGTTAAACGTCTTGAAAAAGAGGGTATTATAGAGAAATATGTTTCGATTTTAAACAAGAAAAAACTCGGTAATAATCTCACGGTTTATTGTCAGGTTACGTTGACAAAACAAACATATGATACCTCCGAAGGGTTTAATCAATCCATTTTAAATTTACCCGAAGTTGTAGAATGCAATTATGTTTCGGGTAATTTTGATTATATGCTTAAAGTTATTATTCCCGATATGGAAAGTTATCATCATTTTCATCAGAAGAAGCTATCTATTTTGCCTGAGGTATCTTTGATTAATACTGTTTTTGTGATTTCAGAAGTAAAGAGCACAACTGTTCTTCCTATTTAATAAAAAAACCATCAAGAGAACTTGATGGTTTTTAGAAATAGTTGGTTTTGGTTTTATATTAATAGTAAGTAAAGCGTCTTACTTTTGCAATATATTTCGCTAAACGAATTACCTGATGGCTATATCCATATTCATTGTCATACCAAATGTAGAGTACAATGTTTTTTCCGTCTTTTGAAACAATTGTTGCATTGCTATCGTAGATAGAAGGCGCCGATGTCCCTACAATATCAGATGATACCAACTCATTATTTAATGAATATTTAATTTGTTCTACAAGCTCTCCTTCCAGAGCGTATTTTTTCATGATTTTATTAATGGCTAAAACTGAGGTAGCTTTTTTTACTTCTAGATTTAAAACCACAAGTGAACCATTTGGAACCGGAACGCGAATGGCATTTGAAGTAAGTTTTCCTTCCAATGAAGGCAAAGCTTTTGCAACAGCGCTTCCTGCACCAGTTTCAGTAATTACCATATTTAAGGCTGCAGCTCTGCCACGACGATATTTTTTATGCATATTATCAACCAGATTTTGGTCGTTTGTATAAGCATGAATAGTTTCTAAATGTCCTTTTACAACACCTATTGTATCTTCAATTGCTTTTAAAATTGGCGTTATGGCATTTGTTGTGCATGACGCAGCTGAGAAAATATTAATTTCATCTGGGTTGAAATCATTATGATTCACACCGTGTACTATATTCGGGATTCCTTTTCCAGGTGCTGTCAATAAAACTTTGCTGGCTCCTTTTGAAGTTAAATGTCTTTTAAGAGCTTCCTCAGTTGTAAAAGCACCTGTGTTATCAATTATTAAAGAATCGTTGATGCCATATTGTGTGTAATCAATTTCTTCCGGAGCATTTGCTGTTATTATATGTACTGTTGTTCCGTTTATAATTAGGGCATTATTTTTTGGGTCAGCAGTTACAGATCCGTGAAAATCTCCATGAATAGAATCATATCGTAATAATGAAGCTCTTTTTTCTAAACTAGATGCATCATTTTTGTCTCGGGTTACAATAGCTCTCAAACGCAATTGATTTCCTTTTCCGGTTTTAGACATTAGCTCTCTTGCCAATAAACGTCCAATTCTTCCAAAACCATATAAAACAACATCTTTAGGCTGAATTTCTTCTGAAGATTTTGCTTTTTTTAATTTATCCATAACAAAGTATCTCGCGTCTGGATATTTTTCATCTTCTAAACGATACTCGTAAGTCAGTTTTCCTAAATCTATTTTTGCAGGAGGTAAATCTAATGATAAAACAACTTTTGCGATTTCAACCGAATCAAAAATGGTAATTGGTTTGCCAACAAATTCACCTGCATATTGATGCAGATTGATTATCTCGCTGACATTTTGATCCAGTAATTGATTTTTAAATAAAACCATTTCGATAGACTTGTCATACCATAAATCGCTTATGATTTTTATTAATTCGACACCAGCTCTTCTTCGGTCGACTTGTAATGATACCTCTTTTTGGTACAAAGATTTTTTGCTCATAATTGATTAAATTGAAAAAATAAAATGCTCACTATTTTAAAATTTGGCGCAAAAGTATCCATTTCAATCGATTTCGTAAACTATTTTATGATTTATTTTTGAAAATAAAAAAGCCATCTTAATTTTAAGATGGCTTTGAAAATGATAAATTTTAATTTTTTTAAATGATAATTCTAAAGATTTCTCCGTTTCTGTTGATCATCTCAATGCGGACACTTTGTCCTTCATCTTTTTTGCTTAAAAGTTTAGAAACAGTTTCAACATTTGTTGCTTTTACATTGTCAATACTTAATATGATGTTGCCTTGCAGTTCATTTTGATATTGCATTAAATTTTCATTGGTGATATTTTTGATTTTAACACCATAATCAATTCTAAATTTCTTTTTATCAGCAGCATCGATATTTTCTAATTCGATTCCTTTAAATTCGGCACTGTAAAATTCATTTTTACTCAGCGTTACAGGAACAGATTTTGTTTTTCCATCTTTGATGTAGGTAACTTTTACAACATCATTTGGTCTTTTAGTATTAATATAACCTGAAAGATCTGCATAAGTTGCAATGTTTTGTTCATCTAGTTTTACGATAATATCTCCTTTTGTAAGTCCGGCTTTTTCTGCTCCTGAATTTTTGGTTACTCTATTAATATAGAATCCCTGTGTTTCTGTAATTCCTAATTCTTTAGAAGCTGTACTGTTAAGTTCGCCACCTTCTACACCAAGAATTCCTCTTTGAACATTTCCGTATTCCATAATATCCTCAATAATTTTTCGGGCAATATTAGATGGAACAGCAAAAGAATATCCAACATAAGATCCAGTCATTGAAGAAATCATGGTATTAATTCCGATTAATTCACCTCTTGCATTTACTAATGCCCCACCGCTATTTCCCGGATTTACTGCAGCATCTGTCTGAATGAAAGACTGAATTCCGCTTTGATCTAAATTTCTGGCTTTTGCAGAAACAATTCCGGCTGTAACAGTCGAGGTTAAATTATAAGGATTTCCAACAGCCAAAACCCATTCACCAACTTTTACAGAATCAGAATTAGCAAAAGCAGTATAGGGTAATTTTTCATCGGCATTAATTTTTAAAAGGGCAATGTCCATTTTAGAATCCGTACCAATTAATTTTGCTTTGTATGATTTTTTATTGTTTAAGGTAATTTCAATTTCTGTCGCGTCTTTGATTACGTGATTATTGGTTACAATATATCCATCCTCAGAAATAATTACTCCAGAACCAGTTCCTACCTGTTCTTGCTGCTGCTGTCCGCCATAGCCATAGAAAAATTCCAGCATCGGATTGCTTACGGTTCTTCTCGAAACGTTTTTTACGTGAACAACAGTATGAATAGTTTTGTCTGCAGCTTCAGTAAAATCAACTGCTTCAGCTGCTAAACCAACATTTCTTCCAAATGAGTTTGGGGCGAGAGTTACAACAGAATTTCTTTTTCCAAAAAATGAATTGTTGCTTTCAAATAATAACTTGTAAGCACCAAGAGTAATAGCACCACTAAGTAATGATACTAAAAATAAGGCTGAAAATCTTTTCATATTAGAGTTTGTAATTAAGTTATTAGAATTTTGTTTCATGTTTAATTTAACGTAAAATTACTTCAAAAAATTATTTGTAAAAACGGTTTAACGCTCTTTAACAATGATTAACATTTCCTTAATTAATTGTTTGTACTTTTGTACTTCTAACAACTAAAAAATGCAAGTAGAATTTTATAAATATCAAGGTACAGGGAACGATTTTGTAATGATTGACAATCGTTCTAATTTTTTTCCGAAAGAAGATATTCAATTAATTGAGCGTTTATGTGACAGACGATTTGGTATTGGTGCAGACGGACTTATCTTACTTGAAAATGATTCAGATACAGATTTCAGAATGGTTTACTATAATTCTGATGGAAATCAAAGTTCAATGTGTGGCAATGGCGGAAGATGTCTTGTTGCTTTCGCTAACCAATTAGGGGTAATTGATGATAAAACTACTTTTATCGCTACCGATGGATTGCATCATGCTTCTGTTGGAAAAGACGCTATTGTTTCTTTGCAGATGATTGATGTTGACCAAATACAAAAACAAGATTCATATACCTTCTTAAATACGGGTTCGCCACATCATGTTCAGATTGTTGAAGATTTGAAAAATTACAATGCAAAAGAAAATGGAGCTGCTATTCGTTACGGAGAATTATATGGTGAAAAAGGAAGTAATGTTAATTTTGTAAAGAAGATTGATGAAGATACTTTTTCGCTTCGTACTTACGAGAGAGGTGTGGAGGATGAAACTTTGGCCTGCGGAACCGGAGCTACAGCTGTAGCAATTGCAATGAATGCTATTGGGGAAACAGATAAAACTTCGATTAATTTGAATGTAGAAGGAGGGAAACTTGTTGTCTCTTTTGATAAAATTGGAGATCATTTTACGAATGTTTTTCTAACCGGACCAGCAAAATTTGTTTTTAAAGGAACTATTGAAATTTAAGTCTCAGTTTAATCTAAATTTCATATTTTAAATGATAACACTCAAAGGAGAATCGATTTATTTACGAGCATTAGAACCTAATGATTTAGAGTTTGTATATGCTATGGAAAATGATCAGAGCATTTGGGAAGTCAGTAATACCAATACACCATATAGTCGCTTTTTGATTCGGCAATATCTTGAAAATGCACAGCAGGATATTTATGAAGCAAAACAATTGCGTTTAGCAATTTGTCAGGATGAAGATTTTCCGGCAATTGGATTAATAGATTTATTTGAATTTGATCCCAGAAACAATAAAGCCGGAGTTGGAATTGTAATTCAGAATAAAGATAACAGAAACCAAAACATTGGTTCTGAGGCGCTGGGATTATTAATTAAATATTCATTTCACCATTTAAATTTGCATCAATTATATGCAAATATTAATGTAGGAAATGAAGCTAGTATAGCTCTTTTTACTAAATTTGGTTTTGAGAAAATAGGAATTAAAAAAGATTGGATTTTGCTAAATAACCACTATCAAGACGAAGCAATTTTTCAGTTAATTAACAAACATATTTAATATTTTAAACTTTGAAATTAAAAAAAATCATCACAATACTAGCTGTAGCCGTAATTTCTGTTTTAATGATTTACGGATTTATTTTAATTAGCAGAATATTTAGTGCTAATACTAAATTTGAAGAAAAAGAACTTTATGTATACGTTCCTACAGGAGCTAACTATACAGATGTAAAAAAAATATTAGAACCATACATTAAGAATTTCGACAATTTTGAATTAGTAGCCAACAAAAGAAGCTATCCTGAAAATGTAAAATCAGGTCGCTTTTTGCTTAAAAAAGACATGAACAATATTGATTTGGTACGTGCTATGCGCTCTAATGTTCCGGTAAAATTGGCTTTTAATAATCAGGAGCGTTTAGAGAATTTTGCTGGCAGAGTGGGTTCTGAAATTGAAGCTGACAGTTTATCTTTATTAAAAGCAATAAAAGATTCTACTTTTATGGCAGCAAACGGATTTAATGAAGAAAATGTTTTTGCCATGTTTATTCCAAACACTTATGAAATTTACTGGAATACTTCTGCAGAAAAGTTCCGTGATAAAATGATTAAGGAGTATCATAATTTTTGGACAGCTGAAAGGATTGAAAAAGCAAAAAAACAAGGTTTAACTCCGGTTCAGGCTACTATTTTAGCTTCAATTGTTCACAAAGAGTCGGTTAAAAAAGATGAACGTCCACGTATTGCTGGTGTTTATTTAAACCGTTTGCGTTTGGCAATGCCTTTGCAAGCTGATCCAACTGTAATTTATGCTTTAAAATTAAGAGATAACAATTTTGATCAGGTTATTAAGAGAGTTTTTTATAATGATTTGGTTATGAAATCGCCTTATAATACTTATGTAAATATTGGGCTTCCTCCGGGGCCAATTGCAATGCCTGATATTACGGCACTTGATGCAGTTTTAAATCCTGAGAAAAACGATTATATTTATTTTTGTGCGAGTGTAGAACGTTTCGGTTATCACGAATTTGCTTCAACTTTGGCAGAACATAATGTTAATGCGAAAAAGTATTCTGACTGGATTGCAAGTCAGGGTGTAACAAGATAATTAGTTATTAAAAATAACATTATAAAAAACCGAAGCTTTTAAGCTTCGGTTTTTTTATGATTTAAGTTTATGGCTTCAGTTAAATTTTATGCAATCAGAGCTAGAAAAAATGTTTTGTTTGCAAGGTAATTTTCGTACAATATGATTCGATTCTCAGAATAATTTTTGAAAGATTAAAGGTGTTTTTTGTTCATTAAGATTAGAAAACGATGTTTTTTATGGTTTTTATCTTACAAATTTTTTGCAAATTTTTAGAACAAGGATTAAATTTGCGTTAGTAAATTGGAAGTTATTGTGAGTTTTGTCTTATTATTTTAACTAATTTGGTAAAAATTTGATAAAAATGATGTTTTTTGGTTTTATTTTTTGAGGCTATTTCCGAAGTTTTTGATCTCTGCCAAATCTCCCGAAAAGTGCATTACCAGAGGGTTTTAGGAGGATTTTAAATTTCTTAAAAACATGTAAAGTGTTGATTTATAAGGTAGTTTTGTATTTGTTATCTTTGCATCGTAGAAATTTCAAAAGGGTGACAGCGTTTTGAAGAAAAACAATTTATGATAAAGAAATGGTATTTTTACGCGAGTTTGATCGTTATTATTACATTTTTAAGTTTGGGTTTTAAACCCTTCAATCTGGAGACCAAGCCTTGGTTCTTAACAGAAAAAACAGATGGAACAGAATACATGTTTCCATCACAAGAAAAGGATGATTATCCTAATTTAAACTTCCCATACACCGGAAACCATTTAATAGGCTTTAAAGAAGCAGTTGCTTTTAAAGAATCTCAAGGAAAGTACCGTTTGGTCAATTCACTTGGTTATATGGGGAAATATCAATTTGGGGCTGAAGCTCTAAGAGCTATTGGTATTAAAAACAACAAAAACTTTTTAAAAGATCCGGCATTACAAGAAAAAGCTTTTATTGCATTACTATCCAAAAACAAATGGATTTTGCGTAATGAAATTCAAAAGTACGAAGGACAGATTATTAGTGGTATTGAAATTACCGAATCTGGTATTTTGGCTGCTGCGCATCTTGGCGGAGCTGGCTCAGTAAAAAACTTCTTTAAGAATAAAGGGAACAGGCATTTTAGAGATGCTTACGGAACTTCTTTAAGAAGTTATTTAAAAGCTTTTGGAGGATATGATCTTTCGTATATTGAGGCAGATAGTAACGCCACAGTAAACGATTAAGAATGAAAAGAAGAATAAAAAAATCCCGAAAACTTCGGGATTTTTTTATTGCTATTATTAGTCAATTAAGATTTCTAAAATTTGAATGGCTGCTTCACTGATTTTAGTTCCGGGACCAAAAACGGCTACAGCACCGGCATCAAATAAATATTGATAGTCCTGCGCCGGAATAACACCACCCACAATCACCATAATATCGTCGCGACCATGTTTTTTTAGTTCTTCGATTACTTGTGGGACCAGAGTTTTATGTCCGGCAGCTAAAGAAGAAACACCTAAAATGTGAACGTCATTTTCGACAGCTTGTTTAGCGGCTTCAGCAGGAGTTTGAAAAAGTGGACCTATATCGACATCAAAACCTACATCTGCATAACCAGTTGCTACAACTTTTGCGCCTCGGTCATGCCCATCTTGCCCCATTTTGGCAATCATGATTCTTGGACGTCTTCCTTCTTGTTTTGCAAAAGCATCTGCTAACTGCTTAGCTTTTTCAAAATTTTCGTCATTTTTTATTGCTGCACTATACACACCGCTAAAGGATTTAATTTGTGCTTTAAATCTGCCAAAAACACTTTCCAGAGCATCGCTAATTTCTCCTAATGTTGCTCTTTCGCGAGCAGCTTCAGTAGCAATTTCCAGTAAGTTTCCTTGTCCGGTTTTGGCACAATGAATTAATTTTTCCAGTGATTGATTTACTTTTTCAGTATTTCTTTTTGCTTTTATGTCAGTAAGACGTTCAATTTGCTGCTTACGAACCATTTGGTTGTCAACATCTAAAATATGTAACGGATCTTCTTTTTCTAATCTAAATTGGTTTACACCAACAATAATATCCTGACCGCTATCAATCTTTGCTTGTTTTCTTGCGGCAGCTTCTTCGATTCTAAGTTTAGGGATTCCGGCTTCGATAGCTTTTGTCATACCGCCTAATTCTTCAACTTCCTCGATTAGCTTCCAGGTATTTTTTAGGATTTCATTAGTCAATGATTCAACATAATAACTTCCTCCCCAAGGATCAACTGTTTTGGTAATTTTAGTTTCTTCCTGTAAAAATATTTGAGTATTACGGGCAATTCTGGCAGAGAAGTCAGTTGGAAGTGCAATTGCTTCATCAAGTGCATTGGTATGCAATGATTGCGTTCCTCCAAATGCTGCTGCTGTAGCCTCGATACAAGTTCTCGCTACATTGTTAAAAGGATCCTGTTCTGTTAAACTCCAGCCACTAGTTTGGCAATGTGTTCTAAGAGCTAAGGATTTATCACTTTTTGGATTAAATTGCTGAATTAATTTTGCCCAGATCATTCGGCCGGCTCTCATTTTTGCGATTTCCATGAAATGATTCATACCAATAGCCCAAAAGAAAGAAAGGCGAGGGGCAAATTCATCAATTGACATTCCGGTTGATAATCCTGTTCTAATGTATTCTAAACCATCTGCTAACGTATAGGCTAACTCAATATCTGCTGTCGCGCCTGCTTCCTGCATATGATAACCTGAAATAGAGATAGAATTGAATTTCGGCATTTTTTTGCTCGTAAATTCAAAAATATCAGCGATGATTTTCATAGAAGGTGTTGGTGGATAGATATAAGTATTACGCACCATAAATTCCTTCAAGATGTCATTTTGAATTGTCCCTGACAATTTACTTAATGCAACTCCTTGTTCTTCGGCCGCAACAATGTAAAAGGCCATAATTGGCAGGACAGCTCCGTTCATAGTCATTGAAACTGACATTTCATCTAATGGAATCTGATCGAATAATACTTTCATATCTTCAACAGAATCAATCGCAACTCCGGCTTTTCCAACGTCACCAACTACTCTTTCATGATCTGAATCGTAACCTCGGTGTGTGGGTAAATCAAAAGCAATAGATAGCCCTTTTTGTCCTGCAGCAAGATTTCTTCTGTAAAAAGCATTACTTTCTTCTGCTGTTGAAAATCCTGCATATTGACGAATTGTCCATGGGCGTCTTACATACATTGTAGCATAAGGTCCGCGTAAATTGGGTGCAAAGCCAGCCCCGAAATCAAGAAATTCTAAATCTTCAAGATCTTTTTGTGAATAGTTTTTTTTGATTTCAATTCCTTCAGCAGTCATGAAGTTTTCGGTCATTTGTTGATTCTGATCAACATCTGACTTCTCACTTTTAACTTCTAATTTTATATGTTTAAGGTCTTTTCTTATCATGGAGACACTTCTTTGTAAGAGATTATTAATTACTTTAAAAGACTATTCAAGTTCTAAACGTTCTTGTTCCAGTTTCTCTGCTAATCTTTTTTCTATTATTGGTGTAATTAATGTTTTTCTTGGTTTAATTTTTACAAAAGGAAACAGTTCTAAATCATGTTTCATTTTGTCTTCTTTGTTGGGATATTTATTCGTTCCTAATAAAACTTCTTTTTTTGAATCGAATAAATCTTGTTCTTTATTGGCGCTTTCCTGAATTTTCTTTTTGATCGTTCCGTCGTTTAATAATTTTAAGAAACCACCATTGGATTCAATATCTTTAAATAAGGTAAGACTTTTTTCTGCCAGTTGTGTGGTTAAGCTTTCTATATAATAACTGCCGTCAGCCGGATTATTTACTTTGTCAAAATAGCTTTCGTGTTTCAGGACTAACAATTGATTTCGAGCAATACGATCTCCAAATTCATTGTCTTTATGGTATAAGGCGTCATAAGGTAAATTGGCTACAGAATCTGCTCCTCCTAATATTGCCGACATGCATTCGGTTGTGGTACGAAGCATATTAACATTGTAATCGTAAATGGTTTTATTACGCCTCGTTGGTGTTGCCAGAATATGACATTCGATATCAGGATTATATTCTGCAGCAATTAATTTAAAAAGCATTCTTAAAGTGCGAAGTTTTGCAATTTCAAAGAAATAATTCGTTCCAATTGATACCTGGAAAACAATTGGAGTTACAATATTTGGTAAACGATTTAAATATTCGTTTGCGTGCGCTAAGCTGTAAGCGATTTGCTGTGTAATATTGGCTCCTGCATTTTGGTACAAACCTAAATCAATACTTAGGAGTGAAAGATTGGTGACTGTTTTTGAAATATTTTCCAGTGTTTCAAAATTATTTTTGTCAGATGTTGTGAACCAGTTTCCTTCTCTTGCAAAATGGCCAATTGGATCTATATTACAGAAAAAAGTTGCTTTTTTCTGAATTGAAATTGAATCCAGTTTTTTTACGAAATCGATTGAGATAAAACTCAAATTAAAGTAAACGATTTTGTTTTCTAAAGGAAGAGTTTCAAGTAGTTTTTGAATATCGATATTCTCATTTTCTATTGAAAAACGTAAACTTTCAGCACCTCTTTCGATAGTGTTGATGGCTCTTTGAATCGATTTCTCGACATCATGAACAAAAATATTTTGACAGATTGTAAAGTTTGAAACCTGAGTTTCTGCAGACGCAGCACCAGCAAACTCATCGCGGTGATAAAAAGGTTTTACCTGAATATCTTCTGGAGAGTTCCAGATAACTGTTTCGTTGTAATCAGCTCCATCCAGTTCAAACTGAATTTTTTGTTTCCATTGCTTGGATGAAATCGGATTGAAATCGTTGAACAGGGTAGTGGCCATTGGGTGTTTTTTCTAATTATTCTTTATCTTGAATGGTATCTCCTTCAAATTGGATGATGTAAATATCTTCGCTGTCCTTTTTCATAAAGTATTTTTCGCGAGCATATTTTTCTATTTGTTCAGGATTCTTAAGTTGTTTAATCTGTTCCTGATCTTTTTTTATTTCTTGCTGATAATATTTTTTATTGTCTTGCAATTCATTTATCTGGCCATCAAGAAAGCGATGATCAAAATAGGAGTAGTTGTCTAAAAATAACATCCAGACAATAAAAAACAGAAGGACCCAAACATATTTATTGCCAAGGTATTTGAACCATTTTTTGCCTTTGTATGGATTTTTTAATTTCATTTTTAAACGAATATTTTTTTTGAATTGGATTGTTTTTTGACCCCGATTACTTCACCAAGTTACTGCCTTTTATTTGTGTTCAGTGAACTTTGTTTGAGCCGGTTTTCTTTTTATGTCTGCCGCAGCAGACATAAAAAGATAAAGGCGAAAACAGGAATCAGCTCCTAATTATTATGGTTTAAATTTACGATAAAAATTATAAAATTCGCTGATTAATTACAGCACGCACAACATCAATTGCTACAGTGTTGTATTTGTCATTCGGGATAATAATATCAGCAAATGCTTTTGACGGCTCTATAAATTGCTCGTGCATAGGCTTCAATGTGTTTTGATAACGGTTTAAAACCTCGTCGATATCACGTCCTCGCTCTGAAATATCTCTTTTTAAACGACGGATTAATCTTTCATCTGAATCTGCGTGAACGAAAATTTTGATATCAAAAAGTTCCCGTAATTCCGGATTTGTCAAAATTAATATACCCTCGACAATCATTACTTTTCTAGGGTGAGTTGAAACCGTATCGTCAGTTCTGTTATGCTGAATAAAAGAATAAACAGGCTGATCAATAGTTTCTCCGGCTTTTAGCGCTTTTAAATGTTTTACTAATAATTCAAAATCAATAGCTCGAGGATGATCAAAATTGATTAATGCTCTTTCGTCAAAAGATAAATTATCGGTTTGTTTATAATACGAATCCTGAGAAATTACGCCCACTTCAGTGTCTGGTAATTCGTTCATGATTTGGTGTACTACCGTTGTTTTTCCACTTCCTGTTCCTCCTGCAAGTCCAATAATGAGCATAAAATTTTTGTTTGATATTTGTTTGGCAAAAATAATAATTTAACTGAATTGCTAAACATATTATGTAATTTAACCATATAAGTAGGGTAAGTAAATTTAAGCAAGTAGAATATTTAAACAATTTGTTACTTCATTGAACTTATATCACTTATATGGTGAAAAAGATAAAAAAAATCCCGATGAGCAATGCTATCGGGATCTTGTGCAATCAGTATAGTTTTAATAAAATATTCTGAGTTTAGTAAGCACTTGTAATTATTTATTCTTTTTTGCTTTTATCATCATTTCAAGCTGATCCCAAAGTTCTTCTGGAATTGCTTCTAATAAATTGAATTGTCCGGCACCTTTTAACCATTCGCCTCCGTCAATTGTAATTACATCTCCGTTTACATAAGCAGAGAAATCGGAAACTAAATAAGCAGCTAAATTGGCTAATTCCTGATGATCTCCTACACGTTTTAATGGCACTTTTTTAGACATATCAAATTTTTCGGCAAGATCTCCCGGTAATAATCTGTCCCATGCACCTTTTGTAGGGAATGGCCCCGGAGCAATCGCGTTAGAACGAATTCCGTATTTTGCCCATTCTACAGCAAGACTTCTTGTCATAGCTAAAACTCCTGCTTTTGCAGTAGCACTTGGTACTACGTAAGCTGAACCTGTCCAGGCATAAGTAGTAACAATATTTAAAATTGTAGCCGATGTTTGTTTAGTGTCAATCCAGTGTTTTCCAAAAGCAAGTGTACAGTTTTTAGAACCTTTCAGTACAATATCGATAACAGTATCGAAAGCATTGGCAGATAATCTTTCAGTTGGAGAAATAAAGTTTCCGGCTGCATTGTTCAAAAGAACATCTACTTTTCCGAATACTTTTAATGTTTCCTGAAGCATGTTTTCTACTTCTTCATAATGACGAACGTCACATTGAAGAGGCAAACATTTTCCGCCAGTTTCACTTTCAAGTTCTGCAGCAGTAGCTTTAAGCTTTTCTAAATCTCTTGAAGTAATCGCTACCTGAGCGCCTAATTCTAAGAAATATTTTGTCATTGCTTTTCCTAAACCACTTCCGCCGCCAGTAACTACAATGACTTTACCTTTTAAGGCGTCATCTCGTAACATTTTATCTGTATAGCTCATACTTTTCTTTTTTTACAATATTAATTAAAAAAATAGGATGCACGCATACTATTGTTATAAAATTTTGATAAAGTTTATATTTTGGACAATTTTTTTGCTGCTGACTCTAATGTAAAATTGTCTTTGGCAAAGCAAAAACGGATTAATTTCTGGTCTTTATGATCTGAATAAAAAGAGGAAATAGGAATAGCGGCAACACCATGATCTGTAATTAGTTTTTTACAAAAAGTAATATCGTCATCGTTTGAAATATTGGCATACGAGGCAACCTGAAAATATGTCCCTTCGCATGGTTTAAGTTCAAATTGGCTATTTTTAAGCAGTTTCTGGAAATAATCTCTCTTTTCCTGATAGAATTTCCCAAGCAAATTAACATCAACAACATCTAAATATTCGCTGATGGCAAACTGAGAAATACTGTTTACGCTGAAAACCAGAAATTGATGTACTTTTTTGATTTCTTTCATTAAGTGTTCAGGAGCAACAGTGTAGCCAATTTTCCATCCCGTGATATGAAATGATTTTCCAAATGAAGAAACCATAATACAGCGATCTAAAAGAAAACTTTTGGTATGTGCCGAAATGTGTTTTTCTTCAAAAGTGATGTATTCGTAAACTTCATCAGATAAAACCAGTAGATCGGGATATTTTGATAGTAATTTTTCTAATTGAAGGAAATCTGCTTCGGTTAATATTTTTCCAGTCGGATTATGCGGATTGTTGATGATAATCATTCGGCTTTTCTCCGAACAAGCTTTTTCGATTATTTCCCAATTTGGGGTATAATCATCATTTAAGGCTACCCGAACAGGTTTTGCTTTACAAAGTAAAACAGGTGACTCGTATGAATCATAACTCGGATCGAGAATAATGACTTCGTCATTTTCTTTTACCAAAGCCAAAATTGAAGTAAAAATTCCCTGTGTGGCCCCAGCTGTAACTAAAAGTTCTAAATCAGGATTGATTGTTCTGTTATAAGAACTCTGAGTTAACGCTGCAATTTTACTCATCAATGGCGGATAACCTGCCATTGGCGTATATTGATGGACGTTTTCCTTTGATAATCGGGCAACAATATCCGTCAATCTTTCATCAACAGGAAAATTTGGAAATCCTTGAGAAAGATTTATCGCATTATATTCGACTGCCATTTTTGACATTACCGTAAAAATGCTTGTGGTTACGTTTGGGAGTTTACTCATGGTAAAAGTTTGATTTGGAGAAACTTGTTTGAGAAAATATTAGGATGTTAATTTATAACTATAGGCATAGAATATAAAACTCGAACTACTTTGTTATTTTGTTTTCCGGGAGTCCATTTTGGAGAATTTTTTAATACTCTAATTGCTTCTGCACCCGTACCGAATCCAATGTCTCTTAAGATTTTTATATCACTTAAAGAGCCATCTTTTTCGATAATAAAAGTAGCATAAACTTTTCCTTTTAAATCATTTTGTGGTTTTTTGTAATTGTCTTTTAAAAAATGTTCTAAGGCTTCTTGGCCACCTGGAAATTCAGGTCTTACTTCTATACCTGCGGTATTATAAACTTGATTTTCTTCTTCAATAACAGGTATAACTGAACTGCTTTGAGTAGAGTTATACAATTTGACTGCGTTTGGTGGTTCGTTTCCAGTTACATTTATAGGAAATGAATATTGCCATCTTACAGGTTTACCATTTTTCTTTGCAGGAATCCATTTTGGAGATATTTTTAGAACTCTAATAGCTTCTTCTCCAGTTCCATGACCAATATCTCTTAAGACTTTTATATTGCTTAATGTTCCATTTTGTTCAACCATAAAAGCAACATAGACTTTACCTTTTAAGTTACTTACGTTAGGCATCTTGTAATTTTTCTTAAGAAAATCGTTGTGTAAAGCCTCTGGCCCTCCAGGAAATTCCGGTTTGGTATCTATGGTTGGAATTTCTTCTGTTTTATTAAGTACTGCATCTGGATCTGATTTGATTGTTGGTTCTTTATATTGTGAAAATGTATTTTGTAGAAAGCAAATCAAAACAAGTAGAAGTAACTTTTTCATTACGGTGTTTTTAGGGTTAGTTTACATTTACATGAATTACAAAAATTGTCAGTCTGTTATGAAGATTTACTTTCAATTTTTTTGGATAGAAATTTTAATTATAAATGTACTTGTTTTTTGAAGTAAATCAATATTTTTTTCTTTTTTAGATATAAAAAAAACATTAAATAATGACTTCGTGCCAGTAAATCAGTTATTTAATGTTTTTCTTATAATTGTTTTATTGTATAATTTCTCCGGTTGGTTTGATTACTAGTTTGATAATTTCATTGTCTTTTTTGATTTTCAGATTGTATTCTTTTTGTTTGATATCGCCTTGTTCTTGAGTATACGTAAATTTGTCTTTTACTATTGTATATCCTGGGTATTTCGAATATATCGCGTAAATTACTTTGCCGGGAAGTTTTACGTTTTCATAATTTTCAACGACACTGGTTAGTTTTCCATTCTCATTATAGGTTGCAGATAAGGAGCCTTGTGCGGATTCAAAGACTACTAAGTACGAGTCATAGCCTTCATAATCTTTTCCTAAATTATAAGAAATAAAATGTTTTTGAAGCGCTTTAACTCCTTGATCCGGATTTCTGTCAGGTAAGTAAATCGAAAAATCCTTTCCTACGCTTTTAATTACAACAGCAGGTAAATCTGCCATTTTTATTTCAGCATCTTTTGGGCTGATAATTTCGCCTTGAGAGTAAGAATTTGTCGTCAGACTAAAAAATAATATAAAAAAAAGAAATGCTTTCATGATATTTAATTTTAAAATATTAATTAATTAAGTTAATCTTAATGATTTAAAATTATATGAAGGCTTCCTTATTTTCTTCCCCTTTTTGATGATGTTTTTAATGTTAAATCATTAAACTGTAGGGTTTTGAGTGTTTTTTTTTGGAACCAGATAAAAGTAACTCTTTTACCTATGTATAAGAGTTAAAAATATCTTTATAGATTGTTAATTTAAAGCAGTTTAAGAGTGTTTTTTTAAGAAAAGATTATAACGGATCAACTCACATTGTTTAATAACAACAAGTGGTGTAGAAATTTGAACTAATAATTACTGATATCTACCGGAATTATAGTGATTACATTTTGTGAATAATAAAAATCGTAGGTCTGCTATGTAAAAATTCTCTGAGAAAGATTTATCGTATTATATTCGGATGCCATTTTGGCTATTACCGTAAAGATGCTTGTCATTATTTTTGGAAGTTTGCTCATGACAAAGTTTGGTTTTGAGGAAATTTGTGAGTGAATAAAATAAACTTAATTTATTACCATTGCAATGGAGTAGAGAACTCTAATGGTTTTATTGTTTTGTTTTCCAGGGCTCCATTTTGGAAATAGTTTCAAAACTCTTATGGCTTCCGTGCCTGTTTCGTGTCCAAGATCTCTTAAAATTTTAGTATCGCTTAATGATCCGTCTTTTTCAATAATAAAAGTGGCGTATATTTTTCCTTTTAAACCTTCTTTTGGATTTTTGAAATTTTGTTTTATAAATCCGTTCATTGCGTCTACTCCTCCCGGAATTCTGGTCTTACATCTATTCCTGCTGTATTGTAAACTTGGTTTCCTTCAATAATAGCTCTTTCTGAATCACTTATATATCTTTTAGGTTCTTCAATTTGAGAAAATGCATTTTGAGCAAAACAAATTGCAATCAGGATTAAAAACTTTTTCATAAGGAGGTTTTAAGGTTAGCTTACATTTTATGAATAATAAAAATCGTAGGTCTGTTATGTAAATCCACTTTTAATTTTTTCCAATCCGAAACTTTCATTGTTTTGATGAACTCTGTTGGTAAAGTAATATCTGTAGCAATACAAAGATGTGTTGACGGGTTTAAAATCTGTAAAAGATCTTCAACCAATTTGTTGTTTCTATAAGGTGTTTCAATAAAAATTTGAGACTGATTTTTATCCTGAGATAATTTCTCAAAATGCCTTAAAGCTGATTTTTTCTCGTCTTTGTCAATTGGCAAATATCCATTGAAAGTAAAACTTTGTCCATTCATTCCGGAAGCCATCATAGCTAATAAAATAGAAGAAGGGCCAACTAAAGGTACCACTTGAATCCCTTTTTCATGCGCTAATTTTACGATAACTGCACCTGGATCTGCTACACCCGGACAACCTGCTTCACTCATTAAACCCATATTTTTTCCTTCTAATAAAGGTTTGATAAAGTCTAGATGTTCACTTGGTTCTGTACGTTTGTTAAGGGTAAAAAGAACCAGTTCAGATTGTTTCTTTTCAGGATAAACTGCTTTTATAGATTTTCGAGCTGTCTTGTCATTTTCTACAATGTAGTGGTCTATCAACTCTATACTTCTTCTTACTGTTTGTGGTAAAACATCCATTGGATCGCTTTCACCCATTGTAGTTGGAATTAAATATAGTTTTCCGAGAAGTTTCATTTGATGCTATTTTAGAGTTTAAAAAGAAAATGTATTTCAATTATTAACTTAATAATTAAAATACATGGAGAATTTATGAATGTTTTTTGATGAGTTTTTGTGCAATAATGTCGGCCACTTCATCAAGCATTTGATATACATTGTCGAAACCATTAACGGCTCCGAAATAAGGATCGGGGATATCTACATTTTCATCTGGAAATAGTTCATTTAAAATTAAACGAACTTTATTTTTGTGTTCTGGTGTTTTGGCAAGTTGAGTGACATCGCGGTAATTTGAATTATCCATGACATAGATATAATCAAATTCATCAAAATCTGAAGTTTTAAATTGTCTTCCTCTTTGATTGTCTATACTTAAACCGTTTTTTTGAGCAACGGCGATAGAGCGTTTGTCAGGTGCATGTCCTACATGCCAGGATCCAGTTCCGGCAGAATCAACTAAAAATTTGTCTTTTGGTAATTTTGATGCTAATATACCTTCTGCTAAAGGTGATCGGCATATATTCCCCAAACAAACCATTAAAATTTTTATTGGCATGATTCGCGTTTATAGCGTTAGTTTTTTGTTGATATCTTCGACAAACTTTTTGAATTGTTTGTCTGTAGAAACTAAATTGTCAACAGTTTTGCAAGCATGTAAAACGGTAGCGTGATCGCGATCTCCAATTTGTGAACCAATGTTTGCCAAAGAAGCTTTGGTAAATTTCTTTGCAAAAAACATAGCCAATTGTCTCGCTTGTACAACGTGCCTCTTTCTTGTTTTAGATTGAAGCGTTTCTATATCCAACTGGAAATAATCAGATACGATTTTTTGAATATAATCGATAGAGATTTCTCTCTTTACGTTTTTAACAAATTTTTCAACTACACTTTTTGCTAATTCAATTGTAACTTCTTTTTTGTTGAAAGAAGATGAGCAATTAGCGAAATAATTGCGCCTTCAAGTTCTCTAACGTTAGATTTGATATTACGGGCAACATATTCTAAAATGTCTTCCGGCATATCAACACCATCACGATAAAGAATGTTCTTCAGGATCGAAATACGAGTTTCGTAATCAGGCTGATGTAATTCTGCAGATAATCCCCATTTAAAACGAGATAATAAACGTTGTTCAATATCTTGCATGTCAACCGGAGCTTTATCAGATGTTAAGATTACCTGTTTTCCGTTTTGGTGCAAATAGTTGAAAATGTGGAAGAATACGTCCTGAGTTCCTGATTTTCCAGATAAAAACTGAACGTCGTCAATAATTAAAACATCAATCAGCTGATAAAAATGAATAAAATCATTACGATTATTCTTTTTTACAGAATCAATATATTGTTGTGTGAAAATTTCGGCAGAAATATATAAAACCGTTTTTTCTGGATATTTGTCTTTTACTTCAACACCAATAGCATGTGCTAAGTGTGTTTTCCTAAACCAACTCCTCCAAAAATCAATAAAGGATTAAAAGAAGTTCCTCCAGGTTTATTGGCAACAGCCATACCCGCAGATCGAGCCAAACGGTTTGAATCTCCTTCAAGGAAATTGTCAAAACTGTAATTTGGGTTTAGCTGTGATTCAATTTTTAAATTTCGGATTCCCGGAATTACAAAAGGATTTTTAAGCTCAGGATTTAAGTTTTTAAACGGAGCATCCACCTCTTGTGGTTTTCATTGGCACTCTGTTGGAACTTGGCAGCTGTTCGGTAAACGGCTGTTTGTTTCCATAAGTGTTTTCCATTTTAATTTTATACAGTAACTTTGCGTTTTTTCCCAGTTCTTTGGTAAGCGCAACTTTCAATAATTTAACGTAATGTTCTTCTAGCCATTCGTAGAAAAATTTACTAGGTACCTGAATGTATAATGCGTTGTCGGTTAGCTCAACTGATTTGATTGGTTCAAACCAAGTTTTATATGCTTGATCTTGAATATTGTCTTTTATAAAGGACAAACAGTTTTCCCATACCGATTGAGCAGTTTTAGTCATAGATTCAGATAAGTTTTTTATTATTGATAAAGATTCTCCTAATAAAAAAGGAGCAAATTTTTTCCGTATTTCGGGATAACAAATATGTGAACAAATTTCTGTAAAAAAAAATATTTTGGAGTCTAATTTTATAAAAAAATGTTGTAAGTGAACTTTGGGAATTTAATTTTTTTTAATCTATAAATAATGAAAAATCATCAAACGCAAGTGCGTGTTCGTTACTCAGAAACGGATCAAATGGGAGTCGTTTATCATGGGAATTATGTGCCATATTTTGAGATTGGACGCGTGGAATGGCTTAGAAACAAAGGGATTTCGTATGCAAGCATGGAAGAGAGCGGTATTGGATTGCCGATTGTTTCAATGCAAATTAATTATAAAAAATCGGCACGTTATGATGAGCTCTTAACAATTCATACAGCTTTCAAAAGTCAGTCATCTGTTAAGATTGAATTTGACTGTGCTATTTATAATGAAGCGAATGAGTTATTAACAACGGCAGTGTTTATTTTAGTATTTATTTCGTTAAAAACAGGTCGTCCAACGGCCCCTCCAAATTACATTTTGGAATTATTTAAAACACTAGTATAATTGTTAAAATGAAGTACGTTTTAATGTTAATTTAGATAATTTTAATATCGATTTCAAACATTAAATCAAAAATGTCGAATACTGATTCGGCATTTTTTTTTCGGCTTTTTGTGGTTATTTTGCCAATTGGAAGCCCGGAAATTTCATCAAATTCCATTTCCTGAGAGATGATTTCCAGTTTTTTTTCCTTAATTACACGCATTACTTTATTCATGTTTTTATAATCAAAAGAGATTAAAAAATGAACGTCAATTGTCTTTTCAACAATTTCACAGATATCGAGTGTTAACTGTGCTGTTGTTTTATAGGCTGTGATTAATCCGCCGACACCCAGTTTAATACCACCAAAAATACGAACTACGACTACCAGTATATTGGTAAGCCCAAATGATTGTATTTGGCCGTATATGGGTGCGCCAGCTGTATTACTTGGTTCTCCGTCGTCATTAGCCCGATATGATATTTTAGGTGCGGTTCCTAGTTGATAAGCGTAGCAATAATGTACAGCATGAGGATGAAGTTTTTTTAAGTCTTCTATAATTGGTTTTACTTCTTCTTCGCTTTCTATAGGAAAAGCATAACCAAAGAATTTACTGCCTTTTTCTTTAAAAAGCACTTCTTCAGATTCAAAAGCAATGGTTTGATAAGTATCGGAGTATTCCAAAATTGAATTTCTAAATTATGTTTAAAGGTTTTTTAGCCACTCCCGATAGCTATCGGGATTCACAGATTAAAAAGATTTTTTTGAACTGAGTTTTGCCGTGAATTTCACGAATCTACACGAATTATTTTATTAATAATTACGATGAAGCTTTGTGAACTTTGTGTAAATCTTTGCGTTCTTTGCGGTTAAATTATGCAAGGAATTAAATCATTTTAATCTGTGGCAAAAATAATAAAGTGTCTATAATATTTTTTTCTCAAATAAATCGACAACATCTTCCTGGCCGACTTGTAAATTCCAAACATTAAATCCTAAAGCAGCAGCTGAGTCTGTGTTTTCTTTTTTGTCATCAACAAACAAAGTTCGTTTTGGCGACAGTTCATGCTTATTGATTAAATATTGAAAAACATCAGCATTTGGTTTTCTCATTCCGATTTCAAATGAAAAATAGACTTTCTCAAAACATTGATAGAAGTCGCTGTAAAATGAAACTCCGCTTGTGTTTTCAAAAGTTTCAATATGAATAGAGTCCGTATTACTTAATAAAAAAAGACGATATTTTTTAGTGAGCATTTGTAGAAACTCTAAACGATATAATGGAAAGTCTGCCAAAATTGCATTCCATGCCTGTAGAATTTCTTCGATCGAGGCATTAGGAAGTTCTTTTTGGAAACCTGCTAAAAAATCATCATGCGAAATATCTCCGGTTTCAAATAAAAGATTCAAACGGTCTAATTCAGAATTCCATTCAGTCATACCTAATTTCTGCAATCCCGAAATAGTTGCCTGTTTATCTAAATTGATAAAAATATCTCCGAAGTCAAAAATTATAGTATCAATCATGATTTCTAAGGTATATTAATTCGTCGTTTTGAATATAACTTTTGGTTTTAGTTCCTTTTTGAATAACTGGTGCTTTTGTTCCTTTATTAAAAGTAGTTTTGCCAATAAAGATACGGGCTTCATCCCAGATATCTTCGTTGATAAAAGTTTGCAAAGTTTGTAAACCGCCTTCAATAATAATAGATTGAATCTGATTTTGATACAAAACCTCTAGTATTTGAGGAATTATATTTTTATTGAAATCGATTGCTACAAAGGTAGTGTTTTCTGTAGAAAGGTTGTTTGATGATTTTGTAAATACAAGAGTTTTTACACTATCATCAAAAATAAAACTATCTTTTGAAATACGATTGTTTTGATCCAAAACAACTCGCACAGGATTGTTTCCTGCCCAATCTCTGGTATTTAATTTGGGGTTATCATCAATTACAGTTTGTGTGCCCACTAAAATAGCCTGTTCTTCGCTACGCCATTTATGAACCAATTGTCTGGAATAGGGATTAGTGATCCAAACAGGTTTACGTTCCTGATCAATTTGTTTTTCGGGTGCAAGAAAACTATCTTCACTTTCGGCCCATTTTAAAATGATATAAGGTCTCTTTTTTTGGTGAAAGGTAAAAAAGCGTTTATTAAGTTCGTGGCATTCGTTTTCTAATACACCTACAGTTACATTTGCACCAGCTGCAATTAATTTTTTAATGCCGTTTCCTGCTACTTTTTCATTTGGATCTACTGTTCCAACAACAACATTAGGGATTTCATGGGCAATAATTAAATCACAACATGGCGGTGTTTTTCCAAAATGGCTACAAGGTTCCAAGCTTACATATATAGTAGCTTTTTTTAATAACGATTTGTCTTTTACAGAACGAACAGCATTTACCTCGGCATGTGGCTCTCCGGCCTTTTTATGCCAGCCTTCGCCAATTATTTTATTGTCATAAACAATTACGCTTCCAACCATCGGATTCGGATAAGTAGTTCCAAAACCGTTTTGAGCAAGTTTGATGCAGCGTTTTATGTATTTCTCATGTATATTCACAATGCAAAAATAGTTATTTTGAGTTTAATCTTCATAGTTATAAGGATTGATAAGGGTCTATCGAAAAAGTATTTTTACTTTTGTAGATATATTATATTAATAAAGAGATATGAAAAATTGGAAGATCAGGCCAATTAAGAAAGAAGATAATCAGGCAGTTGCTAAATTAATAAGATCAGTTTTTGACGAAATGGAAATTCCAAAAGTGGGTACAGCATATGCAGATCCTTATTTGGATTTAATGTTCGAAGAATACAATAAACCGGAATCAGCATATTTTGTGGTAGAAATGGAAGGGCAGGTTGTGGGTTGTTGCGGAATTGCTCCTTTAGAGAATGGCACGGCAGAAATTTGTGAATTGCAAAAAATGTATTTTTTACCGGAAACGCGCGGATTAGGAATTGGTAGTCAGATGATGGAAAAATGTCTGGAACAGGCAAGAAGTTTTGGGTTTAAAAAATGTTATATCGAGACGATGCCTTTTATGCTTGCGGCTCAAAAATTATATAAAAAATCAGGTTTTGAATATTTGGATGCTCCATTAGGAAATACAGGGCACTGTTCTTGCCCGTTTGGATGTTGAAAGTTTTGTAAGATCTGTTGTAACAATATTGATTTTACCTGACTTATTGAGAAGAAAATCGGCTTTGCTGAAAATTAATACTCTAGTACCGAAATGAAAATAAAACAATACCGGACACAATTTATAAAAGAATTATCGCCTTTTTACGATGCGTATGAAGCGGAGAGTTTTTTCTATTTAATATTAGAAGACAAACATAAGTTACGTCAGATTGATCTGGCTCTTAATCACGAATTAAATTTTGCTGAAAATGATTTTGTAGTTTGGAATTCGTTATTGGCTCAGCTAAAAAAGGAAGTTCCAATTCAATATCTATTAGGGAAAACAAGTTTTTATGGTTTAGACTTTGAAGTAAATGAAAATGTTTTAATCCCAAGGCCAGAAACAGAAGAATTGGTTGACTGGATTATCAACGAAAACAAAGGAATTGATAAGTCTAAAGAAATTAAGATTTTAGATATAGGAACAGGAAGCGGTTGTATAGCAATTTCGTTGGCTAAAAATCTTCCGAATGCAAAAGTTTATGCCATTGATGTTTCTAAAAAAGCTTTAGAAACAGCTAAATTGAATGCTGTAAATAATAAAGTAGAAGTTACTTTTATGCTTAAGGATGTATTACAATTAGAAGTATTAAAGTCTGATTATGATATTATTGTTTCGAATCCGCCTTATGTTCGCAATTTAGAAAAAGTAGAAATCAAAAAGAATGTACTGGACTATGAACCGCATTTGGCTCTCTTTGTTGAAGATAATAATGCATTGATTTTTTATAAAAAAATTGCCGAATTAGCTCAGAAAAATCTTTTAGAAAATGGACAGCTTTATTTTGAAATTAACCAGTATTTAGGGCAGGAAACTAAGAATATGCTGGAGGAAATGAATTTTAAAAACACAGAACTCCGAAAAGATATTTATGATAATGATCGTATGATCAAAGGGAATATTTAGATTTCAATTTTTCAGTCGAAGTTTTCAGGGAAAAACTACGACTGAGAATTATTCATAACGTAATGCTTCAATAGGATCTAATTTTGAAGCTTTAATGGCCGGATATAAACCGGAAACTATAGCAACCATAAAGCTGGTAGCAAATGCAGCGAAAATTGCCATCCACGGAATTACGAATGCAAAATTCATTATACCTGCAAAAGCAAAACCAATTAAAATTCCCAATACAATTCCGACCAATCCACCAATTTGTCCAATTAATAAAGTTTCGATAAAAAACTGAACCGAAATGGTCACTTTTGTGGCGCCGAGAGCTTTACGAACACCAATTTCTCTCGTTCGCTCTGTAACAGATACAATCATAATGTTCATTAAGGCAATAGATGATCCTAGAATGGTGATAATGCTAATGATCCAGGAAGCCCAGCCCAGATATTTTGTGATTCCTAAAATCCTGTTAATTAAATCATCACTTCGGCCAATACCAAAATTATTATCACGAACCGGACTTAGTTTACGAACTCTGCGCATAGTACTTGTTGCATTGTCTGCTGCTTCGTCCAGAAGTTCTTTTTTAGCAACCATAACACTTATAGTGTAATTGATGTTTGGAGCTGTAAATAAAGAACGTGCTACCTGAATAGGGATTAAAACACGTAAATCCTGACTGTGTCCAAACGTAGATCCTTTCTCTTTTAAAACTCCAATCACTTTAAAACGCGCACCTCGAATAGAGATTATTTTATCTATTGGATTAACATCTTTTAATAAACCTTTCTCAAAATCTGATCCAACAACGCAGGAATAAGTGTTGTTGTCTATATCAAATTGATTGAAAGATCGCCCTAAAGTGGTTTCTAAACCTGAATTGGTAATAAAATGTTCATCAACACCTACAATTGTAATTTCGGGATCTGTTTTTGTATCTAAATATTTTACTTCTGCTTTTGATGTTGCTGTAAAAGAAAGCGAGGTTTCGGTAAATGGATATTTGTATTTGTTTTTGAAAGCAACAGCTTCCGGTAAGAAATTATGGGATTGATAACTTCACGTTCGTTTCCGCCACGATTTCGAACCGTGTTTTCATATTGGTTGATGTTAAAAGTATTCGCACCCATTGAGGCAAAATTAGTCGAAACGGTGTTTTCAAGTGCGGTTACAACGGTTAGAATTCCTACCAGCGCCGTAATCCCGATGGCAATAATTAAAACAGTAAGAATGGTTCGCAGCAATTGAGTTTTGATAGAACCAAAAGCAATTCGGATATTTTCTTTAAATAATTTTAGCATCATGACCAATTTGTCACGAAAATACGTTTTTTGTTACAAGTTTGTTTTCGAAGTGTTATTATTTATTTTAAAAAGTAAGATATTTGCAGACGATTTAACTTAAGTCGAAAGTTGGAAAGTCATAAAGTCGAAAGTCTAAAAAGCCAACTGTCTAAAAGAATCAGAAATAAATTAATTTTAAAGGTTTTAGATTTTAGATCTCAAAGAAATCTAGAATCTAAAATTAGAAATCTAAAATAAAAAGAGATGGCTTCAAAACCAAGTATTCCAAAAGGAACGAGAGATTTTTCACCTGCCGAGGTGTCAAAACGTCAATATATTATTCAGACCATAAAAGCTAATTTCGAAAAATTTGGTTTTCAGCCAATCGAAACACCTTCGTTTGAAAATTCAGATACTTTGATGGGAAAATATGGTGAAGAAGGAGATCGTCTGATTTTTAAAATACTGAACTCAGGTAATTTTTTCTATAATAAAAGTAAAATTGAATTGCCGGAATCTATTGAAGAATTGCAAATTAATTCTGCTGAAAAAATAAGTTTAGAGCAAAGAATTGAATTGAATAAATTTACAGGAAAAATTTCTGAAAAAGCTTTGCGTTACGATTTAACGGTTCCGTTTGCAAGATATGTGGTGCAGCACCAAAGCGAAATTGAATTTCCTTTTAAAAGATATCAGATTCAGCCGGTTTGGAGAGCAGATAATCCGCAAAAAGGGCGTTTTAGAGAGTTTTTTCAGTGTGATGCTGATGTAGTTGGATCAAAATCATTATGGCAGGAAGTGGAATTAGTTCAGCTTTATGATACTGTTTTTACTTCTTTAGGTTTAGAAGGGGTGACTATTAAAATAAATAATAGAAAGATTTTATCCGGAATTGCTGAGGTAATTGGTGCCTCAGATAAATTAATCGATTTTACAGTTGCTCTTGATAAATTAGATAAGATCGGAGAAGATGGCGTTAAAAAAGAAATGATTGAAAAAGGTATTTCTGAAACTGCTTTGGTAAAAGTGCAACCGCTTTTTAGTTTTACAGGAACATTTTCAGATAAAATTAATCAGCTTTCAGATTTATTGTCGACTTCAGAAGAAGGAATGAAAGGAGTTGAAGAACTTAAATTTATTTGTGACAATGTGGCGTCTTTAGGATTATCTACGGCAACTTTAGATCTTGATGTAACTTTGGCACGTGGTTTAAATTACTATACAGGAGCTATTTTTGAAGTTGCAGCACCAAAAACTGTTGCAATGGGTTCTATTGGAGGTGGCGGAAGATACGACGATTTGACGGGTATTTTTGGCTTGAAAAATATGAGCGGTGTTGGAATCTCTTTTGGATTGGATCGAATTTATTTGGTTTTAGAAGAGTTACAACTGTTTCCTGAAACTGTCGCAGCGACTTCAAAAGCAATATTTATTAATTACGGAGATAAAGAAGCTTTGTATGCTTCAAAAGCTATTCAGAAATTAAGACAAGAAAACATAAAAGTAGAATTATATCCTGATAATGTTAAAGTTGGAAAACAATTTCAATATGCAGATAAACGATTAATCCCGTTTGCTGTAATTGTCGGTGATCAGGAAATTGCTTCAAATTCGTATGCACTTAAAAATTTAGTGACAGGAGAGCAGGTTACAGTAGATTTTGATGGATTGAAAAATGCATTAATCTAATTGTCAGCTTTAAAAGATTTTGTTTCACGCTCCCGATAGTTATCATGATTGCAGATTTGAGCAGATTATATTTGGTTTTCTGCTAAAAAAATCTGTGCACATCTGCTTTAATTTTTTTAAAATCTGCTTGAAATAATTTGTCAGAGAAGGAGAAAAAACTTTTCAGGGTTAACTGTCTGTAGTAAAGGTTTTTGCTTTGGATTGTACAGATTTAAAGGATTTTCTTTTGAAATCTCTGCATGAAATAGTTGCTGGAGAAGAAAAAATACTTTTAATTTGCCGACCTTAAGTTACGGGCGTAGTTCAAGGGTAGAATAGCGGTCTCCAAAACCGTTGATGGGGGTTCGAATCCCTCCGCCCGTGCAAAAATAAACAGATTAAAATGTTTTTGTACCGCAAAGACCGCAAAGATTTTTATCTAAGAATACTTTAAAAAGCACAAAGTTCGCAAAGCTGTATCAATACAAAGCTTTGCGAACTTTATCTTTTTTATAAAGCTTAAGAGTAAAAAAAAACTTTGCGTTCTTTGCGTTAATTTTTTTTTTGCTGTTCAGGTTTTGTCATTAATACATAAAAGATGAAGAAATGCATAAAAAAAGCTTCGTCTCTCTATAAGGCGAAGCTTTTTTTAATATAAGGTAAACTTGAATTAATAATTATTTATGAGGCCTAAGCCAACCCTTAAATTCAATTTTGATAGGTAATAATTTTGCATCTCAAATGTACAACAACTAAAACGTAATAGTCTTAAAATTTTAATAAAATTTTATTGCCTAAGTTTGCTTTTTAAAGGTCTAGTAATTAATAAAGTGACAATTTGACATTTTATGAGATTTGGCAGTACTTTTGCAATCACAAAAAAGAATAAAAATGAAGTTTAAGAATATTTTTAAAAATAAAAGTAATATGACTACGGAAAATACAGAATTCGATCAGGAATTAGACGATGTAACGTTAGAGAACAATGCCAACGGTGAGCAGTTAATTGTTGAAGAATTAAGTGTTGAAGAGCAATTAGCTCATGACTTGGCAAAAGAAAAAGATAAGTTTTTGAGATTATTTGCCGAATTTGAAAATTACAAAAAAAGAACTTCAAAAGAGCGTATCGATCTTTTTAAAACTGCAAACCAAGAAGTTTTGTTAGCAATGCTTCCTGTTTTGGATGATTTTGACAGAGCGATTGTAGAGATCAACAAATCTGAAGATGAAACTTTGACAAAAGGAGTTGAGTTAATTCACGAAAAACTAAAAAGTACTTTAGTATCTAAAGGATTAGAACAAGTTGACATTAAAGCAGGCGATGCTTTTAATGCTGATGTTGCTGAAGCTATTACTCAAATCCCGGCTCCATCTGATAAATTAAAAGGAAAAATTGTTGATGTAATTGAAAAAGGATACAAATTAGGAGACAAAATCATTCGTTTCCCTAAAGTTGTAGTTGGAAATTAAAAAATGCAAATAAAATTCTAAGAGCCAATTTGTTAATTGTTGGAATTTGGAATTTGTAGTTTGGAATTTAAACCTAATTATGAAAAAAGATTTTTACGAAATACTAGGCATTTCAAAAAGTGCTGATGCTGCCGAAATTAAAAAAGCATACCGAAAAAGTGCTTTGAAATATCACCCGGACAAAAATCCAGGAGACAAAGAGGCAGAAGAAAACTTCAAATTAGCAGCAGAAGCTTATGAGGTTTTAAGTGATCCAAATAAAAAAGCAAAGTATGATCAATACGGTCATCAGGCTTTTGATGGCTCTGGCGGATTTGGCGGAGGTCATGGTGGTATGAATATGGATGACATTTTCAGCCAGTTTGGTGACATTTTTGGAGGCGGATTTGGCGGTTTCGGAGGCGGAGGCGGAGGTCCTCGTCGCGCTAAAGGAAGCAATCTTCGAATTAAAGTTAAATTAACTTTAGAAGAGATTGCAAATGGAGTAGAGAAAAAAGTTAAAGTAAAACGTAAAGTTCAGGCCAAAGGGGTAACCTATAAAACTTGTACGACTTGTAACGGTCAGGGACAGGTTATGCGTGTAACCAACACTATTTTAGGAAGAATGCAATCTGCATCTACTTGTCCTACTTGTGGTGGTTCTGGTCAAATTTTAGATAAAAAACCTTCTGAGGCAGATGCGCAAGGAATGGTTCAGGAAGATGAAACAGTATCAATCAAAATTCCTGCGGGAGTTGTTGACGGAATGCAGTTGAAAGTTTCTAACAAAGGTAACGATGCGCCTGGAAATAGTATTCCTGGTGATTTAATTGTTGCAATTGAAGAAGTTGAACACGAATTCCTTAAACGTGAAGGAGAAAATGTTCACTACGATTTATACATTAGTTTCCCTGAAGCAGTTTTGGGAGCTTCAAAAGATATTGAGGCAATCAACGGAAAAGTTCGTATCAAATTAGAAGAAGGAATCCAGTCCGGTAAAATCTTAAGATTAAAAGGAAAAGGAATTCCAAGTTTAAACGGATACGGAAGCGGTGATTTACTGGTTCATGTAAATGTTTGGACTCCAAAAACATTAAATAAAGAGCAAAAACAATTCTTTGAAAATGCTTTAACAGACGAACACTTTGTTCCAAGTCCGGAGAAATCAGAGAAATCATTTTTTGAGAAAGTAAAAGATATGTTTTCATAAACGAAACTTTTTCTAAAAGGCTCAAATAAATACAAAAACCCATTCTAGTACAAATTAGAATGGGTTTTTTGCGTAATATAACGCAATTTCGCTTCGAATTATTTACTTTTACACTCGCTGAACCACAATGGGTAAAGTGATGCAGAAAATCTAAAAAACAAAATGAGCAACTTACTTGAAGTACATAAAGTCGTAAAACAATATGGCGATTATGTAGCGCTTAACGAAGTTTCATTGAATGTGCCGAAAGGTAGTATATATGGACTTTTAGGTCCAAATGGAGCAGGAAAAACTTCCCTTATCAGAATTATAAATCAAATTACGATGCCGGATAGTGGCGAAGTAATTTTGGACGGAGAAAAATTGCACCCAAAACATGTGCAGACCATTGGATATCTTCCGGAAGAAAGGGGGTTGTATAGCTCTATGAAAGTGGGTGAGCAATGTTTGTATTTGGCTCAAATGAAAGGACTTTCTAAAGCCGAAGCCAAAAGACAACTGGATTATTGGTTCGATCGTTTAGAAATTCAGGGCTGGTGGAATAAAAAAATTCAGGAACTTTCTAAAGGAATGGCGCAAAAAATCCAATTTGTAGTTTGTGTTTTGCATAAGCCAAAATTGCTAATTTTTGATGAGCCATTTTCTGGTTTTGATCCTGTTAATGCAAACATTATCAAGGATGAGATTCTGGCATTAAAAGAACAAGGCTCAACTATTATTTTTTCTACACACCGAATGGAAAGTGTCGAAGAGCTTTGTGATCATATTGCATTGATTCATAAATCAAATAAACTGATTGAAGGAAAAGTAAGCGATGTAAAACGCCAATTTAAAACCAATAGTTTTGAAGTTGGAATTTTGACAAGTAATGTTGAAGGATTAATGTATGATATTACACAAAAGTTTACGGTTTCTCCTGCTAGTTTTAAATCCTTAAATGATGATTTGAAATTGAATATTCAAATTGGAGATGCAGCACCAAATGAATTACTAAATGTACTGACGCAACGAGGACAAGTGACGCATTTCGTTGAAAAAATACCAAGTGTAAACGATATTTTTATTCAAACCGTTACTGAAAACAAAATTTAAAAATTCCAATATAGAAATTCCAAATTCCAAACTTATAAATTGGAATTTGGAATTTAAAATTTGAAAATTAATTATTTATGAGTATCATCTCGTTGATTATAAAAAGAGAATTTATTGCCAAAGTCCGTAATAAATCTTTTGTTGTCATGACTTTTTTAAGTCCGCTTTTGTTTGTGGCTATCGCCGTTTTTATTGGCTACTTAAGCTCAATGAAAGCAGAAACAAAGCGTATTGCCATTCATGATGAAACAGGGCTTTTTGTAACCGATTTTTTAAAAGAAAATAAAAAAGGGGCGGAATTTAAGTACTATGACTTATCTAAAATTGAAGTTAAAGATTTAAAAGACAGTATTACAAAAGAAAATTTCAGCGGACTAATTGTTATTCCAAAAGCAAATTCGGCTAAAGATTTAGAAAGTAAAATCGACTTTATTTCAAATAACAGCCCGAGTATTTCTTTTGTAGAAAATACACAGGATATTATTGGAGCAAAAATTACAAAGCTAAATCTTGAGGAGGCAAAGTTGGATACTTTGGCTATTCAGAAAGCACAGTCAGCGGTTAATATTCATTTGGTGAAAGCTTCAGGCGAAGAAAGTCTGAAAGGCTTAAATGAAATCAAAATTGCAATTGGTGGTGCATTTGGTTATTTAATTATGATGTTTATTATCATTTATGGTAACATGGTAATGCGAAGCGTAATTGAGGAAAAAACGAATAGAATTATCGAAATCATTATTTCATCTGTAAAACCATTTCAGTTAATGATTGGTAAAATTGTAGGAACTTCGTTAGCAGGAATTTTACAATTTATGATTTGGGCTATTATTGGTTTGGGATTAATGTTTGCAGCTTCGGCTTTTTTTGGAGTAAATGTAGGTCCTACGGCCAGGATTTCGCCAGAACTAATGCAATCTGCACAACACGAACTTTCGGGATCGGCTCAAATGTATATTGCAGAATTATGGAATCTGCCAATTGCCAGTATTATTATTGGTTTTGTAGTGTATTTTATTGGAGGCTATTTTCTCTATAGTTCATTTTATGCAGCAATTGGTGCAGCAGTAGATAATCAAACCGATTCACAACAGTTTTTGTTGCCTATTATTATGCCGCTTATTCTAAGTGTCTATATCGGTTTTTTTACAGTTGTAAATGACCCGCACGGAACAGTTGCTGTTGCATTTTCAATGATTCCGTTAACTTCCCCAATTGTAATGCTAATGCGTATTCCGTTTGGTGTACCTTGGTGGCAAATCGCAATTTCGGTATCATTATTGTTTGCTACATTTTTCCTTGTCGTTTGGTTCGCTGCAAAAATTTACCGCGTAGGTATTTTAATGTACGGAAAAAAACCAACCTGGAAGGAGTTATATAAGTGGCTTAAATATTAATTTTTTTTAAGTTGCTAAGATTCTAAGGTACTGAGATGCTAAGTTTTTTTTAGCTTCTTGTAGAAAAACCTCAGAACCTTAGTAACTTAGAACCTCAGAACCTTAAAAAAAATGAGTAAAATACTAATTATTGAAGACGAAGCAGCGATTAGAAGAGTTTTGGTGAAAATATTATCAGAAGAAAATGATTCGTATCAGGTTGATGAAGCTGAAGATGGAGTTGCCGGACTTGAAAAAATAAAAAACAACGACTATGATTTGGTTTTGTGCGATATCAAAATGCCAAAAATGGACGGTGTTGAGGTTTTAGAAGAAGCAAAAAAGATAAAGCCCGAAATTCCTATGGTGATGATTTCCGGTCATGGCGACATGGAAACGGCAATTCACACCATGCGTTTAGGTGCTTTTGATTATATTTCAAAACCGCCAGATTTGAATCGTTTGTTAAATACGGTTCGAAATGCTTTGGATAAGAAACAATTAGTAGTTGAGAACAAAATTTTAAAGAAAAAAGTCAGTAAGAACTACGAAATGATAGGCGACAGCGATTCTATTAATCACATTAAAGTGATGATTGATAAAGTGGCTCCAACCGAAGCGAGAGTTTTGATTACAGGACCAAACGGGACGGGAAAAGAATTGGTAGCACATCAATTGCATGAAAAAAGTGAACGTTCCGGTTTTCCTTTAATAGAAGTAAACTGTGCGGCGATTCCGAGTGAATTGATCGAAAGTGAATTATTCGGACACGTAAAAGGTGCATTTACATCGGCAGTTAAAGATCGTGCCGGAAAGTTTGAAGCGGCCGACAAAGGAACTATTTTTCTGGATGAAATTGGTGATATGAGTCTTTCGGCACAAGCCAAGGTTTTGCGTGCTTTGCAAGAAAGTATGATTACCAGAGTGGGGGCAGATAAAGATATTAAAGTGGATGTTCGTGTTGTGGCGGCAACCAATAAAGATTTAAAAACAGAAATTGCAGAAGGCCGTTTTCGTGAGGATTTATATCATCGTCTGGCTGTAATTTTAATTAAAGTTCCGCCATTAAATGAAAGACGTGATGATATTCCGGCTTTGATTTTGCATTTTGCACAAAAAATAGCTTTAGAACAAGGAAATGCAGTTAAAGTATTTTCGACACAAGCTATAAAATTATTGCAGGAATACGATTGGACAGGAAATATTCGTGAGCTTAGAAATGTGATTGAAAGACTGATCATTTTAGGAGGAAGTGAAATTTCTGAGGGAGACGTAAAGATGTTCGCAAGCAAGTAGATGCTTCGCGCAATAGGCTATAAGCTTTAGGCTTTATGCTATTAAAATTATAAATAATTTTTGCTTGTAGTCTACGGCTAACAGCTTAAAGCACAAAAAAATGAAACTAAAAAAAATAAACGAAAAATTACAGGACGCTTTAATTGAAAATGGTTTAACGGAAGCAAATGTTTTGCAGATGGAAACTTTTTCTACCATAAAAAGTGGTGCCGATTGTATGATTATTTCGCCAAAAGGGAGTGGAAAAACAACTACGATTGTATTGAATGTAATTCAACAATTGGCAGGACAAACAGAAGAGTCTCCACGTGCATTGATTATTGTAGAAGATAAAGCTAAGGTCTTGGAAATGGAAGAGCTTTTTGAGAAGTATGGAAAATATACTAATCTTGAAGTTTATGGTGTGCATGATAAAGGCGATATGGATTATGATAAAAATTATGTTTCTACAGGAATTGATGTTTTAATTGGAACGCCAGCAAAACTGAGCGATATGTTTTCTACAGCTGGTTACAATGTAAACCGTCTTAAAATGTTTATCCTTGATGATGCAGATCCTATTTTGAAACTGCGTCATGAAACCAAGATTATGCGTATATCTAACAGTATTGCAAAAACACAACGAATTATTTTTGCTGAAACATTGACAGAGAGGATTGATATCTTGGCAGAAAAAATGCTTCTGGAACCTTATTTCTTTGATATGGATGAAGAAGGAGAAGAAGAACTTGATGAAGAGGAAGACGACGTTGAGGAGGAATAAAATAGTTCTAGTTTAACGTTTTTTACTAAAAACCGAAACTGTGAATAAAAGGTAAATAATACTATATGGAGATTTTTAAAACAGTTAAATTCTTGGTAATGGCACTTTTGTGTTTTTTTCTGATTATTTATGTTTTAATGATTTCTTATGTTTATTTCAATCAGGTTGAATTAGTTTTTCATAGTTCAAGATTGCCGAAAGATTATAAGTTTGATTATCAGCAAAAATTTGAAGAACTAAATATCAAATCATTTGACGGAACCGTTCTTAATGGATTGTTATTTAAAGCTGAAAATTCTAAAGGACTGGTTTTTTATCTTCATGGAAATGCAGGAACACTTGAAACCTGGGGCAAAATTGCAAAAGTATACACTTCTTTAGGATATGATATTTTTATTTTAGATTACAGAAGTTTCGGGAAAAGCGAAGGTGAAATCGAAAATGAAGAACAATTGTCAAAAGATATTTCGATTGTTTATAAATCAATGTCTAAAAGATATCCGGAAAGTAAAATCATAATTGCCGGATATTCTATTGGCTCTGGATTTGCGGTTAAATTAGCCTTAGACAATAAACCAAAAGCGTTACTGTTACAGGCTCCTTATTATAATTTTTTAGAGCTGTCAGGTTCAAGAGTGCCGATGTTTCCGGACTTTATGAAAAAGTTTAGTTTAGAAACCAATAAATATCTTCCAGAAGTAAAAGTTCCAATTTATATTTTTCACGGAACTGCAGATCAATTAATTCCTTTTGAGAATTCAATACGGTTAAAAAAGCTTTTGAAATCGAATGTTGTTTTTTATCCACTAAAAAATCAGGAACATATTGGAATAAATGAAAATGAAGATTTTCAAAATCAGTTAAAAACAATATTAAATAAATAAAAAGAAGAAGTCATGGGATTAATGAAGGTGTTTTCAGGAAGCGAAGTTTTAGCAATTGCCTTACAGGAAAGATTAGAAGAGGCTGGAGTAGAGACAGTAAAAAAAGATAATATTCAGTCTGCAAGATTAGGTGGTTTTGGCAGTACAGATTTAGCAGTTGAGGTTTTTATTCAGGAAACAGAATTTGCAAAAGCAAATCCGGTTATCGAGAATTTCAGAATGAGTATTTAAAAATAAAAAACGCTCAATTTACAGTTACGGTTTGCAGTTTTATACTGAATGCCAGGACTGCGACAGAAAACGTAGAAAATATGCAGTATAAAATGTTAGTACTCGACATGGATGATACCCTGTTGACGGACGACCACAAAATATCAGATTTAAATAAAAAAGTACTTCTTGAAGCACAGGCAAAAGGAATTTATGTCGTTTTGGCTTCCGGTAGACCAACTTCTGCCATGACAGCTTATGCTAAGGAATTAGAATTAGATTTGAATGACTCCTATATGATTTCTTTTAATGGAGCGATTGTAAGCAGCGTAAAAGATGATGTTGTTTTATTTGAGCAAAAACTGACTGTAGAGCAGATTCATGATCTATATGATTATAGTATCAGGAAAAACACCCACATTATAACTTATCTGGATGATGAGATTATAAGCGAAACAGATTCGGAATTTATCGAAATCGAGAAAGAAATTACCGGAATGGCACATCTTAAAGTTGCCAGTTTTAAAGATACTATAAACAGACCAACGGTAAAATGTATATTGCTGGAAGAACCCTCTTATCTGAAGCAATTAGAAAGTGATTTAAAGGCAACAATGCCACATTTGAGTGTTTCAATGTCAAAGCCCTTCTTCTTGGAAGTAGCTCAAAACGGAATAGATAAAGCAGCTAGTTTGAGATTTTTGGCTCAAAAACTAAATATTCTTCAGGAAGAAATTATTGCGGTTGGAAATGCCGGAAACGATTTAACAATGATTGAATATGCCGGTTTAGGAGTTTGGGTTGATAATGTTACACCAGAATTACGTGATAAAGCAGATTTAATAGTAGCTTCAAATAACTATGACGGAGTTGCCGAAGTGGTGCAAAAATATTTATTAAACTAAAATTTTATGAAAGAACCAATTGAAACAAATCGCTTGATATTGCGTGAAGTACTTTCTACTGACGTTGAAGGAATGTTTGAATTGGATTCAAACCCGAATGTTCATATCTATATCGGAAAAAAACCTGTAGTAGATATTGAAGAAAGCAGAAATTATATTGTAAATCTTCAGCAACAATATAAAGATCATGGAACAGGAAGATGGGCTGTGGTTTTAAAAGAAACGAATGAGTTTATTGGGTGGTCAGGAATAAAATTTATTACTGATGAGATCAACAATCATAAAGACTTTTACGAAATAGGGTATCGCTTTATTGAAAAACACTGGGGCAAGGGCTATGCAACAGAAGCCGGAAAGGCTTTTATTGATTATGCTTTTAATGTAATGAAAGTGGAAGCTTTGTATGCTTACGCTGATGAAGGAAATGATAACTCAAGAAAAATCCTGGAGAAATTGGGTTTACAATATGTAAACACTTTTGAACATGAAGAAGAAATGGAAGTTTGGTATAAACTAAAAAATCCAAACGTGTAGAATCTAAGAAATGTGTTCCAAATCTTTGTAAACTTATCTCATTTGAAATTTGCAAAGATTTGGAAAACAGCTCGTAGTTTTTTAATACTTAAATTTAATTTTAGGTATTGGTATTATTTTTTAGCTACAGAAACGAAATATTTGTTTCCATCACCCATTGTTAATTTTACTCTTTCATCGCAAAGATCGATTGCAAAATTTGCACTTTCATAACAGCTGCAAGTTGTGTTTTTGTCTTTAGACATCTCAGTTTTACAGTTGTTGTTTTTAAAAGTTGCTAACTGAGGAGTGTATAAACTAACTAAATCTGTAGAAGCCGTTACTAACGAAATAATACTTGCCGAATTATTATTTGTAATTCTGTATACAATTCTGTCAGTATAGTTTACTTCGTTTACAGTTACTTTACGGATATAAGTGTAAGCAGTAGATTCTGCACCTGGTTCTTTTACTTCAAATTTAAAACCAACTGCACGTATAGCAATATCAAATTGTGATTGCGAATTTAAGCTCGCCCAGTTTGTTAAAGTACTAATAGATGGAAAAGGATTAGTTGCCGGAGCGGCAGTTTGCGCCTGTGAGCAGAAAGCGGTTAAGAACATTAGGCAGATTGCGGGTAGAAATAATTTCATTTGGAGTTTATATTTTTAATTTTTTGCCTACAATTATGGGTTTCGGCTTGCCCATCTTTTATTATAACAAAGCAACAACATAACGAGGGAAATTCAAAATTGTTGTGGCTATTTTGTTAGTAAAAATGCATATTTTTTTATTATTATTTTTTCAATCTTAAAATTAGATGCTACCAAAAGTCTAATTCAGGATTAAATGTAAGAAAATTTCAGTTTAAATCATAAAAAAATGTATTTAATCGATGAAATGTGTTTTTTATCGATATTTTGTCATTTTATTCTTATCGAATTGATTTCAGTAAATTTGGATGAAAAAATCGGGGATTAAAAATAAATACGATTTTCAGCCTGTTTTTGCTTTTGAAAATTAAGTTAATAGGGCAAATTGTTGAAACGAAGTGGCTTATTGATTTTCTTTTACAAATATTGTTTGTAAATTTGCACCCTTAAATTTTTTGACAACGATTTCATTAATTTAAGACAATTATGGAAAATAGAAAAAAAGTTGCCTTTTATACGCTTGGCTGCAAACTGAACTTTTCAGAAACCTCTACAATCGCGCGAAATTTCAATGACGAAGGTTTTGATCGCGTAGATTTTGAAGAAGTAGCCGATATTTATGTTATTAATACCTGTTCTGTAACAGATAATGCTGATAAACAATTTAAGCAGGTTGTAAAAAAGGCGATGAAACTCAACGATAAAGCTTTTGTTGCTGCTGTTGGATGTTATGCGCAATTAAAACCAGAAGAATTGGCAGCTGTTGATGGTGTTGATTTGGTTTTGGGAGCTACAGAAAAATTTAAAATCACAGATTATATTCACGATTTAAGCAAAAACGACATGGGTGAAGTTCATTCATGCGAAATTGCCGAAGCTGATTTCTATGTTGGAAGTTATTCCATCGGAGACAGAACACGTGCATTCCTGAAAGTGCAGGACGGATGTGATTATAAATGTACTTATTGTACAATTCCGTTGGCAAGAGGAATTTCCAGAAGTGATGCTTTAGAAAATGTACTTAAAAATGCTAAAGACATTTCGGCTCAGAATATCAGAGAAATTGTTTTAACCGGAGTTAATATTGGCGATTACGGAAAAGGTGAATTCGGAAATAAAAAACATGAGCACACTTTTCTTGACTTAGTTCAGGCGTTAGACCAGGTAGAAGGAATTGAGCGTTTAAGAATTTCTTCGATAGAACCAAATTTATTGAAAAATGAAACCATAGAGTTTGTTTCTACAAGCCGCACTTTTGTACCGCATTTTCATATTCCGTTACAATCCGGAAGTAATGATATATTAAAATTAATGAAACGTCGTTACTTGCGGGAAGTTTACACCGATCGTGTAAATAAAATTCGTGAAGTCATGCCTCATGCCTGTATTGGTGTAGATGTAATTGTTGGTTTTCCCGGAGAAACAGATGAGCACTTTTTAGAAACCTATCATTTCTTAAACGAAATGGACATTTCTTATTTGCATGTATTCACCTATTCAGAAAGAGATAATACAGAAGCAGTTGATATGGATGGAGTGGTTCCGGCAAATGTGAGAGCAAAACGCAGTAAAATGCTACGCGGATTATCAGTAAAAAAACGTCGTGCATTTTATGAAAGCCAATTAGGAACCAACAGAACGGTTCTTTTTGAAAGCGAAAATAAAGAAGGATACATTCACGGATTTACAGAAAATTACGTAAAAGTAAAAACACCATGGAATCCGGAATTGGTAAATACACTACAGGAAATCAATTTGACAAAAATCGATGAAGATGGAAGCGTTCGTTTGGAGTTTTTGAACAAATTGACAGAAGCATAAACGTAAAGTTTATCATTCTTCGGAATGATAAAAAAAACAAAAATCCCTTTGCAATAAAGGGATTTTTTGTTTTTATATAACTATTTCAGATTCTCAGCAATCACAAGTTTCAAAGAATTGATATAATCGGTATCAAATTCAATAACTCTTATTTTTTCAGGATTAAAACTTAGTTCTCCGCCAAACTGGCCACGTATATCGATAAAATCCAGAGTTAGCTCTTCATTATTCAGCTCTATTAATTTTCCTAAATAAGCAGATTTAGATGATTTTTTTGCAATTTGAAAAATGCCATACTTTTCAGAGATGAAATTTATAATCGAAGTCAAATCTTTGATGGGTATGATATCTTCAGAATTAATTTTTAGGCCTTTTAGCCGGATTACCTTTTCTGTAAAAGCCAGATCATGATCCCGATTTACTGCTTCGATATTTTTGTTTCTCAAAATGACAAAGCCATCCAAAATAAAATCAACCGGATTATTTCGTAACAAAATCCAATCGTCAGAATAATCAATTAAAAATCCGCTGTAGATTTCTTTTTTATCCGTAAATTCTATTTCGACTAATTGTCTTAAATATTGTTCCATCATAATTGTTTTTAAATTCTAATAATCAAATTCCAATAATCAAATTCCAAATTCCAATTGCTTTGAGATTGGAATTTGGAATTTGATTATTGGAATTTACTTTTTTAAGGATTAGTAGACCAGATACTGCTGTTTTTTACAAAAACTCTTCGGTTTAATTTTAACTGCGAAACGATTAGTTCAGCCATATCTTCAGACTGCATTACTTTTTCAGGATTTCCATCTGTTAAATTTAAATCTTTTGCCATGTCTGTAGCGACAGTACTTGGAGTTAAAGCAGTAACACGAATGTTGTGTTTTCTCATTTCCTGCATCAGAGAATCGGTTAAACCTAAAACAGCAAATTTAGAGGCGCTGTAGGCGCTTGTTAAAGCATTTCCGTTTAATCCTGCAGTTGAGGAAATATTAATAATATCTCCTGTTTGTCTTTCGATCATGTTTGGGATAATGGCACGGGTTGTATAGTATGTTCCCATTAAATTCACCTGAATAATTCTTTCCCAGGCTTCCGGCTCCAATTCTAAGAATTTTCCAAAAGAAGCAATTCCGGCACTATTAATTAAAATATCGATATGTTTGAATTCTGCCAAAGCTTTTTCTGCCGCAGCATTTATGGAGTTAATATCAGATACATCAGCAGCAATAGCCAAAGCTTTTACACCAAGATTTGAAGCTTCATCTGCCAGTTGTTCAATATCTTTTTGAGTTCTGGATACTAAAATAAGGTTAACTCCTTCTTTTGCAAGGGCAATTGCAATAGCTTTTCCTATACCTTTTCCAGCGCCAGTAATAAAGGCGTTTTTATTTTTTAAATCGGTCATGACTTTGTTTTTAGAAATGCAAAAAGCATCATTTTAATTCTTACAAAAATAAGCTTTTGTAAACTAAAATGATGCTTTCAAATGTTTTCTTAATCTAAGTTTAACAACTTTTTGTTATTCTTTCAGAACCATATCAATGCACATTACGGCTCCTAAAATTAATTGTCTCAATGGACTTTCCGGCGCAATAGTTTCTTCAATTTGAAGTACATAATTATCAGCGCTTGTAAAAAGTTCTTTACCCATTCCTGCCCATTTTTTACTTACCTGAGCCAATTGTTTATTTTCGTGCGAAAATTTAAAATCCCAGCCAGTCCATTTTCCTTGTAATGTTGCAACAGGCTTTTCGTTTTTATCCAGAATTTCAAACTTTCCTCCAATAGAAAAGAATTTTTGTTTGAAAGTTCCAATTAGCCTGTCTTTTTCATCCAGAACTTCAACTGTCGATCTGAATATTGCGATTCCTCTTTTTACAGTTATTAATTTTTCTCCGGATGCGGTAGTGATTTCAACATTAAACGGAGTTGCTCTTTTATATTCTGTGAAGCGTAACATTTTGGTAAAAAATCCCAAGTTGTTTTCACGGCAATTCATAATTATTTGATTGGTTTCCGGATTGTAAATATCATAGTTGTTTGACGCTTTAAACATTCCGACATGTTCTTTTACTAAAAATAGATTTTGGCTTAAAATTGGATTCATCCGAGTATATAAATTAGGTTTTTGAATAAAGCCCAAATGTAAAAAAATATTTATTAATTTTAAGGCGCAAAAACTTTAGAATAGCAGTGATTGAGTTATTTTTTAAGCGTAATAACTATAACACCATTTATACTTTTTTCTCCATAAGCCAATTTGGCTTCGTTTCCTTTTAAAACTTTCATTTCTTTAATGTCATTTGGATTGATTTTAGAAAGTTGTTTTGAATTTGTTATTTTTCCATCGATTATATATAAAGGTTCGTTTGCAGAAGATCTTGACGGGGCGCAAATTATGAATTGCTTAGTTGTAGTTTGTTGTTGGATTGTATCTTTTGAAATTGGTTTTTCCTGTGCTATTGACACGAAACCTATATGCATAGTAAGGACTAATGAAATAAGTTTTACACTCTTCATATTAATAAGTTTTAAGATTTAGTTTTGGATTTAACTATATCAAAGTTTTGGAACTTTGATATCGTTTTGCAGACTATTTTTTTAGTGCCGGTTTTCCTGTTTTTGTAGTAATAATAACGACTCCTTTTTTTCCTTTTTCGCCATATTTAGAAGTGGCTTCCAAATCCTGAAGTATCGTGATCGTTTTAATTTCCTGTTCGTTTAAAGGCGCATAAGGACTTGTTGGATTTTTGCCAAATAAATCATTTTCAGAATAATAAATGCCGTCAATAATGTATAAAGGTTCATCTAAGATTACCAGAGAATCTACATTTTCCGGCTGAACATTCGATAGTTCTGCCTGCATCATTTTATCTCGCTTAACATCATCACTATGTGCCATTGCGTTTCCGTTAAGTACAACTAAAGGACTGCTTTTTTTTGCTTTTTGTGATGCTGAAGCAGCATAAGCAACTTTTGCGGACTCTCTTTCTGGATAACCTGAATATCCCATTTGTGGAGAAACTTCTTTTTTTGAAAGTATTTTGTCGCTTTCTTCTTCAACGGGTTCATCTTTAGCTGGTTCAACCGGAGCTGCAATTTCGGCGCTAACGGGTGCATAAGATTCTGTTTGCATATTTAGTGCTGGTTCCTGAATTGCTACACTTTCTTTGTTTTTTGTATGATTGTCTAAAATTTTAACTGCTTCTTCATCAGAAACAATTCCAGATTCAGCTGAAGGGACACTGTTTTTTTGATCTAAAACCGGTTGTGTAGATTTTTCTTTTTCAGTTTCTTGAAGAACTACTTTTTCAGTTTCTGTTGCAACCATTTTGTCTGATTTTAAGAATTGAGAGCCTAAAGAAATTATTAATAAAAGAGAAGCTGCAACGGCAATTTTTTTCCATAATGCAATGGTTTTTTTATCTTCTTTTTTATCGAGTTTTTGTTCTACGCGCGACCAGACTTGTTCCATTCCCGGAAAATCCTTTGGAGCTACATTTTCTGCCGCTTCTTTAAATTTGTCGAATATTTTATCTTGATTGTTCATGACTATTTTGCTTTTTGATAATACAATTTATTAACCAGTTCTTTTAGTTTGGTCTTGGCGGCATTTAATTGTGATTTTGATGTGCCTTCAGAAATATTAAGCATTGCTGCTATTTCTTTGTGTCCAAAACCTTCAATAACAAAAAGGTTAAAAACCGTTTTGCATCCATCCGGAATATGGTTTAATAAATTGAGTAAATCTTCTTCTTCCAGTGCGCTCATTTCCTCTGTAAAAGGCTGCGAAAGCACTTTTACATCATCAAGATACATGTTGAAATTGGTGCTTTTTCTAATAGTTGCTAAACAATGATTTACAGTAATTTTTCTGGCCCAGGCCTCAAAAGCTTTTTCTTCTTTGAGCTGATCCAGTTTTGTAAATATGGTATAGAAAGCATCAGCAAGAGCTTCTTCAATCTCTTCCTCTTTCTTGAGGTATCGTTTGCAAACGCGATACAATTTTGGAGCCATGTGCTCATAAACCTGACGCTGCGCATCGCGGTTCATTTTTTTGCAGTTAGAAATTAGCGTTTCGTTTATCACAATATTGGTCTTTAATTATAAAGAGAGCGAAAAAGATAAAAAGGTTGGGACGGGGGTAAATTTTTTTTTTAGGTTCACAGGTACAAAGGGGCAAAGTTACAAAGGTTTTATGGTAGAGACGCACTGCGGTGCGTCTCTACATTATTATTGTAATCGAAAGCCTTTGTGAAACTTTGCGATAAAATTATAACATAACGCTACGCAAGGTCAAAGTAATGTATCTTATTTAACTGGCAAAGTCAATTTAAAAATCTTCGTTTCTAGAATCTCCGTGTCATTGTCCTCGCAAAGTAAAAATTCAATATTGTTGTTTTCTTTTTTATAGAAAGTCAAGCCTTCGAATTTATTGGTTGAGGTAATTTTTTGCGTAAAATCTATTTTCATCGTTTTAAGGTCGATTCTTCCTATGAAACTTCCCAGGATTTCGCCGTCATCATAAGTTGATTTGGTGTTTTCGGTTGTAGAAAGAAAATAAATTTTATCTTCAACTAAAATCGCGTCCGTAAAACTGGAACGAATACCTTTTATTTTTGGAAGTTTATAATTGGTTGCAACCAATGCAAATTCTTCTCCTAAACTTTTGGCATGGATAGTAAAAATGGTGTTTTTATTTGAAATCCCATTTCCGCGATTGAATAAATACCAGTTTTCGCCATCGAAAATAGCGCCTTCCAGATTGAAATCTTCCGGTTTTATTTCGCCAAAACTTTGCATTAAACCATACAAATCGACCAAATTGTTTTTTTGTAAAATGTTTTTATTCTTCAAATCAAATTCGATCATTTTATTTCGATTTTCGGTCGAACCGGAACCAAAAACATAAAGCGTGTCATTATGATGCGTAATAGATTCAAAATCGGGTTTTAATTTTTTTGGAATGTTTTGCGTCGGATTATCAATTAAAGCGTGTTGATTTAATTGCTTGTTCTGAATATTGTATTCGTACAGAAATCCGCTGTTGTCGCCAATAATGTAAAGTGCGTTATTATTATAAAATAATCCTGATGCCGAACCGATTCCGATGATTTGAAATAATATTTCTAAGGTGAATTTTTCCATGAATGTTTTATTTTGTACTCTTTGTTATCTTGACTTTATCTTTTTAAATGTATTATTTTTTTCTGCTTCTGAGACTGTTTTTTCGAGAATATCCATAATTAGGTTGCTTTTTAATCTATTATTATGCTTATAATTAATGTTTACAATTCCGTCATCATTTTGTTCCTTCATCTGAAAAGAGTTGAATTCTTTTTTAATCATTGAGCCTTTAATAATCATTTTGAAATTTTGAACCGGAGAATGATCAATTAATAAAGCACATTTTACTTCTTTAAAATTTTTATATGGAAAATATTCAAATTGCTTAAATTTTTCCTTTTTTATGATGTTTTGATTAGAAAAGTAAATCTCCCAAAAATCATCTTGTAGAATATTAACTTCTGAATATTCCGAACAGGTACTAATTTTTGTTAGATAAGTTTTTTTGTTTCTTTTCCAAAAAATATAAATGGATTGATTTCTTTGATTATCATCACAAATTTCATTGCTATTGGAGTCAAAAAGCATTCTACAACCAACACAATAACTTTCATAAATGCAAATTGTATCTATTTTTTGGCTTTGAAGTTTTTTAATGTAGTTTGAAACTAAACTGTCAATTTTAATTTCGGAATTACTTTGTGCATTTCCTATAAATGTTACACAAAAGAGAAATGAAAATATAATTCTTTTCGTCATTATTGATTTTGAAATATTGAATAAGTTCTTTTAAAAATGATACCCTAGCCCTGATAGCAATGAAAATACTTTATAAAGAAATTGCGTTTTTTCCTGACAGAACAAGGCACCACCAGAAGCTCTTGGTGTGTTTTAGAAAAATACAATTTATTGAAAAAGTATTGCAATGAATAGCGGGAATATGCTTCGTAAAATTACTACATTTATAATTCAAAATTTGAAAAATATGAAATCAATAGACCCGAAAGATTTTAAAGTAGTAGATAAAATTAAGTTAAGTAAGATTCCAACTTTACTCAATATCGATGCCGACGACGATGAAAAAGAAGAAAAACTGGATAAGGTTCAGGCAAAATTGAGTGATTTGCAGGATGTGATGTATGCACACAATAAATATGGAGTTTTAATTTGTCTTCAGGGAATGGATACTTCGGGAAAAGACAGTTTGATTAGGGAAGTTTTTAAAGAATTTAATCCGCGTGGGGTTGTGGTGCACAGTTTTAAAACACCAAATTCAACTGAGCTGGAACATGATTATTTATGGAGACATTATATTGCGTTGCCGGAAAAAGGAAAGTTTGCAATTTTTAACAGAACACATTATGAAAACGTTTTGGTGACGCGTGTTCATCCTGAATATATTTTGGCAGAGAATTTACCGGATATAAAATCGATAGATGATATTACATCAGAGTTTTGGGAAAACAGAATTAAACAAATTAATAATTTCGAAAAACATATTGCTCAAAACGGGACAATTGTAATGAAGTTTTTTCTGCATTTGAGTAAAGAAGAACAACGCCAGCGTTTATTACGCCGTTTAGAAGAAGAAAAACATCACTGGAAATTTTCTCCGGGTGATTTAAAAGAACGTGAACATTGGGATGAATATCAAAAATATTATGAAGAAGCGATAAACGAAACTTCAAAAGAACATGCGCCCTGGTATGTCGTTCCTGCCGATGATAAAGAAATGGCCCGTTATATTGTAGCCAAAATTATCTGGGAAGAAATGCAAAAGCATACCGATATAAAGGAACCGGAACTTGATGATAAAATAAAAGCCAATTTTGAGGTCTATAAACAGCAATTAAAAAAGGAGTCTTAAAGTAAGACTCTTTTTTTTGCTCCAATGTTAATGTAAGTTTATGAGTATTTTGTATTACTAATTTATTGTTAATTTTTTTGTGCTTAATGAAGTAATTGTGCTAAAAGTCTTGTTTTTTTGATAATATCCAAGTCATTTTAAGTTAAAGTGATAGCGTTTACTTTGTCAAAAAAATAAAAACCAATATTTAGCTACATGAAACGAGTTATTTTACCTTTAATTATGCTGGGTTCGTTAATTACATCTTGTAATAACGACTCAAAAGACGACGCTGTAACCACGAGCGTTGTGTTAAAAGATCAATCTGTTACCCCAAGTTTACTAAAAGCGAAACCAGGTTTCGAAAATTTGAAAATTTATTCTCTTTTTAGTTCAGATGACGTTTTTATTGAAACTCCAAAGTTTGTTTTTGGAGGATCTGCAGATGGTTCAGGTTTGTTAAAAAATGCTGATGGTACGTTTACTTTTTTGGTTAACAATGAAGATAACTTTGCTGTTTCGAGAATTACATTTGACAAAACATTTAAGCCTACAAAAGGAGAATATTTGTTAAACTCAAGCGGAGGAACCTGGAGATTATGCGGTGCTACAATGGCAACACAAGCAGAACATGGTTTTGGACCGGTTTATTTAACATGTGGAGAATCTGGTGAAGAATCTCGTACGCATGCTTTAGATCCTTATGCAAGCGCTGGCGGAGCATCTGTATCTAAAGAATTATCTGGATTTGGACGTTTAAGTGCTGAGAACGCATTGCCATTACGTTCTACTGCTTACAAAGGAAAAACAGTAGTAGTAATTGGTGATGATGATTCAGGAACTTATGGAGGTCAGGTTTTTATGTATGTATCTAATACTATAGGTGATTTAACCGGAGGTTCTTTATACATGCTAAAAAGAAATGATGACAACCAAAGAGAAAAAGATATGGAAGTAAGTAAAACTTATCCGGTATCTTTTGTAAAAATTGATAACCATACTACACTTACAGGAGCTCAGATTAATGCTGCGGTAAATACGCTGAAAGCAATTAAGTTTGGTCGTGTTGAGGATTTGGATTACCGTAAAGGAGGAAACGCTGCAGATCGTGAATTGTATTTTAACGTAACTGGACAAAATACTACAGGTACAAATGCAGATGGTTCAAGAACTAAATATGGTAGAGTTTACAGATTAAATCTTGATGCTGCTGACCCATTAAAAGGAACTTTAGAAGTTGTTCTTGACGGTGATAACCGTAGCGGAATTGCAGGTAAATTCCAGAATCCGGATAACATTTGTGTAACTAAAAATTACGTTTATGTTGAGGAAGATGCTAACGGTTACGGAGACGAAACTCATGATGCTTATATTTATCAATATAATATCGCTACAAAAGATTTGAAAGTTGTAGTAGAACTAGATCACCGTCGTACAGCAGCTGACGCGGCAAAATATAACGTAGGTGGTATGTCTAAATTTGGTGACTGGGAGTATGGTGCTTTAATAGATGTATCTGATCAATTAGGTATTGATGATACTTTTATGCTAAGTGTTCAGCCACATAGCTGGACTGGCGACAAGTATTTAAGTCCGGACGGAGGTACAAATCGTCCTAAAGAAAATCAGGCAAGTCAAATTTTAGTTCTAAAAGGTTTACCAAGATAAAATTTTAAGTCCTTATAAAACAGTTATCCACTATTTCAATTTGAGGTAGTGGTTTCTGTTTTTCTAAACATTCCTCTTTTAATCGTTATTACATCATGAAAAAAATATACTGTTTGTTGTTTTTGATAGTTTTTGTTGCCTGTCAGAAAAAAAGCAAACATCAGGAAGTAAATGAATTGTTTCAGGCAGATATTACTTCATTAATTGAAAAAGTTGCCAAATTAAAATATTCGGTGCAGGAAGATTCAACCGAATCCCAAATTCAGAAACAATTTTTGGAAGCACATAAAAATTACAAAAAGGTCGAAATGATCAGTGAATATTATTCGCCTTCAGTTTCTAAATCTATTAACGGACCCGCAATACCGGAGTTTGAAGAAAATGATAAAGTAACTGTTGCGCCGGAAGGATTTCAGGTTATTGAAGAACTGGTTTTTCCGAAGTATGACAAAAAAAATAAAAAAGAATTAATTCAGGAACTGGGAGTTTTATCGGCAAATTTAATTCGATTAGAAAAAGTTTCAAACACAAATGAATTAACCGATGCTCATGTTTTTGACGCCATGAGACTGGAAGTTTACAGAATTATTACTTTAGGAATCACCGGTTTTGATTCGCCGGTTGTACTCAACTCTCTTCCCGAAGCATTGACATCTTTAGAAAGTATCGAAAAATATTATCATGTTTATCTTAAAGATCAATCTGTATCTAATGCTAAGCAAGTAGTTCAGCTTTTAGAAAATGGGAAAAAGTACTTAAAATCGAATACCAATTTTAATGCTTTTGATCGCGCTTATTTTATTAAAGAAATTTTAAATCCGTTAAGTAAAGGACTTTTTAAAACACAATCAGAATTAGGAATTCCTTTAATGAAAGAGCAAAGAGGCTTAAAAGTTACAGCACAAACTTTATTTGACCAGGATGCTTTTGATCCTGAAGCTTTCTCCGGTTTTCCGGATTACAAAACAACACCAGAAAAAATTGCTCTGGGTAAAAAGTTATTCAATGATCCTGTTTTATCAGGAAACAATACGCGTTCGTGCGCTTCGTGCCATCATGAAGACAAGGCTTTTACAGATGGTCTGGAGAGAGCAGTTGCACTAGACGGAAAATCAATGATTCAGCGGAATACACCAACGCTTACTAATATTGCTTTTCAACGTGTGTTTTTTGCAGATTCAAGAGTGAGTTATCTAGAAGATCAGGCGGTTGCAGTTATTAAAAACGAAAACGAAATGCATGGATCTCTGGAGAAATCAGCTTTGGCAATTCAGAAAAATGCAGCATATGTAAAAGAATTTCAGAAAGCTTTTCCAAAAGGAGAAATAAACGAATTTGCAATCAAAAATGCTTTGGCATCTTATATACGTTCGTTAAGTCAATACGATTCTAAATTTGACCGCTTTATGCAAAATAAAACCACATTTACTGTCGATGAAAAAGCAGGGTTTAATTTATTTGCCGGAAAAGGAAAATGTGCCACCTGCCATTTTATTCCGCTTACCAATGGAACAGTTCCGCCAAATTTTGACAGATCAGAAAGCGAAATTCTGGGTGTTCCGGATAAAAATAAAAAACTGGATGGAGATCTGGGGAAATTTGTGATTACACAAGCAGCCATTCATAAACATTCGTTTAAAACGCCAACAATTAGGAACATTGAACTTACAGCTCCATATATGCATAATGGCGTTTATAAAACTTTAGAAGAAGTTATCGATTTCTATAATGAAGGTGGAGGTTTAGGCAAAGGATTTGATGTTCCGAACCAAACTTTACCGGAAGACAAATTGAATTTATCAGATCTCGAGAAAAAACAGCTTATTGCTTTTATGAAAACTTTGACGGATAAGAAGTATTCGGAGAAAAGAGAATAGAATAAAGAGAATAGAATAAAGAGAATAGAATAAAGAGAATAGAATAAAGAGGATAGAGTAAAGAGGATAGAGTAAAGAAATTTAGCTTTGTGGTTTGATTTTACTGCAAAGCACGCAAAGATTTTTATTTTTAAGATTTTATAAAAACGCAAAGTTCGCAAAGCTATTTCTACACAAAGCTTTGCGAATTTTGTATTTTTTGAACAGTTGGAAACGTCGCGCACTTTGCGAAAACTTTGTGTTCTTTGCAGTTAAATTTTCCACTTACAGATTTCTAAAAATTAATTCGTGCTAATTTGTGAAATTCGTGGCTAACAAAAAAAAATCCGTTGGTCAAAATAATAATGTAGTTCATCAAACTAATTTTAATAGCGGTTTTTGTTTGTGCTCCTTTGCATCAAATTAATAAAAACTATTATCATGAACATGTACAAATTAGTATTGTTGACTACAATTTTCTTATTAGGATTAATTTCTTCTAAAATTAATGCTCAATCTCCGCTTCCAATTCATTTGGGAATAAAAGGAGGTTCTAATTATTCTGAATTGCCAGTTTCAGAAGGTTTCAGCTCAGAATATGCGGCTGGCTATTTTGGGGGGGTAATGGCTCGATTTGATTTTAAACGATTCTATATTCAGAATGAAATTCTGTACAGCGAGAAATCTTCTAAGATTGAAAAGACTACTACAGCAGCATCTAAAAATGCAAAATGGAAAAGTATCGATGTACCTTTGGTTATTGGTTATAAAGTGGTTGATTTTTCTACATTAAATGTTCGGGTTTTTGCCGGAGGAGTTTATTCGTATGTTCTGGATGAAAACTTTTCATCATTGAATCAGTTAAAAAATGCCTACAACACATTTGACAAATCTAATATTGGATATCAGGTTGGGGCAGGTGTTGAGTTTTGGAAGTTTACTGTTGATTTTACTTATCAAGGCGGATTAAATAATGTGAGTAAAAATTTTAATTCTAAACCAAACTCGTTTAACATTGGTGTTGGATATTTTTTCCTGTAACGCTATATTTTATTCATTTATCCTATATGCAGCAAAGAATCTTTTTGGTTCTTTGCTGTTTCTTTAAAAATTATAGGGCTATTTTTGAAGTTAAATTTTCTCAATAAATTATTTTTAGATGATTGCAATCAATAAAAATAGACACTGGATGTTTTTAGTCTTTTTTTGGAGTCTGCTAGGTATGACAATCTGGGCGCAGATGATCGAAGATTACGATTTTTTCACGGCCACGATTCAGGCAGTTTTAGTTTTGATTTGTTCTGCCATTTTAGCTCATATTTTGAGTGATGTTATATTGCCCAAAGCGCTAAAACAAAATAAAATGAACTGGTTTGCGGTACAAAGCGTTATTGTTGTACTGCTTTTGGCATTTTGTCTGTCATTGATTTATATTGTTTTTTCAGATTCGGTTTTGAGAAGCAAGATATATCCTGAAGAAGCAGATGCGGATTCTCTTCATTTTTTGTGGGCGCGATTTTACGGCAACATTCCATCAGCGATTTTAATTTGCGGTACTGCTTGCGGACTTCGGTTTTATCAGGAACATAATGTTATCGAAAGAAATCACGCGCAATTGCAGCAAGTTCACCTTGAAGCACAAATCAAGATTTTGCAGGATCAGATTAATCCGCATTTGATGTTTAATATCCTGAATCATATTCATATTCTAATGCAGAGCAATGTACAGTTGGCGTCTGTTTTGTTGGTTCAGTTTTCGGATATTTTGAGGTATCAACTGTACGAATGTAACAAAGAATACGTGCCGCTGTATCTCGAGATTAAATACTTGAAAGATTTAATTGCTGTTGAAGAAACCCGCTGGGGAAATGAATTAGAAGTAAAAAGCAAATGGAATATCGAAGACGGACAGCTTCAAATCGTACCATTGCTTTTAGTTCCTTTAATAGAAAATGCCTTTAAACATGTTTCCCGACTTCCAAACAAAAAAGGATATGTGCATTTATCGTGCGAGCAGCTAAACCATCAATTGAATTTTAGAATCGAAAACTCGTATACAGAACAATATAAAATTCCGTCTAAAAGCCAGGGGTTAGGACTTGAAAACGTCAAAAAAAGATTGGCAATTCAGTATCCGGAAAAACATCAATTCAATATCAATAAAACCGATTCTGATTTTACGGTCATCGTGACTTTAGATTTAAAATGATTTTTTGGACAAAGATTATATAGATTTTTTGCCACGACCCGAGCGATAGCGAACAGGCAAAGCAATTCACGAATTTTTAATCTGCAAAATCTTAAGACATAATGCTTAGTGATCTTTGCATCCTTTTTAAGAGTTAAAAACTTTGCGAACTTTGCGTATCCCGATAGCTATCGGGATTGCGCTCTTTGCGGTTAAATTTTTAGCCACAGATTATCAGATTAAAAGGATTTCAAAAAAAAATCTGCTAAATCTGCAGGAAACAAAAAAACATTAAACCTGAAATAAAAAAATACGAACATGAAATGTCTCATTATCGACGATGAACCTATAGCAAGAAACGGAATCGCAGATTTCGTTTCTAAAATTGATTTTCTTGAAGTTGCAGGTACTTGTGCTTCGGCTTTAGAAGCCACTTCTTATCTTCAGGAAAAGCAAATCGATTTGATGTTTTTAGATATCAATATGCCTTATCTATCCGGATTAGAGTTTTTGGAATCATTAGATAATCCACCATTGGTGATTTTTACTACGGCTTATTCAGAACACGCTTTAGATGGATATCGCTTACAGGTAGTAGATTATTTATTAAAACCTATTACTTTTCAGCGTTTTTATCAGGCTACGTTAAAAGCGAGGCAATGGTATCAAATGATGAGTTCTCCAAAACAAAGTCAGTTGGATCCTTTCTTATATGTGCGTCAGGAAGAAGGATTTCAGAAAATTTCCTGGATAGATATTCTGTATATCGAAGGAATGCAAAATTATGCAAAGCTTCATTTTAAGGATAAAGTTCTGATTATTCATCAAACTATGATTTCATTAGAGGAAACACTTCCCACAGAAATCTTTTTTAGAATTCATAAATCATTTCTGGTAAATGTTACGCATATAGATTCTGTTTCCGGCGGACGCTTATTTATTAAAGGACAAGAACTACCTATTTCAAGAACTCGCAGAGAAGTATTATTGAAAGAGGTAGTCTATAAAAACTTATTAAGCAGATAGCTCTAGAATTTCCATTTTAGAGCTAGTGCTCCATAAAAGGTAGTGGTGAATTTTGGATCTGGAATATCTTTTTCTTTAAAAATATCTTTAATTTTTCGGTTAGTAGTCGAGAAACTTCGAAGAAGAGTAGTTCCTCCTGTTGGTTCTAAAATCCAGTGTTTTCCTAGTTTTACCTGAGGTCTTAAACCTGCAATTATTTGTTGATAACCAAGTAAGGTCGATTTATTTCCAATTTTGGTTTCGGCTGTCATTCCGCTTAACTCGGCTACTGCTTTTAGATCAAAATGATCAGACATTCGGTAACCTAATTCTACACCTTCAGGAAAAGTAATTTTAAAATGTAAAGCCCCTTTTGATTCCCAATTAAAGTAAATTCCGGGAAGAACCATTGGTACACCAAAACTATTGGTCAGAACGGGGCCTACACCCAAAGCCAGATTAGGATTAAATTGTTTGATAAAAAGAACACCTCCCTGCATCAGGACATCATCTTTATTAATTTCCACCATATCTGTATAAACACCAACAGAAGCCATTATTAATAAAGACCAGGAAGGAGAAATAGAACGTAAATGTTTGACCCCGATTTGTGTGTTCAGTAATTCATTAGGAAATCCGCCCTGAAATTCTATTGGAAGGGATTCAATCTCATAATTTCTGTTTTCCATTTTGGCATAACTTCCATTAAAAAATACCGACCAAAGCTTTGGGTGGTCGTATTGATCCATCTTTAAAGAAAGCGGTACTTCAAAAGCGATTTGTGCTCTTTTAAAATTGCTTTCGGCATTTGTTTTAGTACTGTCCATTGGTCGGATATACTTTGAAAAAGGAACATAATCGACTTTAAATTCTCCCGAAATTCCCGTTTGTGATTGTGCAGCAACAGTAACCAGTAAAAAAAGGAAAAGCTGCGATAAATAAATGACTGTTTTGTTCATGATTGAATTAAATTTTCTGCGAATTACAGTGTTCTAAACCAATCCTGAAAAATCATTTGACTAATAGCACTTTTGTTTTGACCAACGGTATAAAATACAAAACCCGACAGATTACGCGATCTGTCGGGCTTGTTACCAAAAACAAAAAAATAAATTAAACCTTAATTTTTATAAGTCAAAACCATAAGCAACACGCAATGCTACCTGATTGGTTTTGAAATCATGATAATCTTCGTAACGTACACTTAAATCAATATATTTATTAGCGTATCCAATTCCGGGAGCCCATAAAAAAGTTGTTTTGTCATAACCGTTTGTTACAGCAAAACCGGCACCCACTTCTCCTAAAACATAAAACTGGTCTTCCCAGACAAAGGCTTTAAAACCGGCTTTTGCAGGAATAAATCCCAGATCTTTTACTTCAACACCATTTTGATCTTTCATAAACAAGTTAGTAAAACCTGTTGTTAAGGTCAATGATGTTTTCTTAGACAAATCATATTGTAAACGAACATCTCCTCCAAGTGACCATCTGTAATCATTGTCGGTTGGGATTCCTCCGTTTAAACCAAATCCTAATCTAAAACCCTGATCATAATTTTTGACTTCGCTGTCCTGAGCAAAAGTCGTGTTGGCGTATAAAAAAGCGAAAGCAGCAAGGCAGATCATTTGTAATTTTTTCATGGCAAATATTTTGAATTATTAATACTGTAAAAGTAATTTGGACGGTATATGACCTTGTTATATAATTTTTAAAAATCGTTACATAATATTAGGGCGTGCTTATTTTTGTCTTAAAATTGGTATATATTTTTATTAATGAGATAGAATTCGTCGCTTCTGATTATCTTTGCCGACTAAAAGGAATAAAAGTGAATTTAAAGCAATACACCAAAGAGTTTTCATATAATTTCAGACTGGCCTATCCCGTAATTTTAGGAATGGTTGGGCATACCTTAATTGGTATTGTAGATAATATCATGGTGGGGAAATTAGGTAGTACCGAATTGGCAGCAGTTTCATTAGGAAACAGCATGATTTTTATCGCCATGTCATTAGGAATTGGTTTTTCTACTGCAATTACTCCAATCGTTGCAGAAGGCGATGCTGAGAAAAATGATACCAAAATCAGAACGGCGTTTCATCACGGATTGTTTTTATGTACAATTTTGGGATTAGCTCTTTTTGGAGTTATTGTTCTGGCAAAGCCAATAATGGAAATGCTGGATCAGCCGGCTGATGTAATTGCACTTGCAAAACCTTATCTGGACTGGGTAGCTTTTTCGTTGATTCCTTTAATAATGTATCAGGGATACAAACAGTTTGCTGATGGTTTATCATTAACAAAATACTCGATGTATGCTATGGTTATGGCAAATGTACTGCACGTTGGTATTAATTATATGTTGATTTATGGTGTTTGGATTTTTCCAAAAATGGGAATTATCGGAGCAGCATTAGGAACTGTGATCTCGAGAATCTTTTTAGTAATGTTCATGCATATTATGCTCTCAAGAAGAGATGACTTAAAACGCTTTTTTAAGAGTTTCAGTTTTGACGAAATCAAGAAAGAAACCATAAAGAAAATAATTGCAATTGGTTTCCCTTCTGCAATGCAAATGCTTTTTGAAGTGGTATTGTTTACAGCATCAATCTGGCTTTGCGGAAATATTGGAAAAACCAGTCAGGCAGCCAATCAAATTGCTTTGAGTCTGGCTTCGATGACTTTTATGTTTGCAATGGGACTAAGTGTAACATCAATGATCAGGGTGAGTAATCAAAGAGGACTGAATGATTTTAAAAATTTGGTCGTTGTGGCTCGTTCTATTTTCCTGCTTGCCATTATTTTAGAAACCGTTTTTGCGATTCTGTTTATAGCTTTCCATGAATATTTACCTCATATTTTCCTGAATATGGAGAATACCGGACAAATCCTGGATAATGAAGAAGTAATAAGTATCGCATCAAAATTACTTTTAATAGCAGCCGTTTTTCAAATTTCTGATGGGATTCAGGTGGTTGTTCTTGGTGCTTTGCGTGGTTTACAGGATGTAAAAATTCCTATGTATATCACTTTTGTGGCCTATTGGGTTATTGGTTTTCCAATTTCGTACTATTTAGGAGAATATACAGAATGGAAAGCAGAAGGAGTATGGATTGGACTTTTGGCAGGATTAACTTCGGCGGCAATTTTTCTGTACATTCGCTTTCATTTCCTGACAAAGAAATTAATCATTAATTCAGAGTCAAATAATTAAATTTGAGAATAAAATAAGCTTTAAATTTCCGGGAAAAATAACTATTCCGATAGTTATCGGGAATGGCTAAATAATAATTATAAAAAATAAATAAAATGGAATTACCTAAATTTTTACTTGGAGACAATACCGATTTTCCAGATGATATCTTTATCATTCACCTTGATTACCCAAGATTTATCATCAATTTAAAAGATGATGAGGTAGAATTTTTGGAAGAAGCTGAAGATCTTGATGAAGCTGAATTAAATGCAGAAATGGAAGGTCTTATTATTAAGGCAAATGATTTTTATGACCGTGAAATAAATCGATACGAAGAGTAAAGACGAAAGAGTAAAGATGAAAGGGTAGAGGCGCAGTGTAGTGAGTCTTTAATGTTTTCTGGATTTTTTTCATGCTGATTTAATTTTAAAATTTGTTATGCAAAATTTTGCACATATCTGCTTAAATCTTTTAAATCTGCGTGAAACAAAAACTTCGAGACTCTGTGACTTGCGACTTAGTATCTTCCCATATTCTCAATTAAAAATTAATGTAAATCATCTAATGAAAAAATTAAGTTTTTTAAAACCCATTTTTAATTTCATAGCAATAGGATTGCTGATTACAACTTTAAGCCGATTATTTTTATTTTTTATTTTTAAAGATAGAGTAGTCGAGACACCAAATTTCTGGTATATTTTTCCAATCGGTCTTAGAATGGATTTAATATTACTTTGTTATTTGTCTTTTTTGCCAGCAGTTTTAATTACTTTTTTACCTGATAAATGGCTTAAATTCACCAATAATTTTTTGGTAATTTATAGCTTTTTGTTTCTGTTTCTGATTCTTTTTGTAGAATTAGCTTCTCCTGATTTTGTAAAACAATACGATACACGTCCGAATAAGATTTTCTTAGATTACTTAATCTATCCAAAAGAAGTTGTTGGGATGCTTTTAAAAAGTTATCTGACTTCTATAATTGTGACATTCCTTATTTTGGGAGTTGTATTATATTTTGCTTTCAAAAAAGGGAAAAAGTTTTTTCATACTACAAGTACAGCGTATAAATTTAAATTAATGGTATTTCCATTAGTTGCTTTTTTATTGTTTTTCGGAGCACGTTCAAGTCTTACTTCAAAACGACCAATTAATGCCAGTAATGCTGTGTTTTCTACAGATCAGTTAACCAATACATTAGGGTTAAACTCATTTTATACTGTTGCCTTTGCTGCTTATTCGATTAAAAACGAAGGAAATACAAAAATGTACGGAAAAATGGATGAAGCTGAAGCAATCGCTCGTGTGAAGAAATATATGATTGCCGGACCAAATGACTTTACAGATGCAGATATTCCGTTTCTTCATGTACAGCAGCCAGATTCTGTTTTAAAGAAACCATATAATCTGGTGATCTTTCTTCAGGAAAGTTTAGGAGCTGAATATGTTGGAATTTTAGGAGGAAAACCATTAACTCCGGAATTTGATAAATTATCTAAAGAAGGAACACTGTTTACTAATTTATACTGCACAGGAACACGTAGTGTGCGCGGAATCGAAGCTGTTGTTACAGGATTTTTACCTTCGCCATCTGAAAGTGTGGTTAAACTAGGTAACTCACAACAAGGATTTTTTACCCTTGCCGATGCCTTAAAGCAAAAAGGGTATGACACTAGTTTTATTTACGGTGGAATGGCCAATTTTGATAATATGGCTTCTTTTTTTAACGGAAATGGTTTTAGTGATATTATCGATCAGGAAGATTTTGAATCTGATGGAAATAAATATGCTTTCAAAGGAACCTGGGGGTATTCAGATGAAGATTTGGTTACTAAAGCAAATAATTATTTCAAGTCAAAAGGAGATAAACCTTTCTTCTCTCTAATGTTCTCGACTTCAAATCATGAACCTTTTGAATATCCTGCAGGAAGAATTAAACCATATGATAAGACGCCGGCAACAGTAAATAACGCAATGAAATATGCCGATTTCTCCATTGGAAAATTCTTTGAAATGGCTAAGAAAGAGCCTTACTTTAAGAATACAATTTTCATTGTTATTGCTGATCACAATACTAGAACATATGGTAAAAATTTAGTTCCGATAAATAAATTTCATATTCCGGCATTTATTATGGGGCCTGGTGTTCCAAAAGGTGCTGTTTATAACAGATTGGCAAGTCAAATAGATATTCCGCCAACATTATTAGGGTATTTAGGAATTCCTTTTGAAACACCAATGGTGGGTAGAAACTTAACAAAACTAGATCAAAAAGTACAAGGAAGATCGATTATGCAGTTTAATGATATTAATGCATTTAGAGTAGAAAACCAGGTTGTAATTATGCAGCCAAATTTGAAACCACTGCAATTCGAAATCAAAAATGATACTACTTTGATTCCTGTAAAACTAAACGAAGAGTTAGCAAAAGATGCTTTAGCGCATGTAATTACAGCAGGGAATTTGTATAAACAGAGTAAATATAAGCTTAGAAGTAAGTAAAGATACTAAGGTTCTAAGTTGCTGAGATTCTAAGTAAAGTTTTGCGAAAAAACCTTAGAACCTTAGCGTCTTAGAATCTTTTCTCAAAATATAATTTTAATAAATCAGAAGCAGCTGCAAAAGGTGATATTTCATCATTTTGCACTGCTTTTTTGTTTTGTTCCAGTTGCGAAATGATTTCAGGGTGATTATAAAAATTGAGTTTCAGTTGTTCGTTAATGGTTTCCATCATCCAGAAATGATTTTGCTCACTTCTCTTTTCCTGAAAAAAACCGGTATTATTAGTCATTTCTACATAATCAGAAATAGTGTTCCATATATCTGAAATTCCTTCTTTAGTAATGGCGCTGCAAGTAGTAACTTTTGGCTGCCAGTTTGATTTTTTCGGAGGGAATAAATGCAGAGCTCTGTTAAATTCTAATTTCGCCTGATTTGCCTTTTTAATATTATCACCATCGGCTTTGTTGATCACAATTGCGTCTGCCATTTCCATAATACCACGTTTGATTCCCTGAAGTTCATCACCAGCACCGGAAATTTTCAGTAGTAAAAAAAAGTCAACCATACTGTGTACGGCAGTTTCACTTTGACCAACACCAACAGTTTCAATAATAATAGTGTCAAATCCTGCAGCTTCGCATAAAATAATAGCTTCGCGTGTTTTACGGGCAACTCCGCCCAAAGTATCTCCGGAGGCACTTGGTCTGATAAAGGCATTTTCATCTTTTACCAATTCTTCCATTCGGGTTTTATCACCCAGAATGCTTCCATGAGAAAGTGAACTGCTTGGATCAACTGCCAGCACAGCTACTTTCTTGCCCAATTGTGTGAGATAACTTCCAAAGGCTTCAATAAAAGTACTTTTTCCAACACCGGGAACACCTGTAATTCCTATTCGGATTGATCTGTTGGCGTGAGGCAAACTGCCATTAATTACTTCATTTGCTTTTGTAGCATGTTCCGGATTTGTACTTTCTACCAAAGTTATGGCGCGGCTTAGAGCTGTTCTGTTTCCACTCAAAATTCCATCAATTAATTCTGTCGAAGAAGGTTGTTGTCTTCGGTTCTTTTTAATTTGATGGATAGCAGAAACATTGGTAATTTCCGGAGGTGAAATTCCTGCTTTTTCTTGTAAACTGCCTGAGTGTTTTTTTGAACTTGACAAAATATACTTTTTGGTACTGTAAAAGTACAGAAAACAAAAACAGTTTCAAAAAGTAAGTTTGCCACGAATTATATGTATTTACACTAATTTGTTACGTTTTTTTTGTCATCCTGAGCGAAGTCGAAGGACACGCAAGTAACTCGACAAAGATTGTTTAACTGCAAAGAGACCCGACAGGTTTTTAAAACCTGTCGGGTCTGAGTAGTATTGCAGAATTATTTTGTGTGTCCTTCGACTTCGCTCAGGAAGACATAAAAGACTCAAAAAAATCGTAAAAATTCGTGGCAACAAAACTCAGCATCTTAGAACCTTAGTTCCTTAGAGTCTTTAAAAATAAATTAATAAGCTGCTGTAAAACGAACTTGATGGTGTTTTGGATTTTCAGCTTCGTCGGCAATAACAACTGCTAAATCTTCTACAGAAAGAATACTTCTTTGATCGTCATTAAAAACAGGATTTTCTAAACCTAAACGGTATTTTCCTGTTCTTCCTGTTGTAATACCCTGATGCATCTCGAAAGCCGGACTAAAAAATGCCCAGTCTAAATCTTTTTCATCTTTAATAATATTCAAATAATCTCTTGCTGCAGTTGCGCCGGCATGATATTCTTTTGGGAAATCAGGAGTGTCAACTGCTTGTAAATTTGGAGCTACAAATAAACTTCCAGCACCACCAATTGTAATAAAACGTTTCACGCCTGATTTTGTCACCGCTTCCTGAATCGCTTTTGATCCTGCAATAAAATCATCATAAATGTTTGGATTTGCCCAACCTGAATTGTAGGCGTTAATTACAACATCATTTCCTTTTAGAATTTCTGCTAAAGCATCTACATTAAAAATGTCAGCTTTTTTCCAAGTCGCATTTGTGGTTTCTTTTGGATTTCTTGCGATTGCAGTAATTTCATGTTTTCTGTCTGCCACTTCATTTAAGATTGCTGAGCCAACAAAACCAGTTGCTCCAATAATTGCGATTTTCATAATATATAAATTTATTTAGTAATAAAAAATGTTACAGTTTTGTGTAAAAAAATAGCTTTAGAATTGATTAGAGAAATCTTCAAGAGAAATTCCTTCTAATTGTAAACTAACTTTTTGATTCATATCAGCATATAAAGAACTTAAATTCTGATTGATCTTTTTTCCAACCGGGCAATCCGGATTAGGCTGATTTTTTGCATAACCTAAATTTATGGATTCAAAAGTCATTTCAAATATTTCTTTCAATGTAATTTTAGAAGGATCAACAGATAGTTTTGTTCCGCCATTTTTACCTTCTTTGCTTTCTACAATATGATTTGCTTTTAGATTAGCAATTTCTTTCCTTACCAACACCGGATTTAAATTGATGCTTCCCGCAATAAATTCAGATGATAAAAAATCATTTGGGAATTTAGTGAGTAAAGTCAAAATGTGAATCGTTATGGCAAACTTACCTGAAATCATACTGTAATAAAATATGTTACAAATATAAAGCGTTTTTTGAAATAAAAAAAAGTTTTAACTAAAAATTAATTGCAGTAACTAAAAGCATAAAATGAAACTAAAGAAAAAATGATACACATCATTAATACAAATGATGTGCATTTTCCTGATTGACTATTTTGATTTTTGATTGATTTCTTATGGCAGAAAAATATACCCACGCTATAAAAAGAAGCTGCATTGGTATTCTAAGCCATAAGTATGATAGGCCTTTGCCTGTATAGTCGGCAGCTTGTAAATTGATATTATGTCTTGCAGCAAAAATGTTAGCTGGAAGAAGCAGGATAAAAAATAAAATAAGTAGTTTTCCTGTAAGGATTTTAGTTTTAGGCAGAAGTAGTCCAATTGCAGCAATTAACTCTATGATTCCTGTAGTGATCACAATAGCATTTGCCCAAGGCAAAAAAGAGATCATCATTGCCATTCCTTTAGTAAAAGTAAAATGGCCTATAGCCGTAAATATTAGCATAAGTGCCATGGCTACTCTGCCGGCAAATGATAGTTCAAGTCGTTTGGTTGTTAACCAAATAATAAGAAGCGTTGCGGTAAAAACTCCAAAGAGCACAATTAAGGTTTCCATATCTTTTTGTTTTATTATACAAAGTTGCACAGTAAAGAAACCTAAAACAATGAACCTGGGTTAATAAATGCGTTTTCTGATCCGGCTTAAAGCTTGTGGAGTAATACCAATGTAAGAGGCAAGGTATTTTTGTGGAATCTTTTGTATTAGCTGAGGTTGCTCTGTGAATAAATTTAGATATCGTTGTTCTGCAGAATCGTTTAGCAAAGACAATTCTCTCTTTGATTTTTTAAGAAATAAATCTTCGCTTGCCAGTCGGCCAATGGTATTTCCAACTTTAGTTTGGGCATAAATGTCCTGAAGATCACTATAAGAAATACGCCAAAGTACGGTATCTGCAAGAGCTTCGATAGTGTAGTTTACGGGTAATCTTGTAATAAATGAATCATATCCGCTTGCAAATTCGCCATCAAATACAAAAGTAAATGTAAGGTCTTTATTCTCAGAAGGAACATAATATCTAACGATTCCTTTCTCTATAAAGGAAAGGTAATTTTCTATATGACCGGTTTGGAGGATTGATGCTTTCTTTGAAAATTCCTGACGAATGAGTTTTGATGAAAAGGTGTTCCAGTCTTCATCAGAAAGTTTAGCCATTCGTTCGAAATTATCCCTTATTTGCTGCATAGATTTTTAGAATTACATATTAAAAGTAACAAAAAACTTAAAGAAGCGCTATAATTTGTTCAGCCCATCAATTTATAAATACCTATTTTTGTGTTTAAGCCTTGATATGAACAACTTTATTATAATATTCTTCTTTTTATTTTTAGGATTGCTGCTGCAAAGAGTAAAGCAATTTCCAACGCATATTTATAAGAGTATCAATAAAATTGTCATTTATATTTGTCTTCCTGCAATTACTTTATATCATATTCCTAAAATTAAATGGAACAATGAATTATTGTTTCCAATAGGAGCGGGGTGGATTAGTTTTTTTCTGGCTTTCGGCTTTTTTCATTTTTTAGGGAGAAGACTTGGATGGTCCAATAAACTCATTGGTTGTTTGGTGTTGACAGCCGGATTAAGTAATTCATCATTTCTTGGATATCCGATTATTGAAGCTTTGTTCGGAAAAAAAGGTTTAGAAACTGCCGTTTTGGTAGATCAGCCCGGAACCTTTGTTGTTGTTTCGACTTTGGGAGTTTTTGTTGCCGCCTTCTATTCTAAAGGTAGTCCGGATGCGATTAGTATTTTTAAAAAGATCATTTCTTTTCCACCTTTCCTGACATTTGTTGTGGCTTGTTTAATGAATGTTTCTCAATTTGATTTGGCTTTAAATGTTCAGTCAGTTTTATTAAAACTAGGCAGCTTAGTAACGCCTTTAGCACTATTTTCGGTGGGGTTGCAATTGACTTTTGACCGAAACAGCCGACACTGGAAATTTTTGCAATTGGGACTTTTCGTAAGACTTATTATGACGCCCCTGATCATTTTTGTTTTATATGTCTTTATTTTCAACCAACATTCTGAAGCTATAAAAATTACTATTATCGAAATCGCAATGGCGCCTATGATTACAGGTGCAATTCTGGCTTCGACGTATGGTTTAAAACCAAAATTAAGCAGTATGATGATTGGTTTTGGAATTCCAATTTCGTTTTTAACACTTGCTATTTGGTACTTTATTGTGAGTTTTATTTAAATTAAAATACTAATTATATAGAGGAAATAGAATTTTAACTTTTTTTAAGAAAATGAATGTTTTCCTTATCCATTTTTTAGTTAATTTTAGATGAACTAAAAAAACATAATTATGTCAACATTAAGATTAGGCGATATAGCTCCGGATTTTCAGGCAGAAACCACACAAGGAAAAGTTAGTTTTCATGAATGGCTAGGAGATTCATGGGGTGTTTTATTTTCGCATCCAGCAGATTTTACTCCCGTTTGTACTACTGAATTAGGAACTGTAGCGAACTATGTTCCTGAATTTACAAAAAGAAATACTAAGGTTATTGCTTTGAGTGTAGATGGTTTACAATCGCACTTAGATTGGATTAAGGACATCAACGAAACTCAAAATACAACTGTTAATTTTCCAATTATTGCTGATGAGGATAAAAAAGTAGCGAATTTATATGATATGCTTCATCCAAATGCGAGCGATAAATTTACAGTTCGTTCTGTTTTTGTAATTGGTGCCGATAAAAAAATAAAACTAACCTTGACTTATCCAGCTTCTACAGGAAGAAATTTTGACGAATTGCTTCGTGTTATTGATAGTTTGCAATTGACAGCCAATTATAGTGTTGCTACTCCTGCAAACTGGAAAGATGGTGAAGATGTAGTAATTGCGCCAGCAATTCCGGATAGTGATATTCCGGCTAAATTCCCTAAAGGGCATAATCCTATAAAACCATATTTGCGTATGACACCGCAACCAAATAAGTAATTAAAAAGAAAGCCACAGAAATTTTATTAATCTGTGGCTGTTTTTTTTATTATATGTGATTAAATCTTAAAATGCAACAGGTGTACTTTTTTGCATTAATTCGTTCATTCGTTTTTTATCACCTACAACCCAGATAATATCATTTTTTTCTAAAATGATATTAGATTCAGGATTCAGGATTCGATTACCGTTTCTTTCAATTCCTACAACAAGCCCGCCGGTTCTGCCTCTAAACTGACCGATACTTTTTTGAATAAAATCTTCTTTAGAAATCTCCAATTGACGAAGTACGATATCCGATTCTTCACTATTGTTTGGAGCTTCAATTTCGTTCTTTAAGTAAGTAGTAAACTGTGCAATCTGCTCATCAGTACCAATAACGCATATTTCGTCACCAGGAAACAAGCGTTCATTTTTAGTTGGAATTGGAATTGTAACTTCTCCACGTCGAATAAAAGCAATATTTATTCCCATATTTTCTCTAATTCGCAATTCCTCAAGCGTTTTACCCGCAAGGTTTGATTCTTTTCCAATATCAAAAATAGACATGTGACCGTCCCAGGGCATTAAATTGGCATAACGTCTATCTATTTTTTTGTTTTCGCGATCGTTTAAGTTCTTTAAAAAGTGATTTTCAATTTTGTGATATTGTTCGTTTAACTTTTTAGGAAAAATTTGATAGGCTCCAATTGCAATAATCAGCGCAATAAAAGCCACCAAAGGCGAAAAGAAAATATTCAGTAAGAATCCAATAAAAAACAAACCAAGGCTCATTCTTATTAGAATCAACATTAGAAGTGCGCCACGATATTTACGCTCTTCCCATAAAGAATCGACTTCCTCTACTTTTACACGACGTAGTGATAAGGCCCATAAAAAAGGAGCGATTACTACTAAAGTTATTAATGCTGCTAATGTATTTCCGAATCTTGTATCTGCGACTAATGGGGCAACAAATCGCGATGATAGTAAAATGATTGCCGTAATGATTATAGTATGAAGTATAATTTGTGTTATTGAAGCCCTCAAGACAATTTGCCAGGTACTGACCGATTTTATGGCTTGGGCATTCACACTATATCGGTTAATGTTTTTAACCCATCTTTTTGGCATTTTTGATTCTAAAAACAAAGCAAAAGATTCCGAATACTTAATTAAGAATGGAGTTGTAAATGTTGTAATTGCCGAAACTGCTACAATTATAGGATATAAGAAATCGCTGGTAACTTTAAGCGTCATTCCGAGTGTGGCAATAATAAAAGAGAACTCCCCAATTTGTGCCAGACTCATTCCGGTTTGGACTGATTGTTTCAATGGCTGACCAGATAATAAAGCTCCAAATGCGGAACTAAACGCTTTTCCGAAAATAGTCACCAAAGTGATAATCAAAACCGGAAGAGCGAAATCTACCAATGTTACGGGATTAATTAACATTCCCACTGATACAAAGAAAACGGCACCAAATAAGTCTTTTACGGGCTGTATTAAATGTTCTATTTTTTCAGCCTGTGTAGTTTCGGCGATTATTGAACCCATTATAAAGGCTCCTAATGCTGGCGAGAACCCAACATTTGCCGCAAACATTACCATCATTAGACATAATGCAAGCGAAATAATGAGCAGCATTTCATCACTTAATAAATGTTTTGCCTTTTTTAAAAATGTTGGAATAATGAAGATACCTCCCAGAAACCAAATGATTAAAAAGAAAACCAGTTTTAAAACAGATTGCAGTAATGCAGCGCCGGAAACCTGATCGCTAACCGCAATTGTCGATAATAACACAAGCATTAAAATGGCGACAATATCTTCGACGATAAGAGCTCCAAATACAATCCCGACGAACTTTTTTCCTTTAACTCCCAATTCATCAAATGCTCTGATAATAATAGTTGTTGAGGAAATTGACAGCGTTGCACCAAGAAAAATACTGTCCATTTTTCCCCAGCCCATCCATTGACCGACCATATAGCCTATTAAGGTCATAAACATAATCTGGGTTATCGCGGTTACAGAGGATGTTCCGCCTACTTTCATTAGTTTCTTAAAACTAAATTCGAGCCCCAGACTAAAAAGCAAAAAGATAACTCCAATTTCAGCCCAGACTTCTACGCTTTTCATATCCGTAATTGATGGAAAAAAGTCAAAGTGATTTCCAGCCAGAAAGCCTGCAATAAGATACCCTAAAACCAAGGGCTGTTTCATTTTTTTAAAAATAAGTACAGCAATTCCGGCGGTCATCAGGATTAATCCCAAGTCGCTGATTAAGGGTTGTAAATGGTGTGTAGTTTCGGCAGCGGCGCTTAAGGCAATCATAGAGTGGTATCGTTTTCAGGAGCAAAACCCAGCTTTCAATTCCAAATGAAATCCACTAAACTGCTCCGCGTTAAATAAAAAAAGCTATCTCGATAAAGATAGCTTTTTTTGGGAAAATATTTTAGGTTTTTTTTAAATACCTGTGTAATTGCTAGGTGTTATTTGCATTAATTCGGCTCTTACAGCATCAGAAACTTCCAAAGTTGCAATGAAATTATGAATTGCATTTTTGTCAATAGCTTCATTTGTTCTGGTTAAACCTTTAAGCGCTTCATATGGATTTGGATAAGCTTCGCGACGTAAAATAGTCTGAATAGCTTCTGCTACTACTGCCCAGTTTTTTTCTAAATCTTCAGCAAATTTGCTTTCATTTAAAAGTAATTTGTTTAAACCTTTCAAGGTAGCTTCAAAAGCAATAATTGTATGTCCAACCGGAACTCCAATATTTCTTAAAACTGTACTGTCTGTTAAATCACGCTGTAATCTTGAAATAGGAAGTTTTGCAGATAAATGTTCGAAAATAGCATTTGCAATTCCTAGATTTCCTTCAGAATTTTCAAAATCAATTGGGTTTACTTTGTGTGGCATTGCAGAAGAACCAATTTCTCCGGCTTTGATTTTTTGTTTAAAATAATCCATTGAAACATAGGTCCAGATATCACGATCTAAATCGATAATGATATTGTTGATTCTTTTTAAACCATCAAAAAATGCGGCAAAATGATCGTAATGCTCAATTTGTGTTGTTGGGAATGAATGTTGTAGACCTAAATCAGTTTCAACAAATTTAGTTCCAAACTGTTTCCAGTCAATTTGTGGGTAAGCTACGTGATGCGCATTAAAGTTTCCGGTTGCACCACCAAATTTGGCAGCAAAAGGAACATTAAATAACAAACGCATTTGTTCTTCAAGACGTTCTACAAATACCAGAATCTCTTTTCCTAAACGAGTAGGAGAAGCTGGTTGGCCATGTGTACGTGCCAGCATTGGAATGTTTGCCCATTCAACACTTAATTCTTTTAATTTTGAGATTAAAGTAATCAGTGATGGCATATAAACCTGCTCAAAAGCATCTTTTGTAGATAGCGGAATAGCAGTGTTGTTAATATCCTGAGATGTTAATCCGAAGTGAATGAACTCTTTGTGTTGAGATAAACCTAATTTTTCGAAAGCATCTTTTATAAAGTATTCTACCGCTTTTACATCGTGGTTGGTTACTTTTTCTGTTTCTTTAATCCAAAGAGCATCTTCAGTCGAAAAGTTTTTGTAGATGTTTCTTAGGCTTTCAAATAAACTTGAATCGATACCTTTTAATTGAGGTAATGGAATTTCGCATAACGCGATAAAGTATTCCACTTCAACCAATACACGGTATTTTATTAAAGCTTCTTCAGAAAAGAAAGGCGCTAAATTTTGGGTTTTATTTCTATATCTTCCGTCAATTGGTGATATAGCATTCAATTCGTTTAGAGTAGTCATTGTTATGTTGTTTTTCGAAAGGTGCAAATATAAGTGATTGTTAAAACTTCTGAAAGTTACTGAAGCTTTATTATGGCCAAACTTGCAATTTAAATAATGGTTTTGAATATTTTATCCCAAATGGTGAAGTAAAAACCAAAATTCTGAGATTCGTTTTTATGATGGTCATTATGGAATTTAGTAGTCGAAATCCATTTTGTAAAATAGTTTTTGTACCAAAAAGCAGGAAATACATCGGTCTTTAAATGACCAAATATTCCGTATGATAAATTTAAAATAAGATAGATGATAATACTTAAAAAATTAAACTCTAAAATGGTAATTAAAAATAACCATATAAAACCAAAGCCTAAGGTTTCTACAGGATGTAATACATACAGACTATAAACATTGGTTTCGATGTGTGTATGATGAAGTTTATGAATGGGGTACATCCATTTTAAATGATGAACCAAATAATGAAAAATGAACATTAGAAGATCCATTAAGAGTATCAATATCAGGGTGTCAAGAAACATAGCATACCATGATCCTGAGAAATCTACTTTCATTATTCCGTAACGATACAATTCAAAGCCGGTAATAGTGATGAATGTATTGCATAATAGGGTAGAAAGAACCCATTTTTGATCTGTTTTCTTTAATACGGTATTTTCAGGCTCAATTATTTTTCCAATTAAAACAGAAATATAGATCAAAATTAAGTTTTCGATCAAAAAGAAAATAGCGAGTAAAGGCAGATTAAACTGGGATAATTGCTGTAACCAATTTTCAAAAATCATAGCGCATTTTCTAAAACCAGGAGACGTTCTCTTAAATCGGCAACACCTTCTGAAGCAAATTTTGCGATTGTTTCTACTTTATTACTAATATTTGGTATTGCAATTGGTTTTGGGTCAATATAAAAAACAGGTGTAATACTATAAGTATACGAAATTAATCCTGCGGCTGGATAAACTTGCAATGAAGTACCAATTACAGCAAAGTAATCTGCTTCTTCAACAATAGAAATGGCCTCTTCGAGCGCAGGAACGTCTTCACCAAACCAAACAATATGTGGTCGCAATTGATGTCCGTTTTCATCCAGATCACCGGTAAATAAATCATCTGTCCAGTCTAAAATCAGGTCGCGATTTTTGGTGCTTCTTACTTTTAATAATTCTCCATGTAAATGCAAAACATTTGAACTTCCGGCTCTTTCGTGCAAATCGTCAACATTTTGAGTTATAATATACACGTCGAAATCTTTTTCTAATTCAGCCAGAATAAGATGTCCTAAATTGGGTTTAACCTCTTTTAGTTGTTGGCGTCTTTTATTGTAAAAATCAAGAACCAATTCCTGATTTTTATGCCAGCCTTCGGGAGTTGCTACTTCCATAACATCATGTCCTTCCCATAAACCATCACTGTCACGAAAAGTTTTTATTCCGCTTTCAGCACTTATTCCGGCTCCGGTCAAAACAACAAGCTTCTTTTTCATATTCTATTTTAATTAAAAGATAAAAATAGTGATTTTAAAACCTGTTTTAATTAAAATCTGAGATTGATTGCACGAAAAAATAAAGCGTATTTCTACGTATTGTCCGGACTTGGGGAATTATTTAGTTTTAATGTGGCATAAAATGAAAAGAAATTTGAAATGATTTTAATACAGTTTACAGGATTATCAGGTTCGGGAAAAACTACATTGGCAGAGCATGTTAGTGAGATGTTAGTGGAAAATGGTTATCAGGTAAAAATTGTCGACGGCGATGTTTATCGACAAACTGTTTGTAAAGATTTAGGTTTCTCAAAAGATGACCGTTGTGAAAATGTAAGACGTCTTTTTAATATAAGTCAGGATTTTGTTCAGTCTAAAATTATCGTTTTAATGTCGGTTATAAACCCATACGAAGAGGTAAGAAAGGAAATTGGTCAGTATAAATTTGTTCGGACTGTATTTGTTGATTGTTCAATCGATAATCTGATAAAAAGAGATCCAAAAGGATTGTATAAGAAAGCCTTATTACCAGATGATGACATTAATAAAATTAAAAATTTTACCGGAATAAGTGCTGTTTATGAAACTCCTTCGAAAGTTGATTTAGTATTAAAAACAGACTTTGAAGAGGTATCGGTTTCAACACAAAAGTTGTATCATTTTATCGTTACCAATTTATCCGATTTATAAATAAAGCTAACCTTTAAACATATGAATCCTTCTTCCTGCCAGCTTCCGATTTCATTTTCAATAGAAAAGTTGCAAAAAGATCTTGCAATCTGCGAGACTAATTTATGGACACCTCATTTTAATACGTATCGATACGAAGGGGACTGGACAAGTGTTTCCTTAAGATCGCAATCAGGAGAAGTTAATGATATTTTGTCTTTTCCAAATGCAACCTATAAGAATACTAATTTATTGGAGAGCTGTACCTATTTTAAAGAAATCATGGACTGGTTTCAATGTGAAAAAGAGGCAGTGCGTCTATTAAAACTGGGCCCTGAAAGTAAAATCAAGGAACATGTTGATAACGACACTTCTTATGAAGATGGATTTTTCAGAATTCATGTACCAATAATTACAAATGATGAAGTATTTTTTTATGTCGATAAAAAGTTGGTTCCTATGAAAATGGGAGAATGTTGGTACGCTAATTTCCAGCTTCTGCATAGTGTTGAAAATAAGAGCCGGGAAGCTCGCATTCATCTTACTTTAGATTGTATACGCAATGAGTGGTCAGATGAATTGTTTTCGAAAATGGGTTTTAATATCAATTCTTCTTCAAAACCAAATCTGTTTTCTGATGAAGTGAAACAGCAAATTATTGCAGAACTTTCCAGAAATCCTTCAGAAATTAATGCTAAACTAATTGCAGATCTGCAGTCAAATTGAAATTAATAAATATGGAAAATATAGCGCATTCACTTTTAAACTGGATTCCAATTAAATTAATTGAAAAGGATAATGAAATTTATTTTGAATGGATTTATCTGGGAGATTTAAATTATAATGAGCCTTTTTTTGACGAAACGATTGCTAAATGCAGAAAGCTGCCTTACAATTCTAATTGGTTTAAAACAGTAAGCACTTTAGAAAATCTTATTGATTGGTCTAAAGAATTGGTTGCTGTCGAAGTAAAATCATTGGTTTTTCATGTGTCCAGATGCGGGTCTACCATGTTGAGTCAGTCTCTGGCGACTTCAGCTGAAAATATTGTGATTTCTGAAGCTCCCATTATCGATCAGATTCTAAGAAGTTATTCTTTTGATTTAGAAAAAAAGACCATTTTGTTAAAATCGGTAATTGCTTTGTTAGGACAAAAAAGATTCCCGGAACAAAAGAATTTAATTGTAAAACTCGATGCCTGGCATATATTTAATGCCCCTTATTTACGATCAGTTTTTCCTGAAACTCCTTTTGCTTTGCTTTATAGAAATCCGGCAGAAGTTTTAAGGTCACACCAAAAAATGACAGGAATGCATATGGTGCCTAATTTATTAGAGCCTGGTATTTTTGGCATAACTTCAAAAGAAATTAGTGAAATAAGTTTTCATCAATATGGAGCATTGGTGTTGGAGAAATACTATCAGGGATTCTTAGATTTTAATGCTTTAGATAAAAATGTGATAATACTCAACTATAATGAGGGAATGAGAGATGTGGTGGAAAGATTTATATCTTTTATCAATGTTGAGTATTCAAATAATGAACTCAATCAAATTTATGATCGTTTAAAAAAGCATTCAAAAAATGAAGCGAATATTTTTAACGGAGATTCCTATAAAGATGATGTTTTATTGGCAGATCTTAGTAAAGCTTTTTTATTGCACGAGAAATTGAACAATTGTTTTGTTGAAGATTTAGCCCGTTGAAAATAGTTGCAAATTTTTTTCTGTTTTATTTATGATGTATTTTTGCTGCAAACACAAATAAAATGATTGATTTAGATTACCTCGCTTTTCTTGAAAATATATTAACTGATAATCGAAAGGAAAGATTTTATACTGTTTTGGCAAACCGTACCAAACATTTTACAGTTGCAGTAGAAGATGTTTTTCAGATGCATAATACAAGTGCCGTAATGCGCAGCTGTGAGGTTTTTGGAATTCAGGAACTGAATGTAATCGAGCAACGTTACGGAAAACGTATTGATAAAGAAATTGCCATGGGAGCTCAAAAGTGGGTTGACATCCATCAATATGATTCGATTACCAATTGTGTTTCTACTTTAAAGAATCAAGGCTACCAAATCATTGCTACAACACCACACGAAAATGATTGCCTGCTGGAGGATTTTGATATTACTAAACCAAGCGCTTTATTTTTCGGGACTGAACGTGATGGACTCTCTCAGGAAATATTAGAAAAAGCCGATGGTTTTCTTAAAATACCAATGGTTGGTTTTACAGAGAGTTTAAATATTTCTGTTTCGGCTGCGATCATCATTCAAAATCTTACGAACAGATTACGTAATTCTGATATCAATTGGCAATTGTCTGAGGAAGAAATTTTAGAAAAACGTTTAGCCTGGGCCAGAAATTCTATAAAAGATATCAAACGAATAGAAGCTCGCTACTATCAGGAAAATCCAAGATAAGTTTTTAGAGGTTCTAAGGTGCTAAGGGACTAAGATTCTGAGGAAAGAAAACTTAGTGTCTTAGAACCTTAGTCCCTTAGCACCTTTTATCTATTTTTTCAAAAAAAGAATAAAACCTAACACACTGACAATTAAAATGGACAGCGCTGCTAAAACCGTTGTCAAATCCCGAATGTTTTTTCCAGCCCAGTCCATAAATAAGAATTTATGAAAAATGGCAAAAGAATAACCTTCAACTTTGTCTGCATTATTAATTACAGCAGCAAGTCTTGAAGTTGATGTCTCGATAAAGTATGTTGTTTTTTCGGGTGTATCATAAGCCAGTTTTATTACCGGAAGTCTTTTGTTGACAAAACCATATTCTCTGCTTTCAAAATCGGTTAGAACTTTTGATTCTAACAATTTTACATTTTCCAGAGAAGGCTGAGAATCATCTTCAGAAGAAGTAGCCATTTCACAGCAGGAAGCTTTTGGTGCTCCGTCGGTAAAATAATAGGCTAAAAATTCAGCATATTCCAAATCCAGATTTGGTGTAATTTTATTTGTTGTCGCATTAATGTAAACTACTTCAGATTTTGGATCGTCTTTTTTGTTCCATTTAGAATCAGATTTTGGCTTCTTGAATCTTCCAGTTTCTTTTTCAAGTAATTGACAGCGATAATATGTGGTATCGTTTAGTGTAATAATACTCATGTTTTGAAAACGATCCCAGTCTAAAATCAAATTATTATTTGCAGTTGGAATTTCTTTTGTCACAAAAGTAGGTTCGTAAACCATTTGTGATAAGGTATATGGCGTCCATTTTGTGGTAGCATGATACGCACCACTAAAAGCGAAAGTTAGCGTAAAAAGTGAAACCCAGATTCCAATTTGTCGATGGTATTTTCTAAGTCCTTTTTTAGGTTGCAAATTATCTGTTTTTTTGAATTGTTTCCAAAGCAAACCATAAATCAAAATACCGCTCAAGGCAGAAAACCCAATAATAGACAACAGGAAAATCATCGTAATAATTCGGATACTGTTGTTGGAAATGGCGTCTATAAAAGACCAATTATGAAACGTATCGAAGAACCAGATAAAAGCTTGTCTGGAAGTTGGGTTATAAGTTGCCAGTTTGCCCGATGAAGTTTCTACATAGATCTGCATAGCATCCGGACGGTCAAAACTTAGTTTGTAAACGGGCAAATAACGGTTTACGTATTTGTATTGCGAGGTAAATTCAGTTACCACTTCGCTGTTTTTTACAGTGCTTTTTTGATCATCTAAGAAGTAGCGAGAAAGCCACTCGGCATATTTTTGATCTCCGTTTTGGAGTTTTTTAGCAGTTGAAGTATCAAAATACCATAATTCTCCCAGAATTGTTTTTACCTGATAATAGGTGGCATTATTAAAAGTGACAATTCTGAAATTTTTGAACTGTGATATTTCATTTTTCTGCAAAACTTCCTGAATAGAATAATGCAGTTGACTTTTGTTAATAACTGGCTGTTCAATTTTATCATGAGCAATTTCGGGTTTGAAAAAATGCGCCATAAAAGGATGCATTAAACCAGAAAAGGTCCAGAAAATTACAGGAACAATAGTCACTAAACCAATAACACGATGCCACTTGTACATGTGCTGTTTGATTTTTTTTACGATTTTTGAATCTTTCTTTTTAGAAGAGTTTTTCTTTGCTTCTTTACTCATACTTGAGTTGTTTTGATTTGTTTTTTTGTTTTTTGCCACAGATTAAAAAGATTATAATGATTTTTTATTCCTAGAAGATTAAAGAAAATCGGTTTGTTACTTAATGAACCTTACTTTAAAATCCTTTTAATCTGTGTAATCTGTGGCAGATAATTTTTATTTTTTTAATGAAAAATTGTACTGAATTCCAAATACAAAGGTTCGTGGCGCTGCTGCTGTGTACGTTGGCTGTGCGTTTACCGTATTGGCTCTCGAAACATTGTAAGCGTATAATTTATCAGTTAAGTTCATTACGTTTCCATATACTTCAATTCCTTTCCATTGATAACCAACCCTCGCGTTGAAGATGTTGTAACCATCATATTTTACAGTATTAATCTGATCCTGATAATAACTGCCTACAAGCTGCCATTCTACTGATGTTCTTAAATTAGGAAGCCAGTTAGGATAATAACTCACTTCTGAATTCCCTGACCATTTTGGCGCTGCCGGCATTTCTTTTCCGTTCAGGTTCTGAATAGGATCTGATGGTTTGTCTGAAAGTTTAAAATCTATGTAAGTATGTTGCGCGTAAGTACCACCAACACGTATATTGAATTGTTTAGAAGGTCTGTACGAACCGCCAAACTCGATTCCTTTATGACGGGTTTCACCAGCAGAACGGTAATCTGTTGAATTATCAGGAAGTTTAATATTTAATAATTCATTTTTGCCTTCCATGTAGTAGAAAGCATAATCGAAGTTTAGTTTATTTTCTAAGAAAGAAAACCATCCGCCAACTTCGTAATTATAGAAAGTTGCAGGCTCAAGATTATAATAGAAAGCTGCAGGAACACCTGTTGTACCGCCAGTTCCGGGTTTGGTTCTAAAGATTGAAGTAATACCTGGAGGAGCAAAACCTTGTGAGTAGTTCCCATAAAATCCTGCAAATTCTACAGGATTATAATTTACTCCTGCCTTAAAAGTGGCTTTATCATACACTTTGCTTCCTGAAGAAAGATCAAGTGCATTATCATAATTAACCTTCATATTGTCGTAACGACCACCAAGAGTAACGACTAATTTTTCAATTGGATTAAAGCTTATTTGTGCATAACCTGCTGTATTGAAAATATCTGCTGTGTAATCGGCCAGTTTAGCATCTGGGCGTTCGGCAATAATCTCATAAGAATCTACCGTTTGTTTTCCAGGAGTTCCAGGATTTAAGTTGGCTTTTAAATCAATTACATACGACCAATAAGTTACAGGAGAATAATCGTATAATGCGCCTGCGACAATTTTAGTATTCAGAAAATCAAATTTTTGAGTATGTTGCCCAATAGCTCCATAACTTTTAAAGTTGTTTGAGTTGACTTCACCTTTTGCTGTTGTTGGGTTTACAGTTGGACTCCATTTAATTCCGTAAGATGGATTTTGCCCCAATTTGTTGTCACGCAAATAGGCTGTTATATAACTACTGGAATTACTGTTCCAATCATGTTCCAGTGTTAATCGGGTTCTTAAGGCATCAGATTTTCTATAAGTAAAATTAGAAGTGCTTTTGTAGGTTCTGTTGTTAAAAGCCTCTTCGTTTACAGTACCACTCATATCTGAATAATATTTTCCATACATGGTATTGCTGATCAGCCGGGTAGAAGGAGAGATGTTATAATCAATTCTGGCATTCAGATTGTCTTTGTTGTAATCAGAATAGGTCATCCATCCGTTTTCCTGTAAACTTGAAATTCCGGCAATATGAAAACCTACTTTTCCAATTGTTGCACCGCCAGCTGCCTGAAATCTTCTGTAACCGTAATTGTCGGCCTGAACTCCAAATTTAAATTCCGGATCAACAGGAGGTTTTAATGAAATTAAATTTATAGTTCCGCCTACAGCTTCAGGGCCATATAAAGAAGATACCGGACCTTTTACAACTTCAATGCTCTGCAAATTATATTGGTTTATCTCTAATAAGGCATTGTGATTAAAAATTCCCATTGGGCGAATTGGTAATCCGTCTTCCAGATATAAGTAATAGGCATTAGTTGTCATAGGCTGACGAATAGACATCATATGCTGCTCGTTTCCTAAATTGACCATTAATACACCAGGTGTTTTGTTTATGATTTCGTAAACCGCAGTTGCTTTAGTTTCGTTAATTGTTTTGGCGGTTAATTTACTAATGGCGACAGGCGTTTCTTTTCTTAAAGTTGCTGTACGATTTGCTGTAATGAAAACATTTTCAAGTTCCTGTGATTTTGTTGTATCCTGCGTTGTTTTGTTTTGCGCAAAAACACATTGCCCTATGATGAATAGGGTAAAGTATATTTTTTTCATTTTAAATTATATAAATTTTGAAATGCAACCAGTTTTCTTAGGCTTTAAGCCAAAGAATGATTTTTCAGTTTTGGCATAAAGCCAGTCTAAAATTTATATAAGATAGGATGGAGGTCGAAAAGTTGAGGTAGAAACAGCAATAGGTTTTTTATCGAATGAAGCAAAAATTTTTGCTTTTGATTCGATCAGTGCTGCTAGTTTGAAATTGTTTAGAGTTGAATTCTGAATGTAAACTACTTCTGCTTTTTCTTTCAGATTGTTTTGCATTCTTTTTTCATTATCTGCGTATTTTTTTAAACTTTTTTGAAGTTCACAACGTCCATTACAGCTATTAAAAACCATTTTTCGCTGCACACAGATTGTTTTAGAAATTTCTTCCTGATTTAATTTGAATGAGGTATAAACAAAGAAACTGCCAAAAGAAGGAACTAATAGCATGCAGGAAAGAAATATGACGAAAAATCGTTTCAAAATCTGTTTCGTTGTTTATGGGAGCAAAAATACATTTTATTCGTTTTAGAATGAATTTATTCAATCATTTTTCTAAAAAAAATATTCGGGTCTTACAAACTGGAAGTTTTCTAAAAAGATAAACCCGACAGATTTTAAAATCTGTCGGGTTTAATATGTAATTTGAAATAATAAAATTATTCTTAAACAAGAACCCAGGTACCAGCAGCTAATAAACTCTCAGCTTTTTTGTACTTCATTGTTTCTGTTTTACCTGTTGCAACTTCCTGAACCGTAACGGTGTCATTTCTATTGATTTTTGGCATCTCTCTAACGATAGTTTCTGTAACCTGACGTTGTTGCGTTTCTCCGGCTTCACGGTTGATATCTTCACTGTTTACAATTTCGTCTTTTGTTAATTGTAAATTTTCTTTTTGACGAACTTCTCTTGCTTCGTGGATTTCAGAGCTAACGTTTTGAGCAGGCAAATCACCTTTGAACAAGAATGAAATAACTTCTTTATTAACATTGTCTAACATTCCTCTGAACAAATTAAAAGCTTCTAATTTGTAGATAAGCAATGGATCTTTTTGTTCGTGAACAGCCAATTGAACAGATTGTTTCAATTCGTCCATTTTGCGTAAATGTTTTTTCCATGCTTCATCAACAATTGATAAGGTGATGTTTTTCTCAAAATCAGCAATTAACTGAGCTCCTTGGCTTTCGTATGCTTTCTTTAAGTCTGTAACAACATTCAAAGTTTTGATTCCATCTGTAAAAGGAACTACAATTCTTTCGAAATGATTGTTTGGCTCTTCAAAAACTCCTCTAATGATTGGGAAAGCTTCTCTTGCACTTCTTTCTGTTTTTTCAGTATAGAACGCTAAAGCTTCTTTGTATACTTTTCCTGTAACTTCAATATCAGTTAATTTTGCGAAATCTGCTTCTGAAATTGGAGATGTAATTCCGAAATAACGAATTAAATCAAATTCAAAATCTTTAAAATCATTTGCAATTTTAGTTTGACTTACGATTAATTCGCAAGTATCATAAAGCATATTGGCAATATCTAATTTCAAACGCTCACCAAATAATGCATGACGACGACGTTTGTAAACTACTTCACGTTGAGAGTTCATTACGTCATCATATTCTAATAAACGTTTACGAACACCAAAGTTGTTTTCTTCTACTTTTTTCTGAGCACGTTCGATAGATTTAGTCATCATAGAATGCTGAATAACTTCACCTTCCTGTAATCCCATTCTGTCCATTACTTTAGCAACTCTTTCAGAACCAAATAAACGCATTAGGTTATCTTCAAGAGAAACATAAAATTGAGAACTTCCCGGATCTCCCTGACGTCCTGCACGACCACGTAACTGTCTGTCTACACGACGAGAATCATGACGCTCTGTACCTACGATTGCTAAACCACCAGCAGCTTTTACTTCTGGAGATAATTTAATATCGGTACCACGACCAGCCATGTTTGTTGCAATAGTTACAACTCCGGCTTTACCGGCTTCTTCTACAATTTGCGCCTCTTGTTTGTGCATTTTAGCATTCAAGACGTTATGCGTAACGCCTCTCATTTTTAACATTCGGCTTAATAATTCTGAAATCTCTACAGAAGTTGTCCCAATCAATACAGGTCTTCCTGCGTTTGATAATTCAGTAACATCTTCGATTACAGCGTTGAATTTTTCACGTGTAGTTTTGTAGATATAATCTTCTTTGTCTTGTCTTGCGATTGGACGGTTTGTTGGAATTTCAACAACGTCTAATTTGTAAATCTGCCATAACTCTCCAGCTTCTGTAACAGCTGTACCTGTCATACCACCCAATTTGCTGTACATTCTGAAATAATTCTGTAATGTAACTGTAGCAAAAGTTTGTGTAGCAGCTTCGATTTTTACATTTTCTTTAGCTTCGATTGCCTGGTGTAAACCGTCAGAATAACGACGGCCATCCATGATACGACCTGTTTGCTCATCGACAATCATAATTTTGTTGTCCATGATCACATATTCTACATCTTTTTCAAATAAAGCGTAAGCTTTTAAAAGTTGTGTTAAGGTGTGAATACGCTCACTTTTTACACCAAAGTCCTGGAATAATCTTTCTTTAGCCTCAGCTTCAGCATCTTTATCCAGTTTTTGTTTTTCGATTGCAGCTATTTCTGTTCCGATATCCGGTAAAACGAAGAAATCAGAATCAGTATCTCCAGAAAGGTATTTAATACCATTGTCTGTCAATTCTACCTGATTGTTTTTTTCTTCAATCACAAAATACAAAGCTTCGTCAACTTTGTGCATCTCACGATTGTTATCCTGCATGTATTGATTTTCAGTTTTTTGAAGTAATTGTTTAATTCCTTCTTCACTTAAAAATTTAATTAATGCTTTATTTTTAGGTAAACTTCTGTAAGCTCTTAATAATAAGAATCCGCCTTCTTTAGTATTTCCTTCTTTGATTAATTTTTTAGCTTCTGCCAAGAAACCATTTGCTAACTGACGTTGTTGAGATACTAAGTTTTCGATTTTTGGTTTCAGTTCATTAAATTCATGACGATCTCCCTGAGGAACCGGACCAGAAATAATAAGTGGAGTTCTTGCATCATCAATTAATACAGAATCGACCTCATCGACAATGGCATAATTGTGTTTTCTTTGCACTAAATCGCCTGGCGAATGTGCCATGTTATCTCTTAAGTAGTCAAAACCAAATTCGTTGTTGGTTCCGTAAGTGATATCTGCGTCGTATGCTTTTTTTCTTTGTTCTGTACTTGGTTGGTGATTATCAATACAATCAACAGTTAAACCGTGGAACTCAAACAATGGAGCTTTCCATGTACTATCACGTTTTGCCAGATAGTCATTCACAGTTACTAAGTGAACACCATTTCCTGTCAAAGCATTTAAGTAAAGAGGAAGAGTTGCAACCAATGTTTTACCTTCACCCGTTTGCATTTCGGCAACTTTACCTTCGTGCAATACCATACCACCAATTAACTGAACATCATAATGAATCATGTCCCAAGTGATATCTTTTCCGGCAGCATTCCATTTGTTAGCCCAAACTGCTTTTTCACCATCAATTGTGATATATGCTTTTGTTGCTGAAAATTCACGATCTTTTGGAGTTGCAGTAACTTCGATATGTGAGTTTTCTTTAAAACGGCGAGCTGTTTCTTTTACTACAGAAAATGCTTCAGGAAGAATTTCCAATAAAGTTTTTTCTGAGATTTCGTAAGCTTCTTTTTCAAGAGAATCAATTGCATCATAAAGATCTTCTCTTTTGTCGATGTCTTCGATGTTTTCTACTTCTGCTTTAAGCGAAGCAATTTTAGCATCCTTATCAGCTCTGGCTTCTTTTATTCTATCTTTAAAATATACGGTTCTTGCTCTTAATTCGTCATGAGACAAACTCATTAAGCTAGTTTCGAATGTTTTAATTTTGTTTAAATAAGGTTGTAAAGCTTTGACATCTTTCTGTGATTTATCACCGACAAAGACTTTAATGATACTGTTTATGAAACTCATGATTTATTGTATTTCTTTATTATATATATGTATTTGAACCAAAAAAAAAGTCTCTGTGATGAGACTTTTTCCTTTGGTTTATTTTTTAATATTCATCCTCATTCCAAAGATAATCTTCGTCTGTTGGATAATCAGGCCAAATTTCTTCCATTGATTCATATATCTCGCCTTCATCTTCGATAGACTGAAGGTTTTCTACTACTTCTAATGGAGCACCAGCTCTAATAGCGTAGTCAATAAGTTCATCTTTGTTAGCAGGCCATGGCGCATCACTTAAATAAGATGCTAATTCTAATGTCCAATACATCTGTTATCTGTTTAGTTTGTGCAAAAATAAATTTTTTACTGAAAAAGACAAGTAAATTTTGATTTATTTTAATAAAATTTAAGAACGTCTTCTTTAAATTCCAAAAATTAAATTCCAAATTCCAAAAAAGGAGCCTGAAATTGCCAATATTAGGAACTTTATATATTGTTTAAATTCGCAGAATTTTTAAATTATTTCTTTAGAATTTGGTTCCGATAGCTATCGGAATTAAAAATCGGAGTTTAAGAAAGTTTATTTTCTGGGTATCCATTTTACTTCTTCTGCTTTTAAGTCAGACGACAACTTCCGTGCCAAGACAAAAAGGTAGTCAGAAAGTCGGTTTAAGTACTTGATTGCTATTTCGGGAACGTGTTCATTATGGCTTAAATGTACTGCCAAACGCTCTGCGCGACGACAAATACAGCGTGCTATATGACAATGTGACACGGTTGGATGGCCTCCGGGTAAAACAAAATGAGTCATTGGTGGAAGGCTTTCTTCCATTTTGTCTATTTCGTTTTCTAATAATTCAATATCCGAATCAATTATTCCTAAGTTTTTTAAACGAAGTTCTCCGTTTTTTAAAACTTCTTTTTCCTGTGGAGTTGCCAAAATGGCACCAACAGTAAAAAGACGATCCTGAATTTCGATTAAAATGGTTTTATAATGAGAATCCATTTCCTGATCACGAATTAATCCGATATAAGAGTTTAGTTCGTCAACAGTTCCATAACTGTCAATTCTGATGTCATCTTTAGGAACACGTGTGCCGCCAAAAAGAGCTGTGGTTCCTTTGTCGCCTGTTTTTGTATATACTTTCATTTTTTTTAAGATGCTAAGGTTCTGAGATGCTAAGTTTTTTAAGATTAAAGCAATATGTGATCCGGTTTTGTAGTATCACTTTCAATTAATCCATCTCTTAAACGAATTACGCGATGTGCGTAAGCTGCAATATCCTCTTCGTGAGTTACTAGAATTACAGTATTTCCCTGAGCATGAATATCTCCAAACAGTTTCATGATTTCTACAGAAGTTTTACTGTCTAAGTTTCCGGTTGGTTCATCGGCTAAAATAATTGAAGGTTTATTTACCAATGCTCTCGCAATGGCAACACGCTGGCGCTGCCCTCCTGATAACTGATTGGGCTGATGATCCATTCTGTCTGCCAGATTTACTTGCTTTAAAACTTCTGTTGCACGAACAACACGTTCTGATTTTGGATGCCCTGCATAAATCATTGGCAAGGCCACATTATCTAAAGCAGTTGTTCTTGGCAGAAGATTAAAAGTCTGAAATACGAAACCAATCTCTTTGTTTCTAATTCCGGCCAATTCATCATCACGCATTTGGCTTACATCTTTTCCATTTAAAACATAACGTCCGGAAGTTGGAGTGTCCAAACAACCTAGTAAGTTCATTAAAGTAGATTTTCCGGATCCTGATGGACCCATTAAAGCAACATATTCGCCTTTTTGTATTTCTAAATTTATTCCTTTTAAAACATATACGATTTCATTACCCAGAACAAAATTTCGTTTAATGTCGGTTATTTTAATTAATGGTTCAGCCATTTCATCTTACAATTTTGGATTTAAAAGTACAAAACACTTTTCAATAAGTAGTTGATTATTGGTTTTTGTTACAAAAATCTCTTTTGTTTCTAATGTGTGCCGGGATAAGCAGATCAATATGGTTTTTAAGCAAAAAGCTGTTACGTTATTCTGTTTAAATTTTGCATAATTATCATTGTTTTTTGTGTTTTACAGATTTAATATGTTTTTAGTTTTAAAAATGTGATAATAATGTAATTTATTACTTTGAGTAATAGGTAAATTTGTTTATCTATTAATTAATAATCAAGATTATGAAAAATATAAAAATAGCAATAGGAGTTTCTTTAATCGTATTTAGTTTTACTTCGTGTAAAGATGAAAAACAGGAAAAGGCTCAGAGAATAGTCGATTCTTATGTAACCTACGTTGATTCTGTCAAAAATGTGGCTGCTGACGATTTGAAAGAGAATTGGAAAACAGTGGAATCTGAATATGATAAAAGAGCTCAGGAAGCTGAATTGGCTTTGGCAGATATTAAAGATAATTCGGTCGCGACCGAAAAAATAAATACAAGTAAAGTTAAGTACGAGGAATTTAGAAAAGAAATGACCGCCGTTTTTGCCCCACCAGCTCCAAGTCCGAAACAACAATTAAGAAATGCTTTATTTGGAGAAGGAAAAATAGGAGATGATATGAGTTTTAGCTGGGTAAATGCTCAGAATATTCATAGTGTTTATCAACAATTTGTACATACAGTCGAAAATAATAAAGATCGTTATTCAAGGGAAGACTGGGATGAAATAAAAGTATTGTATGAAGCATTAGACAGCCGAAAAAATACTGTTGAAAAAGAAGGTTTGACTGCTGAAGACAATAGAAAAATTGCTGGTTTGAAAATTAAATTTGCGCCTATGTATACAGTAAACAGAATGGGAGCAAAGGCTGAGGAAAATGCAGCAGCTAAGAAATAAATGAGTTATTTTGGATTAAATGAAAAAGGCGATCATTTACTGATCGCCTTTTTTATGTTTTAATGGTGAGATAATCCTGAAATTTATTTGCTAATTAGTTTTTCAAGCTTTGCCATCATTTCATCTTTCTCTTTTAGCATACGCTCATACAGTGCAATTTTTTCTTCATGCAATTGAATAATCTTTTCAATTGGATTGTAGTTATTAATTACTAATCCAGTTGCACTATCATTGCTGTTAAATGTATTTGCAATAACATTTACTGCCTGTTCCTCGTCAAAGTTCTGAAAAGCTTCAACAGGAATTTTCAATGAATTAGAGATTTGTTTAAGCAGATTGTCTTCAATTATGTCTTTTTGTTCCAGCATAGAAATTTTTTTCTGGTTCCAGTCTTCTCCCAAATCATAAGCCAGTGCTTCCTGTTTGATGCCAAGCATCTCTCTGAAGCGTTTTACATTTCTTCCCTGATGAATTTTCTGTTCCATAATGAATGTCTTTTTTCCGAAGGTTCAAAGATAAAGCTATCTGCACTAAAAAGTGTGAATTTCAAAGATAAAAAAACATCTCAGAAAATAGCTGTTTTGTCAGATATTATATCAAATTTAGAATAGTTTATTTTAATAATAGAATTCAGTTTGCTTAAGTGTTCGGGTGAAAAGCCGCGTAATTACTTTGTTTGGAAGTATTTTTGAAAAGCAGAAAAGAATCGAAGGCTATGAATGATTGAAAATGGGAAAAAAATAAAGAAACTAAAAAATAGATTTCAAAATATCTATATTTAAATAACAATGACAATCAGAAATGATTGTCTTTTTTTTGTGCTTTTTTTTGATAATGATTGAAATAAAAAATATTTTAGTACCAAAGAACAATCCCTATGAATTTTTTATTTAATCTCAATCCTGTTACTAACCTTTTGATCATAACAATTGTAACAGTATTACTTTTTCGGCTCTGCTATTTTCTGGATGGGTTTTCTAAATTTCCAATTTCAAATCTAATTGCAATTTTTGCATTAATGTTTATTGCGGTTTTTATGTCTCTGAAAACTTTAAGTGAAGTTTATCATTTTAGAAAATTAAAAGAAGGTTACAGTTTAACAGAAGGGAAAATTACGTATTTTAAACCTGATCGGGGACGAAAAAAGAAAGGTGAAGTGAACTACGAATATATGGTAAGAAACGAATTGATATTGAACAATGTGACAGGAAATGATTTTGTCAAGTTTCCCAAGATAAAACTTGATACAACTATAACTTATTTAGTGATTTATGAGCAAAAATCGCCTGAAAATAGTTTCTTACTATTTAATTATCCGATAAAAAAGAATGAGGATATGCAGAATTATCAAAAGTTGTTTGCTAAAGAAATACCAAAAGATGCCTTTAATTATTAGCTTCTAATCACAAAATGCTCTTTTTCCTGTTCATATCTAAAGAAGACAAATCCCCATTGAAAAGTATCAATAGTAACTTTTACTTTTGGATGATTTTTGATAATTTCCCAGGCTTCTTCCATTTCTAAAGACCAATGAATATCATCAAAAATCCAAACAGAATCATTATTAACTGTTTGCAATAAAACTTCAAAATATTTTAAGGTTGCTTTTTTAGAATGATTTCCGTCAAAATAGATAAGATCAAAGATTGTATTGTGCAGGTTTTCAGAAATCAGAAAAGATTCAAATTCTGAAATTACATTTTCAACATTGTTGCAATCAAATCGATTTAAATGTTCTTTGGCAATATTTGCTGTTTGAGGACAGCCTTCTACTGTATATACTTTTGCTTTTGGATTGCCCAATGCCAGAGCAGCAGTAGCTAATCCTAAAGAAGTTCCAATTTCAAGAACGTTTTTTGGTTCAAAATAGGAAGTTACCCGATATAATAATTCGGCTCTTTTAGGTGAAATACCAGCTGTTGCAGCGATTTTTGAAATCTGTCGTATGTTGGATTTAAAAACTTTTGAGCCGGCTCCAAAATCAGTTACTTCAATAAAATTTTTATTAGCAAGTAATGATTTTCGGTAATTATTCAGAACAATATAGGCAGATTTTGGTTTTTTGTCGTAAAAACATTTTGTTAATAGACTAAAAACAAAAGGGGAATGTACTCCGTGTTCATTTTTAGAATTCCAGAGGAATTTGATGTATGATTTTATTTGGAAGAACATTGTTTTGTTTTTAGTCTACTCTCAATTTTTACCTTAATATAATTTCCGGATTATTTGTCTACAGAAATTAGGTTTATATCAAAAACAAGTACAGAACCTCCAGGAATACCTCTTTGTGTGTAAGGTCCATATCCTAAATGTGATGGTACTAATAAAACTCCGCTTCCACCTTCTTTGAAAAAAGGAATTCCTTCTTTCCAGCCTGTAATTACTTCACTTAAGTTAAAACTAATTGGTTCAGTTCTTTTGTCAAAAACAGTTCCACTTGTGTAATAACCTTTGTAAGTAACCGTAACTCTGGAGCTTGACGTTGGTTGTTTGCCGGTTCCAGCCTCGTTTATAATGTAATATAAACCAGAAGCAGTTTTTTGAGCTGTTAGTTTGTTTTTAGCGAGATAATCAACTATTTCTTTATCGTTTTCCTTAGTATAATCTGTTTTTTGTTCCTGAAGATTATCATTTCCAGAACAAGAAATAAAAAGAGTCATTGCTATTAAAGCAGTTAAAATGTATTTCATGTGGTATTATTTTTAGAATCGCAAATATAGAAAAATTAGTTTTCGGTCTTATATATTTAACTTTTGGTTAAAAAAAGGGACTAAGCTCTAAAAAAAATTATCCCTCAATTTTAGCCGAAAGCTCAAACCATCTTTCTTCTTTCTGATCTATTTTATTAATGATGTTTTGAAGTTCATTAGCTTTTTTCTCAATATCAGCATCTGCGACTTTTCCTTCAGAGAATAATTGTTCGATTTTAGTTTTTTCGATTTCTAAATCTTTGATTTCTCTTTCGATTTTTTGATATTCTTTTTGCTCGTTAAAGCTTAAATTTCCTGTTGGATTGTTTTGTTTCCAGTCTTTCTTTTCGGCCTTGTTTTCTTCTTTTTGAGCAACGTCGGCACTGTCTTCATAAGCGCGGAAATCAGAATAGTTTCCTGGGAAATTTTCGATTTCACCCTGCCCTCTAAAAATAAATAAGTGATCGACAATTTTATCCATAAAATAACGGTCGTGGGATACTACCAATAAACACCCCGGATAATCTAATAGAAAACTTTCCAATACGTTAAGCGTTACAATATCTAAATCGTTTGTTGGCTCATCGAGAATTAAAAAGTTCGGATTCTGAATTAAAACAGTACATAAATACAAACGTTTTAATTCTCCACCGCTTAATTTTTCGACATAATCGTATTGTTTTTTAGCATCAAAAAGAAAGCGCTCTAATAACTGAGAAGCTGAAATAATTTTCCCTTTTGCAAGCGGAATGTATTCTCCGTACTCTTTAATAATATCAATAACACGCTGACCCGGTTTTGGATTAATTCCGGATTGTGTGTAATAACCAATTTTGATTGTATCTCCTTTTACAACTCGGCCGCTGTCTGGCGGAATTGTTCCTGTAAGCAGATTTAAGAAAGTAGATTTTCCGGTTCCGTTTTTTCCAATAATCCCGATTCTTTCGCCACGCTGAAAATCAAAACTAAAGTTATTCAGAATAACACGGTCTTTGAATTTTTTAGAAAGTTTATGAAGCTCAATAATTTTGCTTCCCATTCTTTCCATATTAATTTCAAGTTCCACCTTATTTTCTTTTCGTCGGCTTTGTGCTTTTTCTTTAATTACATAAAAGTCATCCTGACGTGATTTAGATTTGGTTGTTCTCGCTTTTGGCTGGCGACGCATCCATTCTAATTCTTTTACAAATAAGTTTTTTGCTTTGTCAACACTAGCATTTTCAGAAGTGATTCTTTCTTCTTTTTTCTCTAAATAATAAGAGTAATTTCCTTTGTATTGATATAATTTTCCGTTGTCTAATTCAATAATTTCATTACAAACACGCTCCAAGAAGAAACGGTCGTGCGTTACCATAAACAACGTGATGTTTTCTTTAGCAAAATAACTTTCAAGCCATTCGATCATTTCCAAATCCAGATGGTTGGTTGGCTCATCAAGAATTAATAAATCAGGGCGATTGATTAATATGATCGCCAATGAAAGACGCTTTTTTTGACCTCCCGAAAGATTTTTTACTTTAAGTTTAAAATCTTCTAATTTCAGTTTAAATAAAATTTGCTTGTATTGTGTTTCAAAATCCCAAGCGTTATGTTGATCCATTCCGTCAAAAGCTTTTTGATACGCTTCTTCGTCATTTGGGTTTTCAAGCGCTTTTTCGTAAGCTTCTATTATTTTAAGCGTTTCATTGTCTGAAGCGAAAATGCTTTCTTCGATCGTAAGCTCATCTTGTAGATTATTGTTTTGCGAAAGAAATGCCATTCGGATTCCTTTTCTCAACACAACTTGTCCTGTGTCAGGTTCATCCAAACCATTAATAATGCTCATAATGGTTGTTTTACCAGAACCATTTTTAGCAATAAAAGCGATTTTTTGGTCTTTATTGATTCCAAAAGAAATGTTGTCAAAAAGGACTCTTTCGCCAAATGACTTCGATATATTTTCTACAGATAAGTAATTCATGTTCTAACAGTGCCTGTTATGCAGGCTTATTTTTGTGATAGTCCTCTAAATTTAAACAGAGGATCAAATTTTAATCCGGCAAAGATACCTTTTTGGAACAAACAAAAAAAGGATAGCTTATTAGTATATTTTATAAAATCAAATTCATTAGAATTGTAACAATTTAAGTCTTGTTTCGTCATACTAAAAACCAGTAAACCACTAAAGATGGATACAGAAAAGGTAAAACCGGCCAGTTTAGAAGATTTTAAAATAAATACCAAAATCAAACTTTCTGCATTATGGACCTCCGTAATGTTTTGCTACATATATGGAGATTATTTCTCTCTTTATGTTCCAAAGAAAGTTGAGGATTTTATAAGCGGAGATACATTGCTTGATTCTCCCGTAAAATTATTTCTTGCCACAATTTTAATGACAATTCCGGCATTAATGATTTTTGTATCGGTTGTTTTAAAACCAAAATTAAACCGCGTACTTAATCTTGTTTTCGGAATTATTTATACCGCCATAATGCTGTTAATTGCATTTACTACCATTGCGCCTTGGTGGAGTTTCTATGTTTTTCTGGCATTAATAGAAAGTGTACTTACAGCAATAATATTCTGGACCGCACTAAAATGGCCGAGACAATTTTAATTTTAAAAGAAAAAGTATGAATCAAGAATCAAAACTATCGTTTAGAAATACAGGAAGAATAGCAGGTTTGTTATATTTAGTAGTTGTGCTAACCGGAATTTTTAGTTTAGGATACGTTCCGTCAAAATTAATTATTTGGGATAATCCTTCAGCAACTTTCAATGCGATAAAAGAATCTGAGTTCCTTTTTAGATCTGGTATTGTGAGTGGATTGGTTTGTTATACTTTCTTTTTATTTCTTCCCTTAGTTTTATACAAATTATTGAAACCTGTTCATAAAACTTATGCAGGATATATGGTGGCTTTAGCAATTGTTAGTGTACCGATTTCTTTTGTTAATATGCTTAATAAATTTGCAGTGCTTTCAATAATTAACGAAAATTCCGGACAAACCGAAACAAAAGAAGCTGTTAAACAAGTACTATTTTATCTCAATCAATATGATTACGGAAATCTGATTGTGCAGGTTTTCTGGGGACTTTGGCTTTTTCCTTTTGGTTATTTGGTTTATAAATCCGGAATTATTCCTAAGTTTTTTGGGATATTACTTATGTTGGGCTGTATAAGTTATTTGATCAATTTCTTTGGTAATTCATTATATCCTAATTATTCTCAGTTGGGCATATCTTCCATAATAAGACTTCCTGCAACTCTTGGCGAAATAGGGTCGTGTTTGTGGCTCCTGATAATGGGAGCAAAAAAAATATACTAATTTTTAAGATCTTAATGCGAGCCTAAAATCGGACTCAAATCTAAATAGTGAATTTGCTGTGGAGTATTTAAAATAGGTTTTCGAACTAATGATTCATTGGTTATGAAATAATGAATCCCGTCTTTTGTCGTAATTCCTTCAATTTGATGAAATGGGAGTTTAAGATCAATTCTTCTCTTGTTTCCCGATAAAAAATTGTTGTTTTTAAAATTGTTTAGCAAATATAAAAAAGGCTTTCCAATTTTTGAATAGCCACAAAGTACAACAGTTTTTTTGTCTTCCAGATAAACTGAGCCCGTCACCAAGCCCTTGGTGTCGAATGTCTCCTTTAACTGTGCAATTTGATTTCCTGTTTGATTTGGCAGGGCATAAATTGCACTTTTAGACGATTTCCATTGTTTTGTAAATAGAAAAATACTGTCTTTAGAAACAACAAACGCTTCGCAGTCGAAGTTGGTATTGTTTGGTTTTTGTGCTGCAAAATCGGTTTGATCACTATAGCGAAAGGCAATCTTTTCGATAATTGGATTTTGGCCCAAAAATGATTTTTTATCAATTTTTAAAATGTGTAAATCAGTTCGGTTCCCACTGTAATTATTCCCAAAATCGCCAATATATAAATACAGGCTGTCTTGTGTTATTTCTTCCCAATCCTGATTTATAGCCTGAGTGAGGATGATTTTCTTTCTAATTTTTCCCAAAGAGTCTAATCCGTAGATTGTCTTGTCATGGTCATCGTTATGTGTCCACAATAGATCGTCAAAAGCAATTAATCCTGAAGTTTCTTTAATTGAATCGCTTAGTTTAATGGAATATTCAGGCTTTATTCTATTATTTTTCTTCTCTTTTTGAGCAATATTTTCAGCGTAAAAATCGGTGTTTTTCTTCTCCTGAGCATAAGAATAAGAAAATATTAATAAGAAAAAAATGATATTTTTCATTTTAGATATTCCATAGTTTTTAAATGTAAAAATACATAAAAAAACCTTTGTTTATAAGGGATGAGAATCGAATTTGTTAGCTGTTTGGCTCTGGAACAATACGGTTAATAACTGATAGTATAGGACAATTCTGTCTTTTGGGCTTTTTAGAAGTTATATGATGGGGTACTTTTGCAAAAAAAATGGAGAGTTAATCAATGTGTTTTTGGTTTAACTATTTGTTTTCTAGTGGTTTAAATGTTGTTTTCTGGCTACTGTGAGTTGGAGCAGCGAAGCTGTGTCATGGTTTTAAGACTTGATTTTTAGAACAAGATAATACGTTTTATAAATAACAACATAAGTCATTTCTTATTTTTTGGGTTTTTTTAAATATTCTGTTAGAATACTTTTGCACAAAAGTAAGAATCTGTAATCTTTTTCTTGAATTATTTGATATGTATTGATATTCAAATAATGTGAGTTGGAGTTGCGAAGCTGTATCTACAAATAACGAATTTACTTGTAAAGTGATATGAAAATAGGAATAACATTTAGCGCTTTTGATTTGCTTCATGCCGGACATATAAAAATGCTGGAAGAGGCAAAGGAGCAATGCGATTATTTAATTGTTGGATTGCAAATTGATCCGGCATTAGACAGACCTGAAAAAAATAGTCCGACGCAAACTGTTGTCGAAAGATACATTCAGCTTAAAGGCTGCAAGTTTGTTGATGAAATTATCCCTTATGCAACAGAAGTCGATCTTGAAGATATCTTAAAATCACACAAAATTGATGTGCGTATTCTTGGTGATGAATATCAGCATAAAAATTTTACCGGAAGATCGTATTGCGAAGAAAAGGGAATAAAGCTTTATTTTAATAAACGCGATCATCGTTTTTCCAGCAGTGGTTTGAGGAAAGAGGTAGCAGTTAGGGAATTAATCAAGGTACGCTAAAGTTTTCGAAATTATGAAGAAAGAAACAAAAATCTATATCGCTGGGCACAATGGGATGGTTGGAAGTGCAATTTGGAGAGCATTAACATCCAAAGGATATTGTAATTTAATAGGTCTTTCAAGTAAAGAATTAGATCTGAGAGATCAGCAAGCAGTTTACGATTTTATTAAGAATCAAAAACCAGAAGTTGTTATAGATGCTGCTGCCCGTGTTGGTGGAATTTTAGCGAATAATGATTATCCTTATCAATTTATAATGGAGAATATGCAGATTCAAAATAATTTGATAGATGCATCGCATCAATTTGGAGTAGAAAAATTTATTTTTTTAGGAAGTTCTTGTATCTATCCAAAGTTAGCTTCACAGCCTTTAAAAGAGAAATATTTACTTACTGACGAACTTGAACCAACAAACGAATGGTATGCTATAGCAAAAATTGCGGGAGTAAAATCTTGTCAAGCAATTAGAAAACAATTTGGGAAAGATTACGTAAGTCTTATGCCGACTAATTTGTATGGCAGTCACGATAATTTTGATTTAAGCTCATCTCATGTTTTGCCAGCAATGATTCGAAAATTTCACGATGCAAAACTAAAAAATAATGCTCCTGTTACCCTTTGGGGAAACGGAGAGCCTAAGCGCGAATTTTTGCATGTTGATGATATGGCTAATGCAACCATTTTTGCTATAGAGAATGTATTGCCAGATTATTTGTACAATGTGGGAACAGAAAAAGATTTAACTATAAAAGAATTATCAATACTTGTTCAAAACATAATAGGTCATAAAGGAGAAATAATATGGGACACAGATAAGCCTAATGGAACGCCAAGAAAATTACTAGATGTTTCAAAAATGCACAATCTGGGATGGAGACATACTATTGAGGTGGATAAAGGAATTGAACTAACATACAATTGGTTCTTGGAAAATACAGTGAATTTTAAAGAAGTGAAACTATAGTAAGCGGAGTTTGAAATTTGCAAATAATAATTTAATATGAAAATAGCATTTATTACAGGTATAACAGGACAAGACGGAGCTTATTTGAGCGAGTTTTTATTGAAAAAAGGCTATCAAGTACATGGTCTTAAAAGACGTTCATCATTACTTAATACCGATAGAATTGATCATTTGTATCAAGACCCACATATACATAACAGGAATTTTTTTCTGCACTATGGTGATATGACTGATAGTACCAATTTAATTAGGCTGATTAAAGAAATTCAACCTGATGAAATTTATAATTTGGCAGCAATGAGCCATGTCGCGGTATCTTTTGAAATGCCTGAATATACAGGAAATGCAGATGGTCTGGGGACACTTCGTATTCTTGATGCAGTACGCTTGTTAGGTTTAGAAAAAAAAGTTCGTATTTATCAGGCTTCTACTTCTGAATTATATGGAAAAGTGCAGGAAGTTCCACAATCTGAAACGACACCTTTTTATCCACGCTCTCCTTATGCTGTTGCGAAAATGTATGCATACTGGATAACGGTAAATTATAGAGAAGCATATGGAATGTTTGCTTGTAACGGAATATTGTTTAATCATGAATCTCCAATTCGTGGAGAAACTTTTGTAACTCGAAAAATTACCAGAGCGACGGCAAGAATAGGTTTGGGATTACAGGATAAATTGTATTTAGGGAATTTGGATGCCAGACGTGATTGGGGACATGCAAAAGATTATGTTCGAATGATGTGGATGATTTTACAGACAGAAAAACCTGAAGATTGGGTAATTGCTACAGGTAAAACTACAGCAGTCAGAGACTTTGTTCGAATGAGTTTTTCTGAAATAGGAGTTGAACTAGAATTCAGAGGAGAAGGCATTGATGAAAAAGGATATGTTAGATCTTGTAGTAATCCGGAGTTTCAAATAGAGATAGGTAAAGAAATATTAGCTGTTGATCCAAAGTATTTTAGGCCGACTGAAGTTGATCTACTAATTGGGGATCCAACAAGAGCAAAGACTAAATTGGGATGGGAATGTAAATATGATCTAAAAGATTTAGTGCAAGATATGATGAGAAATGATTTGGAATTGATGCAAAAAGATCAATACTTAAAAGAAGTTGGATATAAAACGTTGAACTATTTCGAATAGTATTGAAAGCACAGGTGAAAAGAAGTAAAAGTTAAGGCACTTAATATAATTTTAAGCTTCAGAGCGGACTAAAACGCTTTCCTGTTAAGTAAATTAATGTACCTAGTTTTTATACTGAAAATTAAAATCTTAAAATTTATTAATATCTAAGAAAAAACTAACAGTTCAGAACTAGTTTTATAGCTCGTTTTGCATAAAGTTGAAAATATTTAAATTGTAGTGATAAAGAAAATAAAACAAAAAATTTATTCTTTTTTTTCAAAGGGTCATAGTAGGACGGTTTTGGCAAAAAAGAATATCGCGATTTCTTTTTTTATTAAAGGAGGCAGTGTAATTATTGGATTATTATTGGTTCCCATGACTATAAATTACGTTAGTCCTATTCAATATGGCATTTGGTTAACAATTAGTTCTTTAATTGGTTGGATGAATTTTTTTGATATAGGAATGGGTAATGGTCTGCGAAATAAATTAACGGAGGCTTTAGCTTTAAATGAATATAGGCTTGCTAAAATATATATAAGCACAACCTATGCTTCTCTTCTAATAATTTCTTTTTGCTTATTTGTATTTTTTTGTTTTTTAAACCCTTATATTAATTGGCAAACTTTTCTAAATATACCTGAATCTGTAAAAGATGATATTTCATCAGTAGTTTTAATAATTTTTAGCTCTTTTTGCTTGCAATTTGTATTTCAATTGATCAACACAGTACTTACAGCAGTTCATAAACCTGCTATTGCTGGATTAATATTGTTGATTGGACAATTATGTGTTTTAATTACTATATATATAATGACAAAAACGATTCAAGGGAATCTTACGGTTTTAGTAATGGCCTTAACAATGAATCCTGTAATTGTACTATTATTGGCTAGTGTTTTTTTCTATAAAACTAAACTTAGAAATATTGCTCCGGCATTTTCCCATATTGATTTCAGCTATTCAAAAAAAATATTTAAAGTTGGAGGACATTTTTTTATTATTCAGATAGGGGCAATAGTATTACTCCAGACAGATAATATTATTTTATCAAAATTTGTGGGACCAGAATCTGTAACAAAATTTAATGTAGCCCTTAAATTGTTTTCGACCGTAATTATGCTTTTTTCAATTATCATGATTCCATATTGGAGTGCTTTTACCGACGCTAATGCAAAAAAAGATTACGAATGGATAAAAGCTAGTATGAGAAAAATAAGGCGAATATGGTTTTTGATTTCAATTGTTCTTATCCCTCTTATCTTGATGTCCTCAAATTTTATTTATAAGGTTTGGATAGGTAATTTAATCGAAATACCTTTTAGTTTGTCATTTTGGTTAGGATTGTATGTAATTGCATATATCTGTCTTAATCTAAATAGTTATTTTTTAAATGGTGTGGGAAAGATAAGATTACAATTATATCTCTACATAATTGTCTGCATCGTGAATATTCCTTTGTGTTGTTTCTTGGTAAAAAAAATAGGCGTGAATGGAATAGTAATTTCTAATTTATTAATGTTTATTGGAATGAATATAATTCTTTGGATTCAAACTAATAAAATTTTGGCGCATACAGATAAAAATGTATGGAGCAAATAAAAGAATATTGTGAAACTAATACATACAAAAGAAGGTTCTAGTTTAAAGCAGGAAAGGACCAAGCGATCAAATTTCCGTATCTTATTATTTGTTTATTTACAGCTTATAAACATTATTACTGGACCGGATGTTGTATTGAAGTTTTTAGGTTTTAAATATGACGATGTCAGTGAAATTGGGCTTGGGTGGTTTACAACTACAGTAAATTTTATGTTTGTTTTGCTATCGACATTAGTTCTTTTAAACAATAAAACTGCAAGCTATCAACTTATTTTGAAGGCAAAAAAAATCATTTTTATTTTGGTCTTAACTTTTGGTTCGAGTTTTTTAGTTCTAGACAATATGTTTAATCAATCTATTAATTTAATTTTTTTAACGATTGGTTATTTTATTAAAATCTGTAGTCTAATCATTTTGTTTGATAAATATGATATTGAATTTTCTATAATATTACTTAAAGTGCTTAAAGTGCTAATGGTGTTAATGTTATTATATTTAACGTTTTTTTTTACAAATGGATTCTCAACGACGTTAATAGGTCGATATCAAAGCATTTTTAACCAACCTAATACTTTAGGGCAATTCTCTTCTTTAACAATAGCGGTTTTATTTTCGAATAGATTGTACTTTTCTAAAAAAGATAAACATAGTAATGATAATTTCTCATTTTTCTTTTTTTTGTCAATTGGGATAGTATTTGTTTTCATTAGCCAAAGTTTTACAAACTTGTTATTGATTACATTAATCTTATTGATGTATTTTTTTTATTCTTTGAATAATAGAATAGTGCGTGTGTTATTGCTTGTTTCAATAGTTCTTTTTTCTTTTTTCTTTTTTCTTTTTTACAAATTCTAAAGATTTATCATTTTTATCATTTTCAAATTTAAATCTATCTTCTTCAAATTTTAATAGGGATTTAACCTTAACAGGAAGAACACAAATTTGGAGAGATGTTTTAGATAGGGTTCAATTTGAGGATAAAACAATATGGGGTTATGGTATTGGAGGTTTTTGGGGTAAAACTGGTGCGCCATCCTCTAAAATTGATAATACACTGTTTGCAGAAATAGGACAATCACATAATGGATTAGTAGATTTATATGTTCAATATGGATTAATAGGTGTTTCTTTCTTTGTGATTTTTTTGTTTAATATTTTGAACAAATTATCTAAAATGAAGTCTAATTTTTTACATATCATTTTTTTTAATTTCTTTTTTGTTTTGTTTCTTTTTAACAATTTAGTAGAGTCAAGCTACCTTCAGCCGAAAAATTTTTTAAATATCATTTTTGTTTTAATTAGTGTATCCATTCTTAATTCAGCATACTCACAAAGGTTGATGCAACGTGGATTAAAGAAGAATATTAATTTTTCTTAAAGATCAAATCTTATGATAAGTAAAAACATTACGATTGCTATATGCACTTATAATAGACCTTTATTATTAAAAAAATGTATTGAATCTGTTCTGATACAAAATACCGATTGTGAGTATGAAGTTATTGTTATTGATAATGATGCAAGAAAGACTGCTCAGGAAGTTGTCGAAAAATATAAACCAAAAGTGCAATATTATTTTCAACCGTTAAAAGGACTGTCTTATGCAAGAAATATGGCGGTATCAAATGCAAATGGTGAATTTCTTCTTTTTATCGATGATGATGAATATGCAGATCGGGATTGGTTAAACAATATGATCAATTGTCAGAAAAAATATTCAGCTGATGTTGTTTTAGGTAAAGTGATTTATGAAATTCCAGATCATTTTCCTTCATATATTAAAAACAGTTTGTTTTTTTTTAGAAAAAACAGAATTACTGGGGAAAATGCAGGTGTAAATGAAGGATATACGGGTAATACTTTAGTCCATAAAAAATTATTTAATTTAAGAACTCCAGCTTTTCTTGAGGAATTTAATAACACAGGAGGAGAAGATTCTGATTTTTTTAATTTTTTATTATCAAAGAAAGCAAAAATTATATTTTCAAGTGAAGCAGTTATTTACGAAACACAAGATGTTAAGAGATTAAAAATATCTTGGTTTTATAAAAGAGGCTATCGTTCAGGCTATAATTATTCAAGTCATCTTTTAAGAACTAATCATTTTTTTATTGGTTATATAAAACTGTTGTTTAGTGCTTTTGGAGGATTAGTTTTAAGCTTTCTGTTACTTTTTAGAACGGTTTTTAGTCCAGATAAATATTTTATTAAAATGTTGGCAAAATTAGGTAACCAATTAGGAAAAATTGGATACATGTGTCATTTTCAAATTAAAGACTATTAATAATTGTTTCGTATCCTGAATGTTAAAGCAGATTAGAAGACTTAATTTTTAAGAAGATATTTTGAATTTTTAACAATTAAAAATATTTTTTTATCTCTTTAGTAATATAAACTTTTTTAATAGTGGAATTTAAAATATCCTTCGTGAGAAAAGATAAATAATATTTGAATCAAACATTATCCTGATTCCTTATTATAAAGGTTGCATCCTTCCTAATTGACTAATATTTTAAAATTTTATAAGTGGCTTAATAGCGATTTATTTTTTAGAAAAAATTGAACAAAAAATAAACAACAAATGAATACTTTTTCACCAATAGTCCTTTTTACTTATAGACGTTTAGGGACTTTACAAAAAACAGTACAGTCTCTTCAAAAAAATTATCTGGCAGAGCAATCTGATCTTTACATTTTTTCGGATCAAGCTAAAACATATTCAGAAATTGAGGATGTAAATGCTGTTCGGAAATATGTACATTCTATAAATGGCTTTAAAACTGTTACAATATATGAAGCATCAATAAATAAAGGATTAGCAAATTCAATTATAGATGGTGTAAGTCAAATTTTAAAAAATCATGAGACAGTTATTGTATTGGAAGATGATCTCGTGAGTAGCCCAAATTTTTTGAATTTTATGAATGAAGCTCTTGATTTTTATAAGAAAGAACCCAAAGTATTTTCAATCGCAGGGTTTAGCATGCCAATTAAGGGTAAAACAGGATTTGATAATTATTTTACTCAAAGGTCAGGTTCAACAGGCTGGGCAACATGGCAAGATCGCTGGTCAAAAATAGATTGGGATGTTAGCGACTACAACGAATTTAAGAAAAATAGAAAATCAATACGTAATTTTAATAAGATGGGGTCAGACATGTCAAACATGCTGGATCGTCAGATGCAAGGAAAAATAAATTCATGGGCCATTCGTTGGTGTTATCATCAATTTAAATACGGATTGTTTTCTGTGTACTCATTTGTTTCAAAAATTGAGAATGTCGGTTTTACAAAAGATGCAAGCAATACAAAAGAAACATACAATAGATTTCAAACAATTCTAGATGATGGTAAAAAAACAAATTTCCTTTTTTCACCTGATATTCATTTAGATCCCAAAATAATAAAGCAATTCACTAAACCATTTTCTATTCTTTCAAGAATCAAGTATAAAGTAATTAATTTGTTTCAGTAAATTGAAAATTCTCATAATTCATACGCGCTACCAAATATTTGGAGGCGAAGATAGTGTTGTAGAACAAGAATTGAAACTATTAAAAAAACACCATAATGTTGAGGTTTTATATTTTCAAAATCATCAGGGATGGAGAGGAGCAGTACAATTTGTAGGTTCAATATGGAACATTTTTTCTGCTAAAATAGTTAGAGAAAAAATTATGAAATTTAAACCAGATTTAGTTCATATACATAATTGGCACTTTGCTTTAGGTCCGTTAGTGTTTAGAGAAATAAGCCATCTAAAAGTTCCAATTGTTCATACAATTCATAATTATCGTTTATTATGTCCTTCAGGCATTTTACTTAACAAAGGACAATTGTTTAATCATAGTTTAAATCAAAAATTTCCGTATACCGCAGTCTTTAAAAAGGTCTACCGTTCATCTTTTTTACAAACTTTTTGGCTTGCCTTTATTGTTTGGTTTCATAAAAAAATAGGTACGTGGTCAAAGACTGAAAAGTATTTGTGCCTGACTTCTTTTGCGGTTGAACTTTTTCAGAGATCTAAGTTTGACGTTACTATTGAAAAATTTATAGTTAAGCCAAATTTTGTAATAGCCGATCAAAACGTGTCGGAAGTTAAAAGAGGGCATCATTTTTTATTTGTTGGAAGATTGTCTGAGGAGAAAGGAGTAAAAATATTACTTGATGCTTTTAAAAATACATCTTTTGAATTGAAGATAGCAGGAGATGGTCCATTAAGACAGCTTGTATTAGATGCAGTTAAATATAATAATATTGAGTATTTAGGAAGTTTAGAAAATGAAGAAGTAAGAGTAGAACTAAAAAAAGCTCTCGCTCTTATTCTTCCATCAATATGTTATGAAGGAATGCCAATGACAATTATAGAGGCTTTTTCTTGTAATACACCTGTTATTACGTCAAATTTAGGAGCAATGAGTTCTATGGTTGATAATAATCTAAACGGTTTTCATTTTGAATATGGAAGGCCTGATAAATTAAGAGAAGCTATAGAAATATTTAAAAAATTACCATCGGAGGATAAAAAGAGAATGGAGAGTAATGCTTATCAAAATTATAAAGAGAAATATTCAGAAAACTCACAACTATCGTATTTCAACGATATCTATGTATCGATAATTAATAAAAAAAAGAAGAGAAAAGAAATGATTAATGAAATGTTAGTTGAGCCTTGTCTTGATTATATGATATTTAATGACGATTTGTCTAGTTGTTTTACAAATAAAAAAATATTAATAAGTACTATTAATCAATATTCCTATTGTATTGCAGAACTTGACTTAGCATTTAAAAAAGCGCTACAGGAATCTGATATTCTTTTACCAGATGGAGTTGGAATTGTAGCGGCGGTAAAATTATTGAACAACAAAAAGATTTCTAAAATTGCAGGAGCAGATCTTCATAAGTATCTATTGAATGACCTAAATAAGAAAAAAGGGAAATGCTTTTATTTGGGATCTTCTCAAGATACTCTTAATAGAATTACCAAGCAAGTATTTACCGAATTCCCTAGTATCAAAGTAGAGACTTTTTCGCCTCCGTTTAAAGATGAATTTTCAGACGATGATAATCAACAAATGATAAGTTTAATAAACAATTTTAAGCCTGATGTATTGTTTGTTGGGATGACAGCTCCAAAACAAGAAAAATGGGCTAATAGATTTAAGGAAACTGTAGATGCCAAAGTTATTTGTTCAATTGGAGCGGTATTCGATTTTTACGCAGGAACAGTTGCAAGACCCAATGAAATTTGGATAAATTTAGGATTAGAATGGTTTATTAGGTTAATTAAAGAACCAAAAAGGATGTGGAGAAGATATTTGTATTACGGACCACTATTTGTTTGGATGATTTTGATGAAAAAGATTAAAAGTGCTTTTAATTAGAAGTTTTTAAAGATTATGAAAATTTTACAAAAACTGTCGGATTATAGTTTTTCGCGATACTTCCAGATTTTATTTATTCTTCTGGATATGATTTTGTTAAATGCCGCAATTGTTATTTCGGTATTATTTAAGTTTGAAAGTTTTAATAGACTTTTTTTAAAGGAAACCCAAACAATATCTTTATTGGCTAATTTAATCTGGCTTGGGCTTCTATTGTATAAGGATTCTTACAGGATTATAAGAGTAGAAACTATCGAATCGATTCTAAAAAGAACGATGGAGAAGTTTGTTGTTCACGCAGCTATTGTAGCGCTTTTTGTTGTTTTTCTAAAGTATTCAGATATTTCCAGACTTCAGTTGCTTTATTTTTATGTGTTCTTCTTTTTATTGCTGATGATTTCACGTTCTTTTTCAATGATTGCTTTAAAATATATCAGAAGAAAGGGATACAATTTTAGAAACATTATTATTGTCGGAGCCAATGATAAAGGGAAAAGTATGCGCAAAACGCTTGCTAAAAACTTAACATACGGTTATCGTTTTTTAGGTTTCTTTGATGAAAAACAAAATGTTTCTGATTCTGTTTCCGGAAATATATTAGGAGGATTTGATGACATTCAAAGTTTTATTAGCAAACAACATGTAGATGAGATGTATGTTGCTCTGCATATCGATGATGTTGATATTATCAATAAGCTTATTCGTATATGCGAACATCATATGGTTCGAATCAAGTTTATTCCGGATTTTCAATTATACACGAAGTCCAGCAAGGTTGAAATCTCTTTTTATGACAATACACCTGTATTAATGTCCAGAAGAGAACCTCTGGAGAATACAGCAAATCGACTGTTGAAAAAGTTTTTTGATGTTTGTTTTTCAACAATGGTAATCTTTTTAGTATTTCCATGGCTATTTCCGATCATTATTGCAATTATAAAAATAGAATCGCGTGGGCCAGTATTTTTTAAACAAGAAAGATCCGGAAGAGATAACAAAGCATTTGCATGTTACAAGTTTAGAAGCATGTATGTAAATAATTCTTCAGATCGAATTCAGGCTCAAAAAGGAGATAGCCGTATTACCAGATTTGGAGCCTTTATGCGAAAAAACAGTATTGACGAATTGCCACAGTTTTTTAATGTGTTTCTGGGTAATATGTCAGTAGTAGGACCACGCCCGCATATGTTGTATCATACCAAAGAATATACAGAATTAATAAACAATTATTTAGTTCGTCACTATGCAAAACCTGGTATCACGGGTTGGGCTCAGGTTAATGGTTATCGCGGCGAAACCAAAAAACTTATGGATATGGAGAACAGGGTAGAGTTTGATATTTGGTATATAGAAAACTGGAGTTTACTATTAGATATCAAAATAATTCTTAAAACAGTCTTCAATATTTTTCAGGGAGAAAAAAATGCCTACTAGTTTTTCTCATTTCCTCATTTCCGAAATTAAAAACCTTTTAAAATGATTTAATAGTCTGTAAAACAATGTTTTGGTTTTACGGATACAATCCAGCTTTAAAATTTAAATCCAATGTACCACTTTATTTTTTTTATAAAAACATCATGTTTTTTAGCTTTCATGTTTTTGTTTTTTTCTTGTGCTTCAAAACAAAACGTAGTTTATTATCAGAATATTGATACTTTAAAAAATAGTCAAAATACAAATTCTTACGAAGTTAAAATTCAGCCTGATGATTTGTTAATGATCATTGTTTCTGCAGAAGATCAAGAAGCTGCATCTCCTTTTAATCTTAAGACTTATAGTCTCTCAAGCAATAATAGATTAGACATCGCTCGTGGTCAGGAAACAGTTCAGTCTTATCTTGTAGATCAAAATGGGGAAATCGATTTTCCTGTATTGGGAAAAATAAAAATTGGAGGATTAACCCGTACTAATGTCTTGCAATTATTGCAAACTAAAATTGGGGTCTATGTTAAAAATCCGATTATTAATCTTCGTATAACAAATTTTAAAATTTCATTACAAGGCGAGGTTAATTTACCTGGAACCTACCCGATTACATCAGAAAGAGTTACGTTGGTTGAGGCTTTAAGTATGGCAAAAGACTTAACGATTTATGGTAAACGAAATAATATTTTGATTATTAGAGAAGTCAATGGGGAGAAATCATTTAACAGGGTAGATATCACCAAATCAGATTTTATTAATTCACCATTTTATTATTTGGCTCAAAATGATGTGGTTTATGTTGAACCTAATAAAACAAGAGTAAATTCTTCGGCTGTAGGCCCAAATACTTCGGTAATTATATCGGCGGTTTCTATTTTAGTATCGCTTTCTGTTCTAATCTTTAAATAAAATGAAAATGAAAAAGCAAGATTTTTATAATGATGCTATTGATGATGAAATCGAAGAGATTAATATTAGAGAGCAATTAGATAAATATATAGTTCATTGGCGTTGGTTTTTGATAGCTATAATAATAGGCATAGGTTTAGCATTTTTGTATTTGCGTTATACCACACCTAGTTATGAAGCTTCAACATCTATTTTAGTTAAGGATGAGAAAAAAGGCGGGATGCTTTCTGAATTATCTGCTTTTGCTGATTTAGGTTTAGGAGGAGGAATGAAAAGCAATGTTGATAATGAAATTGAAATATTAAAATCCAGAACGTTAGCAGAAAGCACTATTAATAAACTAGATCTAAATATTTCTTTATTTGTTAAAGGAAATGTTATAGATCGGGATGTTTACGAAGTGAGTCCAATAAAAGTGATCTTTATAAACAAATCAGTTTTATTTAACGAATCTAAAATTACTTTAAATTGTAAACTTTTGACTCCACTTACATTTTCATTAGAGAGTGAAGAAGACGAGAAGGGAAAATTTGTTTTATCATCGCAGAAAGATTTTAAATACGGAGAGCGAATTAAAACAGAGATTGGAACCTTGGTTATTGAAAAAACAGCATTTTACGAAAAAAATCATACAGATCGATTTGAATCCATTCGTATTGTAATATCTCCATTAGATGATGTTACCGAAGCTTTTCGAAAAAAAATGAAAGTAGAACCTATAAATAAAACGAGTAGTGTTGTAAATATTTCTATATCTGATCCTGTTTCTAAAAAAGCAGAAGCTTTTTTGGACAATATGATTGAGATATACAATGAAAATGCTGCGGATGATAAAAATTCTATTTCTGAAACTACTTCAAAATTTATTGCAAATCGATTGTCATTAATTACTCAGGAACTTGATGGTGTGGAGCAAAATGTTGAAAGTTTTAAAAAAACAAATCAGCTAACAGATATTGATTCTGATGCTAAGCTTTTTACAGAGGGTTCAACAGAATATGACAAAAAAGGAGTAGAAACAGAAATTCAGTTGAATGTAGTCAATTCACTGTTGGATTTTATTAAAAAAAGCACTAATTCTGATTTATTGCCTACAAATATGATAGTAGATAAGGGAGATGCAAGTGGACTAATTTCTTCTTATAATCAATTGGTTTTGGATCGTAATAGAATTTTAAAATCAGCAACAGAAGAAAATCCGGCTGTTTTAAAATTAGATCAGCAGATAGGGGCATTAAAATCAAATGTTGCAGCTAGTTTGAGTCGTATGCAGGCAAATTTGCAGATTCAAAATCGGGATATTAAAAGTCAGGAACGTATTTTAAGCAACAAAATTGGAAAAATTCCTGTTCAGGAGCGCCAGTTTAGAGTAATTGCAAGACAGCAAAAGGTTAAAGAAGAATTGTATCTTTATTTATTGCAAAAAAGAGAAGAAACTGCTATTTCATTATCGGCAACAGAACCAAATGCCCGTGTTATTGATACTGCTAAAGCAGAAAAAAATCAGATTGCTCCAAAGGGAAAAATCATTTATTTGGCTGGAGTATTATTAGGTTTATTGGTTCCTTTTGGATTTATATATGTAGATGATTTATTCGATACAAAGATTAAGAGTAAATTAGATCTGGAAGGTAAAACGCAAATTCCTTTTATAGGAGATGTACCAACTTCTGATAATATTAAGGAATTAGTTAAGTCCGAAAGCCGAACCAGTTCTGCCGAAGCAATTCGTATTGTTAGAACCAATCTGGAGTTTATGCTAAACAAAGTTCCTGATGGTATTGCTAAAACCATTTTTGTAACCTCTACTTTTCCATCAGAAGGAAAGACTTTTGTATCAACAAATCTCGCAGCAACTTTCGCTTTGTCAGGAAAAAGAGTTTTGTTAATAGGAGCCGATATCAGAAACCCAAAGTTTGATGAGTATATCGATGTGCCTGGTTTAGGTTTAACTAATTATTTGTCATCGACAGATAAAAATATACAAGATTATATATTCAAGCATGAAGAGTACAAGAATTTTTATATTTTGCCATCAGGAGTAATTCCGCCAAATCCAGCAGAGTTATTGATGAGTAATAAAGTAGAAGAACTTTTTGCAGAACTTAAAAAAGAATATGATTATATTATAGTAGATACATCACCAATTAGTCTGGTTACAGATACTCTAATAATCGCTAAAAATGCAGACACCTTTGTATATGTAATGCGTGCGAATGTATTGGAAAAACGCATGTTATCTATAGCAAATAAGTATTATAAAGAAAAGAGACTGCCTAATATGTGTATCGTTCTCAATGACACTGATTGTACAAAAGGACATGGCTATGGCTATGGTGTGAAAGAGCCTGAGAAGTCTTGGTATAAAAAGATTATCTCAAAATAAAGAAAATCACTATAAATGAAAAAACGGTTCAATTTGAACCGTTTTTTTTATGCGTATTATTTATAATAAATTAAAATTTAAAGAATTGATTATTTGCTATAACTTCTTTTAAGATTGTAGTAGTTGGATTGTCTATTTTTACTTTTTGATGAAATGAATTAATATGGTTACTGTGGTGTACATCTGTTCCAACAAAATTATACATTCCATTTTTGAGAAGTTGTTCTGCAATTTTGGTTATTTCAGTGCCATAATAACCAACAATTGCAAGTAAGTTTAGTTGGAACAAACAGCCGGCTTTTTTTAATTTTTGATATTCACTAAAGTTTTTATGATAAAACAAATATCGTTCAGGATGTGCCAGAACCGGAATGTATCCTGCAACCTGCAACTCAAAAAGAATTTTATATAGTTGAACCGGAGCGTTCATATAAGACATTTCAACTAGTACATAATTATCTTTTAGAGTTAATAATTTTTCATCTTTAAAGTGATTTTCAAACCAGTCATCCATAAAATATTCAGCCGCCGCTCTAAAAGGAATTTTGTAATTATGGTCTTCTAACAAAAGTTTTGTTTCTGTTTGTTTTTCAATAATAATTCCAGGAGAATTATTCCAGATATAGTGGCTAATATGTGGGGTAGTAGTTATTTGTGAAACTCCAATTTCTTCTAAAGATTTTACAAGCTTCAAAGTGTCAGAAATTTTTCGCGCCCCATCATCTATTCCGGGAATGAGATGTGAATGAATATCGACATAATTTCCTCCCAGAAGATCTTTTAAGTATGGTTTTGATTTTAAAAATGATAACATGTTGCAAAAATAACGAATAGATAATAAAAGTTCTGTTTTCAAACGAGTCAATGTTAAATTTATTTTAGAAATAAAATTGGAGTTTCAACTATTATTTTATATTTGTTGGTGTCACTTATCCAATTATTTATGAAAATAAAAGAGAATTTATATAGTAAAAGAATTATTTCTATTGATGCTTTGCGCGGGATTACCATTTTTGTAATGATATTTGTAAATGAACTGGCGAGTGTTAAAAATGTCCCACAATGGATGAAACATATGCCAGCTGATGCCGATGCGATGACTTTTGTAGATTTAGTTTTTCCATCTTTTTTATTTATTGTCGGAATGTCTATCCCATTTGCTTTTAATGCTAGATTGTTAAAAGGAGATAGCCCAAAAACAATTTGGACACATACTTTAAAAAGAGCATTAGCTTTAGTTGTTATTGGAGTTTTTATGGTTAATGCAGAGTATGGATATGATGCTTCAAAAATGCTGATTGCACCAGCATTCTGGGGGCTTTTGGCCTATGCAATGCCAATTCCGATCTGGAATAAATATCCGAAAGATTTTCCCGTTTGGATAAAGTGGACACTGCAATACGGTGCTATTTTGGTTTTAATACTGCTTTATTTTGTGTACATTCAGGATACTGGCGAAAGAGGAATGACGCCAAAATGGTGGGGAATTCTGGGTTTAATTGGCTGGGCATATTTTTTTACAGTGGTTTACTATTGGTTAGTTTCAGGAAAATTATGGGCAATGATTGCTTTTCTGGTTTTCTGTGTAGTTATGAATTCTTTAAATCTTACTGAAAATTCATTTGTTCGAAATATTTCCTGGCTTAGTTTTATAGCGGGGCATCTTACACATGCTGCTTTAGCCTCCGCAGGAATAATAATTTCGTTATTATTTTTTGACCGAAAAATAGAAAGCAAAATCAATTGGCCAGTTATTGGTTTCATTATTTTGTTTTTTGCTGTTGGATTTTTTCTTCGACCATATTTCGGAATCTCAAAAATACACGGAACTCCATCCTGGACAATGTTGTCGGCAGGAATTTGCACAATTTTGTTTTACTTTTTGTATTGGTTAATGGAGATTAAAAAACAAACAAAATGGAGTGAGTTTTTCATGCCCGCCGCTGCAAACCCTTTATTGATTTATATTTTACCTGGTGTTATTTACTATTTCAATTTGGCTTTTAATATTCATATCATTCCCGATTATTTCCGCGAAGGAGTTCCGGGAATTATTTGGTCGCTGGTATTTTCAACCATTATGCTTTTGGTAATGAAAATTTGTAACAGATTTAAAATTCAGCTGCATTTATAGAAAAAAGTTTCAGGTTTCAGATTCATGCACTGCAAAGAATTTGAAACCTGAAACAAATATTTTACCGAACTCTTCTAAAGGATATGGGACCATTCCGATCCTTATTATCTTTAAAAGTTCCTTCAAGCGTGTTTCCATCTTCAGATAAAACTAAAGTATGCGTTCCGGCGGTTGCCCAGCCTTCAATTGGCAAAGTTACATTTACGGTATAAGTAAGCGTATTTCCGGTTCTTTTTCCCGTGCCGCTTTCTACAAATTTTTGGCCTTTCCATTCTAGATAATGAGAGAAAATTATTTTTCCGTTATGTTCTGAAATGATTGCAACAGCATTTTGAACGCCGGAATTAATGTCTTCCCAAACGCCATTAATATCAATTTTTTGAGGTGTTGATTTTTTTTGGCTATAACCAAAATTGAAAAATGATAGGGTAACAAAAAGTAAAAGAAAAAGTTTTGTTTTCATGTTGGTTAATTTTGAATTAGAACAGATTTTATTTCTAGTGACGATCCTGATACTGGTTTATAGTTTACAAAATTGAATTTGCAGAGATTATGTGTGTTTAAAAGTCTTCCGTTGGCTAATCCGTCTTGTCTAAATTTTTCCCATGGAATTTTTAAAGTAGTAAATCTGTTCGGAGATGCTGGCAGATCTGTCATAGGATGAGAGCCTCCATGTACGCAGCCGGTTCCATCTGCATTTCCTTCGCGTGCTTGTAATTTTATAAGCTGAGTAGATTTGTAAATAATTGTAACAGAACCAGAATTATCAGATAAGTTTTTCGGAATCCCTTCATTAGTTTCTGATGGAATAATAGTAACATTTAATTCAATTTCTCCAGTTGGAAAATCTTTGGAAGTGACGCGAACAATGCCTTCTTTTTGCCGTACAGTGTTTATCGTTTCCTGATTCTCTTTGGCTGGACCAGCAATAAACCAAGTGTTTGATTTTACAAGATCTATTGATTCTAAAGAAGAATTACTATTGTAGTTTGAAACAAAAAATATAATTGCAACAGATGAAAATAGCAGTCGAATCATAATTAATCATTAGGTGTGAAAAATCAATATTATTTCTCTCAAAGATACTTTTTCTCAGCATTAAATTTTCTTTCTGTAATTCTTTTTAAAAAGATGTTATTGTCTTAATAAAATTTTAAATTTGTGAGAATCCATTCTTAAAGTGTTTTTAATGAATAGTTTAAAAATAAAATTTATCTTGTTTTTACTTTTCGTTTCTCCATTTTGTTACGCGCAAAATGATAGTACTTCTGTGGAAAGCAAAGATATTTTAGATGTCATTCAAAAAATCTTTAAAAAAAACGATACAATTAATGAGCGTAAGGATAGAAAACTGGCTTTTTCTTTATTACCAGTTCCGATTGGTGCAAATAATTCAAATGGACTCGTTATTTCATTTTTAACTACTTTTTATCTGGGCGAAGATCACGAAACAACAAATATGTCGCAGGTTTCTTTTTCTCCCTATTTTAGTTTTAGTAATCAATACGTATTTCCGGTTCAGTCCTATATTTATACAAAGGACAATAAATGGAATTTTATTGGCGATTATCGCTATTTGATTTATCCGCAGCTTACTTATGGTTTGGGCGATCATAATTCTAAAGAAGAAATGTCAACTTTAGATTATAAACAATGGCGGTTTTATCAATTTATTACCCGAAAAGTAGTTGGTAATTACAGACTAGGAGTTGGATTTCTTTTTGATAATTACACAAATATTTCTGAGGAATCATATATTGATGAAGAAACGGACTATGTAAAATACATGAATGGAGATTTTTCAGATGAAACCTCGTTTGGATTTGCTTTTCAGGGTTTGTATGATTCCAGAAAGAATATCGTAAATCCGGAGCAAGGATTGTATGTCGAAACCGATTTAAGAATAAATACAAGCGGTGTAAATGGAGATAAATGGCAGTCTTTGTATTTTGATGCCCGAAAATATCATTCCTTTAATAAATACAAACACCGGGTTTGGGCATCAAGAGCTTTTTATTGGTCTACTTTTGGCGGTAAGCCACATTATCTTGATTTACCAAGTATTGGCTGGGATCGTGACGGAAAAACAGGAAGAGGTTTTACTAAAAACAGATATAGAAGTAATGCGTTGCTTTATTTTGAAACGGAATATCGAACAGATATCACGCGCAATGGCTTTTTTGGGGCCGTTTTTTTTGCCAATGTTTCATCGGTTTCAAAATTGGATACTTATAAATTTGATAAATGGCATCCTGCCGTTGGAACTGGAATCCGAATTAAATGGAACAAAAAAAACAACAGTAATTTAGCGTTGGATTATGGGATAAGTAAAAACGATTGGTCTTTACGATTAGGATTAACAGAAAATTTCTAACTTTCCCAAAAATCATCAGCCCAAAATTTTCATGCAATTATCGGTAATAATTCTTAATTATAATGTGAGATACTTTCTGGAACAGTGTGTTTTAAGTGTTCAGGAAGCAATTGCTGTACTTGATGCAGAAATTATTGTTGTTGATAATAACTCATCAGATGATTCCTGTTTGATGATGAAAGAGAAATTCCCTTTTATCAAACTCATTCAGAATAAAGAGAATTTTGGTTTTCCAAAAGGCAATAATATAGGAGTAACAGAAGCAAAAGGAGAATATATCTGTATTTTAAACCCTGACACAGTTGTAGCGGAAGATACTTTCTTGAAAATTGTAGCTTTCGCAGAAGAAAAAAAAGAATTAGGAATTATTGGTTGTAAATTAATGGATGGAAACGGAAGTTTTCTTCCTGAAAGTAAACGCGGAATTCCGACACCGTGGGTTGCCTTTACAAAAATTTTTGGGTTGTATAAAATATTTCCTAAATCAAAATTATTCAATCGTTATTATGCACAACATTTAAGCGAAAATCAAACAGGAAAAGTGGAGATTTTGGTTGGTGCATTTATGTTTATGAAAAAGAACCTGTATCTGGAGTTAAATGGTTTTGATGAAGATTGTTTTATGTATGCAGATGATATTGATTTATCGTATCGTGTGCTGCAATTAAAAAAAGATAATTATTACTTTCATGAAACTACAGTTTTACATTATAAAGGAGAAAGTACAATTAAAGACGAGTTGTATATGAAACGCTTTCAGGATGCTATGAATTTTTTCTATCAGAAGCATTTCAGGAAATCATTGTTTTTTAGTTTTTTTATCCAAACTGGAACGATAGTTTTTTCATTTATAAAAATGTTTCAGGGCAAATCGAAGCAAAAAACGCAACCAGAAAGTTATATTTTTTATTCGGAAAATAAGTTTTTGTCTGAAAAATTACCTGTAATTTTAAAAAATAAAGTAGTCTTTTTAAATTTCAAAAAAGAAAAAATGGTAAATTCGTGCCTGATTTTAAAGGGTAAAAAGACAGAGATTATTTTGGATAATCAGTATGTTTCGTTCAAAAAATGTATCAAAATCATAGAAACTCTTAAAGATAAGAACATTACTTTTAAGATTTTCCCCAAAAACACCAATTATATAATTGGGAGTAATTCACGAAATGACAGGGGGCAAATTATAAAAATCAAGTAAAAATTATATTAAGTGTAATTTATATTTAAATTTTTCAGTAATTTCGCAATATGAAAATCAAAATCACCTTTTAGATTAACAATATGGCAAGATTTGAATTAAAGCTTCCTAAAATGGGAGAAAGTGTCGCTGAAGCAACTATTACAAACTGGTTGAAAGAGGTTGGAGACAAAATTGAAGCTGATGAAGCTGTGCTTGAAATTGCAACTGATAAAGTTGATAGTGAAGTGCCAAGTGAAGTGTCAGGAGTTTTGGTTGAACAATTATTTGGCAAAGATGATTTAGTTCAGGTAGGGCAGACTATTGCAATTATTGAGACAGAAGGTGATGCTCCACAGGCAGTACCAGTGTCAGAGAATGTAGTTCCGGCTGAAGCTGTTGAAATTGAAAAAACAATTGAAACGGTAAAAGAGGTTGTAATTGCTCCACAAGATTTCTCAGGATCTGAAAAATTCTTTTCTCCGTTGGTTAAAAATATTGCGAAAGAAGAAGGTGTCTCTGTTGCGGAACTTGAAAATATTCAGGGTTCAGGAAAAGACGGACGTGTAACAAAAGAAGATATTTTAAAATATATAGAGGATCGTAAATCTGGAATAGTACAGACGCCTAAAGTGGTTGAAGAAACTCCAAAAGCTGTTGTACAGCCACAAAAAGTGGTAGAACCTGTTGTTCAAAAAAGTCAGCAAGCGGTTCCTGTTTCTGTAAATGGAGGTGATGAAATCATAGAAATGGACAGAATGCGTAAATTGATTTCTGGGTACATGGTGGCATCTGTTCAGACTTCAGCACACGTTCAGTCGTTTATTGAAGTTGATGTTACAAACATTGTAAAATGGAGAGATAAAGTTAAAACAGCTTTCGAAAAAAGAGAAGGTGAGAAATTGACTTTTACACCAATTATGATGGAAGCAGTTGCAAAAGCTTTGAAAGATTTCCCGGAATGAATATTTCTGTTGATGGTGATTATATTATTAAAAAGAAAAACATCAATTTAGGAATGGCAGCAGCTTTGCCAAATGGAAATTTAATTGTTCCTGTAATTAAAAATGCAGATCAGTTAAATCTTGTTGGAATGGCAAAAGCGGTTAACGATTTAGGGAATCGTGCAAAAGCGGGAAAATTAAAACCAGACGATACGCAAGGCGGAACTTATACAGTTACAAATGTGGGGACTTTTGGAAGTGTTTTTGGAACGCCAATTATTAATCAGCCTCAGGTTGGAATTTTAGCACTTGGTGCAATTCGTAAAGTTCCGGCAGTTATTGAAACACCCGAAGGAGATTTTATCGGAATTCGTCAAAAAATGTTCTTGTCACATTCTTACGATCACAGAGTTGTAGATGGGGCATTAGGAGGAAGTTTTGTAAAAAGAGTAGCGGAATATTTAGAAGCTTTTGACGTAGACAGAGATTTCTAGCTGAATCATAGAATAAATTAAAAAACCGGGAAACAATATAGTTTTCCGGTTTTTTTTATTTGTAAGAAAAGTTAAAAATGAGGTTTTAATAGTCTTGCTTAAAGGTTAAAAACTGAAATTTAGACTCATTTTGAACAAAAAAAGTAAAATTAGGGGTGGGAAATTCGGCTTTAAAATTTACATTTGTAATCTTATAAAAATTAAAAATGGAATTAAAACTGAACAAACCAATTTGCTTTTTTGATCTTGAAACTACCGGAATTGATATTGGTAAAGATCGAATTGTAGAAATTTCGATATTCAAAGTTTTTCCAAACGGAAATAAAGAAAGTAAAACCTGGCTGGTTAATCCCACGATTCCAATTCCTCCACAAACTACAGCTGTTCACGGAATCACTGACGAGAAAGTGGCTAATGAACCAACCTTTGCAGAACTTGCACCACAAGTGTATAATATGATTAAGGATAGTGATTTAGGAGGTTTTAATTCAGATCGTTTTGATATTCCGCTTTTGGCAGAGGAATTACTTCGTGCCGGAGTTGATTTTGATATGAAAAATAAGGTTTCTGTAGATGTGCAGACTATTTTTCATAAGATGGAAGAACGTACATTAAGTGCTGCTTTGAAATTTTATTGTGGAAAAAGTCTTGAGAATGCCCATTCGGCAGAAGCAGATACAATGGCGACTTACGAAATTCTAAAAGCACAGTTGGATCGTTATCCGGAATTGGAAAATGATATGAAATCATTATCAGAATTCACTACCAGAAAAAAATTGCTGATTTTGCCGGAATGATTGCATTTGATCAGGATAATGAAGAAATATTTACTTTTGGAAAACACAAAGGAGCAAAGGTCGATAAAGTTTTAGAGACAGAACCAGGATATTTCAGCTGGATTCAAAATGCTGATTTTCCATTGTACACGAAAAAAGTCCTTACAGCAATTAAATTAAGAAAATTAAATACTAAATAAGGTTCTAAGGTCCTAAGATCCTAAGGTTCTAAGTTTGTAAACTTGATTTCTTAGTAGCTTAGGATCTTAGGATCTCAGTACCTTTAAAAGAATGAAAATTATCTGTGTCGGCAGGAATTATGCCAATCATATAGAAGAGTTGAAAAACGAGCGCCCAAGTGAGCCTGTTGTTTTTATGAAGCCAGATTCGGCGGTTTTGTTAAAACAGCATCCGTTTGTAATTCCTGAGTTCTCTGAAGATGTTCATCACGAAATTGAAATAATCGTAAAGATTAATAAAGTAGGGAAATATATTGAGCCAAAATTCGCTCATAAGTATTATGATGAAATAAGCGTAGGAATTGATTTTACTGCGCGAGATCTTCAAAGCAAATTAAAAGAAAAAGGGCTTCCGTGGGAAAAAGCTAAAGCGTTTGACGGTTCGGCAGTTATTGGTGATTTTTTGCCTAAAACTGATTTTGTTTCTATGGAAAATCTTAATTTTGAATTAAAGAATAATTCAGAAACAGTTCAAAAAGGAAATTCAGGGATGATGCTTTGGAAAATTGATGAACTGATTTCTCATGTATCACAATATTTTACATTAAAAATAGGTGATATTATTTTTACAGGAACACCCGAAGGAGTTGCAGCTGTAAAACCAAATGACATTTTAGAAGGCTTTTTAGAAGATAAAAAATTATTCAGAATACAAGTAAAATAATGGCTTTAAAGTACAACCTTTCGAAAGTATATGCACTTTCAGATAATGATCCTGAATTTGTAAACGAAATTTTAAATTTATTCGTTACTGAGGTTCCTGAGGATTTGAAACAAATCAAAGAAGGAATAAAGAAAAAGGATCATAAATATGCCTATTCGTACGCACACAAAATAAAACCAACATTAGATTTAATGGGGTTGAATGTGGCTTTTGAAGAAATTCTGCAGGTTGAAGCATGGACAAAAGCAGAAGGCAAGAAAAAAGATATTATCGAAACTTTTAAAAGTATTAAGGTACAGGTAAAAGAGGCGATAAAAGAAATCAAAAAAGATTTTGATTTGTAAAAACTCAGAACCGGCTGAATTCTTGTTGTGTTTTGCAGAATATGAATTCAGTCCGTTTTTTTTAAATTTCAGTAAATCTGATCTTTGTTCCGAAAGATTGAAAAATAGAATAATTATTTACTGCAAAATTATTCAGCATCAGTATCTTGCTAAATCGGAAAAATAAATAATACTTTCGAATAATGACTTACGTTACTGTAAGTAAAAAAATACATTTGCATGAAAGCAACTATCATAACTATTGGTGATGAAATCTTAATTGGTCAGATTGTTGATACAAATTCTGGTTTTATTGCAAAATCATTAGATCGAATTGGAGTTGAGGTTACTGAAATGATCTCGATAAGTGATGATAAAAAACACATTTTAGATACATTTGCCCAATTGCAAAACAAAGTTGATGTTGTAATTGTAACGGGAGGTTTGGGGCCTACAAAAGACGATGTTACCAAAAAAACATTCTGTGAATATTTTGATGACGAATTGGTGGTTAACCCTGAAGTTTTGGCTCATGTTACGCAATTGATAGAGGGATTTTATAAAAGACCTATTTCGCAATTAAATAAAGATCAGGCTTTAGTGCCTTCTACATGTACGGTGTTGCATAATCAAATGGGGACTGCACCGGGAATGTGGATGAAAAAAGAAAATACCGTATTTGTTTCACTTCCGGGAGTTCCGTATGAAATGAAATATTTGGTCGAAGAAGAAATAATCCCCAAAATAGTTCGGGAATATAAACGTCCGTATATTATTCATAAAACCATACTTACGTATGGGCAGGGAGAGAGTTTAGTTGCAGAACGTATAGAAGATTGGGAGAATAATTTACCTGATTTTATAAAGTTGGCTTATTTGCCAAATCCGGGGCGGGTACGATTACGCTTAACAGCTCGTGGAACGAATAAAGAAGAGTTGGAAAAAGCTATAGAGGATAATGTTACGTCTTTAGATGCTATAATTCAAGATATAATAGTTGGTTACGACGAAAATGAAACGATTGAAACGGTAATAGGAAAATTACTTGCAAAGCAAAACAAAACGATTTCAACAGCCGAAAGTTGTACCGGAGGAAAAATCGCTTCATTGATATCTTCTGTAGAAGGCTCTTCAAAGTATTTTAACGGTAGTATTGTTTCTTACGCGACCGAAGCTAAAGTCAATGTTTTGGGTGTTTCGCAAGATTTAATCGATCAGTATTCGGTTGTGAGTGCGCAAGTTGCATCGGCGATGGCTTTGAGTGTCAAAAAGCTGCTTAAAACAGACTATGCAATTGCCACCACTGGTAACGCAGGTCCTTCAAAAGGAGATTCAGATGCTGAAATTGGAACAGTTTTTATAGCTTTGGCTACTCCGGACGATATAATTGTTGAAGAATTTAACTTTGGCCAACCACGTGAAAAAGTGATAGATAGAGCAACTATTAAGAGTTTAGAAATATTACAGAAAGAAATTTTAAAAATTGTGCGATAATTTTTTGCTACAATGGTTTATTTTTCTTTTCTTTGCACCCTGATTTTGAATAACGATAAAAGATAAGTATAATGTCAAGAGTTTGTGACCTTACAGGTAAAAGAGCGATGGTAGGAAATAACGTTTCTCACGCTATGAACAAAACTAAGAGAAAGTTTTCTGTAAACTTAGTTAAAAAGCGTTTTTATCTTCCAGAAGAAGATAGATGGATTACTCTTAGAGTAGCAGCATCTACGATAAAAACAATTAATAAAAATGGAATCACTGCTGTTTTGAAAAAAGCACAGTCAGAAGGATTTATCAAATAATCTTTTCCTAAATAAATATATAGCAAGATGGCAAAGAAAGGTAATAGAATCCAAGTAATTTTAGAATGTACTGAGCACAAGACTTCTGGTGTAGCAGGAACTTCTAGATATATTACAACAAAGAACAAAAAAAATACTCCGGATAGATTAGAGATTAAAAAATTTAATCCAATCTTGAAACGTGTAACTGTTCACAAAGAAATTAAGTAATAATTAGAGATTTTTGTAAATCTCAAATGGTTTTTCATTTGAAGATTTATTGAATTTCAATAACATTTGAATCATGGCAAAGAAAACCGTAGCATCGTTACAAACATCTTCTAAGAGATTATCAAAAGCCATCAAAATGGTAAAATCTCCTAAAACTGGTGCATATACATTCGTAGAATCTATTATGGCTCCTGAAGAAGTTGATGAATTCTTGAAAAAGAAATAATTACATTTACATTATATAGAAAAGCTACTTTCATTCGGAAGTAGCTTTTTTATTACCTATATTTGTCTAGAATTTTATAGAAGCATCACAATTGGCTCTTTTAATCAAGGATTTCCGCTTTTAGCTGCAATCTTTTATTTTTATCCCGAGGTTTCCGGGCAAAATAGAAAGATTCTTACTTCAATCGGGGGTCGGATTTAAAGCAATTGATCTTCTTTGAAGATTTGGGTTTCTGATGATTCAGAAGTCTGGCAATCAAATAATCTAAAAAAAATGAGTTTTTTTAAAAAATTATTCTCTACTGATAAAAAAGAGACTTTAGACAAAGGTCTTGAAAAATCAAAAACTACTTTTTTCTCAAAGTTAAGCAAAGCCGTTGCCGGAAAATCTAAAGTCGATGACGATGTTTTAGATAATCTGGAAGAAATTCTTGTAGCTTCTGATGTTGGAGTAAATACAACATTAAAAGTAATTTCAAGAATAGAAAAACGCGTTGCCGAAGATAAATATTTAGGAACTGAAGAATTGAACTTAATTCTTCGTGAAGAAATTGGAGCTTTATTATCTGAAACAAATACAGGCGAGGCTACCGAATTTGATATTCCGAAAGATAAAAAACCTTATGTTTTAATGGTCGTTGGAGTAAACGGAGTTGGGAAAACAACTACGATTGGAAAATTGGCTTATCAGTTTAAAAAAGCGGGTCATAAAGTTGTTCTTGGAGCTGCTGATACTTTTCGTGCTGCAGCGATTGATCAATTACAAGTTTGGGCTGATAGAGTAGATGTGCCTATTGTGAGACAAAACATGGGAAGTGATCCTGCTTCTGTAGCTTTTGATACTTTGCAATCTGCAGTAGCTCAAAATGCCGATGTCGTTATTATTGATACGGCCGGACGTTTGCATAATAAAATCAATTTAATGAACGAGCTTACTAAGGTGAAACGTGTAATGCAAAAAGTGGTTGCTGATGCTCCTCACGATGTACTTTTGGTTTTAGATGGTTCAACTGGTCAAAACGCTTTTGAGCAAGCAAAACAATTTACTGCAGCAACAGAGGTGACTTCACTTGCAGTAACTAAATTGGACGGAACAGCAAAAGGTGGAGTTGTTATTGGTATTTCAGATCAATTTCAGATTCCGGTAAAATATATCGGAGTTGGTGAAGGGATTGAGGATTTGCAAGTCTTTAATAAATATGAATTCGTTGATAGTTTCTTTAAATAATTTATAATGAGTTTTTCTTCTTTAAAAAATATTTCTCCATTAGCGTTTTATTTTGCAAGTGTTGTTTGTTTTGTTTTAGCCAATGTTTTGAGAGATAATAGTCTTTCTTTTTACTATGTTTTATTAGTGCTTGGAATTGGATTCTTTTTTATGGGAATTTTAAAAAGAATGAAAACGAAACGATAATTTATTACGGTATTTTGATTATGAAATACGGTTTGATTATTTTTCTTTTTCTCGCGTTTTCTTGTAAAAATGAGAAAAGCGAAAGTAGTAATAAAAGTCAGAAAGTAATTGTTATACAGCCTTTAGGTGATTTTAAAATAGAAAAAGCCAAAAAGGTATTTGCAGAAATTAAAACTATAAATCCAAATGTAGTTTTACGAACAAATATTCCATTTCCTGTAAAATCATTTTATAGTCCCAGAAATAGATATCGGGCTGATAGTATTATTAAAAGCCTTAAAAATAATATTGGCATAGATTCTGTAATTGTCGGACTTTCACATTTTGATATTAGTACAACTAAGAATGATGTAGAAGATTGGGGTGTTATGGGATTGGGTTACCGTCCCGGAAAAGCTTGCGTTGTTTCTGATTTTAGATTATCTCCCAAAAACAAAAATAAGCAGTTTTATAAACTCGTGCTACATGAATTAGGTCATACAGCAGGATTGTCTCATTGTGCTGTAAAGACCTGTTTAATGCGGGATGCCAAAGGTGGGAATCCACTGGATGAAGAAAAAGAGTTTTGTCGTACTTGTAAAAGTTATCTAATTAAAGAAGGTTGGCAATTGATTTAAAATGTTTTACTTCAGCGTTAAATTAAATTCTAAGTAATAAAATAAATGGTACTTTTACTTTATAAGTTTACCTTTGTAACTCGTTAAATTCCTTTTAAAAACGGAAGCTTTAACCCTGACTAGCAGCATGCTTTTATGATCGGTTTTATTATAAAGGATGCGGTGAACAACAGGAAATAGCTTCTTAATACTATTATGTTTATTATGAAAAATACTTTTTTGATTTTGGTTTTATCACTTCTGTTGGTAAGTTGTAAACAAGAAATAAAACCTGCAGATATTGCAAAACTAAATGGTTATTGGGAAATTGAAAAAGTAGTTTTTGATAAGGGTGAAGATAAGGCATATGGAATGAATGAAAACTTTGATTTTTTTAAAATGAAAGGGACTAAGGGAACCAGGACTAAAGTAATGGCACAGCTTGATGGAACCTTTTTGACGACAAATACTTTTGAGAATGTTTCGGTTCGATTTGTTGGAGAACAAGCTTTTCTGGATTATAAAACAGATTATGCGAAGTGGAGTGAGGAGTTGATTTCGATTTCGGATAAAGAGTTTGTAGTAAAAAATGATCAGAATAAAGAATATCATTATAAAAAAACAGGACCAATTAATATTTTAAACGATGGCAAAAAGACTAAATAACCAAAGTACAATTGGAGCTGTTTTGCAGCAAATTATTCAGGTGAATAAATTACAACCCGGAATGGATCAGATCGATGTAAAGGAAGCATGGGGGAACTTAATGGGGAATGGTGTTAAAACTTATACCAAAAATGTAGTTTTGAAAGGAAGTACTCTTTACGTAGAACTTGGCTCTGCAGTTCTTAGAGAAGAATTATCTCATGGAAGATCGAAAATCGTCATAATGATTAATGAAGAGTTAGGGCGAGAAGTTGTTAAAGATGTTGTATTGCGCTGATTTTAGATTTTTAGATATAAAAAAAAATCCATTTCAATTGAAATGGATTTTTTTATTTGTGATAGTAAGTTCAGCAATCTGAAATCTTAACTCTGCAATCTAAAATTATTAGAATTGCTCTCTTCCAGCAAAGTGGAATGCACCTTCGATTGCAGCGTTTTCGTCGCTGTCAGATCCGTGAACTGCATTTTCTCCGATAGAAGTTGCGTATGCTTTACGAATAGTTCCTTCAGCAGCTTCAGCTGGGTTTGTAGCTCCAATTAAAGTTCTGAAATCTTCTACTGCGTTGTCTTTTTCTAAAATTGCAGCAACAATTGGTCCGCGAGACATAAATTCAACCAATTCTCCGTAGAAAGGTCTTTCAGCGTGTACTGCGTAGAATGCCTGAGCATCAGCTACAGTTAGTTGAGTTAATTTTAATGAAACGATTTTGAAACCTCCATTAGTAATCATTGCTAGGATATTCCCGATGTGTCCGTTTGCTACAGCATCCGGTTTAATCATTGTAAAAGTTCTATTTGTTGCCATTTTATTGCTTATTTTTAATTTTGTGCAAAAGTATACTTTTTTTATGAATTGATTTTAATAAATTCATAATAAAAAGATTGTGAATTGATGTTTTAGCAATAATTATTTTTGGAGTAGCATATAAGTAATATAAGTTCATTTAAATTACTTTACGGAGAAAACAGTTTGGTAAATCATTCTATTTTCTAAAATGAACTTATATTACTTATATGGTGAAATTTTTATACTTTGAATATTAATTTGTTTCTATAGAATATCCATAGAATAAACGTCCATATACCAACATAAACTAATGCGCCAGCTAAGGAAGCTGTCATTGGGTTAGTAAAGGACGGTGCAATCCAAAAGCGATATAAGTAATCTAAAAGATTGGTCTGTTCTTCCGGATTTTGTGGGTTTTGAAATTGTATCATTACCAAAACCTGAGGAATAATTTGCGAACTAAAAAAAACAATCATTGGGTTAACTCCCCAGATTAAAAATGGTTTGAAACCTTTTTTGTAATCTGCAATATCTATTATGTAATACAATGTTGTTAGAAATACCGTTGCTAGTCCCGTTGTATACAATACATAGCTACTTGTCCAAAGTGATTTGTTAATAGGGAAAACAACATCCCATATTAAGCCAAAAAAGATAAGTGCAGTTCCTGCTATACCCATTTTTTGCGCTTTTTGAATTTTAGTTGTATTAAGTAGTAATAATTGTCCAATCAAAAGGCCAATAATACCATTTACAATTGATGGAATTGTACTTAAAAGACCTTCTGGATCCCATGTTAGAGTTTCGCGGTACATATGACCTTTAAGTAAAACGCTGTCGAGCCAGGAAGCTAAATTGGTTCCTTTATCCAGATTTGCATCTCCAAATCCCGGAACAGGAATTAAAGTCATGATTGCCCAATATCCTAGTAGCAAAAATACTCCTGTAAGAATTTGTGTTCTTTGGCTGGTTTTTAAATAAAGAAGAGAAACTACAAAATAAACCACTGCGATTCGTTGTAAAACGCCAGGTAAACGTACATCATGATAGGCTTCGATGCCACTATAAGCCAAAATGAGATAAATAAGTAAAATAGAGAAAGCCAAAATATTTTTAACTTTTGAACTGAAACTTCCCATTAAAGCATAACCAATCATTATAGTAATGGCTAATCGGCCAATTAAAAGCGGAATCCCTTCAAGTCCAAATAACTGAATTTTTCCAAAAAAGTTAAAGAAAATACCCAGACAAAGCATTCGTAGAGAACGCACCAGAATTTTGTTAAAAGTGGTGTCGTCATAAAATTTTTCCGGCATTGCCAGAGGCACTGCAACCCCCATAATAAAGATGAAAAACGGAAAAACTAAATCGGTTGGCGTACAGCCATGCCATTCAGAATGCAGTAATGGAGCGTAAACATGTCCCCAGTCTCCCGGGTTATTTACTATGGTCATTAATAAAATAGTTAGTCCACGAAAGACATCTAGCGAAATTAAGCGTTCTTTTACCATTGATTTTGGGTAAATTGGTTAGTTAATAATTTTAAAAATCGCTATTTGGTTTAATTTGTAATAATGGAGAGAAGAAGGTGGTTATTTGTTTCTCAGAATTGTTACGTTTTATTTTTTTTTTTTTTGCCACGAATTACGCAAATTTTATTTGAATAATTAGTGAGTTCATGGCTGGTTTTTTAATTTTTTAAATGGTTATAATATTAAAATTCATTTCTAAGGGTTTCAATTTTTGCAATAAAAGCGGAACCAGTTGTTCGCCTTTCTCCAGATAAAATTCAGAAAAATTACTTTGACGTTCTTGCAGACTATTGTTCGGAAACAATTCACATTGTAAATCTGTTACGCGTTGTAATTGATTACTAAGCTTTCTTTTTTGAGCTTTTAGTAGTCGTTTTTCAAGATTTTCTAAACCTTTTTTCTGTTTTACTTCCTGCGCTTTTACAGCTCCTGAAAATGATTTGTCAGTTTGATTTGCCAGTTCATAAAGATATTCAAATTGTTTTTCCAGAATCTCTTTTTGTGGAGTTAAATCAATTGGAAAAGGAGATAGTTTATGTGTTATCTTATTGACTAAATTTGCAGGTTTTGTAAATAAATCGTGCCAGCTTAATCCTAATTTGTCGGCTTTTTGAGCTTGTTTTTCCGTACTTAAGAGCACAGAATTACGGACTAAAAGTATAGGAAAAGTAATGTTTACAGCTTCAAAGAATGATTTCAATTCTAACCAGTATGCAATTTCTCCGCCTCCGCCGATATAACATAAATTAGGAAGTATAATTTCCTGATATAACGGACGCATAATTACATTTGGACTAAATTTTTCAGGATTATTTTCCAATAATTTTAAAATTTCTTCTTTAGAAAATGAAGTTTTAGTATTATTAATGATGTATTTATTATGCTCAAAAATGATTCTTTCACGAAGATTATCTTCAATATAAAATAAATTAATCTCACGAGGATTTACCTGAATGGTATAATCTTTTAGTTCTTCAATTGTTTTTTGAACTGTTTTATAAGAAGTCTGATTCTCTAATTCTTCTTTTATATACGGAATAAATGCACGTTTTAAATAAGCATCATCAGCATCTAAAATCACCAAACCGTAAGCAGAAAATAAGCTATTGGCTAAATAACGCGTTGCATCAGCCAGATTATCGTGTTTTAGATATGCCTCTTCAAAAAGATTTTTTAAAGTGTTTGCATTCGAACTTGAACCTAATTCTGAAGAATAAATTTCGAAAAATTCAGTCAAGCCTTCAGTCGAAAGCCGGCCCACAGGACCTGTACTTTCTTTGTTCCATCTAAACTTTTTTCCTTTAAAATTAAAATAATTAATTTCTTCAAAGTCATGATCTTCTGTTGCCATCCAGTAAATCGGAACAAAATTGTATGTTGGGTATTTCGATTTTAACTCTTTGGTTAAATTAATAGTCGAAATGATTTTATATAAGAAATAAAGCGGACCGCTAAATAAATTTAACTGATGCCCGGTTGTAATAGTGAATGTGTTTTCTAAAGCTAAAAGCTCAATATTTTGTTTCGTTAAATCTGAAATTTCAATATTTTGATATTGTTTTTTTAAAGTCTGAACCAATGGAATTCTGTTGGTGGCATCAAAATTTAATTGCTTTTCAGTGATTTGTTTTTCAAAATTTTCCAGAGTAGGAAAATGATTGTATAAGGGGCGTAAAGCAGTTTTTTGATCTAAATAATCTTGTATCAAGGTCGAGAAATATCCTGAAGTTTGATAGCTGATACAGTCGGTAGGCATAATTTTAGATTTATTTTTGATAGCTGTAAATTTAATGAAAATATGCAGTTAAAAATGCTTTTAACGATTGCTTATGATTTGATTTCTGTTTTTTCTTTTAATGATCATAAAATGAGGTTTTTATTTTTGGTTGTAGAGTAAGTGTGTTTAATATAAAATATATGAAATTTGTTAAAAAAGTAAAAGTGTTTTAAAACTAGTGGGTATAGATGTGAATTATTAACAATGAAACTCTATTTTTGTAACCGAAAAAAAAGTTATATCTGTTTTACATGAAAAATGACCCAAATAAGAAGAACTCTTTAAAACATGTTCTTTTTGGAAGCTTAATCGGCACCACCATCGAATTTTTTGATTTTTATATTTATGCCAATGCAGCAGTATTGGTTTTTCCTCAATTATTTTTTCCAAGCGCAGACTCAACGATGGCTACGTTAGAATCGTTAGCTACTTTCTCAATCGCTTTTTTATCACGTCCTTTAGGGTCTGCTTTTTTTGGGCATTACGGAGATAAAATTGGACGTAAATTTACTTTAGTTGCAGCTTTGTTAACTATGGGAATTTCTACAGTAGCAATTGGTTTTTTGCCAAGTTACGCCAGTATTGGTGTTGCAGCTCCTTTATTGTTGATGTTATGCAGATTTGGACAAGGTGTTGGTTTAGGAGGAGAGTGGGGAGGAGCTGTTTTATTGGCTATTGAAAATGCGCCGCCAAATAAACGTGCTTGGTATGGTATGTTTCCACAATTGGGTGCTCCGATTGGATTATTGCTTTCCGGAGGTACTTTTTTATTGTTAACTGATTCTATGAGTAATGAAGATTTTATGAATTATGGCTGGAGAATTCCTTTTATTGCAAGTTCACTTTTGGTTGTAGTTGGTTTTTATATCCGAACAAAAATTACAGAAACACCTTCGTTTGAAAATTCAAAAAAAGAACAGGAAGAAGTAAAAGTACCTTTCCTGGAGTTGGTTAAGTCGTATAAAAACCAATTGATTTTCGGAACACTTGCAGCAATAACAACTTTTTTGGTTTTTTATTTAATGACTGTTTTTACATTAAGTTGGGCAACTTCAGATTTAGGAATTGTTAAAAGAGACGGATTATTAATACAACTATTTTCGGTATTGTTTTTTGCTATTTTTATTCCTGTTTCTGCTGTAGTGGCAGATAAAATCGGACGTCGTAAAATGCTTATTATAGCTACTGCAGCTATTGCAGTTTTTGGATTCTTCTTTTCTTATTTTTTAAGTTCCGGAAACATTACTTTAGTTACCACTTTTGCCTGTATCGGAATGTCTTTAATGGGATTCACTTATGGGCCTTTAGGAACATTTTTATCAGAGTTGTTTCCAACAAATGTTCGATATTCCGGTGCATCTTTGACTTTTAATATGGCTGGAATTCTTGGAGCTGCTTTTGCACCTATGATAGCGATTTGGTTGGCCTCTACTTATAGTGTAAGCTATGTGGGGTTGTATTTAACAGTTGCAGCATTTATATCCTTAATTTCGTTTCTAGTTATAAGTAGAGAGGAACATAAATTTTAAGAGTTTTTCAAACTGCAAAACTGCAAAGTCCGCAATTCAAATAGCGATTTGAATTGCAGACTTTGCATTATAAAAATCTATCTTTTCAAACTAAAATGACCTCTGTATTCTTTTCCATTTAATCGGGTTACAATAAACCAATAATCAGATGCAGGCAGTTCCTGATCAAGATAAGTTCCATCCCAGGAAGTATTTTTGCTTAATTCTTTGATAAGCTTCCCATATCGGTCATAGATTTTAATTCCCGTATTAGGAGCTAAATAAGCAAAGTCTATTGTCCAGTAATCATTGAAAGTATCATTATTTGGAGTAAAGAATTTTGGATATGGAAGTTCCTCAACAAAATTGATACAATCTCCGGTTGTAGCTTCCAAAATACTTATTGTTACGGGAATCCTGTCACTTTCACAATTGTTAATGGTTTGAGAAGCATAATAAGTAATTCCGTTTTCCAGTAAAGTTGATTCAGACAGATTAATTGAGGAAGAACTGCTTTCATACCACTTTATAATTTGTCCGTTGATTTTGATATCACTGATTTTTGCGTTTTTCTGAATACAGAATTGTTGTGGAGAATCTGCAATTGGGTTTTGAGTATCTTGTACTTTTACTGTAATAGAAAATCGTTCACTTTCACAATTATTAAGTGTTTGTGTGGCATAATAAACACCGTTTTGTAATAAAGTAGTTTGTGGTAGAATATTTCCGTTTGTTGCAGTATCGTACCATTTGATATGGGTTCCATTTATAGTTAGATTTTCGATTGTTGCCATTTGATCAATACAAAATTGTTGATTATTTTTTCCAGAAGGTAATTCGGTATTGTAAACCCGAACCAAAACCGGAGTTCTGTCGCCTTCGCAACCAATAGTTTGCGATGCATAGTATGTTCTGTTATCTTCTAATAAAGTAGTATTAGGTAAAGTGGCTGCAGAAAAAACAGTATCATACCATTTTATATTTTGTCCTAACATTTGAAGGTTGCCTAAAGTTGCATTTTCTTTTTTGCAGAATGCCGGAGTCGTATCTATTCTTGGTGCATCTGGAATATTGGTAACTTTTACAGTAACAGCTAATCTTTCAGTTTCGCAACTATTTAATGTCTGAGAAGCATAATAGACTTTTCCATCTTGCAGAATTGTTGTGTTAGATAAGACATTTCCATTTATAGCATTATCATACCATTTTATACCGCTAAGATTAGGGACTAAATCGGCAATTGTTGCATTTTGGCTTGCACAAAAAAGCTGGTTTTCATCGCCATCGGGTTTTGATGAATCACATGGACTAAGTTTAACAATGAAACCGTCGGATGAAACTACAGCTCCTCCATGCAAAGTATTCAATTTTTGAGTGCCGTTTCCGGGATCAAAATCACATTCCCAGTTAAAGTCTCCTAAGAGGTACATACTTTTATTTCTAATCTTTAGATCTTTTACAAGTGAGCGATAGTTAGAAATTAAGGTATAGGCTTTATCGAAATTCCTACTTGAATCAAATTTTATCACATAACCAGATCCATATTGAATCGTTCCATAGGGATTCTCTAAGAAAAAAGTATTTGGAGAAGGATCTACATCAATTTTTCCTGCAAAATCACCAGCTAAATAAATATTGTTTTGAGCATCACTTTCTATTTTCCACATTCTAAAGTCTGCCGAAAACTGTGCAACAAAATATTCTTTTAAATCTAGAAAATTCCCATTGCGGTCAAGCCATAGCAAAAACTTCTGTGAAGCGGTATTTACTATGTTGGGCGAAGGATCAACATCAATAGAACCTTGATAAACTCCATTACTGCCTGCTATAATAATATTTCCATTACGATCCAGATGAAAAGTATTTATACTTTGCTGTGATAATTTTTTTTCCCAAATGATATTTGCATTGGTAGTATTAATGTTTAATACAGAACACGTTGGAGAGCTTTGATCAGAACTGTTTAAAGCAGCAATAATATTTCCATCAGGTTTTGTCTGAATTGTGACATTAGATAATTGAGGAGTATCAAATATTTTTTTCCAGATGAAATTCCCTGAATTATCTAGTTTAAAAATGTATGAAGCAATACTATTCTGTGATTCAAACTTTACATCAGTACCATTGAAGTTTAAAGTTTTTGAGTTTACAAACCAGCCGCTAACAAGAAGATTGTTTTGATTATCAATGTCAAAGCTATTGGTAAAAAAGGATCCCGGATTTTTTATTTTAATTTGTGATAGTTCATTTCCGTCTGGAGAAATTTTTACAATAGTAATATAAGAGTCAATTTGATTAGGAATATGATCTGCAGTTTGTGAAAAAAGATAAATATTGCCATCTGGGCCTAGCTTTACTTTGTAGGCATATTGTCCGGATTTTAAGTTGCCAAATGTTTTCCCCCAGGCAAAGTCACCGTTGCTTTTTAACTTAATTAAGTAAATATCTCTGTACGGAGAAAATGGAGTAGAACGATTATCAATAATCTGAGTCCCATTTGGAGTAGGATCAAGATCATAGGTATAAGATTGTGCGACACCAATAGAATAAGAATTACCATTATTATCCACTTCTATTGATTCTGCTTCATCTGTTTCTTTATCTCCTATTTGTCTTACCCATTGAAAATCTTGAGCTTTACTAGTATTACAGAAGAATAAAGAAAAAAACAAAAAAACTAAAAGTAATTTGCGTTTCATAGGTTTGTTTTGGATAGCAACAAATGTAATTAAATATCTACAAAGCAAAATCAAAAAATCAAAACGTGCAGTTATAAAATCTTTCCCATAAAAGTCTACAAATATCTCGTATTTTTGCAAAAAAAATAATTCCCTTTGAAAACGAAGCTTTTTGTAATTACGCCTCCATTTACACAACTGAATACTCCGTATCCGGCAACGGCGTATATAAAAGGTTTTTTGAATACAAAGAATATAGAATCTGTTCAGGCAGATTTGGGTATTGATGTGATTCTGGAATTGTTTTCTAAAAAAGGGCTTTTAGAGTTGTTTCAGGTTTCAAGTTTCAGGTTTGATGTTGTTGGAAATACGATTTCAGATAATTCAAAACGTATTTTTGCTCTTCAAGACGAATACACCAAAACGATTGATCCCGTAATTCAGTTTTTGCAAGGGAAAAATCCAACTTTGGCCTTGCAGATTTGTCAGGAGGATTTTCTGCCCGAAGCTTCCCGTTTTGCGCAGCTTGAAGAACTTGACTGGGCATTTGGTACAATGGGAACGCAGGACAAAGCAAAACATTTGGCTACTTTATATCTCGAAGATATTTCGGATTTTATTGTAGAATGCGTCGATGAAAATTTTGGTTTCAGCCGATATGCTGAACGTTTGGGACGAAGTGCCAATTCTTTTGATGAATTGTACGAAGCTTTACAACAAGAGCCAACTTACATTGATTCAATTTTAATTTCGCTTTTAAAGGCTAAAATAGAAGTTGTAAAGCCTACTTTGTTTTTGATTTCTGTCCCTTTTCCCGGGAATTTATATAGTGCCTTTCGATGTGCACAATGGGTAAAAGAAAATCATCCCGAAATTAAAATTTCAATGGGTGGTGGTTTCCCAAATACAGAATTGCGCTCACTTTCGGATAAACGTGTTTTTGAATTCTTCGATTTTATAACTTTAGATGATGGCGAAGTTCCAATTGAGGAATTAATTTTCAATTTAGAAAATCCAAGTTCTGATTCCTATAAAAGAACATTTTTATTAGAAAATGGAGAAGTTATTTACAAGAATAATTCCCTAAAGCACGATTACAAACAAGCTTATGTTGGAACACCGGATTATTCAGATTTGCCTTTGGATAAATATATTTCGGTTATCGAAATTGTAAATCCAATGCATAGAATGTGGAGTGACGGACGTTGGAATAAACTTACCATGGCACACGGTTGTTATTGGGGGAAATGTACTTTCTGTGATATTTCATTAGATTATATCAAAGTTTACGAACCCGTTGCAGCAAGTTTGCTTTGTGACCGAATCGAAGAATTAATAGAGAAGACAGGTCAAAACGGATTTCACTTTGTAGATGAAGCTGCGCCACCGGCTTTAATGCGTGCTTTGGCACTTGAAATTTTAAAGCGAAAACTGGCAGTAACCTGGTGGACTAACATTCGATTTGAAAAAAGCTTTTCTAAAGATTTATGTTTATTGCTAAAAGCTTCCGGCTGTATTGCAGTTTCCGGTGGTTTAGAGGTAGCTTCAGACCGATTATTGAAATTAATAGACAAAGGTGTTACAGTCGAACAAGTTGCAAAAGTGACCCGAAATTTTACCGAAGCAGGAGTGATGGTACATGCGTATTTAATGTACGGATATCCAACACAAACGATTCAGGAAACAATAGACAGTCTCGAAATGGTTCGTCAATTGTTTGAGGCCGGAGTTTTACAATCTGGTTTTTGGCATCAATTTGCGTTAACTGCTCATAGTCCGGTTGGACTGTATCCGGAACAATTTGGGGTAACAAAAAAAACAGAAGCTATTGGAACTTTTGCCAATAACGATATTGAATATACCGATTCAACAGGGATCAATCACGATAAATTCAGTTTTGGATTAAAAAAATCACTTTTCAATTTCATGCACGGCATCTGTTTTGATTACGAATTGCAAGATTGGTTTGATTTTAAAATTCCAAAAACAAAAATCCATCCTGATTTTATTTTTAATGCTTTAGAAGAGCAAAATGATTTCAACACAAAGCCAAATGCAAAAGTAGTCTGGCTTGGCGGAAAACCGTCAATAGATATTTTTACAAAATCCAAAAAAGGCAGAAGTTGGGAAATGATGTCGTTGACTTTTCATGATAAAAAAGAAAGTTTTACCATTCAAACCAGCAAGGACGAGGGGGAATGGCTACAATCTATTTTGACAAATATTTCGGTTTCGGGTGTGAAAAATTACACTTTTCAGGAAGTCAAAAATGATTTCGAAAGTCGGGCTTCACTGGAAGATTTTGAATTGTTTTGGTATTCAAAACCTGTAAATACGTTGCGCGAATTTGGACTATTGGTTTTGTAAACTAATATTCAACTGCAGATCCATCATTTGGAATAGCAGTTTTAGATAAAAGATCATTTTCTAAAAGAGCCTTTTTTAATTCTTCCCGAGTGGTCGGACAATGGTTTAAAGCTTCAAGATGATTGGCAAAAACCTTTCCCGGAGCAAGTGCAGTAAATTTCAAAATATCATTCATTCGCATTAACAAGGGTTGTCCAAAATCTAATCTTGCTGTGCCACAGGCAACGGTCGCAATATCTGGTTTGAGTTCAATTAATGCTTTTTGTACATCATCAGTAAATATAGTATCAGAACTTATGTAAATAGATTTTTCATTGGCAAGTTCAATATAAAACCCCATTACATTTCCCATAAGTTTAGCAATGAATCCATAACCATGAAGAGCAGGAATTCCAATAATTTTCCCGTCAAGAAAAGGCTGTGGCTCCCAATAATTAAGAGTCTGAACAATATTTAAACCTCTTTTCGAAAGTTCTTTTTCATCTTTTATACTGCAAATAACAGCGATGCTTTTTCGTCTTAAAAAAACTTCTCCCGCTTTATCAATATGATCCGGATGTAAATGTGTAATTAAGCAGTGCGTTACTTTACTCAAAATTTCTCTACTGTTTTTGGGTAAAGCTACAAGCGGATTTCTTTTAGGTTTGTAACGAAAGATTGTAAAAGGCGAAATTGTTTTTCTCTTTCCTAACATCGGATCAACTAAAATTACATGCTGATCTGTTTCAATTACTAAGGTAGCATTTCGCAAATGATGTATTTTCATATCTGACAAAATTAGAACTTAAAAATACAAAGATTTTCTAAAATGCATTTACACATTTTTCTTTATTTTTAACAGAATTGTTAATATTTAAGATTTCAGTTGCGTCAGAAAATATGGTGTTGTTATTCAATAGAAAATCGAAACCCAATCCCATGTAAGTTTTCAATAGAAATACCCTTTTCATGTGTTAGAATCTTGCGAAGACGCGAAATAAATACATCTAAACTCCTCCCCATAAAATAGTCATCAGTTCCCCAAAGTGCAGTTAAGATTTGTTCTCTTTTTAAAACTAAATTTTTATTGTCAAGGAAAAGTTTCAGTAATTCAGCTTCACGCTGGGTTAATCCAATTTTTTCGTCAGTATTAAAAAGAATAAAATTTTTAGTATCAAATTGATATTTGCCAATTTCATACACTGATTTTTCGACTTTATTATTTTTATGAGAACGTTTCAGGAAAACCTCAATCTTCAGCATCAACTCTTCAATGCTAAAAGGTTTCACCAAATAATCATCGGCACCTAAGCGTAAACCTTTAATACGGTCTTCTTTTAATGTCTTTGCCGAAAGGAAAATGATTGGAATGTCGGTATCAAGTTTTCTAATTTCTGAGGCCAATTCAAAACCGTCCATTTTTGGCATCATAATATCCAGGATGCAAATGTCAAAACTTTCTTTTTTAAAGACTTCTAAACCCAATTTTCCGTCACAACAATGTATTACCTCATAATTGTTTTGTTCCAGATTATCTTTAGTCAAAAAAGCTAAAGTTTCATCATCTTCGGTATAAAGTATTTTGAATTGTTTCATTTTTTGTAAGGAATTGACAATGTTACGGTAATGCCGCTTTCAGTATTGTTTTCAGCTTTTATTTTCCAGTTTTGAAGGGTGCAAATTTCTTTTACATAATACAAACCAAGTCCAAAACCATTTACTTCATTACTTTTCTCGTTCTGGGCTCTGTAAAACTTATCAAAGATAAACGAAATATTTTTAGAAGAAATTCCAATACCATTATCTTTAAAGGCCAGTTTTAAAACCTGATTTGTGGTTGTAATGTGAATAATGATTTCTGGCTTTTCTACACTATACTTTACAGCGTTATCGAGTAGATTATAAACTAGATTGGCAAAATGAAAAGAGTCGGTCTCAATTTGATATTGATCGGAATCGGTTTCAATATTTATAAAAGCATCCGGATATTTTAATTGAATGTTTTGAATCGTTTCTTCAATAATCGGAACAATTAAAACAGTTTCTTTTTTTAATTCCAAAGGAGCATAATCTGATTTGGCAATATTCAAAATCTTCTCAATATGATTATTCAGTTTATTGCTCTGATTGATTATAATATCAGTATAAGTATGCAGTTTTTTATCTTCCTTAATTGGATTTTGTTCTATTAAGTATTTTGATGCAATTAAAATTGAAGATAAAGGTGTTTTAAACTCATGCGTCATATTATTGATAAAATCCCGTTGCAATTCAGAGTATTTTTTTTGCTGTAAAAGTTTAAAAATCGAATACACATAAATTAATAAAATCAAAATTAAAGCAGTCGAAAGCACAAACCAAAAACGCATTGAACTGAATAAGTAAGTCGTTTCATTTGGAAAACGAACGGCAAAGTAGTAAACAAGATTTTTATGTTTAGGAAAAGTAACTGTCTTTTTTGCTTTTGCTTTTTGAGACAAAGAAATATAATTTCCATACACCATTTCATCGCTTTGGCAATTGTACATCGCATATTCAAAATCAGTTGTAATATTCATTTTTTTGAATTCTGATCTTAAATAAAATTCTAAAATATCGGGTTCAAACTCATTGTCGATGTTTACAATATAATAATCGTTAGAAACTTTTCGAACAGGATTTTGACACGATGGCTCGTGATCTTTTCCTTCATATAATTTTCTGGCAACTTCAAGCAGTGCGATGTGGGCTTTCTGGCTCAGTTTTTTTTGTTCTAATGTAAAAGCTTCTTTTGTCCAAAGCAATTGCGCTACCAAAATGCTTATAATGGCAATTAATCCGAGGAGGATGATACTGTTAAGTCTGTTAATTTTCAAGAAAAAGGCATTTTAAAAGTGTAATATTAATCATTTTTAAGGCTAAAATAAGCGATTAACAAGTCATTAACAAAGATTTGAAACTGGTTAACAGCGATTTGATTCTGTCTGAATTACTTTTGAAATATCAAATTGAACTATAAACCATTTTAAATATATCCATTATGAAAATGATCAAAATTTCGATGTTAGCTTTGGCTTTAGGCCTAATGTCTTTTTCTGCAATTGCTCCGGTTCAGTCTTTAGCTTCAGAAAATAAAACTGTAGAAACTACTGCTTCTGCAATTGTCTGGAAAGCAGAAACAATTGATGTAGGACAAATTCCTCAGGGAACTCCAAAAGCAATTGTTTATGAATTTAAAAACACAGGAAAAACAGCTGTGGTTATTACAAACGTTCAGGGGTCTTGTGGTTGTACAGCTACAGATTATACAAAAGAACCAATTTTACCAGGGAAATCAGCAAAAGTTACTGCAACTTATAATGCAGCAAACAAAGGTGCTTTTACAAAAACTGTAACTGTTACAACAAGTGCCGAAACTGCTCCAAAAGTACTTACTTTAAAAGGAACGGTTATCTAAAAGAATTTTAATAGGTTGGTTATATCGTGGAAGCTCCAAATAGGTAATATATTTGGAGCTTTTTTTTGCTCCGTTTTTTCAGCTTTTATTTTTAGAATTAATTTTTTTTAAGCAAAACTTTCCTATTTTTATTAAAAATATTATTATGAAAATCTGGTGTCCATTTGCTGCCATAATACTTCTTTTAGCAGTAGTTTCATGTAACTCTAAAACCGATAAAAAAGAAGAGAATAAGACTAAAGTAAAAGCCGAAATACCGGAACTTAAACTTACAATAGACAGCACGAAAATTACTGCATTTTATACGGCGTACCCAAAATTGGCAAAATTTCAGGATGAAGTTTTGGCATTATACAAAAAAAATAAATCGACTCAGTTATGGCAGGACAATAAAGGTGTGGATGAATTTGCACATACTTTGTTTAATAAATATAAAGGTTTGGATGAAGAAGGATTAAAAGCCAATTTCCCTTATAAAGAACTAAATATTGTATTTGAAAGTAATACAGATAATAAGTTATCAAAAGAAGATACAGACTTAATAATTTCTAATCTGTTTTTTTATTATGCAGATAAAGTTTATGCAGGTTTTGACGAGAAAACTACCAAATCTCTGGAGTGGCTTTTGCCTCGCAAAAAACTTAATTATCAGGTTCTGACCGATTCTATTTTTAAGAAATCGACAATAAGTGACGATCATAAAAGCAAAATGTTTAGTCAGTACTACAAACTGAGAGATGTTTTGAAAAAATACAGAGAAATTGAAAAAAGAGGAGGGTGGAAAACAATTGAAATTGGAGATACTTATAAAAGTTTAAAATTAGGTGATTCATCACAGGTTGTTGCTCAGATTAGAGAGAGACTTTTTATAACCGGAAATCTTAAAGAAGATAGCAAGAGTGCCATTTGCGATTCTGTTTTAATGAAATCGATGAAGAATTATGAGGTACGTCATGGATATACACCAAAAAACACTATTTTATTAGAACATATTGATGATTTGAATATTCCGGTTTCAGAGAGAATCAAAACCATTATCGTTAATATGGAACGTTGTAGATGGATTGATCCCGAACTTGAAAAAGGTCAAAAATATATTGAAGTTAATATTCCGGAATTTAAATTGTATTTAATCGAAGATGGAAAAATTGCTTTTACATCGGCTGTTGTGGTTGGAAAAGCAATGACCAAAACCGTTATTTTTAGTGGAATGATGAATAATATTGTTTTTAGCCCGTATTGGAATGTTCCCACAAGTATTATAAACAAAGAGATTAAGCCCGGAATGGCTAAGAATAAAAACTATTTAGCACAGAGGAATCTGGAATGGAATAATGGAGCTGTACGTCAGCTTCCGGGGAAAAATAATTCTTTGGGATTAGTTAAGTTTTTGTTTCCAAACTCAAGTAATATCTATTTGCATGATACGCCTTCAAAAAGTTTGTTCGAAAGAGAAAACAGAGCTTTTAGTCACGGCTGTGTGCGTGTAGCAAAACCACGTGAACTGGCAATCGAATTATTAAAACCAGATCCAAGCTGGACTCCTGCCAGAATTGATAAAGCAATGCACGCCGGAAAAGAAAGCTGGTATACTTTAAAGAAAAAAGTTCCCGTTTATATTGGTTATTTTACTGCCTGGGTTGACCGCGAAGGACAGTTAAATTTCTACAAAGATATCTATGGAAGAGATGAAAGTCTGATTAAACTCTTAACAGAAGAATGATTTAAGTTTGCCATAAATTACACTAATTTTTACTAATTTTTTATTTGAAATACTCATAAAATTTAATTCGTGGAAATTAGTGTAATTTGTGGCAAAAGAACTAATTTGACAAGACATCAATACACTTATAAAAACGTTTAGTATAATGTTCTGTATCAAGTGCTGTTATGGTTACTTGTTGAGCTTTTCCGGATGAAGCATGAATAAATTTAGACTGCATTCCGTTGGCTTCGCAGATAATGCCAACATGTCCTACAACGTTTCTGTTTTTATATCCATAGAAAACTAAAACATCTCCAATTTTAAACTCCTCTGGTTTTAAAGCTTTGCTTATATTTTTATAGCCACTTGAGCTTCTTGGTAATGTTAACCCGGAATTACTGAAAACATAACCCACAAAGCCTGAACAGTCAAAACCTTTTTTGGGGTTGCTGCTGCCATATAAGTAAGGTGTTCCCAAATATTTTTTAGCGTAATTAATAATCGAATCGCGGTTGATTTCTGTTTGTGTTTTTTGAGAGGAACAAATGATCGGTTTCTTTTCTGTTTTCAGATTAAAAGAAGAAAATAAAATAACAGACAGAAAAGCTATGGAAAAACTCGATTTCATTTTTTGCAGGTAAAAAAGATTGAATCGCTAAAGATAGGTCGTTGTTTTTGAATATCAAAAGAATGTCTTTCAAAGTAGGGTAAGAATAGATTTAGTTTAAGAAAAAGTTATAATGCTTGCAGTTCAGGATTTTCGTGAGCAATTGTTTTTGAAGATTGTCTGAACAAAATTAAAGCTGCTTTTGATGCTGATAATCGGTCGTCATAGATCATGAAGTTCTGGCAGATGAATATGAACCAATTTTAAAAAGGGTGTTAGATGAGAAATAATATTTTTAAGTTTGTTCTCTTTTTATTGATTTCTAATACCATGATGGCAAACGTTTCCCTTCCGAATATTTTTAGTGACAATATAGTTTTGCAACGCAATTCAGAAGTGAAAATCTGGGGTTGGGCAAATCCGGAAGAAGAAATTAAATTGGTCTCAGGCTGGAATAATCAGGAGTATATAACTGTTGCCAATAATCAGGCAAAGTGGGAAATTATAATAAAAACTCCGGAAGCGGGCGGACCTTTTACAATTTCTATAAAAGGGTATAACGAGGTGGTTTTAAAAAACATTTTGATTGGTGAAGTCTGGCTTTGTTCCGGACAATCCAATATGGAAATGTCTGCAAGTTGGGGAATTGACAATGGCGAGGAAGAAATGAAGAATGCGACAAACCCGAATATTCGTTTTTTTACCGTTCCAAAATTAACTGCAACAAGTCCGCAGAATAATGTACTTGGAAATTGGACAGAATCGACACCAGAGACCATGAAATACTTTAGTGCGATTGGTTATTTCTTTGCCAAACGCCTGCGCGAAGATTTAAAAAATGTTCCGATTGGATTGATTTCTTCGAATTGGGGCGGAACTCCTGCAGAAATCTGGATGCCGGAAGAAGTCGTAAACAATGATCCTCTTTTATTAGACAATGCTAAAAAACTAAATGAGCAAGAATATGACCCAAGACGGCCAGGACGGGCTTATAATGCTATGATTTATCCAATTGTTGGATATAAAATTGCCGGAACACTTTGGTATCAGGGTGAATCGAATGTAAGTTCTTTGGCTTATGATAAGACTTTTGGGGCATTAATAGCTTCCTGGAGAAAAGAATGGAAAGATAATTTTCCGTTTTATTATGTTCAGATTGCACCTTATAAAACAGGAAGTAATAATTTTTGGAATGTAATCATTCGAAATTCGCAACGAAAACTTTTAAATGAAATCTCAAAAATCGGAATGGTTTTGACTTCAGATATTTCAGATACTATTGATATTCATCCAAAAAATAAAAAATCGGTCGGAATTCGTTTGGCTAATCTGGCCTTAGCCGATACTTATAAAACTAATTCTAATCTGGTAAACGGACCACTTTACAAAGACTTTAAAACAGAAGAAAATAAAGTTGTTGTTTCATTTGATTATGCTGACGGATTGCATTTTGCAAATAAATCTTCAAATCAATTTGAATTGGCTGGAGCCGATGGAAATTTCTTTCCTGCCGAAGCTTCAATAAAAAATAATCAAGTCATTTTGATTTCTAAAAAAGTGGCAAATCCTGTAAAGGTGAGATTTGCTTGGGGAAATACAATACAGTCTGGTTTGTTTAATAAGGCGGGTTTGCCTGCTTCTTGTTTTATCACGGAGTAGATTTTGCTTGCAGATTTTGCTGATTTTTAGGATTAATACAGATTTTTGTTTGATTTTGTTTGACTGTTCGAAGTTGAAGCCTTGTGTCGTAAATGAATCCTGCAAAATCGCAAAGTCGCAAAGATGCAAAGGGACAAAGTTGCAAAGTTTTTTCGCCACGAATTCACGAATTAATTGTTTTAAAATTCGTGAATTCGTGGCGATTTGTATTTTACCTGTTTGAAAAAAAAACTTTGCTACTCCGCAACTTTGGGAGATTATAAAAACACAACTTTATAATTGATTAGTTTTTTCTACCTTTAAAATCTATTAAAACTCCAACTTTTAAATTAAAATAATGAAATACAACAGATGCGGAAAAAGCGGTTTATTGCTTCCGGAGATTTCCTTAGGATTGTGGCATAATTTCGGTTCAGTAGATAATTTTGAAAATGCCGAAAGTATTGCCATAGAAGCTTTTGATAAAGGAATCACACATTTTGATTTAGCTAATAATTATGGACCGGTTCCAGGTTCTGCCGAAGAGAATTTTGGTAAAATATTATGGCATAATTTTCAGGGAAATCTGCGTGATGAAATTGTAATTTCTACAAAAGCGGGTTATACCATGTGGAATGGGCCTTATGGTGATTGGGGTTCCAGAAAATATTTGCTTTCAAGTTTAGATCAAAGTCTGAAGCGAATGAGTGTTGATTATGTTGATATTTTTTATTCGCATCGTCCGGATCCTGAAACGCCGATCGAAGAAACCATGATGGCTTTAGACCACGCTGTTAGAAGCGGAAAAGCATTATATGTCGGAATCAGTAATTACTCGGCAGAGCAGACTCGAGTTGCGGTTGATGTTCTAAAACAATTAGGAACGCCTTGTTTGATTCATCAGGCAAAATATTCGATGTTGGAACGTTGGGTAGAAAACGGACTTTTGGATGTTTTAGAGGAAAAAGGAGTGGGTTGTATTGCATTTTCTCCTTTGGCACAAGGGCTTTTAACGGACAAATATTTAAACGGAATTCCGGAAAATTCCAGAGCGCATAATCCAAACGGGCATTTGAAAGAAGATGAGGTGACGCACGAGAGAATTCAAAAATTAATTCAATTAAATGAAATTGCTCAGAATAGAAATCAGTCTTTAGCACAAATGGCTTTGGCCTGGCTGCAAAAAGACAAACGAATTACATCGGTTTTAATTGGTGCAAGTTCTGTAAAACAATTATGTAATAATATTGATTGTCTGCAAAATACTGAATTTTCGCATGATGAATTGAATGCAATTGAAAAAATACTGTCGTAAAATGTAATTTTTGACATATGAAATGATAAAAAATGGAGAACAACTTGTTCTCCATTTTTTTATAATCATTGTTAATTCACCGCAACTAGCTAAACAGTATTTTAATTTTGTTACAGAATCAAGACCTGAATTCTTTTTTATAATCTACAAACACTTTATGAGTATTTATACCATCCGAAAAGATCTCGGCTTGGATTTTTTTACTTTTCTCCAGGAAAGAAAATGGAAGGATAATGATTGGAAAGAATCAGGAATTAAAGTCGGCGAGTTTTTAAGAAACGTTAATGTAAAAGAATCGTGAATAAATAGTTTTTTGCGATAAAGCCTGTTCAGAATATGTACAGGCTTTTTTTATGAATGATGCTAAAACTGAATGACTACAATTGAAATTTAAAAGTTATAGAGTGTTCGCTTATGATGGGTTTTTTTTGTAGGAATTTTTACAATTCTAAAATTGTTTTATATCTGCCTGTTTAGCAAATGTTGTTTTTTGGTTGTTTTTATTATTTTTAAACAAACCCCTAAATTTTTTAGGGGTATTATCATTATAAAGTTGTTTTTTGTGGCTTGATTATGTTTTTTTAAAGTGTGAAATTGTTTTTTAATGTGTTTTTTGGTTTTAAATGATTTTTTTATGTTGTTAAATTTTTAAAAATGATTCGCTATTAATGTCAAATAAGGATTATTGATGCTTTAATTTTTGTAATCCATAATTCTGCATTGAAAATGCCAAAAAAGTACTTTTCAATGATTCTACTCATACAAAAGTTAATAAATTCGCTAATGAAAATGAAGAGGTTTTAGGGAGAGATTACAGGTTTTAGAAGTAACATTTTGCTATTTATTGAAGATATATAAAGATTAACTAACCAAAATCAAATAATAACCAAAAACCAATTTTACACATGAAAAAAGTATTACACATTTTAGCCGTAATGTTAACGAGTTCTTTTGCTTTTGCCCAAGAAGATAGTGAAACGTCAACTTCTCCGGCAACAACCTGGGGCGGATCAGCAGATGCTTATTATAAATATGATTTTTCTAAACAAATGAATGGATTAACGAGCTTTACCAACTCTCAGGATTCATTTGAATTAGGAATGGCTTCTGTAGAGGCGGGGCATACTTTTGGAAAAGCTTCTGTTTTTGTAGATTTAGGATTCGGAAAGAGAGCAGGTGAGTTTTCATATAATGAAACAACAGATAAAGATATAGATGCTAAATTTTTAATTAAACAATTATTTTTTACGTATCAGATAACGGATAAATTCAAAGTAGTTGCCGGTAGTTTTGGAACACATATAGGATATGAAGTTTTAGATGCTGTAGATAATAAAAACTATAGTATGTCTTATGCTTTCTCTTACGGGCCATTTTTTAATACAGGAGTAAAAGCACAGTATACTTCGGGAAAATTTACAGCGATGTTTGGTATAACCAATCCAACAGACTTTAAATCAGCGATGGATGCCGGATCAAGCCAAAAAACATACATTGGGCAAGTCGGATATATTGGTGATACAGGAAGTGCTTATTTGAATTTTACATCAGGAAGTAGCAACCCGGCTTCAGATGAAAATAAAACACAGATAGATCTTGTGGCATCAAAAACGCTGAATGATTCATTTGCTTTAGGTTTTAATGCAACTTATGCAAAAACTAAGAATGATTTTGATAGCGCTTTAGATGGGGACTGGTTTTCATTGGTTGGATATGCAAACTATACATTTAATCCATCACTCTTACTGGCTTACAGAATGGAATATTTTGATGCCAAAGATGCTGCTCCGAGTTTAGGGACGTTAACAGGTTCTAATGTTTTTGCCAATACTGTTTCTTTAAATTATAAAGTTGGAAAATTGACTATAATACCAGAATTAAGATATGATGCGGCATCTGAAGATATCTTTTTAGACAAAGATGCATTGCCAACAGGAGGTTCGTTCTATGCCTTAATTGCTACAACATACTCTTTCTAGAGATAAAGATTGATATTTTTTTTTTTTTTGGAGCTGTCGAAACATACTTATGTTTTGGCAGCTTTTTTACTTTATGAAAGTTTTAAGTTATGAATTATGAATTTTGAGTTATGAGTTATGAGTTATGAGTGTATTTAGGGTACTGTACGTTTTTTACAGACGCAACACAGTGCGCCTTTTTGTTTATGTAAATGATAAACTGTCAGTTGTGTTTGATTATAATTTGAATAAAAAAACGCATTTCTAAATTTTAGAAATGCGTTGTGTATTTTAAAACGGATCTTTATTTATTGAACTTGTTTTTTATAAATGGAATAAATAGTATCTATTGTTTTTCTATCTAAAACTGAAGTTACGTCAGTTTGAATATAATGCAATTTGAAAGCTTGAATCGCTGCCGAAAGATTTTTGGTGTTATAACCAATAATTCTTAAAGCGGGCTCAATTTTAAAATCAAAGGGAGCTTCTTCTAAAACTTCATCCGGCCAGATTCCAAATCCTTTTTCAGCTAAAGTTTTCCATGGAAACAAAGCACTTGGATCTTGTTTTCTTCCGGGAGCAATATCAGAATGACCTAGTATATTTTGAGTTGGAATGTTGTAATCTTTTTTCAACTTTGTCAAAAGAGCAACTAAACTGCTTATTTGTGTCTCAGTAAAAGGTTTGAAACCGTTATTGTCAAGTTCAATACCTATTGAGCTGGAATTAATATCTGTATTTTTTCCCCAGGTAGATGCTCCCGCGTGCCAGGCTCTTAAATAATCGTTTAACATCTGAACCACTTTTCCGTTTTCAGAAATTATATAGTGTGCACTAACCTGTGTTTTGGTTTTTGTAAATGTATTTATAGTTTGCTTTAGAGAATCCTGGGCTGTATGATGAATAATAATAAAGCTGGGTTTTCTCAGGTTGAAATTAACAGTTCCAATCCATTCTGTATTTATACCATTAAGTAAAAGAGTTGAACCTGTTTTAGATAGTGTGTCTTTTACAATCCCAAGTTGTTGAGCATAAGTTGTATCAATAACTACGGGGCTAATAGCAGGAATAGGTTGCGGATCTTTGCTAGTAATTTGATTTTCTAATGTTTTAAGCTGTTGATCGTAAGCTTTTTCAGTGCTTTTGTATGGATTTGTTGAGCAAGAAGTTATAATAATTGCTAAAGTCAAATAACTAAAAAGTCTTTTTGCCATGATTTTTATATTTAAAGATGGAATTAAAAACAATTATTCTTTCGGTGCTGCAGTTTCTTGTTTTGTTTCTTCTTTATTTTCTTTAGAATCTTTTTTCTTTTTTGACTTAGGCTTTTTGATTTCTTTTAAATCAGCCATGAAATTCGTGTATTTTTCTACCTGATCAGGATTCAAAAAGGCAGTTATCTTTTTTGTAGTGCTTTCTCTTAGTGCTTTAATTTGCTCAATTTTCTGATCCTGACTACTACTTTCATTTTTCAATAGAATGCCTTGTTCTCTTAAACTGTCAGCTAAAACATTTGTAATTGCAATAGCCTGAAGTTCATCAAGATTTACAGCAGGTTTCATTTGTTCCACAATCATTCCGGCTGTTTCTTCAACAGGAGTTTCTTTAGGCTTGCTTTGAGATCCTTGAGGTTGTTGACCGGGAACCATACTTCTGTCCATACCGCCACCTCTTCCGTAGCCATTGCCATATCCGCCACCATAACCATTGTTATATCCGTTTCCGTATTGTGCCGAAACAGAATTGAAACAGAATATGGTAAAAACCAAAAGAAATAAAGATTGAGTAGGTTTCATAAAAGTATGATGTCTTAAGTTAACAATTGTTTAGGGTAAATTTAAGCAGGTTCTCCGTATAAATCAAATTCTGTAGCCTCAATTATCTTGATATTAACAAATTCGCCTGTTTTAACGTAATGTTTAGAAGCATCAATCAAAACTTCGTTATCAACATCAGGGCTGTCAAATTCTGTTCTGCCTACAAAATGAGCACCTTCTTTTCTGTCAATGATACATTTGTAAACATGTCCAATTTTTTCCTGATTTAAATCCCATGAAATTTGCGATTGCAGTTCCATGATTTCATTTGCTCTGGCTTGCTTAACATCATCCGGAACATTATCTTCTAATAAGTAAGCGTGAGTGTTTTCTTCATGAGAATACGCAAAACATCCCATTCTGTCAAATTTCATTTCCTGAACAAAATCTTTCAGTATTTCAAAATCTTCTTGTGTTTCCCCTGGATATCCAACAATTAATGTAGTTCGTATTGCCATTCCCGGAACAGCAGCGCGAAAATCTTTTAATAATTGTGTGGTCTTTGCCTGAGTTGTTCCTCTGCGCATTGATTTTAAGATAGAATCTGAAATATGTTGTAGTGGAATATCAATATAATTACAAATTTTAGGTTCGCGTTTCATCAATTCTAAAACGTCCATTGGAAAACCAGTTGGATAAGCATAATGCAAGCGAATCCATTCTATACCTTCAACTTTTGCCAATTCTTCTAAAAGTTCAGCAAGATTTCTCTTTTTGTAAATGTCAAGACCATAATAAGTTAAATCCTGAGCAATTAAGATTAATTCTTTTACGCCATTTTTAGCTAAGCCTTGTGCTTCTTTTACCAGTTTTTCAATTGGCTGAGAAACGTGAGAGCCTCTCATTAAAGGAATTGCACAAAAACTACAAGGTCGGTCACAACCTTCGGCAATTTTAAGATAAGCGTAGTTTTTTGGAGTTGTAGTTAAACGTTCTCCTAAAAGTTCGTGTTTATAATCTGCTCCTAATGCTTTTAATAGTTGAGGTAATTCTGTTGTCCCAAAATATTGATCTACATTCGGAATTTCTTTTTCTAAATCTGGTCTGTAACGCTCAGATAAACATCCTGTTACAAAAACTTTATCAACAAGACCTTTGTCTTTTTTATCAGCATATTCCAAAATCATGTTTACAGACTCCGCTTTTGCGTTGTCAATAAAGCCACAAGTGTTTATTACGATAATGTTTCCTTCTTTTTCTGCAGGCGCTTCATGTTCAACTTCTTTTCCATTAGCACGCAGCTGCCCCATAAGGACTTCACTGTCATATACATTTTTCGAACACCCAAGAGTGATGACGTTAATTTTGTTCTTTTTTAAAGACTTGGTTCTCATACTTTTATAAATTGGAGTGCAAAATTACACTTTTTTATTCAAACACCGCTTATTTAGGTTTCTTTTAGGTGTTTTTTGTATTGCTATTTCCTTTGTATGCTATGTTTTTTGTGATTTTTGAATTTAAAAAACATTTTTGCAATGATGTGGTTTTTGCTAAATAAAAAAATCCGTCAGTAAGGTCTGACGGAAATCTTGATGAATCTATTTTTATTTCTAATTACAATTCAAATAATAAAGTCATTGTTACATTGTTTAGTTTTGATTGGATGTTAGCACCATCAGTGAACCCTCTTTCAAAAAATCCCTGATTGGTTTTTCTTTCCAAATAAGAGTAAGCTAAATCTATTTTAGTTGCTCCAAAACTATATCCTAAACCTGCAGAATAACTATTTAGGTCGCCAATTGTGGTTTTGTTTTTATATGGGCTTCCTTCAAAACGGTATCCTCCTCGAAGGCTTAATCTGTCAATTTTGTATTCAGCACCAATTCTTAGTTCGCCATTTGTTGTCAATTGGTTGCTCATGTCGTTATTTAATCCTTTAAAGCCAGGATCGTTTGTTGGTTTGTATTTTGTGCTTCCGTAATCTTTGATTGCATAGTCAACACTAATAAGTCCTGATTTTCCAAATACATAAGCGCCACTAAAAGTAAATTTTCCCGGAGTTTGCAAGGTATAAGAGTCGTAAACATTTATAATGTTTGGATTTACAAATTCATTTTTTGATTGTCCTCCGTCTGCTTGTCTGGTTGTTGATAAGCTTTGTGCTACTTCGTCGTAAAGTTCATACCATGTATTAGATTCGTAAGTTACGCCAAGTCTCAAAGCTTCAGTTGCTTTTACGATTGCTCCTAATTGAAAAGAAAACCCATTTCCATAAGTATGTAGATCATTATTAAAACGAAGATTAGATATTGTTTCTCCAGGTTCTAAAGGATTGCTATTGTCTTCGTAGAAACTACTGGATCTTCTATAGTCTGTAATATGAGCATTTAGGTTTGCTCCTAAAAAAAGTCTGTCTTTAAATGAGGTAGAAATATTGAAACTCAATTTACTGTTATAGCCACTTGTGTAAACATCATTTTCCTGATAATAGTTACCGCCAGCAGGAACGGCCGAAGTGTATTGAGTGTTATTGCTGTCATTTGGGTTAACGGGATTAATTATATATCCTTTATATCCAAAATAGGCTTGTTGTTCGTCATAGAACATGTCTCTGTATGGAATACCTGTGATATCACCCAAAGGAATTCCATTAGCATATGCTAAAAAGTATTTGTCAACTGAATTTCGTGGATTAGTTCCGGCTGAAAAGATTTCATTATTGAAGTTGTTTGTGTTTTCATAAGTAGCTCCAATAGCAATTTTTTTCCAATTGTTATTAGGGTTATGGTCATGAAAAACAAAAACACCACCAGCTTGATTTAGTATAAAAGAATTTTCCTTATCAGAGGTGTTGGTTCCAAAATAATTGGAATTATTTTTTATGTTTTGATTGCTAAAAGTAATTCCGATCTGATTGTTAGAAAATACAGCAGATCCTGCAGGATTAACTGTTATAGCAGATAAATCACCTCCAAGTGCTCCGAATGCACCACTCATTGCTCTGAATCGGGCAGTTCCTGTTAGGTTATCTTGTGCATATCTCATGGCATCAGATACTTCCTGAGAATATGAGACGCTAACAGTTAGTCCTGTTATAAGTAGGAAGAATATTTTTTTCATTTTGGTTAATTTTTAATGATTATCGATTTGAGGGGGAAGAATTATCTTCTTCCGCCTCCACCTCCGCCTCCGTAAGATCTTCCGCCTCCGCCTCCGCCAGATGATCTCATGCTTGCTCCACTGCTATTCATTGAGCGTGATGGGCTAGGAGAGTAGCTTCTGGAAGAACTGCTGTTTGAGTTGTTGTAATAACTTCTATTGGTTGTTGTTGGGCTGCTGCTTGATCTTCTGTTTGAATAATCATAGCTATTGCTTTGACCTGAAGCACTGCTTCTTCTGTTGGTAAATGTAGGACTAGAGTAAGTTCTTCCGTTTACAGAAGAGCTTCTTCTATAATCTGAGTAATTAGCACTGCTTCTGTTGGTGTAGTTATTTCTATTGGTAGAATAGTCATTTCTTCCGGCATAACTTCTTCCGGCATAATTTCTTCCGGTGTAAGATGAACTTCTTGTTGAATATCCTCTGGAACCGTAGTATGCTGCAGATCCTCTTCTTCCGTAATTATAGGAGTAATTGCCGTAATAACCATATCCGTAACCTGGATATCCCCAACCTGGGTAACCCCAGCCAGGATATCCCCATCCCGGGTATCCCCATCCATAATAAGGATAACCCCATCCGTAACCATAGTAAGGATAGCCCCATCCGAATCCAATGCCAAATGACCACATTGGGTCTGAATAAACATTTACAGAAACTTCTGAGCTACTGCTTCCCCAGGCTGGATATGCTGTTGCGGCAGTTTGAGTGCTGTCATTTTGGGCATAATTACCATAACTGTCAACGTCGGTGAAAATTTCAGTTGGCTGGCCGTCATTCTGTAGCGATTTAAAATAATCTTTATATTGATTGTTTGTGCTTGTGGTATTTGTTTGAGCATACGTGTTTGAAGATCCGCCATAAACTCCATCATTGTCATGATAAGAAGAGTTTTGGTATGAACCACACGATACTAGTAGAAAACTCAGTAAACCAATTGCGTAAAAATGTCGTGAGTTTTGGCGGAGATAAGTAGAAGTTTTCATATCTGTAGTGTTTTTTATTGTTGCACATTACAAAAATAGTTAGTTTTGTCAAACTATTTAGTTAAAATTATTAAAACAAAATTTGTGCCAAACTATTCAATATGAGTAAGAACCTCACTACAAGATCAGAAGATTATTCAAAATGGTATAATGAACTGGTTGTAAAAGCAGATCTAGCTGAAAACTCGGGAGTTAGAGGATGTATGGTTATTAAACCTTACGGATATGCTATTTGGGAAAAAATGCAGGCGGAGTTAGATCGAATGTTTAAAGAAACAGGCCATCAAAATGCATACTTTCCTTTATTCGTGCCAAAAAGCATGTTTGAAGCGGAAGAAAAAAATGCAGAAGGATTTGCAAAAGAATGTGCTATTGTAACACATTATAGATTAAAAAACGATCCTGATAAACCAGGAAAGCTTATGGTTGATCCTAATGCGAAACTGGAGGAGGAGCTTATCGTTCGTCCGACCAGTGAGGCTATTATTTGGTCTACATATAAACGTTGGGTGCAGTCTTATAGAGATTTACCTTTGTTGATTAATCAATGGGCAAATGTAGTGCGTTGGGAAATGCGTACACGCTTGTTTTTAAGAACGGCGGAGTTTTTATGGCAAGAAGGACACACTGCGCATGCTACAAAAGAAGAGGCGGTAGAAGAAGCAGAAAAAATGATGAATATTTATGCTGATTTTGCGCAAAACTTTTTAGCGATTCCTGTTATTAAAGGGTTTAAAACTGAAACGGAACGTTTTGCTGGTGCAGATGAAACCTATTGTATAGAGGCTTTGATGCAGGATGGAAAAGCTTTGCAGGCAGGGACTTCTCACTTTTTGGGACAAAACTTTGCAAAAGCTTTTGATGTGAAATTTGCAAATGTTGATGGAAAGCAAGAGCATGTTTGGGGAACTTCTTGGGGGGTTACAACTCGTTTGATTGGAGCGCTGATCATGACGCACTCTGATGATCAGGGATTGGTATTGCCTCCAAATTTGGCACCAATACAAGTAGTGATTGTTCCGATTCATAAAACAGATGAGCAATTAGCTGAAATTACAGCTGCAGTAACTGAATTGATTGCTAAATTTAGAAAACTGAAGATTTCTGTTAAGTATGACGACAGAACTACTCAAAAGCCAGGGTTTAAATTTGCAGAATGGGAATTGAAAGGTGTTCCTGTTAGAATTGCAGTTGGGCCAAAAGATTTAGAAAATGGAACTTTTGAAGTAGCCAGACGCGATACTTTGACAAAAGAAGTGGTTTCTGCAGACGGAATTGTAAATTACATAAATGATCTTTTAGAGCAGATTCAGGAAGACTTATTTAAGAAGGCGTTGGACTATCGAAATACTCATATTACGGAAGTGAATAATTTTGAGGAGTTTAAGGAAATTTTAGATGGAAAAGGAGGGTTTGTATCGGCTCATTGGGATGGTACTGCAGCGACCGAAGAAAAGATAAAAGATTTGACAAAAGCGACAATTCGTTGTATTCCTCTGGATGCTGTTGAAGAGGCGGGAGTCTGTGTGTTTACTGGGAATCCTTCGTCTAAAAGAGTGCTTTTTGCTAAGGCATATTAAAAAAAATATATTTTTTTTGCCGTAACTATTGTGCAACTAAAAAATAGATGTATCTTTGCATCCGCATTAGAGAAGCACGGTCCGTTCGTCTATCGGTTAGGACGCCAGGTTTTCATCCTGGTAAGGGGGGTTCGATTCCCCCACGGACTACAAGTTATATTACATATTGTAAAGTTTCCAAACTAGGAGAATTAAGGTCCGTTCGTCTAGGGGTTAGGACGCCAGGTTTTCATCCTGGTAACAGGGGTTCGATTCCCCTACGGACTACAAATTAGTTGTAAATAAGTTTTGTAAAACAAAAATTGGTGTCTCGGTTCTTGTTTTATTAGTTAAAACCAAAGTGATTGTTTTGTAATTGTGGGAGGTTTTTCTTTATTTAACTAGTATTTATAATAATTATTACATCTAAAATTAAAACAAAATGGCAAATCATAAGTCAGCATTAAAAAGAATCAGAAGTAACGAAAAAAGAAGAGTTCTTAACAGATATCAACATAAGACTACTCGTAACGCTATCAAAGCATTAAGAATAGCTACTGATAAAGCTGATGCTGCTGCAAAATTATCAACTGTAATCTCTATGATTGATAAATTAGCTAAAAAGAACATCATTCACGATAATAAAGCTTCTAACTTGAAGTCTAAATTAACGAAACATGTTGCTAAATTGTAATTAATTACAATTTAATAGATATATAAAAAGTCCTCTTTTGAGGACTTTTTTTGTTTATCCCTAATTGAGAAATGCCAATATTTTAAATTTCAAACTTAAAATATTACAATGAAAAACTCTAAACTCAACTTTAAAACAAAAGCTTGGGATTTGGATTTTTAATATTGGAATTTAATTTAAATCTAAAGATTTATTTTCTTTTTAAGATATTCCAGCATTTGCTGTGTGATTGGTTTTGAGAGAAAATCAATTATTATGGGGTATTTTTTTGCTTTGGCTAAATCTTCAGGGTCAATTGTAGAAGATAATACAATAACATTTACGGAGTTAAATTCGGCGTAGTCAGTAGAAGTGAAATGGTCTAAAAATTCCCATCCTCCCATGACAGGCATGTTTAGGTCCAGAAAAATAAGCTGTGGTTTTTTATTTATTTTATTTTTATCGTTGGTGTATTTTAAAGTATTAAAATGATGGAGTGCTTCCTCTCCATTTTGAGCTGTGATAATTTCATTCGAAAATTCCGATTTTGAAATTACTTTTTTGCATAGCATTAACGTAATTGGATCGTCGTCGATGCACAAGATCTGCTCAAGCATAATTTGTTAGTTTTTAAATGTTATGGTAAAAGTAGTTCCTTTGTTGACTTCGCTTTCAATAGTGATTATTCCTCCCATGGTTTCAACTTGTGATTTTACAAGATATAATCCAAGTCCTTTACTGTCAGGGTAATTGTGGAATCTCTGGTATAATCCAAAAACTTTGTCGCGATTTCTTTCTAAGTCAATTCCTATTCCATTATCCTTAAAAGTTAATATTGATTTGTTGTCTATCTGTTCTGCGGTAATAGAAATTTTCAACTTCCTGTTTTCTGATTTGTATTTTATTGAGTTGGTTAGTAAATTAAGTAAAATACTTTCTATATATGCCTTGTTTGTGTTTAATAATGGAACTTTGTCAAATTTAAGTTTAATGATCGGTTTGTGTAGTTCAATTTGAAAAGATAGCTGACTAAAAACATTTTCGAAGACTTCTTTTAGTGAAACCTCTTCTTTTTGCATCGAAGGATTGTCTTTAATGATGATAACTTTTACCAGGTCATTAATGGTTTCGTTTAGCAAATGTGTCGATTTGGTAAAGCCGGTAAGTATTTCCTCAAGCTCCGGATTTTCGATTGGAATGTCTTCTATAAGGTTTAAAAGACCTATCAGATTAGATAAAGGAGCGCGTAAATTGTGAGATGTAATGTAGGAGAATTGCTTTAAGTCTTTGTTGTTTTGAGTTAGTTCTCGAATTAAATGTTCCTTTTCTGTTTCTAATTTCTTTTCTTCTGTAATATCTCTCTGTATGGAGATCCAATGCGAAATTTCTCCTTCATTGTTAAAAATTGGAATCATTGAAAAGCGAACCCAGAATTCTTCTTTTTTCTTGGTATAGCTAATGGTTTCAATTAAGCATTCTTCTTCGTTTTTGATAGCTCGTAATAATTTTTTTAACTCTTCTGAGTCTGATTTGGGGCCTTTGAAAATATTAGGAGATTTTCCTATTATTTCATGAGATAAATAACCTGACATATGCGAAAAAGCAGGATTTACGTAGACAATCTTCGGAATTTTTCTGTCAAGCGAATTAGCTTCGGTAATTAAAATAGAATCTTTTGATTGTGTGATTACAGTTTCTAAAAGTTTTAATCGCTGTTCTTCTTCTTTTTGTTTGGTAATATCCTGAATAGCTCCAATCATTCTGATGGCTCTGCCGTTTTCGTCTTTTAATAAAAAACCTCTGTCTAAAACATATTTGTAAGTTCCGTCAGCACATCTAAAACGGTATTGATCTTGCCATTTTTCGGTTTTTTGCTCAATAAAAGAATATAATTTGATTGACATTCTGATGCTGTCTTCAGGGTGAATTTTGTCAAACCACCATTTTGAGGTCTTTCCAACATCGGCAGGATTGTAGCCAAAAACACTTTCTATTCCTTTATTCCAGTTTATGTTGTCTTCCTGAATTTTCCAGTCCCAAATGGTATCACTTGTTGCTTTTGCTACAATATCATATTTTTCGTTTGATTCTTTGATTTCTTCGTTGGTTTCTTTCAGTTTTTCAAAAACGGTTTCGTTTTTTACTTCATTTTTTGAAACTATGTACTTGAAAAATACTGCTGTAGTTAAAATAAAAAAAATGTCTTTAATGAAGAAAACATAGAAATATTTTACGTCTGAAAAATAAGTGGTAAGTATTTTATGACAGACTATTGCCATAAATAACGATATGATAATATAGACCAGAGTAATTAAGAGAGTTTTACTTTTCATTACTCAAATATAGTTAAATTAACTATAAATTGTGCAATAGAAGAGGTTCAATTAACACTTAAGTTAATACTGTTTTAATGTACTAATTACTTGTCTCTTTGCAAACTATCATAGAAACGTTTTTTTTATCAAAATAAAGTGTACCTTTGCACCCATTAAAAATCACAGATGGAATCTATTAGAAACATTGCAATTATTGCCCACGTCGATCACGGTAAAACCACTTTGGTTGATAAAATTATGTATCACTGTCAATTATTTCGTGACAACGAAAACACAGGTGATTTAATTCTTGATAATAACGATTTAGAGCGAGAGAGAGGTATTACTATTACTTCTAAGAACGTATCAGTTCAATATAAAGGAACAAAAATCAATATTATTGACACTCCTGGCCACGCGGATTTTGGAGGTGAAGTTGAACGTGTACTAAACATGGCCGATGGTGTATGTTTGCTAGTGGATGCTTTTGAAGGTCCAATGCCACAAACGCGTTTCGTACTACAAAAAGCTATCGATCTAGGATTGAAACCTTGTGTAGTTATCAACAAAGTAGATAAAGAAAACTGTACTCCTGAAGAAGTTCACGAAAAAGTTTTCGACTTAATGTTTGAATTAGGTGCTACTGAGGAGCAATTAGATTTCCCAACGGTTTACGGTTCTGCTAAAAACAATTGGATGTCTGATGATTGGAAAAATCAAACAGAAAACATTGAGCCTTTATTAGACATGGTTATTGCTAATGTTCCTGCTCCTAAAGTATCAGAAGGTACTCCGCAAATGTTAATTACATCTCTTGATTTCTCTGCTTTTACTGGACGTATCGCTATTGGTCGTTTAGAAAGAGGTATTTTGAAAGAGGGTATGCCAATATCTTTAGTAAAAAGAGATGGTGCTGTAACGAAATCAAGAATCAAAGAATTACACACTTTTGAAGGTCTTGGACGTAAAAAAGTTACGGAAGTAATTGCTGGTGATATTTGTGCTGTAGTTGGTATTGAAGGTTTTGAAATTGGTGACACTATTGCTGATAACGAAAACCCAGAAGGTTTAGCTTCTATTGCTATTGATGAGCCTACAATGAGTATGTTGTTTACAATTAACGATTCACCTTTCTTTGGTAAAGAAGGTAAATTTGTAACTTCTCGTCACATTAGAGAAAGATTGACAAAAGAATTAGAGAAAAACTTAGCTATGAAGTTAGGTGAAACTGATTCTGCAGATAAATTCATGGTTTTTGGCCGTGGAGTACTTCACTTATCTGTTCTTATTGAAACAATGAGAAGAGAAGGTTATGAGTTGCAAATTGGTCAGCCACAAGTTATCATCAAAGAAATTGATGGTAAAAAATGTGAGCCAATTGAGGAATTAACAATCGATTTACCAGAAAATCTTTCAGGTAGAGCAGTTGAGTTCGTAACAGTTCGTAAAGGTGAAATGTTGAGTATGGAGACTAAAGGTGAGCGTATGATTATTAAATTTAATATTCCATCTCGTGGAATTATTGGTTTAAGAAATCAATTACTTACAGCTACTGCTGGTGAGGCTATTATGTCACACCGTTTCATTGGATATGAGCCTTACAAAGGAGAAATTTCAGGACGTAACAAAGGATCATTGATCTCTATGGAAAAAGGAAAAGCTATTCCTTATTCTATCGATAAATTACAAGATCGTGGTAAGTTTTTTGTTGAACCAAATGCTGAAATTTACGAAGGTCAGGTAATTGGAGAAAACTCTCGTGGTGATGATATGTGTGTAAACGTAACTAAAGAGAAAAAACAATCTAACGTTCGTTCATCTGGAAATGATGAAAAAGCAAGAATTATCCCTCCGATTATTTTCTCATTAGAGGAAGCTTTAGAGTATATTCAGAAAGATGAATATGTAGAGGTTACTCCAAAATCTATTCGTTTAAGAAAGATTTATTTAACTGAAACAGACAGAAAAAGATTTAAAATCTAATACATTTTAAATTTCAATATAAAAATCCCAAATTCCAATTAAGGAGTTTGGGATTTTTTTATTCTTTTGATGACGAATATTGGAATTTGGAATTTAATATTTGGAATTTCTTAGTTAAGTATTGGAATTTGGATTTTTTAAATTGGAATTTCTTTCCTTTTATCTTTTCAGGCTAAAATGTCCTTTTGCTTCTCGTCCATCTTCTAGCTTGATGGTAAACCAATAATCCGATGAAGGCATTGGTTCTTTAATATAAGTTCCGTCCCATCCCTGGTCAAAAGGAGATAATTGTTTTAGTAATTTTCCGTAACGGTCATAAATGTAAATAAGAGCATTTTTATAAATAGGATCGTTTATGCCGATGAAATTCCAATAATCGTTGTAGCCATCATTGTTTGGTGTGAAAAATTTTGGAGCATTTAGAACAGCAAAACTTTTTGTTATTCGACCACAACCATCAATACTTTCAACAATTAATTCGTGAAAACCTCCGGGAATATTTTCAAAGATTTCAGAATTTTGAAATTCGCTGTAAGTGCCATTTTGAAAATGAATCATATATTGATAGTCTTTCGGATTTTGTATGTTAATAATGATTTGATTTAAAGTATTAAAATCATTTATTTCTATGTCATTTACAATAGGAGCACGGGATAGTTTTACAGGATGATCTGAAGTTGAAGTACATCCGGATTTGTTTTCGATCGTGAGCGTGTAGTTTCCTTCTTTGTTAACTGTGATAGTTGGCGTTGTAGCATTATTTGACCATAAATAGGTATAATCATTAATTTGAGATAAAGGAATAGTGGATTCTAAAACTACAGTTGTATTTGGTCCGGATTCGCAAATTACTTTTTGTTCTGCGTTTATTAAAGCAGGAACTGGTTCAACGACAAGTTCAAATTTTCCGTTTCCGTAGCAGCCATTACTATTTTCAGCTCTTATGTATATCGTTTTAGAATTTGTAGTTATGGTATTTTTTATTTCGTTTAATGATAATGAAGCATCGCTTTCAGTATTGTAAAAGAATAATTTAACATCAGAAGGCAGATTTAATTGAGATTTGATATTTCGCTTTTTTTCTTCCAAATCAAATAGTGCTTTTCCTTCTCCCAGATCACATTTATGAAGATCTTCTGGCAAGATCGAAATACTAGGGTTCGCTTGCAGAATTACGGTTGCAATACTATAGCAGGATGAATTTTGCTGACTTACTTTTGCATAAAGCACTTCTTTTGGTACTGTGTTTTTATAAATAGGATTTAAAGAAGCAATATTATTGCTGTCTGTGTCGGCTTCATTTTTAGTGTGATAATAAAACACTTGGTAATCTTTATTTCCTAATGAGATTGCCTCATTAGCAGCAGAAAGATTAAAGGTTGCCAATCCGTCTAGTGAATTGTTATCTTGTGTGTCGCATTGGATTAGTTTGTATGGTGTTGTAATTACAGCTGGTTTGTCGAAAATAGTTATTGTTTTTTCTATTGGTTCTCTGTTTTCTCCACTTGCAGTTTTTATCAAAGTCACTTTGTAATCTCCGGCCTTTGCATAAGTATGATAAGCATCTTTACTGTTTGAAGTGCTTCCGTCACCAAAATCCCATAATACGCTATCAATTGTTTCTTTAGAATTAATGAAAAAATGGGTTGATTGTCCCAAACAGTTGAATTCGTAATCAAAAGTATATAAAAACAAAGAGGTTATAAAAGGCGGAAGCCCTAGTTTTGAAATCCCGGTTTTTAGGTCGATTTTATTTTGAATATAATTACAATTGATTCCATTAGCTTCGGGATTATTGATTACAGATATATTGTGAATGTTACTATCTGTAAGTGAATAACCTGATCTGTAAATTTTTTCATCAATGGCTAGTTGTAACGCTCCCGCAACATAATTTGAGGAGTTAATGATTTGTCTGGAGTTTATTATATCTTCTTTTTTTAGGTCAAATTGTATGAGGTTGCTGCCTTCAGAGAGTCCTATCGGATTATAAGTATTATATGTCATGTAAAATTTTTCTGATTTTGCAGAAAATTCTATCCCATAGGGATCAATATTATTGTAGAGAAGGGTTTCATTACTTAAGATACCAGTACCGGCATCAAAATTATAAAGATATACGTTTCCTGTAAAACGTTTTATCTGACCATTAGAATTCAAATCATTTGAAGTTTTTGTAGACATGTTGGCGATAGCAATCTTTTTTCCATTGGGAGATGCTTTTAAATATCCAATGGCATTACCATTGTAACCACCCAGTGGAATGTCTACTGATGTTGTCGTTTTAATGGGAGTTTGATCTATACCATTTGTACTTATTTTAAAACTATAAAAAGTATTCTTAAAATGCGTTACAACCCAGAACGAAAAGCCATCAGCATGTTGTACAGCGGTAATTTTTTCTGAGCATTTAAATTTTACATCTTCGGTATTATTTACGTCATAAGTAACAAGAGGAACATTCTTTTCAGAAGAGACGATATCTCCTGATCCATTGTTTAGTCTTAAATCGACTAAAGAATAATTTAATCCGCTATTTGGAGGGTCTTGATTATTTGTAGGGATATCGTCTACGTTTGCAGGATTAGGTTCGTCTACGGTAAAAATGTAATACAGATTTGGATCTTTTGGTTTAGGCACTATAATAGCAGATTGCGTACTGGAGCGATGCCCAAAAAGTCCAGTTCCGTTAGGCATTAACTGATGGTTTTTGTCATAAACAAGTGATCCATCGGTATAAAAAAGTAAATGTCCGTTTTTATCAGAAATGGTAGTGCAGCCTTCGTCTGTAAATAATTTTCCGTTGGTTAAGGTGATGGGACTTCCAGAATTGAAATCTAATCCTGCTCCATGACCAAAGTACCAAATTGCGGCTTCTTTTTGTGCAGAAACAGGTATTGCAAATAGCAACAAGGTTAGGAATATTAATAATTGGAGAGATCTCATATATTTCTCATTATGATCAAATATACAAAAACTTGCTGTATGCAAGACGAATACGTTTTTATCTTTTCATGCTTAAATGACTTTTGCTACTTTGGTCATCGACAGACAGAAAAGATTTAAAATCCAATTAGTTTTAAATTTCAATATAAAAATCCCAAATTCCAATTAGGAGTTTGGGATTTTTTTATATTTCAATTTGGAATTTGGAATTTGAGATTTAAGTATTGGAATTTTTAAACCCTATCTTTTCAAACTAAAATGGCCTTTTACAAGTTTGCCATTATCAAAAGTTAAAGTAAACCAATAATCATCCGAAGGTAATTGCTGACCATTAAATTGTCCATTCCAACCTGGACTATTCTGATTCATTTGCTTTAATAGTTTGCCATAACGATCAAAAATAAAAATCTTGTAGGCAGGCAACTGATCAGAATTTTCAATGATCCATTCATCATGATAACTATCGTTGTTTGGAGTAAAGAATTTTGGATAATCTAATACGTAAACCTGAAATGAGTTTGATGGTCCGCAGCCATTTTTATCCTGAGCAATAACATTGTATACTCCGGGGGCAACGCCGGTAAATAATGGCTCATCCTGATAGGTTTTTCCATCAAGCGAAAATTGATAATTTCCTGCACCTGTATATTTTATTAAAATTGAATTATCATTTCCTGAAAAATCATTTACTGTAACCTCTGTAATGGTCGCAGGTTCAGATAAAATCACTTTAAAATTTTTAGTTTTTTCACAACCATTAGTATCAGTTACTTTTACAGAATAGTCGCCGGCAGTATTTACAAGTAATTCATTAGTGGTTTCTCCGGTATTCCATAAATAGCTGCTAAATCCTGTTGCGACAGATAATGTTATAGTATCATTTGTGCATACATATGAAGATTCGTCTTCAAAATTAGGTGGATCAAAAGTATTTACAACAAGAGCAACTTTTACAACATCGTAACAATCCGGACCATTTACAACTCTGGCATAAATGGTTTGATTAAATGGAGTAGTGTTTTTGAAAATATTTGGTAACGGATTTATTTCTGCTAAAGCGTCATTTGCTGTTAAATAATAGACAGCTGTTAAGCTGCTTGGTAATCCTGCAATAACTTGCGGAGTGACTTCGGTATTGAGATCAAATTGATATAAACCATCTTGTGCGTTATCTGCGTCACAGGTTTTTATCGGACTTGGATCTGTAATCGATGTTGTTGCAATTTGCAATGTTACTTCGGCAATTTTATAACAATTATATACATTTTCTATTCGCGCGTAAACAATTTGATTAGCGGCTTTATTTATGTACATATCGGGTGTCGCAATTGGATTGGTTTTGTTTTGCGCATCAGTTAATTTTTCGTAATATCCTTTATTAGAAATACTAGCGACATTATTTTTTACGATATTGTCAACTTTGGTTAAATCAAAAATAGAAATTCCGTCGGAGTTGTCATCACATTGTAAAAGAGAAGTATTTGTAGAAAGAATTTCCGGTGCGTAATCAATATTGATTTCGCCAGATGAGACACATGTTCCGCCAATTATTGTAGCATCAACTTTATAGGTTCCGGCATCTGTAACTTCAAAAGTTGAATTATGACCAAGAACTGTTGCAGGATCAGCTTTTTTGTACCATTTAAAAGTATAATTAGCAGGGTCTAATTTACTGTCTAAAAGTATTTTTTCTCCAAAACAAGCTGGATTGTTGCCTGCAATAGTACGATCTTCGCCTAAGGTAATTGTCGAAGTAAAACTTCCGGCTTCAAGAAAAATTGCCGATTCCAGATTTCTGTTTCTATCGTCAGCAATGACCATTTTAACATGATAAGTTTTCCCCGGAGTAACATTAGTCTGAGCTGTCATTACCTTAGTTTGTCCGGCATAATTTACCGGACTGGTATTATTATTTAAACCATTAAAGTAATTTTCATTTGAGGCAGAACAACCGGTATAAGTTATACCACCCGGCCTTGTGCCCGGATCAATTTTTGGATGAATATTTACAGAAGAAACCGGTGTACTGGTTTTGGGCAAAACGGCTAAATTTTTATACGGATCTGTTGTTCCGACTTCTTTGATTAAAAAAGCAAAACCATCTGAATAGAGACACGGATAATCAAACTGATATTCGTTTGACGCAAAAATATAATTGAAGCTCAACGAAGTTGCACTAGCCACAAAATCAAATTCAAGAACTGTTGCGTTTGTAGAACGTATTCCTAAAGTCTGGTCCAGATCATTATCGCCTACCCAATTAACATTGTCACTGCTTACCAATTCACTTACAAATGGCCCAACCGCACTTGATGCTGTTGATGATGCTAAAACTATTCCTTCTGCAAAAGGGAAATTACTTCCATTAGCATTAAAGTATGCAAAACTCTTTTTTCCGGGTCTGAAAGTATCTCCTAATCCTGTTGAATTTGATGCAGAGGCGCAAGCACTATTTACCAAAACACCTTCAATAAGTTCTGTTGGTGTTTTTTGATCATTAATAGTGATGAATTGCGCATTCATCTTTACAGACAAACAGCACAAAAAAAATAGAATAAGAGAATTTCCTGTTCGATTCATAGTATAACAAATATACTATAAATCTCGACTTTTCAATAATTTGTAAGAAAAATAAACAAATATAAATGTCCAGATCGCAACAATTAAAACAGGAAGATAATGTACACTGTAGTCACTATCTGTTTGGATACCCATTTGGGTGCCAATGTTTTTTACAACAGATAATCTTGGTGCAGGATTAACGATCAAATTTGACATTGATTCTAATGGTAAAAATTGAGTTATCAATTCATCAGTATTACTGTCAGGGAAAATTTTGAAAGCCAAAACGCCTCTTATGATCCCTTCAAAAATATTCCAGACCAATAGAAAACCAAGAGCAAATGCAGATCGTTTTACCAGAATTCCTAAAAATAAACAGAAAGAAAAGAAACCGGTCAGTTTTACAAAAAAGGCTAATAAGTAATCTAAGTCAGAAAAAATAATTCCAAATTCTGTATAAGATGAAAAGCATAAGCCCAGAAGCAAACTCATTACAAAAACAAAAACAGTGGAGGCAAAAGCAAAAAGGGTAACGGTGAGGAATTTAGACAGTATAAACTCTTTTTTGCTTAAACCGTCAATTAAATTTTGTTTTAGCGTTCCATAGCTATATTCATTTGCCATCATAGAAACAATTACAATAGCCAGAAAAAACTTTAGCCACGCAGCAACATAGGTGTTAAAGTGCCAGATAAAAGGAAAATTAAAAATTCCCATTTCGGCGAGATGAAATTTAAATGGACCAATATCAAATTTTATTGATGCAATTAAAGCAATAAATGAAAGTAAGATGAAATAAGTTAAAGTCAGGATACGACTGGCTTTGTTTTTCCATATTTTTTGTAATTCTATAGAGATAAGTCTGTTCATGGTTTAGTTTTTTTGGATGGCGGCGTTTTTGGTTAGTTCTAAAAATTGTGCTTCGAGGCTATTTTTGCGTTTTACTAAATGATTTAAAACAATGTTTTTGGAGAATAAAAACTGATTTAAATCTGAGGCTGATAATTCTGATTTTAGATAAACTAAAACTTTTCCATCCTCTTCTTTAATTTGGCCAACAGCGGGATGATCGTTTAAAACTGTTTTTAAAGCAATATTGTCATTTGATGAGATTTCGAAGAAACCTTCATTTGCAGACATTGCATCAACCGAACCGGAATATAATATTTCGCCTTTTCTTAAAACCACAACATGTGAGCATACTTTTTCTACTTCATCTAATAGATGAGAAGCCAATAAAATCGTAGTTCCATGTGATGCAATTTCTTTGATAATATCACGAATTTGATGAATTCCCTGAGGATCTAAGCCATTGGTTGGCTCATCTAAAATCAAAATTTCCGGATCATTTAATAGTGCCGATGCTATTGCAAGACGCTGTTTCATTCCTAATGAAAATGTACTGAATTTGCTGTCTTTTCTTTCTGTTAAGCCAACAAGATTTAGTTTCTCATTTATCTTCGAGTAGTTTATATTTTTAATTTTGCAAACCAATTTAAGATTCTCCTCAGCTGTCATGTAAGGATAAAAATTAGGTCTTTCTATAATCGCGCCCACTTTTTTTAAGGCATCATGAGTTTGTACTTTTCCGTCAAACCATTTATAATCCCCGGATGTTTTATTAACAACATTTAAAACAATACCCAAAGTGGTTGATTTTCCACTTCCGTTTGGGCCTAAAATGCCATAAACATGCCCTTTTTGTATGCTGAAAGATACATTTTTCAAGGCCTGAATGCGACCGTATCTTTTGCTTAAATTCTCAATAGTAAGTATGGTTTCCAAATTTATTTCGGTTTTAGTTTTTAGTAAGACGATTCAACTTCTATATTGTTACGCTAAATTTAATTTTATCAGCATATTCATGTAAATTTGTAATAAAGTTATATAAAATGAGCGAACCTTTAATGGTTTTAAAAAAACCTTCATATCCTTTAATTCCATCACTTTTAAGTTATCTGGAGAGATTCGAACGTATTTCGAAAGTTTCTGTTTTTTATGATGATTTGTTGCGATTTTCGGGTTCGATCAATGTGTATGATAAAAACGAAACAGATACTTTATGGATTCGGGTTTATTACAGCGAATTTGAAAGAAATGAAATAGACTTAAATCTTAAAAAGATTTATTCGCTTTTACACTCTGATGGAAATAGTGAGATTATTCAGTTTCTAAATATTGACGCCATTGATTATTGTACTTTTGGAAATTCGAAACCTTTTAGAATAAAAGTTCGAAATATTCTCAATGACAACTACGTTCATTTCTACATAAAAAAAGCCGATGCATCCAGAATTTATGGTTTAGAGCTGGAAGATATTCTCTCGCCGGACAAAATCAATTTTCTGGTTTACAACGATACTTTGATTGAAGAACATATTATCGGAATTCCCGGTGATGTTTTTATGGATACTTTACTGGATAAATGTACCGAGACAGAGAAAGCTCAGATTGCAAAAGAGTTTGTCAAGTTTAATGAGCGCTGTATGATTCGTTTATTGGGAGATATGAGAGCATATAATTATGTAATTGTTCCAATTCATGATTTTGATCAGGTAGTTTATAAAATTCGTCCAATTGATTTTGATCAACAGTGTTACGAAGGAAATTTTAAGGTTTATCGTCCGCAGTTTTTTAAAGAAAACTACCCGATGATCAAATTAATTAAAGAGAAACTGGAAGAGCGCTCTATTATACAATATAAAGATGAGGAAAGAGCGATTCTGGCAAAACGTATACATTCTGCAGAAAGCAGAATCAATAAATTACTGAACATTATGTGTCACGATACAATTTCGACCAAAGAACATTTAGATCAGCTAAAAATGGAATTGTACCGTTATACTAATGATATGAAGTTTAAAAATGCCAGATCAATGGGGCACATTATGCATGCTGCATTCGAGTTTATTACACGTAATTTCAAAAACACAAACTTAGTTTAAAATTATTAGGTCACAGATTTCACAGATTAAAAATGATTTTTTGCAGTTCGTTAATCCTTTAAATCTGTGGTGAAACAAAAAACAATCTTATGAAAAAGTCTTTTTTAGTTGCCGTTTCTATTGTTTTATTAGCTTGTCAGCAACAATCAGGGAGTGATTTAAAAACGCTTTATGCGCTTCCTAAGAAATTAAAAGAAGTTTCAGGAATAACTTATTTCCCGGAAACTAATATGATTTATACTTTGGAGGACAGCGGTAATAAAAATGCCATTTATGCCATAGATTCTCAGGGGAAATTGTCCAAAACAATAACAATCTCAAACGCAACAAATGTCGATTGGGAGGATATTACAAAAGATAAAGCGGGAAATGTTTATATAGGCGATTTTGGAAACAACGATAATAAGCGCAGAGATTTATGCATTTACAAAGTTGCCAAAAATCAATTGAATAAAGATTTTGCTTCTGCCGAATATAAAGTTTCATTTTCGTATCCGGAACAAACTGAATTTCCGCCAAAGAAAAAAGAACTGTTTTATGATGTAGAAGGTTTTTTTGAGCATGGAGGATATTTTTATCTTTTTACTAAAAACCGCAGCAAAGGTTTTGACGGAACTGCTTTTGTATATAAAATCAAAAATGCATCCGGAACTCAGAAAGCGGTTAAAATTGGGGAGCTAAAAACCTGCAGCAATTACAATCATTGCGTTTTAACAAGTGCAACAATTAGCCCTGACGGGAAAAAAGTAGCGCTATTAAGTCACGACAAAATTGTTTTGTTTAAAGACTTTAAAGGTGATTTATTTCATAAAGGAAAACAAACCGAATTGAATCTGAATCACTTTTCACAAAAAGAAGCCGTTGTTTTTAAAGACAATAATACTTTACTTATCGCTGACGAAAAAGCAGATAAAATAGGAGGAAACGTCTACGAGTTTGCTTTAAGTCGCTAAGTTTCTATGGTACTAAGAAAAAATTAGCCACGAATTCACGAATTTTAATTAAATTATTCGTGAATTCGTGGCTAAAAAAAAACTTTGAACCTTAGGATCTCAGAAGCTTAGCTCCTTTTTTAAAAACTATATGCAGCTCCAAAAATAAGTCTTCCCACTTCATCAGGAGATTTAAAATAAGAGATTCTTGCTGTAATAACATTGATAGCATTTATCCAAAGACCTCCGCCATAATCCTGGTGCCATTTTCTGGAGTTTTCGCCATCAAGCCAGATTCTTCCATAATCAAAACCACCCAAAATTCCGTAAGTCATTGGGGCAACTGTGCGTTGGATTTTTCCAATGGTTAAACGCAAATCAGAACTTTGTGAGAAATAAGAATTTCCTAAGAAACGCTCGTTTCTATAACCACGTAAGTCAGTATCACCACCTAAAGTTGCTCCCTGATAAAACTCATAGTTATTATTTAAAATTGCTTTTCCTTTTACGTAAGTAGCTAAAATAAGTTTTCCTGTATGATCAATTTTATGTGTAAAGCCTAAATAACTCTCAAGTGTAGGGAAGTTTTGTTTTGTTTGATCCAGATTTGCTGTCCAGGTTCCGGCAATCATAAAAAACATTCCTAGGGTTGGTTTTGCAGCAAAATCTGAATTTTTAAAAGTATATTTTACTTTCAAACCTCCATAAGTCTGACTGTCAAAAACAGCCGGATTTACAATCCCTGGAATATCGATAAATCTGTTTGCGGTTTCATCGACAGTCATTCGTTGTAAGATAGGTTGTAAACTAAATTCGCTACCATAACGACCCACATGTCTAATTGCGCCTGCAACATTAAATTTTCTGATGCGAACACGGTTGTAATCCATTCCAAGTTCTTCATCATTATTTTGAGTTTCGTTTCCATACCCAAAATAGTTCATGGCAAAATTTGGAGTAGTTAATTGCGACTCTACATCAATCACCCATTTACCCAGTAATCCGGGAAAATGTGCCACATAATTAAATTCAAAACCGCCTGTTGCAAAATAATAGAAACCGTTTAAAATATGTTTTTGAGTATATGGATTTTGTTTGAAATTGTTCACCGTATAATTTAAATTGAAACCTAGTTTTACACCATCATCAGGATTATAGCCAATATTTGGAAGTCCCGAAATCACATTGTATTTTGGTTTTTCATAATTATAAAGGTTAACGTCGTAATCGTCTGTTAGTTGGGTTTGGGTTTTAGAATCGAGATTGTATGTATTTGTTTTTGATTTGAAATCGTAGACAATAACTCTTTTTCCATTTTCAATGTTGTAAGTATCATTGTTTTGACCACCAATTAAACGAATTTTAATTTTTGATTTCTCGTTTCCTTTTACTTCAAAAACGTCATTGTCATCTAAACCATAAATCCATAAATTTTTGGTTTTGGCGTCAGTTACATTTTTAGTATAAATTAATTCGTCGCCCTCTTTTTTCATTCTGAAAACCTGAATTTCGATGCCTTTTTTAATATTGTGATTTAAAACAAATTTGTCTTTTTTATCTGTTCCTGCAATCATCACAGTATGACTTAAAACATCAAAATATTCTGCAGCATATTTTTGAAGTTCTTTTTTTCTGCTTTTTAGTTTTTGTTTAATTTCTTCAATTGTTTCATCCTGAACTTCTTTGGGTAAATTCTTAAATGCATTATCAATATCAGAATCGGTTAAGTTTTCCTGAATAAATTTTGCTTGTTCGATCCAGTCTTTTTCTTCGGCTGTTTTTAAAAAAGCCAAATCCATTGGGTAAGGTTCTCTGTTAAGCCATTTTACATTGTCGATTTTATCTTTAAAACTTCGCATATGGCGTAACGCAGGAATGTTCATTAAAAGAGAAAGTAATGCACCATCATATTTTACAAAGGCCTGATCGCGGTCTCTCGGAATAGGCTTATAAATTACTTTATCTTCTTTTTTATATTCTCCCCAGCGCCACTGATCACTATGTCTGTCCCAGTCACCAAGAAGCATATCAAATAATCTGGCTTTTATATATTCTTTTTCGTCAACAGCATATTTTTCATCCTTATGAAGATTCTTTATCATATCATCAGTTCCTATGATATTGCTTGGATTTCCAAAGTTTTTTCCATCAAGATGATTGTCTGCGGGTCTTTCTTCGACCATATATAACTGATCGCCAAAACGGGAATTAAATTCACCTAAACCATTTTGTTTCGGAATATAATATAGAATTGGATTGGTGTGTGAAAGCCCAATAGGATCTGAAAGATTTGCTATAGCAAACGGAGTATATGGGTGAGAAGTGGTATAAAAATCCAGTAAGAAATTTTCTGTATAAGTATCTTCAAAATCATTTACAATATATTGATCTTTAAAAGCGACAGATTGCAGAAATGCAGTTGCACTTTTCTTCATGGCACGCATTACAAATTCGCGACCTTTTGGATCTGACATTCGCAAGGAAACAGATTGATGACCTCCGCCTTCGCGAATAGGTTTTAAACCGCCCATTAAAGTATCTACAGTTGCCGTTTTGGCTTCGATTGGCATGCTGTAATATTTTCTGTAATGCTGACCGAATAGAAATTTATGCAGAAAACTTTTATCGGTCATTTTTGTTGAATAAATCGAAGTGGTTAGTTTTGGAGGAAAGTTATTTGGAATATCGGCCGCCCAATTGATTTCTTTAGCTTTTATAATTTCACGCTCAAAAAGCAATTTCTCTTTGTTGTTTTCATTTCCAAAATAAGAAACTTTGGCATCTCCGCTTTTAAAAAGCGTTAAAGTTGCATAACCATTTCCTCCATAAGAAAAATCATTTGGCGCAATGGCTCGTGCAGCCTCAGATTTTGATCCGGCACCACTAATAATTTGCTGGATGTTTTCTTTGCTTATATACTGTAGATTATGATCATGCCCGGATACAACAATTACATTTTTCTGTTTCTGTAAAAGTGTTTTAATTCTTTTAGCATAAATGGTATATTGCTTGTTTTGAATGTCTTGTGGACTAACTCCTGATGTTTTTCTCAATAGGTTGATAAAAGACCCAATTATCGGAAGTGGAATTTTGTTCTCTAAAGGAAATAATTGTTTTTCCATTGAAAATTGGCCACCATGTGTTCCATTACTTAATAATGGGTGGTGAATAGCAAGAATAACCGTTTTTTCCTGATTTTTATTAAGAATGCTTTCCAGTTCATCAAAAAAATCTTCTCTGGTTTTAATGTCGCAATTGTCATTTATAGTAGGGTGGTTATTCCAGTCTTCAAGAAACCATTCGCTATCAATAGCAACTAACGTTGCAGTACTGTCAATTTTTACAGATTCGATAGGACATGTTTTTCGTGGTAAAAATGCTTTTTTATCATCCAGATATTTGGTAACAAATTCAGCCTGACGTTCCATACCTTTAATACCGCTATACCAGTCATGATTTCCCGGAATAAAAATAGTTTTCCCCTTAAATCCTTTCGTCAATTTTAGTTGATTAGTAAGTTTTGTTTCTGCTAAAGCTTTGTCTTCTGGATTTTTATCGCCAGGAAAACCTTTTGGATAAATATTATCTCCTAAAAATAGAAGTGTAGATTTTTTACCTGACTTTTTTAACTTTTGTTGTAAAAGTTCCAATGTTTGTTGTGCCTGCTCTTCATCTGCATTTCCGGCATCTCCAACTAAATAAAAAGTGTGTGCAATTTTTATTGTATCAGTTGCGTTTTCTGTTTCAATTGCACTAACATTTTTTCCATATTGAGGTTTATGGGTGGCACAGGAATAAATGAAAAATAGTGTCGTAATTGCTAATGAGTAGTTTTTAATCGTAGCAATAAAATGATTATCCAAAAACAATTTCATAATTTAGTGGTATAAAAATATTCTTTATGAATCTAGTAGAACAATCCGAAGATTTCGTCAGTAATTTACTCAAAGATAAACTTTCTAATTTATATTCTTACCATAATTTTAACCATACTTTAACGGTAGTTACTGCGGTAAAAGAGCTTTGCAAAAAGGAGGACGTAGAGGGTGATGATAAAGAAGCACTTTTGGTTGCGGCATGGTTTCATGATACCGGTTATATCAAAGGTTATGAAAATCACGAAAAAGAAAGTGCAAAAATTGCGGCAGATTTTTTAAGAGAAAAAGGAAAATCGGAGGAATTTATTTCTACAGTTTCGGGCCTTATTTTGGCTACGATCAAAGAATATAGTCCTAAAAATCATTTAGAAAAAATAATTAAAGATGCTGATTTCGCTCATATTATGGGCGCAGAATATGTTACTACCTGCGAGCTGCTTCGCATGGAATTGAAAAATACCGGAATTGTTTCGTTTTCTAATGAAGAATGGGCAAAAGAGAATCTAAATTTTTTAATGAATAAGCACCGCTTTTATACCGATTATGCGCTTAGAAAATGGCAGCCTTTAAAAGAGAAAAACCTTCTTCTTGTTCAAAAAAAAATTGAGAAGCAGGAAAAGAAAGCAGCTGAAGCTCTTGAAGATGAAATTAAAAAGAAAGAGAAACTCGAGAAAGTTGAAAAACCGGACCGGGGTATTGATACTTTGTTTCGTGTTACATTAGGTAATCATACGCGATTAAGCGGAATTGCGGATAGTAAAGCAAATATTTTATTATCAGTAAACGCCATTATTATTTCGATTGCACTTTCGTCTATTATACCAAAATTAGACAGTCCAAAAAATGCTCATTTGGTAATTCCGACTTTTATAATGTTGATTTCAAGTGTAATTACGATTATTTTTGCTATTCTTTCTACAAGGCCAAAAGTTACTTCAGGTTTTTTTACACGTGATGATGTAGAAGCTAAGAGAGTTAATTTGATGTTTTTTGGTAATTTTTACAAAATGCCATTGGAGGAATATGACTGGGCGATGAATGAAATGATGAAAGACCGCGATTATTTGTATTCTACAATGATCAAAGATTTGTATTATTTAGGTTTGGTTTTACAACGAAAATATAATTTACTGCGAATCGCTTACAATCTTTTTATGATTGGAATAATCATAACTGTAATTGCATTTGTGATTGCTTTTAAAGAAGTTAGTATATAAAGATAAAGCTCAACTAACTTAGTTGAGCTCATCTAATAAATCCTGATAAGTGATTTTTTTTGCTGTTGGATTAACAGAATTGTTAATCACTTTTACACGAATTGCTTTTAACCCTGAAACACCCTGAAGATCTTCAACTTCAAACTGCTCGATCGCCGGTTCCAGTATTTTTTTGTGCTGTAAGTATTTGATATATTTTAAATACTCCGTTTCTTCATTATTTTGAGAATAGACAATAGTAATTTTTTCTTTCTCGGTAATTCGTTCGTTTGTACCTTTAATATTCGCTTTATCAATACGTTTTTTAACCACTTCGTATCTTGCATTATAAGTTCCGTCAACATCAAAACGTTTTTCATCCATTCTAAATCGAATGGAAAGCGGAACACTAAAGACCAAAATTAAAGATGTTACATCCAGTTCATACGGAAGAGATTCTTTAAGCTGATGATGTTCTAGTTCCATTTCACATAGAGTCTGTAATTGCCATAATCTAAGATTGTGCAAATACATAATATCAAACGGTTTTGTTGGCGAAATAGAGGCTCCAATATATAAATTATGCTCTACACCGTCTGTTTTAAAACGCTCATAATAATGCGGATAAATCTGTTGGGCTTCAACTTGTTTTTTATCTAATACCGATGCAAGTTTTTTGTTGATAATAGACATTGCATTATCAAACTTTTTTCTTTCCTTATAAAACAAACCAGTTTTTTCGTCCAGACTTTCAAAATATTCACGCTCCAGTTTTTCGCTTTTTTCAGTTTCTTTCGTGTTTTTCAAAAGCGGATGAATTTCTTCTTCAATATAACGCTGAATTTGCTGTTCAGTATCTGCTTTTAGTGGAGAATCTAACTCCTCGCGAAACGATTCTAATTCAAACTTTCTTTGTTCCAATAAGACCAAATTAGTATTTGGATCTTGAGATTCAAAGATTTCTAAAATAGAAGTTAGTTGATTTTTAAGATCTCGTTTCACTGTTTCGTTTCGGTGTTCAGACGAACCTTTAATGTCAATTTGTCCATATAACGGATATACATTCTTAAAGGAAATTTCCTTAAAAATATAATCTTTTGTATGATTTGAGTTTTGAAAGTAATTTTGAGATTCTCGTCTGAATTTCCAGTAAACGCTTGGGTGAATCGTGGTGTATTCACGTTGTATGATAGCTTCAATCTGATGTTGCATATCAGTATTATAGCGATCAATTGTATCCGTTAAATACGGAAGAACCAATTCGAGTTTAGTTGCATTTACCGTATTTAAATCTCTGGCGTGCGGAGAAACTAATTCTACAACACCCAGTAAATGTCCGTCTTTTATAACAGGAGCAAAAACACAACTTTGAACACCTTGTTTTAATAAATGCTCACCAAGTTTCTTGTTTGGTCCCTCTTCAATGAATTTTTTTACATTAGAAATTACTAAAGGCTCCTTATTGTCTAACAATTTTTCGAATGTGCATCCAAAAAAAGCATTCTTGCAATCTATTTCCTGATCTTTAGAAAGTAGAAAACTTTGCAGTTGTGTATCAAATTTTATAGGTCTTATGAATTTTTCTTCCTCAGGATTGTAGACAATAAAACCAACTTTTAAATCTGGAATTTTAAAAATTGATTTAAAAATATTAGATACGATTTCATTAGTTGGACCAGCTTTAGAATCGGGTTTTAGTAAATTACTTTTTAAGTTCGAAATGGCACTTTCTGTAGTAGCATCAAACAAAGAAACAATTCCGAAGCCTTTGAGAGTCCAGCTTCCTTTAGGGAATTTAGATTTCCAAAGTTCAATATCACCGTAATTATCCATCAACAAATCAATGTCTTCCTGGGTTAATTCTACTGAGTTTTCTGTTGGAGTAATTTCCATAAAATCAGCATTGTACAAAATGCGATAATGTTTTTCGACACCGTTCTCATCCGGAATATCGTAAAAAAAAGGTTTATTAAAATCTATTTTCTGCTTGTAATATGCTCCTAAAATTAAGCAACAATTATTTATATAGAATTGATGATCGTCGAAATCACGAATTTCCATATCAAATTCAGATCCTGCATTGCTTAGAATTTTTTTGAATCGTTCCGTATAATTAAAAGATAAATTCTGAAAAGGAATCGTAATTGCTTTTATTTCATTATGCGTTAAAGCAGTAGGGAACAAATCGGCCAGTAGATTTTTGATCAGTACTTCATTATCTTTAATAGTAGCGTAATCCTTAATACCAGTTCTTAGTTCAGGAAAAGCTTCTATTTGTTTAAGTATTGCTTTGGCGTAGTTTGCTCGGTAATCAACATCTGATAAAGCAATTTCTTCAAAAGATTCAATTAATTTATGAAATGATATGATAGTTTTGAAAGGACTTTCGTTGTATAAATGAATATCCATCTGTGTATAGTTTAGAGATGCAAAATTAAGCAAATATTAAGAATGTTGGCCAATTTATTATTTGTTTCGCTTATAATAGTATAGATATAATCCCTTATAAATATGACGTTTTGATATCTGATTTTTATTTTAACAAAACATTAACGTTAGTAATAACGGAACGATTGTTCCGTTATTATATCTTTGTACCATAATAATTGAATAATCAATAACTTAAAATAAATAAAAATGAAAAATTTAGAAAATAAAGTAGCAATAGTTACCGGAGGAAACAGTGGAATTGGATACGCAGCAGCAGCTGATTTAGTATCAAAAGGTGCGAAAGTAATTGTAACCGGAAGAAATAAAGAAGCTTTAATAAAAGCAGAAACAGAATTGAATGTTACCGGAATCGTTGCAGATCAATCTGATTTAAAATCAATTGATAGTTTGGTAGAACAAGTAAAAGCAAAATTCGGGAAAATAGATATTTTATTTTTGAATGCAGGTATTGCTTCTTTCGCTCCTGTTGATTCTGCTTCAGAAGAACATTATGACAGCATTATGAATGTAAATGTAAAAGGGGTTTATTTTACTGTTCAGAAAGTATTACCAATCTTAAATGACGGAGGTTCTATAATTTTTAATACTTCGATAAATGCTCATGTCGGAATGCCTAATTCTAGTGTTTATGCAGCAAGTAAAGCAGCAGTGCTGTCATTAAATAAAGTATTTGCCACAGAATTAGCTCCAAGAAAAATCAGAGTAAATGCAGTTTCTCCTGGTCCTGTTGAAACACCGCTTTATGGTAAATTAGGTTTAGAGAAAAAAGAGGTAGATGGTTTTGGAGCTGTGCTAAGCGAAAAGATTTTGTTGAAACGATTTGGAAAGTCTTCTGAAATTGCAAAAACAGTTAGCTTCCTGGCTTCAGATGATGCATCATTCATTACCGGAACAGAGATTGTTATCGACGGAGGTCTTACTGTAAATTCAGTAGTTTAATTTTTTTGACTTATTCAGGAACGATTGTTCCGTATTTTTGTATCTTTGCTGAAAGCAATTTAATTTTGTAATCATGGCTAGAACGAAAGAATTTAATGAAGATCAGGCTTTAGACAAAGCAATTGAAATTTTTTGGCACAAAGGGTATAACGGAACTTCGGCGCAGGATTTGGTAACATATTTAGGTTTAAGTCGTTCCAGTTTATATGATACTTTTGGTGACAAACAAAAACTTTTTGTAAAAGCTCTAAAACGATATCAGGAACAAGGTCAGAATTATATCATTGAACTTTTAGAAAATTCTGAAAATGTAAAAGTTACTTTTACAGAAATTTTTAAACGAGCAGTAATTGAAAGTTTAGAAGACAGAATAACTAAAGGTTGTTTTATGGTAAACTCTGCCGTTGAGCTTGCTATGCATGATTCTGAAATTGCCAGAATAGTCCATGAGAATCAAAAGGTAATGGAAGAGGCTTTCTATAAAGCGTTAAAAAAAGGGCAGGAGTCTGGTCAGATTTCAACAAAACAAGATGCGAGATTGCTGGCACGATTTATCTTTAATAACTATTCCGGAATTAGAGTTTTGGCTCGTGGCGGTGAGAAAGATAAAAAAGTGTATGATGATATACTCAAAGCTATACTTTCCTTACTTTAAAGTATTAAGGGCAATAAAAAACGGCAACTACTTTTGTAGCTGCCGTTTTTTGTTTTAAGTAAGTAATAGAAAATGAAGACTTCCTAGCTTTTTTCTTCTTTGTTGAAGTAAACTAAGTAGTAATACATTTGTTTTTCTTCATCCCAGCCTTTTTCAACAAATTTTTCTGCACTTTCAGGATTAATAAAATCCATTTTGATCTGAATGTGTGTATCCAGATTAATTACATTTTTAATCGATTTTCTGGCGTCAGAAACTGCTGCGTTAGCAATAGGGAATGAGGTTACATCTTCGATGCTGTATTTTTCTCCTTTATCAACTTTATAGTTTTTGAATTCAGGAATTAAGTCCGGATTGTCTAATACTTCATTAAGGAAATTTTGTTCTTCAAACTGATCATTTTTGGCGAAATAATTCACTGATCGGTTCATAAACATTACTTCCTCTTTCTTGTCTTCTGCTGGTAAAACAACATCTTTTGCGAAGTTTTGACAGAATTTAAGGTATTTTTTGGTGATGAAGTTTTCATCTTCAAAAGCATCAACAGATAAAAAGTGCTCTAACCAGTAACGAGCGTCATAACGATTGCTGTCAACAGTTAAAATTTTGTACCCTTCTTCTTTTTTATAATTAAAGATCAAACATCCTTTATCTAATTTGCTCAGGTTAATTCCTTGTTGCAGAATCATTTCCAGATTACTGTCTTTTTCTTCAAATTGCAAAAAGTCGGCCTGCAGCTCACTTTTAAAAATTCCGATAGCATCAACAACATTATTGTCAATACTTAGATTAGTCAAATAGGTTACATAAACCTCTCCGTTTTTAATATGCGGATGATTTGACTGCTCGTATAAATGTTTTGTGATTTTTTTAGAAATCTCCTGTGCATTAGAAGGATTGTCAAATAACTCAGTTGTATATTTAAACATGTCATTATAGTCTAAATCTACTTCGTGCGCAAATTGATAATAGTTTTCTTCTTTCTCTCTAAAAGGTTTAAAGAAGTATTCTTTAATCAATGGAACAATTTCATCATTTAAATTAAATGGTTGTTCTGACAAAAAAATAGCTTCGTTACGGCTTTTGTTTCCTACGCGGTGTATCGAAAGGGTTTCGATGTGGGTATTGAATAAATTTATCATTTATTTTTAGGTTTAGAGGTACAGAGGTTCAAAGGATCAAAGGTTATTTTCGGTCTTTTATTCTTCGAATAAAAGAGCTTAACATTCGTTCTAATTCTCTGCTTTCTCCATTTATTTTACTGAATTGGTACTCGGTTATATATTTTAGATTGAATGAAATTTCAAGCTGAGTCTGCATTTCAAATAATGACGAAATTGAAATATTTAAAAACCTCAAATAGTCACTATTTCCATCTCTGCCATATCCCTCCGCAATGTTACTTGGTATTGATATTGAACATCTTCTAATTTGTGAAGATAGTCCATAAATTTCTTCTTTTGGGAATGAATTTGTTAATTGGTAAATTTCAGTTACCAGATTCATAGATTTTTGCCAGATTAAAAGGTCGCGAAAAGTTTTCATTTTATATTTTAAGAATTAAAATATAAAAATAAAGAAAAATATTACATTTAAAATCGTAAGATTTTAAGAAAAACTCTAAACCTTTGTACCTATGCCTCTTTGAGCCTCAAAAACTAATTCCAGTTTTCCTCAAAACCATAATCCTCAAAACTGTCGTCGCCTTCAAACATATCAAGATCATCTTCGTCTAAATCGTCTTCAAATTCTCCATAGATATCATCGTGCATATCTGCTTCAAAGCTTTTCTCAGTTGCTTCGTCAGGCATTTCTCCGTGCGAGAATAAAGTTTCAGGATAGATTGCTCCAGCAGATTCTTCATCGATAGCAGCCAATTCAACTAAGAAAGTCCACATGCTGATGAAATCATAAACGTAGATAATCTTTGTGTTTTCTTTATCTAAAATACTAGATAATGGATAATCGTTCATGGTTCTGATTTCGCCAGGAACATCGCCGGTATCAAAAAGTGGAATTTCATCTTCCTGATTCCAGGTTTCGTCGCAAGTGTAAAACGAAGCTACTTCTGATCCGTCAAAACCAAAAGCATTGAAGATCGCATTGTGTAAATCCTCAAGAGTATCTTCTTCAAGAATTGCAATGTCTCTGAAAATATCTTCTTCAGCGTCTAGAATAACTCTAAATTTATAAACCATAATCTTTGTTTTTATTGAGAGGTCAAAGGTAAAATATAAAAAACGAAATACGAATTAGGAATTACGATTTGTTGAAAAGATTTTTCTCTTATTAAGGAGGAAGTGAAAATCAATTGTCAGGCTGAGTGAAGTCGAAGCCCCGATTCCAGTAGGAAAGCCCTTCGACTTCGCTCAGGGTGACAAACGGGACTTAGAAAAAATCTTACTTCCCTGTCAATCTCTTTCTAATTTTATGATAATGTTTGTGATAAGTACTGTGACTCGGATAACTTCTGCTTGAAGTAATGTTGTTAAAAAATAAAGCGGTTATAAATAAAATTAAAACGCCAATTAGAACTGGTGAAATCACATACATATAACCTAAAGCTTTTATTTGTGCTGAACCTGTAACCGCAATTAATGCTGTTGCACCTCCTGGCGGATGCAATGTTTTGGTAATCTGCATGAAAATAATTGAAAGAGAAACAGCAAGAGGAGCCGAAATCCAGACAATATCTGGTACCAGTTTATTTACTGTAACACCTATAAATGCTGAAATAAGATGACCTCCAATTAAATTTCTGGGCTGTGAAAATGGACTTTGAATAATTCCATAAATCAAAACACTCGAAGCACCAAAAGAGCCAATTAAATAAACAACATCGCTCCCTGTAAATTGTGAAGATTCAAGATATGCCAGAATTCCAATTCCGACAAACGAACCTAAGAATGACCAAAAATGTTCTTTATAGTCTATTAAAGTTTCTTTGTAAAGAATATAACGTGTTTTACGATAACTTCTTTTTATTTTTTCTGTGGGCATAGTATTGTGGTATTATTTTACTCGATGTGTTTTTAAATATACTTTGCAGTATATTATTAGTCTTTATTGCTTTGTAAATCTGTAGCTTATTAGTTTGGGATTATTTAATTAAGCTTGGAGAATAACTGTATACGGTATATGGATAAATTGCTTTTGCAGTATATTTTGAAATCAAACAAACTACAAGAATTGGAAAAAATAAAGTATAATCGTTTGTTAATCCGCAGACTAAAAATATTGCTGTAAAAGGCGCGTGGATACTGGCGCTAAGAACAGCAGCCATTCCGATGATCATAAAGTTTACAGGAATTACATTTACATGAAAAAAACTGTTTAAAATAGAAGCTAATAATAATCCTAAAAAAGCCCCAATAAATAAACTAGGAGCAAAAACACCACCATCGCCTCCTGAAGCCAGCGTAATTGAAGTTACAATTGGTTTTAAAATTAATATTCCGATAAAAGTTAAGGCTAAAGTTATGGTTAATTGAACTTGATCCGCATTTCCGAAAATTCCTTTTATGGCATGATAACCTTCACCATACAATTGTGGGAAAATGAATAAAGATATACTAAGAACTGCTGAACCAATTAGAATTTTATAATAATGAGTGTCTATTTTACCAAATTGTGATTTAAAGAATAAAACGCAACGAGTTAAATAAACGGAATTAATACCGGCTAAAATTCCCAATAGAATAAAATATGGAATAGCTTTTAAATGCCATGTTACAATTGAAACGGCAAACAAAGGTTCTTCTTTTAAAATTGTCAATAAACCAAAAGCAATAGAAACTGCAATTACATTTGAAAGGATAAAAGCACGTGTTACTTTTCTTGAAATAACTTCAAGAGCAAACAAGATCCCCGCAATCGGACTACTGAAAAGTGCTGTAACTCCGGCAGCAACACCAGCACAGATTAATTCTGTTTTGTATTGGCGAAAGACATTTTCTTTTTCATGAGCAACAGAACCAATTGTTGCAGTTGCAACTACGGTAGAAACTTCGATTCCGGTTGATCCTCCAAAAATAACAGTTAATAAGCCGTTTATAAAGTGGGACGGAATTTTATAGGAAGGAAGATTTTTAGATTTAGAAGCTGTACTTTCAAAAACTTCTTTGATTCCTTTGTTTTCTTTTTTCTTAAAAAGGTATTGTCTCAGAAAATAAATTACTGACAATCCAAAAACAGGAAAAATGATGTAGAATATTGGATGAACTGATACTTGATGAAAGAAAATTTCTTCATAATATTCGGTTATTTTTTTTAGAGAAATTCCGAGAAAGGCTGAAAGAAAGCCAATTAAGATAGAAACAATAACTAATTTTCGAAATTTGATAAATTGATGATTTTTTTTGATTTGCGCCGTTTTGTTCATCAGAAGTAATTTGATTCGCATTTTTTATGCGGATTACAAAATTAAGAATCAAATTCGGTTTTTTATAGAAAATTATCAATATAATGTGTTAAAACTGATATAAACAGGAAAATTCATGCAGTGTGTTTTTCTTTGTATATCGCTTATTTAGGGGCAAAGGTACAAAGTGGCAAAGGTTCAAAGCTCCTTATTTCAAGCCGTTCTACAGAATAAAACAAAATGAGAAAAACCTTTGCAACTTTGAGCCTCTGTATCTTTGAAACTTAGTCTCTATCTTTCGTAAAACTCAATTGGCAACAAATCAGGATCTGCAATAAAAGTGAAACGTTTATCGGTAGTTTCGTCGATTCTGATAGGTTCCGATTCAATGTTTTTTGAATTTAAAAAAGCAATAGTTTCTTCCAGATTAATTACTTCAAAAGCCAAATGGCGTAAACCAACTGCTTCAGGCCTTGAAGGTCGTTGTGGCGGATTTGGGAATGAAAATAATTCGACAACATAGGAACCATTTAAAGCCAGATCTAACTTATAAGACTGACGCTCTTCACGATAAATTTCACGAATAATAGTTAGGCCTAAAACCTGGGTATAGAAATACTTTGATTTTTCGTAATCAGAGCATAATATGGCAATATGATGTATTTTGTTTAGAGTAAGCATTATTTTTTTGATTCAGGTTCCTGATTTAATTTACGGATTACTTTTGCCGGATTTCCAACGGCCAATGAATTGTCCGGAATATCTTTTGCAACAACAGATCCGGCACCAATAACACAGCCTTTTCCAATTGTAACTCCCGGACAAATAACAGAATTTCCGCCAATCCAGCAGTCGTCGCCAATTGAAATTGGTTCAGCGTTTTCTAAAGATTTTCTCAATTCAGCATTAAGAGGATGAGTCGCAGTGTAGATTTGAACATTTGGTGCAAAAAAAACATTTGATCCAATATTTACGGGGCAGCTATCAAGAATAACACAATTGACATTAAAATAAACATTGTCGCCACAAGTTATATTGTATCCATAATCACAGTGAAAGGGAGGTTCTATATAAAAATTGCTGCCAGAATTAGGAATCAATTCTTTTAAAATTTCTTTGGCTTTTTTGGTCAAGCGGTATTCTTTTACATTTAAGGTATGCAATAAAATTTTTGCTTTTCGGCGGTCTTTTACCAAAACGGGGTCTCCTGGCAAGTAATATTCTCCCGCAATCATTTTTTCTTTTTCTGTTTTCATATAAGTATTACATTTTCGTCTTGGCAATTTTGTCGTGTATTTTTACAGTTTCCTGCAAAGCTGCGGTACAATACCAGGGCGTTAATTCAGCTTCGAGTAAATTGGCTTTTATGGCAGGGTCAGTTGCAACAAGAGCTTTGGCTTCGTCTATCGTTTCTACATTAAAAATATAAATACCGCGATAGTTTCTGTCATTTTTCATAAAAGGTCCGGCTACAACCAGTTTTCCTTCTTTGGCTAATTTACCAATATTTGCCATGTGACCTTCAAATAATTTTTTGGTTTCTTCTTTAGAAGCTGTTGTATTGGTTCCGGATTTTAAAAGACAGAAGACATATTTCTTCATTCCGTATTCATCAGCATGAAGTGATTTTGCCAAAGCTTCATCATATTTAACTTCAGTTTCCTGCGAAAATCCGATTGCACTGAAAAGCAATATTGCGAGAATAAAAAGTGAGTTTTTCATTTGATTGCTTATGTTTTAAAGAAATGGTTTTTATGATTATGCAAAATATTCTTCGATCATTAGAGCAGTTTCTTCAAAATAACAATCTGCCCTAAATGATACACATCGTGCTGAATAATTCCGTGAAGATGCTCATAATAAGTATGGCCATTATTAACATATATTTTGGCTAAATGATCATCATTAAAATCCTCAAAAAATGCATTCCAGGATTCCTGTGATTTCGCCAATGTTTGAAGTGATTGTTCCCAGGCGGCTTCAGATGGATCTAAAACGGGAACAAAATAATTATGCCCGGGAGCTTGTACAACTTCTCCCTGCATGCGTTCTAAAATATTTCTTCTCCATTGTATAAGGTGATTTACAATTTCCCAAATCGTATTTAGATTTGGATTTATCTTTCTGTAAGCTTGTTCTGCGGTTACATTTTTTAGAGTATTTGCCAAGGTAACCTCCAGCCACGGATTTCCATCATAAATGGATTGATATAAATTTGAAATTCTCTTACTTTCTGACATAGTTCATAGTTTTTGCAATTCCTAGCTAAGATACAAATTAGTAATTTACAACTCATCCCCGAAATTCTACAATTGGGTTATTTAATATTTTTTAACAAGAATTGTTAAAATATATTTGTCTCATCAAAACCAAAGATGACATGAAAACCAAATTAATTTTTACAATAAGCTTTTTATTTTTTACCGCAGTAATTTTTGCTCAAAATACAATTTCGGGTAAAGTTACAGATCAAAAAGGAAAACCGGTTCCGGGAGCAAATATCTATTTGGATGGGACTTATGACGGAGCAACAAGTTCTGAAACCGGAGAATTTTCTTTTGAAACCACTACAACAGGAAATCAAACTATAATTGTTAGTTTTTTACTTTACGAAACTTTCAAAACAGAAATTGATGTTGCTAATTACAAAAATCAAACAATAAAACTAAGAGAGAATGTTAATACTCTTGATGCCGTTGTAATTACTGCCGGAACATTAGAATCCGGAGATAAAGCCAGAGTTTCAGTCTTAAAACCTCTTGATATTGTAACAACAGCAGGTTCGGCAGGAAATATCGTTGCAGCCTTGCAAACGCTACCAGGAACGCAAACTGTAGGTGAAGATGGGCGCTTGTTTGTACGTGGAGGAGAAGCGAGCGAAACGCAGACTTTTGTAGACGGGCTACGTGTGGCGCAACCGTATGGCGCAACTACCAATAATTTACCAACAAGAAGTAGATTTTCGCCTTTTTTGTTTAGCGGAATTGCATTTTCAACAGGAGGTTATTCTGCCGAATATGGAGAAGCTTTATCAAGTGTTTTACTTTTGAATACACAAGATGAACCGGACCAGAATAAAACAGATATTGCTTTAATGACTGTTGGTTTAGGAGTTGGGAATACTCAAAAATGGAAAAAAAGCTCTTTTAGTATCAATGCCAATTATATTAATCTGGCGCCATATCAGGCAGTAATTCCGCAAAATGTAGATTGGAATAATCCGTATCAATCTTTAGGAGGAGAAGCAGTTTACAGATATAATTTTGAACGGGGAATTTTTAAATTTTATGCCGCTTTCGATTCAGAGAAATTTGACTTAAATCAGAAAAATGTAAATTTTGCAGATCCAATCAGAACCGATTTAAACAATAATAATTTTTACCTGAATGCTTCTTACAAAGGAGATTTTGGAACAGGCTGGCAACTTACATCAGGAGTGAGCTACGGTTACAGTAAAAATAAAATCAAGTATGATATAAATGATGTTGATAGCGACGAAAATGCTATGCAATTGAAATTGAAATTGAGAAAAAATATTTCGAACTACTTTAAATTATCTTTTGGAGCAGATTATTTTATCACAAAATTCAATGAAAATTTCGATGATAATATTGCTGTCAAAGTTGCAAACGGTTACGATTCTAATATTGCCGCTTTTTATACAGAAGGAGATATTTTATTCTCTAAAAAATTAGCGATGAAAATAGGTTTGAGATATTCGAACAACAGTTTATTAAATGAAAATAATGTTGCTCCAAGAGCTTCTATTGCTTACAAAGTTTCAAAAACAAGCCAGTTTTCATTTGCTTATGGAGATTTTAGCCAGACTCCGGTTGTTGATTATATTAAATTCTCTAAATACCATCAGTTTGAAAGTGAGAAAGCACAACACTATATTTTAAACTATCAATTTACAAAACCGGGACAAACTTTTAGAGCAGAGGCTTATTATAAAGATTACAGCAATTTAGTTCAATATAATACAAAAGATATTCAATACAATTCGGTTTTCAATAATAACGGTTCAGGATATGCAAAAGGACTTGATGTATTTTGGAGAGACAGTAATTTGTACAAAAATTTAGAATATTGGATTTCGTATTCTTATATAGATTCAGAAAGATTGTATAAAAACTTTCCAACAATGGCAACACCAAATTTCATTGCTAATCACAGTTTGTCGGTAGTAACAAAGTACTTTATTGCAGACTGGAAATCACAAGTAGGTTTTACTAACAGTTTTAGTACCGGAAGACCTTATAATGATCCAAATCAAACTCAGTTTATGAACGGAAAAACTAAAACGTATAATAGTTTAAGTTTTAACTGGGCTTATTTGTTGACAACACAAAAAATCTTGTATTTCTCTGTTTCGAATGTATTAGGAACAAAAAATATTTACGGATATGACTATGCTAAATTACCGGATGCAAGTGGAGTTTATCAAAGACAAGCTGTAACACCAACTGCTGACAGATTCTTTTTTGTTGGTTTCTTCTGGACCATCAGTCAGAATAAAAATGAGAATCAATTGAAGAACTTATAAAGAAAAGGTTCAAAGTGGCAAAGGTTCAAAGGGACAAAGGTTTTTTTATTAGCATAATGTTTAAAAAAAATAATTGTTTAGTCCAATTTTAGGTTTGAAATATTTGAGATAAACCTTTGTCCCTTTGTTGCTCTGAGCCTTTGTAGCTGATAAGAAAACCTTTGAACCTCAGAAAAAAAAACAATTCAGTCATCAAATTCAACAACTCAGTATCATTTAATTTTAAAACAATAAAAAGCAACATACTTTTGAAGTATAAATAATGAGCTTCTAAGACACTAAGAAGAAAAACTTAGAACCTTAAAAGAAAAGAGTTTTAATCATCAATCAAAAACAAAACTTAGTCCCGATAGCTATCGGGATAGCAACTCAGAATCTTAGAACCTAAAAAAAAACAACAACCTTAAAAAAAGAAATCATGACCAAAATTATTACAATAATCACATTATTTATCTGCAGTTTGATGTCTGCTCAAAATGTAAAACTAACTGTTACCGTTTCAGGTTTAAAAAACGATACAGGAATTGTTAAAGTAGGTTTGTACAACTCAGACGATACATTTCTCAAAACGACCTATAAAAGTCTTAGTTCTGAAATTAAAAACAACGAAGTAGTTGTAACATTTGATAATCTTCCAGCAGGAGAATATGCGATTTCGACCTATCATGATGAAAACAATAACGGAAAACTGGATAGAAATGCGATGGGAGCACCTTCTGAAGCTTACGCTGCTTCAAACAATGCTAAAGGATTTATGGGGCCTCCTGCCTATAAAGATGCTAAATTTGTTGTTGATAAAGATTCAAAAATTGAAATAACATTATAAAGAGTAACTAACAAACCATTTAAACCATTTATAAAATGAAAAAAATTATCACTTTGATTGCATTATTTGTAGTAGTAATAAGCTCTGCACAAACACAATTTGAACAAGGAATGACTAAAGCTTTCGGACTTTGGAAAGAAGGAAAAAATGCAGATGCTTCTGCAATGTTTGAGAGAATAGCTTCGGCAGAGAAAACAAGTTATTTACCGAATTATTATGTTGCAATGGTAAACACTACGGCAGCGTTTTCAGAAAAAGATAAAACAAAAATTGATTTATTATTGACAAAGGCACAAGATGCTTTGGATGTTGAGTTCATTAAAGATCAGAATAATGCAGAGTTATATGCCATGCAAGCTTTGATTTATACTGCTTGGGTAGTTGCTGATCCAATGACCAACGGAATGAAATATTCGGCTAAAGTGATGGAAGCTTACGCAAAAGGAAAAGCGATAGACCCAAATAATCCAAGAATTGTTTTTGGAGAAGCGGATTATCAAATAGGAGGTGCAAAATGGACTGGTGTTGATACAAAACCTCTTTGTGCGCAAGTTGATAAAGCTATTCAACTTTTTGCTACTTTTAAACCAGAAACACCTTTTTCTCCAAAATGGGGATTAGAAAGAGCTTTGGAAACTCAAAAAAATTGTGGTAAATAATATTAAGTAGAAAGTAATTATAATGAAAGATCATAGAAATGCATTTTCGGATTTAAAAAGTGGAACAATTGTATGTTTTAAAATTTCTATGGTCTTTACGGTAATCTTCTCAGCTTTTTTGGGAGATAGTTTAAATTTTCAAAATGTATTACTAACTTTTTTATTAAGCTCTCTTTATTCTTTCGGGCTGGGATTTGGTAATGGTTTTTTAAGTGTGCTTTTGGATAAAAAGTGGGATTGGCTGGAACAGACAAATTTGAGAGTTTACTACGGTATTCTGGTTACAGTTTTATATACGGTTCCGGCTGTTTTAGCAATAAATTATATTGTTTTTATTGTAGCCCAAAAGCGACCGGTAGAAGACTTTTTTGGAGAGAGAATGATTTGGAACCATGTTTTTTATATCATTTTATCGCTTGGAGTTTCGACTTTTATGCAAGCCAGAAGTTTCATGGTAAAATGGAAACAAGCATCAAAGTTTGAAATAACACAACAAAAGATTATTGCAGGAACAGCAAATGCTAAATTCGAAAGTTTAAAAAATCAAATTGACCCGCATTTTCTTTTTAATAGTTTGAATGTTTTAAGTTCTTTAATCGAAGAAAATCCAGATAATGCACAACGATTTACCACTTCTTTATCTAAGATTTATCGCTACGTTTTAGAGCAAAAAGACAAAGAATTGGTTTCTGTTGAAGACGAACTGTCATTTGCAAAAACGTATATGAATTTGTTGAAAATGCGTTTTGAGAATAGTTTATTTTACGAATTACCAACGACAAATATAAATCCAGATGCAAAAGTAGTTCCTTTATCATTACAGCTTTTACTCGAAAATACGGTAAAGCATAATGTTGTAAGCGAGCAAAAACCATTACATATTCGAATTTTTATTGATGGAGATTATTTGGCAATTCAGAATGATTTTCAGAAAAAAGAAGTTCTTCAGGACAGACAGGGAGTTGGATTGCAAAATATTGTAAACCGATACGGAATTGTAACCAACAGAAAAGTTTTGATCGAACAAAATGAACAAACATTTACAGTTAAAATTCCAATTTTAACGAAACAAATTACGGTTATGGAAAATAATGCAGAATATACAGATGAAAATAAAGCTTATTTCAGAGCTAAAAAAAGAGTAGAAGAATTAAAAGGATTTTATGCCAATGTCATTTCATATTGTTGTGTGATTCCTTGTTTGATCTTCGTGAATTTGACCTTTTCGCCAGGATTTCAATGGTTTTGGTTTTCGGCTTTAGGTTGGGGATTTGGAGTTGTAATGCATGCTTTTAAAGTTTTTGGCTACAGCACAAATTGGGAAGAACGAAAAATTAGAGAAATTTTGGAAAGAGAAAATAACAAGCAAAGTTGGAAATAATCATGGAAAGAGATTTTGATAATGACCCGGAAAAAAATGAATTGCGGCAAATTGCCAGCAGGAAAGTAGTTAAACTTAAATCATTTTACATACATGCTTTTTTCTATAGTATTGGATTGATTTTGTTTACTTTAAAGAACTATTTTGGACTTCCTTTGAATGTGTTTCCAGTCCAGTATCTAAATAATTTAGTAATGATAGTTTGGAGTACTGCATTTTTGGTATCTGCAGTGGATATATTTGCTTCTTCTAAAATTTTTGGAGAAGAATGGGAGGAACGTAAGCTGAAAAGCATCTTAGAGAAAAAAGAGAAAAAACAAAAATGGGAGTAATCATGGACGTAAAATTTACTGAAGAGGATAAATATTATATAGCAAAAAAGAAAGTAGAGAACATTAAAGGTTTTTATGGAAATCTTACTTCTTACATCTTTGTGAATATTATATTGATAATCATAAATTTGTGGACATCACCAGAATATTTATGGTTTTTTTGGCCGCTATTATGGTGGGGAATTGGAGTTGTTTTTCATGGATTAAAAGTTTTTGACGTATTTCCGGTTTTAGGAAAAGACTGGGAAGAAAGAAAAATCAAAGAATTGATGGAAAAAGAAAAAGAGAACCAAAACAAATGGCAATAATTTTTTAAATCCAAATAAAATGGGACGATTTAGAAGACGCATGTATGAAGAATATGCACATGAATTTAGTACAGACGAAAGCTATAATATAGCCTATAGAAAGGTAAAAAGAATAAAAGGATTTTATTCGCATTTAAAGGTTTATCTGATAGTGAACGTTATTATCATTATTTCACATTTGAATAAAGGTTATATAGGAAATCATTTTGAAGTGAGAGGTTTCAGAGATTGGGAAATCTATTCAACCGCTTTTTTTTGGGGGATAGCTTTAGCCATTCATGCGTTTTCTGTTTTTGGTCGTGATTTTTTTTTTGGTGACGAATGGGAGCAAAAGAAAATTCAAAAAATTATGGAGAAAGAAGCTCAGAATAAAAATAAATGGGAGTAATTTTGTGTTAAATTTTCAATTTTTGCATTTTAGTAAATGACCACATTAATCATAGAAGACGAAAAACCAGCTGCAAGATTGTTGCAGAGAAAACTAGAAAAGTTAGATATTGCTGTAGAAACAATGTTGCATTCTGTAGAAGAATCGATTCATTGGTTTACAAATAATCAACATCCCGATTTAATTTTTCTTGATATTCAGTTATCAGATGGTTTATCGTTTGAGATTTTCGAAAAAATAAACATTCAAAGCGCTATTATTTTTACAACCGCTTATGATGAATATGCGCTAAAAGCTTTTAAGCTAAATAGCATTGATTATCTTTTAAAACCAATAGACGAAGATGATCTTGAAGTGGCAGTTACTAAATTTAAAGCAAGATTACCTAAAATAGAATCAGAAAACAGTAATTTGCAGCTTGACTTTGAGCAGATACGAAGAATGCTTTCAAATCCTTTTGAAAAGAATTACAAGAAAAGATTCACAGTTAAAATAGGACAACATTTAAAAGTGATTGCAACAGAAGAAATTGAATGTTTTTTTAGTGAAAATAAAGGAACATACATTCATACTTTCGACAATCGGAATTATCTAATCGATTCCACTTTAGAAATCCTCGAACAGGAATTAGATATGAAAGATTTCTTTCGTGTGAGCAGAAAATTCATAGTGCCGCTTCAGGCAATAAAAGAGATTCAGGTGTATACCAATTCTCGTTTAAAAGTGATTTTACCAACTTACAAAGAAGATGAGGTTATTGTAAGTCGTGAAAAAGTACAGGATTTTAAGGCTTGGCTGGGATAAGAGATTCCAGATTATAAAAATTAAAAGAAGTTTCGTTTTTCTATTTCCACCAATCTTTACGGAAATCAGTATTCCATCCGTTATTTTGATATTTGTTGTTTGGAATAAAATCTCCAACGGACTGAGATACATTTAGATCATTGCTCATCGGAACAAAATCTGATCCCCAATGAGATAATTTACTTTTTTTAGTTTTATAATCGGTCCAGCTGCCTACAAATCCATTGTTGCAATTAGAATCCGGCTCATCACCATCGTCCGGATATTCAAGAGAATTGTCATTGTTTATGCCATAATCAGTTCGTAAAACCCCCTTGAAATATCCCGAATTGTTTTGCAAAGAGTTCTCATAAAAAATACAATTAGCAACTATATATCCTTTGGTTTTATATCGTGGGATTAAGGGCTCTTTTTGAACATAATTTTGAATAATATCTATTTTTCCCTGAAACTCGCAGACATTGTTTTTTACGATCGATTTACCAAAAACCAAATAGACATTAGGATTTTCAGGATCTTTGATTATCGAGATATATTTTATCCCCAGTTTTTGATAATTTTCTCCAATAATACCCAAAACATTATAATTTGGATCTTGCCATATTTTCGAAAAATCAAGGTTTTTAAGAGTACTAATACCTTCAGATTTATATTCAGAATCATTTACATTAGACCATTCTTTGCTTTTTCCGACATCATATACTTGTGCAAAAGCAGTTTTAGCAAAAAGAAAGAAAAAAATAAGAATAGTAAAGATGTTTTTCATTTTAAAAAGATTTTACTTCAATTGTTTATAAACGCTTTCTTCTTCAAATCGTTTTCTATCTGTTATATAAGATTTACTAAAATTATCTTTAAAACTTGTTTTTAAAAAGTAAGAACCATAACCTTCCTGGTAACTTATTTTAATTCCCACGATTAAAGAATCGTATGCTACTTTTACATTATAGATGTTCTCTAATGAACCGTCATCATGAGCAAGAGTAGCAAATTTTTGACTTGGATAATATTCTTGAATTTCAGGATTTTTAATGGTAGAATATTTATTAGTATTTTGGTTTAAAACTACTAATAAACTATAATCATCACAATCTGTTAATCCATCCTCGTCAGATGCGCCCATTTCGAAATTGGCAACTGAAAATATAGAAAACTTTTCGTTGCTATTGTCTTTAAAATCGAATTGATCACTTTCATCTATTTTATAAACATCTCTTCCAAAAAGAATGTAATTTTTCTCTTTGTATTTAATTTTTACAAAGTTTGATTTCAAGCAATAATCACGGCTATGATCAATATTGTAAATAGAAGTAGTTTTTTCTAAAATTTCAATTTTCGAAATTTCATTAACTTCAAGCTTGTCTATTTTATTAAGCTTTTCATCAAATACTTGCAATTGCCCGTTTAATACAATTCCCTCTTTGGAGTATTTTTCGAATATAGGTTTAATTTCCTGACTTCTATCTGCTGAAGCTTTGATGTCAGTTTTAGTAGTTTCAGGAGTTTGTTTTTTTTCAGATTCTTTTTTGTTACCGCAACTTATTATAAAAAATAGTAAAAAAAGAATTGAAAATTGTTTCATGGTTTTGGTTAGCATTTAAGAAATAATTTGTTATTTACTCAATCTATGCAATGTATAGGTCATTGCACTCAAAAGGAAAAATGCCATAATTTGATGAATCAATCCTAAAGCCAATGGAACACTGTATAATAATGTAAAAACTCCAAGCAAAAACTGAATAAAAACAAAAATAACTAATGTTTTAATTCCGTTTGCCTGTGTATTAGTTAGCGTATATTTTTTACTTCTGTAGAAAAGGAAAAGAATAATTGCCACCACAACATAAGCAAAAGTTCTGTGTACAAACTGAACACCACTTTTTCCTTCAATTAAATTTTTGATTAAAGAAGATTGTTCTATAAAAACCGACTCGTGAATAAATTCTCCGTCGCTCATTAATGGCCAATGGTTGTGAATTAATCCGGCATTTAATCCGGCAACAAAACCACCGTAAATAATCTGAATTAGTAAAGCCACCAAAGCATATCTTGCGATTGTACGAAGCGGAATTATTTTGTTGATATTTCTTTCGGGATAAATCAAATCAAGTGCTACCCAAAGGGTATAAGCAAAAGTGATAAAAGCAAAAGTCAAGTGCAATGAAAGTCTAAAATGACTTACATCTGGATTATCTATTAATCCGCTGCGAACCATAAACCATCCAAGAAATCCCTGAAAAGCTCCCATTCCTAAAAGAACGATACATTTTTTGATGGTATCAGTATCTAATTTCTTTTTGATCAGAAAGTAAACGAACGGCACAAAGAAAACCAATCCGATAATACGGCCAATGAAACGGTGAAACCATTCCCAGAAATAGATGAATTTATAATCGGCTAATTGAAAATCGTTGTGAATATTGATTTTTTGATATTCCGGAAACTTCTTATATTGTTCAAAAGCTTCATTCCATTTTGCATCTGTTAAAGGTGGGAAAGTATCGGTTACCAAATGCCAGTCGGTCATGGATAAACCCGAATTGGTCAAACGTGTAATTCCGCCCACGACAACCATTAAAAACAATAAAACACAACCTGATAGTAACCAAATGATTACTGATTTATTCTCTTTTTTCATTTTATTAATAGTACTTATTTCTTATACTTTTTTTAAGCCCATTTTTTCAGCTCTTTTAATCACAAAATCATAAGCAGCCTGATATTCATTTGGAATATCCCCTTCTAAAATAGCTTCTTTTACTGCTTCTTTCAAAACTCCAATTTCACGAGAAGGTTTCAAATCGAATATTTCCATAATTTCTTCTCCGGAAATTGGAGGCTGAAAATTACGTACATGATCACGTTCTTCAACTTCAACAATTTTCTTGCGAACGAGTTCAAAGTTCTTATGATATTTTTTGAATTTTGATGGATTTTTGGTTGTGATATCAGCTTCGCATAAAGTCATTAAATTTTCTACATCTTCACCCGCATCAAAAACCAAACGACGAACAGCGCTATCGGTTACTATATCCTGCGCCAAAACAATCGGGCGTGAACTCATAATGACCATTTTCTGAACAAATTTCATTTTGTGGTTCAATGGCATATGCAAACGTTCGAAGATTTTTTTAGCCATTTTTCCACCCAAAAATTCATGACCATGAAAAGTCCAGCCTTGTTTTTTGGTAAAACGTTTTGTTGGTGCTTTTCCAATGTCGTGCAACAAAGCCGACCAGCGTAACCAAACATCATCTGTATTTGGGCAAATATTATCTACAACCTCAAGTGTGTGATAAAAGTTGTTTTTATGTGTATGGCCTTCAATTTCTTCCACCTGATTCAAGGCTGTTAATTCAGGTAAGATTAAATCTAAAAGTCCGGTTTTGTATAAAAGTAAAAATCCTGTAGAAGGTTTATCTGTAGATAGAATTTTATTCAATTCATCTACAATTCTTTCACCTGTAATGATTTTAATACGGTCAGCATTTTTTGTAATCGCATTTAGTGAATTTTCTTCAATTTCGAAATTTAATTGTGTAGCAAAACGAATGGCACGCAGCATACGCAAAGGATCATCAGAATAAGTTATATCCGGATCCAAAGGTGTTTTGATTGTTTTAGTTTCCAAATCGGCTAAACCATTAAATGGATCTAAAAGATCACCAAAGTTGTTTTCGTTTAAAGACAGAGCCAATGCATTAATAGTAAAATCACGGCGATTTTGATCATCTTGTAAAGTGCCGTTTTCAACAATTGGGTTTCGGCTGTCACGATTGTAGGATTCTTTTCGTGCACCAACAAATTCAATATCGGTATCCTCAAAACGGAGCATTGCTGTTCCGTAAGTTTTAAAAACCTGAACTTTTGGTTTGTTCGGAAGCAAATCAGAAACTTTAAGAGCTAATTCGATACCGCTTCCAACCGCTACAACGTCGATGTCTTTTTTAGAACCTCGATTTAAAAGCAAATCACGAACGAAACCTCCTATCACATAAGAGTCTACATTTAATTCCTGAGAAGCTTTCGAAATAATATCGAAGATTTTGTTTTGTAAAGCAGTTTTATAATTTGTTTGTATAGCCACGAATTCACTAATTTTTGAATAAAAGACGATTTCAATTTTCGAATAAATGAAATGCATGCAAATTTACAACATAGAAAATGCCTATTATAATCTATTGCTCACTTTTTTGAACAATTTCACATTTTGATAGGTTCATTTTTATGAATTGAGAAAGTGTTGCCACGAATTACACTAATTTTCACGAATTTATTTTTCTTTGCCACAGATTAAAGGATTAATAGGATTAAAAGAATCTGTGCAAATCTTTTTATCCCGATAGCTATCGGGAGTGGTAAAACAAAGCAATTTACGCAAAAGAATAATTCGAGGAAATTAGTGCAATTCGTGGCAAAAAAAAATCATTTATAACGTAATAAAACAAATCAATTAGGATAATCAATTTTTAAAAATTCAATTTGTATTTTTGAATCATACAAAAAAGCACAAATGAAAATTGTTATATCTCCAGCGAAATCTTTGAATTTCGAAAAAGAATTACCAACATCCCAATATACTGAACCTTCTTTCCTGAAAGAAGCCCGCATAGTTCATAAAGAAGTAAAGCAAAAAAAGCCAGCTGAATTATCAGAATTAATGTCTATCTCAGAAAAATTAGCCGATTTAAACTGGAAACGTAATCAGGAATGGAAAACGCCCTTTACACCAGAAAATGCACGCCTGGCTGTTTATACTTTTGATGGTGATGTTTACACTGGCTTGGATGCGTATACAATTCCGTTAGAAAAATTAGATGTTCTGCAAGATAAATTAAGAATCTTATCGGGACTTTATGGTCTATTAAAACCACTTGATTTAATGCAGGCATACCGTTTAGAAATGGGGACCAAGATGCCGGTTGGTGAATATAAAAACCTGCACGAATTCTGGAAACCTGTTGTAACTAAAGCTTTAAACAAAGAATTAAAAAAAGACGAATTATTTGTGAATTTGGCGAGCAACGAATATTTCTCGGCTGTTGATGTAAAAGCTTTAAAAGTTCCTGTCATTACCCCAGACTTTAAAGATTATAAAGACGGAAAATTAAAAATGATTAGTTTCTTTGCGAAAAAGGCGAGAGGTATGATGGTTCGTTATATTATTGATACCAATGCCGAAACGATTGACGATTTAAAAGGGTTTAATTATGATGGGTATCGTTTTGATGCAAATCTTTCTAAGGGAAATCACTTAGTTTTTACAAGATAGTTTTTTAAAAGATACTAAGATTCTGAGTTGCTAAGATTCTAAGCTTTTCTATTTGAGAGTCGGAGACTTGAAACATATTGTAGGCAGGAATTGTAATCCCTGCAGATTTAGCAGATGTAGGTAGTATAAAAAAAATAAACGCCGAATTCTAAATAACGAATTCGGCGTTTCTGCGTATTATAAAATTATTATTATTAATGCATTGCGTCGGCTGCACTAATTTTGTTCTTCCCTTTTTTAATAAAGAGAATAATCGGTATACAACATAAAAACATAATTCCTAAATACATGAAAATATCCATGTAAGCCATTACAGTACTTTGTTTCAATACTGAATATTCAATAGCCTGATAGGCCTTTTTTAATGCAACATCGGCACTATATCCTTTTGCCATAAAGGCGTGCTGCATTCCTGCAATACGTTGCTGAACATCAAATTTTGCAGGGTCTAAATTATTAATTAGATCTACTCTGTGCGACTGACTGAAACGTGTGATGAAAGTAGTAATGATAGCAATACCAAAAGATCCGCCTAACTGACGCATCATTCCTGTAAATGCTGCTCCTTCACCAATTTGTTTTCCTTTTAAAGTCGAAAGCGAAAGGGTCGTAATAGGTACAAATAGTAATCCTAAACCAATTCCTCTCAAGATCAAAGGCCAGTACATATGCTCTACACCTGTATCCGGAGTCATTCTTGTATACATCATAAAGGTGAAAAAGAAGAAGATTAAAAATCCAATTCCCACCATATATCCTTGCGGAACACCTTTCTGAATCATATTACCAACAAAAGGCATCATGATTGCTGTTGTAATCGATCCGGGGATCAATAATAATCCGGCATCAGTTGCTGTCCATCCTAAAATTGACTGCGTATAAATCGGAATAATTAAGGTTGATCCGTATAAACCAAAACCAAGAATAAAACACATTACGGTTCCGATTCTTAAATTTCCGTCTTTTAAAACGCTGAGGTTTACGATCGGATGTTTATAAGTAAGCTCTCTCCAGATAAATAATACTAAACCAAGAACGGTAACCACACTCAAGGTTACAATTAATGAATCATTAAACCAGTCGTCTTGCTGTCCGTGTTCCAATACAAATTGCAGAGACCCGATAAAGGCACTCAACAAAATAATTCCCCACCAGTCAACCTGATTCGCTTTTAGTTTCTCACCATATTTTGGACTTCTTACAAATGTTAATGCCAAAATAGTAGCAATAATTCCTAAAGGTATATTGATGTAAAAAATATAAGGCCAGGAATAATTGTCTACTAAATATCCTCCCAAAGGCGGACCTAAAGTTGGACCAACAATTACACCCATACCATAAATTGCCTGAGCCATACCACGTTTTGCAACCGGATAACTTTCGGTAATAATGGTTTGAGCGGTTACAAGTAACGCACCTCCACCCATTCCCTGAAAGAATCTAAAAGCTACGAGTTCCCATATATTACTGGCGTTACCACACAAAAAAGAACAGACCGTAAATATTATGATAGAAGCCACAAAATAATTACGTCTTCCAAATTGCTGCGATAGCCAGCTCGTCATTGGTATTACAATAACATTCGCAATTGCGTATGCTGTAATTACCCACGCCACATCAGTCAAGGTAGCTCCAAGGCTTCCTCGCATATCTGTTAGCGCTACGTTTACAATTGTGGTATCTACGATTTCCAGCAAAGCACAAAGTACTGCTGTAATCGTGATAATGACACGTCTGTAACCGTATTCTACTAAATCGTCGTCTCCTTGTACTGCTGTTGCCATTTATTTTATTTCAAATGTACGTCTACATCAACATTCATCCCCGGACGTAATAATTTAACTTTTTCTGGATCGTTTGATGGATCTAAACTAATTTTTACTGGTAATCTCTGAATTGTTTTTACGAAGTTACCTGTTGCATTATCAGGAGGTAATAAAGAAAAACGTGATCCTGTAGCTGGAGAAAAAGAAGTTACAATTCCTTTGAACTCATAGTTTGGATAGGCATCTACTTTTAAACTTACTTTTTGTCCCACAATCATTTTGTTTAATTGTGTCTCTTTAAAGTTTGCTACAACCCAAGCTTCGTTATTATTAATAATATAAAATAAAGATTGTCCTGGCTGAACCAATTGTCCCGGCTGAATATCTACTTTAGATACCTGACCATCAATAGCAGCAGTAACTACTGTATAGCTTAAATTTAAGTGAGCAACATCTAACATTGTTTTAGCTTTTTTGATGTTTGCTGCTGCAACTTCAGTTTGTTTGTCAGAAACTTTAGATTTTGACTGAATAACCGATTTTTGGTAAGAACTTGCTCTTTGTTGTTGTTCTAAAACACGTACTTGGTTTTCAGCTTCTTCTTTTGCCGTTAAAGCCTGCTCATATTGTTGTTTCGTAATAGTATGAGTTTTGTACAAATTATTGTAACGGTTATAATCGTTTGTAAGCTGTCTCAATCTAATTTTAGCGCTTTCAATAGAACCACCTGCAGATTTCATTTGAGCATCAGAAACATTGATACTTGCATATGCACTTCCGATATCTGCTTTTGCAGCTTCAAATTGACCTTCTGCACCTAATAAAGCAGCATTTGCTTCATCGATTTTTAGTTGATAATCTCTCTTATCGATTGTAAATAAAGTATCTCCTTTTTTTACAAAATCATTATCTTTCACATAAACTTTGCTGATATATCCTGATACTCTTGGAATAATCGGATTCATTTTTTTCTCAATTTGAGCATCATCCGTTTCTTCGTGTGCCTGAGAGTGTAAATATTTTGATATTCCGTAAGTTCCTCCCACTAAAACCAAAACGGTTAGTATGATGATGAATTTTTTATTTGTCTTTTTCTTTTCCATGAGAGCTATCGATTATATTTTAGAAAGATTGAATGATTGAGATAATTGTCCTGATACTGAAAGTAATTCGTAATATTTTTGAATAATAGTTGCCTTAGATAATGCAGTTTGTATTTTAGCATTTAAGTGTTCAACGTCAGCTTCTACCAAATCATTGGTGTCAGATAAACCATTGTCAAACTTATCTTTTACAAGTCTGTAATTTTCTGCTGCCTGCTCAAGCGCTTCTTGATAAACTACACTTTGATTAATTGCCAAATCATAATCCTCAATAGATTTCTGAACTTCAACTTTAATACGGTCAGTCATAATAGCTTCGGTATTTTTAACTTCCAAAGCTCTGCTTTCTGCTTCTTTTACGTGAACATTGTTTTTTAGAATTCCTGAGATATCATAAGATAGGCCAATTCCAAAATTCATTGCGTATTTTACAGTTATAATATCTTTAAGATCAAAGGCTGTGTAACCGCCAAGTAATGATACCGAAGGGTAATATCCTGCTTTTGCAATTTTAACATTAGCTTCAGAAGCTTTACTTTGAAGCCTGATAGCTTCTAAGTCTTTTCTGCTTTCAAGAGCTACAGCATCAGAAGTTGGTGCATTACTCGTTTTTAAATTAAAGAAATCCTCTTCATTTACCTGAAGTTTTACAGAAGGATCCAACTTTAATAAAGTAGTAAGATAAAAATTGATATTATTGATATTATTATTCGCTTCGTCAATAGATAATTGCGTTTTAGAAACTAATAATTGTGCCTTCAATAAATCATTTCTCGGAATAATTCCGTTTTTCTCTAACTCTGTAAAGTCAGTAACACGTTGTTTTGCACTTTTTTGATTTTCGTTTAAAACATCCAGAGTTTTTTGAGCTTTGTATAGCGCTGTGTAATATGTAACAACTTTTAGAGCTACATCTTCTTTAGTCTTTGCAGCATTAGCACTTTCAGCTTCGTATAAATTATCATACGCATCAATGCTATTTTGAATTTTAAATCCTGCAAAAATAGGTAAGCTTAAATTAGCCATTCCAAGCATTGCTCTGTCAGGAGAAGCCAATGATGCACTTTCTCCCTGATTTGGCATATCAATCGAAGCTTTTGTAAGACGTTGATATTGCCCCGAAACTTTGATGTCCGGATATTGATTGTTTTTTACGGTTTTTAATTCGTATTTTTTTGTGTTTACCTTAGAATTGGCAAGAGTAACCTCGTTGCTTTTTTCCCAGGCCATTTTAACGGCTTCGTCCAAGGTTAAACTTGTTTTTTCTTGTGCTTCTATTGAAGATATTCCGATAAAGAAAACTCCAAAGAGCATTAATTGACTAATTTTCATAAACAAGTAGCGCTTTTATAGTTTGTTGAATGTGCTTTGTAAGACTGGTTTTAATGTACTCGTTGTACATGGCTTCTGTTTTTAAATTTAATAATTCTTCATAAAAAGATTTATTCATATGAAAGTGAAAGAAAGTTCCAATAATTGTGGGAGTGATAAGCGGAATGATAATATCTTTCCTGAAAACACCTTTTTCCTGACCTTGTTTAATAATGCTTTCAACAGATTTGAGATTTCCTTTTTTTAGTTCTGTGAAAGCAATAAAACTTTTTTCTCTTTTTTTTGCGTTGATTTCAAAGTGCAAAACCCTGAAAATCCCTTTGTTACAACTGATTCTGTGAATGTAAATTTCGATTAATTTATTGACTTTTTCAATAGGTTCCAGATCTTCCTGTAACAAATTTTCAAGTCTTAACTTTAAATCAGAAGTTTTATAAAGGATTAAGGCCTCTAATAATCGCTCTTTTGAACCAAAATAATACGAAACCATGGCAATGTTAATTTTTGCCTCTTTTGAAATATCACGTATAGATGTCCCCTCAAATCCTTTCTCAGAAAATAGCTTTTCTGCAACCTCAAGAATCTGAATTTTTTTATCGTTTAATTCGATGTATGACATGGTATTGTTTCTAATCGGGTACAAAATTAAACAGTTGTTTAATTTAAACACTTGTTTAATTTTATTTTAACATAATATTAACATAAAACAACTGGGTTGATTTTGAAGCGATATTTGATCTTTACGAATAAAAAAAGCCTGAAAACATCTTGTTTTTCAGGCTTTTTTAAATTAATTTTTGGGTAATTTCACTTCTTTAAAAATTCCAGTATTAGAAAATAATCTAATATCGGTTTTATTCTTAGGAGTTAGTTCATATCGAATATTAGAGATAATCTCATTTTTTGGTGATAGTTTTAAATCTTCAATTGATATTATAGAAATTACATTTGGACTTGTCGTCCCGATAAAAATATTTGTTTTTTTTAATTTTAAAATATCTAAATGCTCAGGTTCTAAACTCTTAATATCATTCAAATTATAAAAGAAAATGCTATCACGAGATTCTTTAAATGTTTCAAATTGATATCTTTTATACCCCTGATTTCTACTTACAAAACCTTCGTTTTGAAAAATTTTAGTTTTGATTTTAATTCCCTGTTCTTTATTATACTTAATTTCTAAAGGCATAAAGATCTCGTTTGAAGCTTTTTTATCGTCAAGTTTTTCACAAATAACACCGGAAATATTTCGTTTTGTTGGAATGCTTTCAAAATATTGAAAAGGTAATGGTTTGACATTATCGATATCAAATACATCTGTTGAATCTAGAATAGCATATCCAAAAATATGAGAATCTCGACCTCCCCAAGCATCATATTTATAGATGACTTTTGAAGAATTTTCTATCTTTTGCATATATAACTCAGATAAATGCCAACTCCTGTCACAGCTTATGAAAATTAAGAGAATAAAAGAATATAATAAAGATTTAAAAACTTTCATCTTTTAATTATCGAATCTCTCCAACAAATTCGGCAATTTTCCCACTGCCACTGTCACTTAAATGCTTAATAAAAGCACTTCCAATAATAGCACCTTTGGCATATTTTGTTGCCTGACTGAAAGTTTCTTTGTTTGAAATTCCGAAACCTACGATTTGAGGGTTTTTTAAATTCATAGCTGCGATTCTTTCAAAATAGGTTTCCTGAGTATTTCCAAAACCGCTTTGAGATCCGGTAACACTTGCCGAACTTACCATATAGATAAATCCATTTGAAACGCTGTCTATAAAACGAATTCTTTCGTCAGAAGTTTGTGGTGTAATCAAAAACACGTTTATTAAACCATATTTTTCGAAAATAGCTTTGTATTCATCAGCGTAAACGTCAACCGGAAGATCAGGAATAATTAAACCATCGATTCCAATTTCAGCACATTTTTTGCAAAAAGCTTCAACTCCGTATTGTAACATCGGATTGAAATACCCCATAATAATCAACGGAATTTTTACGCTTTCGCGAATGTTTTTCAACTGATCAAAAAGAATTTGAGTCGTCATTCCGTTATGAAGTGCTTGTGTAGAACTTGCCTGAATTGTAGGTCCATCCGCCAAGGGATCACTAAAAGGTAAACCAATTTCGATTAAGTCAACACCATTTTTTTCTAAATCCTGAATGATTTGAACCGTATCGTTTAAATTAGGATATCCAGCTGAAAAATAAATAGAAAGTATCTTTTTATCTTCTTGTAATTTTTGAGTTATTCTGTTCATTTTTAATATCTTTTATTTCTCCCGCAAGCTTTTCAAAACCTTGTAGGTGTTTTATTTTAAGTAAATTATTTATACCTACAAGGTTTTGAAAACCTTGCAGGAATGTCTGCTAATCGATGATAATCTTACTTGTCCAATTATCATTTTGTTTTTCTACCAATAATAACCCAGAATCTGAATCATTCATCAGGCCAATTAATTCACCTTTATTATTCCAAAAAGCGCTTTGTCCTGCCGAAGGCGATCCCCAGGATTCTCCACTGAAATTTGACATGAGAACATTCATTTTATGTCTCTCGGCATAACTTTGTAAATCCCGATACGCATTGGGAATTCCGTTTGGTGAAAAGAAAATGCTGGCAATATAAATATTAGTATTTCTTTTACTTGCATTTTCCGGATGCAACGGATTGTCAATATCAGCACAAATCGCAAACGAAATATTTTGATTTTCAATATTAATCATCGGGTTGTAATCAAACGATGAGTGAAAATATTCGTCTTCACCTTCATGCAAAAACTGCTTTGTATAAATAGAAACCGAGCTATCTGGAGAAATAACAAATTCGCCAATAAACAATTCAGATTCTATTTGAATCGGTGCACCGGCAATAATCGCAATATTATTTTCTACAGCAAGTTTTTTCAAATGATCCAAACGAGAATCGTCTTCTTTGAAAGTTAATTTTTTTGCATTTTCTCTTTCATAACCTGTAATAGATAATTCAGGAAATGCAATTAATTGCGCTTTATTTTTTACAGCCAATTCGATAAGACGATAATGATCTATTAAATTAGCATCAATATTTCCTCGGATTGGTTTTGTTTGTGCTGCTGCTAAAATCATGTATTTTTATTTTTACTTTTTAGTCGTCAACGCTATTTTTATTCCTAATGCAATTAAAACTCCTCCGCAGGTTTTGTTGACATAATTCGAAAGTTTTTTATTGTGTTTTAGTTTTGAAAAAATTATCGAAGCAAAGTTTGCCAAAATTAAGCACCAGATTGTTCCGGTAATTGTGAATGTTACACCAAGTTTGATAAATGGTACGATCGTATTTGTTGCATGTTGATCAATAAATTGAGGAAGAAATGAAATGAAAAACAAAGCAACTTTTGGATTGAGAACATTTGTTATGACGCCATCTCGATATATTTTTTTTAAGTCGATCGAATCTTCTGAAATTAACTTATCTGTATCCAGTCGGGTTTTGTCTGTTAACATTTTGAAACCAATATACAGCAAGTAAGCTGCACCGGCATATTTTATGATATTGAAAACCAATATTGATTTGGCAATAATAATAGAAAGACCAAAAGCGGCAAGTGCAGTATGAATTAGCGAGCCTGTTGCAATACCTAATACAGACATAATTCCTGCTTTTTTTCCCTGAGCCATACTTCTGCTTAATATAAAAATGGTATCATTACCGGGAGTTATATTTAGTAAAAGACCCGTTAGGATAAAAGTTTCGTAATTGATTATTCCAGTCATTTTTTGTTTTTATCGTATCCGTTTTTCAAAATTTTTCAGCTATCAGGTTTTATAGCGCTATTAACTTTCCATATAAATCCAGGCTGTTTCTCCTGATTGTAATTTTACCTGAAGTCTTCTGTATGCATTAGATTCAAACAAATCTACCTTAGCCAAATCTGCATTGGAAACATTGAAAACTACACCATGAATAATATCTGAAGAATTTTCGCTAGGCACTACTACAACATAATCTGCCATTCCAAATTCTTCTTCTATCTTTAGACTTTTCAATTTATAACCCAAAAGCTGATCTGGAGTACCAGTTAAGACTTTTTTAAAAAGTCGCATTTGAACTTCTTTTGAGCGTAATGTTCCGTAAGAGAATAACTTTTCCATAAATTATTACAATTTAAAATATTCGATATAATTATCTAAATCTTTATCACCACGGCCTGAAAGACTGATCACTACAACATCTGTTGGTTTGAATTTTTTCTGATCCAGAACCGCAAAGGCGTGTGCACTTTCAATCGCCGGAATAATTCCTTCTAATTTTGTTAATTGTAAACCTGCATTCATAGCATCATCATCTGTAACAGAGAAAAATTCTCCTCGTCCGGTTTGTGCCAAATGAGCATGCAAAGGCCCAACTCCAGGATAATCAAGTCCCGCAGAAATTGAATAGGGTTCAGTAATTTGTCCGTCTGGAGTCTGCATTAAAAGAGTTTTACAACCGTGAATAACGCCCACTTTACCTAATTTACTGGTTGCAGCACTATGACCGCTGTCAACACCTTTTCCAGCCGCTTCAACAGCTATAATTCCAACTTCTGGTTCGTGCAGAAAATGATAATACGTTCCTGCAGCGTTACTTCCTCCGCCGATGCAAGCTACAACATAATCCGGATTTTCACGTCCTTCTTTTTCTTTTAACTGCCATTTAATTTCTTCTGAAATTATGCTTTGAAAACGCGTTACCATATCCGGATAAGGATGCGGTCCAATCGCAGATCCAATTATATAATGTGTGTCAACCGGATTGTTGATCCAATCACGAATGGCTTCGTTTGTTGCATCTTTTAATGTTCTTGATCCTGAAAGTGCCGGACGAACTTCTGCGCCTAACATTTTCATACGTGCTACATTAGGCGCCTGACGTGCAATGTCAATTTCTCCCATATAAACAATACAGTCAATTCCCATTAAAGCACAAACAGTTGCTGTTGCTACACCATGCTGTCCAGCTCCGGTTTCGGCAATAATTCTTTTTTTACCAAGGCGTTTCGCCAGTAAAATTTGTCCGATTGTGTTGTTTACTTTATGTGCTCCGGTATGATTTAAATCTTCTCTTTTTAGATATATTTTGGTATTGTATTTTTCAGATAAACGATTTGCAAAATATAGCGGACTTGGGCGTCCAACATAATCTTTTAGTAATTGATTGAATTCTGCTTTAAAATCCGGTTCATCCATAATACTTAAGTATTTCTGGCGTAATTCTTCTACATTTGGATATAACATTTCGGGAATATAAGCTCCTCCAAATTCTCCGTAATATCCTTTTTCGTTGACATTATAATTCATTGTGTAGTTGTTTAGGGTTTAAAGTTGCAGGTTTTAGATTTTTCTGAAACTTTCTTAATAAGCTTTTATTTTTTAATCCCGGTTCTGTTTCAAATTTACTGTTTACATCAATCGCGTAAATCGGAATTTTAAGGTTTTTTATTGCGGGTATTTCTTCAATTCCAATGCCACCACTTAAAAACAGTGGTTTCTCAGATTTGTAATTTTCCAGTATTTTCCAGTCAAAAGTGGTTCCGTTTCCACCAGGTAATTTCCCTTTTGTATCAAATAAGAAATAATCACATACGTTTTCAAAAGGTTTTAAAACTTCAAAATCAAAACTTTCATCGACAGAGAAGACTTTGATGATTTCGATTGTAGCACCAATTTTGGCGTCAATCTTAGATTTTAATTGCTGACAAAATTCAACAGATTCTTTTCCGTGTAACTGAACTGCCTGTAAATGATATTTTTCAGCTGTTGACATAATGTTATCAACAGTTTCATCTACAAAAACACCTGTTTTTTTAATGGTGTGAATCAGTTCCGGAATCGTTCCGTCAAAATAGCGAGCGGATTTTTCCCAGAAAATAAATCCCATATAATCGGGTAGGAGCGATCCTACATCGAGTATATTATCGAGATATTTCATGCCGCAGATTTTAAGTTTCATTTTTTTTAATGCTTTAAGCTTTAAGCAATAAGCTTTAGGCTTTTTTGCTTTGTGCTGATTTTTTTTATTTAACTTCTTGCTAAAGGCATATAGCCTATAGCTTACTGCCTACAGCTGACTAATAAAGTCAATAGCTGCTTGACCGGCGTTATCGGTTTTCATGAAGTTTTCTCCAATTAAAAAACCACTGTAACCATAAGGTCTTAGTTCTGAAATGGCTTCGATGGATGAGATTCCGCTTTCAGAAACTTTTACAAAATCATTTGGGATTTGAGAAGCTAATTGCTTGCTGAAATCCAGACTTACTTCAAAAGTTTTTAGGTTTCGATTATTTACACCAATCATGTCTAAACTGGGCATAATCGATTTTTCTAATTCTTCCTGATTGTGAACTTCCAATAGAACTTCTAAACCTAGTTTTTTTGCAAATTCTGATAATGATTTTATTTCTTCGCGGGTTAAAACGGCTGCGATCAACAGAATCAAATCGGCTCCAAAAGCTTTTGCTTCCAGAATTTGATATTCATCGACAATAAATTCTTTTCGCAATAGGGGAATATTTACACTCGCTCTTGCTAAAAGTAAATCGTCGAGAGAACCTCCAAAATATTTTCCATCTGTTAAAACTGAGATTCCGCAAGCGCCAGCATTTTCATAGCCTTTTACCACTTCTTCAACTGTAAAACTTTGATTAATTACTGATTTTGAAGGAGAACGACGTTTATGTTCTGCAATAATTCCAGTTGAACTTGTTTTTAGTTTTTGACTTAAAGAAATCGTTTCTCTTCCAAAAAATACTGAACTTTCCAATTGTGAAACCGGAATGATTGATTTTTTTAGAACGACTTCTCGTTTTTTATCAACTATTATTTTATCTAAGATATTCATGTTTTGTTTGTTTCAGGTTTCAGGTTTCAGGTTTCACGTTCCAACAACTTGAAACTTGAAACAAAATAAACCTGAAACTAAATTTTACTTACTTAATTCCTGTAATGTTTGTAGTGCTTTTAATCCTTTTCCAGAAAACAAACTTTCTTTCGCTTGTTTAAAGCCTTCTTGTGGAGAGCATTTTGTTACTGTTGCAATCGCCATTGCTGCATTTGCACAAACAACATTATTTTGTGCCTCACTTCCTTTTCCGGAAATGATATTGACAAACATATCTGCCGATTCTTCGATTGTTCTTCCTCCTTCAATTTCTCTTTGCGCTAAAAGGCGAACACCAAAATCTTGCGGATTCAACATACCTTCCATATCGCTTGTAATGATTTTTGTTGGACCAGTTAAAGAAATTTCATCATAACCGTCAAGTGAATGCAGGATTGTGAAATTTACCTCGGTATTTTGATATAGATAGGCGTACATTCTTGCCAATTCTAAATTGAAAACACCAACCAATTGATTTTGCGGAAAAGACGGATTAACCATAGGACCTAACATATTGAAGAACGTTTTTACGGCCAGTTCTTTTCTTATTGGCCCAACATGTTTCATCGCTGGGTGAAATAATGGAGCGTGCAAAACACAAATCCCGGCTTTATCAATACATTTTTCTAAGAAAGAAGCTTCATTACTGAATTTAATTCCCATTTTTTCCATTACGTTGCTCGATCCTGAAATTGAGGAAACTCCATAATTTCCATGTTTGGCTACTTTTATTCCAGCTCCGGCTGCGATGAAAGAAGCCAAAGTCGAAATATTGAACGTATCTTTTCCGTCACCGCCTGTTCCGCACAAATCGATAGTATTATAAGCAGATAGATCAACACGGATGCATAGTTCTAATAAGGCCTCGCGAAAACCCGAAAGTTCATCAATCGTAATACTTCGCATCATAAATACAGTCAAAAATGCCGAAATCTGGCTCGGATTATATTGACCACTTGAGATATTAATCAATACGTTTTTGGCTTCTTCTTTAGAAAGCACTTCGTGGTTGATTAATTTATTTAATATTGTTTTCATTCTTTTAAGTCTTAAAGTCGAAAGTCAAAAGTCTTAAAGTCTTTTGTTTCTATTACTTATTTTAGTGTTGTGTTATTTATATTTTTTTAGTTCGTATTTGACTTTATGACTTTCGACATTAGACTTTACGACTACATTTTCAATGTTCATTTCCTTGATAAATCCACATAGGTTCTGTTTTTCCTGCTCTTTCAAAGCCGTTCTTTTTATAAAAATCGACTGATTTTCCGTCTGCGGTTAACATTTGCATGTGAAAGTGTTTGTATTTCTCCTGCATTTTATTCAAAATCAATTTTCCAATTCCTTTTCCTTGATATTCAGGAAGTACCAATAAATGTGGATAATAAACAGTCAGAAATCCATCAGAAATAGCATTACCAAGTCCGATAAGCTTTTTGCCTTCCCAAGCCGTTATTAAAGTTTCCGAATTTAAAAGACCATTATATAGTTCGTTAGGTTTGCTTGCCGAACTCCATTCATTTGCTTTATATAGAACTAAAATGTCTTCAATATTGATTTCTCTGGTTTCTGAAAGTTTTATTTCCATTGATTTTGTTTTTTTGTTTCAGGTTTCAAGTTTCACGTTCCAACAACTTGAAACCTGAAACTTGAACCAAAAATTTAACTAGCTTTTAATCCAATTCTCTAAAATCCTTTTCCCGTTTGGAGTCAGAACACTTTCCGGATGAAACTGCACGCCTCTTACATCAAATGTTTTATGTCGTAAAGACATAATTTGACCGTTTTCGTCTACAGAAGTTGCTTCTAATACTTCCGGTAAATTGGCATCTACAACCCAAGAATGATATCTTCCTACTTCAAATTCGTTTCCTAAGCCTTCAAAAAGAATTTCATCTGAAACCACTGTTTTTACGTTTGTGGCAACGCCATGATATACTTTATCAAGATTTGAAAGTGTTCCTCCAAATACTTCTCCAATTGCCTGTTGACCTAAGCAAACTCCCAAAATACTTTTTGTTGGGCTGTATTTTTCTATTACCGCTTTCAATAAACCTGCTTCGTCTGGAACGCCTGGTCCCGGAGAAAGTAGTATTTTTTCGAAAGAAGCGATTTCGTCGATATCAAATTCGTCGTTTCTGTAAACCGTAACTTCGCAATTTAAATCTTCTAGATAGTGTACTAGGTTGTAAGTAAAACTATCGTAATTGTCTATAACTAATATCTTTTTCATTTTTTTAAGGTTCTAAGTTGCTAAGGTTCTGAGGTTCTAAGTTTCCTAACTTGAAACTTGAAACAAAGAAAACTTGAAACTAAATTTTGTTTATTTTTCTCGAACGTATTTTTCTATAATAACACGATCTACTCCTAATTTTTCTACTTTTTCTACTCCTTTTTGAATTAAAGTGTCGTTTTGAACTTTCACCACAAATTCAAATTTGTTGTCTTCCCAATCGCGGTTGTTGAAAAACTCTAAATGCTCGGTATAAATACTGTCTTTTAAAGTATATTTTCCGCCTCCGCCAAAGAACAATGCTGCTGTTGTGTCTTTTCCGTGTTTTAAATCGTGGTTAAAAAAGGCAAAATGTGTATCGTTAATAATCTTAATCATTTTTGTTTTAGAATTGAAAGTCGAGAACGTTGAATCTTTTTCTGTCGTTTCTGCTGATATAAGACGCCAGGTTCCTTCAATCGGGTTTTGTTTTTTTTCTGAATTACAAGATGTCATAGTAATGATTAAAACTAAAATTGATACTGCTTTTTTCATGGTTTTTAATTGTTTATAGTTTATGGTTTTGTCAATCTTTGTCTCCAGCGGTTGAAACCGCTGGCTATATTTACTTAGCATTTTTTTACGATCGTTTTTCAAATATAGCCCGAGGTTTCAACCTCGGGAAACGTATTATGAATTATATTTGTTCCGCCATTTCAAGAGCTGTATTCAATGCTCTTAATTTGTTATATACTTCCTGCATTTCGCTTTCTTCATCAGAACTTGCGACGATTCCGGCACCGGCCTGACAATGCAACTGATGATTCTTAGAAAGGAAAGTTCGAATCATAATCGCATGATTAAAGTTTCCGTCAAAATCCATTACACCAATTGCCCCACCATAGAAATTACGATTTGTTTTTTCGTAATCTTCAATTAATTGCATCGCTCTGTGTTTTGGTGCACCACTTAAAGTTCCTGCCGGGAAAGTATCTGCAACTACCTGCATGGTTGTTGCTTTATCATGTAATTGTCCGGTAACTTTTGAAACTAAGTGAATTACGTGAGAGAAAAACTGGACTTCTCTGTATTTTTCTACATTTACATCATGACCATTTCTGCTTAAATCATTTCTGGCTAAATCAACTAACATTACGTGCTCGCTGTTTTCTTTTTTATCTTCAGAAAGTTCTTTAGCTAAAAGTGCATCGCGTTCGTCATTTCCAGTTCTCTTGAAAGTTCCGGCAATGGGATGAATTTCGGCTTTTCTGTTTTTTACAATAATTTGTGCTTCTGGTGAAGAACCAAATATTTTGAAATCTCCATAATCAAAAAAGAATAGGTAAGGAGATGGGTTGATACTTCGTAAAGCACGATAAACGTTGAATTCATCACCTTTGAAACCTTGTGTGAAACGACGTGAAAGTACCAGTTGAAAAACATCGCCTCTAAAACAATGTTTCTTTGCCAAAGCTACATTGTGTTTAAATTCTTCATCGGTTAAATTTGAATAACCTTCGCCTTCTTTCGTAAATTTATATAAAGCAATATTTCTTGACTGCAATAATTGCTCGATTTCAGAAATATTGTTTCTGTCATCCACACTATGGCAAAAAATGTAAGCTTCATTTTTAAAGTGATTAATCGCAATAATGTTTTGATAAACGGCGTAAAACAAATCAGGAATTGAAGTTGCGGTATCTTTTTTTGAGATTGAAATTTTTTCAAAATAACGAACAGCATCATAAGAGATGTATCCAAATAATCCGTTATTGATGAATTTAAAATCATTTTTCTCTGATTTAAACTGATTTGAAAATTCCTGTATTACTTCGGGAATATTTGTCGAAGCATCTATAGAAATTGTTTCGGTTGTTCCGTCAGGAAATGATTTTGAGATTATCTCATTTTCAATTTTAATTGTTGCAATCGGATTACAGCAAACGTATGAGAAGCTATTGTCATTTCCATGATAATCACTACTTTCCAATAATAAGCTATTCGGGAACTTATCTCTTATTTTGAAATAGATACTTACCGGCGTAATAGTGTCAGCCAGAATTTGTTTGTAATGTGTGTTGAGTATAAAAGGTTTCAAAGTATGTTGTTTTTAGGTTTTAATATTTTTCGTTTAAGTTTTGACCAAAAAAAAAAGGCTTGTCGTGATGACAAGCCTTTTATATTTATAGTTTTTACAATACCATAGGAAGCTTAGTTCACGACGTTTGACGTAAATTCTTCCACCACCAAGTATTGTTCATTATTGTTCTCATATCTTATTTTGTTATGACAAAGATATAAATGTAATTTGAATTAGGAGACATAAAATTTCAAAAAAAACTTTTTAATTTTTTAAAATTTGTTAAATTTTGAGATCTAATACAAATACAAAGGCTTAGTTTCCAATAGCAAGCGTGTTGTTTATATTTATTCTGAAATCTGGATTTCCTTTGATATTTGGGGATGTAAAGAGCTCTGTATTTTTATTTTTGGTATATTCAATCCCGGTACTTACATTGTTGTAGTAACTTTGGATTGCGGTATTACTAGCCGATGATTCACTTGTGATTCCGCCATTACAATTGTTCACGATTACATTTTTAAAAGTAAGTTTGGCAAGATTAGCGTCTCCGTTTCCAATATTTCCTTCCAGTAATACAAATGGTGTAAAACCAGAGACAATACTGTTTGATAAATTAAAGAGTGTATTTTCTCTGACATATACAGATTCACGAACCAATCCCTGATTGTTTTCTTCAAGATTGATTAAAGTAATATTGCTGGCGTTTATTTTGGTTAATTTTTTGGTCATATCAGTATTACTGATTTTATCATATGAATCAACTTCAAAGCATCTTGAACCTGAAACATCTGATGAAAAAGGATGACGTATTGCAATGCTATTATTAATGTTGATTTGTGCGCCTTGTGTAAAATCAAAATCATCATCTGTGGTTCTGTACGATACTAAGTTGGTCATATTTAAATCACCACCATAACATTCGAATGAATCATCATTTGAATAACTAATTTGAATATTATTTAGAACGGTTTTGCGGCCAACTCCGGCCAAAGAAAGTCCGTTAAGTTCTTTAAGAGCACTTAATTTTCTGCCTGAATATTCTATTCGCACATATTTTAAAACTCCCGAATTATCGTCCGAATCTGCACCACCATAGTGATTTAACATTGGTTCAAGATCAAAGGGTAAAATATGTATGCCGCCAAGCGTATTTATTGGAGCTTTTCCGAGAATGATAATACCTCCCCAATCTCCCGGTTTTCTTTGAGAGACTTCTTTGTTTGAAGTAAAAATAATAGGATCCGTTTCTAAACCTTCGGCCATAATTTTCGCACCATTTGTAATTACAAGTGTTCCGCAGCTTTTATCGTCGCCTCGTATTACGGTTCCGGGTTCAATTGTTAAAGTGGCATTATTTGTTACATAGACAACACCAACTAATTGGTAGGTATTACGTTTTAATAATTTTGTGTCTTTGTCAATAGTTCCTGCGATTATATTAGTAGCTTCATTATATTCTGTATTTGCAGGTTTAAAGTTGGTCCAGTTAGTCATCCAGTTATTTGTACCAATAATTCCTTTTTGCTGAGCATTAAGAGAAAAACTGCTTAGGAGGGTAAAAACTGCAATAAGTATTTTTGTTTTCATAACTATAATTTTAATTTCTAGTTTTTGATTTTTAAGTTCCTCAAAATTAGAGGCCCAATGTTAATCAATACAGCTATAGTTATTATGAAAGCGTTATTTTAGTATTAAGAACGTTATGTTTTTGAAAAGAAAGTAAAATAAAAAATCCCAATAGATGATTCTATTGGGATTTTTCTTATATATCAATTAGTAAGCCTGAAATTAGAATTTTAAAGCTACTGTTAATTCGAAATCATCATTGATAGTTTTGTCTCCTAAGTTTTCGAAGAAGTTACCAGAGTTGTATTTGATATCGTATTTAGTTCTGTCAACTTTAAATGCTGTTGTAGCAGTGTTTCCAGCTACAGTAATATCAAAAGTTACTGGTTTAGTGATTCCTTTGATAGTTAAATCAGCAGTTACTGTGTAAACGTCAGTAGATTTAGCTCCGATAGTTTTGAAAACTAATTTTGCAGTTGGGAATTTGTCAGTTCCAAAGAAATCGTCAGCTTTTAAGTGACCATTTAATTTCCCTTGGTACTCTCCAGTTAAATCAGTTGCAGTTAATGAAGTCATATCAACAGTGAAAGAACCACCAGTTAATTTTTTTCCTTTGAAAACTACAGCACCTTCTTTGAAGTTTACAGTTCCAGAGTGTTCTCCAGTTACTTTTTTACCTACCCATTTGATAGTTGATGCTTTTACGTCGATTTTTTTAGTTTGAGCGTTTACTGATAATCCAGCTGCTACTACGAATAATGCTATTGCAATTGTTTTTAAATTTTTCATGTTGTTAAAATTGAAATTTGATTAATAAATAATTATAGAGTGATAAATAATTCTTCTTGTGATTTTCTAACTTTTTTGTAATGCTGAGTATCGTCCTCATCATGTCTGTAACCTACAGTTGCAATAACTGAAGCGCTTAAACCTAATTTATCGAAACCTAATATCTCGTTAAATTGAGCGGCATTGAAGCCCTCCATTGGTGTAGCGTCGATTTTTAATTCAGCAGCAGCGCCTAATAAATTTCCTAATGCAATATAAGTTTGTTTAGCAGTCCAGGTGTTTTTCGCATCGATTGATAAGTTCTCAACTACATTTTTCATCATGCCGCTAAAACCTTCCAAAGCATCAACAGGAACTCCTCTTGTCTCACTAATATTGGAAATATATTTGTCTACAGAAGCTCCATCAAGAGTAACATCGCTTGCAAAAATAAATAGGTGAGAAGCATCTGTAATTTGAGTTTGTCCCCAGGCTGCAGCTTTTAATTGTTCTCTTAATTCTGGATTTTCAACAAGTATTACTTTGTATGGTTGTAATCCGTATGAAGAAGCGCTTAGTCTAACTGCTTCTTTTAAAGTGTTTAAATCGGCACTAGAGATTTTTTTTGCTGCATCAAATTTTTTTGTTGCATATCTCCAATTTTGACTTTCTAAAAATGTGCTCATAATATTAATTTTGTTTAGTTCGGTACTTTTCTAATAACTGATTTAATAATTCTAATTCTTCCGGGCTTATATTCTCGGCAAATACGCGCTCGTGCTCATCTACCTTCGGATCTAATTCTTTTAATACGTCTAATCCTTTTTGTGTAATTAAAACTTCGATTTTACGTCGATTATTCGGACAGACATTTCTTGTTACGAATTCTTTCAATAATAATTTATCAACTAATCGGGTTGTGTTACTCGTTTTAGCTAACATACGCTCTTGTATCACACACATATTAGCAGGATTTCCTTTTTGTCCTCTTAATATACGTAGTACATTATATTGTTCTCCAGATAAATCATACGGTTTAATCAACTCGTTGAAATGATCCTGAATCACATTTTGTGTGTACATGATATTCAGAATAACTTTTTTCGCATTATCCATCTTAACTGTACTCTTAATAACCTCTTCAATTGTCATAGTTGTAAGTGTATAATTTGTATGTACAAATGTATAACTTTTAATAGTTGTATATACAAGTGTCGTGTTAATTTTTTGTTAATTGAATTAAAACGAAATAGTAAGTACATAAACCCGATGTAATTAGTATAAAAATAGAATAAAATTTTAATTTAAAATATTGCCTTTTTGATATTTAACGATTGTTTAAAATTAAAGGTGCGAGTAAGATTATTTTTTTTTTAAGTTTTTATGTTGTGACGCAAAATAAACCGACAGGTTTTTAAAACCTGTCAGGTTTGAATATCAAAGCAAACTAAAAAGAATAATTAATTAAGTGCCAGATATAAAGCAGCTGCTAAGCCAGAGCCGATTATTGGTCCTATAATTGGAATCCATGCATATCCCCAATTACTGCTTCCTTTTATAGGTAAAATAGCATGCATAATTCTAGGGCCTAAATCTCTCGCCGGATTTATGGCATAACCCGTAGTTCCTCCAAGAGCTAAACCAATTACCCAAACTAATATTGCTACCGGAAGTGCTCCAATGGTTCCTAAACCAATTGCAGCATTAGAATCGGCTGTGATTTTTAAACTTGGTCCGGCAATATAAAAGATGGTAAAAATTAAGACGAAAGTGGCAATTATCTCACTGATTAAGTTTGATACATTATTTTTGATTGCTGGTGACGTAGAAAAACAAGCCAGTTTTGTTCCTTCGTCTTCTGTTATTGCAAAATGATCTTTATGAGATAGCCAGACTAAAAAAGCACCTGACATTGCGCCAATCATTTGAGCCAGAACATAAGCAGGAACTAAATTCCATGCAAATTTGCCAATAAGTGCCAAACCAAGCGTAACAATAGGATTTAAATGTGCACCACTAATTGGTCCGGCAATAGTTACGCCCACAAAAACAGCAAATGCCCAGGCAGTTGTGATAACAATCCAACCCGAATTATTTCCTTTGGTGTCTTTAAGTACGACGTTTGCAACAACACCGTTTCCTAATAAAATCATGAACATTGTGCCTAAAATTTCTGCTATAAAAGGAGTCATATTTTTGTTTTTTAGTTTTATTCTTCAATCCAGTTTGATGCGCGGCCAACAGCTTTGTCCCAATTTTTTACAAGCATGTTTACTTCTGCTTTGTCCATTTTTGGAGAAAACACTTTATCTATAGACCACTGTTCTTGTAAATCATCTAAGCTTGACCAGTAACCTACGGCAAGCCCTGCGAGGTAAGCGGCACCTAATGCTGTTGTTTCCAATATTTTTGGTCTGGTAACTGTAGATCCAAATATATCGGACTGAAATTGCATTAATAAATTATTAGCTGCAGCTCCTCCGTCAACTCTTAATTCTATTCCTTTATATCCAAAATCAGCCTCCATAGCTTTAAGTAAGTCATTTACCTGATAAGCGATTCCTTCCAGGGTAGCTCTGGCAATATGCGCATTTGTTGTGCCTCGGGTTATTCCTACTATTGCGCCTCTTGCGTATTGATCCCAATAAGGAGCTCCTAATCCGGTTAAGGCAGGAACAAAATAAACACCTCCATTATCTGGTACACTGCTGGCTAAACTTTCGATTTCGTCTGATCTGCGAATCATTTTTGCTCCGTCTCGCAGCCATTGTACGGCAGCACCTCCCACAAAAACGCTGCCTTCTAAAGCATAAGTAGTTTTGCCGTTAATTCTCCAGGCAATCGTAGTCAGTAAGTTATTAGTTGAAAAAATAGGCTTTTCACCCGTATTCATTAACATAAAACAACCCGTTCCATAGGTGTTTTTTATCATTCCTGAATTGGTACATAACTGACCAAAAAGTGCCGCCTGCTGATCGCCGGCAACTCCGCTAATAGGAATTTTTGTTGAAAATAGAGTAGTGCTGGTTTCACCATAAATTTCACTGCTCTGTTTTACTTCAGGCAGCATCGCTCTCGGAATATCGAGTAATGCTAATAATTCGTCGTCCCAATCTAAGGTGTTGATATTGAATAATAAAGTTCTGCTGGCATTAGAAACGTCCGTCATAAATAATTTACTTCGGGTTAATTTCCATATTAGCCAGGTATCTACTGTTCCAAAACAAAGTTTCCCTTGTTCTGCTTTTTCCCTTGCTCCGGCAACATTATCTAAAATCCATTTTACTTTTGTTCCGGAAAAATAAGCATCCAGAATAAGTCCGGTTTTTTTCTGAATCATTTCGGTATGTCCTTGCGCTTTCAGTTCGTCACAATATTTTGCTGTCCTGCGATCTTGCCAAACAATGGCGTTGTAAACAGGTTCACTTGTTTCGCGATCCCAAACAATTGTAGTTTCTCGCTGATTAGTGATACCAATTGCGGCTATTTCTCTACCCGAAATCCCCACTTTTGCAATTACCTCCGCAGCTACACTAACTTGCGAAGACCAGATTTCATTTGGATCATGTTCTACCCATCCTGGTTTTGGAAAAATTTGTTCGAAAGGCTTTTGAGAAATACTAACGGTTTCTCCTTTATGATTGAAAACAATGGCTCTGGAAGAAGTCGTTCCCTGATCCAGTGCTAAAATTAATTTATCCTGCATGGTTTATATATTCTTAAGTTAGTTAAAGTCTATTGAAATTCTTTTAAAAGAAAGCCTTTCGAAATTCCTTTAAAATTTGCAATTTCTCTGTGTACCCAGGCTTCATCATGTCCGAGTTCTTTTGCCAGTAATCGTGCTGTTTTTTCTGAGGACTCAATTGCAGCTCTGGCATCTAAGAACAATAAACGTACACGTCTTGCCAAAATATCATCAACAGTTCTTGCCATTTCATATCGAATCGCCCAAACAACTTCGGCCATTGTAAATTCATGATCGGGATGAAGTTTCTCTTTTAATTCGGGTTCATTTTTCTGTAATTCCAGTATTTCAGGAACATCTGAGCCATAGATATACAAATGATTCATTCTGTCTAAAGTGGTAGTAGGTTTATTTCCATGAATAGAAAGATGTTCCGTAGCACAAGACTTATTAGGTAATTTGCCTTTTTTGATTGCTTTATTTATAATGTCTTCAGCAATTTTTCGGTACGTTGTCCATTTGCCGCCTGTAATGGTGATTAAGCCGGTTTCAGAAACAATGATTTTATGACTTCGGGAAACTTCTTTGGTGCTTTTTCCTTCCTCTTCCGGAGCAGCTAAAGGTCTTAATCCTGCAAAAACAGATAAAACGTCGGCTCTTGTTGGTTTTTTAGCCAGAAAACGTTGAGCAGTTTCCAAAACAAATTCAATTTCGCTTTCAAGAGCAATAGGTTCAAGGCTGTGTTTTCTAATTAAAGTATCAGTAGTTCCTACTACAATTCTATTGTGCCAGGGCACTGCAAATAAAACTCGTCCGTCACTTGTTTTAGGAATCATCAAGGCTTGATCCCCTGGCAAAAATGATTTGTCAAATACAAGATGAATTCCCTGACTCGGAACAATATATTTTTTGTAAACGGTATCGTTCAGTTTCATAATGGCATTTGTAAAAACTCCGGTAGCATTGATAATTGCCGAACCTTTTATTTCATACTTATCGCCAGTTTCGTGATCTATGGTTTCGACACCGATAATTTGGTTTTTATCATCTTTTAATAAGTTTACCACTTTAGTATAATTTAAAAGACAAGCTCCTTTTTCTACTGCGGTTTGAGCAATATTTATAGCCAATCGAGAATCATCAAATTGCCCGTCTTGATAAATAACGCCATTTACCAAACCTTTTTCTTCTACGGTAGGAAGCATTTCAATTGTTTTTTTCTTCGAAATATATTTTGAACGTCCTAAGCTTAAACGTCCAGCCAGTAAATCATAAACCGTCAATCCGATCGTATAAAATAATCCGCCCCACCAATTGTAATTCGGGATTACAAAAGATTGATTTTTAACCAGGTGACCAGCATTTTTTGCCAGTAATCCTCTTTCTTTTAAGGCTTCTATAACCAGGTGTATATTTCCTTGTTCTAAATAGCGAACTCCGCCGTGAACTAATTTGGTACTTCTGCTTGAAGTTCCTTTTGCAAAGTCTACAGCTTCAAGTAAAATCGTTTTATATCCTCTGCTTGCAGCATCCAGAGCAGTTCCAAGACCGCTTGCTCCACCACCAATTATAATGACATCCCACGTTTCGGTATTTTTTAATTTCGATAATTGTTCTGAGCGTTTCATATAGGATCGATTTATTGGCGTTTTTTGTAAGAGAAAATCTTGAATAGTAAACTTAATAAAACTTAATGAAACTAAAATGAAGAAATACTATTAATAAGAAAATTTGTCTTTAATGGAGTTGTATGCTAAATTTTATCCAAAAAGAAACCCGACAGATTTTTAAAATCTGTCGGGTTTGATTCCTGATCCTGAGATTGTATTTTTTAAACTAGCTTTTTTTCGAAAGCTTTTCGAGCTGCTCCTCTAAAATATACTTCACCACAATAGGTATAGTTTAATTTGTCTAAAATTTTCAGCATCGGAACGTTGTCAAAATTAGTGTCTACTTTTATGCTATATATATGTTTTTCGAGACATAAATCTTCTATATTTTTAAAAAGTTTTGTTGCTATGCCTTTACCTTTAGCCAATTTTGATACGGCTACGCGGTGTACAACACCATAATCTCCGTTGGTTAGCCACTTACCTTCAATATTTTCGTAAGCTGGTTCTTTGTCAAAGATAATAGCTGAATAGGATAAAATAGTTTCGTTTTCTGTAAGGACGTATCCATAACCATTTTTTATATCGTTACTGATTGTAAGTTCATTAGGATAACCATCTTGCCACTGCGAACTTCCATCTTGACGTCTTTGTTCGATAGCATCTTGTATGATAGTCCAGATAACAGAAACTTCAGAAATATCAGCTTTTCTTAATACTAGTTGTTCTGTTGTGCTGCTCATTTTTTATATATTAAATCTTAATGAGGTAATTTATCTTTAATTAAACCGTAAAACCAAGTTCCTGCAATGGCGCTTAATAAAGTTACAACAATTACAGTTGCACCAGTACCAATTTGAGCGAAAAGCGGTCCTGGACAAGCTCCGGTAATTGCCCAGCCAAAACCAAACATTAATCCGCCATAGATTTGTCCTTTACTGAACGTTTTGGGTTGAATTTCGATTTTCTCACCCTGAAGGGTTTTGATATTGAATTTTTTAATCAGAAATACAGAGATTACACCAACTGCAACTGCACTTCCAATTACGCCGTACATAAAGAAAGATTCTAAGTTAAACATTTCCTGAATGCGGAACCAGCTGATGATTTCGGCTTTTACAAATACAATTCCGAAAAAGATACCGACTAGTAAATATTTAAGATTTCCTAAGGCAGTTTCTTTTTTCTTGCTTGCGTTGATTCCTTCGCTATCTGTAGTTTTATTTTCTAAAGTATTCATTTTTGAAATTTTAAAGTGAAAGAATATATGGTAAAATCAAAAGTGCCATTACAAAACCGCCAATCATAAAACAGATTGTGGCTACTAATGATGGCCATTGTAAGTTTGATAATCCCATAATGGCATGTCCGCTTGTACAACCGCCAGCGTAACGCGTCCCGAAACCTACTAAAAATCCGCCTACAACAATCATAATAAATCCGCGAAGCGTTAATAGACTTTCCCATGAAAATAATTGTGCAGGAACCAAGCCTGTATGATCTGTAATTCCGTAAGTGGCTAATTTCTCTGATAATTCAGGAGTAATTACAACTGCATTAGGATTAGATAAAAAGTAAGAAGCGATGAATCCGCCCAAAAATATTCCGAAAACGAAGAATAAATTCCAGCTTTCTTTTTTCCAGTCGTATTTAAAAAATGAAATATTTGCCGGAATACAAGCCGCACAAATATGACGCAACGAAGAACTAATCCCGAAAGATTTGTTTCCGATAATTAATAAAATTGGAACAGTTAATCCAATTAACGGACCTGCAATATACCAAGGCCATGGTTCTTTGATGATTTCTAGCATTTTTTTTAAGATTCAAAGGTTCAAAGGAGCAGAGGTTCAAAGGTTAAGATTCAAAGAAATAACTTTGTTGCTTTGAACCTTTGCCTCTCTGTACCTTAAATTATTTTAATACTTTACTCTGGCAAACAAAATCTGATTTTGGAACATTGGTTTTTGAGATTGCTCCAAAACCCCCTTCAACTTCAGAGAAGTTTCTAAAACCTCTCGCTTGCAAAATTGAAGCTGCAATCATACTGCGATAACCGCCGGCGCAATGCAAATAAAAATGCTCATTTGGGTTAATGTCTTTTACCCAGTCATTAATATAAGCCAAAGGTTTGCTGTAAGCGTCTTCGATATGTTCTGCTTCGTATTCTGTTTCTTTGCGAATATCGATAATTTTATCTTCTTTTATATTTACTTCGTTTGCAAATTGGTCGGCTGTAATTCGGTTTACAGAATCTGTTTCGAAACCTGCTTTTTGCCAGGCTTCAAATCCGCCTTCCAAATGTCCGATTATGGTATCAAAACCTACGCGGCTTAAACGTGTTACCGTTTCTTCTTCAAGACCATTTTCTGTAACTAATATAATAGGTTGTTTTACATCGGCAATTAAAGTTCCAACCCACGGAGCAAAATCTCCATTAATTCCTATATTGATAGATTGCGGAATAAATCCTTTGCTAAAACTGGCTGCACTTCTTGTATCCAGAATTAATGCTCCGGTTTCTTCAGCAATAGCCTCAAAATCTTCTGCTTTTATGGCTTTCATTCCGTTGTTTAAAACGGTTTCAAAGCTTTCATAACCTTGTTTGTTCATCGCAACGTTCATGCTGAAATAGGCTGGAGGAGGCAATAAACCATCGGTCACTTCTTTGATAAATTCAGTTTCGGTCATATTGGCGCGCAAAGCATAATTAGTCGCTTTTTGATTCCCGATAGTCGAAACCGTTTCTTTGCTCATGTTTTTCCCGCAGGCACTTCCGGCACCGTGAGCAGGATAAACAATAACGTCATCAGCCAGAGTCATGATTTTATCTCTTAAGGAATGGAATAAAATTCCGGCCAATTGATCCTGCGTCATTCCCGCCGCTTTTTGGGCTAAATCAGGTCGGCCTACATCGCCAATAAATAATGTATCTCCAGAGAAAATGGCGTGATCTTTTCCGTTTTCGTCAATCAATAAAAAAGTAGCACTTTCCATTGTATGTCCCGGAGTGTGCAAAACTTTTATAGTAACTTTTCCAACTTTAAATTCCTGTCCGTCTTTTGCAGAAATGCAGTCAAATTCGCAGGTTGCATTTGGTCCGTAAATAATTGGTGCTCCGGTTTCTTTGCTTAAATCTACGTGTCCTGAAACAAAATCGGCGTGAAAATGCGTTTCAAAAATGTATTTTAATTTTACCTGATCACGTTCTAAACGATCCAGATAAGGCTGAATTTCTCTAAGCGGATCTATAATGGCCGCTTCGCCATCTGAAGTAATATAATAAGCACCTTGTGCTAAACATCCGGTGTAAATTTGTTCTATTTTCATGATATGAAATCTAAAATATTTGGGATACAAATGTAACGCTGTTTTATGGTAAAATAGGTGACTAATGTTACAGAAAATTGCTTTTTGTGAAAAATTTAAAGAAAAAATAAGATTGGCTAAAATGATAAATCTCCAAAGGACAATTTGATTAAGCTTTTGGCATTTTGTAATTTTACATTTTCCTAAAATTAATATCATGAACACGCAAGATTTATTAGATCAAATTGCTTTTATTAAAGAAATTGATAAAGTAAAATACATTCAGCGCAAGACAAAATTATTCAACAGTGACCGATGCGAAAATGACGCAGAGCATAGCTGGCATCTGGCTTTGATGGCAATTGTTTTGGCAGAACATTCAAATGAACCCATTGATGTTTTAAAAGTGGTAAAAATGGTTTTGATTCATGATATTGTCGAAATCGATGCGGGAGATGTTTTTATTTACGATACGATAAAAAATCATTCGAATACAGATGCAGAAAGATTAGCAGCAAATAGAATTTTTGGTTTATTACCAAAAAAGCAGGCAGAAGAAATGATTGCCATTTGGGAAGAGTTTGAAGCCGGAGAAACTAATGAAGCTAAATTTGCAAAATCAATGGATCGTTTAGAACCCTTATTGCAAAATACGTCTAACAATGGCGGTACATGGAAAGAGTTTGATGTTCCTTATAATAAAGTTTACGAAAAGAAAAGTGTCATTAAAGAAGGTTCAAAATCGATATGGAATTATGCCGAAGGTTTAATTAATGAAAGCGTAGAAAAAGGAATTCTAAAAAAATAATCAGCCATAGCCCGCGGTTTCAACCGCGGGAACTCAATGCATAATCCCGATACGTTTCCCGCGGTTGAAACCGCGGGCTATATTTAAGCACGTAAATCTATACGCAATCTTGTCGTTCGCAAGAAGCTCGACAAAGATTGGAGATATTCGTTACGGAGTTACTTGCGAAGATTTCTCCTTCGTCGAAATGACAAACTGTAAGTAACTCAAAAAAAGACAAGTGTTATTTCTACCCTTTAAATTGTTGAAAAGTTTAGTAAATATTGGGATATAAACTTTTCTTAAAGGACCTGATTTCGGGTTTTAATGGGTAAATTTGTGGAACTTCATAAAACAAATACCACTTATGGAAGAAATGCTCTTTTATGACCGAATGCAATTCGCCTTCACCATTACTTTTCATTATCTTTTTCCACAACTTACAATGGGTCTTTCGCTCATCATTGTTTACTTCAAGTGGAAATACTTAAAAACAAATAACGAACAATACAATCACGCCACTCATTTCTGGATGAAAATCTTTGCCCTGAATTTTGCGATGGGCGTTGTAACCGGAATCCCAATGGAGTTTCAGTTTGGAACCAACTGGGCGAAGTTCTCCGAATTAACCGGAGGAATTATCGGTCAGACCTTGGCCATGGAAGGAATGTTTTCTTTCTTTCTCGAATCTTCATTTCTAGGATTATTTTTATTTGGAGAAAAACTTCTCGGCCACAAATGGCATTTTGTAACCGGATTATTAATCATGATTGGTTCCTGGGCCAGCGGGTTTTTAATTATCGCAACGCATTCGTGGATGCAAAATCCGGTAGGTTATGAAATTCTCGAAAACGGAAAATTTGTACTCAACAATTTTCAGGCATTGTTTTTAAATCCCTGGCTTTGGCCATCATATTTGCACAATCAGGCAGCTTCTTTGGTGACGAGTTCTTTTGTAGTTGCCGGAATTGGTGCTTTCTATATTTTAAGCAAAAAGAATGTTTCTTTCGGTAAATTGTTTCTGAAAACGGGGGTGATCTTCGGATTAATTTCGAGTATAATCGTTGCAATGCCAACAGGAGATTTACTGGCTAAAAATGTGGTGAAATACCAACCCGTAACTTTTGCCGGAATGGAAGGGATTTTTCATACTGAAAAGAAAGGTTCCGAAATTGTTTTAATCGGTCAGCCCGATGTAAAAGACAAAAAACTGGATAATAAAATAGCGGTTCCTAATATTCTGAGTTTCCTGACTTATGGAAACTGGGATCAGGAAATAAAAGGTTTAGACCAGTTTGAAGAAGATTTGCACCCAACTAATATTTCAGGGTTGTATTATGCTTATCATATTATGGTGGGACTCGGAACTGTTTTTATTGGTTTAATGCTAATCTCACTTTTTCAGTTAATAAGAGGAAAATTATTTGAAACCAAATGGATTTTGTGGTCATTAATGTTCATGATGCCATTTCCATACATTGCTAATACTACAGGCTGGTACACGGCAGAATTAGGAAGACAGCCCTGGCTGGTTTATAATTTATTGCGAACAGCATCCGGAGCCTCTCCAACGGTTTCATCCGGAAATACCTTGTTTACATTATTAGGTTTTATTGGTTTATACCTTTTACTTGGAATGTTGTTTTTGCTTTTGATTGGAAAAATTATCAATAAAGGCCCGCATCATGTGGAACTTTCAACAGAAAAAATATAAGTATGGAATTTTTTTGGTACGTAGTTTTAATGGGAATTCTGGCCGTGTATCTGGTTTTAGACGGTTATGATTTTGGCGCAGGAATTATTCATTTATTTTTTGCCGATACAGAAAAAGATAAAAAAGCAATTACAAGTGCCATTGGTCCGTTTTGGGATGCTAATGAAGTTTGGCTGATTGCAGCCGGAGGTGTTTTGTTTTTTGCCTTTCCAACTTTGTATGCTTCTTCTTTTAGCGGATTTTACCTGCCTTTGATTATGATTTTATGGCTTTTGATTTTTCGTGCGATCGGACTTGAAATGCGTGGGCAGATTCATCATCCAATGTGGGAAACCATTTGGGATAAAGCTTTTGGGATTGCAAGTTTACTTTTGGCGCTTTTCTTTGGGATTGCTTTAGGAAATATTGTTCGCGGTGTAAATCTCGGAATGGTACAAAATGGAGTTTCTACACAAGAAGCGCATTATTTCTTTTTGCCTTTATGGAATCCTACTTTTAGTCCGCAGGCAGATGAATTGGGAATTATCGACTGGTTTACACTTTTTTTAGGAATTGTAAGTGTGGTGGCGCTAACAATTCATGGTGCAAACTGGATTATTTATAAAACCAATTCTTCTCTAAACCCGAAGCTAAAAAATGTAGTTTTTAAACTGAATATCGTTTTACTGATTCTGGTTTTTATTTCGCTTCAAATCTGGCATTTTATTGAGCCAAAACCGTTTCATAATTTTATAGAAAATCCGATTCTTTGGTTTTTTCCGTTGATGACTTTTGTTGGAATTGCAGGATTGTTTAAAGTGCGATCTTTTAAAAAAGACGGTCACGGATTTATATTTTCGACCTTGTTTTTAGTGGGTGGATTTGCATCAACAGCCGTTTCGATTTTTCCGAATGTATTACCATCGACAAATAAAGTAAATCCTTCGTTAACCATTTACAACACTGCCGCTCATGAATATGGTTTGAATGCCGGATTGAGCTGGTTTTTTATTGCTTTGTTTTTGGTGATTATTTATTTTATTATTCAGTATCGGGTTTTTAGCGGGAAGATGGATGATATTGGGTATGGAGAGCATTGAGTTTTTTTTCCACTCCCGATAGCTATCGGGATCATGAATTTTTGTGATTTTAACTATATGAATTGCCTCCAGTTTTAACTGTAGGTTTTTTTATCATATGCGACAGGCTTTAGCCAAAAACTATTTAAACTGAAAAAGATAATTAATTTTAAACATGAAGTTGTTTTGTCCTGAACGATACAAGAGATTCAATTAAATGCTGGATGACCATGTTTTAAATAAACTGGACTATAAAGTTGTTCGAGCTTTAAGATATTTTCGCTTTTTTAATTAAAACATTTATAAAAATGGATTACAAAATCAAAAAAGCAAGTCTTGAAGATCTCAATGAAGCAGCAGAACTTTTTAATCTTTATCGTGTTTTCTATCGCCAGAAATCTGATGTAGAAAAGGGAAAAGCATTTCTTAAAGAGCGGTTGTTAAATAATGAATCAGACATTTTTTTAGCGATCATAAACGAAAAAGCTGTTGGTTTTGTACAGCTTTACAAACTATTTCATTACACAAAATTGCAAAAGCAATGGTTGTTAAGTGATCTTTTCGTACATCCTGATTTCCGTGGTAAAGGATTATCTGTTGCATTAATTGACCGTAGTAAACAATGGTGCGAAGAAACAAATGCCTGCGGTTTGATGTTGGAAACAGAAAAAACAAATGATATAGGTAATCAATTGTATCCGCGCTGTGGGTTTGAATACGACGGTTTACATAATTATTATCATTGGTGGCGAGCAGAAAAATAAACGGCGATATTTAATCGTTTAATTTTGACAGCCGTATTGAATTAAAGATAAATACGATCAAGAATATAGTACCCAAAAAGAAATCCGTTTATTTTCCAAAATAAACGGATTTTTTAGTTTTCGTCTACAAGTAAAACTAAAATAAAACTTCTTTCGCAATAATATAAAATCCCATTACGAGAACAAACCAGCCAAAAAGCGGTTTAAGTTTTGCTCCGTCGATTTTTTTAGATAGACGGCTTCCAATGAACATTCCCAGAAGTGCCATTCCTGAAACGCCTAATAAAAAAGTATAATCGATTGGAGTTCCAATGTATAAATCACCCACAAAACCTATTGACGAATTGATTGTAATAATTAATAATGAAGTTCCAACGGCTTGTTTCATTGGTAGTTTGGCAAAAAATAATAGAGCAGGAATAATTAAAAAACCGCCGCCAGCTCCAAGAAATCCCGTTACAATTCCAACCAAAAAGCCAATTAAGCTTAATTGGGGATAATTGGTTTCAGAACTTTTAAGTTCAGGTTGAGGTTTTCGAATCATCGAAATTGCTGCCGTTATCATCAAGACAGAAAAGACAATCATAATCAGAAAATCTTTTGAAACCGAATATGAAGCTATTGAAAATAGGGTAGAAGCAATTTGAGGAAATATTACTTCACGAATAATTAAAATCGAAATCACAGAAGGAATCGCAAAATACAAGGCCGATTTAAGTTTAAGATTTCCCATTTTGTAATGGCTGTAGCTGCCTGAAAGTGCCGTTAATCCAACAATAAACAGGGAATATGAAGTAGCTTGTTCCGGATTGACTTTAAACAAGTAAACTAAAATTGGAATAGTCAGGATAGATCCGCCACCGCCAATTAAGCCTAACGAAATCCCGATAATGATTGAAGCAAAATAACCTAAATATTCCATTGCATTTATTTTAATGCAAAGTTGCTTCAGAAATTAGACTTCTACAGTAACATTTATCACAGAAGTTATTTTTTTGCCCACAGATTTTACGGATGGAACGGGTTGCCACAGATTATTATGATTAAAAGGATTTTTCTACGTGTTTAAAATTGAAGTTAAGTTTGTCACATTGAGCGAAGTCGAAATGTTTTGCGGGTTCTTTCCCGAAGTCTCGAGACGCTCAAACTGACATTCTTTTATAAATAACCAGTGAAAATCTGTTTAATCAGTGTAATCTGTGGCCAATAATTACTTTAAAAGCTCAATCTGGTTTCGGTTTAGTTTGACCAAACCTCGTTGTTCCATTTTTTTTAATAATCTGGAAACAACTTCTCGTGATGTATTTAATTCGGTTGCGATTTCCTGATGCGATAAATTCACCTCAGCGCAGCCGCAGGCATCCGAATGTCTTTTTAAATAAAATTCCAAACGCTCATCCATAGATCGGAAGGCGATGTTGTCAACCACTTCGAGAACTTCTTCAAAACGGCTTCGGTAAGTTTCGATCACAAATTCGTACCAGGATCGGTGTTCCATCATCCATTTGTCCATCAATTGCAGCGGAATCATCATAACGGTAACATCTTCGACCACTTTTGCCATAATCTGGCTTTTCTCGCTTTTAGCTGTGCAGATCATCGAAATGGCACAGGCTTGTCCGGGTTGTAAATAATACATCAAAAATTCACCGCCATCTTCACCTTCACGGTAAATCTTGATTTTTCCTTTGGTAATTAAAACGGTGTTTTTAATATATTGTCCGGTGCGCATTAAAATAGTTCCGGCTTCAAAATTTTGTAAGCTCCCGTTTTCCTCAATAGTTGCAATAAGGTCACTGGAGAAATTAGGAAAGATAGTTTTTAATGAATTTTGCATGTATTGTATTTTTAAACACATAGACATAGGATTTTGAAACTCAATAAAGGCGTTTCACTTTTATAAATGCATCCCGAAGTTTCGGGACTATGTGTTGATATTGTATTATCTGTTTTAAAATTTATTTAAAATTTAATCTGTGTTTCTGTGTGTTTAAAATTTTTTGCCACGAATTACACGAATTTACACAAATCAATTCGCGAAAATTCGTGTAATTGGTGGCAGAATATTTTATTAAAAAGAGATTAAAAATTATCATTTTTTACAAAGATAATAGATTCAGACGGTATTGATTGTGGTAAAACTATAATTAAGAGATGTTTTGGGCAAATGAAAAAATCCTATTTTCTATCGATTTTGTAGAGTGAATTTTTAAAAATAGTGAGTAAATTTGTATTTCACTGATTATAATACTTTCTCTAAAACGTTTTCTGAGAATAATAATCGAAATCGCATTTGGTACGTTTTTCATAGGTAGAAACGTCGTAATTTTACAAAAACACATTTATTATGAATTTATCACAAGAAGATTGGGTTAATCAATTAGCTGCTGACGAGAATGCAGTTATACTAGACGTAAGAACTGAAGACGAATTTAATGATGGCTATATTGAAAATGCTGTAAACATTGATATCAATAAAGGTCAGGGTTTTATTTATGAAATTGAAGAATTAGACAAAAATAAAAACTACTATGTGTATTGTCGTTCTGGAGCCAGAAGTGCAAAAGCTTGCCAGATTATGAACGAGTTAGGTATAGAGAATGCCTATAACCTACTTGGAGGTATACTAGACTGGGAAGGCGATACGATACAACCATAAAATAGAAGAAGAGGCATAAAAAGCCTCTTTTTTCATTATAATGCTATTAATAACCAAACATAAATTACCAGATTATGAGTTTAATACCCGAAGAATATCAGATTAAAAACCTGATAAATCAAGATACTTATCTTGTAAATGGAGAATTAAAACATTGGACAGGGCAAACCACGCCTGTGTTTTCAACTATTTCTTCTACAGAAAAATATACGCCAACTTTATTGGGATCTATTCCTTTTATGGCAGAAAAAGAAGCGGCAGAAGTTGTTGAAGCTGCCAATGCTGCTTATAATAAAGGGCAGGGTTTATGGCCAACCATGAAAGTGGCAGACCGCATTAAGTGCATGGAGAATTTCGTGAAACAAATGAAAGATACCCGTGAGGAAGTGGTTAAATATTTAATGTGGGAAATTGGTAAATCTTTGGGCGATTCGCAAAAAGAGTTTGACAGAACAGTTGAGTATATTTATGATACTATTGCCAGTTATAAGGAATTAAACGGACGTAGTTCGCACTTTGAAAAAGTACAAGGTGTAAACGCTATGATTCGACGTGGGCCTCTTGGAGTAGTATTATGTCTTGGACCTTATAATTATCCTTTAAATGAAACTTTTTCATTGTTGATTCCGGCTTTGATTATGGGAAATACAGTGATTTTTAAACCAGCAAAACATGGTGTTTTATGTATTTCGCCATTGTTGGAAGCGTTTAGAAGCAGTTTCCCAAAAGGGGTTATTAATATCGTTTACGGAAGAGGCCGAGAAGTGGCTTCTCCGATCATGAAATCTGGAAAAATTGATGTTTTGGCATTAATTGGAAACAGTAAATCTGCCATTGCTTTACAAGATCAGCATCCTAATAAAAACAGATTACGTTTGATTCTTGGTTTAGAAGCTAAGAATCCAGCTATTATTCTTCCCGATGCCGATTTGGATCTGGCTATTCAGGAATGTATTACCGGAACTTTATCTTTTAACGGGCAGCGCTGTACAGCATTAAAAGTGTTGTATGTTCATGAATCTATTGTAGAAGAGTTTAATAAAAGATTTTCTGAAAAAGTAGATGCTTTGCCTTTTGGAAATCCATGGGAAAAAGGAGTGGCTTTAACTCCGCTTCCGGAAACAGATAAGCCACATTATATTCAGGGATTAATTGACGATGCTGTTCATAAAGGAGCTAAAATCCTGAATGAAAAAGGAGGGAAACATACCGATAATTATATTTTTCCAGCCGTTTTATATCCGGTAAACAGTAAAATGCGTGTGTACCATGAAGAACAGTTTGGTCCTGTAGTTCCTATCATTTCTTTTAAGGATATTCAGGAACCACTAGAAGATATGGCCGAGTCAAATTATGGACAACAAGTAAGTTTGTTCGGGAAAGACATTAAAACCTTGGCACCGCTTATCGATGCTTTGGTAAATTTGGTATGTCGTGTAAACCTCAACAGTTCCTGTCAGCGTGGTCCGGATGCATTCCCGTTTACAGGTCGTAAAGATTCTGCTGTAGGAACCCTAAGTATCCCGGATGCTTTACGTTCTTTTTCAATTCGTACGTTCGTAGCCTCAAAAGATATCGCTTATAACAATGAAATTTTGCAGGAATTGCTCAACAGCAAAGAATCAAATTTCATTAATACCGATTATATTTTGTAGTTATAAAGGTTATATATTAATTGTAGATACCGTCTTTTTCTTTTTAGAACAAGACGGTTTTTTTGTGATAATGGAATATTCAGTTTTGGTGAGTTCCCGGAAAAAGGATATAATTTTCTAATGATTTGTAACATTATTTAAGAAAACATGTCATATATAAATCAATTAAAACTATCAAAATCCAAATTGGCTTATGAAAAAAACACCACATTATTTCTTATTTATTTCACTTTTGTTTCTGGCTCAGTATGGCTTTTCGCAAGAGCTTTATATGCCAAGAAATATAAAAGAAGCTTACGAAAAAGATACCCGTGCAATGGACGGGAAACCGGGAAAAAACTATTGGCAAAATCATGGTAAGTATACTATGGAAATTACAGTTGATGCTAAAACTAAAATAGTGAGTGGAACTGAAACCATTGTGTATGAAAATAATAGTAATGACACTTTACAAAATCTGCCTATCAGATTTGTAAATAATCTTCACAAACCATCGTCGCCAAGAAGTGGTTCTGTAAACGATGATTTTTTAAGTGCGGGATTGACCATTACATCTTTAAAAATTGAAGGTGAAGTGTATAAAGAAGATGGTAGAAAATGGGGAACGGTAGGAAATGTTAAATTAAATAAAGCATTGCTGCCTCATTCTAAAATTACAATTAATATCGACTGGAATTATCCTTTGTCTAAAGAAAGCGGAAGAGAGGGACAAATCGATGAGACTACTTTTTTTGTAGCTTACAGTTATCCAAGAGTTTCGGTTTTTGATGATTATAATTTTTGGGATAGACTACCACATACAGACCGTGCAGAATTTTATAATGATTTTAATGATTATTCCTACTCTGTAAAAGCACCAAAAAATTATGTAGTTTATGCAACAGGAGACCTGCTAAATCCGGATGAGGTTTTACAACCTGAATTTTCGGCGCGCTTAAAAAAATCGTATCTGACCGATGAGGTAATGCATATTGCTAACGAGCAGGAAATGAAAAGTGGCGTTGTAACAAAACAAAACGAATGGAATGTCTGGAAATTTGAAGCAAAGAATATCACTGATGTTTGTTTTGGACTAAGTGATCATTATCTATGGGATGCGAGTAGTGTTGTTGTGGATAAAAAAACAAATCGTCGTGCCAGTGTTCAGGCGGCTTATGATGTAAAAGGAACTGATTTTGTGGCTTCGGTAAAAAATAATCAATATGCACTGGATTATTTCTCAAATAACTGGCCGGGAGTTCCGTATCCGTTTTCTAAAATGACAGCTTTTCAGGGGTTTGCCGATATGGAATACCCAATGATGTGTAACGATTCGCAGATTGGTGACCCGAAATTTGCACAATTGGTTCAAGATCACGAAGTAGCACATACTTATTTCCCTTTTTATATGGGAATAAATGAAACGCGTTATGCTTTTATGGATGAAGGATGGGCAACTACTTTTGAATATTTGATTGGAATTGCTGAACATGGAAAAGAGGAAGCAGATAAATTTTATAAAACATTTAGAGTATCCAATTATATAAACGATCCGTCGACAGAAGAGGATCAGCCGATTATTTCAATGTCAACTCAGGTTTCAGATGCAGGTTATGGAAATAACTCTTACGGAAAAGCATCTCTTTCTTACCTGGCTCTGAAAGATATGCTGGGTGATGATTTATTCAAAAAAGCATTGCATTTTTATATGGATAACTGGAATGGTAAACATCCAATTCCGTGGGATTACTTTAATGCAATGAATACAGGTTCAGGAAAAAATCTGAACTGGTTCTTTAATAACTGGTTTTTTACCAATAATTATATTGATATTTCGGTTAAAAATGTTTCGAAGAATGTGATTTCTGTAGAAAATAAAGGAGGTTTTGCAATTCCGTTTGATGTAAATGTTGTCTATGCAGATAATACAACCGAAACTGTTCATCAGACGCCGGGTGTATGGCAGGCAAACCAAAAAACAGCCACCGTTATTTTAAAAGGAAAAAAAGAAATTAAACAGATAAATCTTGATGGTGGTATTTTTATGGATGCCACACCAGCAAACAACAGTTGGTCAGTTAAGTAAAAAAAAACAACTACAGAAAAACCGTCTTTCAATGTTGGAAGACGGTTTTTTATTATATTTAATATGACTAAAAAAATAAACCAATTATGATTAATTATAACCAGATTGTTTCCAGAAAAAAGATAGTAATATTTAGTTTTTTTCTAATATTAACCAGTTTTGGATTTGCTCAGAACAAAACCAGAATAGAAATAGGTACTATAGACAGTATATCGTCTAAAGTTTTAAATGAAGAAAGAAAAATATGGGTACATCTTCCAAGAAGTGCACAAAATAAAGGTTTTGCAAAGCAAAAATATCCGGTAGTTTATTTACTTGATGGAGATGCACATTTTAGTTCGGTTGTAGGGATAATTGAAGAGTTAAGCGAAATAAACGGAAACACAAATTGTCCTGAAATGATTATTGTTGGTATTACAAATACAAATCGCAACAGAGATTTGACCCCAACACATTCAGATATTGATTTGCCATTTGTAACTAAAAAATTAAGTGATCAGTCTGGTGGAGGAGAAAAATTTACTGAGTTTCTGGAGAAAGAATTAATTCCGTACATTGATTCCAAATATCCAACTGCTCCATACAAAACCTTGATAGGGCATTCTTTTGGAGGATTAACAGCCATTAATATTCTAACCAATCACACTAATTTATTCAATTCGTATGTTGCTATTGATCCTAGTATGTGGTGGGATCATCAGAAATTTTTAGCAGAGACAACCAAGAAACTCTCTTCTAAGAATTTGACTAATATTTCCTTATTTATGGCCGCTGCCAATACTATGGATGAAAATATGAATATTGTAAAGGTAAGGAGGGATACAACTGCTTTTACCAAACATATCAGATCAATTTTAGAACTGAATGATTTTTTGACTAAGAATAAAAAAAGTAATCTAAATTATCAGTACAAATATTATAACGATGATAATCATGGATCAGTGCCATTAATTGCTACTTATGATGCTATTCGTTTTATATTTAAATTCAATCAGCTTAAACTTTCTGTTTCAGATCAGGTTAATTTTAATAAAACGGTTTTTTCTAAAATCGAAAAGCATTTTGAAGAAGTTTCAAAACATTTAGGTTACACTGTAAATATACCCGAAAGTACTGTAAATGCTTATGGATATAGGTCACTGGAAAAAAAAGATATGGATTTTGCAGGTTTTTTATTTAAACTTAATGTTGCCAATTATCCACAAAGCCCTAACGTATATGATTCACTTGGAGATTTTTATCAGGCAAATGGCGATAAGAAAAATGCCATTTCATGTTATCAGAAAGCATTTATGTTAGATAAGAATTTCCTGGAAACGAAAGAAAAATTGGACATACTTTTGAAAAACTAGTTGTTTTAAGTAGTTAAATCCTTATACAAAGTTAATTTTTGTTAATAATTCAATATTAAGCCATCTTTTGTATTAAAAAAGATGGTTTTTATATTTTTTAGGTCAAAATAATGTAAATGTGGAAAACCGTAAAAAAAATTCGATTTAATAAACTACGTTTGCAAAAAAATAAAAACAATTAATCTATTAATGAAAAAATACTTTACTGTCTTAGTAATTCTACTATCTATTAAGACTTTCGCACAAAAAGACCCTAAAACTGCATTTCAACAAAGCAGATATGATTTGGCAGTGTCTTGCTATAAAAAAGATGATTTAAAAAAAGCTTTAGATTTATTTTCTGTTGCATCTAGAATTAAGCCCGAAAATGATTTAGGAAAAGAGTCTGTAAAACAAGTAGATGCTATAAAAACTATTTTAAGAAAGAATATGATGGAACAGGTTCTTGGTACCTGGAGAATGACAGGTGACAGTCCGGTTTGGTCACAAGCAGCAACTACAAGTGTTAATCAGTCTGAGGAAGAAGAAATAGTAGAAATAACGCCAGACAAAATTTTGTTTTATGAAGTAAATAAAAAGACAAAAGCAAAAAAAATGACTAGTTCTGAGGATTTAAAGTATTATAACAAAGAAGCTTCAGATGCATTATTTTCAGATATCATTCTTTCAGACGGAACGATTTGGAACTGTACATTAGATGAAAATGGAAATGTGTTGCGCGTTATAAATATTGCTAAAAAGACCGAAAATGGTCTTGAAACAATTGCTAGTAACAATACAGAACGATACTATGTAAAAGTAAAATAATAAAAAAGGGAATCAATTTTGATTCCCTTTTTTATTATATAATTAAGTTTTTTTATAAAAATTTAAAACCAAGTGAGAAGTTTGAAACTCCTGTTTTTACGCTTCTCGCAGAAGGATCAAGATCTGTAACACCGGCAAGATAGCGGTAGTCAAACGTTAATCTCCAAACATCAACCCCAACACCACCAAGGAAACTACTATTATTTCGTTCAAGTGCTATAAAATTAAGATTATTGTTTGCTTTTATACTAGAATAGTTTTTCCAATTGTATCCGGCAAAAATTCTGATGTTTCCAAGTTTTCCTAACGGAATTATTTTAAAACCGGCAATTAAGGTAGCGTCTGTTCCGCTTAAATCATATTCAGTTTCTCCAATTCCGGTTTGAGATACACTAAATTTTGATTCAGCATATCCAAATTCACCCTGACCATAAAAAAGAGCCAGATTCACTCTTGCGAATCCGGCGAAACCAACACCAGTACCGGAACTTTTAGAACTAAAATCATCCGTAATAACAGAAGTAATATTAGTAGAAAACTGTGGGCCAACTTGTATTAATTGCGCAAAACCATTTACACTAATACATAATAACGTTGCTAGAATGAATTTTTTCATAATGGAAATTATTTTTTTGATCCCATAAAAATAATTATTATTAATTACAATGGAATGATTTTTCTGATTTATTTTTTGTTATGTTTTTGATAATGAGGTATCTGTTGTTCTGGGTGCTAAAATGGAATATAATTGCAAAATGCCGTAAATTTGATTTAACAAGTTAAGATCAGTTAAAATGAAAATCATTGCAATTAACCCCTCGCAAACCTGGCAAATCAGACACGAAGTAATGTGGCCGGATCAGCCTTTTGAATTTGTACAACTGGAAGAAGATAATGACGGATTGCATTTTGGTGTTTTTGATCACGATAAGCTGGTTTCTATTGTTTCCTGTTTTATTGATGGTGATGAAATGCAGTTTAGAAAATTAGCCACATTAGAAGATTTTCAGGGAAAAGGAATTGCATCCGAACTTTTAAAACACATTCTGAAACTCGCAAAAGAAAAAGATTTAAGAAAAGTCTGGTGTAATGCCAGAAACAATAAAAAATCATTTTATGAAAAATTTGGAATGATCGATACCCATAAAATATTTACAAAAGCTGGACAGGAATTTACTATAATGGAAGTTTTATTGTAGACGTATAAGAATAAATTTTATTTATCCTGATCATCATAAATTAGTATAAGCGAAGTACTTACTTACGTATCATTTCGCTCCTTTTCTTATGTTAATATAAAATAAAACTTATAATAAATTATTTTTTTGTACAAAAAAGACTACATTTGCAAGATATAACAAAATTAAAATTTTTATAAGGATGGAAAAAAATAATCATTTATTCGGTATTATACGATTTTCTCAAAGAAATAGTCAAAATTCTCAAAGAGTAATATATTTATCCGTTTTTGCATTAATGACATTTTTATTAATGAGTAGTTGTGATAGAGATCCTATAGAGAATAAAGTCGCAGAACAAGAGAATGTTTTAATAGACAAAAATAACAGGTATCAGGAAGATAGTGAAGAGGTCCAAAAAATAAAAAGAGAATATCTTGATTCTATTACCCTATTGAGAGATAAAAATAATGTTGCATTATTTTCTAAATCAACAAATAATATTGAAGATTTTGTAAATGAAACTAGACAACTGATCATTTCTGCTAAACCGAATGTGAATAACTTATCTCAACAAATTAAGGATAAATATGCATATGTTTTAGATGGTCTTATTAGTCAGGGAACTGGCAGTTATACATCTGGAACAGATAAGACGGATTTATATAAAAATAATGCATTAAAAAATATTAGACTTCCTGAAACGATTTATTGGGAAACCAGAAAAGATAATACGTACCATTCTTACGATATAATTAGAAATTTAGGACCAGAAACTAATTACATGACTCTTGAACGTGCAAAAAACGTCTTGCTCAACTCATATTCTTATCCTGGTTATAAATTAGGATCAGTGAGTAATGCAATAAACGGAGGTACGAGATTGGTTTTTGGCTCATTAAAAAATGCTAACAATGCAGATACTTTTACTGTTCCAGGAGGAATCATAGAACAACAAGCTGTTTTGGATGGAATTTTAAATATTACCACAACAGAACATACATTTTATAAAGGGACTATTCGTAAAGTAGTTTTTAAATATAAAAATAATCTTTTTGTAGCCACTCATGGGGAGGGTATCAATCGATTTTGTAATTTTCCTGATAACATTTTCAATAAAGCACTTTTTAATAATTTCTCAAAAATGAATGATACAGAAGGGCCAATTAGTTTTATTACTTTAGATGAGCAATTTTTCGCAGCTCTTTACAAGTAATTATAAAGAAGGGAATTAAGTTTTCTTAAAAGGAGCCGTCTCAGAACAAAATTTTGAGACGGTTTTTTATTGGAATCATTTTGATTTTGATTACCTTAATTTTTATTCGAAGAAAAAATTGTCTCTATGCTGCAATTTTCTTTCTTAAGTTGTGCCCTAAAGCAACATCTTTGGGTGATAGCCGGGATTACCTTTTTTACTGTAAGCTTTAAAAAAGGCTGGATGTTTTTATGGAATTAAATCATCAAGGGAACGGTAAAAGTATCTTTTGTTGTTCGTTATAATGTTTGAATCTCATATATTTCAGCTATTAATCACTGATTAAATTTACAAAATTGCCAATGTAAAAATCATTTTACGAAAAATTCGGAATGATTGATAGCCATAAAATTTTCAACAAGGCAGGACAGGAATTTACCATAATGGAAGTTTTGCTATAGAAATAAGAATCAATTTTATCGAATAAAATGTACGGACTCAATTCTTTACGATTTTGATGGTTTTAGGTCTATTTCGACTTCAGTCATAATATGATTCTGATTTGTGGTTCTTTTTTTATGATTTTTTCGCATTAAAAAATAATATTTTAATAAAATTGGTGACTAAAAAAACAATTAAAACGTTTTCGTATTTTTTTTAATGTTAAAGCTTATAAAAAAATCTTTTTTTGTTTCGATACTTTCATTACTTTCGCACCCAAATGAGAAAGTTAATAGTATTTTTAGTATTCATGGGGTTCCTTCTGTTTGGCGGAGGGCAATATCTTAGTGCTAGTACGCAACAAAATTCTCATTTTCATAATCTTGAGAGAAAGCACAGGGTAAAATTCACTAATCAGGATCAGGGTTCTTCTATAATTGAAGACGCTGATTTGGATCTTGAGGAAGAGTATCTTGGAAGTGATGATCTCAAAGGTGGACTTACTAATAAATTTTACGCAACAAATTATAGTGTAATAGACACTTTATATCTGGCAATCTCAGGTCAGGCTGTTGCAAACGAAAACAATCGTTTTAAAATCTTTGTGCCATTTTGTGGCCTGTCAAATCCTATCTACATTACTCAGAGAGTATTAAGAATTTGATTTATTAATATACATCGGTTACCTGGGTTGTAATCCTGCATATCTTGTTGATGTATATTTTTTCTACTTCTTCTTATATGAAAGTTAAGTTATAACTATTTGGTGTCTGATGCATTTTTCCATCTAAAGGAATCACTGTATTCCAAGCATTCAATCGCTTAATTTCCAAACTAAATCATGAAAAGAATTATCTTGTTCACAGGCTTAATTGCCTTTGTGTGCCTTACTAGTTGTACAACTAAAAAAGAAGAAAAAGAAGAAGCTGAAAAATTCACGGTTACAAATCCCGTAAGAATTGACACTTCATTTACCAAAGAATATGTTTCGCAGATTAAATCTGTGAGAAATATTGAAATTCGTGCCCAGGAAAAAGGGTTCTTACAAAACATTTATGTTGATGAAGGACAGTTTGTAAAAGCAGGACAGTTGTTATTTAAGATTATGCCAAACATGTATCAGGCAGAATTACTTAAAGCACAGGCTGAGCAAAAATCAGTTGAAATTGAACTTCAAAATGCTAAACTGTTAGCAGATAAAAATATCGTTTCTAAAAACGAGTTAAGTGTTGCTCAGGCAAAACTTCAATCAGCAAAAGCCGAAGTTGCTTTAGCAAAACTTCATTTATCATTTACCGAAATCAGAGCTCCGTTTGACGGAACAATCGACCGTATTCCATTAAAGTTAGGAAGTCTTATTGATGAAGGCGAATTAATGACGAGTCTTTCAGACAACAGTCAGATGTTTGCTTATTTCAATCTTTCAGAGCCGGAATATCTTCAGTATGAAACCAATGTGAAAGATCGTGCTGATAATAAAGTAGCATTAGTTTTGGCCAATGGCGAAACTTTTAAAGACAAAGGAAATGTAGAAGTTATCGAAAGTGAATTTAATAATGAAACTGGAAATATTGCTTTTAGAGCAAGATTCCCAAATTCTGCTAAATTACTTAGAAATGGTGAGACAGGACAGATTCAAATGATTGTTCCGCTTAAAAATGCGATCGTAATTCCACAAAAAGCGACTTACGAAATTCAGGATAAGAAATATGTTTTTGTTGTAGATAAAAACAATAAAGTAAGTTCTAAAGAAATTATCATTACAGGAGAAATTCCGGATCTGTACGTGATCAAAAGCGGAGTGGATGAAAATGATAAGATTTTACTTGAAGGAGTTCAGAAAGTAAAAGAGAACGACAAAATTAAATATGAATACCAGGCGCCTCAAAAGGTAATAAACAATTTACGCGTAAAAGCAGAATAAATTTTGTTTAAAATGCTTCAAGTTTCGCACTGAACCTGAAACTTGAAACCTGAAACTTTGAACAATTGTAAATTATCGCTTTGGTTTAATCATTAAAAAAATAAAAAAATGTTTAATAAATTTATTCAAAGACCTGTACTGTCGATAGTAATATCGCTTATAATTGTCTTTTTAGGGGTTTTGTCGGTATTGAATTTACCTATTACACAGTTCCCTTCTATTTCGCCTCCAATGGTAAACGTTACTGCGGATTATCCTGGATCAAATGGAGAATTGATGATCAAGTCTGTTGTTATTCCGTTAGAAAGAGCCCTAAATGGAGTTCCGGGAATGAAATATATGACTTCTGATGCCGGAAACGATGGTGAAGCAAGTATTCAGGTTGTTTTTAACTTAGGTACAGATCCTAATCAGGCTGCGATTAACGTTCAAAACCGTGTCGCTTCTGTTACTAATAAACTTCCTCCTTTAGTAGTTAGAGAAGGGGTGAAAATTACACGTGAGGTTCCAAGTATGTTGATGTATGTGAATCTTTATAGTACGGATAAAAATACCGACATGAAGTTCCTTTACAACTATGCTGATATTAATGTACTTTCAGAATTAAAAAGGGTAAATGGTATCGGGTCAGGTGATATCCTTGGTACACGTGAATATGCAATGCGTATCTGGTTGAAACCGGATCGTATGCTGGCTTACAAAATTTCTGCCGATGAGGTAATGGAAGCATTATCAAGTCAGAGTTTGGAGGCTTCTCCGGGTAAAACTGGTGAAAGTTCAGGTAAACGTTCTCAGGCATTTGAATATGTATTGAAATATTCCGGGCGTTTTACTACTAAAGAACAATATGGAAACATCGTAATTCGATCAAATCCTAACGGTGAACTTTTACGTTTGAAAGATATTGCCACTGTAGAGTTTGGAAGTTCGATGTATGATATTTATTCTAACTTAAACGGAAGACCATCTGCGGCAATTGTATTAAAACAATCTTTTGGTAGTAATGCCAATCAGGTTATTGAAGATGTAAAAGCAAAGTTGGAAAAAATAAAGCAAAAATTCCCTAAAGGGATGGATTATGAAATTTCTTATGACGTTTCTAAATTCCTGGATGCTTCTATCGAAAAAGTAATTCATACCCTTGTTGAAGCTTTTATTCTGGTAGGATTGGTTGTGTTTCTTTTCTTAGGAGACTGGCGCTCTACTATTATTCCGGCTATTGCAGTTCCGGTATCGTTAGTTGGAACTTTTGTGTTCATGACATTTTTTGATATTTCATTGAACTTAATTACGTTGTTTGCTTTGGTTCTTGCAATTGGGGTCGTCGTCGATGATGCGATTGTGGTAATTGAAGCCGTTCACGCCAAAATGGAGGAGGAGCATCTATCGCCATTTAAAGCAACTAAAAAGGCGATGCATGAGATTGCAGGAGCAATTGTTGCTATTACCTTCCTGATGGCGGCAGTATTTATTCCGGTTGCTTTTATGTCAGGTCCAGTTGGGGTATTTTACAGACAGTTCTCTATTACAATGGCAACTGCGATTATTCTTTCTGGTATTGTGGCTTTGACTTTAACACCGGCACTTTGTGCAATGATGTTGAAAAACAATCATGGTACACCGAAAAAAAGAACACCAATAAATATATTTATTGATGGTTTTAACAACAAGTTTAACCTTGCACAAGGTAAATATCAAAATGTATTAGCAAAAATTGTAGACAGACGAGTAGTTACTTTTGTAGCTCTTATAGGTTTCTGTTTAGGAACATGGTTTGTTAGTAGTACAGTTCCTTCCGGATTTATCCCAAATGAGGATCAGGGGATGTTTTATGCTATTATTCAGACACCTCCGGGTTCATCATTAGAGCGTACAAATAACATTGCTGAGAAATTGCAAAAGATATCTGAAACGGTAGAAGGAGTAAAATCAGTTTCTTCATTGGCTGGTTATGAAATTTTAACTGAGGGTACAGGATCTAATGCAGGAACATGTTTGGTGAACTTAGAAGACTGGAACGACCGTAAACAATCGGTTCAGGAAATTATGACCGAACTGGAAGAAAAATCAAAAGATATTCCGGGTGCAAATATTGAGTTTTTCCAACCGCCGGCAGTACCGGGTTATGGTGCAGCAGGAGGATTTGAGCTTCGTTTATTAGATAAAACAGGTTCAGGAGATTTCAAAAAAATGGAAGCTGTAAATAAAGAATTTGTAGAAGAATTAAACAAACGTCCGGAATTATCTAACGTATTTAGTTTCTTTAGTGCGAGTTTCCCTCAGTACATGATGAAAGTTGATAATGACCTGGCACAGCAAAAAGGAGTTTCTATTGAGAATGCGATGAACACTTTATCAACTCTTGTAGGTAGTAACTACGAAATTAGTTTTATTAAATACGGAATCAACTATAAAGTAATCGTTCAGGCTTCTCCGGAATATCGTGCTCAGCCGGATGATATTTTAAAATTGTATGTAAAAAATAGTCGTGATGAAATGGTTCCTTTTTCTGCTTTTATGAAGTTAGAAAAAGTATATGGACTTTCAGAAATCACAAGACATAATATGTACAACTCTACAGAGATTAGTGGTGGTGCAGCTCCAGGATATAGTTCTGGTACAGCCATTAAAGTAATTCAGGAAGTTGCAGCTAAAAAACTGCCTAGAGGATACGATATTGACTGGGCAGGTATTTCTGCCGATGAGGTTGCACAAGGGAATCAGGCAATTTGGGTATTCCTTATTTGTTTAGGATTTGTTTACCTGGTATTAGCAGCTCAGTATGAAAGTTTCATTCTTCCGTTATCAGTAATTCTTTCTTTACCGGCAGGTATTTTTGGAGCATTCCTTTTATTGAAGTTTACTGGATTAGAGAATAATATCTACGCTCAGGTAGCCATGGTAATGCTTATTGGTTTACTAGGTAAAAATGCAGTACTGATTGTAGAGTTTGCGATTCAGAGACATGCTGCTGGGAAATCGGTGCTTGAGGCAGCAATGGAGGGAGCAAAAGCAAGGTTCCGTCCAATCTTGATGACTTCATTTGCATTTATCGCTGGTTTATTACCACTTGCTTTTGCAACTGGCCCGGGTAAAATTGGTAACAGAACTATTGGTACTGCGGCTGCAGGAGGTATGCTTATAGGAACCATTTGTGGGGTGTTTTTAATTCCGGGATTGTATTACATATTCGGACGAATTGCAGAGAAACATAAACTGGTTAAACATGAAGAAGAAAACCCATTAACTGAAGAAATTGACAACAATCATGTATAAATTTAAAATATATCAATATGGCGTTGCTTTAGGATTATGTCTTGCTGTAGTGAGCTGTAAAGCTCCTGTTGCAGAGACTGCAACTGCAAGTGCGCCGGTTCCTGAATCATTTGGTACTGCTGCCACTCAGGACACCACAAATACATCAACTGTAAAATGGAGAAGCTTCTTTAAGGATCAAAACCTTGTCGATTTAATTGATGTAGCCCTGAAAAACAATCAGGAGTTAAACATGACGCTGCAGGAAATCGAAATTGCAAAGAATGATGTTAGAGTTCGAAAGGGACTTTTATTACCGCAAGTTGGTATTCGTGCCGGAGCTGGAGTAGAAAAAGTAGGAAGGTATACCAGCCAGGGGGCTGGTGATGCCACTACAGAGATTAAACCTGGTGTTGAGACTCCGGATCCGCTTGGAGATTTTACCATAGCTGCTTATGCAAACTGGGAAGTGGATATCTGGAAAAAACTGCGTAACTCTAAGAAAGCTGCTTTAAACAGGTATTTAGCAACAGTTGAAGGAAAAAACTTTGTAGTAACAAATCTTATCGCCGAAATTGCTGATTCTTATTACGAATTATTGGCTTTAGACAGTCAGCTGGATATTGTAAAGCAAACTATTACATTGCAATCTAATGCATTAGAAATTGTAAAAATCCAGAAACAAGCGGCAAGAGCTACAGAACTTGGAGTACAGAAATTTCAGGCCGAGGTTTTGACTTCAAAAAGTATGGAGTTCGGTATTTTACAGCAAATTAAAGAAGCAGAGAATAAAATTAATTTCTTGCTAGGACGTTATCCGCAGGAAGTTAAAAGAACTAACAGTAACTTTTTGACTTTGTTGCCAGCTTCAGTAAGTGCAGGAATTCCGTCTCAAATGTTAATGAATCGTCCTGATGTAAAACAAGCTGAGTTAGAATTGATTGCAGCCAAACTTGATGTAAAAGTAGCTCGTGCCGAATTTTATCCTTCACTTGATATTTCTGCAGCTTTTGGAGTTCAGGCATTCAAACCATCTTATTTGTTTACGTTTCCGGAATCACTTTTGTATTCGTTAGCAGGAGACCTTGCTGCGCCATTGATTAACAGAAATGCTATTAAAGCGGAATTTTCGAGCGCAAATGCAAGACAACTTCAGGCATTATACAATTACGATAAAACTATTTTAAACGCTTATTTAGAAGTATCTAATCAGCTTTCTAAGATTGATAATCTGCAAAAAGGATATGATTTAAAATCACAACAAGTTGATGCATTAAACAAATCAATTGATGTCTCTAATGATTTATTTAAATCAGCAAGAGTAGATTATTTTGAAGTTTTAATGACTCAACGTGACGCATTAGAATCGAAATTAGAATTGATCGATACTAAAAAAGAACAACTCAATGCCGCAGTTCATGTTTACAGAGACTTAGGCGGGGGTTGGAAGTAGAATGCCCATTTTAATTAGTTATTAGTAGGGACCTTCCAGAAGTAAAATTCTGGAAGGTTTTTTGTTTTTAAACAATAGTAACCCCAGCTTTTTTGTATGCTTTTAGAGACTCTTCTTCAGGAGAAATATTGGTTACTAAAACATTAATATCTTTAATTGGACAGACAAAATAGGATTCTGCGGTTCCTACTTTTTCAATAGAGCTTAAAGCGATAATAAAATTTGAATTTTGAATCATGTTTCTTTTAATTTGTGAATCGTCATGCAAAATCCCCGTAACACCTCGTTCATGGTGTATACTGCAAATTCCCAGAATACAAATATCTGCTCTAAAATTTCTAAAGAAATCTATTGTCTCAATACTGGCAGTTGTAAAAGAGGTTTTGCACATTTTTCCTCCTGCAAAAATCAAATCAATATTGGGCAAATCTTCTATCAATGCTGCAACAGGAAAACTATTTGTTATAACGGTTAGTTTTAAATCATAGGGAAAACTGGCAACTAAAGCCAAAGAAGTAGTTCCTCCGTCAATAAACACAACTTGTCCGTCTTTTAGTAACGGAAGGGCTTTTTCTGCAATAATTTTTTTGTTTTCAAGATCGTGCTTTTCCCGGTTTCTAAAATGCAGTGGAATTGGTGATGGTGCAACCGCGCCACCTCTAACTGCTTTTAGCAAACCTTGATCTGAAAGTTCTTTTACGTCCCGTCTAATAGTGTCTTCAGAGACATTTAAATACTCACTAAGTTCCTGTAAAGTAACTCTGTGTTCTTTTGATAAGTATTCTAAAATTACTTTTTGACGTTCTTCTTTTTTCATTTCCTGCAAATTTATATTGCAAAAATAAATTAAAAATTGCAATATTTTGCAATTTTTGCGTAATTTTGTTGCAAAATAAAACACAATGAAAAAGAAAACTATTGCCGTTGACATGGATGGCGTACTTGCCGATATAGAATCACAATTAATTGAACATTATAATAAAGCAAACGGAACAAAACTGACGAAAGACAGTATTCAGGGTTTAAGCGAGGAGAATGCTTTTAAAGACAGAAGTTTATTATTTGAAATTTTAAATAAGGATAATTTTTTTAGAACCTTGCCCGTTATGCCCGATGCTGTTGAAAGTCTGCGTGAGTTACAAAAGAATTTTGAGATTTTTATTGTTTCTGCCGCAACAGAATTTCCGGTTTCTCTTGCTGAGAAAGTGGCCTGGCTTGGCGAACACTTCCCTTTTATTAAATGGGAAAATATTGTTTTATGTGGTAGCAAAAGAATCATCAATACCGATTATTTAATCGATGATCACTGTAAAAATTTAGACTACTGCATGGGTAAACCTATTATGTTTACAGCATTTCATAACGTAAACCAAACACATCATTTAAGAGTAAATAACTGGAAAGAAGCGGTTGCCGTTTTAAACGAAACATTATAAGCTCTAGAGATTATAATTTTATTGTTTTTTGAAGAAAAAAGCCTTTCGGGAATTTCCTGAAAGGTTTTTTATATTTTAATTTATTTAGGTATAGAAATCTTTGCTTTAAATCCTTTATCAGGTTCCGTGTCAAAAACAATAGTTCCTTTAACGGCCTGAATACGGTTTTCTATATTTTGGAGGCCATTTTTTGCAATCTCTGTTTTTTCACAACCTACTCCGTTATCGGTGTAGTTTATCAGGATTGATTTTTGATCAGTTTCAAATTTTATTCCAACAAGAGCTGCTTTACTGTGTTTCTTCATATTTACCATTAATTCTTGTAAAACCCTGCCAATGGTAATCTTTTTTATGTCGTCAATAATTTCCCAGTCTATACTTTCTAAATTAGTAACAATAATATTTCTTTTGCTGGTATTATAGGCAGAAAACATTTCTTTTATACTTTTTGTAAAAGCGATGCCAAGATCAACTTTATTATTTTCTTTAGAAATTCCTCTAACACGTTCGTAAATATCATCTAATTTTTGAAGAAGATTCTCCTTGCTGTTTTCTTTGGCCAATGGCTGAGATTCGGCAAAAGCTATTACTTGGAATACATCATTTGCCAGTTCATCATGTAATTTTTTGGCAATCCGGGTTTCGGTATCATACGAACTTTTAAATTCGATGGCCTTATTTTTATTTTTATAATAGCGTATTAAAACAACTATTAAAACGACAAAAAAAGCAAAAGCAATCACAAAGACAATTCGGAGATATTTGGCTCTTTGCAGTGATAAACGGTTTTCTGCTTTCTCTAAACGAAGCTTTACGTTCTCCTCTTTTTCCTTTTTAGAGTCGTATTTAATTTTGGCAAACTTGTTTTTAAAGTTATTTCTAACCTTAATAATACTGTCGTTAAGTGTAAAGTAATGCTGTGTATATTTGCTGGTATGAGGGTCGTTATTGTTTGAAATTAAAATTTGCAGTGCTTCCAGTCTTTCATCAACGCTATTTAGTTTTGTAGCTGCTTTGTAGGCCTCAAGAGCATTTTTATCTGATTTTTGAACATCTTTTTTAGCATAATAATCGGCAAGATGCAGATAGCTTTCAATACTTCCATAAGTATCATTAATTTCTTTTCTTGTCTGAAGACCTTCACTCATTAAATCAAATCCTTTTTGATCCAATCCTTTCTTAAAATAAGCATAACCTAAGTTATCTTGAAATCTGGATTTTTTAGCTGCTTTAGTTTTGTCTAATAATATTTTTTTACTTGCAGGAGATTCTAGAAGAAATTTTAAAAGAGTAATTGCTTCGTCATATTTTTTTTGTTGCATATAGACAGCCGCAATATTGTTTAAAGGGTACTGCTTTTCTTCAAGATTTCGAGATTGCTTAACGGATTCTTTATAGTAAAAAATGGCATCATTGTAAAGAGAAAGTTCTTTATCGGCAATACCTAATGTATTATTTATACAACTTAAATAATCTTTATCTTTTTTAGCATATGGTAATGCTTCAGTCACAGTCTCCTTACTGCCATAATAGTCACCACTGACTTGTTGAACTAATGCCATTTGAATAAGGCAGTACCCAATATTGATACTGTCTTTTAAAGTTTCATAAAGTTGTTTTGATTTGGTAAGTTCGTAAAATGCGGTGTTTAAGTTTTGTTTTTTATAATTTTCATCTCCTTTGTCTCGTAAACTAATTGCCTCTTTTCGTAAAGATTCAGTGTTAGTAGTAATGGCCTTTTTTTCTTTACAGGAAAAAAGAGAAAGAGCAATAATAAAATAAAAAAACGGGGACCGTAACATATAAGTTTACTTTCCCCGAAAATAGTAATTTATTAGATATTAAAAGTATATTTTTATTAAGGTTTTTTCGGAGGTATAGTAGGACCATCACCAGGACCATCAGGGGTATCCGAACCTGCGTGACCATCAGTTTTCTCTATTTTACTTTTTGGTTGTGTCTCGTACTCGTCCGGAGTACAAGAAAACAATGTGAACAATATCGTGAAACTTATGAATAGTAATATTTTTTTCATTTTAATTTAATTTAGAAATTAGACATAGGTATTGCTGTCCGGGATGATCCAGAGTTTATTTGTGACAATACCAAATTGATTTTGGGAAGTAAATTGTGTAGAACTGTAAGACGTAATTTATACTTCCCGATTAAACCCGGTCTTACGGTTTTCCACAATGATAATTAGAACTAGTTTTATATTTTTGTTTTAGTCTGCAGACAAAACTTGAACTAATTTCTGATGCAAAGAAAAGAAGCTTTTAAGCCTTTGTTGATAAGGGATTCCCGGAATTCCCGCGTTTTCCTGAGATTCCCGGGAATTCCCGAAAAATAAATTGAAAAGCGTAATTTGATCTATTAAATGTTATTTAATTCTAAACAAATCTCTATTATAATAGATGCAAAAAGTTCGACAAAAGTTGGTTATGAACTTTAAAAAAAATCGCAGAAATAATATCGAATTGGAACAATAATTGAAAGTACTGGTAAGGATTTAATTTTAGAGGCCGAAAATAAAGTCATAGAGAGGAAAGTTTTAGTGAAAAATGAAAATAAAAAGTCAATCAAAAGAAGTTCTTAATAATTAGTAGATGAATAATACATTAGAAGAATATAAAAAAGCGATTAAGATTAAATACGAGATCGAGAAAGAAGGAGAACACTTTGATTATTTGTATAATCCCTCACGCGGAAAACTTCGCGATTTGTGTTGGCTAATTTTCGAAAGTAACCCAACGCATGATGATTTGAATGTGTTTAAAAATTTATTCTGCTTAGATTTTGATCATTCCAAAAAAAATAAGTTTAAAGAACAAAAAGATAAATTCAGACCTATTGAAACTTTCTTTAAAAGTGAAACAGATCCATCAAATATTGATGCGATAAATCTTGCGGCAATTATGGTCGATTTTCAGCCACGCCCTTTTAAAAAGTTTAATGAAAAGTGCAGAATTGAAGAAGCAAAACAAATTGAAAGAGTCGGCAGGGGTGTAGTGATTGAAAAAGTTGGCATAGAGAAAAATGTTTTGGTGAATAATGAAAATGAAGAGTCGAAAGAGGTTCCTAAAAAAGGAAATCTTTTGATGAATTTTAAGGGTTTATTTTCTAAAAAAATGGCTCAGAAAATATATCCCCGTAAAATAATTACGATTGCAATAGGAGCTGTTGCTCTGGTGTCTTCTGCATGTTTATACTTTGTGCAGAAAAAAGATTAACCACAAAAATTTCGAAATGAAATCGGAAAGGGTTTTGAAAAATAAAAAGGGAGAAGCGATAAAAAGAATGATTTTTTGAAGTGTAATTCAGGCATTTAAAAAGTTTGTTTTTCGGCATATATTTACTGTTATTTACACTATAAAGATAAGAAAAAAAACTCGTTAAACCTAATGAATATCAATAAAATAAAGGTTTTTTGTGCTGAAATAGCGATTTTTTTTTGATAATTTTTGTATTGTTAAATAGTAATTTTGGGAGTAGTAAAATTTGTTTTTCTTATAGCTGAATTGTAGTAAATTTATATATTTATAAAACCTAAAAAATAGATTTTGATTTCCAGTAATTATCAGTTTAAAAACATCTTATGAAAAAGCTTCTACTATTATTAATTGTCTTATGCACTTTTGGTTGTAAAAAATATGTTGTATCGTTTGAACAGCCAACAAATATGAAACTTGATAACCTAAAACTGGAAGTATTTCTGGATAAAGAGAAAGTACAGGAAATTAACTTAAAAGCAACCAATGCAATGCCGACGTATGAAACTGTGGAATTTGCAACATCAGGCGAAGGAAAGCATCTGCTTCAGGTTAAAGTAAAAGATACGACCTTTAGTTTTGATGTAAAATATCCCGAAGAAAAATATATTAAAGTGGTAGCTCATTTAAAAAATGATGGCAAAATACATATCGGAATTTTAAAGCAGAACTATAAATATAGGTTTCGTTAAAAGTTTTTTAACCGCAAAGCACGCAAAGTTATTTTTGACCAGTGAAATAAAACGCAAAGTTCGCAAAGCTTTATCTTTAAATAGCTTTGCGAACTTTGCGTTTATTCTTTGTGTGCTTTACGGTTAAATAATCTAGGAAAGAAAATCTTTAAACCACAATCCTGAATTTTTAATGGTTCTTTTTTGTGTTTCGAAATCCACGTGAATTAATCCGAATCGGGCGTTGTAGCCTTCTGCCCATTCAAAATTATCCGTTAAACTCCAGACAAAGTAGCCGTCTACGTTAAGGCCTTCTTCCTTGGCTTTTAAAATTTGTTCCAAATGATCCTGAATAAAGTGAGTGCGCTTAATGTCATGTACTTTCCCATTTTTTACAGTATCAGGGAAAGCAGCACCATTTTCGGTAATTATAATTTTTTTGATGCCCTTGTAGCTGTTAAATCTTTTTAAGATATGATATAGAGCCGGAGGATAAACTTCCCAGCCCATTTCTGTAGAAATTACATTTCTTTTTTCGGCACTAATTAATTCGGCGCCAATATATGGAATCAGTATAGAGGATTTTACAACTTCTCTGGTGTAACACTGAAGGCCGATAAAATCAAAATCAAAAGACAGATTGTTGAGGTCGTCTTGTAAAATGTAGCTATTTAATTTTTTTAGAACCGACAAATCGTCCTGTGGATAACCCAGACCTAAAAGTGGTTCAATAAAAGTTCTGTTCAGCAAAGTATCAACACGTTTTGCGGCTTCAACATCTTTTTGACTTTGAGAGAAAGGTTCAATATGGGTACAGGAAAAAGTAGTTCCTATATTAGCATCCGGAATGTTGTTTCGAACTTTTTTTGCACCGGCAACTGTAGCCAAAGTTACATGATGCATCGCTTTTAGATAGTTTGTAATACCTTTTTTTCCCGGAGCATGAATACCTAAAAAATAACCTGCTCCTGTAAAAACAGAAGGTTCATTTATTACCATCCAGTTTTTTACACGATCGCCAAAGTGTTTTACACAAACGTCTACGTATTCTGAAAACCATGAAACCGATTCCCGATTGGTCCAACCGCCTTTTTCTTCGAGTGCATGCGGTAAATCCCAATGATAAAGGGTTACCCAGGGCTCGATACCTTGTGCCAGTAAAGAATCTATGATTTTATTGTAATAATCAATTCCCGCCTGATTTACAGGATGAATACCGGTTGGCATAATTCTGGTCCAGCTAATTGAAAATCGAAAATTCGGAATGTTTAATTCCCGAATCAAATCAATATCGGTTTGGTAAGAATTGTAGAAATCACAGGCAGTTATTGCATGATGACCATTTTTAATTTTTCCTTTTTGAGCTGTAAAAACATCCCAAATAGAAGAACCTTTTCCATCTGCATCATGAGCACCTTCAATTTGGAAAGCAGCGGTAGAAACACCCCACAAGAAATCTTCACCAAATTGGTTTTTGTTTAGAAATGACTTTTCAATTTTATTCATTCAAGTATACTTTCCTTTTAATAACTATGATTTATTAATGCAGGAAAGAAGATTGCATTGCTCTTAAAAAAAGCCACTCTTTGAATGAAACCAGAAAATTTAGATTAAAGAATTTCATAACTTTTAGTTTTATTCAAATTAATAAAACTAATGTGAATTAATTGTAAAGTGATTATTATCAAATGATTAAATGATTTTAAGAAAAGCTTTTTAATCCTCCCATCCGCAAAGAGTGAGACCGTAACCTTGTGCCTGTTTTAGCGATGTTTTTACAACTTCGTGCCGACAGGCGCTCAAACCCCTGCAGTTTTCGCTGTAATGGTATTTTTTTGCTCCGCTTGGTCCACAAATAAAAACATTAGTTTCGGGAGGGCTAAAAGACGTTAATAAAACAAATAAAAGAAGTAAAGTATATTTCATAGAGAGACTTATTTAACCATTAAGCTGTATTCATTCCCGTTATTGTCAATTGCTTTTAATTTTCCGTAGGAGATCCATTCTGTTTTAATTTCAATATCGGGAAGGCTGTCACTAATTAATACACCAGCACCGAGTTTATCCTGAACATTGATATTCCCAAAAACCGAATCGCCTTTGGTATTTACTCCTTTTACATCATAATTATACTCATAATGTCCTGGATTTCCGGTTCTGTATTCATAGTGATACTTTTTGTCCAGATGATACGTTTTAGCTTCTTCTGGAGTAATAGTTTTGCGATCATCAGTTGTAACTGCCGCTTTGTAAAATGTACTTATTTGCGTTGTTTGCGGTGCAGTGGCTCTTTTGCAGGAGAATAAAAATAGTAATGAAATTAAGATAAAGTAGTTTTTTTTCATAGGCGATTTAGATTAAGGTTTTTGGTTAGAAAGTCGGGATAAATCTAATTAGAATTAAGATCTTTAAAATAAGTAGTTATACGGGAATTTATTCCGTTTCGTAAAGAGCAACCGTTTCCAGCAATTCTTTCTCATATTGATAGATATCATCAATTGATGAAATTGCGATTTTAACTTCATTTTTGTTGTCATTAAATAGGCTAATGTGTTTTTTACTGCCATTTAAATGAAGTCGTGACAGCGGTTTTCTATTGTTGTCATCTAGTAAAATCCCGAAGTAAGATTGTGTATCACGATGAACAATTCTGCTTGTTGGCAATTTTCGGCGTAAGATGGCAACCACTATACGATAAGCCTCAAGTTCTTCTTCGGTTGTATTAATTTTATTATCATCTTCAACCGTTGTAATTTCTTCGTCCTGTTGTTTAATTGTTTCTTTGGTTAAAGCAGCATTTAATCGGTCGTTAATTTTATCATTGATAAACTGGCTGACTGATTTTTGAACTAAATCTTTAAATTCATCTACGACTTTTTCAGTTAATCTTCCTGCATATATTTTGTTTGCAAATAGTTTTGTAAAATCGTTAGAAGGATTTTCTAATTCGGCATTTATAAGCTTTTTAATTTCTTTAATGTATTTTAATGAACTTGCGTTACTTACAATATTATTTACATCAAAATTGGCTTTATGAAATTTTGCGATTTCGTTTATCGTATTTTCTTTTAGATTACAGATGTCAAATTCTAAAAATGGTTTTTCATCCATTTTATTCTGATCATCTAAATCAGTGAAAAACTGATAATTAATTCCATTCGTTAAAAGTGCAAACCTTGTTTTTGTAACATGGAAATAACGGAATAGCTGCGAGTTATGAACCGTTAATTTTTCTTTCCAGCTTTTACATTCCACAATCATTATGGGCTCACCATCCTGAAAGATCGCATAATCGACTTTTTCTCCTTTTTTTAAACCCAGATCTGCTGTAAATTCAGGAACTACTTCAAGAGGATTAAAAGCGTCATATCCCAAAATGTTTATAAAGGGCAAAACAAAGGCATGTTTTGTAGATTCCTCAGTTTCAATTTTACTTTTTAGCTGATTGATTTTGTCTGCTAATGATTTTAGTTGAATATTGATTTCCATTGGTTGTTGGTTTGAAATTAATAACCCAAAAGTAAAACCAATAAAAACCAGTGTATTACGGAAATCCATAATCCGTAGAATTAATTATAGAAATAAAAAAGCTCCCGAAGGAGCTTGACATAATTGTGAAATGGAAAATTCTAAACGATACCCATATCTTTGGCAATGGCTACCAAATGAACAGTATTGTTAGCTTTAAAAAAGTCTTTTAGTTTAGATAATCTTTTTTCTATGGCACTTTTGCTGTTGGGTTTTGTGTCAGTACTTTTAAAAATATCTATAATTTCATCCTGTGAAGTTCCGTCAGATAAGAACTTTAGAATTTTGATATCAACATCATCAATTTCGTAGTTGTTTTTTTCCTTTAAGGCCGATGCTACTTCCGTTGAAATAAATTTTTCATTCGAAGTTGATATTAAATGAATTGCTTTTTTTAGTTCTTCGATACTATTTAAACCTTTTATTACAAAGGCATCAATATCAGCATTCTCAAAAAGTGATTTAATACGATAACTTTTATCCTCAACAGAATAAGCCAGAATTTTAATATCAGGTTGAATTTCGCGCACTTTCTGAACTAGTTCATCACCACTGGCAATTTTTATTTCGCGATGATCAGCTTTAAACGAAAGGTCACTGATTAATAAATCATACGGTTCCTTTTGATTAATAGCTGCCCGTATTTTTAAAAATGCTTCATCACAATATTTTGAATGTTGGAAATCTGCAATATCCAAATCTTTAAGAACTTGTTGAATTCCTAAATTGATCGCATCAAGATCTTCTGCAATTAGTACTTTTTTAAACATAGATAATTATTTAGGCATGGAAATTTTTACTTTGAAACCTTTATCGGGTTCAGTGTCAAAAGTAATAGTTCCTTTTATGGCCAGAATACGGTTTTCCATATTTTGCAAACCATTTTTTACAATTTTATTTTTTTCGGTCCCTTTACCGTTATCAGTATAATCTATAAATACTGTTTTTCCGTTGCTTTCAAACTTTACCACAACTATTGATGCCTGACTGTGCTTTTTCATATTCACCATCAATTCCTGTAGAACTCTGTGAATCGTAACTTTTTTAAACTCATCAACTAAATCCCAATTTACTTTTTCGATATTATTAATAATAACATTGGTATGGTCACTATTGTAAGTAGAAAGCATTTCTTTTAAGTTAGAGGCAAAATTGGCTTTGGTATCGATAGTATTATTCTCTCTCGAAATACCGCGTACACGCGCATAAATATGATCCAGTTTTTGAATTAAAGTTTCTTTTGTGTTTTCAATTTCTAATGGTTGTGTCTGGGTAAAAGTAATGGTATTAAAAACATCATTGGCTAGTTCGTCATGAATGTCTTTGGCAATTCTGGTTTCAGTATCATAAGCTGTTTTTAGTTTTATAACTCTGGTTTTGTTTTGATGATTTTTCTTTACAAAAAAGAGAACAATACAAAGAATAATGAATCCGGAAAGAAATAAGATTTTTTGAATCCCGGCTTTTTGCAGGGCAACTTCATTCTCTGCATTCTCTAAACGAAGTTTTTGGTTTTCATCTTTTTCCTTCTTAGAATCGTATTTGATTTTGGCAAATTTGTTTTTATAGTTATTTCGGATTTTGATGATACTGTCATTCAGGAAAACAAATTTTTTGACATAAGTGTTTTGATTTTCGGAGTCATTTGAAATCAAAAACGATAATGCTTTTAAGCGTTCATCAATACTATGAAGTTTTGTTGCAATTTCATAAGCTTCTGTAGCATATTCATTTGATTTTTGGATATTAGTTTTAGAGAAAAATTCCGCCAGATGAAGATTACTTCCAATACATGCATACAGATCTTGAGATTGATTTCTAATTTTCAGACCTTCATTCATTAAAGTCAATCCCTTATCAGGATAACCAATTTTAAAATAGGCAAAACCAAGATTGTCTAAAACTCTTGCCTCACTGGATTTTGAAATTTGTTTTTCATCTAAAATAGATTCTAAAAGCTGGATTGCATTTTTATACTTTTTCTGCTCGATATATACAACTGCGATATTGTTTAAAGGAGAGAATTTTGATGCATTATTTTTAGCATCCTTAATCGCTTCATTATAATAAAAAATTGCATCATTATAAAAGGAAAGTTCTTTATCTGCAATTCCAAAAAAGTTATTAATAGAAACGGTATAAATATCTTTTTTTTTAACGTAGGGTAGTGCTTCGGTTAAGGTTTCTTTGCTACCATAATAATCACCATTTATCTGTTGAATAGAGGCCATTTGAATTAAGTTGTAAACAATATTGGCACTGTCTTTTGAAATTTCAAAATCTATTTTTGATTTATTAAAATTGTAAAAAGCACTATTGTAATTTTTATTTTGAAGGTCTGAAATACCCTGATCTCTTATCTTGTATGCTTTATCTCGGTTAAGATCAATTTTAGGAGAAACAATTGTTTCATCTTTACAAGAAAAGAAGAAGAGAACAATTAATATATAAAAAAACGGGGATCGTATCATAAATGGTACTTTCCCCGAAAATAGTAATTTATTATAAATTACCAGCTTTTATTCGTTTTAAATTATGGTTTTTTTGGTGGTGGCGGTACAATAACAGGATCGTCATCCGGGCCTGTTGCCTGCGTAGTGTTTATAGGAATTGGATCTTTTTTTATTTCAGTTTTAGTTTCCGCCGTTTCCAATTCATCAGCTGTACAAGAAAAAATTGTCAGACTCAATAGCGCGCACGCTCCCAATGTAAATAGTGTTTTCATTTTTTTTTATGATTTAAAATTTAGATAAAGGGCATTGCCGTTCAAAAAGGTTCTGAACTTTGTTAGGGCAGTGCCAACTTGCTTGGGAAGTGAAGTGCGTAGAACTATAAAACTTTATTTATACTTCCCGGATAAACTCCGTTTTACGGTTTTCCGCACTTGTTAATAGAACCAGTTTTGTACATTTGTTTTAATCGCGAATTAGAACAGTAACTGATTTTGTTATGGCAAAGTAAAGGCGGTTTTTTGCCAATGTTTATACGGAATTCCGGGATGTCCGAACTTTCCTGTCCAGTCCGGAAAATCCTGAAAAATCCGATAAGAAATCCTGAAAATCCTGAATGCTTATGGAAAAAATTACTCTGGAAAAAATTGAAAATGATTACAAAGAAGCTATTAGAAATAAATTTAGAATTGAAAGATCGGAAGGAAAACATTCGCATTATTTGAGTAATCCTTCGCAGGCACTTTTGAGGGATTTATGCTGGGAAATTTTTACTTCAAATCCAAAAAGTGATGATTTAAATGTGTATCGTAGTTTTTTCAGAACAGATTTTACTTCTGAGGAAAATACGTCAGAGAAGTACACAAATAAATTTAAAAAAGTGGGAGGTTTTTATCGAGGAGAAAAAGATCCGGCCAATATTAGCACTGTCGAATTGGCGGCTATTCTGGTAGATTTTCAGCCAAGGCCTTTTAATAAGTTTAAGAAGGAACTAGCCGAGGAGGATTTAAAATTGATAAATGAACTAAGAAACACTAATGTTCCGGAAAAAGAAGCTTCTGTTACTGAAGTGACAGAAAAAAAAGAGACAGTAAGTTTTATGGACTCAATTGCAAGTTTTCCTGAGGCAGAATCTGAACCAATAGAAATTGAGAAAATAGTACTAAAACCAACGCAAACAGGAATACAACCAATTGATGATATAATAGAAGAACCAAAAGCAAAATCAGGCAAATCAAGATTTATTGCAATTGCAGCTGGTTTATTTTTATTGTGCATAATAGTATATTTTGCATCATCGCAAAAACAATGTATGCAATGGTCTGGAGATCATTATGAAAAAGTAGATTGCGATTTGAAAATTGAAGGTTTGGGAACAGCAGCTCGTATTGAAATTTTAGATAAGAGCCTTGTTAATCTGCAGAAAGTAAATGTTTGCGATACCACAACTTTTTTTGATAAAAACGGAACGGCTATTATTTGGTATGGAAAAACAGCAAATGGCATTGACTTTTTTAATAGTCATGGAAGGCATCCTGAAAGTAGTAGTTCGCTTAAACCTGTTACAAGACATATTTTAGGGAAATATGTTTTCGGAAAAGGCCTTAAGTGTAAATAGAAAATAAAAAAACCTCCAAAAAATACTCTTTGGAGGTTTTAGTAACTTATTCTTTTATTATTCCTGATCAGATTTATAAGAGGTATCCTGAGGAAATAAAATACCATTTAATCTCGTGTCTCTGTTATAAACATCAGCATAGAAATTAATTTCTCCGTCACGGGTTACCCAGGCAGTAAAATAACCAATGTAGATGGGTACTTTTTTAGGCAGCATAAAAGGTAATTCTTTCTCCCCGCTCATGGCAGCATTAATTTTATCAAGCGTCCATTCCGGATAATCTTTTAGCATTGAAATTGCAAGATCTTTTGCTTTTTCAACATTTATGCAGCCATGGCTAAAAATACGTTTCTCAAACCCAAACAAAGTTTTAGAAGGCGAGTCATGCATGTAAATGTCGTTTGGATTAGGAAACATAAATTTTACCAATCCTAGAGCATTGTCAGGACCTGGTTTTTGTCTCACCCTTCCTTTGCTCATTTCCATATTATGGTCGGCTAAGTAGTTTTTGTCTTCGGCCATTTTAAGTTTTAACTCATTGTCAACAATACTTTGCGGAACTGTCCAGTACGGACTAAAAACAATGCGGTCTATTTGCCCGCTAAAAATAGTTGTTTTGGTTAATGGCGTGCCTATAAAAACTTTTGATACAATATCGAAATTTCCGTTTCTAACAAAATAGAGCATAAAAGACGGAATGTTTACCATAACGTATTCGTTCTGTTTTTCTAATTGCGGAGGAATCCATCGGCAACGCTCCATATTAAGCATCAATGTTTTAATACGATCAGAAATGGGTTCATTCATTTGATCGATATGCTCTTTTGCAATAATATAATTTGGTGTCAGTGCATGACGTAATTTATATTTCATGACACCATCCATTAATTCCTGATCGTAAAAATTGCTTTTTGAATCTTTAGCCAGATCGCCAATCAGCGCAAGACGCTCTCTAACCTGTGCTATGGTAGCAGAAGTATCGTCTGGTCTTAAATCTTTAAACGGAATATCCATGGTGATTTTCTTCCATCCATTAGTTTTCTGAATGGCAAGGTATTTTTTTAAAGCATCCTGAAGCTTGTAGTATTGGCTAAATAGTGCATTTTTATTTTTGTCCAGTAATTCGGGGTTATTAAAAATAGAGTCCAGTAAAGTGTCGTAAGATATTTTTTTCTTTGGCAAATACCATTCTATTTTTTTCTGCCCCTCGGCACTCATACCTTCAAATACGTTTTTTGCATACAGAATATACATCGAACTCAATAAAAATTCAGTGTCAGATTGCGAAAGTTTTTCTGTCCCCTCATCATTAAAAATAATGTCATATTTTTTCTTGTAAGGGATTTTAATCTCAACACCATCCTGATAACTCGCATTGAGTTTATTGTACAAGAGATAGGCGAACTCCGTTATATCGTCTCCATCGTACCAAATAGATTTGTATCCTTTGTCTTTATAAAGGACAGTAACATCATTTTGATAAGGTTTTAAATCAGAATATTTTTTAAAAAAGGCTACAAGAGCTGCATTGTCGATTGCAGGTCCGCCATAATTTAAAGGAATTTTTGTGTCTAAATAGCTAATGGCTTTTTTTAGATCATTGTTGGAATAGGCAAAAGAGGTAACAAAAAAAAGGCTCAGCAAAAGAATTGCTGCACGAGTAAAGTTTTTCATTTTTTTATGTTTTACGTTACTAAATCTTAGAAAAAAAACAAAACGAAATATAAAAAATGACTTGGGGGCAGGCTGATATTGTAAAGTAGGTTTTTCTAAATATCACTCAAATTTATAAAAAATATCTTAATATTTTAGTTTTTTATAGAGTGAAAATTAAAATAGAAAAAAACTGTTTTTTGAAAATTTTTTAAAAGAATAATTTTGATTTTTTTGAGGTCTTATTTAAGTATTTTAATTTTAATTTGTTCAATATTAATAATTTAGTAAAGTGTAATAAAATAATTGCTACATTTATATTAACTTAGTTTAACATAATTTTTAACAGTACTTTGAATTTGAAGTAGAAGCCCTTTAATTGTTAAAAAAGATTTTCCCAGACTTTCGTCTAAAGTTATTAGTGCCGCTTATCCAGTTGTTTAAATAAAAATAATGAAATGCCAATGAATTATTTTTTAGCGAAGAAAAAGCAATTTAGATGTATCATTTTGAGTTTGGTCATTTTTGGACCTGCGATTGGTTTTGCACAGCTGGAAAATGTAAAAGAAACAAGAGACATTACGCTTGAAGAAGCTATTTTATTAGGAATCCAGAATAACAGAAGATTAAAAATGGCAAACGTGGATGTTGCCATTGCCAATGAAAATGTTGATCAGGCCAAAATTGCAAAAGTTCCAAGAATAGGCTTAAACGCCGGATATAACTATATAGGAAATCCTGTCTTGTACGACGGATTTTATGAAAACAGGGTTGAGGTCGATTATTACAACCATCAGGGATTTGCAAATATTGTTTCATCAGTACCTATTTATGCCGGCGGAGCAATAAATGACAAAATTGAACAACAAAAACTGATTTCTCAAATGCAGGAAACAGTCGTTAAAATGACCGAGGCTGAGGTTAAAAATGCGATAGCAGAGTATTATTTTACACTCGAAAAATTATATCGACAGATTGAGGTTACAAAGCAAAATATTATTAATACAGATCTTCGTATAAGTCAGTTAAAGTCCAGAGTCGCAAACGGACAAAATCTTAAAAGTGATTTGTTGAGAACAGAATTGCAACAATCTAATTTTAAAGTTTCGGTTTTTAGAAGTACTAATAATGTTGAGCTTTTTAGTAATTATCTGGATATTTTAATTGGACTTCCAACGAATACAATTTTGAAACCTGAGGTCAACGAAAGCATGATTCCGACTGCAGATGTTGATTTGCAGAAAAGTCTTTCGGAAGCTTTTCAAAACCGAATGGAAATAAAAAGAGCGGAATTAAACGTCAAATTATCAGAATCATCCTTAAGCCTTACCAAAAGTGGTTTTAAGCCCAATATCAATGCCAGTCTTATTTTAAATTCTGAATACCCGGCACAATGGCCCAGTTATCTCAATATTGTTAATTTCTGGGCAGCAGGACTTTCTTTAAATTGGGATGTGTCCAGTTTTTATAATATAAAACATCGCATTAAAGCAGATAAGTTTCAAATCGATAAAAACAGTATCGCTTTAGAGGCGACAAAAGATCAGATTGACCGCGAAGTAAAAACCGCTTTTATACGATTTGCAGAAAGTAAAAAAAACATTACAACGTATCAAAAAGATGTTGAGTTGTCGCTAAGTAATTACAAGATTGTCAAAAGTCGTTACGATAATGATTTTGCTTTAATCAGTGATATGGTAGATGCTGAACTTCAATTAAATAATTCAAAAATATCATTGGTCAATGCCAATTTAGATTTAATAATTCAATATTATTCTTTGCAGTATGCAATGGGCAAACTCTAAATAAAAATAATATGAGCGAAGAAACTACGCCAAAAGAAATTCAGAAATCGGATAAAAAAAGAAATACAGTCTTAACCGTACTGTCTTTTATTTTTTTAATCGCAGGAGTTTTTTGGATTTTAAGTTTGTTTTTTGATTTCAATAACCACGAATCGACCAACAATGCACAGGTTGAGGCTTATATGAATAATGTGACTGCCAGAGCAACGGGACATATTAAAGAAATTAGGTTTGAGGCAAATCAGTTTGTTCATAAAGGAGATACATTGGTTGTTCTTGATGATTCAGAATATAGTATAAAAGTAAAACAGGCCGAAGCAGATTTGGCTGTCGCCGAAGGAAACCTTCATTCGCTGGAACAAACTATAATTACATCAATTTCGAATCAGGCAGCGAGTAAAGCAAAATTGGCAGGCGATCTGGCTAATTTACAAAAGGCAGAAAAAGATTATCAGCGATTTAAAAATATGTATGCAGACTCGGCTGTAACACGTAACCAGTACGATCAGGTAGTATCAAAAATGCACTCGGATGAAGCATATCTCAAAGCCGGTCAAAAAGAATTAGAAGCCAGCACTTCTATAACCAGGCAGAGTAATATTAATCTGGAGTCGGCAAGAGCAACGGTTGCCCGAAAAAAGGCAGATCTCGATGCGGCAAAGCTTCAGTTTTCGTATACCAGTATTATGGCACCAACAGATGGTTTTGTGGGCGAACGTAATTTGTCAATAGGCGAATTAATCAATGCAAATCAGATTGTTGCAACGATTGTGCTGAACCAAAAATTATGGGTTTCGGCCAATTTTAAAGAGACTCAGATTGAACGAATAAAACAAGGGCAACAGGTTATTATTACGATTGATGCTCTTGACGGTAAGGAGTTTAAAGGAAAAGTAGTTGATTTTTCGCCTGCAACCGGCGCAAAGTTTTCGATGGTAGAACCGGATAATTCAACTGGGAATTTCGTGAAAATTACCCAAAGAATTCCGGTAAAAATTGAATTTGAAGCTTCGGCTAAGGATTTACAGGAAGTAAAACCAGGAATGAATGTAACAGTTGATGTAAAAAAATAAAGATGATCGCAGGAAGAAAAGGAAGTTTGTTTACACTTATAGGATTGTATATCCTTACGATTCCTTTTTTTAATGGCATAAACGTAACCTCTTATGATAACTCGCAGATTCTTGGACATTTTGGAGAATCTACCACTGCATTTACATATTCGTTGTACATTCCCATTTTTGCCATGCTGGCTTTTCTGCCTTTGGGATTAAAACTGGGAAAACAAATTCCGGTGCGTACACTTATTTTATCGGCCAGTTTTTTATCGATAATATTCAACAGCGCAACATTGTTTGTAACATCGATAGGGTGGTTTACCTTTTTCAGATCCTTATTGGCTGTAGTTTCGGTTATTGGAATTTTTGCCTCAATGATTCCTATTTTATTAAAATACAATCCGGTTTTTAATATGGCTTTGCTGTATGGCATTCTTCAGTTTATTCAAAAAGGAAGCCAGCACGTTTATCAATTCTTGGGAGCACATTTCACCAGTTTTTACAATTGGACTTTTGGAATTTACTTTCTCAATATTAATTTTTTGATAGGAATTATTTTAGCCTGGTATTTTTATAAAGCCGATGTTGCGCCTATGAAAGGAAAGTTTCAGTTTGACTGGAGTGGCTGGCTGATTATGATCTTGTTTTTTACAGTGATTCTTTTTCTTTGTGCAGAAGGTCAAAGCCGAAACTGGTTAAGCGATCCTAAAATACAATTGGCATGTGCTTTTCTGTTTGTAATTGCAGGGATTTATCTGCTACATGTGCGTTATACCGAAGATCCTATAATTGATCCCGCTGTTTATCGTCATAAAAATGTAGTTATTGGCGCTTTTGTAATGTTTTATATTGGTGTAATGAATGGGACAGGAACTGTGGTAAAGGGTTATATGGATAACGTCCTGGGATTTGATTCTGTAACCAGCTCACAAACCCATTTAGCTTTATTAATAGGCATTTCGATTGCCATGCCCCTATCAACCTATCTGTTATATAAGCGCATTTATCTTGCGACTATTTTTATTACAGGTTTTGCCTGTTTTGGATTGTACCATATCATTCTTTTTTTTAGGTTTTATCCCGGAATAGATACAACAGATTTCTTTTTGCCGCTTATTTTCAAAGGATTAGGGACAGGTTTTCTTTTCCCGATTTCATTATTATATATTTCAGAAGGAGTTCCTCCAAAACTCAGTGGATCACGGATGATGAGCGGAGTTATTGCACAGGCAGTTATCGCATCTTTATTAGGGAGCGCCATTTTGGGAACCTACATTTCGAATCTCAATGTACAGCACAAAACCGGACTCAGCCAGCAACTTACAAATCTGAATCAGGAAGCGCAGAAGCAGTTAACAAGTACCAAAAATAAATTTTTATATATGGGATTGTCTGAGGCCGAAGCACAGAAAAAAGCAGAAAAAAGCTTGTCCAATCAAACGGCACAGGCTTCTGTATTACTGGCGTATAAAGACATTTATCTGGTAATGGCAGCAATATGTTTCCTGCCTGTTTTAATTATTTTGTTGTTTAGACTTTGGCGCAGACCAATTGGCAGGGTAGAGGTAGAGCCAATTCCGGTTTAAAAAGCTGAGGTAAAATAGATTTGAATTCTTTTTAATTTAAAATAGAGTTAGTGTTATGAAAGTAAAAAAAGATCGTTTTTTCTATCGTTTCTGGGATCGCGAAAGTGGTATGAATGGTATGTTGCTATTACTTGTTCTCATGCATTTTATTATCACTCCGTTATTTGGAAGTTACCTGTCTTTTATGGTAGTGCTAAGTATCTTTTGGATGCTGTTTCTTCTGGCCGGAATTATTTCTTTGGCAAAAGATAAAAAGCAGGCGATTCGCATTTCGGTTATTCCATTCTTATTTATTTTGTTTGAATGGATTAGCTTTTTTAAAAAAGACGACTTTATTCTTATAATAGATTTTTGTCTGTCTGTACTTTCGATATTGCTTTTGATTGCATTGGTTTTGGCTAAAGTTCTCGAATCTGGTCCGGTAAACGTGCATCGTATTGTGGGGTCGATTGTTGTTTATATGCTCTTAGTAAATCTATGGAGTGTAATGTATCTGTTTATTTTTAATAATATCGACGGAGCTTTTCAAATGCCCGAAATTAAGTTTGAAATAAACAGTAAACAGGCCAATTTTTTATATTTCAGTTATGTCACAATTACCTCTACAGGATTTGGAGACATACTTCCGCTTCATCCTTTAGCAAGATCTCTGGTTCAGTTAGAAGTCTTAACGGGCGTTTTATATCCCGTTGTTTTAATTGGAAGACTCGTTGCCGATGCGAATTTCTCCAGAGACAAAAAACGAAATACGTAAGAAACAAACAAATCGAATTATATATCTAATTAAAAAACACAAAAATGGAAAATTCTAGTCTTACCAAACAAAAAGAACTCTTCGGGACTATTTTGCAGTTGGTTTTTGTTTTGCTCATTGTGGGGTTTTGTCTGATGTTACTGCTGCCGTTTTTCATGCCGATACTTTGGGCAATAATACTGGCCGTAATATTTTATCCCTTTTTTAATTTTCTTCAGAGAAAATTAAAAGGCAGAAAATCCTTGGCGTCAGTACTGATTACGGTTACAATAGTGGCTTTGATGATTTTACCGGTTATTTATTTTCTAAGTTCAGCGATAAGTAATTTTGTAGAGTTAAAAAGCAGTCTCGATGCGGGAACGCTCAAAATTGCACCGCCGGGTCAAAATATAAAAGACTGGCCTGTTATTGGAAAACCGCTCTATGAGTTCCTGCATTTATTGTCTTCTGATTTGCAAAAGGGAATGATTAAATACGATGCGCAAATAAAAGAAATGGCCAAAAAAGTGATGGAAAGTGTACTTAGTTCCGGAATGGCTTTTCTGCAATTTATCCTTTCTGTAATTATTGCGGGAATTCTATTGGTTTCAACCGATGCTAAGAATTTAGTCACCAAGCTGATAAGAAAAATTGCCGGAAACAAGGCAGACGAAATTGAAGTTATTACAGTTTCAACTATCCATCAGGTAGTAAAAGGAATTCTTGGTGTGGCCGTTATCCAGACTATTATTCAGGCATTTGGGTTATACTTGGCAGACATTCCATATGCCGGATTATTAACGCTGATATGCCTTATTTTCTCCATTTTGCAAATAGGCCCGATCATTATAAATATTGGTGTAATTATTTATCTGTTTTCTTTGGGAGATTCAGGTCACGCCATTTTCTGGACGATATTCTTTATCATTAGCGGACTTTCGGATAATGTTCTAAAACCTCTTTTACTAGGTAAAGGTGCTTTGGTGCCCATGCTGATTATTTTTCTGGGCGTTATTGGAGGTTTTATAATGTCGGGATTCATAGGCTTGTTTGTAGGGCCAATCGTGTTTTCTATTGGTTACAAATTATTTATTGCCTGGCTTGATGACCAGCCTGTTTAAAACGAATTTTTAATAAATAAATGATTGGCAATTCAATTCAATTCAATTGCCAATCGTATTTTATTCTGTTGCTGGCAGATAAATGTCAAAAATAGCACCTTTGTTAAGCTCGCCTGTTGCGGTGATAATTCCGTTGTGATTTTCAACAATCTTTTTTACAATGGCCAGTCCGATTCCGGTTCCGGTATATTCGATTTTTCCATGTAGACGCTGAAATACTTCGAATATTTTGGAGCTGTATTGTTGTTCAAAACCAATTCCGTTATCAGATACTACAATGTGGCAATACATTTTTTCATTTTCCAGTGCATCATTATTTAGTGTTTTACCTTTTTCAATTTTACTGGTAATTTTGATTCGGGGCAAAATATCCGGATCTGAAAATTTAAGCGAGTTACTCACAAGATTATATAATAATTGTCTGAACTGAAACGGAATAATGTTTGCTTCGCAGTTTTCGCCAGAAATTATTGTAGCATTTTTTTGTTCCAGTTCTTCTTTTAAATCTTCTTTTACATCTTCAATTATTTTAGAAAGATTAGTTTTTACAAAGATTCTTTCCTGAATATTGGTGCGCGAATAGGATAAAAGATCATTAATCAGTGTTTGCATTCGTTGTGCTGCATTTTGCATTCGCTGAAATTTTTCTTTTCCGTTATCAGTTAGATTCTGATATTCTTTTGCTATAATTTGTGAGACAAAAGTCTGAATTTTTCGGAGTGGTTCCTGCAAATCGTGACTTGAAATGTAAGCAAAAGACTGAAGCTCCTGATTCATTTTTTCGAGTTCCGTATTTTTTTGTTCCAGTTCCAGTGCATTCAGTCTGATTTTATCGTCGGCCTTCTTTTTTTCGCTAAGATCATGGGTCACTTTAGAAAAACCAATAACCTGACTTTTTTTATTATGAATGGCTGTAATTACTACACTTGCCCAAAACAGACTTCCGTTTTTCCGTACACGCCAGCCTTCCTGTTTTGCTTTTCCCTGTTCGGTTGCACGATTTAACAGGGTTTGAGGAAGATTGATTTTTCGATCAGCTTCAGTGTAAAAAACAGCAAAATTCTGACCTATAATTTCTTCCGCTTTATAGCCTTTGATTTTTTCGGCTCCTAAATTCCAGTTTTCAATAATACCTTCCCGATTAAGATATAGAATCGCATAATCCTGTACTTCTTCAACCATTAAATGATAACGCTCTTCACTTTTTTGAAGCGATTCATTCATAACGATTAGTTCTCTGGTTCGCGCAGTTACTTGTTGTTCCAGCTCATGAGTAAATGCTTTTTCGGTATGAATATCAGTAAAAGCACCAACCCATTTTATAATTTTGTTACTTTCATTAAATACAGGTTCGCCAATTACGGTATGCCATCTGTAGTTGCCATCATATCTTTTAATGCGAACATCGCATTTGTAAAGTTCACCTGTTTTTAAGCTATGAGCCCATATTTTTGCATTTTCGTCATAATCGTCGGGATGAATCATGCTTTTCCATACTTCTTCTCCCGCAGGCTGAATTCCGGTATATTCAAACCATTTTCCGGAAGCAAAGAGAGAATTACCTTTATCATCAGTTTCCCAAATTAATTGTGGAATACTTTCTGTCAAAGAACGAAAACGTTTCTCGCTTTTTTCCAGTTCCTGTTGATGGTTTTTTTCTTCTGTAATATCTCTTACTGTACCCAGCAATTTCTCCGGATTCTTTTCAGTATCAAAATAAACTTTTCCTTTGGCCTCAATCCAGTGAATCGATTTATCGCCCCAGATTACTCTTAACTCATAATTAATCAAACCTGAAATAAGAGCATCATTGTAAGCCTGATTTCGTATAGCTAAATCATCAGGATGAATGTAGGTAAGTACTTGCTCGTGTTTTAGATCAATATGGTCTTTGCTGCCCGTAACAATTTCAACATATCGCTCAGAATAGTGAATTTTATTTTCTATTAAATTTAATTCCCATGTTCCAAGTTCGCTTGCATCAACGATAATTTTTAGCCTTTCTTCATTAAGTTCAATTTTTTTGCGTGCTTCAACTTTTTCACTGACTTCTGTAACGGTTACAATTATTCCTGAAATTTCTCCATTTTCTTCTTTCAGCGGATTATAAAGAAAATCAAAAAATGAAGTTTGTAGTTTTCCAAAACGGTTTAACGGAATTGGAACTTCGTTTCCGTGAAAGGGAATTCCGGTCGTGAGTACATTGCTCAGAAAAATATTTACGCTTTCTCTAACTTCGGGTAATGACTCAAATAAGGGTCTGCCTACAAAGGTTTCTTCTTCCCGGTCAACAAGTTTTAAATAAGCATCATTTGCCATTTCGACCATAAAATCAGGACCACGCAAAATGGTAATTCCTATAGGTGCCTGTTTTACAGTGTCTCTAAAACGTTTGTTGGCCTCTTCTATTTTTTTTCTGGCAAGATTTAAATCTGTCAGATCTACTCCGGTATTCATTACCCCAAATATTTTTCCATTCGTGTCAAATAGAGGAGTTAGGCTGTAATTAAAGTAATAGGTATCGAGTTTTCCGTCTACAACCAAATCTAAAGGAGTGTTTTTTGTGTGGAAAGACTGACCGGTTTCAAACACGGTATTAATTTGTTCAAAGACCAACTGGTTATCCAGCTCCGGAACCACATCTTTAAACGATTTCCCGATTACATCATTTCCTTTTCCCCAAATTTTAATTATAGATTCGTTTGCCAATTCTACAATCATTTCTTTTCCGGCATATAAGGCAATTGGAAAAGGGGCATTTTCTACTAGTTGTCTAATTTTTTGTTCACTTTCTTCAATCTTTTTTCGACCCAGAATTTGCGTAGTTTTTTCGGTGGTTTCAACTACAGTTACCAAAATACCACCAACTTTTCCGTCTACTTTTTTGATTGGTGTATAAGAGAAATTAAAATAACATTCTTCATCAAATCCGTTTCTGTTTAATATTAATTTTAAATCAGAAAAACCAACTGCTTTATCATTCATAACATCATCGAACATTGGACCTATTGTGTTCCAAATTTCTGAAAATGTTTCTCTTGAGCTGTTTCCTAATGCTTCCGGATGTTTGTTTAAACCTAAAATTGGACGAAACGCGTCATTGTAAATTTGTGTAAAATGATCTCCCCAGGCTATATACATTCCAATCGGGTTGTTAAGCACAACAGCCATCATGGTACAGAGACTTTGTGGCCAGCTATCAGGATTTCCTAAAGATGTTTTACTCCAGTCTTTAGCACGAATAAGTTCTCCCATTTCGCCACCGCCATTCAAAAAATAATATTTCTCATTTGTACGGCTCATTCTATAAAACTATTTAGGGTTGAAGAATAAAATGTTCACGGGCAGGTTGTTCTGAACTACTTGTTTCTGTAATAGCTTTGCCTATCACATTTTTTAATTTAGAAAAATCACCAGGTTTACGAATATAATGGGTAGCTCCTTTACCATACATCAAATCAACAATTTCTGTATCGAGAGAGGTAGAAAAAATTATTATGGGAAGTTTATTCAGGGCATCAATTTCTTTAATTTCTTTGAGACATTCATGGCCATTTTTGCGAGGCATATTTAAATCAAGAAAAAGAATATCAGGCAAATTACTTGTCGAATTTTCTGCTAAATAATCCATTAATTGCACACCATCATTTACAGTTACAAGAGTTACAGGAAGCGATAATTCGTCAAGTGCTTCTTTAAAAAAAGAGCAATCATCTTCGTCATCGTCTGCTAGTAAAAGATTATAATGCTGTTTGTTCATTAGATAGTAGGATAAAATTTAACTTAAAGGCGCATTTTATTGAAATAGAGCAATAATTATAAAATATTTCCCTTAATGTGGCTAGTTTATTTGCTTGGTTAATTGTCAATAATAAGCTTTTTTATCTGCTAATATAGTGCTAATTTTTTAAGAAATAATTAATTCCAAATAGCTAAATTATGCTATTAGATGCAAAATTCATAATTGAGAGCTTTTAGAGTTTGCAATTAAATTTAATTAAAAGAGAGAGGTAAGATTATTTTTAGGAATAAAGAAACACTTTTTTACTTTTCATTTTCATTTGCGAGTATTTTTTTATAGAAATAACGCGATATTTTAATTTTTATAAGTACTTTTAAGGTATAGTTTTAAAACCTTAAATATATGAAAAACAATCTCTTAAAAGGAATTTTATTGTTGGGTGCTTTAACTTCTATCGTTGCCTGCAATACAAAAAAGGATGAACCTGTTGTGGTTGATAAAGAAGCGATAAAAAAAGAAATTCAGGCTAAGGAAGATGAATTTGCGACTGTTTATAATTCCGGCGAAATAAAAAGTATCGGTTACTATGATGACAATGCGATAACTTTTTTCCAGAATCGTGCACCATTGGTTGGAAAAGCGGCGATTACAGAATTTTTAAAAAGTGATGTTGTAGCAAATTCAAATAAAATTTCATTTAAAACAACTGAAGTTTTTGTGTCGACCGACGGAAATCAGGTCGTTGAGACAGGTGCCTACAGCGTAGTCGATTCGACAAATACAACCGTTTCTACTGGAAATTACATGAGTTTGTTTGAAAAGAAAGATGGTAAATATGTATGTGTTAGAGATATGAGTGCTTCAGATATGCCGGCAAATTAAAACAAGATAACAATAAAATAAAAAGGGATTGAATAAATTTATTCAATCCCTTTTTATTTTATAGAGTTTCCTTCTAGCGTCTGCGACCACCGCCTCCGCCTCCGAAACCGCCACCTCCGCTAAAACCACCTCCTCCGCCTGATCTTGTGCGTCCTCCGGAATTAAAGTTAGATGAACTACGATTTGATGTTCCAGCTGACGGACGATCTATAGATGAGCTTCTATTTGATGCACCTCTGTCTGATGTTCCGGCTGAAGGACGATTAGAAGAGGATCTGTCTGATATTCCTGTTGAGGCTCTGTTTCCGGCTCCATTTGAAGCTCTGTCAGATACTCCGGTTGATGCCCTGTTTCCTGTACCATTTGACATTCGGTTAGAGACACCTGTATTGCCGGCACGATTACCGTAGTTTCCATTTCTATTATTGTTTGCCACTGTATTGGATCTGTTTCTACTGTTGTTATAATGATTAATGCTGTTTCTATTGTTGATAACTACAGTATTACGACTGTAATGTCCTCCATAATAACCTCCATGATACCAATTATTATGGCGATAAATACCTACCGCAAGAACTGTAAATGCAGCAAAATAAGGAGGGTAATAACCATAATAATAAGGCGGATAGTACGGCACATAAGCAGGTGAATATACATATTGTACTATTGGTGCAGATTCGACCACTACTGTTGTAGCAGGAACATTTACTGTGACAGGATTAGAACCCTGATAAGCAGGATTTGCAGTAACTGCTGCAGTACTTTTAGGTTCAATAACATAATTTTTGCCATAAAGATCTTCGTCTCCAACACATTGAATGCTTACTTTTCCATTTTTATCTTTATCGACTAAAATGACAGCTACATCCTGAGTTTCACTTTTACTGATGGCATCCTGAAGAACAAACGTAAAAGAATTATCTTTTTTCTTGGTAGTGACTTTTATAAAATCTACTTTTTTATCCAGATTCAGATCCAGATTATTAATTCCAGTTTCTTTTTTATTTAGCGCTGTTTCGAATTCTTCAATAGTTTTTGACTTTTGAAAGAGTGTCAATACAGCATATAGATCCAGATTATCTCCAGGAAGATTCAAAGGAGGTACACTGTCATCTGATTGAGAAAAAATAGATTGGCTTGATAAACTAATCACAACTGCTAAAAAAAAGAATAGAAATTTTTTCATAATGTGTTGATTTTTATTTTGCTATATGCAAGTTAGATAATATTAATCAGATAAAAAAGGATTAGTGTTAAAATTAGTATTGTAAAATTCTTCTAATCAATGTGTTAGTTTTGTTTCGAAACAGAAACAAAAGAGTAGTATAAGTAAAAATGAACCAGAAGTAAAAATGTGGTTTTTAACCTTTATTTTAAAGACTTTCTTCAAATTATCAGGATGAAAAAGCACTGTTATAAAAGTCTTATTGTGTTGTTTTTAAGCTTTTTACGGGAAGTTTTTTAAGGAGCATCACGATAAATTTGCATAAAAATAAAACAGTCTTTCTAAAAAGCTGTTTGGTGTAAGTTTTAAAATACCACTATTATGAAAATTCTTAATTTAATTTTATTCTTTTCGATATCATTTTTTGCTATTCCAAAAGTAACAGACAGCAATAAAGATATAACTGCTACTGAAGCAGAACGATTTAATAATCAGTTGGATGAAGTTAAAAAAGTTATTAATTTAAATCCCTCTTGCAATACTAAAATTGCTTTTCTTGTTGATATGAAAATCAAATCGGGCAAGAACCGCTTTTTTGTTTATGATTTGGCAAATGATAAAATTATAGACGAAGGACTTGTAGCCCACGGCAGTGGTTCAGAAACCGGGATTAAAGGAGAATTAAAATTTAGTAATGAACCCAATTCAAATGCTACTTCTCTGGGGCGCTATATCATCGGAAAATCTTATAAAGGAATATTTGGAAAAGCGTACAAATTAGCCGGACTGGATGAATCAAATAATAACGCTTTTAAACGAGCCGTAGTTTTACATTCTTATTCGGCAGTTCCGGAAGAGGAGCAAGATTATTATATCTCTCGCAGTAAAGGTTGTCCAATGGTGAGCGAAGTTTTTTTTAAAAGACTCGAAAAAATTATAGACAGTTCAAAATCTAATATTGTTTTAAGTATATATTATTAAGTAACTGATTTTTAATGGTTACTAAAGAGTTGGGTGCGAATTTATATTGCTGACAATGTTTTGTTAGTGAAAAAGTGATAAGTGTAATCTAAAAGAAAGTGTATGTAGTGTAGAAAGTTGTTTGTGTTTTTGTAGAGCCTGTAGAATCATATTTTGCAGGCTTTTTTTATGGATTGAATTAACTGAAAAGTATTTTAAACGAGCTATTCAAAAAAAGAATTTGCTCTTTCTTTGGAAAAAAAGTTTAAAAAAAATAATTAATAAAAGAATGTTCATTCATTTATTCGTTTATCTTTGTCAAAAAATAAGCTATGAGAGTAAGAGATATCGACAAAGAAAAACTGGTAATTGAAATGGCGATCGATCAGATCGTTCAGGAAGGATTTCAAGGATTTAGTATGAATAAGCTAGCGAAGGCTTGTTCGATTTCTGTTGGGACACTCTACATTTATTATGCTGATAAAGATGATTTAATTCAGAAAATAGGAGCCAGCATGGCGTTGAAGTTTTTTAAAAGTACCATAAAAGACTTTTCGCCCGAAATGTCATTTGAAGATGGTTTGTGGAAACAATGGGAAAACCGCGCCAACTTTGCAATGAAGCATCCTAAAGAAGTTGCCTTTTTTGAGATCATCAAACATTCGCCGCATGGAGAAATTATTTTAGATTCTATCAAAGAGTTTTCTGATTTCAGAGCTATAATGAACCAATTTACCGATAATGCATTACGAAACAAAGAACTTCTCCCAATGAGTTTTGAGGCATTTTGGTGTGTGGCTTACGGACCATTATATACTTTGCTAAACATGCACGCCGAGAAAAAAAGTATGGGCGGGAAACCTTTTGTACTTACTAAAGAAATTATGAAAGAAGCTTTTACAGCTACAATTAAAGGACTTAAACCATGAGAAACTATGGAAACAGATTTAAATACAATACATATATTTAAAACCAATATTAGTGCAATTGACTCCAATTGTGCAGCGCATTACGCATTAAACAATCATGAAGATATACAACAATGGAGTATCGATTGTGAAGATATAGACTGCGTTCTTCGTGTGGTTTCAGAACAATTAAAACCGGAAGAAATTATAACCATAATAAGTAGTTTAGGCTTTGAATGCCAGGAATTATCTTAAATAAAATCAATATTAAAAAGTGGAAAAAACTACTATAGAAAGCACGGCTTTCACCTTACATCAAAAAATAATTATTGCCATACTGGCGCTTTTACAATTTACTGTCATACTTGATTTTGTTGTTATTTCCCCTTTGGGAGATATATTAATGAAAAAATTAGATATGACCACCTCAGATTTTGGTTTTGCAGTTTCTGCTTACGCCTTTAGTGCGGGGATTTCCGGACTTTTAGCAGCAGGTTTCGCAGACAAATTCGATAGAAAAAAACTATTGATTTTCTTTTATATCGGATTTATTATTGGTACCGTTTTCTGTGCACTTTCAACTAATTACCATATGCTGCTTATGGCGCGAATTTTTACCGGACTTTTCGGAGGCGTTATTGGTTCTGTTTCATTGGCAATCGTAACCGATTTATTTATGATTCAGCAACGAGGACGTGTTATGGGATTTATTCAGATGGCCTATGCATCTAGCCAGATTCTTGGTGTACCAATGGGATTGTATTTTGCCAATCATTGGGGCTGGCATTCTACTTTTATCATGATTGCCGTTTTAGGTTTATTGATTCTGGCTGCAATTTTAACACAATTACCGGCCATTACAAAACACCTGGAATTACAGTCAGATAAAAACCCGTTTTTGCATCTTTGGCATACGTTAAGCAATAAACAATATCAGGTTGGTTTTGCTGCGATTGCCTTTCTTTCTATTGGAGGGTTTATGCTTCAGCCATTTGGAAGTGCTTTTTTAGTCAACAATATTCACATCAGTCAGGAAGAACTTCCAATGGTATTTTTCTTTACCGGGCTTTCCGTTCTTTTTATCATGCCACTTATTGGGAAACTAAGTGATAAAATAAGCAAGTTTAAATTGTTTGCAGCAGGATCTGTACTTTCGATAATTATGATTTTAATTTATACCAATCTTAGTCCGATTCCGCTTTGGCAGGTGGTAGCTCTAAACATGATTTTGTTTATGGGAATCATGAGTCGTATGATTCCTGCTACAACTCTAAATACTGCAATTCCGGATATGAAAGACCGTGGTGCTTATATGTCAATAACCTCTTCATTACAGCAAATTGCAGGAGGAATAGGAGCTGTTAGTGCCGGATTTATTGTACATCAGCAAACCAAAACAGCACCATTAGAACATTATGATATGTTGGGTTATGTAGTAGCGATTGTAACCTCATTGAGTATATTTCTTATCTGGAGAGTTAGTAAACTTGCCAGTGCAAAAGCTAAAGAAGAAAAGATTTAATTTTAATTAAAAAAATAAAACAAAAGCTTGTCTGTAACAGACAAGCTTTTGTTTTTTGAGACCAAAGTAAAATATCACAGATTTAGTAATGCAGATATATTAATACTATAATTATTTATAGCATTTAGATCTCAAAAAAGTTAAGAATTCCAAATTCCGGTTTTGGCTGTTTCAATTGCATATGAGCTAAAATCTTTAGCTTTTCTACCTAATACCTGCTCAATATCAGAAGTTATATATGAATTTCTTCCATCCAAAACCTGTTCAAAAAGATAATTTACCAGCCAGATATGATCTTCGGGAACCTCATATTCTCTGAGCATTTGTGTGTATTCTTCTAAACTTAATCCCTGAAAAGCTATGTTTTTGCCGCTTGCTTCAGCAATTTCATTTACAGCATCTTTAAACGTCAATAATCTCGGACCTGTTAATTCATAAGTTTTGGTATTATGTTTATTGTCTAAAATCGCTTCTACAACCACATCTGCAATATCATCTGCATCTGTAAAAGGTTCCAGTGCCTCAGCTCTGGGCAAAGCAACAATTCCGGCCAGAATAGGATCCAGAAATATACTTTCGCTAAAGTTTTGATTGAACCAGCTTGCACGAATGATAGTCCAGTTTTTGGCATTTTGTTTTACAACTTCTTCACATAACTGCGCTTCTTTTTCTCCTCTTCCGGATAATAAAATCATTTTTTGTACGCCAGTTTGTGTGGCTAAACGAGTAAAATTTTCCAGTGTTTCCTCTGCAGATGGAATGGCTAAATCGGGCTGAAAAGTAATATAAACTACTTCAATATCTTTTAAGACATTTTCCCAGGTTTCCGGTTTTTCCCAATCAAAAGGAATAGTTTCGGTTCTGGAACCCAAACGAATTTCTACAGTAGCATTTGCTCCTAATCTTTCTGCAACTCTGCGTCCGGTTTTCCCATTGGAACCCAGGACTAAAATTTTGGTATTTTTCATATCAATAGTTTTTTAAATGATTACTGATACAAAGTTGGTTAGATTAAAAAAAAATCATTTGTCGCAAAAGAATTAAGATTTGTTTGAAAGGAATTGAAGTCTGACCTCATTAGGCCGCATTCCGAATTTTTTATGAAAGGCATTAGAAAACGAACTCAGACTTTCGTAACCCACATCCCAGGCCGCTTCCTGAACTGTTTTTTCGCTTTCGCGGAGCAATTCATATGCTTTATGAAGCCTTTCTTCCTGAACAAATTTAAAAACCGGAATACCAAAAAGTTCTTTAAAATTCTTTTTCAGTTTATTACTGTTCAGACCAACCATCTGCGATAATTGAGTGATTGATGGGGGTTTAGAATAATGTGTAGTAACAATTTCCTTTGCTTTAAATAATTTGTTTTTGTCAATTTCAGAGAAATCAATTTTGCTTTCTGTAGACAAAAGTGCAAAGAAATGTGCCAGAAGTTCATTGACCTGACTTTTTAAAAACAATAATCTCGTATTGCCGGTATAAGTGGTATTAAAGATTTTTTGTACCGCCAATTGCATGTCAAGTGTCATATAATAGGACGGACCTTGTACAAAATGCTCTTTCGGATTTAATAATTCCGGAAGCTGATTTTCAAAAATCTCTTTTTCGGCCGGAGGCAAAGAATTAAGATGTTTTAGTTTGGTAAAAATACTAATAGACTGTAAAGGCTTGTCGGGTTCAATTTTATGAGAGAATTCAACTTTTTGATTTCCAAAAAAACAAATTGCCAAACCTGTTGTGTTGGTCAGATATTTGGTTTGATTGTTATGCTTTATTTCCAATTCGACATTGCCCGATCCATAAAAAGCAAATCCAACAGCATCACCGTCGATTTCGCATTTTTGAACAAAAGGTTTTGTCGTGTTAGACTGTTCTATTAAAACAATAGAATCATTCAATTCAATAATATCTGTTGTCATATTGTTTTTGGAATATTTGAAAAAGGATGAAAAGTTAAGTTTTATTTTTTAATCCTAATCAAGATTAAGAAATAATAACTTAAACAATTCTTAAATAGTGTAAAGTATTTAAAATTAAATAATTATGATTAATTTCTGTGGTAAAGATTTTAGTAATGAATCTTTTCTCAGAGGCATATTTTTAAGCTTTTTTATTCTTTTTAAAAGTAGCTTTTGGTCAAAAAACAGCTCATTTTAGAAAAGTACTGTTGATAACTGTTTTTTGAAAATGACAAATAAAGTAGAGTTCTACTGTTGATAACTTTATTTAGAATTGTTTTAAATAGCTGTATAATTGGAGGTTATGATGACTTTCTTTCCTGTTGATAAGATGTATTTTTTGAGAGATTTTGGTGACTTTTTAACTGTTGATAATTGTCCGGATTTTTAACATCAAATTCTGGACAAAGAAAGATGTCTGGCTTAAATTTGTAAAAATACAGATGTAAAAATACCTCCCCAAGTCGGCATTTTGTATTCTCAAACAGTCACCATTAAATATTATATATCATGTCTATTTTCGATAAAAGAGTCAATTATAAACCATTTGAATACCCAGAGGTATTGCAATTTACTGAAGCCATAAATAAAGCTTATTGGGTACATACAGAAGTTGATTTTACTGCTGATACTCAGGATTTTCATGCGCATTTAACGCTGGCGGAAAAAACAGCTGTAAAAAACAGTTTATTGGCAATCGCACAGATAGAAGTTGCTGTAAAAAGTTTTTGGGGAAACATTTATGAGCATTTTCCAAAGCCTGAATTCAATGGTTTGGGAAGCACTTTTGCCGAGTGTGAGTTTAGACATTCTGAGGCTTATTCGCGTTTGCTGGAGGTATTGGGGTATAATGATGAATTTGAAAAATTACTTGACGTTCCTGTGATTCGCCGACGTGTAGAATATCTTTCGGATGTTTTAAAAGATACGCGTTCTCAGGACAACAGAAAATACATGGTTTCGCTGATTTTGTTTAGTATTCTGATCGAAAATGTATCACTTTTCAGTCAGTTTGCCATTTTGTTGTCTTTTACAAGATTTAAAGGCTACATGAAAAATGTAAGTAACATAATCGCCTGGACATCAATAGATGAACAAATACATGCTAATGGTGGAATCTATATTATAAATAAGATTAGAGAAGAATTTCCGGATTATTTTGACGAAGAAACTTTAACACTTGTTAGAGAAACAGTAAAAGATTCGATAAAGGTTGAAGCAGATATTCTGGACTGGATATTTGAAGCAGGTGAAATAGAAAGTATTAAAAAAGAAGATCTCGTTAATTTTATGAAATTTAGAATTGATGAAAGTCTGAAGCAGATTAATATTCCAACCATTTTTGATGTTAGAGTAGAAGATTATAATGCTTTGGCCTGGTTTGAAGAAGAAGTTTTTGCAAACAGTCTGGATGATTTTTTTGCAAAACGTCCTGTAGAATATACAAAACATGATAAAAGTATTACGGCAAACGATCTTTTCTAAAAAGCAAAAAATATGAATACAATGGATATAAATGAAGCAAATGATCTTCCGCAGCATGAAAATGGAAGCAAAATGTGGTGGAAAAACTCTGAAAGTGAACAAATTTTAAATCGTGGTTATCTCTTAAAAGGTGAAACTGTTGAAGGTGCAATAGACAGAATCTGTACCGCAGCTGCAAGGAGATTATACAAACCCGAATTGAAAGAATCTTTTGTAGAAATGATCGAACGCGGATGGATGAGCATCAGTTCACCGGTTTGGGCCAATATGGGAACAGAAAGAGGTTTGCCAATCTCTTGTTTTAATGTTCACGTTCCGGACAAAATTGAGGGAATTACACATAAGCTGGGCGAGGTAATTATGCAGACCAAAATAGGCGGAGGAACTTCGGGGTATTTTGGAGAATTGCGCGAACGCGGAAGTGCTGTAACTGATAACGGGAAGAGTAGTGGAGCAGTAAGTTTTATGAAACTTTTTGATACCGCTATGGATACGATTTCGCAAGGTGGTGTACGTCGTGGCGCATTTGCATCGTATCTGGATATTGACCATCCGGATATTGAAGAGTTCCTGAAAATAAAAAGCATCGGAAATCCGATTCAGAATTTATTTACCGGAATTTGTGTTCCTGATTACTGGATGCAGGAAATGATTGATGGGGATCAGGATAAAAGACAAATCTGGGCAAAAGTTTTAGAAAGCCGTCAGCAAAAAGGACTTCCGTATATATTTTTTAGTGATAATGTCAATAAAAATAAACCACAAGTATATAAAGATAGAAATCTTAGAATTAACGCCAGCAATTTGTGTAGTGAGATTATGTTGCCATCAACAGAGGATGAATCGTTTATTTGTTGTTTGTCATCAATGAATCTGGAACTTTATGAAGAATGGAAAGATACTGAAGCAGTAAAACTGGCTATCTTTTTTCTTGATGCCGTATTACAGGAGTTTATTGAAAAAACGGAGGGTGATTATTACCTTTCGAGTGCAAACAGATTTGCCAAAAGACACCGTGCTTTGGGCTTAGGCGTTTTAGGATGGCATTCTTATTTGCAGAAAAATATGATTCCGTTTGAAGGAATGGAATCCAAAATGAAAACAACAGAAATATTTAAACATATTAGCGACAAAGCTGATAAAGCAACGCAGGAACTGGCGCGAATTTATGGAGAGCCGGAATTGTTAAAAGGTTACGGAAAACGCAATACGACCACAATGGCCATTGCGCCTACAACTTCATCATCGGCAATTTTAGGACAAACGTCTCCGGGTATCGAACCTTTTAGCAGTAACTACTATAAAGCAGGTTTAAGTAAAGGAAATTTTATGCGTAAGAATAAATACCTTAAAAAATTGCTGGAAGAAAAAGGACTGGATAATGAGGAAGTTTGGCGCGAAATTATGCTAAACGGAGGAAGTGTACAACATATGTCGCAGCTATCTCAAATAGAAAAAGATGTCTTTAAAACCTTTAAAGAAATCAGTCAGCTTGAAATTGTTCAGCAAGCCTCGATTCGTCAGAAATATGTAGATCAGGGGCAAAGTCTGAATCTTAATATTCCTGCAGAATTGCCTATTAAGGAAGTAAATCGCTTAATGATCGAAGCCTGGCAATTGGGGATTAAAAGCTTGTATTATCAACGAAGTCAGAGTGTTTCAAAAGAACTTGTTACAAGTTTAGTTTCCTGCAGCAGTTGTGAATCATAAAAATAAAAACCGGATCGTTTCCGGTTTTTTTTTGTTTAAGAAAGAAACTAAAAAGTAAAACACATTTTAATGAATTGCGGATTCATTTTTATATTGCAGATTTTTTTTGTTAAATCAAATACACTAAATTTTCCGAAATTCTCCGTTTTAAGAAATTGGCTACGGCATTTTTATTCGAATTAAAAAAAATACAATTTTAACTTCACAAAAATTGTAAAATAGGCTATTGAAAAATCTGTTTTTAAGAAGCCAAATATTAATTATAGTATAATTTTTCAGCATTATCATTTTGTTAAATTATCAAATTTTTAAGAAATTCTGTTTTAAGAAGAATAATTTTAAAAATATCATCGAGATTTTGTGTACGAGAACAAATTAGGATTATTCGATAATATTAGTAAGTTTGTTGAGAATAATTCAATTCCTCAAAAGCCAAAAATTTGTTGTCATTGTCCCTTAATCAAGATAAAATTTTAATTGATCGTCTTCGTAATGGAGATGAATCGGCTTTGACAGAATTGTACAATACATTTTGGCAGGCGCTTTTTATGTCGGCGTACAATGTGATTAAAGACAAAGAATTGTGCGAAGATATTATTCAGGATATATTTCTTAATATCTGGACCAATCGCGAAAAACTCGAAATTCATATTTCTTTAAAAGGCTATATGTATGCCTGCGCCCGATATCAGGTTTTTAATCATTTAAGAAAGAATAAAGACAAAATTCATGTCGAACTTTTTGATGATTTAGAAAAACGTTTTCAATACACCACGCCCGAAACCCAATTGATGCATGAAGAATTGGTGCAACAACTTCATTTAATTGTTGAAACCCTTCCGGAGAAATGCCAGGCTGTATATAAACTTAGCAGAGAAGAACAGCTAAGTCATAAAGAAATTGCCGAACGCCTGAATATTTCCACCAAAACGGTCGAAAATCATATTACAAAGGCACTTCAGACCATTCGCTTGTCAATGGGCAGTACTCTTAGTATGACAATGATTTTGTGGCTTTCTGAAAACCTTTAGGAGAAAGTTAAAATGGTTACCAATTATAAGTCTAAACCGTTGTATTTCCTTATTTCCGACGAGACTTTTCTTAAAAAGATAAAAAAAATTAAAAAAAAATACGATTTGGACTAGGGGGTAAATATCTTTTTAGATACTTACTTAATATACTCCTGCATTAATAATAAAAAAAATGAAAAAAGAAGAATTCTTAACGTTATTAAACAGATATCTTTCTGGCGATACTAGTCGGGAGGAGAGTAAACAATTACTACATTTTTACGAAAGTTTCCAGACTTCAGAAGAATGGGATGATGCTTTGGGTTCTAAAGAAGAACTGGAACACAAAATGAGAATGCGTCTTCAAAAAGCAATTCAGTCTGACGAAACAAAAGCAGTCCCGCTTAAACCATTTTATACTACGACCCGATTTAAGTTTATAGCCATGGCAGCATCATTGCTATTGCTAATTTCGATTTCGATAATTGTCAATAAAACCAATCCGCTTAAAATTGAAACTCCGGTTGTTGCTCACAAAGAAATTTTGATAGGAAGTGATAAAGCAACTTTGACATTAGAAGATGGTTCTGTAATTACTTTAGAAAAAGGTAAAGCTTACAATAAAGGAAATGCTTCCAGTAATGGAGAAAAATTGGTTTACAATTCAAAAGAGAATAAACCGGCAGGAATTAGAAATAACTTTTTAACAATTCCAAGAGGAGGACAGTTTTTTGTGCAGCTGGCAGACAGCACAAGAGTCTGGTTAAACTCAGAATCGCAATTAAAATATCCGGTGGCTTTTGTTGATGGACAAACCAGACAAGTAGAACTGGTTTACGGAGAAGCCTATTTTGAAGTGTCGCCAAGTACAAAACATAAAGGTTCCAGATTTAAAGTAAAAACTCAAATGCAAAATGTTGAGGTTATTGGTACCGAGTTTAATATTAAAGCGTACAAAGACGAAACAGCAATTTATACCACATTGGTAAAAGGTAAGGTTGCCGTAAGCAATTCAAACAATAAAGAAACTTTAACGCCAAACGAGCAATCGACAATCAGTAATAACAACGATCATATTGCTATCGCTCAGGTCGATGTATATAATGAAATTTCCTGGAGAAAAGGATTGTTTGTTTTTAAAGGAATGCCGCTTAAGGAGATTGCAAAGGTACTGTCGAGATGGTATGATGTAGATATTGTGTTTGCAGATCCGGCACTTGGAAACGTGAAATTTAACGGTGTTTTGAATAAAAATCAGAAACTGGAAGACATATTAACCACGATTAAGAATATTAATTTTATTAATGCCTATGAGAAAAAAGACGATAAGATTATTATCAAGTAAAAAGAAAAGGGATTAAAGTTCAGACCTCTCACCGTACCGCACTTTATCCCTTTCTGTGTATTAATCCATTAATCAGTTTTAACAACCAACCAACCAATTAACATGTAAATTTATGAAATTTAAATTAACCAGTGCCTATTTCTATCTTAGAAAAGGGCTAATTATTAACATTATGAGAACTTTTGTATTCTTGTTTTGTACTACAATTTTTGGTTTTTCTCCCGTAAATCTATTTTCACAAAACACAAAAGTTGTAATTGCCGCTGATAAAACGGTGTCTGTAGATGAAGTTTTTGAAATCATTAAAAAGCAGACAGATTATACTTTTATTTATCAGGAAGATTTATTTAAAAAATTGCCTAAAGTACATCTTAAAAAAGGGAAAATTCGTGTGAATGACCTTTTAGAAGCCACCTTTTCCAGTAAAGATTTTGATTTTAGTTTTTCAAATGGAAATACCATTTTAGTTCGAAAAGTACCAAAAGAAAATGTAGTGGTCTTGCAGTCAAAACTAATTGAAATTAAAGGTATTGTTACCAATGATAAAGGAGATCCGATTCCCGGTGTAAATGTCAAAGTAAAAGGTACAGGCGCAGCCGCTCAGACCGATTTTGACGGAAAGTACACTATTATGGCTCCGGAAGACGGACAAATTTTGTTTACTTATATCGGACATCGCGCCCAAGTTGTTGAGGTTAATAAAAGAAAAGTAATTAACATTAAACTGGCAGAAGAAAGAAACGAATTGGAAGGTGTTGTTGTCAATACAGGAGTTACCGTACGTAAAAAAGAATTGATTACGGGAGCAGTTTCAACTTTTAGAGGCGAAGAATTAAGACAGATTTCTACACAAAATGTGGTTCAGGCTTTAAAAACTTTAGACCCTTCTTTTATTGTTTTGAATAACAATATTGCAGGTTCTAATCCAAATGTATTGCCTGTAATTGAGGTGAGGGGGCAAACGAGTTTATCTGTTAATCAGGTAGACGATCAATTTAAAGAAGATCCAAACCAGCCGTTGTTTATTTTGGACGGATTTCCAACTACTTTACAACAGATTGTTGATTTAGATATTAATAGAATTGCCAGTGTTACTTTGCTTAAAGATGCGGCTTCTACAGCACTGTACGGTTCACGCTCAGCAAATGGAGTTGTTGTTGTTGAGACGATTAAACCAGTTCCGGGAAAACTACAGCTTTCTTATGTTTATAATTCCTCTTACGAATTTGCAGATTTGAGTGTTTATAATTTAATGAATGCAGAGCAAAAACTGGAATTTGAAAGAATTTCTAAAGCTTATATCCCAAATCCGGGAACTCCTTTGCCAACTGTTTATAAATGGAACGAAGTTTATAACCAGCGTTTGGCAGCAGTACGTCGAGGTGTTAATACTTATTGGCTTAACGAACCCATTCAGATGGGATTAACATCCGGACATAGTTTGACCATTGGCGGAGGATCAGAAGAACTTCGATTTAATTTGGCCGGAAATTATAAAACTGTTGCAGGAACTATGAAAGGTACTGAACATAATACCTGGGGGTATAGTGCCAATATAACATACAAACGAAAAAAATTAAGTATCAATAATAATCTATTGGTTTCAGGAGCTGACAATCAGGAATCTCCTTATGGTGATTTTGCTACTTGGGCAAGGGTGAGTCCATACTATGAAAAATATAATGAAAATGGTGTGGCAACCCGATATTTAGACGGATCTTCAATACCATTGCCACCGAATGAATTGGTTATTAATCAGCCGGAAAACCCTTTGTACAATGTTAGATTGAATAGTTTTAACAAAAGCGGCGAATTTAATTTTACGAACAACTTTGCGCTTAATTACGATTTCAATCCGCATATAAAAACAACTGCCGCAATTTCTGTTACAAGACTTGACAAACAGAAAACAGAATTTGTTTCGCCGGATGATACACGATATATATTAGATATTCCATCGGAGAAAGGAAAATATAGAAGAAGGGATTATTTGACTAATAAATGGAATGCCAACATTGGAGGGACCTATTCAAATGTGTTCAATAATGTTCATTCTCTAAATTATACCATGCGAGCTTCGGCATACGAAACAGATTACAATGCTTACGGTTCTATCTTAAGAGGATTTCCTTTAGGAGTTCCCGGAAATCCGTCTTTTGCTTTTGGATTTGAAAAAAACTCACAGCCCTTTGTCGATAATGAATTAGTTAGAAGTATTGATTTGACCAACCAGGTCAATTATGCTTATGACAGAAGATATTTGTTTGATTTTACACAGACAATTTCAGGAGCGACAAACTTTGGAACCAATAAAAAATATTCTCCGTATTGGGGTGTTGGGGTAGGATGGAACATCAACAACGAGTTTAAGATGGATCAGAATATTGTCAACATTTTTAAAGTTCGTGCCAATTTTGGACAAACAGGAAATCAAAATTTAGTAGGATATGCATCTCATGATGTTTATGCATACGATCCTAACACTAATATTTTTGGGGCAGGATTAAATATTACTCAATTATCAAATGCTGATTTGGAGCCTCAGAAAACAGAAGATTTATCTTTAGGATTAGATCTGGCAATGTTTAGAAACAGGCTTACAGTGACTTTGGGAGCTTATAAGCGTCAGACTTCACCACAAATTGTTGCTATAGATCTTGCTGCTTCTACCGGAGTAACGGCTTATCCGTTAAATGTAGGTTATATCACGACCCGCGGATTAGAACTAAAAGCAAATTATAATATCATCAACAACTTAAGAGAGAGTATTATTTGGGGTATCGGATTAACAGCAACCACAAATGAAAATGAATTAGGAGGTTTTAATAATGCACTGGCTTCTTTAAATGATGCTGCTAAAAAAACAACCAGTCTTACCAGATATTATGATGGAGCAAGTACAAATGATCTTTGGGCGGTACCTTCATTAGGAATTGATCCCGGAACAGGACGAGAAATTTTCTTAAAGAAAAACGGAGAAACCACTTTTGTATTAGATAAAAAAGATGAGGTTGTAATGGGGAATTCCAGAGAAATAGCTACAGGGGTTGTTTCTACAACTTTTAATTATAAGAATTTTAATATCGGAGTTTTCATCCGTTATAGTTTTGGTGCAGATAGATTTAATTCTGCATTGTACAGCAAAGTAGAAAATATCGATTCAGATAATGTTTTTGAAAATCAGGATGCAAGAGCACTTTTGGATCGTTGGACTACGCCGGGTCAAATGGCTCAGTTCAAGGCAATTGATTTGACGGTTGTAACTCCTATTTCTTCCCGTTTTATTCAAAAAGATAATTATATAGCCGGAGAAGCTCTTCGTATAGGATACAGAGTAACCAACAGAGAGTGGCTGAAGAAATCAGGGATGGCCGGATTAGGATTTAATGCATATGCCAATGATTTTTTTAAAGTTTCGACTATGAAAGTCGAACGAGGGATTAGCTATCCTTTTTCAAGAATTTTTTCTTTAAGTCTAAGCGTAACATTTTAATACCATTATTATGAATCAGTATTTAAATAAAATTGCATTATCAATCCTGATAGCGTTTTCGGCAGTAAGCTGCAGTAATTTTCTGGATGTGGTGCCTCAGGATAAAATTTTAGAGTCTCAAATATTTAAAGATGAAGCCGGAATGCAGAATGTGCATAACGGACTTTATATGATGCTTGCATCTGATGAGCTTTATGGCAGACAGCTTACAATGGATGCGGTAGATATTTTAGGGCAGCAGTACAATATGCCGGCTTCGCATACAAAAACTAAAATGGCTATATACGCTTATGCGGAAGCCAATCCAAAAAAAGTTTTCACAGACATTTGGCAAAAAGCTTTTACTACAATTCTGTCTGCCAATAAATTTCTGGAAAGTCTGGAAGAACATGGTGGAATTGTTTCTCAGGAAAAAACAGATCTTTTAAGAGGTGAAGCAATTGCAATACGAGCCATGCTGCATTTTGATATGCTGAGATTATATGGGCCAATTTACAAAGTAGATCCTTCTATGCCTGCAATACCTTATTATGATGCACCTGTGACTTCAAATAATCCAATTTTATCAGCAAAAGATGCAATGAGTAAGATATTGGCAGATATTGATATGGCATTGACACTGTTAGGAAAAGATCCAATCCTGACAACAGGAAAATACAAAGCTACCAGCGACTATGATGCAAATCCTTATTATTCTCAAAACAGAGGTATGAGAATGAATTATCTTGCCGTAAAATGTTTAAAAGCACGTGTACTTTTATATGCCGGAGATAAAGGGGGAGCATCGACAGTAGCAAACGAAGTAATTACGTTTACAAAATCGACGACGTTTTTTCCGTGGACTACCTTTTTAGATGCTACGAATCCTGCAACTCCTGACAAAATTTTTTCTTCAGAGAACTTCTTTGCTTTAAGTGATTACACTTTGTATAAAACGCAAGAAGATTTGTTTGATTCTAAGTTAGGAGATGCCATGATTTATGCTCCATTATTAAACAGATTAAATACAGTTTTTGAGTCGAATGATAATGATTACCGAAGCCTGCCGAGTTGGAAGATTCCTGTTGTGGGCGGAAAAACGCAAAAAACATTTTTTAAATATGCAGATGTGCCAGACAGCAGAATGGTTTTTCGCTTGCAGATCCCAATGTTCAAGCTTTCAGAAATGTATCTAATTGCAGCAGAAACGGCAACAGTACCCGCAGATGGTATTGCTTTACTAAATACGCTTCGTTATAACAGAGGATTAACAAATCTGGCCGCTACTGCAGTTTTGGCAACAGAAGTGACAAAGGAATACAGGAAAGAATTTATGGGTGAGGGACAGTTGTTCTTTTATTACAAAAGAAATAATACCACTGCAATACCAAATGGCTCAGCAGCTTCCGGAAATATTGCAATGGGAGCGCTTCAATATGTTGTGCCTTTGCCGGATGCCGAAATCAACTTTCAATAATTTAAAAAGATAAACATGAAAAAAATATTGATTTTAAGCTTTGCATTTTTATTCTTTTTAGGATTTACTTCATGCAATCAGGAAGAAATAGAAACCTATCACAATACAGATAACATTTATTTTTCGCCATCTGTTTTTGCAATTCCTGTAAATGGGATGGTAATTATGACAGATAGTACAGGATTTAGTTTTGCACTGGATAAAGCAGCAGTAGTAGAGCGTATTTACAAAATTCCCATTAGAGTACAAGGAAAGGTAAGTGATGTAGACAGAAAAATAAAAGTTGCAATCGATTCAAAAAGTACAGCCATAGAAGGAACTCATTTTAAGCTTCCGGATAATATTGTTATGCATGCCGGTAAAGAACTTGACTCACTTGAGGTGAAAGTGTTTAGAACTGCTGATATGAAAACGAATAGCTTTTTGCTAATCTTAAATTTAGAAGAAAACGAATCGTTTACTACTAATATGAAAAGCAAGGTAATCAACCCGCTTACCAACAAAACCATGAGTCATATTTCATACAAATTAACATTTGATGATAAGTTATCGCAGCCGCCAGGATGGTTTGCAGGCTTTTTAGGTGTTTTTACAGCAAAGAAATTTTTCTTAATGTGCGATTTAATGCATTTAGAACCAAGTATGTTTAATCAGAAGTTGGGATCATTGGGATTGACAATTCCCGATATTCAGTATTATCAAAACTATATGAAACGCTATCTGGCAGATCAAAAAGCAGCGGGAAATATTATTTATGAAGATGATGGAAAAGAAATGATCTTTCCTTAAAACGCATTTATTTTAAACTAAAAAATATAACAAGATGTTAAAAAATATAAAAATTCATTTAGCTCTTTCGGCATTGCTTGTTTTGGTTTGCAGTTGTGCCGATGATGAAGGAAATTACAATTATAACCCAATCAACGAGATCAACGCAACCGGAATAGAAGCATCGTATACCGCTTATACAGGTGAAAAACTTAAAATTACACCAAATTTAAATGCGACCTTAGACGATAGTACCGATCCTGACCGCTATACTTATGAATGGGTAGCTATCAATCCGGTAAAACTTGTAATGGATTCTAAAACTGTGATAGGTACAAATAAAAATTTTGATGCCGAATTAAAGTTACCACCTGCAAAATATACCGTTTATTATTTTGTAAAAGACAAAGTGACCGGAATAACCTGGAAGCATGAGCCTTTTACTTTAAATGTTGTTTCTTCCATTTATGAAGGTTGGATGATTATTGGTGATGTTGACGGAAAACCACGTCTGGATATGATATCAATTCTTCCTGGCGTAGCAACGCCGCGTATTATTACAGATGTATTAGATGCTACAGGTTCAGCTCTTAAGTTAACAGGAAAAGCAGTAGATGTAGAATGTTTTAATCAACCCATATCTTCACCACTAATTTATGGAATTTACGTAACTACAACAGAAAACGGAACAGCAAGATTAGATCCGGATTCTTTTGGATGGACACTAGCGCAAAATTTAGCGTATGAAACCGTAGGAGGATCGCTGCCTACCAATTTTGGAGTCGATTTTATGAAATCTAATGGAAGCGGAGAAAATTTGATTTATAGTAAAGGAGATATTTACTACTATTACAGGGTATTGCAAATCAAATACGGTCTGCCCCAAAACAAATTAGAATCTGAAACTAAAACTTTTTATGCAGCGCCATTTATTGCAGAGAACGGAGGTACGTTTGGAACGCCGGTTTTTTATGATCAGACCGCCAGACGTTTTGTAAGATATTCGACTTCAAAAGGAACATGTGCGCCAATGCCACCTGTTACGGGATCAGACACCGCTTTAGATTGGAATAATACCAATTCTGATTTGATTTATATGACCACTTCTGCCTTCAATCAAGATGAGAACTTTGCAATTCTGAAAAATCTGACTTCTGGAAAATTCAATTTGCTTCGTTTCAACAGAGCTTTGGCACAAGTGTATTACAAAGAAATTTTGAACGCACCAGATTTTGATAAAGCCACAAAATTTGCTGTAAGTCCCGATTCAGGATATTTGTTTTATGCTGTTGGAGGCAAATTATATGAGTATGATAACGGAACCCAAACGGCTAAATTGATGTTGGATAAAGGAGCTGAAGAAATCACCTATATTAATTTCAATCCAAGAGCTACAAATAAAAACAAATATTTGATTGTTGGAAGTTATGGAACTACCGGAAAGTTAGAACTCTATCAGGTTCCTCCGGTAAATGGTAATTTAATTTTATTAAACAAATACGAAGGTTTATGCAAAATTGTTGATGTTGCATACCGCGGTAGATAACTAAAAACCTTAAACAAAGCCGAATGAAGAGCGAAATTCATTCTTCATTCGGTTTCTTAAAAACCACATTTTATGAAACGTTTTTTTAAAATCGCAAGTGCAGTTTTGCTGCTTGCCTGTCCTTCTATTGTCTTAAAAGCACAGACACAATCAACTGATGAAAGTTGGGAATTGGCCAAAAAACAAGCCCAAACGGAGAAAAAATTAATCTTTGTCGATTTGTATTTTACGGGTTGTATGCCGTGTGCACAAATGGACAAAGAGGTATTTCCGGATCCTAAAGTGGCCACTGTTTTAAGTGCTGATTTTGTCACTTTCAAATCTGATATTCTTAAAGAAGAAATCGGTAAAAAATTATGTATGAAGTATGGCGTTACCGGATTTCCGACTTTTTTATTTATGAGTGCAGATGGAAAAGTAATTGATACTGAAGGCGGTTTTCAAAACGCAGCGCAATTTACAGCCTTACTGCAAAATGCAAAAGAAGCAGCTAAAAAAGGGCTTTTCAAAAAGTATAGTACGAAAATTGAGGAAAAAGAGTATCCCGATTTTTACAAAGAGGCTTATCTGAACGGAAAAAGGAATGTTTCTTTTGAAACTGCCGATGCCTATTTAAAAGCACAGCCTTCACTAACTGCCGAAGTTCCATTCGTTATCATAAGTGGTTTAAGAATCGGACGTCAATACGATGATTTTTATTTAAAGAATGCAAAACAACTTTATAAAGACTACGGTTCCGGAAGCGTTTCTAATCATGTGTTTACCATTTTACAGCGCAAGAAAAAAGACTTTGAAAAAACGAAGGATTTAGCGGGTTTCAAAAAATTACTTGAAGAAATGAAACCGCTTTATTCTGCAGAAGACTGGACAAAATTTGAGGGTATTTTATTGAAAGATTTTGGCGTAGAAAAAGTGGTAACTAATCCCTATACTTTACAAAAGTAATCTGAAATGAAAAAGATATTCTTATTTTCAATAATGATTTTTGGATATTCAGTTTGCGCTCAAAACGGCGTTCAAAAATCTATTGAATCTTTCGAAAAAGCCTTTCAAAATAAAAATTATAATGATATAAAAAATCTTCTGGCGCCAGAATTTAATGTTGGAGCCGGAGATTCTTCTTCAAATGAATTTTACTTAAACGCTATTTTTAATGCTTTTCCGGTTTTAGATTCTATCCAAATGGGAAAATCAGTGACTATTAAAAATGAAACTTTTGTTTCGGCTGATTTTTGTTTCAAAGGAAAAGAAAAGAAACCCACTCAAATAGTCTTCAATAAAGAAAACAAAATACGCTATGTTACTTTTTTTGACGGATTATACAGAGTAGATCGAAATGCTGAGGTAAAAAAAATGGCCAGCATTCCGTTTGAAATTGTAGAGAACGGAATCGCCATCAAAATAAAATTAAACAAAGCAAACAGAGAATTTTTAATGCTTTTTGATACGGGCGCAGACGGAATGGCTCTAAATCCGGACAGTGCTTATAAAGCAGGAGTTGTGGTTACTAAAAGTAAATCGGCATCTGTGGTTGGCGGAAGTCAGCAAGTGCAGTATTCGGCAGATAATACGATTTATATTGGCGATCAGGTTTTAAAAAATCAAGGCTTGGTCATTTTTCCAAAACATGGCGTTTATGACGGATTATTTGGCGCCAATTTGCTGCGTAATTATATCACGTCTGTCAATTTTGACACCATGACAATTGACTTGTACAATTTTGGAAATTTCAATTATTGGGGAAAAGCAAAACCATTAGTTTTTGATTATAAATCGGGACTTCCGGTAGTACAAATGAATCTGACTTTTGAAGATAAAAAAACAGTCGAAGGCAATTTTACTTTTGATACCGGCGCTGGTTATGATCTAATTGCTTACGGCCCTTTTAATCACAAAAATAATCTGGAAACCAGTTTAAAAAACGAATATACATCTGTCAATTACAGCTTAGGAAAACAAACTAAAATTGTGGGAGGCGCAATACCAAATGTTGCTATTAACGGAAATAATTTTCCAGATGTAACAATTGCGGTTCAGGAATATGACGAAGCCAATAAAAACTGGGCTTTTGCAGATGGATCTTTGGGAATTGATTTAATAAAACGCTTCAATTTTACAATAGATGTACTCCATAAGACCGTTTATTTGGAACCCAATAAAAACTTTAAAAAGAGATCTTCATTTTATATCGCCGGACTTAATTTGGATTTTGATGAAAACCAGAATCTTATAGTAAAACGAATTTTAGATCAGGAAAACGAAGATTTGAAGAAAGTCAAAACCGGTGCAAAAGTTACACAGATTAATGATTTTGAAGCCAAAGATTTATTGAAACCGGAAAATCTTAAAAAACTAAAAGAGAATAAAGAAAGTAAAGACCTGATTATTGAACAAGAGGATCAGTCAATGCGCATTACAATTTAAAACAATCAAAAAACAAATAACTATTATGAAAAAACACATTTTTTATTTCATTTTGACCTTTATTGCGGTTCAAATGAGTTTTGCTTCCAGCATTTCAGAATATGCAGTAATTAAAGGAACAGTTTCGATTCCGGATTTTATAGCAAAAGAAGTTACACTTTATAATGTTGAAGAGGGAAAGCCAGCGGTTGCTGCAACTGCTAAAGTCAATACTCTGGGGGAATTTGGCTTTATGATACCAGTTTCAGCGTCTGGCTTCTATTATGTAGATTACGGACAATTTAAGGGAAGAACTCAGTTAATTCGTTTGTATTTAGAACCAAAATTGGATATCAATTTGGTTATCAACAAAGAACATTATGTTTTGAGCGGAAAAAATGTGGGTCAGAATGTTCTGGTTCAGAAAGCAAACGAAATTTACAATGAATTTGCACCATTTGCAAGACTTGGAGGAAATGTAACTTATGTACAATTTTATCCTTGGCTTGATAAAGGTGTAGCAAAAGCAAATGAATTTTCAAAATCAATAAATACAAAAGATGCTAATTTCAATAAGTTATTAAAATTGGCAGTAGCAACAGATGTTGAAGAATCGACTTATACTTTTTTTAGATTACCTAGAACTGCATTTCCGGATAAAGACGATCGTCCTGCAGTTATAAAAACGTGGCAGACAGATAAAAAGTTTACAGATCCGGATTTGTTAAAATTACATAACGGTGTCACTTTAATGTCAAATTATTTCTTTTATATAAGTGTAAGCGGAGCCGCAGTTCCAAAGCGTTTAGATATTGTTGAAACATTAAATCATATTACTGATCCAGCTTTAAAGGATGTGTACCTTCGTGAAGAAGTTGCAACGTCAAGAATGAAAATTGAAGAATATGAAAAAGTAGCACCAAGTATAAAACCTTATATGATTTCTGATGCCAGTAAAACATTTTTAGTTGAATACGAAAAAGTATTGCATAAAAACGTAGGTCAGAAAGGATTAAATTTTTCATATAATGACATAAATGATAAACCGGTTTCATTTTCTGATTTCAAAGGAAAATTTGTTTACATTGATTTATGGGCAACCTGGTGTGGACCTTGTAAAGCTGAAATTCCTCACATGAAAAAAATTGAAGAAGATTATCACGGAAAAAATATTGTATTCGTAAGTCTTTCGTTAGATAAATCAAAAGATGCACAAAAATGGAAAGATTTTGTTACTAAAGAGCAATTAAAAGGAATTCAGTTAATGGCCGATAAAGATTTCAATTCTGATGTCGCTAAAAATTATGAAGTAAATGCGATTCCGAGATTTTTATTGTTCGATACTAAAGGTAACATTATCAACACCGATGCTTTGCGTCCATCTAATCCTGAGTTGAGAGAACAACTGGATAAATTATTGAAAGGTTAATATAAGTTTTATGAAATACAGCAAAAAAATATCAGTTTTACTGCTTTTTATCGGAAGCTTGACATTCGCACAGAATTACAAGACAAATGACCCAATTGCAGTCAATCAGAAAATAAAAAAAGGCGTTTTGCCAAACGGTATGACGTATTATATTTACCCGACAGATGTAAATAAAAATACGGCAAGTTATTACATCATTCAAAATGTAGGTTCGATTTTAGAAAACGATCAGCAGAAAGGTTTAGCGCATTTTCTGGAACATATGGCGTTTAACGGAACCAAAAATTTTGAAGGAAAAGGCATTCTGAATACGCTTCAGAAACAAGGAGCCGTTTTCGGAAAAAATATTAATGCTTACACTAGCACAGACGAAACGGTTTACAATTTAGACAATATTCCGTCAAAAGATGGCGGAGTAGTAGATACTTGTTTGCTTGTTTTGCACGACTGGTCTAACTTTTTGTCTCTGACAAATGAAGAAATCGATGCCGAACGCGGTGTAATTACCGAAGAATGGCGTACCAGACAAAATGCAAGAGCAAGAATTTACAATCAGTTAGCGCCGTATTATTACAACAATTCGCTGTATGCAGACCGTATGCCAATTGGAGATATGGATATTGTTAAGAATTTTAAATATCAGGTTTTAAAAGATTTTTATAAAGATTGGTACCGTCCCGATTTACAGGCAATCGCAATTGTTGGAGATATCAATGCGGACGAAATTGAGGCAAAAATCAAAAAGCTTTTTGCTGATATTCCAGCACCTCAAAATCCTAAAAAACGTTTTGAAATTGCTATTCCAGAAAGAGCAGAACCAACTTTTAAACTGGCTTTAGACAAGGAAATTTCAGCTTCGGGAATTAGTTATATGATTCGTCATGTTTCTGAAAAACCAACCGGAACTTATGCCGATTTAGAAAAATCTACACAACGTAGCATAGCTTTTTCTATTTTGAATAATCGTCTGGGAGAAATGGCGCAAAAACAAGAATGCCCGTTTAAAGGCGCACAAATTGGGTATCAGAGTTATTCTCGTCTTAACGATATCTGGGTTTTATCTGTTTCACCAAAACCGGGAAAACAAGAAGAAGCGTTTGCAATGGTAATGAAAGAATGGGTTCGTGCTTATAAATTTGGTTTTTCAAAAGGAGAAATCGAAAGAGCAGTAACTGAAACCATTTCGGGCTACGAAAATTATTTAGAAAAAATAAATGAGATTTCACATAAGGATGTCATCGGAATGGTAAAAGATGATTACCTAAATCACGAAGTTATTGCCGATCCTAATGCAGAATTTGAAATAACAAAAAGCATTTTAAAAAATATTGACACCAAAATTCTTCAGGAACAAATTAGTAAATTATACACCTCGCAAAACCGTGTTGTAACAGTTACTGGTGTAGAGGGTGAAGAAAATTTAACGCAGGAAAAAGCATTTGCTGCTATTCAGAAAGCAGAGAACGATGCGTCGTTGCAGCCTTATGTGGACACTTTTGAAGGAAAAACACTTTTAGGAAATCTGAAAATCAATTCTGGAAAAATTGTTTCGGAGAAAAAAGAAACGGCGATCGATGCTACCACTTTTGTATTGAGCAATGGTGTAAAAGTACATTACAAATTTGCCGATAAAAATAAAAAAGAAGTAGAGCTTAAAGCCGAAAGTTTTGGCGGAACTTCATTGTATGAGCCGCAAGATCTTCCATCAATCGGGCGCACTACAGCTTTGGCAATGATGTCTGGTGTTGGAGAACTTTCAAATGTTGATTTAGACAAAGTTTTAAAAGGAAAAATTGCCAATTCTTCTGTAAGCATCAGTTCACTTAAAGAAACCGTTTCGGGTTCGGCAAATGTAAAAGATATCGAAACGATGATGCAATTGATTCATTTGCGTTTTGTACAGCCAAGATTTGATAATCAGATGTATGCGCTATTAAAACAAAGATTAGAAAATTCGCTTAAAAACAGAGCAAATGATATCAATGCAAAAATGGAAGACAGTTTATCTGTGGTAGTTTATGGAAAAAACAACCCGAGAGTACAGCTGTTTAATCAAAAATATATCGACGATTTATCTTTTGATAAAATGAAAGCGTTCTATCTGGATCGTTTTGCAGATGTATCTAATTTTGAGTTTTACATTGTAGGAGATGTTTCACCAGAAGTTTTAAAACCCTTGCTGGAAAAATATATTGCCAGTATAAACGGGATTAAACGTAAAGAGAAATTTAAAAGCGATGTTCCAAAATGGGTTTCAAACAAAATAGATCAAGATGTTTTTATTAAAATGCAAACACCAAAAAGCTCGGTTCGTATTGCATTTGTAAAAGATTGTGCGTTTACACAAAAAAACAGAATCTTAGTTTCTTTCTTGTCTGATGTTCTTACGTTGCGCTATACAGAAAGTCTGCGTGAGAAAGAGGGCGGAACTTATGGTGCACAGGTAAAAGCCAGTATTGATAAATTGCCGGTTTCAAAAGCAAACCTTCAGATTTTATTTGATTGTGATGCAGAAAAAGTAGAACACTTACTGCCAATTGTGTATCAGGAAATTGATAAAATCAAAAAAGGTGAAATCGCGGCAGAAGATGTAGAAAAAACGAGAACGAATTACCTTAAATCCAAAGAAGACAGCAAAAACTTCAATTCTTACAGTATGAATTTGATTTATAATTATTTTGAAAATGATTATAATATGAATGATCCTGCTACTTACGAAAATATTGTAAAAAGCGTTACCGCAAAAGATATTCAGGAATTTGCCACTTCACTTTTAAGTAAAGCCGACGCTATGGAGGTTGTTTTCAAGCCATTAAAATAAATTTTATCAGTTTTTTTTATAATAGAGTTTAATTGTTTTCCCTATCAATTATTATTTTGAGTTAGTAAGCAAATTAGTTGTTATAGCGGATTATCAGGAGGGTTGTTTTTTGCTATTCAGCCCTCTTTTTTTTAAATTTAACCCATGAACAAGAACATATTTTTAGGGAGTCTTTTGTTGTTGTTTTCAGTAATAACACAGGCTCAAATTTATAATCCGTTAAAATGGAAAACCAGTATCGAGAAAATTTCCGATACAGAATACGAGTTGCAGGCAAAAGCCATAATCGAATCGGGCTGGCATTTATACAGTCAGGAAGTTTCAGATGGAGGTCCGATTCCTACCCGTTTTACCTTTACAAAAACGCCCGAATTTCAGTTAATTGGGGAGGTAAAAGAAGAAAAAGGAAAAACGATCAACGATCCGGTTTTTAAAATGCAGATTAAGTTCTTTGAGAAGGAAACTACTTTTTCACAACGCATAAAAATACTTTCAGCTAAGCCTTTCAAAATCAAAACAGAAGTAGAGTTTATGGTTTGCAATGATGAAAACTGTCTTCCGCCAAGTTCAGATGAACTGGAGTTTGCTGTTAGCCCATCCGCCAAAGCGATAACTTTAATTGAAAGTAATGTAAAGAAAGAAATTAAAGCAACAGAAATCGATTCTTCGATTTCTGATGTTAAAGAAAAAACAGAGGAAATAATCCAGACAGAAATTGTAAAAACGCGCAAGAAAGAGCTGAAAAAACAGCAACCGGAAACGGAATCAAGAAGTTTGTGGGCGATTTTTTTACTGTCTTTTTTCTCCGGATTTGCAGCCTTGTTAACGCCTTGTGTTTTTCCGATGATTCCAATGACGGTAAGTTTTTTTACCAAGCAAAGTAAAACCAAATCACAAGGGATTAGAAAAGCTGTTTTTTACGGAATTTCGATTATCGCTATTTATATCTTTTTGGGTGCGATTGTAACCTGGGTTTTTGGTGCAGATTCTCTAAACGCACTTTCAACGAATGTTTGGTTTAACCTTGTATTTTTTGTGCTTTTAATGTTTTTTGCCTTTTCTTTTTTAGGAGCATTCGAAATTATGCTTCCAAATGCGTGGGCAAACAAAGTAGATTCGCAGGCAGATAAAGGCGGAATTGTTGGAATATTATTCATGGCTTTGGCTTTGGCGATTGTCTCATTTTCTTGTACGGGACCAATTGTTGGGACTTTACTTGTTGAAGCTGCTTCGCGTGGAGGAATTGCACCTTTTGTCGGAATGTTTGGTTTTTCTCTGGCTCTGGCATTGCCTTTTACCTTATTTGCGGCATTTCCGGGTTGGTTAAATTCACTGCCAAAATCGGGTGGCTGGCTGAATTCGGTTAAAGTATTTTTAGGGTTTCTGGAAATGGCTTTGGCTTTTAAATTTTTATCCAATGCCGATTTGGTTTTGCAATTACACTGGCTGGAAAGAGAAACTTTTTTGGCTATTTGGATTGCGATTTTCGGGACATTGACTTTTTATTTATTTGGGAAAATTCAGTTGCCTCATGATAGTCCGGTTTCCAATATTAGTGTTGGAAGATTAGGACTTGGTGTTTTGGTTTTGTCTTTTACCATTTATCTCATTCCCGGAATTTGGGGCGCACCATTGAAAATGATTAGCGGTTTTCCGCCGCCAATGCATTATAGCGAAATTCCGAATGGATTAAGTAATTCAGCATCACGTGAAATAACAGAAAATCTGCCGGAAGGAGCAGAGCTTGGCCCTCACGATATTATGGCCTTTACCGATTATGATTTAGGAATGCAATATGCCAAAAAAATTGGGAAACCGGTTATGATTGACTTTACAGGACATGCCTGTGTAAATTGTCGCAAGATGGAAGACAATGTTTGGTCTGACGATAAGGTGCAGAAAATTCTAAAAGGCGAAGTAGTTTTGATTTCTTTGTATGTTGACGATAAAAGAGAATTGGCTTCACATGAACAAAAAGTTTCTGAATTAACAGGTAAAAAAATAAAATATATTGGGCAGAAATGGAGTGAATTTCAAACCATAAAATATAAAACAAATGCACAGCCTTTTTATGTATTAGTTGATCACAATGGAGAACCACTAAACGAAACTTCAGCCTATAATCCTGATGTTACAGAATATCTGGATTGGTTAAAAAATGGAATTTCTAATTTTAAAGCAGATATTTAAAGATCAATAATTTTTAAAAATTCAGGAGAAATTGAATGTCCTTCATAAAAAAAGGATTTAATACACAAAAGCATAGCCTGTGTTTGAAATGTTTTTCAGGATCAAAAAGCGATGTCTCTATGTGCTTAAATTAATTGAAATAAGAAAAGCGGAACAATCGAAGAAGTTGTTTCGCTTTTTTTATTGGAAAAAATCAGAATCAAAAATTAGATTTTATCTTTATTGATGTTCATCGCATCAATAGACTGACATAAAATTGATACCGCTTTTTCCATTTCTTCTTTCTCCAGATGTCCAAATCCAAGTCGGGTCGCTGTGAGATCTTTTGTTTGGTATAAAATAGTTTTAGGCAGGAATAATCCGTTTGCGGCACATTCTTTCTGCAGGGTTATAAGATTAAAGTTTTCCAGCCATTCAATCCAGATAGCCAATCCGCGCAACGGAACTTTAAATTTAATTCGGCTCCCTAATTTTTCATTCAGTAAACCAACAAAATAATCCCTGCGCTCTTTATATATTTTTTTATTCTTTTTTGAAAGTCGGTGTACTTCACCTTCGTTAATCCATTCTGTCAGAACTTGTTCCTTTAGAACATCAATTCCCGGTTCCAGAATATTTTGGTGTTTTTCTAATTCTTTTATAAAGTCCGGTGGAGCGGTAACAAAACCATAGCTAAATCCCAATGGAAGCGATTTTCCAAATGAGCCAATATAAACCACTTTCTGATTCGTATCGAAAGCTGCCAAAGGTAAAACCGGGTTATTATCAAAATGGAAATCAAAATCATAATCATCTTCCAGAATCACAAAACCGTATTGATTAGCGAGTTCCAGAACTTCCATTCTTCTTTTGGCACTTAAACCAATTGTTGTTGGATAATGAAAATTGGAAGTAAGATATAAAACCCTGATTTCAGATTCTTCGCAAATTTTTTTCAGTCTGTTAGTATCAATTCCGTTCTGGTCTACAGGTATCGTAATAATCTGCGCGCCAGTGCTCGTTAACGTCATATTGGATATAAAATAACCCGGAGAAGCTACCACAACTTTATCTCCCGGAGCAATTAATACTTTGGTAACCAGATAAAGACTGATTTCATGACTGCTTGTAGTGAGAAGGTTCGAAGTCGAAATTCGAATACCTCGCGTAAGATTCAGATAATTGGAGAAATGCGTTTTAAAATTCAAATGAGACTGCATCTGAATTTGTTCGTAGGTTTTAGAAGTTTTCTGCCGTTTAAGTTTAGAAACATACAATCTGGCCAAAATATCATTCTGAATCAATCTCAAATCAGGCATTCCGTCATTGAATTGATAAGGAAGTTCGCTGTTTTCGAAAGGATTTTCGAGAATTGTAGATTGTTTAAAACTAAAACCTTTGCTTTCTATTGACAAACTGGATTCTCTGATTGGAGTAAATTCTGATTTGCCTTTCTTTTTATTTTGCGATAAAATAAAAGTGCCTTTATTAGGTAATGTTTCAATCCAGCCCTGAGCTTCCAGATCCTGAAAGGCCTTGATAAGCGTGTTTCTGTTAACAGACAATAGTTTACATAATATGCGGGTACCCGGTAGTTTTGTTCCTTCAGGAAGAAATCCGGTCTGAATCGCTTTAATAAATTCAAAAACGATCTGAAGATAAATTGCAGTGTTTTCTTCAGGTTTTAACTGAATAAAGCTTTTAAAAGGAATTTCAACCGGACCACTCATAATTATAAAACTGGTATACTTTATTAGTACGGCAAGATAGTACTTTTGCAAAAATTTTAAACCAGAATGAAAAAAATCTATTTTGCTGTCTTAATATTAATTTGTTTTAATATGTATTCTCAAACCAAAAAGGATACTATTATTGAGTTTGATGAAGTAATAATTAATGAAAACAGACTAAGCACTCCAATTTCTAAACAAAACAGAAATGTTTATGTGATCAATAGTGAAACTATAAAAAAGCTACCGGGAAAAACGCTTCAGGAAGTATTACAATACGCAAATGGTGTTGATATCAGGCAAAGAGGACCGTTTGGTGGACAAGTCGATATAAGTGTAGACGGCGGAAGTTTTGAACAAACCGTTGTTTTGCTTAACGGCGCAAAAATTATTGACTCTCAAACTGCTCACAATATGCTTAATCTGCCACTTCCGGTAGAAGCAATCGAAAGAATTGAGGTTTTGCGTGGTCCGGCTGCCAGAATTTTTGGAATTAACAGTTTAACCGGAGCAATTAATATTGTGACTAAAAAACCTAAAGATTCGGGAGTATTAGTGAGTACTTATGCCGGTTCTAATTTTGAGAAAGATACGCAAGACACGGGAGATACTTTTTATGCAGGCGGTGTTCAGGTTGGAGCTGTTTTAGGAAAAGAAAAACAGCAACATTCGATTTTTGCTTCGCATGATAAAAGTAATGGGTATCGTTATAATACCGGATTTGAAAACAATAAAATATTGTATCAGGGAAATGTACAAATCAACGATTCAAATGAAATTTTAGGAGCTGTTGGTTATGTAAATAATGATTTTGGTGCAAATGGTTTTTATGCAGCTCCGGGCGATAAGAATTCTACAGAAATTGTGCAGACAACATTTGCCAACATTCAGTCTAAGCATCATATTACCGAAAGATGGAAAATAATGCCGAGAGTTACATACAGATATAATTATGATGATTACAGATACTTAGGAGATAATAATCTAAAAGTTGGAAGAAGTCAGCATTATACTAATTCGATTGCAGCAGAACTTAATTCATCGATAAAAACTGAAAAAGGTGAAATTGGTTTTGGAGCAGAATTTAGAAATGAAAACATTCATTCATCAAATATTGGAGATCATGATCGTGATAATGTTGGACTTTATGCAGAATACAGAACCTATTTGTTCGAAAAGCTTAATGTAAATTTAGGAACATATCTGAACTATAATTCGGATTATAAATGGCAGATTTATCCGGGATTAGATGCTAGTTACGAATTGACAAATAGTTTGAAGATTGTTGGAAATTTAGGAACAAGTCAACGAATTCCTTCTTTTACAGATTTATATCTGAATCAGCGCCCGGGAAATATTGGTAATCCGGATTTAACTTCAGAAAATGCTTTCCAGAGCGAAATAGGATTTAAATACACAAAAAAAGCACTGAACTTAAATGTAAATTATTTCTACAGAGAAATCAATAATTACATTGACTGGACACGTATGGTAACTACGGTGCCGTGGCAAAGTCAAAACTATGGTGATTTGATTACAAACGGAATCAATATGCGCGGAACATACAGAATCGATTTATCAAAAGATTCTAAACTGAGTTTCTATCTTGGATATTCTTATCTGGATTCGAGGTTTAAAGATACACGTCCGGAGCCTTATTCAAAATATTTAATTTCATCATTAAAACATCAGATAACCAATACGATCGATTACCAACATAAAGATTTTTCTGTTTTGTTGGCGACTCGTTTTAACGAAAGAGTTACAGGAGCTTCGTACTGGATTAATGATTTTAGAATCAGTCAGGGACTTAAAAAATTCACTGTATTTGTAGATGCTCAAAATATATTTAATACAACTTATTACGAAGTTGGGGCTTTCCCTTTACCGGCAAGATGGTTTAGCGCTGGTGTAAAATTTGTTACTTTTTAATTGAAAAAATAATAATAGATTTCAAAAGCCTTTAAATAGTGATATTTAAAGGCTTTTTGTTTTTTCAGAATTTTACTGAAGTTTAAAAAATCGTTTAATTGCAGAGTGATATTATCCGTTTTTAAATCCCTTTTTGGCTGTATTGCGATATAGAGATGTTTTTTTATTTAAAGAGCAATATAGTTTTAGTAAAAAGAGCTTACGCTATCAAATTATTTGATCTGTAAGGAAAATTAATTGAAACTTCCTCTTTACATTTGACTGAAAAAGAGATTTTGCTAGTCTCTATAAATTTATCTTTTGCACATAAAGAATTCAAATACTGGATATAGCAGAAAAAAAATATAAAGAAATAAAACTCAAACATGAAACAAGCAATTATCAATGCTATTGTGCATACGGGAGATGACATAATTGAAAATGGAGTCGTAATAATTGAAAACGGAGTCATTATTTCGATACAAAAAGAAATTCCAAATGATATTAAGCAAATTGATTTGAGAGGAAAGCATCTTGCAGCAGGATTTATAGATATTCAGATTAATGGAGGAGAAAAGTATTATTTTAGTCAGACTCCAAACGAAGAAACTATTCAGGATATTTATGATGCCAGCTTGAAATATGGTACAACGCATGTTTTACCGTGTTTAATTTCATCTTCAAGAGAAACCATTTTAAAAGGTATTGAAGCGGTTCGTGATTATATGAAAAAGCATCAAAATGGTGTTATCGGAATGCATTTGGAAGGACCATTTTTAAATCCCCTAAGACGTGGTGCGCATAGCATTGATCAGGTTAGAAAGCCAACCAACGAAGAGCTTGAAGAAATAATCAGAAAAGGAAAAGATGTTATAAAAGTTATTACGATCGCTCCGGAATGTTTTACAGAAGAACAGTTAAATATGTTGCTTGAAAGCGGAATTACTATTTCTATTGGACATTCAACGGTTACACATAAAGATGCACAGTTTTATTTTTCAAAGGGAATTAATCTTGTTACGCATTTGTTTAATGCCATGACACAATTTGGTCATCGTGAACCTGGATTAGTAGGAGCTGTTTTTGAAAATGAAGATGTTTATGCACCCGTTATTTTAGATGGTGCCCATTGTGATTATGCGGCTGCAAGAGTGGCGTATAAGTTGAAACAGGAGAAATTCTTTTTGATTAGCGATGCTACATTTTTAGGTAGAAAAGTAACCAATTTTAGATGGGATAATTTTGATGCTCATTTAGAAAACGGATTTTATAGAAATGAAGATGGAAATCTGGCTGGAGCTACAATATCAATGTTAGAGGCAGTACAAAATGCCTATAATAATCTAAATGTTTCAGCCGATGAAGCAGTAAAGATGGCTACCACAAGAGTTGCTTCGGCAATTGGGATGCAAAATAAAGTAGGGAAAATTAAATCTGGTTTTCCGGCCAGTTTTGTTCAGTTCAATGCCAATTTATCTGAAATTGAAACATTAAATTTTTCTTGAGCCTATTTGTAAAATGATTAATAAAAAATTGTCCAGTCTGTAGATAAATCAAAGACTGGATTTTTTTTGCTTAATATTTAGCTTTTTGATCGCTTATTTTATTGTCACGGAGGCTTTGACTTTGTATACTTTTTTTGGAGCACTCTTCGTAATAACAGAATCATATATGAGACTGATTTTTAAAGGACTAAAATAATAAAGACAAAAATGAGTTAATTATAACTACATCGTTTTAAAATGAAATGGTTTAAAAAGCCTGTTTTGAATAGCATCCAAATTAAAACTTTTCTGTCAATAGACTTGCATTTTGCAGGCTTATTGATAGTTTTGTACTAAATATTCCCAAATTTTTTACCTACTTAACCTATGAAAAAAAACACGCATTATTTTTTACTTGCCTTGTTTTCAAGTATTTTTTTTAGCTGTAGTGATCACGACATCGATGGTGATTTGTATCAGCCCAATTATTTGCCCAGCATAGATGCTACAAACCTGCCAAAGGAGAATCGGCCAATGACGATGTTTGAAGATGCTGAAAGTCCTTCAAAAATGTATGACAATGCAGACCGTTGGTTTAGAGTTAATCAGCCCCTTCAAATTATTCAAAAAGGAAAAGATTCTGTACAAGTATCACTTTACTCTCCAGTTGGACTTTCAGATGTCAAGATTTATGCAAAATTGCCTAATTACGAGAAGCGATTTTTAATTTACAACTTTACAAAAATCCCTGCCTTTCACAGATCGTTTCATAAAATTCCAATGACAACCGGAAAAAATGACTATTTGTTAGAAACAGGAAACACCGTTACAATTGATAAAATTGATGGTTTTTCTTCTGGAGCTGTTGAATTTTCAGTTGAATCTGAAGATCCGTTATTTCAGAAATTCAAAAAAATAAAATCATCACATTTAGTTCGTTTCAGCGACTCTTATCATACGAATGAATTAGGGAAATATCTGCCGATGAATCCTGTATTGGCCAAAGAAGCGATCACGATGATTATTAATTATTCTTATGCATTAAGTCATCCTTTGTACTACAGTACTTTTGTCAATTTTGATAAATACAAGCAAGAACAGGCAGCAACGGCAGGAACAGCTGTAAATGGTGCTTTAAATTGGCATGGAAATGCAGAAGATACAAATGGAGTTTACGATTATCTGACTAAAGAGGAAATTGAAAAAATATATCTGAATTATCTGGATGGCCGTAACCTGAATATGGCAATGGTTGGTGGTGATTCTGCCTGGGGTGGAGGAGCTTTGGCCTCACAATGGGAATCTGGTTATGTAACCGGACATTGGTTAGGCGAAATGTCGGTTTGGTCACATGAATATTCACATCATATTGGTTTTAGCCATTCGAGCAATTTAGCAAATAGTGGCGAAGGAGGAGGGCAGCAGGAAATGTTGACTCATTTTTATAAATATTTAATTTATTTAAATGACCTTCCTTTTACAGATCCGGAGGTTTTAAAAGGATGGACAAAAACAGCTTATTTAACCGGAACGTACAAGAAACCAGTATTTACTATTAATCCAAAAAATCCGTTTTTACTGAAATATAAAGGTGAAGGAAAATGGAAATAAAATATAAAATCAAGATGAAGAATATTTTGCCCTTAATTCTAATGCTTTGTTTTTTTACCAATTGCAGTAAAGATTCTTTGAGCATGGAACCTACAAACTACGATTATTATTATCCAAGTGATGAAGCCTCTATAACAGAAAAACAAATTGGTGATGGCAAAGGAACGCTGGACCCAAGAGGAATTGCAGTTTCTAATGATAAGTTATATGTATGTAATGGCGATGTACTGGAGGTTTTTAACGCTGTTACTTTAGCACATCTAAAAACAATTACCAATTATATAAAAGGAACTACCACAATCCCGCTTACCAATCTTACGTCTATTAGTATTGATAACGGACGTATTTATCTTGGAAGTACTGATTCAAGATTATTTGTAATGGATGAAGCAACCACACTTGGAATTAGTACAGTAGGAAACGGACAATGGTGGCAGACTTTTGTGCACGTTTTTGGTGTTGTTGTTAAAGACGGATTGGTATTTGTAAAAGAAAAAGAAAAATCAATTAAAGTATTTGAAACATCACAAATTACCGATACAAGCAATTGGAATATTGTGCCAATTGCAAAATTAAATACTTTAAACGGCTACACCGAAATTTATTCTATGGGTGTTATCTCCGGGAATTTGGTTGTAGCGGGAAGAGATGCAAAAAGCTATTTGTATTATGATATCGCAAATATTAAAGCTAACGCAGCAAACTCGCTTACAACACCAATAGAACCTGTAAAAGCACCATTTTCAGACATAAAACCAGTTTCGGTTCTTTTTAATGCGGATTGGGCAATTACTTCAGAAAATGAAGGAAGTGTTTCTTATTTAAGAATTTATCCAAAAGACGAATTCAATAATAAAAACTACAAAGCCATTATTAATGCTTCAGATGTTATGGGACAAAACTCATTTGGTACTATTGTAGGTACTGCACAATTAAACGATCGTATTTTTCTGTCGGACAATACGAATAAAAAAATCAGAGTTATTAAACTGAATAAATCTACCATTGCTGAGCAGAAGAATTAGATAAATCTTATATAGATTTTGATTTTAAAAAAGCCTGTAAACTTATTGTTTACAGGCTTTTTTTATGGGCTTGTTGGACTAGGGGGATCGCGTTTTTGCTGCACTAATATTTGCAATTCTAAATTTTTAAAAACAATAGTTGTTCGTTATTTTACAATTTTCTGCTTTTTGGAATGAGTTACTTTGTTTAAAAATAGTATAAAAATGAAAAGAAAACTTATTTTAAGCGGAATGTTGATGCTTACCTTTTGGTGTAATGCACAAACTACAGAACCAGATTTGAAAGCTGTTCGAAAAGCGATAGAAGCAAGCAATGCTATCTATGCCGATTTAGCGAACAAAAATGACGGATCTATTCTTACGAGGTATACAGATGATGCCTGTCTTTACCCTCCCAATGCTGCACCACTTTGCGGAAAGGCACAAATAGTCTCATTTTTTAAAGGCGGACCTCAGGTACATGTTAAATTTACGATCCAACACCTGTATGGAGATGGAAAAACATCTGTAACAGAGGAAAGTTATTATGAAATGACAGATATGGAAGGAAAAAAACTAGATGATGGAAAAGTAATTGTAATTTGGAAAAACACAAAAAACGGTTGGAAAATGCATCGTGATATGTTCAGTAGTAACCATCCTGCGAAGTAATTTTAGAAACCAATATTAACAGCCTGTTGAAAATCGGTATCATTTTTTATCAGCGATTGTCTACAGGCTGATGGTGTTATCCCTGTAAATTTTCTGAATTCTTTTATAAAATGTGCCTGGTCATAATATCCACAGTCGTAAGCTATTGTAGTTAATGATTCAGTCGTATTAAGCACCAGTTGCAGGCTTTTATTAAATCGTGTTACAGAAGTTAACGCTCCCGGGCTAATCCCAATATTTGACAGATAAAGTTTTTGGATATACCTTTCTGATAGTCCTGAATGTTCAGACAGGGAAGATAAATCTAATGACTGATGATTAGAATATAGTTCCTGACTAAGATTTAGAATTGTAGAGACTTTCTTTAATCGTGTTTCATTTTTTTTGAGCTGCTGGAGTAAATAGTTTTCTAAGATTTTGATTTTGGAGTCAAGTTTAGGTGTCTCCATGATACGATCATATAGGTCTCTGTTTTCAGCCAATGCTACGTCGTACATATCAGTAGCGTAATTTGTGAATTCAGACAATGGATCAGAGAAAAATAGAGCACTGGCATGCGGATAAATACGTGCTATAAGTACCGATGTTCCCTGTGATACTGTAAGACGTGTTGGTAAAGTTAGATGGCCTAATAATTCTATGGCCGGAGTATCTTTTCGTTTGCCATTGATAATTGTTGCTGCCGCTCCTCCAGATATGTTTATAACCAAGTCAACATAACCACTTGGATAAAACACCTCGTTAACAAGATTCTTGTCAATAGTAACGAGGGTATAGTTTTTTATATACGGTGCTAAACTGGTGCAAGGTAAAATTTGCATAGGATTGTTCGTCGTATTTTAAATAGTAGTCTGTTGATTTTTAGCCAGTTCTAAATTAAGAATAAATATAATATACTCTGTTGTAAATGATTAAAAAATGTATTTTTTCTGACAAGCTACTTGATTAAACTGTTGAACACAGAAATTACATTATCCGGACAGCAATTAGATTAGATGGAAGAACAACAAAAAGGGACAAAAAAACAAAAAGCCTGTAAACAAATAGTTTACAGGCTTTTTTGAATTGAGTTGCGTTTTAATTAAATATTTTTTTCCTAGATATTCTTCGTTTAATTTTTTATTTTTCCACTTTTAGACCTGTGATATTATATTTTGCAATTAGTCCGAAAACAATTCTTTTGCCTAAAGTACTATCTTCTTTAGAATGTACTCCAAAAGCATCATTTGTTTGAACAAAAATTCCTCCCATGATTCTATTGTCATTGCTGTTATAAGCATGAAGACCCAATCCTAATACAGTATTGTTTTTTAAAGAATCACTATGATCATAAATTCTGTGACGGATGTATGGGTTGATATTTATGTATATATTGGACAATGTTGAGTCGGTAGTATTTGGACTTTCTTTTAGAGACAATAGATAAACATAATCACAATTTATATCATATCTAATAAAGGAATCAAACGTTCCTGATAGCGCCTTTACTTCTGATACTGCTGTAAATTGACCTTCTGTTATGGTAGAATCTAATTTCTGAAATTTAAAAGTTGTAGGAATCCATCCATTTTATTTGAAATAGCTACTTCAAGGTTCGATAAATAATTAGAATATAGAATAAAAGTAAGCTGTCGTTTACAGTTGGAGTCCATATTTTATGATGAATTTTTTAGTTGTTTTTAAGTAAAAGATTAACTGCATTGACTTATTTGAAATGAAAATTTGGTATGCATATAAATGAATTGTAGCTCTGATTTTTCATGTTAAAAAAAAAGTAATGTTTTGATTGTTAGTATTTTGTAATTTACTATTTTTACAGTAAATCAATTAAAAGTAGGATTTTTATTAAAATAATTTATTACGTATAAGAACTCTTCTTTTAAACTTTTACATCTTAAATAACTTGTTTCTTTAAGAGATATAATATGGACTGAGCTTTAAAAACATGTTGTTTTAAAGTGATTTGTAATTACCTATTTTTTTACGATATCGATTTGTTAGTTAAAGCCATTTATTTATCATTTCCCTGATAAATTTAAAAGATGTTAAAAGAAACATTTGATTATTTGCCTCATTTTTTGCCTCTATTTTTTTGTTTCCGATTAGTTAAATTGTTCAATAATCATAAAATAATTGAGACTTATGAAGAATAAATTACTTTCATTGTTTTTACTTTTTGGTATTTATACGGCTTACGCTCAGGTTGGTATTGGAACACCAATGCCTAATGCTTCAGCTCAGTTAGAAGTTGTAGCAACTGATAAAGGGGTATTAATTCCCAGGATTAATTTGACAGGTTCGACGGATATTACTACAATTAAGAATGGCAATGCAAATAGCCTATTAATATTCAATATAGCTAATACATCAGATGTAAAACCAGGATATTATTATTGGTATGACAACAAATGGAACAGAGTTGTTATATCAGATGAAATTACAGCAAGCCCGGGAACTGTTATTTACAACCCGGTTAATCAGCAGTTTAGTTATGTTGATGCTTCAGGAAACATGCAATCGCTCGATTTTAATGCGATTGTAAAAGCTAATGAAACTATAACAACCCAATCTCAGAATTTGACTTCGGGAGCAATAACCTATACGAATGAAGCAGGTACAGTAGTTACTTCACAAGTTGTAAGTACAGATCCCAATAATATTTTGACAGCTGGAATAGACGGAGGAGCTTTATTGACGCCATCTGTACTTTCAACAATAACAACAGTTTCTAATACAAGTTTAGGAAATGATTTAAGTACTACCGTAAACGGGGTAGCGGGAGCAGCAGTTCCAATTATTAATACAAATGCTACATCATTAACAGGAGCGAGTTTGCTTACCACAGTAAATGGTGTTGCAAGTACAGCATTGGACTTAACACCGGCAATTGCAGCGGGTACAACAAATGCTTTATCTGCTACTAATGGTAGTTTAATATCAACGGTAAACGGAGTAGCTACAACACCAGGTGTGCCAGTTTTAATATCGGCAGAGAATGCTTTAACGGTTATAGACGGAAATACCCGTTTAGGAGGAACACTCATCATTCCCACATCCATAAATACAGATGCAGCCAATACTTTAGCTGTTACTGGTTTGCAAACAGGAGCTTTAACAGATAATATAGTTGTAGCAGATGCTACTACGGGGGTTTTAAAAACAATAGTACCAAGTTCCATAATTCCGGTAACAACAGTTTCTAATACAAGTTTAGGAAATGATTTAAGCACTATCGTAAACGGAGTAGCCGGAGCTGCAGTTCCAATTATTAATACAAATGCTACATCATTAACAGGAGTGAGTTTGCTTACCACAGTAAATGGTGTTGCAAGTACGGCATTAGATTTAACTCCAGCCATCGCAGCGGGACAAACCATTACTAATTTAGCACAAGATCCTGCCAGTGGTCTGATAACTTATACAAATGAAAATGCTGTTAATCAAACCGCAGTTGTAACAAGTGCTGATGCTACAAATATTTTAGAAGTTGGAACAGACGGAGGAAGTTTATTGACTCCGGCAGCTATTACGAGTGCTACAACAGTTTCAAATGCTAGTTTAGCTAATAATTCAACCGTAACAGTAAATGGAGTAACTAGTACAGGAGCTCCAATTGTGAACAGCAATGCGACTTCACTAACCGGAACAAGTTTAACTACGACAGTAAACGGAGTTGCAAGTACAGCATTAGATTTAACTCCAGCCATTGCAAGTGCTACAACAGTTTCAAATGCTAGTTTGGCTAATAATTCAACCGTAACAGTAAATGGGGTAACTAGCACGGGAGCTCCAATTGTGAATAGCAATGCGACTTCGCTAAGCGGGACAAGTTTAATTACTACTGTGAACGGAGTTGCAAGTACGGCATTGGACTTAACTCCAGCCATCGCAGCGGGACAAACCCTTACTAATTTAACACAAGATCCTGCCAGTGGTCTGATAACTTATACAAATGAAAATGCTGTTGATCAAACCGCAGTTGTAACAAGTGCTGATGCTACAAATATTTTAGAAGTTGGAACAGACGGAGGAAGTTTATTGACTCCGGCAGCTATTGCAAGTGCTACAACAGTTTCAAATGCAAGTTTGGCTAATAATTCAACCGTAACGGTAAATGGAGTAACTAGCACGGGAGCTGCAATTGTGAACAGCAATGCGACTTCATTAAGTGGAACAAGTTTAATTACTACTGTGAACGGAATTGCAAGTACGGCATTGGACTTAACTCCTGCAATTGCAGCGGGACAAACCCTTACTAATTTAGCACAAGATCCTGCCAGTGGTCTGATAACTTATACAAATGAAAATGCTGTTGATCAAACCGCAGTTGTAACAAGTACTGATGCTACAAATATTTTAGAAGTTGGAACAGACGGAGGAAGTTTATTGACTCCGGCAGCTATTACAAGTGCTACAACAGTTTCAAATGCAAGTTTAGCTAATAATTCAACCGTAACGGTAAATGGAGTAACTAGCACGGGAGCTCCAATTGTGAATAGCAATGCGACTTCACTAACCGGAACAAGCTTAATTACGACAGTAAATGGAGTTGCAAGTACGGCATTAGATTTAACACCTGCAATTGCAGCGGGTACAACAAATACTTTATCTGCTACTAATGGTAGTTTAATATCAACGGTAAACGGAGTAGCTACAACACCAGGTGTGCCAGTTTTAATATCGGCAGAGAATGCTTTAACGGTTATAGACGGAAATACCCGCTTAGGAGGAACACTCATCATTCCAACATCCATAAATACAGATGCCGCCAATACTTTAGCTGTTACTGGTTTACAAACAGGAGCTTTAACAGATAATATAGTTGTAGCGGATGTTACTACGGGGGTTTTAAAAACAATAGTACCAGGTTCCATAATTCCGGCAACAACAGTTTCTAATACAAGTTTAGGAAATGATTTAAGCACTACCGTAAACGGAGTAGCCGGAGCAGCAGTTCCAATTATTAATACAAATGCTACATCATTAACAGGAGCAAGTTTGCTTACCACAGTAAATGGCGTTTCAAGTACTGCATTGGACTTAACACCGGCAATTGCAGCGGGAGAAACTACTACTGATTTGGTTCAGAATACCGCTACAGGAAGTATCACATATACAAATGAGGATGCTGTTGCTCAGACCGCTGTTATAAGAAGTTCAGATTCAGGTAATATTATTACTGTTGGAACTGATGGAGGAAGTTTTATAGATTCAGCAACTATTAAAGCGAATGAAACCATAACAACGATAACTCCGATAGTAACAACCGGAAGCACCATTGCAACCTATACTAATGAATCAGGAGGAACTCCGGTAGATATTAAACAGACTCTTACATCTTTAACAGATGTTGTGACACAAGTTACAGATCCGTCAGGAAGCATCAAAGATGTGCACACATTGACTTATACAGACGAATCAAATACTTCTTTTCCAATTGATTTATCAATTCTGGTAAAAGGGGTTGAAACATTAACATCATTAAATTATGATGGGACTGCTCATTCCTTAATTTACAATGATGAAGCCGGAAATGCAACAGAGTTTAAAATGGTCGATTTAATAGGGGATTCTGAAACATTGACCACTCTGGCAGTAAATTCTACTACCGGTACATTAGATTATACTGATGAGGATAAAGTTTTAACTCCATTAGATTTAAGTGCAGCAGTAAAAGAACCTTGGTATAGTGCAACAACTCATATTGGAGCAACATTAAATGCTGAAGATATTTATACCGGTGGCTGGGTAGGGATTGGGTTTACTGCTCCATCAACAGCTCTTAACGAAAAACTGAGAGTAAATGGCGCAATAACAACAGTTAACAGTTATTATGCTGATTATGTTTTTGAAGACTATTTTAATGGATTCTCTAAAATTAAAACAGATTATAAATTCAAACGCTTGTCTGAGATAGAGGAATTTATTAAAATAAACAGACATCTTCCGGGTATAACTTCTATAAATGAACTAGTCAAAACAAAAGAAGGTTATTCCTTTAATATGTCAGAATTATCAGTTCAGTTATTAGAAAAAACAGAAGAAATTTATCTTCATATTATAGAACAGAATAAAGAAATTGAAGCCAAAGACAAAGAAATAAAAGAATTAAAAGAAGCTTCAAGATTGATGAATCTACGTTTAGAAAAATTGGAAAAGCTTATAGTGGATAAAAAATAATAATAAAAGTCAATTATTAGTGTTCGACATTGAGAGTTTAATATCAACTAAAAAATAATAAATATTATTTTAGATTTAAATGCTAAGATTATGAAAATAACAATATCTAAAAAGCAAAAAAAAGGTTTTGCACTACTCTTCAGTTTGTTCTGTTTCTGTTCTGTTATTGCTCAGGGAAATAATGCAAAAATAAAAGACGGAACAATAAGTACCGGAGCAGAACAAGCTAAACCTGGAGCTATTTTTGAATTAGAAAGTAATAATAAAGGAATGTTAACTTCACGATTAACAACTGCACAGCGAGATGCGATACCGGTTGCTAACTTAACAGATGGGTTGTTGATTTATAATGTAACTACCGGATGTTTTGATTATTGGAGTCAAATACAAAACATTTGGTTAAGTATGTGTGGTACGCTACCTCCGGCAGTATTTAATATTACTTCTGCACAATGTAGTCTGGTACAGGCTTGGGGATCATACAAGCAAGGAGAAATGTTGATAGCATCTAATTATTTAACAATTCCTGTTACAGTGACACAGCCCGGGGTTTATTCAGTTTCGGCAACTACAACTAATGGATATTATTTTGGTGCAAGCGGAACCTTTCCTACTGCAGGAACCTATACCTTAAATTTACCGGGTACAGGTACACCTAATAATGGATATGTTATACCAGATCCCGGAGATGCAGTTAATATTGCTTTAAATGGAAAAACGAGTTCTTGTATTCCTCATATTTTTGTTGAAAATGCCAATGTTGATTATGTTGTAAACTGTGGTGTTATAAATTCGTTGGGGAATTATAATGTTGGTATTCCTTTAACAGAATCAAATAAATTAACAGTAAGCGTAAATCCCACAGTTCTTGGGTTTTGGAGTATGAACACCAATGTCGTAAACGGGTATTCTTTTAGTGGAACAGGGACATTTACAAGTTTAACACCTAATCAAACCATTGAGTTGTTAGGAACAGGAACCCCTATTGCATCTGGGATAAATAATTTTAATCTTGTTTCTAATGCTACAACTCAGGCTACAGCATCATGTACTGGTATTCCGGTTACAGTTCAAACAATTGCCTATACTATGAATTGTTTAAGCGCAACACAAAATGGCACCTATTTACAGGATGTTGCATTAAGTACTTCTAACACAATAACACTGCCAATAACTGTTACAGCAACAGGGCAAACTACAATTTCAACCACTACTGCTAACGGAATTACATTTACTTCCGGCTTGATAAATTTATCAACTTTAGGGGTACAAAATGTAACATTAACAGGTTCAGGAACACCTGTAGCTTCAGGAACAACATCTCTAACAGTTTCGGGAAGCCCGGGCGCTGTTGCAACATGTTCATTAAGTGTAACCATAGCGGCTCAACCTGTAACATATACTACAAACTGTGCAGGAATTACAACTAGCGGTAGTTATTCACCGGGAATAGCAATGACTGCAACAAATACGATGACCGTTCCGGTAAATGTAACCTATGTGGGAGCGTACACCATTACAACAAATACTGTAAATGGAATTAGTTTCTCAGGAACAGGAACATTTGCAACAACAGGAGCACAAAATGTAGTGATGACGGCAACGGGAACTCCTACTGATGGTGGTACTTTTTCTTACGCAATTAGTGCTAATAGTACCAATGGAAGTATTACTTGTTCTAAATCAGTTTTATGTGCATTTAGAGCAATGAAAATATTAGGATTGGGAGAAGGAATTTACCAGCCGGCAAGTACTACTACAACTTATACTGCAAGATCAGTATTAGCATCTTCTGCCAATTTTGGTCCCACAGGTACAGTTCAGATAGAGCAGGCACTTACTTTTGTAAATGGGGCATATTCTGTAGGAACAGCCCTAAAAAATCTTATTAATACCAATAATATTGATATTATTTATGTTGGATACAACTGGTATTATTATACAGATGCACCTACAATACAGGTTTTAAACGATTTTGTTAAAGTGAAAAAAGGGGTGTTAATTTTTGCTAACGAAAGGCTGCAGGCAAAAGATGTAATCGATGGTATTTGTGGGTCTAATATTACTATTTCTACAACCAATAGTGGTTATATTTATAATGTTACAACTACGCCCGATCCTATTTTAAGTGGTCCTTTTGGGGATCTTACAGGTAAACTTTTAGGAGGCGATGGTACTAATTCTGTTTTTATCAGTAACGGAGTTCCGGCAAATACAACATCATTGGCAACGCAGGGTACAAATATCTTTGGAATTAAACATAATACGTTAGGTTTTGTATTTTTAGGTGATGGAGGTTTTAATGCAGGTTATTCAGGAAATACTAGTACAGGATCATATCCTGCAGCTGTTTCTGCAACAGGTTTGCCGCTAACCAAAGCGTATTCAGGTGGTACAATATACAACAGTATTTTGTATGCCAATACGATGGCATGGGCAATTAAATATGCGCAGCAAAATACGAATAGTACATATGTCCTTCCTTAATGACAATTGAAACATAAAATACCTCTCTTGTAGATTTATAATAGAGGTGTTTATAATATCATATTTTTTATGTGCATTAGACATCATTTTAAATAAAGTAATATGAACAAGATTTATATAAAGATTAGCATTGTATTAATACTTTTTATTGATCATCTTTCAGCGCAAACAGTCAATTTAGGCGATTTGTCAATTGCGCCAAATGCACAGTTTGCCACGTTATTTGATTTTGATAATAAGTCAAGCGGAGATTTTTTAATCGATGGAGATTTTATTACTTATGCAGATTTTAATAATGACGGATTAGTTACTTATAGTACAATTAGTAACGGAAAATCATTTTTTGTCGGAACACAGGAACAGCTTATCAAGGGGCTGCAAATTGCACATTTTCAAAATATTATTTTTGATAATGTATCATCATTAGTACCTTTTCATTTAAGTACATCAATCGAAATTGGCAATAATGCAGCATTTAAAAACGGAATAATAGATGCTGATAGTTATAATGGAAAAATGATTTTCGATGAAAATGCCTTTCACTCGAATGCCAGCAACCTGAGTTTTGTTGATGGTGAAGTAGAAAATTTAGGAAATCTGGAATTTGAATTTCCTATTGGAGATGATGTATATTTTAGACCTTCTTATCACAATAAAGCGGTAAATGAAAGTAATATTTATACCACTCAATATCTTTTTGAAACTGCAGGAATCCTTTATCCTTATACAAGTAAAGAAGAGTCGATACTATCTATTGATGAAGTAGAGTATTGGAATGTGATTCAGGATCAGGGGAGTGAAAAAATTGTTTTAAGTCTTACCTTAGATACTCGTACAACTCCCGCTTCTTTTTTTGAAGAAAATGCTGATACAGAATTGGCGATAGTACGCTGGGATGATACTGCTTCAAAATGGATCAATGAAAAAGGAGTAACTACGGATCTTCTGACCGGTGCAGACTATACTAAAATGATTACCACACAAGTTACCGGATATGGTCTTTTTGCAATTGCAATTGTCAAAAAAAAGCATATTGTTCCTGATCATGATATTACTGTTTTTAATGCAATATCTCCAAATGGAGATGGTATTAATGACAGTTTTTATATAAAAGGAATTGATAAATATCCTGAAAACAGGGTCGAAATATACAACCGTTGGGGAGTAAAAGTTTATGATGCTGATTCGTACAATGAGAGCGATGTTATGTTCAAAGGATATTCTGACGGACGTGATACAGTTAATAGAAATGCCGGACTTCCGTCAGGTACCTATTTTTATATCCTAAAATATAAGAAAGGAAACGAAACAATTAGTAAAACAGGATATTTATATATTAGTAGTGATAAATAAGATGTTGGAAAAATATGTGAAAAAAGCCCCCGATGATTAATTAGATAATAGATTGAAAAAATGCATCAACCCAAAAACAAAAAGCCTGTAAACATTAAGTTTACAGGCTTTTTTTGTGGATTTATCAGGAATTATTCTTATTAAATACTGTTTCAATTATTGATAAGTAAATATTCAAGACTTTATATTTGTAATGTATTTCTTATATTTGTTATTACTGTGTTTTTTATGACTAACTAAAAAAGTGTTGTCAACTGAATGAAATGCACTTTCAATCTTAAAGAGCCAGATTTTTAGGTGAGTAACCTAGTGATATGGATAAATAGTATTTTTTAATTGAGGTAGTTTTTTATGAAAATAGCAAAAATAAAATCTTCGGATTACAAAGACATTCAGAGAATATACAATTATTATGTACAAAAAACACCCTTTACTTTTTCTGATGAGTTAATGAAAGATAGTGAGGCCATTCAATTAACAAACGATGGAATAAAATATGCAGGATACATTGCTTTGAAAGATGAGATAGTTATAGGTTTTGGTATTGCCTATCCTTTTCGAGTAGAAAACATTTTTAATAAGACAATAAAATTGACATACTTTTTAAATCCTACTTATTTAAGAAAAGGTATAGGAACTAAAATTTTAAATCACCTTTTTGCAGAATTAAAAGAAAAAGGATTTAAAGAAATAATAGTTAATATATCTTCTTTAAATAAACCAAGTATTGAATTTCATAAAAAAATTGGGTTTGTGGAGTGTGGTTTTTTTCAAAATATTGGCACAATTAAGGAACAGGAAGTTAGTATGGTATGGATGCAAAAGAAAATATAGAAATGATACAAAAATTAGCTGATAGTTTCATTAAAAGTCTATTTCATGATATGAACAAAAGCTAATTAAAAGATTAGAAGAATTGGAATTTACTCAAAAACGTTATTTAAACGATGGAAAACTGGTCAATTTTGAGAATAAATATTTTCCAGTATGATAAAAATTTATTAACACTTAATTATCAACCTAAAAACAAAAAGCCTGTAAACATTGAGTTTACAGGCTTTTTTGTGGAGTCGCCGGGAATCGAACCCGGGTCCAAACAAGCAACTAAAGAGCTTTCTACACGCTTATTTCCTGATTAGATTTTCGTTGTTAAGCTAGGCCAGAAACAGCCACCGAACACTTATCTTCTTAATTTTCGAAACCCACCCGAAGCTCATAGATATCTAGGTTTATTTTTACGGTTCCCCTTGACGGAACGCCACAAACCAAGGCTTTCCAGGAGAATCCAGCTTCTCTACCTTGTAGAGACGTGGCGCAATCTTACTATGATTCGGATTATGCAGCTAAAGCGTAATTATTTTCGCCGTGTAAAATTTTGAGATCTTATATTTACGAGCAAGGTCTCAATGCTCGACGTGCTTACTGTTCAATTCGACTTGCTGTCAAAACCAGTCGACCCCAAAAATAAGTTTGCAAATTTATGCTATTTGAAATTACTTTCTATTAAAAATTTCAGAAAAAATAGTCAAAAGTTGTAAAGTCAAAAGTCGAAACTCCAAGAGCGAAAGTAAAAAGTTATAAAGTTTTTAAAGTCAAAAGATTACTTTCTGTTGCTTCTCTTTATTTTTCCATAATTGGTATGTTTAAAAAAGAACAAAATTAATATTGTCAACTGCTTTACGACTTTACGACTTTATGACTATGTTACTCTTCGTCTTTAAAATTAAAAGGATAATCTCCAAATATTGGTGCCAATTTACGCACTGCATAAGTATTTCTGGTCATTTTATTAGAAAGGGCAATAATCGTAACGCCTTCTTTCTTTAAAGTAATGTAAGATGAAGTATTACCGTGCCACCAGCCATTATGAAAATAAAAGTTTTGTCCTGTTTCCCAGTTAATCATTCTAATTCCTAAACCATAATTTTTAGTTCCTTTACGCTCATTGCTATAACCGGTGTAAACTTGTTTTAGTAAAGCAGGTTTTAAGAAATCCGGTGATTGTCTTGCGCGATCAAATTTTAAAAGATCTCTGACAGTAGAAAAAACGTTCTTATCTCCGTAAACATTATCTAAATAGTCGAAACCAATTTCTGCGCCATTTCCTTTATATGATGGAACAATTTTTTTTCTGTCTTTATCGTCATCAAAAACATAAGTATGAGTCATACCTAAAGGTTTGAAAATCATTTGAGACATTGCTTCTTTAAATTTTAAACCAGTTATTTTTTCAACAATTAAGGCTAGCATGGCATAATTGGTATTGCAATAGCTAAAACGTGTTCCCGTTTTAGACTCCAAGCCAATATCTTTTGTTGCCAAAATATTTAATATATCCTGATTAGTAAGTTGGTTATGTCTGTCCCAAACCGATTTATCATGATCTGTAAAATAGGCATAATTGCGCATTCCGGTACGATGACTTAGAAGCATTCTTATCGTGCAGTCTTCGTATGGAAATGTTTTTAAAATAGTATTTACTTTCTGGTCTAGATCAATTTTTCCAGCATTTACAAGTTTTAAAATTGCGGTAGCTGTTAAAACTTTGCTCACAGAAGCAATTTGCACCGGTGTATCGGCGGTTATTTTGGTACCTTCATTTTTATTAGCAAAACCATTGTATCGTTCAAAAATTATTTGTCCGTTTCTGGCAACCAAAAAACTACCGTTCATGCTATTATTTGGCCAGTTTTTGTTGTAAAAATGATTAATTCTGCCTGTTACTGAATTTTTATAAGCCTGTGATATTTTCTTTTCGGGACCTAAAGGCTTCATTTTAGGTAATGTATCTTCAACTGTGGGAGTAGTGGCTGAGTCTGTTTTTTTGTCTTTACCACACGAACTCAAAACTAGTATTGAGAAAAGTATTTGTGGTATCTTTGTTTTTTTAAGGAAAATCATTTGCATCGTTCTTTAAAAACAAATATATCGAATTCAATTTTGATGTTTTCGCATTTTAGGCACTTAAAAACACCTCTTTAACATAGTTTTAACTATTCTGTCATATAGTAGTTTGTTTTTCAGTATCTAATGGTTTTGAAACATTCTAAATAATAAATTAAAGATAAAACTTTAACTAAATTTGTTATATTTGAAACAAAAACTACCAAAAAAGTTATATTATTAAAAGTAAAAAGACCTTATAAATGAAATTTGGAATAATAAAAGAAAGAAAAAACCCGCCAGATCGTCGTGTGGTATTTGCTCCGGATGAGCTTGCGAAATTAAAACAACAATATCACAATGCAACTGTTGAAGTAGAAAGCTCTGATATCAGAATATTTTCTGATGATGATTATAAAAACATGGGAATTACAATTACAGATGATGTTTCTGATGCTGATGTTTTATTTGGCGTAAAAGAAGTTCCGGTTGAAAATTTGATTCCAAATAAAGCATATTTCTTTTTTTCCCATACCATCAAAAAACAGCCGCACAATAGAAAATTATTGCAAGCGATTCTGGAAAAAAACATTGATTTGTATGATCATGAAACCATTGTTAATGAACATGATCATCGTTTAATTGGTTTCGGAAAATATGCCGGAATGGTTGGTGTTTACAACGGAATTCGTGCTTTCGGTTTAAAATTTGAATTGTTTAAACTTCCAAAAGCAGAAACACTTTCTGGAAAAGAGGCTTTGATTATGCATTTAAAGCGTATCACAATGCCAGCCTTAAAATTTGTTGTTACCGGAACTGGAAAAGTTGGTAGCGGAGCAAAAGAAATTCTGGATGCTATAAAAGTAAAAGAAATCACGGTTGATAATTATTTAAACAAAAAATACACACAGGCTGTTTATGTTCAGCTAGATGTTTTAGAGTATAACAAGCGTAAAGATGGACAAGTTCTGGATTTTAAGGATTTTGTAGCGCATCCTGAAGAATATGTTTCAGATTTTGAAAGATTTACGAAGGTTTCGGATATCTATTTTGCCGGACATTTTCATGCGAGTAATGCACCAATGATTTTAACTCGTGAAATGCTCAATGCAAGTGATTGTAAATTGAAAGTTGTGGCAGATATTTCCTGTGATGTAAATGGACCAATTGCCTGTACAATTCGTTCTTCGACTATTGCAGAACCTATTTATGGATACTTTCCTCTTGAAGATAAAGAGGTAGATGTGTTTCATCCGGCAGCTGTGGCTGTAATGGCAGTAGATAATTTACCTTGTGAAATTCCGAAAGATGCGAGTGAAGGTTTTGGTGAGCAATTTATGGAATTTGTTATTCCGGCTTTCTTTAACGGAGATAAAGATGGAATCTTAAAGCGTGCTAAAATCACAGAAAAAGGAAAACTTACTCCAAGATTCAGCTATTTGCAGGATTATGTAGACGGTAAATGAGTTATGAATTATTAGTTATGAGTTTTGCTCATTGTTAAATTATAAAAAAGGTAAAAACATTATGTTTTTACCTTTTTGTTTTAAGAGAATTATGATTTTGTAAGTTAACTCATAACTCAAAATTCAAAATTCATAACTTGAAATTAAACCATCTCCTCAGGTTTTACCCAGGCATCAAAGTCTTCTGCAGTTACGTAGCCTAAACGTACTGCTTCTTCTTTTAAAGTTGTTCCGTTTTTATGAGCGGTTTGAGCAATTTCGGCGGCTTTGTAATAGCCTATTTTAGTGTTTAAAGCGGTAACAAGCATTAGAGAGTTGTCTACTAACTCTTTGATGCGTTTATAATTTGGTTCGATTCCCTGAGCACAATGTTCGTCAAATGAAATGCAGGCATCACCTAATAAATGAGCAGATTGTAAAAAGTTTGCGGCCATAACAGGTTTGAAAACATTTAGTTCATAATGTCCCTGCATTCCACCAACAGCAATTGCCATATCATTTCCAATTACCTGGGCACAAACCATTGTTAAGGCTTCGCATTGTGTTGGATTTACTTTTCCGGGCATAATTGAAGATCCAGGCTCATTTTCCGGAATATGAATTTCCCCAATGCCTGAACGTGGTCCCGAGGCCAACATTCTTACATCATTTGCAATTTTATTTAAAGAAACCGCCAATTGTTTTAGTGCTCCGTGTGTTTCAACAATTGCATCGTGTGCTGCAAGCGCTTCAAATTTATTCTCTGCGGTTACAAAAGGATGATTGGTAAATTTTGCAATATATTCGGCAACTTTTACATCATATCCTTTTGGAGTGTTAAGACCGGTTCCAACTGCAGTTCCGCCCAAAGCGATTTCAGATAAATGTGTCAGTGTATTTTTTAAAGCTTTTAATCCGAAGGCTAATTGAGTAGCATAACCGGAAATTTCCTGTCCTAAAGTGAGCGGTGTTGCATCCATAAGGTGTGTACGGCCAATTTTGACAACATCCTTGAATTCTATCGCTTTTTTGACAAGAGTTGTATGTAGTTTTTCTACTCCTGGAATTGTGGTTTCTACAACCATTTTGTAGGCTGCAATATGCATTCCGGTCGGGAAGGTGTCATTTGATGACTGTGATTTATTGACATCATCGTTGGCTTTGATGAATTGTTCGCCTTCGCCAATTTCAAAACCTTTAAGAACCTGAGCACGGTTAGCAATTACTTCATTAACATTCATGTTACTTTGCGTTCCCGAACCTGTTTGCCAGATTACCAATGGAAATTGATCGTCTAGTTTTCCTTCGAGAATTTCGTCACACACTGCTGCGATGGCATCTCTTTTTTCGATTGGTAAAACGCCTAAATCGTAATTAGCATAAGCGGCTGCTTTTTTTAAGTAAGCAAAACCTTCTATAATTTCTTTTGGCATAGATGCCGATGGTCCTATTTTAAAATTATTTCTGGAACGTTCTGTTTGTGCTCCCCAATACTTATCGGCAGGGACCTGAACTTCGCCCATGGTGTCTTTTTCTATACGGTATTTCATTTTGTTGTTTGTAAAATGTTATTTAAAAAATGTAAAGTGTATTTGTCTTATCTTTTGAAAACGAGTTCTATAGCCCTGATGGAAGCGGCATCCTTTTATGGTGGCGTTCACCATAAAAGATATAGCGGACAGCAGGAAGCAGCTCCCGAAAATTAGTATAATTTTTAATAAACTCTTTGTTTAAAAGGCCTCGCAATCAAAAAAAAGCTTATTTAAAATGAGTATAAATATACGCATAAATGTTATTTCATGAAAATTGATTTAGATTTTATTGCTGAAAAACAATATATAACCTACATTTGTCGTAACATTCAAAAATTCCGGAAAACATGTTTGAATTTTCACAGTACTTAGGCTTTTTACTTTTCTTAACCATTCTTACTATAGGATTTTGGTTAATGTTTTTCTTAGTTGGTTTCGTATCTTATTGGGTTACGGGAGCAAGCTGGGAAATGTTCAAAGAAAAGAGAGCTAAAAAAAGACAAGAAGAGCAATCTATTTAATTTTAGATTGATGTCATAAAAAAAGAACCCTTTTGGGTTCTTTTTTTTGTTTAAAAGAGAAATTCCAAATTCCAATCTTTCATTGGTAAATTCTAAAAAAGAAATTCCAAATCCCAATTGGTAAAGTTGGAATTTGGAATTTGAGATTTTTAGTATTGGAATTTTAGTTAATGTTAACCTGGAAAGTCTCCGCCGCCATCACCTTCTTTAGGCTGTCCGCCTTTTTCTCTTTCACTTTTTGGTTTGTTGAAACGATAAGTGAATGATAAGTTGAACTGACGTTTACGAAATTGCATTTCGCTATAAGATGTCTGGCTTTCAAGAGTTGTAGCATTTTGAAGGTACGTATAGGATCTCATAATTCTTGAGTTGAAAATATCGCTGATGTTGAAAGCAATTGTTCCTTTGTCTTTTAGAACATCTTTGCTAAATGCAGTATTCATCCCAAATTGATCTAAGTTTTTTCCCTGAGCTGTTTTTTGTTCACCATTGTATGTGGCGTTTAATTGCCAGTCTATTTTGTAAGGTAAAGTTAATTTTGAGTTGATTCTGGCAAACCAGGTGTTGGCTTGATTGTCAAGATTTTGTACAACTGTATTGCCATTGAAATCAACATAAGTGTTTTCTCCCGTTGTTTTTACATTGTAAAGGTTGAAGTTACTGTTAATTCTCCACCATTTGAAAGGAGTATAATTGAATGTGAATTCGAAACCAAATTTTTGCTCTTTTCCTAGGTTAATAGGTCGGTTTAGAATAACCGGAATACCATCAACTAATTTACCATTTGGAGTTCTCACAAAGCTGAAAACATCTTTTGTATCTTCAAAATAAGCAGATGAACTGAAAGTTACTTTATCCCAACGCTTGATGTAGCCAATATCGTACTTGTCAGTTAAAGACGGATCTAAATCCGGATTTCCCTGAAAAATATTGATGTTACTTGAATAGTTAACCGCAGGATTCATAAAACGTCCTCTTGGTCTTGTTAAGCGTTTACTGTAACTTGCTGTAAAATTACTCTGATCTGAAATTTCGTAGCTAATAAATGCGCTAGGAAAGAGGTTGTTGTATTTTTTTGTATTGAAATCATTCGTGTCTAATAAGTTGACATGAATGTTGGTGTCTTCCCAGCGTAAACCAAATAAATAAGAGAATTTATTTACTTTAAGACCATATTGCGTGTAAATCGCGTTGATGTTTTCTTTGTATTCTAAGGTATTTGATAAGTTCGGATCTTTTACGTCATTTTCATCTTTTACAAAATACTCATTATTCAAATCTCCAAAACTACCTTTATATCCGGCCTCAAATTGACTTCCTTTTCCTAATGGCAAAACATAATCGGCTTGTAATAATACTTGTTTTTGAACCTGGTCGTTTAATGTTGTATTGTAATTTGGAGAAGCTGTGATGGTGCTGTTACTGTCATCATCATTTTTTGAAATCGATAAGTCGGCGGTAAGTTTGTGTCCTTTATCGTTAAAATTTTTAATTAAATTAGAAGTGTATTCTATATTTTGATTTCCGGTATCACCATTGTTTAAACGGAAAGAGGTTCCTGTAAAGTTATGTGATGCATCGAAATTGTTGTAATTAATTAAATCTCTTGTATCTCCCGAGTTTTTTTGATAATTGATAGCATTTGTCCAGAAAGTGGTTGGAGTAATAGTCCATTCAACTCCGGCTCTTCCGTTAAAACCATCCGAAGTTCTTTTGGTATCGCGATCTTCATCCAGATATCCTTTAGGAGTTCCGTTAGCGTTTAAATATTCGGTATTAGTTAAACCGGAACCTTCATTGGTTCTATGGTTGTATCCCATAGTGGTGAAGTAGTTTAATTTTTCGGTTTTATAATTTAAGTTGGCACTTAAACCATATGCTTCAGGAATTCCTGTTGAGGCAATAAAAGTACCGTTAAAGCCTTGGTTTTTACCTTTTTTTAGAATAATATTGATTAATCCTGAACCTCCTTCGGCATCATAACGTGCAGATGGATTGGTGATTACTTCAACTTTATCGATGGCATCGGCAGGAAGCTGACGTAGAGCCTCAGCAATATTTATGGCTGTTGATGGGCGCCCGTCTATTAAAATTCTGATATTATCACTTCCTCTTAAGCTTACATTTCCTTCGGTATCAACAGAAACTGAAGGAACATTGTCAAGAACATCACTTACAGTTCCTCCTTTTACCATCATGTCCTGACCAACATTATAAACTTTTTTGTCTAGTTTAATTTCAACTGTCGATTTCTCAGCACGAACAACTACTTCGCTTAATTGCGCAGCATCTTCTGAAAGGTTTACAACTCCAAGATTGGTGTCTCCTGAGATATTTTTTCCTTTTATTTCGGTTGCTTTAAAAGAAATAAATTCAACCTTTATGTCATAGGTTCCCGGTGCAACTGCTACTTCAAATTCGCCTTTTGGATTGGTAATCCCTCCCGCTATAACTTTGGTATCATTTGGAGCCATAATCGATACAGTCGCATACTCCAGAGGTTGTTTGCTTACTTTCTCAAAAACTTTTCCGGTTACTTTTACCTTGTTCTTACCAGGAGGTGCCTGTTGTGCGTAGTTGTAAAAACTTGTAAAAAACAGCACAAGGAGTACAGCAAATTTCAATTTTTTCATTGTGATTTTTGGTTTCTTTTGATCGTTAGACGACAAATGTAGCTTTTGGTTTAAAGAGCTGAATCACAAAAAAATGTTAATTTACCTTTTTATAATCAATCTAAAAAAGAAGCTACAAGGTCTAAATCTCGTCCAATAATTGCCTTTCCGTCTTTAATAACGATCGGACGTTCAATTAAAATAGGATGATCTGCCATTGCCTGAATAATTTCGTCATTGCTTAGATTCTTGCCTTTATAATTTTCTGTCCAGATAGCTTCTTTAACTCGTACTAATTGAATGGGATCCAGATTTAGTTTTTCTAGTAATTCTTTTAGCCCATTAAAACCTGGGGTATCTGTTAAATACGGAATGATTTCATATTCTTGTTTTGTCTGATCAATAAAAGCAAGACAGTTTCTAGATTTGCCACAACGTGGGTTATGATAAATTTGTATCATTTTGTTATATTTTAGATGTTCTACGACTGATAAAATAAAAAATTGGTATTTTAGCGAGACCAAAAGTAAGATTTAGTTACTAAATTGTATTCTCATTTAAATTTAAAATTTATGTTTTTAGAACAAGGAATTAAAACTCAAAATAAATTTGGGCTATATCTTGTAGGATCTGTCTTAATTATTATCGCTTCGTTTATTGGTCAGATCCCTTTTTCAGCGGCAGTTTTATATTCTAGTTTTATAAATAAAAAAGAAGTTCCGACAGATGATGCAGCGGTAATGAAAATCTTTGAACCAAATTTAACATTGTTTCTGGTAATGATTTCGTTTGCCTTTGCTTTGGTGGGTGTTTATTTTGTGGTAAAATATATTCATCATCAGACCTTTTTGTCTGTAACCACTTCCAGAAAAAAAGTAGATTGGAAACGTATTTTGTTTTCATTTGGGCTTTGGTCTTTTTTTTCGGTATTGAGTTTTGTCGCGGTTTATTTTAAATCACCAGAGAGTTTTGTTTGGAATTTTAAGTTGGTTCCGTTTCTGATTTTATTCGTTGTAGGTTCAGTATTGATTCCGATTCAAACTACTACAGAGGAATATGTTTTTAGAGGATATCTAATGCAGGGTTTTGCTAATCTGGCCAGAAATAGATGGTTTCCACTATTAATGACTTCAATTATTTTCGGAAGCTTGCATATTTTTAATCCTGAGGTTGAAAAAATGGGTTATATTGTAATGGTCTATTATATAGGGACTGGCTTGTTTTTAGGAGTTATTACGCTTATGGATGAAGGAATGGAATTAGCACTTGGTTTTCATGCGGCTAATAACCTGGTTGGGGCATTGTTAGTAACTTCAGATTGGTCAGTTTTTCAGACGCATTCTATTTTTAAGGATATGTCTGAGCCTTCAGCCGGTTTTGATGTGATTTTGCCAGTTGTAGTGGTTTATCCAATTTTGCTTTTTATCTTTAGTAAAAAATATAATTGGACCAATTGGAAAGAAAGATTAACGGGAGAAATTAATGTTTTGGAATCTTAAAAAGAAATAAATACCATGTTGGAGTTAACACATAAAAAAGTACACAACTATTTCAAATTAAACGGTTATCACTTAAACGCAAAAGATTTGTGTCGTGTAGGATACAGTTTTATAAAAGAAGGTGATGCTTATGAAAGAGCTATCGGAGAATTTTTTCTGGATTGGTTTGATCATAAGGATTATATCGAAATGACCACTTCTGGAACTACAGGACTTCCTAAATTGGTGAGATTAGAGAAGAAGGCAATGATTCAATCAGCATTGGCTACAGGAGATTTCTTTGGCCTGGAGCCAGGAAATAAAGCTTTGCTTTGTCTGCCAACGCAATTTATTGCAGGTAAAATGATGCTGGTTCGCAGTTTGATTTTAGGATTAGAATTAGATGTTGTTGTTCCAAGCACAGAGCCATTGGCTTATAATAATAAGCAGTATGATTTTGTAGCGATGGTACCTTTGCAAGTTCAAAATTCGATTGAAAAACTTGGAAATATAAAAAAGTTAATCATTGGCGGAGCAAAAATTGACAGCGCCCTTGAGGAGAAGCTTTTGCCATTAAAAACAGATATTTACGAAACCTACGGAATGACGGAAACCATAACGCATATTGCTGCTAAAAAAGTGGGAGTGAAAGCTTTTTCGATTTTGCCAAATGTAAAAATTCAGAAAGATGACCGTGGTTGTCTGGTAATTTATGTTTCGTCTATTTCTGATGAACCGATTGTTACTAATGATTTGATAGATTTAGTAAATGAAAACCAATTCACTTTTTTAGGAAGAATAGATAATGTTATAAATAGTGGAGGAGTGAAGCTGATTCCGGAACAGATAGAAGCTAAATTAATTGGAAAAATTACCAATAGGTTTTTTGTTACCGGAGTTCCCGATACGGTTTTAGGTGAAAAATTAATTTTGGTTATTGAAGGAGAAAAACAGGATTTTGCACCTGATTTTTTTGATGTTTTAGGGAAATTTGAAAAACCAAAAGAAATTGTTTTTGTTCCTAAATTTAAAGAAAATGAAAATGGAAAATTGTTACGTAAACCAAGTTTACAAGATTAAATTCCAATTCGTTATATAAATATTGAAGAAAAAATAAATCCCAAACTCCAGTATAAAGTTGGAATTTGGGATTTTGAATATTTAATATTTATAAAAGCCTAAGCTTTACGCTCTAAAAGTGCCATATAAAATCCGTCAAAGCCAGATTCTGAAGCTAAAATTTTACGATCCTGAATGAATGTAAATTGTTTTCCGATTTCTGTTTTTAAGAATTTCTCAACCTGTTCCTGATTTTCTGATGGTAAAACAGAGCAGGTTGCATAAACTAATTTTCCACCTGGTTTTACAATTTTAGAATAGCTTTCTAAAACTTCACTCTGAACTTTACGAATGTTATCGATAAATTCAGGTTGTAATTTCCATTTAGAATCAGGGTTTCTTTTTAAAACACCTAAACCACTACAAGGCGCATCGATTAAAACACGGTCTGCTTTTTCATGTAGTTTTTTGATGACTTTTGTAGAGTCAATAATGCGGTATTCAATATTAAAAGCACCATTTCTTTTTGCTCTTAATTTTAATTGTTTTAGTTTGCTTTCATACAAATCCATTGCAATTAATTGTCCTTTGTTTTCCATTAAAGAAGCAATGTGCAATGTTTTTCCACCTGCACCTGCGCAAGTATCAACAACACGCATTCCAGGTTTTACGTCAAGGAAACCGGCAACTAATTGTGAGTTTGCATCCTGAACTTCAAAAAGACCTTGCTTGAAAGCGTCTGTTAAAAATACATTTGCTCTTTCTTTTAAAACTAAAGCTTCCGGTTGATCTTTTAAATATTCTGTTTCAATATTCAAATCCATCAAAGTGTTTCTCAGATTCTCTTTAGTTCCTTTAAGTGTATTGGTTCTTAAAATAACTTTTGCAGGTTGATTTTGAGCTGCAATTTCTTTAGCCCAAACTTTTTCGCCAAGTTCTTTTACGCCCAATTCATCCATCCAGTCCGGGATAGATTCTTTTAGAGCTCTAACTTTTGAAAGTTCGTCAAAACGACCTTTTATTTTTCTTTCCGGTGTTCCTTCTAATTGTCTCCAATCAGGAATTGGATATCCTCTTAAAACTGCCCAAACCGCAAACATTCTCCATAAATTATCTCTGTCATAAGGTTCTTTAACCTCCGCAATTTCTGCGTACAGACGTTTCCAACGAACAATTTCGTATATTGTTTCAGCAACAAACTTCCTGTCAGAACTTCCCCAACGTTTGTCTTTTTTTAATGCTCGTGCTACCACTTTGTCTGCATATTCTCCTTCATTGAATATCGCATTCAAAGAATCTATGGTAGTATAAACTAAATTTCTGTGTAATCTCATTTCTATAATTTGAGTTGCAAAGGTACTATTAATTGATTGAAAGTTAAATTTTTAATTTCTGATTCTTATTTAGCTTTCTTTTAAAAATAAAAACACTCTTATAAAAGTTTTAAAAGAGTGTTTTTTATGATATTTCTGCAAGCAGTTTTTATTTTGTAATTCTTGTTAGTCCAATGTTTTCCGGAGCGTGAAGAACCATTGGGAATTTTTCTATTTTCACCGAGCTGCTGTCTAATCCAAAAGCTCTTTCTTCAGACAAACTCAGTTTCTTGATAAAGAAATAAGAATTCATGATAATATTCTCATGCCATCTTAGGTCATTGTCATTTGAAAGGAATTTCTCTGACAGTACAAATTTAAAGTCACCAATGATATTGTTTTTGTTCAATGATTCGTAACGGCTTGTAATGTCTACTTCGCCACGTTTTACCATGTCACGAATTACTTCTCTAAACATCAGATTGATTTTGGTTGGTTCTCTAAAACCTAAATTAAAATCGATTCTGTAAATATCGTCTTTAGCAATTTCTGTAACTTTATATTGTGTTTTATAAGGCTCAGTTAGAATGTTTACGTGTACAAACCAATAAATATCAGCTCTTTTTGGTCGTTTTTGTAAAATCGAATAAATTACTTTTTCCTCCAATTCATCTACGCGACTTGCATTGGTCATATAAACTAAATGAGTAGCATATTTTGGTATTGATAAGTCTTCGCTCAACTCCATTAATACTTTTTTGTAATCATCAATCTTAACAACTTTCGTGTAGTTTTTGTTGATTTTCTTAGCGAGATACCAAATCGTCATTATTGAGATAAGTAGTATAGCAATGATCAAAGTTACATAACCACCTTCTGCAAATTTCGTAATGTTGGCAATAAGGAAACTGAACTCAATCAATAAGTAAATCGTAATTAACGGTACCATAAAGTACAGTTTTACACGTTTCATGATTAAATAATAGTTAAGTAAAATGGTTGTCATAATCATACATAAAATGATAGCTAAACCATATGCGTGTTCCATATTTCCCGATTTTTGAAAGTGAAGAACGATTCCAACACAACCAAAAAACAATAACCAGTTGATTGAGGGGATATATAATTGTCCTTTTACTTCGGTAGGATATTTGATTTTTACTTTTGGCCAGAAATTTAAACGCATAGCCTCATTAATCAATGTAAATGAACCACTGATAAGGGCTTGAGAAGCGATTACTGCTGCTAGAGTTGCAACCACAATTCCGAATGGAAGAAACCAATGAGGCATAATCAGATAAAATGGATTACCATTCTCTCCGCCTAATTGTTGTAAAGTACTACCTTCATGATGTGTTAAGTAAGCCGCCTGGCCAAAATAATTTAGAACCAGGGTTGCTTTTACAAACATCCAACTGATTCTGATATTTTTTCTACCACAGTGTCCCATATCTGAGTACAATGCTTCAGCTCCTGTTGTACATAAGAATACAAATCCAAGAACAAAAAAGCCATCAGGATGAATAGACAATAAATGGTAAGCATAATAAGGATTAATAGCTTTTATTACTTCCGGATAATGAAACACCTGAATTGCTCCTAAGGTTCCTAACATAGCGAACCAAATTAACATCATTGGAGCAAAAAACTTTCCAACCAGTTTAGTTCCAAACTGCTGGATAGTAAATAAAACAAATAAAATGGAGATTACGATATAAACAATCGTTTCAGTTTCCATTGTAGGATAAAAAGCTCTAATTCCTTCTACGGCAGATGAAATCGAGATAGGTGGTGTTATAATACCGTCGGCAAGTAAGGCACTTCCTCCAATAATGGCGGGCACAATGAGCCATTGTATTTTAGTTTTTTTGACTAATGCATATAATGCAAAAATTCCTCCCTCACCATGATTATCCGCGCTTAAGGTTATAAGTACATATTTTATCGTAGTTTGTAGAGTCAAAGTCCAGAAAACACAGGAAATTCCGCCTAAAACAATGTCAGCATTAATAATGTGTTCACCAAGGATGGCCTTCATTACATATAAAGGAGAAGTACCAATATCTCCATAAATAATTCCTAATGTGATCAATAAACCCCCTATAGACAACTTACTGTGTAAGTTTTTATGCGATGCGCTCATGTATATTTTGATAAAAGACGGTTGCAAATTTACTGTTTTAAAATAAATTAGCTACAATTATAATTAAAAAGATAAAAAAAAGCACAATCTGTAAATTGTGCTTTTCTTTATTATCTAATAGTAAGGTTTTATTAGCCTCGTCTTCCTCCGCCTCTTGAACCTGAATTGTATTCTCTTTGTGGTTGAGCGCCTCTGTTTTCCTGACTTACTCTTGCAGATTCTGAACGTTGTGAGCTCTGGCCTCCGGCATTTGATCGTTCATTAGAATAACCTCTTGATGTTTCAGCTCTTTGAGGTACTTCTGCTCTTGGGGTACTCATTCTGTTTTCAGAATAATTTCTGGAAGACTCTGATCTTTGTGAAGTCTCTGGTCTTGGTGTGCTCATTCTGTTAGAATAGGATCTGTTTTCTGAACTGGCTCTTGGTGTTGAAACGGTCGAATTGTTACGATCATAATTTGTTGACGGAGTTCTTTGGTTATTTTCAGATCTTGATGAAGTATTTACAGTACCATAACTATCTCTGTTTCCAGTTGAAGCACGATTCGTATTGGTGTACGTTCTGTCTGTAGCAGATCTGTTAGTATTGTAATTTCTGTTATCTGACGAAGAAACTCTGTTTGTACTAGTTCTGTTAGTACTGTAGGTGTTTTGAGATCTGTTTGATTCTCTGCCTGCCATTCGTCTTTGATCTAAATCATATCTGTTGCTTACATTAGCATGTCTTTGTTCAAAGCTATAATTTGGTCTGATTCTTTCATAGCCATAGGTACGTCTTGTTTCATACATTACTGGAGCTCTGTAGCTTCTTCTGTAATTCACATAGTTGTAACTGTTATGTACATTTATACACACATTTATGTTATTTCTGTATCTGTAGATTGGATATGGATTCCATGCTACATAATAGGTTGGGTAATAATTCCAATTCCAGGTTGAATAATAAGGTCGGTAGTTTGTAACCCAAAATGAAGAATAAATTACAGGAACAACGTTATAAACAGGTTCATAAATGTAATTTGCTCCATATAAATAAGTGTTTCCAACAATCTGTACGCTTACTTTGTTGTAATTATCTCTTTCAACATCTAGAGTAGCAACATCCTGATAAACGTCACGATCTAAAACAGCCTGAATAATTACTACGTGTGTTCTGTCTTCTACAGATTCTATTACTCGAAGGTAATCAACCTGATCATCTCCGTTTAAATCGAGATTTGATATTTGATATTTAGGGTCATTTAATCTTCTTTCAAAATCCTGAAGATTTGATGATTCTCCAAACATTGAAGCAACAGCTCTTAAATCTAAATTGTCGCTGATATCTGAATTTTTTGCGTAAACGGTTGTTTGACTCTGAACAGAACAAGAGCTTAATCCTATCGTTAATAATGCTAGTATGAGTAGTTTCGTTTTCATGGCAAATAATATTAAAAATTATTATTGTCAAATATCCAATTACTGTGCCAAAAAATTATAGTGATCTTATTTTGATTTTAAGATATTGATTTTTAATTTGTTATATTTTTGGTGGGATAATTTTAATTTTGGTTTTGAAAAAAAATGACCGCGAAAATTATTAATCATAAAAAAACGAAACCTATTTTATTTATTATAAATAATTGTATTTTAGCAACACCTAAATCTATATTCAATGAAAAAAATAATTTTGTTTTGTGGCGCTTTTGTCTTATTTGTGTCTTTTAAATCTTTGACTAACAGAGAAGAAGAAGTTGTAAATGGTGGTTTTGTTTCAATGCAGACAGAGGTTTTATTTCAGGATAAAATTAGTATTCGAGCTATTGCAATAGATAATAACAGAGTATGGTATGGGGCAGATAATTCTCGCTTTGGTTATTTTGATTTAAATAAAAGAGAAAAATTTGAAGATCATATTTATCGCGACACTTTAAATCTTGAATTTAGAAGTATTGCGCAGACTTCTAAAAGTGTGTTTTTATTAAGTGTTGGAAATCCGGCTCTATTGTATCAGGTTTCTAAAAAAGATCAAAAAGTTAAATTAGTTTACAAAGAGATAAATTCTAAAGTCTTTTACGATAGCATGCAATTCTGGAATGATAAAGAAGGAATCGCTATTGGAGATCCGACTGAAGATACTTTTTCTATAATTGTTACTCGTGATGGAGGAGAAACCTGGACTAAATTGTTGTCAGATAAATTGCCTACTAATACCACAGGTGAAGCTGCTTTTGCGGCAAGTAATACCAATATTGTAATAAAAGGAAATGATACCTGGCTGGTTTCGGGAGGAAAAAAAGCACGTGTTTTTTATTCGCCGGATAAAGCAAAGACATGGAAAGTGGTTGAAACACCTATTGTTCAGGGTAAAGAAATGACAGGAATTTTTACGGCCGATTTCTATGATTCTAAAAACGGATTTGCGGCCGGAGGGGATTATGATTACCCGACCATTAATTCAGATAATAAGATTATTACAAAAGATGGAGGAAAAACTTGGGAGTTAATAGGGCAAAATCAAGGATTTGGATATGCTTCATGCATACAATATGTTCCTGGAAGTAATGCTAAAGAGCTTGTTTGCGTTGGAGCTTCCGGTATTCAGTATTCTCAGGATAGTGGAGCAACATGGAAACAGTTATCTGATGAATCTAAACTTTTTACAATTCGATTTATTAATAAAAACACTGCTATTGCTGCAGGTTATAATAAAATGATTCGAATTACTTTTATATAATAATAAAAAGAACCCTAAATAATAAAGTAAGTATTATTATATAGGGTTCTTCGCTGTTGTATTTTTAATTAATCTTTCGCGGCGGCTTTATCTCGATATTGTTTTAATAATTTTCGATTAAAATCGTCTTCAGATTTTTTTAGCTTCAATATTTTCTTTGCTGAAAGTATTTTTTTGAGGTTTGAATTGTATTTATCACGTAAAACATAAAGTTCTTTATCTGTACTTTCCATTTGAGAAAGCAAAACAGCCGCTTCTTTTTCTGAAATAGAGTTGATCTTGTCATCGTCAAGCTGTTTCATAAAGGTTTTCATCTTTTGATGTCTCAATTCAAACTGCTTATCATCATAAGCATTGTAAATAGGCCAAAATTTCTCAGCTTCTGTTGGAGTTAATTCTAATTCGGTCGTTAAAAAGGAAACTTTGTAAGCTTTAATCTTTTCGCGTTTTTCATCTGTTTTTCCATTTTGTGCATAAAATGAAAAACTTACTAAAAATAGAAGTATCGGTAGTATATTTTTGATTTTCATATTTTAAGTTTTATTTTTTATTCAGAAATTAAGTGTTCAATATTTGGATTTGTTGCCAGGATATCTTCAAGTGTTTCATCTTCAATAGCAACGTTTTTATTTAGTTTTTGAATGTCTTTTGTGTCCAGATTCTGAATCAGGTCATATTGGTTCAGATTTGACTGATAGGATAAGTAAGTTTCCAGAGTTGCTTCATCAAGATCTTTTGATGTGGCATTGTAATTGTTTACTATCGGAATCATTAAGGCTATAAAAACAACAGCTGCGGCTGCCATTGAAAGTACATTTTTGCGTTTATAAAACGGAATTACTTTTACTTCTTTTTCATTCTCTAACTGCTGTAAAACTTTTACCGAAAAATCATCAAAATAATGCTCCGGAGTATTAAATCCGGATTTGATTTTTGGCTCGTTTTCTAATTTAAATGCTTTCATAATATCTATAAGACAGGTTTTGTTACAAAAGGTTTAATTTGATGTAACATGAATTTCAATTTTTTTTACTGCATGATGGTAAGATGCTTTTAATGCTCCGACAGATGTGCCAAGTATTTCTGCGATTTCTTCGTATTTTAATTCCTCAAAATATTTCATTTTAAATACAAGTTGTTGCTTTTCTGGCAGCGTTACTATTGCTTTTTGAAGTTTAATCTGAATTTCATCTCCATCAAAATAAACATCCGATTTTAAATTATCGATTGTTTTATTCTGTAGTTCTTCTGATGAAATTCCTTTTAATTTTGCCTTTTGGCTCAAAAATGTCAAAGCTTCATTTGTCGCAATTCGATACATCCAGGAAAAAAGCTTGCTTTCTCCTTTAAAGTTTTTTAAGTACTGAAATACTTTTACAAAAGTGTTCTGCAAAACATCATCTGTATCATCATGATTCAAAACAATGTTTCGAATATGAGAATACAAGGGTTTCTGATAATCAGATATAAGTTTTTGAAACGCTGTGTTTTGCGTTTGAGGGTTTAATAATTGTTGTATAAATTCCTTTTCGTCTCTCAAACTTTTTGATTTATCAAGCTTTAAAAAGAGTTAGAATGAATTTGATACAAAAGGTTTAATTTCTGGTATTAAAATTCTGATTCTTCTTCTTTTGTTGTAGTTGGAGCAGGTTTTGGTGCTGCTGGTTTTGGTGTTGCAGGTTTTGCTGCTACGGGTTTAGTGGCTACAGGTTTTGGAGCGGCTGCTTCTGTTCCGGTTTCAGTTTCTGTCTCCGTTTCAGTTCCATAAACAGGTGTTCCAACAGGAACAGTAGTAGCAGGAACTACTTTTGGTTTAATTGGAAAATAAACTTCTGTTACTAATTTCGATGGACTTTTTACATCTAACTTGCTTACTGTCAAAATCTCAAGATGCGACCAGCTTAGGTCTGGAATAATTTTTTCGTTATTAATATAAGCTTTAGTTTTTGTAATAGCTTCATTGGTATGCGAATAATCGCCTGTTAAGGTTGTTTTAACAGCGTCAAATCCATTTAGTTTTCCAGCTAAAATATCACTCCCTGAACTTGTAGAGATTTCTTTGTTAATAGGTAAACAGATTGAAATTTTTGCTAATCCGGTTGTAGTATCGTAAGTATGGTAAATTACAAATGGTTTTCCTGTAATGCTTAAACCGTTTGTTTCGCTAAACTGGATAAGTTTCGGAATAACAATTCGGGCATTTTTATTTACTTTTTGGATTTCGCTTGTAAATGTTTGCTTAATATAGGCAGTTTCGTTTTTTTGCACAACCCCATCTACTTTTACAGCAAATGTCTTGGTTTCGTAATCCAGATTTTTGTCAATGTTTACAAGCGTTTTTTCATAAATCGTTCCGATAATATTATCAGAGCCGCCATTTAGCGCTGTATAAATCTTAAACAAAAAGCTCATGGTTCCTTTAGCTTTCCAGGTTACTTTAGTTTTTCCGCCTAAAGTATCTTTAAAAGTCCAGTTAACATCAGCTTCTGTTCCGTCATATTTCATTTTTTGGTGAATACTTTCTCCTTCTTTGGTTTTTAAAGTAATAGCGTTTCCAGTGCCTTGATTGCCAGTCCAGTAAAAAGATGCTCCGTTTCCGCTTGTTTTATTCGGATAAGTCATTTGAATTGAAGGATCTTCAAGTGCCCAAGACTCAAAATCTTCGTAATTTCTAAAATCATTTACATAGTTGTACACAGTAGCTCTAGGTGAATTGATTACTTTACTTCTTTCTACAGAAAAAATACCCTTTTGGGTAGCAACAAAAACAGTAAGTGCAACTAGGCTTAATAATGCTAAAAGAAATAAATATTTTAGAATCTTCATTGGAGTAGGAGGTTTGGTGTCGTAAAGTTATAAATTTTATCGCTAGCTGTAATAGTAGCGTCAAAAAATAAAGATATTGTATTTAATTGTATTCCTGACTAGGAAAACGTTTTTGAAATATATTAATTGTAATTTTTATTAAAAATATATTCAGAGAGACTTTATCTCTTGAGAAAGATTTTGATCACAAACAAAATTACAATGAAAAGTAAAAAGCCAATTAATACCTTATAATTTCCTTTATAAAAAATTTTGTGCAGTGCCAGATCTTTTCGATAAGCAAATATCATAACGATTACAAAGGCGATAAAAAAACAAACTGCAAATATTAATTGTCCCTGACTAAACATAATTTAAATAATTTTTGACAAATTTAGAGAATTGTATATGAATAGTTGCTAATTTGCCACTTCATTTAATCAATAAAAAATCATGAAGAAACAACTTGATGCAGTTACTGAATTTCATACTGCTTTTAGAATAGGTCATAGCCAAAGTCCAATTGCTGATTTGGGTGCAACAAAAAAAATGCTTCGTTATAATTTGATGAAAGAAGAAAATGAAGAATATCTTGAAGCAGTTCAGAATAATGATTTAGTTGAAATCGCTGATGCACTGGGCGATATGATGTATATTTTGTGCGGAACTATTATTGAACATGGTTTACAGGATAAAATTGAAGCTGTTTTTGATGAGATTCAACGTAGTAATATGAGTAAGCTTGGAGAAGACGGGCAGCCGATATATCGTGAAGATGGTAAAGTAATGAAAGGGCCTAATTATTTTAAACCCGATTTTTCGAAGTTACTATAATAGAAAACCCGACAGGTTTTTGAAACCTGTTGGGTTTGTGTTATAAATTTAGTTGGAATTACTGAACCTTAACAGTCCATCCATAAGTATCTTCAGAAAGCTTGTTTTGAAGACTTGTTAGTTTTTCTTTCAAGAATGAAGCGTATGAATTCTCGATTGGAGCCATTTCATAATATTCACCTTTATATGAGAATCCTTTAATAACGCTGATAACTGCTGCAGTACCAGCTCCAAAGATTTCTTTTAAAGATCCGTTTTTAGCTGCTTCAACTAATTCTGAAACAATAACCGGACGAACTTCAACATTTAGACCTTCTTTTTCTGCCATTGCAATTAAACTTTTTCTGGTAATACCATCCAAAATTCTTTCGCTTGTTGGAGCAGTCATTAAAGTATCATTAATTCTAAAGAAAACGTTCATTGTTCCAGCTTCCTCTAGTTTAGTGTGTGTAGCATCGTCAGTCCAGATAACTTGTTGGAAACCGTCTTTGTTTGCTAAGTTAGTTGGGTAAAACTGTGCAGCATAGTTCCCTGCTGCTTTTGCAGCACCAATTCCGCCATTTGCAGCTCTACTGTAATGCTCTGCAATAATTACTTTTACTTCGCCTCCATAATATGATTTTGCAGGAGAAAGTAAGATCATGAATTTATATTCGTCAGAAGGGTTTGCAATAACTCCTGGTCCTGTAGCAATCATAAAAGGACGGATGTACATACTTGCTCCGTTTCCTCTTTGAATCCATTCCTGATCAATCTTTAATAATTCATTTAAACCTTCCATAAATACATCTTCCGGAACTTCTGGCATAGCCATACGTACAGCAGAATTGTTGAAACGTTTATAATTTTCATCAGGTCTGAATAACCAAACATCATTGTTCTCATCTTTATAAGCTTTCATTCCTTCAAAAATGGCTTGTCCATAATGGAAGACTTTTGAAGATGGATCCATTAAAATTGGAGCATATGGCTTAATGACCGGAGTCTGCCACTGTCCGTTTTTATAATCACATTCTAATAAATGGTCTGTAAATACAGCACCAAAGCTTAAGTTTTCAAAGTCTACAGAGCTTATCTTAGAAGAAGTAGCTTTTCTGATTTCAATTTTGCTTGTTTGAGTTGTACTCATAATTATGTGTTTTTTGTCTAATTTGTATTCCTGACTCAGATAAAAATCTAACGTAATGATCTGATGAAGAATAGGTTTTCTTAAATGCAAAATTACGGAAAAATATATAATTTACTTGGTAAAACTGCATTAATTCCTGTGTTTAATTGAGATTTGTTTATCTTATAATAAACCTAAAATTTTGGCTAAGTTTTATAAAGAATTTATGAAAAAACTGTCATTTTTTAAGGCTTTACGCATTTGTTTTGATTAAATTTGGCGTCTAAAATGGACTGGAAATCAGTAAATCTCCATTGTAAATTTCGAAAAATTGTGAAAAGAGAAATAATTAAGACGCTAGATGGCTCAACAACAATTCATTTGGAAGAATGGAATGAGAGTTATCATTCAAAACACGGAGCAATTCAGGAAGCGAAGCATGTATTTATTAAAAACGGATTGTCATTATTTGAGGCAAATCCGGTTTCGATTTTAGAAATTGGCTTTGGTACTGGATTAAATGCTTTTATTACTTTTTTAGAATCAGAACAAAAAAAGCAAAGAATCGATTACGTTGGTGTAGAAGCATATCCTGTAAATGCAGAAGAGGTTTTGGCAATGAATTATGTGGCAGAATTGGAAGCGGAACATTATTCTCCGGTTTTTAAAAAAATGCACGAAAGCGAATGGAATAAGAAAATTGAAATTAGTGCGGATTTCTCGTTAACCAAAAGAAAACAATTTTTTGATGAAATTGACGATTATGAAATTTTTGATTTGATTTACTTTGATGCCTTTGGATATCGCGTGCAGCCGGAGTTATGGAGTACCGAAATTTTTCAAAAAATGTACAATAGTTTAAAGCCTAATGGAGTTTTAGTAACATATGCTGCAAGGGGAGTTGTTAAAAGAAGTATGATTTCAGTTGGATTTACAGTCGAAAAATTGGCAGGCCCTCCCGGAAAACGTGAAATGTTTAGAGCTTTTAAAAAGTTATAGATTAGCTATTTAGAATAATTCTACATTGATATATGTGCAGTAAGAAAACGTATTCGGTTATAAAGTTTTTAAAAAAATAAGTTAAAAATAATCTTTATATAGCATATTTGTTTAAATTTGGTGCGAGTTTAAAAATATAGATAACCCCCGAAAATCTTATTTTATTATGTCAAAAATGATGTTTGATTACACGAAATCAATACTTGAGAGAGTAAGTTTCGATCCGATACTTTTCTGTAAAGAATTAGAAAAAGCTATCAAAACACTGTTACCTTATGAAATGGAACAATTGCAAGAATGGTTGTTAAATTTTATAATTGAGAAACCAGAATTAAAACAAAGTCTACTACTAATTAAAGTATAGAAAAAAGGAGCCAATTGGCTCCTTTTTTATTTTATTTCTTTTGTAGTGGACTAATGATTTGAACATTTTGAAAAACAATGGCTCCTTTTACTACTCCGGAGATTGTAGATCTTAATGCATCAATGATTTGCATTTTTAATTCGCTTTTAGGGTAGATTAAGCTTACCTCACGAGCGGGTTTTGGTTCCTTAAAATTACGCAGTTTTAGTTTATCGGATTCTTTTAGATCTAAGGTGTGCAAATACGGAAGTAATGTTGTACCAAGACCTTCGTCGGCTAATTTAATTAAGGTTTCAAAACTTCCACTTTGAATCTGAAAATTATTTTGTTCGATATCAGTCCCGTTTTTACATAAATTTAAAATTCCGTCTCTAAAACAATGCCCGTCCTGTAAAAGTAAAATTTCATTTAGGTTTAAATCCGTCACCTCAATTTCTTCTTTCTGAAAACTGGCGTGGTGCTCAGGAATATAAGCTACAAAAGGCTCAAAATAAAGAACAATTTCCTTGATTTTTTCATCTTCAAGAGGCGTTGCGGCAATGGCAGCATCAAGATGACCATTTTTTAATTTTACAATAATTTCATCAGTATTAAGCTCCTCAATTAAGAGCTTAACTTTTGGATATTTTTTAATAAAATTATTAAGAAACATAGGTAAAAGCGTTGGCATAATGGTCGGGATAATACCCAAACGGAATTCACCACCAATAAAACCTTTTTGTTGTTCTACAATATCTTTAATTCTATCAGCTTCGTTTACGATATTTTTGGCTTGATTTACAATTTTTTGGCCAATATCAGTAAGCTGAATTGGTTTTTTGCTTCGATCAAAAATTAAAATATTAAGTTCTTCTTCAATTTTCTGAATTTGCATACTTAAGGTTGGCTGCGTTACAAAGCATTTTTCGGCAGCAAGGGTAAAATTCTTATGTTCGGCAACTGCTAATACATATTGTAGTTGTGTTATAGTCATTTTGATAGTAATTTTTGATGCAAAAATAAGAAAATATAATTTTTTTTTATAATTTTTTTGAAGAAGTTCCCTTAAATTTGTAGTAAACTTAGTTATAAAAAAGAAGATTATGAAAACAAATATTTTAGGATTACCTGTAAAAGAATCAGAGTTATTAGTAAAAGAATTAAATGTTTTATTGTCTAATTTTCAAGTATATTATCAAAATTTGAGAGGAATTCACTGGAATATTCGTGGAAAACGTTTCTTTGATTTACACGTGAAATTTGAAGAATTATACACAGATGCTCAATTAAAAATAGATATGATAGCCGAAAGAGTTTTAACAATAGGAGGAACTCCATTACATACGTTTGAAGATTATATCAAAAACAACAAATTAGCTGTTGGAAAAAATATTTCAAATGACGAAAAAGCAGTTCATTTGATTGTGAATTCATTATCAGATTTGTTAAAAATTGAGAGAGAAATACTGAATCAATCTGCCGAAATCAATGATGAAGGAACAAATTCTATGATGAGTGACTTCATTGCAGAGCAGGAAAAAACAATTTGGATGATGAATGCATGGCTTGAAGAAGAGCTTTAATGTTTTGTCTATGAAAGAATTAAAAGCAGAATTGTCGTTTTAGATAATTCTGCTTTTTTATTTATGTTAAATTTCTATAAAATTTTTTGCTTCACGCTTTGATTTTATTTGTTTAACGCTATTTTTGCCTCAATGAAATTAGTTGCCCGCATATTATTATTCATATTCATTGCTTTCTTATCGACGCCTACCATTGTAACGTTGATTAAGAAAAACAGTGATACGTCTATATTTTTCAGTTTTTCTGAAGAGGAGCACTCGCATAAAGAACTTAAGGCAGCTGTTTATCCGGCAATACTTCAACATGAAGTAATAATGCCCGTTTATATTGAAAAAAAGACTATAGTGTCTGAAAATATTGTAAAACTGGACAATATTTCTCCAAGCATATTTGCTCCCCCTCCCAACTTGGCATAATACTTCCGATTATTTTGAACCTGAACTGCATTTTGAATAAGTGCGGTTACTCTTTAATGAATAATTTTTTTAGTATTGTGTTATGACAAAAAAAATCAATCTTTTTGCTAACCTTAAATCTGATTTTGCTTCAGGTTTAGTGGTTTTCTTGGTGGCTCTTCCATTGTGTTTAGGTATTGCAATGGCATCTGGAGCGCCGTTATTTTCTGGAATTATTGCGGGTGTTGTTGGTGGTATAGTAGTTGGATATCTGAGCCAGTCGCATATTAGTGTTTCCGGACCAGCTGCCGGATTAACAGCAATTATATTAACAGCAATTACCGATTTTGGTGCTTTTGATGTGTTTTTACTGTCAGTATTTATTGCAGGATTAATTCAATTGGCGTTAGGGTTTTTAAAAGCCGGAAGTATCTCTAATTATTTTCCAACTAATGTTATTGAGGGAATGCTTGCAGGTATCGGAATTATTATCATTCTGAAACAAATACCGCACGCTTTTGGGTATGATGCTGATTTTGAAGGAGATCAGGCGTTTATTCAAAATGATGGCAGCAACTCTTTTTCGTTCTTGTTTGATATCTTAAATCATATTCAGCTTGGAGCTGTTGTTGTTTCATTAGTTTCGTTGGTAATATTAATTTCCTGGGATAAAGTTTCTTTTTTAAAGAAATTAAAACTGGTACCCGGAGCTCTTGTGGCTGTTATAGTGGGTGTATTGCTTAATGAGTTTTTTGTTTCAACAGGAAGTTCTTTGGCAATTGCAAATGAGCATTTGGTTTCCTTACCGGTTCCAAAATCTTTTGATGAATTTAAAGCAATCATTGTTACGCCAAATTTTTCGGCAGTTACAAATCCTCAGGTTTGGGTTGTTGCAGTTACAATTGCTATAGTTGCTTCTATTGAAACACTTTTGTGTATTGAAGCTTCAGACAGAATGGATGTTCAAAAGCGTTATACTGATACAAATGTTGAGCTTAGAGCACAAGGTATTGGAAATATAATAAGTTCGCTTTTAGGAGGTTTACCAATGACATCTGTTGTGGTAAGATCATCAGCAAATAATAATGCTGGTGCAAAATCTAAAATGTCAGCGATTATTCACGGTGTACTTTTGTTAATCAGTGTTTTATCTGTTCCGGCCATTTTGAACAAGATTCCGTTGGCAACATTAGCAACCGTTTTAATTTTAGTAGGTTATAAATTAGCCAAACCAGCAACTTTTATGCATTTCTGGGAAAAGGGTAAATATCAATTTATTCCTTTTATTGCAACTTTGGTCTTTGTTGTTGCAACAGATTTGCTAAAAGGTGTTGCGTTGGGTATTATCATAAGTATTATTTTTGTTTTAAGAGGAAATTTAAAACGCGCTTACAACTTTAAAAAGGAAGAATACGAAGATGGAGACATTATTCATATTGATCTGGCACAAGAAGTTTCGTTTTTGAATAAAGCGGCTATCAAGCAAACTTTGAACGAAATTCCAGAGAACTCAAAAGTGATTATCAATGCTCATGATACAGAGTATATTGCTCATGATGTTTTGGATTTAATTCGCGAGTTTAAAGAAACTCGTGCTATTGATGATAATATTAAAGTGAAACTTAAAGGTTTTAAAGAAGCATACGATTTAGAGAATACTCCCGAAAATAATAATCATGTTACTATCGAGCATTATTATGATGTTTCCAAAAGGGCTTTGGTGAAAAAAGAAACATTAAAAGAAGAGTTTTAAAAAATAAATAAATTATACTATTTCTATAACGTGTGGACTGTCAAAATTTGGGTAACTTTACAGTAATCTATTTGATAGGTCTAAATACATAGAAATACTATTCAAAAAACAAAAAAATGAAAGAATTTTATAAGCAGTTATTAGAAAACAATAAAAAGTGGGTAGAAACTTCATTAGCAAAAGATCCTAATTATTTTGCTGATTTGGCAAAAGGACAACAGCCACCATTATTATGGATTGGATGCTCTGACAGTCGTGTTCCTGCAAACGAAATTGTTGGTGCAAAACCTGGAGAAGTTTTTGTTCACAGAAATATTGCAAATATGGTAGTACATTCTGATATGAATATGCTAAGCGTTTTGGATTATGCGGTAAATGTTTTAAAAATTAAACATATTATTGTTTGCGGACATTACGGTTGTGGTGGTGTAAAAGCAGCAATGGGGAATCAATCTGTTGGAATTATCGACAACTGGATTCGTCACATTAAAGATGAGTACCGTTTGCATGATAAATATTTAAATTCAATTGAGGACGAAACAGAGCGTTTTAACGCCTTTGTTGAAATTAATGCTAAAGAGCAAGTTTACAATTTGGCTAAAACTTCAATCGTTCAGGGAGCCTGGAAAAATGGACAGGACCTAATGCTGCACGGTTGGGTTTACGGTTTAAATTCTGGTTTTGTAACCGATTTAAATGTAACAATTAGTTCGAACGATGAATTAGATTCAGTTTATCAGTTAGATTTATAATAGAAATAAAAAATCGCCTTTAATTAAGGCGATTTTTTTTATTCATTTTCATCCAGATTTTCGTTAAAAGCGGATGGTAACATCGTTGGGATAAACTTTATGAGTATAGGCAATAATAAACTGCCGCCCGGAAGTAAAAATATAGTCAGCGACGGAATTGTTTTGCAAATATCCAAAAGCTGTTTTTTTACTTTTTTCTTTTCTTTGGCATCCAGATCTCTGGTAGTAGAATAAGCCAAAAGAACCATTAATTCTTTACTCTGAACAATTTCTTTTACCAGTCTGTTTTTGTTTCTTATGATCAGTTTTACAACCGTGTGGGTCATTTGATCATAAAAGTGTTTCACCGGATTGGAATAGTTAAAGTACGGAATTTTCTTTTTATGAGTAGTTATAAAATCATTTGTCGTTGCAATACTTTTGGCTACAAATTCATCAGTGACATGCATCATAGAACCTAGTGAATATAAAAAATAAGCCTCTTCATTTTCTACAACACCATCGCTCCATAGAGCCATTCCTGCCATATCTATTAAATAATATTGTTCTAATTTATTGCTAAAATGTTCTAGTTGTAATGTTTCTAAAGTTTCAACAGTAACCTTAGAAAATTTAGAATAGCGTATTGAAGCTTCAAATAGTTTTATTAATAAATCATCGTGCTGTGATTTTATGGTTTTGGTTTTTAATGCCAAACCAACAATACCAAGAACGGTTTCTTCAATTCGTTTTAAATATTTTTCAGGAATATGACCATGTTCTAAATACTGCCTAAATGCTAAAACGTCAATAAATAATAAAGCATTAGTCACCAAATGAGAAAAGTTTTTACTAATAATACTGTCATTAGTCTGAACTCTCTGGTCAATGATATTTTCTAATGAAAGAGAAGGAGTGTCTTTTGGAAGTAAAATTTTAAATAAACTAAATCCTTCAGGATTCATTTCTTTATAGAATTTTAAGACTTCTGAAATAAAGTTATTGGGTTCAGAATTTCTTTTTTCTAAACAAAAAACATGGTATAAGGTATTTAATAAGGCAACTTTAGAAATTTCGGTTTTAAACCAGCCTTTTATCGGAATTGGAATTTGTGAATCAATTGCAATGATATGACCGTAAATGAATCCGGTTTCTCTCACTTTATAATAGAACGAATCTGCAGTTTCAAAAGGAATTGCTTCTGAATACTTTTGCTCGCTAAAAAACTTATCTATCCAGCCTGATGCCGATGCGTTAATCATTAACTTTAATTTGAGGCTACAAAGCTACTTTTTTTTCTTGTTTAGAATTCACTTTAAATAAAATAACCACTAAATTTTGTGAAAAATAGTGGTTAAAATATGATTTTTTATTTGATGATTCCTGCACAGGCTACTCTTCCGCCGGCATTTCCTGTTGGCTGAGTGGTAAAATCATCTGTTCCCTGATGTACAATCAGACCTTTTCCAAGAACGTCTTTAGTTTCATCTCCACAACCAACACACCATTCGTCTGTGGTTAAAGTTATAGTTCCGTTACCTTTTGCATCAGCAGTAAAGTTTCCAATATCTCCTTTGTGATATTCAGCAACTCCCCATTTTCCGTGTTTTTTAAAGGTTGGATTCCAGTGTCCTCCAGCAGAACTTCCGTCTGCTGCAGAACAATCAGATTTTTCATGAATGTGAATCGCATGAACTCCGGGTTGCAAACCAGCTACTTTTGCAACAAATGTTACTTTTCCATTTTTCTCTGTAAAAGTTGCCGTTCCGCTAACAGTACTGTTGCTTTTTGGCTCTAAATTTACGGTTAAAGTTTTGGCATCATTTGATTTGGTACTGGTCTTACAGCCAATAATTAAGGCTGTAATTATAGCGAAAGAAACAATTGCTTTTTTCATATGTGAGGCTTTTAAATTAAAGATTAAGTAAATTTAACATAAAAAAGCCGATATAAGAGACACTAAAAGTTAAATAAATCTAAAACTATTGCCTGCAATTTAATCTGATTTAGAGGCGAGAACACAAAAATATTGCTTAAATTCGTATACGTTTTTAACGAAAAATTTCCCAAATAGAGTTTTCTAATTCATTAATTTTTAATACTTAACATTATGATGAAGAATTTTTTTATACTTGTTTTTTTTAGTTGCATAGTAATTTCCTGTAAATGCAAAAAAGATGATTCGCTTTCAAAATTAGAAGGCAATTGGGAGTTAAATTATATCGCAGAGCCCACAGCTGATTTTGATGCGTTATTTCCAAATAAGAAACCGGCCATTAATTTTAATGTAAAAGAAAATCATGTTTCCGGAAACAATGGTTGTAATTCATTTAATGGAAAATTGAGTTTAACAGATAATAAAATAGATTTTACTCAACCAATGGCTGTTACCAAAATGATGTGTATGGATGGGAAAGGGGAGCAGGTTTTTATGAATACTTTACAACGAGTAACGTCGTATGATATTACCGATGATGGAAAAACCTTAAATTTTATTTCCGGGGATATTGCCACGATGCGATTTACCAAAAAATAAAATCATTGTTACTTAACTCTATTAAATTTATAAGTTATGTCAGCTAAACTATCTATTTTATTAGTGTTATTTTGGTTTTTGAATTTTCCGGCTCTTGGACAGGAAAAGTCTAAAAAAGAACTTAAAGCCGAACAACAACAGCAAAAGCAAAAAGAAATAGAAGCATTAATAGACAGTAAAAATTTCGTTTTTGAAGCACAAAAGGCAACTCCGCTGGGAGGCAGACTTCTTCACTTAGATTACAATACGTATTTTTTGAAGTTTAGTCTGGAAAAAACAACTTGTGATCTTCCTTTTTTTGGACGTGCTTATAATGTGGCTTACGGAGGTGATGGAGGAATTAAATTTGAAGGCGTACCTGAAAATATAAAAGTGGAGAAAAAGAAAAAGAGCTACATTTTAAAAGCTTCGGTTAGAGGTAAAGATGATGTATATGATTTATTATTTACTATTTTTTCTGATGGAGGAGCATCTCTGTCGGTTAATAGTAATAATAGAGCTCCGATTTCATATGATGGTGAAATTGAAGCACCAAAAACAGAAGAAGTTAAAAAATAAGAGTTGTAGTTTTCGTTATTGTATCGCCAATCCTCTCATTTATGCCAAAAAAGACATTTCTAGTTTTACCGAAAAAATACCTTTATGTGTTATTGTTTTTTTTACTGAAATATGTTGCTTTCAGCCAGGATTTAGAACCAAGGGTATATGCAAATGTGCCTAAAAAACTAAATGTTGCTGCATTTGGCTATGTATTTATGGATGGAAATGTTCTTACAGATCCGTCATTACCTATTTCCGATTTTACGCTGCAAAGTCATAATCTGGCAGCAAGTTATGTGCGAACTTTTGGGTTAGCCAACAAATTGGCGCGTGTGCAAGTTTCTCTTCCTTTTACCTTTATGGATGGTTCTGCAATGGTAAATGGTGCAATGGTTACAGGTTCAAGAACTGGTTTTGCAGATATGAAAGTCCGTTTTGGAATCAACTTACTGGGATCGCCTGCGCTTGATAAAACGAATTTCAGGAGTTTTGAGCAAAAAACAATTTTAGGGGTTAGTCTCGTAACTTCAGTTCCCACCGGAAGATATTATGGAGACAAACGGGTTAATATTGGTACAAATCGCTGGGGAATAAAACCCGAGATTGGTATTTCAAAAAAGTTTTCTCATGTTTATGCAGAAGTGTATGGAGGTGTATGGTTCTACACCGATAATAATGATTTTTTAGGAAAAAAGATGGAACAAAAACCGACTTATAGCTTACAGGCACATGCGAGTTATTATTTTAAGAATAACATGTGGGTTGGTTTTAATACCAATTGGTTTTTTGGTGGTAAAACAATTGTAGATGGTGTATCTGAAGCTAGTGAGATTGATAATTGGCGGGTAGGAGGAACTTTTTCGACACCGGTTGGTAAAGGCCAATCAATAAAATTGCAATATCATGTTGGGGCTTACACAAACAATGGTTTGAATTACTATGCTTTGTCTGCAGTATATCAATACTCGTTTTTTTAAAGTCAGTAAGTGTAGTTTAAAATGCTTAAAATCAGTATATTTGAGAATGTGTAATTATCTAAAAACAAATCTAAAAATCAAAACTATGAAAAAATTAAGTCTTATTCTTATTATGGCTTTTGCCTCATTTTCAGTTAATGCTCAGTCTGCTTTTAAAGAGGACGTGGATGTTTTGCAAAGTGTTTACGGAAAATCAAAAAGTGAGTTGGTAACGCAGTACATGAATCTGTCTGATGCACAAGCAACAGCTTTTACAAAGGTTTATGATAATTACGAAACCGAGCGCAAAGCATTAGGACGAACTAAGTTTCAGCTGCTTAATGACTATGCTGCAAATTATGCAACCTTAACAGATGCAAAAGCAGATGAATTAGCCAAAGCAACTTTAAAAAACCATATTGCTTATGAAAAGTTATATGAAAAAACATATAATCAGGCAAAAAAGGCAATTGGATCAATAAATGCGGCAAAATTTATCCAGCTTGAAGTTTATCTTCAAACGATTATAAAAGGAGAGATTTTAGAGGCGATTCCATTTATTGGAGAATTAGACAAGACAAAAGTTCAATAAACTGTTCCTTAATAGAATAAAAAACGGCAGTGATCTATTAAGATGACTGCCGTTTTTTTATTTAAGAAATATCAGATTGAGTTTCTGATTCTTTAGAATTGATTTGTTTGATGTAAATGTCCTGCTGAGGAAATGGAATTTCGATATGGTTATCCCTAAAAGTTTTATCAATCGAAATTATTAAATCACTTTTTACATCATTTGCCATACTGATATGATTTACCCAAAATTTAATTATAATATCAATTGAACTGGAGTTAAATTCTTTAAACCAAATAATGGGCGGCGGATTCTGTAAAACTAAAGAATGATTTTTAAGGGTTTCCTCTAGTAAGGCTTTTACTTCTTGGAGATTAGAGCCATATGCCACACCAATAGCAATATCGGTTCGTTTTTTATTATTTGACAGAGTCCAGTTTGTTAAGTGCTGGCTTAACAAATCGCCATTTGGTATAATAACATCAGCTCCGTCAAAAGTGGCTACTACACTGCTTCGGATTCCAATCGATTTCATTTTCACGGTTTGACCTCCAATATCTATAGTGTCATCAATATTAACAGGTTTTTCAAAAGCAATTATAAGACCACTTACTAAATTGTTTACCAATGTTTGAAGACCAAATCCGATTCCGACTCCTAAGGCACTAATAATGATTGTCAGGCGGTCAACAGGAATGCCCGAAGATATAAAGGCAAGACTAATTCCGATGCTAAAAATGGCAATCTGAATTAATATTAACCAGCTTCCTAATTTGTTTTTTTTGTTTGTGTCAGAAGTTCGGATTGAACTGTTTGTGAAAAAGGCAACAATTTTGGCTATAATTACAGAAATGAAAATGATAAAAAAGAAAACCACTATACTATCGTAAGAGTAATTAATATCACCTATGGTTCTGCGTTCATAGAAAAAATCAATTACTGGGTCGAGCAGAGTATGAAAAAAATAAGAATTTTTTCCTACCGTTATGATCCAGCATATGATAAATAATGCATTATGAGTTTTTTTAAAACTGATTTGTTCAAGTTCATTTATAGCTAGCTGATTTTCTTCATTTCTTTCTCGTATAAAATTCGAATAATTTATAATATCAGTCAGTAAGCGGTATGCGTTTGAAAACAGATAATACATTAATACCGTTATTATCCCGTTTACCATCAACAATTTTCCTAAGTTATAATTTTGGCCAATTAAGATAAATAGAACAGAAGCGATTTCAAATACTATTAATGTATATAAGCTGTATTTAAAAAGAGGATTTAGAAATTTTTTATTCTTTTTTAAATTATAAAAACTAAATCCGGCCGATACAATGGCTAAAATTAGAATTAGAAAAACCTCCTTGACCGAATGTATCAAAATATTATTGTCGTATAAAGTAAACAGGATTAGCAAAACAAAGGTTCTCCATATAAATTTATCCTTGACATTGAAATATTCTTTATTGACTACATTGAGGGCAATAATTGAAATAAGCCAAATCAAGGCCGTAAATGCAAAAGGAGGATAAACAAAGAAAAAATTAAATATTGTAAAAGAAATTAATATGGCACAGGCTATTGGGTGTTTAAAAATGCGTTTAGAAAACTCGATCTGATTGTAGAGCCCCTCGTGTTTGTATTTGTTTTTGAGAAACAAAAGATAAATAATCAATGCGATTGCAAGCAATAACATTAGGATGAGAGTGTTGAAATGGTTTGATATAAAGAAGGCTAAAATGACAAATTCTTTAAAAAAGGAATAAAAAAAGGAATCATAAAAAGACATTTTATTAGAGCTGGCCTTAAAAACCTGACCGTCGGAATGAAGCAGATTCTCAAATTCATTTTTTCTAATGTTGTCAGTTTCTAGTATATCATTTTGTAAATTATATTTAAATTTACTGGCAAGTATCTGCAGTTTACTAATGCTGTCTATTGCGTTTTTGAATCTTACATTTAGCTTTTTGACCTGAGAATTCATTTCAGAATAACGTTCATAATACAACGATTTTCTTAAAGAATCCTTTGGAAGTATAAAAAGAGCTTTTTTTATGGTTAATGAATCAATTTTACTTTGAATTTGACTGAGCTCTAAATTGTTTTTCTGAATTTTTTCAAGTTGAAGATCTACTCTTGTTTGCAATTCTTTTAGCATAACAGAAGTAACCGTGATATTTCTCAGAGTTTGAAAATCATTTTTATTTTTGATTATACCATCAATTGCCGTTTTTTTTAGTTTAATGACATAGTCTAATTCTGAAGTAAAACCTTTATAATCAATTCCGGTTTTTAGTATAAGATCAGCACTTTGGATATTTTTTGCAATTGCATCAAATAATAAAGCGCGCTCCCTATGTGTTTGATTTTCTTTAAAAAGATCCTTGCTTTTGTTCTCATCCAATTTTAGTAAATTTTCTATTTTATCTTTTTTTAAGCTAATAGAATCTTTAGTCAAATCTGATTGTGAACGGATAGTGAAATTATGTAGAAGACATATGAAGATAAAGACTTTTAAGGTCAATTTTTGTGTAGTATTCTTTAGATTTAAAAAAACATAACGCGTTTTATTATAAAATGTCATAATGTTTTGGTTTTTAGAGTCATATCAAAAATACTACAAAAAAAACAACCTGAAAAAAAGTTCTTCAGGTTGTTTTTTTACTTATTTGTTTTTAACTTCATAAATAGCATTCACCATTCCGTCTCGGGTTTTATCCAGAGGAAGTTCCCAGAACATAATTCCGCCTAATTTTTTGGCTTTTGCATATTCAGCTTTTGCTTTTATTGAGGTTAAATCGTCTCCTGTTGCAAATGTTTTTTCTTTTTCATTGTACCAGTAAGGCGCTTTAGCTTTATCATCCCAAAAATATTTCCATCCGTTAGCTTCAGTATAATAAGTGGAGAAGTTTTTAAAATCAACACCTTGAATATGTTCTCCAGATTGATAAAGACCATTGTTTACATTAGCAACATTTTTCCATGTTCTGGTATAAAATGCTCCTCCGATAACTAATTTGTCTGCTGGAACTCCAAGTTTTAGCAAGTAAGTAACAGCTCTGTCTGTAGATTCTTCTTTTGGATTTGTGCTGTATAATGGAGTATGATGTCCAGTTACTTTAGAATAACCGTTTACTAAATCGTAACTCATAATATTGATGCGGTTTACATAAGGAGCAACAGCTTTCCAGTCTATAGATTCATCCAGACATTTTTGAAAACCTCCAGCTGCAAAACTTAGTTCGTATTTTTTTCCTAATGTTGAACGCAAAATTTTAAGGAGTTCTGTAAAGTTTTGTTTGTCTGCTGCCTGATATAAGTGGCCTGGCAATCCTTCGATAGAAGGATATTCCCAATCCAGATCTAAACCATCAACCTTAAAATAATCACTTACTTCTTTTACAGATTTTGCAAAAGTCAATCTTCCTTCAGCTGTAGAGAATGCTGCTGAACAAGGTTCGCAACCACCCCAGCCACCAAGTGATAAAACAATTTTTAATTGTGGGTTTTTAGCTTTTAAAGAAACCAGATGTTTAATCGTGATTGAATCTTTAGCAGAATCAACATTTAGTTTTCCATTTTTTAAATGACAAAAACTAAAGATGATTTGATTTAGTTTATTGACTTCGTATTCGTTAATTAACTTATCATCACCTGTGTAATAAGCGATGATATCCATTTTTTTATTTTTCTGAGCAAATGTATTTGTAGTACAGAAGCACAATAAAAATAAGGCAATCAGACTGATTTGTTTCATAGTTTTAGTTGTTTTTAGTTTTTTGAAGGTTAAATATAAAGTAATGCAATCGATACATAACTATTTTGTCCTGCTTAAAATGTAAATTTTAACGAAAATTTTGCAAATACCTGCAAAAATATTGCGTAATACCTTTTCTATATTCCCAAAAACAGAGCAAAAAAATAAACCCGCACAGTTTCGGACTTGTGCGGGTTTATAACAAATTAAAAGCTAAAAACTATTTTTACATTAGAAGCAGTATGTATCTTCTGCTACTAATTTTGCTGCGATTTTTTCTCTCAATGCCACTACGTTTGGCAAGTTTGTGTATTTTGTAAAACGTTTTAATCCCATTAACATCATACGTTGTTCGTCACCTTCAGCGAAAGAAGCAATTCCTTCTTTTCCTCTTAAGTTTACAATATCTACTGCTTTGTATAAGTATAATTTTGCCATAGCAATTTGCTCCTGAACTTTATCTTCACCTTGAGTTTTAGCTAATTTCTCAGTTCTAAGAATCGTACTTTCAGCCATGTAAATTTCGATTAAGATATCAGATGCAGCCATTAATAATTGTTGGTGAGCATCTAATTCAGGACCGTATTTTTGAACAGCACTTCCTGCAACCATTAAGAAAACTTTTTTCAAGTTAGCAATGATTCCTTTTTCTTCTGCAAATAATTCAGAGAAATCCGGAGTATCAAAAGATGGAATTCCCATTAATTCTTCCTGAACTTTCATTGCTGGTCCAAGTAAATCAACGTGTCCTTTCATTGCTTTTTTGATCAACATACCTACAGAAAGCATTCTGTTGATTTCGTTTGTTCCTTCGTAGATACGAGCGATACGAGCATCTCTCCAGGCACTTTCCATTGGAGTGTCTTCAGAGAATCCCATTCCACCAAAAATCTGAATACCTTCGTCAGAACAAGATTGAACATCTTCAGAAACAGCTACTTTCAAGATAGAACACTCGATAGCATATTCTTCAACACCTTTCAATTCTGCTTCTTGGTGGCTAGTTCCTTCAGCTTCACGAGCTGCGATTCTGTCTTCAATGTCTTTTGCAGCACGGTAAGAAGCACTTTCTCCAGCGTAAGCGTTAGTTGCCATTTCAGCTAATTTAGAACGGATAGCCCCAAAAGATGAAATAGAAGTATTGAACTGGATTCTTTCGTTAGCATATTTTACAGCTCCAGAAGTAACTCTTCTTTGAGCATCTAAACAAGCTGCAGCCAATTTAATACGACCAACGTTCAAAGCATTCATTGCGATTTTGAAACCGTTTCCTCTTTCAGACAACATGTTTTCAACCGGTACTTTTGTATCGTTGAAGAAAACCTGACGAGTAGAAGAAGCACGGATTCCTAATTTATGCTCTTCTTCATTCATAGAAATTCCGTTTGAAGGATCGTTTTCTACGATGAAACCTGTAATGTTCTTATCATCTCCAATACGAGCAAAAACGATGAAAACGCTACAGAAACCTGCATTCGAAATCCACATTTTTTGTCCTGTAATAGAGTAGTATTTTCCATCTTCAGATAAAACTGCTTTAGTTTTTCCTGAGTTTGCATCAGATCCTGCGCCTGGTTCAGTTAAGCAATAAGCTCCAAACCATTCTCCAGAAGCCAATTTCGGAACGTATTTTTTCTTTTGTTCTTCAGTACCGTAAAGTGTAATTGGCATAGTTCCAATTCCTGTGTGTGCACCAAAAGCAGTTGAGAAAGATCCAGTTGCTCCAGAAATGTAGTCACAAACTAACATTGTAGATACGAATCCCATTCCTAATCCGCCGTATTCTTCTGGAACTGCAACTCCAAGAAGTCCTAGTTCACCAGCTTTACGCATAGATGATTCTGTGTAAGCATAATCTTTCTTTTCGAAACGATCTTTATGCGCCCATAATTCTTTGTCAACGAACTCTTTTACAGAGTCACGCATCATTAACTGCTCTTCAGAGAAATCTTCTGGTGTAAAGATATCTTCGCATTTTGTTTCTTTAACTAAAAACTGACCACCACGAGTCACGTTTTTTTCGATTGTATCTGCCATTTTGTTTTTGTTTTTTTATGAAAGAAAATAGAATATAGAGTATAGAAAATAGACTTTTACTTTAGTCCGTTTTGAAAACCCATTGTCATTCTTTGGAATTCTTCTATTTTAATTTCTAATTGGTTAAATTGTATCTCGTTTATATATTTTCTATGTTTAGCAATCAATAATTGTGTAATTAGTTCAAATGAAGAACCAAGAGAAATGTCTAAAAAGTGACTGAAAGACTTATCAGTTCTTGAAGATCCTTCGGCAATATTACTAGGCATCGAAACCGAACATCTGCTTATTTGAGAAATCAAATCGTATCGTTCGTGTTTTGGAAATTCTATTAATATATCTGAAATTTCATTAGCAATTGCAATTCCGATCTTCCAAATCTTTAAGTTCTTATAATTATGTCTCATGTTTTTTTGAGTCAATTTAAGAAATTATAATAAAAAAGTAAGATTAATACTATTTTTATTTGCCTTTTAAAACATTTTATTATTCCAAAAAGTATATATCCTTATTCTCAAAGAAAAACATCTATTCTCTTTATTCTATATTCTATTCTCTATTTTAAAGAACCTCGTAAATCCCCGCAGAACCTTGTCCAGTTCCCACACACATACTCACGATTCCGTATTTGTTACCTCTGCGTTTCATTTCGTCGAATAACTGAACAGAAAGTTTAGCTCCTGTACAACCCAGAGGGTGTCCTAAAGAGATAGCTCCACCGTTTACGTTTACGATTTCTGGATTAATGTTTAACTCACGAGTAACTGCTAAAGCTTGTGAAGCAAAAGCCTCGTTTAATTCAATTAACTCGATATCGTTTAATGTTAATCCCGCTTGTTTTAAAGCTTTCGGAATTGCTTTTACAGGACCGATACCCATAATTCTTGGCTCAACACCAGAAGAAGCAAAGTTTACAAGTCTTGCAATTGGCTCAAGGTTTAATTCTTTTACCATTTCTTCACTCATGATTAAAACAAAAGCAGCACCGTCACTCATTTGAGAAGAGTTACCTGCAGTTACACTTCCGTCAGCAGCAAAAACTGGTCTTAAACCTGCTAAAGCTTCTTTAGTAGTTCCTGCTCTTGGTCCTTCGTCTTTATTTACAACGTATGATTTTGTTTCTTTTTTACCGTTTTCATTAATGAAAGTCTGCTCAACAGTAATCGGAACGATTTGTTTGTCAAATTTTCCTTCTGCCTGTGCTTTCAAGGCTTTCATGTGAGAGTTGTAAGCAAACTCATCCTGATCTTCTCTAGAGATTTTATATTGGTTAGCAACCGCTTCAGCAGTTAAACCCATTCCCCAATAATAATCTTCGTGACCTGCAGCAGCAACTTTATAATCCGGAGTTGGTTTGTAACCTCCCATCGGAATAAAACTCATACTTTCTGCACCACCCGCAATGATACAATCTGCCATTCCTGATTGGATTTTAGCAGTTGCCATCCCGATAGTTTCTAATCCAGATGCACAATAACGGTTTACTGTAACTCCAGGAACGTCTTCTACTTTTAATCCCATTAATGAGATCAAACGTCCAACGTTAAGTCCTTGTTCCGCTTCCGGCATGGCATTTCCTACCATAACGTCATCGATACGTTTTTTGTCAAAATTAGGCAGTTCGTCCATCATAAACTGAATAGTTTCCGCTGCTAATTCATCAGGTCTTTTAAATCTAAAAACACCTTTTGGAGCTTTTCCAACTGCTGTTCTATATGCTTTTACTATATATGCTGTTTTCATTTGTTTTGTTTTTTAAGATTATAGAAAATAGATCATAGAAAATAGACTATTACTTTGTCCTCAAAATCTATATTCTTTTCTCTTTATTCTATTTTTTAAGAGTATAGAAGATAGAGTATAGAAAATAGACTTTACAAAGTCTTAAATCTATATTCTATTCTCTTTCTTCTATTTTCTAATTTCTAAGTGGTTTTCCTTTAGTTAACATATATTGAATTCTTTCTAAAGTCTTACGCTCAGTACAAAGAGATAAGAAAGCTTCACGTTCGATATCTAATAAATATTGCTCAGATACTAAAGTCGCTTCAGATAAATCACCACCAGCCATTACGTAAGCCAGTTTGTTAGCGATTTTCTTGTCGTGCTCAGAAATGTATTTTCCAGCTTCCATTTGATCTGTTCCTACTAAGAACATTCCAAGAGCTTGTTTTCCTAATACTTTCACATCAGTTCTTCTGATTGGTTGTGTATAACCAGCTTCAGCCATTAACAAAGCATGTTTTTTAGCTTCAGCGATCTGACGATCTTTGTTTACCACAATAACATCTTTCCCGTGTTGAAGAAGTCCAGTATCAAAAGCTTCATAACCAGAAGTCGAAACTTTAGCCATGGCGATTGTTAAGAAATACTCTTGAAGAACGTTTAATTCCACATCGTTTTTGCGGAATAAATCTGAAGCTCTTAAAGCCATTTCTTTAGATCCACCACCACCAGGAAGTACACCAACACCAAATTCAACTAATCCCATATAAGTTTCTGCAGCAGCAACCACTTTATCAGCGTGTAAGCTCATTTCGCATCCACCACCAAAAGTCATTCCGTGAGGCGCAACCACAACTGGAATCGAAGAATAACGAACGCGCATCATTGTGTCCTGGAACAATTTGATCGCCATGTTCAATTCGTCGTATTCCTGCTCAACTGCCATCATGAAAATCATTCCGATATTAGCTCCAACAGAGAAATTCGCTGCTTGGTTACCAATAACTAAACCTTGATATTCTTTTTCAGATAAGTCGATTGCTTTATTGATAGCTTGAAGAACATCGCCGCCAATAGTATTCATTTTAGATTGGAATTCTAAGTTCAAAATTCCGTCTCCTAAATCCTGAATGATTGCACCACTATTGCTCCAAACTTTTTTGCTTTCGCGAATGTTGTTTAGGATAATGAATGAATCTTGTCCAGGAACTTTTACTTGTGATTTTGTTGGAATATTATAGAAATAAGTCGCTCCTTCTTTTACAGTATAGAAACTGTCGCTTCCAGAAACCAGCATTTCAGTAACCCATGCAGCTGGTTCAAGACCTTCAGCTTTCATGATTTCAATTCCTTTGGCAACACCAATGGCATCCCAGATTTCGAATGGACCATTTTCCCATCCAAAACCAGCTTTCATAGCATCATCAATTTTGTATAATTCGTCTGAGATTTCAGGAATTCTGTTTGACACATAAGCAAACATTCCAGCGAAACTCTTACGGTAGAATTCTCCCGCTTTGTCTGTTCCTTTTACTAAAACTTTAAAACGATTGATTGGTTTATCGATAGTTTTTGTTAGTTCAAGCGTAGCAAAATTTGCTTTTTTTGCAGCGCGGTATTCTAATGTATTTAAGTCAAGAGAAAGAATATCTTTATCTACTTTTTTATAAAAACCTTGTCCAGTTTTGCTTCCTAGCCAATTGTTTTCCATCATTTTGTTGATGAAATCAGGAAGTTTGAACAATTCGTGTTGTTCGTCGTTCGGGCAGTTTTCATAAATACCGTTGGCAACGTGTACCAAAGTATCCAAACCAACAACATCAACCGTACGGAATGTAGCCGATTTTGGACGACCAATTACCGGACCAGTCAATTTATCAACTTCTTCAATTGTTAATCCCATTTCTTTTACTAAATGGAATAAACTCTGGATTCCGTAAATACCAATTCTGTTTCCAATAAACGCCGGAGTATCTTTAGCAACAACCGAAGTTTTTCCTAAGAATTTAGATCCGTATTCGTTTAAGAAATCCAATACTTCAGTTGAAGTTTTTGGACCAGGAATAATTTCAAATAATTTTAAGTAACGCGCAGGGTTAAAAAAGTGTGTTCCGCAGAAGTGTTGTTGGAAATCTTCGCTTCTTCCTTCACTCATAAAGTGAATTGGAATACCAGAAGTATTAGAAGTAACCAAAGTTCCCGGTTTACGGAATTTTTCGATTTGTTCAAAAACTAATTTCTTAATATCTAAACGTTCAACTACAACCTCGATAATCCAGTCAACATTAGCAATTTTTGCCATATCGTCTGTCGTATTTCCAGTTGTGATTCGGTTTGCAAATTTTTGACTGTAAATAGGAGATGGTTTCGATTTTAATGAATTCGCCAAGTGCTCATTTACCACTCGGTTGCGAACAGCTTTACTTTCAAGAGTTAATCCTTTTTTAGCTTCAGCCTCGGTCAATTCGCGCGGTACGATGTCAAGAAGTAAAACTTCAACACCAATATTGGCAAAATGGCAAGCTATTCCTGAACCCATAATTCCGGATCCAATTACAGCAACTTTTTTAATTGTGCGTTTCATAATGAGTTAATTTGTTTTTATTGCAGAATCTGAATCATTTCCTGTAGTAGCAAATGCTATTCATTTTCTATATTTTCTGTTTGATTAAATATGTTTTTGTCATGAATTAATTCATTAATGATTTCCGAAACTTCAATAAAGTGTTTCAGTTTTTCATCAGAAACATGTTTTCTAACGGTCTCATTAAACTTCAGGACTGTATTTTTAGATAAATCTCTTTTTTCTTTTCCAAATTCGGTTAGGTATATTAAAACACCACGACCGTCGCTTGGATTTTTTTTGCGAACAATCAAACCTTTGTCTTCCATAGATTTTAATGTTCTGGTCAGGCTTGTGGCTTCCATACCCATTCTTGGTCCTAAAGCGGTTGATGGAGTTCCTTCTTCCTTGTCCATACTTAAAAGAGCAAATCCCGTTGCCATTGTAGCATCGTATTTTGCCGCTTCTTCGTTATACATTCTTGAAACAGCCTGCCATGTAGCTCTCAAAATATAATCTATTGTTTTGTCTTTCATAGGTAACTATATCGATTTCAAATATAATCAAAAAATACTATGCATGCATATTAATTTTGAATAAATTTTTGGTTAATTAAAAAAGGTCTTTGATTTATAGGGGTTTATGGTTAAATTTTAACTGAAATATACTATTCTTTTTTGAAATTTTAACATTTTTTATGCTTTAAAAATTGTTTTATCGTTTTAAAAATAGTTTTAATTCTTCTTTTTGTAAAAAATTATGGATTTAATGCAGTATTATTCTCAGATTCGTATTTGTTCAACGCGTTTCTAATGATTTTATGCATGCGGTTTCTAAGATATTCAGGTTTCAAAACTTCAAGTCCGGCACCAAAGCCCAATAAAAGCCTTTCCATTTCATAATTAGAGATCAGAAATAAGCTAATTATAATACTTCCGTCTTCGTTTTCTTTAATAAGTCGCTGAGAAGAGTGCAGAGGTTTTGTAATGACATAAGGTGCATTTGCAGCATCAACCCAAAGTTCTATACGTCTGGGCTGCAAACCGGAGTTTACGGTTACTCCAATTATGTTCTTATAATAAGAATCTGCATCAAAATCTTCTTCTATATAAGGAAGACTAAAATCGTAATCAATTGCCATAATTCTGTCCAACGCCAAATTGGTTATAGGCTGTGAGGCTTTTTTCTTTCCGATTAGAAACCAGCGATTATTGAATTCCTTTAATATAAAAGGATGAAAATGGAATTTTGTTTCTTCAGTAGATTTAAAAGATTTATACGTAATAATCAGAACCATTTTTTTGATAATCGCCTGATAAATTTCGTCCAGATAATGAAGTCCTTTTAGTTTCTCATTTTTATCCAGATATATTACGGGTTTGGTATGCGACTTCTCGGCATAGATTTTATCTTCCAAGCGCTGTAGAATATCTGATACATCATTAAATAAGGAGAAATCCTTAAACTGTTTTAGCATCGAAACGGTTTCGGTCAAAACATTCATATCCGTTTCCGTTAGCGGAATATCGGTTATCGAAAAATCTTCGTCTTCATATTTATAATACTTTTTATCGTAAACCACGATTGGCGCGTTATACCCCAATTTTTCACTTCGCATTAGCTGAATATCCATTTGAATGGTTCGCTTACTGATTGGATTTTGTCGTCCTTCATATTCGAATAAAGCTTCAGAACAGCATTCGATTAAATCTTCGAGTGTCCATTGCCTGTATTTATTCTGCAGACATTTGTCAATCGTTTTGTAGCGAATTAAGGCGTTTTTATTTTGTGACATTCTTGTGTTGTTTTGCCACAAAGGCGCGAAGGCACTAAGTTTTTTGTTTTTTATGCCACAGATTATGAGGATTAAAATGATTTAAAAAAATCTGCTTAAATCTGCAATCCCGATAGCTATCGGGAGCGTGAAAAAAAACTTTGCGCATTAGCGTCTTTGCGAGATTCAAATTTTAGGTATTTTAATTACTTATAATTAGTTCCAGTTTTTGGGTGAGCAAAGCCGACAGGTTTCTAAAACCTGTCGGCTTTAATAACGGTGGTATCTACGTCAACAATAAAATTTCCTTTTCAATATTAATTCTCGCTTTCTCTTCATACAAACTTCTAAACTCATCGGTCTGAAAAATAAACTCATTCTCCAGAAAATGTTTCAAAGCTTTTGCGCGTCCGGGTTTGTATAGAAAATCAGGATAAATACGATATTCTTTTCTAATTTGTTCAAAATAGATTTTATAATCATCCCAATCTTTAGCGAGGATTTTCAAATCAAAATCGATTAACCAATTAATATCTTCAATAGAATTATGTTGATGTTGCTGTGTGGCGCAAATGGCATCAAAAACTAATTGACGATCAAATTCCGCAAACCCGACAGGTTTTAAAAACCTGTCGGGTTTAATATCTGTAAAAATAGATACAGCAAACTCAGCACTTTTAAGTTCGTTATCTTTTTTAGAAGCGGAATAAACATAATCGTGATAAAAAATAGAAAATAATACTTCATTCGGATTTTGAAGTTGATCATGATACATTTCAAAACTGACAATCATTTCTTTTAAATGCGTGAGATTGTGATAATGCCTTGATTTTTTGGAATATGCCTTTTCTAAATTCAACCAGTTTTGCTGAACTTCATTTGCTGAAAAGCCAATATTTAAAAGTAAATCAGAATATATTTTCTCTAAATTCATGTTGTTTTTTACTCAAATTTAAAATTCTTTTTTTACTGCGCAAAATAATTGCGTAGTAGTTCTGAAATCTTTGCAATGTTAAAACGAAACAGTTATGAGAACTATTAAAATTTATTGTAAAGAATGTGAAATTGAATTGACTGATGAGTTAGTAGAATCTAATGCCATATGGGAATACGATTTTGGTATAATGCCCGAAAATCATTTCTTTATTCGATCTCAAGAAGCATCTCTCAAAAATTCCATCATTGTTCCTATAGATAATTATAAATTAAAAGATCATCCTGATATGAAAAGATTTCAGGGATGTTGCGGAAGCTCTGGCTTGGACGGTATGAATAAATTGTGTTTTAATGGTCATGAAGTTGCAACAGAATTTTCGGATTGCTGGACAGATGATTGTATAGAATTTAGTAACGATAAAGTGGTTATAAAAGAAAAGATTGGGGATAATATTTTTAAAGAATTAAAATTATAATTCTTACTGCGCAAAATTACTGCGCACTAGTTTTAAAATCTTTGTTCAGAAATAAAAAACAAACGTTCATATAAATAAAATAAAGAATAAAACAGGTCAAGTTTGAGTTACTTCGAAAACTTTCCAATGTACACACTTACACCATTACCTTTTTATTTAATTATCATGAAGCAGTAGCTCAGCGGTAGAGCAGGTAGTTTTGAAATTATCCTGAAAAGGTCAATCTAAACTTACTTCGTACACTTCTAATGTCCGTGTCGTGGGTTCGAATCCCATCTGCTTCACAATTAATGGTCAATTAAAACTTACTTCAGAAAATTGGTATTCCGGTTCGAGTCCGGCAAGTTTTAGAATCATCATTAATAAAAACGAGGGTCAAAATTAACTTACTTCTTCGCGGTAACCCGCTCCATTTTAGTTCAGTTAATTCATTGCACTCCAATTTCAGGTCAAGTGTTTCTTACTTCAAAAATCTTTTAGGTAGAACTCAGAAACGCAATTATCTAAATTTTAAAAAATTAAAAAAAATGAAAACAAGAGAATTATTAAAAATCAGTTTACGCCAAAATGCTATTTTCATTCCAGCAGAAATGATTACGAATGATGTTAAAAATTTATCAGGAACAACTTCAGTTTTGTTAGCCAATGTTTCTAAACTTGGATTTACATTTTCTGAATCGTTATTGCATGCTTTAAATAATGTAAGCCCAAATTATAAAGTTGAGGTTTTAGAAGTTCTGAGAGAAGTTTTAGGAACAGATAAAAACTGGACGCCATTGGTAAAAGAATGGAATATTCCAACGGGTGAATCTGTTGTGGATCATATTATCACGTATTTCGGAAATATTTTTAAAACTAAAAACGGAACAACTTTACAATGCGGACATATTATCCCGGATAATACTTTCCCATTAGAAAGATACAATGGTTGTCCGTTCTGCGGAACTCCGTTTGAATTTGGAAAACTGGAAAATATTGGTCAAGGAAGCAAATTGAAAATGCTTGAATTTTGGACAGAAAAAGATTTAAATGATTTCTATATATCGTTATTGCAATCTAAAACCGCTTTAGACGCTACTCAGGTAGATAGTTTAAAAATGGCGATGCACTATTTGCCTTTACCAAAAACAGAAGTAGCAATGAAGGAAACTTTAATGTTGGTGATTGATCTTTTGATCGAAAATGGCAAAGAAGAAGAAGCGTCTCAGTTTTTGAAAACACCAACCGATATCTTACGATACTTATGGTATAAAAACACAGGAATGCTTCAGATTATTGAGCCAAAAACGATTATCAAAAGAACATCAAAAAATGCACAACATTTCCATAATGTTTTAGATATAAGCGTTCAGGCAAGAATTGCATCTCAAAAAGATTTGAAACTTAAATATTCCCGAAAAGAATGTTTAATGGTCGCAAATTGGTTGAACAATATGAATATGGACGTTGAAGCTATGTGCGAAACGATGCATCCAAAAAGAGGAATGTGGGTTCGTTTTATCCGAGCGCTTCGTTTGGCAGAATACAGCAAAAGAAAAGGGTTTGAGAAATTGAACTTTTTAATGGATGTATTCTACAACCAAGTGTACGATGTTTGGCAAAGCAAAGTAGATTCGTCAAGATTGAAATTTGATGCCGATAAAACATTTGGATTATTGAAACAGCGTCCGGGTTTATTTGCTCGTTCGTTATTCTCAAACATGCTTTGGTTTGGAGCAGAAGAAACTGTTGCTCATTTTGAAGAAATCATCGATAAAGTTCCGGCTCGATTGGTGTTTACATTAAATATGTATGCTCAAAATTATTTTGATAAAAACATGCAGAGAAGCGTGAAACCTTTGGGAGGAACAAACAAACGAATTGAAGCAAATGCTTTATTGAAGTTGTATGAAGATTTTCAGTTGGAAGCGATGAAAAATCAAATTGAAGAATTGTGTCTTTTGGTCATGAAAAAACGATTTGCGAAAATTGCGAACGCCAACAAAACAATCTATATCGATCCGCAATTGTTTAATATTCCGGTTTCTATCGGAGATCGAAGCGATACAGTTCAGGATTTGCCAGTTGCTTTAATGGGAACACGTTTCCCGGTTGAAGGTAACGAAGTGCGATTGTTCATGCAATGGGGTAAAGATTTGCCAGCACAGCATTTAGATATGGATTTAAGCTGTCATATCGCTTATGAAGATAAAGCCGATATTTGTTCTTTCAGCCGATTGACGACTACAGGTTGTCAGCATAGTGGAGATATCCGAAGCATTCCAAATAAAATTGGAACTGCCGAATATATCAACATTAACATTGACGAATTGGCGAAAGCCAAAGCTAAATTTGTAACTTTTACTTGTAATGCGTACAGCAACGGAAGTATTACGCCAAATTTGGTTGTAGGTTGGATGAACAGCAAACACCCGATGAAAATTTCGGAGAAAACTGGTGTAGCGTACGATCCGTCGTGTGTAGATCATCAGGTTCGTGTGACACAGAATATTGCCAAAGGTTTGGTTTTTGGAGTGTTGGATGTAGCCAAAAGAGAAATCGTTTGGTTAGAGATGACTTTCGGAGGTCAGGTTGTAGGTGGTTTGGATTTCAAAGGCGTTCAGGCGTTGTTGTCAAAACTAAACAGCAAATTGAATATCGGTAGTTTGTTACAGCTTAAAGCGGAAGCCCAAGGTTTAACAATCACCGAAAATGAAATTGCCGATGAGGTTTATACAGCGCAGTGGGCTATGAATCCAGCGGTTGTTACGCAATTATTGGTAGATTAGTGGCAAAGGTTCAGAGTTGCAAAGGTTCAACGGTTTTTGTAGAGGCGCACTGCTGTGCGTCTCCGCAAAGGTTTAATGTTTCACGCAGATTTTGCAGATTTAAGCAGATCAGCGCAGATTATTCATAAAAAAATCTTTTTAGATCTGCTTAAATCTGCAAAATCTGCGTGAAATAAAACCTACGCAAAATAACTGCGCAGCAGTATAAAACCTTTGCACCTATGAACCTCAAAACCTTTGTCCCTTTAAAAACAAAAAAATGAAAACACAAATAAACGGTACAGATATATTAGAATTAGGATTTCCTGAAGGAAAAATAATTGGAATTGCCTTAAAAATAAACAGCAAAAGAAACGGATTCACAAGAGACGAAATGATAGCTAATTTCAAAAATGTCTTAGAAACTCCGGAGAATTATATCGACGATAAAATCTTCAGCAAACTGGCTGTGGCTTTAATCGAAAAATCGAATGAAAAACCAGAAGATTTCATCGCTTTAAATGAAAATCCGAATGCGTATTCGGCTTACGGATTGGATCATATCGAAGACGGAGCCAGAAAACAAATGGAAGTTGCCATGAAATTGCCTGTTACGGTTGCCGGAGCTTTAATGCCAGACGCGCATCAAGGTTACGGATTACCAATTGGCGGAGTTTTAGCAACCAAAAACGCCATTATTCCGTATGGTGTTGGGGTTGATATTGGGTGTAGAATGGCGTTGTCGGTTTATGATATTCCAGAAGATTTTTACTTTGAAAACGAAGCCAAATTCAAAAAAGAATTGATAGCAAATTCCATTTTTGGAGCAGGTCACGGATTTCACGGTCAGTACAAATCAGATCATGCGGTTTTGGAGAACGAAACGTTTAATATGAATCCGTTTGTGAAGAATCTGAAGGATAAAGCCTGGTCGCAATTAGGATCTTCAGGTGGTGGAAATCACTTTGTCGAATTCGGAATCATGGAATTTGCACAAGACGATGCGGTTTTAAATATCCCAAAAGGAAAATATGTCGCTCTGTTAACGCATTCTGGTTCACGCGGAATGGGAGCAACCATTGCCGGACATTATACTAAAATTGCCAAAGACGAATGTAAACTTCCAGAAGTGGCGAGAAATTTAGCCTATCTCGATATGAACTCACAATTAGGGCAAGAATATTGGCTGGCGATGAATTTGGCTGGAGATTACGCTTCGGCTTGTCATGAGATTATCCATAACAAAATGGAACGCGCTTTGGGTGCGACGATTTTAGCCAAAGTCGAAAACCACCATAATTTTGCCTGGAAAGAAACATGGAACGGCGAAGAAGTAATCGTGCATAGAAAAGGAGCAACCCCAGCCGGAAAAGGCGTTATGGGAATCATTCCGGGAAGTATGACCGCACCGGGATTTTTGGTGAGAGGAAAAGGTGAGGAGAACGCCATTAATTCAGCTTCGCATGGAGCAGGAAGACAAATGAGCAGAACTCAGGCCATAAAAAACATCACACAAACCGAAATGAAATCGATCCTGAGCCATCATGGTGTTACGCTTATCGGAGCAGGTCTGGACGAAGCCCCAATGGCGTATAAAGATATCAATCAGGTGATGGAAGCACAACAGGATTTGGTTGATTTGGTTGCCAAGTTTACACCTAAGTTAGTGAGAATGGCAGATGATGGAAGCCGAGAAGACTAATTTCTTTAGAGGTTCAAAGTGACAGAGGAACAAAGGTTCAAAGGTTTTTTTTCGTACTGTTTGTCATTTCGAGGAACGAGAAATCACACGCGGGATTCGACAAAGATTGGCGACATTCTGTGCGGAGTTTCTAGTGTGATTTGCTTCGCCTGTTCGCTATCGCTCGAGTCTCCTCCGTCGAAATGACAAACTTTGTGGTTAAAGATTTTTTCACGCAGATTTAAAAAGATTTAAGCAGATGCTCGCAGATTATTTATTAAAAATCATTTTAAATCTGCTAGAATCTGCAATCCCGATAGCTATCGGGAGCGTGAAACAAAAAACTTAGCGTCTCTGCGCCTTTGCGAGATTGATAAAATAATAACCAACACAAAGAATAAAAAAACTTTGTGTCTTAGTGCCTTAGTGGCAAAAAACAAAAAAAATGAAAACATATATAGATATCGGAATTAATTTGACCAACAAACAATTCCACAACGACATAGACGATGTCGTACAAGACGCGCTCGACGCCGATGTATCGCAAATGATACTCACAGGAACCAGCGTACGAAACAGCGAAGCATCATTAGAAATCGCAAAACAATATCCGGGAATATTATATGCTACAGCCGGAATTCATCCGCATGATGCGAAAAGTTTTGATGAGAGAAGCATTTCAAGACTGCGAAATTTATTAAAGCAGAAACAAGTCGTTTCTGTTGGCGAATGCGGACTCGATTTTGATCGTGACTTTTCGCCCAGAAACAAACAGGAAGAATGTTACAAAGCCCAATTAGAATTGGCTATCGAAGTACAGAAACCTTTGTTTTTGCACGAAAGAAGCGCTTTTAATTCTTTTATGAATATCACCAAAGACTATTTACCGCAATTGCCCAAAGCCGTTGTGCATTGTTTTACAGGAACGTTGCAGGAAGCCAAAATATATCTCGATAACGGATTTTATCTGGGTTTTACGGGAGCGATTTCAGACGCTAAACGTTTCAGTCATTTAAAAGAAGTCTTACAGTACGTGCCGCTCGACCGAATAATGATCGAAACCGATGCGCCATTTATGCTTCCAAAAAACACTCCGAGTAATCTGCTGAAAAAATACCACGAACGCCGTTGCGAACCTGCTTTTCTGCCTTTTGTTGCAGCAACAGTTGCGCAGTTCAAAGGAGTTTCGGGAATTATAGTTGCTGAGGAAACGACAAAGAATGCTAAGAACTTTTTTGGGATTTAGGGACAATCCCGATAGCTATCGGGAGCAAAGGTGAAGAGGAACAAAGGATAAAACAAAATAATTAGAAAAATCAGTTTTTATCAGCGTTTTCGCTTTAGCGAATCAGTTAAATCAGCGTCTAATTTTGACGCGGATAAAACAGATTTACTTCGTAAAAACGCGGATAAACACGGATTTGATTTGCAATAATTTTATTTTCTAAAAGCTTTTAAGATTAAGTCTTACTTCTTGCTTCTTACATTTAAGTCTACTATTTATGCGAGAATAGAGTTGGAGATGTAAATATTTATTTAATTTGCCGAAAAAATAATAATGAAATTCGTACTGCACAGAACCATAATCATAAAGTCATTTATTGCGGCATTTGCCATATTATTAATTAAAAATTTTGTATTTAAAAAGCTTTCTCTTTACGGACAGGATTTTCACGATTTGATAGAACTATCCGATATTACGATTATTTTTACAGGAGCATTTTTTGTGTTCGGATTATTACTGGCCGCAACCATGACCGATTTTAAAGAAAGTGAAAAAATTCCGGGTGAAGTCGCTTCCAATCTCGAAGCGATCAAAGATTGGATTTATCTGGCTTACAGAGCACCAAGAACAGGAACTTCAGATTTGTGTAAGGAAGAATTAAACAGTACTTTTTTGCGTGAGCAAATGATTGCCATTACCGATGGTATTATTGCATGGATATATTCTCACGGAAAAGATTCTACTGTTATCTTTCCTTTAATTCGAAAATCAAATGAGATTGCCTATTATTTTGCAGAAAGAGGCGTCGATAAAGAAGCCATAAAAGGTATACAGGAAAATACCAATGCGATGCGAAAACAACTTACCCGTGCCTATTCGATTTCGAGAAACAATTTTATCAAACCGGCTTATACTTTGCTGCAAAGTATCTTGTTTATCGTAATGTCGCTTTTACTTATTACTAAATTCAAAAGCCCCTCGGCAGATTATTTGGTCACTTCTGCCATTACATTTTTGTTTTGCTATTTGTATTTATTAATTAGCGGTTTAGACGATCCTTTTGATATTCTCAACGGAGATACCAATGTCGATCTAAAACCTATCGATCGATTTAAACAACGACTGATTTCAGATTTTTTGGTTTAAAAGAATTACTTTAGATAAAGTAGCGGAAGAAACGACTCGAAATTCTAAAAGCTTTTTTGGGATTTAGTTTTGTTTTCCTAACAGGTTTTAGAAAATTTTCTTAAACCTGTTTGCTTTTAAAGATAGTTTTGATTCAAATATTTTTTTCTTAATTACTTTTCCCTTTTTATCAACTTTAAAGCAAATATAAATATACCCATTGGCTATTGTTGAATATGAAAAACTATTTATTTCGATAATAATGCTTGTATAATTTAGTTTCTTTGATGCTACAATCTTCGTCGGAATGAGATTTGTAAAATCTTTGATGACAATATTTTTAACATTATAATTATTTATTTCTACTATTGGATTTTGTGAAGAATTTAATTTTTCAATTAGCTTTTTTGTTAGCGACTGTTTATTGCATTCGGAGGTAATTACATTTTCAGTTTTTAGAAAAAAAATAATTTCATTGTTAAACAGATTCTCGTGAATTTGATAAACACTTAAAGAATCATTAATTGGCATTCTACATGATTTTAACTCTTTTTGAATAAAGTTAAATGTATTATTCTGTGCAACTATTATATTGAAAAAAAGACAGAAAAAAACCGTTGCAATTCTCATAATTTACCTGTTGAGCTATTTTTAAAATTAAATTGATTTATGGATTATTGTTATTTAATAAGTTTCTTATAGAGTCAATATCTGTTCTTTTGTAATTAGAAAGAGGGAAACTTGTGTCAGCAAATTTTAATGTTTTTTTGTATTGTTTCCACCCCCAAGACTCAACATTTATGCTATCCACATAAAATTCATTAGCCTTAAACGAAACATATGTTTTTGTATAAAAACCGCTATTTCCCATAAGATCTTTAGAAATAACAAAACCACTTTTATTAATTTTTATTTCTTCGTAATAAACGGGGGTATTGCATTTTAAAACGTTTTTGTAAATTTTAAAAATTTCACTCTTTTTATTTATCGTTTTGCTTATCAAAAGTATAGGAAAATCAGAATCAGAATTTTTAGGATAACAATCATCTATTCCATTTTCGTAAAAGGGTTTTAAAACAGCAAGTGTATCAATGGTTTTATTATTATCAAAATCAAAATTTAAAGAGATATCTTGATAGTAGTTTGAGAATATAATACCATATCTATCTTTATAACCTTGGATTTGTGCTAAACATTTTTTCTCTAGAAAACTGTTTTTTGGTGCCTCAATAGTATCTTTTAATTTATCACTTGTATTCTTATTTGCTTTCTTAGAACAAGAAATAAAGACTAAAATGGTTATATATATGTAAAACGGGAATTTCATCTTTTCTAAATTTTAAATGTTGTCCAGAATAATGTACCTGATTTAAAACCAGTTGATTTTAAGCTCTCATGTACTGCTTTATTATTTTGTGAAGCCTTTCTCGCTCCTGAAAAAATGCCTTTTTCATTTAAAATCACTCCATCTGTAACCTCTTTAAGAGCATATTCTTTTTTAGAGAAAATAGAGTTAATTGTAGTGTTCTTATTAATTTTAGCCCTATTCGAATCAATAGACCAAAAATCAATAGCTAAATCTAAATGTTCTTTTGCAATATTAATACTTTTATATTGTTTAAATTTAGGATGGTCTAATTCACCTGTTTTAGTAAAGAAATCTAATCCATCCCAAAAATAAGAATTGTTAGTAGGATCGTCATCTCCTTTTAATACACTAATCATTGCAGAACGAGCAAAACAATGATTTTCAATATTTGAATTTGTGGATATGCCTTTTGCTTTATCAGTTTTATCTACTGATGAATAGCCTGTTTTAAATAATTCGTTAAATGTTTTTTTATCTCTGTCATACCTTTCATTATTCAATGCATTATTTACGGTATGAGCAATCCATAAAGCTGTTTCTTTATTTCCTGTAAAAGAAGCTTCATGGTGAATTAAATATGAATTATTTGCGAATTTTTCATGACTAATATTCACATCTTTTTCTTTTAAGATTTTAGCATTATTATATGTTACAAAATCATCCCCATCTTTATTTTTCTGAGTAGATTTTCCATCACAAACATAAACATCTTCGACACTTCCATCAAAATCGAGCTCATTTATTTTTCCCTCAAAAGTTCCGTCTTCATTGTAAAAATGCCCATTTACATAAACTATTCGATCTTCAAGTAAAAAAGATGGCGCATCAGTAGGACTTCCGTAAGAATGATTCTCTGCTGTTTCATTAATAAAACCACCCGCATTAAAAGTAATATTTCCTTGCGAATACATATGGTGATTTCCTTTTGTGTATATTGTGGTTGTTCCTTTAACAATTCTTATTCTGCTCATAATTAATTCTGTCTGGTTTGTTCTCCACTATTATTTTGTATTTCTTTTTGGGCATTTTTATTCAAATCACCTTCGGTGTAATGATTTAATCCTTGTTTGCTATTATCATGTCTGTCTTTTTCTGTTGTTGACTTAAAATCCCCTTCAATATGCTCCATAAAATCTCCTGTTACATTCAGCGTACTATTACCTCCAACGCTAACATTATGCATCATTCCAATTGTTGTTGACTTATCGATTCCAGCTTTTTCAGATATATTAGTTCCCGCTGTAAATGTGATACTTTCAGTTGCCTCAAAAATGATGTTTTTGGCTCTTATTGTTGCCGTTTCTGGAACGGTCAGGGTTGTACTTTTTGTTTCTTCATTCATATGCAATTCATTTCCACTCGGGTCAGAGAGCCAGATACCAGCTTTTTCGACAAACTTTAGCAATTGTCCAAAACGCATTCTTATGGCTTTTATCATATTCTGCGGGTCAAAGAATTCTGGTGTTGCCATCCCGTTATATTGTGCTCCAATGACATAAGGGTTTTGGGCATTGCCTCCCTCAAAGCTCACCAATACTTCGTCATCTATCTCAGGTCTCCAATACGAACCTCTTCCTGAACCAGCATAATTTTGCACTACTCGTATCCACTGACTTGATTTGTTTCCTGCTGCCCAGTAAAACTCAACCTGTACGCGTCCGAGTCCTTCAGGATCGTTGTTGTCTTTTATCTTTGCCGGTTGGGTTTCTGCCCTGGCAAAAACTTTTGTATCGGTATAATACGGTGCCGAAACATCGGCAGGAATAGCTTTAAATTCGCAGGAATAATTACCGTGTACTTGGGAGTGGTGTGTTGCTTCTATGCAAATAAGTTGGTGCTCTACGGTTTGGTTGATAATGGTAAAAACCTGACCTAAACCTAGAGGGAAGTAAGATATTCCGCTGTAGTACACACTGTTTGCATCGTTTCCGGCGGTCTGTAGTGTAACCATTTCGTTTATTTCGTCTTTGTTTTTCGCATTATTGGTATAAGCGCCAATACTGAGTTCTGGCTGGGTAACTGTTGCCTGATTAAAACCTACAATAGAAGCAAAACTGTCTTTGCTTCCTACAGAAGTTCGTTGCGAAGAATTCCGGATACCCGAGGCATTATTATAATCATAACCTGCCAGCGAGATTTTATGTGCACTCATATTGGCCTGAATCTTAAAACTATGAAGAGAGGCCCCGTTTATTAATTTTATATTAGAAGTTTTGGTTTGTCCGAACTGCATGCGCATTCCGTCAAAATAAAGCCACTGGCCGTAACGCTGAGCCAGTCTTTTTATAAAATTAAAATTGGTTTCGTTGTACTGGGCCATAAAATTAAACTCTTTCATATAGGTTGATCTTATGGCATCTCTCTGGTAAAATTCAGTTGGACCTTCTGATAAAATATTCAGAACAATATCATCCAGACCTCTTTTAAGATAAGTTCTGGATTTTGGCATGTCATCCAATATAATAGTGTGACTTATTCCGCTTACGTGCAGGCCAACAGCGCTCCCATTTTGATCTACGGAAGTTAATCCGGTTATAATACCTTTACTCATTAGTTTGATTCCTGTCAGGCTTTTGAAGGTAAAAATGACTTCATCACCAAGATAACTTCGTATTGCTTTGGCCTGATCTTCCGGTTTTATAACTGCTTTACCGGTATATTGCCACACAAACGAAAAATGATGATGATTAGCCATTTTTTGTGACAATTTTAAATCGTAGTAAATAACGTTTTGAGTAAAACTGCTTATCGCTATATGAACTTGTTCAGAAAAATGTGCCATAATTTTAATTTGTATTTTGATTAGTTTATTTAAAAGTATGCTTAAGAGATTTTTAAGACAACCTCAAAAAGACATTTAAATGCTAGAATAAGATTATATGTGGGAAATATAAAGTTGATTCTATATAACAAGAATAATCATGCGAATAATAATTTCTATCTTTGCTTTCAACCTAAAGCATCAGAATTTTAAAAACAAATAAAAAGTAAGTTATTTCTTTCTTTTTAAAGTGAAAATTATATCTTTGCAGAGCAAAAACATTACACCAAGGAGAAATCCTTAAAAATTATTTTTAAGTTTAATATAAGCGAACCCACGTTACGTTGAGGGTGCTAGTGATAGCCCTAATCTCATTCCTTGGAATGTTTTTGCACAACCGATCGTGGGTTTCGTGTGTTTAATATTTTCAGAACTATGCAAAAAGAAAATCAAAAACCAACACATCGTGATGTAGTGCCATCCGTAATTAATTTCCTTTCAGATGAATTGTTTGAGGGAGATTACAAAGAACAGCCCATGTATTTGCAGGAAATCTTCGAGCTTTTAATGCATACAGAGTTTGGCGACGATATCAATTTAAGGCAGAAAATGCTGAGTTGTTTAAGAACCAGCCGCAATCTGGCAGAAACGCTGTCGCCATTTACAGATAAGCAGATTTATAAGGCTTGTGCCAGTATAAACAGCTAAAACAAAACCATTAAAAAACCAAACCCTGCAAATTGATATTTGCAGGGTTTTAATTTTGTAAATGTAAAATTCTTACATTTGTTTTAGGATTTTTTGACAATGAACTATAAAATATCATTTAAGGAAAGAGCTAAAATTAGCGAGGAACAACTAGCAAAACAGAAAGGAGTTACTTTAGAACAAGCAAGAGCACAGGCAAAATGGCTTAGTGAAGTAAGTACTTCTAAAGAAAAGAAGAAAAGAATTTAAATTATCTCAATAAAAACTCAAATCCCGACAATACCAATTTGCAGGGTTTGATTTAAGTAGAGCTTAAAAAAAATGACTTTTTAGTTAACCCTGTAATGGATATATAAACAATAACTGAAGACCTTTTTGAGCAGGAATAATTTTAAAAGTTCCGTTTATGCCTTCCATTCTTAAAGACATATTGCCCATGCCGTTTCCTTTTTGTGTGGTTTCAGATAATCCAATTCCGTTATCGGTAATCGTAATGCTGAAAGAATCTTCATTTTGGTCAAATTCAAGAAAAACCTCGTTTGCCTGGCTGTGTTTGTATATATTGTGAACGGCTTCTTTAACTGCCAGAAAAAGATTTCGTCTGGCTTTTACCGTTAAATTAGTTTCTTGCTCGGGAATGTTCGAATTGAAGTGCGAGTCGATATTGGTTTTGCTCAGGAAACGTTTGATGTACAAAGTGGTGTATTCTATAAAATTACCAATGGTGTCATTTTGTGAGTTTAAACTCCAAAGAATTTCCCGCATGGCTAAATTCATATCTTCAGAAGTATTTATAATGGCTTCTAAATCTTCAGAATAATTTTCCTGTGTCATTTTATATTTTAAGAACTCAGCCTGAAGTTTTATAGCCGAAATTCCCGCACCCAAATCGTCGTGCATATCTTGCGAAATGCGCTCTCTTTCGAGCTGGATGGCTTTTTGGCGTTCTAATTCTTTTTGCAGCAATTGGTTCTGGAATTCGCTTTCTTTTATTTGGTTTCTCTGCTGCTGAATGAGTTGTTTTTTGTTGTAGATAAAAATCATCATAATAATAAAGCACACAAATAGTAGCATTATCATCATGGCGATAATAAAGGTTAGTTTTATGGCTGGGTCCATTGGTCTGATTTTTTTATGTTTTTGGAGATTGTCTCGTATTTAAGTAGTGCTTTAAAAAATAATAGATACATAATGCAATTGATAACAAATTGAAATTCTATAAGTAAGTCTAAAAAAGAGTTGTCTTTAGTTTTTAAGAAGTATCTTGGAATAACTCTAAATATAAAAAAGCAGCTCCAGAGCAGTATACCTGTTGAAATCCAAAAGTTTGGGTCATCTGTAATTTTAGTTTCAGATGGAGAATTTATTTTTTGATAAAACCACATCATCGTATATAAAATATAAAACATTGGTAAAACGATGAATAATTCTGATTTTAAATCTTTTTCTAAAAACAGTGTTGAGATTAAAATATACATCAATGGAATTAATGATAATAAGCTGATTTTGTTTCTTAGATTTTTGTTGAATAGTCTGGAATAATAAAACAAAAAAAATAAAATGCAGAATACACTGTAAACAAAATAATGGAAACTATATTGGGAATTGGAATTTTGATAAAGAATTATCTCTGATATTAGTTCTACAAGAAAAGTAGCAAGAAGATATACAAACAAATAGTTCTGGCTAGAAAGGCTAAATTTTCTAACCAAAACTATTGATTTAAAAAGGGTCAAAAGCAATATTATTTCATAGATGTAATTCATTAAGGTTTAAGGTTTCCTAAATCGTAACCTTCGCTTTCACCATAAAGGTCTTTCTTTTTATCAAATAAGGCATGAACACAAAAAGCAATTCTTTTATCTCTTTCTGTAAAACGTGCCGAAAGTTCATGATCTAGATTAGTAGGGGAATATTGAAACATATTAAATTTTAAAGCAGAAATAGTTGGATACTTTTCCCTCATTTCTTCTAAGTAAAGATTAATTTCTTCTAAGGAATATGAAATTAAGGTGTCTTTTTTATTGTCACGATGAGTAGGTAATTTCGCTCCTATACCATTCACAAAACCCTTTTTCATTGCTGTGAAATCTTTCGGTGTTATATGATTATTTTCTAAGATATATAAAACATCATCATCAGCAAGATTTTTTGCTTTAATGTCACATTCTTCATTATCAGAAAAAGATAAACCCAGATTGAGAGAATCACCTTTTTGAATGAGATAAAATTTGCAAAATGATTTTTTATTATTTTCTGAAAGTACCTTTTCAAATTTTTCTAAATCTAATAAAAAGGTTTCGGTTAATCCTTCAATTCCAAGGCTTTTATAGTTGGCTATAAAAAGTTCTTCGATCTTTTTTTTAATTATTTTTTTAAAAAAGTCAATCTGATCAATTTTTTCTTGTTTTAATTTTTCTAGTTCCATGGTTTTTAGTTTTTGGTATTAAACTTATTAATAGCTTCAATTTTATTACTTACTTGTAATTTTCTGTAGATATTGCCAATGTGTTTTTTTATGGTGTCGATGGTTACATTTTTCTTATCGGCAATTTCTTTGTAGAGTAGTCCTTGCGCCAGCAGTTCGAGAACTTCTTTTTCGGTAACGGTAAGCAAAGCCAAACTTTGTACCTGTACTTTTGATTCCTGAAAATGCTGTAAAACGCGTTTTGCAATCGTAAAACTCATAGGTGCGCCTCCGTTATGAGCTTCTAGAATAGCCTGAATAATTTTATCGAGAGGATCACCTTTTACAAGATATCCGCTTGCACCTGCACGCAAGGCCGAAAAGATTTTTTCGTCGTTTTCGAAACTCGTACACATTATAAAATTTGTTCCCGGCATTGTTTCTGTCAGTTTAGAAACGATATCAATTCCTGATAAATCCTGCAGGTTTATATCCATTAAAACTACGTCTGGTTCCAGATCTTCCAATTTTTGCAATGCGCTTTTACCATTAAAAAACTGAGCTGCGCATTCCATGTCTTCCTGAAAATCGATGATGTTCTTCAATGCCTGACTGTAATGTTTATCATCTTCTACTATGGCAACTCTTATTTTCATGTTGTTACATTTTCATTACAAAGTTGGGTAATAAGTATTTTGACCACAATTACCCTTTTGGGTGATATTTTGAGATAAAGCTTAACGTGGATAAACTTACAAAAAAATAAGTGAGAATTATAAGAAAAAAATATCACCCAAAAGGGTAATTGATTGATATGCTGTTCTCAGGATACATTTGAAATGTTAACTAAAAACGTAGGAAATCATGAAAACAGCCCTATTTATTTTTTATTTTTTATTTTTTGGATTTATTAGTTATGGCCAGGTAACTACCAAAAATATAATTATCGACTTGAATAAACCGCAGGTAGATATTCAAGCTTGCGAAGATTCATCCTGCAGAACTTTTGCGAATATTAAGTGTAAATGTAAAGTTATAAGCAAAACTCAAAATACTGCTGAAACAGAACAAAGTGAACCTGAAAACGACAAAAATCCAACTTCAACCCCAAAGACAAAGCCTACTTCAAATTTAACTCCAGAGCCAGTAAAAAGTGCGGATACAATTTACGAATGCAAGAGAAAAAGTAAATGGCTTTCTATACAATCCAGGGATTTGCTTGCTATAAAATTGACTAATGGTAACCCTCTAAAATATACTTATAAAATTGATACCAAAAATCTCTCTTTTTTTAATGATAAAAATACAACCGCTGAGGAAGTAAAAAAAGAAGCGAAAAAGGTAGGTGACTCATTGAAAGTATCATTGGTCGATAATAAAGATAAAAAGCCTCTGAAAGACATTCTCACCAATAATGAAGAATTAATTAAAAAGATTGATAATTTAAATATCGAAGTAGAAAGCTTGTATAAAATTTTAACTCAAAAAAACACTCTTCTTAAAGATGATTATGCTGAAAGAGGAGAATTTCTTAAAGCAGCAAAAGAAAATTTGAAAGCGAGCTATAGTTTATTAAATGACTTAGAACAATATAAAACTAATTCTCAATATAAAAAGACTAACGAGAAATTGCTCCTAACAAAAGAAAAGGCAGAAAAAAGTGTCGATGGAATTATACAAAAATTCTATACCATAGATTTAGATGTTCATACTTTACCAATTGATGTACAGGGAAAAAATATTGATGTTGTAGAATTTAAGCTGCACCGTTTTGATAAAACAACCAAAGAAGAGGATCTCAATTTTGCTCCAAATCCTTATAATATCTGGATTAGAGGCGGTTTAAAAATCGATGTTAGTGCCGGACTATTTTTTACTTCGCTGTATGATGAAGAATATGATAAAAGAGATGATCCAGCAATTCCGGACAACAAAATAATCACTCTAAAAAATAGTGGTGATTATGATATTGCATTTGGTACTACAATAAATACTTATATCCGTATGAATTCGTGGATAGTTCCCACACTTAATTTTGGAGCCGTATTGACCAAAAGTGAAAAGTTACAAGTGCTTTTTGGAGTTGGTGCCATATTAGGAAAACAAGAACGTATTATTTTTTCCACAGGTGTTTCTATGGGAAAAGTAGATAGACTTGCAAATTCTTATTCAGATGGAGGTTCTTATAATTTAGGAACTTCTGGTGTTGTACCCACACAAAGCCAATTTGATTTTGGACACTTTTTCGGAGTGACATACAATTTAACCAAAGTAAAGAAAATCAGTCTTGATAAAGGAATTGAAGAAAATTGATAACTACAAGAAATTCTCAATTTCTTAAAACAAACACCACTAATTAAGTTATGTGCATCAGTTTTCAAAGTTGCACAAACAAAGTTTTAATCATTAAAATCAATTGCTATGAAATGCACCAACTACCTATCAGTACTTGCAGCAACAATTTTATTTGCAAGCTGCAAAAGTTATCAAGAGATAACAAAAAAACCGGAACCCTTATATGAAGAAGTCAAGCTACCTTCATATGAAAGTAATTTTGACCTTGCGTTAAAAGTTGACTTAGCGAGTCTGGAAAGCAAATTAAATGATGTATTAAAAAAAGGATACAGCATTTCTGACGACGGGACATTTGAATATAGATCCTGGATAAAAACAAAAGATCCGCTTTATAATCCAAATAAAACAATCAAAACAAATAATCCTTTATATCACCCAAACGAATGGTTTAAGACAAAGGATCCTTTGTATCATCCGCATAAATGGCAAAAAATATTTGGGAAGAAATTTAAATGCCCTTTTTATCATCCAAATGAATGGTTTAAAACCAAAGATCCATTATATAACCCAAATGAATGGATAGAGACTAATAATCCTTTGTATCATCCAAACGAGTGGATAGAAACTAAAGGTCCCGCAGTAGCAATAGGTTATAAATATGATGTTGATTTTAAGCTGAAAGAAGATGTAAAATTATCTTATGTTGATGACAATACTTTAAAAGTCTCTGTTCCTATTTCATTTGATGGAGTTGTGGGCCTACAAGGAAGCCTGCCTGCGGCCTTTCAATTTGATAGAAAGAATTTTAATGGAGAAATTCAGTTTTTTATTAATGCAAGTTTTTCGATTACGCCAGAATGGTGTCCTAAAATTGGATTGACTGTAACGCATTCCTGGATATCAAACCCACAAATTGAGATCTTGGATAATATTAATATTTCTCTGACAGGAATAACAGATAAAAAATTAAAAGATATTGAAGGCAATGTAAGTAGGTTAATAGATCAACAAATCAAATGTGAAATGATCACAGATATTGTTAAAGACAAGTGGAAATATTATGGTTTTGGTTTGCCGGCTCTTGCAAATGGAAAAGAATATCAATTGAATATTAATCCATCAAAAGCGGCATTGTCCGGGCTAAAAGTGTACAAGGATACTTTAGCTTTATATGCCGGAATAAAAGCAAATATTAGTCTTAACGATAAGATCATCAATACAACTACTTCACTTCCTTTATTAGAAGAGAAAACTCAAACGGAAAGTGAAATAAAAGCTTTTCTGCCATTGCTTATTAAGTATAATGATATTGAATATACCGCTAATCAATATTTAAAAGACAATAAAGTAGTTCTAAAACCTGATGTTGTACTTAAACAAAAAGCTGAGGTGAAACTGCTTGAAATGAGTTTTTATCCAAATGGAGATGAAATTGTTGTAGGAGTAAAACTAAAAGCTAAATTGCCAGGAAGCCTATTGCCAGTTTCAGGATGGGTTTATTTACTAGGTAAACCAGTTATGACGAGCAATAAAAAATTTGAACTTCAGGACATAGATTTTACGATGACGGTCGATAATAAATTTTATCCGACAATATCTACGCTTTTCAAACCTTTAATTATTAATGAAATAAAAAAACAAACAACACGAGATCTAACGGATAATGTTTTAGATATTAAGAAAAAAATATTTGAAAAAATTAATTCATTCAAACATGATGATATAGGTTTTACTATTGATGATATTGATTTTGGAATGCATGAGATTGTATTAGACAAAGAAGAAATAGCCTTGGTAGGTGAATTGAATTCTAAATTCAACATATTTCTAAAAAGTAAAAAAGAACACAATGATCTTACTCAAAATGACAGATAAGTAGCATAGTAGAAACAATTACTAAACTTTGACTCTTTAGGAAAAACCGAATGACGGAAAGTTTTTTACACCCTGCAAATACCAATTTGCAGGGTCTTTTTTTAGTATCAAATCGTACTTTTAATTCTGAGATTTTTTAACATATAAAAGATGTTATTTTAAGAATAAACTGATTTAAAAATCTTACATTACGGCTTCAAAATAAATGCCACAAAAGATGAATCTAAGCATCTCAGTTAAACAATTAGGAAAAAAAAATCCGCTTCTTCAGGAAAAAAGTATCGCTTTAGCGCTAGAAAATCCTGTCATTACTACACAAAAACTCATAGAATCGATTGTTGATCATCAGGTTCAATTGTTCCGTTCTTCATCCTTTGAGTTTGAAGACGAAGACAAAATCCATCTTCCAAAAGAAAATTACCTTCCCATTCTTACCGATACCGGAAAAGTGGGTTTCGGCGCACTTTACAATCACAACAAAGTAGATTTAGCCAAAGCACAGGAAAATGCCATTCAGGCTTTTGAAGATGGTTTATATGCCGTTTTCTATGGCGACGATCAGCTGGAAACTTTAACCGAAGAAATCGATTTATCTCAAAATAAGCCCATCACTTTTGTTAGGTTGACTTTCTTGGCGGGAAGTTACTGGTAGTTGGAAATCTCAATTTTTAAAATTCCAAATTCCAAAATTTGTTTGGGGAAATCCTTCGGCTTCGCTCAGGAAGGCAAAGTGAAGTAATCTATCCCGATAGCTATCGGGACTACAGTCTAAAATCTAAAATAAACAATATGACAATAGAAGATCTTTTAAAAAGTAAAGTAATCGAGAATCCGATTAAGAGATTAAAAAAGGAACTGGAAGAAATTGCAAACAGCAATCTGGTTTCGAAACTATTATTAAAAACAAAACTTAAAAAAGAAGTGGCAGAGTTTGGTCTTGAACTACTAAAACTTCAGGACAGTTATTACTGCAATTATATTACTCTGGGCTCAAAAGAAGCCGAAAAGTTTGCCACGTTGGTAAAAGAGGATATGTGGGAAGATAAAAACTACTACGATTTGCTGCTTTACTTTTTTGGCGAAGAAAATGCTGCTTATGTAAAAGAAGCCTGGAGCAGACTTCCGCATAAAATGTATCAGATTGGTTATACCCGAAGAGCTTTTAGAGCGCCAAATCATAAAAGTTATTTACTGATTAATCAGATCAATTTTCTGCGTTCTTTGCTAAACGCACCTTACAAATACAATTATCAGGATAGTACGACTTTTTATTATGATTTGAGTATAGAAGATCAGATTCGTTATGATACCGAGATTTCAAATACCGGTAATCAGTTTATGCTTTGGTCTTCGGCACTTGATTCTGGTAAGGAAAATCTGTTTCAATTATTTGAAGATATTATTTTCAATAAAGATCCAAGAGGAAAGGTTTCCAGAAATATCATCAAAGCACTTTTAAACAGCGAAAAACAACAAAACTGGGAGTTGGTAGAAAAATTATTGCTTGCCGCTCAGCGTCAGGAAGGTTTGCGCCAGACCATTCTTGAAGCGCTGGACGAAACCAGTATAGGAGCTTTGCAATACATGATTAAGGTTATTATTGACAATAAACTGACTCGTTTTTCATCGGTGGTAAGAGCGATTGATACCTGGACAGGCTTGGGTTGGGATTCTGAAAAAGAAACTACAGTTAGAAATATTATCGAGTTGGCTTACGGTTATTTTACAAAACCAGAAACGATTCCGACTGGTATAAAAAGCAAAAATAATAATGAAGTCTATATGGCGCTTTGGGTTCAGGGCGTTTTGGATGTAGAGAAAACAGTTCCGTATCTGCATGAATTGTTAGAAAAAGGTTCGGTTGAAAAGAAATCACTGGCATTGAAATTTGCCGGAGAAACTAACGATCCTTATATTGAAATGCCACTTTATTTTAAAGCGATAGAAGATGATAATTTGCAGGTTTTGGCCTTTGCAGCTCCAAGAATGAATGATTTACTGGAAGCCAATACAAAATCTAAGTTTTATATTGAAAATGCAGATTATCCGAACTTTTTTGATAAAGTGTATCATCTTGCACAAAGCATTACAGAAAAAGAAAAAACTTTTGAAGGGAAAGTATTTTCGTGGCTCAATATCAAATTTGAAAGAGATACGCTTTATGCCGCTGCCATTAATTTGGTGGGCGACAACAACGAAAGATTAGAAGCGGTTTTACAACATTTTGAAGGTTTCTCGATCAATTTAAGAGAGAAACTGACCAGAAATTTATTGGGAAGTTTTTACAGCTATTCTTTTTACAGTCATCAAAATAATAACGATAAAAAGAAAACAGAACCAACTGAATTTCAAAGAAATTTTGCCTTACGTATTTTAAAAGACAGGGGAGAATCTCTTGTGGCTTCGGCGGTGAATGTTTTAAAAGATTTGAGTTTAACGGAAGATGAATTGGTTATTTTTCAGGAATTATTTAAACGTAAAAATTCTAATTTAAAAAAGAATCTAACAGCGATTCTGATTAAACAAGAAGATCCAAAAGTGATCAACTTTGTTCATCAGACCATAGAAAAAGGCGATTTAGAACAGCGTATGTCTATGTTGGACGTAATGCTTCAGCTTCAGAAAAATAACAAACTTACGGATAAAGTAAATGATTGGGTAAAAGACTATCTGCAAAGACCAAAGATTACAGAAAAGGAAACCAAATTTATTGAGCAGCTGGAACCTTCAAAAAAGCAAGATCTCTTAAGCGCAGAAAACGGTTACGGATTTTTTACGCCAAATGAATTTTCGATTTACGAATTGCCAAAATCAAACGGGGATTCTTTGTATGCCAAATCGGTAAAAGCAGAACAATACGGTTTCTCAAAATCGATGTCGCATATTAAAACCGAGATCGAAAAGCTTTATAAATTGTTTGAAGAAAACAGAAATTACGAATACGAAATTGAAAACTACGATAACAGCAGATCGACTGTTTTGCTTGGCAATACGTTTAGACAATTAAAAAATCTAAAAGACGAAACAAACTCAGAATTAGCAGCAGTAAATTATCCGTTGTATGAGGTTTGGGCGGGCTGGTTTGAAAATTCAGGTCTGGCCGAAAGAGATTTGTTTTTAATGACGCTTGTAAGTAGTTGTGACCGAAAAGTATGGCGGGATTTTTTAGATAAACATGTTTTTTATTATAAAGAATTATTGCCGCACCAAAACAAAAGAGGTTATGATTGGGATAATGCAATTTTGAATATTCTGAATGCTTTGCAATTAAAATATGCTTTTAATGAAAAAGCCGATTTCCTGATCGATGCCTGCAGCGCATTGTATGCTGATCTTCCGGAATCTGTAATAGAATTTGAATATAAGCCTGCTAAAGACGAGTATTATTACAATAACAACAACGGAGATGGCTGGCAGAGTCAGGGCTTTTTTGATATTTATCTGAATAAAATTGGTTTACTTGATTTAACAGAAGAACAGAATACTAAAGTATGGAATCTGTACAGATGGAGACAATTAAACGGTTTAGAAAAAAACAGATCTTTTGCCAAACCTCCGATTCATTTGTATGGCATTGCCTTTGAGCAAAATTTAATTACAGAAGGAGAATTGTACGAAGGTATTTTAGAACCGGAAAGAATTTCTGTTTTAACCAGCGAGAAGAAACATTACAGACATTTTGGAAGCGAAGATCTAATTAAAAAATTTCAGTTCCTGGTGCCAATGATAGACAAAATCAGAGAGACATTTTTGGATATTGAGGTAAAAAGAGGTGATTCTAATACTTCGGTAACGCATTTGACTCAGAGTTTTCAGAAAATTTTTGGAGCTAATCGTTTGGTTGAGCTTATTACAGCACTTGGTAAGGCAAGTTTGTACAAAGGCTATATTTATTCCTGGAGTTACACCGATTTAACCAAACAGAAATTATTTAGTTTCTTGTTAAAAAGATGTTATCCGCTGGCGACAGATACACAGGAAAGTTTTAATGAATTAATTAAAAAAGCCAAAATCTCTGAAGAAAAACTGATTCAGACTGCTATTTATGCGCCGCAATGGCAAAAGTTTATCAGTAATTATTTAGACTGGAATGGTCTGGATGAGGGAATTTGGTGGTTTCATGCGCATACCAAAACGGCAACATACAGTGCTGTAAATTCAGAATTGGAAAGTGAAGCAGCGAGATTTTCGACCTTAGATTTACAGGATTTTAAAGATGGTGCAGTAGATAAAAACTGGTTCACATCGGCTTATAAAAAATTAGGAAAAGCAAAATGGGAACTTTTATACGAATCTGCCAAGTATGTTACAGACGGAAACGGTCATCGTCGTGCAAGATTGTACGCAGATACGATTACAGGAGATTTGAAAATTAGAGAAGTTACTGCCAAAGTAAAAGACAAGCGTGATCAGGATTATCTGCGAGTGTACGGATTGGTTCCGTTAAGCAAAGCAAGTCCGGAAAAAGATATTTTGGCGCGTTACGAATATTTACAGCAGTTTAAAAAAGAAAGCAAAGAGTTTGGTTCGATGAAACAAGCGAGCGAAGCTTTGGCTATTCGTGTGGCACTCGAGAACCTGGCGAGAAATGCGGGTTATCCGGATCCTGTTCGTTTAACATGGGCAATGGAAACCAAACAAGTACAAAATATTTTATCAAAAGAAACTGAAGTAGTTTTGGATGATCTTACAATTAGTCTCGTAATTAACAAAGAAGGAAAAGCCGATTTGGTTACGTATAAAGGAGATAAAGAATTAAAATCGATTCCGCCGAAATACAAAAAAGACAAAGGCATTCTGGAATTAACGAATTACCGTAAAACCATGCGCGAGCAATGGACACGCTCCAGAAAAGGTTTGGAAGAAAGTATGATTCGCGGCGATGAGTTTTTATTTGCAGAAATGCAGAATCTTTTTGAGCATCCGATTATTTCGAAACATCTGGAGAAATTAGTTTTTATTTCTAATGACAATCAGATTGGTTTTTATGTCGATGGAAGTTTAGTAACCGGTTTAGGAGAAATGATTGCCCTAAATGAAAATCAAACTTTTAGAATTGCACACTGTTTTGATTTGCATAAAAACAATGTTTGGACAGATTTTCAGAAATATTGTTTTGATAATAAACTGCTGCAGCCTTTTAAACAAATCTTCAGAGAATTGTATGTTCCAACGCCAGACGAATTAAAAGAAAAATCAATTTCAAGGCGTTATGCAGGACATCAGGTACAGCCAAATCAGACTTTAGCACTGTTAAAAGGAAGAGGCTGGAAAGTAGATTATGAAGAAGGATTACAGAAAGTTTTCCATAAAGAAGGATATCAGGTAAAAATGTATGCACTGGCAGACTGGTTCTCTCCAGCCGATGTAGAAAGCCCAACTTTGGAAACGATTGAATTCCATTCTTTAAAAGATTATAAAAACATTGCATTTGAAGATATAAATCCAAGGATTTTCTCAGAAGTAATGCGAGATATTGATTTAGTTGTAAGCGTTGCTCATGTAGGCGGAGTTGATCCGGAAGCGAGTCATTCTTCTATCGAAATGAGAGCGGTATTATTGAGAGAAACACTGCGTTTATTCAAAATTAAAAATGTAGAAATTACAGGAAACCATGCGATTATAAAAGGACAATTGGCAGAATACAGCGTTCATTTAGGAAGTGCTGTTGTACACCAGTTGCCGGTAAATATTTATCGATATTGCCAATTCATTCGCAACACAGAGGGCGTTTATTCCTGCCATTTGCAGACGACGATCCAAAATCGGCTGAGGTAATGTCTAAAGTTTTATTGTTTGCCAAAGACAATGAAATTCAGGATCCAACGATTTTAAGTCAGATTGATAAGACGTATGCGTAATTAAGTAATTGATTGGACCTGACAGGTTTCAAAAACCTGTCAAGTCTCGTCGTAAATAATAAACAGATACAAAAAATCGTTGTAATCGGTGTTTTCGTGGTATCGAATCTGTAAATCTTAAATAGAATTAGTTTCACTACTCATACGATCAATAAAAAGCCAATACCCTGCAAGTACCATTTGCAGGGTATTTTGTTATAAAAAATATATTTTAGATGTGTTTTGTTAAATTAATCCAAAAATAACTACATTTGTACCTGTAATTAATAATAGAAAAAAATACATATGATACTTTCAGTAAGCAAAAATTTTGAACGTTCGGCCGGAGATATTCCAGCTGATTGTACAGGATGCTATATGTATTTTTATGAAATTGTAATGTAAAAATTAGAGTCAAACTCATCATAAAATAGAAAAGCGTCCTCATTTAAGGGCGCTTTTTTTGTTTTTGAAACAATTTGAATTTACTCAATGTGATAAAAAGAAATCTAAAATGATTAAAAAACAAACCATAACTAAAAATAATTAAAAAAATAAGTGACCAAATGTTTAATGATTAATCAAAATAGCGAAATATAGTCTTGGGAAGTAATCTAATGAGTAACAGTCATTTGATAAAAAGATAAATCTGCACCAGTTTGCGGACAGGGATTTCTTTATCTTTATTTTCGAGTTAACTAATTGATAGTCAGAAAATTAATCTTAAAAAAGATTTGGAAATATGATTTTTTCCTCTTTATCTTTGCCGAACAAAATTGAAACACAGCGTTTCAGAAAACAACAACAACAATTATAAAAAATAAATAAAATGAGTTTTAAATCATACATACATAACCCAGGATTAGTAGCCGCGACTTCGGATCGTGAATGCTTTTACATGTCGGTGCATCAATATAGGCAATAAGATAGTTATATCGTATTTGTTATGAAGCACCTTTAATCGGGTGCTTTTTTTGTGCCGATCGTTTAGCCACGAAGGTACAAAGTCACAAAGATTTTTAAGGAAAGATGAAAAATAAAACTTTGTGACTTAGCGCCTTAGTGGCAGAGAAAAAGTTTAACAATAAAAATTTAAGGATGAATCAAGAAATAGGATTTGCGTCGGGCCTTAGTGGTCAAATAGACAAACAGGAGTCAAGTGAACCGTCATTTGCCTCAATTAAAAAGAAAAATTTGGAACTGATTAACCTATGGAAAGAAAGGGTAAGTTTTAAGGAAATTATATATATCATTTAGAGATATTTCTCTGGTAAAGCAAGGGTGCTTTTAAACTTTTGTGATATTGGATTTCCCGGAAAAGCCTTCGATTTCCTGAGATTCCCAAGAATTGCAAAAAAATAAAATACCATGCAAAACAATACATTACAACAATATAAAACCGCAATTAGAAAAAAATACGAGATAGAAAAAGAAGGCAAGTACTTTGATTATTTGTACAAACCTTCTCGTGGACAACTTCGTGATTTGTGCTGGTTGATTTTCGAAAATAACCCAACAAAAGATGATTTGAATGTTTTCAGTAATCTATTGGGTCTAGATTTCGATCACAACAAAAAGAATAAGTTTAAGGAGAAGAAAGATAAGTTCAGACCTATTGAAACCTTCTTTAAAGGCGAAACTGATCCATCAAACATTGATGCTATAAATATGGCTGCAATTTTGGTTGATTTTGAGCTACGTCCTTTCAAAAAGTTTTACGAAAATTCTAAAACTGAAGAAACAAAAACAGTTAAACGGATTGAGAAAGCTAAAGGAGTTTTTGAAAAGAAGAGTACTGAAAAAAAGGAAAAGCCTGAAAAAAAATCTAAGAAAAGAAGTTTCTTTCTAGATTTTAAAAGCATGTTTTTCTAGGGGGTGCCACACTCCCGATAGTTATCGGGTGTGTGAAAATATCTTAGCGATCCTTTGCGTAAACCTTTGCGCTCTTAGCGGTTAAAAAAGAAACACAATTATTTAAAAATTAAAAAAAAATGAAAACTACAGATAAAATTATTATTATCGATTTGGAAGCCACATGTTGGCAGAGTGCGGTCCCGAAAGGTCAGCAAAATGAAATTATTGAAATCGGATTGGCGGTCTTAGATACAGAGACGGGCAAAATTTCGAAGAACAAAGGAATTTTAATAAAGCCTCAGCGTTCTAGTGTAAGTACGTTTTGTACAGAACTGACGACTATTACTCAGGATTTATTGGATCAAAACGGAGTAAGTTTTGAAGATGCTGTTGATTTACTAATCGACGAATACAACCCCGATTTGTATACTTGGGCTAGTTACGGTCAGTACGATTTGAATATGCTTAGTAAGCAATGTAAATCGTTCGGTATTCCGTATCCAATGGGTGAGGAGCACATCAATGTAAAAGAGCATTTTGCAGAAAAGTTTGGTTTGAAAAGATCTACCGGAATGAATGGTGCACTTCAATTATTGAATATTCCGTTGGAAGGAACACATCACCGCGGAATTGACGATGCTAAAAACATTGCCAAGATCTTGCATTGGTGTCTGAAAAATTAGAATGATTTAAATCCATTCTCCAGCGGCATTGTAATCGTCTGGAAGATAGGTGAGATATTGTACCATTCGCGGGTTGTCTCCTTTATTGGGCGTTGCACAGTGTGGCAGTGATTGATGCCAGATGATAAAATCTCCGGCGTCGCCTGTAATAGGTTTTGGCTGTAATGTTTGTAACGCTTTCTCTCTTGGATTTTCGTGAGGTTTAAGCTCGTCCAGCCATTGATTAATTTGGTTGTGAAAACCCGGAACGCAATGAAAAGCGCCATCATTTGGCCCGCAATCGGTTAAATAAAGCAACCCCTGAAGTCCAAAAGTAAGTGGTTTTTTTAAGCTCATATCCCAATGAAGCGGACTTCCCAGAAAATTAAAATTCTCTGCTTCAGGAGGATTAAAACTTACCTTGTCAATCGTTTTGTAAATTTTAGTGGTTTTATAAAGCTGTTCATATGCTTTTTTAACTCTCTGAGAGAATCGGTTGCGATTTAAAGTTTCATGATTAGAAAAATTAAGCATAAGCCCTTTTTGATCTTCATGTCGGTTGTACCAGCTTTCTTTTTTATCAGGATCCATCTTTAGGTATTCCCAAATTGCTTTTTGCGTGTCTTCACAGTCTTTTTTTGAAATGGCGTTTTTGATCACTACATAACCGTTTTGGTCCCAGAATTCTAAATCTTGTTCAGAAAGGACATTTTCGATTAAATCTTCGGTTTGGGGAATAGTATCGCGTTTTCGGTTGCTAACCCATATTTTAAAAGTTTCAAAATCAGGTTTTTCAAAATGCAAAAACTGCAAAACATCTTCCATACTGATGTTCAATTGATACAGGGCTTTAATTTCGTTGTCCCAGTTGATATGGTCCGAACTTGCATTTTCAGGATCTACAGTACGTTTCCATAATGGTTCGAGGACATTCCAGGGCATAGTAATTCTGTTTTAAGTTGATATACAACCAAAAATACAGGATTTATAGTTCGATAATTACAGTAAAAATACCCGTTTTTAAGTCGTAAAAAGGCTGTCTCCAAATTGAGACAGCCTTTTTTGATACTATTACTTAAAATAAAGCTTTTTATAAAGATTAAACCATAGCAGTATTCTGAGGTGTCTTTGGCGTTTTTACAAATTTGATATAAACGAAAAACTCAACAAACGGAATAAGAAGAAACAACAGGAAAAAAAGCAGTTCATGTTTTAGAATTTCGTGAAAAATAAAATCCTGTACCGATTGTAATTTTCGACCCATTTCTGATTGTAAAGAAAGTTCGATTTTTTGAGGCTCGATTTGATCTAGTCTGGCTAAAGTAGATTTGAATTCGGCATAATTAATGTTTTTTACATTTTTCATATCGGCTTTGTCGTCAACAGCTTTCATGAAACCATATACACAAGCGCTGTAAACATCAGATTCGTATTTTTGAAGCAAGTACGAAGTCGAAGAATTTTTGAATTTATCCAGAGTACTTAATCCACTATTGTTTTGTTTGATATAACCTGCAAATGCTTTGGTGATCGATTTACTCGCATCATCTGAAGAGTTAGACAGCATTTGTACTGCATGAAGAAAGTCTTTTTTCTCTTTTTCGGATGAAAATGTCGTTCCGAAGGTGTTAGAATAAATTTGAGCAGTAATGTTTTTGTTTTCGTTGCGCAAAATAGAATGCGTTCCGTAGAATAAACCAATCATGGTCATGAAATACAATATAACAATCATGAAATACGGAATCCACAGTTTAGCAATCCAGTTATAATATTGTTTGTCGCGGTCAAAGAATTTTTTTCGGTATAAAAATATATTGAATACAATACCCAGAATAATTCCCAAAACAACAAATAAAACAATCCAGAATATAAACCAGCCTATGTTTGGCAGGATAAACTGTTTTGAAAATTCCCAAACTTCTGACCAATTTATACTGTCGATATATTCTTTCATATTTTGTTTTTAGTAGATTAAAAATAATTAAAAATTTTATTCTGATTAAAAATTTATTGAACAAGAATTAAAAAAGGCTGTCTAAATTTTAGACAGCCTTTTTCTTTGGTTAAAATTATTTTGATTATTAATTATTCCCGTAGATTTTAACGTAAAGATTTTTATAAATTTCTTTAATAATTTTACGTTTTAGTTTAAGTGTAGGAGTCAGTTGTCCGCCATCGATAGACCAAACATCCGGGGTAAGTTCAAAACGTTTGATTTTTTCCCAGTGTCCAAATTTTTCATTAATACCTTCAACTTCTTCGTCGATACGTTTAATTACATCTGTATTTGATGCAATTTCGGCATTAGAACCTCCTAAAGTAATTTTATGGATTTTGGCCCATTCTTTTACAAATTCAAAGTTTGGCTGAATAAATGCTGCCGGCATTTTTTCGCCCTCACCAATTACCATAATCTGCTCAATAAAACGAGATTGTTTCATGGCATTTTCGATCATTTGTGGTGCAATATATTTACCTCCCGAAGTTTTGAACATTTCTTTTTTACGATCGGTAATTTTCAGGAATCCTTCGCTGTCAATTTCTCCGATATCTCCTGTGTGGAAATAACCGTCTTGTAAAGCTTCGGCAGTTTTTTCAGCATCTTTAAAGTAACCTAACATTACATTTGGTCCTTTGCAAAGGATTTCACCGTCTTCGGCAATTTTAACTTCTACGTTACGAATTACTTTTCCAACAGTTCCAATTTTAAAACCTTTGTTTCTTTGGTCATTTACCGCAATTACCGGTGATGTTTCAGATAAACCGTAACCTTCCATAACCGGAATTTCTGCAGCAGCAAAAACTCTTGTTAAACGTGGCTGTAATGCAGCACTTCCGGAAACCATTAAATCTAAATTTCCACCCAAACCTTCTTTCCATTTACTGAAAATTAGTTTGCGGGCAATTTTTAACTGAAATTCATACCAGCCACCATTTGCACCGTATGGCTCATATCTTAAACCTAAATCAATAGCCCAGAAAAATAGTTTTTTCTTAATGCCGGTTAATTCAGCTCCTTTTGCATAAATTTTATCGTATACTTTCTCTAGAAGTCTTGGAACAGCTGTCATAACAGTTGGACGTACTTCTTTTAAGTTGTCACTGATTTTGTCAATCGATTCTCCAAAATATACTGAGACACCATAATATTGGTAGATGTACAAAATCATTCTTTCAAAAATATGACAGATAGGCAAGAAGCTCAATGCAGTACTTTTTCCCGGATCAAACGGAATTCTTGGTGCGCTGTCTAATACATTCGAAACAATGTTTTTGTGCGAAAGCATAACACCTTTAGGTCTTCCTGTAGTTCCGGAAGTATAGATAATCGTAGCTAAATCATCGGTATGAATACTTTCTTTTCTGGCTTCAACTTCAGCCTGATTGCTGTCGTCTTCACCTAATAAAAGTAAATCAGACCAGTGTTTACAGCCTTGAATTTCATTAAAAGAATATACTTCTTTTAATGTTGGCACATTGGCTCTGATAGATTGTACTTTCTGAAATACTTCGTCGTCAGAAACAAAGACATACATACTGCCACTATGATTCAATATATATTCATAATCTTCTTCTGAAATAGTTGGGTAGATTGGAACATTCTGTGCCCCGGTTTGCAGAATACCAATATCCATGATATTCCATTCTGTACGGTTATTAGAAGTGATTAAAGCAATTTTATCATCTTTCTGAATTCCCATGCGCAATAATGCTCTTGAAATGGCATTTGCTTTTGCAATATATTCCTGGCTAGATGTTTTTTCCCAGACTCCATTCTTTTTTGTTGCTAAGGCAACCGGAAGGTTATAAGTTTCTTGTTGATAATAGGGAAAATCAAAAAGACGTGTGATTGAAACCATGTTTAATATATTGAATTTTATCGCAAATTAAATAAAAAATAGGTATAATTTTTAATTTTGTGAAATTTTATGGGAAAAATTATAGGTACTCTTGAAAATCAACGAAAACGTTTTCTTTTTTGTAGTAAATCTTCGAAAAAATGAGAAATTATCTATTTGAAGCGTCTTTTCCCATGTCATTATAATCTTCATAATCCTTCACTCGCTCACCCATAATGAACATTTTCTTCTTTGTAAAATGTATTGAGAGCTGCGTGTAATTCCATTCTTCGCTATCATTTGTTCTGTACCAAAGGGTATAAGTAGCACTATTGAAACCTTGTCTGAAAACAGGAATTCCTTCATCTGTACATTCAAGTCCCCAATTGATTTTCTTTTTAGATAAATCTTCGTATTGGTAAACACCTGTTCCGTCAGGATTTAATATAATAACAGGCTCTTTTTTTCCTGCAGGAGCAAAAGTTCCCGGAACCGGATAACTAACAGTAGTGGTAATAAAACGTTCCTTCTCTCTGTAAGTAATTGCATTTACTTCGACTTGCGAATATGATTTTGCAGTAAAAAATAATAGGGTAAAAAATAATAAACGAATTGCTTTCATTCTATGTAGGATTTAGTGTTTTTGGGGCTTAAAAAATTCAGTGGCGGGAATTTTTTTGGCGAATATACTCTAAATTTTCCGTAGAAAATGAATCCGAAATTACAAGAATGAGTTTTTTTTAATTTTTTATTTGTTGTATAATTTATTCTGTCGAAAACTGATTTTCCAGTAATTTTTCTTTAAAATCAGATTTAAAAGTATACGCAAACGTAAGCATTAAGGCGCGGGTGTCTGATTTATTTGTTCGATTGTTACTGAATAATGCGGTGTTGTTTTTATAACCACTTTCGAGTGTATTAAACATATCAGTTACAACCAATCCTAATCGGGCATTTCCTTTTCCTAATTTTTGCTGAAATCCCATATCAACGTTATAAACCGGGATTCTTTTTCCCTGAGCAGTTGCCAAAGCCGAATTGTAATTTCCAATAATTTGTAGTTTTCCGCCTTTCCACGGTACAAAATTATTAATGATTTTTCCGTACCAGCTAAAAGCATTGGTAACATTATCTTCGCCCAGATTTGATGCATTTATATTTTGCTGAAAAGCAGTTAAACTGATATTTGCATCATAAAAACCAATTGGTTTCAGACTGAAAATAGTTTCTAAACCGTAAGTAATAGTGCTTCCAATATTTCTTGGCTGAAGAAAAATAACACCATTGTCCAGCAATTCTGCATATTGTCTGATTGCGTCAGTTGTATTTCTGTAAAAAGCATTGGTTGATAATGAATAGCTTTTCCAGTCTTTATTGTAACTCATTTCGGCAATATGAATAATCTCGGGCTTCAAATAAGGATTTCCTCCATGCGGATTAAGCGCATCTGTGATATCAATAAACGGATTCAAATCATCCAGATCCGGGCGATTAATACGTTTGCTATAACCAATTTTTACAAATTCGTCTGCTTTTAAATTCAATTGCAAAGAAGCCGATGGAAAAAGTTTTAAATAATTATTGCTAAAACGATCACTGTTATTTTGAGTTGCTCCAGTGTTGGAAACATTTTCTGCACGCAAACCTAAATTGTATTTCCATTTTGGACTTTCACTTTCGCCAATAAACGAATTCAGCATTCCGTAAACTGCATTTATTTGTTCGTTAAATTTGAAAGTATTGCTGGCTATGGGGTTCACAACATAATCACCATTTACCAAATCAGCACTTTCAAAATCAGAATTAAAAAAACGAAATGTTCCTTTGTAGCCTGTTTCTATAATTGATTTTTCTGAAACAGGAAAAGTATAGTTTACAATAGCATTAGAAATGTTTTGGTTTTCATAATTGTGTGTTCGCTGCAAACGGGCTTCGCCAATCTGCTGTTGATATTCATCATAATTATAAGTGTCAATATCGGTGTTTTCTCTGTGTTTCCCGAATGACGAAGTAATTGATGTGTTTAAATTTTTTCTTTCGTCAGAAAATTTCCGATCATAATTAAAAGACAGTTCTCCAACTTTTGAACGCTCCAGTTCTAAAGAATGTCTTCTATTATTTGAAAAGAATGCATTGCTACTTGTGTTTACCTGTGTGTACAAAGTTTCATCATTATCCTGAGTTTCAATATTTCCTAAAGCTTCAAAAGAAAAGGTGTTTTTATCATTTGGAGCATAATCAACATTGAATTTCAGATTTTGCAAACCTTCGGTACGCTCGTCATTTCTGTTTTGATGAATGTAGTGTTCATCATCAATAAAATAATTTGTTCTGTCGGCATTTATTTTTTTGGTTCTTCCAGCAAAACGATTGTCATATCCCAAACCAATATTCCATTTTTCTGTTTTATTATTTAAAAGAACAGAACTGTTTACTCTGCCTTTTGCTCCAAAACCTGCCCCAAGAGCTACCGCGCCATTTAGACCATTTTGATTGTTTTTTTTAAGCTTGATATTGATGATACCACTTTCTGCATTTGCATCATATTTAGCTGTCGGATTACTGATAATTTCGATGCTTTCAATACTACTTGCTGCAATTTGATCCATATTGGTAATGGCAGAGTTTTTTCCGTTAATCAAAATCATGGGTGATTTACCTCTTAAAGTAATTCCACCTTCAGCATCTACTGCTACTGTTGGAATGCTTTTTAGCATATCGGTTGCGGTTCCTCCGGATTGTGAAATATTCGAAACAGCATTAAAAATAAAGCCTTCATTCGTTTTCTGAATTTGTTTTTTCTGAGATTTTACTACAACATCATTCAGTAAATTAGTGTCGTTTTGCAATTTGATAGTTCCAATAGAAATTGGACTTTCAGAAACTTTTATTTTTTGAGATATAGTTTTAAAACCTATTAATTTAAATTGAAGCTGATAATCTCCAGAGCGAACATTCTCTAAGGCAAAATTTCCCATAACATCGGTTACAGCATAATTGGCTGTTTTGGTAGAATCGCTGGTGCTTTTTAAAACTACATCAACAAATTCTATAGGAAGTTTTCCGTCAGTGATATTTCCTTTTATGGCTGTAGTTTTTTGTGCAAAGGAAAATTGGCTTATAGTAAATAAGATAATTAGGTAAGATATTTTCTGGATCATATTTTTCATGACACAAAGATATTTATCCGAATATTTATACTTGCTTAAGCTGTCTTAAGATACCATTAAATTAATCTTAGAATCGTTTTAAATAGTTTTTTTTGCCACAGATTAAAAGGATTAGAATTTTTAAATGTTGCGAAAAGAATAATCTGTGTTAATCTGTGTAATCTGTGGCAAAAAAAAAACGCCCGATAAAATTCGGGCGCTTTTAGTAAAAATATATTTTTTAGTTTTTCTCAATCCATTTTCTGGCATTAACAAAAGCTTCGTGCCAAGGCGAAACCTCGTCATTTCTGTCTTTTGGATAATGCGCCCAGTTCCATTGGAAAGTCGAACGCTCAATGTGAGGCATCATAACCAAATGTCTTCCGGTTTTATCACACATCATTGCGGTGTTATAATCGGATCCGTTAGGGTTTGCAGGATATCCTTCGTAAGCATATTTAGAAACAATGTTGTAGTTTTCTTCAGCAAGAGGTAATTTAAACTTACCTTCTCCATGAGAAACCCAAACTCCTAAAGTACTTCCAGCCAAAGTCGATAACATAACTGAGTTGTTTTCCTGAACTTTTACTGATGTAAAGATACTTTCGTGTTTCTGGCTTTCGTTATGAAGCATTTTTCCGTGAACTTCATGCTCTGGATTAATCACTTCCAATTCCATAAACAACTGACATCCGTTACAGATTCCAACAGATAAAGTATCTTCTCTTTTAAAGAATTTATCCAAAGCTGTTTTTGCTTTTTCGTTGTATAAGAACGCTCCGGCCCAACCTTTAGCAGAACCTAAAACATCTGAGTTAGAGAATCCACCAACTGCTCCAATAAACTGAATATCTTCAAGAGTTTCACGACCAGAAATTAAATCCGTCATGTGAACGTCTTTTACATCAAAACCTGCTAAGTACATAGCATTTGCCATTTCGCGCTCAGAATTACTTCCTTTTTCACGGATAATCGCTGCTTTTGGTCTTGGTTTAGAGTTGTCGATTTCTGGTTTCTTTCCTGTAAAGTGTGCAGGGAAAGTATAATTTAAAACCTGATTTTTATAGTTTTCGAAACGCGCCTGAGCTCTTCCGTTTTTAGATTGTTTTTGATCTAATAAATAAGAAGTCTCGAACCAAACGTCTCTGTAAGTTGGAATATCCAATTTGTAATCTCCAAATTCCAAAACTGCTGTATTTTGAACAGATCCAATTTTGAAGAATTCGATATTATTAGCTTTCAATTTAGCTTCAACAGCTGCATCAGATTTAGCTTGGAAAACGATTCCGATATTTTCAGCGAAAAGGATTTTCAATAAGTCTTTTTCCGCGAAAGCGCTGAAATCAATTTTAGCTCCAAGATTAACATCAGCAAAACACAATTCTAATAAAGTAGTTATTAAACCACCGCTTCCGATATCGTGACCCGCTAAGATTTGGCTTTCGCCGATTAATTCTTGAATGGTATTAAAAGCATTTTTGAAGAAAGAAGCGTCTTTAATAGTAGATGTTTCGTTTCCAATTGTGTTTCTGATTTGTGCAAAAGAAGAACCTCCTAATTTGAAATCATCCTGAGACAAATTGATATAGTAAATAGAATCTCCGTTTTTCTGTAAAACCGGTTCAACTACTTTTCTAATATCTGTACAGTTTCCTCCAGCCGAAATAATAACCGTTCCCGGCGCGATTACTTCGTCGTTTGGATATTTTTGTTTCATCGAAAGTGAATCTTTTCCTGTCGGAATATTGATTCCCAATTCGATTGCAAATTCTGAACAACCTTCAACAGCAGCGTATAAACGAGCATCTTCACCTTCGTTTTTACAAGCCCACATCCAGTTTGCAGATAATGAAATACCTTTTAAGCCATCTTTAATTGGTGCCCAAACAATGTTTGATAACGATTCTGCAATAGCATTTCTACTTCCTGCAACCGGGTCAATTAAAGCCGAAATAGGAGCGTGGCCAATAGAAGTTGCGATTCCTTCTTTACCTAAATAATCCAGAGCCATAACCCCAACATTGTTCAAAGGCAATTGAAGCGGACCTGCATTTTGCTGTTTAGCTACTTTTCCACCTACACAACGGTCAACTTTATTTGTTAACCAGTCTTTTGAGGCAACAGCTTCTAAACGTAAAACATCTTTTAAGTATGATTCGAAATCTCCTGCGTTGTAAGCAACATCAGCATATTTTCTATCGATAGTTTTATCTGTCATAACCGTTTTTGGAGAGCTTCCGAAGAAATCTTCTAAAGCATAATCCATCGGTTTTGAACCATTTGATTTTGATTCGAATGTAAAACGGTGATCTCCCGTTACATCTCCAACCTGATACATTGGTGAACGCTCTCTGTCGGCAATTCTTTGCAGCGTATCAATATCTTTTTGACCAATAACCAATCCCATTCTTTCCTGAGATTCGTTACCGATAATTTCTTTTGCAGAAAGTGTTGGATCTCCAACTGGTAATTTGTCTAAATCAATTAAACCTCCAGTTTCTTCCACCAATTCAGAAAGACAGTTTAAGTGCCCTCCAGCTCCGTGATCGTGAATAGAAACAATTGGGTTATTGTCGCTTTCTACCAAACCACGAATGGCGTTTGCAGCACGTTTTTGCATTTCTGGGTTTGAACGCTGAATTGCATTTAATTCGATTCCTGAACCAAAAGCTCCAGTATCTGCAGAAGAAACCGCAGCACCACCCATTCCGATTCTATAATTTTCTCCTCCAAGAATTACGATTTTATCGCCTTCTTGTGGTTTCTTTTTAATTGATTGATCCAGTTTTCCGTATCCAATTCCTCCCGCTTGCATGATTACTTTATCGTAACCAATTTTACGGTCGTTTTCTGAATGTTCGAAAGTTAAAACAGAACCTGTAATTAACGGCTGACCAAATTTATTTCCAAAATCAGAAGCTCCGTTTGAAGCTTTGATCAAAATATCCATTGGCGTTTGGTACAACCATTTTCTTTCTTCAACAGCATTTTCCCATTTTCTGTCATCATTTAAACGAGAATATGAAGTCATATAAACTGCTGTTCCAGCCAATGGCAAAGAACCTTGTCCTCCGGCTAAACGGTCACGAATTTCTCCTCCAGAACCTGTTGCAGCTCCGTTGAAAGGCTCAACTGTTGTTGGGAAATTATGTGTTTCGGCTTTTAATGAGATAACCGAATCAAATTCTTTTATTTCGTAAAAATCAGGTTTGTCTGCCGATTTTGGTGCAAATTGCTGTACTTTTGGTCCTTTTACAAAAGCAACGTTGTCTTTGTAAGCAGAAACAATATCGTTAGGATTTTCCTGAGATGTTTTTTTGATTAATTTGAAAAGAGAAGTTTCTTTTTCTTCACCATCAATAACAAAAGTTCCGTTGAAAATTTTGTGACGACAGTGCTCTGAATTCGCTTGTGAGAAAGCAAAAATTTCAGAATCAGTTAATTTTCTTCCTAATTTAGTCGAAAGATTATTTAAATATTCAACTTCTTCTTCGCTTAAAGCTAAACCTTCAACTTTATTGTAAGTTGCAATATCATCAATTTCCAGAATTGGTTCTGGCTGAATGTTGATAGTGAAGATTTCCTGGTCTAATTCGTTGAATTTTTGAAAAAGCATTGGGTCAAAATCATTGAAATCTTCCGTTGCAGGATGAAATTCTTCAATTCTGATAATGCCCGGAACACCCATATTTTGAGTGATTTCTACAGCATTTGTACTCCAAGGTGTGATCATAGTGGCGCGTGGACCAACAAAAAAACCCGTCAATGCGGATTTTTCGATCTTATTAGAGTCGGCAAAAAGCCAGTTTAATTTTGAAATGTCTTGAGCTGAAATTTCGTTTTGCGTTTGTACGGCAAAAACAGTTTTGCTTTGGTTTTCAAAGAAATGGATCATTTGTGTAGTTTGTTGTTTTGAAGGTGCAAATTTAGTGTAAATAAATAGTAAGCGCAAATTTGAAAACCATCTCTTTTAAAAAAAAATAAAGTTGCCTTTTTCTTGCATTTTTTTTACCAAAAAGTCGCAAAATCAAAAGGTTTATGGCTTTCCTGAATTTTATAATTTTATTTAAAAAAAAGGGTTTACATAATCTGTTATATTGCTAAATCTGCGAGAAAAAAATAAAGTTCAAGAAATAAGAAATCAAAATTGCAGCTTGGTATTTTAGCGTTTTATCTGGTATAAGTTTGCAAAATTTACGAAATCTGAAAATGTATAAAAAATAGGCTTTTGAGAATATTCTTTCATGACAATAAAAAAAAGCGGCAAATTGCCGCTTTAAATTTAGTAAGCACTCATTTTTTAATTAGTCGATTATGATTTTTTTACTGAAATTATCAGAACCTTTACTAATGTGAACAATGTAGATACCTTTCGGTAAATTATTTATCGATAATAATGAATCTGCAATATTTGATTTCTCAAATATTCTTTGACCTAATAGTGAAATTATCTCGATAGAATAGGGTGCTTCTGCATTATTAAAATAGATTGTGAAGTTGCCGTCTGATGGATTTGGATAAAGCAGAATTTCGTTTGAAGGAGCAATAATTTCTTCTTTCTCAATTTCAGCTGTCTGCGCCATTTTGCTTGCCAGATTATTGCAGGTATCTGTAGTGTATGAATCCCATTGCGAACTTAAATTGAAAGTCGTACTTGGAGAAGTTACAGTTGATTTTCTTCTCAAGGTAACATCAATTGCAAAATTGGCTGTTCCGCCATTAAAAGTCCCAATGATGTCGATTAAAACTCCATTTTTGAATAATCCTACAGCGTCATTTCCGTTAAAAGTCAATTCTGTTGCTGTTGTTGAAATATTGGCTGCACTTGGAGAAAAACAAGTGGAAGAAATTGAACTATTTACAATTACAAATTTACTTCCTGTAGTTAATGTTCCGCTCAATGCCAAACCAGTACTCCATGCGCCAGCTCCGTTGGTTTGTTTTTTAATTGTATAAGCAGCTAAGCTTACTGAACTTCCGGTATTATTGGCAATTTCTAAAGCTTTGTTGTTTCCAGACCCTTCAATGTATTCAGAGAAAAGCAAATCGGTTGCAGTTCCTGTTCCGCTGCTGTTGGTTGTAACCGAAATAGTATTGCTTGAAGCAGAAGCATTTCCGGCAGCATCTTTAGCTTTTACATAAATAGAATATGCTGTAGAAGCGGTTAAACCTGTAATTGTAGCTGAAACTCCAGAAACAGTAGTTTTTAAAACACTATTTGCATAAACATCATAACCTGTTACAGCTACATTATCTGTAGAAGTGGTCCACGAAAGTGAAATTGAAGTCGCTGTTTTTGAAGTTGAAGCCAAACTTGTTGGTGCAGTTGGTGCCTGAGTATCTCCAGATGGAGTACCACCCCAAATTTGATTGACATATTCCGGATGATCGATATACGGATTTCTATTATTCTGACGTGCATAGATCGCATTGTTTCTGGCAATTTCTCTCGCACTTACAGGATCCTGTGCGTTCCACGCTAAAAGTACATTTAAGAAAGCAGTTGTAAATACTTTATTGCTTGAACCATCAAACATTGCATAAGAATATCCGGCAACTGTATTTTCATAACGAGTTGCAAAATAAAAATACATTCGGGCAATATCACCTTTAAAATCATTGATAGGCTCAAAAACAGTTCCTGAATATCCAGATACAGAACTTGATCCTAATTTTCCACCATTTTGAGAAGTATAAGTGGCAGAACTTACCGTTCCGTGAGGATAATTAGAACGTATTCCGTTTACTTTTCCGTCGGTTGGAGTAATAAAATGAGCATCGGCAACCATTGGAGATTGTTCATTAAAAACAGACTGCGGAATAATATGTTCTCTGTTATAACAATCGCCTTCAACAGAGTAACTTCCGCATCTTTGAGTACTGCCAGTGCTGTAATTGTATGGATCAGTTCCTGATGGATTTTCTGAATACATATCAAGAACGGTTCCGTCGTTTTCATAAAAATTGTCTACGTCAGAGGTTTGATAAGTAGTGTATAAACCTGCATATCCATTATCTGTATGACCCTTAATAATGTTGTATAATTGTGTTTTTAGGGTATAGCCAGTTCCGGTTGCCGTACTGTAATAACCTGTTGGAATTTGGGAAAACCCTATTGCCGTAGATAGCAATAGCAGTAAAAAGTAGTTTTTTTTCATAAGTTATAGTTTAAGATTTGGGTTGTTTTACTTGTTTTAAAAATCTGATTTTTAGAAAGTTAATTCAAGTGTTGTAGCAAATCTACTATTTTTATGAATGCGTTGCGTTAAGCAATGTTTAATTTTAGATATATTTTCTTACGGATGGGTTTTTACTGCCACGAAGGCACTAAACCGCGAAGTTTTATTTTGTTGAAGTTATCTTTTTTATGGCCTTTATATATTCTTTTTCGGCTTTAGAACTTCCGTCATCAGTTATTTCAATATTGTAATCATAAACTTTATTGTTTTTGATTTTATAAAAGGCAGCCCAATTTGTTCCGGAGATTACATGACTTTCAATAATTTTATATTTTGAATTGTAACTAGGATTTTTGATTTCTTCAAATCCAAGTACTCTTTTGAAATTATTAGTTTTTGCATTGTATAAATACAAAGTGTATGTCCAATTACTTCTTACGTCAGAAATATTTTGAACTAAAATATCTTTGATTTTATCATTATTAAAATCTTTGAATTCAATTTCTTGCGCACTACTAAAAATGGAATCTTTTACTAAAACTGAATTTTTACCATTAAGTTTTTGACTAATGATTAGAGTTGAATTTTTTTCATCATCATATCCGTCCTTTTCATTATCAAAATTGATTAGTTTAATTGTAATGCCTTTGTTTTTATAAATGGAATCACATTTGATAATAGTTGTTTTTTGAGCAAATGTATTTAAGAAAACTAGAAGACAAATTATAATTATGCTATTGGTTTTCATAGGATGAAAGGTATTTTTTTTAATCTTTGCGGCTTTGCGAGCAAAATTCACAAAGAACTTAAGTTTTCTTAAATCACTTATATGGTGAATGAAGGTTTCTTTCCAGTTTTACTTCGGAAAATCTTTACTCTGATAAGCGCCCAAGTCTGGCGGAGAAGTTCTTGTAATTCCTAAAATATCCAGCGGAATTATATACGCCTGATTTCCTTTCGCGAAAGCGGCAGAAGTTTTATCAATGTTGAATTTATTCTGTGCAGCATTGTAAAACTTAGGATTCTCATTCAGGATGATATTATTATAATGTTCAGTATCTGTTTTAAATTGATAATTAGGGTTTGTAGATGAACTGCTGAATTTTAATAAACAATTATTTAATTGAAAGACAAATGCTGCATTAGTATTTTTGTCTAAATTGAACTCATTTGTTGCTGAACCATAAATGATACAGTTGTTGAAAGTCGCCTGTGTTAACGGATTTGTTTCAGGAGTTGCTCCCGCAAGAGTATTGCTTAAGTTCACGGCAAATTGTGAATTGCTTTGCCAGTTATTGTTAAAAGTACAATGCGTAAAACTATAGTTACCACCATAAATGCAGGATAAACTAGATAAGCCGGCATAATTTAAAACTAAATTTTCTCCGGTAATTCGTGCATTTTGTGCTAAAATTCCATATTCGACACAATTGTAAACCTGTGAGTTTTTAATTTGTATGGTATTTACAGTGTTTCTAATATCTAAACCAGTAACTGCATTTTTTAAAGTCAGATGATTTATGGAGTGATTGTTACTGCCATTTTCTAAAATAATAGACTTCCATTGTCCGGGAATGTCAGAGTATAGCGTTTCTAAACGATCACCTTCAAAAATAACTTCATTTTCAAGTTTATCAGTTGTCGAAACGGCTCCGTTGATTTGAATAGAGGCTTTGTTGCCAACATATAAACCGGAATTGGTATGAAAACAAACTCTTGAACCAGCCTCAAAAGTTACTGTTTTGTTTTCCGGAACTCCTGCATATCCGTAGATTACATAAGGTTTTTGTTTTGTAAAAATTAACTCGTTTCCGTTTACCGGGTCATTTTCACTCAAATAAAAACCATCAACATCTTTACTATCAATTTTGATTTTTTCTTTTGTCCCGTCAGGATTTTGATTCGGGTATAAGAAAACAGCATCCTGAATCAGAGTAACCAAAGCGACTTCCTGAAGATTAGCGCCGCTGTCAAACTGAATTTCATCGGTGTATAAAAAGTCAGTTGGATTTGCATCTGTAATATCTGCGGTTGTTTCTATAAAAATATACAAGCTGTCTTTTGCCAGAAGTGTAACATTGTTAAAGATCTTTCCGTTATTGCCACTCATTCCGTCAACAGTCATTCGGTATTTTGAATTCAATCCTTTTTTGAACTGAACAGTTGGAATCGAAATATCGTTTTTACTTTTGTTGTACACTTTAAGTTGGTACGTGCTGGAACCTATATTTTTAAAAACGGTATCCAAATAAACAGTGTCTTTTGAGAACTTTAAATCTCCGGAACTGGCAACCGTATCAAAGTCTGTTCTACAAGAACTGAAAACTAAAATTAAACTCAGAATAAAGATTGTAAAGTATTGACGCATTTGAATGTTTTTTTTAGCTACAGATTAAAGGGATTAAAATGATTTTTTTTTCGTCATGAATTCACAAATTTTTTATTCTTTAAATTAGAAAAATTCATGAATTTGTGGCGGAAAAATTCAGTACAAAGTATTTCAAAATCCTTTTAATCTGTGTAATCAGTGGCAAAAAAAGCCAAAGATTAATTTTTGATTGTTTTTGTAAAAATAGCAAAAAACTTACACGTTTGAAGATGATTTTTAATAATAGAAATGTATTTTCGAATTTGTATCTCTTCTTTTCTGTAATTTTACGATTTTAAAGTCCATTTTAATGAATTATACAAAAGAACAGATTTTAGCACACTGCAATGAGTTTTCTAAAAACACGTTGATGGAAACGCTAAAAATAGAATATATCGATGCAGGAGAAGATTTTCTAACTGCAAAAATGCCTGTAAATCCTAGTGTTCATCAACCAATGGGGTTATTGCATGGTGGCGCTTCTGTTGCTTTGGCAGAAAGTGTAGGAAGTGCGGCTTCTTTCTTCTTTATCAATCCAAAAGAGCAGGAGGTGAGAGGAATCGAGATTTCGGCAAATCACCTGAAAAGTATTCGAGAAGGTTATGTTTTTGGAACAGCCAGAATTATTCACAAAGGTAGAAGTCTTCATTTATGGGAGATTAAAATTACTGATGAAGAAGGAAACCTGATTTCGCTTTGTAAATTGACGAATATGGTTTTGGACAGAAAGAAAAGTGAATAAGTTATGAATCCATTTTTCTTAAAAATTAAAAACCATAAAGAACAAAATTTACCTTTTGTACTTTATTCAAAGCCCAATACATCAAATCTTATTGGGATTTTGCAGCAAAATAATACTTTGTACAGCGTTTCTGATTACAGCGAAAAGGGATTTGTTTTTGCTTCTTTTGATGAGAAACAATTAATCCTGATTCCTGAAAATGAATCTGAAATTTTAACTGCCGAAAAAGAAATAACTTCAATCGAGCCAATCGAAATTGATGATTTGAATTTTGATCGTGAAGCCAAATTTCAATTTGAATATTTGGTGGCACAAGGAGTTCAGGCAATTAAAAAGGAAGAATTCAAGAAGGTTGTTTTATCAAGAAGCGAAGAAGTGCCTTTGAATACTTTTGACTTTGTTGAAACTTTTCAGCATTTGGTTCAATTATACCCAGCCACTTTTTGTTATTGCTTTTTTCATCCAAAAATTGGACTTTGGATGGGAGCAACGCCTGAGAAACTTTTAAAAGCCAATGGAAATGTTTTTGAAACGATGGCTTTGGCGGGAACGCAGAAAGATAATTTGCAATCTGAAATTATCTGGCAGCAAAAAGAAAAAGACGAACAGCAATATGTAACTGATTTTATCGTAAAACGACTTAGAGAATTTGCAGCCTCGGTTGTGGTTTCAGAACCTTATAGTTTAAAAGCCGGATCGATCTGGCATATTAAAACCGATATTTCGGGAGTTTTAAAAGAGAATTCGACTTTAGAAGAAGTAATAGATACATTGCATCCAACACCGGCAGTTTGTGGTTTGCCTAAGAAAAAAGCAAAAGCCTTTTTAATAGAAAACGAAAATTACGACAGAACTTTCTATACCGGATTTTTAGGAGAGTTAAACAGTACTTTTGATGGCGGTGATGCAAGTTCTGATTTATTTGTAAATTTACGAAGCATGCAGATTCAGAAAAACAAAGCCATTTTGTATATGGGTTGTGGTATTACAAAAGAAAGTGTCCCGGAAAAAGAATGGGAGGAAAGCGTCAATAAATCTATGACGATGAAAAGAGTTTTGAGAATAGAGAATAGAGAATAGAACAAAGAATAAAGATAAAAGATCAATTTTGATTTTTGACATTGATATTGAAAATTATGAAATTAGACATATTAGCCTTTGGTGCTCACCCTGATGATGTAGAGTTGGGTTGTGCGGGAACCATTTTAAAAGAAGTTTCCCTTGGGAAAAAAGTAGGTATTGTTGATTTGACACGTGGTGAATTAGGAACGCGTGGAACGGCAGAAATCAGAGATCAGGAGGCAAAGGATGCTGCAAAAATTTTAGGTGTTCTTGTTAGAGAAAATTTGGCAATGCGTGACGGATTTTTTGTAAATGATGAAAAACATCAGTTAGAAGTCATAAAAATGATTCGCAAGTACAAACCTGAGATTGTATTATGCAACGCCATTGACGATCGCCATATTGATCATGGAAAAGGAAGTAAATTGGTTTCTGATGCTTGTTTTTTATCCGGGTTAATAAAAATTGAAACTTCGATTGATGGAGTACAACAGGAAGCCTGGAGACCAAAAGTGGTGTATCATTATATTCAGTGGAAAAATATAGTTCCTGATTTTGTTGTAGACATTACAGGATTTGAAAAAAAGAAGGTTGAAGCGATTTCGGCTTATAAAACGCAATTTTATGATCCAAATTCAAGCGAACCTGCTACACCAATTACAAGTAAAAACTTCTTTGAAAGCCTGAATTATCGTGCGCAGGACTTAGGAAGGCTTGTGGGGAAAGATTTTGCTGAAGGATTTACTGTTGAAAGGTGTTTGGCAGTCAATAGTTTAGAAAATTTATTGTAAATTTTTCATTTTTTTCTTTGTAGAACTCAACCTTTGTTCTATATTTGCACTCGCTAAGCAGAAAAATGGTGGTTGTAGCTCAGTTGGTTAGAGTAGCGGTTTGTGGTGCCGCGGGTCGCCGGTTCGAACCCGGTCAGCCACCCAGTTTTAAAGCCTTGAAGAAATTCAAGGCTTTTTTTATTTTCAGTCGGAAACAAATCCCAATATTTAAAAATCCAAATTCCAAATTCTTATTGAGTTGGAATTTGGATTTTTTTTTGAACTATAATAGATTTATGTAAGGTCATTTTAGGTTAAGCTTGAAAATGCTGTAACTAATAAGTTTAAAGAATCTCAATATTTCTTATATCTCAAATTTTATCGGATTTCAGATATAACCTCTGGTTTTAACTTTGGGGATGCTCGAGATGTGTATTGTGATATACATTGCGCTCCAGTGGTTGAAACCACTGGTTATGTTTTTTGATAGATTAAAATTCCATGCATCTCAAATTTATGATATTTAATATAGCCCCCGGTTTCAACCGTGGGGACGCTTGGATGCGTATTGTGATATCTTTACGAGGGGTTGAGAATTGGAACCTATATTGCTTATATCATTTATAATTGATTTTGCGTTGAAATAATTACAACGAAATCTAAAATGACCTTACATAACTTATCTGGCTCAAAAGAAAGCATAAAAAAAGCACAACAGTAAAGTTGTGCTTTTAATGGTTATTATATTTGGTTTATGTATTATCGAATTTCCTCAAAGGTCGTGCCCTGTTTAATATCGCCTGTTTTAAGGCCTTTTTTAAACCAATACATTCTTTGTTCTGATGTGCCATGAGTAAAAGAATCCGGAATTACCTGACCTTGCATTTTACTTTGAATAGCATCGTCGCCAACTGCGTTTGCAGCGCTTAATGCTTCTTCAACATCGTCAAGATCTAAATTTTCCTGATTGTAATGCGTCCAGACTCCGGCATAAAAATCAGCCTGCAGTTCTAGTGCAACAGAAAGTTTATTAGCCTGAGCTTCACTTTTGCCTTCTTGGGCCTGACGCATTTTGGCAGAAGTTCCTAATAAGGTTTGTATGTGATGGCCTATTTCATGTGCTATAACGTAAGCAATTGCAAAATCACCACCCTTGGCTCCAAATTTAGTTTTTAGCTCTTCAAAGAAGCCTAAATCCATGTATACTTTTTGATCGCCCGGGCAATAAAATGGTCCGGAAGCAGATGATGCACCGCCACAAGCTGTATTTACAGAACCTCTAAAAAGAACCAATTTTGGTTTTTTGTAAGTCATGCCATTCTCTTCAAAAATTTTACTCCAGATGTCTTCATTATCGGCCAGAACAACTCGAACAAAATTCCCCATTTCTTCATCTTCCTTGCTTAATGGTGCTGCGGCTTCGGTTTGTTGGTTTTGTCCACCTTGCATTTGTTCTAAAACTGGTGCTATTTGCTGACCTGTTTCGCCGCCAAATATGTTTAACAGTAAAATTATAATACCAATAATTCCACCTCCTACGGCAACCTTTCCGCCAGAAATTGATCTACGGTCTTCCACATTGTCACTTTGTCTTCTGCCTTGCCATTTCATAGTAAATTGAATTTTAACTTATTGTATTTTATTTAATACGAATTTATATATTTTTTAGGAATTTTGGCTTTTTTAAGATAATTTGTTTTCAACTATTTGAGCCATTTGCGCAAAGCTTCTTCTACAGTGCCCCGAATAATCGGTTTTGAAATATAGTCGTTCATTCCGGAAGCAAGACATTTGTTTCTTTCTTCTTTTTCGGCACCGGCAGTTACGGCTATAATCGGAATAGTTTTTCCAATTTTAGTTACTCTAATTGCTTTTGTGGCTTCATACCCATTCATAATTGGCATTTGAATATCCATGAATATTAGATTCGGATTAATGGCTTCTATTTGTTTAACGGCTTCATAACCATTTTCGCATTCAAAAATGATAGAATTAATGTTTAAGTTTTTTATGATTGTTTTTAATAAAAGCATGTTTACTTTGTTGTCTTCTACAATCAGTATGACTACTTTTTTCTGATTAGAATTATAACTTAAAGCATATTCGGGATTGCCCCTGTTTATGATTTCTCTGAATTTTTCATTGATGGTTTCATGGCTAATTCTTAGATTCAGATCAAAATAAAAAGTACTTCCCTGATTGATTTTACTTTTTAATTGTAAGCGGCTTTCCATTAAAGCAAGCAATTGGTTCGAAATGGTTAATCCTAAACCTGTTCCTCCAAATTTTCTCGTTGTAGAGCTATCTTCCTGAGAAAAGGCTTTAAAAATTTTCTTTTGGTTTTTCTCTAAAATTCCAATTCCGGTGTCAACAACTGAAAAACGGATAATATAGTTATCATCTGATTTGTTTTCAATAGTAGTAACATTAAGTTTTATCGAGCCTTCATTGGTGAATTTTACAGCATTTGATAAAAGATTAATCAGGATTTGTTTTAAACGAACAATGTCTGTCCAGATGTATTTAGGCACATTTGGATCTATGTTTAATTCCAGTTGAAGATTTTTTTGATTGGATTCGTAAATAATCAAATCAAATATCTGTCCCAGTATTTTTTGCAGATCGTATAAGTCAATAAAAAGCTCCAGTTTTCCAGCTTCAATTTTAGAAAAATCCAGGATATCATTGATGATTTCAAGAAGCGAGTGAGCTGATTGATTAATTGTTGTCATGTACTTTTCCTGAATTTCTTCAAGATTAGTTTTCATTAACAAATGTGTAAATCCGATAATTCCGTTTAATGGAGTACGAATTTCATGCGACATATTGGCAAGGAAATCTGACTTTGATTTGTTTGCGGCTTCGGCAAGTTCTTTTGCTTTAATGGCATCTTCACTTTCCTTGATTTTTGCCTGATTCCGATTTCGGTCTAAAGCCGAAGAGATGTTATTGGCTAATGTCTGATAGATATTTATTTCGTCATCTGTCCATTTTCTTTCTCTGGTACAGTCGTCAAAACCAATAAATCCGGAAAATATATTATTGGTATATAACGGAAGAATTAGTATTGATTTAATATCATTTGCAACTAATAATTTTTTAAAAAAAGTATCCTCAAGATTTTTAGTAAGTGTTTTTAGAATTTTTTTGCTTTGTGAGTGAAGTGTAATCTCTTTTAAATCTTCTTCAGAAAAACGCTGTAATTCTGTTATCTGATGTTTTACACCTTCTCTCGACCATTTGTGTTTTTGACTGATTAGATTTGTTTCAAGATCTTTTTCATAATAAAAAATGTGATCTACTTTTGAAGCCTTCCCAACAATATCGTAGGTTTCCTGAAACATTTTTTCCGGACTCTGGCTCAATAAAAACTTTTCTGTACAAAGTGCCAATGCCGAAAGCAGTTCACTTTTAAGTTCAAGTTTTCTTTCAGCTTTTAAGCGCATTTGTGAGGATATTGCCAACGAAATTACGTCGGCGATAGTTTTGGCGTAATTAATATCTTCGTTGTCCCATTCTCTTTTTTCTCCTGTACTTTCAAGACAGACCACACCGGCAAGTTGTCCGTTTAGAAAAATAGGAACATCAAGCATCGATTTAATTTTGTTTTTGGTAAAATAAACTTCCTGAAATTCTGAGGTTTCCAGTTTATCAAAAACATCTGGAGCGTTAATTATTGCTTTGCTTTTTAGCGTTTCAAAATAGATCGGATAAGCTTCTTTATCCAGAATGCTTTTTTCTTCTAATGTATGATTATCTCTGCTAAAAAGGTTTTTGCAAGCTATAATATCGTTTGAAAATTTCCAGAAACTTAGCCGGTTTACTTTTGAAACAATTGCAGCTTCTTCAATTATAAAATCAATAACAGTCTGAAGATTATCAAAATCCCTAAAATCGGTTGTAGAGAGTTTTTTAGTTGAGCTATTATAAGCTTCAATTTTCTCTAAACGCCTTTTCTTTTCATTTTCGATATTTTTTATTCTTGTAATATCCCGGGCAATTCCGGCGAAACCTGTTGTTTCACCTAAATCATTTTTACGGATAATTACTTTCTGGGAAATCCATAACTCTTCTCCGTTTTTCTTTAAAACCGGAATTTCAATTGTTGGATAATGTCCCACGTTTTGTTCGAGATTTTCATAAAAATCTACGGCATTTCTAATATAATCATCATGAATAAAATTAGAATAATGCTTTCGGAGAATTTCATTATCAGAATAGCCTAAGATTGCGTAACCAAATTCATTTATAAAAGTAAAATGGCCTTCATTGCTTATTTCAAATATAATATCTGTTGCGGTCTGAATTAGATTTTTATATTGATCCTGAACAATAATTTGCTCCGTAACATCCTGACCAATGCTGATGATTAATTTATCAGAGAATTTTTTATCCTTCCATTGTATGTATTTATATTCTCCTTTTTTATTTTTTAATTTTCGGATGTATAACCTATTGTCAATATAATTATCGCAATAATTCTCTCTGCTAAATTCAGAATCTTCGGTAAGCCTCCAAAATTCCATTCCCATCATTTCGTCCGGATTATAGCCTAAAATAGAAACGACAGTTTCGCTGCAAAAAAGCAAATGTCCGTTTTCATTTGTAGCGATAGTCAGCGAGTTACCTTTGTGTACAATTTCATTAGTAAACCTGAAATTGTCTCTGTTATGCAGTAAAACGGCATATTTTACCTGATTAATAACAAAGATTAAAATGCAATAGTTAATTAATAAAACAGATGATTTTAATGGGATTAGTTTAAAAACAATGGTAATAATCAGGAAAGTAAAAGTAAGTGCTACAAAAGTCCAGTATACTTTTATGGGTTTTAGAATACTGTAAGAAAAGAAAAATGAAACTAAAAAGGTGATTATTGGGATAACATCATTTGGAAGATATATGATATTATGAATAACATATAATGTGTATATGAAAAAACCAATTATAAAATTCTTTTGAATAGTTTCACTCAGAAATTTGATTTTATCAGTCAGCAGGTAAATAAATAAGACAAAAAAACCTATTGAGACGTTTACGGTTAATAAACTGGCGGGTCTGATTTTGAAAATTTCATTAATGATTTCGATTAAGATAATCGCAATTCCAAAGAATAAAACATAGAGTTTGTACTCTTTATTTATAGTGTCATTTTCTCGCTTCTTTTCGATAAAATTTCCAATTCTTGTTTTTATTTTAAAGAACTGATAAATTAAAATACTTAGAAAACTAAATAATGATAATCCTAATATGATGAGTTTAGGATTGTTGTAAAAAATGATATCAGGTGTAAGAACATACCAGGTTGTAATAATAGATTTCAGGGTATCGCCAAAGGTAGCAATGCCTGAAATCAAAGAATTATAAAAACTATAGCTTTCTACCATAGATTTTGGGGTATGTGTGGTTTAGTAAATAGCATTTTTTTTGAAAATCCTAAAAAGAGTAGGTTAAGCTCTTTTCTTAGTTTTGAATTTTCGGTTTATTACATGTCGTCCCATCTGCCAATTGAGTCAATTGAGTCTTCCTTTTCCTCAACAGTAAAAATGGCAAAATAGGTGGCATATGTCATTGATGTATTAAAAACAAGTGTAAAAAGTATTCCAACACAACAAGCAAAAAAGCCCACTGCCGACCCTATAAATCCAATTAGAAATACTAAAAAGATCATTATCGGATTTCTTGCCACAACTATAATACTTGATTTAATAGCATCAATAGCTTTTAAATTTCCGAAAATGATTAATGGAATTGACAGGTAAGTAAAAAAGTTAATACAAGCTGAAATCGCAGGTCCGAAAAAGATAAATCCGATAGTTTCAAGAGCGTTTGAAATAGCTGTACTTACTGCGGCTATAATTAAGGTAGCTGTAAATAATTGGGCAAAATAAGGTGCTTTGTAGTAGGTAAAAATAGTCGAAACATTGAATTCTTCATCTTTATCTGCACAATCTGCCATTTTTAGAAATCCGGCTCCAAATGGCGCTAATAGAGCTGTTACAAAAGAAACTCCAACTGTAGAGATTAGCATTTGAGCATAAGACAGTTTTTGATTTTCAAGACTCTCAAAAAACTCTTTTGATATGCTTTCGGCACCATATACAGCGGCTATAATTCCAACAATTGCAATTCCGAAAACGAATGAAAAAACAAGTATAATTAAAGCTGAATAAAGTGATATTTTTTTGAAGTTTTCGAAAGCGTGATTGAAAACAGCTGAAAAATCAAGGGTATAGCCATTATTTTTAATGTCTTCGATTTGGTCAAGAGTAGATTTCATTTTTTTTCGTAGAATTGTTTTATATTCTTGTGATTTTAGCGTAATACTTTTGACGTAAATATAATATTTTTTATCAATCCAGTATTAAAATCTATAAAACATTACGAAATTGTTTTTTCTGTTTATAACCAGTCTAATAAACGCTTTAGTGAGGTTAATTTATCTTTGTAAGGAGCATATCGCATAGGCAAATCTAGCCAGTTTGCTTTTTTTACAATAGCTTTGTGATGAGAGAATATATCAAAACTTAACTGACCATGATAAGCACCGATTCCACTATGGCCGACTCCGCCAAAAGGCAATCGTTTATTGGAGAAATGAACCACAGTATCATTGATACAGCCCCCTCCAAAAGAGTAGGTGGCAATTAGTTTTTTTGCAAATGCATCATTTTCACTAAAAATATAGAAAGCAAGAGGTTTTTCATATCGGCTTACTACATTTTCTATCTCAGTTTCGGTTTCGTAAGTTAAAATAGGAAGGATAGGACCAAAAATTTCTTCTTTCATCACGGCGCTGTCTAAGTCCGGATCTTCAATTAATGTAGGAGAGATATAGAGATTGGCTGCATTTGTTTCTCCACCAAAAATTACCTTTTCGCGTTCGATCATACTATCCAGGCGAAGCCAGTTTTTGGTATTTATAATGCGGGCTAAATCCGGAGATTTATCTATTTTTTTACCATATGCTTTTATGATTTCTTCAATTAAAAATTTGATGAAATTTACTTTCATGTTTTTTTGAACCAATATATAGTCAGGAGCAATACAGGTTTGTCCGGCATTCATAAATTTTCCCCAGACAATGCGTTTGGCAGCCAATTTTAAGTTGGCAGTCTCATCTATTATACAAGGATTTTTTCCGCCTAATTCTAAGGTAACCGGAGTTAGATTTTCTGCTGCAGCTTTGGCGACAATTTTGCCCACAGATACGCTTCCGGTAAAGAAAATATAATCCCAGCGTTTTGCCAGTAATTTATTTGAAACTTCGATTCCGCCTTCAAAAACTTCGACATGATTAATGTGAAATGTTTTTTCGATGATTTTGGCAATAATAGCCGAAGTATGCGGAGTAAGTTCTGAAGGTTTTAAAACCACTCTGTTTCCTGCTGCAACTGCAGAAATTAATGGACACAAAGCCAGTTGAAATGGATAATTCCATGGCGCGATAACCAGTACCTTTCCGTATGGCTCTTTATAAATATAATCTGTAGATGGAAAATTAAGTAACGATGGGAAAATATTTTTTGGTTTTGCCCATGCACGAAGGTTTTTTATAGTGTCTTTTAATTCTGAAATGACATAATTTGTTTCGGTCAAAACAGCTTCAAATTCAGGCTTTTTAAAGTCATCGTACAGCGCTTTTACAATTAAATCCTCGCTTTTTTGAATGTTATACAACAATTTTTTAAGCGTTTCTTTTCTGTATCCGATGTCGTTTTTGTAGTCCATTTTATGATAAGCTTGTTTTTTTCTCTATGCAAGTTAATCGATAAAATTTAAAAAATTAACAATTAAATCATAAAAATCAAACCGCGTTCCAAATTGTTTCGTCAGGTGTTGGGGCTATGATTGTTATGTTTTCTTTAGAAACCGGATGAACAAAAACAAGTTTCCTGGCATGAAGGTGAATACCACCGTCCGGATTGCTTCGGTCAGCACCATATTTTAAATCACCTTTAATAGGAGAACCTATTGCAGATAATTGTGCTCTAATTTGATGATGACGCCCTGTGTGAAGATTGATTTCAAGCGCTGTATAATTTTGAAGTTCTTTGATTATTTTGTAATCAAGACTCGCCAGTTTACTATCCGGAACTTCTTTTAAATGCGCTTTTGAAGTATTGTTTTTTTCGTTTCTCTTTAAAAAATGAACCAATTTGGCAGTTGCTTCCAGAGGTTTATTTTTAACCACTGCCCAATACGTTTTTTTTGTTTCACGGTTACTGAACAATTCGTTCATTCGTGCTAATGCTTTGCTTGTTCGGGCAAAAACAACAATTCCGGTTGTTGGTCTGTCAAGACGATGAATTACACCCAAAAATACATCACCGGGTTTATTGTATTTTACTTTTATATATTCTTTTACAACATCAGATAAAGGTTTATCTCCTGTTTTATCACCTTGAACAATATCACCTACGCGCTTATTAACCACAATAATGTGATTGTCTTCATGTAATACCTGGAGATTGTTTTTGTCTGAAATGATTTTCATTTGAAAATATGAAATTTTAGTGTAATAATTTGGCTAAAGCCTTGAAACAGGTTAAAAAATATACCTCCAGCTAAAGCTGGAGGCAATTATTTTTTGAATTTTAAAAAGCCTTTGAACCTTTGTTCCTAAAAAAGAAACCTTTGTCACTTTGCCCCTTTGTACCTCAGAACCTTAGTAACTTAGAATCTTAAAAACTTAGTATTGTTCATTTGAATTAGGGAAATCACTAGATTTCACATCCGCTGCATATTGACCAATTGCTTTTGTCATTTCTTCGTATAGGTTTAAGTAACGACGTAAGAAACGCGGGCTGAATTCATTATTCATTCCCAACATGTCATGAATAACCAAAACCTGTCCATCAACACCACCACCGGCACCAATTCCGATAACAGGAATAGAAATACTATCAGCAACTTTTTTGGCTAAATCAGCAGGGATTTTTTCAAGAACGATAGCAAAACAGCCAATTTTTTCCAATAATTTAGCATCCTCGATTAGTTTTTCAGCTTCTTCATCTTCTTTAGCGCGTACACTGTAAGTTCCGAATTTATAAATAGACTGAGGAGTTAAACCCAAATGTCCCATAACCGGGATTCCTGCGTTTAATATTTTTTTGATGGATTCTTTAATTTCTTTTCCACCCTCTAATTTCACAGCATGCCCGCCACTTTCTTTCATTATTCTGATAGAAGAACGTAAAGCTTCTTTAGGATCTGACTGATAACTTCCAAATGGTAAATCTACAACCACCAAAGCTCTCTCGACAGCGCGAACTACAGATGAAGCATGGTAAATCATTTGATCTAAAGTAATAGGTAAGGTCGTTTCGTGACCTGCCATTACATTTGAAGCCGAATCTCCAACTAAAATAACATCAACACCTGCAGTATCAACGATTTTTGCCATTGTATAATCATATGCTGTAAGCATAGAGATTTTCTCTCCATTGCTTTTCATTTCAATCAATGATTTGGTTGTGATTCTTTTATAATCTTTTTTTGCTACTGACATTTTAATTTTTTTTTGATGATGTAAAAGTATTGAATAATTGTAACTTGAGAATCAGCAATAAAAGAATATTTCGACAGAATAAAGTTTTCCATCTTTAAATTGTATTCTAAATTGACTTTCTTCCATTATGATAGAATAATTATGTGGTGATTTCAACGAAGCTTCGATATAGGTTCCATATTTTTCAATGAAAGCTTTTTCGGACGTAGAATTATCTAAAAAGTCATTTGTATTTAATATGAATTTATAATTTGGACTCACATAAACTTTAATAACTTCAGCCTTATTTTTCTCTTCATCTACAGAAATCTCTAAATTAGGATAGTAATAAAATAAATCGCTTAAATATAGACCGCACTCATCACTTATTTTTACTTTTCTATCCGGATCTCCGTAAAATTTCAATAATTGCTTTTGAGTAAAATACGGCATTGGTGTATCTGTCTTGATATCGCCCAATAGGAATCCAATTTTTTTAGTAAAAGCGATAATCTGTTCCGGTAATTTATGTTTTGCTAAGCCTTTGGCAAGAGCCATATTCATTTCGGTTTCAGCGATTAATTTTGGATCGTTAATCTGTTTAACTACTTCATAATATCTTTGATACGCCGGTTCTAATTTAGAATATTCGCTGTTCCATGCCAGTTCTACGATTCTTTCGCTGACTGTTTTACGTTCTGAAACCGCATTTACATCAAGTTTATCGAAATCTTTTAGTAAAGTATCAAAATCGGGTCTTGTGCCAATAAATTTACGTAAAGTATATTGTGCATACTCTTCGGTAAAATTACCATTGATATTAACCCATTCCTCTTGATTTACGGGGAGATAATTGACAGCAACCGGATCTCCGGTAAATAAAACTTCTTTGATTTTTGAGTTTCTGTCGGGCAATGCTCTGGCTTTTAAGCCTGCAACCAAAACAAAAAGATGATTACCTCCATAATAAGCGTCGCCACCTTCTAAAATAGGATTTTCCGGATCTTTTGTTTTAATATCTTTTGCGTTTAATCGGGTCGCAATGAATTTTTCGGGAACAAATCCTTCATTAAAATTATCAGCCTGCACTTTATACCAGCCGTTTTGATTTTGTGATATTAAACGAACTTCGGCTCCATATTTAAAATAGCCTAAAAAAGAAGCTGAAGTTTTTGGTTCTGTATATAGTCTTGTATCTGAATTAAGAAAACAACGTTCTTGTGAATGCAATAAAATAGAGCAAAATAATGCAAGTATGAAATAGAATTTTTTCATGAAGTGTTTTGTTTTTGCCACGAATTTCACGAATTACCCTAATTTTTATTGAAGTGCGTAAAAACAATTAGTGTAATTCGTGAAATTCGTGGCAGCCTATTTTTAGCAATCGGCCATGTTTACCGCAACGGCAAGTCCGCCTTCTGAGGTTTCTTTGTATTTAGAATTCATGTCTTTTGCCGTTTGCCACATGGTATTAATTACTTTATCCAATGGCACTTTTGCATTTTTAGAATCGGTTTCTAAAGCTAATTCCGCAGCATTTATCGCTTTTATGGCACCCATTGTATTTCTTTCAATACACGGAATCTGAACCAAACCACCAATAGGGTCACAGGTTAGACCTAAATGATGTTCCATAGCAATTTCGGCAGCCATCAGAACCTGAGCAGGACTTCCGCCCATTAATTCACAAAGTGCTGCTGCAGCCATTGATGACGAAACACCAATTTCGGCCTGACAGCCTCCCATTGCAGCAGAAATTGTAGATCCTTTTTTGAAAATACTTCCAATTTCTCCGGCAACCATCAGGAATTGTTTGATTTCTTTTTCGCCTGCATTATGATTTTCAATTACCAGATAATACATTAAAACTGCCGGAATTACACCAGCACTTCCGTTTGTCGGAGCTGTAACTACACGCCCTAATGAGGCGTTTACTTCATTTACAGCCAATGCAAAACAGCTAACCCATTTCAGGATTTGGCGAAATTTAACCTCCGTTTTTCTGATTTCTTCCAGCCAGGATTGCGGATCATTATAATTGGATAATCCGATAAGATTCTGGTGCATATCAAAAGCTCTTCTGCGCACATGCAAACCGCCCGGAAGAATCCCTTCTGAGTGGCAGCCAATGTACATACATTCAAGCATTGTATTCCAGATGCGCATAAGTTCTGAATGAATTTCTTCTTCAGAACGCATTGATTTTTCGTTTTCGTAAACAATCTCAGAAATAGATTTGTTTTCGGAAACGGTATAATTTAAAAGTTCAACTGCATTTTGAATAGGGAACGGAAAAGCACATTTAATCACCTCTTTGATTTTTGCATTTTCGCGTTCTTCTTTCACAACAAAACCACCACCAATAGAGTAGAAAGTAGATTCATACTCAGAATCATCATTTTTGTAAGCCGTGAATTTTAATCCGTTGGCATGAAAAGGAAGGAAATCTTTGTTGAAAACAATGTCTTGTAAAAAGTAAAAAGGAACTTTATATTCATTGGCAAGATTGATCTCGTGTGTGTCTTCTATATTTTTGATAATGCCGGCAATATTTTCGACCGGAATATATTCAGGATCCTGACCGCTTAAGCCCAACATAACAGATAAATCTGTTGCGTGGCCTTTACCAGTTAAGGAAAGAGAACCGTACAAATCGACTTTTACTCTTTTTACCTGATCTAAAATAGCTTCACTTTTCAGCTCTTCCAAAAAGCGTTCTGCGGCTCTCCAAGGCCCCAAAGTGTGTGAGCTTGAGGGCCCAACACCAATTTTTAGCATATCAAAAACAGAGATACATTCTTCCATTGTTTCAATTATTGTTCAATTTTTATACAGACAAAGATAATTGAATAATGCAATGATGAATAAAATTTGATTGTTAATGTTGAGCTTTTGTTAAAAAAGGTATTAAATTTTAATAATTCGGCAATGAAATAAATTTAAATCTTTAATATAGTGTTTTCGTAGAAAGTTAGCCTTTTTTCGGTATTTTTGTAATAAAGCAAGATAGTAGTGATCTAAGTTCTTGTTTCTAAAAACTAATACTTCATGGATTTTGTTCTAATTCTGAAATGTCTTTTTACGATTAATTGCAATGCCACAAGAAGATAAAATTACATTATGATAGAATTTTTCAGACATTTTATACAGGAATTCGAATTACCATTAAACAATCCAGTATTAATTTTTTCGTTAATACTTTTCATTATTCTACTGTCTCCCATTTTACTAAAAAAAATAAACATTCCGGGCATTATTGGACTTATCATTTCGGGTGTTATTATTGGCCCTCACGGATTAAATATTCTGGCAAAAAACTCGGCAGTAGATTTATTCTCCACAATAGGACTTTTGTATATTATGTTTATTGCAGGTCTGGAACTCGATATGAATGAGTTTAAAGCTAACCGAAATAAAAGTTTATTATTCGGATTTTTCACGTTCATTTTACCGCTTTCTATTGGTTTTCCTGTTTGTTTTTATTTATTAAAATACGATTTTAATGCCAGTTTCCTGACCGCGAGTATGTTTGCAACGCATACATTGGTAGCCTATCCAATTGTAAGCAAACTGGGTATAGCAAAAAATCAGGCAGTTGCCATAACAGTTGGAGGTACAATTTTAACAGATACTGCAGTTTTGATTATTCTGGCGGTAATTATGGGAAGTGCTCAAGGAAGCTTAAATCAGGCTTTTTGGATAAAACTAACGGTTTCACTAGCTATTTTCTCAGCAATTATGTTTCTGGTTATTCCCAGAATTGCCAAATGGTTTTTTAAAAAACTGGAAAGTGAGAAACATGCCCATTATATTTTTGTACTTTCAGTTGTTTTCTTTGCAGCCTTTTTGGCCGAAGTAGCAGGAGTAGAGCCAATTATTGGGGCATTCGTTGCCGGTTTGGCTTTAAATCCTTTGATTCCACATTCTTCTGCTTTAATGAACAGAATTGAATTTATTGGAAACGCCTTATTTATTCCGTTCTTCTTGATTTCTGTTGGAATGCTGGTTGATGTCAGCGTGATTTTAAGCGGGCCAACGGCTTTAATTGTAGCGGGAACATTGAGTGTTGTGGCTATTTTTGGAAAATGGATTGCAGCGTTTTTTACCCAAATTGTTTTTAAATATACCAAAACCGAAAGACAACTTATTTTTGGTCTGAGCAGTGCGCACGCGGCGGCAACTCTGGCTGTTATTTTAGTTGGGTTTAAGGCCAAGATATTAGACGAAAACATCTTAAACGGAACTATTATTCTGATTCTGATCACTTGTATTGTAGCTTCATTTGCTACAGAGAAAGCGGCAAAAAAAATAGCAATTTGCGAAGAAGAAGTTTCTCATGAAGATGCAGGTAAAGATCAGATTTTAGATGAACATATTTTGATTCCGTTAGCCAAAAGTTCTGCTACTTCAAGTCTACTGGATTTTGCACTTTTAATTAAAGATAAAAAATCACTCAATCCGGTTACTTTATTAACGATTGTTCCAAATAATGATCAGGCCGAAAAGAATATCTTAAAATACCGAAAAGCAGTTGATAAATTTGTAATTCAGGGTTCAGCTTCAGAAGTTAAAATAAATACGATTGCCAGAATCGACCATAATCCAGCGAGTGGAATTGCCAGGACTTCTAAAGAAATAATGTCAGACATTGTTATTGTGGGATGGCCAAGAAAGACGGGTTTCCTGGACAAAATCTTTGGAGAGAATGTAGACTCAATTATAAATAATGTAGATAAAAGTCTATTTATTTGCCGATTCCAGAAAAACTTTATTGAAGATAAAAGATTAGTTTTTATCTGTCCTCCTTTTTCTGAAAGAGGAGTTGGGTTTCATCTTTTATTACAGAAGATTTGCAGATTATCCCAGGAATTAAGTATTCCGATTGTAATTTATGCTGAGTACAAAACGCATCAGGCCATTCAGGAGATTGCAAATTATTTGCGATTAAATGCAAAATTAGCTTTCAAAGGCGTTACGGAATGGGACGATTTTGAATCGATTTCAGATGAGCTAAAACCAACCGATTTAATCGTTTTTAATTTATCAAGAAAAGGGTCTGTTTCGTATCAATCTATTTTTGACCGACTGCCTCAAAAATTCGAAAAATTCTTTAGTGATAACAATATAATCTTAGTTTATCCACAGGATGACCGTAAAGAAAGTGCGATGGATGCCTATGAAGATTTTACAGCTACGCCATTAACTAAAAGTCTGGAAGCGATTGAACAAATTGGTCGCGGTTTGGGAAGTATTTTGAAGAAAGGATAAACAAAATGAAAAAAGTAGAAGAACTTATAGATCAAAAAGATCCGGGTTGGGTAATTGTAGAAGACTGGATTAAAACAGCAAAGAATAAAGTTGAAATTCTGCCTGTTGATGTTGTAAAAGCAAAAGAAACATTATATAAAACTCAGGTTACGACTCGCTCTACAATGGGGGCGATTGTTTTTATGACTGGCGGACTTTTGATTGACGATGGCTGGATTAGAATTTTGGGTTCCGGAAATGCAAAATTTGATCGCACGCTACCGGATTGGAATCATGGAAAATCGTTTACAGAGTTTGGACAAGCTGCTCCTTTTTTATTGATAGCAGATGATGCTATTGGAGGTTTTTATTTACTGAATGGTGGTGGATTAGGAACTGATGTGGGGAAAATCTATTATTTTTCTCCTGACAATCTCGAATATGAACCACTTGATATTACGTATTCTGAATTTTTAGGATTCTGTTTTAGTAATGATTTAGATAAATTCTACGAAGGCAACAGATGGAACGGATGGAGAGAGGAAGTTTCTAAATTAAAAGGGGATGAAGTCTTTAATTTTTACCCTTTTCTATGGACGGCCGAAGGAAGCGATATTAATAAAAGTTCACGAAAAATAATTCCAGTTCAGGAACAATACAGCTTAAATCTGGAACTGCGAAAACAACTCGGTTTTGATAATTAATAGAGCTCTAAAATCTGCGTGAAATTAATCCTTATCGAGCAGGAATTTCGCTACATTTGATTTTTATTTTAAGAATTAAAAATGAGCGAAATTGTAAATTATTATAACGATCTGGCGAGTACTTATGACCAGGATAGATTTGATAATTCCTACGGAAGATTTATTGATTATCAGGAGCGAAGAATACTGGATAAATTATTAACCGATAAAAAGGAACAAATTCTTGATTTAGCTTGTGGTACCGGCAGACTTTTAAATTATGCTTCGATTGGAGTTGATGCAAGTCCTGAAATGATCGAAATTGCAAGAAAGAAGTTTCCTGAAAAAAAGTTTCTGGAAGGAGAGGCTGATCGAATAATTTTAGAAAATAATAGTATTGATACAATCATCAGTTTTCATTTTTTTATGCATCTGGATCAAAAGAATATGAATTTGATTTTGGAAGAATCGCATAGGATTTTAAAAAACAATGGCAGAATTATTTTTGATATCCCATCACGAAAACGAAGAAATTTGTTGGGGTTTAAAAAAGAGAATTGGCACGGAGCATATAGTTTAGATTTTGACGCTATAAAAGAAAATTCAACTTTTAAGATCAAAAGGACATTTGGTTTATTGTTTTTTCCCATACATAGATTTCCCAAATTTTGCCGAAAATTTCTAATAAAGTTTGATACATTTTTAGCAAATTCATTCCTGAAAGAATATAGTTCTTACTTAATTATTGAATTAGAAAAAAGATGAAAATTTGGAAACAAATTAAGATCAGTTTAAAACTATTAATCAGGTTTAAGAATGATTTTTTAAGCAAAGATTTGTTTGAATTTTCTAAGCCAGCCAAAGGTGATTTAAGGTTTGATTATTCGATTTCTATAGCCCAGGAGATTAAGCCCGGTGAGACTTTTGAAAATAAAATGTATAACATTTTATTAGCATCAAAAAGAATAAATAAACATGTTCTTCAACCCCGCCAAATTTTTTCTTTCTTTAAAATTGTTGGAAACCCAAATCTGAATTTTAAGAAAAGCAGAACTTTAGTAAACGGAAAATTAGAGCAGGAGAATGGTGGCGGAATGTGTCAGGTATCAGGAATTGTGTACCAGATGAGCCTGATTGCCGGTTTAGAAATTTTAGAAAGACACAATCATTCTGTTGATATTTATACTACAGAAACCAGATTTGCACCCTTAGGTTGTGATGCAACAATCGTATATGGTTATAAAGATTTGAGAATAAAAAATAATTTTTTGTTTGCCGTTAAGTTTGAAATTGAAATAATAGAAAATTTTATTTATGTAAATTTATGGAGTGAGAAAGCAATAGAAAAACAAGAATTGCTTTTTGAATCTATTTTCGATAAAAAATTGATAACTGTAAATGTTTTCAATAGTGATAGAAAATTGCTAAATCAATCGAAGTACCAAAAAATGAGCTGATTTTTTTTCTTAAAGTAATTTGTAAAACTCAATAAAATGCAACACAAAGCGACATCAATCCGACCATTTATTGGAGCTAAAGATTTTGAAATTTCCAGAAGTTTTTATCGTGATTTAGGTTTCGAAGAAGGAGTTTTAGATCCAAAGTTTTCTGTTTTTAAAACAGGAGATTTAGCCTTTTATCTTCAGGATTATTATGATAAAAGCTGGAATGAAAACACTATGATTTTTCTCGAAGTCGATGATGTTGATTACTATTACGACGAACTTCTTGCCTTAAATCTAACCGAAAAATATGGCGTAAAACTAACCCCAACACGCCATTTAGATTGGGGAAGTGAATGTTTTCTACATGATCCGTCTGGTGTATTATGGCATTTTGGGAAGTTTAATAAGTAAACTAAAAAATAGCCACAAATTCACGAATTTTATCTTGAATCTATTCGTAAAAACGGCACGTAACGTTTAGCAAAAATTCGTGAATTGCTTCGCCTGTTCGCTACCGCTCGGGTCGTGGTTGTTTTTTTTAATTTGTCAAACAAAAATCTGCCAATTGTATTGTATTTTGCGCTCTTTGATACCAGTCATTATAAACCAATTCTAAATTTTCAGCTGTAAATTCGCCAAAATCATAATTACGGAATTTATCGGTGATTTTGATTAATTTCTTAGGATCATGAAGTGGTTCCTGAAAGCGCATAATGGTAGAGTGCGCTGTACTAATTGTATATCGACTGTCAATATTTTGCTGCAAATCTGAGTTCTTGAAATTCTCACGTAGTTTGTTTCGTAAATTATCCAGCGTTTCATCTGTTGGAAATCCCTGAATCATTATCGCAGAAGGCGAAGCTGTTATGCCTTTAAACTGTATTTTAAGTTTATCTGCTTCTATCAGACTTTTGCAAATAATCTGAACATAATCGATTGGTGAGATCTGATTTAATTTAAATTCCTCAGAGCATGAAATTATCGACAAAACCGTAATGTGAATATCGGAATCAGGATAATAATATTGTTTAGGTTCAGCTTTCTTTAATTCGTTAATAAGAACCTGAATATTGGATTTAATTTCTTCATTGGGACGAATAAGTAATGTTATTCCAAATCGCGCATCAGATTGATTTGTAATTTGAGAATCTATCGAGTATTTTCCTGTCGAAATAGCTTCAGCAGATTTTTTGTAGAGTTGGTTATAGTGTTCAGTTAAGTTCATTGTAGTGTTTATTCAGCTTCAAAAACAGATTTCAAAAGCTGTTGTAAATCATGTTTATTATTCTCGCCGCCGCCTTTCCATTTTCCAATAATGACTCCGTTTTTGTCAATTAAAACCTTATGCGGAATTCCGAAAACAAAGTAGTCATTGACAATGGTAGTTTTGTTTTCAGTAGCAGAAAGATGTTTCCATGATTCGATTTTTTCTTTTGCAATAGCGTTTTTCCAAAGATCGGCTTTTTCATCTTTGGTAACACTAATGATTTCAAATCCTTGCTGGTTGTATTTTTTGTACAATTCTTTGATATAAGGAAGTTCTTCGCGGCATGGAGCGCACCAACTTGCCCAAAAGTCTATTAGAATATATTTCTGACCTTTAAAATCACTTAGCGAAACGGTTTGACCATTAATATCTTTTAAAGTAAATGCTGGAGCAATACTGCCAACTTTACTTTGTTTGAAATATTTTAGTCGCTCTGACATTTCTTTACCTTCTTCGGAATTCTTTATTTCAGGAGAAAAATTTTGGAAAACTTCTACGAAAGTGTCATAAAAATTCATTCCTGTAAAACGGCCGGCACTTACTTTCATTATTTGTAAAGCCTTTAATGAATTTGGATGTTTTCTGGCAAAATCAAAATCAAGTTTTAATTGGTTTATATCGTTTTGATCTTTTGCATTCCAAAGCGTATCTAAGCGAAGTGTAAGCAGATTTCGTTTAATAGAATCTGTTTCAGCTTCTATTTTAAGATTGCAGTCTTTCATTAATTTCGAAAGAGAATCCTGAATTTTTTGGGTTGGTTTATGTAGTTCAACAAGTTCTTTTTCGATTGAAGTTTGATCTTGAGCAATAATAAAAGAACTTGAAAAAAATGAAAGCAGTAAAAAAAAGATTCGTAATTGTTTCATAGAATTGGTTTAATTCAGATTATGGTTAGTTGTTAGAACATAAGAGACAAGGTCAGGAAATCTTATTTCTTTTTTGCTTTCTCGAGATTTTCTTTCACTCTGAATTTTACAATTTTAGTGATTAAATCAAAAGGCATTGGTTGATTTAAAGGAAACTGAACAGAACCTTTACCTGATTTATATTTAGAAAGCTCTTCCTTAAACGCTTCGTGACCAGTTGGCAAAGCATACAAACCAATATGATTTTTGAAGGCAGCAAAATATACTACGATTCCATTTTGTTCAAAAGCAGGCATTGAATAACTGATTTTTTCTTTGGCATCCGGTGCTGCTTTCTGAATTGTCATTCTGATTCTTTCTAAAATTTCCTGAACATCATTTGGAAATCCTCCAATGTATTCGTCTATACTTTCGGGTTTTTTAACTTCCATACTATTTTTGTTTTTTTTGTTTCAGGTTTCAAGTTTAAGGTTTTCGTAACGAACTTGAAACTTGAAACAAAATGAACTTTTCTAAGCCAAACCTTTCGGGAATCGGTCCAGAACGAGATTTAGCAAGATATTATGTTCTAAATACGCTTTTGCTCCTGCTAAAACTAACGTAAAACCTTCTGTTGAATTGCGAACCTGATCGATTATTTTATCTGAATCTCCTTTTAAACCTGAATTTGTGATACTCACAAAAGTTTCATTTTCATTTAATGGGCTAAAAGTCCATTCAACCAAAGTGATTTCGTCGGGATTTCCCCATTCGATCACAATCTTTTTATTTTCCTGTAAAACTAATGTCGTTACTGAAAGTGAAAAGCCATACATCTCCCATGTCCATTCTGTTTTTTGGTTTTCTTTTAATTTTCCGGATCCCTTTGTAAACCAAAATTTAGTAGTTATTTCCGGATCAATAAAAGCCTGAAAAACTTCTGAAACAGGTTTTCTAATTAGCATTTCGGCTTTTGCAAATTTGTTGTTTTCTGTTTTCATGATTTAGGTATAAAATGTAAAAGGTGAGTTGTTTTTTGGAAACTTCTAATTTAAGAAAGTTATTTTGATAAATGAGAATAAAAAAAATCCACACAAGTTTTTGACCTGTATGGAAAATCTAAAATCTAAAATCTAAAATGTTTCTTTTACTCTCTTATAGTTGTTTTATCATGTAAAGCAATTTCGGCAATTTCATCTTTACGTTTAAAACTGACTCCCTGATGTTGTTGCATGTATTTAATTAAATCATTTGTAGCTTTTACCATTTGTGGAGTTCCTCCAATGCGGTCATGAAAACTAATTGACATTTGTCGGCGCTGTGTTTCGCTTTCTGCATATAGTTGGTCAAATTCTAATTTTACTTGTTGAAAAAACTGGTCTGCCGAAAAGTTTTTTCCTTCAATCAAAACAATATCGTTACAACGGATGGTGTAAGGAACCACGGCAAAATCTTTGTTTTTTACCTGAGTGATGAAAGGTTCATCACGACTAAGATCATCAATGTGATATTTAAAACCAAGTTCCTGCAAGATATCAAGTGTGTTTTGTCCACGGCGTAACCAGTTTGCATTATAGCCAACAGGAGTAAAACCGGTCACTTTTTTTATGGCATCGACACCATCTTTTATGAATTTTTTTTCTTCATCATAAGGCATAGTGTATTGTGTACTCCAGCTCATTCCGTGTGCAGCCGCTTCGTGACCTCTTTGTACAATTTCTTTGGCCAGTTCCGGATTTTTTAGAACAGCTGTTCCTACCATGTGTGAAGTTACTTTTACGCCCAGTTTGTCCCAATTGTCCAACATACGCGGAATTCCTTCTTTGTATCCGTATTCGTACCAGGTCGCAGCAGGCAGATCAATAAAACCTTTTTGTATGTTTTGAGGAAATGGACTTTCGGCATTTTGAGGTTGTCCTCCGGCTTCAAACTGCATTGAGATTGAAACAACAAGTCTTGAGCCGTCTGCCCATTTTGATTTTTGCGAAGAGAAAAGTGGAGTAGTTTTAGAAATTTCCGAGAAAGTGTCAATAGGATTTATCATACCAACCATTCCAATGATACCGGTTTGTTTTATAAAATTTCTTCTTGAACTCATAATGTTTATTTTTTAATTAATGTATCAACAGCCCAGCTATTGTAATCGATAAAATGCAACAGTAAGGTAAAAAAAGCAATGTGTATTAGTTGTGATGGAATGGCTTCCCAATTTTCAATCATTGAGGTACCAAATAATAAAATTAGCATTACAACAGCTCCGGCAATTAAGGATGGTTTTGTAAATAAACCGAGTAATAATAGAGTACCAATTGAAAATTCTGCAATGGGTAAGATGTAACTAAAAGGGGTTACGATAATTTTTGGCAGCATTGAATTTTCAAAACTGCTTGTCATCCAGTTACTAAAGGTAACTAATTTTGGTAATCGTATTAATCCATGACCAAACATGCTGATTGCTATTGCAATACGTAATAATAAAAAAGAGGTTGTTTCCATTTTTGTATAATTTTATGATACAAAGTTGAAGATAACGCCTTTTTAAAAGTTGTACAATTATTGGAATAATTTGTATTTTTGAAGGATGGAAATTAGAAATTTATACTACCCTTTTGAACTGCAGTTTCTGGAAGTTTCAGAATACGAAGCTAAAGAACGTAAAAACACGTTTTTTGAAATGGTTTTTGTACTTGAAGGTAAAGGAGTTCAGATTATTAATGATCATCGATTGCCTTATAGTTTTGATAAGTTGTTCCTGATTTTTCCTCAGGATACCCATAGTTTTGAAGTTTTAGAGAAAACAAAGTTTTTCTTTATCAGGTTTCATGACAGCTATCTAAAAACCCAAAGTACAGATTGGATTCAGAAGCTTGAGTTTATTTTTCATAATCACAATCATCTTCCGGGCTGTATTTTGAAAACAGTATCAGATAAACCTTTAATCCGGGCGATGATCGAAGGTCTTATTAGAGAAGAAAATAGTAGTTTTCCGCAGCAGCAGGAAGTAATCAAACAAATTCTAAATACGATTATTACCATTGCTGCCCGAAATATTTCGCTTATTGTGCCTGTAAATATGGATTTGCTCAATACAACACCAAACTTAGATTTACTGAATTATGTTCATCAGAATATTTATCAGCCAGATCAGTTAAAAGCGTCAAATATGGCAGCTGTATTTAACGTTTCGCCAACGTACATAAGTGAATATTTTAAAACAAAAACAGGTCAAAGCATTCAGCAATACAGCATTGCCTATAAGATAAAATTAATAGAAACCCGGCTGAAATTTACTAATATGCAAATCAACGAGATTGTATACGAATTTGGTTTTAGCGATGCAAGTCATCTGAATCGCCTGTTTAAGAAATACACCGGACTGAACCCGAGTACATATAAAAAACAGTTTAAGAAACCTTAATTTTAAACGTATTAAACTTCTTCTTTATTAATCCACTTTCCGACTGCTGGCGGAGTATAATTTTTCATTTGATTTAATAAATCATCAATATCAGGACTTACCAAGAGCATTTTTTGATTGGCTTCTTTTAGTAAACCTTTTTCTGTCATGGTTTTTAATAATTCTAAAAGAGCATCATAATAGCCGTTAACATTTAAAATCGCAATTGGTTTTTTATGGAGGCCTAATTGAGCCCAGGTTAGCATTTCGAAAAGTTCTTCGAGAGTTCCAAATCCTCCGGGAAGCGCAATTACACCATCACATAAATCATTCATTTTGGTTTTTCGCTCGTGCATACTTTCAACCAGGATTAATTCCGTCAGGCCTTTATGTGCGATTTCTTTAGATCTTAAAAAATCAGGTAGTACGCCAATTACCGTTCCACCTGCGTTTAATGCCCCATCTGCAACAGCGCCCATTAAACCAACATTGGCGCCGCCATATATTAATTGTATATTTTGCTGAGCCAGTGTTTTACCCAATGCTACAGCTTGTTCTTCATAAATTTTTTCAGTGCCAAAACTTGAGGCACAAAAAACAGTAATGCTTTTCATTATTCTTTTTTTAGTGTGAAATAATAAATTTCTAGATTTAAGAACGATTAATAAGCCTTCTTTCCTCTTTTCTCAATTCATACTCAAAATACGGAACATCGACACCATTAATATTAAATTCAATATCATTGATTTTTTCAGCTCCGAGTTTTAAAACGGCTTTTTGAGAACGGAAATTTTCAGCTCCAACATGAAAAAGGACCGAATCAACGTGTTGAAAAGCATAATCTATCATTAATTTTTTGTTGGATTTATTATAAGGTCCACCCCAATATTCTCTTGTAATGAAAGTGTAACCAATTCCTACGCTGGATTTTTCTGGACTGTAATCGTAAAAACTAGTTGTTCCCATAATTTCGTTCGTTTGTTTATCGAGAATCAAGAAGGGGCTTTTTGTCATTATGATTTCAAAAAATGTTTTAAAATCTTCTCTTTGATATCGGTTTTTTAAAGGATTCTGTTCCCAGATCAGCGGGTCAGAAGCAGCTTCAAATAGTGCTTCAAAATGTTTTTCCTCTAGCGGAATTAACTTTGTAATTTCGTTTTCTAAGAAATCCGGCTGTAAATTGAAATTATTTGGTGTCATAATTTTTTTAGTTTTTTAGTGGTTAATAACGCAAAGTTTGTCATTTTGATTACGAAGCCTTGGAATCGAAATGAAATGGCAAAAATCAGTTTAAATCCGCTTAAGCTGCGCCTCCGTAAACGAGTTCAATATTTTGTTCGGCTAAGATTTTGCCTAATGCAATTGCTTGTTCTTCATAAATTTTTTCAGTGCCAAAACTTGAGGCACAAAAAACAGTAATGCTTTTCATTTTTTATTTTTCTATTTGATAAACAAAATTATGACGCGAAGGTTCATTATAATAAGCAACTTCTATTTCGTCAATTTTTTTTGCTCCTAATTTTTCGATTGCTTTTTGAGAACGATAATTTTCTGAACCAATATGAAAATTTACTTTTTCTACAGACTGAAAGGAGTAATCGAGCATCATTTTTTTTACCTGAGTATTAAAACCTGTTCCCCAAAATTTTCTTCCATAAAAAGTATAGCCAATAAAAACAGTTTTATTTTCGGGGTCATATTCATAAAATCGTGTGCTTCCCGCGACTTCATTTGTGATTTTATCGAGGATAAGAAAAGCACCTTTGCTTTCTATTGCACCTTCAAAAAAGTTTAGAAATACGTCTCTTTCATAGCGATTTTTATTCGGATGCTGTTCCCAGATTAAAGGATCTGAAGCCACTTTATAGAGTTTTTCAAAATCTGTTTTTTGTAGTGGAACTAATTTTACAGATTCATTTTCTAGTATTTCCGGTTGTAAATTTAAAATTGATGTTTCCATTTTTTTTGCTTTTGTGATTTGATTTTACCACAGATTATGAGGATAAAAACGATTTAAATTTGTTTGATCTGAACACAGGAAACGTTTTCCATTTTAATTTCTTTTCCTGTCTTTTTTAGCATTCCGGTTTTTGTATTTCGTTTAAAGACAATTACATTTCCTGAAATAACATTGGTTGCAATTAGGAATTTTCCACTTTCATCAATAGAAAAAATTCTTGGATGTTTTCCTAAAGTCGATTGATAGCCAATGTTTTTCAAAAGACCATTTTCAGCGATAGAAAAAATGGCAATATTATTTTCTTTTCCGCGGTTTGTGGCGTACAGAAATTTTCCGTCGGGAGAAATATGAATGTCAGAGCTTTCAAATCCTTCTTTAATCTGATCAGGATGGGTATTAATTCGCTGAATTTTTTTGAGCATTCCGTTTTCATAGTCATAAACACTAATTGTGCCTGCCATTTCTTCAATACAATAGCCAAATTTCTCATTAGGATGAAAAGTAAAATGTCTCGGCCCGGCTTCTAAATCAGTTTTTGTAAAAGGATTTGCTGTTTCCTTTAAAGGTTCCTTCAGGGTTTCATCAAAGGCATATGAACGAATTTTATCAGCACCTAAATCGGGTAAAAACAGATAATCAAACTGAGGAGAAAATACTGCCGAATGAACATGTGATCTTGCTTGCCTTTCTTTATTTACACTTCCGTCAGTATATTGAAAGTTTTGCACCATAGAATCAATTTGCCCGTTTTCTAAAATCGGATGAACAGAAACGCTTCCTTCGGTATAATTGGCGTTTACAAGCCATTTACCATTTTTATGAACCGATACATAAACCGGATTTTCGCCACCGCTTGTTTGTTTATTCAAAAAAGTTAAGGTTTTGTTTTGCGGATTAAATTCAAAACTGCTAACACTTCCTGCATTTGGTGTTTTGGTTTCTGTACACGCATAAAGATATTTTCCGTTTGGCGAAAGAGTCAAATAGGAAGGGTTTATGACATTTTTTACTGAAGTTATTTTAATCAGCTTTCCTTTTAAAGTATCCAATTGATAAACCTGAATCGATTCGGCTTCTTTATCCCGGTTATAAGATCCCAGAAAAACATACGTACTCTGAGAAAAAAGATTGAAAGTTACCAGAAAGGTAATTGTAAGGAGGTTGATTTTTAGTTTCAATGGTTTGCTTTTTGGATATTAATATTAGGAAAGAAGTGGAAATCTAAAGCCAAACACAGCAAGTTCTCCCTGCATAAAATCAAGATTTTCATCTCTTTTAAAACCAATATTTTCATACATGCTCCAGGCAGTTTTCATGGATAAAGTAGAATGAATAATAATTTGTTTTCGGTTATTTTCGGTCGCTTTTTTAATGCATTCCAATGTCAGAAGTTTACCAATTCCTTTACCTCTTATATTGGAATCAACGCCCAATAATCGAAACCCTGCCGAATTTTGTTCGCTTGTCGCGGTGCCACCTGAGCCATAATATTGCATGTCGTTAAAATATACAACAGCGCCTGTTATTGTATTGTTTTCATCAACGGCTACCAAAAGTTCTGTTTCGGGATATTGTGTAAATGCTCCAATATTGGCTAGCATTTTATAATAATTGGGTTGTTCGTTTTCTTTGGGGAAACCTTCTAATTGTGAGTAAACATTAATAAGTAATTTACCGATTTCTTCAAATTCAGAAGGGAAAGCATTTCGGATAATATAACTTGAAGTATTCATTTTTTGATTTTTTGTTTCGGGTTTCAAGTTTCAAGTCTTGTCAGGCTGAGCGATCCCGAGGCTTCGGGAGAAGCTCTTAGTATGCCCTTCGACTTCGCTCAGGGTGACAAAGGAGTGTTTTTAGTTTTTTTTGTTTCAGGTTTCAAGTTTCAGGTTTTCAATCTAAAATCTAAAATCTGCAATCTAAAATTATCTAACACCTTTCCACCACTGTTTAAACTCTTGTTTTTCGTTTTTTAGTTCCACTATTTCTCCAATCATTGGCGTAATTAATGCAATCGGATTTTCGGATGAACTATTTAATTCGGTGACTTTTACCAGAGGTTCGTCCCAGGAATGTAATGCTAGTGCAAATTTTGAGGAATGAACAGGAAAAACTCTTTTTGCTTTTAAATCTTTCATGGCTTTTACAACATCTTCGGGCAGATTATGAATATATTTCCAGGCAGGATTATATTGACCATTATCGATAAGCGCAATGTCAAAAGGACCAAATTTGTTTCCAATTTCAGCATAATGTTTATCGTAACCACTATCACCGCCCAAATACATTTTAAAATCTTTGGACTGAAGAACAAAAGAAGTCCAAAGTGTGTTGCAGCGTTTAATACTTCTGCCCGAAAAATGTCTTGACGGAGTGGTGTAAAGCGTTAAATTTTGATCGAGTTCTATTTTTTCATGCCAGTCTTTTTCGATTATAATTTCAGAAGGAAATTTCCAGAATTCAAAATGTGAACCAACGCCAAGCGCCGTAATTATTTTTTTGATTTTAGGTTTCAGCTCCATAATTGTGGCATAATCCAAATGATCATAATGGTCGTGTGTAATCAATAAATAATCAATTTCCGGAATATCAGCTGCAGTATAAATATCAGTTCCTTTAAAGGCTTTTGTAGTTCCATAAATTGGAGAGGCGTTTCCGCTGAAAACAGGATCAATTAAAAAACGTTTTCCCTCAAGCTGAATATAATAAGAAGAATGCCCAAACCAAACCAGAATATCCTGCTCTAAAGGAATTTCATGTAAGTTTATTTTTTTTGACGGAATAACATCAGTCGGAATTTTGCGGTCTACTTTTTTAAAGAAAAAATCTTTTAAAACGTCAAAATAGCCGTAACCTTCTGCTAGTTCAGGAGTAAAGCTTTCGTTTTCGAATTTTCCGTTTTTATATTGAGGTGACTTTTGTATCAAAGCCAGTCTTTCGCCTGCAGGTTGCTTTCCATATCTTGGATGGTACAAAAAGTAAATAATAACGGCTAATAAAAGAAGTAATAGTGTAAGAACCATGTTTTTTTTAGTTAGAAGGATATAATTTATTTAAATTTTTTACAGAAAGTAAAACCATTTTTTTAAGAATTTCCAGATCAATATCTGCCAGCTTTTTGATATAGATACATCCCTTTGAAGGTTTGTGTTTTCCTAGTTTAGCAATTAATTCTTCCCGATCTTCAGCAGACAAAGAAAAATATAGCGTAATAGCAGCTTTTCTTGGCGAAAATGCTGCAAGTGGTGCATCGCCTTCATGTCCGCTTTCATATTTATAATGGTAACTTCCAAAACCAATAATGCTTGGTCCCCACATTTTAGGCTCAAAACCGGTTTGCTGTTGCATCATTTTTATAAGTTCAAAAGCATCGTTTCTTTTAACTTCATCCGGTACCAGATTAATAAAATCGACAACGCTGTTTTCGGTTTCTGTGGTTTTATTTTTTGCCATTACCTTTTATTTTTAATTCAATAAGCCGCTTTTGAGAATTATATTCTTGATTTTAAATTCTGATGCATAAAACAATTCAGGATTTTCATTCATTTGGTTTTCTAAAACAATAATGCTAATATCACTTTCCGGATAGTATAAATTTACAGAAGAAAACCCATCGCCTAAACCTGTGTGTCCATAGTATTTTGGAGTTTCTTTATCTACAACTCTAAGTCCGTAGCCATATCCTACTTTTTCTTTTCCAAAAAGATTATGCTGCGCCAAAATGGTATACTGTAACATTAATTTATAACTCTCCGGTTTTAGAATTTTTCCTTTATGAAGGTTATTGTTCCAGATCGTAAGGTCATTTACGGTTGAAACAATCCCGCATGAAGGTGCTTTGTATGGAGTTATTAATTGGTTTTCTGCCTTTTCAATGCTATTATTAGCATTAAAGTATCCAGTTACTAAATTTCTGTTTTGATCTTTTGAATAACAAAAAGTATTATTCATTTTAAGTTTTTTAAAGAGCGCACTTGTCAATTCCGGGTATGTTTTTTTTGACACAGCTTCAAGAATCTGACCTAATATAGGATAGCCTTCATTACCATATTTAAAATCGGTTCCGGGTTTAAAAAGTAAAGGCTTTTGCAAATCAACGATTCCATGTGTATGATTTAATAATTGATGAACTGTAATTGTATCTGCCCAGGTTTGTTTGAGATTGGGTAAATATTTTTTTATTGGAGTGTTAAGATCAATTTTGCCTTGCTCAACTTCTTTCAAAATCAAAACCGCTGTAATTTGTCTGGTGTTTGACATGATTTCGAATTGACTATCTAATGCTAAAGGCTTTTTAGTATCAAAATCAGCAAAACCTTTTGCTTTAGAATACAATGTTTTTCCGCTTTTTGAAATGAGTACCGCACCATTAAAAACAGGAGTGGTATTTTGAATCAGACTATCTATCTGAGCAGTATAATTATCTTGTTTTTGGGCAGAAGAATTGCAGCTTAATAGGATGAAAGGAAGGGATAATAAATAAGAAAATTTCAAAAGAGGACTCATTAATTTTTTTGTGTCAGGGTTAAAGTTTCGGTTTTTTTAGCTATTGTTTTTATTTAAAGTGTTTAGATCTGTAAAAATCTACATAGAGGGAATTAAAACATTCCGTTTTCATTAATGGTTTCTTTTGGAATGGCTTGCCCTAAATCCCAAAGCTCCACAATTTTATCCGAGTGAAATTTAAGAATATGAACAACGGCAAATCCTAAATCATCGGTGTTTTGTTTTAAATGTGAATGAACAACAACGAGATTGCCATCTTCTAAAATATGATGGATTTTAAAAATCTTATTCGGATTTGTTCTGGAAGATTCTTCCATGGCGAGCATCAGAGTATCGGCATCGCCTTTAAAATAAGCATTGTGATGTTTGAATTTCTTACCCACATGTAGTCGGAATGCTTCATGAGAATGCCCATTTGCAGCGAGTTTTAAAAAGTCCTGAGCAATTTCTTTCCGGGTCATAATCATTAGTTAAAAAAGTAAACTAAGTTATGAAATTTTGAAGTATGTTTTTAAATTAAAGCAAGACTAAATCTTTAAAGTTTTTTAGTGTGTTTCGGCTTTAATTTCGGATAAATCTATTCCTAATTTTTCGAATTCTTTTTGTCCTAAATCTGTAATATAGAAATGTTTGTCTGCAGGTGTGTTTTTTGCAATCCAGCCTTTTTCTGCAAAAGTAATCGCGAGCAATTGACCCAGTTTCCCGCCAATATGACTATAACACATTTTTGCAGGTTTCTGTGGATTTAATTTCTCATTCATTGGGTTAAAATTTATCTTTTTTTGCAGGTTAATTTTAAAGCCAGATATGCCATTGGAATATAGGCAAAAAGCAAATCAACAACGGTAAACCACATTGGTGATGGCAGTGAACAAACACTTACAATTCCGCCCAATAAAAAGAAAGCTCCAATAACCAGCGCCAGCTTTTTTTTATGATTAAAAGCAAGTAACGCGGTTGTTGCAGCTCCTGTAAATGTTCCGATGGCATGTGCCAAGAATGGAAAAAGAAAATGTTGCGCTTCAAATAAATGCATGGTCGTTTTTAGACCTTCCATTGTTGTATTATCAGCACCCTTTGGAGGCGGGATAATTGAACCACTGATTAAAATTATACACATATTAAAAATACTTCCAACAATAATTCCGGCAAAAACGGCCAGTGTATTTCTTAAAACAGGGTTCATAAATAATGGTTTTAGCTCACTAATTTATGAAATTATTTTGAAGATAATATTTTTTCGTTTTCAGTTTGTGGCTTTCCGGTTGCGTTTGGTTCTCCTTTTCCGGTTTCAATGAGATTTTTAAGGCTCTTTTGAATATAATTGGTCCAGGCACCACGGCATATTTCAAAACATTCGTATTCTGAGGTTAAACCAAAATGAGTAAAACGAAGTTCTGTTTTGCCATTTTTTTCTGTGATTTCAAATGTTGGTTTTGTGCCTGTCCACTCGGTTTTGTCTTCTGTAAATTTGAAATAGTTATCTTCAATTAGCCAAACAATCTTCTGATTTGGGATTACTTCGATTAGTTTTATTTTGCAACGATGAACATCTTCATAATGATAATTAAATTCATCATTGAGCCTGGCTGTATTTCCTTCTATTTCTTCTGACCACCAGCCCGGAACATTTGTAATGGCATTAAAAACTGCTGTAGGAGACTGATCGACTACTATTGTTGTGGTAAAATCTGTTGCACTCATTTTTTTGATTTTAAGAATTAGTTTTACAAAGTTACTTTCTAATAATCAATATGTTAGGGTGTGTAAAAGACAAATGTAAGGGGTGATTCAGACAGATTGTTGATTCTAGATTGTTTTATAATGTAATAAGGTTCGAATTGTCCAGTTTCTCCAGACCTGTTCTCCGAAGTGTCCAACAATGGCTAAGCAAATGCTACGATTGTAATTTTTTATACGTTTTATATTCGGTAGTATTTTCTAAGCAAAGTAGTTTTTAATGTTGGTCATAATTTCTTCAATTTTAGAAAAATGATCTGTCATTACATTTTCAAGTTCCAGAGTTCCTCCCAAAATCAGCATTTCTTTATTCTCAAAACGTTTTCCGAGACGATCTTCCAGCATAACATTTTCCATACTTTGGGCAATTCCAATTTCAACTAAAAAATCATTAGGATGTCCTGCGGTGCAAATAACAATTCCGCATGGAATGGTTTTCATATTTGGATATTGATCTGTTTGTCCGTATGCATAACCAACCGAATAGACGCGGTCAAACCAGCCTTTTAGTTTTGCTGGACAGTCGCTCCACCAAACCGGATAAAGGAAAATGATGCAATCTGCTTTTTCGATTTTTTCCTGTTCGCTTAAAACATCTGCAGGAATTGGAAGCTGAAGTTTAGCAAATCCTTCTCTTTCATATTCTTCTTCAGACAGATCACTTTGAAAATTGGAAGCATATAAATCTGAGATTTCTAAATTCCAGTTTTGCTTTAAGATAATAGTTTTTAATCTTTCTAAGATTTGAAATGTATAGGACTTTTTACTCGGGTGGCTGTATATGATTAAAATATTCATACGGAGTGGTTTTTAGTTTTAGAAAGTGATAAAACAAAAAAGTGCTTCATTCAAAATTACGAATAATATTCAAAAATAGGGTAAGACTATTTATTTCAGCCTAATTAGCGTTCCTTTGCGTTTTACAATGTTTTTATAATCCCATTGAATGTTTCTCGCTTTTTCAAGCCATCTTTTTAAATCTTCAATATTGATTTGGTCAACGTGGGTAAAACGTGCTTCAGCAGCCTTAAAACTTCCTTCATTTTGAAGTCCGGGTTCCTCAAAAGACTGACCGCTCCAAAAAAGTAACCGGACAGAATCTTTTAATTTGCTGTACCCCACAACAGGGTTTCCGTCTAAAAACCAAACAGGATGCCTGTGCCAGATTTTATTCTCTGCTTCATGTAGAAATGCGTTGATTTCATTGCTTAACGCATCGCATATTTTTTTGTCTTCTGCGGTTTGAGAATCGTTGTAAGCTGTGATTTCCGAATTCATTATTTTGACGCTTTAAGTTTGCTAAATAAAATATAAGTTCCATTTTCTGAGTGTCCCTTTTCTTTTGCTACAAAACCTTTTCTTTGATAAAATGCTACAGCTTTCGTGTTTTTTTCGAGACATTTTAAAGTGATTGGAAATCCAATTTTGATAATTGTTTCTTCTAATAACGCAGTCCCTATCCCTTTGTGCTGATAATGCTGATCAACATAAATATGGTGAATAAAATTGGTTGGTATCCAGATTGAAATAAAACCAACCGGAATATTATCAAGAAGGGCAACAAGAATAAATTCTCCCTGGGTATGTTTATCAAAATCTTCCAGTGAAAATGCTGAAGTATCAAGCCAGAAGAAAGTATTTTGTCTTTCTTTCAAAAATAAAACTCTTAAGCGATCATAATCTTGTATTCTGATTTCTGTTATTGCTATTTCAGAGTCAGATTGTAGTTTTTTATCGGAATAGTTTTGATTCATTTTCGAGCATTTTTTCGATGTTAAAATAAATGCCGTCTACTTGATATTTTCCTTTTTCAAAGCTTAGATAATCGCAATGATCTACCAAAGATTGTGATTTGGATTCTACATCAAAAAGCTTTAAAATAACATATTCGTGTTCTACTAATAAGACATGAAATCCGGTTTCGCATTTTTTACCATCTCCAGAGGAGAAAATGGCGTTTATAATATTATGAAATTTAAAAGCAGTGATTTTAGCCGCATTTTCATCTCCTTTTAAATGGTAAATGTAGGTTAGATAATTAAGCTGGTTTAGATCAAATGGAAATTCGCTCAGAGAATGGTTTGCCAATTTAATGATTTCATCATAATCTGCTGTATCAAGTTTTTCTTTGTTGTAAAACTGCTGTAGTTTTTTTTCGTCTGAAGATTTCCAAAAAGCATTGTATTTGGGCTGAAAAACATAGCCAAAGTATAAATGACGAAATTCTTCCTGATTTAAAAGGGTATCATTTTTAGCTAAACGATCCAGTAAGGCAGGATAAAAAAATGCAGATTTTTTATCGTTAATTTCTTTTTCGATTGCCTTATAATCCGGAATTGTAAAACTCGGAGGCTGTTGTGCTAAACATGTATTTGCAATAATAAAAATAATTAGTAACGCAATTTTTCTGATCATACTTTGCTGGTTTATAAGGATAATTGTTTTAGAATGAGTTAAGTTACAAAATAATTAGTTTCATTTTATTCCATTATCCATTTTCCTTGTTCTTTTGCCAGATCTATTAATTTTTGTCCTTGTTCGGTCATCAAATTTTCAGCAATCATTCGTTCGGCTCTTTCAATATTGGGTTTGCTCCATTTGCTGGTTTTAGGATTACGATGGGAGAAGGTTAAATAAAAGCTTTCTCCATCTCGTTTTTTGCACAAACTGTCAATCCATCCAAAGCATAGTGCTTCTTCTGTAGCCTCGATTAAACTGATGCTTGGGGTTTTACTTTTCTTATGATATAAAATCAGCCATACCGATTTTTCATTGGCACTGTTTTCTGTTAACCACTTTCTCCAGTCTGCTCTGGTTTCGGCATAAACTGCTAGTTTTCCGTCTTTTGTTTCCATATATCTTAATTTTATAGTAAAAGTAAAATGAGATGATGACAACGGTTTGTCACTAGTAAAAATAAATTAAAATATTGATTATTTGGTGTTTATGTTTTTTTTGAAAACTAATTGTTGAAATTTTGATTGAATGTTGAAGTAATATTGGCGACAAACTCTTTGGTGTATTGTCCGGTTTCGTCTAAATCCGGATCGAGAATGGTGATTTCGAGTCCGGTTAATCTTTTACTTTGAAATAAACAGGAGGTAAGTTCATTAAATTCATTATAGGTAAGTCCGTCCGGAGTTCGGCTGTCGACACAAGGCATTACAGAATCGTTTAAGACATCTGCATCTATATGGAGCCAGAAACCATCGAGCTTCTTCTTTTCGACTTCTAGTAGAAAGGATTGCACGGCATTTTTAATACCTTGTTTTCTTAATTCTTTTAAACTTAAATAAGTTGCAGAAGATTTTATGATTTCGTTTTCGTATTCATCATCATATTCCCGATTGCCAACACAGCAAAGATTTTCTTCTTTGATATAAGGAGATAAATTAAGAATGTTGGTTAATTTTTGATGCCCGTTTCCGGTAACAATTGAGGCTGCCATTCCGCCAACGCCACCTGTTTCTGATAAAGAAACATCCATAAAATCGGTATGACCATCCAGATAAAATAAACCATAATTGCCTTTTTGTTTTAAAGCAATGGCCGATCCTAAAAGAATGCTGCAGTCACCACCCAGTATAAAAGGGAATTTGTTTTGCGAAAGTAAATTATTAATCAAAAAGGCCTGTTCTCTGGCATAATCAACTAAGGAGTTTGTGTTTAGAATTTGAGTTTCTGTGTCCGGTTGCTTTTATACTTAGGAGCGTCGAGCCTAATAACTTCTTTTGGATGGATAGTTTTGTGCAAATTATGTTTCCGAAGCCAATCAGGCAATTTTTTTACACCAGGTTCTTTTGCGGGTTGAGGTTCTTTTAAACCTAAATTTGATGGGAATTCTACAATGTATATTTCTTTCATAACCTGGAGGAATAAGTGTAAAGTTATGAAAATATAAAGATTGTTTTTGTACTATTTAGGCTCAAACAAAAAATCCGACTTGTGATATACAAATCGGATTTTTTATTTTTTATTCCAGTTTTTTGGTCAATTGGAGCGTTCCTTCCTGTAAAGCTTTATAATAATCGCCCTTTTTGAGTTCCGGAATTACATAGGTTGAAACAATATTACGCATATCCTGATCACTCATTTTTGAGCGTATTTTATCTGTTCCCTGAACCTGAATTTGTCTTAGTTGCTTACTAATAACGATTAGAACTGTGGTGTCTAATTTTAATTTTGAAAGTAAATGTTTATCTAAATCCATTGCATAATCTGTTAGATCTGAGTATGGAGTTATGGAAGCTGTAGTTACAATAAGAATTTTGTTTTTTGATTTTGCCTCGTTTGCTTTTAAAAAATCATTTAGGTTTTTGATTTGAGCCGGAGTAAGAATTTTTTCGAAATCATTTACATAATCATACGATTTTGCAAAGATATTTTGCGCTTCGGTTTTTGTTTGCGCAAAAATAGAATGAGATAAAAAAAGAGTAAGGGTTAAGACGAACAATATTTTTTTCATGGCAGATTTGTTTTGGGAGCTGCAAAAATAGTGCTTTATTATTAAAAATGAGTCTTCAAATTGTTATCATAAGACAATATTTATTTTTGAATGAATTGGGATAGGTTTGAGGCTGTTTAAAGCTAACTTTCATTACAAATTAGTGATCTAATTTTTGTCAATAGTAATAATAAGCTTGTTTTTGTTTTGTTGAACAATGATCATTTTTTCTTTGCTAAAACCGAGTTTTTCAAGCCATTTGCCTTCCAGTTTTATCACTGGTATAGTTGTACTTCCGTTGGTTCTGGTTTGATGTTTTGTATGAATTTTTAATTTTCTCTCGTTGTTCATTGTTGGATATAATTTTATATTTCTAATGTGAATTCAAAAGCAATAATTTATTTAAGACAAAGTATTGTCATTTCGATTTCTGTGATAAGACGGGCTTGTTTTGTAATGACCAAATGTCTAACGAATAGTTGAGAATGTTGTCAACTTAAAAGTTGACAAATCGGATTTTAAGATTAAGATTGGCGATTTTGTTTGTGGATCTTCGAGTGTGATTTCTCCCTTTGGTCGAAATGACAAAAATGAGGTAAAAAAAATCCGATTTGCTTTTGCAAACCGGATTTTGAATTTTTATTGTAACAATGGTAATAAATGATCCCAATTAAGGTTTTTGGCAAAATCTAATGCTGTTTTGCCATTTTTAGTTTTTGCACTTATATCGGCTCCTGACTGCAAAATTATTTCTACCGAAGTATGATTTCCTGCGATAGCTTCGCGATGTAAAAACGTATATCCAGAATCGTCCTGACCTGTAGCTTCGGCCGGATTGTTTTTTAAGAACTCAATAAGGCTTTCTTTCATGTTTTTACTCATTGGATGCTCGATTAGGTTTTCCGGCTTTTCATTTTGTTCAAAAACAACCTGAATATCATTAAAATCGCCAAAGTCCAGTCCCCAGGCTTCGTCATGTGATTCTCTCTCTTCGTCGCTCATTTCTGATCTCATGGCTTGTATCGTAAAACCTCCGTAAGTTTTTCCCTGAGTTGCAAATAACCAGTCGCTAATTTGATTGATTGCAATTGCTACTTCGTCTCCGTTGTTTACATTGGTTAGTTGGCCGGGATCATTTACTAAAATGCCATATATATATTCCCCATCAAAGTTTACGTCATTAATCCACATGTGTTCTACGACGGTTTCGTTGTCGATTTCCTGAGTGAATGCTATTTTTACACATGCAACATCCAGTGCAGGTATAATGCGACGATATTCCCATGATAATTCTCTCCAGAAATATTTAAATGTTTCTTGTGCTTTTTTAAAAGCTTCTATCATTTTTGGATTTTCTCCGTCGGCGTAGAATATTGTAGTGTTTTCCATATTTTAAATTTTATAAGATAAGAATTGAATAAAATTAAAAATAGTATTTTTAGTATATTTTCTAAAAGTATTTAACTTTTAATTGTAAAAAAAATCCGATTTACTTTCGTAAACCGGATTTTAAATTGAAAATAATATGTAACTCGCATCAATGCATTTGCATCGATACAATATTTTTACAAGTGAATTACTTCGCCGTAAGCATCAGCCACAGCTTCCATAACTGCCTCGCTCATTGTTGGGTGAGGGTGGATAGATTTAAGGATTTCATGACCTGTAGTTTCCAGTTTACGAGCTACAACTGCTTCTGCAATCATATCTGTAACACCAGCACCAATCATGTGGCATCCTAACCATTCTCCGTATTTAGCATCAAAGATTACTTTTACGAATCCGTCCGGAGTTCCGGCAGCTTTAGCTTTTCCAGAAGCTGAGAATGGGAATTTACCAATTTTTAATTCGTATCCTTTTTCTTTAGCTTGTTTTTCTGTTAAACCTACAGAAGCAATTTCCGGAGTAGCATAAGTACAACCAGGAACGTTTCCGTAATCGATTGGGTCTACGTGTAAACCAGCGATTTTTTCTACACAGTTAATTCCTTCAGCAGAAGCTACGTGAGCTAAAGCTTGTCCCGGAGTAACGTCTCCAATTGCGTAGTATCCAGGAATATTAGTTGCGTTGTAAGCGTTTACTAAGATTTTATCTCTGTCAACAGCGATTCCAACTTCTTCTAATCCGATATTTTCGATGTTTGTTTTAATTCCAACTGCCGAAAGTACGATGTCAGCTTCAAGAACTTCTTCTCCTTTTGCAGTTTTAACAAATGCTTTTACTCCAGCGCCAGTTGTATCAATACGCTCTACAGAAGAGTTTGTCATCACTTTAATTCCGGCTTTTTTCAAAGAGCGCTCAAATTGTTTTGAGATATCTTCGTCTTCTACTGGAACTACGTTTGGCATAAATTCTACAATAGTAACCTCTGTTCCCATTGAGTTGTAGAAGTGAGCAAACTCAACTCCAATTGCTCCGGAACCTACAATGATCATAGATTTTGGTTGTGTTGGTAATGTCATTGCCTGACGGTAACCAATTACTTTTACACCATCCTGAGGTAAGTTTGGTAATTCGCGAGAGCGAGCACCAGTAGCGATGATGATGTGATCTGCGCTGTATTCTGTAACTTTATTATCTTTATCTGTAACGTCAAGTTTTTTTCCTGGTTTTAGTTTTCCAAAACCTTCAATAACGTCAATTTTGTTTTTTTTCATTAAGAACTGAACTCCTTTGCTCATTCCTTCAGCAACACCACGGCTTCTTTGAACAACTGCAGGGAAATCTTTATCAAATTCAGAAACTTTCAATCCGTAATCAGAAGCATGTTTTAAATAATCAAAAACCTGAGCCGATTTTAATAATGCTTTAGTTGGGATACATCCCCAGTTTAAACATACACCACCAAGGTTTTCTTTTTCAACTACAGCTACTTTAAAGCCTAATTGTGAAGCTCTAATAGCTGTTACATATCCGCCAGGACCACTTCCTAAAACAATAACGTCGTATTTCATTTTGTTTGGTTTTTAGTATTTATTTCTGAAGATGAGGTTTATAATTCCGAAACTCATTTTCCGATTTATTCTTTTGTTATTTGTGATTGCGAATTTAAGGATTTATTTTAAAAAACGCTTGAAATTTTATTTATACCCACTTAGATTTTGACCTTTTCACAGAAACTTAAGTAATTGTTAATTGTAAATTGTGAATTATGAATTGAATTTTGAGATTTGGTGAGTAATTGTTGATGGTTGACGGTTGGCAGTTGATCGGATAATTGATCGCGAAAAAAAATAGGCCACAGATTATTAGGATTAAAATGATTTTTTAAAATCTGTGTTAATCTGTGTAATCTGTGGCTCTAAATTTTGTTTTGTTTTTTTGCTGTGGAAAAACTTTGCGGGGCTTCGACTCCGCTCAGCTTGACAATCGTAAATGCAATCAAAAATTAAAAATGAAGGATTAAAAATTATGGACTAAGTTGACATTTTGGATTTTACAACTCATAATTCATAACTCATAACTCATACTTAAACCTTCACATGTCCCCAGTTTTCTCCGCTGGCAATTCGTCGTATCTGCATTTCGCTTACACCAAATTGTTTGGCAATCATTTTCAGACGGGTTTTTTGTTCCGGTCTGGCCAGGATTTTTTTAATCAGCATCACTTTTGTGGTGGTTAGCTTACGTCCGTCGGCTTTTAAATTATGTTCGATAAGATTCTTTTTAGCCTGAATTACACGTGGACTTTTACGGCTGTGCGCCATCATTTCGGCTTTTGTTGCCCAGCGTAGATTGCTAATATCATCGTTGCTGCGATTGTAGTCCATATGCAGAACGTAGGTTTGATCTTCTGATTTTTTCGGAAGGAAATACTGCGCAACTAATTTGTATAAGAAAAGGTATTTATTGACGATTTTATCGTCTTTTTTAACTTTAAATCTAAAGGTTGGATATCCATCACTTAAACCTCCTTTTAGAAGGCGCCCGTTTTCAATTTCATCTGTGAAGCTTATAAGTCGGCCTCGATTTGAAATGGCATATTTTAATTGTAATGAAGCATTTATTTCTATTTCCTTGAACTGTTCGTTTGGATAAAATCTATTTTGTGGCATTTTCTTTTACATTTGATTTCTAGATTCTCAAAGATAACGATAAACCAAAAATGAATGTTATAAGACTGGTTATGAAGTATCAATTTTATGATTCTTATAACGCTTATTTAACGTTTTTAAATGATTTTGACAGTTTTTAAGTCAGTTTGAAACTACAAATTATGAATAATGCAGTTTTATGTTTTCGTAGAAAACGTAAAATTTTAAATAAATTATGGTTAATTTATTGGTCCAGCCAGTTCTTAAAGTTGTTAATTTCTTTTTTGCTGATAATTATTGGGTCATTTTCGACTGGAGGAACGGTTAAAATTAATTCGATTTTTTGATGCGAATGTTTTATCACTTCTTTTATAATATTTCGGCTTACGATATATTTCCTGTTTACTTTAAAAAAGATAAACGGATCGAGGCTGTTTATAATATCTGTAAGCGTATTGTTATAGAGATAACTATTGCCAGATTTGATATAGATGAACAAATGCTTTCCTGATGCAGCAAAATAGGTGATTTCGGCTTCGTTTATTGAAATTAGCTTATAACCGTGATTGACCAGAAAATGACGTTGTATTTTACTCGTTTCGGGATTTTCAATCTTAACTAATGACTGAAGGGTTGTATTGGTATTAAAATTGTCTTTTATTTTTTTGAATTTGCTTAAAGCTTCAAGTAATTCCTGTTCTTCAAATGGTTTTAAAAGATAGTCAATTGTAAAATGTTTGAAAACCGAAATGGCATAAGAATCATATGCGGTAATAAAAATAACAGGGCAGGAGATAGTTGTCTTTTCAAAAATCTCGAGACTTTTTCCATCGCCCAAGTGAATATCCATAAAAGCGAGGTCGACCGAATTACCGGTAAAAAAAACAACGGCTTCTTTTACTGATTTTAAAACTATAATTTCTGCAATCTGCAATATATCTTGTTGCTCTAAAATAGATTTTAGGTAACTCGAAGCAAGGTATTCATCTTCAATAATGGCAATTTTCATTTCTTTTACGATCTGGTTTTAAAACTTACTTTGAACTGAATTCTAAAAATGATTGGTGCAAATATAATTCACCACGGGTTTTTACATGCGATTTTGATGTATTAAAAATATTTTTTTAGCAAAAAAGGCCCTGTTTTTCAACAGGACCTTTTTCAGGATTTAATAGGTATTATAGATTGGGGTTGTTTAATCTCGCGCTTGCCGGGAAAATAATGGTATAACGTGGATCATTTTGCATCAAAGTGTAAGGATCGCCCTTATAGGTGTGAACGATTTCTTTTTGAGTTGTTCTTCTTAGGTCAAACCAACGATGACCTTCAACAGCAAACTCACGCTGTCTTTCTCCGTAAATGAAGTTTTGCAAATCTGTTGCATTCATCGCATTGATATCAGTGGCAAGCTGATTGTAACCTGCCTGAGTATATCTTTTTTCGATGAAACTTAGTAATATAGTTTTAGCTTCGTCATTGTTATTTAGTTTTAAAGAAGCTTCAGCTTTTGTCAAATACAATTCAGATGTTCTGAAAGAACATTTTTGATCGTCATTTCCTGCTTTTAAGAATCTGAAACTGCTACCGCTAGCTGAGAAATAAAGTGGGAAACGTAAATCTGTTGTTTTGTTATAAGCTGAAATTAATTCAGGAGACGCGTCAGATAATTTTTTAAGACCATTAATTAAACCGTCTTCTAAGGCTAAAATGGATTCTTTTGAATCATATTTTGTAGCCAGAACCGACGTTTCTTTTAGATCAATCAAAGTACTATTGATGGCTAAAGCTTTGTTTGCAGCATCAAGAGATTTTTGCCATTGTTGCTGATACAAGTAAACACGGCTTTCTAAACTGTACAAAGCAACTTTAGAGAAACGGTAATTTAATCCTTTTGTCTGTGAATCTTTGTTGATTAACTTTTCGGCCTGTTCTGTATCTGAAATAATCTGATTGTAAATTACTTCTATACTCTCAGGAATATATGCTTGCTCTAAATCAATTTTTAATGCTAAAGGAACACCTTTGTCTGATGTTGCAGTTGCAGGATTATATGGTTTTGCGAAAAGGTTAACCAAATCAAAATAAGTCATTGCTCTTAAGGCATAAGCTTCTCCTATTAACTGATCTTTTTCCGGAGATGCCGGTAACTTTATCGAAGCTTCGTTGATTACTACATTCGCATAAAAGATAACAGTGTATAAATCCTGATAATGAAATGTAGTTGTAATATAATCCGGATTTGTATCTTTCCAGATGTAGACATCTTTAAAAGTTGCAAATTCATTATTAGTTTCGTCCATTACCAACTCGTCTGTACGAACTGTTGTTAGTGATTTATGCTCCGGGTAAGTAGCATATCCTGTAGTTAAAACAGCACGAAACTGATCTAAAGTTTCTGGAATTACTTTTCCAACCGGAGTAATATCCAGATAATTATCGCAGCTGCTTATAGCTATAGCCGCAACAAAAAGTAGTATGTATTTTGAGAATTTTTTCATCTTTTGCTAATATTAGAAAGTTACATTACATCCTAAAGTGAATGATTTTGGAACTGGTTGTGCATAAATATTTCCGAAAGTTTCCGGGTCAAAATAACCTTTGTAATCTGAACTGATGACAAACAGGTTTCTGGCTTCAATATTTAATCTTATACTTTGAATGTTGATCTGATCTGTAAAGGCTTTTGGAAATGTATACCCCAAACGCATACTGCTCAATCTCATATAACTCATTTCGCTAACCCAGGTATCTAAGTAATTATAAGTATTAATAGGATTACCTCCGGTATACCATTGATAAGCCATCCATGAATCACCAGTTCCTGAAGTTTCGCTTGTAATTCCAGGCAAGTTTGATGATGTATTGGTTGGTGACCATGCATTTAGAATATCAGTTGAATAATTTTGGCCTCTGTCTACCATTGGTCCTTTATATGGAGGTGTTTTTACGGCAGTTTGTTTTAAATTAAAAGCTGCTGCAACTGTAAAATCAAAATTGCTAATTTTAAAAGTATTGGTAATACCTCCCGTGAATTTTGGATCTTTATCTCCTAAGTAAACAAATAAATCTCTAAACTCTGCCGGAGTTAAATTTGATTGTGTAAATATACCTGGCATCTCCAGAGCCAAAGGATCATATAAACCAAAGAAAGTTTGCGTATTTACTGTTTCTCCCTTTTTGTTTACAAATAATGGGTATCCGTTTTCATCGATTCCGTTTGTTTTATATCCAAAAACGGCATTTACCGGACGTCCTTCCTGATTTGGTAAATTACTGTTGTCTCTTACAGCAATTTTATCTACATTACTTTTGTTATGAGCAAAGTTGATGTTGGTTGTCCATTTAAAATTAGGACGTTCGATGTTTTTGGTAGACAAAGAAATTTCATATCCTTTGTTGCTTACTTGTGCCCAGTTCATGTTGGTGTATTCAAAACCATTTTCAAACGGAATAGCTCTAAGACCGATTAAGTCAGTACTTTTTCTTCCGTAAAAATCAGTGATAATACTTACACGGTTATTAAAAACTCCTAAGTCTAAACCTAAGTTGGTATTGGTTGTTTTTTCCCAACGTAATTTATCGTTTGGCGGACTTAAAACTACAATTGTAGGTTCTGTTTGTCCAGGAAGAATTGTTGTTGTTCTATTGGAACCTACTACATAAGGAGAAGTATTTTTGTCGATATTTCCCTGTAAACCATAAGAAGCACGAAGTCTTAAGTTTGAAATAACTTTGCTGTCCTGAAGGAATTTTTCCTGAGAAACCAGCCATGAACCCGAAACAGACCATAATGGTAAATATTTGTATTTTGGATCTACACCAAATAAATCTGAACCATCATATCTAACACTTCCAAAGAAACTGTATTTTCTGTTGTAAGTATAGGCAGCTGTTGCAAAGAAAGAGGCGTAAGCATTTTCGTTTTCAGTTTTAGAGTACATTTTGTAATCTGAATCTTTGGCAAATGTTGAATTTGGAAAAATAATTGGCTGTGTTGTCAGCGTTTTTTCATCATATCCAAAACCTTTAGTAGAAACAATTGTAGTGTAGTTTCTTCTGATCTCATTACCAGCCATTGCTTCAATTTCATGTTTCTCCCCTAAAACTTTAGAGTAGTTAATCATTGTTTTCAGGTTATACTGAAAAAAGTCAGTATTTGCATTCTGGATAATACCACCTTCAGGCAGGAAATAGTTGGTTTTGTTATTACTAAAATAACCTGATTTTTCTCTTTGCTTTCTGGTGTAATACGTTTCTTTACCAGCAAATTTTTCACTTGAGGTATTGTCTAATTGTAAACCTAACTGGCTGCTCACTTTTAAATCTTTAGTGATTTTATATTCTGCATCCAATAAAGCTTTTACAGCTCTTGTTTTTAAGTCGTAGGAAGTATTGTTTCTTTCTTCGATAAAATTAAAAGGAACTTGAATACCGGAATATCCAGCAATGTCCGGGTCATATTTATAACTTCCATCTGCATTATAAACTGCTAAATATGGATTTACATTTCTAGAGTAATTTGCCGGATTTGTAAATCCGCCAATATCTGTAAGGTAAGATGAAGTTTTGTTTTCTGAACCAAAAATCCCAACACCAACTTTAAATTTATCCGTTACCTCAAAGTTGTTTTTTAAGGTTAAGTTGTAACGTTTGAAACCAGTTCCTATTGTTGTTCCTTTTTCGTCATAGTAGCCTAATGAGAAATAGTAGTCTGATTTTTCACCACCTCCGGATAAACTTAATCCGTGTTGTGTATTGATAGCATCCTGGTACAATAAGTTACCCCAGTTTGTGTTTTGAGTTCTTAAACCGTTAATAGATTGTTGGGTTGCAGGACTCAAAGCAGAGAATCCACCAGCTCTGAAGGCATCTAATTCATTTGATCCGTTTAGGATACGGGCAACTTCTCCGGCAGTGTCTCTGTAAGTTAAATCAGCACGACTGTTAAGGTTAAGCTCTAAATCTACTTTTTGATTAGAATCTAATAAGTTTAATTTTGAAAATTCAGGTCTTTGTGTAATAAATGTGTTCGTGTTTAAGTTCACGACCATTTTACCGCTTCTTCCTTTTTTTGTAGTAATTACAATTACACCATTTGCTGCACGTGCTCCATAAATGGCTGTTGCTGCGGCATCTTTTAGAATCGTAATATCTTTAATATCATCAGGGTTTAAACCTGCAATAGAGTAGTTTGCCAAAACATCGATATTGTCTTTATCGTAGTTCTTAGGAATGTCATTGTTTTCTAATGGTAAACCATCAAGTACCCATAAAGGATCCTGAGTACCAGAAAGAGAAGCTGTACCTCTAATTCTGATTTTAGCTGGCGCTCCCGGTGCTCCCGATGGAGTAGAAACAGCAACTCCCGCAATTTGACCTACAAGCAATTGATCTACGCCTGAAACTCCTGTTTGCTGAATATTTGCCATTTCGACTTTTGAAATAGCAGCAGTAAGTTTTCTTTTTTCGATTTTTTGATATCCGGTTATAACAACCTCCTGAAGTTTTGCACTTTCAGATTTTAGATTAATAGTATAGTCTTTCTGAGCAGACAGATCTAAGGTATAGGGCTTGTAGCCCATAAAAGTGATTCTTAATGAAGTAACTTTTTTTCCTATTTTTAATTGAAACTTACCATCAAAGTCTGTTGTAGTTCCAATACTTTCACTTTGTAGAATTCCGGTTTGCGAAGTTTTGCTTCCAATAGAATTATTCTCAACAAAAATAGAAGCACCAGGAATTGGTGAATGGTCATTTTCATCCAGAATGATTCCCGTAATAGTTCGGTTATCCTGCGAGTATCCTGCGATGGCCAGGAACAGCAGTAAGGCTTGTAAAATTTTTTTCATGTTTTGGGGTTATGTATTAAAAGGTTGTGTTATTTAGGGCTTTGTCAATTCTTTGTATTAAATCATTATAATGGTTTTGAGTCGATTGATCTCCGGTATTTCTTTTTGTTTTTAAAAGCTGAAGCACTTTACTCAATTCTCCTTTTTTATCAGAGGTAACTTCTGTTACTCTTTTTATAGAAGACTGATTAATGTTTCTTGCCATTTTATCATTTTCTAAAGTGCTGCACAAATGCGGCATGTTTAAAGTCTCTTGTATATTGAGTACTTTTTTAGCATCTGTTTTTTCAAATAATTTATTTGTAGAAACAATTAAAACATCAACATAATTCTTTTGTGTCATACGCTCCAGAATGGTCAAAGATTTGTTTTGAATTGTTCCGGCAAATACACTTTGATGTATCTTTTTGAATAAATCATTTACGGTAAAAACCTTTTCGGTAGTTTTATTTCTTTGATATAATTCATTTTCTGTTATTCTTAATAAACGATCATCACTAAATAAATCATACAAAATGCCACATTGTAATTCTCTTGACAGGGTGTAAGGAGTGTACTCATAAGGTCCAAACGGAGAATCTTTAAGCGGATTTGTTTTGTCCAGAATGTCATTAAAAAATAGCCATTGCGGAATTGTAATCACATTTTTAATCAAATAATCGGCAGCTCTTTTTTGGATCGTAGCCGGAACCGGAACATAACTTTGCTTATTATCACCGTGAACTGTTTCGTTAAGATAGATACCTCCAATATTGTTCATTACATGACGATTGTACAATTGCCATTGTCCGATGGTTCCTATGTACAGTTTGCCAGTCTCGTAGTACGATTGGTCTTTATCATATGTCCAGTTTAAGATATTGTCTACAACGCGTTTTAAGTTTTTTAAGCCATATTCGCTTGCTTTGACAGCGTCGTTTCCTAAATCCTCAGATTGTGAGCGCGGATCGATTATAGATTCCTGTTGTTCGCCATAAAAGTAAATGGGGTCATTTTGATGTTTGGTAATTAAGGCGTTTAGTTTTGCAGTTTCGTTCTCGTTAGGCGCATACCATCTGTAACCCCATTCAATAGCATATTTATCGTATTCGCCAATTTTTGGCGTAATTACGGTAACATTGTCTTCCGGTTGAGCCACGTAATTATAACGTGCGTAGTCCATGATTGAGGGAGCAGTTCCGCCCATTTTTGCTGTAAATTCTTTAGAGCGCAAAGACTCCACATCATAAGCAAAAGAAGATCCCATATTATGTTTCAGTCCAAAAGTATGCCCCACTTCATGCGAGGATACAAAACGTATGGCTTCTCCCATATGTTCGTCACTAAATTTATTCCCTCTTGCTTTTGGATCAATTGGTCCGGTCTGAATGCGCATCCAGCTTTGTAATGAAGTCATAACATTATGCCACCAGATAATATCGGCTTCAATAATTTCACCACTTCTAGGGTCAACCACAGAAGGCCCCATAGCATTTGATTTGGGAGATGCAGCGTATGTAATTACCGAGTAACGAACATCATCTACATCAAAATCTAAATCATTTTCTGTTGGCTCTTTGGCAATAATAGCATTTTTAAATCCAGCTTTTTCAAAAGCAGCCTGCCAATCGTGAACACCATCAATAATATACTTTCTCCATTGTTTTGGAGTAGAAGGATCAATGTAATAAACGATTGGTTTTTTTGGCTCTACTAATTCACCTTTCAAATATCGTTCTTCATCTTCTTTTTTGGGTTCTAAGCGCCAACGGGTAATTAATTCTTTTTCAAGCATTGCCTGTTGTGCATCGGCAAAATACCAATGCTTTTCGCTAAAGAAACCAATTCGGTTATCAGAAAAACGAGGTTTCATTGGAGTTTTATCCAATAAAATAATATTACTTGTCACACCAAGCGTTACCGATAGAGCCGGTCCGCCCTCGCTAACAGAAGTTGTTAGCTGTGATTTTACTACAATGTTTTTAGGGAAAGATTTTAATCCTTCTATATAAGACAAATCAGATTTTACAGAACCCCCAAAACCAATATTGTTTAAAACATCATTGAAGCTTTTTTGTTTTCCGTCAAAAATCTTATTTACTTTAATAACTACAGCGGTCGAATCGTTGTTTTTGGTTTCAATATCAAAAACTTCAATAATAGATTCCGAAAAATTATCACTAACAGAAGCTGTAATTGCATCTTCTTTAGGAGAAGAAACTTTAGGGACATATGATTTTACCCAAACTTTCTTTGCAATCGTATCTTTATAAAAGGAGATTATTTTGTTTTCATAATTCATTCCTTTATTTAATCCGGCTTCATTAACCTGAAATGGAACCTGAGATAATTTGTTTACAACCAGAAATTCTCTTTTAAATAAACTATCCTGAATTTCGAAATAAACATCAGTCTTAACCTGAATGATATTGAATAATCCTTTTTTGATTGTACCTTTTTTTACCAGGTCATTATATTTTTTGCCCTTTTTAGAGTCAGTTGAATCTTTTGCAATTTCGGTTTCGGTTTCTTTTTTCTTTTTCTTCTGAGAAAGAACGGTAACAGGAGCCAATAAAAATAAAATAAGTAAGCAGACTAATTTTACATGATGCAGGAATGCCTTTTCCCTCATTTTGATGTTAAGTTTAAGTTAATTTTTTGCCGAAACTATTCGATTTTAGCTCAGAAAAAAAACAAAACGGAGTGAGTGGCTTTTTTTTAGGAGTGAATGGATATTAATGGTAAAATACAAATGAAATTGCCGTCTTTTTCTGAGGTTTTTAAATTGGTTCTCGAATAAAAATTATAAATGCTTGTAAGGTATTTTAGCCCAAAATTGGTACTGGGTTCACTGTGAGCCTTTTTTTGCAGATTGTTTGTAATAATTACCTGGTCTTTCTGAATGGTGATTTGCGTGGTTAGCGGATTTTCCTGAGTTGCCAAATTGTGTTTAATGGCATTTTCAATTACGACCTGAAAAGCCAGATAAGGAATGAACTTATTCAAAGCTTCCTCATCTTCAATTTTGATAGAAAAAAATAATTCTTCCTTAAAACGGGTTTGTTGTAAAAAGATATATTTTTCAATAAAAAGCAATTCATCTTTTAAGGAAACTATATTTTTTTCTGGCGGATCTATTAAATAGCGGTAAATGCGCGATAAATTTAAAGTAAATTTCTGCGCCGTTTTTACATCGCTTCCCACTAGCATATAAAGTGAGTTAAGTGAATTAAATAAAAAGTGAGGATTAATTTGCTCCTTTAATTGTTGTAGCTGAATTAATGCTTTTTCTTTTATAATTTTTTCATTCTCGACAAGAAGCTTGTTTTTTTCTTCAGTAACAATTTGCTTTTCCCTATAGGCTCGTCTGTTTGCGTAAGCAAATAAATAAAAAATTAATAAAAGCATTATCGTTGTAATCGAGTAGATCGAGGTCGAGTACTTTTTAATCGCATCTACGTTTTCGTCAATAAAGATCTTGGGAAAGTTTACACAGATAAACCAGTGCGAACCTTTAATGTCCAGTTTTTTTGTAAAGCGGATCACATCAAGTTTTAAAAACTCAGACATTGTTAATTTTCTGTTGTAATCATTTTTGTCTTTAAAAATGGTATCTGCAGGGCGAAGTGACGAAATCGAATAGATATCTCTGCCTATAAAAGCGATTTCGGGATGGTAAATGCATCTTCCATTTTTATCGAAAACAAAAGCATAATTTGAAGCTGTTGGTTCTGTGACAGAAATGTAATCGTGAAGTTTTTTTAAATTTATGTCATAGCCATAACGCACAATTGTATTTTTTGACTTCAGTTTAAAATAGATTCTCCAAACCCATTCTTTTCCCTGCGGAATAACTGCGCTAATATGATTTGCATTTTTATTTGTAACAATAAAATCAGCTACATCATTTTGTATTGTTTGAGATGGTACAGCGGTTCCAAACTGAATTTTATTATTATTGATCTGAAACCAATTATTGACAACTAATAAGTTGGTAGCCTGCAAAGAAGATAATACCTTTAAGTTTGAAGATAAATTACCCGAATTGCTAATTTTTAAGACATGTTTTATTTTGTTTTCCTGTTCCAGAAATTTTGAAAGTTCCTGCGACATGAATTCCTGTTTTTTGATAAAGTTTCGAAGTGAGTTATCATCATTTGCTCTCTCAGTAAGATCTGTAATTAAATTACTAAGAATGTATACCGAAGAAACAGTAATAATAATAGACACAATAACATAAATCAAAAATGCGCGTCTCGATGTGGTATTTTTTAATCTGAATTTCAAAGAAAGGTAAGTATAATTTTAAATCTAATTGGCAACAGAAAATTGAGAATCGTATAAGTTTCTGTAATAGCCATCGGTTTTGTTGAGTAATTCCTGATGTGTGCCTTGTTCCACAATTAAGCCTTTGTCCATAACCACAATTTTATCAGCATTTACAATCGTTGCCAATCGGTGTGCGATGATGATAGAAGTTCTGCCTTTGGTAATGGTTTCAGTAGCGCGCTGAATAAGCTCCTCAGAATAAGTATCAATTGATGAAGTCGCCTCATCCAAAATCAAAATACTCGGATTACTTACATACGAACGCAAAAATGCAATTAACTGACGTTGGCCGGACGAAAGCATTACGCCACGTTCTTTTACATCAAAGTCATAATTGTCGGGAAGATTCATAATAAAATCATGAACTCCAATTTTTTTGGCCGCATCCAGCACTTGTTCTCTTGTAATTTCAGGATTATGAAGTGTAATATTATTGTAGATGGTATCGGCAAACAAAAACACATCCTGTAAAACCACTGCAATTTGTTTTCTTAACGAAGCCAGTGTATAATTTTCGATATTATGACCATCAATATAAATTGTTCCGCTGTTAATTTCATAAAAGCGATTCAGTAAATTTATAATGGTAGATTTTCCTGCACCGGTTGAGCCTACAATTGCTATTGTTTGCCCGGAAGCAACAGATAAATCAATTCCTTTTATGACTTCTTCCTCAGGGATATAACTGAAACGAACATTTTTAAATTCAATGCTTCCTTCAAAAATTGGTGCTTCGAGTGTTCCGGTATCCTGAATGTGATCCTGAGTGTCAATAATATCAAAAACACGATTTGCTGCGATCATTCCTAATTGCATCTCATTAAATTTATCTGCAATCTGACGTAACGGATTAAAAAGCATTCCGATAAACATGGTATAAGAAAACAAATCTCCAAAAGTGGTAAAATGATCTCCGTTCAGAATTTTAAATCCGCCAAAAACAACTACTAAACCTAAAGTTATAGACGAAATAATATCGGCTATCGGGAAGAAAATAGAGTTGTATAAAATGGTTTTGATCCAGGCAACTCTGTGTTTGTCATTTATAACTTTGAAATTTTCGGCTTCAATTTTTTCACGATTAAAAAGCTGAACGATCTTCATTCCTGTAACACGTTCCTGAACAAAAGAATTCATATTAGCAATTTGTGTACGTACTTCCTCAAAAGCAACCTGCATTTTGCGCTGAAAAATTCTTGTAATATAAACCAGAACCGGCATGGCAACCACTACAATCCAGGTAAGTTTCCAGTTCATATAAAACATGAAAAGTAAAACGACCAGCATTTTCATTAAGTCACTTATAATCATGAAGAGACCCTGGCTAAAAATACGGGCAATCGATTCAATATCCGAAACCGATCGGGTTACTAATTGCCCAACCGGAACCAGATCAAAATATTTCATTTTAAAACTTAAAATATGTTTGAAAAGTTTGGTTCGAATGTCTTTTACAATATCTTGCCCAAGCCAGTTTGCCCAATAAACAAAATAGAATTGAGAGAAGACTTCCATTAAAAGTACGAGACCCATTAAAATGATGTACATCAGTAAACCATTTTTGTCATGTGTCTTGATATAGCCGTCGACCGTTTGTTTTAATAAATAGGGGCGAAGTGCTGCAAAAATGGACAGCGAAACTGCAAAAACAATAACGCCATAGTAGCGCCATTTGTAAGGTTTTGTATATTTTAAAATTCGTTTAAATAATCCTGTGTCGAATGCTTTTGCTTTCATTTATTTTTTTAAGCTTTAAGCTTTAGGCTTTAGGCTATAGGCACTAAGTTTGAAGCTTAATGCCTACGGCTTATAGCTTATAGCTATAAATAATCGTAATCAATTTTGGTTAAATACAAACCATGAGCCGGAACCGAAAATCCTGCTTTCTCTCTGCTTTTGCTGGCTATAATAGTTTCAAAATCTGCCAGCGTAATTTTATGCAAACCTATATTAATCAAAGTACCTACAATGGCCCGAACCATATTTCTTAAAAAACGGTTTGCCGAAATCGTAAAAATCAATTTATTATTTTCGTTTTTCCAGTACGCCTCAAAAACCGTGCAATCAAATGTATTGACATCTGTATTTACTTTAGAAAAACATTGAAAATCGGTATGGTTCAGTAAAATTTTTGCAGCCTCATTCATCAAAGCTACATCTAATTTTTGATTTACATACCAGCTAAGTTCTTGTAAAAAAGGATTTTTAACAGTATTGATATGATATTCATACGTTCGTTTAGTAGCATCAAATCGGCAATGAGCATCGTCATGAACCAATATAATGTCAAAAATGGCAATATCTTTTGGTAAATAAGAGTTGAGTTTATGTACTAAAACCGGAATATCCAATTGAGTTTCAAAATCAAAATGCCCGTACATTTCCTCGGCATGAACTCCTGTATCAGTTCTTCCGGCACCCATTACATTTATGGTAGAGTTTAATAAAACCGAAAGCGCTTTGTTTAAAGTTTCCTGAACTGACGGAGCATTTGGCTGAAATTGCCAGCCATGATAAGGTGTTCCGTTATATGCAAATTGAATAAAATATCTCATTTTTAGGGACAGAGGTTCTAAGGCGCAAAGGTACAAAGATTTTTTTCTTTATAGGTTCAAAGTAACAAAGGTGCAAAGGTGCAAAGTTTTTGTTGATATAAAGGTTGGAGTTTTTTAGAGAGATGTATCTTTTGTAAAAGCGAACCACAGTATATTTAAGGTTTTAGTATAGTACTCTTCTGTGTGTCTCAATCAAAATTGGTTATTATTGCCTGCAATTAAAATTGCCAAAGAAAAATCTTTGAGCCTTTGCCTCTCTGAGCCTTTGTAACTATTAGAATAACTGTTAAAACCCAAAATGCAAATCACAGTTGACAGAGAGAAAAATCGTGTCAGAAAATGAAAATTCCAACGTTTTAATTGTAACCTTTTTTTAACATTTTTTAATAAAAATTGGCAAAAGTTAATTTTTAAGATATTTGATTTTAACAGGAACTATTTCTCTTATGTTTGTAGTCTAAATATCAAAAACTATGAATGAAATTACTCCTTACTGGTGGATAATTGTAATCTTATTTGCCTTTATTTTTTACAAATTTATTTTGCGCGTTTTCTTCGGAATGGTGATTGTTCCGGAAGATAAAATTGGTTTAGTAACTAAAAAATTCGTTTTGTTTGGTGCAGACAGATCTCTTCCTGATGGTCGTATTATTGCGACAAAAGGTGAGGCTGGTTATCAGGCACAAACACTTGCTCCGGGTTTATATTGGGGAATGTGGATCTGGCAGTACTCAATAGATATGACCGGATTTACCATTATTCCGGAAGGTAAAATTGGATTGGTTTTAAGTAAAGACGGAAAGGAAATTCCAACCGGACGAATCTTAGCCAGAAAAGTAGAGAGTGATAATTTTCAGGATGCTACTTCCTTCTTAAATAACGGAGGGCAAAAAGGGCGTCAGACAGCATTTATTACGACAGGATCTTATCGTATAAATACATTTTTATTTGAGATTGTAGTGGCAGATCAAATCAAGATTTACGAAAACATGATCGGTATCGTAACGGCTCTTGATGGAGAACCAATTCCGCAAGGACAAATTGCAGGTAAATTTGTTGATAGTCATAATAATTTTCAGGATTTTGATAAATTCCTTGAGCATGGCGGAAATCGTGGTTTACAGCCACAGGTTATGTTAGCAGGTTCCTATTATATTAATACGTGGGGAATTTTAATTGAGCAGAATCCTATGACCGATGTACCAATTGGTTATGTGGGAGTTGTAATTTCATACATTGGAGAAGATGGTCAGGATGTTACCGGAGATACTTTCAAGCATGGAAATATTGTTTCAAAAGGGCAACGTGGTGTCTGGATGGAACCTTTTGGACCAGGAAAATATGCATTGAATAAATATACAACCAAATTAGAGGCTGTGCCAACAACAAACTTGGTTTTAAACTGGGCAAATGCCAGAAGTGAATCGCATGATTTAGATAAAAATCTTTCTACGATTACGGTGCGTTCAAAAGATGGTTTCCCTTTTAATCTGGATGTTGCGCAAATTATTCACGTTCCGGCTGCAGAAGCTCCAAAAGTAATTGCACGTTTTGGTAGTATGAATAATCTGGTTTCTCAGGTTTTGGAGCCTACAATTGGTAACTACTTTAGAAACTCTGCACAGGATAGTGATGTAATTTCATTCCTTACAACAAGAAAAGAACGTCAGGAATCTGCTAAAAATCATATCAAATTAGTACTGGACGAATACAACGTAAATGCTGTAGATACTTTGATTGGAGATATTGTACCACCAGATTCGTTAATGAAAACTTTAACAGACAGAAAGTTGGCTGAGGAAGAGCAAAAAACATATCAAACCCAAAGAATGGCGCAAGAGCAACGTCAGGGAATGGAAAAAGAAACTGCTATTGCAGACATGCAAAAAGAAATTGTTAGAGCTTCACAAAGTGTCGAAATCGCACAAAGAACTGCAGATGCAACGGTAAAAAAGGCAGAAGGTGATGCGACAAGTTTAAAACTAAACGTAAATGCTGAAGCTGAAGCTACCAAAATGCGTGCAAATGCCGAAGCCGAAGCAACTAAGGCAAGGGCAGGAGCACAGGCAGAAGCAACCAAACTAAACGCAAGTGCAGAAGCGGAGAGAATCTCTAAAACAGGTTTGGCCGAAGCGGAGAAAATTATGGCAATTGGTAAATCGACAGCAGAGTCTTATCAGCTGCAAGTTAGTGCAATGGGAGGTGACAACTTTACCAGATATAAAGTTACCGAAGAAATTGGTAAAGGAAATATCAAAGTGATTCCTGATGTATTGATTTCAGGAAACAGTGGTTCTGATGGTTCTATCAGCGGTTTATTAGGTTTGAAACTAATGGAAATGATGGATACAAAGGATTTGAAAGACGTTAAAAATCAAAATCCGAAGAAATAATTAGCATCCAATAGACCGACAGGTTTTAAAAACCTGTCAGATCTAGCGATAAAAAAATCCGATCTGTTTTTGCAGATCGGATTTTTTGTATTTATAAAGAAATGAAAATCTGACGTAAGACGCACTGCTGTGCGTCTCTACATAATACAGACGTAAAAAACTTAGCATCTTAGCAACTTAGAACCTTAGTATCTTTAAAAAAAACCTTTGTACCTTTGAACCTCTTAACCTTTGCACCTTTAAAAAAATTGAAAAAAATTCTCCTTCTTTCCGATACTCACAGTCACATTGATGATACAATTTTAAAATATGTTGCTCAGGCAGATGAAGTATGGCATGCCGGGGATATTGGAGACCTGAATGTTACTGATACTATAAAGAAGTTAAAGCCGCTTCGTTGTGTGTATGGGAATATAGATGATGCAAAAGCAAGATTAGAATTTCCGTTAAATAATAGGTTTATGTGCGAAAATGTTTCCGTCTGGATTACGCATATCGGAGGTTATCCTGGGAAATACAACCCAAATATTAGAGAAGAAATGGCTTCAAATCCGCCTAAATTATTTATTTGCGGGCATTCTCATATTTTAAAAGTGATGTTTGATAAAAAGAATAACTTGCTGCATATGAATCCTGGAGCAGCTGGAAAAAGTGGATTTCATCAAGTTCGTACAATGCTTCGATTTGTAATTGATGATGATAAAATTAAGGATCTCGAGATTGTTGAAATAGGAAAGAAATAGCTTTTTTTAGTGTGGTAAAGGGATTTTAATTTTTATTACCGTGCCTTTATCTGCTTTTGAAAATATCTCAAAAGTTCCTTTGAATTTTTTAACTCGAGCTCTTATCCGGTTTAATCCAAAACCTTCAGATTCATCTATTTTTTTGATGTTAAAACCTTTTCCGTTGTCCTGTATTTTAATGCAAAAATGGTTTTTGTTTTCTTTTAAGGTTATTTGAGATTTAGTAGCATTACTATGCTTTATAATATTGCTGAATAATTCTGATACAATAAAATAGATCTTCATTTCAAATTTTTCAATATACCTTTTGTCAGGTTGAACTGTACTTGAGAATTCAAAGTTTATGTCGATGTTGGAGTTTCTTTCGCATAAATCTTCGATAGCATAAATTAACCCAAAACGAACTAAAAGACTTGGAACAAGATCATGTGACAGATCTCTCAATTGATCATGAGCATCGGCTAAAATTAATTTTGCTTTTTTAATTTCGTCTGACTGGATATTATTTTGTGTAGTAAAAGTATTGAGATGGAGGCCAACAGATGATAATAGAGAGTTTACATTGTCATGTAAAAAAGAAGCTATTTTTTTTCTTTCTGTTTCCTGACTGTCAATTCCGGAGTTAATAACATCCAGGAGGATTTTCTGCTTGATGTCTTTTCGTCTTATTTTTTGTTTTAGTTTGTTATTCTGATAAAAGAAATAAAATAAAAAAAACAAAATAATAGTAAGAAGTATAGATAAACTTACCACTTTTTTGTTTCGTAACTGCTCTTGCTTATTTATTTCGGCAATGTTTGTTTTTTTTGGTGTTTTGTATTGCTGAGAGCCCTCCTTTAAAGTTTCCTGTTGTTGACTAAAAGCTGGAGTGTTGTTAAAAGGAAGAATGAGAAAAAGTAATATTAAAATTCTGTAAAACAACATAATAATAAAGGTCGAGATAGGTTTTATTGCAAAATTAGGGATTGATGAGATTGTTTTTTAAAGCATATTTAACCAGTCCGATGGTATTTTTTATTTGCAGTTTTTTCATGATATTTTTTCGATGCGTTTCAACAGTATTGATGCTTATAAAAAGTTGTTCGCTTATTTCTTTTCCACTATATTCTAAAGAAATCAGAGTGATTATTTCAATTTCACGAGGGCTTAAAATTTGATTTTCAGCATAGATGTTTTTATTTAGTTTTGGATTGTTAGATGTAAAGCTTTTAAAAACTTTTTCTCTAATTGCATCAGAAAAGTAATCTTGTCCCTGATAAACTGCATGAATTGCTTCAATGATATTTTCACCGGCACATTTTTTTGTCAAATACCCTTTTGCATCTAATTTCATTACTTCTTTAATGATTTTTAAATCATCATAGCTGGACAGAATAATGATCTTGCAAGAGCTTTTTTTGGTGTTAAATTCCTGAAGTACTTTGATCCCGTCTTTTTCGGGCATACTGATGTCTAAAATTAAGATGTCGGCATTATTTTGAAGAATTTCATCGTAGATATTGTTTCCATTTAGGGAACTGCCTACAACTTCAAAGTTTTCAACCGTTTGTAATAAGTTGGTTAAACCATCAATAAGTACCTGATGATCATCAGCGAGGTGGATTTTTATTTTTGATGTCATTGTTATTCATAAGCTTAAGAGGCAAATTTAGAAAGAAAAGTACCTTGTAAGGTTGCTGTTAAAGCTTCATTTGTAACAATATAAGACACAAAAAAACCCGAATAAAATTCGGGTTCTCTTCGCACAAAAAATTTAAGTTTATAGGTTTACCTCAAACGATCTACAGATTTTACAAGATCTTCATCCTTTTTGATGGCTTTATTAGCTAAAACTAATAACACGATAGCAACAATAGGAAGAAACATCCCAATACCTTTCTCAGAAACAGCAGCAGCTGTCTCTCCAGATAAATTTAGAGATCGGTAAACAAATAATCCTAATAAAATTAAATTTAATATTATGTTCAGTCTGTTCATCACAAACTGATTTTGTCTCTTTTTGTATGAAATAATGCTAACGATACTTAGCATTGTACTTAAACCTAATAAAACAGTGTAAAACTGATCTTGCATAAAATAGAATGCTTTACCGTCATTTAATGTCCAAAGCGGAACAAAAAACATAAGTACCCCTGTTACAACAAAGGTAAGAAATAGATATACAGTCTGAATTCTTTGTATCATGGTCTAAAATTGTTTTACAAAAATATATTTTCTTTTTTTAAAATACTATTGTATGATAAAATTTTATTCGTATTATTGCATCATAATACCGTAAGCACTTCATACTGCGGTCAATTGAAATCATTTATCTACCTATTCTTTTTACAGTATTTCCTTAAAATAATTAAATTCATAGAACATTCATGTTTGATATTTCTGCATTAAAAGAAATGAAGCTTTCTGAGCTTCAAGAAATAGCTAAGTTAGCTAAAACTATAAAGTTTAATGGCGTTAAAAAAGAGACTTTAATTAGTCAGATTTTAGCGCATCAGGAAGCGAGTGCAACACCGCCAGTTTCTGCTATTGCCGAAAAAGAAATAACAGACGATAAACCAAAAAGAGCCAGAATTGCTCCTGTTAAAAAAGCAGCAAGTTCAAAAAATGCTCCTGTTCTGGAATTTGATCAGGTTGAGGAAACCCCAGAGAAAAAGGAAACTCCGGAAAAAAAGGAAACTCCGACAGCTGCAAAGCCAAAAATTCAGGCAACCCCAAAAATTCAGCCGGCTCCAAAAAATCAACCAGCTTCAAAAGTGGAGGAAAATGTTGGAAGTACAGAGAGTTTAGAAAGTACAGAGAGTAAGGTGGTAGAGAAAAAAGAGCCTAAAATCGTAAAATTTAATAAATCTGCTTACGAGAAAAAAGTAGCTCTTCAAAAGGAAAAAGAAGCTGTAAAAGAAGTGAATAATGAAGAAGAGTTATCAGATGCTCCAACTCCGATAGTTGAAAATGCTGAAACAACTGCTCCGGTAAAAAAAATAAATCCGAATCAGAATAAAAATCAAAATCAAAATCCGAACCAAAACCAAAACCCAAATCAGAATCAAAATGGGAACGGTAACGGAAATCAAAGTCATAAAAATAAAAAGAATAATTTCAGAGATTCAGATTTTGAATTTGACGGAATTATCGAAAGTGAAGGTGTTCTTGAGATGATGCCAGACGGTTACGGATTCTTACGTTCATCGGATTATAATTATTTAGCCTCTCCGGATGATATTTATTTATCAACTTCACAAATCAGATTATTTGGCCTTAAAACCGGAGATACTGTAAAAGGAGTGGTTCGTCCTCCAAAAGAAGGCGAGAAATTTTTCCCTTTAGTTCGTGTACTTAAAATTAATGGTCACGATCCGCAAGTTGTTCGCGACAGAGTTTCTTTTGAACACTTGACACCGGTTTTTCCTTCAGAAAAATTCAAATTAGCCGAAAAAGGCAGTTCTATATCAACCCGTATTATAGATTTATTTTCTCCGATTGGAAAAGGACAGCGTGGTATGATCGTTGCACAGCCAAAAACGGGTAAAACAATGCTTCTTAAAGATATTGCAAACGCAATTGCTGCCAATCATCCGGAAGTTTATTTAATCGTTCTTTTGATTGATGAACGTCCTGAAGAGGTTACCGATATGCAACGCAGCGTACGTGGAGAAGTTATTGCTTCTACTTTTGACAGAGAGCCACAAGAGCATGTGAAAATTGCTAATATCGTTCTTGAAAAAGCAAAACGTTTAGTAGAATGCGGGCACGATGTTGTAATTTTATTAGATTCGATTACACGTTTAGCAAGAGCTTACAATACTGTTCAGCCGGCTTCTGGTAAGGTTTTAAGTGGAGGTGTTGATGCAAATGCTTTACAGAAACCAAAACGTTTCTTTGGAGCGGCAAGAAATGTTGAAAACGGTGGTTCATTAAGTATTATCGCAACAGCATTGACAGAAACTGGATCTAAAATGGATGAGGTTATCTTTGAAGAATTTAAAGGAACAGGAAACATGGAACTTCAGTTAGATCGTAAAATTGCGAACAAACGTATTTTCCCTGCAATCGATCTTACGTCATCAAGTACACGTCGTGATGACTTATTGTTAGATGAAAAAACATTGCAAAGAATGTGGATCATGCGTAAGTATCTTTCTGATATGAATCCGGTAGAATCTATGGATTTTGTAAACGATCGCTTCAAGAAAACCAGAAACAACGAAGAGTTTTTGATTTCTATGAATGACTAGAGGAAGGTTCAAAGTTGCAAAGGTGCTGAGGTACTGAGGTTTTCTTTTGAAATCTATAACATATAAAAAAGGGATGAGTTTTTTAAACTTATCCCTTTTTTGGTTTTTGTGATTTTTTATTGCTCTTTTCTATGGATCATAATCCGTTGTTTGATCATGCAATCTTGTCATTCCGATTTTTATGATAAAAGCAAATCTTTTTTTAAGGAGCTAATCCCGCTATCCGCTTCAATCTTTTGTGTCTTGTTAAAGAAACGAGACACAAAAGGATTTCCACTTCTCCTGATAACTATCGGGACGGGGCTAGGTCAATTATTTTCATAACAATATTGTGGTTGTTATTTTGATAAGATGGTTGAAATACAATGAGATTACAAAATATAGACTTTAGTCTATAAAAAAACTTAGAACCTCAGAACCTTAGAATCTCAGCGCCTTTAAAAAAAACTCTGAACCTTTGCCCCTCTGAACCTTTGCAACTATTTCTTATCAACTACCGGTCTATTCTCTCTGTTAGCCAAATCCCATGCAACTGAAAAAGCCAATTGTGTTCTTTTAGTCAAAGCATCGTATTCGATTTTCTCGGGAGTATCATCTTTTCCGTGGTAATCTTCATGAACTCCATTAAAGAAGAAAACAGAAGGAATACCATGTTTTGCGAAGTTGTAATGGTCAGAACGCTCATAAAAATGATTCGGATCTTTAGGATCATTAAATTTAAAATCTAAGTCCATTTTGATGTATTTGTCATTTTGAGCCACAACAGCATTATGCAAATCAGATGATAATCTGTCAGCGCCAATTACGTATACATAATTATTTGTTTTAGCATGCTCAACGTCGCGGCGTCCAATCATATCGATATTGATGTCTGCAACTGTATTAGCAATTGGAAATAATGGATTTTCAGAGTAAAAACGAGATCCATGTAAACCATGTTCTTCACCAGTTACATGAAGAAATAATATAGAACGTTTTGGCCCGTGACCTTGTTTTTTTGCTTTAGCAAATGCTTTTGCCATTTCCATAACCGCTACAGTTCCTGAACCGTCATCGTCAGCGCCATTGTAAACCTCACCATCTTTAATTCCAACATGGTCGTAGTGTGCAGAAATTACTAGAATTTCATCTGGCTTTTCAGAGCCTTCAATATAAGCCCAGATATTCTCTGAATCAGGTAGATTTTCGTTGCGTCTTGCGTTTAAAAAAGCAGCAGGAATGTGTTGGTAATAGTCTGAAGCTCCTTTTGGAAAAGAGACTCCATTTTTTTTGTATTGCTCAATCATATAAAGACCCGCTTTTTTCTGTCCTTTTGAGCCAGTTTCGCGACCCTCCATTTCATCTGAAGCAATTGTGTAAAGCATTTTTTTAAGATCTTTTTGTGAAATCGCTTTAATGTATTTTGTAGGATCCGAATTGTCATTGGATGCTGTTGACTGCGCGGTTTTACAAGAATACGCAGAAACGATTAGTAATAAAAGAAGTAATTTTTTCATTCCTATAGTTAGTGTAAATTAATAAAGGTGTAAAGAACGTAAACGGTTAGTAAAAATAGAATAAAAAGTGAGTTTATTATAAAAAGCATTACGCTTTTAACAAATGACACTATTCTGGATTCGCCATAAAAACGATGATGTGCAGGATAAAAATAATAACACATCCAGATGGTTCCTACAAAATTTGTAATTGCAGATATATAAGACAACGGACTATCTTCTCCAAAAAGACCTATTACTCTGTCGATAATAAACATGATTAGAAAAATGAGCAACAGGAAAGAAAAATAATGAAGTGTAAAAATTCCATGATCAAAATAATACCATCGTTTTTTGTTGTGAAAAAGCCACAAGAAAAAGGCAAAAAATGGCATAATAATAAATAGAATTTTAGGGAGATTGTGAAAGAATGACTCTACAAACTTTGTATAAATCTCTTTTTTGGTATATTTTTCAGTGACGTGTGCTGCTTTTTCCACAAACCAATAACTAGAGGCATTAAGCTTGTCTTCTTCTTTTCCATATTTCTGAACAGAATCAATTTTCTTCATATTTAAAAAATGGAAATACTTTTTGTCTTCTTTGCTAATTTTTAAGTCTTTAGTAGCTTTGCTGATTTCTGTACTTAATGCTTTTTCGCTTTTTTCAATATCACCATTTACGTTACTTGGAAACATTGCAATCAATAAAAAAGTAATAAAACTGATAAAAATATACAATCTAACTGGAGCTAAATAAGACAAACGTTTTCCTGAAAGATACTCTTTGGTAAGCGTTGAGGGCTTAAAAAGCAAATTTTTGATTGTTTTCCAGAATGCATTTTCATAATGCGTAAGATCTTCAAAAAAATGAATAAATAAATGATGAAAAGTTTTTCGGCTATCTGTATTTTCTTGTCCGCAATTTGGGCAAAATTTTAGTTCAACAACGTGTCTGCAATTTAAGCAGGTTTTATCTTTTCTAATCGGACTATGTGACATTGGTTATTTTATTGATTTGTTTTTTGGTCGTTTTTTTAGGTTTTATTTTTTTAGTACTTCACCAAGAAAAAGTTTCAAATGCTCAAATGATCTTTTAGCAGCTACAGCATTATAAGCAGCTCCTTTAGAATTGTCGTTTCCTGCTTCGGGATTGGTAAAGGAATGGACAGAATCTGCATAGTAAATCATTTGCCAGTCGGCTTTTGCATCTCTCATTTCTTGTTGACAAGCAGCAACTTCTTCTGCAGAGACATATGGATCATCTGCTCCATGACAAATTAAAACTTTAGTTGTTATAGGTTCTGTTTTTCGGCTTGCATCTTTTCCTAAACCACCGTGAAAGGACACAACTCCTTTTACATTAAGATGTGCGCGGGCAGCTTCAAGAACCCCTGTTCCTCCAAAGCAATAACCAATAATTACAATATTATCTGCATTTGCGCCGGATTTAATCAATTCCTGTAAAGCAGCATTGATTCGTTTTTGATAGGCTTCATAATTGGTTTTATAAAAACCAGCTAACTTTCCCGCTTCAGTAGTGTTTTTAGGAACGTTTCCTTCGCCATAAATATCAGCGATAAAAACATTATAGCCCAGTTTTGATAAGTTTTCGGCATATCCTTTAGAAGCATTATCTATTCCAAGCCAGGCAGGCAAGATTAAAATGCCCGGATTTTGACTGCTTTTTTTAGCCGGTTTTATCGAAAGACCGTTTAAAGTGGTATTCCCTTCGGAATATTTTACGGTTTTTAATTGTGCGTTGATTGCAGTAGAAAAGAGTATGGTTGCAAAAATAAGTGCGGTAGAATTTTTCATTTTTTTTACAATTTTTAACAAATATCTGAAATATTATGTTACAAAAAAACCTCAAAAGCTATTTCTTTTGAGGTTTCTGTGTTAATTTGTAAGGTTGAAATTATTCGCCGGGATGATACGTTTTTTCAGCATTTTTGATTACATCTTCTTTATAGAATAAGACTTCTTTAAATTGTCCTTTTTGATACATTTCAGACTGATCGTTAAAATGCTTAGAATTAGGATCACCGCTGTTTCCACCTGCCAGTAGTGATTTTGCTTTGATTTTTTTGCCAAATTCTACTGCACAAACAAAACTGTTTCCGTTGTAACCATATCGCTTTTTAGTGCCATTTTGATAACTGCTTTTAAAAGAGGGAAGGCTTCCCCAGGAGCCCGGACCATAAGCAATTGGTAAACTTGGTTTAGAATCGTCATATTTTAAATTAATATCACCATTGGAACGCTGAAAACGATTAATTTCTCCCCATGTAACTTGCCATGTTCCCCATTTTGCTTTTAGTTCTTTTACTGCTTGCTGCAGTTGTGGAATTAATTGCTCTGCAGTCGCATTTTTAGCAAATTTTCGAGTGTTTTGTACCTGATCAGGTTCTCCTTCGTTAATATAAGCTTTTTGAATGATGGGGTCTAGTTTGTAAGCCCATTCGATTGCCAGAGTCGTTGCGATAGAATTTTCTTTGGCATAATAATCCCAGTTTTTTAAAGCAGAGATTGGCTCAGCTAGTTCACTATAAGCTGTATCAGTCGGTTTTATATTTTTTTCAAAAATTTCGGTCAAAGCAGGAATTAAGATTTCAAAAATAGATAATTTGGAATCATAACCGTCGGTAATAACTTTATCTAAAGTGTATTTTTTGTCTTGGCTAAAAATACGAACAGCGTTTATTCCTCTAAAGTTTTCCCCATCAGGAGCCATATATGCAGGGTAGTCTTCTTTTTTTGGACTATTAGCTCCTGCTGCAGTGTATGGTGTTGAATTGCAGTTTTGCAGCCAGCCGTTTACTGGATTATACAGATGTACAGTTTCATCAACTTCGTGTAAGCCTTTCCATTGAGTTGCAGAAATCGATCCGTCAACTACTTTTGACCAGTTGAGGTTTTTATCCCGTATTGGGATAAAGTTTCCATGCCAATATGCAATATTTCCTTTACTGTCTGCATAAACGGTATTATTGGATGTATTAGCTTTTAGATCCATCGCTTTTTTATACTCTTCAAAACTTTTAGATTTGGTTCTAACCCAGCTCTGAATTAAACTATTCATTGAGCGGTTATTAGATTTTAGGCTTATCCATTTTCCGTCTCGTTTAGCCATTATCGGGCCATTATTGGTAAAATAAGTTTTGAATTTTTTAGGAACTAGTTTTCCGTTCTCTAAATACTTAATTATGATTTCTTTCTCAATTACAGGAATTAATTTTTTGTCATATTCATAGAACAGTTTATCTTTTTTTGCCACAATTTTTTCAGCATACATATCAGCAACATCTACATTTGAAGAGGTGTGCATCCAACCGCAGTTTTCATTAAATCCTTGATAAATAAAGAATTGTCCCCAAGTTACTGCTCCATAAGCATTTAAGCCTTCTTCACTCGATATTTGAACTTCTGGTCTAAAATAAAAAGTAGTATGCGGGTTAATATAAAGGATAGCATTTCCGGAATCAGTTTTTGATGGGCCAAAGGCGAATCCATTTGAACCAGTCTGCACATTTTTTTCTCTTTCTACATAAGCTGTTTTTTCATTGTTGCCCGAGTAAAAAGCTTTTAATTCTCCTACTGAGAGATCGGCTGTACTAATTGCACCAATACTTCCGTCTGTCCAGAGTAAAGGAAACCAAGGCTCGAAATGCGTTAGTAAGAGCGGTTTTATTTCGGGATGCTTGTATAGGTAAAAATTGATTCCATCAGCATAACTATCTAATAGTTTTCTGAGCCACGGAGCTGCATTTTTATAATCGGTTTTAGCTTCGTTGATATCTATTAAAAGTTTTATCTCTAAATCATTATATAAAAAAGATTGTCCTTTTATTTCAGAAAGGCGGCCTAGTTTTTCTATATAATTCATCTCAACACGTTTAAAATCATCTTCGCATTGAGCATACATTAAACCAAAAACTGCTGCAGCATCAGTTTTTCCATAAACATGAGGAATTCCCCAATTATCACGAATTATGGTCACTTTTTGTGCCGTTTCCTCCAATTTTGCAATTTCTTTTTTACTTACGTTTTGAGCAAAAACAACTATTGAAAAAAAGCAAAAAAGAAATGTTGTTTGTAATAATTTAGTAGAATAAATCATGTTGTTTTTTTACAAGGATACGTTTCTCTTAAAGGCACAACCTAATTCTACCATCGAATCGGTTTTTGCAATTCCGGGAATGTTATCAATTTTTTCGTATAAAATTTTACGCATGTGTTCGTGGTTCTTTGCTGTAATTTTTAAGTACAAAGTATAAGAACCGGTAACAAAATAACATTCAGTAATTTCGGGAATTTCTTTTAAAGCTTCGATAATTCTTTCTGAGTCAGAATCTTTATTGAGTGTAATTCCTGTAAAAGAAGCCCAGTCGTAACCTACTTGTTTTTCGTTTAAGATGGGCTTGATTCCTGTAATGATGCCTTGCTCAAATAAACGGTTTATACGCTGATGAACCATAGTATTTGAAATTTTCAGGTTTGTTGCGATTGTCGAAAAAGCAATACGACCATCTTTTTCTAATTCTTTGATAATTTTTATGTCAAATTCATCTAAAATATCCATGCTTCATTTTTTGTTTGGTGTAAAGATAAAAATAAGTCTCACTTGAGATTTAAAATTCCGGATTTTAAAATGACTTAAATCTGTGTAAAAATAAGTTAAATTCGCTTGTAAATTAAGTTATATAAGTTGATTTTGCTGTTTTTTGTAGTTAAAATGAATAATTTTTATATTTTTGCTTAAATAAAAAGAAATTATCATGGCAAATACTAAAGAAATACTTTCATCAAAATCGGAAGTTTTGATAGAAAAAGAGAACAAATACGGAGCTCATAATTATCATCCGCTTCCTGTGGTTTTAGAAAGAGGTGAAGGTGTTTATGTTTGGGATGTTGACGGAAAAAAATATTATGATTTCTTGTCTGCTTATTCTGCAGTAAATCAGGGGCATTGTCATCCAAAAATTGTAAAAGCAATGGTTGATCAGGCTCAAAAATTAACTTTGACTTCTCGTGCTTTTTACAACGATAAATTAGGAAACTACGAAGAATTTGTGACCAATTATTTTGGTTTTGATAAAGTACTTCCAATGAATACAGGAGCCGAGGCTGTAGAAACTGCCTTGAAAGTTTGTAGAAAATGGGCGTACGAAGTAAAAGGTATTCCGGAAAATCTGGCGCAGATTATTGTATGCGAGAATAATTTTCACGGAAGAACTACAACTATTATTTCTTTCTCGAATGATGAAACCGCACGTAAAAACTTCGGACCTTTTACAGACGGATTTATAAAAATTGAATATGATAATCTTACAGCGCTGGAAAACGCTTTAGAATCATCAAAAAATATTGCAGGATTTTTAGTAGAGCCAATTCAGGGTGAAGCTGGAGTTTATGTGCCATCAGAAGGATATTTAGCAAAAGCGAAAGCACTGTGTGAAAAGCATAATGTTTTGTTTATTGCTGATGAAGTTCAGACAGGAATTGCACGTACAGGAAAATTACTGGCAGTGCATCACGAAAATGTTCAGCCTGATATTTTAATTTTAGGGAAAGCAATTTCTGGCGGAGTTTATCCGGTTTCTGCTGTTTTATGCAATGATGAAATCATGAATGTGATTAAACCGGGACAACACGGTTCTACTTTTGGAGGAAACCCTGTAGCCGCGGCAGTTGCTATAGCGGCTTTAGAAGTTATAAAAGAGGAAAATCTTGCTGAAAATGCAGAACGTCTGGGAATCATTTTAAGAAAAGGATTAAATGAAATCGCTGAGCGAAATGACCTTATTACTTTAGTTCGCGGAAAAGGTTTACTAAATGCAATTGTAATTAATTGTGGAGAAGATTCTGATTTGGCCTGGGAAATCTGTTTAAAATTCAGAGACAACGGATTACTGGCAAAACCAACTCACGGAAATAAAATTAGATTGGCTCCGCCATTGGTAATGACAGAGGCTCAAATAAAAGAATGTCTTGAAATTATTGAAAAGTCATTGAACGATTTTAGAGATTAATTAATTCTGCTTATCTTTATTATATAAAAAGGCGTTCGCCGCGGCGAACGCCTTCTGGTTATAATTACTTAAAATATCAAAAAAAGTAACTATTTCTTAAGAGTTGATGTACCAAGGTGTATCAACTCTTTTTATTTTAGAATCTAACTTTCTTAAGTTCCCATAAGGTTTTTATAAAAGTATCAACGTCCTGTGTTGTATTGTAAAAAGCCAGAGAAGGTCTTACAGTTGTTTCAACGCCCATTCTGCGCAATATTGGCTGAGCACAATGGTGTCCGGTTCTTACCGCCACACCTTCTTTGTTTAAAGCTTGACCAACCTGATCATTTGTATATCCTTGTAAATTAAAAGATAATACACTCGCTTTGTCTTTGGCAGTTCCTATCAAACGCACACCCGGAATTTCTTTCAGCAGACGTGTAGCATATTCTAGTAAATAATGCTCATACTGGCCAATTTGTTCAATTCCAAGTTTCGTCACGTAATCAATTGCTGCGCCAAGACCAATTGCATCGGCAATGTTTCCGGTTCCAGCCTCAAAACGATTGGGTGCTTTATGGTATTTTATTTCCTCAAAAGTGACATCCTGAATCATATTTCCACCAGCCTGATACGGTTGCATTTCATTAAGCAGGTCTTCTTTGCCATATAAAGCGCCAATTCCTGTTGGCCCAAAAAGCTTATGTCCTGAAAAAACAAGCCAGTCCGGATTTAAATCCTGAACGTCAACTTTCATGTGCGAAACAGACTGTGCTCCGTCAATTAAGACTTTTGCGCCTGCTGCATGTGCCATTTCGGTTATTTTTTTGGCCGGAGTAACTGTTCCAAGCGCATTTGAAACTTGTGTAAAAGCGACTAATCGAGTTTTTGAATTCAACAGTTTTGCATATTCATCAAGTAAAATCTGACCATCATCATCCACTGGAATTACGCGAAGTTTTAAACCTTTTTTATCAGCCAGTCTTTTCCATGGAACAATATTCGCATGATGCTCCAGATTACTTACAATAATTTCATCTCCAGAATTTAAATTTTGATCGCCCCAGGTTGAAGCTACTAAATTTATTCCTTCTGTAGCGCCACGAACAAAAACAATTTCGTTGACAGAACCGGCATTCAAAAACGTTTTTACTTTTTCACGTGCTGCTTCATATGCATCAGAGGCACGAGCTGCCAATTCATGAGCTGCACGGTGAATATTCGAATTTTCATGCTCATAGAAATAGGCAATGCGATCAATAACCGATTGTGGTTTTTGAGTTGTTGCGGCATTATCAAACCATACTAAAGGTTTTCCGTTTACAGTTTCTCTTAGAATTGGAAAATCTTTTTTAATCAATTCAGCATTAAAACCAGAACCAGTACTACCGCTTAGTGAATTTATTCCGAAAGAATTTCCAAGAATAGCATTTGTGTTTTTTTGATCAAAAGCAAATGGATTCTGATCTAAAAAATAATACGAGTTTTGAGTTTCATTTCCGCTTGACGGAAAATCGGTTCTTTTTCTAAAAAAGGTATCGACAGTTTCTAATGCTGCTTTTAATTCGTTCTCAAAAGAAGAATTTTCACTTTGAAAAGGCAAATACTGATCATTTAAAAACAATGCCGAAAAAAGAGATTCCTCATTAAGCTGAGGAGCTCCGTTATTTTTTAAATTGATATCATAAAAACCTGTTTGCGGATTATTGATGTTTAATGCATTATCTTCTGGAACTCCAGATGAAGGAATTCCATATTTAGGGTCAAAGCCTGCGCCTGCGTTTGGATATAAAGCTGAAGCGCTTGAACTTTCAGCAGCAATTGTTGGAGAAACTCCAAAACCGCTAAACGAGGGAGGGGCAGGGTTTACATTTAATGGACTTTGCACTGGAAATGGAGCAATAATATTGGCACCGCCGGCATGCAAAAGTGTTTCTGCAATTTTAGTGGCAAGGGGATGTTCACTTTTATCTGGGCTTAGCGAAATTTCTTTAGGAAATTCATTTGGCAAAGCACTGAACAATTCGTTGGCTAAATTTTGCAGCTCATCAATGTTTGGTAAACCGTTGATGTTAGTATTTGTACTCATGATACTTTCCTATTTCGACATCTTCTAAAACAGCGATGGCATCATCAACCAAAATAGCTAAGGAACAATAAAGCGAAACCAGATAGGAAGCAATCGCTTTTTCATTAATTCCCATAAAACGAACCGATAATCCCGGAGACTGTTCGCCTTGTAATCCTGGCTGAATTAATCCAATTACACCCTGACGACTTTCGCCAGTTCGCAATAAAATGATTTTTGATTTTCCTTTATTGATTGGTAATTTATCTGATGGAATAAGCGGAATTCCTCTCCAGGTCAAAAACTGAGAGCCAAATAAAGAAATGGTCGGAGGCGGAACACCGCGACGTGTACATTCGCGGCCGAAAGCAGCAATTGCTAACGGGTGCAGCAAAAAGAAGCCCGGTTCTTTCCAAACTTTAGTAAGTAATTCATCCAGATCATCTGGAGTTGGCGCTCCGGTGCGTGTTTTTATAATTTGTGAAGGCGCAACATTACTTAATAAACCATAATCTTTATTGTTGATTAATTCGCTTTCCTGACGCTCTTTGATGGTTTCTATGGCCAGACGTAATTGTTCTGAGATTTGATTGTATGGCTTGCTGTACAAATCAGATACACGAGTATGAACTTCTACAATAGTCTGAACTGCTGCCAGATTATATTCTCTCGGATTTTCGATATAATCAACAAAAGTGTTTGGTAAAACTCTTTCGTCACGAGCAGAACAATCTACTTCGATATGACTGGCGTTTTTAACTTTGTTTAAGCGAAATACACCCGATTCTACTGGCGTCCAGTGCAAAAGATGTGTTAGCCAGCGAGGAGAAGTGGTTCCTATTTGGGGTACGGTACGTGTTGCAATTGCGAGCTGTCTTGCTGCAACATCGCCTAATGCGGTCTGTTGTTGTTTTGATTCTGCCATTTTTTGTATTTTTAATAAGTTTATAATTTATTTTTTGTTTGATTAAAGTTATTGATAATTTTAATCAAATAGCTCATCTACAGACAAATATCTTTCTCCAGTGTCATAATTAAAAGTCAGGATAACAGCATTCTCCGGAATATCTTTTAGCTTTTTAGAAATGGCAGCAAGTGCGGCTCCAGTCGAAATTCCGGCAAATATTCCTTCTTCTTTGGCTATTTTTTTGGTAAAATTGTAAGATTCGTTTTTATCCACAGTTAAAATCTGATCCACATATTCGCGATTAAAAACTTCCGGAATAAAACCAGCACCAATTCCCTGAAAAGGGTGAGGAGAGGGTAGACCGCCACTTAAAACTGGTGATAAAGCAGGCTCTACAGCATAAGTCTGTAAATTTGGAAAATGCTGTTTTAGTATTTTTGAAACTCCCGTAATATGTCCGCCGGTTCCAACTCCGGTAATGAGATAATCTATACCATCCGGGAAATCAGCTAAAATTTCTAAGGCCGTTGTTTTTTCGTGTATTTCAACATTTGCTTTATTGGTAAACTGAGATGGAAGAAACGAATTTTTGATTGTTGAAGCCAATTCTTTCGCTCTTTCTACTGCTCCGGAAGTTCCTTTCTCTCTTGGAGTTAGAACGAATTCGGCACCATAAGCATTTAAGATTCTTCGGCGTTCAATGCTCATCGACTCCGGCATTACCACAATTACTTTGTATCCTTTTACAGCTGCAACTAATGAAAGTCCGATTCCGGTATTTCCTGAAGTTGGTTCAATGATAATGGTTTCTTCATTAATAAGTCCTTTTCGTTCAGCATCTTCGATCATGGCCAAAGCAATTCGGTCTTTGATACTCGATCCCGGATTTGATTTTTCCAGTTTAATCCAAACTTCATGTGATTTGAAAAGTTTATTTAATCGAATGTGAGGAGTGTTTCCTATTGTTTCTAAAATGTTTTGATATTTCATGTGAGTTTTGATATTTTAAATAGAATAAAAAATGGGAGCCGGAAAAGGATTGTTATCTCTGATTTTAATTTCGTTTTTATGATATACAACAGAATTGGATGGAACAGTATAAGTTAGCCAGACATTTCCGCCAATTATAGAATCTTTTCCAACAGTAGTCTGACCACCAAGAATGGTACTGTTGGCATATATAATCACATTGTCTTCAATTGTTGGATGCCTTTTTACAAATGCTTCTTCTTTTTTTACACTCAATGCACCAAGCGTTACACCTTGATAAATTTGAACATTATTGCCAATAACTGTTGTTTCGCCAATTACAATTCCGGTGCCGTGATCGATTGCAAAATCATCTCCAATATGTGCTCCGGGATGAATTTCTATACTCGTTTTAATATGAGCATATTCTGAAATTGTTCTCGCAAGAAGCTTTAAATCCTGTTGCCATAGCTGATGTGAAAAACGATATACCGAAATAGCAAAAAAGCCAGGGTAAGAGTATAGTACTTCTTCCAGAGATTTTGCGGCCGGATCTTTAGTATAAATGGTCAGCGCATCATTTAATGCTTTTTTATGTAAATGTGGTATCGCACTAAAAAAGGTCTCTGTTTGTTGTTTTTGGTCGCTTTTTGGTGAAAAATCTAAAACTAATTCGTCAAATTGTTTTTCCAGTAGATTGAATTTATATTTAATGGTTTCTTCTGATTCAAATGATTTTGAGGTATTTGAAAACAAAATAATAAACAGATCATCAATGAACTGATGAATTAATTTCTTTTCAGGCAGTATTACTAAATCCTGATGCTGTCTTGCTATTTCTTTATAAAATGAACTCATAATCGATTATTTTAGATTAGAAAAGATTTATAACTTATTAATTCTCTTGTTTTTGTTACCACAGAAATGATTAAGCTTTTTCTTTTTTTATTTAATTATGCCACAACACAATGTGATACAAATAGCATCAGGTATTTTGAGAAAAAGCGAAACTGGATGTAAAAATGATTTGGCTTTTATTAAACTTAAACCAAGCCATAATAGATTAAGTGCGGGAACTAACAACAGCTGCACATATAACAAAAGCTGTTATAGGTGTATTTTTTAGGAAGAATGTAAGACGTTCTGGTTGCTATTGTTTTCAAAATGTAAGTTTTAAATATTAAACTCTACTAATTCTATAGACAAAGTTATATTTAAAAATGTAAAAACCAAATTAATCTTGATTTTTTTTTGAAAAAAGAAGTAGAGAGAAATGATTTGCCACGAATTGCACGAATTAACACGAATTAAATTTGTGAAAATTTGTGAATTTGTGGCAAAAAAAAAGAATTAGGAAGAGCTTTGTCAAAGTTAAGTAATGACAAACAAGATGTATAATTAATACATTTAAAAAACTTTGCGAACTTTGCGTAAACCTTTGCGCTCTTTGCAGTTAAACTACTTCCCAAAAAGTAAATAAGCAATAATCAACGTAACAATAACATTGAATAATTGTGCAATCAAGAAAGCATACAACGGCTTACGGCTGTTATTAGCAAGTAAATCTTTAAAATTAGTTTCTAAACCAATGCTGGTAAAAGCCAGTGCAAACCAAATTCCCTGTAAATTCTTCAAACTGTCTTTTACTGAATCTCGCGTTTCAGAACTAATGAAGAAAGAAAATAGGAGAGAAGCCAGAACGAAACCAATGACAAACTTTGGAAAACGTTCCCAAATAACACTTAAAGTAGGTTTTGATGCTACAGCTTCCGCCGACTTATTATGCGTATAAGTCCAATAAACGGAAATGGCAAAAGCCGCTAATCCTAATAAAACATTTTGGGAAAACTTGACAATCGTACTGATTTTTAAAGCGGTTTCGCCAACTAAACTTCCGGATGCCACAACTGCTCCAGAAGTGTCGATACTGCCACCTAACCATGCACCAGTGACTTCTTCGGGAAAGTTGAAATATTTTGCAATGATGGGCATAAAAATCATCATTGGAATTGCGGTTACCAAAACAATAGAAATTACATAAGATAGTTTTTTAGAATCGCCTTTAATTGCGCCCGAAGTTGCAATTGCTGCCGAAACACCACAAATAGAAACGGCACTGGAAATCATCATGGTTAATTCGTCGTCAACTTTTAATTTTCGGCAAAGCCAATAGGCAAAATACCAAACAGACAGAACCACAATTAATGCCTGAAATAATCCTAATGAACCGGCTTTGAGAATATCTGAAAAGATGACACTGGTTCCTAATAAGACCAATCCAATTTTTACAAAAACTTCAGTAGAAAGTGCAGAACGAAACCAATCGGGAATCTGAAAGAAATTTCCAATTATTAGGCCTATAATCAGACTGAAAATGACGGCTTCCAGATTGAGTGCTTTTATTTCTGAATTTCCCGCAATGACTAAGGCGATAACGGTTAAGAAATAAACGATAGGGAAAGTAAAAAGAAAATATTTTACCGATTTTCCAATTAAGAAAGCACCTAGTGTTCCAATAGAAATTAGATATAAAAATTGAAATAAGAGGATTTTCAGGTTCACGAAATCAAAAACTTTCGTTTTCAAATCGGTGCTGTCTGACCAGCTGAAAACGGGAACTTCCGGAAGAAAGATAAAAAGTGAAATACCGATGATTATGAATCCTAGAATTACTACGGTCCAATCTTCGTGAATATTAAATTGTTTGGTTTGAGTTGACATTAATTGAGTTTTAGATTAAACCGGTTTTTAAAACCTGTCGGGTTTGTATGTTGTTTAATTACAAATCGACAAAGTATTTTTGTTTTCCAAAATCGAATTCATAATAAGTCAGGTTAGGCCAAAGCGGTTTCACCAATCCTTTTTCCCAATTTTGAAGAGCGGTTTGTAATTCTTTTACTTTTTCCGGATTTTTTGCAGCAAGATCTATAGTTTCAGATTTGTCTTTTGCTAAATCATAAAGCCAGGTTTCATGCGTTTTGCCACTTACAATTAGTTTCCAATCACCACTTCTAATTGCTTTTGCATCGCCGGAGCGCCAGAATAATTCTTTGTGAGCTTCTTTATTGTTATTGACAACGTCGATAAGATTAACTCCATCATAAACGCGATCTTTTGGCAAGCCCGAACCTGTAACAGAAGCAATCGTACTAAAAATATCCAAAGTACTTACAGGCGTTTTGTATACAGTTTTTGGTTTTATTTTTCCCTTCCAGGAAATTGCAAACGGAACATTTATACCGCCTTCAAAATGCGAAAATTTACCGCCTTTTAATGGAGCATTTGTTGTTGCAAAAGTATAGTCGGCACCACCGTTGTCGCTTGCAAAAATGATTAGCGTATTTTCTTCTAAACCTTCTTTTTTAACTTTTGCTCTAATTCTTCCAATTGCGTCATCAAGTGCACTGATCATGGCATAATACACACGTTTGTTTTCGTCTTTTACATTCGGGAAACGATCGTAATATTTTTTGCGAACCTGAAATGGTGTGTGAGGTGCATTGAATGGAACATAAAGTAAAAAAGGTTTGTTTTTATTTTTGTCGATAAAAGCTTCTGCTTCTTCAGCAAATGTTTCGGTTAAATAAGTTTTATCATGAATAATAGTCGTATCCCGACGAATTTGCCCGATTCCAATGCGACCATTTCCCCAAATCATTTTATCGGTAAAATCTTTATGATGGTGGTTGATAATATCCGGATTATCATCTTCTGGAGTATAAAGCGAAAAGGCCTGATAAAAGCCATAATGATAATCGAAACCACGATCTAAAGGGAAAAATCCTTTGTTGTGACCCAAATGCCATTTCCCGATAATTGCTGTGCTGTAACCTTGTTTTTTGGCTAAATTGGCAAACGTAATTTCAGATTTTGGCAGACCCTGAGTAGCAATTGATGCTTCATTTGGGTATTTGATTTTATCATTCAGTCTCCAGCTATTGGTATTGATTAAATACTTAAAAGCATAATACTCCAGATTATTTTTTGGATATCGATCTCCGGGTTGATATTCATGTCCAAAACGTTCCTGATAACGTCCGGTAAGCAATCCGGCACGGGATGGTGAACAAATTGAAGCAGAAACATAACCATCGGTAAAAGTAACTCCGGATGCGGCCAAAGAATCAATTTGTGGTGTTGGAGTTGATTTTCCTCCATACAATGAAATATCATATTTGCCTAAATCATCGGCAAGGAGAATAATGATGTTTGGCTTTTTTTCTAAGATTGAAGAATCCTTTTGTGCCAGAAATGCAGCTTTTCCTTCAGCTAGTTTTTCATCTGGTTTTATTAAAGTTCCATCCGTGTTTATGGGCCAGAAAAGAAATACTGCTAAAAGAAAAAGTATAATTAAAAAAGGTATAACAATCTTAGTTACTTTTTTATAGTTTGCCATATTTTGGTACGTTGTTTTTTGAATTTTGGTTTTGTATTGAGAGTTTTTCAAATTTTCAGGTTTGTCATCCTGAGCGAAGTCGAAGGACCGCAAGAAGCTCTACAAAGATTGGGTTTTTATTACGGAGTTATTTGCGCGGGCTTCGACTTCGCTCAGCCTGAAAAGATTGTGGTAATCTTTATCAAAGTTTTAAACTTTGACAAAGATTTATTTAAAATTCGTGCGTTATTATTTAGAAGCCAAAGCCACATCAACCTCATTTTTTAAATTTTCAAAACCTTCTTTTTTAAGAATGATTTTTCCGTTTTGATAAAGTATCAAAGTTGGGAAAACTTTAATCGTTTTTAAATCGGCAATGATTTGTGTATTATCTTCTAAATCTATTTCTACAATTTTAAGATTTTTGCCATACTGCGTTTTGATGGTTTCTAAAACTGGTTTTATTTTTTTGCATGCCCCACAATAAATGGAACCAATATCGACTAAAACGGTACTATTTTCAGTAATGATTTTGTTGTATTCTGCCAGGGTTAATTTGCTTTTGGAGTTGGTAAAATATGGTTTTCCACCCCCAATCCAGTTTGCAATTCCGCCTTCTAAACTATATACTTCTTTGAAGCCTTTTTTTAATAAATCATCAGCGAGCCAGACACTTCTTCCTGCACCTATAGAATAGGTAAACACCGGTTTTGATTTATCTAAGGCAGCAATTCGTTTGGCATAATCTTTTGATTCCAGATTGAAATTTACAGCACCAATAATGTGATTCAGCGCAAACTCTTCGGGACCTCTGGCATCAATAATCTGTGGATTTTTTTGGCTTTGGATTTTTGTATAAAATGAATCTAAATTGACTGTATTTTCGCTTTTATTTTGCGAAAAAACAGCAATTGTAAATAGAAATACAATTACTGTTATACTATTTTTTAAAACTTTATTTTTCATAATCGTTTTTAAGATTAAACTTGTTCTAATATTGGGGTATGAGTATCTTCGGCAACAACTGTTTTTACTTTAAGCGGAAGTGACAATACACCATCTGCAAGAGGGCTTCCTTCTTTTTTAGATTTGAATATTGGCCATAAAAACTGTGCGTACCATTCTTCTTGTTTGTATGATTTTGTTCCGTAAGATTCCGGGAATTTACGTGTGATTAATCCGGTTCCGAAAATGACATCCCAAATGAAAAACATGTTTCCGAAATTACCTTTAAAGTGTCCAACACCATCTCCGCTTGTATCTGCATGATGTGCGTGATGTGTTGCCGGAGTTGAAATTAGACGTTCTAAAACCCATGCAATTGGATGCAAAACTTTGTATTTGTAAAAAGGTTTGTCCCACGCGATACTTGAGTGTGCACCCAATGTGATGAAACTTTTAATTACCAAAACAAATAAAGCTGGTAAACCTAACCCTAAATAGGTTAAAGTTGCTGTCAAATAAATTTGAGAAAAGAAAACCGTATAAATAAAGTTTTGTCTGGAAGCCATCGCCATTCCCATATATGGAGCCGAGTGATGTGTTCTGTGGAAACGCCATAAAAACGGAACTTGATGATGCAGTCTATGGTACCAATATTGCGTCAAATCATCGGCAATGGCAATCAGGAAAAATCCTCCCCAGAAAGGAACCCACGAAAGTGTGTTAGCTAAATCCGGAATTAGATATGGTAAAGCAGTCAAGCTGAAAAAAGCAATTACGGGAGGCAAAAGCAATTTTGGTGCTAGGAAACAAATAATATCAACTTTGCGTTCCTGACCTGTCCATTCGTCATCGTATAAACCTGCAGTAAATTCGATTACACCTAAAACCAGCATAAAAACAGTTAATCCCCAAGTGCGGATATGCTCAAAAGCGGGTTTTGAAAATTCTAAAAAAGCAGGTAATGAAATGTGCGATTCACTTACCAAATTATTGCTTAATTTAAAGTAAAGGAAAATTGCCACTACAGGCAAAGAATATATAAAAAGACTTATTAGTAAATCTCTTGTCAGTTTTTCTCTTTGAACTATTGCCATGATTTCTTATTTTAAAAATTGATTAATTAATGCTAAACCTCCCGCCAATATGACTAGAGGTACTAAAAAAACAATCGCGCCAACGATTATTTTTTTTCCTATAATTTCATAGTCTACTCGTTTCATGATTTCTTATGTTTATATTTTTTTATTGTGTGTTATTGATAATCAAAAAGTTATAAAGCGTAAATTTAAATTAAAAACTTTTAATTCTATAGAATTAGTAGTGTTTAAATTATTCTTTTTTTATAATTTATTGTGATTTTAGCGAATTCTAAATCAAAATGTGTTTTTGTGTTTTATAATGAAACCTACAAGGTTTTAGGAACCTTGCAGGTTTTGAGAATCAATATTAGTTAGTACTTCCGGCAGCAGTTGTACCCGCGCCTGGTTTTGTAACTTGTTTAATTAAATCCTGAACAGTTTTGGCTTTGTCGGCACCAGTATTGTGTATTTTTCTGGTTATTACATCCTGCCAGTCAATTAACGGATAAACGTTATTTTCTTTAGCTTGTTCATCAAACAGTTTTTTTAGTTCGGCTAGTTTTTCAGGATATTTTGCTGCCAAATTGTTACGCTCGTTAAAATCCTCGTTCAGGTTATATAATTCCCAAACATCAGTATCAAAATTGCTTGATGCAGGTGCCTGATTTTTTCCGCCAGATTTCACCGATGTAAACGGATTCGCATGTGCTGCTCCGGCTTTCCATCCATCTTTATAAATGGCTCTGTTTCCAAAGATGTAATAGTATTGAACTTTGTGCAATGATTCTGCTTTTGGATTATCAAGAGAAGCATACAAAGACGAACCCTGAATAATATCCTGTTTAATACCTTTGATATATTCCGGTGCTTTAACTCCTACAATGTCTAAAGTTGTTGGAAGCAAATCGGTAACATGGCTGTATTGATTTCTGATGCCACCTTTGTCTTTAATTCCGTTTGGATAAAAAACAATTAATGGATTATGAGTTCCACCTTCAGATTGTGCATCTTGTTTCCAGTTTTTGAACGGAACATTTGTTGCTTGAGCCCATCCTAAAGGATAATTTGTGTTTAGACCTTTTGGAGTTCCAATTTCGTCAATATTTGCTAAGTTTTTCTTTAGATTTTCCTCTTCAGATACTCCTTGAGAAAACAAACTTTGGTTGATTGTTCCTTCGGTAGTTCCTTCTTTACTTGCTCCATTATCGCCAATAGCTACAAAAATTAAAGTGTTGTCCAGTTGTCCGCTTTCTTTTAGATAATTCACAACTCTTCCTACTTCATAATCTGTATACGTTAGGAATCCAGCGTAAACTTCCATAAATCTAGCATAAACTTTCTTTTGATCTGGAGATAGTTTTTTCCAATCTGTGATTAATGGATTACGTTCTGGTAATACTGCGTTTGCTGGAATTACGCCCAATTTCTTTTGGTTTGCGATTACTTCTTCGCGGTAAGCGTCCCAGCCTTTATCAAATTTTCCTCTGTAAGGATCGCTCCATTTTGTAGCAACCTGATGAGGTGCGTGTGCTGCGCCTGGTGCATAGTACAAGAAAAATGGTTTTCCCGGAGCCGCTTTTTGTTGTTTTTGGATATAGCTTATTGCTTTATCTGTAATTAATTCACTTAAGTGGCGCCCGTCAGGCGTAACGTGAACTTGATCTTCAACTAAATCAGGATTGTACTGATCGGTTTGAGAACCTAAGAATCCGTAGAAATGATCAAAACCTTTTCCGGTTGGCCATCTGTCGAATGGTCCTGCATCTGTAGCATCTTCATCTGGCGTTACACCATATTTTCCAACTGCAAAAGTGTTATAACCGTTTTCACGTAAAATCTCTGCAATTGTTCCTTTATCAGAAGGAATTCTTCCGTCCCAACCAGGGAAACCAGCTGATAAAATCGTGTGTGAAAATCCGCTAACGTGTACTCTTCCTGAATTTCTTCCAGTCAGTAAAGCCGCACGAGTTGGCGCGCAAATAGCCGTTGTGTGAAAGTTAGTATAACGTAAACCATTATTGGCTAACTGATCAAAAGTTGGTGTGCTGATCAAACCTCCAAAAGCACTTGAAGCTCCGAATCCGACGTCGTCTAATAAGATCCAAATTACGTTTGGTGCGCCTTTAGGAGCTTTTACCGGTTCTGGCCAATATTCTTTAGAATCGGCTAAAGTTTTTCCGATAACACCTTTAAATTCTTCTGGTTTATCTTGTGCTATTCCTAATTGTGCAACTAAGAGCGCCGTAATCAAAAGCCCTTTTTTAGGACTTTTGATTAAACTGTTGTATTTAAAATTTTTCATAGTTTTTATTTTTACTTGTTTGCTTTGGTTAATAGTTCTTGAGCAGATTTTCCTTCTGTAGCTGGTGTTTGGTGTATTTTTCTCTGATATACATCTGACCAGTCTATTAAAGGATATAAGTTGTTTTTCCTGGCTTGCTGGTCAAATAGTTTTTTTAATTCGGCCAGTTTTTCAGGATATTTTTTAGCCAAATCTTTTTGTTCATTAAAATCTTCATTGATGTTGTACAATTCCCAAACATCTTTGTCAAAATCAGCATTTAATAAACCTGCTTTTTTGGGATCACTTAAAGCTTCTTTAGCTTCAATTGAATTTGGATGATGCGCCGCAGCCGCTTTCCATCCATCACTATAAATTGCTCGGGCTCCAAAAATGTAATAATGCTGTACTTTATGATTTGAAATTGCTTTTGCATCATTCAAAGAATTGTAGAAAGAATATCCCTGAATTGTATCTTGCTTAATTTCTCTGATAGATTCAGGTGCTTTAACTCCTAAAATATCCAGCGTTGTTGGTAAAATATCAATTACATGACTGTATTGGGTTCTAATTCCAGGCGTTTTAATTCCCTTTGGATAATAAACAATCAACGGATTATGAGTGCCGCCTTCTGAGTTTGCATCTTGTTTCCAGTCTTTAAAAGGAACATTTGTTGCCTGAGCCCAGCCCAAAGGATAATTGGTATAGGTTTCAGGTGTTCCAATTTCGCCAATTCGCTTTAAATTATTTTGAAAAACCGTTTCGTCTGTTTCTCCAACAACATAAGTTTGTCTGTTGACAGCACCTTGCAATGTTCCTTCTTTGCTTGCACCATTATCACCAATTAAAACAAATACAACTGTATTTTCCAGTTGATTGATTTCTTTTAAATAATTAACCAATCTTCCAATTTCATAATCCGTGTAGGTAAGATATCCGGCATATACTTCCATAAATTTGGCATATACTTTTTTCTGATCCGGTGTTAATTTTTTCCAGTCTGCAATAAGCGGATTACGTTCCGGCAATACAGCATTCGAAGGAATAACTCCTAATTTTTTCTGATTGGCAATGGTTTTTTCGCGGTAAGCGTCCCAGCCATCATCAAATTTTCCTTTATACGGATCGCTCCATTTTTGGGCAACCTGATGAGGTGCATGAACAGCTGCCGGAGAATAATATAAAAAGAATGGTTTTCCCGGCGCGGCTTTTTGCTGTCTGGCAATATAGCTGATTGCTTTATTTGTAATTTGCTCGCTCAAATGGCGTCCGTCAGGAGTGACGTGTGCTTGATCTTCAATTAGATCGGGTTTATACTGATCCGTTGCTGAGCCCAGGAAACCAAAGAAATGTTCAAATCCTTTTCCGGTTGGCCAGCGGTCAAAAGGTCCGGCATCTGTAGCTTCTTCATCTGGCGTTATACCATATTTACCTACGCCAAAAGTGTTATAACCTTTATCACGTAAAATCTCGGCAACAGTTCCGTTTTTTGAAGGCAGTCTTCCGTCCCAACCAGGAAATCCAGCAGACATAATCGTATGTGAAAATCCTCCAACATGAACTTTATGAGAATTACTTCCCGTTAATAAAGCAGAGCGGGTAGGAGCACAAATTGCGGTTGTATGAAAATTGGTATAGCGTAATCCGTTATTGGCAAGACTCTCTAAAACCGGAGTTTGGATCAAACCTCCAAAAGCACTTGAAGCTCCGTAACCTACGTCATCTAAAATAATCCAGACGACATTTGGAGCGCCTTTTGGAGCCGTAACGGGTTCTGGCCAATATTCTTTAGAATCGGCCAAAGTTTTACCAATTACACCTTTAAATTCTTCTGGTTTAGTCTGTGCAAAACCCAATTGTGCAAGTAAAATTGCGCTAATCAAAAGCCCTTTTTTAGGACTTTTGACTGATAAGCTAGTTTTATATTTTTTCATAATTTATTGGTTTATTTGTGATTGGTTATTAATATCCAGGATTCTGAGGCAGACCTACAGGATCAATGTTTCTTTCACTTTGAGGAATTGGATACAGATTATTTCTTTCTGAAACTGAGTTTTTAGCCGTTACTTTTTTCACTTCAGTAACTAAAGTTCCCCAACGAACCAGATCAAACCATCTTTGTCCTTCCTGAACAAACTCTTTTTTTCGTTCTTCCTGAATTGCAGCTCTAAAAGTAGTTTGAGTTAATCCAGTTAAATCAATCGTTGCATCTGGCGTTGTAATTGGTTTTGCAAAAGCTCTTCTTCTAACCTGGTTGATCAATTCATACGCTTCGGCAGTTGGTCCTCCTTGCTCATTTATGGCTTCCGCCAAAGACAATAAAATATCGGCATAACGAATCACGGGAAAGTTGATTGCTACATTAGAAGGAGTAGCCAGATTTGTTAGATCTAAGTATTTTTTGAAAATTGGCTTTGGAAAAGTATAAAGTGTTCCAGTTGCAGGATTTGGCAATTGTTTGGCGTAACTTACATCTCTTCGTACATCTCCGGCAGCATAAATGTCATAAAACAAGGCTACGTCTGAAATGATATCTGCAGGCTCTGTTGCAGTAAACCCTGTAAATGAAGTCGCTTGAAAAGTACTTCCGCTTGATCCGTTTCCAGCCTGATTTGGCTCAAACTGTACAGAGAAAATATGCTCTTTTCCGTTCTTTTTTGTTTTGGTAAAAATATCCTGAAAATTTTCAAACAATGCATAACCGTATCCGCCATTGATAACTTCTTTAGCTTTTGCAATAGCGTTTGGCCAGTCCTTTCTTGTCAGATATACTTTTGTCAAAATTGCTTTTGCTGCACCAGATGTTGCACGCCCGGCATCAGTTGCCGGATATGTCGCTGGCAGACTTTCAGCAGCTTTTAAATCGGAAATAATCTGTGTGTAAACTTCTTCAGCAGTTGCTCTTTTTGATTTTAAGCTTTCTAACTGTATAGAAGTTGGTTCGTGTAACACAATTGGAACGCCTCCCCAAAGACGAACTGCCTGAAAATACAATAATCCTCTGATAAATTTGGCTTCATTGATTAATCTGGTTTTTACGGCTTCTGTTCCCGCAACTTTAGGCACATTGTCAATAGAAACATTGGCTCTGTTGATTCCTGCATAAATTTGTCTCCAGGCAACCTGCACACGGTCTGAAGTTGCATCGTGAGTCAAACTGCTTAAAGCACGCACTTGCGGATTTGTAGCAGAAACTCCTGCAGCAGCGTAATCTGACGCCATATCGGTTAAGAAATATAAATTTCTTCCAAATAAACTTTGCTCTCCCGGATCTAAGCTTAACGAAGCATAAACTGCGGTGACACTTGCTACAGCATCATCCTGGGTTTTAAAGTAATTGTCTTCGGTTACAAAAGAGGTTGGTGTTACCTCCAGATCTGTGCACGAAATAAACAGTCCTGCACTTATTATTAGTGTTATTATTATCTTTTTCATTTTATATTTTTTTACTTAGAAAGTTACGTTCAAGCCCGAGATAAATGTTTTAGAGTTTGGATAAGAGCCAAAATCAATTCCCGGATATAAGTTGTTTTGTTCGTATGAGCTTACTTCTGGATCATAACCAGTGTATTTTGTCCACGTAATTAAGTTTTCTGCGGAAACATAGAATTTCACACTTTTTGTTCCCAGTTTTTTAGAAACGCTTTTTGGTAATGTATAACCCAATGTAATTAATTTCAATCTCAGGAATGATGCATCTTCTACATATCGCTCTGAAACGATTCCTAAAGGTGAACTTGTAGCTCTCGGAATTTCATTGCTTGGATTTGCCGGTGTCCAACGATCTTCTAACGTCACATTAGCATTTGTTCCAAGTGTAGAAATCTCTAATTGCTGATTTAAAGCATTGAATATTTTTCCGCCATAAGCACCTTGAAAAGAGAAATTCAAATCAAAATCATGATAAGAAATTGTATTGCTGAAACTTCCCACAAATTTTGGCTGAGAAGTGCCTAGATTTCCTTTGTCAAGAGCAGTAATTACACCATCTCCATTTGTGTCAACATATCTTCTGTCACCCACTTTAGTGTTAGCCAAACTGTTTATTTTTGGCTGTGTATTTACTTCTTCCTGAGTTTGGAAAATGCCATTTGTTTTATACCCCCAGAATGTGCCTAAAGGTAGTCCGACTTTTACGGTTACGGGCTGCTGCTGTAATAAAGATCCGTTTGGAACAACAGGAAAGAATTGGTCTACACCGTTTCCTATCGCTACTACTTTGTTTTTGTTTGTAGAAAAAACAAAGTTAGAGTTCCATGAGAAATTTTCTGTTTTTATGTTTTCTGTGATCAAACCAATTTCGAGACCCTTGTTTTCAACACCTCCAATATTTTGAAGTACAGTTGCATATCCTGAAGTCAATGGCACAGGAACGTTGATTAACAAATCTTTTGTTTTTTTGTAATAAACATCAAAAACAAAATTGATTTTTCGGTCTAGTAAAGATAAGTCTAAACCAATATTATACTGATTTGTTTTTTCCCATTTCAAATCTGGATTTGCTAATCGGGTAGGAGCAAGACCAGTTTGTAAAGTTCCTCCAAAGGCATAATTTACAGAACCCATTGAAGCAAGCGAAAGATAATTTCCAATTTCCTGATTTCCGGTTGTACCTGCTGTAAGTCTAAGTTTAGCTTCTGTTACACCTTTAATGTTTTTAGCGAAGTCTTCGTCGGTAATATTCCAGGAGAATCCTGCCGAAGGGAAATATCCCCAAAGTGACTCAGAACCAAATCTTGAAGAACCGTCTGCACGGCCAGAAAGTGTAAAATTGTATTTTCCTTTATAAGAATAATTTATTCTTGCTAACCAAGATTTCAATACACTTTCAAATGCATCACTATAAGGTTTTACCGGGACACCATCTTGCAGTGCATTGTAAGTATTGGCATCATTTACAAAAGTCTGCGCTCCCGCATTTACAACCTCACCTTTTGTGTATTGAAGTGTATAACCTCCTAAGGCTGAGAATTTATGATTTTCACCAAAATTAGTATTGTAATTCAGTGTGTTTTCATTTAGAACAGAACTAACCCGACGGCTACCAACAGAGGCTAAACCTTTTACTCCCGCTCCGGTTGTAGTGGTAGATGGTGCATAATAATTTTGTTTAGTATCAATTACATCACCACTTACCGCAACTTTTGCAACTAGTTTTTTGGTAATTTTATATTCACCAAATAAGCTGGTTAAGATCCTGTTGATTTTGGTTTCATTGGTTGTGTTTTCCAGATCATTAATTGGATTTGGGATAATACCATTAGTTGCCGTTGCGTAAGGATTATTAGTTAAATTATAAGTTCCGTCGGCATTTTTTATAGGAACAACCGGTGGCTGATACAAGGCAACTACTAATGGATTTGGTTGTCTTCCGGCACTTGAACCTCCATTTGTTCCAACTCCGTTTGCGGCTGAATTTGTATAATTTGCATTTACGCCAAATTTGAAATTCTGAGAATAATTTCGCTCGTAATTTGCGCGAAGTGAAATTCGTTTAAAATCGGTTGCAATTACAATTCCATCCTGATCAAAATAGCCTGCCGAAATTGTATATCTAGAACGATCGTCTCCACCGGAAAAAGTTAATTGATGGTTTTGTATTGGAGCGGCAGTTCTAAAAATGGCATCTTGCCAGTCATAACTTCCCGAAGTTTTAAAAGCCTCAATCTGAGCAGGAGTAAAAGAAGGTGCCTGACCAATACTTGCCTGAACATCATTACGTAAACTTGCCCATTGGCTGGCATTCATCAGATGTAATTTTTTTGAGACATTTTGAAATCCAAAATAGCCTTGATACGAAATGTTGTCTTGTCCTTTTGTACCTTTTTTAGTAGTGATAATAACGACACCATTTGCTCCTCTAGATCCATAAATGGCTGTTGCTGAAGCATCTTTCAAGACTTCAATAGATTCTATATCAGCGGGATTAATTGTCGAAAGGACATTCACAGTGGCTCCTGCATTTGCTACACCGGCAGTACCATTATTATTGTCATTGTAAATTAAAACACCGTCTAATACATAAAGCGGTTCATTGCCTGCTGTAATTGAGTTTCCTCCACGAATACGTACACTTGATGAAGCTCCGGGACGTCCTGAACTTTGTGTAACTACCACACCAGGTATGGCACCGCGAAGTAAATTATCTGCAGATGAGGTTACTTGTGCTAAATTGGCCTTTGGAACAGAGGCAACAGAACCCGTAATGTCTTTTCTTTTTTGAGTTCCGTAACCCACAACTACCAGTTCATCTAGTTCCTGACGCTCTTCTTTTAAGTGTATAGTAACCGGATTTTTATCAACAATAATTTCTGCTTTTTTGTATCCAATGTAACTTACAATTAAGGTATATGGAAATTTTTGACCAGTTTGAAAATAGAATTTTCCTTCTGCATCGGTCTGAACCCCGTGAGTTGTACCTTTTATGACTACCGAAGCACCAATAATAGGCTGATTTGTAACATCATCGACAACTGTTCCGTCAAGTTTTGATTGGATAAGGGGTTTTGTATTCTGAGCATTAATTCCCGTCGTCAGTAGCAACAGAAATAATATTGAATATATTTTTAATTTTTTTTTCATTTCTTTGTAATGGTTTAAGTAATTAACAAGGCGCCTTGAGAGTTGATTTTTCAACCCTCTGAGTGTTTCCTTGATTTAGTGATAAATATTCTTTAAGCCTCGCCATTTCTGTTGCCGCAGAAATGGCTTTTTTTATTTACAGCAACAGCTTTGCATCTTTTTCATTTTAGTTTTTTTAATTGGTTAATTATTTTCTTTTTAAAATATAGGTATATTCAAAAACCTTTTTAATGCAAAACAGGCATCAATCAGATCATTGTAATTCAATAAAAGTAATTTTGTGTTGAAATTTAGATTTCGTTTCCAGATTTATAAAATCAATCTGTATAACAAAGAAATTGCGTTGGGAATTAGCAACAGAAGCACATATAACAAAAAGTGTTATAAGTATATTTTTTAGGAAGAATGTAATACGATATGCTTTCGGTTGTTTTCAAAATATAGTTTTTTTGGTTTCAAAAATTATTTTAAACTCTACTAATCCTATAGACAAAGTTAATTTTAATATAATAAAAACCAAAAAAATGTTGACTTTTTTTTGAAAGAGAAAGAGTTTGGGGAAGTATTTGTTTTTAAATTTTATACTTAAAATATTGATAATAAGTGAATTAGTCTTGTTTTTTCTTTGGAGTAAAATGTTAAATATATTTTTAAACGGGCTGTTAAATTGTAGTATTTCTTACTTGGTTTTTAGCTTTTTAAGTGCGTGATCGGGACAGATGTGAAGCGAAAATGAATTTAAAAACGCCAGATTCGAATTTAAAAGGTTGGATTTTTGTAAAAGTAGATTCTATTTTGAAGTTGATTTCGAATAAATTAGAGTAATTTTATAGACATTAAAATAATATGGAAATTTTTATTCATCGTATAAATAAATACTTATATTTGTAATAAGTACTTATACTTAGTTTTTTTGTAAGCAAATGATAGAAGTTAGTAAAGCCCTGGAAATAATTGAAGCGAATTGTACTAAAATGCCAACGAAATGTATTTCTGTTAGCAAAGCTTTAGGATATGTTTTGGCAGAGAAAGTGATTTCACCTATTGATATGCCACCCTTTCGTCAGTCGGCGATGGATGGATATGCGTTTAAACATAGTATCCGACATCAATACGATCTGGCTGGTATTTCTCAGGCAGGAGATCATTCGAATATAAAATTAAAAACAACCGAAGCGATTAGAATATTTACTGGCGCATTTGTCCCAGACAGTGCAGATACTGTTGTAATGCAGGAACATGTAATGGCAAACAGCGATTCTATTTTGATTGCCGAAATGCCAGAAAAATTTTCAAATGTTCGTCCAAAAGGAGAACAAATTGCTAAAGATGAGGTTGTTTTTGAAACGCATACTTTAATTACGCCTGCTGCAATTGGATTTTTGGCAAGTTTGGGAATTACAGAAATTGAAGTTTATAAAAAGCCTAAAGTTGCCATTTTAGTGACAGGAAACGAATTAGTGCAACCGGGAAAGAAATTAAAAAAGGGAAAAATATTCGAAAGTAATTCGGTTATGCTCGAAGCGGCACTGCAGACAATCGGAATTGCAAAAACGAAAGTTTACAGAGTTAAAGATAATCTGAAAGCAACAAAAAAAGCGCTCAAAAGCATTTTAAAAAATATGATATTGTCCTAGTTTCTGGCGGAATTTCGGTTGGAGATTATGATTTTGTAAAAGAAGCATTATTGCAGAATGATGTAAAAGAGCTTTTTTATAAAATCAATCAGAAACCTGGAAAACCAATGTTCTTTGGATCTAAAAATGAAACTTTAGTTTTTGCTCTTCCGGGAAATCCGGCTTCGTCGTTGACTAATTTTTACATTTATGTTGCTCCGGCGGTAAAAAATAAAATGGGGTTTTCTGAAATTCATAAACCAAAAGTAGTTCGAAAAATAAATTCTGAAATTAAAAACAGTACAGGAAAAACATTGTTTCTAAAAGCAAAATATGATGAAACAAACGTAACGGTTTTAGATGGCCAAAGTTCTACAATGCTAAATACATTTGCGGTAGCCAACAGTTTAATAATTGTACCTGAAAATGTAGAAAATTATAAAAAAGGACAATTAGTGACATTATTGCCAATTGATTAAAGAGATTTTTGATTTTAGAATTTAAATTGTTGATTTTAGATTTTTAGAAAATAGAATAAAGAGTATTGAAAAAATATTTTTAAGGTAAATGATAGAAAGCGCTGTGTAAATAAAAACACATAGTTAAGAAAACGATTAAACAGTTAACTAAATAAACGATTAACCCAAAAGATGAATCTCTTAAGTTCCGAAAATATTGTATTATTCAGTTTTGCATTAATTGTTATTGCATTTTTATATTCAAGTGTAGGCCACGGTGGAGCATCGGGATATCTGGCATTAATGAGCATTTTTGCATTTCCGATTTCGATAATGAAACCATCAGCTTTATTGTTGAATTTGTTTGTTTCGAGTATTTCGTTCTTATTTTATTATCGCAAAAATTATTTTAAACCCAAATTGTTTTATCCCTTTGCGATAGCGTCAATTCCGGCGGCATTCATAGGCGGGTTTATAACATTGGATAATACAATTTATAAAATAATTTTAGGAATTGTATTGGTTTTTGCAGCATTAAGATTATTTGGAGTATTTAATTTTAAAGAAAAAGAAGAAGTAAAAATCAATCTTCCAATTGCATTGGTAATTGGTTTTGCAATAGGTTTATTGTCAGGGATGTTAGGGATAGGTGGTGGAATTATCCTGAGTCCGATTTTATTGTTTTTAGGATGGGCATCGGTTAAAGAATCTGCCGCGATTTCGAGTTTGTTCATTTTTGTGAATTCCTTTGCGGGAATGTTAGGATTCTTTTTAGGAGGAAAAGTAATTCCGATGGAAAGTTTTTATTTAGTTCCAATTGCAGTTGTAGGAGGAATGTTAGGCGGATTTTACGGAAGTGGATCTTTCTCTAACAGAACATTAAAAATGGTTTTAGGAACCGTGATTTTGATGGCAAGCGTCAAATTGATTTTTCCTTGAAATGAAAAAGCAAAGTTGCTTATCGTTGTGTCCCCGAGGTTGAAACCTCGGGCTATATTTGAAAACCAAACGTAAAAAGCATTTAAAAAAAATATAGCCAGCGGTTTGAACCGCTGGAGACAAAGATTGGCAAAATTCTAATGCGTTCCTGAGGCTGAAACCTCAGACAATATTTGAAAAGCAAATGTAAAAGATTGCTAAATAAACATAGCCAGCGGTTTCAACCGCTGGAGACAAAGATTAGCAAAAAACCTGAAACATGAAGTAAAAATTGTCACCCTGAGCGATCCCGAGGCTTCGGGAGAAGGGCGCTCCAATTGGAGTGTGGGCTTCGACTTCGCTCAGCCGGACAAATAAGCAAAACTTGAAATGTAAAACTTGAAACAAAAGAAACTATGAGTATATCAGTATTTATTCTTTGCGGAGGAAAAAGCACCAGAATGCAGTCTGAAAAAGGATTAGTACTGTTTCAGGACAAGCCATTTATTGAACATATAATTCGGGCGATTTTGCCTATTACAGATAATATAAAACTGATTACGGCTTCAAAAGAATACGATTATTTAGAGTACGATAAAATACCTGATTTAATTTTGGATAAAGGTCCGCTAGGAGGAATTTATACAGCATTATCAAATTCTGAAACCGAATTTAATTTGATTTTAAGCTGCGATATTCCGCTAATTTCGACCGAATTATTACAGGAATTAATTTCAAAACATACAGAAGAAGCCGGAATAACTGTTTTTGCTTCAGAAAGTAAGACACATCCATTAATTGGGATTTATTCAAAAAAGATTGTTCCAATTATCAAAAAAGCAATTGATTCAGATGAATTAAAAATGATGGATTTATTGGTTAAAGTACCACATCAAATTTTGAATATAGAAGAAAATGAAAACTTTCATTTGACGAATATTAATTCGGCTGACGAATTGAATGATTTGAATATCAATTTAAGTTAAAAGATTATGCAAAACTTAAAAACACCAAAATTGACGATTGTTGGCGCAGGTCCGGGCGACGTTGAACTGATTACGATGAAAGCTATAAAAGTTTTAAAAAGTGCCGATGTAGTTTTGTATGATGCTTTAGTCAACGAAGAATTGTTAGAATATGCATCAAATGCAGAAATTGTTTTTGTTGGAAAAAGATTAGGCTGTCACGCTTACACGCAAGATCAAATTAATGATTTAATTGTTTCTATGGCAAAAAGTCACGGACATGTGGTGCGTCTAAAAGGCGGTGATCCGTTTGTTTTTGGACGAGGAAGCGAAGAAATCGAGTTTGCAGAAGCATTTGGAATTGAAACGGCTATTGTTCCCGGAATTTCATCTGCTTTGGGTGTTCCAGCCTCAGTTGGAATTAGTTTAACACAACGAAAAGTGGCTGAAAGTTTCTGGGTAATTACCGGAACAACTTCTGATCATAAACTGTCAAAAGATGTTCTTTTGGCTTCAAAGTCGACAGCGACTGTGGTAATTTTGATGGGAATGCATAAATTGAACGAAATAATTTCGATTTATCAGGAAAACAGAAATGATGATTTACCAGTTGCTATTATTCAGAACGGAACTAAAAATTCGGAACAAAAAGTGATTGGAACTATTAATACAATCACTAAATTGGTTGCTGAAAAAAATATATCATCGCCTGCTATTATTGTGATTGGAGAAGTAGTAAGAAACACTTCAAGCTGGATTTCCTATTTTCAGGAACATTTTGAAGATGAATTCATTTTTCAGAATTTAAATTTATAAAAATGATCGAGATTAAATATTTTGGAGCTGTTGCCGAAAAGACAAAATGTGAGTTCGAAAAGTTATCTTTTTCTGAAGTTTCACTGCAAGATTTGTTGCGTGATTTAGAAGAAAAATACCAATTTGAATCACTTTCTTTCAGCGTAGCGGTAAATCAAAAAATAGTTTCAAAAGTAGCAGCATATGATTTGCAGACCAATGATATTGTTGCTTTATTACCGCCGTTTGCCGGAGGATAAAATTAGTTATGAGTGCATCAAACCGATATAACCGACAAATAATTCTTCCTGAAATAGGAGAGGATGGTCAGTACAAATTATCGAAATCTAAAGTTTTGGTTATTGGTGCCGGAGGTTTGGGCGCGGCAATTCTGCCTTATTTGGCTGCCGCCGGAGTTGGCGAAATTGGAATTGTAGATGATGATGTTTTAGAGATTTCAAATTTACATCGTCAGGTAATTTACAAGAGTTTTGCGGTTGGAAAATCTAAAGTTGAAGAAGCCAAACTGATGATTTCAGAATTGAATCCGTTGGTAAAAGTCAATGCTTTTGCTGAGAAATTATCAGGTAAAAATGCCATTTCGTTATTTGAAAAATACGATATTATTGTTGACGCAACAGACAATATTTCGATTAAATATTTAATTAATGATACTTGTCTGGTGGCTAATAAACCAATGGTTTACGGATCTATTTTTAGATTTCAAGGGCAAGTTTCAGTTTTCAATTATCAAAACGGTCCAACATACAGATGTTTGTATCCAGATGAAAACAGCAATGCATTAAATTGTGAAGATGCCGGAGTAATTGGAATTTCAGTTGGAATTATTGGAATGTTTCAGGCAAATGAAGTTTTGAAAATGATTTTAGGAATTGGAGAGGTTTTAAGTGGAAAAATATTGGTGTATAATATTCTGAACAACGAACAGCAAAAGTATGATTTTGATAAAAGTGATTTTGAGTCAATAAGCAGAGAAGCATTCGAAGAAAAATATAATAAATCTGAAGTCGAAGAAATAAGTTTTGAATCGGTTTTGGATGAAATAAATAATGATGAGGTTCTTTTTTTAGATGTTAGAAATGAAGATGAACTGCCTAAAATCAGTTTAAAAAATCAAGTTCAAATTCCTTTAATGAATTTAGAAAATGAGATTCAAAAACTAAATAAAAACCAAACGATTTATGTTTATTGTCAATCCGGAATTAGAAGCAAAATCGCAGCAGAATTGCTTCAAAAGCATCAATTTGAGAATATAAAAAGTATTGCTGGCGGAGCTTTGGCAATGAAACAATTATTAAAAGAAGAAGGAATTAAAGTTTAGATAATTAAGTATGAAGTTAAGTAATTCGTTTAGTGGAGCATTAAGAACATTTTCTTATTTTATGGCAAGTGGAAGTCATTATAATTTGGAAGGAATAGATTATCTATCACTTTATGGAGATGAACCCAGTGCAATCGAACAAGTATTTGCAATATATGCAAATGTAATTGAAATGGATGAAGAAGGAAATGTACTTAATGCCAGATATGCTGATATCAGAGCAACTGATTATTTAAAGCAATATTGTGATCCAAATTTTATAGTTGAGCCGCCTTATGAAGATTGGGAGGTAGCATTATATTAAGGTTTTACAAAATAAAAATTCGTGCTAATTCGTGAAATTCGTGGCAAAAAAAAAAATCATTTTAATCCATATATCCCGATAGCTATCGGGAGTGGCCTAAAAAAATAAAAAATGAGTAAAAATGTATTTGTAGAAGGACCAATTTCTCCTGAATTTATAGCGGAGTCGATCGCCAAACACCAATCAAAACACACGATTGGAGCGCATAATATTTTTCTGGGTCAGGTTCGTGCCGATGTGATTCATGATAATACAGTTGTAGCAATCGATTATTCGGCATATACTGATATGGCGAACGAAGCTTTGTATGCGATTCGTGAAAAAGCTTTCGCTAAATTCGACTTAACCTGTATGCACATTTACCATAGTTTGGGCGTTGTAAAGGCAGGCGAAATCTGTTTGTTCGTTTTTGTTTCGGCAACACGACGCAAACAAGTTTATGAAGCCACAGAAGCTATTGTAAACTGGATTAAAACCGATGTACCGATTTTTGGTAAAGAAATGTTTGAGAACGATACATTCACCTGGAAACAAAACACTAATGGTTGATATTACGCATAAAATAAGTACTTTAAGAGTCGCAACCGCAACTGCAATTGTAAAAGTTAGTAAACAGGAAACAATTGATGCTGTAGTGAACAATTTGGTACCGAAAGGGAATGTATTCGAAATGGCAAAAACTGCAGGATTGTTTGCGGTAAAAAACACACACTTGTCTATTCCGGATTGTCACCCGCTTCCTATTGAATTTACAGCAGTAGAGTACAATATTGAAGGTTTGGAAATTCACATAATTTTCAAAGTAAAAACGGTTTACAAAACCGGCGTTGAGGTTGAAGCCATGCATGGCGCATCTATTGTCGCGTTGACTATGTACGATATGCTGAAACCAATTGATAAAGAAATCGAAATTTCAACTATCAGATTAGTCAATAAAGAAGGCGGAAAATCGTCATTCAAAAATAAATTTCCGAATGTAATTAAAGCAGCAGTTTTTGTTTGTTCTGATTCCATTTTTGCAGGAGATAAAGAAGATCGTTCCGGAAAAGTTATTGTAGAAAAATTAGATTCATATGGAGTTGAAACTTCTCATTATGAAATTATTCCCGATGAATTGGATGTTATTCAGGAAAGAACAAAAGCTTTCACTAAAGATAATCAGTTAGTCATTTTTACAGGCGGAACGGGTTTATCTCCTAGAGATGTTACTCCGGAAGCTTTGGCGCCATTACTAGAAAGCAGAATTCCGGGAATTGAAGAAGCAATTCGTAATTATGGACAACAAAGAATGCCTTATGCTATGTTGTCGAGAACTGTTGCAGGAACTTTAGGTAAAACAGTAGTTTTGGCTTTACCTGGATCAACAAACGGCGCAAGAGAATCTATGGATGCTGTTTTTCCGCATTTGTTGCATGTCTTTCATATTTTAAAAGGAAAAAATCATGACAGCCTCTAACACTATTTTGACGGATGGTTTTGGGCGCAGACATAATTATCTGCGTATTTCGCTGCTGGAAAAATGCAACCTGCGTTGTACGTATTGCATGCCTGCTGACGGAATCGCACTTTCTCCAAAAGCCAGTTTAATGACGGCTGAAGAGATTTTTGCCATTGCTCAGACTTTCGTAGAAAATGGTGTTGACAAAATTAGACTTACAGGTGGTGAGCCTTTATTAAGAAAAGATTTTCCTGAAATCGTTTTTAAATTGTCTCAATTAGAGATTTCTCTTTCTATTACCACAAACGGAATTCTGATCGACCGTCATATCGACGTTTTAAAGCAGTATAAAGTCAAAAAGATCAATTTGAGTTTAGACACCCTGATTTCGTCAAAATTTCATTCTATAACACTTAGAAATCAGTTTGAGAAGGTTATTGATAATCTGTATCTGCTTTTGAATAATGATTTTGAAGTAAAAGTAAATGTAGTTTTAATAAAAGGTTTTAATGATAATGAAATTGTAGATTTTGTGAAGTTAACACAGTTTTTGCCGATTTCAGTTCGCTTTATTGAGTTTATGCCTTTTGCAGGAAACGAATGGGATAGGAGTAAAATGGTTTCTCAGAAAGAGATATTGTCTTTGGTTGAAACAGAATTTTCTTTAGATGAAATTCAGAAATTAGAGGACGAAAAAAACTTCACAGCCAGAACGTATAAAATAAAAGGATTTCAAGGTAATTTCGGAATTATAAGCTCGATTACCAATCCGTTTTGTGACAGTTGTAACCGTATTCGCCTCACAGCAGACGGAAAAATAAAGAATTGTCTTTTCTCAAATTCAGAAACTGATTTGTTAACAGCTTTCAGAAAAGGAGAATCAATAACCAATTTAATATCCGATTCTATTCAGAATAAAAAGAAAGTCAGAGCCGGAATGGTTAGCGTTTCTGAAATGGATGATCCGGCACTTCACTTTGATAATCGTAGTATGATTGCGATTGGGGGGTGAAAGTTAATTGTTAATTGTAATTCATTACTATATGCCCTTCTCCCGAAACCTCGGGATCGTTCAGGGTGACAATACTTTTGTCAGGCTTAGCGAAGTCGAAGCTTTTTTATACATAGTTTTGTCATTTCTGAAATGAGAAAAAATGAGCATAAAAAAAGGTTCAACTTTTTTAAAGTTAAACCTTTCCTTAAATTATTATTTTTTCTTTTTAGCTTTTGCCTTTTTTTTAGCTTTAGCTTTCTTTTTTGCAATCTTTTTCGCCTTAGCTTTTTCTTTCGCTTTTTTAGCTTTTTCTTTTTTCTTCGCAGCTGCTTTTAGCTTGGCTTTTTTAGCTTTCTCTTTCTTTTTGTCGTTTTTGGCTTTTTCTTTTTTCTTTGCTACTTTCTTTTTAGCCTTTTCTTTTTCTTTGTCTTTCACTTTTTTCTTCTTATTATCGTTAGACTTATTTTTAGCCGTTTCTTCAGTTACAGCGACTTCTGTTGTTTTTTCTTCTTTTAATTCAACAATTGATTCAATAACAGCTGGTTTTACTACAGGAGCTGTCACTTTTTTTGCAGGAGTTCTGCGTACGGCAGGTTTTACTGTTGCAGTAGGAGCTGCTGTTTTTACAACTGGTTTAGCAGGCGTTTTTGCTGCAGTTGGTTTAGCAGTTGGTTTAGCAGTTGTTGCAGGTTTAGCAGCAGCCGGTTTGCGTACTGGTGTTTTTGCAGGCGCCGTATTTACTGGTTTTTCTGTTGCTGGCTTTGCAGTTTCTGCTACCGGAGAATCGATTTTCTCAGGAGTGGTTTCTTCGGTTTTGTTTTCCATATAAATGTACTTTTGATGAGTATGTTAATAACAATGTGACTAAATTGTTAAGTTTCAGTTAAGTAAAGATAATTATAAAACAAGCTACTCAATGTTAAGCTTTTTAGTTTTTTTTAAAATTAAATGGCTGATGTTTAAACATTTAATTTTTTAGCCGAAATTTAAAAGTGAAATCTCTTAACAATTCTACATGAAAAAATGGAAGAAATTGCTGTATAATTGTGAGTGGTGAAATGTAAGATGTTCCAAATAGTTTTTTTTGAAAATGAGTGCCCTGGCCCTGATGGGAGCGGCATCCTTTTATCGCGCCGTGGCGGATAAAAGATATAGCGGACAGCAGGAATAGCTCCAAATAAATATTCTGAATTTCCTGATTAGTTTTTTACCAGTTCTAAAATTCTGAAATTGCTTTTTGGCGCTTCACACAGGGAACAGCAATATGTATCGGATAAATCAGTAAAAAGAAGTCCTTTTGGAATTCCCTGACTTTCGTCTCCATATTCCGGATTGTAAAGCGTGAGGCATTCCTGACATTGGTAAATGTCTATTTGTGGTTTTTCTTTTTTCTGCGGATTATCGGTTGTTTCCGATGCGGTATTTCCGAGTTCGTCGAAATATTTTCGGCTTAATTCAATTAAAATGGTAGGAAGTTCCAGTTTGTCAATATCCTGAGAGTGTACAATATATTCACGTGTATTTGGATCAAAATTCCTGGCAAATAAAACATTATAGGTATCTCTGATTTTGATGGATTCCAGAGCTGCCGGAAGCTCGTTTTTTTCGATGACAATCGAAGTGAAATAATGTCCGTCGCGATTGTATTCTGAAATTCCAAAATTCAATCCGTAAGTGCTGATGTCAAATTGATCTAATGTTCGAACCAAGAAAGTTTTCAGATTCAGAGCCCATTCCATTGCGACTGGTAAATGCCAGTTTAATTCCAGTAAAGAATGACGGACGTTTATTCCGCGTTTACCCAGGAATTTTTCCCATTCCAGTTTTCTGTCTTTTGGAATTCCTTTTATAATAAATGACTTCCATGGTGTAATACAGATTTTCCCAATTTTGCATTCAAAGCACAAATCGCACATTTCTTGCAAAAAATCCAGATCGTACTGATTATTGCGCCAATATAATCCCAGCCAGTATTGATCGATTCCCATTCTGTTCATTCCTTCGTAATATGGAAATGGGTAAAACGGAATATTTAAAGGTTTGTCGATTGTTCTGTTATTGGTGTCTAATGTTTCGCTGACCATTGTGAAAAGTAATTCAATATCAATTGAATCTTCTTCTGAAATTTTTTCGATTTCATAATAGATTTTGGCCAGATCCCAGCTGTAGATCAAAACGGGATAGACTTCCATTTTCTCCCATTTTGGAAGACGAATGTATAAATACCAATAATCTTCGTGCTCTGAAGCGATAAAATTCAGATGCCCCGTAAATAAAGGAACCAATTGCTGTCTTGGGTCAGTTATATTGACTTTTAATTTTGGCTGTTCTTTAAATTCTTCTAAAATATATAAAAAACGATTTCCTGTAAGCCAATTTGTATTTCTGAAGATATCTGTTGAAACATAGGAGGAAACGATATTATTACCGCTTTTTTGGTCAGGATAAACGAAATGATGTTTGCCCAAAGTAGTTTTATCCAAAGATTTAAAACCTTGCGGGAAAATAATATCCTGTCTGGAACCAAACGAAATAGAATCCAGACCTTTTTCTAAAGCAATATTTACTACTTCTCGTAATTCTCCTGGCGAAATAACGCCTCCTTTTACTATTAATCTTGTTAGTTCCATTTTTCTTTTTGTTTCAGGTTTCAGGTTTCAGGTTTTCTTTGTTTCAGGTTTCAAGTTTCAAGTTTGTCAGGCTGAGCGGAGTCGAAGCCCTTTACGTTTAGCCCTTCGACTCCGCTCAGGGTGACGTTGCGTTGTTTCAAGTTTCAGGTTTCACGTTCCAATAAACTTGAAATTTGAAACCTGAAACAAAACAAACTATTTACATTTTGCTAGAATCTCCTTGACTTCAGTCTTACAGCTTCCGCAGCCTAATCCTGCACCTGTGTTTTTACATAAATCGGTGAAATCATTGATGCCGCTTTTAATCGTTTCTTCGATATTTCCAGCTCCGACCTGACTGCACGAGCACACTAATTTTCCTAGAACAGGCTTTGTAGTTGAGCTTCCTCTTAATAATAAGTTCCGTTTGTCAGACAATTCGATTTTGCTTTCGATCATGGTTTTAAATTCGGCAAACTCATTTTTATCGCCCATTAAAATAGCTCCAACCAAAAGATCATCTTTTACGATACATTTTTTGTAATAGCGTTTTTTCAAATCTGAGAAGACAATTTCTTCGTAAGAATCGTCATTTTCCGGAATTTCAATATCACCAATACTGCAAAGGTTGATGTCTTCTAATTTTAGAATGTTCATTAAAATTGAACCTTTGTAATAACTGCTAATGTCGCCGGCTAAAAAGTTAGCCAGAATATCAGCCTGTTCTTCGGCGGCAGAAGTGATTCCGAAAAGTTTATTATTGAATTCGGCTATTTCTCCAATTGCAAAAATATTCGGATTTGAAGTTTGTAAATACTGATTGACTTTTACGCCACGACCGCATGAAAGTCCGCTTTCACGAGCAATTTCGATATTCGGAATAGTTCCAATTGTGTATACAATAGCATTTGCTGTTATGATTTTTCCACTCTTTAAAGCAATTTCAATCTCATTTGGATTATCGGTTTCAAAAACGGTGCTGACTTCATTATCAAAATAAATTTGAATATCACGAAGCTGTACTTCTTCGGCCAGCAGTTTACTTGAAATCAAATCTAATTGACGCTCCATTAAACGTGAAGCTCTCTGAACAATTGTGGTTTTTACTTTTTTATGTTTTAAGGCAGCTGCTAATTCTAATCCTAATAGTCCGCCACCAATAATGACAACATGCTGCTCTTCTGGAGGAAGATTGGTACTGTCTAAGTGTTTTTTCAATCGGTCGGCATCTTCTTTTTTTCTAACTGTAAATCGGCCGGGAAGATGAAGTTGTGCATTTTCGGGAACAAAAGGACGGCTTCCGGTAGCTAAAATCAAGGAATCAAAAGTGTGAAATTGTCCTTCACTGTCGATGATTGTTTTTTGTTTTGGATCTAATTTCTCAATTGCAACTCCGGCTTTCATAGTAATTCTTAGTTTACTGAAAGATTCGCCGTCTTTAACTTTTAAAAGTTGTTCCCAACTGAATTCTCCCGTCATATATTCAGGAAGCAAAACACGATTGTAAAACGGATTCACTTCATTCGAAAAAACAATAATTTCATCAGTTGTATTGAATTCGCGATAGTTTTGAATAAAGCGAAATGAAGCTGCACCGGCGCCCACAATCGCAATTTTTTGAAATGGTTTTACATATTTTGTAATCGAAACGGTCGTGTATTTAAAATCAGGTTCTTTTGAAACGGGATCAACAACTGTATTCGTTAGATTATTGGTTCGGTTTAAATCGTTTTCGAGTTGTTTTCCCCAATGCATTGGCAGAAAAACAACTTTTTCTTTGATAGAATCGGTAACTTTTGCTTTTACACGTACCTCGCCATTTTTACTGGTTACGGTAACAATATCACCATTTTTAATATCATTTTTGTAAGCATCAATGGGATTTATTTCTAAAACCGGACTCGGAATATGCGTTAGCAATCTGGATACTTTTCCTGTTTTGGTCATTGTGTGCCATTGATCGCGAATTCGTCCTGTGGTTAATATAAAAGGGAATTCGGCATTTGGCTGTACGGATGTATTTTCAATAGATACAGGCAGATTAAAAATCGCTTTTCCTGATGGGGTATAGAATTTTTTATCGGTAAATAATCTTGGAGTTCCAGGATGACCATAATCTGGAACTGGCCACTGAAAAGTTCCTTCGGTTTTTAATCGATTATAATTTAAGAATGAAATATCAATATTGGTGTTTTTGGTCAATGCACAATGTTCTTTATAAATTTCTTCGGCACTGGTAAAATTGAATCCGTTGAAATTCATTTTTTTAGCAAAACGAATCAGAATTTCAATGTCTGGAAGTGCTTCGCCTGGTGCGTTTATTGCTTTAGGCAGATAAGAAATGCGACGTTCCGAATTGGTCATTGTTCCCTCTTTTTCTAACCAACCTGCTGCAGGCAACAATAAATCGGCAAATTTGGCTGTATCGGCATTATGCGAAATATCCTGAACAACTACAAATTTTGCATTTTGAAGTGCTTTTTCGATACGTCTGGAATCTGGCAAACTGACTAAAGGATTGGTGCAGATAATCCAGACGGCTTTCATCTTTCCGGACTCCAGTGCTTCAAACATTTCTGTGGCTGTTAAACCTGGTTGGTCTGAAATTTCGTCAACGCCCCAAAAATCAGCAACTTCTTTGCGATGTGCAGGATTTGCTATCTCTTTATGTGCTGCTAAAAGTGTTGCCATTCCGCCCACTTCGCGTCCGCCCATCGCGTTGGGCTGACCTGTTAATGAAAATGGCCCGGAACCTGGTTTTCCAATTTGCCCTGTCAATAAAGATAGATTCAGCAGGGCTGTATTTTTATCAACACCAACGGCACTTTGATTCAATCCCATCGCCCAAAGCGAAATAAATCCTTTGGCCTTACCAATAATGTCAGCAGCTAGTTTAATATCATTTACAGAAATTCCGCAAAGCTTAGAAGCTTTTTCAAGTGAAGTACCTAGAACTAAGTCTTTGTATGGTTTGAAATTTTCGGCATTGTTTTTTACAAAATCATGATCAACATAACCTTTTTCGATAATGCGTCTGGCAATGGCATGATATAAAATAATGTCAGAGCCCGGGATAATCTGCAAATGTAAATCGGCAAAAGCAGCTGTATCGGTGCGTCTCGGATCAATTACAATTACTTTTATTTTTGGATTTTTCTCTTTGTGTTTCTCAAGCCGTCTGAAAATAATAGGGTGGCACCAAGCCGGATTTGCGCCCGTAATTAAAAAGGTATCTGCCAATTCTATATCATCATAAGCAATTGGTACAGAATCTTCTCCAAAAGTCTTTTTATAACCTACAACGGCAGAACTCATGCAAAGCCTTGAATTGGTATCGATGTTATTCGTTTTCAGAAAACCTTTTACCAATTTATTGACTAAATAATATTCTTCGGTTAAACATTGTCCTGAAATATAAAATCCAACGCTGTCTGGGCCGTGTTTTTTTATGATGGAAGTAAAAACAGCTGCAGCACGTTCAAGCGCAGTATCCCAGCTTACACGTTCAAGAGGATAATTTTTACTTCCGCGCATTTCGGGATATAAAATTCGATCCGAAGTATCGTTAACTACGTAGTGCAAATTCATTCCTTTAGAACACAACATTCCTTTGTTTACAGGATGATCTTTGTCGCCCTCGACCATTACACCATTTTTAGCGTCGTTGGTTACGATTATTCCACAGCCAACGCCACAATAGGAACAGGTAGTTTTGATCTTGGTACTTTGCATTACAGTTCGGTTTTGGATACTATTTTACTAAATGAGTTTTGATTTTAACTAAATCACTTATTTAACTTAGAAACAAAAATAAGTATTTTTTACGTATTTATACTTAATTTTTGAATTTATTTTTTTATTTTTGATGAAAAGAAATGAGGAATAACAAATACGTTTAATGTCGAAAAACTGAACTCATGAAAGTAGAACAAGCTGTTTGTTACAATTGTGCCAATGAAAATTGTTTCATTAAAAAACACTTGCATTTAGAGCAAATGAAGCAATATGTTTCAAAGAAAAACAGCTTTGTCTGCAAAAAAACGCAACAGTTTATTACAGAAGGTGCACCGTTGCAGGGACTTTATTTTATTTGTTCTGGGAAAGTTAAAACGGTAAAAACGGGAATTAATGGACGTGAACAAATTGTGCGTTTAACTACAAACGGAGATACAATAGGCTTTCGCGGATTTGGTACAAGTAAACGATATCTTATTGGTGCTTATGCGCTGGAAGATACTGTTTTGTGCAATTTTAGCAACGAAACTATGATGGAGATTTTACGGCATGTACCTGAATTTACCTATGCCTTAATGTTGTTTTATGCTGAGGAATTAAACAAAAGTGAGAACAATATTCGAAAAATTGCACACATGAATGTTCGTGAGCGTGTAATTGATTTACTGCTTTATATTCATCGTAAATTTGGGCAAATCAATGGTTTAATTGATATTGAGCTTTCGCGAAAGGAAATTGCGGACTTTGCCGGAACTACAGAAGAACAGGCGATTCGTATTTTGTCAAGTCTTAAAAAAGAGGGGTTGATTAAAACCGAAGGGAAACGTGTTGGGATTTTAGAGATTTCAGCATTGCGATCTGAAATTATGGAGCACAAGTATTTTTAAGGTTCTAAGTTGGTAAGATGCTAAGGTTTTGTTGTATTGAGAAAATTTTTGATCTTTTGAGCAGTGCGTTAATGACTTATTGCAAGGTTTATTTTGTACGTTTCAGCTTTACAGGGTTTTGTCTGGTATCAAAAACATCAGCAATTTTGATTTGCTTATTTTCCCTATCTATACTATAAATAATTTTGTGATTTTTACAAACTAAGTAATGATACCCGTTTTCCCTGTCAAGCAAAAGTTCTTCGACTTGAGTTGAAAGATTGTTGGAAATGAGTTTGTTTGGTTCAGAAATTATTTCTTGGATGATTTTTTTAGCGACTCTGATTCCTGCCTTTTGAAGATAATAGTCGTAGATTTTAGCAATTTCATTTTCTGCAAATTGCGACCAGACAATTTTTAATTTCATTACTTGTATTTTTCTAAAAGCTGAGAAGTCGTTTTATATCTTCCATTTTTAAAATCATCTTCAGATTGGTCTATTCTATTATTAAATTCTTCAATAGACATTGGATTGAAATAATCATTATCATCTACATTACTTTTGTTTTTTAATAAATTTTCCAGCTGAGAAATTAATTCTTCGCTTTGAATTTTTAAAAATTCTTGTACAAATTCTATTTTTCTAGTTTGTAAATCCATGACATTGAATATTTTTCCAAATTTACGAATTATCTTCCAAGGGAATATTTTTTTAAGATTTTTTTGTAGAGACACACCTCAGTGCGTCTCTACTTCGAATATAATTTATTTTTTTCTCCCAACAAATCGAATTACAGAACCGGTTCCGTTATGGAATAAACCTTCGTTGAGTTCTATTTCTTTTTCTTCCAGTTCGATGATTTCATAATTGGGGAAATCAGCTTTGATTTCTTCAATAGAAAATAAAGATTCGATGTCTTTTGGTCCGCCAACTTTTTCATTTTTGGTTACGTATTCTAAATGCTTTTTGCTGAAAGCTTCAAAAATTATAAGACCATTTTTTCGTAAAAGTTTGTCAAGTTGTTTATGAATATCCGATTTAATTAATGCCGGGAAATGTGCATAAATTAAAGCAATCACATCAAATTGTTCTTCGTAGAAGTCTAAAACTTCTAATTCACCAACCTGATAATCAATCGAAACATTGTTATTTTCTGCTAAACGAAGTGCTTTGTTTCTGCCCTCTTCGCTAATATCAAAAGCGGAAACTTCCCAGCCTGATTTTGCTGCAAAAACAGCATTTCGTCCTTCACCTTCAGCAGGAAAAAGAATTGTTCCGCTTTCTAGTTTTTCAATTTGTTCTTTTAAATAATTGTTGGGTTCTTCGCCGTATGCAAATTCTTCAGTTTTGTAACGGTCATCCCATCTTTGAGTCCAGTTGTTCATTTGGTTTATATATTGAATTTAATTATTAACGGTTTATGATCGCTGTACATTGTCCAATCCTGATAAGTTCCAATTTCGACATTTTCCAGAGTTTCCATAAAATCATTTGAAGCAAAACAATAATCGAGATGATACGGTCTGTTTTCATGACGATAAAGATATAAAGTTGGATGCTCTTCTTTGCCTTGTATTTGATTAAAAAATTGATGATAGGTACTATAGATCTTTTTTGACTGTAAAGTATTCACTACGTCAGAATGATTTCCTATGCGTTTGGGTTTGTCCCAAATCGTATTGCTGTTGAAATCTCCAATTAAAATGGTTTTACTTTCTTTGATATGATCTTCGTAATAATTGATTGCTTTCCAGACTTGTGTTACATATTGTCCATCTTTGTCAGCAGGATTATTGGCCCAAACGGCAAATAAAGTAAAATCAACTTTTCCGCCAGTAACCGTGATCGGAAGTATATTTTTAAAATCCGGATTATGACAATCCATTAATTGAAATCGATAATCACTGTAGGAGAAAATCCCAAGTCCTTTATGAGGATTTGTACCGTACCAAAGAATATCTGAAGGTAATTTTGTGTCGTTTGGAAATTTTAGTTTTTCAGGATTCTCACACTCAGATATTACAGCAATATCAGGATTGAAAGCTTCAAGATACTGAGCTTTTTTTCTGAATGCCATATTGCAATTCCAAGCGATGAGTTTCATTATTATAATGCCTTTAAGTATTTTCCTAATTAGAATTTTAGATGTAATTTATGAAACCCAGGTATTTTCTATTTTATCAATTACCCATTTGTTATTGATTTTTTTAATGTAAATTCGAGAACCTTGCCCACAGAGTCTGCCACAAACAAAGCCACCATCTAAAATTCCAAATTTTTTATCCTTGTCAAATTGTATTCTGGAAAAGATAACTGCTCCAGAAAAAACGAAGTTATATTTTGTCACCCAAATAGCACCTCTTTCTTTGGGAAATTGAGAAATGTTTCGGAGCTCAAATTTATTATTGAGTTTTATGTTTTTAAAATCAAAAAGATATTCGGTTTCCTTTTTTTCTTTTGCTATAAAGATTTTGGCATTTTTAAAATGCTTTTTAAAATCTTCTTTTAAATCTTGACTGTTGTCTTTTAATAATGGATTAAAAGCAATAATAATTTTAGAAGTGTCTCTTTTAATTTTTTCGGTATTAATTTTCCATTCTAATAATTTTCGTTTTTGTTCTTTAGTAGCTTTTGTGCTATCGACACCAATGTAATGTCCTGTCTCATCAAATATTGATTCTCCATATTGTGGTGGAAAATTTGTAAACAGTCTTATATCAATACAAATTGAATCGATTAAGCTTGGGAAAATTTCAGACATTACATTTTTTTCAAATTCTAAGTCAGTAATTTTCTTTTTGCAACTGGAAAAAAGAATAATAACTATTAGTAATGCTAAGTTTAAAAGTTTCTTCATAGTACCAAATATAACAATTTAAAAAGCAAAATAAATTTATATAAAAAAGTAAAATAAATGCCCTTTTCTAATTTAGAAAAGGGCATTTATAATTTCAGATTTGAAAAAAATCTCGTTATTTTTTAGTTTTAACCAACAAGTGTTGTTACACCGCTATTGATATCAATTTCTGCAAAATTATGTTTTCCGATAACGACAAGCAGTTTGTCTGAGTTATAACCTACATACTTTATTTGAGGTTCTCCTTTTTTTGGTTCTCCACAAACAGAAATTACGTTGGTTTGCCATTTCAATTTGCTTCTTTTGTAGGCTGATATTGTCTGCATGTCATCTTCAACATAATAAACTATGTTGTTTTTTTTGATTCCTCTTTTTTGTGTCTTTGCAAAATTTATTTCTGAGTTTTTTGAAATTAAGGCATCATTGTACTTCTGAGCGATGCCTGTTTGCGTGACAAAAAATGCCAACATTGGTAGTTTTAAAAAATGTTTCATTTGGATAGAATTTGGGGTTCGTAATCGATTCAAATGTAATTAATTAAAACAAAAAACAAAGTTTTATAAGGTCAAAAAAAATACCCTTTTCTGAAATAGAGAAAGGGTGTTTTTTTTGTAAGTTAATTTCGAAGAAAACTATTTTTTCCAGCTGAAAATTCTTGGATCTACAGAAATCATTAACCAGGCCCAGTTGTTAGCATGGTCTGCGTCTCCGTTTTTAATAAATTCCATTGTCTTAGAACCAAACATTTGAGAATAACCTCCTGATAGCGTAATATTCTTTTTGAAATTATAGCCAAATGTAGCGTCAATCTCAGTTCCTAAATAGGAGTCTAGTTTCTCATTCATTGGTGTAACTACATCTGCAGCAGATAAGAATACATGCGGAATCAAAGCAAATTGCCATTTGTTTACATTGTAATTCAATTTAATGAAAGCATCTTGTAAACCAACATTGTTTAAGTGGTTTCCAACATAAAAATAATCCATGTAACCATTAAATCCATGGTTAGTTCCAAAAATAGGGTTGAATGATTTAATTACTGTGCTTTCGTCATTTGAAGCTTTTCCGGATAAGAATTCGTAACCTAAACCAGCTTTGAAAGCATCAGTAATGTTATATCCAAAATTGGCTGCGGCATTCCAGGCGCTTACCTCATGATCAGCACTTTTTCCAGTCTGGCCGTATAACCAGAAATTGGTGTCTATTTTATTTTTTTTGTAAGTTACATACGTACCGAAAGTCTGTTTGTAGTCAACTTTTAAATCTTTCGTTGGATCAATAATATTTGCAGAATATTCGTAGCCAGTATTAAGAAATAATAAACTTGCTCCTAAATCAGTGCTAAATTGGTTATGATACCAAGCGTACTGCATTGCTTTATAATTGGCAACTGTATATGGTGTATGAAAAACATTTTCTGCTGTTGAATTATAAGCCCCACCAAAATCTAATCTCTGTTTTTCGGTATGATAAGAAACCGTTAAGGCATCATGGCTTTGACCTTGTTGTGCCCAGTCCATTTCACCAAGAATACGCTGGTTGTCATAGGAAAGAACCTGACGTCCCATTTTTGCACTCCATTTTTCAGTAAAGTTGTATTGTGCCCAGGCTTCAAAAACGGCAACACCATTTTTATCGGCAGTTGCTGCAGGAGTTACATCACCCCAGGTTCTGGTATTTTGAAAAGTTAATTTTACAATTAAATCTTCTTGTTTGTAGTTAAAATTTAAACGGGAACGTTGTGAGATTTGCGACGTACCTTCTTGACCGTAAGGTAGTAAGGTTTTGTAGCCGTTTCTATATTCAAAACGAGGCCTTATTTGCAGATTGACATCTAATTCCTGTGCCTGAAGTTCAAAGCTGATTCCGACAAGTAATAAAATGATTAATTTTAGTTTCTTCATGAGTCATGGTTTTAATTATGAGGCAAATTTATAAGATTTATTCCTTGAAAAATGTGATTGGAATCATATTGTTGTTATTTATTGTGCGTCTAATGCCAGAACTAATTCAGGCTGTTTTTTAGGAGCCATTTTTAGAATGGTATAGTGCATCCAAACCAGACAAATACTTGAAAATAGGAGAATGAAAATCCATGAGCTTGACCAGATTCCGGTTGCAGTCAACAGATATCCGAAGATAATTGGGCCGAAGAAACCACCTAAACCGCCAATCATTCCAACCATTCCACCTACAACACCAACTTCTGTTGGGAAATATTCCGGGATATGTTTGTAAACTGCTGCTTTTCCGATTCCCCAAGAAATCCCAATTAGAATCACCAGAAGCAAAAAGACCCACATATTGGCATCAAATTTTATAACTGTTATGCCTTTTGCTATTAATTCTTTTTTCGCCACACTTTGATTGTGAGCAACAACCACCTTCTGCCAGCTTGAAGTAGTTGGGAAAATGGTATTTTTGTTTGAGTTTACTGTCTTTTGTGCAATTGGATATTCTTTATCTCCAACTTTTACGGTTTTGTCGCTGATTTGATTTACGACTCCTTTTTTGGCAGCCAATATTCCCGGGCCTGAAGTCGTAATTTCCATTTTCGGAATCGCTAATAACGCACTTAAGACTACTGAGGAACTCAATACCCAATACATTACTTTTCTGGCTCCGAATTTATCAGACAAGTATCCTCCAAAAGCTCTGATTACACCAGAAGGCAGGCTAAACATCGTTGCAAATAAGCCTCCCATAACTAAACTAGTTTGGTAAACATTCATAAAGTTTGGCAATAACCATTGGGAATATGCTACAAAACAACCGAAGACTAAAAAATAGTAAGCCCCAAAACGCCAAACTCTTTCTGATTTTAAAGGTGTAAGCATTTGTGAAATAGTTTTGGTATTGTTTTCTAATTTTTTGTTTTGTGCGAAAATTAAAAATGCTATTCCAATTATAACTAAAGAAACGGCATAAAGGACAGGGAGTATTTTCCATCCGTTTTGTGGATCATCAATTGAAAAATGATTTAATAAAGATGGAGCTAAAAAGGTTGTAATGGCAGCTCCGGCATTTCCCATTCCGAAAATTCCCAAAGCACGTCCCTGCCATTCTTTTGGATACCAGATTGAAGTGTAACCAATTCCGACTGCAAAACTGGTACCTACCATTCCGAAGAAGAAACTAAGTAAAGCAAACATGGTAAAACTGTTGGCGTAGGGGAGGAGAAACAAGGGGATTGAACTAAGTAATAATAAAAGAGAAAAAACATATTTTCCGCCAAATTTATCTGTTAGAATTCCGATTGGCAGACGCATTATAGATCCTGTCAGAATTGGAATTCCAAGAAGCCATCCAACCTGAATAACATCCCAGTGGAAAATTCCGTTATCGACTAAAAAAGTTACTAAGACCCCGTTTAAGGTCCAGCAGGCAAAGCACACTGTAAAAGCCAATGTGTTCAAAAATAAAATTTTGTGTGATTGCGATAATGAGTTTGTATTTTTCATAGCACTTATATTTTTATGTAAAAATAAGTACTATAACTTAGTTAAAACCTGCTAAAACGCAGTTTTCGAAAAATAAATACGTATTTATACGTAATTTTTAGATTAATGAATACTCAGCAGCTTTGTTAGAAAGTTCCATTAAGTTTTTTACTTTCAGTTTTTTCATCAGGTTAAAACGATGCACTTCGGCAGTTCGTTTACTGATATCCAGGGCTTCGGCAATTTCTTTGTTTCCTTTTCCGGATAATAAAAGTGTCAGGATTTCTTTTTCTCTTTTAGTAATCATCATTTCTTCTCCTAAATTTTGTTTAGGTTCTAATGATGCTGATGAATTTGTCAGTTGGCCAATTAGAATAGAAGAGATATCTCCGCTAAAATATTTTCCTCCGCCAGAAACAACATGCAGTGCTTTTAAGAATTCTTCTTTGCTTGAACCTTTTAGTAAATAACCGTCGGCCCCTGCTTTTATTGATTTCAAGACATATTCTTCAGACTCATGCATCGAAAGCATGATGATTTTTACATTATTATTCTCGTTTCTAAGTTTTTCTACTACTTCTATACCGGTTAAGTTTGGCATACGAATATCTACTATAAGTAAATCAGGTTTAGTTGCTGCAACAACCTCAAGCGCATCGGCACCATCAATAGCTTCGCCTGCAACCTCGATGTTTGCTTCGTTTTCTAATAAAGATTTGATTCCGTCTCTAACAAAAACATGGTCATCTGCCAGCACTACACGAATGATATTACTCATAGTTTACTTAATTTTGATTCTGAATTTTTACGTATATTCATCTAAAAGGAAGATGCTAATATACGTACTTTTTTGATTTAAAATTCCAATTTTTTGAAATTCCAAATTCCAGTATTAAAAAATCATTAGAAATCCTTGGCATAAATTCCAATATTAAAATTTCTAATGTTGGCTCGCCCAAATAAATTAGATAATTAGAAAATGTGGTAATTAGATAATTTTTTAAGAAGCTATGCAATTATCTAATTATCAAATTTTCTAATTGACACCTTACCAAATTGCCACATTATCTCATTTAAGAATAGGAATATTAAAGGTAATTCTGGTTCCTTCTCCGGGAATAGAGTTCATGAAAACGCGGCCGTTTATATATTGGATTCTTTCTTTCATAAATAAAAGTCCCATTCCGGATTCACTGTTTCGTTTTTTATCAACTGAATTTATATCGAAACCTTTTCCATTGTCATCAACGATAATACTTAAAAGGGTATCACTATGTGAAAGCTGGACAATAATATGTGATGATTCGGCATATTTTATGGCGTTGTTGATGGCTTCCTGGGTGAGACGATAAATGTTGATTTCGATCAGGGAATCTAAACGCTGGTCAAAATCGGTTTTGTTGTAAAAAAGAATTTCTTTTCCGGTAAGTTTAGAAAGTTCCTGAGTCAGTTTTGAAAGTGAAGAAACGATTCCGTGATCGCTTAATTCCGGAGGCATTAAGTTGAAAGTTGCTGTACGGACACCTTTTATAATGTCAAGTGAAAGTTTCTTTAAATACTCAATTTTTTGTGCTGATTTTTCTTTGTCATCGAGATTGATACTTTCTAAACTGAATTTTAAACCTGTCAGCATTTGGCCAATTCCGTCATGAATTTCTTTGGCAATTCGGTTTTGTTCGTTTTCCTGATTTTCGACAATTTTGCTTGAAATGATCTTTTGCTGATTGATTTTTTCGGTCGTGTTTTCAAGATTCAAACGTTCGACTTCACGCTGTGCTTTTTTTCGTTCGGTGATGTTGAAACAAACAATCAGAAGTTCGAGTTCGTCTTTTTTGATCATTACGGGAACCATTGATAAATCAAGCCAAATGGTTTGATCTTCTTTGTTTAAAATCTTGACTTCGCCTTGCCAGCCACTTCTTTGTTTTTCGAAAATAATGCGGTCAAAATTGGTTTGTTCTTTTTCATCAACAGTTAAAACCTCGGAGAATTTTTTATTGGATGAAAATTTGGTATAATTAAGAAGTTTGGCAAATTTTTCTCCAATATGAATGATCGAACCGTCTGGTGAAATTCGGCAATACAATAAAGTATTTTCCATTGCATAATTGAGCGATTTTAATTCTTTTACGGAGTTTTCTTTGATTTCGCTTATAATTTCGGTGTCGTAAGCGAGTTTTAAAGCTTTCTTTTCAGACGATAAAAGTTTAGCAATTAATTTCTCAATCTTTTTATTGGTTGGTTTGAAAATGAAGAAAAATTCTAAAAGCAGGACAAGTAAAGTAAAACCGAAAATCCAGTATTCTATTCGACGTTGTTCTGTTACTTTTTCGTGCGCTTCAAGATCATATTGCGTTACAATCTGATTCATTTTTGAAAGGAAAGAACCTTCGTTTTCTAAAATTGTATTTACTAGTTTTTGATTTTCTGAGGATTGTTTTTTCAGTTTTAAATCCAATAAAAACGAATCTGTTGTTTGTGCAATTTTATTGAAAATCGGATTGATTTCCAGATATAATTTGTTGAGTGTTTCTGATTTTTCTTTTGGAAAAGCCAAACTGTCGCTGCCATTTTCTAGCGCGTTTTGGTTTTTTTTCCAAAGTGATAAAACAGCTTGTAAATGCGATATTTGTTCGGCAGAAGCGGTATCAGAAACGTAATGTAAAATGAGTACTTCTTTGACAATTTTCTGACTCAGCATTCTTTGCTTACCAGAAAAATTAATAATCTTAGAATCGCTTAACTGCTGATTCAGATTGTATTGAACTAAAATTTGACTGATAATTATAGTTATGGCAATAGTAAGAAGTGCAAAAAAATACAGTCGTCGTAAATTTTTGAAAGTGATTTTATCTCCTTCCTGATTGCTTTTCTTCATACGAATTTATAATCCTAAAGAAGTTTTTATAAGGTTTAAATTTTCTTCAGAATAATTAATTTTTAAGGCTTCCTGATGTCCTTTATCGGACATTTTATCCCAGGTTTTTTTGATGATGTTTTTTAGTTTTTCTTCATCGTGTTTGTGAACGAAAGGTTCTAAATAATATTCAAGGAAAACTAGGCAAATTACATCTTCTAATAATTGTGTTTCGTGATCTTTTTTAAGTAATTTTTTCTCTATTAAAAAGGAAACGCGATCGATGAAAGTCTGGTCATAACCAGCTTTTTTAAGAATTTCGGCAGTAGTTTTTGCGTGGAATTTTTTCAATTCTTCTCTCCATTTTAAATAACCCACACGATCCATTGGGTATGATTCGCGAGCGACTTTCCATCGGCAGATGTGCTGTGCTTTTGACGCAATCTGAATTTCTTCTGATGCTTCGGGTTCAAACTGCATCAGTTTTTCGTACATCCTGTTTGAATACAATAATTCTTTTGGATATTCTTTGTTTTGGTCCGTTTCGATGTTTGGATCTTGTGCGTTTTCAGCATCAATCCACTCGCTTGCTTTTTGAAAAGGTGTAGTCATTTTTTGGTTTGATAATAGAATTTCAAAGATACGGAATTAAGTTTTTTTTCGCCACGAATTTCACGAATTAGCACGAATTATTGTTTTTGTTTTTTGCCACAGATTAGAGGATTTTTTGGATTTAATCTTATGTGAATTTTTTTTCGCCACGAATTTCACGAACTAGCACGAATTATTGTTTTGTTTTTTTTGCCACAGATTAAAGGATTTTTTGGATTTAATCTGGTGTTAAGTTTTTTTTCGTCACGAATTTCACTTATTAAATTAGTGTAATTTGTGAAATTGCTTCGCCTGTTCGCTATTGCTCGGGTCGTGGCAAACAATTTTAATCCTTTTAATCTGTGTAATCTGTGGCCTATAAATTAGTCTGCAAATCCAACAAAGACTTCGTTTTCAACTACTTTAATCGGATAGGTTGCAATTTTGAAATCGTCGCCATTTAGGTTTGAGCCGTCCATTAATGAAAAAGTCTTTTTATGCATTGGGCAGGCAATTTTTGGGATATCATCTACAGATCCCGTCATTCCTCTTGAAAGCACCATTTCCATTTTATGTGGACAGGCATTTTGACATGCATACCATTCGTTACGACGAGCGAAATTGAAAATCGCGATTTGTTTGTTTTTGTATTTGATGCATCCGCCTCTGTTTGTTGGAAAATCTTCTACTTTACCGGCTTTGAACCAAATTGTAGCATCGTTTGCGTGAACCGTTTCGTATTGATTTAAGATTTCTTCCATTTTGATAAGTTTTGGTTTCCTGTTTCTTAGCCCTCTTTTTACAATCATGAGAGTTATGATGGCGCAGTAAAAAAGAGGGTAAGAAGGACAGCAAACGTTTAATGATTTTTTTTCTTTTTTTGGAGCTTTATGGTGTTTTGCCACGAAGGCGCAAAGACGCTAAGTTTTTTTTCTTTAAGTTTTTTTTATTTTGACTTTGAGACTTTGTGTCTTTGTGGCATTTTTTTTAAGACCAAGCTTTTGGCATTTTTTGATCTCTTAGCGGAACAAAAACGACGTTATCGTCTTTTTCGTCTGAGTTTATAAAGTGATTGAAACGTTTTAATAATCTTGGTTTTTCCAGAACTTGTTTCCATTCGCATTCGAAAGTATTTACTAAAGTTTGCATCTCAGCTTCAAGCGTTTCGCAGATTCCTAAACTGTCTTCGATAATGACTTCTTTCAAATATTCTAAGCCGCCATCCAGTTTTTCTAACCAGGTTGAAGTTCGAATCAGCGGTCCAGCAGTACGGATGTAATACATTAAGAATCTGTCCATGTATTTTATTACGGTTTCTTTATCTATTTTTTCGGCTAATAAAACGGCGTGTTTTGGGTTTGCACCACCGTTTCCGGCAATGTATAAATTCCAGCCACCTTCAACCGCTATCAAACCGAAATCTTTTCCTCGGGCTTCCGCGCATTCGCGAATGCAGGCCGAAACTCCGCCTTTTAATTTATGTGGAGAACGAATTCCTTTGTATCTGTTTTCAAGTTCGATGGCAAATCCGGCGCTGTCGTCCATTCCGTAACGGCACCAGGCATTTCCAACACAGCTTTTTACCGCACGAAGGGATTTTCCGTAAGCGTGACCGCTTTCAAAACCGTTATCGATTAAGATTTTCCAGATTTTAGGCAAGTCACTCAAATGCGCACCAAATAAATCAACTCTTTGCGCTCCAGTAATTTTGGTGTATAAATCGAATTGTTTGGCAACTTCACCAATTACAATTAGTTTCTCTGCTGTAATCTCACCTCCGGCAACTCTTGGAACTACAGAATAAGTTCCATTTCGTTGAATGTTGGCTAGAAATCTATCGTTTGTATCTTGAGTTGTAACATGTTTGTTTGCTGTATCGTTGTAAATACTGGAGAAAATGGATGCTACAACAGGTTTACAAACTTCACAGCCATCGCCTTTTCCGTGATGATCAATTACATCATAAAAGTTCTCGTATTTATTGATTTTTACTAAATCAAATAATTCCTGACGATTATAATTGAAATGTTCGCAGATAACTTCTTTTACTTCTTTTCCTAAAGATTTTTGAGTGGCTTTTACTAAATCTGAAACCATTGGTTTACAACCTCCACAACCAGAAGTTGCTTTGGTTGCTTTAACGATATCTGATAATGAAGCACAACTTTCGTCTAAAATTTTACAGCAGATAGCGCCTTTGGTCACATTTTCGCACGAACAAATTACGGCTGTGTCCGGCAAATCCATAACGCTTCCTAAAGAAGAACCTTCAGAACCATCGCGAGAACCCAAAATTAAATCTTCTGGATTTTTTGGTAATGCCATTGCGTTGCTGTAAATCTGGAAAAGCGAATTGTAATCGCTGGAGTCTCCAACTAAAATTCCGCCTAAAAGCGTTTTAGAATCTTTGGTTACGTTGATTCTTTTGTAGATGCCACTTAGTTTATTTTCATAAATAATAGCCGTTACATTTTCGTTTTCGATAAAAGGATCACCAAAACTCGCAACTTCAACACCAATTAATTTCAATTGTGTCGACATATCGATGGTTTCTCTCATGGTCTTAGAGCCATTTAAGATTTGCTCAGCAGCAACGTCGGCCATTTCGTAACCCGGAGCGACAAGCCCATATATGTTATGATTGTAAAGTGCCGCTTCGCCTATGGCAAAAATAGAAGGATCTGATGTCTGCATTTGATTGTTTACCACAATTCCGCCTCTTACGCCGACTTCAAGTCCTGAAACTCTTGCCAGTTCGTCACGAGGTTTAATTCCGGCAGATATAACCAACATGTCTACTTTTAACAATTCTTCGTTCGCAAACATCATTCCTGTTATGTTTTCCTTTCCATCAATATATTGCGTTGCTTTGTTAAGATGAATTCCGATATTTAATTCTTCAATTTTTGACTGAAGCATATCGCTCGCGCCCTGATCCAGTTGTCTAGGCATTAAACGTGGTGCGAATTCTACCACATGCGGATTCAATCCTAAGTCTCTAACTGCTTTTGCTGCTTCAAGACCCAATAAACCGCCTCCTAAAACCGCGGCTTCTGTTGCTCCTTTTTGTTTTATTTTTTTTGCGTAGGCCATAATAGCGTCCAGATCCTCGATGGTTCTGTATACAAAGACACCTTCTTTTTCTACACCTTCAATTGGTGGCACAAAAGCCGAAGAGCCTGTTGCCAAAACTAAGTAGTCGTACGTATGTGTTTTGCCTAAATGTGTATGTATTGTTTTTTCATCACGATTTATATCTGTAATTAGCTCAGCTGTATTTAGAATAATATTGTTTTCTGTGTACCATTCAGTAGTTGATAATGATAAATCATCTGCTGTTTTTCCTCCAAAGTACTCACTTAAGTGAACTCGGTCGTAAGCGCGTCTTGGCTCTTCACCAAATACAGTTATCTGATACTTTTCCTGTCCTGATTTTGCAACAAACTTTTCGCAAAATTTATAACCAACCATGCCGTTTCCAACTACTATTACTTTAATCATGATTTCTTTAATTAAGTATTACTACGCAAATATAAGTATTTGTACTTATATTAATACGTATTTTTTTTATTTTTTATCTAGGAATAAAGTTTTTACTTCTAAGTATTTTGTAAAATCTTTTACTTAGCACGGCTTTAGAATGAATTGAATATTCTATATTTTTTTAAATTTGAAAAGATTCTAAATAGGCATTTCAAAAAAATATTGTAAATTCATAAGAATTTTAGGGTGTTTTTTATAGTGAAGCACATTTTTAAATAGAAATCAAATCTTATGAAAAAAATACTTTCAATAGTGCTGTTATCATTTTTAATGATAGGTTGTAAAACAGCAGTAGACAGAAAATCTACGGAAACAACTTCAATAAGTTATACAGAAGAAGATTTAAGATATTACTTTAAAGCAACAGGAAACGAACCTTTTTGGGGAATCAAAATAGGGAATGAGCAAATTGTTTTTACATCCTTAATACCCGGTAAAGAAAATATCATTTTTCCTGCTGTTGATGCGATTAGAGCGATGGATGCGAATGTGCGAATGTATAGGGTGAGTAATGAAACAACTTCTGCAACTATCACCATTCAGCAATTAGATTGTCAGGATTCGATGTCGGGAGCGATTTCGCCCTATAGTGTGAAGGTGGAAATTAGAAATAATTCAGAATTAGAGACAAAAAAACTAAACGGATGTGGAAAATTTATAGCCGATTATCGTTTACACGATATTTGGGTTTTGGAAGAATTGAACGGATATAAAGTTTTTCTAACCGACTATCAAAAGGAATTGCCAAGAATTGAGATTAATTCGGCAGAAAATAGATTTATGGGATTTGCTGGCTGCAATTCTATAACCGGACAAATTTTTTATGAGAAAGAGGTTTTACGTTTTACTAAAGTTGTTTCGACTTTAATGGCTTGCGCACCGGGAAATAAAGAAGCAGAGTTTTTGAAAGCTTTGCAAAGCACAACAACTTATACTATTGAAAATAATAGATTAACATTATTGAATCCTTCTGGGAAGCTTTTGGTTTTTAAGAAGGTGGATTGATTGTCTTTTTTGTTTCTCGCAGATTAAGCACATTTTTTCTGCTTAATCAGCGAGAGTTTTTTTAGTATCTAAGTTTTACTCAGGCAATACTTTAGGATCTTCATCATCATCTCCTTCAATAAAATCCAATTCCAGAGCCCTTACAGTCTGAACCGCATTTCCGGCAATACCACGAATAGAACCATACATTCCCAATGTATTGTGAACTACCTTTTCAATTTGTTTTTCCGTTGTTTCCAAATACGTTGCATTGCTCTTTTTTCTGAATCTAAGTCGCTTTGCATTTGAGTAAAACCTTCTACAATTCCTTCAATCTGTAAACGGAATTCGTTGCTTGTAAGGAAATCGTATAACATTGACATTTTATCTCCTTTGTTTTCCTGTGCCAGAACAGCCTGACTTATCTGAATTAAAGATTGACGTAAAACAGCGCTTAAGCCTTTAAATTCTTCGTAAGTACAAATCCAGATTCCGTCACGCATTCCCATTCGCTCCATTCCGGAAGGCATAACTTCGGTAACTAAAACGCCAATATTAGCTCTTTTTGTTCTAATATCATTTTTGAATTTTTCAATCCATGTTGGTTGAAAAGCTTTCGTTCTTTTGCTTTCATAGTAAATAGAACCGCAGTTTTGCAATTCACGTGTATTTACAATCTGAAGACAATCGGCACCATTTGCTCCTTTTTTAATTTCGTCGATACTGTCTAGAGGGAAATTATTTGCAAGCCATTCTTCTATGGCCAATTCCATAACTTCTCCTTGCAACTGCATAGAACCTTGTTCCTGCTTGCGTTTCATTTCTTCAATCAGTTTTTTCTGATCGTCAGATTGCTTTTGGTATTCTTTTATTTTGAGTTCGTTTTTTTCTTCTTCCTGTTTACGGATTTTATCTCTTTCAAGTACTAAAGTCGCATTAAGCTGCTTTTGGGCTTCGGCTTCGATTGCTTCTTTCATTTCCAGTTTTTCACGCTGTAATTTTGCAATTTCACCTTCCATTTTATTTAATTCTCTGATTTTTTCAGACTTTTCAGAAAGCTCTTTTTCCATTAAAAGCAAACGATCTTTGTTTTCTTCTTCTAGTTTAGCTTTTAGTTTTTCAGAGATTTCTTTTTCGGCTACTTTTTTCTCTTTCTCAAGGCGTTCAATAAAAAGCTCATTTTCCTGTTTTTTCTTTATTTCAAACTCGGCTTTGGCTTTTTCAAATTGTTCGTTTTTAAGTTCTAATTCTTTATTTTGAATGGTAGCTTTTTGTTGAAATTCTTTGCGTATACTATCCTCCAATTGATGTTTTAAAACATCATTTACATCGATAGGAGTTCCGCAGTTTGGACACTGAATTGAAGATTGCTCAGCCATTTTATATTGAAATTTTTATTGTAGAATTTGAATTTGCTAAGGTATTTAAAAGTTCTGTTTTTATAATGTGGATTTCTGTAATAAATTGTAACGATTTTTTTATAGTCACGAATTGCACTAATTAGCACGAATTGTTTTTTGAATTAATCTCGCAATCCCGAAAGTTATCGGGAGCAGAGTCGCAAAGTTTTTATTTCACGCAGATTTTATAAGATTTAAGCAGATTCTGCAGATGATTTTGAAGAATAAATCTGCTCAGATATGCTGAATCTGCTTGAAAGTTTATTTTTTTGCATTTAATAAATAAAACTTTGCATCTTAGCGCCTTTGTGGCAACAAAAACTCAACAGCAGATTGCGTAATTTCAGAATCATCTTCTTTCGATGTAATAATCGAAACATCTGTACGTAAATTAACTTTTTTCAATTCAATAAAACCAATTTCAGGGTCGTGATTGTTTTTTGATATGTTTGAAGGAACAATCGAAATTCCCAATCCGTTTTTGACTAGTTGTACAATTGAATTAATGTTGTTTGCTTCGTGAATAATCTTTGGCATAAAGCCATAAAATGCACAAAGTTCTAATAAAACTTCATGATAGTGCGGTGCATAATCTTTATTGAAGAATACAAAAGTTTCGTCTTTTAGATTCGGAATTTCTTTTTCAGAATTAATTTGTATTAAAGCCTTGTTGTAAACAACCGAAAACCCATCCTGAAACCATAATTGTGTCTTTATTTTTGGGGATTTTACAGGAGAACGAATTATTCCCAATTCAATTTTACCTTGTTCCAGAGCAGTAATTTGCTTGGTCGTAGAAATCTCAAAAAGTTTGAAATTGACGTATGGAAATTGCGATTTAAGATGTTTTATTAAATCGGAAATAACAGATGAATAAATCGAACTGATGTAAGCAATTCTGAATTCGCCTGAAACATTTTCTGCTATCTTTTTTGTTTTCAGATTAATGCGTTCCATATTCTGAAAAATTTCTCGGACTTCTTTTTCGAAATATTTTCCAGCTTCAGTCAATTCAACTTTTTTATTGTTTCTGATAAAAAGCTTTGCCTGAAGTTCTTCCTCCAATTCAATAATCTGACGACTTAATGGTGGCTGAGAAATATGCAGTTTTTCTGAGGCTTTGGTAAAGTTCAGTTCTTCGGCTACAGCCAAAAAATATTTTAAATGACGTAATTCCATGATACTTTAAAAGTATTATTAATTGATAAAAATAGTATTTTTAAAGTATTTATGAAAGAGGTAGTTTTGGTTTTAAGTTAAATGTTAGAAGTGAAGCGTTAGAATTGAGAGAGTTGTAACGAATAACTCATAACAAAAACTTATAACTTTTTAAAATAAATAAGCCTCTCGCAGATAGGGCAGATGTAGCAGATTATTAATTTTAGATAAATCATCTTAATCATAATAATATCCCGATCATATAATAGCAAAAAGATTCGCTCAATTTGTTTAATCTGCGAGAGATAAAAAAACAAAAGCTATGAATAAATCAACTATTGCAGAAATCAAAGAACGATTTGACAATGATGTCGAACGATTTTCAAATTTAGAAACCGGACAGGTAGCAACAATCGATGCTACTATTTCTTTAGAATTAATTACAGAAGCTTCAAAGCGTATTGTTCCGAATGCGAGTCATGTTTTGGATGTAGGCTGCGGAGCAGGAAATTACACTTTAATGATGTTGTCTAAATTGCCAAATTTAAACTGCACTTTGGTCGATTTGAGTTTGCCAATGTTGGATCGGGCTTTTGAAAGAGTTTCGACAGTAACAAATGGAAAAGTCGGAATAAAACAAGGTGATATCAGAGAAGTTGATTTAGAAGAAAATAGTTTTGATATTATTCTGGCCGGCGCGGTTTTGCATCATTTGCGCGATGATCAGGATTGGGAAACAACTTTTGCAAAATTGTTTAAATTGTTGAAACCGGGTGGTTGTTTGATGATTTCAGATTTAATCACACAGGATACCGAATTGTTGAATGAATATACCTGGCAGCGTTATGGAGATTATTTGGAAGGAATAGGAGGAGAAGAGTATCGCAGGAAAGTATTAGATTATATAGAAAAAGAAGATTCACCAAGATCAATGAATTATCAATTGGATTTGATGAAGAAAGTGGGTTTTAGAACGGTTGAAATTTTACATAAGAACATGTGTTTTGGGGCTTTTGGTGGAATTAAGTAGTTTTTAATTATATTGTTTTTTAGTAAAAAATAGTGAAAAATGATTATTTTTTTATGTTTAAATTTAATATTAAGTAAAAAAGTAGTTAATATATAATTGTTTTACAATAATATAATATCAATTTCTTGCGGGTTAGTTAAATAGTTTTATCAAAAAAAAGTATTCCATATAAAGTATACAAAAGAGAAAGTAAAACCAACGCTTTTAGTAGAATTTATATGTGCTAACAAGAACAACTAACCTAAAAACCATTATTTTGAAAAAAAACTATTTTTTTACTGCAGTTTTTCTGCTTCAATTCTGTGTGGCCTTTGCACAGAACCCAACGCGATGCGGAACCCAGTTATCGCAAAAGGAGGAAGCAGCTTTTGTGAAATCGCTATCAAAAATTAAAACCTGGAAAAAAGGGAGTTCAAGTAAAATGAATTCAGCTCCTTATATTATTCCGGTAATATTTCATATTCTCGCTGACGGAACAAATGTTAACAATGCTTTTACAAAAGAGCAAATGAAATGTAGAATTGATGATGCATTACTTACGGTTAACAAAGATTTTAATGGCCTGTTTCCGGAGTATGCTACAACAGATCCGCGTTTTAATGGTGTTAAAAGTAAATTGAATATTCAGTTTGTTTTGGCCACCGTTGATCCCGATGGAAATCCATTAGAGATTGCCGGTTTAGACTGGCATCCGGAGGCACATATTGTAGATGGTTATGACAATAAAATTTTTGACTATATATGGTATGGAAAAAACAACAGGTATTATCTTGATGTTATAGTGGTCGATGAGCCAAATACTGGACAAGGATCTGTTGGTTCAGGACATGCATTTTTGCCTATTCAGGATGCAATTCCGCGTGTAGCATATAATCACAGATATATTGGAAGTACATGTGGATCTCACTCCAGTGCTACTTTTGCAAAAGTAATGACACATGAGTTTGGTCATTATTTTGGTCTAAAACATACTTTTCAGGATGATTGTGATCCTGTAAATGATGGTATGGCTGATACACCTCCAACAAAAGTTGCCGAAGGTTGTGCCAGAAACGTATTAAACAGTTGTGGAGTTTATCCTAATGCAGAAAATCATATGGATTACAATACAGATTGCCAGAATATGTTTACCAAAGATCAGACTAATGCAATGACGTATTGGTTAGATGATACTTCTGTAGCAAATTATCCGCGTGGAGTTTTATGGCAGGAAAGTAATCTTGTTGCAGTTGGAGTAATGGAGTCTTCTCCTGTTGCTGATTTTAGTGCCAGTACAACATCTATATGTTCCGGAAAAGCCATTGTGTTTAAGGATCGCTCTTTAGGATTACCAGTTTCCCGTGTTTGGACATTTGAAGGAGGTACTCCGGCTACTTCTACAGATTTGAATCCGACGGTTGTTTATAATACTTCCGGGAAATTTAAGGTGACATTAGAGGTGACAAATTCTCTGGGAACAAACACAAAACAAGTTGCAAATTATATTGAAGTTGATCAAAAATCGACGGTAAATTTGGTCGAAAGTTTTACTGGTGCTTTTCCTCCTCTGGGATGGGAAATTACAAATCCTGATAATGGATTAACATGGGAAAAACGAAAAGGGACCGGGCATAATGATACTTCTTGTATGATTATGAATAATGCAGATAATGCTGTATCGGGAGCTTTAGATTACATTCGTTTACCTTATTTTGATTTGACTGCGGGACAAAATAGTCAGTTGTATTTTGATGTTGCTTATACCAAATTTGATGATGTAAGTCCGGATGTTTTAAAAGTACAGGTTTCTACAGATTGCGGACTGAACTGGACCGATGTTTATTCTAAAACGCATACTGTTTTACAGACGACACAAGTACCAACCGCTTTGGCAAATAATTGGGTGCCTACCACTGATGCTAATTGGAGAAAAGAAGTTGTAGATCTTAGTGCTTATCAGGGAAATAGTAATGTTTCTATTCGCTTTGCAAATGTATCAGGTTATGGAACCAGAATTTGGATCGACAATGTGAATGTTGCGATTACGCAAGCTGCAACTCCGGTTTCTGATTTTGCTTCAAATATTAGAGGTACACGATGTAAGAGTGTTGTAGCTCCATTTTTGGACGTTTCAACAGGAAATCCTACTTCTTGGAATTGGTCTTTTCCGGGTGGAATACCGTCTAGTTCTACAGATAAAAATCCAGTAGTAACTTATGCTTCTCCGGGTTCTTATGCAGTAACACTTTCAACCACAAATGCAAATGGGGCAGGAACAACACTTACCAAAAATAATTATATAACAATTGTAGATCCAGACAGAGTTTCTTATACAGAAGGCTTTGAGAACTCATTTCCTCCTGCAGAGTGGGAAATCATTAACCCGGATAATAAACTAACGTGGGAAAAACGTACAGGTGCCGGACGCAATTCTTCTTCCTGTATGATAATGAATAATGCCGATAATGATAAGGTAGGAGAGGTCGACGAAATTATTCTAAAACCTGTTGATTTATCAGTTGGAGTAACTGATTTTTCTTTTGATGTTGCCTACGCTAAATTTGATACGGAAAGTCCTGATGTTCTTGAAATTCTCGTGTCAAAAGATTGTGGATTGACATGGGAAAGTGTTTATTTAAAGACACACACTCAATTGGAAACATTTGTAAGTACAGATCCAAATAATTGGGTTCCGAGCACAGATTCACATTGGAGAACTGAAAGAGTCTTATTGTCAAAATTTAAAGGATCGTCAAATGTCTTGTTTAAATTTAAAAACACTTCAGGTTACGGATCAAGAATATGGATTGATAATATCAAGTTTACTTTTGATAGTAAGGAAGCTCCAATTTCAGAATTTGTAATAGAAAGTGACAGGGTTTGCAGCGACTTGCCAATTGCATTTAAAGACAATTCTACAGGAGAACCAACATCATGGAACTGGTCATTTCCGGGAGGTATACCAGTTACTTCGACAAGCAAAACGCCTGCGATAGTATATAACACGCCAGGAACTTATAATGTAACTTTGACTGCTTCTAATTCTTACGGAACAGGATCTGTTATGCAAAAAACAGGTGTAGTGGTTGTAAAAGGCAAAAATAGTGTTCCTTTTTTAGAAAATTTTGAAGGAAGTTTCCCTATTCAGGATTGGGAAGTTATTAATCCGGATAAAGATGCTATTGCGTGGGAGAAACGTTCTGATGCAGGTAAAGGAGATCTGTCTTGTCTGGTAATCAATAATGCTGATAATCCTACTGGCAAGATTGACGAGTTGATTTTAAAAGCGATGGATTTTTCTTCTTCTGCAACTCCGTTTTTGTATTTTGATTTGGCTTACACACAATATTTAAATGCTTTTGATCCAACTCCTGCTCCGGATAAAATAGATATATTGGTATCTTCAGATTGTGGGGTAACATGGACAAATGTGTATTCTAAAAATCAAATACAATTACAGACTGTTTCGCCAGCAATTCAGGATGATCCGGCAACAACTGGCGCCAACGAAACCAACGATTGGATTCCGACTCAGAATTCTGACTGGAGGACTGAAAAAATTGATTTAAGTATTGTAAAAAATCAAAAGAATGTTTTGGTAAAAATTAAAAATACGTCAGGATATGGAACCCGAATTTGGTTTGATAATTTAAAAATTGATAACGGACCAAATTTAGCAGTAACAAAACAGAAAAAAGTAATTAATCTAGAAGGAGTTCAGGTTTATCCAAATCCGTTTGAGAATATATTTTACCTGTTAACACCAGCTTCTGTAGATGATTATACGGTTACGGTTCATAATGCTGCAGGGAAAATGATTTATACTGAAACTTTTAAAGGAGAAAATAATATGGATAAAGCCATTAATTTATCCGGAAAAGCAAAAGGAGTATATTTTCTTAATGTAACTTCATCAGGAAAGAAAACTTATAATCAGAAAATTATAAAGAAGTAATTTTAGAATAATGTAAAAGAGACTGTATCTTAGTTTAGATACAGTCTCTTTTTTTATGAGTATTATTTTATTTCTGAAACGTTTTTTAATTTCGGTGCAGGAAATATATTTTTAAAATCAAAAGCGACTTCTGAAATACCATTTTGTTGTAAATAGTCTAATTTTTCGACTGCTTCTTCCATAGTTGGAACATGCCCTTTTGGGATCCACCACATTGCAGTATGTGCCTTTCCGAATTTCAGAAACCATTCTTTACGACGTTTTAAAAATTCGCTGTGAAAGGTTTTGTACATATAGTGCTCCAAAGTTTCAATATTTTCCCAAACCGATACATTGATGATAATTTGTTCATCATTGTAAGGATTCAGTTTTGTTGCATTATAACTGTCATCTTTTAATCTCCAGATAAAACCCGAGCTGTTTTCGGCTAAAGTATTAATAAACGTTAAATTATCTACAAATTCTTTCATGATAGGATCGTTGATGTCGACTCCTTTCATTCTGGCAATATTAATTTCAGCGAGATGATAGTTACTCATGTTTAAATAGGTAAAGAACTGTAATTTAGTGTTTTTATGGATGATTTTATAGCCACGAATTCACGAATTTTATTTTTAAAATCTAACCGCAAAATAATTGAATAATTCGTGAATTCGTGGCTAAAAAGAACTTATAAAACCTGAGATGTCTTGTAAACCTGTATAGGAGCAGAGACAAAATTTTCACTTTTGGCGATAAAATCCTGTAAATGTGATTGATTGTTATGAAGATCTAAACCGGCTTGATCTTTCCATTCTTCCCAAATAATAAAAACGTTATCTGAGTGGTGAAGATCATAACGTACACAGGCGCTTTCTTTTCTGGTTTCGGTAACCAGATCGTTCAGTAAAGTCTGAAGCTGTTGAATGTTTTCTTTTTTACTTTTAATGATGGCAGTGATCGATATCATGATTATAAAGTTTTAAAGGTTTCTTCTAAATGTTTGGTATAATCTTTCTTAAAGATAATAATATTTTCTGGTGTTGCACCTTTTTCGACATCATGAAAATGAAATCCGTTTACTTTTTCCATTCCAGTGAATTTGTTCATTTTATGAAAACCAAACATAACGCCATCATCAACAGAAGTTTCATCAAAGAATTCTCCCGGAAGCGTAAATGCTGTTTTTGGAGCATTCCAGCTTGTTGTGAGCATGTATTTGCGTCCATGTAAAAGTCCTCCGGTTCCGTAATTGATATCCGGATTTACGCGGCTTCTTCCGTCACTTTTGTAAATCCCGTTGTTATGCCCTTGTGTAAAAACATCATCGATATATTTTTTGAAAAGATTCGGGATTTGAAACCACCAAACTGGCGTGTGATAAATAATTAAATCGGCCCAAACGAATTTTTCTACTTCTTCCTGAAGGTCGATTTCGTTTTCGATATGTGTTGTTTTTATTTCGTAGTTGTTGTTTTTAGAAAAGAATTCAATTGTCCAGTCCTGAACGGTTTGATTGAATTGTCCTCCTGAATGTGCGAATTTTTGTCCTCCGTTGATTATAAATATCTTTTTCATTTTAAAATTATTGTTTCTTTTGAAAATGGATGCGTGAGGGATAGGAGCGATATCCTTTTACTTTTTTCTTTAAAAAGTAAAAGATTTAGCGGATAGCCCGGTTCGCCGCGGCGAAACACGCCCAAATTCTAAATTATTTAAGTTTTGAGATTTTTTTTAAACACATAGAAACATAGATTTTTCTTTCTTGAAAAAGGGGATTGAAAGAAACTGGTTTCTCACATATAACTATGTTTCTATGTGTTAAGGAAATTATTTTAATTTCGAAATTGCCTGATTAATAAATTCCAATTCTGAAGCTGATAAATCGAAATCCATTGTTTTGGCATTTGAAATTGCTTGCTCTGCATTTCTTGCTCCGGCTAAAACTATCGAAATTCCTTTTTGTAAAGTAGTCCAGCGTAAAACCAATTGCGAAATTGAAATGTGTTTTGCATTTGCCAGTGAGCTTAATTCTTCAACCAAAGTTTTAACTTTTTTAAGATCAAACTGACCAAAATAACCATTACGATGATCGTTTTCTTTTAACTTACTGTCTGTAAAATATTTTCCGGTTAGTAAACCTCTTTCCATTGGGCTGTAAGCTATAATTCCAATGTTTTCTGCAATTGTAAGCGGTATTAAATCTTCTTCAATTTTACGGTTTAGCATGCTATAAGCAACCTGATTTGAAGCTAACTGAATGTTTTTTTGTGCTTCCTGAATTTGAGAAATGTTATAATTGCTTACTCCGAACGCTCTGATTTTTCCTTGCTGCACCAATGTTTCAACGGCTTCCATAGTTTCAGAAATTGGCGTTGTACTGTCTGGCCAGTGAATTTGTAATAAGTCGATATAATCGGTTTTAAGACGTTTTAAACTTTCTTCAACTTCTTTTATAACATTGCTTTTTGATGAGTATTTATAAATGGGCATTTTTTTACCATTATCATCAGCATCAAAAAAGAAATCACCTTTTCCGTTGTTGCTTCCATCCCAAACTAAACCAAACTTGGTTAACAATTGTATTTTTGAGCGATCGTAAGATTTTATCGCTTCGCCAATCATTTCTTCACTTAAACCAAATCCGTAGAAAGGTGCAGTGTCTATTGTGGTTACCCCGTGATCAATAGAAGCGCGAACTGAATCGATTGAATCTTTCTTTTCGTTTCCGCCCCACATGTTTCCGCCAATGGCAAATGCGCCGTAAGTTATTGTTGATAATTCTAATTCCGAATTGCCTAATTTTCTATATTCCATAATGTTGTATTTTGAATCTTAAATTTCACTTGGCAAAATTATACCATTTTTAAGAGTGTTAACTTGTATATATTTGTCTTTTTTATGTAAATTTGCAACTTCAAATAATTTAGAGTCTCATGAAAAAAGAAAATTTATACGAACCGTTTACTGTTTCCTTTGAAACTTTAGATGAATATCCGGATGTTGGAGATCGTCATAATTTCTTTGAATTGGTTTATATTTTGAGTGGAACAGGAAGGCAGTGTATTAATAAAAATATTTTCGAATATGATGCTGGACATATGTTTTTATTGACACCTGAGGATTGTCATAATTTTACGATCGAAACGAAAACGAAATTTTTCTTTTTGAGGTTTAATGATATTTATTTGAAGAATTCAAGTCTTCAAAATGAAAACATTCAACGATTGGAGTATATTTTGCAAAATGCCAATCATCAGCCGGGCTGTATTTTAAAAAATGATGCTGATAAATGTTTGGTTAAAGTAATGATTGAAGCGATTTGCCGAGAGCATAATGATAAAGATGTTTACAATCAGGAATTGATTCAGCAATTGGTTAATACGTTGATTATTATCGTTGCCAGAAATATTGCGAAGTATTTACCGGAACAGGTAAATGTGGGAACTGAAGCTAAAGCGATGGATATTTTGCAGTATATTCAAACGAATATTTATTATCCCGAAAAGATTAAGGCAGAGTCTATAAGTGATTATTTCGGAATTTCGAACACGTATTTAGGACGTTATTTTAAAAAGCATGCAGATGAAACCATGCAGCAATATATCAGCAATTATAAAACGAAACTGATCGAGCATCGTTTGCAATTCAGTGATAAGAGAATCAACGAAATTGCGTATGAATTTGGTTTTACCGATGAAAGTCACTTCAATAAATTCTTTAAGAAACAGAAAGGAAATAGTCCTTCAGAATTTAGAAAGACGATTCGTATTAGTGCATAAACACGAATTCACACTATTTTTTTTGCCACTGATTACACTGATTAAAAAGATTTTTAATTTGTGTTAATTCGTGCAATTTGTGTTTTTTAAATGATCTTTTTGATCACACGTAGTTTATGCGTGTGTTTATTTATTTCCGGGTTATAAATTCCTGTATGGTCTAGACGGTCAATACGTACTTTTCCACTTGCGTGAATGATATAGTTGTTTTCCATTATGATGCCTACGTGAATAATGTTTCCTTCGTCGTTATCAAAAAAGGCTAAATCTCCCGGTTCACTTTCTTCAATAAAACTCAAAGAATCTCCTTCAAGGGCTTGTTGTGAAGCATCGCGGTGAATTTTGTAACCATTTAGTTTGTAAACCATTTGTGTAAAACCGGAACAATCAATGCCAAATGGTGTTTTTCCTCCCCATAAATAAGGGGCATTCAGATACATGAATGCAGTACTTATAATAGCACTTTTTGGTTTAATGCCACTGGTTTTTGTTCCTTCAAAATCAAAATTTGAAGTATTGATTTCATTATTGTTTAAAAACGATAATGAAGCTCCTAATGGAATTGGAAGTAATAAATTATCAGGTGCTGTGATATAATCAATTAAATCAGCGTTTAGTATGATCGCTTCGTTGCTTAATTGCTTATAATGAGCCTCAGAAATTATCTGATATTGCTTAGAATCTACCCAGCCTTCGTAGTCATCAAATTGAATTTTTATTCGCGCCCATTGATTCTGACGCTCTAAAATTTCGATATGTTCGCCAAACAATAATTGTGTAACGATTTCACTTCTGTCACTTGGTTCAGATCGAACGGGTACTATGGCTAGATTGCAAATTCCGAACATTTAAGGTAATTTATTAGTTGAAAATCAGGAGTTATTAAAAAACAATAACTCCTAATTTTGTATGATATTGTTTAAGCTCTTTCAATAACAATTGCAGAAGCACCACCACCACCATTACAGATTGCAGCAGCTCCGGTTTTTGCATTGTTTTGCTCCAGAACATTTATTAAAGTTACAATAATTCTGGCTCCTGAACAACCAAGCGGATGTCCTAAAGAAACTGCACCACCGTTTACGTTTACTTTGTCGTTATCAAGCTTTAAGATTTTTGAATTAGCTAAACCAACCACAGAAAAAGCTTCGTTAAATTCGAAATAATCAACATCTGAAATTGAGATTCCGGCTTTGTCCAAAGCTTTTGGTAACGCTTTTGCAGGACTTGTTGTAAACCATTTAGGTTCTTGTGCGGCATCGGCATAGCCTTTTATGTATGCAAGAGGTTTTAAACCTAATGCTGTAGCTTTTTCCTCAGACATTAAAATTAATGCAGCGGCTCCGTCATTGATAGTAGAAGCATTTGCAGCAGTAACGGTTCCGTCTTTTGTAAAAACAGCACCTAAAGAAGGAATCTTATCTAATTTTACATTAGTATATTCTTCATCTTTTGAAAATATAACCGGTTCACCACGTCTTTGAGGTACTTCGACAGGAACCACTTCATTATCAAATTTTCCGGCATCCCATGCTTTTGCACTTCTTTCATAAGACTGAATAGCGAAAGCATCCTGTTCTTCACGGCTGATGTTGTATTCAGTTGCACATAAATCAGCGCAAACTCCCATTGCGTTGTTATCGTAAGCATCTGTCAAACCATCTTTCTGCATTCCGTCAAGCATAGTTGCAGGACCAAATTTGTTTCCGGCACGCATTTGTACGTAATGAGGAATTAAGCTCATGCTTTCCATTCCGCCCGCAACTACAATTTCAGCGTCTCCACATGCAATTGCCTGCGCAGCAAACATAACTGCTTTCATTCCCGAAGCACAAACTTTGTTTACTGTTGTAGCAGCAACTTCTTCAGACAAACCGGCAAAAAGCGCTGCCTGACGTGCAGGAGCTTGTCCAACTCCAGCCTGAATTACGTTGCCCATGAAAACTTCATCAACTAATTTTGGGTCCAGGTTAATTTTTTGAAGGGCTCCTTTTATAGCGGCAGCGCCTAATTTTGGTGCGGGTACGGTAGATAAACCTCCCATGAAACTTCCGATAGGTGTTCTAACGGCAGAAACGATAACAACTCTTTTGTTCATTTTCTGTTTATAATAGTTAATCTAGCAAATTTACTGTTTATTTGAATAAATTCAAATTTTGTGTTGAAACGAGTAAATTTTAAAATTTAATGAAAATTTTATTTTTTCTATTTGTTTGATTGTGAAGTGTTTTAAAAAAAAGTTTAAAAAAAGATAAAAAAAAGCACGAAAATAGTTGTGAGATATGGAATGTTGCCTTACATTTGCACTCGCAAAACAGAAAGCAATTTCTTGAGCAAGGAGAGGTGCCAGAGCGGTAATGGAGCAGATTGCTAATCTGTCGACGGGTAACCGTCGCCAGGGTTCGAGTCCCTGTCTCTCCGCTTAATTTTGCCTTCGGGGTGTAGCGTAGCCCGGTTATCGCGCCTGCTTTGGGAGCAGGAGGCCGCAGGTTCGAATCCTGCCACCCCGACTTTTTTTAAGAGTTTTTTTATAAAAATCTTATTGGTTCCATAGCTCAGCTGGATAGAGCAACGCACTTCTAATGCGTAGGTCGAAGGTTCGAATCCTTCTGGGATCACAACAAGCCACTCAATCGAGTGGCTTTTTTGTTTTGGCGAAATTTTAAGTAAAATAAGTTTTTTCTATATTTTATACTCACAATCTTTAGATCAATATTATATAGGTCATACATCTGAATCTTTACAAGAAAGATTACGTAAACATTTATCAAACCATTTTGGTTTTACTGGAAAAACGAAAGATTGGATTGTAATTTACTTTGAAGAATTTGAAACCAAATCATTAGCTTATAAACGTGAATTGGAAGTCAAAAAATGGAAAAGTAGAATACGAGTTGAAAAGTTAATAAAAGAATCGAAGAAGTAGCTCAGCTGGATTGAGCATCCCGATTTTTAATCGGGACGGTCGAAGGTTTGAAATCTTACTGCGTTCAGAACAAAAGCGACTCAATCGAGTGGCTTTTTTTTATCACATATATTAAAATGTCATTACAGGCTCTTTCTACCCCAAAAATTCTTGATATAAACCTTTTCTATATTAAATACAGGATTGTCTTTTAGGTAGTTATAAATCAGATTGTTTGTCTGCGAATCTTCAAGTATGTAAGCAATGGTGTTTTTTAGTTTTTCTGAAAATGTATTTCTATCGATTTCAGAATATGTTCCGGTTTTAAATGATTTACGACGAAGGTTTTTAAAGGAAAACTGAGATCGAGATCAGTAAAAATAGCAGACTTTGTTTTAAAATTTGCAATTGATCGGAGAACTAAAGTTTGATCCAGTTCAAAAAAACTTCTTTTGTTTTTCTTTATTAAGAATTTGTTGTTTTGTGTTTAATTTATTGTTTTTCAATGTGTTAAAATTCATGTTAGCAATAAATAGATGATACATTTGTACTATTTTTATTATTTTTTTTGAATAAAGTTTATTTAAAATGGATGTGAGATAGGGTTGGTCAGGTAAGTTTAATGAAAATCTTATAAGCAGGTTAAAAAATAAAGTATTGTTAATAATTTAATTTATAGAGACATTATGGAAAAAGAAACCAATGCACAACAAACTAATTTAGATGTTTTTTTAGATGATTATCCTTCAACATGGCCAATTGATGGGCCAATTGATTTGGAACTTCATGATCTGCCACATAAAGGATCGGTAATCGAATGGTGGTACCAAAACTGCCATGTTATTTCAAAAGAGGGTAAAAGATTCTCCCTTTTTGCTTCTTTTTTTAGATTAGCAATAGCCAAAGATTCGGAGCCAAATGATAGTGTCTATACGCATTCGGTAATTTGGTCTTTATCTGATATTTCCAATGAAAAATATTATGCAGATTCTCTGGTTGATCCTTTGATGCCATCAGAAGGGTTAAAGATTATTATGAAAAATAAGGATAAGAATGTTGGAAGTAAATTAATACGACGTGCATTAAAAGAAGTATATGAAAAGGGAAATGTACCCATGCCCGACAGAGTTCTAAAACAACCTGCTCATGTAGGATTAAAAAATCTTTTGCTGGAGTATGATGAAAATTCTTTTAAGAAAGGGAAGAATGGGCATTATCATTTAAAGCTTGAAAATGCTTTAAATGAGATTGTCTGCACACTTAATTTTATTCCTTTAACAAAACCAATCAGACACGGAAATGACGGAATGGTAAGAGGGATTAGAAAGGAGGATATGTTTTATTATTTCATTCCAAAGTGTGCGGTGAGTGGTGAGATTATTATTGATAATACAATCTATGAAGTAAAGGGAAACGGTTGGTATGATCATGAATTTAGCAGACCGGCAGATGAAGATACTTTTTTTGAATTTAATCGTGATATGGCCTGGAATTGGGTAGCATTGCAATTAGAGAATGGTTATCAGATTTCGGGCTATGATCTTTTTGATAATACTAATAATGGAAGCCCGGCTGGTGGCGTTATGATTATTATTGATCCGGATGGTCACAGGATTAGTAAGGACGATTTTTCATTTAGTCCGGTAGATTACTGGACAAGCACCAAAACCTTTGTATCTTATCCTGTTTCCTGGAGATTGGAAATACCAGGTATTAATCTTTCACTTTCTGTTACAGCTAGTTTTCCGGAACAGGAATTCATTACAGTCCTTTCTGCTCCTGCAATATGGGAAGGTAGTGTAAATGTGACAGGAAGGTTTAATGATTCTGAAGTTTCCGGAGTTGGTTATATTGAGAGAAATGGTTTTAATACTAAAGAAAGTGTCGAAAGTTTTTTAAAAGCGATTGGTAAAACCACACAGAAATCAATAGAATCTTTACTGCCTTTAGCGCCAAATGATGAGCAGTTTAACAGACTTGTTAATAGTGCGCTGGGCGTTTCCTTTTTTAGTGCGGCAGATAAGGAACAATATATTTCTTCTGTAATTAAACCTGTTAGAGAAGTTGTTGATCGAAGTAAAAAAGCCTGGAGATCCTATGTTTTTCTGGCCTGTATAGACATTGTTGGTGGTAACTCGCAACCATTTATCGATTGGCTTGCAATGCCTGAGTTAATACATACAGGCTCATTAATTGTAGATGATGTACAGGATAAGTCCGATACACGTAGGGGAGGAGTAGCGCTGCATCATCTTTATGGTGAGGCACTCGCAATTAATACGGGCAATGTTTGTTATTTTATTGGTGAGTTGTTTACACAAGAACCTAAACTGCCAGAACATATTCGATTAAAAGTATATGAACTTTATTTTGAAATGATGCGTGCAGCTCATGCAGGTCAGGCGCTGGACATTAGCGGATTTCATTTGCTGATGCCAGATGCAGTAAAAAACGGAGACAGCAGTTTACTTGAAAAAAGAATTTATACTACACACCGTTTAAAAACAGCTGCGCCAGCCTGTACATTAGCCAAAATGGGTGGAATAATTGGAGGCGGAAAACCAGAAGAAATAGAGGTGCTTGGCGATTTTTTTGAGGCTATTGGCGTGGCTTATCAGATAATGGATGATGTATTGAACTTACAGGGTTATGACGGTAATCTCAAAGATAAAGGAGAAGATATTACAGCCGGAAAAATAACTATGCCGGTGGCAAAAGCAATGAATCTGTTGCCTTTTGATAAACGTGAGTATGTATGGACAACAATTCAGGCTTTGCCTAAGGAACAAAATGTAATAGAATCTGTAATTGTTTTACTACAGGATTGCGGAGCCATTGATGCATGCCGAAAAGAAGCAGAAGAACTGATGGAAGGTGCATGGACAAAAGTAGATCAAATACTGCCGGATTCATTCTTTAAAATAAGACTGCGAACTTTTGGATGGTATGCTCTGAAGATTGAATAAAGTTAGAATTTTGATAAACCGGAGATTAAAACCAGAGTGTTTTATGAATCTATAGGAATAAGTAAAAGATTATAGTCAAGAAAAACAATAAATAAGAATGGTCAGATTGAATGTTGACCATTCTTATTTTTATTCAGAATAAAGGCTTCACTTTTTTTATTTGATTAAAGCATTTTGCATGAATTGCAATTCCTTCTTTGTATTCTTCGGGAGTTATTCCATACATAGAAAACTTATTATTAGTATTTACATTTGTTGTTTTCGATTTTTGTCGGACTTCGTATTTTTTCGGTCTGTTTTTCTTTTGCATTTCTTTATTTTTTACGGAGCATAAAATAATTAGTTGGTTCAAAGATGTTTTATTCCTTATCAAAAGAAGTTAAAAGCTTAATTCTTTCAATCGCCTCTTTATTTTCTAGAGCAACTTCAACTAATGCTAGCAAAATGTCATTCCTGAAAATGGTTTTATTTCTTACATTCCTGATTAGGGCTTTGTTTGGGACTGTCTGACCTTTTTTTATTAAGTAGCAAATGGTTAAGTCGACATATGTGGCAGGTAAGTGCTGGTCAATAAACTCATAAGCTTTTGTATTGTGAGAATTATCTTCCTTTAAATTGCTATTTTTGATTAATTTTGACATATATTTGCTATTTATAATTTAATCTTTCTTTTATTAATGTAAATGTAGGAATAATATTATATTTTAAACATATTTTAGTGTTAAATAATGTATTCTAAATACATTTTATAATGATTTCAAATAATGACATATAACGAAAAATTAAGCAAATTCTTTAGAGCTAAGGGATTGAAACAAAAGGAGGTAGGTGAAATCTTAGGGTTTAGTCCGGCAATGATTGGACGGTACTTTCACGGAACTGCCAGTATTGGATCTGAGTTTTTACTGAGTTTAAGCAGAAACTTTCCAGATGTAGATCTAAATGATCTTTTCGCTCCGGAAAATGAACAGGATATGGTTAATGAACCTGCCGCTGTTTATGAGAAGAAAAACATTCTTAACGATTTAGTAGAAATCGAAGAACGTATTCATAAAATACGATTACAGCTGGAGAATAAAAACTTTACAGAATAGATTACTGTTTTTGGTATTTTAATGCTCTCCTTATAAAGATTTAAAAATAAGAAAATATTTTTTATTATCTAATCTTTTGGAGCCATGTGTTTTATCTTTTTTTTGCTAAATTTGGTGTAAGAATTTCTAGCAAAACCAAATAGCATGGAAAAATTAAAACGCCCAGTTTACGTAAAAGCTGGTACCGATGATTTTTTTAAAAAGTTGCGCACAGAAGTGAACGAGACTGTTTTACAAAATTCATCCTTGTACCTGTTGAACATTATTAAGTCTCTAGGACTTGTAACTCTCTATTTTTTATTTTACTCCTGTATTTTACTGTTTGGAAACAGTACTTCATTATTATTTCTTTTTTACATTCTCTGTGGTATTACCATGATTGTGCTTTTTATAAATGCCTTTCACGATGCTGCGCATGGTGCACTTTTTAAAAAACCGGTATATAATGAGCGATTTATGTATATTCTGGAGCTTTTTGGAGGAAATCACTGGCTTTGGACCCGTAGACACATAAATCTTCATCATGCATATCCAAATGTACCAGATTGGGATATCGATATCAAACAAAGTGATATAATCAGGATATTCCCCAATAGTCCATTGTTCAATTATCACAAATATCAGCACATTTATATGTGGATGATATATCCGCTATACAGTCTTAATTGGATTTATATTCGTGATTTTAAAGACTTCTTTGGAAATAAGAATAATTACGTCAAAAAAGTAGTGGATAAAATCCCCACGATTGAAGTATATAAGCTATTTGTGGCTAAAATTATAAATCTGATTTATATGCTTTTTATACCTATGTGGCTCTTAAATCAGCCTTGGTATATGATTTTAGGAGCTTGGTTTGCCATGCATTTGTGCGGAAGCGCTTTAGGAGTTGTGGCATTAGTATCGACACATGTAGACGAAGATGCGCATTTTCCGGGGACAGATGAGGAGGGACATCTTTCTGATACATGGGCAATGCATCAAATGATTGTAACCAAAGATTTTAGTACTAATAGCAAACTTGCCAATTTTTTATACGGAGGTTTTACCCATCATGTTGCGCATCATCTTTTTCCTGGTGTCGCCCATACCTATTATCCTTATATCACTCCAATTATTATGCGCTATGCAGAAGAATATGATCTTCCGTACACTTCCTATCCGTTTTATCATGCCGTGCGTTCGCATTTCAGAATGTTAAGAGATAAAGGAGTTCAGGAAAATATCATGAATTTAGGAGAAATTTAGAGGTTGATAGTTCTAATATAAAAAAGCGGTGAAAACCGCTTTTTTACTCTTTACTCTTTACGTCACTCATTTTTGCATTTAAATCTTGCAGAAGAGAGTCTTTCAGGACAATTTTAAAATTATCTTCTGCAAAAACAGTTAGTTTAGATTCACTGAATTTATAGATGTTGATTTTATTGTTTTTTGTGTCAATAAACAGATCATAAGAATAAGTACTACAATCGTGTTGTTTGCATCCGCTGGCATGCAAAATATCACCTTGTTTAGTAAAAGGAGTCTCAGTATTCCAGTTTTTAACCATTTCATCGTAATTAGAACCTAGTAATGTTTTTAATCTCGGGGTAACACTACTTTTTGATAAGAAGTTACTTCCAACCACACTTTTGCCTACCAAAGTGCTAAGCGTATCTAATGGATGCGTTACTGCAGAATCCGATTTTAACGATTCGGTAATAATTGAAGTCGAATCTGTTGTTGGAACACTTTTAATGGCATCTTTTTTACAGGAAGATAACATGAAAACACTCCATGCAGCTATAAATAAATGTTTCGTTCTTTTGTTCATAGGATCTGAATTTTTGAATTAAATATTTGATTTATAAATTCTTATTGAGCTAATTTAATGAAAAAACATCAATTGATGGTTTTAAAATAAAAGGTAATTATGGAGTAATTGCGAAAAAAGAATGGCTTTTTTATTGCATTGCTTTGTATCAATTTTAAAAATTGGAAGATATTAAACTAAAGATTGCATTTTTTTGATTAATTTCAATTTTCTAATAAGCCCCGTTATGTCACAATTTATTAAGACCACATTTCTTTTCGTTTCTCTTTTTTGGATCACTTTTTCAAATGCCCAAAATGAGGCTTATACAGGTCACACAAAAGAAACAATTTCAGATACTACTTTTGTTAACTTAAAAGACTACAGTTCCGATTTTATATATGATATGAAGTATGCGACCGAAGATAATTTTTTAAAAGCCAAAGTTTATGACTGCGCAGAGTGTTTTTTACGTTTAAAAACAGTTCAGGCGCTTATTGCAGCAAATAATGATTTTAAGAAAAAAGGATTCAAAATAAAATTGTACGATTGTTACCGACCATTGTCAATACAAAAAAAAATGTGGGAGATTGTATCCAATCCTGAGTATGTGGCAGATCCAAAAAAAGGCTCCATCCACAATAGAGGAGGAGCCGTAGATATTTCTTTGGTGGATCGTAATGGTAAAGAAGTTGATATGGGAACCGCTTTTGATTTCTTCGGAAGCAAAGCCAGTCACAATTATACCGATCTTCCAAAAGGAGTAAAATCGAACAGAAAGTTTCTAAAGAAAATAATGATTCAAAACGGTTTCAATTCTTTTGATTCTGAATGGTGGCACTATAATTTAAAAACAGGTCTTAAAGATAAGGTTTCCAATCAAAAATGGGAATGTAAATAGTTATTCAACACATCTGATATTCTGAATAAAGTAAGTGTCAGGATTAGTGACCTTGCCATTCATTTCAGAAGTCAATTCATTTTTAACGATATAATCTTCAATGTCAGTAAGGTATTTAATACGCATAAGTGATACTGGTGATTTTTTAAGTTCTTCAAAATTATCTTTCATAAACATGAAAATTCCGGTATTTACACGATTGTCAAATTCTCCATTATGGATAAGAGTACCACAGTTTTCCTGATCGATGTGCATTAATGTTACTACTTTTCCGTTTTGTAATTGTAGAAATACTCTCGAATTTTTGTCAAAGCATTTCGCTTTAATAAAATCTTTGCTTTTTTGAATAAGCTGTAAGTTTAATGTTGGCAAACCATCTGTTTGTGCCAGTGAGAAAAAGATATAATTTGAAGTTGCTCCAAAGTTTTTTTCACTCATTAAATATTCGTTTGTTATTTTATAAGTACCAATCGAGTCTGTTACATTGGCACTGTATTCACATGGTTTTTGTGAAAATGCAGTAAGCGTTAATAGAAAAAAGGTTAGTGTAATTAGTTGTTTCATTTTTAAGTTATTTTTCTGCAAATTAAAACTATTTTGTTATCATTTTTATCAGTTGTAAAAAAACAATAAATATTTCCACCATTTTTTACTTTCCATTTTTTTCGGATGTTTTCTACTGTTTCCGGAAAATTTCGGGTTGTAATATTAGCCTGCTTATTTAGGAGCTCAGTTTTCATCTCATTTTTACTGAACGGAATCATCTTCTCGATTTCAAAAGTTCTTCCCGGAAAATCAATTAAATCTTCTGAAGTATATAAATGAGAGTGTTTGTGAAGCTTATTTATTTTAAAAGCTGAGCTAACTTCATCAAATCCGCCAGATTTCATGATGGCCGCATTGGGTTCGTAAAGATATTTCTGAGGTAAATGATAGGATAGAAATTCACTTTCGTCATTCAAAATAAAATCAAAAGTTTCTGTTTTTTCTTTGAGAATATTGGCCGTTTTTAAGCTGATTTTGCCTGAATAATTTTTGTGAATTTCAAATAGTAATTCCTTTACTTCATTTTCAAGCGCAATAATATGAATATTTTTAACGAATTTCAATTCAGACAAACCTGCTGAAATATCCAATAATGGAGCCGTTTTTATTAAAATGGAATTCGTTTTTTCAAAATAAAAGTCTAAAGAATCAGGAACATTTGGCAAACAGTCTTTTAGCATGAAAACTTTGCCTTTTGCATCATTTCTTCTGGACGGGTCAATATAAATCCAGTCCCATTTTGTTTCAGATTCTTTTAAAATATTAGCAGAATCACCGGCATAACAAAAACAGTTTTTTACATTTAATTGCTGCAAATTATGCTTTACAACCGAAGATAATTCTTCATTGATTTCGCAATGGGCAACAACTTTAAACTTTTTTGCAAAATAATAATCATCTACTCCAAAACCTCCGGTAAGGTCAATTATAGTTTCGCCTTCAATTAGCGAAGATTTGTAAGCTGCAGTTTTTTCAGATGAGGTTTGTTCAATAGAAATTTTACTGGGATAAACGATATTTTCAGTCGAAAACCAGGTTGGTAGTTTCTCTTTTGCTTTTGTTTTAGCTTCAATCTGATTTAAAATCAAAATCCAGTCTACTTCAGGAAAAGGATTTTTCTGAAGGGCTAATTTTGTAATTGATGCACCACAATTTTGGGAGATAAAATCCTGAATATTCTGGTGCAGAATTGAAGTGTTCAATGTTAAATTCTTTCGGTTAATACGGAGACAATTTTGTTGTCAGGAAAAAATTCTTTTAAAATTACTTTAACCATTGTAAAAACCGGAATGGCAATAATCATTCCCACAATTCCAAAGGTTATACCACTTATTAAAGTAATTAAGAATATTTCTAACGGATGCGAATTTACACTTTTTGATGAAATTATGGGCTGACTAATATTATTATCAATAGCCTGAACCAATAAAAAGCCTATGATTACATAGATTGTTGTTGGTAAAATTTCTGATTGAAAATCCTGACCGATTAAACTAATCATAGTTAAAATCCCGGCCAATATAGTTCCGATAATCGGACCAATATAAGGTATAACATTTAGGATGGCGCATAAAAAGGCAATTACAAAAGCATTTTTATTTCCAAAAATCATTAAAACAATAAGATACAAAATAAAAACAACCGTTAATTGAAGTAGTAAACCAATAAAATAGCGGGTTAAGAAATGATTTATTTTTGCGATTGAGTTTAAAATTTTATCCTCGTTGGTGTCAGGAAGAATTTTTCGGGCACTTACTTTAAATGCCTCCTGATCTTTAATAAAGAAAAAAGTAATAAAAAAGACAGAAACTAATCCCATTCCAAGATCAGCCATAAAACCTATAATTGAGTTTAGAAAACCAGTAAAATAAGTAAAATCTATTATAGAAGTTATTTTAGAATCTTTTAAAACTTTATTCAAATCGACATGCTGAATATTGAAATAGGTTTCTATACTGCGTTCTGTCTGAATAAATTGATTTTGTAAATTATTGGTATCCAATAAAGATAGATTATTGGCCTGAGAAATAATTAAGGGCACAAATAACAATATAAAACCAACTATTGCCAGAATAAATAAAATAAGAGCGGTTGTGGCTGCTAGTGAGTTGCTGAATTTTAATTTATTTTTTAAAAACTGTACTAAAGGATTCGCAATCAAACACAGTATTAGTGAGATACATAAGTAAACAATTACGGTTTGTATTTCATACAGAAAATATAAAACGATCGCGATAACAAGTATGGTAGCTAAAGCTCTTAAAATTCCGTTTGAAATAATTTTCGAAGTTATCATATTTTAGTTTTAGAGCATAAATATAGGAAAAAGCTTTGGAAATTTTTATTGAAGCAAAAAAAAGCGAGATGGTTTACATCTCGCTTTTATATACAATTTCTTTAGCTGTTATTGAGCAAAAGAATATCTTGCGCCTCCACTTGTGAAAATTGCAGAAATTCTGCTTTTTTGACCGTTTGAGAACATGTACATTGCATTGTCATCTACATAATCCATATAGTTCATTGTCATCTCTACAGGAGTACCAGAACAAGTACTGTAGTGAGGATATGCAGGAACGCCGTAGTTTGCAGTGTTGTGAGTTGGAGTATCAGCAACTAAGTCGCTTCCGCAATTAGCATCTCCCCAAATGTGACGTAAATTCATCCAGTGACCCACTTCGTGAGTAGCAGTTCTTCCTAAGTTGTAAGGAGCACTTGCAGAACCAGACAATCCAAAGTATTTAGAATCAATTACAACTCCATCTGTAGCAGAAGCTCCTCCTGGAAATTGTGCATAACCTAAAATTCCGCCTCCAATAGTACAAGCCCACATATTAAGCTTAGTAGTAGGAGAAGTTGGTGCTAAACCACCTTGTGCCGTTTTTTTCATGGCATCATTTGTTCCCCAAGAAGTTTTTGTAGTCGATTTTCTAATAACCTGATCTAGAACAAATGTAATTCCTACATTAGCTTTTACACCTGCAAAAAGTGCAGGAACACTGTTGAAATCTGAATTTAGGGCATTAAAATCTTTGTTTAAAACATCAATCTGAGATTGAATTTGTGCGTTTGAGATATTCTCTGCTGTTGTTTTGTACAAAACGTTTACAACAACTGGAATTTCAATTTTACCGTTTACTAAACGACCTGTCATAAGTTGTTTGTTAGTAAAAGCTTCAATTTCATTCATTCTGATTGCCAACATTGGGTCAGCTTTTAATTGAGCTTCTAAAACATCCTGACTTGCGCAAGTACGAAGAGTTGCTTTTGCTGCTGCTTCAGAATTTGAACTGTCAGTTTGGTCGTTCTGACAAGAAAACAGCACTAATGCTGTAAATGCGGTAATAAAAATTTTTTTCATAATAATTTGGGTTTTTGTTATAAAAAATTATAATTGGTTAATTATGTGGCAATTTTATAACAAAAAAATATTATGAAAAAATATTACAAAGATTATTTTGTCAGAAATTTTACAAACCCTTACAAATACTGATTCCTACAAAAAAAGCGTTAAAAATATTAATAAGTTTTTTCTTTCTTTGTTTATTTTATGCATTTTATCGTGATTATGTGTATTTTAACGATAATTTCAACAAATTAAATTGATGTAAAGTCGAAATGATGTTTCGCAGGAATTTTTCAAAGTTCAATTTTTTGATTTATTTGGAGTTTTAGAGTTTATTTTTCTTACTTAGCTTTAAATCTTCTTTAGCAATGTAAAATTGTATATCTTTTGTAGTGATGGATTACTCTTATCCAAAAAAAATAAAATTAAAGTAATGTTTTGTTGTAGTAAAATATCTATAGTTAAAAACTTTTAAAAATTTTATAAAGAAGTAATTTCATAAAGCGCAATACTGGCAGCTTGAACCACATTCATACTGCTGTTTTTGCCAAACATATTAATATGAACAATTTGATGTGAAATTTTCAAAAGCTCATCTGAAATTCCATCAATTTCGCTTCCCAATAAAAGTGCAATTTTTTGATTCTCAGGAATGCTAACTTCTTTTAGGGGTTTGCTGTTACTTGCAATTTCAAGAGCGATAATTTCAAAGTTGTTATCTTTTAGATACGATACAACATCAGAGGTTTCTTCAATAATAGTGTGGGGTACATGAAGATGTGTACTACGTGAGGTTTTGTTAATTTTTCTTGGTGTAAGTGGAATGTCTTTTCCCAGAAAAATAATATTTTCAACCCCAAAAGCTTCACTAATTCTAAATATTGACCCAATATTCTGCTGAAAGTAAATATGATCACAAATCAGGGTTATCGGAAATGTTTTTCTTTCAAATTGATTATCGTAGTGAGTAAGCTGCACTTTATTTAAAATTAGTTGGTAAAAATATAATTGATAATGTTAGCACCCATTTTTAAGGCTTTGTCTCTTACATTAGCAGGATCGTTATGAACTTCAGGATCTTCCCAGCCGTCACCCAAATCACATTCGTAAGTATATAAAAGTACGAGTTTGTTTTCTACAAAAATCCCGAATGCCTGAGCGCGGGTGCCATCGTGTTCATGAATTTTTGGCAATCCGTTCGGAAAAGGATACGGCTTTTGAAAAATAGGATGGCTGGCAGGAATTTCGATTAAATTATTATTAGGAAATATTTTTTTGATTTCTTTTCGAATATATTGATCCATTCCATAATTATCATCAATATGAAGAAAACCGCCGGCAGTAAGATAATTTCTTAGGTTAGTAACATCAGAATCACTAAAAACAACATTTCCGTGACCTGTCATGTGTACAAAAGGATACGAAAGCAAATCAGGATTACTAGGTTCTACCGTTGATGGTTTTGCTTTAATTCTGGTATTGATATTCAGATTGCAAAAACGAATTAAGTTAGGCAATGAAGTTGGATTTGCATACCAGTCACCACCACCACTGTATTTTAGTAAAGCGATTTCTTGTGAAAAAGAAGAAATAGAAACGAATAAAAACAAATAGAATATTTTTTTCATGACAAAGTAAATCTTAATTTTTGCGTGAAACTTTAATTAGGCATTTCATTAAAAAACACAACACTATGACAAGCAACAACCGCCGCAGTTTCTGTTCGCAAACGCGTATTTCCTAAAGTTACCGGCTGAAAATTATTTCCTAAAGCAAGAGCAATTTCTTTTTCAGAGAAGTCACCTTCCGGTCCTATTAATAATGTGACATTTTCGTTTGGCTTCAAAATTTCTTTCAATGATTTTTTATCCGTTTCCTCACAATGTGCAATTAACTGTAAACCTTCATTTTTTTGTTTAATAAACTCTTTAAACGTAATTGCGTCATTTAATTTTGGAAGAAAAGTTTCATTTGACTGCTTCATAGCTGATAAAATGATTTTTTCAAAACGTTCTAAATTAATCACTTTTCTTTCAGAACGATCACAGATAATTGGAGTAATTTCCTGAATTCCAATTTCAGTTGCTTTCTCCAGAAACCATTCAAAACGATCATTCATTTTGGTTGGAGCAACTGCCAAATGCAGACGAAATTTTGGTTCAGGAGATTTTGTAATCGAAAGTATTCTAACGATACATTTATTGTCTGAAGCTAAAGTAATTTCAGTTTCGAATAATAAACCTAAACCGTTGGTGACATGTAAAATGTCAGAATCTTTTTTGCGTAAAACCTTTATAATATGTCGGCTTTCTTCTTTATCAAAAGAAAAAGTTTCGGTCGTTTCGTCAATATCAGGATTGTAAAATAATTGCATAATTAAAATTGAATTCGCGCTTTAGAAACCACAGATGAATCTTCAAAACGGCTTGATAAATATTTTTGATACCCAACAATGCCAATCATTGCGGCGTTATCTGTTGTGTATTCAAACTTTGGTATAAAAGTTTTCCAGCCATATTTGCCTTCACTTTCTTTTAATCTTGTTCTGATCCCTGAATTTGCAGAAACTCCACCACCAATTGCTATTTGTTTGATTCCTGTTTCTTTGACGGCAAGTTTTAGTTTGTCCATCAAAATTTCAATAATAGTATATTGAATAGAGGCGCAAATATCGTTGAGATTTTCTTCGATGAAATTTGGATTCTCTTGTTTATTCTTCTGAATAAAATATAAAATAGCGGTTTTTAGACCTGAAAAACTAAAATCTAATCCCGGGACTTTCGGTTTTGTAAATGTAAAAGCTTTTGGATTTCCTTCTTTTGCATATTTATCAATCAATGGGCCGCCCGGATAGGGAAGTCCAAGAATTTTGGCGCTTTTGTCAAAAGCTTCTCCAACCGCATCATCAGTGGTTTCGCCAATAATTTCCATATCAAAGAAGCCGTTTACTTTTACAATCTGAGTGTGTCCGCCACTAATCGTCAAGGCCAAAAAAGGAAATTCTGGTTTGTCAAAACCTTCCTCATCGATAAAATGAGCTAAAATATGTGCATGCATATGATTTACAGCAATAAGCGGAATATTTAATGCAAGCGATAACGATTTACTAAAAGAACTTCCCACCAATAAAGAGCCCATTAATCCCGGACCTTGTGTAAAAGCAATGGCAGTTAGCTGTTCTTTTTGTACCTTTGCTTTGCGAAGCGCCGCATCGATTACAGGAACAATATTTTGCTGGTGAGCTCTGGAAGCCAATTCCGGAACAACACCTCCGTATTGATTATGAATTAACTGATTGGCTACAACATTTGAGAGTACTTTGTCGTTATGTAGAACCGCCGCGGCAGTATCGTCGCAGGAACTTTCGATGGCAAGAATAAAAACCTCTGAATTTTGCATATAAAGGCACAAATTTTGAATTATATTTGACAAATCAAATTATTACATTTATTTGATTGTAAGGAGAAGCCAAAATTAAAGAATTTTTATCAGAAACAGGCGTTCTTTGCCTGTTCAAAATTATTATAAAAGAAAACTAAAATAAAGCAGCTATCAGAAAAGTAAAGAAAATAGTATCCAGAACCTTAATTGGGTTAATTTTACTTTTGTTAGCGCTTGCTATCATACTGTCTTTGCCTGTCGTTCAGACAAAGATTGCGCGATATGCTACAGACTCACTTCGGGAAGATTTTAATGCTAATATTACGGTTGGAAAAGTGGCTGTGAATATTTTTGGAGGTGTAAAACTAAAAGATGTATTGATTTTGGATCATCACAAAAAAGTGATGATAGCATCTGAGATTATTGCAACAGATATTTTGAGTTTTAAAAGATTAATGGATGGTGATCTGATCTTTGGAGATCTTCGTTTAACGGGTTTAATCTTTAATCTAAAAACCTATAAAAACGAAGACGAAAATAATATAAACAAGTTCGTTAAGCTGTTTGAAAGTGATAAACCATCAAAATCTAAAAAGCATTTTTTACTTACTGCCAGAAATGCCTATATCTCAAAAGGATTTTTTTCTGTTGTTGATGAAAACAAAACAACTCCCAAATTTCTCGAGTTTACAAAGTTAAATGCTTATATAAGTGAGTTTAAGCTTTATGGGCCTGATGTAAATACGACTATTCATAGATTTTCGTTTCAGGATCATCGTGGTTTGTACGTTTCTAATTTTGCGGGAAAGTTTAGTTATACCAAAAAGCAAATTAAAGTCGAAAATTTGGCAATCAAAACCAAAAGATCTTCAATTTATGGTTATGCTATTCTGAATTACAAAGTAGAGGATTTTCTTCATTTTACTGATAAAGTAAGGTTTGATGTTGCGCTTGATTCAGCTTCGATTGCTTCAAATGATATACGTTATTTTTATGACGGATTAGGTAAAAATCAGCATTTTAAAATTAAAACTAAATTAAAGGGGCCATTAAATAATCTAAACTTACGTGGTTTGAGATTAAGCGATACCAATGGTTCAAGAATTGTCGGGAATATTAATTTCAAAAATCTTCTGGGGGATAAAACACAAAAGTTTTCGATGGAAGGGAAGTTTGATAAACTTATTTCCAGTTATGACAATTTGGTCGTTTTATTGCCAAATGTTCTGGGGAAAAAACTTCCGAAAGAACTTCAGAAAATTGGAAAGTTTAATATGGCTGGTAAAGCCAAAGTTTCTGTAACTGCACTGGAAGCTACTTTTAAAATGATTACCGACTTAGGAAACGGAGAGGCTGATGTTCATTTGAATAATATGGACTTTATTGATAAGGCGTCTTATTCGGGGAATATTATTCTGGATAATTTTAATATCGGGGCATTGCTGGGAAGAAAAGATATTGGAAAAACAACATTAAATTTAGATGTTGATGGTGTTGGTTTTACCGAAAAATATCTAAACACGATTATAAAAGGTGATATTGCAAAATTAGACTATAATAATTACACCTATAATAATATAGTAGTCAACGGGAATTTTAAATTGCCTTATTATAAAGGTCAGGTTTCTGTAAATGATCCTAATTTAAGTCTGACTTTTGATGGTCTGGTTGATTTAAGTAAACGAGAAAGTAAGTATGATTTTCATATTAATGTAGAAAATGCTGATTTGCGAAAACTTAGATTTATAAACGATTCTATTTCTCGTTTTAACGGAGATGCAGTTGTCGAGGTGTCTGGAAATTCGATTGAAAACCTTCAGGGGAATATTTATATTAAAGATGCAGTTTATCAAAACCCAAAGTCAACTTATGCTTTTGATGAAATTACGATTAATTCCAGTTTTGATGCAGATCGATTAAGAACTATTGCAATTAGTTCTGCAGATGTGGTAAATGGAAAAATTGTGGGGAAATTCCGTTTTGATCAACTAGATAAGTTGGTAATGAACTCTGTTGGAAGCCTTTATACAAACTACAAACCTTATAAAGTTAAAAAAGGACAGTTCCTTCGCTTTAATTTTCATGTTTACGATAAGGTTGTTGAAATGCTTTATCCGGAAATTAACATTGATTCATCAACTGTTGTACGCGGAAAAATCGATTCAGATTTACAAGAGTTTAAGTTTGGATTTAAATCGCAGAAAATAACGGCTGCCAAAAATACATTTGATAATATTCGTATTAATATAGATAATAAAAACACGCTATATAATGCTTATGTAGAATTGGATAGTATTAAGACACCGTATTATAAAATTCGTGATTTTAACCTGATTAATGTAACTGCAAAAGATACTTTGTTTGTTCGTTCAGAGTTTAAAGGTGGAGACAAAGGCGAAGATTATTTCAATCTGGATTTATTTCATACCATCGATAAAAACAAAAACAATATTGTAGGGATTAAGAAATCTGAGATGAAGTTTAAAGACTATTTATGGTATTTAAATGAAAATGCAGAAAAAGACAATCAGATTGTTTTTGATCAGTTCTTTAAGAATTTTACAATAGATAATATTGTTTTATCGCACGAGGATCAAAAAATTGATTTGAATGGGGTGATAAAAGGAAAGGATTATAAAGATCTCGTCCTGAATTTTGAAAATGTAGATATTAACAAAATTACACCTGTAAATTCCAAATTTGTTTTTGATGGTAATTTAAACGGAAACATAAATTACAAGCAAAATAAAGATGTGTATCAGCCAACTGCTTCTGTGGTAATTGATCATCTTGTTATGAATAAAACCGAATTAGGAACTTTAAATTTTGATATTTCCGGAGATGAAAGTTTTAAAAAGTTTACAATAAACTCTAGTATTCAAAACGGATTTACGGAGTCATTTAAAGCAAACGGAACTTTTGCAATAGAAAATAAAGAAACATTCTTAGATCTGAATTTAAAGCTTGAAGGTTTTAATCTGGCAACTTTAGGTACTGTAGGTGGAGAGGTGATATCTAATGTAAGAGGTTCGGTATCGGGAAATGCAGCGGTTGTCGGGAATATTAAAAAGCCTGAAATCAACGGAAGATTGTATGTGGAAAAGGCAGGAATGACGATTCCATATCTGAATACAGATTATGAATTGAGTGACCGAACTGTAATTGATTTAACAGATGAAAAGTTCTTATTTAGAAATAATCAGTTAACAGATACTAAATATGGTACAAAAGGATTATTGAACGGAACTATTGAGCATCATAATTTTGGTGACTGGAAACTCGATTTAAATATCACTTCTAAGCGACTACTTGCATTAGATACAAAAGACAGCGAGGATGCTGCTTATTTTGGTACCGCATTTATCAATGGTACTGCAAGTATTAAAGGACCAACTGATGGCTTGTTTATTAAAGTAGATGCGAAATCAGAGAAAGGTACAGAAGTTAAAATACCAATTAATAATGCGCAAAGTGTTGGAGAAAGCAGCTGGATTCATTTCGTGACACCTAAAGAAAAATATAATTTAGAAAACGGGATTGTAGAAAAAACCAGAAATTACAATGGTCTTGAGTTAGAGTTTGATTTTGATATTACCCCAGATGCAGAAGTAGAAGTTATTCTGGATCGTAATTCAGGTCACGGTATGAAAGGTAAAGGATACGGTTCGTTACTATTTAAAATTAATACATTAGGTAAGTTTAATATGTGGGGGGATTTCCAGGCATATGAAGGAACTTATAATTTTAAATATGGCGGATTAATCGATAAGAAATTTGCAGTAAAAAAAGGAGGATCTATTATTTGGGAAGGAAATCCGATGAAAGCTCAGCTTAATTTGGAAGCGGTTTATAAAACTTCTGCAAATCCGGCGGTACTTTTAGAGAATTCTTCTTTTAATAAGAAGGTTCCGGTTGAAGTTGTAATTGGTTTACGTGGAGATTTAACCAGTCCGGATCCTAATTTTGATATTCAGTTTCCATCGGTTAGTAATGTTTTAAAATCTGAAATTCAATATAAGCTCGATGATAAAGATGTTCGTCAGACACAGGCTTTGTATTTGCTGTCAACAGGTTCATTTATGAGTCCTGACGGATTTAATCAAAGTGACTTGTCCGGAACATTTGCCGAGACTGCAGCAAGTTTATTGGGAGGGATCATTAAATCAGACAGTGATAAATTTAATATCGATTTGAATTTTATATCAGCAGACAAGCGAATTGGTCAGGAAGCTGATGGTCAGTTTGTGGCTAATATTTCATCGCAGATTAATGAAAAAATATCCATCAACGGGAAAGTAGGTGTTCCGGTTGGAGGAGTTAATGAATCTGCTATCGTTGGAGATATCGAAATATTATATCGTGTAAACGAAGATGGATCGATGAATCTTAGATTGTTTAATAAAGAGAATGATATTAATTATATAGGACAGGGAGTTGGTTATACACAAGGAGTTGGTATTTCGTATGAAGTCGATTTTGATACTTTTAGTGAGCTGGTAAATAAACTCTTTAAAAGCCATAAATTAGAAAGAACCATCAAGAAATCTTCAGATGATATTCAGGATTCTTATTTAAATCCGGATTATATTAACTTCAATAGTAAAAAAGATAAAGAGAAGGATAAAAAGACTCCAGAAAAGAAAGAGGAGGAAAAGAAGCCTGTTCCTCAAAATAATCAAGGGCTAATTCCTGATAACGATGACTTTTAAGTAATTGTTAAAAAAGTAGTAAATCTAAAACCATTATTCTTATAATGGTTTTTTTTATGCTAATTTTAGATGTTTGAACATTTTTTGCGAAATGAAGTCTCCCTCACAATTTTATAACACTTCATTTATGTATTGTTAATTTTAAAGATTTAATTAAAATAAGCACCTTTTATTATTTTATCTGAATTTTTTGCTACAGAAAAACTTATTAACGAAAACGTTTGAATTTAACATATTTTATTAATTTATTATAATCAGAACCTGAAAAGTGGTGAATGTTTGCTAATTTTACAACTTAATACTTAAATAATGCCAAAAACAATAAAAAAAGTTGGTGTTCTAACATCAGGAGGAGACTCTCCGGGAATGAATGCCGCAATACGATCAGTTGTTCGAACATGTGCGTATCATAATATAGAATGCATAGGAATTTATAGAGGGTATCAAGGAATGATCGAAGGAGATTTTAAAGAAATGGGCCCTCGAAGCGTTAATAATATTGTAAACAAAGGTGGAACGATCTTAAAATCGGCTCGTTCTGTTGAGTTTAGAACTCCGGAAGGCAGAAAAAAAGCTCACGAAAATCTTATAAAAGCAGGAGTTGATGCTCTTGTTGTTATTGGAGGAGACGGAAGTTTTACCGGAGGATTACTATTTAATTCAGAATTTGGTTTTCCAGTAATGGGAATTCCGGGTACAATCGATAATGATATTTATGGAACAAGTTTTACTCTAGGGTATGATACTGCTTTAAATACTGTTGTAGACTGTATCGATAAAATTAGAGATACTGCAAGTTCACATAATCGTCTGTTTTTTGTAGAGGTTATGGGTAGAGATGCAGGGCATATTGCTCTTAATGCAGGTATTGGAGCTGGTGCCGAAGAAATCCTTATTCCTGAAGAAGATTTAGGTCTGGACAGATTGCTGGACTCTCTTCAAAAAAGTAAAGCTTCAGGAAAATCATCAAGTATAGTAGTTATCGCTGAAGGTGATAAAATTGGTAAAAATGTTTTCGAATTAAAAGATTACGTTGAAGCTAATTTGCCTGAGTACGACGTGAGAGTTTCTGTTTTAGGACACATGCAGCGTGGTGGTTCACCATCTTGTTTTGATCGTGTTTTAGCAAGCCGTTTGGGGGTAAAAGCAGTTGAATCTTTAATCGAAGGAAAATCAAATTATATGGTTGGACTTAAAGAAGATAAAGTGGTTTTGACTCCGCTTGAGCAGGCAATAAAAGGTAAATCTGAAATTGATAGAGAATTGTTGAGAGTGTCAGACATTATGTCGACATAATATATATAAATATAAAAGTTTAAAAAGGGAGAAGTTTATTGTGAGGAAATTAGACTTTGAATTAGTATAATAAAAACAAAAGCAAAAAATTAGTAAAATGTCAAAAGTAAAATTAGGAATAAACGGATTTGGACGTATCGGAAGAATCGTTTTTAGAGAGTCTTTCAATAGAGATAATGTTGAGGTTGTTGCAATCAATGATTTATTAGACGTAGATCACTTAGCTTATTTATTAAAATATGATTCAGTTCACGGTCGTTTTGATGGAACTGTAGAAGTAAAAGAAGGAAAACTTTATGTAAACGGAAGAAACATCCGTATCACTGCAGAAAGAAATCCTGCTGACTTAAAATGGAATGAAGTTGATGTAGACGTTGTTGCTGAATGTACTGGTATCTTCACAACTATCGAAACTGCAAATGAGCATATTAAAGGTGGTGCGAAAAAAGTAATTATTTCTGCTCCTTCTGCAGATGCTCCAATGTTTGTAATGGGAGTTAACCACGAAACTGCAAAAGCTTCTGATTTGGTTGTTTCTAATGCTTCTTGTACTACAAACTGTTTAGCTCCTTTAGCTAAAGTTATCCACGATAATTTCGAAATCGTTGAAGGTTTAATGACTACAGTTCACGCAACTACTTCAACTCAAATGACAGCTGACGGACCTTCTAGAAAAGACTGGAGAGGTGGACGTGCTGCTGCAATAAACATCATTCCTTCTTCAACAGGAGCTGCAAAAGCAGTTGGAAAAGTAATTCCTGCTTTGAATGGAAAATTAACTGGAATGTCTTTCCGTGTACCTACTGCTGACGTTTCTGTAGTAGATTTAACAGTAAAAGTGGCTAAAGAAACTTCATATGAAGAAATTATGGCAGTTTTGAAAAATGCTTCTGAAACTAACATGAAAGGTATTCTAGGATATACTGAAGATGCTGTTGTATCTCAGGATTTTATCTCAGATAAAAGAACTTCAATCGTTGATGCTGGTGCTGGAATCGGATTAAATTCTACTTTCTTCAAATTAGTATCTTGGTATGATAATGAGTACGGATATTCAAGTAAATTAATTGATTTGTCTGTTCATATCGCAAGTTTAAAATAATATTATATATTTTTGCAAAATCCCGTTATTTCAAAGTGACGGGATTTTGTTATTTTGTTTACGTCTTTAATTAATGTAAAAAACACACTTTTTATTTTGAATGAAGAAAAACTAATCCAAAAACTAAAACAAAAATGAAATTAATAGTTGATAGTGGATCTACTAAAGCCGATTGGATTGCAATTGATGATAATGGAAAAGTATTATTTACCACGCAAACTTTAGGGTTAAATCCGGAAATTCTTGACGGGCCGGAAATCATTGAAAGATTGAATGACCGTTTTGATATTCTGCAAAATAAAAAAGAGGCAACGCATTTGTTTTTTTACGGAGCTGGTTGTGGAACTGACCGTATGAAGCAGACTCTAAAGTTAATCTTTCAGGATTATTTTACAAATGCAATTGTAGATGTTCAGGAAGATACATATGCAGCTGTATATGCTACAACTCCAAAAGGCGAAGAAGCAATTGTATCGATCTTAGGAACAGGTTCTAACTGCAGCTATTTTGATGGTAAAGTATTACATCAAAAGGTACAATCATTAGGATATATCGTAATGGATGATTGCAGCGGAAATGTTTTTGGAAAAGAGTTAATTAGAAAATACTATTTTAATAAAATGCCTAAGGAATTGGCTGTTGAACTTGAAAAAGAGTACGATGTTGATCCTGATTTTATTAAAAACAAATTATACAAAGAGCCTAATCCAAATGCTTATTTAGCAACTTACGCTAAGTTTTTAATTAAACATAAAGATACAGAGTTCTGTAGAAAAATAATTTTCAAAGGAATGAAGTCTTTCGTTAAAAATTACATTAAGCAATTTGATAACTGCAAAGAAATTCCGGTTCATTTTGTTGGTTCTATTGCGTTTTATCTAAAAGATGAATTGCAGGAGACTTTTGATAAATACGAGCTTAAATTAGGAAATGTTTTAAGAAGACCAATTGATGGTTTAATCGCGTACCATGTTGCCAATCAATAGTTCTGGATTTATGGAAATTGCGATCATTGCACATGATGGTAAGAAAGCTGATCTGATTGATTTTTTGATTAAGAATGCAGATGTGCTGCATAATGAAAAGATTAAGCTTATTGGTACAGGAACAACTGGAGGTAAAGCGGAAGCAGCGGGTTTTAAAACGCAAAGAATGCTTTCGGGACCTTTAGGAGGTGATGCGCAAATTGCCGGAAGAGTAGCAGAAGGAATAACTCAGATGGTGTTCTTTTTTAAAGACCCATTGTCAAGTCATCCACATGAGGCTGATATAAATATGTTAATTCGCGTTTGCGATGTACATAATGTGCCGCTGGCAACAAATGAAGCAACGGCACAATTATTATTAGATGCTATTGCACTGCAATTATAGAGATCTCAACATTTACATTTTTTGGCAAACAAGCCACCTGAACCGTTTCACGAGCTGGAGCGGTTTTTTCGTTTATATTTTTTGAGTTTCTTTTATTTTCTAAAAATACAGTTTAGTAAAACAGCATGTCCTTATTTTATTTATTAAAACTTGATTCCCGTACTTAAACCATAAGACTTGAATATAATATCGCCAGGCTTTTCTTGTTCATAATTAAACAATGATTCTGCACCATCGAGTCTTAATAGTTGTTGCTCTTTAAATAGATTGAGAGAGATATTAAATTTATCTCTTTTTATAATTGGAACTCCAATACCAATTCTTGCATTGGTACCGCTTTTAAATTGATTTTTGTTTGTGCTGATTTCACTAGTAACCAATCCATACAGAAATACATTATTTGTATCTACAAAAAAGAATTTCATAATACCACCTAATTCTAATATTGAAAAATCAGGTTGATTATATTTCTTATAACCTGTAAGAACTCCAATGCTCATTTTTTTGAAAAGCATATAATTATAAGAGTATGTGAGTCCAAAGGCAATTTTTTTATTGTTTAGTTCTTCATCCCAAATGACGTGTTTTTCATTGCTGTTGTCAATGTAGCTATAACTATACGTGGCTTTTTTATGAATGATTACATCAAATTCTATGTTTGAATACCATTTTTCACAAGATTTATCCTGTCCGTAACCATACAAGCTGATAAATGTAAGGATTAATACTGCTAATTTTTTCATTTTATATCTGATTAAATTTTATTCATTCTATTACCGCTCCATATATTGTCTCGACGGCCTAATGCATAGAAATCTAGTTCATAGTATGTGTAATTTCTAAAGTTTTGCCCTTTTGCTATTTTTAATGAAAAATTATCGCTGGCTTTATTTCCATTAGGATTGTTACTGGAAGGAGGACTTGAATTTGTATTAGTAGAATATCCAATTAAAAAATCTAGTATTTGCTTGTCAAATTTTCTTTCAATTTGATTGGTGTGGATAGATTTATATCTTTCACCAAAATATAATACTTCAATTTCGTTTGCATTTTTTTGATTAGTAACTACAAACTCTTTTCTAGCACCACTGTTGACATTTTGTTTTAAAAAATTAATACCTAATTTATATAATTCTTTAATATTTGATTCACTATTTATTTGGTAATTTGGATTTGGCAGTTGGCGAATATATATGTTTAGGATATTATCAGAATTAAATCTAAAAAATGGTAAACCGCTACCAGAATTAACATTAACTAGCCTAAAATTATTATCACTTCCTAAAACTTGATAATTATTATTATACATATATACTGGAGGTAATTGATTAGGTGTGAATGGATTGTAGGTGTCAATTTTAGGATCCGGATAGCTGTATTTTAAATATACCCTATTTATGCCTAAATGCAGTTCATCTGCTTGAGATTTCCACCATATTCCTAATTTTTTAGTTTGCACTCTAGCTTGTACACCTATTGAACTGTATATTCCCCAACTTTGATTCCAAAATTCAGTTTTGATTCTATGGTTGCTGTCAAAATAATTGATACATGACCTATTAGTTCCAAATAAACTTTGAAACCAACTGGTATCCCGTAAGCCATCACATATAGGCAAATTATTGATCTTGTTTTGCAATATTTCGTCTTCTGAAAGCTGAGGTGGTTTAGGGCTATTTGGTGCACTTGGTGTGAAATTGCATTCTGTTGGGTCATATGGAGCCATGTATCTTACAACGCCTGGGTAACCAGTATCTGTCCATCCGCCAAGAGCAGTTCGAATTTCACATGGGGATCTACTTGGTGGCATTACTGATACGGGAAGTGATTGTGTTGCCGATAAAGAGTTTATTAAGTAATATTTACGGAGATTGTCATAATCTTTTATTCGCGAGGCCAAAACACCTAGATCTGTTGTAATTTTGTAAATTGAATCGCCAACTATGATTTCATAATCACTGTTTACGACAGCAGCAAAATAAGGGTCAGAAATAAAATTTTGTTTTTCTTCTTCTTCTTCTTCTTCTTCTTCTTCTTCTTCTTCTTCTGAAAAGTCAAGTCTTTCGTTTGCGGTTTTTGAGTAGATTCCTGGAAGTTTATGATTATTATTTAATAGATTAATTAACGCTTCATCTTTGGGGTTTACAATTGGAGTATGAGAACGAAAATTACTATTGTAAAGTTCTTTAAATTTTTGTTCAAGTTGATTTTCGTCCATTAATTTGTAATCAGTTATGTTTTTTTTTAAATCTTCTTTTGAAGAAAAATAAAATCGACCATTAATAACAGTACCGCTTTTTGTATTTTTTAGAGAAACGGAAGAACTTTGCTCACTAGATTCTTCTTGACAAGAATAAACAAGTATTGACAGTAATAAATAGGTAATTAATTTTTTTAACATGCTTTTTGGTTTTTTAGAGTTGATAAATAGTACTACATGATTATTAATAAGAATTAAATAAAATTTATAATTGATATAAATGTAGGTTTTTTATCTATTTAAAAATAATAAAAAGTAAGATTTTTTGTATATAAAATTAAAAAAAAACTTTGGTGATCCAAAAAAAAATATTTCAGATTATCACTAAAGATTAAAGAAAAGGCAAGTACATAAATTAAAATACTGTGTTGTTTGAGCGACTAATAAAGATTTTAATTTCTAAAAGAGAATGTTTGAAATCGTTGTCAAGACATTTTAATATAAATGTGAAGAGTAGGTAGAAATTTTGATTTTAAAGGGAGTTGCTACTTAGATTTAGGTTCATATTTGAATGAGTATAAGGCATTTCCTGAAGAAAAATGGATGGTTAGTTTTTAAAAATTTAAAAGATCACTTTTTAAAAATTATTAATAGAATCCCCAAAACTCCAAGTACGCTATTTGAATACCGTTTTTTAGCACTTGAATAGGTTTGGAGTATCGGAAATATTATGGATACGATGGTATATGTACGATTTAGATCATGATAGTAGAAAAGAAATAGTAGATGATTAAAATTTCATCTTTAAATGAAATAGAAAAGAGGGACTTTTGGTCCCTCTTCAAATAGATCACTACTCTTTCTGTGCAGAGCGATGTATTCAAATGATTAATTTATTGCAATTATAGAGATCTCAACATTTACATTTTTTGGCAAACAAGCCACTTGAACCGTTTCACGAGCTGGAGCGGTTTTTTCGTTAAAATAAGATCCGTAAACTGTATTTATTGCACCAAAATTATTCATATCCATGATAAAGATTGTTGCTTTAACCACATTCTCAAAAGTCATATCTGCAGCTTCCAGAATTGCTGCGATGTTCTCCATAACTTGTTTTGTTTCGTCGTTGATATTGTCTGTTACAAGTTCTCCGGAAGCCGGATTTATGGCAATTTGCCCGGAAGCATAAAGTGTATTTCCTGATAATACAGCCTGATTGTATGGACCGATAGGAGCCGGGGCTTTTTCGGTAAAGATGATTTTTTTCATAATGAATTATTTTTATTCGAAAGTAGTTTATCGATTAGAAGCGCTTCGTTTATTCCATTTGATATCACTTAAGACACCAGATTTAATTCCAATAAAGAAGTTCCAGTTTGAGTTTGTTCCAAGAGGAGTCCAGTTAAAAGCCATTCTCCAGCTTAATAAATCCCTCTCAAAACGGAATTGTGTAAAAGTAACTCCTTTTTGTACAAAGTCATAACCGGTTGAGACTCCGCCTTTCCATTTTGGAGTAATATCCATATTGGCAGAAATCATAATAGAGTTTCCTGTGATTTTATTCTCTCTGTTTACATTAGAGTATGTTAGTGAATAAGCCATTGTCATATCCCAAGGAAGCTTTGAGCTAAAGAATTCGGTTATAACATCTGTATCATCGTCTTTTTCGTTTGCAAACTGACTGTTTCTACTATCGTTTAGGTCCGTATTTGTACCAAATAAATCATCGCTACGTCCACCATTCTGCTGGCTTTGGGTGTTTTTTTTATCCTTGACACCTTTGTTGCTGAAAGAATAATTCAAAGTTACATTGGCACTGGTCATTCTAAATAAACTTCCTCCATTGTCAATGTTAAATTTGTCTATTTTGGTTCCTGAGTTGTCAATTGCATAAGGATCTAATACAGCGCCAAAATTCATGTTCATTTTATTGTCAAAAAATTGCGTTCCACCACTTATAAGCAAAGGTTGCCATGCTAAAACTTGCTTTCCGTCGGCATTAAAGTTATAGCTGGTACTAAAGTTTAAGTTGTTTAACAACATCATTTTTTTAGGCTCTGTTTTAGTGCTGTCACTGTCTCTGACTTTTGCCTCAAAAGTATTGCTTAAAGCAAAACCAACAATGTTTGAGTTTTCTTTTCCTGGAGCTCCATATACTCCACCTTCAAATCGCGTATATTCTGTTGTAATTCGTCCAGAAGCATCAACAGCATAACTGTTGTAGTATTTTTCAAAACTTGGTGTATACGCATACGTAACAGAAGGACGCATGACGTGACGTATGGATTGAATTTTTTTGTCGTCACCAAAATTAAAAGTACCATAAATGGTAGTTCCTAAGTTTGTGCTGAAATTGTAAGTTCTAAAAGCATCAAAACCATTGACTGTTGTTGTTACTACTTTGTTGACACTGTCATCATAGTTTTTTTCAATTGTTTTGGTTACCCAGGTTTCCTGATAATTGGTAGAAGCACCTGCGCTGAAATATTTGAACAATTTAAAGTTTGTACTTAACGGGATAGTATGTTGCATACCTATTTGAGCATCTTTAAACATTTGCGGTTTAAAGAACAAAGAATCCGTTGTTACAAAGTTATTTTTACCACTTAAATTATATTGTAAGTTGATGTTTTTTATGAAACCTTTTTTTACGCCATCTTTTCCAACAAAAGGATAAACACGGTCAATACTTGCCTGAAGCGAAGGAAGTGTCATGTTGATCACTTCAGTTTGGGTATTTTGCGAGTGTGTTGCTGTTAATGAAATCCTTGCCTGTGGAATCGTGTTAAAGGTTTTGTTGTATGAGATAGACGAACTTAAAGTGTTATTTAAGTTAGATCCCACGTTAGCCTGATTAATAGATTGCTTAAAGTATTTACTACTACCCATATTTACGGAAGCAGAAAAACTGGAGTTCGGGCTTGATTTAGTATCTTTAGAATGTGTCCACTGAATGTTGTAAATGTTTTGTTTTGAATAATCCGGATAACCTCTTTCACTGTTTATCAAATTTTCAAAGCGTACATTTACATTACCTCTATACTTGTATCTTTTTGCATACGCAGATTCAAAACGCATTGCGTAGCTACCATTTGTATAATAATCTCCCAAAACGGTTAAGTCGTAATTGTCGCTTAAAGCAAAATAGTAACCTCCATTTTGTAACGAGAAACCTCGGGTATTAGAATCATTATAACTAGGTATGATAATTCCGGAAACACTTTTCTCTTCACTCATTGGAAAATAAGCAAACGGAAGTGCAAGTGGAGTAGGAACGTCGGCAATAACCATATTGGTTAAGCCAGTAACAACTTTTTTTCCTGGAACAAATTTCACCCTGTTAGTTTGAAAATAATATTCCGGATTATCAACATCTTTAGAGGTTGTGAAACGTGCGCCTCTTAAAAAATAAACAGAGTCATTTTCTTTTTTGGTAACCGCAGCTTTAATTTTAAATTCTCCTTGTTCAGTTCTTGAATTGTATATTAAAGCTTTTTTTGTTTTAAAGTTAAAACGTATAGAATCCGGCTGTACTTCACTGGCACCTTGTTTAAAATTTGGATACTGAACCAGAACTCCGGCAGAATCTTTTATTCTTCCGGCATAAACTTCATCGTTGGCATAATCCAAAACAATTATACCAGATTTTAATTCTACATCCTTATAATATAGTTCGGCTTCATTATATAATGTAATGAGTTTTTTCTTTTGATCTATTTTAGCGTAATCTTTAGCTTTATATTTTACTTTTCCATCAAGAAAAGTCTTTGTAGGCTTGATGCTGTCTACTTTAATAGTATCAACTGTAGCAGTTTTTGGTTTATCTGTTTGTTTTACAGTTGATAAAGGCTTTTTTTTAGGTTTTATCTCTTGCGAATATACATTACCACATCCTAGAGTTAGGAAAAATGATAACAAAACGATATTAAATAAGTTTGTATGCAAAGGTTTAAATGCTATTTTTGTAAAAGTATGGCTTGTTTTTTGACATGTCAAACTTACATATAATTTTTTGGCAAAAATAATCAATTGCAAAAATTATAGCAGTTGCATTTTATTAAAATTAACTTTTAGATTTATGAACATATTTAACAAAACTAGGCTATTCTTTAGTTTTTTTCTAACAATAATTTCACTTTGCGCTTATAGTCAGGGGAATGTTTTTAAAGTAACACTTGATGCGGGACATGGTGATCACGATTTTGGAGCAGTTTATAGTGGCAGGATTGAAAAAAATATTGCCTTAGCTATTGTGCTTAAAGTGGGAAAAATATTGGAAGCTAGTCCAAATGTTAATGTTATTTACACTCGTAAAACGGATGTTTTTATTGATTTGGTCGAAAGAGCTAATATTGCTAACCGCGCAAATTCGAATATTTTTGTATCTATACATTGTAATGCTAATAAAAATACTGCAGCAGACGGAACAGAAACATATGTAATGGGTCTAAGTAAAGTAGCATCAAATCTTGAAGCAGCAAAAAAGGAGAACTCGGTTATTACTCTGGAAAAAGATTATAAACGTAAATACGAAGGATATGATCCAAATTCTCCGGAATCAATGATTGGAATGACTTTGATGCAGGAAGAATATTTGGATAACAGTATTTCACTGGCAAGTAAAATTGAAGATAATTTTGATAAACTTGGAAAAAAACTGAGACATGGTGGGGTAAAGCAAGCGCCGTTTATGGTACTTCACAAAGCGTATATGCCTCGAGTATTAGTTGAAACAGGCTTTGTCTCAAATCCTACAGAAGGAAATATTCTGAATTCTGAAGAAGGACAAAATGATATTGCAAAAGCAATTGCTGAAGCAATTTTAAGTTATAAAAGCGAATATTTTGGTTCGGGAGTTCCGGAATTGGCAGATGTAAGACCGGCAAGAGATACTTCAACTCCTAAAAAGCCTAAAGCTACAGAACCGACTACAGCGGCTAAAAATGCTGTAAAAGGAACTTTTTTTAAAGTACAGCTTATTGCAAGTATCAAGAAAACTCCTTTGGAACCAAAAAATTTCAAAGGCTTAAAAAATGTTACGATGCTTTATGAGAATAATATCTATAAATATTTCTATCAGGAAACTTCAGATTATGAAGAAGCAAAGAAATATTTGCAAGAAGCTAAAACTAAAGGATATGGCGCTGCATTTTTAATTGCTACTAAAGATGGGGAGAAAATCAGTATCCAGGACGCGACTAAATAAAAGTCACAAGTTCGAATATTTATATTATTTTTGTACAAACACTTAGAATTTTGAAACTAACAAGAGAAATTAAAACGGCTATTTTAGTCATCGCGGCAATTTTATTATTTATTTGGGGCTATAGTTTTTTAAAAGGCAGAGACCTTTTTACTAATTACAAAACATTATTTGTAGAATATGATAATGTTGAAGATTTAGGATCTTCAGCGCCTGTTACCATAAATGGACTTGCAATTGGTAAGGTTAATAAGATTACTATTAATGAAACTACAGGTAAATTATTAGTTGAACTTCAGTTAAAAACAGATTTTCCAATCTCAAAAACGAGTACAGCTGCTTTATATTCTCCAAGTTTAATTGGAGGGAAACAAATTAAAATTATTCCTAATCTTACAGATAAAGATCCTGTAGTTGATGGACAAACTTTAGCTGGATCTGTTGAGCTTGGATTGACCGAATCTTTAGGAGGAAAAATCGAACCAATTCAGCAAAAACTGGATAAAATGCTGGTAAATATTGATAATCTTGTTTCAGGATTAAACAATACACTGGATAAAAATACACAGGAAAATTTAAAGAAAACTATAGCTGAGCTGAGCCAGACAATGGTGCAATTCCATAAAGCTTCAGGCAGTTTAAATTCTATCTTAGATACTAATAAAGGTCAGATTAATGGTGCAGTGACAAACTTAAATAAGATGTCAAGCAACTTTAATAAAATATCTGATTCTTTAAACAAAGCCGATTTAGGAAAAACAGTGCGCAGTTTAAACCAGACTTTAGCTAAAGTTGATGTTTTAATGAGCAATCTGAATTCAGGAAAAGGTACAGCAGGAAAAATATTAAATGATGAAGCATTGTATAATAATCTGGCTAAGACTTCAAAAGAATTAGAGTTGTTATTACAGGATGTTCGTCTATATCCAACCCGTTATGTAAACGTTTCACTTTTCGGAAAGAAAAACAAGCCTTATGTAGCGCCTGCTGAAGATACTAATTCAAATACTAAAAAATAATCAGAATGAGTTATTTAGATAATATTTTATTCGCCATACTTCTTGTAGTAGGTTTTGGTTTTTTTACAGCGAGCGTAAAAAAAATCATCCGAAACGTTAATTTAGGGGTAGATGTTGATAGAAAAGATAATCCGAAAGCTCGTTGGAAAAACATGGCATTGATTGCTCTTGGACAATCAAAAATGGTGAGACGCCCTGTTGCCGGAATACTGCATATTTTTGTATATGTAGGTTTTATAATTATTAATATTGAACTACTTGAAATCATTGTTGATGGATTGTTTGGAACGCATAGAATTTTTGCACCTTATCTGGGTGTAGTTTATGATGTTTTAATTGCTTCTTTTGAAATATTGGCAATTCTGGTAATTTTTGCTGTAGTTGTTTTTTGGATCAGAAGAAACGTAATAAGATTAAAGCGTTTTATTAATAAAGACCTTGACGGATTTCCCAGAAGTGATGCAAATTATATTTTGTACTTCGAAACCGTTTTGATGATTTTGTTTTTATTAATGAATGCATCTGATTTGCATTTGCAAAATGTTCCGGGCGGATATTCTCATTTTCATAAAGCAGGAAGTTATCCCGTAAGTCAGTTTATAGCTCCAATTTTTAATGGTACATCTAATGAGTTAGTTGGACTTTTATTTGAAGTATTTTGGTGGCTGCATATTGTAGGTATTTTGGTTTTTATGAACTATTTATATTTTTCAAAACATTTACATATTCTTTTAGCGTTTCCAAATACTTATTTTGCAAATTTAAAACCAGAAGGTCAGTTTGATAATTTGGAGTCAGTTACCAAAGAGGTAAAGTTAATGATGGATCCAAATGCAGATCCGTTTGCGGCAGCTCCGGTGGATGAAAACGCAGCTCCTGCGAAATTTGGGGCAAGTGATGTTCAGGATTTAAACTGGGTTCAGCTTTTAAATGCTTACACATGTACAGAATGTGGACGTTGTACGTCTTCATGTCCGGCAAATCAAACCGGAAAAAAATTGTCTCCTCGTAAAATTATGATGGATACAAGAGATCGTTTGACTGAAGTTGGAAAAAATATTGATGCGAATAAAGGTGTTTTTGTTCCGGATAATAAAACATTGTTAAACGACTATATTACACCAGAGGAATTGTGGGCTTGTACATCATGTAATGCCTGCGTAGAAGAATGTCCGGTAAATATTAGTCCATTGTCTATTATTATGGATATGCGTCGTTATTTGGTGATGGAACAAAGTGCTGCTCCTATGTCACTAAATGCAATGATGACTAATATTGAAAATAACGGTGCACCTTGGCAATATAGCCAACAAGACCGTTTAAATTGGAAAAACGAGAATTAAGATAGTTTAAACGGTTATTTGTTTAATCGTTTAATTGATAATAAAATAGTAAGGTTTTTAGTAAGGTTATGAAAGAGAGCGATTAACCAAATAAACAATTAACCGATTTAACAACAAAAGAAGATGTCAGAAAGTTTAGTAGTGCCAACAATGGCTGAAATGCTAGCCCAGGGAACACAACCAGAAGTTTTATTTTGGGTTGGTTGCGCCGGAAGTTTTGATGATAGAGCAAAAAAAATTACTAAAGCATTTGTGCGTATTTTAAATCGTACCAATGTTTCATTTGCAGTTTTAGGTACTGAAGAGAGTTGTACCGGAGATCCTGCAAAACGTGCCGGAAATGAATTTTTGTTTCAAATGCAGGCCATGATGAATATCGAGGTTCTAAATGCATATGAGGCAAAAAAGATTGTTACGGCTTGTCCGCATTGTTTTAATACCTTGAAAAATGAATATCCTGAATTAGGTGGTAACTATGAAGTTATTCATCATACGGAGTTTTTAAAATCATTAATAGATGATGGAAGGTTAACTGTTGAAGGCGGGCAGTTTAAAGGGAAAAAAATTACTTTTCATGATCCTTGTTATTTAGGACGTGCTAATAAAGTTTACGAAGCTCCAAGAGATTTAATTCAGAAGCTTGATGTTGAATTGGTTGAAATGAAACGTTCTAAAGCAAATGGTTTATGTTGTGGAGCCGGAGGAGCGCAAATGTTTAAAGATGCTGAACCTGGAAATAAGGAAGTAAATGTACTTCGTACCGAAGATGCACTGGAAGTAAAACCGGACATTATTGCTGCGGGTTGCCCGTTCTGTAATACGATGTTAACAGATGGTATTAAACATCAGGAAAAAGAGGCTTCTGTTAAGGTAATGGATATCGCTGAGCTAATTGCAAATGCACAGGATTTATAAATAAGGCTCAAAGTTGCAAAGGTTCAAAAGGGACAAAGGCGTTATCGTAAAACTTGAAACTTGAAACCTGAAACAAAACAAACAAAATAAACAAAAAATAAAATGTATATACCTTTTGAAAATTTACCTGGTGAATCAAGAATTTGGATTTACCAATCGAACAGAAAATTTTCTGATGGGGAATTTTCTGAAATTGAAACTGATTTAAAAGCTTTTGTAGAAGAATGGGCGGCTCATGGAACAAGTCTTGAAGCTTCGTTTTTGTTGAAATACAACCGTTTTATAATATTAGCCGTTAATCAGGAAGTACAGGCTGCAACCGGATGTTCTATAGATAGTTCTGTGGAATTTATTCAGAGTTTAGAGAAAAAATATGACGTTGATTTGTTAGATAAAATGAACGTAACTTTTAAACTTGGTGAGCATATTGCGCACAAGCCATTAATTGATTTTAAAAAGATGGTTAAAGATAAATCGGTGTCTGAGAATACAATTGTTTTTAATAATCTTGTAAACAATATTGAAGAATTTAATGAATCTTGGGAAGTACCTGCTGCCGATAGCTGGCACAGCAGATTTTTCTAAGAGAAATTTATAGTATATTTTAAAAGGCATAAAACTTGAGTTTTGTGCCTTTTTTTGTTTTTAATATTTAGTGAATTAAATCGGACAGGTTTTTAAAACCTGTCCGATTTCTGTTCATGATCCTAGCAAATAGAAAACTTTGACAAAGTTGATTAAGCAAGTTCTTGCAAATACGAAAAATTATCATCTAGCCCCGATGGAAGCGGTATCCTTTTGTGCCGGTGTTCGGTGCAAAAGATATAGCGGACAGCGGGACGAGGTCTTCTTTTGAAAACTGATTTTTCTGCTCTGTATAAAAAAATAAAGATATAGTCGATTCTTTAATCTAACAATCTAATACTCTGATGAATCTAAGATTTACAAAAATCTAACAATTTAATCGGTAATTTAACCGCTATTTTTGAGTATTTTCGTAGGATTAAATTTAATCCATGAAAATAGCTATAGTTTGTTATCCAACGTTTGGCGGTAGTGGGGTAGTAGCCACTGAGTTAGGTCTTGAATTAGCCAGACGCGGACACGAAATACATTTTATTACTTATAGTCAGCCGGTTAGGTTGGCACTTTTGAATCCAAATGTTCATTATCACGAAGTAAACGTTCCTGAATATCCTCTTTTTCATTATCAGCCTTATGAGTTGGCTTTGTCAAGTAAATTGGTTGATATGGTGAAATTATACAAGATTGAGGTTCTTCATGTACATTATGCAATTCCACATGCTTATGCGGGTTATATGGCGAAGCAAATGCTGAAAAATGAAGGAATTGATCTTCCGATGATTACAACGCTTCACGGTACAGATATTACACTGGTAGGAAATCACCCTTTTTATAAACCTGCGGTAACGTTTAGTATTAATAAATCAGATTATGTGACTTCAGTTTCTCAAAGTCTGAAAGATGATACTTTGAAGTTATTTAAGATTAAGAATAAAATTAAGGTGATTCCGAACTTTATTGAATTAGATAAAGTTAAAAAGGATGTGGATGCACCTTGTCATCGTTATGTAATGGCAAAAGAGAATGAACGTATCATTACGCATATTAGTAATTTTAGAAAGGTAAAACGTATTCCGGATATCATTAAGATTTTTTATAATATTCAGAAAGTAATGCCTGCTAAGCTGATGATGGTGGGTGATGGCCCTGAAAAAGAAAAGGCCGAAATTTTATGTATGGAATTAGGGATTTACGATAAAGTAATTTTCTTTGGAAACAGTAATGAGATTGACAAGATTTTATGCATGACCGATTTGTTCCTTCTTCCTTCTGAAACAGAAAGTTTTGGTTTGGCGGCCTTAGAAGCTATGGCTCTTGGTGTACCCGTGATTTCCAGTAATTCTGGCGGTTTGCCTGAGGTTAATTTTGATGGGGTTTCGGGTTACTTAAGCAACGTTGGAAATGTTGAAGAAATGGCCGCAAATGCAATTAAAATTCTAAAAGATGATGAAACTTTGCTGGAGTTTAAAAGAAACGCTTTAGAGGTTGCTAAAAAGTTTGATATTAAAAATATACTTCCAAAATATGAAGCATTATATCAAAAGGCAATTGATGATTACAAAAACTAAAATCATAAATTTTAAAATTTAACCTAAATGAAAAAAGTAATTTCGATCTTAATAGTTTTTGTTTTGGTTTCCTGTGGCGCAAAAAAGACAGCAAGTTCTACAGCACTGTATGAAGTTTTGACCGAGCAAACTGATGGTGGTGGAAATATTAAGTTTTTTGAGATTTTGACAGAACCAAATGAAATCAAAATGCTCGAAAATGATCCGCTTTTGGCCGACAAAATGAAACAGGATAATATAAGTAACTCTAATTATGTTATTTTGAATATGGGCGAAAAAAATACCGGAGGTTATTCTATAGGTATTGAAAAAGTAGAAGAAACAGATCAAAATATTATTATTACTGTGAAAGAAAATAACCCTGCTGCGGATGCTATGGTAACACAAGTGATTACTTATCCTTATACAGTGGTTAGGATACATTCTAAAAAAGAAATTATTATTAAGTAATTTTGAAATCTTAGAAATAAAAAAAACCTGTCGTTATTGCGACAGGTTTTCTTTTACAATTATTTTTTATTTTTAATTAGAATCTGAATTTAACTCCAAATCCGACATCAAATCCAAAATTATCATCATCATAATATCCAGAACCAATTTCTGGTCTTGCATCTAATGACAGTGTAATAGGCACTTCTTTAAATCTGTATTCGATACCAATATCTCCCGCTGCAAAAACGTAAGTTCCGCTATCGTTGTATTTATAATTGTTGTTGTAATAATCGTGATCCCAAGCGGCTAAACCACCCCCAACACCAGCATACCAGTTGAATCCTCCATCAATGTTCCATACCCATTGGTAAAGTGCAACAGCTTTAATTGCATCTACATCACTGCTGTTTCTCCAGCCTAAATCAAATTCCAGTCTGTTTTTTTGGTTCAATCCTAATTGGTATGATACTTCACCTCCAAATCCGTTGTTGTCTCCTAAGCGTAATCCTAAAGCATGTTTTGAAATTTCTTGTGATTGAGCCGTAAATGCCAGGGCAATTAGCATTATGGCAGATAAAATGATTTTTTTCATAAAAATGGTTAAATTAATTTTTTCAAATGTATTATTACAGTTGCATATACAACGTATAAAATTTTTGAAAATTGTTATATAATTCACATTTCTAAGTAGAAAAAAAATGAAGTTGCCTTACAAAATGTGGCGCTCACAGGTTTTAATTAAATTATAATTTGTTTTTTGCTATAATTGAAGTAAGTAATTCTGTGGTTAAATTATCTTCCATTTCAAACAAATTTTCTTCTTCGGTAAAATTACTTTCAGCATAAGAATATAATTTCCAGCGTTTTTTGTGGTACTCTAATGCTGTTAAATTTTCAACCCAATCACCTGAATTCAGATATAAAGTCGATCCGTATTTGTTTTCTTTGGTAATTATTTTCGGTTCATGAATATGGCCGCAAATTACATAATCGTATTTTTTTTCGATGGCAAGATCTGTGGCTGTAGTTTCAAAATCAGAAATAAATTTGACTGCTTTTTTTACGCTGGCTTTTATTTTTTTGGAGAAAGAATATGGTTCACGCCCTAGTTTGGCCAGACACCAGTTTGCAAAACGGTTTGATAATATTAAGTAATCGTAGCCTAAACCGCCTAGTTTTGCAATCCATTTGGAGTGTTGTACAGAAGCATCAAACACGTCTCCATGAAAAATCCAGGCTTTTTTATGGTCTAATTCTAAAACTAATTTATCAACAAGAGAAAAATTTCCAAGATTCATGTCGCTGAATTTTCGGAGAATTTCATCATGGTTTCCTGTGATGTAATAGACTTTTGTTCCTTTTGATGCCATTCCGATTATACGTTGTATAACTCGCAAATGTGCCTTGGGAAAATACGATTTTCTAAATTGCCAAGCATCTATTATATCGCCATTTAAAACTAATGTTTTTGGTTTAATGCTTGATAGGTAGTTGTTTAGTTCTTTGGCGTGGCTTCCGTAAGTCCCTAAATGAACATCAGAAAGGATAACCAACTCAACGTTTCTTTTTTTCAATTTTTACTGATTTGAAGTTTAGCAAATGAATGAAACTCCTTTCATATTTATTTTATCAAATGGTTATCAATTTGAGCTCAATTTTAATAAATTATGATTTTTGAACTGCTTAAGCTTTAATTAATAATCACAATTTTATATTTTTTAATTTAATTCATAAAACTTACATTTGCTAAAACAAATAACATGGCGGGAAATAGCTACGGCACATTATATAGAGTTACAACATTCGGAGAATCTCATGGTGAAGCTTTAGGCGGAATTATTGATGGTTGTCCATCAGGAATACAACTTGACTTAGAAGCAATTGAAGTTGAGATGTCCCGAAGAAAACCAGGACAGTCAGCAATTGTAACACAAAGAAAAGAACCAGACGCGGTTCAGTTTTTATCTGGGATTTTTGAAGGAAAAACAACCGGCACTCCAATTGGTTTCATTATTCCAAATACCAATCAAAAATCTGACGATTATTCTCATATAAAAGACAATTACAGACCAAGCCACGCTGATTATGTGTATGATCAGAAGTATGGTTTTCGCGATTACAGAGGTGGTGGAAGAAGTTCTGCACGTGAAACAGCAAGCAGAGTAGTAGCAGGCGCAATTGCTAAACAAATGTTGCCGGAAATTAAAATTAATGCATACGTTTCTTCTGTTGGTCCTATTCATTTAGATACACCATATCAGGATTTGGATTTTTCGAAAATAGAAAGTAATCCAGTTCGTTGTCCTGACGAAAAATCAGCTGCGATTATGGAAGAATATATTCGTGATATTCGTAAGCGGGGTGATACTGTTGGTGGTGTTGTTTCATGTGTTATTCAAAATGTTCCAGTTGGTTTAGGAGAACCTGTTTTTGATAAATTACATGCTGAATTAGGAAAAGCAATGCTTTCTATAAACGCTGTAAAAGGATTTGAATACGGAAGTGGTTTTTCTGGTTCTGAAATGAAAGGAAGTGAACATAATGATTTATATAATCCTGACGGAACTACAAAAACAAATCTTTCTGGAGGAATTCAGGGAGGAATCAGCAACGGAATGGATATTTATTTTAGAGTAGCCTTTAAGCCTGTTGCGACTATTATGCAGACTCAGGATTCATTAGATAATAAAGGAAATATTACACCAATGACTGGTAAAGGCCGTCATGATCCATGTGTAGTACCTCGTGCGGTGCCAATTGTTGAAGCAATGGCAGCGATAGTTTTGGCGGATTTTTATTTAATCAACAAAACATATTAATAAAAATTAAGACAGTGAGGGTCTTAGTATTTTAATTTAAAACAGAAAAATTAATGCAAGTTACAGAAACCAAAAAAAAATCATTTCTTTCAGGATTAACAGGCCAGATTATTATCGCAATGGTCCTTGGTGCCACTTTAGGAATCATACTACATAATTATATTTCGCCGGAGGCAGCACAATCGTTTAGTAATAAAATAAAAATGCTGGCGACCATTTTTATCCGATTGGTTCAAATGATTATTTCTCCTTTAGTATTTACTACGCTAGTTGTTGGAATTGCCAAACTTGGAGATATAAAAACAGTAGGCAGAATTGGAGGAAAAGCTTTAGGTTGGTTTTTTACAGCATCATTTATATCATTATTAATTGGGTTGTTTTATGTAAATATTTTACAGCCGGGAGTAGGTTTGAAATTAGACCATGTTGATATGGCTGCTGCATCTGAGGTGACAGCAAAAACAAAAACACTTTCTGTAGAGAATTTTGTAGAGCACATTGTTCCTAAAAGTATTTTTGAAGCAATGGCTACCAATGAGATTTTACAAATTGTAATATTCTCGATCTTTTTCGGATTGGCTGCAGCTTCTTTAGGAAGCCCGGTTAAACCTGTTATAAATGCTTTAGATAAAGCCTCACATATTGTTTTAAAAATGGTAAATTATGTAATGAACTTTGCTCCAATTGGAGTTTTTGGTGCCATTGCAGGTGTGTTTGCTATTAGAGATGCAGAGGAATTGGTTATTACATACTTTAAATTTTTCGGATCGTTTTTAGTTGGAATTAGTACATTATGGGTCGTTTTAATTGCGGTTGGATATATCTTCTTAAAAGGAAGGATGACAGAGTTGTTAAGACGTATTACGGGGCCATTGGCAATTGCATTTGGAACAACAAGTAGTGAAGCTGTTTTTCCAAAATTGACTGAGGAACTGGAAGAATTTGGTGTAAAAGATAAGATTGTATCGTTTATGTTGCCATTAGGGTATTCATTTAATCTTGATGGAAGTATGATGTACATGACTTTTGCCAGTATTTTTATTGCGCAGTTTTATGGTGTTCATCTTGACATAGGTACTCAAATGGTGATGCTTTTGGTTTTAATGTTAACCAGTAAAGGAATTGCAGGTGTACCTAGAGCAAGTTTAGTAGTAGTAGCTGCTACTTGTGGTATGTTTGATATTCCAGTTGAAGGAATTGCCTTAATTTTACCAATTGACCATTTTTGTGATATGTTTAGGAGTGCGACAAATGTTTTAGGTAATGCTTTGGCGACTTCAGTTGTTGGTCAATGGGAGAATGATAAAGAGATTTCAACAGAAGCACAGGAATAAATATAATTAATATAAGTCATCTGTTTGATTTGTATTTGATTAAAAAGAATAAACAAATGCTAAAGAAGCTGTATTTTTAAATGAAATACAGCTTCTTTTTATTTTTAAGTGTATATTTGAGAAAATTTCCCGATTTATGCCCCGAATGCGGATTTTTTTTCTACTATTTTTAGTTCTGAATTGTTGTATCAATTCGGCTTCAGCACAGTCTGAAAAATTGTCAGAAGCTAAAGTTGATAAATTAGTAAAACAGGCACTGCGGGAATACAGAGAATCCTATTACGAAAAATCATTAATTACTTCCCGGATAGCATTAAACTCTGCTACTGCTATTAAAGAAAATGCTTTAATTTCACGTGCTTATACCATTATTGCAGCTAATTACAATGAATTAATCGAAGTTGATAAAGCAATCTTTTTTTATCAGAAAAGTTTAATCTACGCTAATAAAACAGATAATGATTCTATAAAATACAACATTTATAATAATTTGGGGAACATGTATTGTTTTGAAAAAAAACAATTTGACATTGGGATTCATTATTATAAGAAATCGATTGCTTACGGACTTAAGATTAATGACCCAAGCCAGGTTTATTTTACAAACGTAAATATTGCCTGGGCATATTTTGATGTTGGAAATTTTAAAGAAGGATACCCTTATTTGAAATTTATTACCACTAATAGTGAAAAATATGGTGGAGACTCTACAACGGTTATTGTACAGATGCTTAATGGTATGTATTCAAGTTATCAGAATGAAGATGATGCAGCAAATACATATTTTACAAATGCAATTGCGGCAGGTGAAACTACCGATGAAAAATCAGACTTGTCTTATGCACATTTGGAGTATTCTAAATTCCTGACCAAGATTAAAAGATACAAAGAAGCCTATGAAAACCTTACAAAATACAATAGGATTACAGAAGAATTGTATAATCTCGAAAAAATAAAAAAAGCTTCAACAGCCGGTTTTAATCTTGAACTTGATGAATATAAAAGACAGCTTGATAAAATTGAGAGTGAAAAAATTTCGCAGTATCAAAGTTTAAAAAAATCCAGAATTATTGTAATTCTTTTTATTCTTATCTCGCTTATACTTTTGTTTTTGATTGTAACTCTAATTAAGAATATCAGGTTTAAAAAGAAACATAATTTAGAGCTTGTAAAAGCGAAAGAAATAGCAGAAGAGGCCTCATTACTTAAAACGCAGTTTATTTCGACTATAAGCCACGAATTGCGTACACCACTGTACGGTGTGGTGGGAATAACAAATATGTTGCTTGAGGAACATAAAGAATTGTCAAGAAGTCAACATTTGAGTTCATTGAAATTTTCTGCAAGATATTTATTGTCACTTGTAAATGATATTTTGCAAATCAATAAAATCGAGGAAAATAAAGTTGTTCTGGAAAATTTGACCTTCAATATTTCAGATGAAATCACAATGATCAAAAATTCGCTTTCATTTTTATCTCAGAAAAATAATAATAAGATTAATGTTTACATCGATCCGGAAATCCCTGAATATTTAATTGGAGATAAACTTAGATTAGCTCAGATTTTAATGAATTTGGTTAGTAATGCATTAAAATTTACTAAAGATGGCGAAGTTGATATAAAGGTTAATGTGAGTCGTGTGGATGGGAAAAATTATTATCTCGATTTTTTGATTAAGGATAATGGAGTAGGAATTGCAATTGTAGATCAGGGCAAAATTTTTGAAAAATTTGTTCAGGTAGGCAGAAAAGATGAAGATTATCAAGGAACCGGACTAGGGTTAAGTATCGTAAAACGATTATTAGGGCTTTTTGGGAGTACAATTACTCTTGAAAGTGATTTAGGTCAGGGAACTTCATTTTCATTTGTTATTCCTTTTGAGCACGATCCTGAGAGGACAAAAAGAATTATTGATGAGATTGAAGTTGATCTGACTTCAAATGAAGTTTATAAGATTTTAATTGTTGAAGATAATCTCATCAATCAATTAGTGACAAAAAAGATTATTGAGAAAAATAATTATATCTGCAAAGTCGTTGATGATGGTTTTGGAGCATTAAAAATTTTGGAAAAGGAATATTTTGATCTTATTTTAATGGATATAAATATGCCTTTAATGAATGGGTTTGAGACCACGAAAAGAATTCGTTTAAATGGAATAAAAACTCCAATTGTTGCATTGACCGCTTTTGATAAAGATGAAATTACAGACGAGGCTATTTCTTCCGGAATAAATGATATTATCATTAAGCCATTTGAGCCTGTTAAGTTGTTTAAAATTATTAATTACCTAATACAAGAAGCAAAAAACGCTGGTTAGTACCAGCGTTTTTTATTTTGTTTAGAAGCATTTGATTTTCTCGATTTGTGAGCTCCGCCACTTCTGTTTGAATTTTTAGGTTTCTCTCCGGCTTCCGGGCTTCCCTGATGCCATTGATAAGGATGATCTGTAATTGTTTTTACATCAACTTTTATTAATTTTTGAATGTCTTTCCAGTATGGATGCTCATCTTTTCCACAAAAAGAAATAGCAATACCTCCATTTCCTGCACGTCCTGTACGACCAATACGGTGTACATATGTTTCAGGTATATTTGGCAAATCAAAATTGATTACATAAGGCAGCTGTTCGATATCAATTCCTCTCGCAGCGATGTCTGTTGCAACAAGAACACCAACTTCTTTATTTTTAAAAGCATCCAAAACACGTTGTCTTGCGTTTTGAGATTTGTCTCCGTGAATTGCTTCAGCCGGAATATCTTTTTTACGAAGAGCTTTTACAACATTATCTGCGCCATGTTTTGTTCTCGAAAAAACCAATACGTTTGATAAGTTTTCTTCTTTAATCAAATGATAAAGTAGGTTTCTTTTCTCTGTTTTGTCAACAAAATAGATACGCTGTTCTACGTTTTCGGCAGTTGATGATACAGGCGAAACTTCAACTTTTTCAGGATCTTTCAAAAACATTTCTGCCAATTCTCGAATAGCAATAGGCATTGTGGCTGAAAACAGTAAAGTCTGACGGTTTTTTGGGGTTAGTTTTACGATTTTTTTTACATCGTTGATGAATCCCATATCAAGCATTTGATCTGCTTCATCTAAAACTAAAGTATGTAAATGGTCAAAATCAAGAAACCCTTGTTTGTGTAAATCAAGTAATCTTCCTGGTGTTGCCACTAGTATATCTACTCCTTTTTTTAAGGTTTCAACCTGAGGGTTTTGCGAAACACCTCCAAAAATTGTCAATTGTGTTAAGTTGGTGTATTTACCATAAGTGTCAAAACTTTCTCCAATTTGTACAGCAAGTTCACGTGTTGGTGTAACAACAAGTGCGCGAATTTGTTTTGCTTTTTTTGATGAACCTACAATTCGGTGTAACTGATGTATGATTGGAATTGCAAATGCAGCAGTTTTTCCGGTACCAGTTTGTGCACAACCAATTAAATCTCTCCCCGATAAAATGATCGGAATAGATTGTTCCTGAATTGGAGTGGGGTTTAGGTAGCCTTCTTCAAATACAGCTTTTTGTATACTTTTTGAAAGTGATAGATCTTCGAATAACATATCTTAGGAATTAAGATTTTAGTTTTAAGTACTAAAATTCTGTGCAAAGATAGGTTTATTCAGTTAATCCTTTAATTGAAATTTGGTTTATTTAGAAAATATGCTGATTTTCAGTGTTTTATGTTTTTAATATCGTTAAATCTTTTCATTGTTGGCTTTTATAAAATCAGTAACCAGATACCCAATTAATTTTCCAATTAAATTATTGTTAGGAGAATCTGCTAAATCCGGTGCCCCTTCGCAGATGTGCAAATATGTGGCGTTTTTGTGCTGCCCAAAAAATGATATAAACTGACGTAATTCTTCAACAGAAAAACCGCTTATGGTCATGGCGCTGCTGGCAATATTTGGAATGGCATCCAGATCGATTTCAATTCCAAAAGAATCACTTCTTATAAACTCTAAAGCCAAAGCCATTTCTCTGTCAAAATCTTTTTCTTTGCGAATATTTACACTGTCATACGTATTGTAACGAACACGATCTTCAAGCTTTTTAATAATATCTAAAACGCTTTTTGAAGTATAATTTTCATGCAGACCAAAGATGAAGTACTTTTTTAAGAAACCTTCTTCATAAGCGTACGAAAAACCATTTCCGCTGTGACGCCCCTCTAAGATTCTAAAATCAGAATGAGCATCAAAATTAATAGCATTTATAGGTTTTCCTTTAGCAAGTGCAGATCCTTTGATGTTTCCGTAGGCATTATTGTGGCCTCCGCCGATAATGATAGGTGTTTTACCCGCTTTTATAATGGTAAAGATAATATGAGAAACTTCTTTGTCAATTTTTTCAACCAGCTGACTTAATTTTGAACGATCGTCAATATCATTAAAATCAAGATTTTCTACATCTCTCATTTCTTCAGATACATTGATTTGTCCTAATACTATAATTTGGCTTCCTTTAGAAAAACGATTGTGCTGAATATTGGCAATACTCTTTATGGCGCTTTCCCATGCCGATGCAGCACCGGGTCTTCCATAATTGGCACGCACGCCAATATCTTCGGGAATTCCTAAGAGCACGTATTTAGCTTCGCTTTCGGTTAAAAATTTGATTTTGTCGGCTCCTTTAGGAATGACAATCATCTTCTCACCAAACTTTATTTCACCACTTCTATGATTTGTGACTTTTGCTAAATCATTTACAGTAAAAGGAATCAGTTTATCCATAAAAAAAAATTATTGTTCAAAAATAATATAATTGTAACAACTTACGTTATTACGATATATTAATTCTTAAATTTGTTTTTAAAGAAAATTATTCAATATGGAAAACCCAAAGAACAACAACTCAAGTCTAAAGGCAATAATTGCCGTTTTAGCAGTCCTACTGATTGGTAGCTTAGTGTATATTTTTAAATTATCTTCTGATACAGAAGTGGTTAAAACTGAACTTACAACTACAATGACAGAAAAAGAATCTGTTATGAAAGATTTGCAGGAATTAAAAGCAACTTATGATGCTGCTATTGCTGAAAATACTTCAATGTCTGATGAATTGATTCAGGAAAGAGATAAAGTAGTGGCTTTAATGGATGATTTGAACAAATCAAAAGGAGATGTGTCTAAATACAGATCTCAGGTTCAGGCGATGCAGGGTAAAATGAAAACGTTAGTAGCTGAAAACGACGAATTGAAAAAACAAAACGGAGTTTTAACAGTTCAGAGAGATAGTACTATTGTAGTTTTAGGTGAATCTAAAAAATACAATGAAGTATTAGTAGGTCAAAACGAAGAGCTGGCAAAAACAGTAGAAAAAGGATCTAAGTTATCAGTTTTAAATACTAAAACTATAGCTTACAAAGTAAAAGGTTCAGGAAAGCAAATTGAAACAGATAAAGCAAGTCGTGCAGATGTCTTGAAAGTAAGTTTTACAATTGCTGAAAACCAAATTGCTAAATCTGGAGATAAAACGTATTATGTACAGGTTATTGACAGTAAAAACAATGTCTTAGGAGATAAGAAAACAGAAAGTTTTGGTGATAAATCTTTAACTTACAGCTTTAAAACTACTGTTAAGTATGAAAACAAATCAGTAAATGTTTCAGAAGATTTAATCGGTAAAGATTTTGAAAAAGGAACTTACTTTATCAATGTTTTTGATAATGACGAAGTAGTTTCTAAAACTAGTTTCAACTTAAGATAAGTAGGGCCAAAAGGATAATATAATACCACTTAGATATTAAAGGTCTGTGATTTTCTCACAGACCTTTTTTTATGAAGTTAATTATCTTGATTTGCGTTTTTTATTTTGTTTATCTTCTAACTTTTTTAGAATTTTTTCCTGTTTTTTTGCTTTCAAATCTGTTGATGAAGCTTTTAAATTTGCCTTAGACATAGCTTTTTCTTTTTAAATGTTTTAATAAAAATAATTAGTAAAACGTAACCCTATTTTTGTAAAAACTTTGTTCACGAGTTTAGTCAGGATATATCCTGAATTGGTAATAATTAAAAAGTTTGAATAGGATTTAAGCACACTCGCGGGTGCTTAAAAAGAGGGGAAGATTTTAAGTTCTATGAAGTAAGCGTTTGGAAATGGGTTTTTCCTGCAACATGCAATTTTCTCAACAAGCACAGAAGCACAGTTCTTCAGAACGATGTTCAAAAAAAGTGAAATAGTGCTAAATGTATTCATAAGAAAAAGGCTATAATTACAATGTGTAAATATAGCCCCTTTATTTGATTAAGCAAAGTTTAAAAGTTTATTTTAGAATAATTTAAGAGATTGATGTGCTCTTTCTTTGCTGATTTTAGTTTTCTAATATTTTACCTTCAATAAGCACACTTTCAATTAAGTTACTTCCAAAAGCATATGGAATTTGATAGTAAGAAGAAATTGGTTTTGTTAGGATTAAATTGGCCTTTTTTCCCTTTGTAATACTTCCATGAGTTTCTGAAATTCCCATAGCATAAGCACCATTTATTGTGGCTGCATTTATAGCTTCTTCAGGTGTCATTTTCATTTTAATGCAGGCTGTGGCAACAACAAAATTCATGTTACCGGATGGAGTAGAGCCAGGGTTAAAATCGGTGGCTAAGGCTAAAGGTAAACCTGCTTTTATCATTTCTCGTGCTGGTGTATAAGGAATGCTTAAGAAATAAGAACATGAAGGCAATGCAACAGGCATGGTTTCTGATCCTTTTAATGCTTCAATGTCTTCGGATGTCATAATTTCTAAATGATCAACAGAAAGGGCGTTAAATTTAACCCCTGACTGAATTCCGCCAATTGAATTGAATTGATTTACGTGGATTTTTGGTTTTAAACCGGCTTCTATTCCTGCCTGCATGATTTTTTCTGTTTCTTCTACAGAAAAATAACCGCTTTCGCAGAAAACATCAATGTATTCAGCCAGATTGTTTTTTGCTATTTCGGGAATCATTTGGGTTATAATTTCGTCGATATATCCCGTTTTGTTTTCTTTATAATGTGTAGGAAATGCATGCGCTCCCAAGAAAGTAGCTTTAATTGAGATGGGATAATTTTCTGCCAGTTTTTTAATAACACGAAGCATTTTCATTTCACCTTCAATAGTTAATCCGTAGCCTGATTTTATTTCAACAGCTCCGGTTCCTAAATGCATAACTTCTTCCAATCGCAATTTTGACTGTTCATAGATTTCTTCCTCAGATGTTTCGTTTAGTTTTTTTGCAGAGTTTAAAATTCCGCCGCCACGATTAGCAATTTCCTCGTATGTAAAACCATTAATGCGGTCTACAAATTCTTGTTCGCGATTTCCTGCATATACAATATGAGTATGACTGTCGCACCATGACGGAAGTACTACACGACCAGTTGCATCAATAATTTTATCAGCTTTTATTTCCGGAAGGTTTTCCATCGAACCAAAGTCTTCAATTAAATTGTCTTTTATGATTAAAAATGCATTTTTAATTGTTGGAAGTTCTGCCATTTCTGGTCCTGAAACTTTAGAAATTGATGTTTCGCGAACTTGTAGCAGTTCTTGTATGTTTTTTATTAATGTTGTCATGGTAATATTGTAAGGTATTATAAAACACAAATTTCACAAATTATCACTAATTAATTGGTGAAATCTGTGAAATTCGTAAAATTATTTGTGTTTGATTTATTCTGAAACTGTTATTTCAAACATTTTGTCCCAGTTTTTACCTGTTACGAATATTGTTTTTGTTGTTGGGTTATAAGCAATTCCATTTAAAACGTCTTCCATTGTTATGCTGGGACCTAATTTTTTGCGTAGCCCAGACATATTTAGGATTCCTTCTACAGCTCCACTTGCTGGGTTAACAACGGCAATTGCATCTTTTTGCCAAACATTTACATAAAATTTACCGTTAATGTATTCTAATTCATTAATAGCTTTAATTTTTGAAGACCCAGAATAAACATTGACATAGTCAATTAATTTTTGTGTATTTGGATCCATCTTCCAGATTTTTTCAGTTCCGTCTGAACGATAAATATATTTTCCGTCATTTGTCATTCCCCAACCTTCTATTTCTTTATCGTAGGTAAATGTTTTTTCAAGTTTTAATGTATTGGCGTCATAAATAAAACCTGTTTTTTCCTGCCAGCTTAATTGGAAAATTTTTCCATTAATAAAAGTAATTCCTTCACCAAAATACTCTTTTGGAAGATCTACTTGTTTGATAACTTTTCCGGTTTTGTAGTCAACAGATCTAAAGTAAGAATCTCCTTTTTGACCTGTACTTTCAAACAAAACACCATTATGAAATTCTAGACCTTCAGTAAAAGCTTTAGTGTCGTGAGGATATGTATTTACTACTTTAAATTTTAATGCTTTTGGTTCAACATCAGAAACCAATTCAATTCTTTTAGTCGCATCAGAAGAATCTCCGCCAAAATATACAGTAGCTTTTAAGTACTGATAGCCTAATTTTTGATCTAGTAATTCAATTCTAAAATCTTTAGCGCCTTTTGTGCTTCCAACTCTTAGGTCGTTTATGAAGTAGGCAACGCTGTCGATTTCTTTTGAATTTGGGTTTAAAATTCCAATTGTAAGCGGTTCTTTTTGCGTAAAATGAGCTGGAAATGCAGAATCATCGATAGTAAACAAAGAATTTTCACCTTTATTTTTATCTCCACATCCAATTAATGTGATTCCTAATAAAATGACAGCTAGGAAGTTATATTTTTTCATAGTTTAAATTTTGAATAAGCCAATATACGACGATAATTTTATAGCAACAAAGCTCTTGCAAAAATATAAAAAGATTGTATATTTGCACCGGCAAGTCCTACACGACCAGCTCCTGCAGACTCCCCCAGGATGGGAACATAGCAAGGGTACGTGGTTGAGCGGTGCGATGTAGGTCGCTTGCCTTTTTTTTTTTTTTTGTTACTGTGATTCTTTTTTAGAATTTATATAAAAGTAGTCTTCCTTAGGGGAGATTTTTTTATTTTTACCCCTGTCGAAAGTAAGAAATGATATATGAAAGGTTTGAAGTTTTCTATCTGCATATTAAATCTACTCCTAGGCAATCATATTTAACTTATAACATTTAACATCTAACTTGATAATGAGTAAAGTCGTTTTAATTACCGGAGGATCTTCAGGGATTGGAAAATCTATTGGCGAATTTTTGCATCAAAGAGGTTTTGTTGTTTACGGAACAAGCAGAAATCCGGAGAAAGTTCTAAATTCAGTTTTTCCTTTAGTTGCTTTAGATGTTCGAAATGCTGAATCTATTAAAAATGCTATTGCAAAAATTATTGCCACTTCAGGCAGATTAGATATTGTTATTAATAACGCCGGGGTTGGAATTACTGGGCCTTTGGAAGAAATTCCAACAGAAGAAATCAGGAATAATTTTGAAACTAATTTTTTTGGACCTATAGAGGTGATGAAAGCAGTTTTGCCACAAATGCGTAATCAAAAATCGGGTTTAATAATTAACATTACGTCGATTGCCGGTTATATGGGACTTCCTTACAGAAGTGTTTATTCGGCATCAAAAGGGGCTTTGGAGTTAATTACAGAGGCTTTAAGAATGGAAGTTAAATCTTTTGGTATTGAAATTACAAATGTAGCACCAGGAGATTTTGCAACGAATATTGCGGCTGGTCGTTATCATGCACCGGTTATTAAAGATTCGGCTTATGAAAAGGTTTACGGAGATGTTTTGGCTACAATGAATGATCATGTTGATGCAGGAAGTAACCCGAACGAAATGGCTGAAGCTATTTTTAAAATTATCCAGACCAATAAGCCAAAAGTGCATTATAAAGTTGGTGCTTTTATGCAAAAGTTTTCTATTGTTTTAAAACGAGCACTTCCGGACAGAATGTATGAGAAAATGTTAATGAATCATTATAAACTTTGAAAATGGTGTGAATAACAAGATTTTACACATAATTGTCAAAATGCTTTAGATTTTGAAATTGTTATTGGTATTGATTTTGTAATTTTGCACCGAATTTATTCAACACACAATTAAATATATAGATTATGAAATTTTTTATTGATACAGCTAATTTAGCTCAAATTAAAGAAGCACAAGCTTTAGGTGTTTTAGATGGTGTAACCACTAATCCATCATTGATGGCAAAAGAAGGAATCACCGGAAAAAACAACATTTTGAAGCATTATGTTGATATCTGTAATCTGGTAGAAGGTGATGTAAGTGCTGAAGTAAATGCTTTAGACTATGATGGAATGATCAAAGAAGGTGAGGAATTGGCTGAATTACATGATCAAATCGTTGTAAAATTACCTATGACGAAAGAAGGTGTAATGGCTGCAAAATATTTTTCAGACAAAGGAATTAAAACAAATGTAACTCTTGTGTTCTCTGCAGGGCAAGCTTTATTGGCTGCAAAAGCGGGTGCAACTTATGTTTCTCCTTTTATCGGTCGTTTAGATGATGTTTCTACAGATGGTTTAAATTTAATTCAGGAAATTAGAGAGATTTATGATAACTACGGTTATGAAACTCAAATCTTAGCAGCTTCTGTACGTCACACTATGCATATTGTAAACTGTGCTAAAATTGGTGCAGATGTTATGACAGGACCTCTTTCGGCAATTACTGGTTTATTAAAACACCCTTTAACAGATATCGGATTAGCGCAGTTTGTTGCTGACTTTGAAAAAGGAAATAAATAAGAATCAGTTCATTATAATTTCAAATCGTCTTTTTTTTATTGAAAAAAGGCGATTTTTTTTTACTTTTATACGAACGTAAAAAAAAAAGCTTATGAAAATTATATTGGTTTTAGTTTCGTTTTTCGCTGCAAGTCTGTCTGTAAATGCACAAGCGGCCAAGATTCTGACAAGTGTAAACGATGCCGGTGATGTAGCAACTTATGAGCTGGATTGTACGGTGAAATTTCAAACTTTGGCAAAAGGTCTGCGATATAATATTACACGTCATGAGTTTAAAGGACCCGAAATGAAAAATAATTATCGTTTGTTATTGGTAATGGACGGTTTTTATTCGAAAACTTTAAATGATTCTATGATGATTTCTGCTGTTTTAACGGATGGAACCGTTATCGAAGCCCGAAAAATAATTGAAGACGATGGTTTTTTTGATGGAGCCTGTACTTTAAAAATAAAAGATCCTAAAGCTTTATTAGAAGCCAATATAGACAAAGTTGTTGTTCATGCTGATAAAGAAGTTGTTTATAAGATTTCGGATCAAAACAGAGCTGTTTTTAAGAAGAACCTGAGTAATATAATTGAGGCTAAGTAAAGTGGCTTAGAACTAAGTGGCTTAGTTTTTTGGCTGATTTGTGATAAAAAAAAACTCCCATTTTAATCAAATGGGAGTTTTTTTTATGTTTTATTTTTAGTGTCCGCCGCCTTCGCTTTCTACGTGACTTATTCCTTGTCTTTTTAAGATCTTAGGACAGTAGAAACCATAGAATCCTAAATAAGCAAAACCAAGAAGTGGTACGATGTAAGAGAAGTGTGTCCAGCTAATTCCGAATATTCCACCTGGGCTTGTTGAGTCGATATCACAGATACTTCCCTGAATCAATGGAATAACTCCACCTCCAAGAATCATCATAATTAAGAAAGATGATGCTTTTCCTGTGTTTTTTCCTAAACCTGCGATTGCTAAATCGAAGATAGAAGGCCACATGATAGATAAGAATAAACCTCCAGAAATAAAGAAGAATTTAGCAATTTCAGGATTTGGATAAACTAATCCGGCAACCATCATTAATAAACCTGATATTCCAAAAAGCATTAAAGTCTTTCCAGCATTCTTGCCACCTACAAAACTTACAGCAATGAATAATAAAATCCAGATTGGGTAAATGTAGAATGAAGAAACATCATGTGCAGCAAAAATATTAGCTCCAATAATTACTCCGAATGCTACTGCCGGTACGATGAATTTTAAAGCTGTATTAACCAGGTTTGAAGTGTTGAAAACGTTAACACCACCATTCCAACGGCCAATCATTAAACTTCCCCAGTATAGAGCGATAAACGGTGCAATTGCATCTTCAAGAACGTTTCCGAATTCATTTGTATGTAGTAAAGCCGGTAAATTACTGATGATTGTAACTTCGGTTCCAACATAGATAAAGATTCCTAACATACCCAAATAAAGTTGTGGGTAATCTAAAATGCTGAATTTAGCATGTTTGTGTTCTATTTTAGCCTCTTCTTCATCTGCTTTTGCAGGATCTTCGATTTTAGAAAAATACATAAAAACGGCCACTACAATAAAGGCAAGACCTAAAATAATGAAAGGTAGTTTGATATCCTCTAATGAAAGATTTGTTTTTTTGTTGTCACCCATCCCAAATAATGCAATTCCTAATAAGATTGCACCAATAGTTGTTCCGAAAGAGTTTACACCTCCTGCTAAAGTTAAACGGTGTGCTCCTGTGTTTGGACTTCCCATTTTAATTGCTAATGGGTTAGCTACAATTTGCTGAATAGAAAAACCTAAACCTACAGTAAATAAAGCTGTTAAAAAGAATGGGAAACTTTGCATTGTTGCTGCAGGGACAAATAAAAATGAACCAAGCGAAGAAAGAAGTAATCCCGCAGAAAGTGTCTTTTTATATCCGAATTTTTGTAAAACATCAGATTTTAGTGATATTAAAAAGAAGATAATTGACCCTACAAAGTATGCCGCATAAAATGCCCAGGCTACTAATTGTGATTGTACTTGTGATAAAGTAAATACTTTTTTGAATACTGGAATCAGGATATCATTGGCAGAACCAACAAAACCCCAAAAAAAGAAGACGATTATCAATGAGATAAATTGCCCCCATTTGGTTTGTACATTTTCTGAACTCATAATTGTAATAAGGTTAATTTTTTAATTTTATTGTTTTTTGAAGACCGTAAATATATTTGTTACGAATATCAAAAAAAAATAAAAAGACACAAATAATGTTAAATTTAAACCAACGGCATTATTTTTTCAACAATGTGTTAGTTTTAACTTAGTTAGAAAATGGGATGTAGGCGGGGGTTATTCCAGAATTTTGTTTTTTACATCTTTACTATAGTTTCTGCCTATCGGAATGGTGTAAGATTGTATTTGAATACGATTTCCTTCGATTGATTTTACCTTATTCAGGGCGATTACATAAGATTTATGAATACGTAAAAAACGATCTGCCGGTAATTCTTCAGATAAGGAGGTTAAAGATTTATGTGTAATATAGGTTTTATCCGGAGTAACTACTTTAATGTATTCTTTCATTCCTTCGATAAATAAAATTTCTTCAATATTAATTTTCATCATCTTTTTATCTACTTTGATAAAAATATGAGAATCACCTTTTGCAGTTTCAACTTTTATGTTGTTTTTGACATTGAACTCTGTCGTGATTTTATTGATGCATTTTATAAATCTTGGCAGTGGAATTGGTTTTACTAAATAATCTAAAACATCCAGATCGTAACTTTCTGCAGCAAACTCTCTAAAAGCAGTTGTAATAATAACTTTAGTTTTGTTTTCGATTAAACTAATCAGTTCAAAGCCTGTCATCATTGGCATATTGATATCCAAAAAAACAGCATCCACTGGAGTACTGTTTAAGAAGTCAAGTGCTTCTAAAGAATTATTGAATGTGGCAATAACTTCAAAATCTGTAAAATTCACAAAGTAATTTTGCAGGACTTTGATAGCTAAAGGTTCGTCATCAATCAATACGCATTTAATCTTCATTATGAATAGGTATTTGCAAACGGATTATATAGTAATTTAATTTAGTGCTGGATTTTAAGCTAAAATTATTTTTGTAAATTAATTTCAATCTCTTTTTTGTATTGACTAATCCAATTCCGCCTTTTGAATTAAGATTTTGTGAAATTACAAAATTATTTAGGATTTCAAAATCTAACAGTTTATTGTCAATAACTTTGCAATTGATTTTAATTTTTAAGTTTTGGTTGTTTAATCCGCCATGTTTAAAGGCATTTTCAACAAGTGAAATAAATATAAGAGGAGGTACCACAATATCTTCTATACTTGATTCTACATTTATTCTGGCTTCAACATTGGTAAAACGCAGCTTTTCGATTTCAATGTAGTTCTGGATATAATCAATTTCTTTAATAAGTGGAACAAACTTGGTTCCCTTTACGTCGTACAATACATATTCCATCAAGTTTGAAAGTTTGATTATTACATCAGGAACTTTGTCTGATGATTCCAGAGATAAAGCGTATAGGTTGTTTAAGGTGTTAAAAAAGAAATGTGGCTGGATTTGGTTTTCCAGATATTTCAGTTTGATTTTAAATTGATTTTCTCTCAGTGAACGGTTTCGTTCTCTTTCTCTTAGCCATGTCAAAGTTAAATAAACAGAGGAAGCCATGGCTAAAACATACAGCTCTCCAATACAAACGGCTACTATATGATTAATCTCAAATGGATGATATTCCCGATTGGCTTCTGGCCAAATGTTTTCTGATATAATATAAAAGGTAAGCGCTGTTTTGATTAAGTAAATAGCAAACAAGCTTAGTAAAAGTGAAAAAGTATAAGTTTTGTATTTCTGTTTCAGTACATATTTTGGTACTAAAACAAAAAGATTAAAATAAACCAAAGGGATATGCAAAGAGAATTCTATCAGATTTGATTTGAATGAATAGGTATAGTCATTAAAATAGGCTCCCCATCTTAAAAAATTTAAAGTAAAATAACTGCCCCAAAACCAAACATGATTTTGAAGTTTAATGTTAAATTTTAGTTTTTGAATTTCGTTCAATTTTAGTGGTTATAATTTAGACTTTTTTAACAGTCATATAATTGTTGTGCAACTTTAAACAATTAGTTGGTAAAACGCAATTCTTTTGATGAAAAAAACATGATAAATATATAATGATGTAAAATATTTGGGATAGAACGTTTTCGTATAGTGAAATATTGAATTGTTTTGTGTTTTTTTTGAAAGTCTTTTTTGTTGTAATTGTCAGGTAATTAAGGGGTTTGCTGAGTTTTTAATATGTTAATGAATTGTGTTTTTTACTGAATAAAACGATATAAATTACATAAAAAAGTGATTTTATTTTATTTGAAAACGTTTTCGTAACGCGTATTATTGAATGTTTTATGTCGTTCGTTTAAAGTTTGAAGCTGTTTGTATAAATTATTTTTTTTAACAATCCCTTAAGAATAAATTTACACCATAACTAACAAAATAAATAAACATGAAAAAAATTTTCTTAATCTTTATGATTGTTTTTACTGCGCAGGTTTCGCTTGCTCAGGTAAAGAATGTTAAAGGTGTGATTACAGGTTCTGATGGGATGCCGTTGCCAGGCGCATCTGTTGCGGTACAAGGAAGTCAAAAAGGGGCTAGTACTGATTTTGATGGATTGTACACAATTGAGGCACAAAAAGGACAAACATTAGTTTTCTCTTATGTTGGTCTTGAAACACAATCTATAGTTGTAGGTGATGCTGCTACAATTAATGTTAAAATGGTTTCTGCAGCATCTAATGCATTAAGTGAAGTTGTTGTAACTTCTTTAGGTCTTAAAAGATCAAAAAAGACTCTTACTTATGCTGCACAAGAAGTAAAAGGAGAAGAGGTAACAAGAGTTAAAGATGCCAACATGATGAATAGTTTATCTGGAAAAGTTGCAGGTTTAATTGTTGGTAAAAGTTCTGCTGGAGCTGGTGGAGCAGTAAAAGTAACTATTCGTGGTAACTCATCTGCGACAAATAATCAGCCATTATATGTTGTTGACGGAATTCCTTTGTTGAACTCTAATTCTGCGCAAGCTAACCAGGTTTTTGGTGATACAGCAGGAGGTAACAGAGATGGTGGAGATGCAATCTCGATGATGAACCCTGATGATATTGAGTCTATGACTGTCCTTAAAGGAGCTTCTGCAGCTGCTTTATATGGTTCTCAAGGTGCAAATGGTGTTATCGTAATTACAACAAAAAAAGGTAAAGAAGGTAAAGTAACAGCAAATTATAATGCAAGTTTATTCGTTGATAACGTGGTTTCATTACCAGAATTTCAAACGTCTTATGGAGCAGCTCCATCATCAGATAAGACTTGGGGTGCTGCTAAAAGTTCACCTGATCATGTTAAAGGTTTTTACAATACTGGTGTTACTATGATCAATTCGATCTCTGTAAATGGAGGTAGTGATAAAATGTCAACAAGTCTTACTTATGCAAATACAGATGTTGACGGAATTATTCCAACAAATGAATTCAAGAAAAATAACATCGCACTTCGTCAAAGTATTAAAATGTTTGATGACAAAGTAACAATCGATGCTGGTTTATCTTATGCTGAACAGAAAATTACAAACAAAGCAACAAACGGATTATATTTCAATCCACTAACTGGGGTTTATTTGTTTCCAAGAGGGAATGATTTCAATGATTATTACAATAATTACGAAGAGTTCAATCCTAAGAGAAACTTAATGACTCAGAGATGGCCATCAGCTACGTCGGATATTATTCAAAATCCAGGATGGATTTTAAATAGAAATCAATCTATCGATAGAAACACATCTTTAATTAGTTCTGTAGCTGTAAATTATAAAGCTAATAATTGGTTAAATGTTAGAGCTAGAGGAGGTTATAATAAATTTAATAATACATTTGACAAAAGAATGTATGCAGGTACAAACGAAACTTTAGCTCCGTCAACAGGTAGATATATCTATTCAGATAGCGAAAGTTCTCAATTGTATGGTGATTTAATTGCTACTATTAATACAAAATTCAACGATGACTTTTCATTCAGTGCAAACGTTGGTACAAGTATCACAAAATCTACAATTAATGATGCTTATGTAAGCGATTCAGGTCAAAAAAACGGATTAGTAAATGCTAACTGGTTCAATACAGGTAACTTTGTATCTGCAGAAAGAAATGCACATACTATTGGTGGTAAAAAAGAAGTTCAGTCTGTTTTTGCAAGTGCTACTTTTGGTTATAAAGATATGCTTTACCTTGACGTAACAGGAAGAAACGACTGGTCTTCAACTTTAGTAAATACAGATAACTTAAGTTTCTTTTATCCTTCTGTAGGTTTGTCAGCTATTTTGAGTCAAATGGTATCATTACCAGAATCAATTAGTTATGCAAAAGTTAGAGCTTCTTATGCTCAGGTTGGTAATGATGTTAATGCATTTTTAACTTCACCAGTAAATACTTTGGTTGGTGGTATCGTAACGGCTCCGAATGTTGGACCAAAACCAGGAACGTCATTGAAACCGGAAATGCAAAATTCTTACGAGTTTGGTACAGAATGGAGATTTATTAATAACAGAATTGGATTTGATTTTACTTACTACCATAATGAAACTAAAAATCAATTAATTACATCTCCGGCTCCAATTCCTAATACTACAGGATATACTAACTACGCTTTTAATGCAGGTAGTATCGAAAATAAAGGTTTTGAGATTAGTGTAACTGGAAAAGCAATCGTTGGTGATAAATTTTCTTGGGATCTTGGTTTAAATTATGCTTCAAACAAAAATACAGTACTTGATTTAGGTACAGGTGCCAATGGAGATGTTAATACTGTAATCTTAACAAATGGTGATCCAAACAGTTACAGATACGTATTACAAGTAGGACAACCATTTGGAACAATCCAAGGAAAAAATATTCTAAGAAATGATAAAGGACAAATGGTACTTGATGGTGTAGGTGCTGCTGCTAAAGTTCAAAAGACTGATTGGGTAAATATGGGAAGTTCAAATCCTGATTTTATGTTAGGTTTTTCAAACTCATTCAAATACAAAAAAGCATACTTAAACATTCTTATCGATGGTAGATTTGGAGGTCACGTAATGAGTATGACTGAAGCAATGATGGATGCTTATGGTGTATCTAAAGCAACAGGTGATGCAAGAGCTGCTGGTGGAGTTAAAATTGATGCAGTTGATTCTAATGGAAATGCAGTTACTACAATGAGTGCTCAAGATTATTATAGTTCAGTTGGAGATAGAGCAGGTGCTACAGGAGAGTATATGTACAAAGCTACAAACGTTAAGTTAGGCGAACTTTCTTTAGGATATACATTTGACTTTAGCAAAAGCACAATTTTCAATGCAGTGAATGTTTCTCTTGTTGGTAAAAACTTATTTTTCTTCTACAAAGACGCTCCGTTTGATCCAAACGTAACGTTAAGTTCTGGAGAAGGATTACAAGGTGTTGATATTTTTGGAATGCCTTCAACTAGAAGTATAGGTGTTAATTTAAATTTAACTTTCTAAAATAATATAATATAAAGGACAAAACCTTTTGGTTGTTGTAAGAGGATTGGTTTATTGATTGAATGCAGAAGAGGTAAAACAATAAACAATTTAACCCGAAATGGGTTGGCTTATAAGTCAATAAAAATGATTTTAATTAACGATAAAAATTCACAGATGAAAAATAAATTATTAATGTTTAGTGCAGTTTTAGCTCTTTCACTAGGTAGCTGTACAGGTGATTTTGAGGATATAAATACCAATGAGACTGGTTTTAGTAATACTCAATTAGAACAAGACTTTAATCAGGTAAAGGCACCTATTAAGACCATGCAAAGAGGTATGTATATCCTGGTTGCAGATGATTGGCAAGGGGATATTCAATTCAATTTAAATGCAGATATTTTCTCCGGATATATGGGAACGCCTCATGATTTTGAAGGAAATACAAACAATTCAACTTATGCTCTTTTAGATGGTTGGAATGGGGCCGAATGGGTTCAGAAATACCAAAGAGAGATGGTTAATGCCTATAACCTTGAGAAATTAACAAAAGATAAATACCCTCAGTTTTATGCCTGGTCTTTGATCTTAAAAGTATATGCAATGCATAAAACTACAGATTATTATGGACCAATTGTATACTCTGGTTTTGGAAATACTGACGGATCAACTCCGTACGATTCTCAACAAGCAGTTTATAATCAGTTTTTTGCAGAGTTAAAAACTGCGATTGATATTTTGACTCCTATAGCGACAGCAGATAAAACTGCGACTTTCTTTCCTGATAAAACTGATAAAACAGACGGAACTACAGCTAAAGGGAAAGTGTTAAATTGGGTAAAGTTTGCTAACTCTTTAAGATTGCGTTTAGCGATGCGTATTTCTAATGTTGATCCTGCAAAAGCAAAAACTGAAGGAGAAGCTGCACTAGCAGGTTTAGGAGTTATTACTGCTAACACTGAGAATATGGCTTACTTAGCAGAGCATCCGGTTAAAACCTATACAGGTCCATGGGCAGATATTAATGCAGGAGGAGCGATTGTTTCTATAATGAATGGTTACAATGATCCAAGAAGAGCTACTTTCTTTAAAACTACTAAAACTGGAACTTATCAAGGTATCAGAATGGGAAGTTTGGTTGATGCTGATTATAGAACGGCAAAACAAGATCAGTTTTCTCAGGTTGGTGCAATTGTAGAAAATGATATGATTCCTTGGTTTAATGCTTCAGAATCTTATTTCTTAATGGCAGAAGCAGCTTTAAAAGGATGGAATGTTGGTGGAGGAAGTGCTCAGTCATTCTACGAAAATGGAATCGCAATTTCATTTGCTCAGCTTGGTGCAGGAAGTGCAGCAGACTATACTAGTGATGATGTTGCTTTACCAGCTGCCTTTACAGATCCATTAAATCCTGGTAATAATATTGCTGCACAAAACCTGGTAACTGTTAAATGGTCTGATGCAGCTTCTAATGAAGTGAAATTACAAAAAATCATCACTCAAAAATGGATTGCTGGTTTCCCTGACGGTCAGGAAGCTTGGGCTGAGACAAGAAGAACTGGTTACCCAAAATTATTCTTACCTGTACATAACTATTCAGGAGGAAAAATCCCTGAGGGAACTTTTGTAAGAAGGTTGAATTTCTTCGTAAACGAGAAAACTTCAAATCCAACTGGTTATGCGCAAGGTGTTAGCCTTTTAGGAGGTGTTGATACTGGAGCAACTAGACTTTGGTGGGATACTGGAGTGAATAAATTCTAAGAAAGTTTTAAGATTACAAGAATATTTAAGTTTGGTTAGTAAATGGTATAAGCAGTGCAAATTGCTTATACCATTTTAAAAAGCCAAAATTGTACATACCAAAAAAAGAAAAGAAATGAAAAGTGCTTTAGATATAAAACCTGATATTAGTTATAAGAGCGCTGGAAAATTTGAAGAGACCAGATTTGAAAAAATTCATAACGAAATCTTCAAAAGCTCTGCCGAAGCTTCGGTAATTGTAGCACAGGAAATTGCTCAATTGATCAGATCTAAACAAGAGAAAAACAAATCTTGCGTATTAGGTTTAGCAACAGGTTCTTCGCCAATAAAAGTATACGAAGAATTAGTTAGAATGCACAAAGAAGAAGGGTTGAGTTTTAGCAATGTAATCACTTTTAATTTGGATGAGTATTATCCAATGTCAAAAGAAAACAATCAGAGCTATCATTATTTCATGCATCAGCATCTTTTTAATCATATTGATATTAAACCTGAAAATGTTAATATTCCTGATGGTACAGTTTCTATTGATGAATTGAATCAATATTGTATCGATTACGAAATGAATATTAAAAGTGCAGGAGGATTAGATTTTCAATTATTAGGAATCGGTCGTACAGGTCACGTAGGTTTCAACGAACCTGGATCACACATTAACTCAGGGACTCGTATTATTACATTGGATCATATTACCAGAGTAGATGCTTCATCAGATTTTAATGGTATAGATAACGTTCCTAAAAGAGCTATTACCATGGGAGTTTCTACCATTATGAGATCTAAAAGGATTGTATTGATGGCTTGGGGACAGAATAAAGCAGAAATTATTAAAAGAACAGTTCAGGGAGATATAAGTTCAGAAGTTCCTGCAACATTTTTACAAAATCATCCTAATGCAACTTTTGTTTTAGACCAGTCTGCAGCGTCAGAGTTAACACGTTTTAAAACACCCTGGTTAGTAGGAGAATGTATCTGGACACAAGAATTAAAAAGTAAAGCGATTGTTTGGTTATGCCAAAAAACAAAACAAGCGATATTAAAATTAACAGACAGAGATTACAACAACAACGGAATGTCTGATCTTTTGGCACAAGAAGGTTCTGCTTATGATTTGAACATTAATATGTTTAATGTCTTGCAGCATACCATAACAGGATGGCCGGGTGGAAAACCAAATACAGATGATTCGCATCGTCCGGAAAGAGCCAATCCTGCTAAAAAAAGAATTATTCTTTTTAGTCCGCACCCAGATGATGATGTTATTTCTATGGGAGGAACTTTTTCAAAATTGATAAAACAAGGGCATGATGTACATGTAGTATATCAAACCTCCGGAAATATAGCGGTTACAGATGATGAAGCATTAAAATTTGCAGAAGTAAGCAACGATTTTGTTGGTGAAGCTGCAGCTGATATTAACTTCAAATCAGTAATTAAATTTTTAAATAATAAGTCAGGAAATCAAATAGACTCTTTGGAAGTTCGAAAATTAAAAGGACTTATAAGAAGAAGAGAATCTTATGCAGCAACCCGATACATTGGATTGAAAGATGAAAATACACACTTTTTAGATCTTCCGTTTTATGAAACCGGACAGGTTAAGAAAAATCCTTTGGGTCCGGAAGATATTGCAATCGTAAAAGATATTATTGCTAAAATAAAACCACATCAGGTATTTGCGGCAGGAGATCTTGCAGATCCGCATGGAACTCATGAAGTTTGTCTGAATGCAATTTTCGCAGCAATGGGAGAGTTAAAGTCAGAAAAATATATGGATGATTGCTGGTTATGGTTGTACCGCGGAGCATGGCAGGAATGGGATATTAATGAAATTGATATGGCAGTACCACTTTCTCCATCAGAAGTATTATTAAAACGTCACGCAATTTTATACCACCAGTCTCAAAAAGACAGAGTGATGTTTCAAGGAAACGATTCTAGAGAATTCTGGGTACGTGCAGAAGACCGAAATAAAAATACTGCAATTCTGTATGATGAATTAGGTCTGGCAGAATACGAAGCAATCGAAGCTTTTAAACGTTTTGATTACTAAAATAATTTGATTCGGGGTTAGAGCGAATCATGTGCAAAATTCAGATTGATTTTACAGCGATTAGTGAGGGATCAATAGTGATCATTCTGAGTTTTGTTTCCTTTATCTATTTATTAATGTTGTCTCAGGATAACATCTTTACAAAAAATTAAAATGAAATATTTATTTGTCCTACTATTAGCGGGTTTAACATCTAATGCTCAAATTCAAAAAGAGCAATTAAATCTTATGCCCTGGCCTCAAAGTGTTGTTTTAAACGATGGGAATTTTACTTTAACTAAAAATTTTAAAGTAAACATTACCGGAACCCCTAATCCAAGAATTTATGGAGGAGTAACTCGTTTTTTACGTCGCTTAGATGGAAGGACAGGTATATTTTTTGAACAAGGTTTTATTACCAAGCTAAATGAAGTACCAACAGCAGAACTTCAGATAAACTGTACTAAAAGTGGGAAAATTGGTTTGTATGAAGACGAAAGTTATCATTTAGATATCAAACAAAACAAAATTACAATAAATGCAACAAGTGATTTAGGTGCTTTACACGGCCTTGAAACCTTATTGCAAATGTTGCAGAATAATAATACATCTTTTTATTTTCCAGTTTCGCAAATTTCAGATTTTCCAAGATTTACCTGGAGAGGATTGATGATTGATGCTTCAAGACATTTTCAGCCAATTGATGTTATTAAAAGAAATATCGATGGACTGGCAGCAATGAAAATGAATGTTTTTCACTGGCATTTAGTGGATGATCAGGGATGGAGAATTGAAATGAAAAAGCATCCGAAACTAATTGAATTAGCATCAGATGGATTGTATTATACACAAGAGGAAATTAAAAATATCGTAAAGTATGCCGATGAGCGTGGTATTTTAATAGTTCCCGAAATAGATGTTCCTGGTCACGGTTCTGCAATACTTACTGCTTATCCTGAAATTGGAAGCAAGGTAATTACATTGACTGGTGGAACTTCCGAAAAAAATATTCAGGGTACAGCAATCTCTACCTATGGAATTGAAAGAAATGCTGGTATTTTTTCACCAACATTAGATCCTTCAAATCCTAAAACATATCAATTGCTAAGCGAACTTTTTGATGAGGTTTGTCCATTATTCACCGGAGCATATTTCCATATTGGAGGAGATGAAAACGAAGGGAAAGACTGGGATGCAAATCCAAAAATTCAGGAGTTTAAAAAGAAAAATAATTTAACCACAAACCACGAATTGCAGACTTATTTTACGATGCAGTTAGTGCCGATGCTTAAAAAACACGGAAAACAATTAATGGGATGGGAAGAGATCATGACAAAAAACATGTCAAAAGATGCGATTATACATTCCTGGAGAGGACCAAATGAAGGCGTTGTGGCAGGACAATCATTGGTTGATGCAGTAAAAAAAGGTTACAAAACTGTATTATCAAATGGTTTTTACATCGATTTGATGTATCCGGTTGAAAGTCATTATTTAAATGATCCGATGCCAAAAGGAGCTAATTTATCAGCTGAAGAAAAAGCGAGAATTTTGGGTGGAGAAGCAACAATGTGGACAGAGCTTGCGTCATCAACTACAATAGATTCACGAGTTTGGCCAAGAACTGCTGCGATTGCAGAAAGACTTTGGTCGGCAGAAGATATTACCGATGTTGCTAACATGCGTAAACGTATGGATTTTATCTCTTTCAGACTAGAAGAATTAGGATTAACACATATTCGCAATAAAGGAGTTATCTTAAGAAATGTAGCAAACAATCAAAGTATAGTAGCATTAAATGAATTGACGAATGTTTGTGAGCCATTAAAAGGATATACTCGTAACAAAGGAGGAACAGAGTATCAAATGTACTCTCCGTTGACTCTTTTTGCAGATGCCTGCGGACCAGATGCGAAAGATGCACTTGCTTTTGATGATTCAGTAGCTCAATATTTAGGAAATAAAACGCCGGAAAATAAAGCAAAAGTTTCAGCATTTTTCAATAAGTGGATTGCTTTAAACAAAGAATTAAGTGATTTAAGTGCAAACGCACCGCTTGTACAACCTGTTCTTCCGTTAGCAAAAAAATTAAGTAAAGCCTCTGAACAGATGTTGTTGGTTTTAGATAATAAATCAACTCTAAAAGCAGAAGATTTGAAAAACTTAATTGAAGAATGCAATACAAAAGAGCATGCAGATGTTGAGTTGGCAGTTTACAAAAGCTTGAAAAAATTATTATAAAGTTTGGTTTGAGTTAGTGATGTTTAGTAAGTTTTGTTATTTGAATATCTGAATTTAATTTATCTCTACCAGAGATTTTTGGTAGAGATAATTTTAACAAAACGGCTAAAAAAGTTAAACCTTATTTTAAAAGAAAAAATATTTTAGAACACAAATAACCATAATAGTAACCCTTTAAAACCAAATAGAAAGAATAAGAGAATAAAAAGAAACATGACAAACAAAAGTATCTTAGATTGATGAGTTATCCCCAAATTTATCTGCCTGTATATTTTATATTAATTTTTTAAAAATTATAAATAAATATTTAACCAAGACTATTTGCTATTGATTATGGACTAGTTAGTAATAGTAATATTTATCTATAGAATGTAATTTGAGTTTATTTCCAGTCGATTGCAAAATTCCAATTTGCGATTGAGCGAAACCCGGCTTTATAAGCTGTGGCCCAAGTATTTATTTTCTATTAACCAATATTTATTAATTATGAAACATTATTACAGATTGCTCTTTTTGTTACTGTTTCCCTTACTCGCGTTAGCCCAACCGGCTCACGGAAAAAAAGTAGTGGGGTATTATGCGCAATGGTCTATTTATGCCCGGGACTTCAATGTTCCGAAGATAGATGGAAGTAAATTGACGCATTTAAATTATTCTTTTTATGGGACAACTTATGATCCTGCCCATCCGGAGAATACAAAATTAAAATGTTTGGATACTTATGCTGATTTTGAGCATATGGAAGGCGGAATCCCTTGGGATGCTCCGGTAAAAGGAAACTTTTATGACTTGAAAAAGTTAAAAGAAAAGTATCCTCATTTAAAAGTCTTAATTTCTGTTGGAGGCTGGACAAAAGGTCAGGATCTTTCTCCAATTGCCGCTAGTCCTGTGGCAAGAGCTGCTCTGGCTGCAGATATGGCAAACTTTATTACTACTTATCCATTTATTGATGGTTTCGACATTGATTGGGAATATCCTCTTTCTGGTGGAACTGATGGAACTGAGATCGTAAATGGTGCACCGGTTCCTCCACAAAAATATAGCCCTGATGATAATAAAAATTTAGTGCTTTTATTGAAAGCAATGCGTCAGGCAATGCCAAATAAACTTATTACAATTGCAGCCGGAAATAATGTTAGAAATGTTTCTAAACAGTATTTGGGCCCAAACAACAGATCACAATACGGAATGACAGAAGATATTTCGACATATTGCGATTATATTACTTACTTCGGATATGATTTTGGAGGAAACTGGTATGATAAAACATGCTATAATGCGCCTTTGTATGCAAGCGGAAATACAAATGATCCATTGTATGGTGCTACGCAATCAGAATCACTTGATGAATTAACAAATCAATATTTAAACGTAATTGGTTTCCCTGCCAACAAATTAATCATGGGATTACCATTTTACGGAAAAAAATTCGATAACGTTGCTGCAAATTCAACAAATGGATTGTTTGTTGCAGCACCAAGATATGTAGTTCCTGGATGTACAAATCCGCAAAACCCAACCGGAACATGGGATGGTTCTGGAGCTTGTGAAAAATCAGGAAGTATCGAAATTTGCGATTTGGTTGGAAATCCGGTTACAAATTCACATGCCTATTTAGATCCAAATACTATGCAGGTTACTGCAAGTGCAGCTTCGGCAGGATGGGTAAGATATTTTGATAATACTACAAAAGTTCCTTATTTATACAACTCGACTTTAAAGCAGTTTATCAGTTATGAAGATAAACAGTCAATGGACTTAAAAGTGCAGTATATAAAATCAAAAAACTTAGCCGGAGGGATGATTTGGGAATTATCTCAGGATACAAGAGGTTCAATTCCAAATTCATTATTAACACAGGTTGATACTTCGTTTGGAAGTGTTGTTCCGGGAACAGTAAGTATTTCAGGTTCTGTAAAAAATGGCTCAGCTTTAGTTACAGACGTTACTGTTGAATTGCGTGACGCAGCAAATACGGTAATACAAACTGTGGTTTCAGCAACCGGTAACTTTACTTTCAACAACTTAACTTCCGGGCAAAATTATGGTCTTACAGCTGCAAAAGCGAGCTATACTTTTACTCCGGTAACGTTAATAAATGTTACTCAAAACCAAACAGCAGTTATTATTAACGGATCACAGCCAACTTATACGGTGAGCGGAACTGTTCTTGACGGATCTGCAGCAGTATCTGGAGTTACAGTTTCTGCAACTTCTGGTGCAACTGTTCTTACTGCGGTTTCCAATGCAAGTGGTGCTTATAGCGTTGCAGGATTAACAGCAGGTTTAAATTTTACCGTTACAGCTGCAAAAACAGGATTCTCTTATACACCAACTTCAACAGTTTATAATGCAATCAGCGCAAATAAAACGTTGAATTTTACTCAGGGTGCAGCGGTAGTTTATTATACAGTAAACGGAACAATTTTGAATAATGCAACTCCGGTTTCTGGTGTAACGGTTACAGCGTCTTCTACAGGAGGGAACTTTACGGCAGTTACAAATGCAAGCGGTACTTATTCATTAAGTTTACCAGCTGCAGGAAATTATACAGTAACAGCAGCTTTAAGCGGACAAACTTATACACCGGCTTCTACAGTATATTCTAATCTGAATGCTAATAAAACATTAAACTTCACACAGGATGTTGTTGTAACTACAAGTAAAATTAGCGGAACGGTTAAAAACGGAACTACTCCGGTTTCGGGTGCAAAAGTAGAATTGGTTTTACCATGGACAGATAATGCACATCCGTGGAAAAGTGTTCTGGCAACAACAGATGCGCAAGGAAAATACAGTTTTGATAATTCAGTTATAGACGGTTATACAACCATTACAAGTTTAAAACTAAATACTTGGTCAAACGGAGAAGTTAATTATTATCCAAATAATCTAGCCAACTTTGCAGTTCCTGCAAGTCCAACAATATACAATTTTAATACTAGCGCTACCGGCAAAATGGCATTGGCAGCAGCTACAAACTTAATCAGCGGAACTGTAAAAAATGGTTCAACGCCAGTAGCCAATGCAAAAGTAGAAATTGTTTTACCGTGGACAGATAACACACACAACTGGAAAAGCGTTTTGGCAACAACAGATGCATCAGGAAATTATACTTTCGATAATTCAATTGTAGCAGGTTATACGCAAATATTAAGCTTGAAATTAAATTCATGGCAAAACGGAGAAGTAGCTTATTTTCCAAATAACCTGGCAAACTTTGCTGTTCCGACAACGCCAACAGTTTATAATTTCAATACACAAACAACAGTTGTGACTAAGCCAGTGGTTGCTATTACAGCACCGACAGCTTCGGCGATTGCTATAAACTTAGGATCAGCAATTAATTTCGTTGCAAGTGTTGGATTAAGTGCTGCCGATGCCACTACAATCTCGTCTGTTGTATTTAGTTTAGATGGACAAAGCATAAGCGCTACCAATTCTTCTGGAACTTACACAGCAGTTTGGACACCAGTTGCAAATCAGTTTTCGCAAAGTCACACTTTAGCCGTTACAGCTACTGCATCAAATGGAACAACAGATTCAAAAACATATAGTTTTACATTAAATTGTTCTGGTGCAAACTGTCCAAATACATTACCTGTAATTACTTGGAATACACCATCAAACACTACTGTATACCAAAGTACTTTCCAGGCTGTGCCAATTTCAGTTACAGCTGTTGATAGTGACGGATCAGTTTCAGGTGTTACGATTACAATAAATGGAGGCACATTTAACATGACAGCAGGTACAAATAATACTTATACGTATAATTTTACACCAACCGCAACCGCTTATCAGGATTATCCAATTGTAATTAAAGCAACTGATAATAAAGCTGCTGTAACTACATTAAACAATACTATTAAAATCGCTACAATAAGTGGTAATAGATTTATTCCGCTTCCATCTAAAATTATTTTAGGATATGCGCATTCTTGGGAAAATACTTCTGCTCCATTCTTATATTTTTCTCAAATAAAAGGAAGTAAGTTTAACGTAGTGGATTATTCTTTCGTAGAAACCGTTAATCGTGATGGTTATACGCCAATACTAACCACAAACGATGCTAGATATTTGACCAATGGTGTTTTCGATAAGCAATTGTTGAAAAATGATATCAAATCTTTAAGAGATAGCGGTGTTCCAGTTATCGTCTCTATTGGAGGTCAAAATGGTCATGTCGTTTTAGATAATGTAACTCAGAAAAATATTTTTGTTAATGGTCTAAAAGCTATTATTGATGAGTATCAATTTGATGGAGTTGATATTGATTTTGAAGGCGGATCGATGAATTTTAGTGCAGGAGGTTTAAGAGATATTTCTTATTCAGGTATTTCTGCTTATCCAAGATTAAAAAACGTAGTAGATGCTTTCAAAGAGTTAAAAGCCTACTATGGCCCTGGATTTTTATTAACTGCAGCTCCGGAAACACAATACGTACAAGGAGGATATTCTACTTATACGGATACTTTTGGTTCTTTCCTGCCAATCATTCAAAACTTACGTAACGAATTAGATTTGTTAGCCGTACAATTGTATAATACAGGAGGAGAAAACGGATTAGATGGCCAATATTATGGTACAGCTAAGAAAGCAAACATGGTAACAGCCCTAACAGATATGGTGATAAAAGGGTATAACATTGGTACAACAGGAATGCATTTTGATGGTTTACCAGCTTCAAAAGTTCTTATTGCATTACCAGCTTGTCCAAGTGCAGCAGGTAGCGGTTATTTAACACCGACTGAAGGAATCAATGCGATGGATTATTTAAGAAACGGAACCACTTTTTCAGGAAGAACATACACTATGCAGCCAGGCGGACCATATCCTTCTTTAAGAGGTTTAATGACTTGGTCTGTAAACTGGGATGCCTCTTCTTGTGGTAATTCATCTGAATTATCTAAAGCGTATGCCGCTTATTTTGCATCACAGTCTGCAGCAAAAACGTTAGCGCTTGATGATATTTCTTCAAAAAGCAGTGCTACGATAGCTACTTTTAAAGGTAGTTCACTATCGGTAGTAAATGAATCTGAAGATATTGCTCAGGTGGATGTGTTCAATACCATTGGGCAATCAATCGTAAGTCACAGAAATGTTCAGAATAACAAAGAAATACTGCTTTACAATCAAAGTTTTTCAACTAAACAATTGTTTTTGGTTATTGTAACAGATAGAGCAGGAAACAAAAAATCATTTAAAGTGATGAACTTTTTGAACTAAAATGAATACAAAATTTAGAAATAAAAAATTGGGGAGGTTAAAATTGAGTTTGGTTATTTATTTTTTAATCTGATTTTATATTTCGAATAAATGTGGCAAATTAAGGTGATTTGTTATTTGGTTTTCACCTTAAGGAGCTCATTATAAGCCCGGCAATTTTATTGTCGGGTTTTTTTATTAATGGTCTCCAATTTTGACATTAGAAACAAAGAAACCAAAGCCAATTGCAAAAGCTACAAGGGCACACAATATAATTTTTGCCGAAGTTTGTCTATCGCGAGAAATGAATATCAGACGAAGTATTCCCACAAAAAAAGCAATTAGACTAACAAAGGCAAGCAAAGCGCCAAGTATAACCAGAGGATTGTTCATGTTTTTAAATTTAAAGTGTTTTTAGTTTGTTAATTATAATTTTTAGATGTTAAACCTGCAACAGGAGATTTTTAACTACAAACCCTGTATTTTAGTAGTTAAAAAGCCTGCTTCATAGGTGAAGAAAGATTCTTTATACCGGAATTTCAGCTAATTTAGTTATTTATTTCATGAGGTTTTATAATTCTGATAAGTACAACAAATTTGTTTAATCTGTGAGATATTTGGTATTATCAGATTTGATTTTTTAGTATTATAAATCTTATATTTGCACGCGTTATACATAATCTAAAACATGAAAGCTATATCTATAATTAAATACGTGTTCCTTACAATTGGAGTGCTTATGCTTGCAGGAGCTTTTTATCTTTATCAGGATAAACAGGCCTTTTTAAAAAGAGCAGAAACTGTTCAGGGAACAGTTGTTGAATTAATTAGTAAAAGATCTGATAAATCTACTACTTATGCGCCCGTAGTTGCTTTTGCAACAAAAGCCGGAAATAAAATTGAATTTACTTCATCTGTCAGCAGTAATCCTCCAAGTTATAACGAAGGAGAAAGTGTTGAAGTTTTGTACGATCCCGCTAATCCAAATGATGCTGATATTAACGGATTTGCTTCGTTGTGGCTTGGAACGTTAATACTTGGAATTTTAGGAACAGTTTTCTTTTTGATAGGTTTTGGTATTATTTGGTTCGGTATTTTAAAACAAAAAAAGTTCCAGTATCTTCGCAATAATGGCAAACGTATCGATACAAAATTTATTCAGGTACACCTAAATTATAGTATGACGGAAAACGGAAGAAATCCGTTTCAGATATCAAGTCAGTGGCTTGATCCAAAAACGAATGAAATGTATGTTTTTGAAAGCGAAAATATTTGGTTTGATCCAACAGAGTTTATAAAAACAGATGATATTAAGGTTTTGATTAATCCGGATAATCCAAAGAAATATATGATGGATATTTCATTTTTACCTGTTATGAAATAATAATTTTTAAAAATCTCTTTGATTAATACATTATAAACCCGGCAATTTTTGTTGCCGGTTTTTTTTATTAATAAAAAAAACAAAATATATAATACTTGTAATTTCTTTTAGAAGTATTTTGCATTAAAAAATAATTATTTATAAAAGATGAAAAATAGCTTTTCTATAATGAAATATATTTTCTGTACAATTGGTTTGCTAATATTTGCACAAGCCTTTTATATTTATCAGGAAAAAAGGACTTTTGTAGAAAAGGCAGATGCTGTACAGGGTATTGTTTTAGGTAATTCTACAAATGAGAAAACTATTGTGTCTTTTATCACAAAAGCAGGTAAACCAATTCAATTTATTTCTGATAACAGTAACAATCTAACAAACTATAATGAAGGAGAAAATGTCGAAGTTTTGTATGATCCTGAAAATCCTAACAAAGCTAAAATCAATAGTTTTAGTACTTTGTATACAGGTGTATCAATTTTAGGCTTTTTTGGAGCCGTTTTCTTTTTGACAGGTTTCTCATTTTTTTTATCTGATAATTCTAAACAAAAGAAAATGCATTTTTTGCAGCAAAACGGAAAACAAATTGTTACAAAATTTATTGATGTACAGATTGATTTAAACACAACAGTAAACGGTAGTAATCCTTATTTTATTTGCAGTGAGTGGCTGGATCCAAAAAACAATGAACTATATTTTTTTGAAAGCGACAATATTTGGTTTGACCCCACAGATTCTATAAAAAAAGATGAAATAAAGGTTGTAATTAACCCATTGAATCCAAAAGAATATTTTATGGATATTTCTTTTTTACCTGTCATAAGTAAATAATTAAAGTTTTTAATAATCTCTTTTGTACATAAAAAAAACTGGCAGTTTTTACTACCAGTTTTTTTATGCTTAAAACAATTTGGAGTGCTTATTTTAAGCTTCTAAATAAGGATCTAAAACTTCGGCAAGTTTATTAAGCCAGTAAAAATTATCATCGACATTTTTTATTTCCGCTTCTATAGTTTCACATTTCCTCATAACGCATATCGAAAGTGCATTATTTACTTCTCGTATCAGTTTTGCCATCTCTTTACAATCAATTTTGTCAGTAAAGAAATCGTTTAATCTGGTTTCCATTTCGTGTGTAAAGTTGTTTGTAGTCATAGTTTTATGTTTTTCTGTAAATTTAAATAATAACTATTTTTAGTTTGATACAAATTTGTGTCATCACGAATATTTTGTAAGAAATTTAACATATGGTATTTTTTAATGAAGTTATTCGTGTAGTTAGTGTTTTCTAAAAAAAAATAAGAAAGCTTTATAAAAATCTGTTTTAATCCGCGTCTTCGCGTTAGCGAATCCGTATCATCCGCGTACCATTTCTTCACCGTTAAATCCAGATTACAAACTATTTTAATTACTTTTGACTTCCAGAATTATCCCATAAAACTTCATGAAGAAATCAATTTATATTATAATAGCATTTTTAATTTTCACTACTTCTTTCAGTCAAAATAAATTCGAAAACCTGGAAGTTGATCCCATTCAAATTCAAAAAACATATACAGGCTGGTCCGTTTATCAAAGTAAAAACATAATGCTTTCCAGAGATTTTACAGCGCTGGATTCCTCTTCAAAAGAAATTTCAAAAGAATCTTTTTTAGATCAATTGGCAAACGGAAACGTTATCCCAATTCGATTAAAATCTGAGGCGAATGTTTATGTCTATAAACTATTCAAAATTCAGCCAAAAACAGATACAAGTATAAAAGCAACAATCAATCAAATTGGTTTTGATGCTCTCAAGAATTATAAAATGGAAGGAACGGTTTTTCCTTCGTTTTCATTTAAAGATTTAGATGGAAATCTGGTTACCAACGAATCCATGAAAGGAAAAATCATTGTGATAAAATGCTGGTACATTCATTGTACGCCTTGTATTAGAGAATTTCCTCAGGTTAATAAGCTTGTTTCAGCTTATAAAGACAGAAAAGATATACTTTTTGTAAGTTTAGCCGAAGATTCACCGGAACAATTAAAAACATTCCTGGCCAGAAAACCGTTATCGTATTCGGTTATTCCAAATATGAAAGACTATATGAATGAAGCTTTACAGTTAAATTCATTTCCAACACATTTTATTCTCAATAAAGAAGGAATGATTTCTAAAGTCTTACCCAATTTTGAGAGTTTGGAAGTGGCTTTAGCGAAAGAAAGTAAACAGTAGTTTTTTAAACCATATAAGTTCATGTAAGAGATTATAAGCTAATTAATATGAACTTATTTTACTTACATGGTGAAAATTATTCTTTTTTTAATTTCATTATTTCTTTGTCAAAGTCAGATAAATATTCTCTATCCTGAATAATTCGATATTTATCGAACTCCATCTCAGCTTTAATTTTTGCTTCCAAATGAGAAATTTTTCCTTTATCAGTCAAAATAGGATAACTTGAAAGCTGTAGAAAATTGTTTAGAAAAACGGTCCAATCTTCCATTTGCATAATGATTTGGCGTTTAGCATAATTTTCTGCCAGATCTAAATAAGCTGAAACAATTCTGTTGAGTTCTTGAAGATGCGCATCGTTTAAATAATTTTTCGCAATAGTTACATCGCTTTTTTGAATTTTTCCATCGGGAGCATCTTTCCATGTTGAAAGTCCCATATAGATTTTTGTGGCATCTGCTTCTGTATAAATAATTTCGGAAGCAGTTTTGCCTGTTATAGCCCAATGAAGTTTGTTTTGCACGGTTGCAAAAAATGCTTTTGTTTCAATATTGTCTTTTTCATAATTTGCCGAAAGCGCATAGATATCAGTGATTTTTTGATAAAAACGTCTTTCAGAAGAACGAATTTCTCTTATTCGCTCCAATAATTCCTCAAAATAATCTTTCCCGAAAGCTTTTCCATTTTTAAGCATTTCATCATTTAAAACAAACCCTTTGATAATAAATTCTTTTAAAGTCTGAGTTGCCCAAATTCTGAATTGAGTAGCTTGCTTAGAATTTACTCTATAACCCACAGCAATAATTGCGTCGAGATTGTAAAAATCAATTTCTCTGCTTACTTCTCTTTTTCCTTCAGTTTGAACTGCTCGAATTTTTCGAGTAGTTGAAATAGGATCTAATTCTAAGCTTTTATAAATTTCTTTTAAGTGATAAGTTATCGTGTGAGATTCGACTCCAAATAGTAAAGCCATAGCCTTTTGCGAAAGCCAGAAATTTTCATCCAAAAAAGTAACTTCAATATTAATGTTAGCTTCAGAAGTTTGATATAATAAGATGGGAGCTTGCATAAGTTTAACTAAAATAAAAAGTGAAGATAAGTAAAATGTAATTTTAAATCATATAATTAATGAGAGAAAGTGTAAGTTTAGCTTTAATAAACTTATATCACTTTTATGGTGAGAAAAATTAAACCTTTTTCCGTACTTTTGCACCAAATTAATTAAAAAGACATTCATGTTAACAGTCAATAATTTATCAGTTCAATTTGGCAAACGAATTTTGTTTGACGAAGTAAATACCACTTTTACACACGGAAATATTTATGGAGTTATTGGAGCCAATGGTGCTGGAAAATCTACATTTCTAAAAATCATTTCAGGCGATATGGACCCAACTTCAGGGCATATTCATTTAGAACCGGGAAAACGTATGTCGGTTTTAACGCAAAACCATAACTTGTTCGATGAGCATACGGTTTTGGAAACTGTTTTGATGGGAAATAAAGTTCTGTATGCTGTTAAAAAAGAAATGGATGAACTTTATTTAGACTACAACGATAAAAATGCAGACAGGATAGGGGAGCTTCAGGTTCAGTTTGAAGAAATGAACGGATGGAACGCCGATTCTGATGCAGCAGCAATGTTGTCTAACTTAGGAATTTCTGAGGCTGATCATTATACTTTAATGGCCGATATGGAAGGAAAAATGAAAGTTCGTGTGCTTTTGGCGCAGGCACTTTTCGGAAATCCTGATGTATTGATTATGGATGAGCCTACCAACGATTTGGATTTCGAGACAATCGCTTGGTTAGAAAATTTCTTAGCAAACTACGAAAATACTGTAATAGTAGTATCTCACGACCGTCACTTTTTGGATGCGGTTTGTACACATATTTCTGATATTGATTTCGGAAAAATTAATCACTATTCAGGAAACTATACATTCTGGTACGAGTCTAGCCAATTAGCGGCAAAACAACGTGCACAACAAAACAAAAAAGCAGAAGAGAAGAAACAGGAGCTGGAAGAATTTATTCGTCGTTTTAGTGCAAACGTTGCGAAATCTAAACAAGCAACTTCTCGTAAAAAAATGATTTCTAAATTGAATATTTCTGAAATCAAACCTTCTAGCCGACGTTACCCTGCGATTATTTTCGATCAGGATCGTGAAGCGGGAGATCAGATCTTAAATGTAGAAAACTTATCTGCTTCTGTAGATGGTGAAGTTCTATTTAAAGATGTTGATTTGAATATGGCAAAAGGTGATAAAATCGTTCTTTTCTCTAAAGATTCACGTGCAACAACAGCTTTCTACGAAATCTTAAACGGTGAGCAAAAAGCAGATTCAGGAACTTTTGATTGGGGAATTACAACAAACCAGGCTTATCTTCCTGCGGAAAACCACGATTTCTTTGAAAACGATTTGAGTTTAGTAGATTGGTTACGTCAGTACGCTAAAACAGAAGAAGAACGCGATGAAGTATTTATTAGAGGTTTCTTAGGGAAAATGATTTTCTCTGGAGAAGAAGCTTTAAAAACGTCCAGAGTTTTATCTGGAGGAGAAAAAGTGCGTTGTATGCTTTCCAGAATGATGATGGAACGTGCAAACGTTTTAATGCTGGACGAACCAACAAATCACTTAGATTTGGAGTCTATTACCGCTTTCAATAATTCATTGAAAAACTTTAAAGGTTCTGTGATCTTCACAACGCATGACCACGAGTTCGCGCAAACTGTTGGTAACAGAATCGTAGAATTGACACCAAACGGAGTTATCGACCGTTACATGACATTTGACGAATATCTTGATGATGAAAAGATTCAGGAACAGAGAAAGAAGATGTACAATCTTTAATTTTTCAAATTCCAATATTAAAAATCCCAAATTTCAAATTAAACCTGGAGTTTGGGATTTTTTTGTATTTAAAAAATATGGCCACGAATTGCACGAATTTCCACGAATTAAATTTGTGCTAATTTGTGTAATTAGTGGCAAAAAAATAAATCCCCGCTATGAAAATAACGGGAATTTTCATGTCTTATTTGCCTCCGAACATTTTGGCGAAAATGAAAATAATAATCGCAACAACAAAAATTACGAGAAATATCCCGAATCCCATTCCGGCTTTAAAAATGTCTCCAATAACTTCGCAGCTTGTAAATGAAAATAGTACTACAAATACCATTAACAATCTTAGTATTTTATTTTGCATGATTCTGATGTTTTAAATTGATACTTAAAATTACCCCATGAATCAGCGAAATGTGTTATAGAATTTTTGAGAAATGTTTTAGGATTTGGATTAGATAGAAGCCACGTTGGTTTTTGTTTTTTAGGATTAACTTTACAATAAAGAGAAGTAAAAATAAGAGAAAGGTAATATTCTCTTAAAAGCTATTGATCTCTCGTACAATACTTTTGTTTGATCTAAACAAAAAAAACGTATGAAAAAACTTTACTTTCTATTTTTGCTTCTGGTAATAAGTTATGCTTCAAAAGCGCAAAACTTATTTCCGTATTTGCAAAATGCAACACCGACCTCTATTTATGTAAACTGGAAAACAGAGAGTAATCCGGAGTCTATTGTAGAATATGGAACAACAGCATCCAGCCTTAATGTTACCGTTACAGGTAATACAAATGTTTTTACAGATTCTGGTTACCCGGGAAACTATTTTTATCACAGTGCTAAGCTGATTAATCTTTCTGCCAACACCAAGTATTATTACAGAATAAAGACAGGAGCAAATGTATCTTCAGTTTATTCTTTTAAAACATTGCCAAATCCGGGGCAAGCAGCTACGGCAGATGGGCATATCCGATTTTTGATTATGGGTGACAACCAGTTAAAGGCTGTCCCTCGTTATGATTCCTTGGTTTCGGCAGCCAAAAGAAAAATAAAACAAAAATGGGGGAAGACTTTATCTCCGGATGATAATATTTCTATGACTTTTATGGTTGGAGATCAGGTTGATGTAGGAACTTTAGATCATTACGAGAATGTACATTTTAAAAAGAACAGAGGTTTATCCGGTAATATTCCGATCCAGACCACAGTAGGAAATCATGAAACTTATGGAACTCTTGGAATGAATTCTTATTACGATCATTTCTACATTAGTGAACTTTCGTATAAAGGAATTTCATCTGGAACAGAGAATTATTATGCACAGCAGGCAGGTAATGTTTTGTTTATCAGTTTAAGTTCAGAACATACAGGTGCAGCACAATTAACATGGCTGCAACAGGTTCTCGCTACAGCCAATGCAGATAATACTGTAGAATGGATTTTTTCTTTAAGTCATAGACCGTACCAGGCAGAGCAATATGTTGGCGATATTTCTACATGGGTTCGTAATACGGCGGTTCCTTTATTGGTAACTTCTCCAAAATATTCAATGCATATTGGTGCGCATCACCATCTTTATCATAGAGGACAATTAAAAAACACCCCAACTTATAATATTATTTCGGGAGGAACTGCCTGGGATCAATATTGGGGATCGTCTACAGAACAGGATTTTGAAGATGTACAGAAAACAATCTGCAATTGGATTTATCAAATTGTAGATATTGACGTGATAAATGGAAAAATGGATATCGAGAGTTATTCTATTGGGAGTGTAGATAAATGGAAGAACAACCAGTTAATGGATGAATTTCATAGATACAAAAACAAAGCAGCACCTGTTAAACCTGCTATTACCAATACTTTTACGACAACAAATACTTTACCGTTAACAATTTCCGGATCGGCTTATAGTACGACAACAAATGAGCTTTTAAATACCAGTCAGTTTTTAATTTCTCAGACTCCTACATTCGATATTGTAAAGAAAGAGGTATATCGCGACTTCGAAAATTTATACGGAAAGTACGGTACCAAAAAAGATTCGACAGTTAATATCAATCTTGGCGTTGATATTACCAAGATGAATTTAGCTTCTAATTCGCTTCCAAATGGTAAATACTATGTAAAGTTAAGGTATAGAGATAGAAACCTGGAATGGTCTCCTTGGAGTGATGTTCAAACCTTTACTGTTACAGGAAGTAATACCGTTAATACGGAGATACAAACAGACGCTTTGACTTATTCGCAAAGCACGCCTATTAAAGTTAATTTTACAGATGCTCCGGCCAGTACTTCGACTTGGATAGGATTGTACAAAGACGGGCAGACACCGGGGGCTTCTACACCATCGCAAACATGGAAGTATACAGACGGAAGTGCGAGTGGTTTTATTAATTTCCCAAGCGGACTGGCAAATAAAGGACGTTATTATGCCGCAATATTTTCTAATGGAGGTTATACAGAAGTTGCTGCCCGAAAGTATTTTTATGTAGGTCCTGTTCCGGTATTAACTACAGATAAAACCGAATACTCAGTAGGTACTCCGGTAATTGTTAGTTATAGTAATGGTCCGCAGCTTGCAAAAGATTGGATTGGAATTTATAAAATGGGTGTAAATCCGGGTTCAGGAGTAGCATCGACTAGCTGGCAGTACGTTACAACGGTTGCAGATGCTAAATCTTTTACCGGATTACCAAAAGGATATTATTATGCCGAGTATTATCTGCAAGATGGTTTTAACTCTATTGGAAACAAAGTGTTCTTTAAAATTGGTGCAGTAGTTACAGAATTATGGATTAATAAACCGGTTTATGATCTTGGAGAACAAATTACGGCATCATGGACAGATGCTCCCGGAATTGTAAAAGACTGGTTAGGGGTTTACCACGAAGGGGATGATCCTAATGCGAAGCCATTAGTTAGTTACACTTACTTTGAAGGACTTTCTGAAGGGACTAAAAACATTGCAGCCGCAGAATTACCAAAAGAAAAAGGAAACTACTTTTTAGTAATGTTTACGAATGATTCTTATAACGAAGTATCAAACAGGGTTTCTTTTGAAGTAATTGAACCTCATTTGGGTAATGACGAGTTTAAAATCGATAATGGTTTAAGAGTATATCCAAATCCGACTAATAGCAATATGGAAACTTTTATTCAGTCAGAGTATCCTATTGATGAAATAGAAATTTACAGTATGGAAGGAAAATTATTGTATGCTACAAAAAATGTAAATAACAATAAGTTTTCTTTAATAAATCAAGATTTACCAAAAGGAGTTTATATTCTTAAAATACATTCTCGCAAATTATTTACAGCTAAATTAATTGTAAAATAGTAAGTCAACTTTATTTTTTTTTATTTTTTCAAAATCCTATTTGCCATCGCAGATAGGGTTTTGTTTTTAGTTGTATTTTAATAATGTGTTTTTTAAAAGAAGATCTCTCCAATTATACTTTTCAACGGAGGAGGTAGCCGGGAAAGATTTTGTTTTTAAAGTTCTAACAGAGACTTTAATTTATAAGTAAATCTAACTGGTAATCTTTCTGTCGAATACTAATTTTCTATTTATTGTTTTCTCAATTGCTTCCAGATGAATAATTTCATATAATGGTTCTGAATCTTCATAATGCCTCCAGGGAGGAGTATTGTTAAAATTAACACTCAAGTATTTAGTGATATTATGCAATAGAAATTCGCGATTTAAAATGGGTTCATAAAAATGTTCAAGACGATCATTTTCTTCTTTGTTGAGTAAAATATTATAGAGTTTTTCTAAGTTAATTTTGAAATTATTTTTGCCTAATACTTCAATCGTATATTCTATATCTGATAAATCCGGATCAATCGATAAATTAAAAATTGGTGTTATGTCATCATACGGTTCTCCCCACTCAAATTTTTTTTCTTCAACAAAACAGTATGGGAATGTGTTTTTATTAATGTATATCATTTTATTGTTTGTATTTGAATACTTATCCTGTGCGAAGTCTTCCGATTTTGGACCTGTTATAATATTCTTTTTAATTTTCTTAGCGTCTTATTGTTGTCGTCACGAAGTTAGGAGGTTTTGCGGAGTGGGGTTTTTAGTTCAATATTAAAACTACTTCAACAATCAGCGAAATGTGTTATAGAATTTTTTGGCATGATTATAAAATTTATCAAATATATCAATTATTGGTATGTTTTTAAAAAGAATAAAGAAACGTAGGTTCGGTCAATATTGTAGGGCCGGATTTTAATCCGGTTTATATAAAATATTAAAGGAAAGTAAGAACCATAGGTTCGGCACATTTTGCATATTGTAATATGAATCGTTCCGATGGAACTTTTGTTTGACGTTCTATAATTACAACGGATTAAAATCCGTTGCTACAGAATAATTCATTCCTACGGAATTTGCAAATATAAAGAACCGTAGGTTCGGTCAGTATTGTAGGGCCGGATTTTAATCCGGTTTATATAAAAGATTAAAGGAAAGCAAGAACCATAGGTTCGGCACATTTTACATATTGTAATATGAATCGTTCCGATGGAACTTTTGTTTTACGTTCTATAATTACAACGGATTAAAATCCGTTGCTACAGAATAATTCATTCCTACGGAATTTGAAAAAAAATACATTAATTCAAATAAAATATTTCCCCACCCAACACCCCAACAAATAAATTCTGATTTTGTATATTTGCCCAACCAAACATTACAATCACTTATGAGTCAAAAAGTATTACTTAATTCTAAAGAAGTTACTATCATACTCCATCGTTTGGCTTGTCAGTTAATCGAAAAACATCTTGATTTCTCTGAAACTATTTTAGTGGGAATTCAGCCGAGAGGCGTTTTTTTAGCTGAACGTTTAAAACAAATATTAGAAAACGAATACAAGGTTCCTGAAATTTCTTTGGGATATCTGGACATCACTTTTTTTAGAGATGATTTCCGTCGTACGGATAAACCGCTTGAAGCCAATAAAACCCAAATCAATTTTATAGTAGAAAACAAAAAAGTCATTTTTATTGATGACGTTTTGTTTACGGGAAGAAGTATTCGTTCTGCCTTAACCGCTATTCAATCTTTCGGAAGACCTTCAGAAATTGAATTATTGGTTTTAATAGACAGACGTTTCAGTCGTCATTTACCAATTCAGCCCGATTACAGAGGTCGTCAGGTAGATGCTATAAACGGTGAAAAAGTAATTGTAAGCTGGAAAGAAAATGATGGTGAAGATGTTGTTCACTTAGTGACAAATTAGTTTAATCGGTTAACCGGTTAATTGTTTAATCGGAAAAACCAATGATTAAACGATTAAAGAAATTAAAAAAGTTGAACCGTTAAATCGGTTAACTGTTTTATCGCAAAGCAAACGATTAAACGATTAGACAAATAAACAGTTAAACATTAAACATGAAAGAATTAAGCGTAAATCATTTATTAGGAATCAAATATATCAACGAGAATGATATTAACCTGATTTTTGAAACGGCAGATCATTTTAAAGAAGTCATTAACCGACCGATTAAAAAAGTTCCTTCATTACGAGATATTACGATTGCCAATATTTTCTTCGAAAACAGTACCAGAACCAAACTCTCTTTTGAATTAGCGCAGAAACGTTTATCTGCTGATGTAATCAGTTTTTCTGCAGCTCAGTCATCGGTTAAAAAAGGAGAGACCCTGATTGATACTGTAAATAATATCCTTTCGATGAAAGTTGATATGGTTGTAATGCGCCACTCCAATCCCGGAGCGGCTTATTTTTTATCTAAAAATGTCAAAGCCAGTATCGTAAACGCCGGAGACGGAGCACACGAACATCCAACTCAGGCTTTGTTAGACAGTTATTCAATCAGAGAAAAATTGGGTGATGTTGCCGGTAAAAAAGTAGTTATTGTAGGTGATATTCTGCATTCGAGAGTTGCCTTATCAAATATATATGCTTTGCAGATGCAAGGCGCAGAAGTAAAAGTTTGCGGACCAAAAACATTGATTCCGAGATATATTGAATCACTTGGTGTTACGGTAGAACCAAATTTGCGCAAAGCTTTAGAATGGTGTGACGTAGCAAATATGCTTCGCGTACAAAATGAACGTATGGATGTGAATTTCTTTCCATCAACACGTGAATATGCACAACAATACGGAGTAGATAAACCGCTTTTGGATTCTCTTGGAAAAGAAATCGTAATCATGCACCCGGGACCAATCAACAGAGGAGTAGAGATTACTTCTGAAGTGGCTGATTCTGATCATTCTGTGATTTTAAATCAGGTAGAGAATGGTGTAGCGATTAGAATGGCAGTAATTTATTTATTGGCTTCTAAGATTCAATAATAAATTGTTTCAAGTTTCAGGTTTCAAGTTGGTTAAAGAACGTCCAAAACTTGAAAGCTGAAACAACTAAGAACAAAAAACTTCGTACCTTAGCGTTCAGAAAAATCAATTTTTATATAAGCCCCACTAATTATAAAATGAAAGTAGATCAAAAAGGACATACCGTTACTATTAAAGATACACAAGGAGATGTAAATGCTTTCTTGGAAAAAGTAACGCAACAAATTAAAACCTTTGAAAAACACAATATTATAATCGATTTGTCTTCGGATTCTGCATTAACAGAAAAGGATTTGAAACTTTTTCTTCCTCTTTCTAAAACACAGAAAAAAGCAAAAAAGTCGTTTGTAATTGTTGTTTCTGATCTTGATTTTAATGCTATTTCAGATAAATTACTGGTGGTTCCGTCACTTTTGGAAGCACACGATATTATCGAAATGGAAGAAATAGAAAGAGACCTCGGATTTTAAAATTGGTTTAATTGTTTTATTCGTTCAACCGTTTAATCGATTTGATTTAATTTTAGACGATTAAACGATTTGCCAGATAAACGAATAAACAATAAAATTGAAATTAACGATACTTGGCTGTTATGCCGCTACTCCCAGAACCATTACCAACCCTACTGCGCAGGTTTTAGAAATTAAGAGCCGATTGTTTTTAATTGACTGCGGTGAAGGTACACAGGTTCAGCTTCGAAAGAATAAAATTAAATTCTCAAAGATCAACCATATTTTTATTTCCCATCTTCATGGGGATCATTTGTATGGATTAATTGGGACTATTTCGACTTTTTCTCTTTTGGGAAGAACTACCGATTTACATATTTACGGTCCAAAAGGGATTAAAGAACTTATCCTTCTTCAGTTAAAACTAACGGAATCCTGGACGACCTATAATTTGTTTTTCCATGAATTAGAGTCTAAAGAAAGTGAAGTTATTTTTGAAGATAAACGTGTTATTGTCAGGACGATTCCGCTTAAACATCGCGTTTATACAAACGGATATCTATTTGAGGAAAAACCGGATGAAAGAAAGCTTAATGTTGAAGCTGTTCAAAATTACGGCATTCACATTGCTTATTATCAAAAGATAAAAAACGGAAGTGATATCACGCTTGATAATGGAACTGTAGTTGAAAACGAAAAGCTAACTTTTGACCCTGTAAAGCCTCAAAGTTATGCGTTTTGTTCTGATACTGTTTATCACGAAGATATACTTCCAATAATCAAAAATGTTGATGTTCTGTATCATGAATCTACTTTTTTGGAATCTGAAGCCGCATTGGCACAAAAAACATTGCATTCAACAGCAAAAGAAGCAGCAAGAATTGCCTTAAAAGCAAATGTAAAACAATTGGTTTTGGGGCATTATTCTACACGATATGACGGTATTGAACGTTTTAAAGAAGAAGCTCAAGAAATTTTCCCAAATGTGCTTTTGGCAGATGACGGGCTGAGTTTTGAGTTTTAAATAAGTCTTAAAGTCATAAAGTCGAAAGTCATAAAGTTAGCTTCAATGACAATCTAAGAAGTCTAATATCTAAGAAGTCTAAAAATCTAAAAAAATGAATGATTTAAGTAATTATAGAAAGTCTTATGAGAAAAGTGAATTATTGGAAACCAATATTCCGGAAGATCCAATTAATCTTTTTAACCGCTGGTTTCATGAGGTAGAAGATTTTGGCGGAAGCGGAGAAGTAAATGCCATGACGGTTTCGACTATTGGATTGGATGGATTCCCGAAATCACGTGTTGTTTTACTGAAGAAATTTTCTGAGGAAGGTTTTATATTCTATACCAATTATAACTCAGAAAAAGGAAAAGCGATTGCTAATAATCCAAATGTATGCTTGTCTTTCTTTTGGCAGGAAATGGAACGTCAGGTAATTATTAAGGGAATTGCACAAAAGACTTCTGAGAATATTTCAGATGGTTATTTTGATTCCCGTCCGGATGGGAGTAAGTTGGGGGCAATTGTTTCACATCAGAGTGAAGTAATTCCGTCAAGAACTTTTCTGGAAGAAAACTTAAAAAAGCTGGAAGCAGAATTTGAAGGAAAACCAATTCCAAGACCTGAAAATTGGGGTGGTTATTTAGTTACGCCGCTTCAGGTAGAATTCTGGCAGGGAAGACCCAACAGGCTGCATGACAGAATTCGTTATACCAGCCAATCTGACTTTTCATGGAAGATTGAGCGCTTATCTTCTTAAAATGTAAGAATATTATATGTTAAAACAAAAAAGTAATGTATTTCGTCGATTAATTTTGTAGTTTAACGGTAAAATGAATATGTTTGAAATAGAAAAACAAAAACTATTCATTTAAAAATAAATTTAAAGGATTTGCCCCAACATTTACTTTAAACCGCTAAAATGCTGTTGATTATGAGAAAGATTATGCGCACCATGTTGTTCATTGCGATTTTAGTCGCAATGAACGCATGTTCTGCTGACACCGCCGAAGGTTCTACCGACAATACTTCTACTGAAGCTCTGATAACGGACTATACTTATAATGATTCAGAGTTAGAAACCATGAAATTAATAAATGATTATCGTGTGAGCATTGGTCTTAATGCATTGCAAAGAATAAATCATATTTCTTTTAAATGTGAGGAGCACAATGATTATATGATTGAGAAGAGTGTTGTAGATCATAACGATTTTGTTTCGCGTTCTGATAATATGATTAAAGTTCTTGGAGCTAAAAAAGTAGGTGAGAATGTTGCGTACAATTACAAAACATCTGAAGCTGCTCTGAAAGCGTGGCTGGAAAGCCCGGGACACAAAGAAAATATCGAGGGAAATTTTACGCATTTCGGATTATCTGTAAAGGTTGATGCTAAAACAGGTAAAAAATACTATACGAATATATTTGTCAAAATTTAAGATAATAATTTAAAGACTGGTTGGTTTTTAGTGATCGTTGTAACTCTTAGTAGTGCAACGATTTTTTTGTATAAAAAAAGCTGTCTTTCGGGACAGCTTTTTTAGGTATAATGATTAAGTGTAATTAACTAAAGCGCAGTGATTATAAATTCACTTCGTCTGTTCATTTGATGTTCTTCTTCGGTACATGGTACATCGTCAGAACATCTGTTTACAAGTTGTGTTTCGCCGTATCCTTTTCCTGTTAATCTATTTGGAGCAATACCGTTACTAATTAACCATTTTATAGTAGATTTTGCTCTTCTGTCAGATAAAGCTTCATTGTATTGGTGTGTTGCTCTACTGTCTGTGTGTGAACGGATATCAAGTTTCATTCCCGGATAATCATTCATTACTGCCAGTATTTTTTCTAAGTCTAGTGCTGCTTCACGTCTGATGTTTGATTTATCAAGATCAAAGTAGATCATTTTTATGCCGAAGCATTTTCCTAAATCATCACCAACTGTTACACGACATTTGCTTTTAGCCAGTGCAAGAGACTGAGTTGTTTTTCCGGAAGTTTTATCTATGGTAACGCTTACTTCTTTGGTTTCATAATTTTCTTTTTCAGCTCTTACATTATAGGTTTTACCACATTCTACAGGCAGAACATAATTTCCTGAAGCATCAGCGAGAGTGGTACTTAAGACTTCCTGATTTTCATACAGAGAAACTTTTGCTCCCGGTAGAGGTTCTTTGGTCTCAATATCGGTTATTGTTCCGTTTAGCTCCTGAATACATTTCAGACGTCTTGTCTCCAGAAAGGTGTAAATATCATCAGAACCTAATCCGCCATCTTTATTTGAACTGAAATAGCCTTGTCGCGTAGTCGGATCAATAATGTAGGCAAAATCATCTTTAGGAGAATTGATGTCTGCACCAAGATTTTGAATATTTCCTATTTTACCATTACGATCAAACTCTGCCACAAAAACGTCCAGACCTCCAAGTCCCGGATGACCATCTGATGCGAAGTAAATTTCGCCATCGTTGGTAACATAAGGAAATGTTTCTTTTCCTTCGGTATTAATACCTGCACCTAAATTTTCGGGAGTTCCAAAACTTCCGTCAGGATTTATAGCTACCTTATAAAGATCAGATTGTCCGATACTTCCTGGCATATCTGAAGCGAAGTAAAGCGTTTTTTCATCAGCACTAAGTGCGGGATGTGCTGTACTGTAATTATCACTGGTAAATGGCAGAGCCGTTATATTGGTCCATTTGCCATTTTCATTGGTGGCTTTGTATATTTTTACTAAAGTAGTTTTATTATCATCTTTTCCTTTTTTTCCATCTATAAAATTATTTCTTGTAAAGTAGATTGTTTTACCATCTTTTGTAAAAACCGGAGATGCATCATGAAATTTGGTGTTAATGGCATTCTTAATTTTATTTACTTTAGAAGGAGTATTGGTACTTTGATCAATATCGGCAAAGTAAAGATTTGTAAAATATTCGCCGGTCCATTTGTGTTTTCTTTGCGAGAAATTACCAGTATCTCTTGCAGAGGCAAAATATAGTTTATTGTCGTGCACAAAAGTACCATAGTCTGAATATTTGGAGTTAATGCCAGCATTCTGAATTTTATATCGTCCTGAATTGGCTTTAATCTGATCCAGATAGTTTACATCTTCTTTATACAGTTTTGCTCTATTGTCGTTTTTGTATTTGGCATTAAATTCATCCAGAATTTTATTTGCTTTAGAAGTTTCGCCAATTGATTTTAGCGATTGAGCATATCTGTAATAATATTCAGGTTCTACTTCGGTATTCATGGCAAATAATTCATTGTACCATTTTGCAGCACCTTCAAAATTAGAATTAAAATAGTACGAATTTCCAAGTTTTTTGAACATGTCCTCAGATTTATACCCTTTTTCTGCTACTTTTTCGTACGTTTTTATCGCGTCAACATAAGCGTAGTTGTCATATTTTTTATCGGCAGCATTTATTTTTGATTGCTGCGAATAACTTTTAAATGAAAAGACACTTATAAATGTTAGGCAAAGGAAAATACAATTTTTCATAATAATTATTTTTAGAAGAAACGAGGAGTAGTAATTTTACCATTGTTTTTGAAGAACTCATAGCGCAGGAATATCTCGTGAGATCCTGAGTTATAATTATTTAAGTTTGTGGTTTCACGATCATAACCGTAACCTAAATAAAGACCGTCTGTGATTTGAAATCCAACCATAGCACTCAAAGAAGCGCTCCATCTGTAAGCTACACCAACCATAAATTTATCGTAGAACATAAAATTGGCAGAAAGGTCAACTTGTAATGGTGCTCCTTCGACCATTTTAGTTAAAATAGCAGGTTTGAATTTATAGTATTGATATTTATCAAGATCAAACACATAACCAGCCATTAAATAGTAATTGATTTTATCTTTGTAAATGGCTATGTCGTTGTCGTCGTAGCGATTTGTTTCGATAAAATTAGGTACAGATAAACCAACATAAGCTTTGTCTGAGTGCCAGTAAACCCCGGCTCCGACATTTGGAGTAAACTTATTATCCAGATCCTGAAATTGTGGATCTCCCTGATCTGAAGGATTTAATTTGCTTACATCTAAATTGAATATATTGGCCGTTCCCTTAATACCAAATGACAGTTTGAAATCTGCTGATGTTTGTACTGTATATGAAACGTCTACAGATATATTATTCTCATTTGTTGGGCCTATTTTGTCATTTACTAATGAAGCTCCTATACCCAGATTACTATTGTTTATTGGTGTATTTACAGAGAAACTGCTTGTTTCTGGCGCACCATCAAGTCCAACCCACTGTGTACGGTATAAACCAAATACACTTAAAACTCCACGAGAACCTGCGTAGGCAGGATTTATGTTTATTGTGTTGTACATGTATTGGGTATACTGTGCATCTTGCTGCGCATGACCTGCAATAGTTACAAACAGAATGACGAAGTAAAATAATTTTGTTCTCATAGTAGATATTTATTATTTCAATTATTACTATTGATTATTTATTAATGAAAGCCTCTAAAAATCTTACAAATTTGTGTTTTCTCAAATTTACGGATTTTTCTTGTTCTTTTTCTGTAATAGGCTGATATGTCGGTTTTTATATCAGCCTTTACAGCTTTTACTTATTTTGAAAGATAGAGGTATCCGTCTTTTTTGTTTTCGTGAATTACATTATTTCCGTCTAAAGATTTGTAAGTAACAATGTAGAAGTACGTTCCTGTAGGCAATCCGTCAGATTGTTTAACAGTAGTTCTGCCTCTTGAAGTTCCGTCGAAAGCATTCGTTGTATTGTTGTAATCAGTAGTTTCAAATACTAATATTCCCCAACGATTGTAGATTTCAACAGTGTTACCAGGGTAGCAGGTAAGGTCATCGATGCTGTCAATTACGAATACATCGTTTATACCGTCTCCATTAGGAGAGAAAGCATTATGTACTACAACATTTCCGCATTCTAATACTTTACAGTCATTATTTACAGTCATGTTTACAGCTACAGTTCTTGGGCAATTTTCATCACTTATTCTGTATTCGAATACATAATTACCAAGAGCAAGTCCAAATGGATTTAAAATATTTCCTTGTAATGCATTTGTATTATTGGTATCAATCCAGGTACCGGTTCTTGGGGTATCTGCAGGCAATAGCGTAAGTAAGTCTACCAGTGTTGAGTCGTCTGTACAGGATGTACTTTGAACTCTGGTAATTGCATTTGGTACTACTACTATTGTAATGGTACCGGTATCGCAGCTTTCCGGACTTAACTTGTCGCAGATTTGATAGGTATAAGTATAAGTCCCCGCAGGTGTTAAACTTGGTACTCTAACATTTCCTGATGCATCTACAGTAATATTCGGATCTGTTTTGGTAGTACTGTTTTCAGTTGTTGGCAACAATGTAAAGTTTACTAGTTCTAGTGTTGCCGGAACGTTACCTTTAAAATCATTACTTAAAACATTTCCAACCAATCCAAATTTTCCACATCCTATATCATTATAAGTATCATCTGCGGCAATAATAGGATCAGATACAATTACAGTTACTATTGCAGTGTCACAGTTTCCTGCGTCGGCATTTTCACAAATTTGGTAAGTAAGTGTGTAAGTACCATTTGGTGTATTTGGCGCTACTGTAACAGTTCCGTCAGGGTTCAGAGTAAGAGCTCCTTTTGGATCTGGTGTAACTGTAGTCAATGTTAAATCACTTGGATTTACCGGACTGCCATTTAATGTATCATTAGTATATACGCTTATTACATTTGGTATTCCCGGAATTCCTGAAACCGGACCTGCATTATCGTCATTTGCTAAAATTTCGAAAGTTGGTCTTGCGATACAGAAAGGATCAGCAGGTGGATAATTTACTGTTATAGTTTCACTTGGATTAACAGAGATTGTTACGTTGGCTGTTGGACGAAGTCCTTCAAATCCATCCGGTGCCTGAATCCATTTGTTATCCTGGAATACCCATCCTGGCCAGTCGATACCGTTTCCAGCCTGATCTACTTCAGCTCCCGGCCATAATACTCGGCCGCTTAAAGGTAAATCTGTCATTGTAGTTACCACATTGTTGTTGCTGTCTGCCCAGGCAATTGTTACACCGTTTATAGGAGTAAAGTTTCCGGGAGTTACAACATAATCAAGGTAAGGCACATCGTTAACACAAATTGATGTTGCAGTAACGGTCATTACCGGAGCTTCAATTGTGATTGTCACTGTTGCAGTGTCACAATTTGAAGTTTGATCTGCTTCACAAATTTGATATACCATTGTTAATGTTCCTGTAGGAGCATTTGGTAAAATATCTACAGAACCATCAGGATTTAATTGTAAGAACTCATTTGGTGTTACGGTTGTAATAACCACATCAGATGCTGTTACTACTACACCTTCAAGTGTATCATTTACTAACACATTTAATACATTTGGTGTTGTGTGATTCACTCCAGGGAATGGTCCGGCACTATCATCATTGGCCACAATATCCTGGAATTCTTTACAAGCTACTCCAAAGTCAATATCTAAATGTACCAGATCTTCTGGTGTTACATTAACGACATATCCATCGGCACTAGTAACAGTACAAACCGTATGCATTTGTGTTTTGCCTGTTTTAGATTTAATTTTCTTATCTGTAATTGATGGTAATACCTTAACCAATCCCGTAGCGCCCAGAGCAGCTGCAGCATTATCAAAGTTTGCATCTTTAATAAGTTTTACTTTGTATTCTCCATAAGGATTTTCGCTTTCCGGTCTGTTTCTCCAGTATCCCTGAATTCCAACAATCATTTCAGCATGATATCCGTTTGGACCATCAACAAAGACATTAGGGCTCAATGCATTTCCGAATCCGCCGGCATTTAATTCACCTGCGTTTTGCGGACCTGTATAACTTCCGTCTCCATTTAGATCAAGCCATTCCCATTGACTGTAATCAATTGCTCCTTCGCTGTCTGGAATATTTTTAGTTACAACGCCATCATTGTTGGCATCATACCATTCGTCCTGAATTCCGTTACTATTGGTGTCATACCAAACATAATCTCCTAAAACCGGAAGGTCTGATTTTCCATATAAGAAATCGTGTACCTGGAATTTACATTCTTCAAGTGTAGTAAAGAATAAACTTGAGTCTACAGGATATAATTGATATGCGCTGTTTAAATTGGCATCCTGAACCTGAACTAAGTAGCTTCCTGCAACCATTCCAGAGAAGCTGTATGCTCCATCTGCGCCAGTTATACGAATTAAAATAGGACCAGGTGTTGTACCTTGTGGTATTAATGTAACCGGAACATTGGCAATAGGTGTATTAGTGTCTACATTAATAATGTGTCCGGATATTTTAACTTTATAATCTGGTTGTGTTATAGTTACTGTTGCAGTTGCGGTACAAGTTTGATCATTAGCATTTACTGGGGATGTTGCAGTAAGTGTATAAGTTCCTGCTGGTAAATTTGTGTTTCCAACAACTTCATTATTGGCATTTGTGATCACAACGGTAGAACCAGGACTGCTGGTCACTAAAATTGAACCATCTGTTCCATCCAGACAAGTTACGTTTGTTGGTACTCCAGATACAGATACTTTATTTTCTACAGTAAAGGTTTGTACAAGTTGAGTTTTGTTACCTGCGCAATCTGTTAATGTATAAGTTCTGGTTAAGATATAAGCATCTCCTTCGCAACCGCTGGCTCCGTTGTTAGAGTCGCTCACTGTTACTGTTACAGTTCCGCCACAATTATCGGCTTCATCAATTATGTCTGCCGGATTTGCCGCTGGAATATCAGCTATGCTTTGTAGATCTGCCACATCAGCCGGAGCAGTTCCAGTTGGAGGAGTTGTGTCTCTCACTATAATAACCTGAGTATGTGTAGTCGTATTTCCTCCACAATCGCTGGTTGTCCATTTACGAGTTAAAGTATATTCTGTTCCACATTCGTTTTTGATATCACTTTTAACTTCAGAATATACAATTGGTAAATTTTCATTGCAATTGTCAGAAACTTGTAATGTAGCTGCTACAGGAACAGCATCGCATGAAACTGTAATATCTGTTGGCAGGGTTCCTGTAAATACCGGAGCAGTAGTATCCTGAATTGTAATTACTTGTGTAAAAGTTTGTGAAGTATTTCCGCAATCGTCTTTTACTGTCCATGTATTCGTATAAGTTCCTGCATTTGTACAATCTTCAGAAGCTATGAACTGACCACTAATTTTTACAATATTTGTAACATTAGTGTCGCATAAGTCTGATGCAACTGGAGCTAAAGCTTGTGCTGCTGCCAGAGCTTGTGTGTTGCTACATTCTACGGTTTTATTTAAAGAACCAGTTTGTGTTGTCCAGGTTGGAGCAGTGGTGTCTTCAATAGTTATAACCTGAGTAAAAGATGTAGTGGTATTTCCGCAGTCGTCTTTTGCAATCCAACTGTTGGTATAGGTTCCTGCGTTGGCACAAGTTTGTGAAGGTACAAATGGACCGCTTGTTTTAGTATAAGTTACTACAGTACAATTTGCAGTTGCAGTTGGTGCCAGATTTTGTGCAGCATTTAATCCTGCAGTATCACTACATTCTAGTTTTCTATTCAAAGAGCCAGCCTGAGTTACCCATTGTGGAGCAGCACTATCCTGAATTGTAATTACTTGTGTAAATACAGTTGAAGTGTTGTTACAACGATCTTTAGCCACCCATGTATTGGTGTAAGTTCCTGTGCTTCCGCAAGCACCTCTTTGTAACTGACCGCTAGTTTTGGTGTAAGTAACAGTTCCTCCGCAATTATCAGTTGCAACCGGTGTTTGAGATTGAGCTGTATTTAATCCTTCTGTGTCACTACATTGTAGAGTTACATTAAGTGCACCTGCAGCTGTTGTCCAATTTGGAGCAGTTTTGTCCTGAATAGTAATTACCTGAGTAAAGGTTGTAGAAGTATTGTTACAACGATCTTTAGCTACCCATGTATTAGTATATGTTCCCGCATTGGCACAATTGGCATTTACTACAAATGAGCCGCTGGTTTTAGTGTAAGTAACAGTTCCACCACAGTTATCAGTTGCAACCGGAGCATTTCCTTGTGCAGTATTCAATCCGTTTGTATCACTGCATTCTAAAGTTACATTAAGGGCATTTGCACTAGTTGTCCATGTTGGAGCAGTTTTATCTTCGATGGTAATTACCTGAGTAAAAGTTGTAGAAGTGTTGTTGCAACGATCTTTAGCTACCCATGTATTAGTATACGTTCCTGCATTTGCACAATTGGCATCAACCTGGAATGTTCCACTAGATTTAGTGTAGGTAACAGTTCCGCCACAAGCATCTGTAGCAACCGGAGCATTTGCTTGTGCAGTATTCAGTCCGTTTGTATCACTGCATGATAATGTTACGTTAAGTGCATTGGCGCTAGTTGTCCAAGTAGGAGCAGTTTTGTCTTCAATCGTAATTACCTGAGTAAAAGTGGTAGAAGAGTTGTTGCAACGATCTTTGGCGACCCATGTATTAGTATACGTTCCCGCATTTGCACAATTAGCATTTGCCTGAAATGTACCACTGGTTTTAGTATAAGTAACAGTTCCACCGCAATTATCAGTTGCAACCGGAGCATTTGCTTGTGCAGCATTCAATCCGTTTGTGTCACTGCACTCTAAAGTTACATTAAGATCACCTGCGATTGTTGTCCAGGTTGGAGCAGTTTTATCCTCGATTGTAATTATCTGAGTGAAAGTTGTAGAAGAGTTATTGCAACGATCTTTCGCCACCCATGTATTAGTATACGTTCCTGCATTTGCACAATTAGCATTTGCCTGAAATGTACCACTGGTTTTAGTATAAGTAACAGTTCCTCCACAGTTATCGGTTGCAACAGGAGCATTTCCTTGTGCGGTATTTAATCCGTCTGTATCGCTGCATGATAAGGTTACATTAAGCGCATTTGCACTAGTTGTCCATGTAGGAGCAGTTTTATCCTGAATAGTAATTACTTGAGTAAAAGTGGTAGAAGTGTTGTTGCAACGATCTTTCGCCACCCATGTATTAGTATAAGTTCCTGCATTTGCACAATTAGCGTCAACCTGGAATGTTCCACTAGATTTAGTGTAAGTAACAGTTCCGCCGCAGCCATCAGTTGCAACCGGAGCATTTGCTTGTGCAGTATTTAAGCCATTAGTATCGCTGCATTCTAATGTTACATTAAGAGCATTAGCAGCTGTTGTCCAATTTGGCCCGGTTTTATCTTCAATTGTAATTACCTGAGTAAAAATGGAAGAAGAGTTGTTACAACGATCTTTAGCTATCCAGGTATTAGTATAAGTTCCTGCATTTGCACAATTGGCATCGGCCTGAAACGAACCACTGGATTTAGTGTAGGTAACAGTTCCGCCACAAGCATCTGTTGCGACTGGAGCATTTCCTTGCGCTGCATTTAAACCTGCAGAATCAGTACACTCTAAAGTTACATTAAGAGCACCTGCAGCTGTTGTCCAATTTGGCGCAGTTTTATCCTGAATGGTAATTACCTGTGTGAAAGTTGTAGAAGAGTTGTTGCAACGATCTTTAGCTACCCAAGTATTAGTATATGTTCCGGCATTTGCGCAGTTGGCATCAACCTGGAATGTTCCACTGGATTTAGTGTAGGTAACAGTTCCGCCACAAGCATCGGTCGCAATCGGAGCACTTGCCTGAGCAGTTGTTAACCCTGCAGAATCAGTACACTCTAAAGTTATATTAAGATCATTAGCAGCTGTTGTCCATGTAGGAGCAGTTTTATCCTGAATTGTAATTACTTGTGTAAAAACTGCAGAAGTGTTAAGACAAACATCTTTTGCTATCCAGGTATTGGTATACGTTCCCGCACTTGCGCAATTGGCATCAACCTGGAATGTTCCACTGGTTTTAGTGTAAGTCACAGTTCCTCCGCAATTATCAGTTCCTACCGGAGCACTTGCTTGAGCAGCTGTTAATCCATTAGAATCACTGCATTCTAAAGTTACATTTAGCGCATTTGCACTAGTTGTCCAGGTAGGAGCAGTTTTATCCTGAATTGTTATGGTCTGTGATTTTGTTATGGTGCCACAGCTTGTAACAACTTTAAAAGTTCGGGTTACTACTATTGGGCACGTGCCTGTGGCAACATCACTGTAAGAAAGTGTGTAACTGCCTATACTGCCACTATTGGAAATAGAACCTCCGGCAGTAGTTAATTGGGCAAGCGAAATAGTTGTATCTGTAGCTTTAAAGACTAAACCCGTTATTGCTGCAGTGCTGCATCCTTCGATGGTTGCATCTTGTGGAGCAACAAGTGCGGCTGCAGGACTTATGGTAACATCTACTGGTACTGAAGTTAATTCGCAGTTAGTAGTGCCATTTTTAACCTTTACTTTATAAGCACCACTTACTGTAACAACCAATGTTGAATTTGTTTCACCATTTATCACAGCATTATCTTTGTACCAAACATAAGTTGGAGAAGTGGCATTTGTATTTGCAGTCAATGTTGTAGAACCACAAGCATTTAATACTCCGGTAATTGTTGGAGCACATGGTACAAAATAAGATGGTTGAGGTACTGCTTTTGATTCATCGCTGCAGGATGAGTTTTTATAGTTTAAGGTTGAGGTACTTACGGTCTGTGTTCCGCAAGCACTTCCAGTTGGAGTTAATTGATACGTTAAGGTAATTTTCTCCGCATTTAAAAAGTCAGTGTTCCATGTGATCACCTGACCAACTGCTGATGCAGTTCCTTTGGTTGTAGTGATTCCGCTAATAGTAAAACCGGCAATAACTGTTTCTTTTTCGATCAGACTTTGAGCGACCCAGGATAATTGAGTAGCAATCTGATTGTAAATCGCAGTTAAATTGGCTCCGCTGTTGGTGATGTAAGCGGCACTTCCCTGAATATTATCCAAAGTATATTTGGCGACATTTCTGTCACTTCCTTCTGTATTTATATTTCCGGAGATTCCTCCAAATAAACCAACTGCAAAAACCTGATTGTTGTATACAACACTCGATTTGGTAGTTGTTTTGGCGTCTGTTGCTGCATTTATGGCATCAACAACACATTGAGAGTTTTTAGCAACATCACAATCTGTGTTTCCGTTGGTACCAGTTACATTTGTAACCCCGTCTGTTAAAAGAATTATACTTCGTCCGGTGCTGCAATCAAATCTTCCATTGGCTTCCAGTTCAGTTTCTGCTCTTTTAATACCTGCATAAATATTGGTCGAGTTTGTTGCCTGCAAAGAATTTATCTGTGCTTTTACTGCAGTTACACCAGCGTTATCCAGATAGGTAAGCCCTATTTTTAGAGAAGCCGTTGTACTATAGGCAACAATTGCGATTCTGTTTTGTGGATTTGTTTTAGCCTGATCTACAAAAGCGATGGCCGCTTCTTTGGCATAATCCATAGATGTTTTCATATCACCAGAAATGGTATATCCCATACTACCGGAGATATCAATTGATAATATTACATCTGAATTTCGTGTCGAAGGGTTCGCTCCGGTTATATCTACTTTTACGTCTAAAACTCCACAATTGGTAGCGTTGGCTGTAATTGTTTTACTTGTTGTAATGCTTGGAGCCTGACCTAAAACGAAAGATGTCGAAAATAAAAACAATACCGCAAAGTATAATTTTTTTATGTCTCGTAAATTATTGCTGAAAGAGAGTAATAGTTTTTCCATTTTAAATTATTTTAAGGGAATACTTAATCCGTTTTTAATCATTAGCCGGGTTAATGACGAAAGTGTGTAAAAGACTGTCAACAGAATAGTTGGTACAGCTTTTTGAGGTTGCAGTAATTTGATTACAAGACCATTTTTCTACAGGAGTGCCGGCAGGAATGGTAATGTGAATGAAAAAATTCACAGATTCACCTGCATTTAAGGTAATCTCGCTAATAGTACTTTTGGTTGAATCGATAAAATCGGTGCCAACAACGATATTTCTCGAGGTGCTGCTTCCGTCTGTATTACTGCAAGTACTGTTAACATTCTTTGCAGATAAAACGTAAGTGTCGGTCGATGAACCATTATTGGTCAGAATCATGGAATAGTAAGTTCCGTCTGGTGGAGTATTTCTAATGTTTCCATTATTTTCTACAACCAAAATAGCCTTACAGGAACCAGATTGAGCAAATGAAATAGTTGTAAGCAAGCAAAACAGTATTGTGAAAATGCTTTTTTGAAAGATATTTTTTCTGAGTAAGAAAATATACTTACAATTGTTTACAAATTTTACCGCTTTTTCAAGAGTAGATTTAGTTTTCATAACTTAAGATTTAGTTTTGTAGTATTTATGAAATTTTAACAGAATCAAAATTATATTAGAGTTTTTGTATTTAAATTTTTTTGTCTGTAACTAACCTAAAAACTCGTTTAACTACTCTTTTTTTACTAAATATTGCCTCAAAAAAAACTTTTTTTGACCGATTTTAACAAAATTGAATAAGCATTTTTCTTCCTTTTTTGATCAAATTCGTAGTTTTTAATCGGGTGTAAATAATTAATAATCAAGTATTTAGTTAAAATTTTACAAATTTGCAAAATATCGACAAACTGACAGTTTTAATAGATGAAGTACACAATTTGTTAAAATGAATTTTGGCTTTTTTTGATTTTGTTAAAGTTTTGATGATTCTGTATTCTTGTTAAAATTTTCATATAATGTTAACAGAACTAAAAAATAGGGGAGTATTAGAAATTCTTTTGTAAATTAGAACTTAGAAAATATTTTTGGCTAGTGTACTTATTTTTAAATCATCTCTTTTTATGAAAAACTTAATTTTAATACGACACGCAAAATCAAGTTGGGAAGCTCCTTTGAAAGATTTTGACAGACCTTTAATGAAAAGAGGTATTCTGGATGCACATGAAGTTTCTTCAAATATTTCGAAATATCTTCCAAAAACTTATATTATATGGAGCAGTTCTGCAGCAAGAGCCTCAGAAACTGCACTTATTTTTGCCCAAAATATTTCATACCCCATTGAAAGCATCGTTTACAAAGACGATCTTTATACGTTTGATGACAAACAACTCGAAAAAGTTATTAAATCATGTGATAATAGTTTCGAAAGCGTTATTCTTTTTGGACATAACGAGGCTATTACAAATTTTGTTAATAAATTTGGGGATGTTTTTATAGAAAACGTCCCGACTTCAGGTTTTGTATCTCTGCAATTTGATTCGGAGAGTTGGGACACATTAAATAAAGGCAAAACACATAAAACAATTTTCCCCAAAGATTTAAAATAAATAAAGTGTACGAACAGAAATATATCGATAGAGAAAAAAGTTGGTTAGCGTTTAATGCAAGAGTGCTTCAGGAAGCAGCAGACAACACAGTTCCACTTTTAGACAGACTGCGTTTTGTTGGAATTTTTTCAAACAATTTAGATGAGTTTTTCAGAGTTCGATACGCCGCGATTCGAAGATTAAGCCTCTCTGGTATTTCTGGCGAAAAATATTTAGGTGGTATTTCTGCCCATCAATTAATCAAGGATATTACCGAAATCGTTATTCAGCAGCAATCTGAAAGTTTACGAATTTTAGGGAATATTGAGGCTGAACTGGAAGCCGAGAATATCTTTATTATAAACGAGGATCAAATTACAAAAAGTCAGGAAAATTTCCTTAAGGACTTTTTTATGCAAAAGTTAAGTCCGGAATTAGTGACTATCATTCTGAATGATCTGGCAGTTTTTCCTGTTTTAAAAGATACTTTAGGATATTTGGCAGTTCGTCTGGAACTGGCAAATGATGAGGTTCGTTATGCATTAATCGAGATTCCTAAAACAATTAACAGATTTGTAGTACTTCCATCAGAAGATGATAAACAGTATGTTATTTTAATTGATGATGTAATTCGTTACAAACTAAAAAACATCTTCAATATTTTTGATTATAAAAGTGTTTCGGCACACATGATCAAAATTACAAGAGATGCACAATTAGATATTGATAGTGATTTAAGTAAAAGTATGCTGGAGAAAATCTCTTCATCTGTAAAAGATCGAAGAATTGGAGAACCGGTTCGTTTTATTTATGACAATTTAATTGAAGAAGATACTTTACAATTCTTTCTGGATAAAATGAAAATTGTAGAAACAGACAGTATAATCCCGGGAGGAAGATATCATAACCGACGTGATTATATGAGTTTCCCTAATTTAGGACGTTACGATTTGCTGTATAAGCCAAATGAACCTTTACCGGTTCCGGGACTAAGTATGGACGGAAGCATTTTGGAAAAAATCAGTAAAAAAGATTATTTACTACATGCACCATACCAGTCGTTTGCTTATCTAACTAAGTTTTTGCGTGAAGCTGCTTTAGATCCAAAAGTTACCAGTATTAAAATTACATTGTATCGTCTTGCAAAGAACTCACAGATTATCAGCTCATTGATTAATGCAGCTAAAAATGGTAAAAGAGTAGTGGTACAGATTGAACTTCAGGCACGCTTTGATGAAGCTTCAAATATTTCGTATGCAGAGCAAATGCAAACGGAAGGAATTGAACTGATTTTTGGAATTAAAGGTCTTAAAGTCCATAGTAAAATATGTGTTATCGAAAGACTTGAAGAAGGTAAGAATCGCCGTTACGGATTTGTTTCAACAGGAAATTTCAACGAAGCAACAGCAAAAATTTATACAGACGTTACTCTTTTTACGTGTAATCAGGGAATTTTAAAAGATGTTTCTAAAATATTTGAATTTTTTGATATCAATTACAGAGTTCACAGATACAAGCATTTAATTGTTTCGCCACATTATACAAGAACTAAGTTCATCAAGCTTATTGATCGTGAAATTCTTCATGCATTGGCAGGTAGAAAAACACATATTAAGCTTAAAATGAATAGCTTGTCGGATTTTAAAATGATCGATAAATTATACGAAGCAAGTAATGCCGGTGTAAAAATTCAGCTTCAGGTAAGAGGAATTTGTTCTCTAATTCCGGGAATACCGGGAATGAGCGAAAACATCGAAGCAATTAGTATTGTAGATAATTATCTGGAACACTCGAGAGTTTATATTTTTGGAAATGCAGGTTTAACCGAAGTTTACATTTCATCTGCCGATTTTATGACACGCAATCTTGATGGAAGAGTCGAAGTAACCTGCCCGATATATGATCTTGAAATTAAAAAAGAATTAATAGATAATTTTAATATTGCATGGAAAGGGAATGTTAAAGTGAGATACCATTCTTATAAATTAGACAATAAATATAAGCCTCGAAATCATCATGCCCCATTTAGAGCGCAGTTTGAAACCTACAAATATTATCTAAATAAGATCGAGGTAATGGAGCAGGTTCCACAAAAAGTAAATAATTAAAAAACCAATTTCAAATCATAAGTGAGCATGATTAATATTAGGAAGTTTGCAGCAATAGATATCGGTTCAAATGCCATGAGGCTTTTGATATCAAATGTTGTAGAACAAGAAGGGAAAGAACCGCAGTTTAATAAAAGTTCACTTGTTCGTGTGCCAATTCGTTTGGGGCAGGATGCCTTTACAGTAGGCGAAATTTCAGCAGAAAATACAGATCGAATGGTAGATGCAATGAAAGCATTTAATCTTTTGATGAAAGTACATAAAGTAGAGCGTTATATGGCATTTGCAACTTCGGCAATGCGTGAAGCTTATAATGCAAAAGAAGTAGTGGCTCTGATTAAGAAAAAAGCCGACATTAAAATAGAGATCATTGACGGTAAAAAAGAAGCCGCTATTATTGCTTCTACAGATTTACATCATTTATTAAAAACAGACGAAACGTATCTTTTTGTAGATGTGGGTGGTGGAAGTACAGAATTTACGCTCTTTTCTGATGGAAAAATGATTAACTCAAGATCATTCAAAGCCGGAACCGTTCGTCTGCTTAATAATATGGTTTGCGATGTGGTTTGGGATGAAATTGAAAAATGGATTAAAACCAACACAGCAGATTATGATGAGGTTACGCTGATTGGTTCTGGAGGAAACATCAATAAGTTGTTTAAGATGTCCGGAAAACAGCAGGAAAAGCCACTTTCATACATTTATATTAATTCACAATATGCGTTCTTAAATTCATTGAGTTACGAGCAAAGAATCGCCGAATTAGGATTAAACTCTGACCGTGCCGACGTTATTATTCATGCCACCCGTATTTATCTGAATGCAATGAAGTGGAGTGGAGCACGCCAGATTTATGTTCCTAAAATCGGACTTTCTGATGGTATTGTAAAAGCAATGTATTACGGTAAAATATAAAATTAGTTTTGCCACGAATTCCAAAAATTCTCGCGAATTAACACTTTAAAAAGTTTAAGATTTCGTGCTAGTTTATGGAATTCGTGGCAATTTTTTATAAAATATAATTTTTTAAAATTAAATAAATGAACAAAACCAGACTCGAAGCCTTTAGTGATGGTGTTTTAGCAATCATAATTACCATCATGATTTTAGAAATAAAAGTGCCTCACGGACACGAGTTTGCTGACTTGAAACCGCTTATCCCTAAGTTTTTAAGTTATGTTTTAAGTTTTATTTATGTTGGGATTTACTGGAATAATCATCATTATTTAATTCACAGTTTAACCAAAATCAACGGAAAAATTCTTTGGGCAAATCTGCATTTGCTATTTTGGTTGTCTTTAATTCCTGTTGCGACTGGCTGGATGGGTGAGCATAATTTCGCAAAAGCATCCATGGCTTTATACGGTTTTGTATTGCTCTTATCCTCAATTGCATACTTTATTCTGCAGAGAACAATCATTATTAGTGAAGGGAAAAACTCAGTTATTGCCAAAGCAATTGGCAAAGATGTAAAAGGGAATGCTTCTTCTGTTTTGTATATAGTAGGAATATTTTTTTCGTTTTACAACGTCTGGGTTTCGGGTGCAGCCTATTTTATTGTAGCAATGCTATGGCTTATTCCTGATAAAAGAATTGAACGGGTTTTTGCTTCAAAAGAATAATTTTGTCTAAAATGAAATCCGTTTTTCAGTCCATTCAGATTATACCACAGAAGGAATTAGATCAGTTAGATGATTTAATTACAACACGCAAGCTAAAAAAAGGAGAGCTCTTATTAAAAGAAAATCAGGTCAGTAAAGAAATCTATTTTATTAAAAAAGGTATTTTACGCTCTTACTTTTTTAATCATCTGGGAGATGAAATCACGAATTGTTTTGCTTTCGAAAACGAATTTATGGCATCATTTTCAAGTTTTATAACTCAGAATGTTGCCGAAGAAAATATTCAGGCTCTGGCCGATACAGAATTAGAAGTTTTAAGTCGTGAAAATTTACAGAAGCTTTATGAATTGGGCTCGCATTGGCAGGAAATTGGACGTAAACTAACCGAAATGGAATATGTAACACTTCAGAAACGTCTCATTTCCTTTCAGAAATTATCAGGAACACAGCGTTACGAAGAACTCTATAAAAATCATCAAAAGTATTTACAGTTAATTCCGTTGCAATATTTAGCATCTTATCTAGGCGTCTCACCAAGACATTTAAGCCGAATCCGAAAAGCGGTTTTTCAGGACATTTGTCCAGTAAAATAGATAAGCCGATTAGTATTTTTGAAAAAAGACTGATATGAAAAAAATACTGATTATAAATGGACATCCAAACGCGGCAAGTTTTAATTTCGGAATAGCAGAATCGTATAAAGACGGTGCAATTGCTTCGGGAGCACAAGTTGAAACCATTATTATAGCCAATTTAAAATTTAATCCGAATTTACAGTTTGGATATCAAAAGCGAACGGAATTAGAGCAGGATTTGGTTGAATCCTGGCAAAAAATCAAAAGCGCTGATCACTTAGTGTGGATTCATCCGGTTTGGTGGGGAGGACTTCCCGCAATTACAAAAGGATTTATTGATCGTTTGTTTTTACCCGGAATGGCTTTTCAATACAAAGAAAACTCAGTTTGGTGGGATAAATTACTAAAAGGAAAAACAGCACATATTATTACTACTTTAGATCAGCCGGGCTGGTACTACAGAATGTTTTTTGGAAGACCAAGTGTAAATCAGTTAAAGAAATCAACTTTGGAATTTTGTGGTATAAAGCCAGTAAAAGTGAGTTATGTGGGGATTGTAAAAGGCTCTAATGAAGAACAAAGAAAAAAATGGCTGGAAAAAGTCTATAATTACGGATTGCGAAATAAATAGGGTGCAATTTAACAAATAACGAATAAAGAGGCAATTTTACGAATTTACAGAAATTATTTAGCAGTATTAATAAAGACAAAGAATAAGTAAAAGCTAGTGTAATTCGTGGTAAAAAAATATTAAGAAGGAAGATCCAATCCAAATGTAGAACGTAAAAGTTCAATATTTGGATTGATTTCTAAGAAACGATTGTATCGATCTTGATCGTTAAGGGCTCTTACTGCTTTAATCTCTTCGTTTACAATTACTTCAATTGTAATGTCATGATTATGTAAGTGACCTTTTAAATGTCCTAATAAACCATTCATCTGACTCTCAAAATCCAATTTGGAACCTTCATTTGGCAGTTCATATGAAATCGTTGTGCCGTTCAAAGTAGGATCGCTAATCAATAGAATCGATTCCATAATCTTAAGACCTTTTTGACCTAAACGTTCCGCATATTTGTTCCAATGAAGACGCATATCGGTTTCGTTAAATTCTTCAGTTAGAAAAACAGTAGTAGGTTTAACGTACGATTTACTATTTGCTTCCATTTCTTTTTTCTTGCGGATACTGGCAAGAGAAAAAGCAGAAACTTTAGGGCCATTATTTGCTTCTGTTTTTGGAGCTTCTGGAGTTTGAACTTTTGGAGTTTCAACAATTTTTTCGGGCTGAGAAACGGAAGTCTGATTTTGAGTTACAGCTTGAGAAGTTTGATTCTCATTTACTGCAGTATTTTCGACTTTGGGCTTTGGACTTTGGACTTCAACAATAGAAAAACTTCCATTTTTAAAGTAAACGGGCGGAATTATGAATTGCTCAGCTTTTTTTTTTCTCCATCAAAGTTGATAGAGGCCAATTGCATCAAACATAATTCTACCAAAAGACGTTGATTCTGACTTAATTTATACTTTAAATCACAGTCATTTGCAATGTCAATTCCTTTTAATAAAAAATCCTGAGAGCACTTTTGAGATTGCACACCGTACATTTGTTGTGCTTGTTCTCCAACTTCAAGCAAAGCAAGGGTTGCCGGAGTTTTACTTACTAATAAATCTCTAAAGTGAGAAGCCAGTCCGGCAATAAAATGATGTCCGTCAAAACCTTTTGCTAGAATATCATTGTAAGCCAGTAGAAGTTCCGGGATTTTATTCTCCAGAAGTAAATCAGTAATGGCTATATAAGTTTCGTAATCTAAAACGTTAAGATTTTCGGTTACGGCCTGACGTGTCAGGTTAGTTCCGCAATACGAAACCACACGATCAAAAATAGACAATGCATCACGCATTGCACCATCTGCTTTTTGAGCAATAATGTGCAGCGCATCGTCTTCAAAATTGATTCCCTGACTTTGAGCAACATCAGCCAAATGTTCTTTAGCGTCTTTTACTGTAATTCTTTTGAAATCAAAAATTTGACAACGTGATAAAATCGTCGGAATAATTTTGTGTTTTTCTGTTGTTGCTAATATAAAAATAGCATGTTTTGGCGGTTCTTCTAATGTTTTCAGGAACGCATTAAAAGCGGCTGAAGACAACATATGAACCTCGTCAATGATATATACTTTATATTGTCCTGTTTGTGGAGGGATTCGAACCTGATCAATCAGGTTACGGATATCATCAACTGAATTGTTTGAAGCAGCATCCAACTCAAAAACGTTAAAAGCAAAATCTTCATTTGGATCATCATATCCAGGCTGATTAATCTTTCTGGCCAGAATACGTGCACAGGTCGTTTTACCAACTCCACGCGGTCCGGTGAATAAAAGTGCAGAAGCAAGATGATTACTGTCAATAGCATTCAACAATGTGTTGGTAATGGCTTTTTGCCCCACAACATCCTTAAAGGTCTGCGGGCGATACTTACGAGCCGATACTACAAATTGTTCCATATTCTGTTTTATTCGATAGCAAATATAGAGTATAATTTAATGATTTAAAAATTAAAAAAATGAAAGATTTTTAACTGGTTGAATTGTAGAAAGAAAAAAATATTTTTGATTGGATTGCGAAAAAAAGTAGTAGTTTTATTGCAGAATCATTAATAAAAAATTACAGAAAATGAATGCAAAACAAATTGTCAGATTAAGTAATATTATCGGAATTACGTCTATACTTTTATTGCTTTATTGGGTTTTTACATTTATTGTAATTGAGGTTTTCGGACTAAAAGTATTTAGACAAAATATGACCGAAAGTTTTTATTTAAGCATTCTCGGTATTCTTGCTCTTATGGCAGGATCTCTCATTGTCAATCTGATGTTTAATTTGACAAGAATTGCTGAAAGAAAAAATGAAGACGAAGTAAATACCAAATCAACTAGACGTAAGGTTGCAACTTTGCTTTTAATTTTTCCCTTAATTCTAATTATACTTTTTGGGGGCAATTATCTGACTTCTGCTAAAAAAGAAAACATGCTGATTAATTCTGCAAAATCTATTATAGAATCGAACAAATCGAATAGTGATAAACTTCTAAATTATACTTTTTCTAAAGCGTATATCAAGGAAACAACTGGAATTTTAAGAGTGTTGTCTGCAACAGATAAAAACTTTCCAAGTGTTACATTAATTGTAAAAGATTCTATTAAAGGTTCGCCTGTTTTTCTTGGTTTTAATGCGTATTATAATGAAAGTTTAGACTCAAATGATAGCATACAGCCGCAAAAGGTAAATTATATCTATCAAACAACTAAAGAAGAAAGAGCTTACCTGAATGAGATTTTTAATAAAAATAGTGACGAGTTAAGATATAGCTCGAGTAAAGGAGTTTATGAATTATTTTATCCATATAGAAAAAATGGAAAAACGATTATCATATATTTTTCTGAACAACAGCGATACGGTAAAATGTAAAGCTGATAAATTTTAATTTATGAAGCGATATTTTCTAATAGCAGTTTTATTTACAGTATTTACTGCAAAAGCCCAAAAAGCTCAAACGAGTCCAGTCTTTCAATTGCGTATCTATGAGATTTTTGAAAACAATAAAAAAGAATTTCACGAACGTTTTAAGGATCATGCTATGCGTATCATGAAGAAATACAACTTTAAGATTCTTTCGATTTATGAATCAAAATCAGATAAGAAAACTGAGTTTGTATATTTTCTGCAATGGCCGGACGAAATAACGATGAAAAAAGCCTGGGAAGATTTTAAAAAAGATCAGGAATGGATTGAGATTAAAAAACAATACACGGCAAAATATGGTGATGTAGTAGGGAATATTGAAGATCGGGTTTTGACTAAAGTTGATTATTCGCCTAATTAAGGATAACGATTAGAGAAGTTCAAGAGTTAACTCAAATTTATATGCAACAATATCATTATCAAAATAATATTTTAAATCTGAAAGTCAAGAAATCACCGTTTTTAGTGCGAACAGTAATGTTTGTATTGGCTTTTTCTTTATTTATTTTACCTACAGGAGGAGCGATGTTTGGGATTGCACTTGGGAGCGGTCTACATATTGGCTATTTTATTGCAATCGGAATTTGTTCCCTGATTGGGTTTTATACACTACGAGTTTCTTTATGGAACACTTATGGTGAAGAAGTTATTCAAATTTTTGAAAACAGAATTATTTACGAAGCCAATTACGGATGGTTTAAAGATGGAAAAAAGGAAACTTTAATCATAAATCCCCATTTTTATGCTGTGTCTGCAGGTTATGAAGAAGATAATGAAGGTGTTTTAGTTATTGCTTCTGAAGATGTTATGGTTGAATCAGTTGTTAAAATGCCTATAAGTCAATTAGAGCAATTAGTGGATAAATTATCTGAAAAAGATAAATAATAAACCTATTAACATTTTTGAAAAAGTAATCAAAGATGGTAGTTAAAGGGGAAGAGCAGAAAACTATAATCTAGAAAAGCATCTTAGAAACATGAAGATGCATAGGAATGTTATTAAATAAACCAAAATCAAGATTCTACAGGAAAACATATAAATCTCATCACAACATCTCATTTGAATCATAGAAGTTTTGAATTTTATAATTCAAAACTTTTTTTATGAGCTAATTTTAAGAAATCAATAATATTTAAAACTGTAGGATTATTTTGTAATATTTGATTAATTTATTCGTTAAATTAGAGGATTAATTAATTTAAAAAATATCATTATGAAAATCAAATCAATTTTATTAGGAATGTGCCTTGCTTTGTCATTAGTAGCTTGTGGTCCTAAAGATGCAGATATTCAAAAAGAAATTGCTGCAAAAATGGGTGATATGCCCGGAATGGAAGTTACGGTGAAGGATGGTGTTGCTACTATTTCTGGTATTTGTAAAGATGCTGCTTGCAAAGAAAGTTGTGAGAACATCGCTAAAGGAATTAAAGGTGTAAAATCGGTGGTAAATAACTGCGAAATTAAGGCTCCGGAACCTGTTGCAACAGCTGCTCCGGTTGAAATTAATGCCGATAGTGTTTTAAATACTTCTGTAAGCGAGGTTGTAAAAACATACAGCGGTGTAACTGCTTCTGTTAAAGATGGAGTGGTAACACTTACCGGAGATATCAAAAAAAGCCAATTGCCTAATTTGATTAAAAGCGTACAGGAATTAAAGCCTAAAAAAGTTGAAAACAAATTAACTATTAAATAAGAAGCTATGACTTTACAAGATAAATACAACGAGTTAACCAATACAGCTGCTAGTTTAGGCGTTGCTAATTTGCAAGTAAGAGAGCAGGATAATGTATTGTATATTGATGGTACAGCAAAATCTGCAGAGGATAAAGAGAAACTTTGGGATGTGTACGGAAAGTTAGATCCTGATTTTAGATCTGCTGATGTTGTGATGAATATTGAAGTTGCAGAAGGTGTTACGACAGATTATACTGTTGTAAGTGGCGATTCATTATCAAAAATAGGAAAGGCACATGGTGTTTCGTGGCAGGCAATTTACGAAGCTAATAAAGATGTGATCAAAAACCCTGATTTGATTCAGCCGGGTTGGAAATTGAAAATACCTACAGCATAATCTATTTTATGTTGTTTTATAAAGTCCATTTTTTAATGGGCTTTTTTTTTGAGGGGATACAAACAGAGAAGGGTGTAAAGATTAAGAATAGAGCTAGTATTGTATGTCATTTCAACAAATAAATTACATTATTGTTTGACTTCTAAATTAGATTTAATTTATTGAAATGACATAGATTACAGAATAGTTTTTTGTTCTCATTTTGTTTTTACCTGATTGTAGAAAAGATTATTTTTTATGAAACCAATAATGGGATTAGTTCATGAAATTATCTTCCTCTAATGCTTAAATCAAATAAAAACTTTGCTGTTTCCTGATCTGAATCGGCTGAAAAGCCAGCAACATAAACTCCTTTCTTGCCAGAAGTCGATTTAATTCCGTATACAACTGCCTCATCGCCCGGGTCCGAATCCCCTTCGTATCGATACACATGAACAATTTCAAATTTCTCAGGATTCTTTTTAATCACATCTGCATTTCGATTAAAATCGCACGTAAATCCTTTTTCATTCAATTGATCTAAAGCCTTTGAAACAGTTGCGTAATGATACATTCTTTTCATGATAAACTGAATTTAATAATTATCGAATTTTAAAGATAACTATTTTAAAATTAAAATGTTATGATAAAACTCATAAAATAGGAAATTTAAAACCAATATTGTTAAGTGATAAAATTGTACTTTTGCCCCGCAGACCGCCTTATCGTCGTCCGCCGTGGCGGAGGGAGGAAAGTCCGGACACCATAGAGAAGCATAGCGGGTAACACCCGTCGGTCTCGGTCTCGATCGGGATTAGGACAAGTGCAGCAGAAAGTATGTACAGGTAATGCTGTAGTGAAACCAGGTAAACTCTATGCGGTGAAATACCAAGTATATCAGCATTTAAGGGCTTCTCGTCCGTTGTTGAAGGGTAGGTAGCTTGAGTTCCGCAGTAATGCGGAATCTAGATAAATGATAAGGTATTGTTAGCAATAACAAGAACAGAATCCGGCTTACAGGTCTGCTTTTTTTATATATTTGTGAAACGTATTTACTTGTTTCATAAAATTCTTTCACTTCAATTTTTATGGAACTAGTTAGCAGGCAATTTGTCTTGACAAAGGCACATAATTGTATATCTGAACTTCGATGTATTTACGAGGCTGGTAAAATAAAAGATCATGAAAACAAAAATTGGAATTTTAGGACTTGGAGGTGTAGGTGGATATTTTGGTGGACTTTTGGCGAAAGCCTACTCTGATTCTAAAGATGTTGAAATAGTATTTATTGCTCGTGGTGAAACTAAAAAAGCCATTGCCGAAAACGGATTGAAGATTATAACGGATGATTTTGAAACGATTGTTCATCCGGATTTAGTATCAAATGATCCGCAAGAAATTGGAGTACTGGATTATTTAATTTGCGCTACAAAAACATACGATATAGAAGAGAGTTTAAGTGCTCTTAAAAACTGTATTACTGGGAAAACGATAATTCTTCCCTTGTATAATGGAGTAGACGCACAGGAAAGAATTCAGGAAATATTTCCGGAGAATGAAGTCTTACAAGGTTGTGTTTATATTATTTCAATGATTTTTGCGCCCGGAACCATTCGTAAAATGGGGTTTTATGAGAAACTTTTTTTTGGTTCTAAAACTGCTCCGGCTTCAAAACTCCAAGAATTACAGGCTATTTTGCAACATGCAAAAATAGAAAGTTATCTGGTTAAGAATATTGATGAAACAGTTTGGGAAAAATTCATTTTTATTTCGGCTCTCGCTACTACAACATCTTATCTGAATCAGAATATTGGTGAGGTTTTAACCAATTTAGAATCAAAAGTAGTTTATATCGAATTGCTTCATGAAATTGAAGATGTAGCCAATGCAAAAGGTTTAAAATTGCCGGAAGATATTGTAGCGCAAACTATTGTTAAACTGGAAAAATCGCCCAGAGAAGCTACTTCATCAATGCACAGGGACTTACTGGCGGGTAAAAACACAGAGGTTTATTCTCTCACTAAATTTGTTGTTAACGAAGGAAAAAAACACGGCATAAAAACGCCTCTTTACGAAAAGATCGCCAATGTCTTAATGAAGTAAGTTTTAAGATTCGTCTTTTGTTGTTCGTACCAGACTTATTCCGGACATAAAGAATACAATTCCTAAAATACCATAAATAATTAGGGATTTAATATCTCTTGTTTCCCCTGATGTACCGGCAAAAATAACGGCTGTATAAATAAGTCCTGCTATTCCGAGAATAGTAAGTAATCCTCCGAAAAATCTTTTTAGGTTCATGACTGTTAGATTTAATGTTCATAACAAATTTAGGTTTATAAGGCTTAAGTGTTGTTATACAATTGTTTACTGAAATTATATGATTTCAAGGAAGAAAAAGCAGTCTTATGTAAATTTATTTTGTAAGAAAATAGTTTTGTTTTTGATTGTGTGATATAGTTTAAATGCTATTTTTGCCACCAACTAAACCAAAACAAAATATGAAAAAAAACTGCCTTCTGTTGTTACTATTACTTGCAACGATCCCTTCAGTTTATGCGCAAGACGAAGCTCCGGTTTCGGTTGTGAAAAATCAATTTAAAATAAACATGTTATTTCCAGGATTTGTCTATGAACATGGATTTTCAGAAAAAAATACACTTTATTCTGAAGCAGCTTTTGGACTAGGTTATAGTTATAGTGATTTTTATGGAGAATCAAATGTTTATGTTGCTCCGTTAATTACAGAGCAACTTCGTCATTATTATAACTTACAAAAAAGATCAACTAAAGGAAAAAGAACAGAGCGGAATTCTGGGAATTATTTAGCACTAAATGCTTCCTATTACTTCAAACCTATTTCAGGCAATTCAGAGCATTTTAGTTACGTTCCCTCGTCTACGGTTGCCGTGCTTTGGGGATTGCAACGCACTTACAAAGGAAGATTAAATTTAGAATTTAATGTTGGTCCGGGAGTGAATTTTAGTGAAATTGAGACAAAATTTGCACTTCCCATTAATTTTACTTTAGGTTGGGTTATTGGAAAATAAATCAGAAACATAAAATAGAAAAACCTTGAGAAATCAAGGTTTTTCTATTTTAAATTCTAAGCCAATATTCCGAACACTTTCTATTTTGATTTTCGGATCAGAATTAAAATATTTTCTGAGTCTGCTGATAAATACATCCATGCTTCGTCCGGAGAAATAATCGTCTTTTTTCCATACCGACATTAAAATCTGATCTCTTTTTAATAACTGATTATGATTTAGATACAAGTATTCTATAAGAGATGCTTCCATTTCTGTAAGTTGCTGCACGTGATTTTTATTATTGAGTGTTAGTCTTTCATTGTCAAAAATATACGAACCAATTTCAATTATATTATTTCCGTCTAGACTTCTTTTTTGTTCGATTCTTTTTAAAATATTCTGCAAACGCAAAACCAGTTCATCGACTTCAAAAGGTTTGACAATATAATCGTCGGCACCAAGTTTTAAACCTATAATTTTGTCTTCTTTTAACTTTCTTGCCGTTAGAAAAATAAATGGAATTTCGGGATTGATTGTAATTATTTTTTCGGCCAATGAAAATCCGTCCAATTTGGGCATCATTACATCAAACACACAGATATCAAATGTCTGGTTTTGAAAATAGTCTAAAGCTATTTCGCCATTTTCTGCCCAGATTACATCAAATTGATGTAGTTCTAGGTATTGTTTTAAAATCGTAGCAAAATCAAAATCGTCTTCGGCTAAAAGTAATCTTTTCAAAATATGGTAATTAAACTTTTAATAAAATAGTAAACTGAGTTCCTTTTCCTAAATCACTCACGACGTTAACAGTGCCATGATGCGCTTTTACAATTTGATTTACATAATAAAGACCTAAACCTAAGCCTTTTGTATTATGAAGATTTCCTTGTTGCACACGATAAAACTTATCAAAAAGGAAGGATTGTTTGTTTTTAGGAATGCCAATTCCGTCATCTTCAATACTAATAGAAAATTGATTCTCTACAATGCTGGTTCTGATTGTAATGGCTTTGGAGCCATATTTTACAGCATTTTCCAATACATTCAAAAAAGCCGTTGTCAGATGGAATTTATCCAGTGCTAAAATGGTTTTCGAGGTTTGAAAATCAGTTTTTAGATCAATTTTTGGAAAAGTAATTTTAAAATCGTTTACAATTGAAAGAAGAAAATCTTCAGTTTCTATCTTTTCTTTCTGCAATTCTAATTCATTTTCAGCCAAAGAATTTGCCATAACCTGATCAATCAAATTCTGAAGACGATTGTTCTGGCGTGAAATAGTATTTATAATAGCATTGAAATTATCGTCGTTGTCCCGAATATTTTTCTGTTCTAAAATCTTGGTTGAAATACTTAAAGTTGCTAAAGGCGTTTTGAGTTCGTGTGTGATATTATTAATAAAATCGGTTTTGACATCACTTACTTTTTTCTGTTTTATCAGGGCTTTAATAGCAATGATAAAGAGACTGATTAAAGTTGCGATCGAGAATAACGAAAGAATTAAAATAAAGGTCATTCGTCTTAAGATAATCATTTCCCAATCGATAACCGAGACGTACATCGAATCTTCGGTTAGTAATTTATAATCCTGATTTTCAAAAGTTCCGTTTGTGGTCCCAACATAATTCCGAACCAAAAAAGCATGGTTTAATGAAGCCAGATTGCCGTATAATTTGTTTTGAATAAAAGGCTTTTCTGAGAAAATCGTATCGGCTTTTTTAGCGTTTTTATAAAGAATGAATTTATTAAGTACAATAGCAAAATCAATTTTGAAGTTGGGCAAATCGCGCTCAAATTTTCGTTGAATTGCTGTAGTTAATGCGCTTTGGTATTCACTTTCTAAAATTCTTTGTTTTATATCTATTTTAGAACTTTTTCCTTTAATGTATTTTTCCGATAAATTCTTATATAGTGCTTCTTTTTTGGAAACTAAAGCCGAATCAATATCGCTGTAATTATTTGTAATCTGGGCAATTTCATTTTTGATCTGTGTATGAAACTGTGCCACTTTATAATCGTAGGCAGTTTTTACTAAATAGCATTGTACGGTCGACAAAACAAATAGTGCGACGACAGAAAGTGCTATTAATAAATTGATTCTTTGTTTCATTTTTTTGAAATTATGGCCCGTTGATGACACGGATTGATCGGTTTTGGACAGATTTATATTAAGTTAACTTCTAAAAAATAAACGAGCATAAACCCGTTTAATCCGTAAAATCAGTGATCCATTTCTCGAATCAAAAATAATGCTTTTATGGAACAAAAATGACGTTAACTCCGCATTAACCTTCAATTAACTTTCGGAATTGGTTTTTCAAAGCATTTTTGCAGGATTGTTAATCAAAACTTTATTTAAGAATATGAACTATCTGCCTTTTAAACTTTTTCTTGCGGTACTATTTTTTTTCTTGTCCTTTATAGCAAACGCTCAAAATGAAACTTCAAAAGATTCGATCTCAAATCAATTAAATGAAATTGTTATTAATCAGGATAAAAAGACTTTTACCAATTCAAATGGAAATATTAAAGTCGATGTGGCTAATTCTGTTTACAATACCATTCCAAATCCTGTTGATTTGCTTGCGAAATTGCCAACGATTCAAATAAGTCCCGATCGAGAAAAAATATCAATTGTAGGAAAGGGGAATCCGTTAATCTATATCGATAATCAAAAAGCCGAAATGAATGATTTGAATGCTTTGGCTGTTGCCGATATTAAAACAATTGAAATCATTCAGAATCCATCTTCTAAATATGAAGCTGAAGGTCGGGCTGTGATTTTAATTACTAGAAAATTAAGCAGGAAAGACAGTTTTAGAACTGAAATTTCTGAGGTAGCTTCTTTTAAAAAGAATTATAATAATTACCTGGGGTTTAATTCTAGCTTTAAAAAAAATAAATTGGAGTGGAAAGTCAATTTTAACTACAATCGTCTTAATCCCTGGGAGAATCATAGTATTGATTATCAGATTCCGGAGGCTTCAATCGAGTCTAATTATGATGTTAGCGCTACTACCAAAAGAAATAAATATGTTTTTGGCGGCGGTTTGTTTTATAAAATTAATGACGAGGATTATTTCTCTGTAAATGTGAGCGGAAGATTGCAAAGTGATACTTTTGATATTAATACATTTACATACAATAAAAATCAAAACGAGGTCAACAATGTTTTTACTTTTAGTGAAAATTCCAGCAGTAAGAATTTTGTGAATTCATTTCTGAATTATTCAAAAAAAATAAAGTCTATAAATACAGTTTTGTTTACTGGTTTTCAATATTCTAATTTTAATCAGAATTTATCGAGTCTGGTTGAAAATAACTTTAATGAAACTGAATTTGAACTTTCACAAAATAGAGATCAGAAATTTAATGTTGATGTTTTTTCCGGAAGAATCGATTTAGAAAAAAAGTTTAAAAACGAAATGAATCTGGAATATGGCGGACTTTATTTAATGGCCAACTCTAAATCGGATACTGATATTTTTGATTTTGAAAAAGGTGAAAATACAGGTTTTAATTATGACTTTAAAGAATCAAATTCGGCAGTATATACACAGTTTTCCGGAAAGATTAAAAAAGTTGATTTTTCTGTTGGATTAAGACTTGAAAATACCAAAGCAAAAGGAAAGTTTAAATCAGATTTTCTGCCTTCAATCGATAAAAATTACACCAATTTTTTTCCGAAAGCTCAGTTTACGTTTCCAATAGACAGCACAAAAAGTATTAATGTAAATTATGCTAAAAGTATCATAAGGCCAAATTATTCATCGTTAAGTCAAATTGCGACCTATATAAATCCATATTTTATTTACGGCAGTAATATTAATCTAAACCCAACATTTACCGATGAGATTTCGACGGCTTTTCAGTACCATGATAAATCAGTAAAAATAACTTTTTATCGAAACAGAAATCCGGTTTATGGTGATTTTGTATTTAATGATCAAACTAATGTTCTAACTTTTACTGAGCTTAACTTTGATAAAGAAACTGGTTTTAATATTGATTTTACTTTGCCTTTTACCTATAAATTCTGGACAACAACCAATTCTTTAATCTTTATAAAAAATAAAATTGAAGATGATACGGCATTGTATAATTCCTCTAAGCCGTATTTGTATTATTACTCAAACAATACTTTTAAGCTTCCTAAAGATTTTACATTTGCTTTTTCATTTTGGGGAATGACTAAACAAAAAGAAGGTGTTTTTGAGCGTAGAGCCAATTTTATTTTTGATATGTCTCTTGCAAAATCTTTCGGTAAGAACTGGAACTGTACTTTAAATTATAATGATGTTTTTAAAAATACGATTTATGCCGAAAAATTTACAGTAAGCGGTATAAGCTCAAAATCCAGATATTTGGTAGATGCCAATGAAATTTCGATTGCAATACGTTATACTTTTGGAAAAATAAAAGAAAGCGAATTCAAAGAAAAAAATATTGATGAAAATGAAAGCAGAATTCGATAAAATTTAAAAACCATTTTTTTAAGCTTATTCTTATAGATTCTAAAAAAAAGTAACGTTCTTTAGATTATAATTAAAAGAATAGAAATTTAAAAAAGAATATGAATAAAAGAGTACTTGTTGTTTTGTTTTTATTGAGTTTTGTTTTCGCTAACGCCCAAATTGTGAAGCCTTTTGTTGGCGGCGGCGTTTATATACATTCTGACTTTGAGAAAACAGGCTTTTTAAGCTTAAGATCGGGGGCAGAGTTTAATGTGAGTAAATACATAAAACCTGAAATTGAAATTAGCGGTTTGCTAGGGAGTTTGGAATCCAGTAGTAAGCTTGATGCTAATAATGTAATGATTGCTGAAATTTCAAGATCTGTATCTGCGGTTAATTTTAGTTTTTGTCCAAAGATTATTCTAGGGAATGAATTGGTTTCTTATTTTGAAATTCTTCCAAAGTATTCTATTTCGACAATTGAAGCACATAAAAATTCATATAGTTATAACAATACGACTGGTAATTTGACCTCAGGTAAATATGAAATTGCAAAAGAATGGAGCCAGTCTTTTGGTATCGGAATAGGTTATAGTTTTAATTTTTCTGATGAATATTCAGATTCAATGAGTCTTATTTTAGATCTTCAGAATGTTGATCTCGGAAAACCATTAAATAAATTAAGTCCTAACGCCAATCGGGTTGATACAAAATGGACTTTTGGTTTGGGACTTAATTATTACTTCAATTTTAAGAGTAAAAAAGTTTAAAATCCAAAATTAAAGTCCCAAATTCCAATATTGGAATTTGGGACTTTAATATTTAAAAATTGAAGTAAACTATCCTTCGTCTTCTTCGGTTTCTTTTTTAGAGATATCATGTGGTAATTCTTCATCGTCATCTGTCGAGTTTAATTCGAAGAAAGTAAAATACGAACCTCCATAGCTTTTCTGGAATGAAAAGTTGCTTAAATGATCCAGTTTGGTATATTTTGAATGTTCGATAATCATCATTCCGTCATCTTCGAGAAGATCTCTTTCAAAAACAGTCAGAACAATTTTTTCAAATGTTGCCTGATCTAATCCGTAAGGCGGATCGGCAAAAATAATATCGTATGTTGTTTTGCAGTTTTCCAAAAATTTAAAAACATCACTTTTGGTTGCTGCAATGTCAAAATCATATTCTGATGAAACTTGTTTGATGAATTTCACACATCCAAAATCGCCATCTACAGAAGTAATAGGAGCACTTCCGCGTGAAGCGAATTCAAAACTAATATTGCCGGTTCCTGAAAATAAATCCAGAACCTTTAAGCTGTCAAAACTAAAATGATTATTCAAAACATTAAATAATGCCTCTTTGCTCATATCAGTTGTGGGTCTAACAGGAAGGTTTTTTGGTGGAAAAATGCGACGTCCTTTGTGTTTTCCTGAAATGATTCTCATGATTGAAATAAGATATAATGTTTTTGGTTTTCTGCAGTAGAGAAGCTGTTTTTTTGCTGTAAAGTGCTTACATCCATAAAGGATATATTACGAACGTATTTGTATGCAATGGCATAGAACGGATCGTTTTGGTCTATTGTGCCTAATAATTCGAGTTGAAAAACCTCAGGATTTAAATTCGATTGTTCGGCAGTAAATAGTAGGTAATAAATAAAATCTTCAGGGGTTTGATATTCAAAAGAATTGAAAAATAATAGCTTTTGATTTTGAACAACAATAATTTCGAAGTGATCTGAATTAAAGTTGACAACCATTTTCTTTTCGTCAATATTTCTGGAGTTGTCCAGAATTTTTTCTACTAAAATACTATTGGCATGTTTGTAATCAAAAGAACCAACATTATCGATCAAAAAATTATTAATGTTTACATACGGAATGTAAACAGAATTCATTTGATAATTCGAAATATGATCAAAAGTAAAAAAGTCTGTTTCAAAGACTTTTGTGTTATATTGTAAGTAACTTCCAAGGTAATCTTCATCAAATAGAGCCGTTGGGACAAAAGTAGAAAGATTATTGTCGTGAATAACCAATACTTCATCGTAAGTACTTTTTAATTCAGCATTGTTTTTGAAAGCATCATTAAATAAATCTTCAATTTTATGGGTTTTGTTTGAGGTGTCAAACTTTATTTCTTTATACGAAGTGATAATATTATTTAAAGTATCAAAACAACAAAATGAAAATCCGGTCAGGGAAACCTGAATAGAAAGCTTTTTGTAATTTTTGGAAGTGATGTTAGTATTTTGCAATGACATATTTGATTTACAATTCGTTACCTGTTTTTTGAATCAAGAAAAGAATTTAAGGCGACCACAAACTTACAAATTAAAAAGCAACAAATATAATTGCAATTTCAAAAAACAATTTTAGAGTGAAGTTAACAAGAAGTTGTGTTAGCGTTAATTTTTTTGACATACAAGTTTAGTAACTTCATTTAGTACGCAGATCCGACTTTAGTTACTTATTATCAATTACGTGGTTTCATTTGATTTTTGAAACTTTCGTCGTTATTGGAATTTGATATTGACATTATGAATTGTAATTGCCATTTAAAAAGCCGAACTTTGTATTCCAATTTTATCCTATGAATTCAGCATCGTTTTACGGCACTTTACAAAAAAGATTTCCTTTTGCACCTACTTACAAACAAGATATTTTTTTTCAAAAAATTGCTATTTTCTTAACCGAACCTCAAAACGATACCATTTTTGTATTAAAAGGATATGCAGGAACAGGAAAGACAACCGTGATTTCGACCATTGTAAATAATCTTGGAGAGATTAATAAAAAGTTTGTTTTGCTGGCGCCAACAGGGCGAGCTGCTAAAGTAATTGCTAATTATTCTAATACACCGGCATTTACAATTCATAAAAAAATATACTTTCCTAAAAAGTCATCGGGTGGAGGAGTGGCTTTTACCAAACAGGTTAATAAGCATAAAAACACGGTGTTTATCGTCGATGAAGCTTCGATGATTTCAGATAGCACCTTAGATAGTGGTTCTTTATTGGATGATTTGATTAATTATGTGTATTCAGGAACCAATTGTAAAATGATACTTTTAGGGGATACGGCTCAGTTGCCGCCTGTAAATTTAGACATAAGTCCGGCGTTGGATATTCAAACATTGGGTGTTCATTACGATAAAGAAATTGAACATATAGAATTAGACGAAGTAATGCGTCAGGAAGAAAGTTCCGGAATTTTATTTAATGCGACAGAATTACGTGAATTATTGAAAGAAAGTTTTATTACAGAATTTAAATTCAATGTAAAAAAGTTTAAAGATATTGTTCGTTTAACAGATGGATATGATATTCAGGATGCCATAAACACAGCTTACAGTAATTATAGTATTGAAGATACCGCTTTTATTGTGCGATCAAATAAAAGGGCAAATCAGTATAATGAACAAATCAGAACCCGAATTTTGTTTAAAGAAAGTGAACTTTCGGTTGGAGATTTTTTGATGGTTGTAAAAAACAATTATTTCTGGCTTAAAGAAACAGATGAGGCAGGGTTTATTGCCAACGGAGATATTATAGAGGTTCTGGAGATGTTTGGAATCAAAGAATTATACGGATTTACTTTTGCGAAAGTAAAAATAAGAATGGTTGATTATCCGGATCAAAAGCCTTTTGAAACAGTTTTGCTTTTGAATACCATAAAAAGTGAATCTCCGTCGTTAACCTACGAAGAATCGAATCGTTTGTACGAAGAGGTGATGAAAGATTACGAAGATGAAACCACGAAATACAAGAAATTTCAAAAAGTAAAAGAGAATGAATATTTCAATGGTTTGCAAGTTAAATTCTCTTATGCTATAACATGTCATAAATCGCAGGGTGGCCAATGGAATACTGTTTTTATTGAGCAGCCTTATCTTCCAAATGGAATCGATCGTGATTACATCAGATGGCTTTATACCGCTATGACACGTGCTAAAAATAAGTTATATTTGATAGGATTTAAAGACGAGAGTTTTGAGGAATAGTTTTCTTGCCACAGATTAAAATGATTAGCACAGATTTTTTACCTAAAGTTAAACGGTTTACTCGGTCAAAAAAATAGATGCTAAAGTTTTGATTCACAAAGATTTTGCAGTTTAGACTGATTACGCTTTTGTGCTTCAAAAAAAAAATCTGCTGAATCTGCGAAATCTGCGTGAAAAATTTCAACGTTTCTTTAGAAATCTCTCCAATCCTTTTAATCTGTGGCGAAAGAAAAAAACTTTTACAATGACAACACTAAACGACTTACATTCGATTTCGTCTACGTTTTCGAATACAGATAAAATGCCGGTTTTGTTTTTAGGACACGGCAGCCCAATGAACGCAATCGAAGAAAATCAGTTTGTGACAGGTTTTCGTGATTTGGCCAAAACTTTACCCCAGCCAAATGCCATTTTATGTGTTTCGGCACATTGGTTTACAAATGGTACAAAAGTAACTTCTATGGCGATGCCAAGGACTATTCATGATTTTGGAGGTTTCCCGCAAGCCCTTTTTGATGTGCAATATCCGGCAAAAGGAAGTCCTGAGCTGGCTCTGGAAACCAAAAAAATACTAGATCCTGTATTAGTAGATTTAGATGAACATTGGGGTCTGGATCATGGCGCGTGGAGTGTAATTAAACATTTGTATCCAAATGCAGATGTTCCCGTAATTCAGTTGAGTATTGACTATACCAAATCAGGGCAATATCATTTTGAATTGGCACAGAAATTACAAGCTTTAAGATATAAAGGTGTTTTGATTATTGGGAGTGGAAACATTGTGCATAATCTTAGAATGGTAGATTTTAGAAATTTTGATAAAGATAATTATGGTTACGATTGGGCAATTGAAGCACGAGAAACAGTCAATAATTATTTGTTAGACGGAAATTTCCAGCCTTTGATTGATTTTGAAAAACTAAATAAAGCCGTTCAATTAGCAATTCCAACTCCGGATCATTATTTGCCTCTGTTGTATACTTTAGGTCTAAAAGATAAAAACGATGAATTGGAATTGTTTAATGATAAACTTTTGGCGGGTTCTTTAAGTATGACTTCAGTAAAAATATTGTAATAGTTTTTTTAATAGTTTTCCATTTTTATGATAATGATCTACAAGTTATAATCGACACAATTTGTTTAAAAAATAAATTGATGAGATAGTAAAATGGTTCATGTAAATTTGTTTATTTTTACATAAGTAATTGTTTGTCAGTTGATTATTTAGTCTGTATCTTCTTTTAAAGTAGTTTTTTAAATGCCTTTTGTGATTAACTGGTGATAATTTAAAAAATGATAGAAGATGTTTACAAATTAAGTAAAAGTGCGGCATCAGCACTATAATCACTGATAAAACTAAGATGAATCCAAACAAAGCATTATGGGAAAAGGGCGATTTTACACGCGTTGCAGAATCTATGAGAGAAAGTGGTGCGGAATTGGTTGCCAAAATTGGAATTAAAGAAAATAGTAACGTTTTAGATCTCGGCTGTGGCGATGGTACTACCGCAATACCTTCGGCGAAATTAGGAGCCAATGTTTTAGGCGTTGATATAGCAAGAAATTTAGTTGAAGCGGGTAATCTTCGAGCAAAAAAAGAAGGATTGGTTAATATAGTATTTAAAGAAGGTGACGCAACCGATTTGAATGAATTGAAAAATCAATCTTACGATGTTACAATGAGCATTTTTGGAGCAATGTTTGCACCAAAACCGTTTGATGTTGCTAAAGAAATGGTTCGTGTCACACGACCTGGAGGTAAAATTATTATGGGGAATTGGATACCAGGAGATCCAACGTTGGTTGCACAAATTTTGAAGATTAGCTCTGAATTTACGCCGCCACCTCCTGAGGGTTTTATAAGTCCAATGCTTTGGGGTATTGAGGATAACGTAATCGATAGATTCACAAATGCGGGTATTCTTAAAGAAAATATTTCTTTTGATAGAGATACCTTTACATTTAAAGCAGCATTCCCACCATCGGAGTGGCTGGATCGATTAAAAAATTATTATGGTCCAACTATGAATGCTTTTGAAGCTGCAGAACAAAATGGGAAAACTTCTGATTTGTATGCTAAACTTGAAGGTTTAGTTAATAGCCAAAACAAAAGTGATGACGAAAATTCTACATTAATTCCCGCAACTTATCTTCGTGTCACAGTTTTGGTTTGATTTTTTGTTTTAAAAAATAAAATAAGAAAGTTTTACCAATGAACTGGATTTGTTTAATGACAAATTACTAGCGGGTTCATTAAGTTTTTACCTTAGTAAAAATAATGTAATTATAACTTAGCGAATCTCTGCGAAAATCTTTGCGCGACTTTGTGTAATGATTCCGTCACAGAGATTCACTATGGTTCTCGCAGAGATTCTCGAAGTTTTTCTATTCTCCTTTTAAATTATAAGCATATATATAACCATCTGCGCTTCCAAAATAAATAGTATTATTGTTTATAAATGGAGATGAAACAATTGGTCCTAGTTTATAAAATTCATCCATTACTTTTTGGTTTTCAGCATAGATCGATAAATCGGCATCTTTAGAAGCATGAGCAAAGTCAAGATGATTGTTGTTTAGAATTTCAGAGGAGTATTTTTTTCTGTTTTCAGTACTTACAAAAGAAGATTCTTTTCCGTTTGAAAATAAGTTTAAAGCGAAAAAATTACCGCTAAAATCTCCAAAATACACCGTATTTCCTGATATTGCAGGTGATGAATATATATAGCCATTTCCTTTAAACCTGTATTTTTCCTGTCCGGTTTTTGCATCAAGGGCTAATAATGCATACGTATCAGAAGTTCCAACATAAACTGTGTTATCTTTTACAGCAGCCGAGCTCAAAATCCATGAATTTTCGGCATTGTATTTCCAGACTAATTTCCCGGTTTCGGCATTAAGTGCAAATAAATAAGGATCTCTTGCTCCAAAATAAACCAGTCCATTTGCAACTACAGCAGAAGCCTGGATGCCTTTGAAGCCGGTTTTGACATCAGTTGAAAATCGCCATCTTTCTTTTCCTGTTTTACAGTTTAAAGCATAGAAAATCCCATTCCATCCGCCAAAATACAAACTTTCTTTTTCAATAACAGGAGTAGTGTGTATTGGTTCATTGGCTTTGAAAGTCCATTTTAAAGTGCCATTTTTGGAATCAACTGCATACATATTTCCGTCACTGCTTCCAAAAATGACTAAGGCTGTATTTTGGTTTTTGAAAATAACGGGAGATGATAAATAAAAATCCCATAAATCATTCATTAGCATATCGTTTGGTTTCATGCCCCACATTCCAATTTCTCCATACCAATGTTCCCCTTTGGTTTTGAATTTCCAGATTTGCTTTCCGGTTGTTGCATTTACAGCATAATAATACCCGTCAAAACTTCCAATATAAACTATGTTTTTAGAAATACTGGCAGAACTATGAATTGCTCCATTTGTTTTAAACTTCCATTTTTGTTTGCCCGATTGCTCTTCAATTGCATAAAGAAACCCATCTTCGCTTCCAATGTAAACAATTCCGTTTTGAGCAATGGGAGAAGAGAAAATTTTACCATTGGTTTTAAATTTCCACTTTAAATCTGCTAAGGGCTGGTATCCTTTTCCGTTAAAAAGTCTATTTGAAAATGCGTTGATTGTCTTGCTTTTATTTTGACTCAAAGCCGAATAATTAAAACCTAAATTCACTAAAAACAGTAACAAAATCAATGCTTTTTTCATGATGTCTTTTTTCTTATAAATATAATGCATTTTTTAAAGCGCTGCCAATCAGTTTTGTAACGATCTGTTTGAATTATGTTTTTTATCTAAGTTTTGAATACTTACATTTGTTTGACTTTAAAAATTGATTTATAATGAAAATAATAGCGGTTATTCCGGCTCGATATGCTTCAACACGTTTTCCTGCAAAGCTGATGCAGGATTTAGGAGGTAAAACGGTAATTCTTAGAACATATGAAGCTGCGGTTTCTACGAATTTATTTGATGATGTATTTGTTGTAACTGATTCTGATTTGATTTTTGATGAAATTGTATCAAATGGCGGAAAAGCAATTATGAGTATTAAAGAACACGAATCTGGAAGTGATCGTATTGCTGAAGCAGTTGCAAATCTCGATGTTGATATTGTGGTAAATGTTCAGGGTGATGAGCCTTTTACAGAAGCCGGACCATTAGAACAGGTTTTGTCTGTTTTTAAAAGCGATAAAGAGAAAAAGATTGATTTGGCTTCGCTAATGCGTGAAATCACAAACGAAGACGAAATCAATAACCCGAATAATGTAAAAGTTGTGGTCGATCAATCACAATTTGCACTTTATTTTTCCAGATCTGTAATTCCGTATCCAAGAGAGAAAGATGCCGGAGTTCGATATTTTCAGCATATTGGAATTTATGCGTTTAGAAAACAGGCTTTGCTGGATTTCTACAGTCTTCCGATGAAATCACTGGAAGCTTCTGAGAAGTTGGAGCAGTTACGTTATTTAGAATTTGGAAAACGTATTAAAATGGTTGAAACTACTCATGTTGGAATCGGAATTGATACGGCTGAAGATTTAGAGAAAGCGAGAGCAATGTTGAAAGATATCTAACTTTATATATACTCTTATAAAACGAGTTCGCTTTCGCGAAAGCACAGATTAAGCCAGATTTTGTCATTTCGAAGAATAAGAAATGGCAAAGTTGATTTTAAAAACAAAAAAAAGCTCCAATATTTGGAGCTTTTTTATATTATAACTGAACTAAAATCTTAGTATAAACTAGGATATTTAGAAGGATTAACTTCATTCATCATACTGTAGATTTTTTCAAAAATATCTTCGGCAGAAGGTTTTGAGAAATAGTCTCCATCGGTACCATAAGCTGGTCTGTGAGCTTTTGCAGCAAGAGTTTGTGGTTTGCTGTCAAGATATTTGTAAGCATCTTGTTCCTCAAGAATTTGTTGCATAATGTAAGCAGAAGCTCCGCCAGGAACATCTTCGTCGATTACTAAAAGACGATTTGTTTTTGCAATACTTTTTACAATGTCTTTATTTATGTCAAAAGGAAGTAAAGATTGAACGTCGATAACTTCACAGTCAATTCCTAAGTCTAAAAGTTCATTTGCAGCCTGATGTACCAATCTTAAAGTTGAACCGTAAGAAACCAAAGTAATATCTGCACCTTCTTTTAATGTTTCAACAACACCAATTGGGGTTTTAAATTCACCAAAATTCAAAGGTGTTTTCTCTTTTAAGCGGTAACCATTTAAACATTCAATAACTAAAGCTGGTTCATCACACTCTAAAAGCGTATTGTAGAATCCTGCAGCCTGAGTCATATCTCTTGGAACCAAAACATGAATTCCGCGAATAGCATTGATGATCATTCCCATTGGTGAACCAGAATGCCAGATACCTTCTAAACGATGTCCACGGGTTCTGATAATTAATGGTGCTTTTTGTTTTCCAACAGTTCTGTATTGTAATGTAGCCAAATCATCACTCATGATCTGAATGGCGTACAATAAATAGTCTAAATATTGAATTTCAGCAATTGGACGTAAACCTCTCAATGCCATTCCAATTCCCTGACCCAGAATAGTTGCCTCACGAATACCAACATCGGCAACACGAAGTTCGCCATATTTCTCCTGCATTCCTTCCAGACCTTGGTTTACGTCACCAATGTTTCCAACATCTTCACCAAAAATTAAGGTTTCAGGATATTTAGAAAATAAAGCATCAAAGTTATCACGTAAAATCATTCGTCCATCAGAATCCGGTTTTGCATTTTCGGCATATTCAGGAAGTACCTTTTTAACAGAAAAAACATTTGACTCTGAATTAGAGTGTAAATTACTACTGAATTTCTCCTGTGTAATTTTAATATAATCGGTAATCCATTCTGCTAATAAAGTCTTGCTGTTTGGAACTTCGATAAAACGTAAAATCTTACGCGCATAAACCAGTAATTCCTTTTTTAAAGGGGCTTTAATAGCATTTAATTCAGAAATGTATTTTCTAATTCTGTCTTTATGATTGATACTTGCTTCAGCAATTTGTTCTAATAAAGCCAGAAGACTTTTTTGATCTTCTATAATTGGATTGATAAAGGAGTTCCAGGCATCTTTTTTTGCCTGCAGTACTTCATTTTTTAATTCAAAATCAATTTCAGAAAGTTCTTCTGGAGATGCAATATTAATAGCAATCATCCATAAACGCATTTGACGAATACAATCAAAATCTCTTTCCCAGGCCAGTCTTTCTGCATTTTTGTAACGTTCATGAGAACCAGAAGTAGAGTGTCCCTGAGGTTGAGTTAATTCGTTTACGTGAATTAAAACCGGAATATGTTCTTCTCGTGCGATAGCTCCGGCTCTTTCATAAGTAGAAACCAGTTCGGCATAATCCCATCCTTTAACTCTGAAAATTTCGTAACCTTTTGCATCTTCATCTCTCTGATAACCTTTTAAGATTTCAGAAATGTTTTCTTTTGTTGTTTGGTGTCTTGCGTGTACAGAGATTCCATACTCATCATCCCAAACACTCATAACCATCGGAACCTGTAAAACTCCGGCAGCATTTATAGTTTCAAAAAACAAACCTTCAGATGTACTGGCGTTTCCTATAGTTCCCCAGGCAACTTCGTTTCCATTTACAGTAAATTTGTCTTTGATGGTGATTCCATCAACGTTTCTGTAAATTTTTGAAGCCTGAGCCAAACCTAGTAATCTAGGCATTTGTCCTGCTGTAGGAGATATATCTGAGCTTGAATTTTTTTGTTTTGTTAGATCTTTCCATGATCCGTCTTCGTTTAAACTGTGCGTTACAAAGTGTCCGCCCATTTGTCTTCCGGCAGACATTGGATCAAAATCTAAATCGGTGTGACCGTATAAACCAGCGAAAAATTGTTTTGGAGTCAATTCGCCAATCGCCATCATAAAAGTCTGATCACGATAGTATCCAGATCGGAAATCGCCATTTTTAAAAGCTTTTGCCATGGCAAGCTGCGGTACTTCTTTTCCGTCGCCAAATATTCCAAATTTGGCTTTACCAGTTAGTACTTCTTTACGACCTAAAAGACTACATTCACGGCTAGTTACTGCAATTCTGTAGTCGTTCAATACTTCAGTTTTGAAATCTTCAAACGTTAAAGTAGTATTGTTTTTTTCTTTTATCATAATCTTGTAGGGTCATGTTGAGACTGCGAAATTACTTAAAAACAATCAATAATCATAATTCTTTAAAATAAATATAATTTAATTATTTGTATTTAAAATCAAAAAACTACGTATTTTATTTATATTATTGTTGGTTAAATTTTAAATTTGCTGATAATAATTCAAGGTTTTTTCTAAAATTTATTCGATTAAAGCCATTTTCGGGTAAAAAGATTGACTAATGTTTTTGGTGAGAAAGTAATCACAAATCTAATTTTTTCGTTGTATTTATTTTGAGTAATCTCCCATCCGTTATTTGAGTAGACCGGAAAATAAAATTCAAAGTAATCCTGAACTAAATTTAAACGAATTCCGCTATCGTAGGCAAAAAACTCTTTTTGATGCTTGTTTTTTAAGAAACCAACATCTCCGTAAACTTCAATCCAGTTCCAAATAGCGTAGCTTCCATTCAGGGTTGCCATCCATTGATTGGCGTACCCCGGTTCCAGTTTTGATTTAAAACCTCCTTCGGCCATAATATATTGCTGGCTGAAAAAACCGGTACTTTCTGATCTTCCGTAAAAATTATAATCAAAAAGATAATCCGTTGGTCTGTCTAAGCCAAAGCTAAAATAATCTGAATTTGTGCTGTTATACAGAAAGCTTCCGGCATATAAACGCACATTTAATTTTCGGTTATTTTCAAATAGTCTTCTGTATTCTACTTCTCCGGATAATTTCCCGAAGTCACCGGAAAATTGTACATCAGTCATAAAACTAAAATGATCTATCAGCTCTGTTTTTGTGTTGGCATAACGGGCATTAAAAACAGAATAATTAGGTTTAGAATTATCAGTAATAAATTCACTTTCTTCCCTGTTTACAATAACCTGTCTCAATAAAATAATCTGCTTTCTGTTATCTCTAAAGTTTTCTTCACGAATGCGAAACTGCACCATTGGGTTTAAGCGCAAATAGGTGGCATCGGGAGCGTAGTGGTAATAATTTTGACTGATTGAATATTTTACATTATAAAGTGTACTATTACGATAATACTGACTCCATGAAAAAGCCGAAGATCCTGATATTGTCCCTGCTTTAATTGAATAGGCAGGATTTATATCAAAATTAAAAGGCTTGTCGAGAATTGTTTTGTTATGAAAGCGAATTCCCGGTGTAAAACCATCATAGTAATTATACGTTAATGTTGGTATATATAATATCTGATTGTAGTATGGATCCTCTAAATCTTTTGCAAAATTGAATTTTATCGGACGATTGGTAATCGCAATACTTTTTAAAGACTTCCAGTTGTTTCTTTGATTAAATTCAGGAACTTCATTATCATAGTTTATGACAATTTTATCCGCATTTTTTCGATCAAATTGATAAACAGAATCTGCTTTTGTTGGCTCAATCCATTTTTTAAAAACAACATCTTTCTTTTTTACTCCATAGATTGGAATTGGCGCATAAATACCGGTTTTGTTTTTTATGGTGAATTGTATACTGTCTGCTGTTCGGGAAACGTGCCCAAATTTATAGTCAATAATATCTCTTGAATCAATAATGGTCTTAAAGAACCAGTCAATATTTTTTGGTGCTTTTTTTATCAGAATCTTTTCAAAATCATATCTATTTGTCTGCTCTGTTTTATTTAGATTATAAAACTCAGAAATACTCTCGGGAACAATATTATGGTTTAAATAATCATCTAAATAACTTAAGCTTAAACCGGCGCGATATTTACTGGCAATTTGTTCATTAAACTTTATCAAAGTGTTTTTTGGATCTCCCAAAGGCTGATCCAGATTTTTACGAGCCATTAACATATAATAATAGCTGTATTGCTCATTAAAAGTCAGATTGGTTATATTGTAGCTTTTAAAGAGTTTCATTTCAGAAAGTCTACCCAGCATTTTTTCATCCAGATGATTTTCCTCCATGTATTTCATCATGGTATAAATCTGAATCCCGTCATAAACCCAATTATCTTTTCGAGGATCTAGTCTTAAGCTGTTCTTTAAATAATTATTCAGATACGTTTTAAAGAAAGTGATTTCAAACATAAACTCATCTGTAAACGGACTAATAAATGAAGGCAGCTGATTTAATCCATAGAATGGATTTCGGTCATAATCTGCTTGTGAAACCGTAATTTTTTGATGTGGATATTGTCCGATAAAATCATTGGCGAATTTTGCAACTCTGTCTATAACAATTGCTTTTTGAATTTCACTGATTTTTTTATTCTTTAAATCAGATAAAACTTCAATTGTTCCGTTGTTATAACTCCTGAAATTATTTTGTTTTTCGATAATTAAACTAAAATCAGTTCTGTTTTTTCCTGAGAACAAATAATTAGTAAAAGTCGAATTTGAAATGTCTTTTGAAACTGAATTTAAATCTGTTATCACAGAATGGCTGTTCGGAACTTTTATTTCAACATTAAAATCCATTACGGCATTGGCAATGTCATCCAGATTAAAATTACTGTTTTTAATGAAATCATGATTCTCAAAACGCGCAGGGCTTAAAAACCAGTTTTTTAAGTTCATTCCATTTCCATTATAGCCATAATGGGTAAATTTATCACTTGGAATTTTTAGGATGTAAGTAATATGTAAATCGATTTGTTCTCCCGGTTGCAGTTTTCGATTTAATTTTACGGTAATATAATCAGGATTTTTTTCTGTTCTTTCCCATTCAAGTGCTATTAAATTTGAATCGGTAAGACTTAAAATGGTTGTGTTTCCTCTTTCGGTTTCTTTTGCTAAATGAAATCCTCTGTAGAACTCATCAGAAAAGCGTTTAGCCAGTGGTGTATTTTTATTAGAAAAAGCATTGTTCCAATCGTTCAGAACAATATAATCAAGATTATCATTAGAGGTGTTGATATATGTAATATCCTGTCTTACGTTCAGAGTTTTAAGCTCAAGATTTACCGCTACATCCATCTTCGACTGATGTTGCGCGTATTGTTTTATGGAGTGTAATAAAACAACATAGAGGATTATAATTTTGTAAATTGATTTCAAATAATGGCGTAAAAAATTATAAATCTATCTAAAGTTACGATTAAAATATTACTTCGGTTTTTGTAAAAATAGCATAAAAAAAGCTGTTTTAAAAAACAGCTCTTAAAATTTAATCATATAAGTGATTTAAGTAGTTGTAAATCAAGGATTCTGAATTCTGTTTAAATCACTTATATGGTTTAATATGTATCTTAGAAATTTGGACTCAAATCGTATTTCTTGTAGAATTTATCCAAAACGTCTACTACTTCATCTTCTGTATCTACAATTTTAAATAAGTTTAAATCTTCAGGACTTACAGTGTGCATTTTTTCGACTAAAACTGTTTTTACCCATTCAAATAAACCAGACCAAAATTCAACTCCAACTAATATAATTGGAAATTTTCCAATTTTTTTGGTTTGAATTAAAGTAATTGCCTCAAACATTTCGTCTAAAGTTCCAAAACCTCCAGGCATAACCACAAATCCCTGAGAATATTTAACAAACATTACTTTTCTCACAAAGAAATAGTCAAAATTCAGGTTTTTATCATGATCAATATAGGGATTAAAATGCTGTTCAAAAGGCAATTCAATATTTAAACCAACAGAAGTTCCGCCGCCTAAATGTGCACCTTTATTTCCAGCTTCCATAATTCCCGGGCCTCCTCCCGTAATTACGCCATATCCCGCTTTACTGATTTTAAAAGCAATTTTTTCAGCCAGTAAGTAATATTTGTCATCTGGTTTTGTACGTGCCGATCCAAAAATAGATACACACGGCCCAATACGGCCCATGCTTTCGTAACCGTTTACAAACTCAGACATAATTTTAAAAATTGCCCAACTGTCATTGGTTCTAATTTCATTCCAGGTCTTTTGTTTTAAACTATCCTGAATTACTTTGTCTTCATCATTATCAAAATCTTCTAATCTCATTTTAGGTATTTTAATTATTTATATTTTTATTTCTAGCTGTGTCGTTTTAAATGTAGTCAAAGGAAGGAGCTAATCCTGCTGTTCGCTATATTCCCGATAAATAAAAACTACGGCTCAAAAGCTTTGTTTTTCTAAATGGGGAGATGTCGTTCCCATCAGGGCTAGGGTGCTTGGTTTCAATTAAACATTTGGTTTAATGAAAAACAAATTTCTTTTAAAGCTTTAATTTTTAAAAAAGAGCGGATGCTAAATTAGCACTTTTTCTTAGAATTGTTACAAAAAGGGAGGTTTATAATCTAAAGGTAATATTTAGATAATAGTAAAAAATGATTTTTTGTTTCATTATCAGTTGATTACAATGAGTATGATTTTTATTAAGAGATTAAAGTTTGGAATTAATATGTGTCGTTCCAAAGGAACTTAATTATGTGACGCACCAAAATAATCAACGGATTAAAATCCGTTGCTACAATAATGTAGCGTTCCTTCGGAACTCAATTGTAGGGGTGTTTTTAAATTTCCAACAAATAAAATCCGTTGCTACCGGTCTTTTGTTCTTTTGAAACTGTTTTTAAAATAATCAATTTATAAAGAGCCTTTGGCTCGAATCATTTTGTAGCGACGGATTTAAATCCGCCGAAATAAAGCGACATATATAAAAAGATCCATAGGATCGGACAATATTACAGGGATGAATTTTAATCTATCTGATATTTAGGTTCAAATTATTCCAGTTCCTTTTTCAAAAACTTAGCCGTATAACTTTTTTTATTTTTCGCCACCTCTTCTGGAGTTCCTTTAGCAACTAATTGTCCGCCGCCTTTTCCTCCTTCAGGACCAATGTCAATAATATAATCGGCAAGTTTAATAACATCCATATTATGTTCGATTACAAGAATTGTATTTCCTTTATCAACCAGTTTGTTGATTACGTCCATTAAAACCCGAATATCTTCAAAATGTAAACCCGTTGTAGGTTCATCAAGAATATAAAATGTATTTCCGGTATCTTTTTTGGATAATTCTCCGGCTAATTTGATACGCTGTGCTTCTCCACCAGAAAGTGTTGTACTTTGCTGACCAAGTGTAATATAACCTAAACCAACATCCTGAATTGTTTTTACTTTTCTGTAAATCTTAGGAATATTTTCAAAAAACGGAACCGCTTCGTCAACTGTCATATCCAATACATCCGAAATAGATTTTCCTTTATATCTAATTTCTAAAGTTTCTCTGTTAAAACGTTTTCCCTGACAAGTTTCGCATTCTACATAAACGTCTGGTAAAAAGTTCATTTCAATTGTTCTTACTCCAGAACCCTCACAGGTTTCACAACGTCCACCTTTTACATTAAAACTAAAACGCCCTGCTTTATACCCACGAATCATACTCTCAGAAGTCATCGTAAACAGGTTTCTAATTTCAGTAAAAACCTCAGTATATGTTGCCGGATTTGAACGTGGCGTTCGTCCAATCGGACTTTGATCAATATCAATTACTTTGTCAATATGTTCTAGTCCTTCAATCTTCTTATATGGTTGTGGCTTTTTTACACCATTAAAATAATAAGCGTTCAAAATAGGGTAGAGCGTCTCATTAATCAAAGTTGATTTCCCGCTTCCGGAAACCCCGGTTACACAAGTTAATTGCCCTAAAGGGATTTCGATAGATACGTTTTTAAGGTTGTTTCCAGTAGCTCCGGTCAGTTTTAGAGATTTTCCATTTCCTTTTCTTCTTTCCTTCGGAATCTCTAATTTCATTTTGCCATTCAAATATTGAGCGGTAATGGTATTAGAAGCTAAAGTTTCTTTTGGAGTACCAATACTAATAATTTCTCCGCCATATTTTCCTGCTTTCGGCCCAATATCAATTACATAATCTGCAGTTTCGATCATGTCTTTATCATGTTCAACTACAATAACAGAGTTTCCGATATCACGTAATTGTTCAAGCGATTTAATCAGTTTTTCATTGTCTCTTTGGTGTAAACCAATACTTGGCTCATCCAAAATATATAAAACACCAACCAATTGAGAACCAATTTGTGTTGCCAGACGTATACGTTGCGCTTCACCACCCGAAAGTGATTTTGAACTTCGGCTTAAGGCCAGATAATTCAAGCCTACATTCATCAGGAAGTTCAAACGATCTTTGATTTCTTTTACAACTTCAGAAGCAATCAGCAGCTGTTTATCTGTTAAATGGCTATTTAAATCCTGAAACCATATTGTTAAATCAGAAATGTCCATATCACATAATTCAGTGATATTTTTTTCGTTAACTCTAAAAAACAGCGCTTCTTTTTTAAGACGTGAACCTTCGCAAACCGGACAATTTATTTCATCCATAAAATCTTTTGCCCAACGTTTTAAAGCTGTAGAGGAACTTTCATCATATTGATTTTTAATGAAATTTGAAATTCCTTCAAAATCTATTTTATAATCTCTGGCTACGCCAAGATCTTTTGAGCTAATTGTAAATTTATCTTTTCCGCCATGTAAAATCATAGTCATGGCTTCTTCTGGAATTTTTTCAATTGGATCGGTAATTTTAAACCCGAATTTTTCACCAATAGTTTCTAATTGCTTGAAAATCCATGAAGATTTGTATTCACCTAGCGGAGCAAAACCGCCTGCTTTGATCGATAATTTAGGGTTTGGAATTATTTTCTTTACGTTGATTTCGTGAACAGTTCCCAATCCATTACAATGTGGACAAGCACCTTTTGGAGAGTTGAATGAAAATAAATTTGGCTCCGGATTTTGATAAGATATTCCAGTTGAAGGACACATTAAGTTTCTACTGAAATAACGCACTTCATTAGTATCCTGATCTAGAATCATCAGTACATTTTCGCCATGATGCATGGCAGTATTAATACTTTCAGCCAATCTTTTTTGATTGTCGGCAGTATCTTCAATTTGCATTCGGTCTACTACAATTTCGATATCATGGGTTTTGTAACGATCCAGTTTCATGCCTGAAACTAAATCCTGGACGTCGCCATTTACTCGAACCTTCAGAAATCCCTGTTTGGTAATTTGTTGAAATAATTCTGCATAATGTCCTTTTCTGGCTTTAATAACTGGAGCAAGAATGTTGATTCGTTTTCCGTTATAATCCTGAATGATTAGATCTTTGATTTGTTCATCAGAATAAGAAACCATTTTTTCGCCTGTATTATAACTATATGCATCTGCACCACGGGCATATAAAAGACGAAGGAAATCGTATATTTCAGTAATCGTTCCTACGGTAGAACGCGGGCTTTTACTGGTTGTTTTTTGCTCAATTGCAATTACTGGCGAAAGTCCGTCAATTTTGTCTACATCAGGACGTTCTAGACCACCAAGGAATTGTCTGGCATAAGCCGAAAAAGTTTCAACATAACGACGCTGACCTTCGGCATAAATCGTATCAAAAGCCAAAGAAGATTTTCCCGAACCTGATAAACCAGTAATTACAACCAGTTTTTCACGCGGAATAGAAATGTCGATATTTTTTAGATTATGAACTCTTGCACCAAGAACTTCAATAGTATTGTCTTTATCTAGCATAATTTTGAGCAAAACGCAAAGTTACCACTTTGATTTGTTCTTTTTGTGCTCGAATGCAAAAGTTTATGTTACAAATAGTAACAAAAAACGCTGATGATTATCAGCGTTTTCTTTTTCGGGTTGCCATATATTCTTCGATAGCTTCTTTGGTTGTAAACCAGTTTCGGCCTTCTTTGTAAGCGTCTATTTTTCCGGTTCGTGCAAGCAAACTAACATATTCCTGACTATATGGTGATTCTGGTTCGCTCACAATATTAATTATTGGCTTATAATCATAGGTACTTCCCGGCATCGCATTTAGATAAATATTTAGGGTACGTTCTAAAGCCTGACACATCAAAAGGGTTAATTTTTGATAATTGCCATTGTTTGCCTGATTAAGCGCTTCGTAATATTTTTTCCTGTCGTTTTTAAGGATAATCGCCGGCGGAAACCCGCATCGCATTAATAACAAATTCATGCTCAAACGAACTGTACGGCCATTCCCATCAAAAAAAGGGTGTATCCATACGAGTTTATGATGATAAATAGTAGCTAATTCTATATCATTTAAACCTAACGGGTTTGTATTGATAAAGTCAATTAATTCGTCTAAATAATCTGAAACTTTATTGGCATTGGGAGGCATAAAATTGGCTCCTGAAATTCGTACACCACCGTTTCTTAACCGTCCTGCAAAATCATCTTCAATGGAACGTAACACCAAACCATGAATAGATAGTATATCAATGCTTCGAAGTTTATAGTTGTCGTCTACAATTGAATATAAATAGTCAATTGCTTTGTCATGATTATGGGTTTCAAAATGCTCACGAAGGGATTTTCCTTTAATAGTAATTCCTTCCTGAATTACCATTTGTGTCTCACGCAGGCTCATAGTATTACCCTCAATACTATTTGAATTATAGGTCCATTCCAGAGATAAACTTTCACGGATTTTATGCAGAGCAATATTGGGCAATGGTCTGCTGTTTTGCAAATCAAGCCTTTTTTGGTACAATCGGTCAAATGTTGATTGAAATTCGGGTCTGTATGTTAGGTCTATCTTCCACATATGCCCCAAAGGTATTTCTTAATATCGGATAATAAAAATTTTTAACTTATCCGATATTAGTTATTCTATTGTCATGGAGCGTAATTTCATTCTGTAGGCTTCTAATGCTATTGATTTGGAAATAAAGCCATAATATTTTTCGTTTCGTAAGACAGGCAGAAAAGCTGTTTTAGACTTTTCAAATTTACTCATTACAATTTCCATACTATCATCAGTTGTGATGGTTGCAGGTGGAGTTTTCATTACATCCTTAATCAATGTATACTTTACACGGTATGCGTTGAAAATAATCTCACGGATATCATTAAAGTGAACTACACCAACGAGATCTTTTTCATTATTAACGACTGCAAAAACCACCTGATTGGAATGTGAAATAAGATCAACTAATTTGCTTAGGTTTTCTTCGGGATGAACTGTTAAGTAATCGCATTGAATTATAGAATCAATATCTAAAGTAGATAAAATATTAGAATCTTTATTGCTGGTAAAGGCATGACCTTTTTTGGCAAGGTTTTTAACATCAAGAGAGTATTTTTCAAAACGTTTTGAGATTGCAAAACTTATTGAAGATACAATCATAAGAGGAATCATAAGTCCGTAACCTCCTGTAATTTCTGCGATTAAGAAAATAGCAGTTAGAGGCGCATGAAATAATCCGCTCAAAATTCCAGCCATTCCAACCATAGTGAAATTACTGATTGGTAATTTTGATAAACCGATCATGCTGATGAATTTAGAGAAAAAGAAGCCTAAATATGAACCCAAAAATAAAGAAGGTGCAAAGTTTCCTCCATTTCCACCACTTCCAATAGTTAATCCTGATGCAAAGACTTTCACCATCATGGTACAACCTACAAATAGAAGTAAAACCCACTGATTGTTTCTGAAATTACCAAATAAAGTATTATCAAGTATTTGCCCCGGGTCTGACTCAGATAGTGTTTTAATACTTTCATATCCCTCACCAAAAAGCGTTGGAAAAACAAAAATAAGAAGTGCAAGCAGGGAGGAACCAATTAATGCTTTTTTATAAGGACCAATTTTTAGTTTAGCAAAATAATGCTCAACTCTTTGAAAATTTCGAGAGTAGTAAACCGCTATAAAGCCTGTTAATATTCCTAAAAGCACATAAAAAGGAATGTTATGATAATTAAAAGTTTCCTGTTTTTTAAAAGACAATAAAATCGTTTCGTCTAAAACAATAGCCGAAACCAAGGCTCCGGTCGCTGCCGAGATCATGATTGGAGTAAAGGCAGAAATACTTACATCAACCAGTAAAACTTCAATCGCAAAAAGAACTCCGGCAATCGGAGCATTAAATGCAGCTGCAATTCCGGCAGCAACACCACACCCAATAAGTAAAGTTCGGTCTTTGTAAGGTAATTTATAATTTTGAGCAAAATTAGATCCAAACGCTGCACCGGTAACTACAATTGGGCTTTCAAGACCTGCAGAACCTCCTAAACCAACAGTTAGTGAGCTCGTTACAATTTGCGCATACATTTGTTTTCTCGGGATAATACTGGCTTTTTTTGCAACTGCATACAAAATTTGCGAAGTCCCTTTCTCAATAGTTCCGTTAAGTACCCTGTCAATAACAAAAACGGTCAGTACAATACCAATAATCGGCAAAATACTGTTGATGAAACTTAATTTTAAAATTCCGTTTATATAAGTTGCGAAAGAAAAAACACTGTGGGCAAAAGTTTTTAGAACAATTACCGCCAATGAGCATGAAATTCCGATAAGAACGCTTGATAAAAAAATAAACTGCTTTGGAGTCATTAATGACTGAGCCAAAGCGATAATGCTTTCCAGTTTTCTAAAATATTTTTTTAGCATTCTGTTTGTAAAAAGTTAGGGATAATGCAAATTTAGGTTTTAACATTCGAAATTGTATAATTTTCTGTACAAATCTTTACTAAAAATTAAAAACCGGCAGCAGTGTCATCACCTCTAAAGTCGGCACCTCCCTCAAGCGTTTTGTTGGGCAGGACTAAAATACAGTCTAATTTGCCAATTACAGGAGTTGTTTTTTCATTTATTAAATAACCTTTAGCTTTAAGTTTATCGATAGTAACATTATCAAAAGCATAAGGCTCAAAAGTAATTAAATCAGGTAACCACTGATGATGAAAGCGTGGTGCGTTTACAGCTTCCTGCATACTCAGATTATATTCGTAAACATTTAAAATAGCTTGTAAAACCGACGTAATAATTGTAGAACCGCCTGGTGAACCAACAACCATATACAATTCGCCTTTTTTCTCCACAATAGTTGGAGTCATAGAACTAAGCATTCTTTTTTGCGGTGCAATACTATTAGCTTCATTTCCTACTAATCCAAACATATTTGGAGATCCTGGTTTGGCACTAAAATCGTCCATTTCATTATTCAGAAAAAAGCCTAACTCATCACAGTAATATTTTGATCCAAAACCGTCATTAATGGTTGTAGTTGCTGCAACGGCATTTCCAAATTGATCTACAATAGAGTAATGGGTTGTTTCAGTACTCTCGTTATAAGTTACTTTTCCCTCTTTGATTTCTGATGAAAGACTGGCTTTTTCAGAATTAAAATTTGACATTCTGTCTTTTAAATAGGCGTCTGATAAAAGCCCGTTTATTGGGATTTTTACAAAATCAGGATCTCCCAAAAACTGGCTTCTGTCGGCATAAGCTCTTCTTTCGGCTTCAACAATTACCTGAATTGATTGTTCTGAGTTATGTCCCATTTTTGAAAGATAAAATGGTGATATCATTTTCATTATCTGTGCTAAACAGATTCCGCCACTACTTGGCGGTGCCATTGATGTAACTTTTAAATCCTTATAGTCAAACTGTAGCGGTTTTCTCCATTTGGCTTCATAAGTGGCCAAATCTTTAAGAGTGATAATTCCGCCTTTTTTTTGAAGATAAGCAACTAAAGTTTTTGCAGTTTGACCTTTATAAAACTCATCTTTTCCATTTTTAAGAATTCGTTTTAAAGTTTGAGCAAGTGCAGGATATTTAATAGTATCATTTTCTTTAAATCTTCCCGCCATCAAAGTATTTGGACCATTTACTTTTACAATAGCATCATGATACGATTCAAGTTGTTTTTGTTGTTTTTGAGTTACAATTACACCTTTTTCGGCAAGAGCAATAACAGGTTTCAGAATTTCTGACATTGGCAGAGAACCTAGTTTTTTATGAACCGCAAAAACACCGGCAATTGTCCCCGGAACTCCAATTGCTAAGGCTGTCTCGGTACTTTTTCCTTTTATTACATTTCCGTCTTTATCCAAAAACATATCTTTTGTTGCAGCTAGAGGTGCTTTTTCGCGATAATCAAGAGAACCAACCTCTCCATTGGCTTTTCTATACACCATAAAACCACCTCCGCCAATATTTCCTGCGTATGGATAAGCAACAGCAAGAGCTAATTCGGTTGCCACCATTGCATCAAATGCATTTCCGCCTTTTTTCATGATTTCAACTCCTATTTTTGATGCTTCAGCTCTGGCCGAAACTACCATAGCTTTTGAAGCAACTAATCCTGTTGGGTTTGCAGATTGTTGTGCAAAACCTGAAATAGTGATAAATGCAAATAATAAGGTAATTTTCTTCATAGTACACAATATTTGGTTCGATAAAATCAAGTAGACTCTAAAGAGTAAGTCGTTTTTGGTTAGCTTGTTCCTGAATATCCTCAAAAAAGGCGGTGAATTCCTGTTCAAACTCAGTATAAAATTCTTTGAGTTCTGCTGTTGCAAACTGCATTTTTGAAATATTTTTTGACCGTCGGTCCATTTGAGTCAGAATATGTTGAATTCCATCAATTGTTCTATAGCTCAAAAGCCAGTTTTCTCTGGTCATAACAGGTAGTAAACCTTGTATTTTTTCAGTTAAAACAGCATGATTTTCATGTAAAGAGTTATAGAATCTATCAACGAAATCTTCCAGATTTTCGTCTGAATATTTAGACCAGTTCTTGGCCAAAAAATGATCATAAACAATATCTACAATGACACCTGCATAATGATGGTACTTTTCGTGTAAACGTTTGGTACTTTGTCTGAAAACATCGTGAGAATCTGTATAAGTATCAATAAAGCGATGTAAGAGTATCCCTTTTTGTACATCTTTTGGGAAATGTTCAAATTGCTTTCCACGAATGCCATCAGCCATAAAATTGCCAATTTTTATTAAATCATTATCACCTGAAAGATATATGTGGGCTAAGAAATTCATTTTTTTATTATTCTAAGTTACTAAGGAACTAAGTTGTTTTAGTAAAAGTATGAAAACTTTTTCAGAACATTTTAAAATTAATGGATACTTCAAAAGTTGCTGTTTAAGCGTTTTGAAAATCTTAGCCCCTGTAGGTATCGGGGTAGCATCTTGGAACCGGAGTAACTTTTTTATAAAATTCTTAGTGTCTTTGTATCTTAGAAGCTTAGTAACTTTTCTATATTTGTAACTCAAATAACCATAACTCAAAAAAATGACTTTAATAAAATCTATTTCAGGTATAAGAGGTACAATTGGAGGTAAAGTAGGAGATAACCTGACTCCTGTAGATGCAGTAAAATTTGCATCGGCGTACGGAACTTTTATGAAAAGCAATAGTAAAAAAGAAAAATTAACGGTTGTAATTGGTCGTGATGCGAGGATTTCCGGGCCAATGATTCATAATCTGGTGGTTAATACTTTAATTGGTTTAGGAATTAATGTAATTGATCTGGGACTTTCTACAACTCCAACGGTAGAAGTTGCCGTTCCATTGGAGAAAGCAGACGGAGGTATTATTTTAACAGCTTCTCATAATCCAAAACAATGGAACGCTTTAAAATTACTAAATGAAAAAGGAGAATTTTTAAGTGGTGCCGATGGTGCAAAAATTCTGGAAATTGCAGATGCTGAAGCTTTTGATTTTTCTGATGTTGACAGTTTAGGCGAAATTACTTTGAATGATGCCTATATGGATATTCATATCGACGAGGTTTTAAATTTACCTTTAGTAGATGTTGAAGCGGTAAAAGCAGCTAAATTTAAAGTAGTTGTTGATGGAGTAAATTCATCAGGAGGAATTATTATTCCTAAACTATTAGAATTAATGGGCGTTGAAGTAGTAAAATTATACTGTGAACCAAACGGACATTTCCCTCATAATCCGGAACCATTAAAAGAGCATTTAACTGATATTTCTGAATTGGTCGTTAAAGAAAAAGCGCATTTAGGAGTTGTTGTTGATCCGGATGTTGATCGTTTGGCATTCATTAGCGAAGACGGAGAAATGTTTGGTGAGGAATACACTTTGGTTGCTTGTGCGGACTACGTTTTAAGTAAAACTCCTGGGAATACAGTTTCAAACATGTCATCATCACGTGCTTTGCGTGATGTAACTGTGGGACATAAAGGAAACTACGAAGCAAGTGCAGTTGGAGAAGTAAATGTGGTTGAATTAATGAAGAAGAATAATGCTGTTATTGGAGGAGAAGGTAATGGTGGAATTATTTACCCAGAGTTGCATTACGGAAGAGATAGTTTGGTTGGAGTTGCTTTATTCTTAACGCATTTAGCGAATAAAAAAATGTCGGTTTCTGCATTGAGAGCTTCTTATCCGGAATATTATATGAGCAAAAATAAAATTGAATTGACACCACAAATTGATGTTGATGCAATTTTAACAGCAATGACAGATAAATATAAAAATGAAGATATTTCGACAATTGATGGTGTAAAGATCGATTTTGCTACAGAATGGGTACATTTAAGAAAATCGAATACAGAACCAATTATTCGTATTTATACTGAAGCACCTTCACAAGATGCTGCAGACAAATTGGCTCTTCGAATCATTGATGAAATAAAAGTAATTGCAGGAATTTAATTTCTGAATTCTAAATATAAAAGCCTCTTTTGAACTATTCAAAAGAGGCTTTTTTTTATATCTTATTTTAAAAGATTATTGAACTCGGTGTTTCCATCTTTTATGTGTCCATAAATAATATTCCGGGGCTTCAAGAATTTGTTTTTCGACCTCTTTTAAATACATTTCTGTAATTTCAAAATCGTCATATTCTTTTGGATTATCAGCAAGAGAAAGAAATGTAGCCTCGTAATACCCTCTTTTTATTTTTTTTACTTTTACCATTGTAACAGCCAGATCATATTTTTTTGCCAGCATTTCTGCTCCTGTATGAACAGGGACCTCAATACCCATAAATTTTCCCGAATGAAAAATTCGATCCAGTTTTGGAGATTGATCACTGGCTAAACCATACATGCTCAAAACGCCGTCGCGCTGGTTTTGAGCCATTGTTGGAATTGCTTTTTTAGTCTCAATCATTTCGGTCTTGTATTTTGATCGAATTTTTCGAACCAATTTATCAAAATAGGGATTTGCAACTTTTTTGTAAACCGCAACTCCCTGAAAGCCAATTTTAGGATTAACAGTCATAAGCCATTCATAACTTGCATAGTGAGAAGCCATAAGAATAACACTCTTTTCTCTTTGTGCATAATTTAATACCAAATCGATATTTGTGACATGGAATCTTTTTTCCATTTCTTCCGGAGAAATACTCATAGTCTTGATCATCTCTAAAAACATATCGCACATATGGCTATAGAATTTTTTCTCAATAACTTTTCTTTCCTGATCACTTAAATGTGGCAGTGCAAGCGCAAGATTTTCGCGAACAACTTTTTTGCGATAACCCACAACATGATACACCAGAAAATAGACACAATCTGAAAACCAGTAAAATATTCTAAATGGAAGTATGGAGATAAGCCAAAGAAAAGGGTAGGCTAAAATATAAACGAGAAATTGCATGTAATTTTTTTTACAAATATAAAGTAAAAATGAATAACCAGCGATATTTTGGCTTCTTGCTAACTTGTGTTTAAGAATGACTATATTTACATTTCACAATAAATATTTTTTATGAATACCATTTTAATTGGGATTATAGTTGCCAACGCTCTTATAAGTTACAAAGGGTTTAATGATTATGCATTTTTCAGAAAATACGAATTCCACATTGGAAGCATTCGTTCCGGAGAGCAGATAAGAATGCTTTCTTCTGGATTTTTACACGTCGATATTATGCACTTAGTGTTTAATATGTTTACGCTTTGGTGTTTTGCGCCTGTGGTTACACAATGGTTAGGAAATTTTTCTTTTGTTTTGGTTTATTTTGGAAGCTTAATTTTTGGAAATCTATTAACCATGTTGTTTCATAAAAACGATTATAGTTATCGTGCAGTTGGAGCCTCCGGTGCTGTGACAGGAGTTTTGTATTCTGCCATTTTACTCGAACCTGGCATGACGTTGGGAATTTTTGGTGTGATTCCAATACCGGCATATCTTTTTGGAATTTTATATTTATTGTATTCTATATATGGAATGAAAGCTAAAAATGACAATATTGGTCATACGGCACATTTTGGAGGCGCTATAGGTGGTTATTTGATCACTTTAATAAAAGAACCATCATTAATTGTAGATCATAGCTCGATGGTAATTTTATTAGCGATTCCTATTATTGTACTTTTTGTTATGGCTAAATTGGGCAAATTATAAGGTTGGCACAACTTTTGAAAGGTCCTTATCAAATAACTTAAATATAACAAAAATGAAGAAAGTAGTATTATTTTTAACAATCATGTTTATGACTATGTCTTACGGCCAGGAAACCAAACAAATACCTCTAATTAATGTTAATGGAGAAGGAAAAGTAAAAGTAGCACCTGATCAGGTTTGTATTTCAGCTACAGTTGAAACAAAAGGTAATATTGCTAAAGACGTCAAAAAGCAAAACGACGAAAAAATGGATGCAGTTTTAAAATTCATTAAAAAGATGAATATTCCAACAGCAGACTTTAGAACGAAACAAGTTGCTTTGAATCCGCAATACGATTATGAGAAAAAGAAAACTTCTTATAATGCTACCCAAACAGTAGAAATTGTAGTAAAAGATTTGTCTAAATATGATGAATTAATGGAAGGCTTAGTACAACAAGGTATTAATCGTATTGACAGAGTATCTTTTGAATCTTCAAAAGAATTACAATTACAGGCTGAAGCCAGAAAATTAGCAATGAAAGACGCTAAAGCTAAGGCTGAAGATTATGTTTCTGTATTAGGTCAAAAAGTTGGTAAAGCTTATACCATTTCTGATAATACTCAGGTTTACCGTCCGCAACCAATGTATGCTATGAAATCTATGGCAATGGATAGTAACGGTGGTGCTGCAAATGAAACATTAGCAATTGGAGAAATTGAAATTACTGCAAATGTTAGCGTAAGTTTTGTTTTAGACTAAGCAATATAAAATTTAAATAATAAAAAATCCAAATTCCGGTTTAATCAGGAATTTGGATTTTTTGTTTTAAGAACAAACCATTTATTTAATGATCACTTCGTTTATTAGGTCAAAAAAGCAAGTCCTTTAGCTTTAAAATAACTAAACAAAACTTGTTTAGCACTACTTACCGTTTCTTCTGTTTTATAAATACTGCACCAAAACTTGATTTGCAACTTAAATTTACCTTCAGAAATAGAGTTGTAATATATTTGTGGCGTTTTTGTATTGTTTACAAGAGACATACTTTCTAAGGCCGATAATATAATTGTATTAATTTCATCTGGCGTTACATCGCCATTGATTTCGATGTTAATATCCACAAGTTTAAAATTATCAGTGTAAGTCCAGTTGGTAATATTTTGAGATAATAAGTTACCATTCGGAATAATAATTTCTGCGCCATTTGGAGCATTGATTTTTGTGGTACGCAATCCCATAGTTTTTACGCGTCCCGATTCTGAACTGATATCAATCACGTCTCCAATTTGAATAGGTTTGTCAAAAATCAGAATAATTCCTGAAACAAAATTATTTACTACATTTTGAAGACCAAGTCCAACACCCACACCTAAAGCTCCCAGTAATATACTTAATTTATCTAAAGGCATTCCAGAAGCTGAAACCGCTAAAAGATATCCTACTATTAATACAAGAAGCCTTGTGATTAGTAATTTAGAATGTTGCCTTTTGTTAATGTTTTCTTCATTTTCGTCGTCGATTTCTCCAAAAAAGTAAGCAACATATTTTTGTAACAAATGGGCAGCCCAAATAATTATAAAAAATAAAACAATATTACCCAAAGTAAAGGTTATGCTTCCCACAGTATTCGGACGATCTAGTAAAGTGGTCAGGGAAGTTCTTAATGATTCCCATATATTAAGATTCGATGCGATTACAACCAGCCACATATAGCTAATGATAATGATGAAAGGTTTTTTTAGGGTATCGGACAAACTCTCGTAATCAAATATTTTTTCTATACCACGTTTTACTCTGGTGGTATAGATTTGTAATAATATAATCTCTAAAATTATTTTAAGAAGGACACTTAATGCTACTATCTGAGTAAGAGATATAAAAGCAGTTAAAGTTAACATGTTTGAAAGGGAAACTCTTCCAAAAATGTTATAGAGTATGGAGAGAACATTTAATAGGATAAAAATGTTGCTTGCCCATTTAAAAAAAGCTTTAATGTATAATTGGTCTTTCATACTCTTAATCTGAACCAAACCATAGCGTATTCCAAAAAGATTAATTACAATAAAAGAACAACGCTGAAGGAGTCCAACTCCAATAAAAAGATCCAGAAAACAAAGAGTAGTAAACAATCCTAAAAGCAAAATCCAATTTCGCATTGAATTTCCTGACCAGTCCTTTTTAAATATTACAGTTAATACACCAAGAAGCAATAGTTGTAGTAACTCTAAAAATAAAGCTGGCGCATATAAATTTGTGACAACCGCTATGTTTAAACCGATTACAGCAACGGGTAAAATTACTCCTCTGTTTAAATATTTAAAGTTAAAGAGCGAAAGATTTTCGATATGACCATTATTCTTTAAATATTTTAAATTACGAAAGATGTACCAGGCTAACAATCCCATAAAAAATAGCAGCGTAATAAGGCCTCCGGATTTATAACTTAAATAATATGCGGCAATATTTTCTTCAATAATGATTTTTGACTTAATGTTTTGCGAAACTACTTTTTTAGTAGCAGTATCAGCATTCCATATTGATGGATATTCTTTCTTTAAAATACTAATTCCCGATTTTTCAAGCTTTGTTTCTACAGTTGCTAATGCATTAGAAACGTCAATTTTGTGTTCAACAGTCAATCTTTTTTTGTCATTTAAGATACCCTGATTTTTGGTCATCAGACTGTCTGTTTTTAAATAGGTTTTCTTGAGATTGGCTAATTCTGTTTTAAATTGCTTTCTGCGAATAGTATCTTTTAATAGCGTAAATAAAGTTTTGTCTTTGCGCAGGTCAATAATACGGCTTTTAATTTTTTCAAGATTTTCATTATGAGAATTTATGGCTGTATTTTGCTCGTTTAATTCCTGCTCAATTTCTTTTAGAACAACACGATACATTTGTTGGTTACGCACATTTGGATTAGCTCCTTTTAAACTTGCTAGTATCAGATCAAGTTTGCTTTGAGTTCTTTTAATATCACCAAACAGATGAAATGTAGTTCCGTCAAAATCGGCATCGTTCGCAGCCGATTCCAATACTTCAGCTACTTTTTCAATAGCGATTAGATATTCGCTGTCTGTGGTACTTTCCTCAAAAAGTTTAGCACGGTTTTCTGCTTTATTGGTTGGTGTTTGAGAATAAGAAATCGATGCATGAAATAGCATCATTAGTAGGGCGAATAAGTGAAGATAACTTCTGTTTACATTCATAACTTGGGGTGATTTAAGGTCTGCAAATTTACTTGTTTTTTCTGTAGAATACATTCAAAACTGGAATGTTAAAAATTAATGGGTATTCAGTTTATGCACAGAATAGATTTAGTTTTTTTTGAAAAGTATCAGAGTATAATTCTGTAATAACCTCGCGATTTTTTTGCGAGTTATGAAATTTAAAAGTAGTTTGTTTTCTAATCTGGTCTTTCAAATTTAGAAAAATTCTTACATCTTTATAAAAAAGCTTAGAAGAGTTAACTGTCTTAATTTTAGAAATTTATAGTTATCTAAAAATTTTAGTTAACATTTTTTTTGCAAAAAAAATAATTAAAATTTTTGAGTTCACATTTTTAATATACTTTTGTTCTATCAAATTAGTAGAATTTAAAAATATAAAAACTTGAATACTTAAAATTAAGCCCGGCCTTTAAAATTTCCAACTTATGAGTTGTTACAGCTCAAAATCTTCACTCTTTAATTCTTGAAAAATTTTGCTTAGTCGAATCCTTAAAGCATTAGGAGGGAAATCCGATGAAGACCAAATCAAATAATAATAATCCAAAATAAATGATATGATAAAACGAATGTGTTGCAGATAAAAACCATTTCTGCGGGAACAGAAATGGTGAAGCTTAAAGAAATTGTACATCTCTGAAAGGAAAGCAAAAGTGGATTAAATCTGTTTTCGGCTTACCTTATTTATTAAACTAAAACAAAGTAATGAAAAAAAAAATAGAAAGATATGCATGGTTGTGTGTTTTGTTAATTTCCATAGGAGTTAGCGCGCAAGAGACGAAACCATTAATCCAGTCCAAACTAGAGGGAACAGTAATCGATGCGATAACAAAAGAGCCAGTTATAGGTGCTTCTGTAAATATCAAAGGAACAACACACGGGGTTGTAACAAATTTAGATGGAAAATTCTTTTTCCAGACAGGACAAAAATTTCCTTATACTTTAATAGTAAGTTATCTGGGATATAAAAAAGCAGAAATTGTAGTAAATGAAAATCCAATTAGAATTAGTCTTACGCAAGAACAGAATGCACTTTCAGAAGTAGTAGTTACAGCATTAGGCATTTCAAAAGAAAAAAAATCTTTAGGGTATACTACACAGTCACTTAAAAACAAGGATTTAGTAAATACAAAAGAATCAAATTTTTTGAATAGCCTTACAGGTAAACTGGCAGGAGTACGTATAACTAATTCGCAGGGAGATATGGGATCTTCACGTATCATTATTCGTGGTGAAACCTCTATTGCTGGAAATAACCAGCCTCTATTTGTGGTAGATGGTGTTCCGGTAGATAACTCGCAATTAGGAAGTACTGGTGGAGCCACTCGTGATTTTCGAAATGCAATCGCCGATTTGAATCCACAAGATATTGAAACATTGACTGTATTGAAAGGTCCTAATGCGGCCGCTCTTTATGGATCACGTGCTGCGCATGGTGTTGTTCTTATTACTACAAAATCAGGAAAAGGTCAAAAAGGGCTTGGTATTAGCTTTAGTTCTGGTATAACCCTTTCTCAGGTAGCTACTTTACCTTCTTTTCAAAATTCATTCGGACAAGGATCGAACGGAAAATTTAGCTACGTTGATGGTAAAGGAGGAGGAGTCAATGACGGAGTTGATGAAAGCTGGGGTCCAAAACTAGATGGTCGCCTTATTCCTCAATTTTATTCGAATGGTCAGGCAGTACCTTTTGTAGCTCATCCTGATAATGTAAAAAACTTTTTTAATACAGGTCTTACTTTTGATAATAGTATTTCGGTGGCTAAATCAGATGAAAAATCAGATTTTCGTTTAGGAGTAAATAATCAAAAACAAACAGGAACTGTACCTAATAGTGAGATAAACAAAACAAATTTTACTATTAGTACTAATTATGAATTATCTAAAAGTATAAAAGTAGGTGTAAATGCTAATTATATAGTTACTAATGCTCCGGCTCTTCCAGGTGGTCCTTCAGGAGGGCGTGCTGCGGGAGTAATGCTTCAGTTTCTTTGGTTCGGACGTCAGGTCGATATCAATGATCTTAACAATGACTGGAACAAAAACTGGAATAACAGTTATTACAGCAATCCATATTGGAATGCCTATTATAATACGACAAGCCAACAGCGTAATCGTTTAATTGGAGATGTTCATTTAGATGCAAAACTTGCCGAGGGACTTAATTTTAAATTCCGCACGGGAGTTGATTATTATAATGATCGTAGAAAGTACACCATTAAGTATGGTACAAATGGAACCCCTTTTGGGTCATATGCTGAAGATGCTTATACAGTTAATGAACAAAATACGGAAGGTATTTTTACTTATACCAAAAAATTAAACGATGATTTTAGTCTGGATGCACTGGCAGGATTTAATATACGTAATCATAGTGATGCAAACAATTATCAAAAAGCACCACGTTTGGCTGTGCCTGATTTATATACACTGACCAACTCGCGTGATCCGTTAACGTCATCAAATTCATTATCAAGATTAAGAGTTTATAGTGCTTATGCTTCAGCACAATTTGGATATAAAAATTATGCTTTCTTAAATGTGACTGCTCGTAATGACTGGTCATCAACATTGCCAAGTAGTAACCGTTCTTATTTTTATCCTTCTGTTAATGGAAGTGTGGTATTATCTGAAGCTTTGAATCTAAAAAGCAATACGCTGGATTTCTTAAAATTGCGCGGAGGATGGTCTGAAGTAGGTAATGATGCAGATCCGTACCAATTAGCAACAGTTTATAATTTTCAAACTGCATTCGACGGAAATCCTATTCAGACTTCTTCGCAAAAGAAACTTAATGAAAATCTGAAACCAGAAACAACCCGTTCTACAGAATTTGGCTTAGAAGCTTCTTTTTGGAAAAACAGATTGCATTTTGATGTTGCTTATTATAACACCAATAGTTTGGATCAGATTCTGGAGATAAAAACTACTACTGCCAGTGGTTATAATACACAGTTAATCAATGCAGGTAAAATAAATAACCATGGTGTAGAAATTCAATTAGATGGTAATCCGGTTCAAACTCAGGATTTCAAATGGAACGTAGCTGTAAATTATTCAAAGAATATTAGTAAAGTAGAGGTTTTGGATTATGATAAACAGATTCAAAACTATACAATTGGATCTTCAGGAGGTGTTGATGTATTGGCGTCAGTAGGTCAGGCTTATGGAGCACTTTACGGTACAGCTTATCAACGTGATGCAAGTGGAAATATAGTAATAGGAGCAAACGGGTTACCAAAAGCTGATCCGCAAAAGAAGGTATTAGGGCATTATACTCCGGATTATTTAGCTGGTCTTACGAATACATTAACCTATAAAAATCTTGAGTTTTCATTCCTGGTTGATGCCAGTGTAGGAGGTGAGCTTTTCTCAGGAACAAACAGAACAGGAAATTATACGGGTGTATTGGCTCAAACGATGCCTGGTCGTGATGCTGCCAATGGTGGATTAAGTTACTATTATCCGGCAAACAATACCACTAATCCCAAGACACTAGTAACAGGAGGGACTGCCCCAACTGGAGTAACAGTATATGATGATGGAATGATTTTTAATGGCGTGTATGCTGACGGAACTCCAAACAAACAGGTGATTAGTGCACAGGAATATTACAAAGCATCATACAATATCAGTGAAGCTTACATCTATAGTTCAACTTTTGTAAAAATGAGAGAAATAAAACTGGCTTACAATTTCAATAAGTCATTTGCTAAGAGACTGGGATTAGAAGGAGCAAGCATTACTGCAGTTGGTCGTAATCTGTTTTTTATCTATAAAGATGCACCAAATATTGATCCTGAAACAGCTTTCAATACTGGAAATGCACAAGGCTTAGAGAGTTTAGCTTTGCCAACGACAAGGAATTTTAGCCTTAATGTTAACCTTAAATTTTAAAAATACAGAATCATGATAAAAAAAATAGTCTATATAACACTGTTTGCATTGTCACTCACTTCCTGCAATGATACGCTGGACGATATTAATAAAAATCCAAATGCAACTGAAACACCATTGGCTCCTTACTTGTTAACAGGAACATTAAAGCAAGGGGCTGACTTATATTGGGGAGCAGATAATAATTTTAATTCGTCTTTATTGTTTGTTCAGCATTGGGCAAAAATCCAATATACAGAACCAGATAGATACGATGTGTCTAATACGTCTTTTACTTCCTTATGGAATACAGGATATGCAACCTTGATTACCGATTTGAACACAATTCTGAATTTCCCGGAAGCACAGGCAAATTCAAATTATAAAGGAATAGCACTTACTTTACGTTCCTGGACGTTCTTATTATTGACCGACGCTTATGGAAGTATTCCTTATAAGGAAGCAGGTCTAAAAGTGACACCGGCATATAATACACAAAAGGAAGTATATATAGGATTACTTGAAGATTTAAAACAGGCCCAGTCTTTGCTAAATACAGCAAACGGATCAGTAACGGGTGATTTGGTTTATAAAGGTGATATTGTGAAATGGAAAAAACTGGTAAATTCACTTCGTTTGCGTATAGCATTAAGAATTTCAGATAAAGAACCAGGTTTAGCTAAACAAGCTGCGATTGATGCTACAAATGATACTGCAGGATTAATTAGCAGTAATAGTGAAAATTTTAAGTTTACTTATATTACTTCTCCTCAGCAAAATCCGGCTTCGGCTTGGTTTGAAACCCGTGATGATTTTCGTATTTCAAAGACCATGGTAGATAAATTAAATGAGTTATCAGATCCGCGCTTACCAATATATGCTCAATTACCATCAGATGCGAGCGTAGGCAAGTATGTTGGAGGAGCTAATGGATTATCAAATAGTGATGCCAATAGTCAGGGATTTGCTAAAACTTCAAAACCTGGGACGTATTTCCTGACTTCGACATCACCAGCTATAATTGTTTCTTATTCCGAAACATTATTCAATCTTTCAGAAGCAGTTGCACGTGGTTACATTGTGGGAGATGCAGAGCAACTTTATAAAAGTGCAATTACAGCATCATTCAATCAATTCGGAGTAACAGATGCAGCCATTGTTTCTAATTATCTTAATCAGACAATTGTAAAGTATGATGCAACAAATTATGCAAAATCTATAGGAACTCAAAAATGGATCGCATTCTTCGGACAAGGTCTTGATGCCTTTGTGGAGTGGAGAAGATTAGATTATCCAATATTGAAAGCTGGTCCGGCTACAGTTTTGGACGGGCAGATACCTTCTCGTTTCTTTTATCCGGGTACAGAGCAATCATTAAATGGTAAAAGTTATCAGACAGCAGTATCCGCTCAGGGAAAAGACTTGCTTACAACGAAGCTATGGTTTGATGTAAAATAAGTCTAAAGGAATATAGAAAACATCTAAGGAAAAATTGAATTTTCGCTAGACGCTTTTTTAGGAATACCTATATAGTATATAAGAGTAAATCTCATTTCCACAACCCGACAGTTTTTAGAAACCTGTCGGGTTTGTTATTGTAGATATATAAGTATAAAGTTCTACTATTATATATGTGGGTAGAAGTTTGTCGGATTGAGCAGAATCAAATAGTTTGGAATTTGCACTTTAATAAGGAGCTTTTTCCTGCTATACGTTCCAATCTTTTATTTAGAACCCCTAAATAAAAGGATTTCTATGACTATCGGGGCTGTTTGGATTGTTTTGAGAATAGATTAGAGGATTAGCTGGTATAAGAGAGAGATAAAAAGATAGAAAAAAGCGAGGATAAGGATTAAAAAACATGAAAACTCATCAAAAAGTAAAGACTGAAACAGGCAAAAATTACCAAAACCACAGCTAAAACAAGAAAAACCTTACACATAATAGAAAAAGTATGATTTGTAAAGTATGTGTTATCAGAGCATTAAGAAAAAGGATAAAAAAAGGACAAAAAAAGTGGTTAAAAAGTATTGTAAATGCGGATAAAGGTTCTACTTTTGCACCCGCAACAACGACAAACGTTCCCTGAAATACTGACAAGCTACTAAAACAAACGGAAAGAAATTTTCGAAAAAAAGATTAGAAAAAGCTTGTGAGATTTAAAAACGGATGTTACATTTGCACCCCGCAAAATACGGAAAGTTCATTGACAGATTGGTAAATTGGGAAGTATAAAATGGAAAGAAATTTTCAAAAAAAAACTTCAAAAAACATTTGCCAGTTAGAAATAAGTTTTCTACTTTTGCACCCGCTTTGAGAGACAAGCGAAACAAAAAGAAATACACGTTCGTAGACATATTGAATTGACAGCCGTTCCGATGAAAATCGGAACAAAAGAATAAGAGTAATAGAATTGAGAGATTCGAAAAGAACCACTAGATAATACATCGCAATATAATATAAAAAATATACGATGAAGAGTTTGATCCTGGCTCAGGATGAACGCTAGCGGCAGGCTTAACACATGCAAGTCGAGGGGTATATGTCTTCGGATATAGAGACCGGCGCACGGGTGCGTAACGCGTATGCAATCTACCTTTTACAGAGGGATAGCCCAGAGAAATTTGGATTAATACCTCATAGCATAGCAACTTCGCATGAAGTCACTATTAAAGTCACAACGGTAAAAGATGAGCATGCGTCCCATTAGCTAGTTGGTAAGGTAACGGCTTACCAAGGCAACGATGGGTAGGGGTCCTGAGAGGGAGATCCCCCACACTGGTACTGAGACACGGACCAGACTCCTACGGGAGGCAGCAGTGAGGAATATTGGACAATGGGCGCAAGCCTGATCCAGCCATGCCGCGTGCAGGATGACGGTCCTATGGATTGTAAACTGCTTTTGTACGAGAAGAAACACTCCTACGTGTAGGAGCTTGACGGTATCGTAAGAATAAGGATCGGCTAACTCCGTGCCAGCAGCCGCGGTAATACGGAGGATCCAAGCGTTATCCGGAATCATTGGGTTTAAAGGGTCCGTAGGCGGTTTAGTAAGTCAGTGGTGAAAGCCCATCGCTCAACGGTGGAACGGCCATTGATACTGCTAAACTTGAATTATTAGGAAGTAACTAGAATATGTAGTGTAGCGGTGAAATGCTTAGAGATTACATGGAATACCAATTGCGAAGGCAGGTTACTACTAATGGATTGACGCTGATGGACGAAAGCGTGGGTAGCGAACAGGATTAGATACCCTGGTAGTCCACGCCGTAAACGATGGATACTAGCTGTTGGGAGCAATTTCAGTGGCTAAGCGAAAGTGATAAGTATCCCACCTGGGGAGTACGTTCGCAAGAATGAAACTCAAAGGAATTGACGGGGGCCCGCACAAGCGGTGGAGCATGTGGTTTAATTCGATGATACGCGAGGAACCTTACCAAGGCTTAAATGTAGATTGACCGGTTTGGAAACAGATCTTTCGCAAGACAATTTACAAGGTGCTGCATGGTTGTCGTCAGCTCGTGCCGTGAGGTGTCAGGTTAAGTCCTATAACGAGCGCAACCCCTGTTGTTAGTTGCCAGCGAGTCATGTCGGGAACTCTAACAAGACTGCCAGTGCAAACTGTGAGGAAGGTGGGGATGACGTCAAATCATCACGGCCCTTACGCCTTGGGCTACACACGTGCTACAATGGCCGGTACAGAGAGCAGCCACTGGGCGACCAGGAGCGAATCTATAAAACCGGTCACAGTTCGGATCGGAGTCTGCAACTCGACTCCGTGAAGCTGGAATCGCTAGTAATCGGATATCAGCCATGATCCGGTGAATACGTTCCCGGGCCTTGTACACACCGCCCGTCAAGCCATGGAAGCTGGGGGTGCCTGAAGTCGGTGACCGCAAGGAGCTGCCTAGGGTAAAACTGGTAACTAGGGCTAAGTCGTAACAAGGTAGCCGTACCGGAAGGTGCGGCTGGAACACCTCCTTTCTAGAGCCTCGAATGTTAGTGCTTGCACACGTTGAGGAAAAAAGATGTGAATCGAATGGATCTGAATATTAAAATTCAATTACTCTTGCTGTTAATTTAAAAATAATGAAAATTAAGTAAAACAGAGTCTCGTAGCTCAGCTGGTTAGAGTACTACACTGATAATGTAGGGGTCGGCAGTTCGAGTCTGCCCGGGACTACTATTTAACTTAAAACAAAGGAAATTTTAGAGGTTGAGACCTTATGAGCAATAATTCATAACTCATAACTAATAACTCATCACTAAGAAAATGGGGGATTAGCTCAGCTGGCTAGAGCGCCTGCCTTGCACGCAGGAGGTCAACGGTTCGACTCCGTTATTCTCCACGATTTTAGTCATAAAGATTAAAGTCATAAAGTCCAAAGTGATTCACTTGACGACTTTTGACTTTTGACCTTCGACTAAATAAAGTTCATTGACATATTGAGATAAGAAAATAATAAAAAGTAGAAAGCGTTTTTTGTTATTAGTAGTAATACAAATAATAAAAGACAAAAAAAAACGGTCATAATTAAATTTATGATTGGTACAATAAGCAAAATAAGGGCGTATGGGGGATGCCTAGGCTCTCAGAGGCGAAGAAGGACGTGATAAGCTGCGAAAAGCTGCGGGGACGAGCACACATCGATTGATCCGCAGATATCCGAATGGGGCAACCCACTATGTTGAAGACATAGTACACCGATAGGTGGGCAAACCCGCTGAACTGAAACATCTAAGTAGGCGGAGGAGAAGAAAACAAAAGTGATTCCGTAAGTAGTGGCGAGCGAACGCGGATTAGCCCAAACCAGTGCTGTTACGGCAGTGCTGGGGTTGTAGGACCACGACATTTCTTGCACAAAGAATTAGAATCTACTGGAAAGTAGAACCATAGAGGGTGATAGTCCCGTATAGGTAATGAGTGTAAAGGATAGTGGTATCCTGAGTAGGGCGGGGCACGTGAAACCCTGTCTGAATTTGGCGGGACCATCCGCTAAGGCTAAATACTCCTGAGAGACCGATAGTGAACCAGTACCGTGAGGGAAAGGTGAAAAGAACCGTGAATAACGGAGTGAAATAGATCCTGAAACCATACGCTTACAAGCGGTCGGAGCCCTTTCGTGGGGTGACGGCGTGCCTTTTGCATAATGAGCCTACGAGTTAACGTTGCTGGCAAGGATAAGTGATTAAGTCACGGATCCGTAGCGAAAGCGAGTCTGAATAGGGCGCTTTAGTCAGTAGTGTTAGACGCGAAACCGTGTGATCTACCCATGGGCAGGTTGAAGCTGTGGTAACACACAGTGGAGGACCGAACCGGTTGACGTTGAAAAGTCTTCGGATGACCTGTGGGTAGGGGTGAAAGGCCAATCAAACTCGGAAATAGCTCGTACTCCCCGAAATGCATTTAGGTGCAGCGCTGATGATAGTTATATAGAGGTAGAGCTACTGATTGGATGCGGGGGCTTCACCGCCTACCAATTCCTGACAAACTCCGAATGCTATATAATGTTTCACAGCAGTGAGGGCTTGGGTGCTAAGGTCCAAGTCCGAGAGGGAAAGAACCCAGACCATCAGCTAAGGTCCCCAAATATATGTTAAGTTGAAAGAACGAGGTTTGTCTGCCCAGACAGCTAGGATGTTGGCTTGGAAGCAGCCATTCATTTAAAGAGTGCGTAACAGCTCACTAGTCGAGCGGACGAGCATGGATAATAATCGGGCATAAACATATTACCGAAGCTATGGATTTACAGTCTGACTGTAAGTGGTAGGGGAGCATTCTAACAGGGTTGAAGGTGTATCGTAAGGTATGCTGGACTGGTTAGAAAAGAAAATGTAGGCATAAGTAACGATAATGCGGGCGAGAAACCCGCACACCGAAAAACTAAGGTTTCCACAGCTATGCTAATCAGCTGTGGGTTAGTCTGGTCCTAAGGCGAACCCGAAAGGGACAGTCGATGGCTAACGGGTTAATATTCCCGTACTACTAATTACTGTGATGGGGTGACGGAGTGATGAAAGCGCCGCGAACTGACGGAATAGTTCGTTGAAGTACCTACCTATAAGAGATGCAGGCAAATCCACATCTTTTGGGGAAATACGATAGTACTCGGAGTCTTCGGACAAAGAGATAGTGCGCCTAAGGGCTTCCAAGAAAAACCTCTAAACTTCAGGTAATTAGTACCAGTACCGTAAACCGACACAGGTAGTTGAGGAGAGAATCCTAAGGTGCTCGAGAGATTCATGGCTAAGGAATTAGGCAAAATAGACCTGTAACTTCGGGAGAAAGGTCGCCAGCGCAAGCTGGCCGCAGTGAAGAGGTCCAGGCGACTGTTTATCAAAAACACAGGGCTCTGCAAAATCGTAAGATGAAGTATAGGGCCTGACACCTGCCCGGTGCTGGAAGGTTAAGAGGAGATGTTATCTTCGGAGAAGCATTGAATTGAAGCCCCAGTAAACGGCGGCCGTAACTATAACGGTCCTAAGGTAGCGAAATTCCTTGTCGGGTAAGTTCCGACCTGCACGAATGGTGTAACGATCTGGACACTGTCTCAGCCATGAGCTCGGTGAAATTGTAGTAACGGTGAAGATGCCGTTTACCCGCAGTGGGACGAAAAGACCCTGTGCACCTTTACTATAGCTTAGTATTGACCTTGGATAAATGATGTGTAGGATAGGTTGGAGACTGTGAAGTGGCGTCGCCAGGCGTTGTGGAGTCATTGTTGAAATACAACCCTTTGTTTATCTGAGGCCTAACCCCGCGTTGTGGGGGACATTGCTTGGTGGGTAGTTTGACTGGGGTGGTCGCCTCCAAAAGAGTAACGGAGGCTTCTAAAGGTTCCCTCAGTACGCTTGGTAACCGTGCGTAGAGTGCAATGGCATAAGGGAGCTTGACTGAGAGACATACAGGTCGATCAGGTACGAAAGTAGAGCATAGTGATCCGGTGGTTCCGCATGGAAGGGCCATCGCTCAAAGGATAAAAGGTACGCCGGGGATAACAGGCTGATCTCCCCCAAGAGCTCATATCGACGGGGGGGTTTGGCACCTCGATGTCGGCTCGTCACATCCTGGGGCTGGAGAAGGTCCCAAGGGTTGGGCTGTTCGCCCATTAAAGTGGCACGCGAGCTGGGTTCAGAACGTCGTGAGACAGTTCGGTCTCTATCTACTGTGGGCGTTAGAAATTTGAGTGGATCTGATTCTAGTACGAGAGGACCGAATTGGACAAACCTCTAGTGTATCTGTTGTCCCGCCAGGGGCACCGCAGAGTAGCTACGTTTGGAAGGGATAAGCGCTGAAAGCATATAAGCGCGAAACCCACCACAAGATGAGATTTCTTTTAAGGATCGTGGAAGATGACCACGTTGATAGGCTATAGATGTAAAGGCAGTAATGTCATAGTCGAGTAGTACTAATAATCCGTAAGCTTATGTACACCCTTTTCCCGAGAGCGAAAGCTCTCGGGAGGAAACTTTCTAAATACTTTTATGTTTCTTTATCTCAGTATGTTAAGATATTTGCAGCGAAGCTGCAGTTGACAGTTGATGGTTGGTAGCCCGTGGAAACACCAACAACCATAAACCAACAACCGCCAACAATGACCTTAAGGTGGTTATTGCGGCGGGGCTCACCTCTTCCCATCCCGAACAGAGTAGTTAAGCCCGCCTGCGCAGATGGTACTGCAGTTATGTGGGAGAGTATGTCGTCGCCTTTCTTTTAAAAAACCCTTTATCAATTGATAGAGGGTTTTTTATTAAAATTTTTGTATTTATAGTGATATAAATATTTGGTACCTTAGCTCAGATGGTAGAGCAATGGACTGAAAATCCATGTGTCCCTGGTTCGATCCCTGGAGGTACCACATCATGCTCGGATGGTGAAATTGGTAGACACGCTGGACTTAAAATCCAGTGAACAGCAATGTTCGTGCGGGTTCAAGTCCCGCTCTGAGTACTAAAAACTTCAATTGGCTTCGCTAATTGAAGTTTTTTTTTGCGGTAAAGTAGAACCGCAATTTTAATTCTAAAATTGCGGTTCTTAAAAATGGTATAAAGATTCTATTTTCCTGAAATCAATGCCATAATTTTGTCATATATGCTGGTGTTTTGATAGACACCTATAAAATTTGAGGCTCCGGGGCCATAGGCAAATACAGGAACAGGAATTGCGGTGTGATCATTTGTGCTAAAACTTCCGTGTACATATCCTTTTTCTATACTTCCATCTATTAATGATAATCCTCCGGTTTCGTGATCAGCCGTTACAATTAATAAGGTTTCTGGATTTTTGTCTACAAATTCCATTGCTAGTCCTATTAATTTGTCGAAATCCAGCATTTCACGAACCACATATTCTACATTATTCTGATGCCCGCCATAATCAATTTGTGCGCCTTCTGCCATGATAAAAAATGGATTTTTTGTTTTTGAAAAAGTGGATGTTGTTTTTGCAAAAGATTTAGTCAGGAAATCTCCTCTTCCATTTTTTATAGAAACTACCGCTTTATCTTCTAATACCACAAATTTGTTATTTTTGATAGTATCTAAACTTAAAAAGTTATCAGTGAATGTATACCCTTTTTCGATCAAAGTTTTAGACAAGTCCTTGCCATCTTTTCTTGATTTAAATTCATTTTGTCCTCCTCCAATTAAAATATCCGAAGGATTTGCTAAAAAATCATTTGCTATAGGTTCGCTATAACTCCTTTCTGGTTGATGGGCATAAAAAGCGGCAGGAGTTGCATCTGTAATATTTCCGGCAGAAATGATAGCGGTTTTATAGTTTTTCTTTGCTAATTGCTGGGTGATTAATTCCAAAGGTTTTCCTTTCTCGTCAACACTTATAAATCTATTGTTGGTTTTATGTCCCGTTGCCATTGCTGTTGCACCCGCAGCAGAATCTGTAATATAACTGTCTGAAGCTTTTGTGATTGAAAGCCCTTGGTTTGGAATATTAAAAAGGCTCAATTGCCCTTTATTAGCGGTATAACCAGCATAAATCTGAGTTAGTCCCATTCCGTCACCAATAAGGAGGATAATATTTTTTGGTCGTTTACTTTTGAATGCATTTTTAGGAGCATAAGTCTGATGAAACTCTGTATTTTGGTAAAACGTAGTCTTAATGCTATTGATAAATTGTGTTAGTTCTGTAACTTTATCTGTTCCAATAAAATCAACTTTTAAATTCATCAAAGTCATATAGGTATTAACATTATCTTGTGTCGACCAGAAGCGTATTTTTTTGTTTTGACCATGTACTTTCTTTATAATTGATTGAATTTTTTCTGAATCAGCTTGCGTTAAAACTCCTTTTCCATTCCACGGGGTGATTTCTTTTAAATCTTCGCTAATCATTTCAACACGTGCTAATTGATCTGGTGAATATTCTTCATTTAGCCTTCCGTCAAAGTATATAAAATCAGGGTAAGCTGTCCAAAGCACGGGTAAAGGTCTGTTTCCTGAAATGACAATTTTTATATTTTTGTTAGAAGTGATATCAGGAAAGGTCTTTAACTGCTGTGTAATTGTTTTTAAAGTAGAGTCGGCATCAGACTTAATATCAATCATTAAAATCAAAGGTTTATTGCTTGGATAGGCTTTCCCTTCTAATGTTTTTAATTTAGATGAAAGTGGCTCCAGATATTGACTTTTAAGTGTGTTGTAAGTTTTTATTTCTTTTGAAGTATGAGCCACATACAATTCATTATTGACTAAAAAAACATCGGTTTCTATAACACCGGTTTCATTAGAATAGGCTTCGTAAAATGGTAATTTACTTTCATAATCGTTATGAGAATGAATATTAGATGAACTGTACTCCTGTGATTGGGCAAAAAAGAAAAAGTGGAGGCAAAAAAGGGTGATTATTTTTTTCATTGAAAATGGAGTTGATTTCATAAAAGCCGTAGGTAACTTTATGAAAAATTAGATTAGAATATGAATAAGCTTATATATGTAAGCCAGTCCTGTATAAAGGGCTGGCTTAAGGATTATTGTTTAAATATGTTTTATTTTTTACCACAACAGGCTTTATGCAAACCTGTGCAGTAAAAAAATAAACAACAACATGAAACTACTTTATTACCAACCCTGGTTTTGAGTTAATGATCCTTTGCTTACCGCAATTTCATCAGGTGGTATTGGCCAAACGTGGTGAATTGCCGGATTAAAATTACGAGCTGGATAAATTACAGTTCCGTTATAGTGATGTAATGGTTTGGCATACGTTTCCTTTGCGTCTCCCCAGCGTACTAAATCAAAATGACGATCTGTCCATTCGCCCGCTAATTCGCATCTTCTTTCTCTTTTCAAATCAGTTATTGTGGCTCCGGAAATGTTTGCAAGTCCCGCACGGTGACGAATCATATTAATTTCGTTATCTGCATTTTGACCTTTCATTAATTTAGCTTCTGCCAGCATCAAAATCACATCTGCATATCGTAAAAGCGGTACATTTAAAGTTGTTGAAGGTTTATCTCCGTTTGCATTGACGTAACGAATATCGACAGCTCCTGAACCAGTTTTGGGATAACTGAAAGGCTCCATATATTTTTTGAACTGATAACCCGTTCTATTGCTTGAACCTACAGTATATTTTCCTTCATTAAAAGTTACTTCTTCTCCAAAATATACAAATTTGTCTCCTTTTTGCAGAATAGTAGCACTACGACGTTTGTCTGTGGCATCGTAGGTATCAAACAATTCTTTTGTTGGGTAGAAGTTTCCCCATCCATTATAAGCTCCCCATCCTTTATCTTCCAGACATACTCCCGGGAAAATAGATCCTAAAGAAGTATTGTCTGCACTTGAGGTCACTGACCAAATATACTCTGTCGACCAGTTGTTTTTAATTTTAAAAACATCTTCAAAGTTATCTAATAACTTATGTTTTCCGCTGTTTACAATCAAATTGGCATATTTAATCACATTATCCCAATCTTTAGCATATAGATAAGTACGAACTAAATATCCCCAGGCTGCTGTTTTATGAGCACGACCATAATTATCTGGTGTTAACTCATTAAAGTATGGAAGCAAATCGGCAGCTTTGATTAAATCTGCAGCGATGTAAGCATAATTTTCGGCTACGTTTTTTGCACGGGGAACATAAACGTTGGTAGGATTTTCTCTGTCCTGAATTGGAATTCCTGCACGGTCATCTCCATAATGATAAGCTAATTCTAAATGCATTACAGCATGATTAAAATAAGCTTCGCCTAACATTCCGTTTCTTGTTTTTTCATCCAAAGGAATATTTGGAATGTTACGAATTACATCATTACAACGTTTCATGATTTCGTAATGCAATCTCCAGATATCTTTGGTATCTGATTCTGCCCCATCAACAATAAAGTTTTTAATACGTTCTGCATTTTGTCTTGGTTTTGTTCCAATGTCATCGCTGGCATTGTTAAGCCAGAAAAAACCACGGCCGTACATATTATCATCTGAGTATAAAGCATACACTGCATTTACACCTGCCTTTGCATCTGCGGGAGTTTTCCAGAAATTCCCGCTTGAAGGAGCTCCTTGTGGAATCACATCAAGTTCGCTTTCACAAGCTGAAGTGCTTACCAGCAGTACAAAACTTAATACTAAAAGAGTTATTTTTTTCATTTTGTTGGTTTTATATTTTTAAAATGTTGCGTTTAAACCCGTCATATAAATGCGGGAAAGTGGATATTTTCCTAAGTCCATTCCGAAATTGGTAAGCCCAACCTCTGGATCCATTCCTGAATATTTGGTAATTGTAAATAGATTTTGACCTGAAATAAAGAATCTTAGTTTTGCTTTTCCGTTTAACCAGTTTTCTTTAATCGTATAACCAATAGAAAGGTTTTTTAATCGTATGAAAGAGGCATCTTCGATATAAAAGCTAGAGATTCTTCCAAAGTTATTATTGTTGTCTGTTGCTGAAAGTACCGGGATATCAGTGTTAGTATTTGTAGGTGACCATGCATTTTTTGATTCAGCTAATAAATTATAACCTGGGAAAGAACCATTTAAACCTGTATGTTTCACAGCATTAAAAACGCTGTTTCCGGCTGCGCCACTAAAAAAGATGTTTAAGTCGAATCCTTTGTACTTAAAATTAGAATTTAAACTGTATGTTGTTTTTGGAAAAGGACTTCCCAATACTTCTCTATCATTATTATTAATCACACCATCGCCATTAAGATCTTTAAATTTGATATCTCCGGCAACGGCATTTGGCTGATAAACCTCTCCTTTGGCATTTACATAGGCTTTTGCTTCTGCGTTACTTTGAAACAATCCATCTGTTGCATATCCGTAAAAAGCGCCAACCGGGCTTCCTACCTGATAAATATTAGCCAATGGTAAACTTCTAACACGGCTTAAATTTAGAGGCTCAAGAGAAGTCAAATCATCTTTAATAGATACAATTTTATTGCTTAAGAATCCGGCGTTTGCTGTTACATCAAATTTAAATTCACCTCGTGTTTTTTGGTATGTCAAACTAACCTCGATACCTTTATTTTCAACATCTCCGGAGTTTACAATTCTTCCTTGTGGAGTTCCGGAAACACCAGGTAATTGATCACGAACAAGCATGTCTTTATTTGTTTTCACGTAAGCATCAACAGATCCTAAGAATGAATTATTAAACATAGTGAAATCTAAACCAATGTTTGTCTGTTCAGAGCTTTCCCATTTTAAATTTGGGTTTGAAAGCTCTCTTTCAGAATAACCATAGTTAATTACAGGAGTTGCGCCTATTAAAGCTGTAGTCTGAGTTAAAGGCACACTAAACTGGTATGGTCCGAGGTTTCCTAAATTTCCTATTTCTCCCCAGCTTGCACGTAATTTCAAACTGCTTACAATTGGATTAATACCTTTCATAAATCCTTCTTCAGAGATTAACCATCCTGCAGAAACAGATGGATAAACTTTCCAACGGTTTTCTGATAAAAGCTTTGATGTTCCATCGCGACGTACAATTCCCGAGAATAAATATTTTTGATTGAAGTCGTAATTGATTCTTCCAACATAAGATGAAATAATTTCGTCAGACAAACCTGCTCCAGTTTGCTGTATTAATTTAGCATTCAATAAATAACGCTGTGACGGATCTTCATTATCAAATCCTGTTCCTTCCACAGTATAAAAATCTCTTTTAGTTTCCTGATACGTATATCCTGCTAAAGCTTTAAAGTTGTGCTTTCCAAACGATTTCTCATAAGAAATTGTTTGTTCGCTTAATAAATCACTTATTGTCAAAGATTTTTTAGTCAGACGGTTAAAATCGAATATTTTCCCGGGCTCTGTAATTTTTACTGTGAAATCTGTTGCATTATCCTGTATTCTTGTATATCCCCAGTTTGATTTTACTTTCAAGCCTTCGATGATTTCCCATTCTGCGTAGGGATTAATCAAAATTGTGGAAACAGGATTTCTGTTGTCGAGTCTTTTTAAATAAGCTACCGGATTGATAACGTCTCCGTAAGAACCAATATACTTTTCAGGAACACCACCAAATTGTCCAGAACCGTCTTCTCTGTAAATTGTAGCATTGGGCGGATAAAAGATAGCTCCTAAAATTGCTCCTGTGTATGCACTTGATGTATTAGCACTCTGACCATTTGTTAATGAATAAGATAAATTTTCACCCAATGTAAAGTTTGGTGCCAATTTAAAAGAAGAGTTTGCTCTGACAGTATAACGTTCTGAATAGGTATTTAGTAAAATACCTTCGTTTTTTCTATAACTACCAGAAAGAAAGAAATTTGATTTTTCTGTTTTTCCATTTACAGAAAGAGATAAATCCTGAATTTCTCCTGTATGAAAAATTTCATCCATCCAGTTTGTTTTTGTTGTTCTTGCTGTTGGTTCAAATGCGGGATCAAAAGCTGGAATTCTTGGTAGTTTGGCATTATCTCTGGCAATATTCATCGCATCTGCATATTCCGCTGCATTCAAAACATCTAATTTTTTTGCAACATTTTGAAAACCTCCCTGATAATTTACATTCACATTTATACGGTCTGAAATTCCTTTTTTAGAGGTAATTAAAATTACTCCTCCAGAAGCTCTTGCTCCATAAATTGCCGCTGAAGCCGCATCTTTTAAGACACTGATCGAACCAATATCATTAGGGTTTATGGTGTTTAGAGAACCGCTGTAGATAATTCCGTCTAAAACAATTAAAGGTGTTTCAGCATTCAAAGAACCAATACCGCGAATATTAATAGTTGGTGATGCAGTTGGATCACCTCCGTCGCTAATTACCGTAACACCGGCAACGGTTCCCTGCAATAATTCGGCAGCATTGTTGTAGGTTCTGCTTGAAGTTTCTTTCATAGAAACCGATCCCACAGCACCTAAAACCTCATTTTTTTTCACACTTCCGTACCCCATGACAATCACTTCCTGAAGTTGTTTTACATCAGCAGCCAGTTTTACAGTTATGCTTTGAGAACGGGTCACTTTAACTTCTTGTGTGATATAGCCAACATAGGAAAAAATAAGTGTTGCTTCTGAAGCGTTGATTTCCATTTTAAATGTTCCGTCAAAATCTGTAGTAGCTGCAACATCAGAACCTTTATCTTTGATTCCAACACCCGGCAATGGCATATTGTCGTCTCCACCAAAAACAGTTCCTGAAACAATAATTTTATTTTGATCTGAAACAGTAACTTTCTGACTTTTTTTGATTACAATATTGTTGTTTACAATTTCGTATCGAAGCACAGAACCACAGATTTTATCCAGCGCTTGTTCAAGTGTTACATTGTTTAGTTTTAGACTTAATTTCTGATTCGTATTTACCTGACTGCTTTCGTACATGAAATGCACATCAGCCTGATTTTCAATTTTATGAAAAATATTTTTTATACTTTCATTTTCAACTTTTAGAGTTACTCTTTTGCTAATGTCAACATTCCCGGCATTTACTGTTAGTGACGCAAAAAATAAAGCAATAAACAGGAATAGCTTAATTCCGATTGTCTTTATGATTTGGCACTTCACGTTAAGCCGTACTTGTTTTTGATTCATAATTTTTAGTTTTAATTGTTTTGTTTATCGGGTTTCTACGTAGTTTTTTTAAATGCATTTACTCTATTTTATAGACTCCTGCGTCCATTTTATAAGTAGCATTGATGATATTGCACATCAGTCCAATGGTTTGATCAGCAGTTAGTTCCTTAAAATAGGCGCTTATCTTAAGGTCGTTTAAATTTTTATTTTTGATTTCGATGGCCACATTGTAATTCCGGTTTATAGTGGCTACAACTTCTGGCAGAGGTGTTTCTTCAAATACCATAATGTTTTTCCGCCATAGCGAAATAGTGTTTACAGGAACATCTTTAAAGGCCTGAAGTTTGTTGTTTTGGGATTTAAACACCACTTTTTGCCCTGGGGTTACATATACATTTTCTTCTGTAACGGTTGATTTTACATTCACTTTTCCAGTCAAAACAGAGACTTCCTGTGTTTTTTGGTCAGGGTAAGCCTGAACATTAAAACTGGTTCCAAGAACTTTGGTATCCATTTTATTGGTATGAATGATAAAAGGATGTTTCTTGTCTTTGGCTACGTCAAAAAAAGCTTCACCACTTAGATAAACTTCTCTGGTATCTCCTTTAAATTCTTTAGGATATTTTAGAACACTTCCTGCATTTAGCCAGATTTGCGTTCCATCGCTCAATTTTATTTCGGCATGTTCACCTAATTTTACGGTAAATTGTTTCGTTTCAACCGATGTTGCTGATTGATAAAAAAACAGGGATAACCCGATTAGGAAAACTAAAGACGCCGCAACTGTCCAGTTTTTATATTGAAGAGAAATCACATTGTTGGTTTTCTTAATATCTCTTAATTCTTTTTTTAGTTTCGAACGATCGGATTGAATCATTTCCATGTTTTCAAAAAAATCATCTGTACGATCGTACCATTTGTTCCACATTTCTTGTCCTTTCGGAGAGTATTTTCCGTCTAAAAAATGTTTTATTTCTTGTTTTAATTTATCAGGCATTATAATTTCTTTATGTCTTTAATAGTATGTCTTTGGAATTGTAATTTCGGGTAGGCGCAGGAGGTTACGCTTTTGTTAAGAAAAAAACTGAACTCTTAATCTGAATTTTATTTTTTAATTGAACTCGCCTAAATAAGTGCGCATGAATTTGAGGGCGTACGTAATATGATATTTTACAGTTTCGATTGAAACATTGAGCTCTTCTGCAATCTCTTTGTTTGTATAGTGTTTTATGCGGCTCAGGATAAAAACTTCTTTTGATTTTTTGGGAAGGAGCATTGTTGCTTTGTCAACTGCTTTTTGCAATTCTTCATAATAAATAAAATCTTCAGTTGCATTGTGACTGGAATATGAAACTGTATTTTTATCTAAAACTTCTTGTATATACTGATCGTTGATACTGTGTGATTTAATATAATCCAGAGTCATGTAACGCACTGAAGTGTAGATGTATGCGGCAAAGCTTTTTTGAATTAAAATTGTCTTTCGACGCTCCCAGATACTGGTAAAAACTTCCTGAACAATTTCTTCTGAGATGGCTGTCGATTTCATTCTGAGGTATACAAATCGAACAAGGATATCGCGATATCTAAAATAAAGTTCATCAAAAGCTTTATCCTTGCCCGATTTTAATAATTCGACAAGATCTTCGTCTGTAAACTTTTTATACATGATACATCATTTTGATATGAATAATCAACTGATTCGTGCAGGTTGAGGCACTTTTTCTGATTTCGTTTGGATAATGATCGTGCAGTTTCAAAAATGACATATACAAAGTATTGGGTTCTTCTTATATGTCTTCAAAATTAAAGATGAGGGTAGGTCTAATAGGTTACGTTTACATTAATAAAACCACCTTAAAACAAAACATATTATTAACATTTGAAATCAAATGTTAGCTAAAATCGATGGTTAATGATTGGTGCTATAAAACAATAAAACCTGCAGATCAATAGATTTGCAGGTTTTTGAAAAGATTAAAAAAAATGGCTTTTGCTTTTGATCTTTCTCTCGGAATTCAGGAGAGTCATTGACAAAATGTGAACTATCATAAAAAGGCATCTGTTTTTATACTTCTGGCCTTGCATGATTTGTAGTATCTATAAAGAAAATTATAAACAATCATTTCATGCATTCTGTTTTTTGATTTAAATAATCTAACCATTGACATGTGTATATAACTAATCAGGAGGTTGTTTAAATTTATTTGTAATACATTGGAATTATTATAGTCTAAAATTGTGTGTGCCAAAGATTTTATTTGGCTGTTAAAATCCTCCAGAATGCCAGTTATTTTATAGTATTCAGAATCTTGCTTTTGTCTAAGAGTCATGATTTCTTCTATTTGATACCTGTAATTCCGGTATTTAAAATCGATTTGCTTATTTAGATCTTTATTTATGCCGAATTCTTGCCCAAATCCTGTTTTAAGATGTTCAAACAGAATTAATTTATTCTCTAATGAGTATTCGAAATTATCTAAAAGATTATCAATATTTATTAAAGCAAAGAGCCATCTTAGTTCATCATCCTCACCTCCAATTATTTCAAGAGCATTCACAATTAATATACTGTCGTGAAAGAACAGGCTTTCAGAAAGTTCAATAGTGTTTTCTCCATAACGCTCTAATTCTCTTTGATAAGTATCGGTTTGTACTTTCCATATTAAATCTTGATTTGCTAAGTCATTAAAATAGGGCAAAAGTTTGCTCATAATGATTTCAAGATTACTTTTATCAATACAATGAAAACGAACCCTTAAATGATGTTTTGGGTCCGAATACCTAATGAAAAACCATTTGTCAATAATGTTTTCCTGAATCAGATCGTTTGCAACTGCATTAATGATTTCGACTAGAATAAAATCTGCTGTTTTTGTCCCTGTATATATTTTATAATAGAGCCAATTGTCTCCGGTTATAAAATTTCTTTGTACTATTTTAGTCATTCTTTAATTTTGAACTATTGTAAAATGATAGTATAATCTGGTTCGTATGGTGTTGATTATCATCGTGATTTTTTACAATTCCTGATTCATTAAACAAGAATTCTTTAATTTTAAAACTTCGTTTATTTTTCACTGTGTTTAAAAACATTTTTAGAGATAATAAATTTTCCAGATTCACCAGTAACTGGTTATCAGACTCAATAAACATAACATATTGCGGTATTTTTTTTTCATTTCTAAATAATCGAAAATCTTGAATCAATTCATAATCCGTTTTATTTTTATCAAAAAACATAGCAATATCTGATTCTTTTAGATTCCAGACAGCCGGAAATAAAATCAGATTTTCATATTCAATTCGTGGAATAAACTCATAATCATTAGCAAATGGACCTAAATTCATTCCTATGCCTGATCTTTTGTTTTGTGACTGCATGTCGGATAAAAAATGGTAAATTGGCAAAGAACCTGATGTGTAATTATGTGAATTTGAAAGGCGGGGAAGAACTTCTCTGTTATGATTTACGGATCGTAAATAAATGTCTTTCTGGTTTTTTACAGAAATGTACAAATCGTTGATTTTTAACTGATTTTCAATAGCTAAAGTAGATTTTGATAGATATGGAATTTCAAATTCTCTAAAATGAGGACGAAGTAAAACATTGCCTACTCTTGAGTCTGGCAAATGATTAATTTCTGCAATAATCTTGGTCTCATTCATCTCTTTCTCTAAATTAGTTATACTTAGTGTATGCTCTTTTAGAGTTGCATCACCATGGCAAAAACGACCCAAAAGATTTGCTGCACTTGAATTTCCGGCATCGCTTACAATTATTTTCTCTTCACCATTAATGATTACAATTTCTATCATGCTTGATATTGTATCCGGCAAATCTGTCCAGTTTTCTTCCAATTCTTCAAAATCCTTATCACTAAGTATTATGCTAAAGGTTTTGTTAACAAAAGCTTCCGTAATTTTTTTATGAAAGATTGAATTTGCTTTAGACCATTGAATTTGTTTAAGGGAATTTAGATCTTCTTTTGAGTGAAACATTAAATCATCTATTAATGGGTTACTGTCTAAAATTTCCTGATTTTGGATATAACCAATTCCCATTTCTACATCTAATGCTTTTGCTAACGAAATCTCTCGATCTTCAAAACGTTCATAAAAGGCATCTTTAAATTTATGTAATGAAGTTTCTTTTGGAGGTGAAGTAAGCTTATTGAATATAGACATTCCTCGCTTTACCGAATCAACTATAGAATTGCTAAGTAAGTTTGATGTTGTACTTAATGTTACGTCTGTCTGAAATAAAAACTTAATGTCAAAATCAGTTCCCAGTTCTTTTATAGAGTTACTGATGTCAATATATTTCTTTGGATTGTTTCCTATTCTATTATCCATTTCTGATAAACTAGCTTCTATATAATTTATCAGGTTTATCAATTCATCAGTATTTTTTATTTTTAATAAAACACTTTTAATATGGTCTAAAAATTCAATTCCGGTAGCAGATGGTTCAAGCTCACTTATTAAGATTTGGCTGGAAATTAATTCATCAACAAAACAATTCACTTCTTCAAAAGAATTTTCATCGTCTACCAATAAATCAATGATATCTTTCATTAACATTCCTTTTTCAGTAGCTTTTAGAATTTTTTGAAGATAGACCGAATCATCAACAGCCATCATATTGTGTTGTCTTATACTGTTAATATATTCAAATTCAACGTATCGAAGGTGTTTTCCAGACTTATAAATGCTTGTATTTGGGAAAAATAATATTTGTTTTTTTATATTTTCAATTTTTACAAGATCCTGAGACAACGCTACGAGGTAATTCATATCTAACCTGGTATGCCTTCTATTATTAGAGATATTATCAAGTCTAATTTTTGTAACACTATCAATTGTACCCATACTGCATCCGGCAAATACCCCAAAAGGTGTTGCTCTTGACGACATTCTGGACACATATTTAAGTAAAGAATATTTTAGTCTTTCAATTTTATTGGGATCTTCAATTTTATTATTTAGCCATTTTTCTAATTCATTAAATAAAATTGGTGTGGCTAAAAAGACAGCTTCCTTTATTTCAGCTCTGTCAAAGAGTTTTTTAAATTCATCGTCAGATATATTTTGCTGTGAAGTTAGTTCTTCAAAGAAGTTAAAAGGTAAAAGCGGTGCTCTGAGAACGAAATTTGGAAATGATTTGTATGTGTTTTTTTTTGACATTTTTGCGTTAGTTATTATTTACATCTAATAAGAATAAATTATCCCATCCGCAATCATCAAATTCCAGTAAATAGTCTATTAGAACCATACCAATTCCAATTACTCCGTCCAACAATCCTATTGAATCAATATAGGTTCCGTTTCCCTGATATTTTTGATAGCCGGCAATACCTTTTTCATTTTCTCCAAATTTCAAAACTGCAGAGGTTAATTTCTCATATTCGTGATAAAACTTCTCATCTTTAGAAATTAAATACCATTTTTTATGAATATATGCTATGCTTGAGAGGCCATGACAAAAGCAGGCATCATAACCATTTGAACTTGAAAACATCTTTTCAAAAGTATTTCTGTGCAAATTTTTGTATGCTAAAGCCAATGCCTTTTCTTTTAGTGCTTTATCATTTAGAATATACGCCGCTTTATAAAGACCTAAAGAAATGGTCTGATCTCCGTAACACCAGCCAAGAGTGGTGTTATAAACGGCAGTTATTTTGTTTGTTGCGATACTTGGAAATTGGGATAAATTATTCTCATTGTTGTTTTCAAATTCTAAAACACAAGTAACACTTTTGTTTAATGCTTCCCAGACTAAATTATTTTGAGGGATTTGTTCTAAAAATTTTGAAAAAATAATCATATAAGAAATATGTCCATGCGCTAATCCACAATTTGTTACATGAGTATCTTCGGTTGTATTATAAAGATCTTTGACGCTATTGGTTTTTTCAATATCAGCTAAAACAATAGTAGCAAGTATTTCAAATAGCTGGATAAGTTTCTCTTTAAACGGGAAGTTTTTGTCAGTAGTAAGTCTTTCAATTAAATAAAAGGCAGCACCAAATGAACCGTGTAAGAAATCAATGTCCTCAATAATTCTGGTGTGATTAATATAATAATCTGCAACTGCCTCATCAATAGTTAAAAGGGCATCTTCAACGTCAATTAACGATTCAGAATTTAAAACACCTTTATTTTTAATAAAGCTAAATACATGTGCAACTCCAACTAATCCATTACAATAAGATAATGGTACATCAGTTTCATTGATAATTTCGATAGTTTTCGAAATTATATCATGAATTTTGGTTAGATATTCCTCCTCATTGGTTAATTTGTATTGCAGATAATAAAACATAGGTAATGATCCTATTCCATTGCATAATGAAATATTAGAATTATGCTCCATATTTAAATCAATGCAATCGCTTATCACATTAATTTTATTAATTATTTGATGCTTCATTACTTAAAAAAAATTGAAAACGGAATAAATAATATTGTTTGAAAAGTAAATTATGGGAGTATATATTTATAAAGCAATGTTCTATTAAAAAAAGTAATGAGGTAATAAAACCTCATTACTTTTTAAATGTCCAGAATTATAAATACTATTTATTAATGCTTACTATCTAGGATTAGGGCATTGGTAACAAGTATTTTGATCATTATTTTTAGTCTCACAACTAATCTGAAAAGTGTTGTCATTAGATGTACACCAGCCACATGTAAAATTATGCTTTGTACTGTCACCAGTGTAACCACCTCCAACTACTGCTTTTGCCTGAGCGTTTGTCAAACGAGAAATCTTCATTTTGTTTAATTTCATTGTTATTATATTTAAGGATTAATATTAATTAGTTTTATTTCTGAACAAATTCTAACGCTTTTTCGAGAATTTCGTCTCTTCCTTCCTGAATACCTTTAATAGTGGGACGCACAACAACGTCAATTTTTATCCCCACTCTTTGGGTTTCGCTTTCGTCCGGATAAAATACACCTAGTCCGGTAATGACTGATTTGTAGCCTAAAAATTCGTTATGGGAAACATTACCATCTGCCCCGGAAGTCTGGGTGCCTATTGTTGTTACATTATCTCCTGTCTGTAGTAACATAGTCGCATATTCACTTGAACTTTGAGTACTTTCATTAACTAAAACAACGACTTTACCAGCATAATAGTCATTGCTTTTGGGTGGAATTGTTTCGGTTGGTTTCCAAATAAACCTTCCTGGATAAGAAAGATCTGGTTTTATCAATTTTGCATACTCTTTTTTAGTTTGAATCAATCTTCTTGCGATCATATAGGGAGTAAACTTCATGTATTCTCTATAATCAATTATAATTGCTTTTGTTGATTTAAGATCTGACATCATTTTATCAACATCCTTCATTTCTAAATAACTCATATCAACATAGCCGATATTATGATCTAAAATTTTATATTTTTCTTTATTTTTAGGGAATGGACCTCTCAAATTCTTTATATCATAGCGTCCGAAATTTTTAACAATTTCGTTATCTCCACGTTTAATATTTAGCTTTATAGAGTCCGTAGCTCCAGCCGTTGCAAAAAATCCATTGTGAGTATCCTGCACCTTTTTGTTTGATCCTCTATTGTAGATTTTATTTACTGCAATTAATTTACCTACATCTATTCCTCCTGCTTTTTCTATTACATCTCCAATTTTTAAATCATTTAATTTTGCTAAGGAATCTTTATAAAAACCAGTAATTACCAATTTATCTTCTACCATATTAAAATATGCCGGACTGTACTTTCTTCCAAAGTAATCCTCTATAGGGTCTGTGTATAAAGTTGCATGCGAGTCGTTAACCTTGACAACTGTTTCCAGCATTGCTAAATGATATTCAGTTTTGTTTTTTGAGTTTTTGAATTTAGGAATCATTTTTTGCAGTACATCATCCCAATTTTCATCAGTCTTATATTTATAAGGATAAAAATATTCAACAACATTCCAATATCTAAACAAACTTAACAATCGATGATTTTCATCTGGAAATTCAAAATTCTCATATTGTAGCTCATTGATTATTTCTACATTACCAGCGTTTGCTGTAGAGACATAATGATTTTTTCCCTGAAATCGATTGTCTTCTATTTGCTTTAATTTTTTTGAAAGGTCATTAGAAAATACCTCAGTATTTTGTGTCCAGGAAAGATTGAAATTTTTATCAAAATATTCTTTTGACTTAGCATCTTTACAGGAACTGCAAGTTTTGATTTCTCCCAGAGAGTCAATCCAGTCTAAGTAGATTTTAGATATAGCCTCGTTAGTTGTTGCTTTTTCAATTTTAGGAATAATAGTCAATAATTGTTCATCCCAGTTAAAATTTCCTTTGGCAACATTAGGATGATAGTATTTAAGAAATCCCCATACTTTACAAAGATTAGATAAGTTTTTTGTTTCATTTTTATCGAACACTGAAGATTCGATATCCTGACTATTTACAAAATGCAGATTGCAAATCAAGGTAACTAGTAACAGGATATATTTTTTTTTAAAAACTTGCTGCATAGACCTAATTAGTAATTGGAGATGTGAATATTTTTTTCAAAAGTATTTATTGTGTAATCAAAAACTTACCTATAAATATGCAGATTTTAGTACTAAATTATCCAGATGTAATTGCTAAATTGTTTTTGTACAATGATAAAAAGTGCTAAAAATGCAGATTTACTCTTAAAAAACAATTGAAATCTATCTTTTGGGTAACATTGTATGCTTTAGAGATAATATAAGATTAATATATAGATGAAAAGCGAAAGATATTTGCCGCTTAATTAATTTTTATAGATCGATATACTTGTATGCAACAACTATAAGTAAACTCTCATTGATAATACAAGATTTCTTATCTAAGATTAATTAACTGACTTATATGAAGATGAAGTTTTTTTAGTTTCCCGTATGAAAAAAATAAGCTTAATTAATGTTTTTATTGGAGAAATCCCCTGGTTTTTTGCATTCTTCTTAAAGTCATGTGAGGCTAATCCAACTATAGATTTTTTTATTTTTACGGATCTTGCTATCGATTACCCAGTGGCTCATAATGTTAAAATTATTCCTTTTTCATTGGACGATTTTAATCAATTGGCAACAAAAAAACTTGGATTTGATATCGATGTAAAAAAGGGCTATAAACTTTGTGATTTTAGACCTGCTTTCGGGATTTTGTTTTCTGATTATCTAACGGATTATGATTTTTGGGGTATTACGGATATCGATGTAATTTACGGGAGAATACGTGAATTTATTACCGATGAAGTTTTAGAGGAATATGATGTTATTTGTGTGCGACATGCTTTTATTACTGCTTGCTGCATGTTCTACAAAAACAATGCATATGTAAATAATTTATTTGCAAAAAGTAAAGATTATAAAATGATTTTTACGTCACCTAAAAATTATGCCTTTGATGAAACCAATTTTGAAAATGCGAATAGTTTTCGTGAGATACATGATATTTTTAAAAAGAATTGTGAGATAGAAAGCATTCAGCATGTAATTGTAAAAGAAGGAGATCTGGGAAATCTGAAAGCCCATTTCGATTTATTACTAATAGACGGAACTCCTGGAAAATTGAAATGGGATAACGGTATCTTTTCCTACGATGGTAAGTTTGAATTTATGCTGTATCATTTATTATATTACAAATGCAATATTTTTGCTAATAACTCCTTAAAATGGAGTCAGATACCGGATGTTTTCTACATCGATAAATTTGACTACAGAAAAAGCAATTCAGTTTGTACTCGTTTTAAAGTTTTTTATAATAACAATTTGAAACCATTTCTCTGGAATTTAGGAAAAAAAGCGGATTGTCTTTTATCCTATATCTTATTTAGGAAAAAAGTTAAAATGATGGAAACGGGAGATTATTATTATCATTTAGATAAACAAAAATTAGTCATTGGAAGGCATGATAACGGAGTGAATTTCATGATCATAAAAGGCTCTTCAGTTATTACTATATATGAAATGACTTTTAATAAAAATTACTTTTTTAATATATACCATGGGCTGATGATAAAAATTGATAGAAATCAATCTGCCCCATATAATAAATTTGATATCGTGTGCAGTACAGGTCACAGTAAGGCTTATGTTAAACTTGAGAAAACTGTTTAAAATTGATTTTTTTATTGTAATCAATTGAAATGTAAAGTAAACGGGTGCACTTATTTGAGAAACATGTTGCTCTAGAACGTTCGATAAATGATTTATTCATTCATTCATTAAAAATAACTAATACTAATCTTTACCTAAATACAATTCTTTTTATGAAAATACTCCTTGTAGGACCCGGAATCATGCCAATTCCATCAGACGGCTGGGGTGCTGTTGAAACCCTTATCTGGAACCAAAAAATATATTGTGAGGCACTTGGTCATAAAGTAGATATTTTAAACAAAAGAGGATTGGTTGCTGCATTATTCGCAAAACCCTGGAGTTATGATATTGTTCATGTTCATTTTGATCCATTGGCGAAATTTTGGAACACACTTTCGGTTCGTTTAAATTTTAAATTAATTGTTACAAGTCATTATGGCTATGCCGCTTACCCTGAAAAATGGCATTATGGTTATCAAAATATTTTTAAGGTTTTAATGAAAAGTGAAAGATTAATGGTTTTAAGCGAAGATATATTAAACGTCTTTAGAAGAAATGGATATAAAGGAAAGATTGATGTACTTTCTAATGGAGTTGAAATTCAGCAATTTGTTTTTAATAAATCAGCCTTGTTAAAGAAAGCAATTTGTTTAGGTCGAATGGAAAAAAGAAAAAGACAAGTAGAAGTAGCCCAAAAAATTTCAGAAAAAAGAAATTTAGTTTGTGATTTTGTCGGACCACTAAACTCCCTTGTGTTTAAAACAGGCAATCAATACGTCAATTATTTAGGGGAATGGGATAGGGCTACAGTTCATAAAAATCTAACAAATTATTCCTGTTTAATTTTATTTAGCGATGGAGAAGCGCACCCCTTAGTCATAGTAGAAGCTATGGCTGCCGGACTATCTCTTGTCATTTCAAAAGAAGCCTCTGCCAACTTAGATCTGAATCTCCCTTGGATATATTTATGCGATACTGTTGATGAAGTTGCGGAATATGCAGAAAAAGCAATAACCGAAAACGATCTATATCGGGCGCAAATACGAAAGTATGCCGAAGAAAATTTTGATTACGCAGTTATCGCTCAGAAATACATTCAAATAATTAGTTAGATCTATAAAATATTTTCTGTCGAATAATTATGCTGCAATAAAATGCAAAAAACTCATTAAAATTTAAGTAATAAAAAAATTGACTTCTTTTCCTTTTTTCAAGCAGGCAGATCATAAAGATTGTGGGCCAACATGTCTCAAAATAATAGCTAAACATTACGGTAAAACTATCAATATTCAAGAGTTAAGGGATCTTAGCGAGACAACTCGTGACGGAAGTAATTTGCTCTTTTTGAGTGACGCAGCCGAGAAAATTGGTTTTAGAACTTTAGGAGCAATGCTCGATGCAGAAAATTTAAAAAAAGTTCCGTTGCCTTGTATCTTACATTGGAATAAAAATCATTATGTAGTCCTTTATAAAATTAAAAGTGACAGATGTTACATTTCAGATCCCGCCTTTGGCCTAATCGAATACAACATGCCGGACTTTATTAAATTTTGGATCGGGAATAATGCTAATGAATTAACTAAGGAAGGTGTAGCATTATTGATTGAAGCTACGCCTAAATTTTTCCAATCCGATTTTGATAAAGAAGATAAGAAAGGGATAGGATTCATTTTAAATTAACAAAGTAAAAATGAGATTGTAAACCATTTTATTGGTCAGTCAATTCCAGTTCATCCAAAGTTCCTTTGACAGATTTTAATTCTTTTAAGTTTGCCTCTATATTTTTAATGTTACTGTTTAGCTGTTCTATACTTACTTTGGGCATTTCAATTTTTTTACCTTTTTGTACTAAACTCAGGACATTAACTTTTAAAACTAAATCATAATCAGAAAGATTTGGATTTAGGATAGGATATGTTGAAAAATCCCATAGTTTAGAATTGGTTTCTTTAGTTTGCCCTAATAAAATTTGTTCTGTAATTATTTCTCCGTTTTCAAGGATACTTTCACCGTCTCCGTAAGTAACAATTTCAGATGTAATAACTTCACTATTTGACTTTTTAAGGACTTCAAATTGAATTGTTTTGCTTCCGACTAGTTTATTTTTGCCTATATATTGATAATCGATTTCCAGTTCGGGAATCGTTTCATCAAAAAAATTGGTTTTGTTTATTTGTATAGCGTTTATCTTAAATAAATTCAGGGCGTTTTTAGTTTTTACAATTTCTTTTTTATAAAGATTTAAGCTATCAATTTCATGGGTTAATTTTTCGATTTCCTTTTTGTTTCGATCTTTTAAAATATCTTCGGCTAAAGTAATAACAGAAGAAAATGAAAGACCATCAATCATCTCCAAAGAAATTTTGTTGAATGATTTTTGGTCGTACTTTTTTGGAGCTTCCCATTTTAATCTCATTGCTTCCAAAGCAATTACGCGCATTGCTTTTTCCAGATTAGTTTTTTCGTTTTGGTTGAGATTTTTTTCGATTTTTGCTCTTGAAACCTTGAAATTTTGCTCGTTTTTTCCATCAAATTTTTCTTGGCAGCTAAATGAAATAAGGGATATAAATAGCAATACGATAATAGATTTTAATTGTTTAAAGAAGGGTTTGTTTTTCATTGTAAAATACTTAATCTGCTTGTTGAATAATTTCGTTTAAAAATTTAGAATAATCAAAATTATCAAAGCCTACTGGTGATTTGAGTTTTATATCGTAAGATTTTGCTGTTGACGGCATATCGTCTTCCATTGTATGAATAGTAGTTTCTTCAAGTGTGCCAGTGTTTTGATTTTTAGGCTTATAAATATATTCAGTATGTGAACCGGCTCCCATAAAATAACCAGTAAATTCGTGTAATTGCAAATCGTTATTTTTGAAAAGGAATTCAAAAGAAATATGCCCGTTAGGACCAATAGAACTTAAGTCAATTACAATTTTATTTTTTTCGATGGACACATCTTCCACATCAAAAGTTTTATAATTATCAGTATTATATTCAGGTGGCATTATAGTATAACTTTTTTTGTATAACTCAAAACCTTCCTTTTTGCCCAATAAAATTAGGGTAACACGTCCAAGAGATTTGTCTTCTTCGCCTTCCTGCAGAATCAAAACTTTATCTTTAAAATCATCCTGATTAAGAAGTCCAACAGCCTCATACTGGATTATATAATTATAGTCTTCTAAAAATTCAGTTATTTCGGGACCTAATGTATCTTTTTTTATCACTACTGATTCCGGTACAGTTGTCTGCTTATCCGATGATTTTAATACAGATTTCTTTTTTACATTATTGTCTGAAGATTGCCCGTTCTGACAAGCATAAGCAAATATTAATAAGCACAAAGAGATATTAATTTTAAAGTTTTTGCAGATCATGATTTTGAGTAAAAAGCAATATTATTATATACAATATTAGAGAAAAAAAGATTGAATGTTCAGGTAGATATAAATTCGCAGTAAACTGAGACAGATTTGATACTATTCTTTTTAAATGCGTTGCAATGATTTATAGTTGTACAGCATTTGGAATGATGATCTTAGAGAAAAAAAAATCAGGAAATACAGCTTGCTTTAGGCATTAAAATAAAAAGTATATATTCGTGTTGTAGATTTTACTCCAGTAAAAATCATTTTCGGGGCAATAATTTATTTAACCACTATTTTATATGAACCAAATACGAACCTTGATTATAGAAGATGAACCGGCGATAAGAAAAGAATTGCAGTGGTTGGTTTCACAAGAAGAATCCTTAAAGTTAGAAGCAGTGGCCGGTTCTGTAAAAGAGTCATTGCAAATCATAAAAAACACAGAGCTTGATTTAATTTTAATGGATATTCAATTGACAGACGGTACTGCATTTGATATATTGAATCAGTTAGAACAGCCTTCTTTTCATATTATTTTTATCACAGCTTATAATCATTTTGCCATAAAAGCGATTAAGTATGGTGCACTGGATTATCTTTTAAAACCAATTGATAGCGATGAATTTGCAGCTGCAATCCAAAAAGTCAGCAAAGTCAAGCAGATTGATTATCTCAGACAAATTAATTTTTTGAAAGAATATAGTGTTTCAAAATCTATTGATATGAACTCCAGTATTTGTATCACGTCTTTAGACTGTATGCAGATAGTCCGGTTGAATGAAATTGTACATCTTTCAGGTGAAGGATCTTATACCCAAATTCATCTTGAAAGTAAAAAAATAGTAACTGCTTCTAAACCTTTAAAATACTATGAAGATATCCTGCCTGGCGATTTTTTTATAAAAACACACCAGTCCTATATTGTCAACAAAAACTTTATTGACAAATACATGAAAACGGGTATAATCATTATGAAGAATTCTTCTGAAATTCCTGTTGCAACTCGTAGAAAAGAGTTTGTGATGGATCATTTAAATCCTTTGAGATAATGAGCAAAACGGTATGGTTTGTATTGCTGATCTTATTTTCATGCCAGCAGAAATCGGAAAAAGTAGTGATACATCCGGAAAAAATGCTGGAAAAAATACAAGTAATCAGTGATAGTCTGGATCAAAGTCCCCAAAGTGATAAACTTGTTTTTTGGTCCGGCAGGCTAAAAGAAAAAGAGTATTCAAAAACAGGCCCGGCTTTAGCTTTTATACATTACAATCTTGCTAAAAATTTTGCAAAGACTAGTATTGACAGCTCTAAAAAGCATATCAATATTGCTTTAAATTTAATCGAAAAGGAAAAAGAATTTAATGCACTTAAATTTACGATTTACAATGGTGCTGGTTTAATATCGGAACACGAAGGGAAGTTTTATCAATCGATCTATTATTTCAATAAATCGGCTGCTATAATCATGAGTGACGATTCGCTTCAATGCAAACCATTAGCAAAAGTGATTTGCTTACTTAATGCGGCTCAGGATAATAATAAAATTAGCCAGTATCCAAAATCTATTGAGCAGAATCAGCTTGCTTTGAAAATTCTAAAAAAGCTGCCGGAAGATCATTACAAATACAATTTCAGGGCATATTCGCAATTGTTTACAGCCTGCGAAGAAAGTAATACCTATAAGTCAGATTCGCTACTTTTTTATATTAAAAAACTAAAGCAAATTTCTGTAAAAACAAATGATCCTATGCAAATTAGATTTACCAATGAGCATATGGCACATTATTACACATTGAGTAACAGATATAATCAAGCGATACATTATTACAATTTGGTAAAACAATATGATGCAGGAATTTTATTAGCCGATCCAGAAAATCCAATCGCGATTAAAAACCTATACACCACTATAGCCAATCTTATTGATTTGCATGTTCAGACCAAACAATTTACTGATGCAGAAGACCTAATTAAGCAGGCAGATAAAATAGAAGAACAGCATTTGCAGATATTATCTTATTATGAAAAGAGCCTTAATAAAAAAGCAAAAATGCATTATTATTTAGCCAAAGGAGATAATTTTAAAGCTCAAAATGAAGCCAATCAGGTATTAGAATTAAAAGATAATATCCTGAGAAATTCGGGTATTCAGGCTACAGAAGAAATGGCCACGATTTACGAGCTCCAAGCCAAAGACAAGTCTATTTATGGGCTTAATAAAACAATTGATTATACTACAAATCGTCTGGAGCACAATAAACTACTATTGTTTATTGTTGGATTACTGGCGTTGCTGGCAGTTTCATGGATATTTCTGCTTTATTTTTTCCAAAGGCAAAAAAGACAAAAGCAGGAAAAAGAGAAAATTTTACTGCAACAGCAATTGCTTAGAACACAAATGGAACCTCATTTTATCTTCAATACGTTATCAGCATTGCAAAGTTTTATCAGGTTTGACGAGAAGGATAAATCAATAAAGTATTTAAGTCAATTCAGTAAATTACTCCGAAGCTCTTTAGAATTAAGCCGAAAAAATTATGTTCCGCTTGACCAGGAACTTGAGGCTATAGAGAACTATTTGAGCTTGCAGCAAATGCGTTTTGAATATGCATTTATTTACGAGATAATAACACCAGATACAGATACTACGGCAGTATTAATTCCTCCTATGCTCATTCAGCCCTTCGTCGAAAATGCCATTATCCACGGTATTAGCAATCACTCTGATAAGGGATCAATAATAATAGAAATCCTTTCGCAGGAAAATCAATTGCTGGTAAAAATTACTGATAATGGAAAAGGATATCAGGACAAACCAAATATAGAGGTTGATCATCAGTCGTTATCGGGTATTATAGCCCGGGAACGTTTGGAGATTTTGGCCCGGGAGAACAAAATAAAGACCAATATAGAAATTATTTCCAATGAGAACGGAACTACCGTTTTGCTGACACTTCCTATTAAAAATTAAAGGTATTAATGCGAATTTACGAAGGATCTTTACGAATATCGAATTATATTAGGCTAATTTATATCTGATTAAATTTACAATATCTTTTTTTTAAAATTTGTATTCTAATATTATTTAGTTGTAATATTGTACATAAAAACTTATAAAGTAATATAGGTTAACATGCGAAAAAATGATAAAAAGAAATCTTTTTTTATTTGTTGCAACAATTTTTGTAACAAGTAGTGCATGGGCAAAAGCAAAGATTCCATTTGGCAGAATTGACAAAATCGAAATTGTAGCAGATTTGCCTGACACTGCAAAATATGTAGCAAATGCTGGCTCAAAAGAATACTTAGATTTGGCACGAGTTCATCAGGAATATAATATTGCCTGGATAATTCCTGTCTGGATTACGCAAGAACCAAAATTAGTGTTGACTCATAAAGATAGTGACGAATTCTATGAATTAACAAATGTAGAGCTTGACCAAATTATAAGTGATAATAAATTAAACAAGGAAAGTCTTGTAGAACTTGGACTTTATACAAAATATGGCGGAAAGCTCATTTTACTATTGATTATCGGACTTATTGTATATGGAATTTTTTCTAAAGACAAACCTAAAAACGTAAAACCAACAAATATTTAAAATCAAATTAACAAAACAAAAAATTTATGAATCCATTATTTTTAATTCCAGTCGTATTGGTAATTGCAGGTGTAATTTTTATGATTTATATGAACAAAAATCATAAGGCTGCAAAATCAGAAATTGATTTAGATTTTGAACGAACTAAATATGACCAATACAAACAAGAACTCTTAGCTCAGGATTTTTCACAATTAAAACAATGGATGAAAGGTAAATCTATTGATGCGTTTACGTCTGCATCTGTGCCGCAATCGACAAGTAATAAAGTCCAGGAAATCGTATCTGATGGTTTAAAAAATGTTGCATTGTCTGCAATTGGTGTAAAACTTAAAAGAATAGAAACGGATTGCTTTTGGGCTTTGAGCGGAAACGATTTGCATTTCTTTAGCACTAATACAGTAGGCGAATTAGATGAACATATTATTTTTGATAATTTCAGAATTGAAGATGCTAAACTTGAATATGGTGGTATCCTGAAATCACAATTAGGTGTTTATTCTAAATCTTCAGAAGAATATTTGCCAAAAACACATATCATCACTTTTAATATTGACGGTAGTCCGTTATCACTTGAAATTCACGATAGACTTAATTATGTAACCGACCCAACAGATATGTTAAATTTGAAAAAGCAATTAGAAACAAGAGCAAAATATCAGGTAGTGGGCGAAAAATTTGTAACCATTTTACAAAACAAAGTTCCTAATTTAAAAATGGCTTAAATAGTTATGGGATTTTTTTCAAAAATTTTAAACTCATTTAAAAGCATAAGATTAAATAAAAAAAATGAAGTAAGAGGCTATTTATTAGACCACTTACTTATTGGTTCAATGTATGCCGAACAACAATCGGCATACTTGAATTCTTATGAAACAGGTTTAAACAAATCCGATATCGATAAATTAGTTGAAACTTACTGGGGCATATATAATAAAGATCAGGCGATTGAAATTCTTCAAAGTTTGCACAACAGGAATCAAGATGAATATATGGATGTCGTTTATAAAGCATTTGAGGATAGAGAAAATTATGTCGACATTTTAAAATCAAACCTGCCAAAAGAAGACGACGTATTTGATTATTATTTGAACCTGTTTAGAGCGCTAAATAATATTGTTCCGGAACTAATTGAACAGAAAATTATGACCACTTTTTCTCAAATAAAAAAGACAAAAGATAGTGGTTGGAATTATGGAAGAAGTGCTTTTTTAGCACGCTGTTGCTATGAATTAGGTTATCTTTCAGAAAATGAACTTAAAGAATATTTAGCAAAATCATACACAGATTTAAAAAAATACTGCAGCACCTGGCAAGAATATACAACGAGCTATATTTTTGGAAGAGCAATTTGGGGTGGCACAAACAACAATGGAATGGTGCAAATTGCAAATGACTTGTTGAATAACGACAATAGTCCGCTTAAAAATAAAACATACCTCTAAAAAGATACCGATTGCATAATAAGGGTTTTAGATCACCTTATCGCACACTCAGGAATCTAAAATAGTATAAAAAACAAAATCATAAAACATTAAAAAGGTGAAAAATAAAAAATCACTAAACTTTTTTTGGGGAATTATAGGAACCATTTTAGGATGTACATTGTTTAAGCAGTTTGACTTTGAAAATCTAAAATTTAAACACACTGGTTTAGCCATTGTTTACATTATCACCTTTGTGTTTTCAATTTATTTTCTAGTAAAAAACTACAAGCAAACTAAGTAAAATGAAGAGAATAATTTATCTTTTTATAATTGGACAACTATTAATAATAAGCTGTAATGATAAATCACAGAAGAGAAATAAATTAGAAATTAAGTCAAGTACAAAAAGAGATAATTCAAGAAAAAAAAGTTTACAAACTGTTCAAATAATTAATAAAGATAGTTTGGATATTTCCTTCATAGGGAAAACAACACAAGAATTAAATAAGTATAACTTTCATGTGTGTTTTGGAACAATGCTTGAAGGATATTCTGAAAATGAAGAATATGCAGTTTCAGAATATTCTTTAAATATTGGTAATTGCAGAAATGGAAAAAGTAAAATAACGATAGAGAAATTCATTAATTATTATGACGAGGTAAAAGCAAATTTTGTAATAAAAGATGAACTAATTGTCAAAAGTAGTTACCCCAAAAAATGTTATTCAACAATTATTTTAAAATTAGAAAATACTGAAGAAAGTAACTATTTAATTGAATACGAAGATAATTCAAAGGCAGTTCTAACAAACATTCATAGACTTTGGGAAATAAATTTGAATGAAATGAAATTTATTAAAATTGAAAAACCTGAAAATTTTAAATGTAATAATCCGGGTTTTGCAGATGGAATATAAAGCTGCTAGTCACAAACCAGGTGTGACACCAGAACGCAAGCAGTAATTTTGCCACCGAACATAAAAATGAAAATACGCAAATTCATATTAATTAGAATTACGATATTATTAATTGCTTTCATAGTAATTTACAATGGAGCGTATTATACTTTGTCGGAATATTTGCAACAAGATAGATTTAGTTTTGTTGCTGAAGTTGATAGAATTTTTGAATTAAGCTTAATGTTTTCAATTTTATTTTTACTATTTCTACTACTAGAAAGCTATATATTTAACAAACGACGACAAACTAGTTTGCGTAATGCAGCAATGATTTTCAGTTTATTTATAATCATTTTGGTTATTGCTTTGTGTTATGCGAATGGAATTTTTTACTGAAAAATAAATTATGCAAAAACTATCTTCACTCATTCTTCTGATATTTTCAATTAAATCATTTGGACAAACTCTGAAAGATTGCTCGACTTGCTCAACAAAAATTATTAAAGAAGAACAAGTCAAAGGTTTAAGTATAGATGAAATTAGACTTTTAACAAACGACTTATTTGCAAGAGAAGGGTACCTTTTTACAAATTTAAAATTTCAGGACTATTTTGCAGACAAAAGCTGGTATAAGCCTGTAAAAAATAATTCAGACATTAAGTTTAACGATATTGAAAAGCAAAACATTAAACTTTTTCAGGCCAAAGTGAAAAATTTAGAAGAACAACGAAAAGGCATAGTTGCACAATTAAAACTATTCAAAAATAATGTTCTATTAAAAGACAATCTAAACCTACAAAAGTATTTTAGCTATAAAGCAGAAGATAAGTACGACACCGAATATTTGCTAAGTGTTATGAAAAAGATAGACTTAGAAGATATCAATTGGTATAAAAATGAGGGTATTCATAAAGTACTAGTCGATAATGGTTTTGTTGTAATAGAGTATAGTGTTAAGATTGAAAATGATAAGGTTTCTATTTACTATAATTTTATGTCAAATTCTGAAATTATCAAAGACCTTGACATTTATACAGATTATCATTCAGAAGGTGAACATCTATATAATTGGCAATTTGAATATAAAAATAACCAACTAAATTTTATAAGATTAGCAGTAGCCGGATAATAAAAACACAAAATGAAAATATTCAATTAGTACAGATTTAAAAAGAATCTTCACAAATATCAAATTATTCAGGACTAATTTATAACTGCTTAAATTAACATTGTCTTTTTTTTAAAATTTGCATGCTAACAGATGGTTAGTGATCATAAAAAATGTATTAAAGTGAATAAATATGTAAAAGGTTGTTTGTTTTTTTTAGGAATAGCTGTAATTATTATTTTAATGTTAGTTGGCTGGATCTATTATGGTATGGTTACAAGTAATGAAAGACAAAATCAAGATGATAAAGATTGTGAAAATATTGTGTTCATAACGGATAACCCATTGATTGTAATTGAAAATGCGACAGCGTCATATAATGCCGATATTAATTTAATCTTAATGGATAAAAATGACACTATCGAAAAGAAGGTAATACGTAATATGGCTTATAATAAAATTGAATTTAATATTCCTTTTAAAAAGTTTAAAAAGACAGATAAAATTTTAATTGTAACTAAAAACAAAAATTACATTATTTCTCAAATGGGATATTTTAATGATGGACATTGGGGAATGTTTGGCTATTTAGGAGGGAAGTGTGAGTTTTTTTATAATAGCGAATTAGCTAAAAAATAAAAAAGAACCCTGGGCTTGCAATTGTAAATTTCGATTGTTTTAAACTATATGAAAGAATTTTAAAATGAAGAAAACAATCATTATATCAGTTTTATTTGCATTCTATGCTTGTGCAAACAAAACACCTAAAGTAACAGAAAATCAATCGTTGCAAAAAAATACCTCGGCCCATACATTTCATTCAAAAAGAATTAGAGATAGCATTTTTTACAATGTAATCGAAATAACTGATAATGATGTGGTAAAAAACGGCACTAAGTATCTTTTTAATGTGGAAATTCCAAAATCAGAAGAAACACCCGTATTATTTGTTTCAGCAAGAGTTCCATTAGAAATTTTGTCGGGAATTTATCCCGAATTTCCAAAGTTGATAGTAATAGCGCCCAATTGGAATCTTTACGATGAAGTTTCAAAACAAATGCCATCTGATATTGGCTGTGCAGAACCAAGAACGAGTACTGTTATTTATGAATTTAACAGAGAGAACAAAATGTTATTGAAAGACAGTATCATTGTCATGGACACTTTTCCTGAAATGAGATTTAAAACAACAAGTAAATGAAAAAACTAATCCCAATTTTAATCCTGTTAAATGTAATTTTTATCAGTTGTAAACAAGAAACAAAGACACTTACAATTGAGCCTGAAAAAGCAAAAACAATTGAGCCGAAAAAGGAAAGTTTACAAATAACGGATATTGATTCTTCGCAATTTCCAAAATCATTAAAATACGAGGGATTCATAAAAAATGCCGTTCGTTGGAAAGATAAATTAGGTGATAATATTGTAATAACCACAGAAACAGGGAGCCACAGAAATGAAAAATTTCAGCATGAGTTTGATGATAGCGGAGATGCTGAATTATTTGCTCATCATTTTTTAGTAAAAAATAACCAGGTAATTCAAATCTGGAAAGTATATGATTACATCGATGATTGTCCGGTGGATATTGTGGCATCATTTGTCAAAAACTCCTTTAAGATTACCGATTTAGATAATAATGGAATTGCTGAAATTTGGTTAATGTACAAAATTGTATGTCATGGAGATGTGAGTCCTTGCGAAATGAAAATTATCATGTATGAAGGAAAACAAAAATTTGCCATGCATGGCGAAAACAAAGTTCAAACAGGAATTGATGATAATGGAGAAAAAACTTTTGAAGGGGGCAACTATAAACTTGATGCAGCATTTGAAATAGGCCCGAAAGTTTTTAAAGATTTTGCATTAAACTTATGGAATAAAAACATCATTTAATGCTTTTTGAATACTTTGATTAATATTGATTATACAACTGATTGACGAAAAAAACGGAGTAAAAAAACGCATTGATAGTACAAAAAAAACGGATATACAGAGTTGGGTTTTGTTGTAGAAAAGAAATAATTTTTCATAAACCTGCTTTCCGGAATTAAAAAAACAATTGACTAACAACTAAAAGAAGAACAATGAAAAATAACCCGATATTATTTTTATCAATTATAACCCTCTTAAGTTTCGTTTTACAATCTTGTGAGAATAAAACAAAAAGTACTGCCGGGATAAAAAAAATAAATCAAAATAAATCTGATACTAAACAAACTGGTGCTAAAATTATTCAGGCTAAAGAAGAAGTTTTTAAAGATACTTTTGAATTTGTAGAATACAATGACGATTTTGACTATACATCTATTCAGGTAAAAAAAGAAAATGAGTTACTCGGTTTTGTAAATGATAAAAATGATGACAGGAGTTTATTAAGAGGTGATATTTGTGAAATTCAGTGGAAAAAAGACACCATTTATGTTGCAGGAGATGGAGATACTCCAATGCTTGAGGATTGGTTGATTTCTGTGAGGAAAATTAAAGACGGAAATGTTTCTAAAATGAGAAAAGAGTATAAAAAGGAACTAAAATATCATTGGAGTAAAGAGGATAATTATTCGCAGAGCTTTTTAGACAAAATCTATCTATTGACGGAATATTACATTGCCAACTCAAAAAACGAACTTTTGCAACTTCATATCAAAAATAAAGAGCAAATTAATTATTCAATAGAAAATCAAAAAAGGGAAGACAGGGATTTTACAATTATGGGAATTGGTTACGAATTTGAGAATCGTTCCAATATTTTTCAATGGCTGTATTATGATAACGAAAATGGGAAACTTTACGAGTATGACTTGCCAAATGATGCATTAAATGAATTTAATTAAAAACTTTCGTTAACAATCATAATCACTAACTTAGGATGAATAAAATTTTAACAGTGCTTACAATTTTACCGTTCATGATTTCTTGTCAAAACAAGCAAGAACAAGAAGAAGATGATTTAAAAGAACTTCAAAAGCAACCTATAGAATTTAACGAAAAAATTGTAGACTTCGTTATTGAAAATTCTAATGACAAGTTTATTGAACTTCCAAATTTATACAATTCATTGCCGAAAGAAATGGTGCCAAATGACAAAGATGAAAAACTCATATTGGTTCAGATTTTGAAAAGAAAAGGTTTTGAAATTACAAATTGGGAACGTGGAAATCATCCATTGGGGCCAAGAATAGTTGTATTTAATTTAAAGAAAGATCGTTGTGAATGTGAAGTGCAGAAAATATATTATTCTACTGATGCTTTGCCGGAAGAAATTTATAAGACAACTGAAAGAATTAAATGTAAAAAGGAACCAAAGACAAAGTAAAATAAACTTATTTTTTTAAATTTTATCATTAGATGTATTACGCTAACCAAAATCACGATGAAATATACAGTTCTTTTATTCAGCTTTGTTTTTTGCCTGTTTCCGTTTAAAGATTTTGATATACAATGGGTTGAAAATCTTGACGGCGATTTTTCTTTTTCAAAAACACACAGTTTAAAATGCGAAGCCTGGTGTTATGAGTATTCTGGTGCTACAGAATTGGTAGCAAAACGATTGAGTAAAGACACGATCGAATGTTATACTTTGGCCAATACCGCGACACATTCTACGCTTAATTTTTATATTATTAAGAATGTCATCAGTAATCCACGCATTGAATTAAATAGTATTGTTGATGGAAAATTAACCTATTTGTGTAATGAGGGAAATATAAAAATTGACAAAAAAGCAATGCAAAAAGGAATCTTAAAAGCTCAATTTGATATGAAGTTTGACCATCCGGAAAATCCGGATAAATTAATGTTCTGGAAGGGAAAAATCTATACCAAAATAAAATCTATACCAATCAGAAAATGAAAAATATTTTAGTTCTGTTTTTTCTTTTAATTGGTCACATTATGGGGGAGTTGGGTTGAAAAAAATAAAAAGCAAAAAAATAGTACCGATCACATAAGGAAAAAACAAATGAACAGGAAAATTTATATAGCATTAGGCATAATAGTAGTACTTGTCGCTGTAGTGGCAATAGGAAACGTAATTTTAAGCGGATTAAGCGGCATGGGAAATCCAACCGGGGGGAGAGGACCAAATTATCCTTATTTTATTACTACCGAACCCACAACTATTAAAAAAATTGTAGTGCCAAAAGGAACAAAACTAACTTACGAAGAACAGTTTTTGAAAGAAGGTGAACAAGATGAAATAATGAATGAAAATAAACTCACTATGGTAGAGTTGCCAGAAGGGAAAACGATAGATTGGGGTGGTATTCCGGTGTTTATGATTATAAAATTTTTTAATCCTGAAATGCAGGGATATTCGGTATATGCAGATTTTAGTCAATTAAAAAAGGATAAAAAAACGAAGTTCTCCGAATTGTGGCAAAGCTGTAATAATGATTTAGGGCTTTTAATAAAAAACACTGACGATTGGACTTTTAACACAAAAAACATTCGTGATATATCCGATTGTGGTGTAAACTATCAGCGTTATTTCAGGAATAACAAAGAGCAGCAACAGTTTCTGGATGAACTTTATAGCGAACTTAAAAAGGTTAATTTTAAATAAATGATAAAAGAATAGTACTGCTAGCAGTTTTACCGAAAATTAAAATTAGAGTTTACATGAAAATCCAGAACCATTAATACAGATTTTAAAGAATTCTTCACGAATTTCTAATGATCTCAGGCGAATTTATATCGACTTAAATTGATGTGCATTTATTTTTCAAATTTGTATTGAAGATAAGGGTTTACAGAATTTTGTAAAAGCAGATGTTATAGATTATAATGCTTGCAAAAATGAAGATTAAAAGTGTAGTACTTCGATTTTTACCCGAGCACAAAGTCCTGAAACGTTAAATATATTATATGAATATTTTTATGAGAATGAGTTCCTTTAGATCTGGACAATCAGCCAAGAAAAAGAAGATAAGGTTAAAGCGTTTTTTCAACGATTTAACCAATCTCATAATGATAATAGTGTTGTTGTTATTGACAAGCTGCTCAGAGATTAATACCACAAATACAAATGAAGTTTTTAGATATTGGGATGGAAAAAATCCACCATCTGATATTCAAGTATTACGGGGTCAATATTGGCAGTCTGGTCATTGGACGACAGAGTATATTGTTTACCTTAAATTCAAATCAACAGAGGAATGGTGGAATAAATTTTTAAAGGAAAAAAATCTGTTTGCAGACAAGAATAATTGGACTCTGCCTGGCGATGCACCAGGTTGGTTTAGACCTTCAAACCATTCTGTTAGATTTGGTACTATTGATGATTTCGATCAGGGTTCAGGATATTTTCGGGATCCAATTACAAAAGTTTGCTACATCTATGAAATACAATTATAAATAGTACCAGTTATGAGGTTTATATTTTTTATACTACTTGTCTTTACTTCCTTAACAAGCGAGGGACAAGATAAAATCCAAAAAGAAATCAATTATATCCGCAGTTTTCGTAAAGAAAATAGCAGAATTGTTGTTGAGTTGGGCGTTGAGCCAAAACTGTGTTTACTATCTGCGAAAAACAACCCCAATTATGCCAAATACAGTGCATTGTTACAGCCTTATGATAAAAAAGAAAATTTATTCGAGATAGGAATTGAAGAGCATACCGGTAGTATAAAATCACTCAGGGTTTTGAGTAAAAAAGAGGCTATAGATTACGAATATCTTAAGCCTCATTTTCCTGTTGCAGTCGCTGCAGTTTCAGAGAGTGAAATGCCTGAAAAGTTTTATGACACTGCACTTGAGCTTTATAATCAGCAGCAATATGAAAATGCAATTTTGACAATTGATAAGGCAATAGTAATAAATACTCAAAACCCCGACTATCATCAAATTAAAGCACTTTGTCTGGCTCGTTTAATGCAGTACAAAGAATCTTCAGATGAGGTAAAATATGCATTGGAAATGGATAATGCCAATCCTGAATTGTATGAGATGATGGCAAATAATTATTACTTCCTGAAGGATAATGAAAATGCAGTTAAAAACTATGAGATAGCTGTTCAGTATGACAGGAATGTCATTGTGAGGATTTACCACAATTATATAAGATGTCTTATAGAAATCCCGAATCCGAAAAGAGCTATAGAAATTTACAAACTCTATCAGTATCGCTTAAATGGTCCGGATAATTACGGAGATGATTCTGATAATATGCGGGATGACCTGGATTTTTATGCCGGACAAGCTTATCAGCAAATAGAAGACTGGAAAACGGCTCTTGAAATTTACGACAGATTAATTGTTATGTACCCCAATGTTTATGGATATCGTGCGCAAAGAGGTAGACTTTATCAGCAAAAAAGAGATTTTTTGCCAGCGATCAGGGATTTTGAGGCAGCATTAAAACTAGATGCAAACGAAAGTATTTTATTAACAAATCTGGCACAAATATATCAGGAACTTGGTGACTATAAAAAAGCAGAAGCTGCCTATAATAAGTATATAAGCAAAAATACGGATGATGCTGTACAAATAAGTAATTACGGCTATCTTTTATTAGATGAAGAACTTTACAAAGAGGCGCAGGCTAAATTTGAAGCTTCTTTTAAAATAGATGAAAAGAATATAGATACACATATCGGACGGATACTTGCAGCTTATCTGCAGGGTAATACCAAAGAAAAGAAACGGTTGATTGCCAATGCAAAATCACAATTTCCCGAAATTGAGATTAATACAGCAACCTTAAACAGCCTCATAAAAACGGGTAATTATTACTATTCCGAAAGGATTATAACGATTTGGAAAGATGCAATTGATTAGAATTTCTATACGCTTGTTTATGCTTTTTGCTTTTTCTAATGTCTGTTTTGCAGGAGGTATTTCTGTTTGGGAGGACGTTACTCCTTATGGAAACAAACTTTATCATGATGGAGGAAATGATAAACTCGTAGAACTAACCGTAAATGATTCAAATATTTGGTTTAAAGAGTTTTATTTTTATAAAAAACATGTAATTGCCAGAGAAGAGGGGACTTTTTTTATAATTAATGAAAAAACAAATGCGATAGACGAATTTCATAACGAGCTAGCTTTTAAAAAGGCACTTGAAGAAAAAAAGCTAACGCCCATTTTTATAACCAGATGGTATAATGAAAACTATGGGAGTGATAAATTCTGGATTCCGTTTTTAATGGTTTTGCTGCCTTTCCCTTTCTTAATGCCAATCATTTGGTTAATCTGTTTAATAAGTTTGTTTCGGAAATCAGGTAAAAAGCTTTTTTTGAAGAAATTAGTTAGCATAGGTTATCCTGTAATTGTTGTTTTAGTATTGATTATTTATAACTTTCCTCAAAGTTTTTAATACAGCAAATAATGTTTTTAACTAATAGTTAATTTACAATTTCATGAATTTAAAATATTTCATTTTTGCATTGTTACTTTTTGTTTCCTGTAAAGAAGCAACAGAAAAGAAACACTTATCATTAAAATCAGACACGACTACAAATGCAGGTATCAGGACGACCGCTTTAGAAACTCATAATGAGGCGAATTCTGAAAAAGATAGTAAAATTGTCGAAATAGGATACTATGAAAAATTACAGAATCTTCCAAATTTCAGATTAGACAGTATCAAAGAAACAGAGTATAATAGGATCCCTTTGACTGAAAGTTTTAAAATAGCGAAAATAGAAGAGCACAATGATTTTCTTTATATACAGGGAGCAAATCAAAAGTTTGAATTCAGGAAATATAAAGATTACAAAGGAGAATTGAGCTGGAGTGGTTATAAGTATTTTGGAAATTGCGCAAGTTTAGATTTGGTTGCTTTGCAGGAATTAAGTACTGCAGATCATATGGGATTTTCTGAAATGCAATTATTAGACCTATCAAACAATTATTTGTTTAAGATTATTTCTTTAGGAGATTCAAGTGTTTCTGTTCCGGAACTTTCACCGGATGGTAAGTATATGGTTTATTTTCAGAATCCGGAATATGAATCTAAAGATCTGACAATTGTAATTTTAAAAGTCAACGATAAAAATGATCCTCCGGGGTTTCTAACAGAATATAAAAGCTGTTTTGCAAAAAGTGATAACTCAATCGAAGAAATTAAATGGAAAAATAATACTGAAATTTATATAAAAGCATCTAAATCAATTGGGTTTGATTCTAATGGAAAAGAGTTAAAAGATTATTTTTATTATAAAGCTGAAATTTAAGAAATCTCCTCAATGAAAAAAACAACCACTATGCTTCTAGTAGTCTTAGTCATTTTTATTTTATTGATAATAGAAAAATGCAGCTTAAATAACCTTAGTACGGCGGATTTTTTTAGGCCTAAGGCTTATAAAAATTTCAAAGGGCTGCAAGATAGAGTACAATCGTCCGACTATGAAATTGTACCTGTAACAGGCGATTTTCCGATATTATTTGACAGTATAAAAAATGAGTTTTACATCGCAAACAAGCGAGGATTGACTAAAATAGACGCTAATGGGAATGTGATGTTTTCTGCCGATTTGCAGAATGAGAAATATACATCTGTTTTTGATTTTGCCAATTTTTCGCCTTATGTATTTGCCGAAAAAGGAGTCTACGATTTCTCGGGAGATCAACTAGAGTACTGTGTTTTTTCTAAAATACTTAATGCTGAAAATGAAATAAATGACCTTGATTTTAAATCTATTTTCGAAAAATACTATAAAGAAGCTGAACTTGTAATATATGATACCGGCAGGAATATTGATTTTAAAAGGGATTGCGTCCCCATGTATTTCAAAGTAAAAAACCAGTGGATTTTATTGTTTTCTCAAAAAGGAGATTATCGATTTACACATCAGTTAACATTGGACGTAGATGATATTATTGGACAAATTGATTTTGAAAACTTCCCCGCAAAATTCTCAGATAAAAGATTAATGGTACTAAAGGATCATAAAAATGGAGTCTATTCAACTAAACAAATCGGAAATAAAATAGATGATAAATATTTAGATACGTATTATACCCAAATACTAAAAGAGCGAAAATTTAACTATCAGACATCAAATGAATTTAAGTTGCTCTCTTATAAAAAAGAAGCTTACTACTATAAAGGCAATTATTGGGATTTGCCAGAATGGATAAACCCCTCATTTATATGTACGGGTTATTTTCAATTGACATACAATAATGAAAAGTTGTTTTTTAAAGAAAAAGCAATAAAATATTTTTTAGAGCCTAAAAGCAGATACGATTTGTATTTGTATGAATTGCCAGTCCACCTTAGAAAAAATACTAAAGTAGCCTTTATAGATTATGATCTGGATATAGGCGGTTATAGAAATGATAGTACAGAAATTATAGAGCCAATAATTAAAAACACTGGTTTATATATCATCAGACCCAAACCGGTCCGTTAATCTCTTTAAAAAACAAACCTAATAGTGATGAAAAATATTTTGATTTTTATGCTTTTAGCATCCTTATTCAGATGTAATTCTCAGGAAAACCCTAAACCATTAATTATTTCAGAAGTTTATTCTCCTTCAGAAAAAGAGAAACTTTCGACAGATGCATATGAAGTGTTCAGAACTAATAAATTTTTAAATTTTAAGAATAAAGATATTCTTATTGAAAAAATTAATGGTTCTGTTTACAAGAAAACCGATCTGAATAACTTTTTCGGGTATAAGAAAGATTGGGAAAAAATTCAGAAGGAAGATACGACTTCATACACAAAGAAAGAACGTGCAAAATATGTGTATAAAGATCATACAATGATTGAAACTGATTTTGAATTTGGAAGTTATGAGGTTCGGAAAGAAATAAAAACCGTTTACAACCCGAAATGTTTTGTATTACTGTACGAGAAGAAATATTTCGTAGGGGAAAATTATAATCGTACCGAAAGCATTATTAACGAATATGATAATCAAAACAGAGTTATCAAAATCATAAAACGTACAGAACACAGCAGAAAAGAAGATAGTAAAGAATCAATAATCAGAGTAAAGTATGAAGGAGAAACTGTAACCATTACAAGTGAAAACGGAACTATGGTATGCGAATTAATTAAAGATGAAAACTCGGTTGGTTTTATTTCTAAATTAAGTGCCAATGATACTGCTGCCTTTTTCCAATATGCGATTGCACAGCAGCAAATTGAAACGGCAAAAGAGTATTGCACCGAAAAAATGAAAAATAAGATCGAAAGTAATTTGCCTTTTTATCAAAGCATTATTGACATAAAAGCTTTTGGAGGCAGCGGTAGTTTTGGAGAGAAAGTAACCATTAAAGAAGATTGGGAAATTACATTTAAAGATAAAAAAGGGGAGAAATACGAGGCAGTTTTTACCTTGGTAAAACAAAAAAACGGCTGGAAAATTGATGATTTTGAAATTAACAGATGACAATGATAAAAACTATAATGTTGTTTTGTGTGGATGCAAAGAAAGCTAAGACCATTTTCTAAAAACTAAAAGACAATAATAAATGAAGAAATTAAGTAAAAAAATAGCATTTGCTATCATAGTAGCGACAGCATTCTTATCATTAGTCAGCTTTAAAAGTATTTACCAGACCAAAGATAAATTTGCAGTTAGTACCGATCAGGAAATTACAGGAGTTTATGTTCTGACATCTTGTGAAAATTCGAGATTTAAAATTAAAATCGAAAAGAAAGCGGGAGCGTATTTGTTTTTAATTTTTGATAAGAATAAAATAATTTCAAAAGGGAAACTTAAAACGGAAAAAAGTGATGATGTTATCTATCTCAGCTTTGGAAAAATGGGAGGGATGTACAGCACAAATAAAATTCAAATTCAGAATTATGGAAACTCAATGAATGAATATGAACATTTTACACAATGCGACGAAAAATATTTATCATTTGTAAAATCAAAATAAGGAAATTTTTAAATCGAAACACATTTCATCAATGAGAAGCAATCCCATCATTACGGTTATCCTGTTGTTTGGCATAGAAATACTATTATATATTTATATAGAGTACACCAATTTGATCGTACCATCGTCTGAATATGCAGGTTTACTGATGCCTTTTTATTGCTTTATGGTTCCTGTAAGTGCACTTGTGATTTTGGCTTTTGTTAAAGACATGGCCTATAAAAAGGAATTTCGAAACTTTTCGATATTTCTTTTGGTTGTTTCAATTATCATATTTGTTGCAGTGTCTTTTTTAACTGCTTTGGGAGGAGCATATCAACATTAAAAGAGTATGAAGACAACAAAATTAGATTATATCAATATTTTTTTAGCTGTAATTTTAGGATTATTAGTTATCCTCAATTTCGCGGTAAGATTTAAAAATAAAGAACAGAATAAGATGCTTTGGAATGCAGAAATTCATAGTTCAGCAGAAGATTCTTTATCAGGAAATTTAAATACTATAAAAATTATAGATGCCGTTTTTTATAATAATTTCAACCATTCCACACACGGTATTGATTCCGAATCAAAGCAGTTAACAAGTGCTAAAAGCGAAAATTCTGTTTATTTCAAAATCTGGGAGAAAGAACTTTTGCCCGATTCTTTAAGTTTGAAATATTTCTCCATAGATGAACGTAAATTTTATGTGCTCACAACTCCGCTTCTATACAAAAAAATGGAAGATTGGGTTAAAGGAAAGAATGATGCTCCTAATTTAATTTTAGAAATACGACCGAAAGGTAAAATCCTTTTGAAAATAATTCAAGGTGAAAAAGAAAATGCTCAGCCCCAGCTTTTAGAAACATTTACTGCAAAAGAAACTACTGGAGATTTAGATATGCTGGTTTATGAAAAATCTTTAGGAGGAAAGTACAATCGTTATGAAAGTATTGAGAGTATCACCGATTATTCAGACTTACTTCAAAATCAATACAAATGGTCTCTGAAGATTGAAAAAGAAGAACAAGACGTACTAATAAGTGTTTATGTCTATTCTTTTAAAAATGATAAAATAGAAATCTTAAAAGATGATGGCATAGCCGCAGTTCGAAATATTCCGGAAACATTTTACATTTATTGGAAAAATAAAAATAAGAATAAATATGATATCCAATATGAATTGAGTCCAATTGAAGTTTTGAGTGCTTTTAGAAAACTAAATGCAACCAACGTATCAGACTCCATAACCCTGACATTAAAACTACATAAAAAGGCCTATGCTAAATGCGAAATTTCTAAAAACGGTATCGTCATTCCTTTAAAAGATTTATATCCTGAGAAACCATAAAGTACGTTGGGTAACTATAAAATGAAAATGCCACTTCGTACAACAAGTACTTTTGTGAAAGAACGGGTTTAGATTTAAGTTGAATTATTTTGCATAAGAAACACTGAAAGAGATTTATAAGACTAAAATTAATGAAACAAATAGCTCAAAATAAAACAACTCCGGTTTTAAAGAAAAGGTTATTCATTGGGCTAATACTTTTTACTATTACTTTTATAGAATTTTGCTGGTCCGTGGGAGATTTTCCCGAAAGAATATCAAGAGGGTATTTAGATTGCACTGTTAGTGAAAGTGTTTATTTAATGTCACTGCAGATAGCCGTTTTCTTAACAATAGTATTTCTATTGCTTTCTCTCATTAAAAAGATATACTTAAAAAGCACTATCAAACAGATACTTTTAATTTCGATCTGGGGTTTCTTGAATTACATTGTTTTTATTGATAGTGAATCACCATGGAGTACTTATTATTTTGAGGAAGAATTTCTCTATACGATCTCATTTTCTATCGTGCCCGTTTTAGTTTTAGCGATTGCTGTAATAGTATCGATTAATTATATTTCAAGAATAAAAAAACATAACAATAAAAACATATCTTTAAAAAAGCCATTTGTATAAATATCATCTTAAAAACCAAAAATAGAATTAGAAATGAAAATAACCCGCCTTGTATCTGCTGTCTTAGTACTAATGCTTTTTGCCTGCAATAAAAAAGAGAATGCTAAAAATGCTCAATTGAGTTCAGTCGAAAATAGGAGAGCCGAAACCGATTCAATACAAAAAGGAGAAGTAGAAACGCACAAAAAAGGAAGCATTAATTTGTTTACTTTAATTCCAAAAGACAGTAGTGATGTTGCTTTTGTTTCCCTTTCGGATATTTATCCTATAAATGATGAAAAGGACACACTTACTTTGCCTAACATAGAAAAACTAGGAAAATACAATGCTCAGTATTTTACTTTTGATAAAAACTACAGAAAAAGATTTTTATCTAAAACCAATATATCCGAAACCGATTCTGTTTTTGTATTCGATTATGCTAAGAATAAATTGGCTTCGTTTGCTGTGAAAAACCTAAAAACCGCTGCAATGTTAAATGGATATTCTTCAGAAGAAGATTGGCCTTATCATAGCTATGATTTTATGATTGGATTTGAAATCAACAAGAAAAACTTAAATGGATTCAGCGAATATTTTAGAGATGCATTAGTTTATATTGGTAAAGAAAATCCATTTTCAAAAGAAGGTTTAAAACCAATTGTCTGGAAAAAAATTGCCAGTAAAGAATATCCATCAAAACCAATGAAAAATGAAGATCGTACTTTGTTAAAAAATGCAGTAATGGGTAATACATATTTATTTAAAACAGAAATTCACCTATATTTTTTGCAAGACTATTTGGATGATAATAAAGTAATTTATGCCAGACGTCTTTTAGTAACCAATTCTAAAACTAAAGATATCATACTTGAAAAACTTTACAGTCAAGGCGAAGGTACTTCTCCCGCTCCTTTGAATTATGAAGAGGGGCAGGATGCAATTAATCAATGGACAGGAAAACTATTTAAAAATAAACCAGCTGTAGTTTTTGGTTTTGAATATATTTCTTTTGGATGTCCGGGAATTTCAATTATTGATAAATCAAATGAAGAGATTTTTCTTCAATGTGACAATCGTCATTAATTAGCATGAATCTAAATGAAAAAACAATTACGAAGATAGTCGGTATTTTTATACTAATACTGAGTTTAACAATGATCTTTTTTGATATCAAAAGCGGATATAAATCATTCAGTTTATATATAATTCCTATTGTTTTTGTTATCGTTTCAATAGTAATTATTCTAAAAGAAAATATTTTAAAATGGTTTGATGGAAAAAGGATGATAAAACCAAGGAGATGGATAATGGAACATTCCCGTTTAGTTTTTTTTATTTTGCCACTTTCAATATTTTCAATAATAGGGTTTTTAGTGCTGTTTTTTGCTATTAAATTAAAATGGAATGTTGATTTATTTGGCTGGATCACAGTTTCTTTATTTGCCTTTTTTCTATTAATCTTAATGTATGGTTTTATATTCGGATTTTCAATTTCCGAAAAACAACAAAAACAAATTGAGGAAAGACAAAACAGATTGTTTTCTGATGATAAAGGAATTACAATTGAAATGCCTCTATTTGGCAAGGATTGTTTTATAAGCTGGCAATCAATTGAGGCTGTTATTTATTATAATTATATTGTTAGTAGTGATTTTACAGAGCATTATGTAGGTTATAAGTTCTATTTGAATACAATACCTATATATACAAAATACGAAAAACAGTGGTGGTTAAATAAACTATTTCAAAAAGATGCTCAAAGCAAAATAATTGATGTTACTAATGAAACAAAGTCTTTTTTGGAAATACCAAAAATGCTAGAAAAATATTTAAACACAAAAGCAGATCTTAATTTTAAAGATCCGATGAGAGGAACATTAATTTCAAGTGAAACTTATAATAGCAAGAATAAAATAACAACGATCGAAAAATGGAAACCAGGTAATTTTACAGATAAACAAATTATTTTTGACAAATTCAATAGAAACCTGGATGAGATTGAAAAAAACTACCGCTAACAAGAAGCCTGCCTCAGACAGATTGAAAGGCAAGCTCAGGAGGAGTTTTTCAATTCTTTTTTTATAACATCTATATCAAATGGGTAAACGAATAAAAACTAACTGTGCATTGATTAGTTAAGTAATACAAACAAAATATGAAGAAAAAAATAGTTGCAGTTTTGATATTTCTAATGATCATAACAAACACTTATGCAGGCTGGTACGAATGTTTTAGCTATAAAGGCAAAATTGATAAATACCCCATTTCCCTGTCTTTTCAAATTAAAGATGGCTATTTTGGCGAAAAAAAGAAAAAGGATTTGAATCTTATCGGAGTTTATAAATATGATAACTACAATAATCCAATTAGACTTGAGGGAACAATTGATTTTAAAAAGAATAAAGTCTTATTGTATGAAATAAGTAATGGAAAATATACCGCTACATTTGAGTTTGAATTTTCTAAAGAAAAATGTGAGGGAGTTTGGACAAATCTTTCCACAAATAAGAAACTCCCTTTAGAATTAACCAATAGTTCTATTTTAATAGATCAGATAGAAGAAAATAAATTTTGCAATATCGAAATTTTGCAAGCTGCTTCATTAGCAGAGTTTTATTTTGTTGGAGTTTATTCAAAAAAAGAAAATCACGATAAGGCACAAATGGATCGATTGAAAATTATCAGTAAAAAAGATAATACTGTTTTTCAAGTAATCGATTTTTCAAAAATAGAAACCTTAACCGGTAACGTAATAACAATAATTTTTGATAACGTTGAAGTTTTTGATCCTAAGAAAAAAGAGTTTATTGTCTGGAATGATGTTGGAAGAATGGGAGGATATCTGACTATCACATTTAATGTAAAAACAAATAAATTTAAACTGGATCCAAACCCAACAATTGATGGGCCCAATTAATACATGTAATAACGGTCATTTTTAAAAACATAATCTGCATTCTCTTATCTTAATAAAAATGAGAATTAATGGCGAAAATGGGATCGTTTTAAAAAGTTTTTACGGAAAATAATACTAATTAGACAAATGTTATTTGTTATCAATTAAAATTTTAATCCATTATCCTATATTTATACCAATATTATGGATACAACTATAGAGATTTTTGGCGCAATTTTCGGTTTTCTTTCTGTTTACTTTACCATTAAACAAAACATTTGGTGTTGGTTTTTTGGCTTACTTCAGGTAGTACTTTATTGCTTTGTTTTTTTTACATCAAAATTATATTCTGATATGATTTTGCATATTATTTATATATTTCTGCAAGTTTACGGCTGGTACAGTTGGAAGTACGGTGGTTCAAATAAAAGTACATTGCGCATCACATTGCTAACCAATACGGCTTTCTGGATTGGTTTGACCGTTTTATCAACCGCCCTTTTAGGATATGTTATGCAAACAAATACAGATGCCTCTTTTCCTTATGAAGACGCTTTTATCACCATTGCAAGTCTGGTTGCACAATATTTAATGATAAAAAAGATATTAGGTTCCTGGCTATTTTGGATAATAGTCGATGTGGTTGCCATAAGCATCTATTTTTATAAAGACTTATATTTTACAAGCGCCTTATATACGCTTTTCTTAATAATGGCTATAATGGGTTATCTGGAATGGAAAAAAGCATATAATGAAGAATTTGTATATGAAAGACAAGCATAAAGTTGGATTAACATTGGGCAAATTTGCACCTTTTCATAAAGGGCATCAGTTGTTAATTGAAACTGCCATTAAAGAGGTTGATGAATTAATCGTGCTAATTTATGACGACCCTGTAATAAATATTCCTCTGGCAACCCGAGCGGGCTGGATTCGTAAAATATACCCGCAAATTTTGGTCATCGAAGGGGTAAATTCACCTAATGATACGGGTTATACTCCAGAGATTATGAAGATTCAGGAAGATTATGTCCTAAAAGTTCTGGACAATCGTACGATTTCCCATTTTTATTCCAGTGAACCTTACGGTGTTCATATGAGTATTGCACTGAATGCCATTAACAGGCAAGTTGATATTGATCGAAATATCATTCCGATATCTGCTACAAAAATTAGAAACGATTCATTTAAAAATAAGGAATTTATCCATCCTGCAGTTTATACCGATTTGATCACAAAAGTGGTATTACTTGGTGCACCTTCAACCGGTAAAACTACTTTGGCGGAAAAATTAGCCATTCATTTTGATACCCAATGGATGCCTGAATACGGAAGAGAGTATTGGGAGCAATATCAGGTAAACAAAAGATTAACGCTGGAAGATCTTTTAAAAATAGCAGAAACCCATATCGAAAGAGAAGATGATTTGATTCTACAGTCCAATCGGTTTTTGTTTTCTGATACCAATGCCATTACCACCTATTTATTTTCATTAGATTATCATGGAAGCGCCCTTTTGGAGTTGGAGAATTTAGCAAAAGTAGCCGAAAACAGGCATGATATTATCTTTGTATGTGATACGGATATTCCTTATGACGATACCTGGGACCGATCTGGTGATGTGAAAAGAAAAGAATTTCAGGAAAAAATTCTGGAGGATTTAAAGGCTAGAAACCTTAAATATTATATGCTAAAAGGTACTGTTGATGAAAGAATTGATGAGGTGTCAAAAGTATTGTCTGCTGCAGAAAATAGTAAATTTTAAGTAACTTAGAACAAAAATATAGCGATGTCTGATTTAATAAATAAAACAATGGGATTTTTTAAGAAAGTCCCGGAATCACCTACGAATCCGCAAGAAGCCAAAATCAACAAGAAATTTCAAATAGAAGATCTTTATTCAAGCGATATTTCACAAAACGAATCGGGCGGTTCAATTTCTTTAGATGAAAAATTGCGTCAGGCTTATTTCTGGATCACGAATACAGCCATTATAAGTCCGTATTATGATATTGAGTTTAATGATGGTGATGCCAAAAAGTTTTTATTTGGAGACAGTAAAGTTCCGGTTCACTTACCTAGCGATCAAAGCTATTCCAGTTTTGTATTAATGCCGTTACTGAATTTAGCAACAAGAGGTAAGTGTCTTATTGTTGGTGGACCGGGACGCGGAAAAACTGCTACATCTATATTAATGGGTTTACTGGCGGGCTATGATAAGAAAGATGTTATGCGCGCTATTCAGCACGGTCAGCCACAAATGACGATTTCAGATTTATTAGGACATCCGTTACCATCAGATATGGTAAAGGCAGAAAAAACATCAGATATTAGAATTGCCTGGCGAAAATGGTTAGGCATGCGAGTAAAAATTATTGATGAATACAATAGAATTCCTACCAGAACACAATCTGCTTTATTAACTGTTTTAGCAGACAATTATGCAGAAATCTTCGATCAGATTTATGAATGCCCGGAAGGAGCGTGGTATCTCACTGCCAACGATGATGCAGGTGGAGGAACTTATCAGGTTATTGAAGCCCTAAAGGACAGGATTGATATCGTGATCAGAGCTATGCATTTTAATACCCGTTTTGTAGAGGACTTATTGCAGCGTATTGAACTTAATTTTAAACCGGAATCAATAATTCCGGAAGAAATTATTTTTACTGAAGAAGAGCTGTCAACTGTTAATAAACAAATTAGAGGAATTCAAATAGAACCCGGATTACGCAAACGAATCGAGTTTTTTTGTCGTCAGTTTGAGTTTTTTGAACCTGCTTCAAACCGTTTGGAATATATGACCAAAGACACGGCAAAATTGTCAGGTTTAGATATGCGTACTCTTTTTAGAAAAGAAACAGGAAAAGACCCAATTAAAGATTTAGGATCGCAGGCAAAAAACGGTTTATCTGTTAGAAAAATCATGACTTTACTTATGTTTTCTAAAGCATTGGCTTATTTCAGAGGGAATAAAAAAGTAGAATTAGAAGACATCAGGCAAGTTTTGCCATTTGTTTTGCACGATAGTTTAACACCACATTTAGAATCACCATTTTTTGATCAGGCGGGTAATGAAGCCTATAGAGTGGATAGAATTGTGTGGTTACGAAACTTATTTGACTTGTCTTGCAACGAATATCTGAGTCAGGATCTAGATCGTAATGATCCTGTTGATGATTTTGAAGAAGAGTTTAAAAAAGGCCTTGAAAATATCTCTTCAAAAGAAATTGATAATCGACTTTTAAAGATCGAGAAACAACTTCAAAAATGGTCTGAAGAGAAAAAACTATACGGTTACAGAGCCGATGATATTTTAAAATTAAAGTATTTGCATCAACGATATACTAATTACAAAAGATGGCTGCAATGGAAAAAATAAGCTTTCCGGAACTTATTGCAGAACTAAGTGAAAAAAGTACATTGTATAATCAATGGTACAATGAGAACGAAATGAAGTATGGCAGTTTGCCGTCTCATGTCATTGCTTCATGGATGACAGAAGTTGTTGAACCCATTGTGAAAGCGATGGTGGCTGTAAATTCAGCCCCGGAAAAAATTCATGAAGTGGTAAAAGCACTCTATCTGGAATCTCTTAAATTAATTGGAAGCGGACAGGCAATTCGTTATAAAGATGAATACAAAGCAGCCTGGTTGTTAATGATACAAATGCCAAATTTGGTGGTGAAATTTCCGGTAAAAACGATTTCACTATTGAATGATGTGCTTTCGAATTTTCATGTATATGCCCCGGAAAAAATAATAGATTGGTGTGAACTTATCCAAACAAGTGCAACAGCTATTAAAACGATTGACGACTTTAAAATTATAGGGCGTATTTATGCATGGAAGTGCGGTTTGGCACATTTAAGAATTCGTTTGAAAACAGATTACAATGAGCTTTCTGAAAATTTGAAAGAAACGATTGTGAATGCAATAGGTTTTCCAGTAAATACAGCTCATGTTTTTGAAAACCCGTGGACCAATAGCCATACAAAGTTTGAAGGAGTACAGGGAGGTTTTAAAGGTACAATTGGTTTTTTTGAACATCCGCCAAAGTTGGCAGAGATAGAAGGAAATATATTTGTAACAGATTCAAAAAGTAATTATGTGCTTTTTGCAGACCAGTTTGGAAAAGTTTTAATCTCAGCCAATACTGTTGATACATCTTATATTTTATCTCATTCTAAACGATTCGAGACATTAGAAAAATGGATTGGAAAAGAGCATGATAAAATTGACGGAAGTACTATTTCGTCAGTAGTAGCAACAAAAGATACGCTGGTTTTTACGCTTCATAATTCTTATTTTTTATATTTATTTAGTTTTGCAAATGCATAGTCAATCTGAAATAGAGGAAACATTAGCCTTGTGGAAATCAAAATGGCAACAGGCAAAACTGGAATGGAATCCTTTCTTGCGTTTGCAGGAACCTATTTGGTGTTTATCGCATCAGGAAGCAAAAAAAGAAGGACTTACGGGCAGTTTTGCGATGATTCGCTTAACAGACCATCGTATTGTGATTAATTTAGAAGAGATTACAGAACAGGGAATTACCGATTACGCACTCGAAGTATTGGCACACGAAATTGGTCATCATATTTTTGCACCTGCAAATTTATACGACAATGCTATTTTACTGAACAGGATTCGTTTTGCTCTGCCGGGAATAGAGGACAGAGCGCCAATGGTTTCTAATTTATATACTGATTTTTTAATCAATGATAAATTACAGCGCACCAATAAATTAAGACTCTCAGAAGTTTTTAAAGCAATTAATTCAGAGGATAATTTTTCTGAATTGTGGACATTGATGATGCGTACTTATGAATATTTATGGCGTCTAAATCGTGGTGAGTTGGCTATCAATTTATCATTTCATAGTAAAAAGATAGATGCAGATGCTTCATTACTGGCTTCTTTAATCAGAAGTTATTCAAAGAGCTGGATTCACGGCGGAGGCAGATTTGCCGTGATGTTATATCCTTATTTAATGGATGACAAAGCCTTTGAGGATGCACGCAAAAAGATTTTAATTTTATTAGATGCAGAAGATGCCGGAATAGGTGCAATGGATATTTCAGGCATGACCGAACTCGATTTGGAAGGTTATGATGAGGTAATTGATATGCGAAAAGAAGCTATCAGTTCAAAAGAAACGGAAGAGGATAAAAAGAAAAAGAATAGTTTAGGTATAGAAAGAAATAATGCTGGCGGCTTTGGTCCCAGAAATGGTTATATGGGACCGGGAAGTTATATTGATTTAATGAAACAGGTTAATCCAAATGCAGACGAACAACGTTTGGTTAATACCTATTATAAAGAAATTGCTTTGCCTCATCTGATTGATTTTCCTTCTGAAATTTCTGAAAATCTGTCTTTCGATTTACCGGAAGGATTGGAAACCTGGGATATTGGAGATGCGATTGAAGAAGTAGACTGGCTGCAATCGGCAATTTTGTCGCCCCAGCTTATTCCGGGATTAACGACCCAAAAAAGAACATATGGTTCAGATTCTGATCATAATATTTCAAAAAGCCCTTTAAATATTTATCTGGGTATCGATTGCTCGGGCTCTATGATGAATCCCAAACATAATTTTTCATGGCCAGTTCTGGCAGCAACCATTATAGGATTATCTGCATTGCGTGCCGGAGCAGCTGTTATGGGATGTCTTTCCGGCGAGCCTGGAAATTATCTGGAAACAGATGGTTTTATTACAGATGAAACAGATTTATTAACCACATTAACGTCCTATTTAGGGACTGGCTACGCTTACGGAATTGAGCGGTTAAGAAAACCATTTGAAGAGAAACCCAATAAAAAATCACATATTGTAATTGTTACCGACAATGATATATTTAGTATGTTAAATGCAGATACAAAAAAAGAGCAAACACACTGGGAATTGGCCGAAATTGCTTTAAAAAACGCCGGAGGACACGGAACAATGGTTTTGCATTCCCGTCCTGATTATCATAACGATTTAGTGATTCGGTTACAAAAGATGGGCTGGAATATCTACTATGTTACAAATGAACAAGAACTTTTAAGATTTGCATCCGAATTTTCACAACAAAATTATGCCTATGTCTAAATATGATGTTTTTGAGCTTGTAACTCATTTAAGGAAATGTCCGGATGCTTATTTGTTGTCTTCTGACTTTTTTTTAGCAGATGGAATAAATTCGATAGCTTTGGTATACGACACTTATAAGGTTGTCACGAATGATTTTTTAAGAAATGAATTTAAAGTTCCTTCCCATTCTGATTTAAAGTCTGTTGATGATAATCATTGGCGCTCAATTCATATTGCTGCGTGGTTGCTTTCTCACCAGGATTTTATAAACACTCCGGCTATTGAGGATAAATTGTATAATTTTTGGTTTGTAGAATTACCTTTGGCCTCTGAATATGTAAAATTTAACGAATGGATAAGTGATGATGAGCGTGCCGAGGAAATGGTGCGATTGCTGCTAAATTGCTGCGAAATTGTACCTAATGGAGAAAATTATGATGAGGCAGCTGATAAATTATCATCTTTAAGCAGTGCAGAAAGACATAAGGTTTTAAAACAATCATATGAAGCGCATGAACGAATAATGAGTATTAAAAAAGCAATGGCCGAAAAAGCAGCCAGAGAAGCCGCAAATACCTATGGACGCGAGTAGTAATCCACAAATAGCATTAACAGACGAGGAACGTTTTCCGCTGCTTCATGATTTAAGTTTTTTAAATACACTTAAACAAGATGCTCTTGCTCCAAAATTTAATTTTAAAAGTGGCGATCGATTAAATGCTGTTCAGCTTTCAAAAGTTCATTCTCTCAAAAAAAAATATTACAATGAAAGCGTATTTTGGAATGAAGAACAAACTCCGGTTTGGGTAAATGATTATTTAGAATGGTGTCTTGCAACAGTACCTTTTTATCAGAATAAAAAAAGTGATTTCGATTCTTTTCCGACCATTTCCCGAGAAGACATCAGGGATTTTCCGCATTTATTTGTGTCAAATGAAGCAAATTTAAAAGAGTTATTGGTATATCATACTTCAGGATCTACCGGACCAAAGTTAGATGTACTCTTTGACGCAGTTTCTCAGGCGCTCTGGTTGCCACAAATAGAATCTGTTCTCAAAGATTTTGATATTTCTGTAACCGAAGGTAAAGATACAGTAGCGATTGCCTTAATTTGTGCGCAGGAAAAAACGCTAACATATGCTTCTTTATCAACTTATTTGGAAGGTGCGGGAGTATTAAAGATAAATTTAAATCCGTCAGAGTGGAATCAGCCTGATGATGCTAAAAAATACCTGGAGAAATACAATCCACAAATTCTTACCGGCGATCCATTGGCTTTTATGGCGTTGTTGGATTTAAAGCCTCAATTGTTTCCCAAGGCAATGATTTCTTCGGCTATGAAGTTAACGCAAGGAACAAAAAACAAATTAGAAAATTATTTTAAGTGTCCTGTTATAGACCTTTATTCTTTAACAGAATGCCGAAATATAGCATACGCTTCTGAAACGGGTCACAAAGTTATTAGGCCGGATTTATACTTAGAAATTTTTGATGAGTTTAAAGATGTTAAACTTCCTTATGGTGAAAGAGGAGAACTAGTAGTTACAGGAGGCAGCAATCCTTTTCTTCCCTTAATACGATACAGAACAGGAGATTTTTGTAGTTTAAAAATCGAAAATGGAATTCCGTTTTTAGTAGATTTAGAAGCACGAAATCCTGTAGTTTTCTTTACAAAATCAAATCTGAAAATTAATAATATTGATGTTTCTAATCGTTTGTCCCAATTGTCTTTGGCAGGTTTTAGAATGCATCAAAGAAAAGATAAGCTAATTCAGTTCACGGGATATTCTAATGATATTACTGCTGAGGAAATTACAGAAGCAATAAATATAATTTTTAAAAATGATATTGATGTTCTCGTAGATATTCAGAAAATTTCTCAGAATAATATCGCAGATAAAACGAAGTATTCATCTGATTTAATGACTGATTAAGAAGCACTAAAACAGGTAAGCATTTTTATTTAGGATTATGATTATTGCGTTTGATGCGGGAAAAAGAATTGTAAAGTATGTTCGGTTTTAAAAGCAGGGAAAATAGTTTATTTAAAATAAACAGATTTCTTTTTGAAAATGCTTAACCTTTTAATTTTGAGATTGATTTGATTTCAAATTTCTTGGATAGGATCTGAGCATAAAAAAGTCCTAATGAATATTAGGACTTTTTTGTAGTATATGTCTCGTCCTAAAATAAGTTGACACTAAATCGACTTATAATGAAAGACAAAGAAAACAAAGGGGGCAGGCGTTCCCAGCGGGATTATAACATGGCTTTTAAATTAGCTGTAATTTCCCAAGTTGAAAAAGGAGAAATGACCTATAGACAAGCTCAAAAAAACTATGGAATACAAGGAAGAAGTACAGTTTTGGTGTGGCTCAGAAAATTTGGTAACTTAGACTGGAGCAAACCAAACTTGTTATTTATGTCTAAATCTAAAGAAACTCCGGCACAAACCATTAAAAGGCTTGAAAAAGAATTAGCAGATGAACAGCTAAAGAATAAGATACTTAATACCATGATTGACATCTCTGATAGTCAGTACGGTACTCAGATTCGAAAAAAGTTTTCTCCCAAACCATCTTCCGCCTCAGGCAAGAAGCAGGAATAAGTTTATGTAAAAGTTGCCGATTGTTTGGGATCAGCAGGCAAGCTTTCTATCAAGGGCAGAACAGAATTACCTTAAGAGAATCTGAACTACTCAAAGTTAGAGATTTGGTTATCGGCATAAGAATGGAAATGCCTCGTATTGGCACTCGTAAATTATATCATATTCTTTGTGATCAATTTTCACAAAAGGGGATTAAGATAGGTCGAGATGCATTTTTTGATTATTTAAGAAGAGAAAAATTACTTGTAAAACCAATAAAGAGTTATACAAAAACTACTTTTTCAAAACATTGGCTGCACAAATATGATAATCTTTTGAAAGAATGTAAAATTGAACGTCCTGAACAAGTATACGTAAGTGATATCACTTATATAAAATCACAGCAAAAAACTCATTATCTCTCCTTGGTCACTGATGCTTACAGTAGAAAAATAGTTGGTTATAAACTTAGTGATGATATGAACGCAGAAAGTGTAGTTCAGGCTTTAAAAATGGCAGTGAAGAGTAGAAAATCGATACTGCCGCTAATACATCATTCTGATAGGGGTTTGCAATATTGTTCAAAGGTTTATCAAAATGTATTAGCTAAACACAATATTAAACCATCAATGACAGATGGATATGACTGCTATCAAAATGCATTAGCGGAAAGAATTAATGGAATCTTAAAAAACGAGTTTTTAATTTATAAATGCAAGGATGGAGCCACATTGGAAAAGCTTGTAAAGGAGTCAATAATTATATATAATACAAAAAGACCACATCTAAGTTTGATGATGAAAACTCCTAACTTTATACATGAAAAACCAGCCAAGAAAACCTGACTGGTTAATATAAATTTTTATTGTAAACTGTCAACCTATTTTAGGACGACTCAATATATAAACTAAGATCGCTAAACGTATTCAGTAAAAGGATAAGTTTTGTGATTATTGACTTTGAAAAGATAAATTATCGACCTCCCTTGAAAAGATTCTTACAGTCTTTTTTAAGATATCACGATTTAGTTCTGCTTCTTTTAATTCTTTTAGTATATAAAATTAGGATGTATCAATTTTAGGTCTCATTCATTATAGGGTAAATTATGGCTTCGAAAAATGCTTCGCCTTAAATGTTGTCCAATGTCCTTGACTTTGTTTTTTAGTATTTAAACAAGACAATTCTTGTAAAATATTTAAAGAAATCTTTAGAAATAAAAAACATTAATAATTTTTTTAGCTCGTCAAGGTGCATTTTTGCACATAACTTGGTAATAATTTAAGAAAGCTTTCTCAAAATGAGGAAAGCCGTAAAAAATTAACAAAACCATCATTTAGATTTGTGCCCACAAAAAGCCAAATCTATAATGCTAATGAAAAAACTTTACTTACTACTACCTCTTTTTTTACCACTTTTTACTTATTCTCAGGATATTATTTGGGAAAAATCGTACGGAGGCCAACATGCGGACTATCTTTTTGACGCTCAGCCAACAGCCGATTATGGTTTCATTCTCGCAGGAAGTTCCTTATCTAATAAAACAGGAAATAAAACGGATGACAATCATGGAGATCTGGATTATTGGATCTGGAAGATGAATGAAAAAGGAGATCTTGACTGGCAGAAAAGCATTGGTGGAGCGGGATTTGACCTACTTCAAAGTATTAAAACTACCAGTGATGGAGGGTTTATTCTTGCAGGAACTTCAAACTCAAATAATAGTTTTGAAAAAAAAGAATCATGCAAAGGTCTGACAGATTTTTGGGTGATTAAATTAAATGCCAGTGGAGGAGAGCAGTGGCAAAGAACAATTGGCGGTAATGGTTCAGATGAACTATTATGCGCTTTTGAGACCCGTGACGGAGGTTATATCCTTGGAGGCTCTTCAAGTTCCAGTCCACTATCGATTACAGACACAAAATCTAATGAAAAAATATCAGCAACTACCAAATCTGACATGTACAGTAAAACTGAGAAAAGTAGAGGTAACATGGATTACTGGCTTGTAAAATTAGATAAACAAGGTGTTATTGAGTGGCAAAAAACCTATGGAGGTAAATATGCAGATCTCTTAAGAAGCGTGGAGCAAACTACAGATAACGGTTTTATTCTTGCGGGTTATTCAAACTCTCCTATATCAGGAGAAAAAGAAGATAACAATAAAGGAGTTGGAGATATATGGGTTTTAAAACTTAATGATGTTGGAGAAATTCAATGGCAAAATTCTTATGGTGCAGATGGAGATGATCAGCCTTATGTAATTCATCAGACAAGCGATGGAGGATATATTATTGGTGCCAATTCAAATAGTAAGAATGCATTAACAACAATGGGAGGAATTGTTGGAAACGGAACTGACTTTTGGGTTTTAAAACTAGATGAAAAAGGAGCAACAGTATGGAGCAAGACCTTTGATTATGGAAAAGTTGATATTTTAACCTCGTTGGTTGAGAATAAAGATCATACTTATTTGATTGGTGGATATGCCCAAACAGAAAGCAAATTACCAAGAAATGGAATTGTTGGAAAAGCAACAAATTTGATTGCCAAAGAAAAAGATGGAATCAACGATTATATCGCTCTAAAGATTGATGAGAAAGGTGAAGAATTATGGAATAAAACCGTTGGAAGCGGTGGAGAAGATATTCTTAGAAAGTTGATTGAGACCCGTGATGGAGGATATTTGATGGCAGGAACTTCTAATTCAGGCTCTTCGAAAGATAAAAACTCGAATATTGGCAGTAATGATTTTTGGGTTGTCAAGTTAAAGGACAAAACAAAAGTAGAGAAAGTCAAAGCAAGTATAGAAGCTATTCCTAATCCTGCCTCTACTTATACCAATGTTATTATTGGTTATGATTTTAATGAGGGAACAGCTAGTGTTATTGATATCGCAGGAAGGGTTTTGCAGCATTTCGAGATTAGTAGCAGAACTGTTCCTGTGGATTTAAGCCATTATACAGAAGGAATCTATATAATAAAGATTCAAACGGATACAAAAACGGAGTCTGTGAAAGTAATTAAAACTATTAAATAAATTATTTTAAATAAAAACGAATTCAATGATTTTAAAGACTTTAATTAAATTTTCATTTTATTTTTTAGTTGCTTTTACATCTTTGCAAGCACTAGCCCAGCATGAACCAGAACCAATGAGTTTAACTCCTGTAATAGTTCCTCCCCCACCTAACAGTGCTAGTTTAGGTTTATACGGACAAGTTCCCTTGGATCAATTTACAGGAAACGGCATAATTAATATGCCTTTGCATACTATTAAATCGGGCAATATAGAATTGCCAATAAGCTTATCCTATTCATCTGATGGGGTAAAAGTGGATCAATATGAATCAAATGTAGGGATGGGATGGGCATTAAATGCTGGAGGTGTTATAACCAGGCAAGTTTTTGATTATCAAGATAATTATCGTGGAAGACTTCAAAAACCAAATACAGAATCTAGTCCTAGTGAAATGTTGGCTTTTTTAGAACAGGCTTCAAATAATCCTGAAACAGACACTCAACCTGATATCTACAGTTACAATTTTGGAGGTATTTCTGGGAAATTCTTTTTGGATAATAATAATGTTCCGGTTGAAATAGAACCTACAGGAATTAGGATAGAGATCACGAGTGATTTTCTTAATATAGGAAGTGGTGTTGCCAATCCTAATCCTGAAATAATTATTACCAACACAAATGGAATTAAATATTTTTTTGGGGGATTAGGTGCGGTAGAATCAAGTTTAGTAAGAGATCTTTCTAAAGAAGGACCTAGAACAACAAATGTAAAAACATCGTGGTATTTAACACGAATTGTAGATCCAACAACAAACCAAGAGATAACACTTAATTACGATGGTAATCCTGCTAATATACAATACCTTTCGGGTCTTGAACAGACACTAAGCTACAAAGAGGTAGGTTTTCATCCTATGATATCTTTAACTACTGCCAAATACAATTCTTTCTCTAATGAATCTCTTTTGAAAGAAATTACTTCGAGTGATACAAAAATAACTTTTACATATTCAAAACGATTTTCAGATAATGATTTCAATTTTATGAAAGTTGATGAAATTAATTGTTATGATAAAAAGGATAAACTAATTAACAAAATTAAGTTAAGCTATACAGAGTATGCGGGAGATTCATTCTCAAATTACAATTATCTCCCCTTAGAGATAAGATCATCTCCCAATTATCTTACGAAACGTTTTTATCTTTCGAAAATTAATGAACATAGTAATTCAATTAATTCAAAAATTCATGAATTTGAATATTACTCTCCTGAGCTATTACCAGCTCGTTTTAGTTTTGCTAAAGATCATTACGGTCTTTTTAATGGAAAAAACAACACTACTTTAATCACAGAAGATGCACCTGTTCCTAATTCGGTAAAATACCCTGTTAACTTAAGTTATACTCAATTGGCAAATAGAAATCCAGACAGTAATTTTGGATATTTTGGATTGTTAAAAAAGATAATTTACCCAACTAAGGGAACTACTACTTTAGTATATGAGCCACATCTGGACGGTAAAGTTACTGTTCCAGTATTTCCTGACAAAGCTAGTTTGGATATTAATCTTAAGACTCTCATAAATGAGCGTTATGATTCTCAAACTTATACAATATTTTCATCTTATGATCAAACGATTAAACTAGATACTTATGCGCAATTTAACAGTTTTTGTAGGGATATAGACCCAACTTATGAGCCGACCCATGACCCATCAGGAAGTATTAATATTATAGATTTATCAACAAATGCTTATGTTAGTTTTTGGAATCACGAAGATAAAGATTTACCAGTTCTTATTGGGGAACATTATAATTTCAATCAAGATTCGCCAACCACAGATTCAGTTACTTTTAAACTAAAAGCCAACACAAGTTATAAAGTAACCGTAAATATATCATCGGCAGAATGTGTTATGGTGGGAGCCAGTTTTAATTATTATGAAAATCCAGTAACACAACAAGAAGTAGATGTACAAGTTGGAGGATTTAGGGTACAGAAAACAATAAATAATAGTTTATCTAATGGACGTATTGAAACTGAAAAATATTTTTACGATTCAGGAAGTTATATATCAAGAGGTCCCCTCGCATATATTAGAAAAATTGACCGAAATAATAATTGTGAATATCCGGCTCAGTCAATGCTTTTATCAGTTTCCAGTGCGGATTTAGGTAGGATCTATTCCTCCCAAAATGCTCAATTTGGCTATGCATCAGTAACTAAAAGTTATGGCGAAAATTTTGAGAACGGAGGAGAAGAATTTACTTACAATATTACTCAGGATCAAATACCTTACTTAATTCAAGGTGAAGATGATAAAACAACTCCATATACAAATGGTTTTGGAACAGGTCGTCTTTTGAATCATAAAATTTTTAAAATTGGATCATCTAAGAAACATATAATTCAACAGGAAACTACTAATGAATATAAACATGATGAGAGCAAAGACAAATCTGTAAACGGCGTAGTAGTTTATAGAAGTCGTGAAGATTATACATATGGTACTACTTTGCCTGGTGGTACCGGTAATCCCGCACCTGTTTGTCTTGAAATAGTTCTAAGTAGTTCGTTTTCAGTAAATCAGTATTCTGTTCGTTCGCAATGGAATTATTTAAAGAAAACTACAAAAAAATCTTTTGATAAAAATGGTGAAAATCCAGTAATATTAGAGACTAATTATAATTATAGTAATCCTTCTCATCTTCAGCTAACTTCACAGACAACGACAAATTCAAAACAAGAAACCTTAGAGTCGAGATTTTTTTATGCGGGCGATTCGGAAATGGTTTCTAAGCCCTTTGTAACGGAACTACAGTCAGCCAATATGATAGGTATTCCTTTAAGTACAGTAACCTTAAAAGGAGGCATCAAAATATCAGAACAGTTAACTAATTACGATAAAAGTGTTTCCACAAATAATCTGCTTCTTCCAAAATCTGTTTATGGAAATAAAGGCGCATCGGGAATAGACTTAAATCTCGATAAAAAAATGACCTATGATCTGTACGATGCCAAAGGAAATGTTTTACAATATACGCCAGAGAGCGGGACTCCGGTTTCTATTATCTGGGGGTATAATAAAACACAGCCAATTGCCAAGATCGAAAATATTGCTTATACTGTAATTCCTGCAGAAACGATAACAAATTTGCAGACGCTCTCTAATGCGGATAGTGATAATTGTTTGTCAGTAAACTGTACCGAGCAAATGTTACGAAAGGAATTAGAGACCTTTAGAAATTCTCTTCCCAATACGTTTATTTCTACTTATACATATAATCCGCTTGTGGGGGTAACAAGTATAACAGATCCAAAAGGAATTACAACTTATTATGAATATGATACATACGGTAGACTTAAGTTCGTTAAGGATAAAGAGCTTAATGTACTTCAGAAATATTGTTATAATTATAAAGGAGAAAATATAGATTGTAGCGACAATACATCAACAAGTGTAGTTATGTACAAGAGCATAGCCAGAAGCGGATCTTTTGTCAGAGACAACTGTGTTGCAGGAGGAGTTGCTTCAAGTGAAGTTTATAATCAGGCTGTTGGTGCTGTTATATCAACAATTTCTCAAGCTGATGCTGATGATCTTGGACTTATTAAATTTAATACAGACGGACAAGCGAATGCCAATGCTAAAGGTACTTGTACTTTTAGTAGTATCGCCAGAAGCGGATACTTTACCAGAAATAATTGTGCTGCAGGTGGAGCAGGGTCGAGTGTAGCTTTCAGTCAGGCTGCTGGTGCTGTTACATCAACAATTTCTCAAGCTCATGCTGATGATCTTGGGCTTACTAAATTTAATGAAGACGGACAAGCCAATGCCAATGTAACAGGTACTTGTACTTTTAGCAGCATTGCCAGAAGCGGTTCTTTTATTAAGAATAATTGTGCTCCAGGAGGAGTTCCTTCAAGTGTAGCTTTTAGTCAGGTTGCAGGAGCTCAAACATCAAATGTCTCTCAGGCCGATGCAGATGCTAAAGGATTTGATTTGTTTAATATAAACGGGCAGATCAATGCCAATGCCAATGGCACTTGTACTTTTAGAAGTATTGCCAGAAGTGGATCTTTTATTAGAAATAATTGCAGCCCAGGTGGTTCAGGTACAAGCGTAGATTTTAGCCAGGTGGCAGGGATTGAGACTTCAATGATTTCTCAGGAAGATGCAGATTCTAAAGCACTAAGCGTGTTTAATACTAATGGTCAGGCAAATGCAAATGCAAATGGGCGTTGTTTTTTTAGTAATGTTGCTATGAGCGAGACTTTTACTAGGAATAGCTGTCCTGATGGTGGTACACCAGGAACTTTTACTTATACAGTACCTGCAGGTAGATATACGATGGACGTTTCGCAAGCATTTGTAGATAAGTTAGCTCTACACGATATAATGGAATATGGACAAAATGCGGCAAATGAGGATGGAGTGTGTACTTATTATAGCACATCTAAATCGGGAGTATTTACTAGAAACGATTGTGGGAGTTCGTATGGAGGAAGCTCAGTTACTTATTATGTCCCTGCTAGAAAATATACCTCAGTATTTGATCAGGCGGGAGCTGATGCTCTTGCTCAGGCAGATGTTAATAATAACGGACAGGCCTATGCCAATGCCAATGGTTTGTGTGTATTTAAAAGTATAGCCAGAAGTGGATATTTTACCAAATATTGCGCTTCCGGAGGGACTGGGTCAATCATAGCTTACAATCAGGGAGCTGGTGCAGCCAGTTCGACAGTTTCTCAGGCAGATGCAGATGCTCTGGGGCTCATAAAGTTTAATACAGATGGACAAAATTATGCCAATGCGCAGGGTATCTGCACTATAGACTTTACGTATGAGTATTTTTTTAATACTTCAAGCAAAGAACTCATTATTGATGTTATGGCCAACGGTACAGGGCATAATGGAGCTACATTTACTTTTGAGATCACTTATAAACGTTTAAGTCCAACACCAATTACTCGAACAGAAATAATCGTATTTCCTGCTGGTCAGGCAGATAAGACGTATGCTATTACTTTAGTTGGAGTAAATAGTGTTCTAAGTGTCAATTTGGTAAAATTGATTAGAAATTAAATATCCAGGACAAAAAAAGACAAACATACATATTTATGAAAAAATATATATTAGGGTTAATTTTATCGTTTGGTGTAAGTTGGAGTGCAAAAGCTCAGACTTTCAGCAATGATAACTTTATATATACAATCTCTCCTAAAAAAGCAGTTAATTCAGCGAAACTAAATACCCTGACAAAAGATCAGATGAATCAAAGCATCAGTTTTTTTGATGGTCTTGGAAGGCCTGTACAAACAAGAGTTGTTGGACAAGGAGGCAATGGTGACGATATTATAACCTTAACAGAATATGATGACTTTGGCAGACAAGTCAAAGAATTTTTGCCTTATGCATCTTCAAATGGAGGGACCATTTATCCACGAATAGATGATCTGACTGCTGTAAATGCTCTAAATGCTTTTTATAACAAAGAAAAGTATGATAATACGTCCAATCCATTTTCAGAAAAACAATTAGAATTATCACCTTTAAACAGAGTTTTAAAACAAGCTGCACCTGGAAATTCCTGGGCAATAGGCAGTGGACATGAAATAAAATTAGAATATCAGAGCAATGCAGACGCAGACGCAGTAAAACTGTATCAGGCGGGCGCAGAGTGGAATGCTGGTGATGGCTTATACAATATATCATTTTCAGAGGCTGGAACTTACGGCGTTAATCAATTGTATAAAAATGTTACTTACGATGAGAACACCGCTCCCGGAGCCAATGTAGGAACAGAAGAATTTAAGAATAAAGAAGGCCAGGTTATTCTGAAAAGAACCTACGATGCCGGTGAAAAACATGATACCTATTATGTTTATGACAGCTACGGAAACCTGACTTATGTACTACCTCCAAAAGTAACCGGAAGTATTACTGAAGATATTCTAAATGGTTTATGCTACCAATACAAATATGATAGCAAAAATCGCTTAGTAGAGAAAAAACTTCCGGGAAAGCAATGGGAATTTATAGTTTATGACAAACTAGACCGACCAGTGGCAACAGGTCCTGCAACCTCACCTTTTAAAGATGATGCGACTATAGGATGGATGATTACCAAATACGATGCTTTTGGCCGTCCTGTTTATACGGGATGGAACAACCAGACTTGTACTTCGGCAGCGCGAAAATCACTTCAGGATGCTCAGAATAATGCATCAGTATTGTTTGAGACAAAGCAAACTTCCGGTACGATTGACAACATACAAGCCTATTATAGTAATGACATCGAACCTAAAAACTTTAAACTTTTAACGGTTAATTACTATGATGATTATGTATATCCAAATGCCCCGGCAATTCCAACTGTTATCGAAGATCAGTTTATTTTAAGTAATAGAAAAACTTTAGCAACCGGCAGCTGGGTAAGAGCAGTAAGTACTGATTTAAGCATAGCAGGAGAAACAAGTACCACTATTTATGATGACAAAGCCCGTCCGGTTCGAACCTATGTACAGAATCATTTAGGAGGTTATCTCTTAAGCGATAGTAAACTTGATTTTGCAGGAAAAACACTTTATACCATTACAAGGCATAAACGTACTTCTGGAAGTGCCGAACTGGTAATAAGAGAAGAATTTACCTATTCGCCACAAGATCGTTTGTTAACTCACACGCATCAGGTAAATGGTGGTATTGTTCAGCTTATGGCATCAAATACTTATGATGAACTTGGACAGTTAGAAAGTAAAAACGTAGGAAACAGTACCGGAAATCCATTTCAGAAAATAGATTACAAATACAATATCAGAGGCTGGCTTACGGGGATTAATGAAGTTGATAATTTGCAGCAAAACTCAGACCCGGAGGATTTGTTTGCTTTCAAAATTAATTATGATAAAATCCAGACTGCCATTCCTAATGTGGTTTCACTTTATAACGGAAATATAGCCGAAACTTTCTGGAAAACAGCTGCAGATCGTTCATTACGTAGTTACGGATATCAATATGACAATTTAAACCGTCTAAAAGATGCGTATTACGGAAAGCCAAACGATATATTTCCAAATTCAGGAGCTTATAACGAAAGTGTAAGCTATGATAAAAACGGTAATATCAAGTTTCTACAGCGAAATGGAGACAGTGATGCGCCTTCTATAGTCTTTAAAATAGATGATTTAACATATGGATATGAAAATGAGAACTCAAATAGGTTAGCAAAAGTTACAGAAAGTACTGCCGGAAATGACAATTCAGGTTTTATTGATGGTAATAAAACTGGTGATGATTACAGTTATGATGACAACGGTAATATGACTATTGATAAAAATAAAAATATTACAGCCATTACTTACAATCATTTAAATTTGCCTAAGAAAATATCATTTGGAACAGGAAATTCAATTGAGTATATTTACAATGCTGCAGGGCAAAAGCTAGAGAAAATTGTGACCGAAGCAACAATAGCGACTACCACTGATTATTTAGGAGGTTTTCAATACAAAAACAATGTTTTGGAGTTTTTCCCAACAGCCGAGGGATATGTAAAAAATACCGATGGAGCTCTGTCGTATGTGTTTCAGTACAAAGATCATTTAGGCAACATACGCATTAGTTATGCTAAAAACCCGCAAACACAAGTTCTTGAAATTATCGACGAAAACAATTATTATCCTTTTGGTTTAAAGCATAAAGCATATAATGATGCTTTAGCTACAAATAATAAGTATAAGTATAACGGTAAGGAATTGCAGGACGAGTTACAGCTTAACATGTACGACTATGGAGCACGTAATTATGACCCTGCACTTGGTCGCTGGATGAACATTGACCCATTAGCAGAAAGATATTATGGAATTAATCCATATGCATATGTTTTTAATAATCCAATTGAATTATTTGACCCAAATGGTATGGAGGTTAAATATGTGCGCCAAGAAGGACAAACTCGAAAAGAATTCCGAGAGATGAAAAGGGAATTTAAGAGAGAGAATCGACAACTCATGAAAGATTCAAAAACCCATCGCGATAATTTTAATAAATTAAAAGACTCGAAAAACGTACATAATATTACTTTTAGTAGAAGTGGTGGTTCAGTAACGGAAACTGTAGGGGATATAAATCGAAATGGAGGAAATGGAACAAATATGAATATCGACTTGAGTCAGAAAGGTTCAGAAAATGAATTTGTTGTTGCTCACGAAGTCGGTCATGGCGTAGATATTGATAACGGAGTGGATTCTCCAATTGAAATGCCTAGTGTATCTATAAAGGATAATCCTAATGATGTAGTTCAAAAAACATTTGACACTAATAATCAAAACAAAGAAGTCAATGAGAGAAGCGCATCTCATACTGAAAACATTGTGAGAGGAGAAGTAAGTAATTCAAGGGGAGTTACAGTTCCTTTACGAGAAACATATACTTTGGAAGTACAGTATATCAGTCCTTTTTCAGGTAAGGCTGGAGTTAAAAATAAAACTATCAACGTTAAAAATGAAAGTTATGACTATTATAAAAAGAAGTAAGATATTATTTATTGCAATAATTTTTATTGGATGTTCCACGCAAAAACAATCTCAAAACGATATTTGTAAAAAAGTTAATATTGAATCCGAGAATGAATACAGTGGAAATAGTCAAATTATTTTAAATAATTTTTCTGATTTTAATTCAAAATCTAATAAAGCACTAGATATAATACGTGTATCTAGCACAACAGGATATGAATATAAGGAGAACTTTAAAAGGATTTTTATCGAAGATGACAAGGTATTTATAGTTGAAGACAACAAAACTATTCACGAAGTAAAATTAAATCCAAAGCAGTTACAAGAAGCTTTTTTGGAATGTAATGAAATTAAATCATTAATAAATTGTAGTAGTAAAAAATCTCAAAATTATCTATATAGATTTTTTGTAAAGAAAGAAGATAAGATTGTCATGACATTTACGGCTAATAACCAGATAAAAAATATTGACTCTAATTTAATTAAAAAAGAACTTTTCTTTATTAATTTTTTTGAACAAATAGAATAGTGATTAAAATTATTAGCTACTGCCAAATTATATTTTGAATGTATTTTTCAATCTATCAATTACAAGAAGAGAATTACATGTATGAATGTTTGTGCTAATTTTGTTGTGTAGGTTTAGTAAAACGAAGCCATTCCTTATGGAGTGGCTTTTACTTTTTTATATTAAACATAAGATTTATTCATTTGAAACTGGAGGTAATTCAAAATTAAATAATTCGCTAGGTCGAACTTCTAACGCCCCCCCCCTAAAACCAAAGCGGATGTAAAAACGGCTAAAAAGAAATTTGATAACTATGTTAATACTAGGTCTTCCGCATCTTCTGCAACAGCTTCAGGAGCTGCATCAACAACTGTAGAGAAAATCGATGAAAAAAGAAAAAAGAAATAAAGAACTTACTTGGAAAGCCAAAATTGCTATTTGGCTAAAAAAACCAGAAAATATCTTATTGCTAATTATATTAGGTATAGTAACAGTAATTGGAATAATGGATAATAATTTAGATATAATTCTCATAGTATATGGATGTGCTTTTTTATATGGATTATTAATAGGAGGTATATTTTATATAAAAGATAAGTTTTTTTAATTTTTTAGTTAGAAACTGGGTAATGTATTAGATGTGTAGGTGGTTAATAATTCCACCTAACATTTTCAGATAATCAGAGATTTATTGTGAAATCGCATAATAAATTAAAACAACCTTCGCTTTGTCCAAAATCAAAAAAGTCACCCTGCTCTCCGAAGAGTTCCTTATGAAAAGCTGCGCAAACGTCTCCGACTTTGCGCATATTTTTTTTTCTTGAAATTCGAAACTTCATAAAAGTCTCCCGACTTTTTCCCTTCGCTTCTGTTTTAAAAACAAGTAAAATCTTATATTTTTGTAAGAAAAACAATGAAAGAAGGATATGTAATAAGAGATCAGACTTTACCTCATTTTATCACACCAACAGTTGTAGATTGGATAGATGTTTTTACACGTCAAAGTTATAGAGACATTATAATTGAATGTTTAGATTATTGCATTAAGAACAAAGGAATGATATTGTATGGTTATGTAATTATGAGTAATCATATTCATATGATTATACAATCAGAAGATGGTAAGTTATCAGATTTAATAAGAGATTTTAAAAAGTTTACGGCAAAAACTATTTTAGAAAAAATACAAAATAGTCCGGAAAGCAGAAAAGAATGGATGCTTGAACGATTTAAATTGGCAGCAGAAAAGCATACCAGAAACAAACTTTATCAGTTCTGGCAATACGGAAATCACGCAGAAGAGATTTATACGAACAAATTTATGTGGTCAAAATTAGATTATATACATTTAAATCCGGTAAAAGCTGGGTATGTCAATCGTGCTTCAGAATATTTGTATTCTAGTGCGTCAAATTACGTTCTTGATTCCGGATTAGTGTCTATTGAAAAAGCAGATAATCCAATTGTCGATGTTTTAGATTTGAAATCTGTTTTTCGAGATAATCGATATTAAATAAGTTAGGGATAAAGGCAGTCCCGAAAGCTTTCGGGATTGTATAGGTTTTTAAGTATATTTGGTGGAAAGGCGCAAAGTCGGAGACGTTTGCGCAGCACAGAACGATGCAGGGAATACTTTGCGGAGCGGGGATTAAATAAAGATTTTTTCTATACTCAAGTAATGCCTAAAGTTGGAGGATATAATCAATCTCAAAATAACGGAAATGGATATAATTCTGAATGGCCGTTTTATGGAGAACACACTTTATCTGGCTCATATATATATCATGGATTTTATGATTCATTTCCTCTAAGAACAGATATTAAATATTAAATATAAAAAAATGAGAATTTTAAAAAGAATAATACTGAGTACTATTTTATTATTAATTTTTAGTTGTAAAAAAAATAATGAAACAAAAAAAGATAATAATCGAATAATTATAAAAACAATCAAAAATGAAAAATTTAAAGTTATTTTTTATAAAATCAGTACAATATCAGATATAACTAGTTTTGTTTCTATTCTTGATGGCGAAAAAGAAATAACTATATTCCATGGTAACAATGATTCAGTAATAGACATATATTTCGGAGGAAAGGACACTTTGTTACTAGAGTGTTATAAACCTTCATCTACGATAATTTATGATTATAAAAAAGAATATAATGGATTAAAGATTTTAAAGGATACTTTAATTTCGGAAGAAGAATATATTAAAAAAACACACTAGTAGGAGGCAGTATTTCTAAGTGAGTGGGTAATGTAGGTAGTGTTTCAGAGTTAGTGATATTAGATTCTATATTTTTAACATGTTTAAATAGAGTAATCATTAGCCAAGAGTAATTTAAAGATGAGCAGTAATGCTCATCTTTTTTGTTTTAATATTGCCCCTGCTCTCCGAAGAGTTCCTTATGAAAAGCTGCGCAATCCCGAAAGCTTTCGGGACTGACTTTGCGCATTTTTTATGTTTTTTGAAATTCGAAACTTCATAAAAGTCTCCCGACTTTTGTCTATTTTGTTCTAAAGTAATTCATCAGTAAATAAAAATAATTTACATTTATAAAACTTATGGATATACTAAAAAAAATAGTAATTGGAGGTGTGTGTGTATTGACTTTTATTAGTTGTAAATACAAAGAAGAAAAAAATACTACTCAACAGAATAAAAGCGAAATTGTTTTTAAAAGTTGGTTACGAGATACTTTAAATATGCTTAAAAATCAACAGAAATTTGATTATAAAAGAGATATTTTACTAAGTTCAGATTCGTTATCACTTGATATTGTGAAAACATTTGATAAAAAAATCAATCCGAAAAACATTGAAAAGATAAAATCTAAAGAATTAATATACGCATTCGATTTGCTAGATAGGAGTCATAATAGGCCACAAGAGGAATTTAAATTAAAACTTGTTATTAGCTCTTATTATTCTGTATCGATGGTTGAGCAATTAAAATATGAATACGATAGTGAAATTAAATTATTTGATGTTATCAAGAAAACTAAAATTGAAAAATATAGATTTGTAAAAGGTAATTTCATTGAGAAAAGGATTTTAAGTTATTAAAATCTAACAGCATAAATTTTTACAATCTATACCTTCGCTCTACGAAGAGTTATTTCTGAAAAGCTGGGCAATTAAAATTTCTATATTAAATCTCTGCATATCCAAATTTTAAATAAAGGCATAAAAAAAGAGACTTATTAGGTCTCTTGGGTAAATTAGATATTTTTTATAAAGCTTATTTATTGATTAATTTTTCAAGCCTTGCCATCATTTCATCTTTCTCTTTAAGCATTCGCTCAAACAAAGCAATTTTTTCTTCGTGAAGTTTTTTTATTTCCTCAATCGGATTGTTATTAAAAACCTCAATTTTGTTATTGAACATTGCATTGTCAGAGAAATTACATGAAATTAAATTCACTGCTTGATCTTCATCAAAATTCTGAAAAGCTTCAACCGGAATTTTTAAAACTGTTGAAATTTGTTTAAGCAAATTATCTTCAATTACATCTTTCTGCTCGAGCATAGAAATTTTCTTCTGATTCCAGTCTTCACCCAAATCATAAGCCAATGCTTCCTGCTTTATATTAAGCATTTCTCTAAAGCGTTTTACGTTTTTCCCCTGATGTATTTTCTGTTCCATAATGAGTGATAATTTCCTGAAGGCTCAAAGATAAAGCTATTCGGATTAAAAAATCTGAATTTCAAAGATAGAAAAATATCCTGTATAATATCTGTTTTGTCAGACATTATACCCTGCTGTTAGAAGAGTTTTATAGGTAACGCTGTTGTAATCCTGAAGACTTTCGGGATTGCGGAGCACTATAGAGAACACTTCGTAGAGCTTGGTAAAATACAATTAACATCAATTTTTTTTTAAAGCCGGCGAATTAAATATGCAAACAAAAATTGAAGCATGAGTTTAGGAATAAATCCTATGAATTTTTTCTGCACCTTTTGTTTGCGTGCTCAAATTAGGGAATATTGAATTAAATTTATTTAATTTGCCTCAAATTATAATCAATTATCGAACAATAGGCATTGGTTGCAAACGAAAACAATACAGGCGAAAGGTATATTAGAAAAATATTTGACGAGCATTATCGATCGCTTGTTCAATTTGCAAATCGTTTTCTGAGCATAGATGAATGTGAAGATTTAGTTCAGGATATTT